>NVUW01000005.1 GCA_002733205.1 Thalassobium sp. | reverse complement strand
GCTCAAGAATAAAACTGTCTTTGCTTCATAAATGAATTATCGACGAGTTCTTACTTGATAATGCTTTGTCTCCAGAGCGTCTCAGTAAGCACCCACACGAATTACTTAATGCTTGAATTTTTAAAGAACATCGCTTCGTTTCTCTCAAAGCGGGCTGCGTATTATATAGAAGCAGCTCTTTATGTCAAGCGATTTATTTGAATCTTTTCAACCGCTTAACTGCCTGAATCATTCCGCTTTCGCTTCTCAACTCAGGCGGCGCATTTTACAGCACCTTAAAATCTTGTCAAGCGTTAATTTTCAAAATTTCTTTTAAAATCAACCACTTAACTTAGCTTCAGATAACTCTTTCGAGTCACTCTCAAAGCAGGTGGCGCATTCTACGCTCTTGCTGACCGAAATCAATACCTTTTTCGAGAATTTTTCAGCGACTCATGATTCGTTAGAATCTTGTAAGTCATTGAAAAGCAAAGCTTTTTCAATCTTCCCGACACACCGTAGCGGTCAAGAGGGGCGCATTATAGAGAGATCCTGCCAGCGGTCAACAGGTTTCTGAAAAAAATTTACAGGAGCATTTTCGGCCTCCCTTTTCCCCCTTCTATATAAAGCACGTATACTTGCCGCCTTAATTCCCGGAGCCACCCGGCTCCCTGGTTCGGACTGTTTATCTGTTCCAGTATCTTTTTAAGAATGAGGTTAGTCATGGCCGAGAAAGCCGTTGTTATTTATTCCGGCGGGATGGATTCCTTTACCATCCTTAATAAAGCTAAGGCAGAAGGATACGAGCTCTATGCTCTGACCTTTGATTATGGCCAGAAGCACCGCAAGGAAATCGCCTTTGCCACCCGCGTGTGTGAAGAGCTGGGTATCAATCACCGTATCATTGATATCACCGCAATCAATCAGCTACTGCAGAGCTCCTCTCTGACGTCTGACATCGAAATCCCGGAAGGCCACTATGAAGCGGCCAATATGAAATCCACCGTGGTGCCGAACCGCAATATGATTCTGCTGTCACTGGCTATTGGCTATGCCGTGGATATTGGGGCCAGCAAAGTATTTTACGGCGCGCATTCCGGTGACCACGCAATTTACCCGGATTGCCGCCCGGACTTTGTTCACGCGATGAATAAAGTCGCCAAGCTGGCCAACTACGAGCCGGTTGATATTGTTACGCCTTACCTGAACAGCGACAAAACAGAGATCCTCGCCGACGGTCTGAAGATGGGGCTTGATTATGGTAAGTCCTGGACCTGCTACAACGGTCGTGAGAAAGCCTGCGGCAAGTGCGGCTCCTGCGTTGAACGCCTGGAGGCCTTTGCCCATAACCATGCCACCGACCCACTGGCTTACGAGAACAGCTGATGGCCGACCGCTACCGCGTTAAGGAAGTTTTTTACACACTGCAGGGCGAAGGCGCACAGGCCGGACGCCCTTCTGTGTTTTGTCGCTTCAGTAAATGCAATCTGTGGAACGGGCGCGAAGATTCCCGTGCTGACGCCGTGTGCGATTTCTGCGACACCGATTTTATCGGTACCGATGGCGAAAATGGCGGAATCTACAGTGCAGCGGAGCTGGTCAGTCTGATCAGCAGTCTGTGGCCAGACCCCGCTCAGGGAGTTCCCTATGTGGTCTGCACCGGCGGTGAGCCTTTGCTGCAACTCGACGTACCTTTAACAGAAGCACTGCACGAAGCAGGTTTTGAAATCGGCGTTGAAACCAACGGCACCCTGCCTGCACCTGCGAGTATCGACTGGCTTTGTTTGAGTCCCAAAGCGGATGCAGAGATTGTGCTTACCGAGTGTGATGAGCTGAAGCTGGTCTATCCGCAGAGCAAAGCCATGCCGGAACGCTTTGCTTCTTTTAATGCACGGCATTTTTATCTGCAGCCGATGGCCGACTATCAGGCCATGATTCTGGCAACGGATAAGAATGAAGGGGCGAAAGAAGGCTTATCAACCAGCAATATGCGCAAGACCGTCGAATATTGTCTTGCCCACCCGCAATGGAAGCTGAGCCTGCAAACGCACAAATGGCTGGGGATCGACTGATCCCCGCTATCTTCTGTTACTAACGGCGTGCTGCTCAAAAATCGGGCAGCATGATCGCCTTATTCGTCAGCGTTCCGCTTTCATAGCGCGAATGAACCGCAGCCACATCCGACATGCCATAACGCTGCAGCGGCAATCCCTTAAGTTCGCCCGCCTCAATACCAGCGGTTAACGTACGCAGACAGTCCCCATGCGCGGCCATATTCTCCTGTCGGAGTAACGGCAACAGAATAAAGATGGCGTGCAAGGTCAGTGCCTTAGCGTGAGCTTGTGATAAATCATACTGGTTACGGGCGTTAATCGTCGCCACCTGGGCGTAAGGCGCTGCCAACTCAAGCGCGGTTTGCAGCCCGGCTCCGCCAAAAGTATCCAGTACTTTATTGAAACGCTCACCCTGAGCAACCAATTGCGCGCACTCGCTGTGCAGCCAACCACGACCGCCATAGGCTTCAACCTGCCGGATACGATCCTTATTACCGGCAGAACCCTCGATCAGCAAGCCCTGTTGGCGCGCGATCTGCGTCATCATCAGACCGACCGCACCGGAAGCCCCCACCACAAACAAACGCTCCCCGGCCTGTAACTGCAGACGTTCTAATGCGGCATAGGCAGTGATGGCGGCTATTGGCAGAGCAGCACATTCTTCCAGCGGCATACCAACCGGTGCGGGCGCCAACAAAGCCGCATCGGCGACCATATATTCAGCCAGCGTACCATAATGCCCCTTAACCCCGCCGGCGCAGCCATAAACAGCATCGCCCGGAGAAAATGCACTGACGCCTTCGCCTACTGCTTCTATATAACCGCTGACATCACAGCCCAGCACGCCGGATTCAGGGGCAATCGCCGCCAGGCCTGCCCGAATCTTGGTATCTACCGGGTTAAAGCCTGCGGCAGCAACGCGAATCAGCACCTGCCCGGCTCCGGGCTGCGGCAGTTCAATCGGTACCTTGTGCAGAACATCCGCCCCACCCGTCTGAGCCATCGCCCAGGCCTGACAATGAATCGTCATTTGGATTCTCCCTGCGGAGCTGCCAATGCAGAAGCAGCCGTGACATTGGTAGCAATTTGCTCGATCACTTTATTAATCAGCTCTTCGCGACCACTGCTGGCATGAAAGCTGGCATAAACGGTGCGATTGATCACCGGCGCATCCGGCACCACATGCATCTGCCCGCTGTCGAGGTAAGGCTGAATCAGGCTGGACGGTAAATACGCCGAGCCGCCATTACTGAGAATACAATCCAGTGCAATCCGCCCGGTATTGGTCTGCAATACCGGCGGTTTGGCACCTTTGAACTCCTGCGCATGCTGGATCTGAAATGATGTCCCCCAATCCACCAGCACATAGTCCTGGGCCAAAGCTTCCTGCCAACTGTCACAGGGTTCGCCGGAAACCAGATACAGCGGGATATTCATCACTTCGATGGTGGTCAGCTCATCAACCTTGGGCGCATCAAATACAAAGGCCAGGTCGAGCGTACGCTCAATAATCTGTCGCACCAGGTTACCACTAGAATGCGCCATCGCATTTAACGCAATCCCCGGAGAGCTGCTCATAAACAGGCGCAACTGTTCCTGCAGAAAAGCATCCCAGAGATTCGGGGTTGCCCCCAGCGACATCTGCTGGCTTTTGCCATCGGCCATCGCCACTTCCTGACGAATGCGCTGCTCAAGCAAAACACTGCTCTCAGCCAATGGCATGAGTTTCTCACCGGCCGGTGTCAATTGAATGTTGTTACGCTGACGGGAGAACAGTTCAACCCCCAGAAGTCCTTCCAGCTGGCGCACCCGGAAACTGACGGCAGACTGCGTCAGATACAGGTTTTCCGCCGCCCGGCCGAAGTGTCGGGTGCGTGAAACTTCCATAAAGGTTTTAAGCAGTTCTGTATCCATATCAACCAAATAAAATTTTCGTTACGATAAGTTTTTTTTGTTTTACCGGCGAATCATGCCTGACCATACTCCGCCCAAAATTACCTCATCGGGATAGTAGGTGCAGAATGGACAATAGCCAAGTGAAGAGTTTTGACTGCGACAAAAAGTTCTTTGACGACCGCAATTTTCCACGTGGTTTCCAGCGCTCCGGGGATTTCACCCGTACTCAGGCGCAGATTCTGGAAACCAAAGGTGTGGCGATGAAAGCCCTGCACGAGGGTAACCGTGCGCCGCAGAACGACGAAGAAGAACGCTTTGTCGCAACCTGCCATGGCCACGAAAAACCAGCCTCAGATGTTGAAAAAACCTGGGCCATATATCTCAACGCCTTACGCCGTAAACAAATCTACTTCACCGCCTCTTCTGCTGCCGTTGCAGAGGGTGGCTCGGACAGCATTGATAGCGATGATTAAGCCCGTTCTCGGCTATATAGAACAAGTATCTCTCCCCGACTTTGGCATCCAGTGCCTGGCCAAAGTCGACACCGGGGCCTGTACCAGCAGTTTACACGCTGAACGCATTGAGCCCTTTAAACGAGACGGAAAATCCTGGGTCCGCTTTCATGTGTTATTCGATAATGACACGGCGGCCCTGGATCAGATCTGCGAAGCTGAAGTGATCGATCGTCGGGTCATTGCCAGCTCCAATGGCCAGCGCAGCCATCGCTACATTATTAAAACTCAGCTTTTCGCTGCCGGGAAAACCTGGACCATCGAACTCAGCCTCAGCCACCGCGGCAGCATGAAATACCCCATGCTGATCGGCCGCCGGGCCATCAGTGGGCGTTTTCTGGTCGATGTCGAACGCCAGTATCCAGGAATTGACTCCCTATGAAGATTGCCATTCTGTCCCGCGACGCCAATCTGTATTCCACCCGCCGTCTGGTGGAAGCTGGCACAGCGCGTGGTCATGAAGTCAGCGTATTGGATACCCTGCACTGTTACATGAACATCAACAGTCTGGATTCCAGTATTCATTATCAGGGCCACGAACTGGACGATTTTGACGCCGTTATTCCACGCATTGGTGCGTCGATTACATTCTATGGCACCGCCGTACTGCGCCAGTTCGAAATGATGGGGGTGTATCCGCTGAACGAATCGGTGGCAATCAGCCGCTCGCGCGACAAGCTGCGCTCGATGCAGTTAATGGCACGCAAAGGCATTGGTCTGCCGGTAACCGGCTTCGCCCACAGCCCGGACGACATTCCCGACCTGATCCGTATGGTCGGTGGCGCTCCACTGGTGATTAAACTGCTGGAAGGCACTCAGGGGATCGGTGTCGTACTTGCCGAAACCCGTAAAGCCGCCGAAAGCGTGATCGAAGCGTTTATGGGTCTGAAAGCCAACATCATGGTGCAGGAATACATTAAGGAAGCCGGCGGTGCCGATATCCGCTGCTTTGTGGTGGGCGATAAAGTCGTGGCCGCCATGAAACGTCAGGCGCAGGAAGGCGAATTCCGCTCTAACCTGCACCGTGGTGGCAGCGCCTCGTTAATCCGTATTACGCCGGAAGAACGTGCCACCGCGGTACGCGCCGCTCGCACTATGGGTCTGAATGTTGCCGGTGTCGATATTCTGCGCTCCAACCACGGCCCGGTAGTGATGGAAGTGAACTCATCTCCCGGTATTCAGGGCATTGAGGAAGCAACCGGTATTGACGTGGCCGCCAAGATCATGATTTTTATTGAGAAAAATGCCCGCGCTAACCGCACCCGTACCCGCGGACGCGGCTGACCACGGTTTACAGGCCGTATTGCTGCAGACATAAACGCACGTAATCGGCCCGGTCGGACCCTTCCAGCTCCATCGACGTCGCCTGAGATTCACATTCCTGCTGAATCTCACGGCGGTATGATTGATCGCCGTCATCCGCTGGCGCGGATATCGTTTCTTCAGCATCCTCTGCTGGCTCTTCAGCCACACATACAGTGCCACTCAGTCCCCAGAGCGCGGCTGTAATATACAGCCACGACCAACCAGCATTCCGCTTCTGCATAGTATTCTCCGCAAATAGCTGCATTCTGCGAACTGAGATAACAGGCAGCCAGCAAAGAATTTTTGTGGCGACGATCAGAGTTTCTGAACGGTTCAGCTCATTGGCGCTGCAATATCTCCTTCCAGTGAGCGCTCGGCAAAATCGGCGGTTTTCACCAGATGCGGATAGGCTTCGGCAACCTGAGCGACAATAAAATCGACGGGCACATCAGCAAAGATGCCATGATCCTTCAGATATTCCATATGTGCCCGGCCCTGTTCATCAAACGGCTGAAACACCGAATCCTGCTCACCATCAAACTCCAGCACCGCCACGCCCATACGCTCACACAATGCTTTATTGAAGGCCGGTGTCGCTTTTACCCAACGCTCATTCAGCCACAGCTCGATATAGCCATGCATAACGAATACATCCGAGCGCAGAAACGCCAGCAACTGTGGCGATGACAGATGATTACGCACATCGGCCAGCCCCAGCCGGGAAGGAATTCCCAGTGCCCGTGCCATAGTGCCAAGCAGCACCGCCTTGGGAATACAGTACGACTGGCCAGCAGCCAGACAATGACTGCCGCTGAAACTTAGCGGATCATCACTGAAGGTATAAGGGTTGTAGCGCACACCATCGCGCACTCCGAGATACAACCGGCGGGCAATTTCCAGCGGATCGGTGGCATCACCAGCCAGCGCGTGCGCCTGTGCCACAACCTGCGGATTGGTTGCATCAAAATAACGGGTGCTTTGCAGATACTGTTCCATGGTGTGGCCTTTATCTTTATATAAGCGTCCACACTACTCAGCCGACCCGCCACTGACAATGATCACAACGCCGTGCAACATTAACCGAAATGCTCAGCCCGAGTGGGGATTCGCCTGTCAATCGGGCAACATTTACAAAGTTACGGCCCTTTCGTATGATGCTGACCCTTCCGGGGCAGCCAAGGCTGCCTTTTTGCGTTTCAGAGGATTTGAGTGATATGCAAGCCATCATGAATACCTACGGGCGGTTACCCGTGACGTTTGAAAGTGGACAAGGCAGCTGGGTTATTGATACTCAGGGCCGACGCTATCTGGATGCGCTCAGTGGTATTGCCGTATGCGGCCTGGGCCATGCCCACCCGGCGGTCACGGCGGCTATATGTGAGCAGGCTGATAAGCTGATTCACACCTCAAACCTGTATGGCATCGGCAAGCAGCAGGCGCTGGCTGAAGCGCTGGTGCGTGTCTCCGGTATGGAAAACGTGTTTTTCTCCAACTCGGGTGCCGAAGCCAACGAAGCGGCGATTAAAATTGCGCGTAAATACGGTCACGACCGCGGCATCCATGAGCCGGTTATCATCGTCATGACCAAAGCGTTCCATGGCCGCACCATGGCCACTCTGACCGCCACCGGAAATACCAAGGTGCAGGAAGGCTTTGGCCCACTGCTCAATGGTTTTATCCGGGTGCCGTATCAGGATCTGGACGCGATTAAAGCGGTTCTCAAAGCCAACCCGAATGTGGTTGCAGTAATGCTGGAACCAGTACAGGGCGAAGGTGGTCTGGCCACCGCCAGCGCAGACTATCTGACCGGCGTACGTGCTTTGTGCGATGAGCACCAGCTGCTGATGATGCTCGACGAAGTACAAACCGGTAACGGCCGGACCGGCACCTATTTCTGCTACCAGCACTTTGGTTTCCGCCCGGATGTCGTCACCACCGCCAAAGGTCTGGGTAACGGTGTACCGATTGGGGCCTGTCTGGCGCAGGGCAAAGCGGCTCAGATACTGCAGCCAGGCAACCATGGCTCAACCTATGGCGGTAACCCGCTGGCCTGTGCGGCGGCACTGGCGGTCGTTGAGACCATTGAACAAGAGAATCTGTGTGATCACGCCCGCACCATGGGCGATTACCTGCGTGACGGTTTCCGTGCACGTTTGAATAACAGCGAGCG
The DNA here is from genome assembly GCA_002733205.1 of Thalassobium sp. Lineage (GTDB taxonomy): Bacteria > Pseudomonadota > Gammaproteobacteria > Pseudomonadales > Oceanobacteraceae > Venatoribacter > Venatoribacter pacificus. Next base: position 399,359 of record NVUW01000005.1, on the reverse strand, counting down.
TCTGCTCGAAATCCGTGGCCATGGCCTGATGATTGGTCTGGTGCTGAACCAGGACTGTCCATCACTGATGGCTGCTGCCCTGGAACAGGGTCTGCTGCTGAACGTGACTTCCGGCAATGTGGTGCGTCTGCTGCCACCGCTGAATCTGTCACAGAGCGAAGCTGACCAGATCATCGAAACCGTATCTGCCCTGATCGAGGCGCTCGGTTGAGTTTGAATAAGGAACTAACGTGAGACATTTTTTAACCCTGTTAGACCATTCTCCGGAAGAGCTGAACTGGCTTATCCAGCGCGCTATCGAGCTGAAGCAGATGCACAAACGCGGAGAACTCTACGAGCCACTGCGTAACCGCGTGCTGGGGATGATTTTTGAAAAATCCTCCACCCGTACCCGCGTTTCGTTTGAGGCCGGTATGGCACAACTGGGTGGCCATGCCATCTTCCTGTCGCCGCGTGATACCCAGCTGGGCCGTGGCGAACCGGTGGAAGACAGTGCCCGTGTACTGTCACGCATGGTCGATATCGTTATGATCCGTACCTTTGAACACGAAACGGTCGAGCGCTTTGCCGCGTTCTCCGAAGTGCCGGTCATCAACGCACTGACCGATGATTTTCATCCGTGCCAGCTGCTGGCTGATATCCAGACCTACGTGGAACACCGCGGTTCGATTCAGGGTAAAACCGTCGCCTGGATCGGCGATGGCAACAACATGTGTCACTCATATATCAATGCCGCCCAGCAGTTTGATTTCAAACTGAACATTGCCACCCCGGAAGGCTTTGAACCGTCGCAGTTCCTGGTCGATGAAGCCGGAGACCGCGTCACCCTGATGCGCGATCCGAAAGAAGCGGTACGCGGCGTCGATCTGGTGGCGACCGATGTCTGGGCTTCAATGGGCCAGGAAGATGAGCAGGAACAGCGCCTGCGTAAATTCCGTGACTACCAGGTGTCGCGTGAATTACTGGATCTGGCTGACAAAGACGTACTCTTTATGCACTGCCTGCCAGCACACAGGGGCGAGGAAGTAAGTGAAGACTTACTGGATGACCCACGTTCCGTGGTTTGGGATGAAGCAGAAAACCGTTTGCATGCGCAAAAGGCTTTGCTGGAATTCCTGCTCTGTCAGGAAGACTGAGTCATACAGACGGATGTCCGGCACGCCTGGACAGTGCTGCAAAATGCCCCGCGGCCTCTGAGGCATGACGGGGCAATTTTTTGGCCGTCAGAAAGAGTGCAGCGACTGCTGCTCCACGGTTTCCGTCCGTACCCGGTTGCGCCCTGCACGCTTCGCTTCATACAACAGCCGGTCGGCGCGGTTCAGCAACTCATCACCCTCTTCACCGGCGTGATATTGCGCAACCCCGACAGAGACTGTCAGCGGCAACGAAGACTCAGAAAAGTGTTCTTCCATCACCGCAATACGGATACGGTTCAGGGCATTTTCCGCGGTAGCCAGCGTCATACCACTGAGCAGCAGTACAAACTCTTCACCGCCATAACGCGCGGCCAGATCAACCTCGCGTACCGATAGGCGCAGTAACTGCGCCAGCTCCACCAGCACCTGATCGCCAATACGGTGACCATGCTGATCGTTAATCTGTTTAAAGTGATCAATATCGACAAAAGCCAGTACAAACGGCAGACCTTCGCGATTGGCTAACGCCCGCTGTTTTTCCAGCGTGCGCAATAAATAGCGGCGATTGTATAAGCCGGTCAGCTCGTCGGTAATGGCCAGCTCTTCAATACGTACCATGGCACGGCGTAATTCGCGGTTTTTATGCCGGTAAGCTTCGCGCAGCAACGCCACCTCCCGACCAAGAAAGCTGTACGCCAGCAAACTGATAAAAAATGCGGCGCCGAGTAAAGCTTCCTGACCGGCCAGCCAGTGACCGGCATTCTGGTGATGCAACAGCAGCATCACCAGCGTGTAAGACGCCATGGTGAACAATGCCACCCCGAGAAAACCACGCCAGGTGAGGCGGAAAACCCCATACGGCATGACGGCCAGATAGCCCAGCATCATCACACTGCGGTTTTCGCTGCAAAGATAAAGAATGATGGAGACAAAAGAGATGGCCCAGACCATGAAGAAAGTGGTCAGGCCCGGATCGTGATAATTCAGGCTGCGGCCAGAACCAACCCAGTACAACAGAGCCGCCTGCCCAACCCAGTAAACACCCATAACAGAATACAGCAACAGCGCATCGGCAGGATTGCCCTGCAGCTTAAAACCCGCCAGGAAGAGCAGTGTGAACAGCAATGCTCCACTGCTGGCCAGCCCATGGCGGCGAAGAATGTCCCGTTGTTGCTGTCTCATGGCGGCATCCTGTGCTCTGAGAACAAAGCGCACGATTATAGAGACTATTTTTCCGTCGGCTATGTCAATTCACGTAAAATTCGTAATCGGAGCTGGCGTACCTGACATTCGCCAACCCCGTCTCAGGCCCTGAGATCAGCTGCCGCAACGTACCCGCTGCACGGCGTTGAGCCAGCCTTCGTATAAATGTTGACGCTGACTTTCTTCCAGCTTGGGTTGATACGCACGATCATGCACCCAAAATGCTTCAACATCATCCAGACTCTGATACACCCCAACCTGCAATCCGGCTAAAAATGCCGCTCCCAGTGCGGTGGTTTCCGTCACTTTCGGACACGCAATCGGAATCCCCAGCACATCGGCCAGAAACTGAACCAGCCAGCCATTGACCACCATGCCGCCATCAACGCGTAATTGCGCCGGCTCAACGCCATCCAGAGCCATCGCTTCGAGCAGATCACGGGTCTGATAACACACCGCCTGCAAACCTGCGGTAACGATCTCTTTAATGCCGGTGTCGCGGGTCAGGCCCATAATGGCGCCACGTGCCTGTGGGTCCCAGTAGGGAGCGCCCAGACCGGTAAACGCCGGCACCATATACACCGGATTTTCGTAGCCTGTCGCTTCCGCCAGTGATTGCGTTTCACAGGCGCTGGAAATCAGATTCAGACCATCGCGGATCCACTGAATTGTGGCCCCCGCCATAAAGATCGAACCTTCCAGTGCGTACGTCGTTTCGCCATTAATACGGTAAGCCACCGTGGTCAGCAGACGGTGAGTTGATTTCAGCGCCTCGTTTCCGGTGTTCATCACCATAAAACAGCCGGTGCCGTAGGTGCTCTTCGCCATACCCGGACGGAAACAGGCCTGTCCCACCAGCGCCGCCTGCTGATCTCCGGCAACACCGCCGATGGCAATTTCGGCACCGAACAGGCTGCTGTCGACGCGGCCATAATCCGCAGCGCTATCCTTCACTTCCGGCAGCAGTGCGGCAGGAATGCGGAATAACTGCAGCAGCTCTTCGTCCCACTGCTGGCTATGAATGTTAAACAGCAGTGTACGCGAGGCGTTGCTGGCATCGGTGGCATGCACCTTGCCGCCGGTCAGACGCCAGAGCAGAAAGGTGTCGACCGTACCAAACGCCAGCTCGCCGCGCTCTGCCCGCTCACGCGCGCCATCGACGTTATCCAGAATCCACGCCAGTTTGGTCGCCGAGAAATACGGATCCAGCAGCAGGCCGGTTTTAGCGGCAATACGGGGTTCCAGCTCGGCATCGGCTTTGAGCTGCTGACAGACATCGGCGGTGCGGCGATCCTGCCAGACAATGGCGTTATACACCGGCTTACCGCTGGCCCGCTCCCAGACAATGGTCGTCTCACGCTGATTCGTGATACCAGCAGCCGCAATGTCGCTGAGCGCACAACCCGAAGCGGCTAACGCTTCACGCGTACTGGCGAGCGTACTCTGCCAGATTTCTTCCGGATCATGTTCAACCCAACCGGGCTTAGGAAAATGTTGGGTAAACTCGCGCTGGCCGGTTGCCAGAATCTGGCCTTCGGTAGAAAAAAGAATAGCGCGGCTACTGGTAGTTCCCTGATCAAAGCTCAGCAAACAACGTGGCATAGAATGTTATCCTCATTATTTTTTGCGCGAGTTTACTGACTGAAACGAAGATGACCAAGGCCCGAATGGAAATGCCGCTAAATACGGCAAAAAACAGTCGCTGAACTATAGTTATTTGAATAATGAAGCTGCCTTGATAATAAAATGCGTAATAACCAACCTGTTACTCAGCGCGAAGTCACCTTGTCCGCCGACGGTCATCTGGTGTCGTCCACCAATCTCAAAGGAGTGATCACGCACTGCAATGATCATTTCATCCGCATCAGTGGCTTCAGCAAAGAAGAACTGAACGGCAGTCCACACAATCTGGTGCGCCACCCCGACATGCCTACCGCTGCGTTTGCCGATTTGTGGAACACCGTAAAGGCGGGCCAGCACTGGATGGGAATCGTAAAAAACCGCACAAAAAACGGCGATCATTACTGGGTTGATGCTTACGTTACACCGTTGTACGAACGCGATCAGATTGTCGGTTATGAATCCGTGCGCATTGCACCCAGCCGCGATCAGATTCAGCGTGCGGAAAAAGCCTATCAATTACTTAACAGCGGCAAGAACCCGCTGCAACGCTGGAGCCAGTTGCGGCCAATGCTGCCGACGGCACTGCCCTGGCTGATCGCGGTCGGCGCCTCACTTTACGGCTCCGACAACCTTCTACTGCAGGGTGTCATCGGACTCAGTGCGGCCTTCAGCATGTTTCGACAATATCAGCAGGAAGCAGCGTTTATCCGCTACGGTCAGGATGTGATTAATAACCGTCTGATGGCCTGGATTTACACCGGACGTGATGATGCCCACGGACAACTGGCCTTTGCTCAGCATGCGATGCGCCGTCGCTTGCAAACGGTGTTGGTGCGTATCGCCGACAACACCAGCTCGCTGGTGAGCGCCACCAGCAACACCCTGAACCTGTCACAAAATACGCTGGAGCGTGTACGTCGCCAGCACAGCTACACCCAGCAAGTGGAACAGGTCAGCACCGCGATTCAGCACACCGCATTGCAGCTCAACGAAAACAATCAACAATCACAGCAGGCCAGCCAGCAAGCCGTCAGCAATGCCACCTCCGGCGAAAACGACATCAAGGTAATGATGACCCAGACGGAATCCCTGCAGGATGAGCTGAAAGGCACCGCCGAAGCCATCAGCCGCCTGGCCAGCGAAACCCAGGGGGTTGACCGTTTCCTGCAGGCCATCAGCGACATTGCCGAACAGACCAATCTGCTGGCACTGAATGCCGCAATCGAGGCCGCCAGAGCCGGTGAACAGGGACGCGGATTTGCCGTCGTCGCCGATGAAGTTCGTAATCTGGCTCAGCGTACCCAGGAATCAGCAGCTGAAATTCAGCTGATTGTGACCGGCCTGAATCAGCACAGCGGTCACGCGGTCGAAGCGATGAATAAAGGGCAACACTCAACAGAACAAACGCTGGAACGGGCACGACAGGTCAACGGCGTGTTCTCTACGATCCGCCATGAGCTCAGCGAGATTCAGGCGATGACCAACGCCAACTCACGTTCGGCCTCAGAACAGAATCAGGCAGCCGACCAGATCCGCGACCACCTGACACAGCTGGAAAGCCTGGCCCAGGAAGCAGAACAGCTGGCTGGCAGTATGAACAGCGAATGTGAGCAATTGGCGCAATTGATGGACGATCAGAATCGTATCATTCAGCGCTTTCAACAAAGCTCATGAAAAGCTAACATTCAGAATTCAATATTTATGAATTTCTTTCATGCTCGATATCAAACATCTGCGCACCCTCGCCGCTCTGCGTGATGGCGGCACCCTGGTGGAAGCCGCCAGACGCATGCACCTGACCCAGTCAGCCCTCTCCCATCAGTTAAAAGATCTGGAAGAGCGTCTTGGTGTGTCGTTGTTTCTGCGTAAAACCAAACCGTTGCGTTTTACCCGCGCCGGACTGGAATTGCTGCAATTGGCGGATGATGTGCTGCCGCTGCTGCGTCAGTCTGAACGCAACCTGCAGAAAATGGCGGGTGGACACAGTGGTCGTCTGCATATGGTGATTGAATGCCACAGCTGTTTTGACTGGCTGATGCCCGCTATCAACAGCTTTCGTGACCATTGGCCTGAAGTTGAGATTGATCTGAGTACCAGTTTTCATTTTGAGCCCATTCCGGCTCTGATTCGTGGCGACATTGATCTGGTCGTGACCTCTGACCCTGGTCCACATAACGAAATTTACTATCAGCCGCTCTTCCGTTATCAGTCGGTTCTGGCGGTCGCCAACCAGCACCCGCTGGCCCAGCAGGACTGCATCCAGCCCACGGATCTGAGTTCCGAGACTCTGATTCACTACCCGGTAGACCGTAACCGATTAGATATCTTCGAACACTTTCTCTCCCCCCGCGGGATTGAGCCTCTGGCAACCCGCCAGACAGAACTGACGCTGATGATGGTGCAATTGGTCGCCAGCGGTCGAGGTGTTGCCTGCCTGCCAAACTGGGCATTACAGCCATACATCGACGCGAAGCTGGTATCCGCCCGGCCACTGGGCAAAGAAGGGGTATGGCCAACGCTGTACGCCGCCGTGCGGAAAGATCAGCAGGACAGTGCCTACCTTCAGGACTTCTTCCAGCAGGCGCTAGAAACCTGTTTCCGCCACTTACCGGGCATTCTGCCGGTCAGTTGAGCGCAGCACGAAAGTAATTACTCACTGAATTTCAGGCAAAAAAAAGGGCTCTGAAAGAGCCCAAAAAAGCGAATAACTTCGCTACATTCTCACCACGTCTCCTAGGGATACGCGGGGCATATAATGATCTGCCGACGCTTTTCAGTCTGTAGTGTAAAAGTGTCTTTGTGTAACGCTTTGTATACAATTTTGATTATAAGGCTTTGCATCATTCGTGATGACGACGCGGCCAGATCAAACTGAATTTGGCCCCACCCAGAGCCTCGCTGCGACTGACCATCGCCCGCCCACCGTGCCAGTAAGCAATACGCCGCACTATCGACAGACCCAGTCCATAACCACCTGAACTGCGGGTGCGGCTGTCATCGAGTCGGGCAAACGCGGTAAATACCCGGTCCCAGTCTTCCTCCGGGATGCCCGGGCCATCATCTTCCACATCCACGCGGCAGGTATCGGTACCAATGGTACAACTGACCCGGACACGTGAACTGGCGTAGCGCCCAGCATTACCGACAAGATTCTGAATCGCGCGATGAATATAACGCGGCTCAACTTCAGCATAATGAGCATTTTCCGGCGACGCGCCGGCATAGCTGACACTGACATGCGCCGGCGGACGCGCTTCCTCAACCACCTGAACGGCAACGTCAGCCACATTCACTTTCTGGAAATCGAGTAACGGCCCGCCTTCTTCCAGACGGGCATACGTCAGAATTTCGTCGATGAGTTCATCCAGCTCCTGAATGTCAGAGTCCATACCCGTCAGCTGTTTGCTGACGTAAGCATCGTCGACGCTGTCTTCAATAATCTGTAAGCCAAAACGGATACGGGCCACCGGGGTGCGTAACTCATGGGACACCGCACGCACCATTTCGCGCTGAATGGAGATAAGCCGCTGAATATGTTCAGCCATTTTATTAAAGGCCTGCCCCAGACGGCTGACCGGATCGGTGCCGGTAATAGCAACCCGGGCACTGAGATGGCCTTGCGCCAGACGGCTGGTTGCCTGCTCCAGTTTGCGCAGCCGGATCTCAAACGAGTTAACCACCCAATACACGCCAAGACCCAGCAACATAATCCCGATCACGGCGATGACAAAAATGGCCTGCCAGGAATAGGGATTGAATGCATCGATGGGCCCAAGACGCAGCGCACGCGGCTGACCGGGTAATTTTGCCAAGGCTTCAGCCTGCTGCCCTTCGATGGAAATCCGCACCAGTACGTCACCGTATTGCATCCGCGCAAAATCGGAGTCGGAAAGGAAAAGCTGATCAATCTCCACCACAGACAACGGAAATCCGAAACGGGGCTGCATCCGTTTGATAAACGCTTCGATGGTTTCACCGGAACGCTGCCAATCCTCCAGCAACAGATACGCTGACGCCTGCGCCTGAACTTCGGTGACGGTGCTGAGCTGGACATCAAGTAATTCGTCATCGGACATCTGATACAACAAACGGGCGGTACGCCCTTCGTTGGTGGTATCGACCAGCAGTTGTCCACGGGCCAGACGATTTTGCTGGTATTCATCCACCGGCCCTTCGGCCAGCGGTAAAATACTGATATCGGCATCAAAGCGCGATGACAACTCAGACAATGCACCAGGGTCCTGGCGCAGGCGCTGGGCCAGCAACGCAACACTGCCGCCCACCATGTCTTCATTGAACTGTGCACTGCGCACAAAGTTGACGAGCTGTAAGGCAACAGTGCAGATGATACCAACCATCAGCAAAGCACCCAGCAGCCCTGAGTAAACCCGGATAAAAATGGCGATGTCTCCTGACGTCAGATTTCTTTAACGAACAGGTAACCTTTACTGCGTACGGTTTTGATGCGCTTCGGGTTCATCGGATCATCACCGACTTTAGGGCGAATGCGTGAAACCCTGACATCAATAGAACGGTCCTGACCGTCATACTCAATGCCACGCAACTGGTGGAAAATTTCTTCCCGGGTGAGGACACGTCCGGCGCTGCTGCTCAGCAACCACAGCAAATCAAACTCTGCACTGGTGAGATCAATGCTTTTGCCTTCCAGCCAGGCTTCACGCATGGCGTTATCCACCACCAGATTGCCGAAGGTCAGACGATTATCCGAGCCGCCATCCACAACCTGTTCTTCAGGAACTTCTTTAACCCGGCGCAACAAGGCGCGGATACGGGCCAGCAATACGCGCGGCCGAACCGGCTTGGCGACATAATCATCGGCTCCCATTTCCAGTCCCAGCACCTGATCAAGATCTTCGGTACGGGCCGTCAGCATCAGAATCGGACCTTTGTAATACGGGCGGACAATGCGGCAGACCGCAAGGCCATCTTCACCCGGTAACATCAGATCCAGTACCACGAGGTCAGGCTGTTCCGTCTTGATGCGCTCAATTGCACGGCCACCGTCGCCTTCAACTGCGACTTTCAGACCATTACTTTCCAGATAATCCTTGGTGAGAGTCGCCAGACGTTCGTCATCCTCAACAATGAGAATGCGCCAGTTTTCTTCAAGGCTTTGACCATTTTCTTGCTTCAACATGGTTCCTTACCATTCCTTAAACAGGTTTATACCCCGGAGTATTGCCACAGGCATCTGACACTAACTCTAGACCGAGTTACGCTTTGTTGCATAGTAACCAATCTATTCATTAATTTGGTAAAAATCAGAGGGCATCAACGCTGCGAAAAAACAGCCACACCCTGTCCACCAACTACACACAAGTTATCCACACGCAAAACCGATAACCCACTATATCTTGGGGTTGAATTCATAGGTATACCGCATTATCTTGTGTCTCGACTTAAAAATATGTCGGTAACTCAGTTACTTACACCGGCACCTACAGACAATCAGGCCAGCCGTCAAGCGTTTTACGGAACCCATACCGATCAAGGACAGATGGAGAAGTTTCCCTTGGATACAGGCACAGAAGAAATGAACAGCGAGCTAAAAGTCACCAAGCGTGACGGGACCCAAGAACCTTTGAATCTGGATAAAATTCATAAGGTGGTCACCTGGGCCGCCGAAGGTCTTGATAACGTATCTGTGTCCGAAGTGGAGCTGAAAGCCCACTTACAGTTTTTTGATGGTATTCAGACCTCTGAAATCCACGAAACCCTGATTAAGGCAGCCGCGGATCTGATTTCAGAAGAAACACCTGATTATCAGTATCTGGCTGCACGCCTGAATATTTTTCACCTGCGCAAAAAAGCCTATGGCCGTTTTGAGCCACCAGCGTTGCTGGATCATGTGAAACGCATGGTGGAATCCGAACGCTATGACCGTCATTTGCTGGAAGACTATACCGCCGAAGAAATCGCGGCGATGGACGCGTTTATTGATCACAGTCGCGATCTGACCTTCAGCTATGCCGCCGTGAAGCAGCTGGAAGGCAAATATCTGGTACAGAACCGCGTCAGTGGCGAAGTCTACGAAAGCGCACAGTTTCTGTATGTACTGATCGCGGCCTGTTTATTTGCCGGCTACGACAAAGAGCGTCGCCTGGAATACATCCGCCGTTTCTACGATGCGGTATCCACGTTCAAATTATCACTGCCAACACCGATTATGGCCGGTGTGCGTACGCCGACCCGCCAGTTCAGCTCCTGTGTGTTAATTGAAGCCGGCGACAGCCTGGATTCCATCAACGCCACCGCCAGTGCCATTGTGAAATACGTGTCTCAACGTGCCGGCATTGGCATCAATGGCGGCCGCATCCGTGCCCTGGGCAGCCCGATCCGCGGCGGTGAAGCGTTCCACACCGGTTGTATTCCGTTTTATAAGCATTTCCAGACCGCGGTAAAATCCTGCTCTCAGGGCGGTGTGCGCGGCGGTGCAGCCACCCTGTTCTACCCGATGTGGCACTACGAAGTTGAAAACCTGCTGGTTCTGAAAAACAACCGCGGTGTTGAAGAAAACCGTGTGCGTCATCTCGACTATGGCGTGCAGATCAACAAGCTGATGTACGAACGCCTGATTAAGAACGGCAACATTACACTGTTCTCACCTTCTGATGTTCCTGGTCTGTATGACGCCTTCTTTGAAGATCAGGAGCTGTTTGAGCAGCTGTACGTTAAATACGAACAACAGGATGGTATCCGTAAGAAGACGCTGAAAGCGGTCGACCTGTTCTCCAGCATGATGCAGGAACGGGCCAGCACCGGCCGTATCTACATTCAGAACGTTGACCATTGCAACACCCACAGCCCGTTCAATTCGAAACTGGCCCCGGTGCGTCAATCCAACCTGTGTCTGGAAATTGCCCTGCCAACCAAGCCGCTGAAAGACATCAACGATGACGAGGGTGAAATTGCCCTGTGTACGCTGGCCGCTTTCAACCTGGGTTCGCTGAACAACCTGGATGAGCTGGAAGAATTATCCGACCTGATTGTACGCGCACTCGATAGTCTGCTGACGTATCAGGATTACCCGGTGATGGCCGCCCAGAAAGCCAGCCTGCGTCGCCGCACGCTGGGTGTGGGTGTTATCAACTATGCCTATTTCCTGGCGAAAAACGGCGTGAAATATTCCGATGGCAGCGCCAACGGTCTGACTCACCGCGCCTTTGAAGCCATGCAGTACTGGCTGCTGAAAGCCTCCAACAACCTGGCGAAAGAACAAGGCGCTTGCGAAGCTTTCAGTGACACGACCTATGCTCAGGGTATTCTGCCAATCGACACCTACAAAAAAGAAGTCGATAAGTTCTGTGAAGAGCCGCTGCAATACGACTGGGAAGCACTGCGCAAAGATATTCTGACCTATGGTCTGCGCAACTCCACGTTGTCCGCTCTGATGCCATCTGAGACCTCGTCACAGATCAGCAACGCGACCAACGGTATTGAACCGCCGCGCGGATATATCAGCGTGAAGCAGAGCAAAGATGGTATCCTCAAGCAGGTTGTGCCGGAATTTGGCCGACTGAGAAAGAGCTACGAGCTGCTGTGGCAGATTCCGAACAACAATGGTTATCTGCAACTGGTGGGTATTATGCAGAAATTCGTCGATCAGGCGATTTCCGCTAACACCAACTATGACCCATCACGCTTTGAAGGTGGCAAGGTGCCTATGCAGCAATTGCTGAAAGACCTGCTGACCGCGTACAAAAACGGCCTTAAAACGCTCTATTACCACAACACCCGTGATGGTATGGAAGATCCGCAAAAAGACGCTGTGATCGAAGAAGACGATGACTGCGCAGGCGGCGCGTGTAAGATTTAATCATTTCAGACCTGTCGCAGCCACCTTTCGGTGGCTGCTTTGAGAAAGAACTCCGTATGGCCTATACCACATTTAACCGCAACGAATTTGATACCTTTGCCCAGCCGATGTTCTTTGGCGAGCAGGTCAACGTGGCGCGCTACGATCAGCAAAAACACAAGATTTTTGAAAACCTGATCGAAAAACAACTGTCGTTCTTCTGGCGTCCGGAAGAAGTGGATCTGACCAACGACCGTAAAGATTTTGCCGATCTGCCGGAACACGAAAAGCACATTTTCGTCAGCAATCTGAAATATCAAACACTGCTCGATTCTGTTCAGGGCCGCTCCCCGAACATTGCTCTGCTGCCGGTGGTGTCTTTGCCTGAACTGGAAACCTGGATTGAAACCTGGTCATTCAGCGAAACGATTCACAGCCGCTCTTATACCCACATTGTGCGTAATATTGTGCCCAATCCGGCGCAGATCTTTGACGATATCACCCGTAACGAGCACATTACCCGTCGCGCCATTTCCGTGACCGAGTATTACGACAGCTTTATTTATCTGAGTAATTACTACATCCAGCTGGGTGAAGGAACGCATCAGGTTAACGGCGAAACCATCGAAGTCACCCTGCACGAGCTGAAACGCCGCATGTACCTGATGATGGTATCCGTCAACGTGCTGGAAGCAATCCGCTTTTACGTCAGCTTTGCCTGTTCTTTTGCGTTTGCCGAACGTGCAAAAATGGAAGGCAACGCCAAAATCATCAAGCTGATTGCCCGTGATGAAGCATTGCACCTGACCGGCACACAGCACATTCTGCAGATTATGGCGAAAGGCAAGGACGATCCTGCATTCGCTATCATCGCCGAAGAATGTCGCGACGACGTTGTGCGTATTTTTGCCGAAGCCGCACAGCAGGAAAAAGAATGGGCCGAATATCTGTTCAAAGACGGTTCCATGATTGGTCTGAATAAAGACATTCTGTGCCAGTACGTTGAGTACATTACCAATCAGCGTATTGCTGCTCTGGGCTTTGATCCGGTCTTCCCGCCGCGTAACAACCCACTGCCATGGATCAATGCCTGGCTGAACAGCGACAACGTGCAGGTCGCTCCACAGGAAGCTGAAATCAGTTCGTATCTGGTGGGGGCCATCGACAGTGAAGTGGATACCGCGGATCTGGGTGACTTTGACCTCTGATGTCCGCCGCTTTGAAAAACCAGACTGAAACCCCGGACAACGATTTTGAACTGACCGGGGATGATCATCCCGACAGCACATTCGAACTCGAAGCCCTGCAGCCTGAAGCTGAGCAACCTGCTCCGCTTCAGGCTGAACTGTTTCTGCCCGAAAGCAATCCGGAACAACCGGAAGCCAGCCCACAGATTGAATTCGACGGTATGCAAAAGCCGTTGTTTAATGTGCTGCTGGATGATGGCCGCGAAGCGCATTTTCAGCATGCTGCCACGCTGCTTGAATCTCTGGAAGCTCAGGACGTTGCCGTTCACTATCAGTGCCGCGAAGGCTACTGTGGCAGCTGCCGTGTGCAATTGCAGGAAGGTGATGTGTATTACGCAGAAGAGCCGATGGCGTGGCTGAATGAAGGCGATATCCTGCCTTGCTGCTGCATCCCTAAAAGCGATATCAAAATTAAGCTGTAAAACCCCCGGGCCTGCGCTAAATCAACATCCTCCGGCCTTGCTTCTCCTACTATCTGACTGCAGTCATAACAATACGCAAGGTCAAGGAGTTCAGCGATGGCTTACATCTGTATTACCCCCAATGTTGCAATGGTACGCATGAATGCCGGCGATCATCTGGAAGAGATGCCCGGTGATTTTTACATCAACCTGGATACTCTGGTTGAAGCCCGCATGCGTGCAGTGCGTAAAGAGCACGAAGGCGATTTCTGCGCTGACGTTCTGCTGGTGCTGGAAAATAAAACCCACGAATTTATTTTCCGTAACAGCCCCGCAGGCAATAAAGCACGCGACACGCTGAAAAAATATTTGTCTGAGCGCAGCATTAACTGTTGAGATGATAATACAGCCGTCTGGGCACCTCTGAATAATTCAGGGATGCCCTTGATTTATCAGACTGCTGCGGTAGCCTTGGTGCTTTTGCACTGAGGCCTGATCATGAGTCTGAATTTCCCGCCATTGGAGCAATCCGCTCCTGATTTCACCACTCCCGACCAGAACAGCCATAACGTCACGCTGAGTGCGCTTAAAGGCAAAAACGTTGTGCTGTATTTTTACCCGAAAGCGATGACACCCGGCTGCACCGTTCAGGCCTGTGGCATCCGCGATACGCGCAGCGAATACGAAGCATTGAACACCGTGGTACTGGGCATCAGTCCGGATGCCCCTTCTCGCCTGCAGAAGTTTATCGATAAACATGATCTGAACTTTGACCTGTTATCCGATGAAGACCACAGCATTGCCGAGCAATACGGTGTCTGGGGATTAAAAAAATTCATGGGTAAGGAGTTTATGGGTATTCATCGCGTAACCTTTATCATTGATGCCGAAGGTAAACTCCGCCACATCATGGCCAAAGTAAAAACCAAGAGCCATCACGACGATGTGATTGAAATCCTGAAAACCCTCTGAGGTTTCTGCCACCGCCCGGCTCTCAACTCCTGCGCCGGGCAGCCGATACAGGCTGTATGAAAATCCCTGTTTTTGTGCGTTTAATCAGCAGCCTGTTTTTACTCCCTGCAGCGGCAACCGCCGGCGAGGGTCATTATGCTGGCTGCGCCGCCGGCGTTCTGCACATCCCCTTCGCAACAGCCCCGCTGAAAGAGGAAGGCGATGAGTACGCGGCGGTAGAATGCCACTTGCAACCTCAACCCGTGTTAAACCGTCAGCGCTGGCTGCCTGCCCTGCCTCAACTGGAGTGGACACAAGGACTGCGGACCGAACTGTCACGCAGTAAAGGTTATGCCGAGTTCAGCGATTGGCGCATCGGCCTGCCCTTATATCGCATCAGCCATATGATGATTGCCGTCACAGCTCGTCGGCAACAACTACAGCAATTACACAGCCTGCGTGAGCCGGCGACTATTTCCGGCCAGACATACCAACCGAATCAGGCCCTGCTGCTCAGTGCCAGGACGGCACAATGGGGGATTGAACTCGATACCCGCCAGAGCGGCAGCCCGCTCAGCTCAATGGAGCTTGCGCACATACAGCACTGGCAACCGCTAAGCATCCGTGTGCTGAATGATAACCAGGATACCTTAACGCCCGCACAATTCGATTATTGGCAGCTAAGCATTAAACGCCAGCCGTTATTACCTGGCTGGCAGGTGTCGTGGGTGTTCAGTCTGGGGCACGGACAGGTATATGACGATGGTTACGCCGGGCTGTTGGATAACGCGGCACTGGCCAATGATTTTATCAATCTAGGACTGATGCTTGGTACCACCTGGCGCTGGCGGATTACACCTCATCTGCATTGGTACAATCATCTGCAAGGCGAAAGTCAGAACGTGCTGTTCGTCAGCCGGCGTGACGATGACAATCTGCGTGTTGAGAACATCAACCGCTTCAGCTATCGCTTTCTCAGTGGTATTGACTGGCGCTTCTAGGACGACGCGGTTTTATGCTGCAGGCGGTACTCCAGAGGCGTAATGCCCTCCCAGCGTTTAAATGCGCGGGTAAAGGTACTGCTTTCGGAAAAGCCCAGCTGTTCACTGATATGAGTCAGCGGCTGACTGGTGGTGGTTAATAATATCAGCGCCCGGCGCTGACGCTCTGCATCCAGTAACTGCTGAAAGCTCGTCTGGTCTTCCTGCAGTTTACGCTGCAGGGTTCGGCCACTCATGTGCAGACGCTGCGCCAGTTGATCACGATCAACCGACAAATCGCTGCTGTTGCGTAAAAAATGCTGTACCAGCCCAGCCGTATCCGGTTGCTGCAGCAATGCCAGCTGATCTTCCAGCATCTGTTCATGCATCGCCGCCAGCTTTTCATCTCCCAGCGCCAAGGGTTCTGCCATAATATCCGGGGCAAAAACAAGGGCATTGCGCGGGGCATCAAACTGCAGCGGCGCGGCGAAAATACGCTGATAATTGTCCACATTCTCTGGCTGCGCATGCGTCAGCTCTACCCGCAGAAGAGGAACCGGCTTACACGCCAGCCAGCTGGCAAAACTGCGCAACAAAACCAATACGGCATCGACCTGATGGCGACTGAAATTATCCGCCTGGGGCTCGTAGCAAATGGCCGCCTCGGCCGCGTCTGACTGCAGAAAGTAGCGCCCACCATCGCTTAATAAGCGGGTGTAACGGACTGATTTTTCAAACGCTGCCCCCAGATCCGGACTGTGCATCAGCGTCAACGCAAAAAGCTGGAAATGGGCAGGTTTAACCAGTTCACCCATTAATAAACCGAAGTCTTCTGCCGGACAATAATCCTCTGCCGCACGCCACATTCTCAACGTTTGCGCTAAGGACACCCGGGCATAGGCAGTATTCAGCAGCTCACGGCTGATACCCGCAGCCTGAAGTAATGGCTCGGCCGCGACCCCCTGCAATTCTGCGCCCTGCAGCAGAGCCTTTATCCAAAGAATCGAGACCGTTTTTTCTGCGCTATGGTTTGGTGTATTCATCGACTGACTTCTGCAGTTAAACCGGGTGTCCTGCGGGGACAATTCTTAATATCTGTACCTGCGTTACATTATGGTTATCTGATAACAATAAACAAACGAGGACTTTGCTATGAATAAAAAAACAGCCGATCAGTGGTTTGAAGAGTACGGTGCCAGCCACCAGAACCCGCTGAATAAACTGATTCACTGGATTTGTGTCCCCCTGATTTTTATTGTCATTATGGGGCTGCTGTGGGAGATACCAGTACCTGCGGCCTTTGCGCAAGTACCCTACCTGAACTGGGCAACCCTGTCAGCCATTGTTGTGGTGGGCTTTTATGTGCGTATGTCAGTCAGTCTGTCGATCGGCCTGACCGCTTTTACCATTGCAACTTACGTTCTTCTGGCCTGGTTTGAGCAACAAAATCTGGCACCACTGTGGGCAGTTTGTGTGATCAGCTTTGTCATTCTCTGGATCTTCCAGTTTATTGGTCACTATGTCGAAGGGAAAAAACCGTCTTTCTTTAAAGATATTCAGTTTTTACTGATCGGACCGGCCTGGCTGATGGGATTTATCTACCGTAAATTAGGCATTCCATACTCCTGAAAAGACAGACAGGTGGTGCAGAAGCACCACCTGTCTTACCCTGATACGGCCTGTACCGGCAATCTCTGACGCTATTTCGGCACGCTCCAACCTCGTATAAATCTTTTCAACAGGCTAAAAATGCCCACGGCAGTTTTGTAAGACTGCCCGTTCAATCTAAAAAACAGGAAAGATTATGACTATCGGATATTGGTGCGTACTCGTCGCAGCGTTATTACCTTATGTTTTTACCGGTCTGGCAAAAGCGGGGGGACGTCGTTACAACAATTACTCACCACGTGAATTTCTGGAGAAACAGGAAGGTTACCGCAAGCGCGCACACTGGGTTCAACTGAACAGTTTCGAAGCATTTCCGGCATTTGCAGCGGCCGTTATCATTGCTCACCTGAGCGGAGGCGCTCAGGAGCGGATTGATATCTTAGCCATGGCCTTTATTGCGATCCGGGTTGTGTACGGCATTCTGTATCTGAGCAACCAGGCAAGCCTGCGTTCTCTGGTATGGATGGCCGGTGTTGGCTGTACGGTTGCGCTGTTTGTCAGTGGTGTTTAAACCGTCACCATATGACCGTTACGTTTGTAGCAGTACGCTGAGTTGCAATAAATAACAATCTGCCGGCCTTTATCTGACGTCTGAATAATATAAAGGTCGGTAAATTCAGGCGTTCTTTCCAGAAACGTTGCATTACGTATAAAGCTCGCAACCGGACTACGAGAATTCAGCGTATCCGGCGCAGCGGAGTAAACAGCTGCAGGCGAATAAAAGCCAAGCAACGCTGACAAGCCGATAATCATGAGGTGCAGTGAAGCTTTCATGGCCTAACTCCTGACAACATACTTAAATCAAGTATAGGAAGAGAGTACGTCATGACATGGATTGTTTTGTTATAAAGAGTGAGCCGCTCACCGAGCAGTGACTTTACAGGGCACAGCTAAGGCCAGCAGCAGGCAAACATAGCGGGAATAGTCCAGCGAGACTGAATAACTGAACAGCATGCATAAAAAAACAGACCTGTGGTCTGCTTTTTATGCTGATAACTTTTTATTCCGGCGTTATTAAACCCGCTTTCTGGTATACCCGGCACTTTGCAATGCCCGGTAAAAGCAGCAGATCAGTCGTGAGCTTTCAATGCGCCGTCTGGCGCTTCAGCGAAACAATCAACTCTGCTTCACCACGCGCGACACCACAACTGTCGACCAGATCACTGGCTGTCGCCCCCAATCCAACCAGGCGTGAGGCCTGTTGAAAAGTCGCCTCATCCGTTGTTGGCAATACGACTTTGCGTTCGGCATGTTGCAGGCGCCCATCTATTTGCTTGAGCTTACGCCCCATGCCAATGGTGCTTTTGCTCATCGCCTGATGCGCTTGTTGTAAGCTGCCAACCGCCTGATCCAGACGGTTGGCATCCTGATTTTGCTGCCGTTTCAGTGACCACATAAAAGCGCCAACCAATAACAGCAAACCCATATTACCCATCAATAACCAGTGCATCAGTGACAGAGACGCCATGACAGACTCCTATAAACCCTGGATTTCTGTCCACTCCTCGTCGGTCATCAGTTTCTCCAGATCCACCAGAATAAGCAGTTCATCATTTTTATGACAAACCCCCTGGATGAATTTGGCACTCTCATCATTGCCGACGTTCGGGGTGGTTTCAATTTCAGACTGACGCAGATATACCACTTCAGCCACCGCATCGACGAGTATGCCAACCACCTGACCTTCCGCTTCAATAATTACGATACGCGTCTGATCAGTGGTGTCAGCCGTTGGCAGGCCAAAACGGAGCCGTGTATCGATCACCGTTACGACATTGCCACGCAGGTTAATAATGCCAAGTACATACGGGGGAGCACCGGGAACCGGTGCAATTTCGCTGTAGCGCAGAACTTCCTGAACCTGCATTACATTGATTCCGTACGTCTCGTTTTCCAGACGGAAGGTTACCCATTGAAGGACGGGATCTTCCGCACCTTTATTTCCGGCAATCGCTGACATAAAACATCCTCGCTAAGAAAGGCCGATGCCTGACTGTGTCAAAAAACATGACGAACCTCTCTTAACTATAGAACAGAGCACAAAGTGTACCAGTTAAAAAAAAGGAATTTTTCAGGTCCGACAGGAATAAATAATGGCTTTAAAAAGAGACTACAGCACTGATATGTCGGGTTTTCTTTAAGCCCGCCGGGCTACCCGACGATTTTCTTCCAACAGCTTTAATACCCCTGGTACATCCAGTAAAGCACACATTTCAGAGATCACCGTCCCGGCAAGCCACGGTCGTTTACTGCCCTCTCCACGCCATTTAATCGAATCATGCACCAGGGTGACGGTGTCACAGATTTCCTGGCACGCCAGCGCCCATGGAGAACGGTCCAGCTGAATAAAAAAGCTGTAGCCGTCATCGTTAAGGCTGATCTTGCGCTCGGGCATAATCAGTTGAGCGCTATCAATAATCGTAAGCTTGGATTTATCGCCCTGCCAGACCCCCAATGACCAACTGGCCTGCCCGAACAGCGGGGTCACCTTGTCAGTCACGTTATGAACGCCCCCCAGCAATGGCAGAGGTATTGCCAGCTTAAGGCCTGCAACTTTGAAGATAAGACAATCGATACCCTGACTGGACTGCCAATTAAGCGACGCAGTTTTTACGGTGGATAAAGTCAATTCATTGACATCTTCCACCCCTGGTTCTGCAACCTCATGCTCTTGCGACGGGGTTTCGACACGCTCTGCAACCGCAACCTCCGGAATCTCCTGCAGTGGAGATGATGGAATCACGTCTGAAAATGCGGTTTTTAGCGAAGGAACACTACTCTGCACGTCAAAACGGGGAAGACTGCGTGCTTCGGTAACCACCGTCGCCGGAACAGGCTCCTCTGTAACGGCAGGCTCCGTTTTCATTATCTCAGATTGGGTTGCTCCCGACTTAGCCGCCTCTGACTTAATCGTAGATACCGGCTTTACGTCCGTCGCACTGACCAGAAGCTGATCCAGATAGTCCTGTAAAACAAAATCGACCTGATTTGCCAGATCTGTTTTAGGCGTTACATCAGCCATTGAGGGCAGCCTCCGCAGCAACAGGAAGGCACGCCGCCAGCATACAGCGCCGCAGCGAAGATTCGGGTAAATGTTGTATCAATCCGAGCGCCGTAAAAAGCTGCGTACGCTGTGCAGCTCTCCCCCCTTGTCCGAGAGGACGCAGAGGGATTGGGGCATAACCACTTTTCAGTGTACTGCTGGCCAGGGCCTCTTCTAAATGATGAGGACTGACCGCCGAACGCAGCAAGGCATCCCAATTTACCCCCTGGTCGGTAACCTCCCCATCAGCCGCCAGCAAATGATCAAAGTAATCATCCAGCGGATTATTAGCAGCGGCTGAAACCTGTGGGATATAACTAGCCACGACCAGGATCCGCCACATCGATTTCACTTAATAAATGACGATAGGCCCGTACACCACGCCCCTGCTCATCCATTTGATGTGGAAAAACACCTTCATGACTGGCATCACGCAAACGGGTATCGACCGGAATCGCTTCCTGCCATAAAGAGTCCTGATACAAGCGGCGCATTTCTTTCAGCGTGGTGACCGAAGCCAGCGTGCGCCGGTCAAAGAGTGTAGGAACGATCATGTAAGGCAGGTTGCGATTTTGCGAGCGCATCACCATTTTCAGGGTATGAATCATCCGCTCCAATCCTTTCATCGCCAGGTGTTCGGTCTGCGTCGGTATCACCAGGCGCTGGCAAGCGGCCAGTGCATTCACCAGCAGAACACCAAGAATGGGCGGCGTATCCAACAGGGCGTAGTCATACTCATCCCATAACTGGGCCAGAGACCGTGCCAGAACCAAGCCCATACCATCCTGGCCACTGACCTGACGTTCCAGCGTGGCAAGCGATGTTGTTGCCGGCAGTAAAGACACATTAGGCAAACTGGTGGGTTTAATCACCGTTTGAATAAAGTCTTTGTCTTTGTAACGTTGCTCAAAAAACAGGTGATAGAGGCTGCGCTCAAGATTGTCCGGGTTCTGTCGGAAATAGCTCGTCAATGAACCATGGGGATCAAGATCGACCAGCAATACCCGTTTACCCTGTTCGGCCAATAAGCCTCCCAAAGCAACCACGCTGGTTGTCTTACCGACCCCGCCTTTCTGATTTGCTATTGACCAAATCCGCACTAGTTTCACCCTGTTTTCAATAAGCGCGTGACCCGCCAGAGGCCACTAAAAACACTTTCTGCTGTTAAGAAATTCATTAAGCAAAAAGTATGTCAATTATTTGCAGTTGGACGAGACCAGGGAGCTGACTCACTCGTTTGAGTCATAAAAATCACAACACGACGATTCTCCGCCCGCGCTTCTTCAGTGTCTTCTGCTTTCAACGGGTGGTAGTACGAAAGCCCTACTGCCGCCATCCGCTGCGGAGCAACACCATACAACACCAGATTCTGTACCACCGACGCTGCACGCAATGCTGATATTTCCCAATTGGTAATGCCTTTGGCTGGCGTATCGTCTGAATGTCCCTGAACATTGATTGGAAATGGAAAATCCTTCAGTTCAGCGGCAATCGCCTGCATCAGCGGCAAAGCTTCGTCACGTATGCGTGTCTCACCACGGGCAAATAAAAGATCCGCATTCAACGATACGGTTATCCAATCCTTGTCCCCTTCTATCCTTATATCGTCCGACTCCGGAATAAATTGAGCAACCTGACGAATATCAGCCAACAATGGTAGTAAGCCATTGCCGTCTTCCAGAGGGGTGGAGAGTGTCGGGGGAGTAATCGGTTCCGGAGGTAATATGGTCGAGAAGATACCTTCCAGCTCGCTACGGATCGCTGAACCGTCTTCTTCATCAACCAGTTGCACCGCGTACAACATGATAAAAAAGACGCATAAAAGCGTCATATAGTCTGCATAGGATACCAGCCAGCGATGTGGGTCCGGACCTGGGCGTTTCACAACACAATCCCTTGCATGCGATAGCGCAACGCCATGGGATTTACACCATTGCGTAACGCGACGACACCAAGCATCAAAGCCTCGTAATAACGACTGCGGATCGCAAGACGCTGGCGCAGGGTACTGGTTAACGGAATAACAATCAGGTTGGCGCCAGCGACTCCGTAAAAAGTTGCCACAAACGCCGTCGCAATCCCGGCCGCTAAAGCTTCCGGTTGCTTAATACTGGAAAGCACCTGCATCAGGCCAAGCACTGCTCCGACAATCCCCAGTGTAGGCAGGTAGCCTGCCAGATTATCCAGCACACAAAGTAAGTCCTGATCACGTTCTTCACGACTCTTCAGTTCCAGATACAGCGCAGACTGCATAGCATCGACATCGTTGCCATCCGCCAGTAACAGCAACGCTTTACGGAATACCGGGTCGGCTTCGGAGCCAGCTACTTTCTCCAGCGCCAGAGGGCCGTCCCGACGCAGGGCATTACCACTGGTGGTCAGTTTACTGAGGAGAGAATCAAGGGAATATTGTGGGGGAGCAACCAGCCAAAGCAAAAGTTCTCCCAAAGGGCGGTATTGGCTGACAGGCAGTTGCGCCAGAGTGGCGAATACGCCGCCACCAAATACAATCAGCGCGGCCGGAGGATTCCAAAGAGCAGTAAGATCTCCTCCCTCAAGAGAGAAACCGGTCAGTACGGCAATCACTGCCAACAAGACAGTGACTAACGTCCACCGATCCACTAGCCAACCTCTTCAACGAGCCTCGGGCCGATATCTTTCAGGGGCAATACTTCATCACTCAACCCTTCCTTGATAACGGCCAGCGGCATGCCAAAAATGACACAGCTTTCTTCATCCTGAGCCCAAACACTCGCTCCGCCCTGCTTCAGCAAACGAGCCCCCTCCCGACCATCCGCTCCCATTCCGGTGAGCACGATAGCCAGAGTCTTGTTGCCATAGTGCTTGGCAGCCGAAGCAAAAGCGATATCGACACTGGGGCGATAGTTAACCCGCTCATCACTTTCGCGGATGTGAATAACACCACCACCACGGCGGTCGACCATTAATTGCATACCACCAGGTGCCACATAGACATGACCGGATTCAATTTTATCGCCATCGGCCGCTTCTTTTACGATCAGGGGACTGAGGGAATTAAGACGCTCGGCAAAGGCTTTGGTAAATGAACCGGGCATGTGCTGAACAATAATAATGGGCGTTTTAAAACTGCCTGGAATGGTTTTAAACAGGGTTTGCAGAGCCGCAGGCCCACCGGTTGAAGTTCCTATAACCACCAGCTCGGTCTGAGTCAGGCGTCCGCGTACAGCAGGACGCGCAACCGGCGCAGGCGCGACCTTGGTCTGACTGCGGGCAACGCCGGCAATTTTATCGGTCAGCGCGCGCTTAATCTGAATAGCATCTTTGGCAATCTGGTCAAAATTCTTTGGCAGAAAATCCAGTGCACCGGCGTCCAGTGCATCCAGCGTGACCCGTGCGCCTTCAAACGTAAGGGAGGAAAACATCAGCACCGGCACCGGCCGCCGCTGCATAATATTCCGCACAGCCGTGATGCCATCCATTACTGGCATCTCGTAGTCCATAGTAATCACATCGGGCTTAAGAGATTCATTCATCTCAATAGCTTCGCGGCCGTTAGAGGCAACCCCGACGACTTCCATGCGACCATCCGCATTAATAATGTCGGTTACCCTGCGGCGAAAAAATCCTGAGTCATCGACAACCAGAACACGAATACTCATGAAATCAACTCTTCCTTAGTCGTTGGACTACTTATGCTGCAGTCGATTGCCGTGATGATGCATAACGGGTCAGCATGCTTGGTATATCCAGAATCAGCGCGATTCGTCCATCACCCGTGATGGTCGCCCCTGCCATTCCTGCCGTACCGTGCAACATTTTCCCCAAAGGTTTAATAACGACTTCTTCCTGACCGATAAGCTGATCAACAACAAAACCTACCCGTTTGGTACCCACCGACACGACCACAACGTGAGCCGTTTCATCCGCTTTTGCATAAGCTTCACCTTTGATCAGCCAACGCTTCAGATGAAATAGTGGTACCGGTTTTTCACGTACAACCACCACTTCCTGACCATCAACAATATTGGTTTTGGTCAAATCAAGGTGGAAAATTTCGTTCACACTGACCAATGGGAAAGCAAATGCCTGGTTTTTCAGCATCACCATCAGAGTCGGCATAATCGCCAAAGTCAGAGGTACTTTAATGCGAATACCGGTACCCACACCTGGGCGGGAATCGATATTAATCGTGCCATTAAGCTGAGAAATTTTTGTTTTAACAACATCCATGCCGACACCACGGCCGGACACATCTGAAATCTGATCTTTGGTTGAAAAACCAGGGGCAAAAATCAGATTAAAACATTCATTTTCCGTCAAACGGTCTGCGGCATCCTGATCCATAACGCCTTTTTCTACCGCCTTACGGCGTAAAACATCGGCGTCCATACCACCACCATCATCCTGAATAATCAGCAGAATGTGATCGCCTTCCTGCTCTGCGGAAAGGACAACAGTACCGACCCTGGGCTTGCCATTTTTTTCACGCACATCCGGCATTTCAACACCGTGATCAACAGCGTTACGCACCAAGTGAACAAGGGGATCGGCCAAAGCCTCCACCAGATTCTTATCCAGATCGGTTTCTTCACCACGTAATTCAAGATTAATTTCTTTCTTAAGCTGACGAGCAAGGTCACGAACCACACGCGGGAAGCGGCCAAATACTTTTTTGATTGGCTGCATCCGGGTTTTCATTACAGAAGCCTGTAAATCACCGGTAACCACATCGAGATTGGCGACCGCTTTGGCCATCGACTCATCCGTACTTTTAAGACCTAAACGAACCAGACGGTTACGAACCAGTACTAACTCTCCGACCATATTCATAATGTCATCGAGACGCTTGGTATCCACGCGCACTGTTGCTTCGGAGGCAGCAGCATCTTTATCCGAACGTTTCGCCTCGTCAGCGGCAGCGGGGGCTTTGGCAACCGGAGCAGCTTTGGCTTCAGGCTTAGCGGCAGGTTTAGCCTCAACTTTAGCCGCTGGTTTGGCGGCTTCCGGAGGGGAGACCGGCGGCGCGGCTGCAACCGGTTTTTCTGCTGCAACAGATGCTTCAGCCTCACCCTCTGGTGCGCTCGAATGCTTACCCTTACCGTGCAATCGATCAAGCAATTCTTCAAACTCAGAATCACTGATCAGATCATCTCCGCCCGCAGGTGCAGGACTTGCAGCGGCAGGTGCAGGTTCGGTTTTTTCCGGCTCGGCTGTTTTGTCTTCCTGGGATGTGGCACTTTTGCCTTTACCATGAATTTGATCGAGCAGCGCTTCAAACTCATCTTCAGTGATTTCATCACTGGAGGCGTCAACGCTGTCAGACCCTATATCAAAGAAATCATCATCCGCGGCGGCAGATGCCGGAGCTGCATTGGTTTTTTCTTCGTCCAAAGCGTCGAGCAACTGCTCAAACTCATCGTCTGTTATATCGCCGTTATCTTCCGCAGCAGCAGGGGCTGATTGCACAAGATCTTCTTGTATTGGTTCCTCGGCAGCTATTTCAGGCTCACTGACCTGCACTTCATCTTCCGACTCAGGCCGTGCCAGTTTATGTAAACGTTCGATTAATTCAGGGTCGGCATCTTCAGGTTTGGCACCCGAGCGCACACTTTCAAACATCTCATTTACATTATCGAGCGCCTGAAGTACCACATCCATAAGATCTGAATTAACAGTACGATGACCATTACGCAGGGTATCGAAAACGTTTTCTGCTGCATGGCAGCAATTCACCAAAGGATTAAGTTGCAGAAATCCAGCACCACCTTTTACCGTGTGGAAACCACGGAAGATAGCATTCAGCAGGTCTTTATCATGTGGGCGTTGTTCAAGATCGACCAGTTGTTCAGAGAGCAGCTCAAGAATTTCCCCGGCTTCAACCAAAAAATCCTGGAGAATCTCTTCATCAGCATCGAAACTCATCCGTTAGCTCCTTTAAAAACCAAGACTGGACAGTAAGTCATCAACATCATCCTGGCTGGCAACTACGTCTTCACTGGACTTATTAATCTGCGGTCCCTCCGCAGCGATATTTGCGCCTTCCGTCGGCTCTTCTGCCGATTCCATATCGGCATGAACAATTCCGGTAATCGAATCCACGTTGCCGGCCATGGCAACAAGCTGAACCAGCCGGCCTTCAACGTCAGTTACCAGCGCAGCCACTTTGTGAATGACCTGACCGGTTAAATCCTGAAAATCCTGTGCCAGCACAATATCGGATAACTGTCCCTGCAAACGCTGAGACTGACTCGCACTGTCGAGAAGAAACTGGTTTATATCTTTCGTTAAATTGCGGAATTCATCCGGCTTTAATTCTTTATTCAGAAAACGCTGCCACTCAACCGATAACGCGCTGGCTCTGTCATGGATATCGGTTGCCAAAGGCATCCCGGCATCCACCAGGTCCATCGTGCGGTTGGCCGATTTATCGGTCATTTCCAGCACGTAGGCCAGCTTGTCCGTTGCATGATCAATGTCTGATGCGGCACCGACAGTATCAACGCGCATATTTTTAATTGCTTCATGCAACGCGCGGGTCAGTCGGCCGATTTCGTTGTACAGCGTACGGTCTCTAACCTCATTGAGATTATTAACCAACGCTACCGCCTTACTGAGATCACCAAGCTCCAACTGCCGAAGCATGTTTTCTGCTAGGTTTTTGATTTCAGTGCCGACAGCGCTGTTATCGGTATCCAGATTGATCCCGGCCATCAAGTTATCTTCCTGGTTAACCTTCGACACGTTCAAAGATCTTATCGATCTTTTCTTTCAGTACCGCAGCAGTAAAAGGTTTCACGACATAGCCGTTAACCCCTGCCTGAGCAGCAGCAACAATCTGGTCGCGCTTGGCTTCCGCTGTCACCATCAGTACCGGCAGACTTTTCAGGCGATCATCGGCTCTTACTTTCTTCAGCAAGTCGAGACCTGTCATGCCAGGCATGTTCCAGTCCGTCACTAAGAAGTCGAAGTCACCATTCTGCAACATGGGAAGTGCTGTTGTGCCGTCATCTGCTTCCTGGGTGTTTGTGAACCCCAGATCGCGCAACAGATTTTTGACGATTCGTCTCATCGTTGAGAAATCATCAACGATCAGAATTTTCATGTTTTTGTCCAAAACGACCTCCAGTAATCGACTCTCTATATTCCAAGTCGTTCCTAAGGTTTAGTGTAGACACAGTTATCGCTTTATCCAGAAACAAAGCAGCCAGAAAAGATTTTTTTCAATAACAGGAAGGGTTTAGGACAACCAGCCGCCAAGACGGGCGCGCAGACGATGGGCCGCCTGACTGTGCAACTGGCTCACCCGGGATTCACTGACACCAAGAACAGCGCCAATTTCTTTCAGGTTAAGTTCTTCGTCATAGTAAAGAGCCAGCACCAGCTGCTCCCTTTCGGGCAAATGACGAATAGCGTCGGCGAGTTGACGCTGAAAGGACTCACGTTCTATGCCATCAAGTGGGTTGGGAGATTCTTCTTCGAAGACATCAAAACCGGCTTCACTTTTTTCAACCACTTCTTCAAAGCTGAATAAACGACAACCGGCACTGTCTTTCAAGATGGCGTGGTATTCATCCTGACTGAGACCAAGAAAGCCTGCGACTTCACTGTCTTCTGCATCGCGGCCTTTCTCGCTTTCTATTTGTTTGATCGCATCACTGATACGGCGGGAATTACGGTGTACTGAGCGTGGTGCCCAGTCTCCTTTACGGATTTCGTCAAGCATCGCACCACGTATACGGATGCCGGCATAGGTTTCAAAACTGGCACCTTTGCCGCCATCGTATTTGCGTGCAGCTTCCAGCAGACCAATCATGCCGGCCTGAATAAGATCGTCGAGCTGCACACTATCGGGCAGCCTGCCGATGAGGTGGTGAGCAATGCGTTTTACCAGCGTCGCATGATCACGCACCAGCTGTTCATAATCGTGTTTTTGTACGTCGGAATACACCAGACAACTTCCTACTGACACTCGTTATGCCCCGGCTTCCTGAACTAACCGATCTACAAAAAACTCCAGATGCCCCCGGGGAGATGAAGGCAGCGGCCATGAATCTACTTTTTTAGCCAGCGCACGGAATGCCGTAGCCGCCTTGGAACGCGGATACGCATCAATTACCGCTTTCTGGCGCTGTACCGCACGTCGTAACGCATCATCCTGAGGAATTGCACCGACATACTGCATAGCCACTTCGAGAAAACGATCCGTCACTTTGGTGAGCTTGGCAAATAAGGCATTTCCTTCCTGCGGCGTGCGCACCATATTGGCAACAATGCGGAAGCGGAACAGACCGTAATCGCGGTTCAGCAGTTTGATCTGAGCGTAAGCATCCGTAATGGAGGTTGGCTCATCAGTCACGACCATCAGCACTTCCTGTGCTGCACGGACAAAACTCATTACGCTGTCGGATATACCGGCAGCGGTATCGATAATCAGTACATCAATATCATCACCAATGTCACTGAACGCCTGAATAAGACCCGCATGCTCAAGAGAGTTCAGCTGTGACAGCTTCTGGGTACCGGATGATGCCGGTACAACCCGGATACCACCAGGTCCTTTAACCATCACGTCACGCAGGTCACATTCTCCGGTGAGTACATTCTCGATGGTTTTGTTGGAGCTGATGCCGAGCAGAATGTCGATGTTGGCGAGCCCGAGATCGGCATCCAGCACAACCACTCTGCGTCCCATTTCTGCCAGGGCAATGGCCAGATTGACTGAGACATTGCTCTTGCCGACACCACCTTTACCGCCGGTGACGGCGATGACCTGCACAGGATGCCTTGCCATTAGTCGTTATACTCCGTGTTGAATACTGGAATGCTGAGTGGCGAAGCTCATCGCTTCGGCGGCCTGCCAGCGGGTGCGCGCCATACGCGCCATCTGTTCCGCCAGTTTCACCAGTTTGTCAGCATCCGGATAATGCACATCATCGGGGATGTGCGGTCCATCTGTCACCAGGGTGACCGGCAACTGAGTCAGTGCCGAGATACTCATAGCGGGCCCAAGACTGAAACACTCATCCAGTTTGGTGAATACGCAACCCGCCAACCCTGCTGCTTTAAAATGTTCGTAATTTTCCTGCAGGCAACGTCCCTGACTGGTCAAGGGTAATACCAGCAGCTTTTTCAAGCGCGCACCGGCTTGTTTAAGCATAGACAACTGCACGGAAAAATGTGGATCCTGACTGGCCAATCCCGCGCTGTCGACCAGCACCAGTTTTTTGTCGCGTACGCTATCCAGCACTTTATTCAGATCACCGTTCACCGGCACTACATGCAGCGCCACTCCCAGAATCCGCGAAAAGGTGCGGAGCTGATCATGTGCCGCCACGCGGTAGTTATCGAGGGTGATCAATGCCACCGATTCTGCCCCATGGCGGATGACAAACTGGGCTGCCAGCTTGCCAATGGTGGTGGTTTTACCCGCACCGGTCGGGCCGACCAGGGCATAAATTCCACCGCGATCCAATAAACCATTGGGCGCCACGGGTAAATCTGACGCGATCAGTTTCAGCGCTTTATTCCAGGCATCTTCCAGAGGAACATCACCGTCAATACGGCTGGCGACTCTGTCCGCCCAAGCTGCTTCCAGGCCTACATCCTGACAGCGCTGCCATAACTGTGATTGCTGCCAGGTCAGTGGCCGCCGGGTATCCCAGGCACTGCCCTGATGACTGACCATCCAGTCTTTCAGATCACGCAGTTCGCCACTCATTTGTTGAATGACGCTGTTGTATCGCTCCTCGCCCTGTTCAACACGCCGTTGCAGCATCGCGTCTTCTGCGGCGCTGCGGCCTGTTTCTTCCGGAGCCGGACTTCTTGCGGGTGTGACGGTATTGCTACGGCTGAAGTCATCGTTTTTCAGACCGCTTAACACCGCCGACAGAGACTCTTTGCTGGACAGGTCACCCTGCCCGGCAAAGGCCATGCGTTCTTCATAACGCTCATCGCGTTTTTTTAATGCCGGCTGAGGTTCACGGGAAGCCGACCTGGCGTCTTCCAGCTCCTGCTGCAAGCGTAACTGGCGTTCAATTTCAGGACGGTCCTGCTCATGGCCAGGCTGATAATCCAGCGCGGCCACTACCTCGAAACCCACTGACACTTTCTTGCTCGACAGAATCACCGCATCCGCTCCCAGTTCCTGAGAGACCAGACGCAGAGCCTGCTGCATATTGGCTGCGGTGAAGCGTTTCACTTTCATAGTCAGCACTCGCTATCGTAAGGACCCTATTTGCCGCCAATACTGGCGACAATGGTAATACTCTTGTTATCCGGAACTTCCTGGTACGCCAACACCTGCAGTTGTTCGATGCTGTTGCGTACGAACTGAGCCATCGCTGCGCGCAACTGACTGGTAACCAGCAACACTGCCGGATTACCTGCCATTTCCTGCGCCTGAACTGCTTCAGCCAGAGAGCGCTGTAACGTGTCGGCCATGCCCGGCTCCAGTACCAGGCCGTACTGTCCGGCCTGCTGTCCGCTTTGCTGAAGGGTTTTAAGCAACAACTGTTCCAGACCTGGGTCCAAGGTCATAACCACCAGTTCATCCGCATTACCAAAGATGTTCTGGACGATCATGCGGCTCAAGGCAAGGCGTGCAGCGGCCGTCATAGCGGCGGTATCTTGACTCGCACTGCCACTATTCGCCAAAGACTCGGCAATGGAGCGCATATCACGGATAGGCACATGTTCACGCAGCAGGTTTTGCAAAACAGCCAGTAATTGGGTGATGCTCAGCGTATTAGGCACCAGTTCTTCAGCCAGTTTCGGTGATGCTTTGGCCAGCATATCCACCAACTGCTGAACATCTTCATGGCCGAGTAATTCATGCGCGTGGCGCTGCAATTTCTGATTAAGGTGTGTGGCAACCACGGTGCTGGCATCAACCACGGTATAACCAAGGGTTTGGGCACGGTCTTTTTGTGTGGCATCAATCCAGAAGGCATCCAGACCAAACGCCGGATCTTTGGATGCCAAACCTTCGATTTTACCGAACACCTGACCTGGATTAATCGCCATTTCCCGCTCCGGATAAATTTCGGCCTCTGCCAGAGTCACACCCATCAGCGTAATACGGTATTGATTAGGCAGCAGATCCAGGTTGTCGCGGATATGCACCGAGGGCATCAGAAAACCCATTTCCTGGGATAATTTGCGCCGCACACCCTTGATACGGTTCAGCAGCTGTCCGCCCTGATTTTTATCCACCAGCGGGATCAGACGGTAACCCACTTCGAGACCAACGCGGTCAACCGGCTCGACGTCGTCCCAGCCCAGCTCTTTGACTTCCATTTGTTTAATGGCCGCTTCGGCTTTTTCTTTCGGTGCCGCCAACGCATTACCACTGCCAGCCGGCAATGCCGCAGCGGCTTTCGGCTGAGCACCGATTCGCTGGGCAATGGCATCACCAAACTTGCCGCCGTCTTTACGCCAGTGAATAAAGTAGGCGACGCTGGCAGCAATCAAAGCCGCACCGAGAAACACACCGTGTGGCATGCCGGGCACAATACCCATCATAAACATCAGGCCGGCCGCTACAGCCAGAGCGCGGGATGACGCAAACATCTGGCCAAAAACCTGCTGCCCCATGTCTTCATCGCCACCATTACGGGTCACCATAATGGCGGTTGCAGTGGACAGCAGCAGCGACGGAATCTGAGCGACCAGACCATCACCAATGGCCAGCAAGGTATAAGCAGACACCGCATCGCCAAAACTCAGACCATGCTGCGCCATACCAATACCGAAACCACCGACAACGTTGATGATCAGAATTAAGATACCGGCAACGGCATCGCCTTTAACGAACTTACTGGCACCATCCATAGAACCGTAGAAGTCTGCCTCGGCGGCTACGTCCGCGCGGCGGGTTTTCGCCTGGTCTGCGTCAATAAGTCCGGCATTCAGATCCGCATCAATCGCCATTTGCTTACCTGGCATAGCATCCAGAGTAAAGCGCGCGCTGACTTCTGACACCCGGCCAGCACCTTTGGTTACCACCACAAAGTTAATGATCATCAGAATCATGAAGACCACCAGACCCACGGCATAGTTACCACCGATCAGCACTTCACCAAACGCTTCGATTACCTTACCTGCAGAGTCCCCCCCTTCATGCCCATAAAGCAGTACAACCCGCGTCGAAGCAACGTTCAACGCCAGGCGCAGCAACGTTGCAACCAGCAAAATAGTAGGGAAAATCGCAAAATCCAGCGGCCGCCGGGCGTACACACTGACCAGCAACACTACGATGGATAATGCAATATTGAAGGTAAAAAACGTATCCAATAAAAATGGCGGCAACGGCAGCGTCATCATGCCCAGCAACACCAGCAGCATGACAGGAATACTTAAGTTACCCTGCGCCAGCAGCGACATACCGCCTTTGAGCTGACCCATCACCTGATCTTTTGAGGCTACCGCCATGACAACATCCGTCAGAAAAACATCACTGGAAGATGTCTTTGCAAAAAGCTTTCCTACTTTCAGCGTGATTGAAAAATATCAATAAAAAAGCCGGTAAAAACCGGCTTAGGGGAGTTACTGCGGCTCAGGATCAACCCGCAGGTCACGCGGAATCGGCATATCCGGCTTACGCTCCGGTTTAGGACCACGACCTTTAACGTACAGATCCATCTGGTAAATGTATGCAAGCACCTGAGCCACCGCGACATACAAACCTTCCGGAATTTCTTCACCAATTTTGCCGTGGGTGTACAACGCACGCGCCAGAGGTGGCGCCTGCATTTGTGCCACGTTATTTTCTTTAGCAATTTCGCGGATTTTCATCGCGACCTGATCAGAGCCTTTTGCTACCAAAGTCGGTGCCCGCATCAATTCAGACTCGTAACGCAGGGCCACGGCAAAATGCGTCGGGTTAGTAATGACCACATCCGCCGTCGGCACATCAGCCATCATGCGCCGTTGTGATGCTTCGCGCTGCAGCTGACGGATTCGACCTTTGACCTCAGGACGCCCTTCGCTTTCTTTGTATTCGTCTTTAATTTCCTGCATGGTCATACGCAGTTTTTTGGTATGACTGTATATCTGCCACGGCACGTCAATAATGGCGATGACGGCAGTCGATAAACACAGAAAAATGACGCTCCAGATAATAATATGCACAGCACCACGGACAGCAGGCTCGGTGTCTTTATGCTGCAGCAACATGGCATCTTCAAAATAAGCGTTCAGCACCAGCCAGGCCACCAGTCCCACCACCAGCACTTTGGCCCAGGATTTCAGCAATTCCACCAGAGAATTGGCCGAGAACATGCGTTTCAGACCACTGAACGGATTCAGACGGTTCATTTTCGGCGCCAGCGCTTTAGTCGAAAAGATCCAGCCGCCAACCCCTAGCGGACCAAGAAGCGCGGCAAATAAAACCAACAACAACCAGGGTGCAAGAGCCAGAGTCGCCTGCCACAGAGAGGCACCCAGGTGAGCATACATAATGCTCTGATCAAAGGCGGCATCACGCTCAAGGGCAAAACTGAAACGGGCAATATGATTCACGTGCTCAGCCATCCACGGCCCGAATGCCAGCAGGCCCAGGGCCCCCAGCAACAATACCATGGTGGTGTTTAATTCTTTTGAACGGGGAGTCTGGCCCTCTTCACGCGCTTTTTCTAACCTTCGCGCGGTGGGCTCTTCACTTTTTTCCTGACCGGAATCTTCCGCCATATCAGGTCATCTCCGTCAGTTTTTTGATGAATTCAAACAAGGTATCCATGTAGCCTTGAAAACTTTGTGCCATCTCTCCCATGCTCAGCCACAAAATAAATAAACCAACAATCATCGTTACCGGAAAACCCAGCGCAAAAATATTCAGCTGTGGCGCTGCACGGGTCATAACCCCAAAAGCGAGGTTAACGATCAGCAAGGCGGTCATCGCCGGCAATGAGATAACCAGCGCTGCGGCAAACATCCAGCCACTCCATGTGACGACTAAGCCCAATTCTTTTTGTGTCCAGCCATCAAAGCCTATCGGCATGGTATAAAAACTGTCGATCAATATTTCGATAAGTACCAGGTGACCATTTAATGACAGAAACACCAGACTGATCATAAATAATAACCATTGGCTGATCACAACCACCGATGCACCTTGTGACGGATCAACCGTTGTCGCAATACCCAAACCGGTTTGCATCGCAATCAGCTGCCCGGCAATCACAAACACCTGCGTCAGCAATTCCACGACAAAGCCAAGAAGAATGCCGATCAGAAGTTGCTGCAGAATAATAATCAGGGAAGCCAGTGAGAGTGCGTCTACTTTGACAAAAGGAGGCAGTACAGGAACCACCACCAGCGTAATGGTAACCGCCAGAATCAGCCGAATACGTTGCGATACCATACGGGTACCGATCAACGGCATAACCATCAGCAAACCGGAAATCCGGGCGAAGGGATAAATATACCGGCTTACCCAGTGACTGACTTCCAGAGCATCCAGTTCCAGCACAAGTTATCCGATAATAAAGGGAATGTTGGTATAAATTTCTTTAGTAAAGTCGATCACCGCATTTACCGCCCAGGGGCCAAACGCAATAATTGCCAGCAGGGTCACCACCAGACGCGGAAGAAAGCTCAGAGTCTGTTCGTTGATCTGTGTCGCCGCCTGAAAGGTACTGACCACCAGCCCCACAATCAGACTGGGAATAATCATCGCCATAACAATAGCCAGCACCAAATAAAGAGC
Organism: Thalassobium sp.; assembly: GCA_002733205.1. Taxonomy (GTDB): domain Bacteria; phylum Pseudomonadota; class Gammaproteobacteria; order Pseudomonadales; family Oceanobacteraceae; genus Venatoribacter; species Venatoribacter pacificus. The sequence goes on along the minus strand of NVUW01000005.1, from coordinate 364,605 downwards.
GTGTGTGAATAAATCGCCAATTTCTGATGGTGTCATGGTACCCCCTAAAGTGTTCCGAAGCTGTTTGCCATCGTACCCATAATCAATACCCAGCCATCAATCAGCACAAACAACATAATCTTGAATGGCAGCGAAATAATAATGGGTGACAACATCATCATACCCATCGCCATCAGGATACTGGCCACGACTAAATCAATAATCAAAAAGGGAATAAAGATCAGAAAACCAATTTGAAAAGCTGTTTTCAACTCACTGGTAATAAAAGCCGGAATCAGAATATGAATCGGCGTTTGCTCCGGCCCGGCAATGTCATCACGACCACTGATGCGCATAAACATTTGCAGATCGTTTTCTCTGGTCTGCATCAACATAAACTCGTGCAATGGTTTGATCGCACGCTCGGCAGCTTCCAATGGTGTGATGGTTTCAGCCAGATATGGCTGTACAGCTTCGGCATTGATCGTGCGGAAAATGGGCATCATGATAAAAATTGTCAAAAACAACGATAACCCCAGCAACACCTGATTGGATGGTGTCTGCTGCAAACCAATGGCCTGACGCAGGATGGCCATCACCACAATAATACGGGTAAATGATGTCATCATAATCAGCAACGATGGCAACACCGACAGCATGGTCATGATGGCGAGAATCTGGATAGTAACGCTGTATTCGCCGCCACTGTCGGTCGATTTATAAACGACTGCCGGAATTCCCAGGTAAGATGGCTGCGGGTCAGCCGCCATACTCAACAGCGGCAACAGCAACATGCCGCCACCCATCAATATTTTTATTATTGTGTGTATATTCATGAACGTATCGCTTTTTTCAGCAGATCCTGAAAACTGACGGTATTACCACTCTCAGCAAGCGGCAGTGGTTCATCCAGTTCAGCGAGCGTCGTGATTTGCTGAGGAGTAATCCCCACCAGCAGCTGTTTGCTGCCAACCTGGATAACCGCAATTTTTTCCTTCATACCCAGAGGTAAAACCGCGACCATCTTCAGTTTGCCGTTGTTTCCTATCAAGCGCTGTCCCTGGGTTTTATTCACCAGCCAGGCCAGCAATAAAATAATACCAATAATCAACAGCAGGAAAATAACCACCTTGCCGACCGACGATAAGGGATCAGGACCGGCTGGTAAGGCCGCCTCAGCGATGGACAGCGGACTGATCAACCATACCGCCAACACACTGAATGTTTTAACGCAGGCGTTGAATACGTTCACTCTGGCTCACCACATCCGTCAGGCGGATACCAAATTTATCGTTAACCATCACGACTTCGCCGTGGGCAATCAAGGTACCGTTTACCATCACATCCAGCGGTTCACCCGCCAGACGATCCAGCTCCACAACGGAACCTTGGTTTAATTGCAATAAATTCCGGATCGGGATTTGCGTCGCACCGACTTCCATCGAGATGCGCACCGGAATATCAAGAATGACGTCTAATTCCGGACCTATGCCGTTATTTTCACTGGGTTTGCCTTCGTCGTGCAGCTCATCGAGTTCAACCTGACGAATATCAGCGCCAGCTGCAATGGCATCGTCATCACCGTCCAGCTCACCCGCTTCTTCCATAGCAGCGGCCCATTCATCAGCCAGCCCGGCTTCATCCTCACCCGCATCGGTGACTCCGGCAGCCACTTCATTGGCCAGTGAATCCGCATCCAGCCCGGATGACTCTTCGTCCGGCAGGTCTTTATCGTTTTCATCACTCATATTTCTCTCCTGTCAGCGCCGTCTGCTTTTGAGCTGATCAATAATTTTGACCGCTAAATTCTCATCGGAGATGCCCATTTTCCCGCGGAAAATCGGCACTCCATTGGCTTGCAAAATAAATTCTTCCGGTAGATCGACGGGAATAACATCACCGGCTTTCAGTGCGGCAACTTCACGCAATGTGATATAGCGATCAACCAGAGTTCCATGTATCGGGACGCGTGCATCAAGAATATCTTCACGCAATGACTGCAACCAACGTTCGTCAACATCGTCTACATCACTTTGCACACCGGCATCCAGTACTTCTCGGATCGGTTCAATCATGGAATAGGGAATGGTCAGATGAAGGTCGCCGCCGCCGCCATCCAGTTCAATATGAAATGTACTGACAACCACCACTTCGCTGGGGCTTACAATATTGGCCATCGCCGGGTTGACTTCTGAACCTACGTATTCAAATTCAAGTTTCATCACCGGGCCCCAGGCCTCAATCATGTCATTGAACATCTGACTCAAAACCAACTGCACCACACGGACTTCTGTCGGTGTAAATTCGCGACCTTCAATTTTTGCATGACGGCCGTCACCGCCAAAGAAGTTGTCCACCAGCTTAAACACCAGCTTGGCATCCATAATAAATAATGCTGTTCCGCGCAACGGACGCATTTTTACAAGATTAAGACTGGTCGGTACGTATAGGGTATGCACGTACTCACCAAACTTCATAATTTGTACGCCGCCGGAGGCAACATCCGCACTGCGACGTAAAAAGTTAAACATGCTGATACGGGTATAGCGTGCAAAGCGTTCGTTAATCATTTCCAGTGTTGGCATACGACCGCGCACAATGCGGTCGTTACTGGTCAGGTCGTAGGCCTTGACTCCCGCCGCATCAATGTCGTCTTCCGGCTCAATATCGCCTTCATCAACACCATGCAATAACGCATCAATTTCATCTTGCGACAGTAAATCTTGCACGCTATGTGTCCCTTACTGCATTACAAAATTGGTGAATAAGAGAGCTTCTACACCCTCTATGCCTGATTCACGCTGTACAATCTGGCGAATCTGCTGCAGCAATAAATCCTGCAACTCAACACGCCCTTCTGCGGTACGCAAGCGATCAAAATTCTGTTCGCCAATCACCCGGATAATGTCGTTACGAATCATTGGTTCATGCAGGGTCAGGGCATCAACAACCGCCTGTTTGCGCGTCATCACGTCGATACTCACCTGTAAAAACCGCTGCCGCGAACCAACCTGAAAGCTGACCACAAATTCGGGCTTAAGAATCACATACTGGGCCGGTAACAATGGCTCTTCTTCGACCACTTCTGCCGCGTCAGTACTGGCCTCATCGGTGCTGCTGTCATCGCCGCTCACCAGAAACAACGTTGCTCCGACGGCCGCTGCAATTAATAACACCACACCGACAATAATCAGAATAAGCTTCTTCTTACTGCCTCCGGCCGGTGCTTCGCCTGTGGCATTGCCACCATCCAGTTTCAAATCTTGTTCTGCTGCCATGTCGGAAAATCTCCCCAGTAGATGTCAATTTAGCAATAGCTGTGCCATAGATTTTCGTCAAAAATCCATCGCATTCCGGCCAATAACCGGTAAAAGCTGCTGTAAGTCTAGAAGGTTCTGCCACGGGTGCCGGAATTACGGCGATGTAAGAAGGGGTTCCCTGCAACGGCAATAACGGCAAAGAACAAAAGCCCGGCTGACAGCGCCAGCCGGTTAAGAAAGTTAAGGGCACTCAGTCCGTTCGTACGGCACTATGCATGAAACCCGTCAGGCAAAGGTATCCAGCAGGTTATTACTGTTCACCTGTGGCTGCGGCTTATTCTCTGCTGTCACATCCTCAGCAAACCAGTCATCGCCTGTTGTCTGTGATCCCTGGCCATCACCTGATTGACCGGAACTGCCGTCACCCTGACCACGCTCACTGACGTCAAAGCCGCTGAGCGTAATCCCCTGGGACGCAAGAGCATCACGTAAACGGTGTGCATTTGCTTCCAGAACATCGCGCACATGAGCATGCTGAGCCTGAACCTGTACACTGGCCTGATCCTGACTTATGTGTAATTTAATCTCCAGGCTACCGAGTTCGGGTGGGTCCAGCTGAATTCTGGCTTTCTGCACATCCTCCGCCACCATGGTCATTATGCGTGCTCCAAGCGCGCCACCCCATTCACGACGATCCTGACCAAATTCGAGTTTGTCTTTACTGACTTGCAGACGCTGCGCCTGTAGTTCGGCATCGGTCAGAGTATCGCCGCTGCTGTCACTGACAAAACTGCTGGCATCACCACTGTCATCTGCACTGATGGCCGGAGCAACCGCGATCGTGGCAGAAGGGGTCATAGCATTGGCCGCCGCTGGATTCTGCGCTGTCAGGGGTTGCTGCCCCTGCAGGCTCAGTCCCTGAGTGCCCGGGGCCAGTGTTCGTTCTTCACCGGGCAGCAGGAAGTCTGCGCCTTCCGCGCCTGACCCAGCGTCTTCAGGTGTAATCGCGGAATAAGCCGTCGTCAGCGTCTCGGCTCCGGCACTCTTCGCCCTGTCAGGTTTTCCCTGCGCGGCGCTGGCCAATGGCGGCGGAACCGTGCCCTGTCTGATCAAATCATCCATCTGGCGCGCAGCGCCGTCAGCATCCGCGGTTTTTGTCAGTTCCGGCTGCACGGGTACAGAAAGCAACATTAGCGCTGCAGATGCTTCTGCATCCGGGTTGTCTGAGGTATCTGTTGTGTCGTCTTGTTCACCGGCCGCAACCGCCAGCGCTTTTAAATTTCCGGCCAATCCCTGCAGCGATGATGCGTCATCAGCTACCTGAGCCGCCATTTCCAGACCGATACCGATTTGTCCTAACAGATCATTTACGTCTGCCGCTTCCTCCATCAGGACTGGCGGCATCGTAAGCGGCAAAGTCTGTTGCTCCGGCGGCAAAGTCTGTACGCCAGCAGTGCCTGGCAGCAATAAAGCACTCTGCCCTTGCGTATTACCCGGTAGCAACTGTGAAAGTAATGATGAAAAACCACTGCTCTCTGTCTCGCCACTAAGACCAGACAAGCCGCTGTCTGTGGTCATGCCAAGCGACAGCAGTATATTTGTTGCGTTGGACGTTGATCCCGTCGCGTTCATTCCAATCTCCGTTACCGAGGCCCAATAAGGCTTTACCTATAGCTATAGGCAAAGCCCGGGCCAGATTGCTGAGTGGAATAAAAAAGGGATCAATGTTTTAAGAAAGGTAGCTGCGCACAAGGCGCAGCAACAAACAGACCTACAGCATATCCTGCAGCAGGATTTCGACGTTACGGTACTCCGCTTCAATGGCTGCAATCAGAGCATCGGCACCTGCCAGCTGCTCTTCCCGGCCAGCCATTTCCAACTGATAACACAGTTGTGCCAGTACATTGGCACTGACATTACTGCTGGCACCCTTGAAGCTGTGCGCAAGCTCTCGTAACTGTTTGGCGTCCTGCTGCTGCAGGGCCTGCGAAAGCAATGGCATGCGCTGCCTTGAATCGTCAATATACACCCGCATCAGATCCGCAAATTCATCGTCCATAACTTCCCGAAGCATGTCCAATGACTCAAGGTCAAAGTGCTCTGCCAGCGACATCATAGCCTCCCATCCAATATTTGCGGCCATCGTATCACTGCTTCAACGATATTGCCCCTGCCCTGATACTCCAGCGTTTCACAAATCTGACTGACCAGTGGAATGCCCCGGCCACAATACTGAGCGGAGGCCGATTCTTTCTGCTCTTCCAGAACCGGAACAAAATTAAACCCCGGACCACTGTCTTCAACCGTCAGAACCAGACGTCCGCTGCGACCGTCGCCGTGATGTTGCATATGAATAATCACATAGCCTTCACTTAATCCCGCCAGCCGTGTCTCGCGCTCCTGGTAATATTGCATAAAACCGTCAGAAGAGCGTTTCAGCTCCGACTTCAGCCCCAGTACACCGTGCTCGAAGGCATTGGAGAATAATTCAGCCATAACCGTATACAACTGCCCGCCCATAACCCGCAACCCCGGAACCTCCATCATAATGTGAATCATCAATGGTAAGGGGTTAAAGTGCCGCAGTGTTTCAGGGCCCAAATGATAGGACATCTGCCAGTCAATCGGGCCGGATAACGGCCCGGACGCCAGCTGCAAGGCAATATCTTCCAGCTCATCTTCTTCAATCATGCGCAGTTCCAGCAGCGTGGTATCGTCATCGCGTGCACTGTCGGCAATAAAGTCAGCAAGAGCGTGCTGAATATCGTCAAAAACATGCTGCGGATCGGAAGCCTGACTGAACACGTTACGTAAGCGTTCTTCACCAAACATTTCACCCGCCGGATTACGGGCTTCAATAATGCCATCGGACCAGACAAATAACCGATCACCATTACCCATCGGAAATTCTGTCAATGTATCACTGAACTGCTCATTACTGAGCACGCCAAGTGGTAAGTGAGTTGATTTCAGACTTTCGACAGCGCCGTTACCGCTACGCAGCATATAACAGTCAGGCACCCCACCCATCCAGACACTGGCGGTTTTACGGTCAAAGTTCAGATCAACCACCACCGCGCAACAGAAAAAACCAACCGGTAAAATGCCTTTCAGCTTGAGATTGATTTCCCGCAGGATATCGCGCAAAGCAAATCCTTTGGCGGTCATACCATAAAAAATTTCTGCCAATGGCATAGCCCCAATCGCTGCCGGTAAACCATGACCGGTAAAATCGCCCAGCAATACATGCATGCCGCCGGCCGGTTTACGCGCAGCGAGTAAGACATCGCCGTTAAAAACTGCCAGAGGTGAAAGCATATAGCGGATATTAGGAGCAGAAAGACAGCCAGCATGGGCGACGTTATCAAACACCGCTTTGGCTACATGCTGTTCGTGCAGAAGATGTTCATTATTGCTGGCGATGGTGTCGCGCTGGCGCTGCACCGTACGGTGCATCTCGCGCATGCGATAAAATGAACTTATTTTTGCCTGCAGAATAATGTGATTATAAGGCTTGCTGAGAAAATCATCGCCGCCTGATTCGAGACAATCGGCAAGGCTTTGTGCGTCTGTAAGGGAAGTAAGAAAAATAACCGGGACAAAATCTTCACCGGCATCGGCTTTGATGCGGCGTGCAGCTTCGCGTCCGTCCATCACCGGCATCATGACATCCATCAGGATGATATCCGGACGGTGCTGCTCAAAAGCATGAATGGCTTCCTGACCATTCTCTGCTTCCAGAACCTGATAGCCCTGATTACGCACGATGCGCGACAGCACCATCCGGTCAATCTGATTATCATCCGCAATCAGAACTTTAATGGCATCCATGCAATGTTTGCTTACTGTATTTTGAACAGTTGTTCGAAGTTAGAGATTGTCAGTATTTTGCGCACATCCTGATTGCAGTTAACGATCCGCACGTCGGCACCATCTCCCCCTGCATGATCGCGTAATAACAGCAACATTCCCAACGCCGAACTGTCGAGATAAGAGGTGCCCCCGAGATCGACAATATAACTCTGAACATCCGCCCCTCTGCTTTCGTAAGCATCACGGAATTCCTGATGTGCGCTGAAATCAAAGCGCCCGTCGACTTTAATCGTCAGTTCCCGCCCATTCCCTGCGAGAGATGCTTGTACAGTCATCTGTTTTTCTCCAACGGATAATAATTATTCCTTTAACCCAGCGGGACGATTCCGCTCCTGGTCATGGACACCGAGAGCATAGCTCTGAGTGTTTATAAACTTTGTCTGAGCACTTTAAACAGGACTGACTGATTCTGTAACTATCCTGCCCGCCCATCAATAGGTTTAGCACAAAGATGCCTTTTGTCATTGTGTCAGATAACAGGCCGCTGCCCATTATCTCAGACGGCAGCGGCCAGCATTAACTCAGCAATCTTACCCAGAGGTGCTATTTTATCGACGGCACCAAGATCCACAGCCGCTTTAGGCATACCCCAGACCACGCTGCTGGCCTCATCCTGTGCCAGCGTATAAGACCCGGCATCATGCAAACGCTGCATTGCTTTCGCTCCGTCTGCCCCCATTCCCGTTAACATAACCGCAACCAGACGCTTGCAGTCAAATACTTCCGCCAGATTATCAAACATAACGTCAACCGACGGCCGGTGCCGGTTCACTTTTTCGCCCTGATCCAGCACACAATAATAGCTCTGCCCTTCCCGGCGAAAGCGCAGATGGTAATCACCATGGGCAATAATCGCACGGCCTGAACGCACTTCCAGACCATCGCAGGCTTCCCGTACTTCAATGGCCAGTGTCCGGTCCAGACGCATTGCCAGCGATGCACTGAACACCGCCGGTATATGCTGCGTTATGACTATCGGTGGACAATGAGCAGGCAAGCGGCTTAATACATCACGTATTGCTTCCGTACCTCCGGTTGATGAACCAATGGCAATCCAGCGACGATAATTAACCGAGGTATCGGCTACCGGTAACGGCCGCAATACTTTGGTACTACGCAACGGCTGAACTCTGGCATGAGCGGCCATCCGCACTTTTTCAGTCAGAGCAGCAGCAAACGCAAGAAAACTCTGCTCGTTCTGGGCCTGGGGCTTGGTGATATAATCAACAGCACCCATTTCAAGGGCATCCAGCGTGGCCGGCGCTCCGGCTTCCGTTAACGTTGATACCATCACGACCGGCATGGGTCGTAAACGCATCAGGTTATTCAGAAACTGCAGGCCGTTCATACGCGGCATTTCGACATCCAGAGTCAGTACATCCGGATTCAGCTGTTTAATTTTATCCCTGGCAATGAACGGGTCTGCCGCCATACCGATCACTTCAATATCATCGGTAGCGTCAAATACTTCTTTCAGCATTTTCCGGATAAGGACAGAATCGTCGATGATTAATAATCTGATCTTCTCTCTCATAAAACCTCTCAGAACAGATCAATGGTGCCGGCATCGGAAACAGTCGGTTGCGATACCGATTTCTGATACGCGGCTTCGCGTACAATCAGTGTGTCGTTCTGAAGCTGTTTAATACGCCGGACTTTAACCGAGCCTGTGTCAGGAAAATAAAGTACTTTACGTGCAAAAACGTCTCCGACATCTGCGGCAGACACTGTAATATTTTCATTGGCCAGATAACTGTATGCAAACAGTATATTACGCTGACCAATGTCACTCATTGAAGCAATCATCTGACCACCGCCAAATAATTTCACTTCAAGATTTTCGCGCCGCCCGCCACGCTTAAGAATTTCGTTGATCAGATATTCCATCGCCCAATTGCCATAACGCGATGCATGAGTGGAGGGGTTACTGCCCCATACATCGGAGGAATGCTCGCCCTGCTCCGGTAACATAAAATGATTCATTCCCCCAATGCCCCGGACCCGATCACGGATACAGGCCGCGATACAGGAACCAAGAACGGTGACGATCATTTCACCATGGGTAGAAACGTAAAACTCTCCGGGAAGAATTTTCGCAGCCCAGGTCTGATGAACATTATCCCAGTAGCGGTTCACATGCTCAAAACCAGCACTGACAGGAGGCTGAACAGAACGTCCGGGTTGAATAATGGTCATTTCACCTTCCGGTATAAGGTATTACCAATTGATTCAAAGCGATCGGTAATTCCGGATATGTTTTCTGAATGTCCTATCATCAGATGTCCTCCGACCGGCAGAAGATCGGCATAGCGATCAAACAGGATTCGCTGTGTATCTTTATTAAAATAAATCACCACGTTTCTGCAAAAAATTATGTCAAATGGGCCTTTGACAGGCCAACTTTCCAGAAGATTAAGGCGCTTGAAATAGACAAGATCCCGGAGTTCATCCTTGACCTGAACAGATCGCTCATCGCGGCTGAGCAGGAAAAACCGTTTAACCAGAGCCGCATCCAATCCTTCAACATGAGACGCTGGGTAAACGCCGGCACGGCCGGTATCTAACACATTTGAATCCAGGTCGGTTGCCAGTATTTTAATATCCCAGTCGGACGGAAAACCGACCTGCCTTAAAGTAATGGCAATGGAGTAGGCTTCCTGACCGATAGAGCAACCGGCCGACCAGATGCGCAGGCGCTTACGGTCTTTATTAGCGAACTTCAGCTGGGGAAAAAGCGTGTCTTTCAGAAAGCTGAAGTGATGATTTTCTCGAAAAAAAGACGTCAGATTCGTTGTCAGCGAGTTTATAAACTCCGTTGATTCCGCATCCAGATTTTTCTCAAGATAATCCAGGTACTGGCGAAATGTCGTAAACCCATACGCTCTGACCCGTCGGGCAATACGGCTGTAAACCATGTTTCGTTTATGGCCGCCCAGGACAATGCCCGTAAGCTCTCCGGCCAGACGAGCTATCTGAGCAAAGTCTTCATCCGTCATCAGAAATTCACGGATTTCACCATCACCACCCGACGACACCGTTTGCATAGTCATAAAATCAGTAATCAGAATTCTGCCCATTCATCATCGTCATCCTTAACCGACAACCCGCTGCTTTTCTGACCATGACTGTGTGTTCCCATGCTGACAGCGGGCTTGGATGATGTGCCGGCTGAGGACTTGGCGGACGGTACAGGAGAAAGCGCTGCTGCAGGCTTACGCTGATGCCCATCAATACTGAAAAATTCCATCATGTGCAGCATTGACTGAGCCTGTTCAGCCATAGCCTCTCCGGCAGCCGATGCCTCTTCAACCAGGGCGGCATTTTGTTGTGTCATCTCGTCCATCTGCGCGACGGCACTGTTGACCTGTTCAATACCAGAAGATTGTTCTTTTGCTGCAGTGCTGATTTCATGAATCATCACCGATACACGATCAACAGCATGTATGATTTCATTTAACGTTTTGCCTGATTCATTCACCAGCGATGTACCGGCATCAACCTTATCGACACTGTCGCGAATCAAATCTTTGATTTCACGTGCAGCACCCGCAGAGCGCTGTGCAAGATTACGCACTTCACCAGCCACAACCGCAAAACCACGACCTTGTTCACCAGCTCTTGCTGCTTCTACTGCCGCATTGAGCGCGAGTAGGTTCGTCTGGAAAGCAATTTCATCAATGACGCTGATAATGTCGGCAATTTTTTTACTGGCTGTATTAATTTCATCCATGGCCACTACGGCCTTGCTGACAACCTCACCACCTACCTGGGCCTTTTGTTTAGCTGAGCTGGCCAGTTCATTAGCATGAACCGAGTTTTCGCTGGTTTGTTTAACCGCACTGGTCATCTCTTCCATACTGGAAGCAGTCTCTTCGAGACTGGATGCCTGAGATTCTGTACGCTTACTCAGGTCGGCATTGCCCTGGGCAATTTCACTGGCACCGGTTGATACCGTCGATGCAGCTTCACGGATACGCGTAATAATGTCGGTCAGCCGATCAACCGTAGCGTTGGCATCCTGCTTGAGCTTATCAAAGGCTCCCTGATAATCATCATCAATCTTACGGGTCAGGTTGCCATGCGCCAGTGCATCGAAGACCCTAATAGTGTCACTGACCACGCTATCGGCAATAGTTAACAGACGATTTAATCCCTGACCAAGGTTGTGAAAGAAGCCTTCTTTGCCGGTCAGATCAATGCGCCGTGACAGATCACCGGATGCTGCAGCCTCGACGATACGGTCGATTTCCTGCTCAGCAGAGACTTCGTCGGTACGGTCTTTCCATTCAACAATGGTACCGATGCGTTCTTTTTCATCATTAAAAATAGGATTCGCAATTAACCCAAACGTACGTCCACCTACTGCGATCTGTGTTTTATAGGTATTTTTTAAGGCCGCGAGCATTGAGCGCTGATGCTCCGGTTTTTTATGAAAAACATCAATATTCTGCCCTTCCAGGCGACTGGCATCGAACCCAGGAATATCCTGGCGTAAATCCGACTCTGCATTTTTCATCATGTCTTTTACTGCCTGATTCATATAGACAATGTGCAGATCATTGTCAGCAATCATGGCATTGGTCGTCACCACATCAAGTGCCTGCTTCACCCGGGCATTGGCATTACTGATTTCCCGTTCACGCTGTTCATGAGCCAGATCGTTCGTTTTATCAAACCACTCAACAACCGTACCGATACGTTTCCCTGATACATCCAGCCAGGGAGAAGCTGTTAACGAGAAGGTAAGGTTTGAAACCTTAATATCGGTTTTATAGGGATCATTCAATGCTGCAATCATCTTGCGTTGATGACCAGGTTTCTTGTGAAACACATCGACATTAGTACCAACCAGAGAGTTCATATTAAAGTCAGGCAATTCCTTTCTTATTTCATCCTCTCTTTCTTTAAGCATTTCCCTGAGGCTTTCATTAATATAAGTAATTTTCATATCGTTATCGGCCAACATTACGTTTGCCCGACATATTTTCAGAGCACTGGCTACGTTGGCGTTAAGAGAATTTTCTCTGTCTTTTTCAACACGCGCAGTTATATCTGTGGCGTACTTAACGACTTTAAATGGTTTCCCGCTATTGTTCAGCACAGGGTTGTACGTTGCCTGAATCCATATTTCACGGCCATCCTTACGGATCCGAAGGTAATCTTCCTGATGAAACCGGCCTTGCTTTAAAATATTCCAGAATTCATGGTATTCATCACTCTCACGATACTCCGGGCTGACAAAGATCCGGTGGTGCTTACCAACCACTTCATCCAGCCGGTATCCGAGCAAATCAAGGAAGTTATTATTGGCACTAAGAATAACACCACCCATCGAGAACTCGATTCTCGCCATACTGGAGTCGAGTGCTTTCAGCGTCGATGCCATTTCACGCGCACTTGGAGTATCGCCGGAACTAAAGATATTACTCAGAAAACCCATTTCACTCTCCTCTCTGCACGCCCGGACTGATGCCCTGCCATGAAGACCATTTATTTAATTATCGATAACACCTGAATGATGCTGATCTTCGGAAATATTCAGCAGATCATCCACATCAAGAAGAATGACCATTTTTTCGTTAACATTGACCAACCCTTTAATAAAGCCAGAGTTTCTGTCTTCAGTCAGCTCAGGGGGTTTACGCGTTGATGCATCAGAAATAGTGTAAACATCGGATACGGCATCAACCACGATACCCATCACCCGCTCGCCATGATCACCATCGACCTTTAGAATGATAACGACAGTTACAGGACTGTATTCCACACGTTTTAAACCAAAACGGATGCGTAAATCCATGATAGGAACAATGGTGCCGCGCAGATTAATAACACCTCGAATGTACTCAGGTGCATTGGGGATCAGTGTCGATTCCTCCCAGCCACGAATTTCCTGAACGGCGAGAATATCGACACCATATTCTTCATCAGACATCATAAATGTCAGGTACTGCTGCTCGTCAGTACTGCCTGATTCATTTTTTACTGCAGTTGCTACCGCATCCATAATATTTCCTATGCAGCCTGGCCGGGGCGAGGCTGACCTTTTACAGATTTATCCAGATTTTTACCGACATCTGAAACATCAATAATCAATGCCACGGTACCATCACCAAGAATAGTGGCACCCGATATCCCGGTAACCCGTTGATAGTTCTGTTCCAGACTCTTGATCACCACCTGCTGCTGCCCGAGAAGATCGTCAACAACGATACCGACTTTTTCATTGTCTCCTTCAACCACAACCAACATAGGACTTTCAAATTCTTCATCGCTGCTGCGGAGATTAAACAACTCATCAAGACGGACAATGGGAATGTACTCATCACGTAATTTCATGACGTATTGACTACCTGTTACATGATTCAGTGAACGCTTCTGTAGTTGAATCGACTCAACAATGGAAACCAGCGGGAATATATAGGTTTCGTCTTTTACTTTAACCAGCTGGCCATCAAGAATAGCCAGCGTAAGAGGCAACCGGATAATGAAAGTTGATCCTTTTCCGCGCGTCGATTTCACTTCAATACTGCCATTCAGTTCGGCAATATTACGGCGAACAACGTCCATGCCCACGCCACGCCCCGATATATCACTGACCACGTCGGCGGTTGAAAAACCGGGTAAAAATATCAACTGATGAATTTCTTCGCTGCTCAGTTCCTGAGCCTCGGGTACCAGACCTTTTTGGCGGGCTTTGTTTAAAATACGCTCTTCATTAAGACCAGCGCCGTCGTCTTTAACTTCGATAACGATATTGCCACCCTGATGATAGGCATTCAGGGTAATGGTTCCTTCGCCAGACTTTCCTGCGGTCAGACGCTGCTCCGTGGTTTCCAGACCGTGATCAAGCGAGTTACGCACGAGGTGAACCAAGGGGTCACCAATTTTTTCCATAACGGTTTTATCCAGCTCGGTATTTTCTCCGAGCATGACCAGGTTAACCTGTTTGCTCAGCTGACCTCCCAAATCACGCACCAGTCGTGGAAAACGGCTGAAAGCAAAACTGATTGGCATCATGCGGATTTTCATCACGCTTTCCTGCAGTTCGCGCGTGTTCTGTTCCAGTTGCGACAGGCCTTCCTGTAAGCGCGCCAGGCGACTCATATCAAAATCCTGACCCAGCTCACCTAACATTGACTGGGTAATAACCAGCTCACCCACCATATTAATAAGGCTGTCGACTTTATCGATGGAAACCCGGATGGAGGATGGTTCGTTCGCTTTAGCCGCACGCGCTGCAGGCTTGGCTTTTTGTGTGCCAGCTGCGCTGAGTGCTTCTGATACTTTTTCCGGAACCAGTGCCGCAGGCGGCTCTGCATTCACAACAGCCATATCATCAACGACAGAATTTTGTTCAGTGTCAGTCTGAGCTTCACCAGTATCGCTGGTATGTTCTTTTACAGCCGCAGACGAAAGTGGCTGATAATCAATATCACAGTCGTCTTCCACCCATTCAAATACACTGGCGATATCATCACGGCTGATGTCGCTGCGGACTTCCAGTATCCAACTGAGGTAACAATTTTCCGGATGAAGACTGGTAAATTCGGGCAGATTTTCGGTAACCGGAATAACCGTTAAATGCTCCGTGCCAACCAGTTCCTGCAACTCGCGGAACATGCGGAATGGTTCATTACCGGTTTGTAAAATATCTTCAGAAGGCCGGAATATGATGCGCCAGCCTGTTTCTGCGTCATCGCCGTCACCATTTCCTGCAGTATCCTCAGCGTTGGCTGCCACGGTTTCTGCCGGGACATCCCCCTCCTGACCGGGGGATGACGATTGTTTCAGAATATCCTGAAAACTGGTTTTTAATGCCGCAGCTCTTTCCATATCGGGTTCAGACCCAGCCTGAATACTGCCCAGCATGGCACGCAGACAATCAACGGATTGCAGAAATAAATCGATATAATTGCGTTGCATTGTGCGGGTGCCGCTGCGTATCTCATCCAGTAATGTTTCCAGAACATGGGTAAATTCTGAGACCTGCATAAAGCCAAAAGTGCCGGCCCCTCCTTTGATGGAGTGCGCCGCACGGAAAATAGTATTGACGCTTTCAGCATCGACTTCCTGTGGCTGCAGTTCGAGTAACTGGCTTTCCATCACATCCAGGCCTTCGAAACTTTCTTCGAAGAAAATCTGATGGAACTGCGAAAGATCGATGCTCATACCGGCTACCCCAGGACGCGTTTAATCGTACTCAGCAGCTGTTCCGGATTAAAAGGTTTTACGATCCACCCTGTTGCTCCGGCCTGCTTTCCCTGTGCTTTCACGTCGCCTGCGGATTCTGTCGTCAACATAAGTACAGGCACAAACTTGTAATCGGCCAGCTGACGCAATTCCTTAACTAATTCGATGCCATTCATATTGGGCATATTCACGTCAGACAGTACCAGGTCGTATTTTTTCTTGTTCGCAAACTCCAGCGCCTGAACACCATCGTTTGCTTCCTGTACATCATGCCCCGCGCCACGAAGCGTGAAGGACACCATCTGTCGCATGGATGCAGAGTCGTCGACAGCTAAAATACTCGCCATGTTTACAGCTCCTGTTGTTTTAAAAAGAGTCGGGCATCTGGCTGAATGCTTATTCAGAAAGATTTAATTCATTTGTCAGGCCAAGATAAGCGGATATTTCCCGCACCGATTCACTGACGCTTTGCCAGTGAAGGTTATGACCGGTTTTTTCCAGCGTTTTTTGTAACGCCAGCAGCAATTGCAAACCCGCGGTATCACAATACTGCACCTGGCCCGCGACCAGACTGATATCACCCGCCGTGGCCAGTGCCTGCTCAGCATTGGCATACAGCGTTTCGACCTGCTCAATGCTGAGGCGCTCACCGCAGTCGATCATGACGTTATCAGTCATAGCAAAGTCCTGTTGAATATCTGATTACTAAGATTAGACGCTGATTACAAAGCTGCTAGGGAATCTCTGCGCAACCTGATTCTGTGAATATTTTCCGTCTGAAAAGCTTATAAAGCCGGCGCGTTCAGTTACTGCAGGTGTGTCAAGCCACAGAGAGCACGCATGTTTAATCGCCATCTGGCGACATAATCTGCAGAGTCGATGCAGAAAAATCGGACTTTAGTATCAGAGATTAGTGGGTAAAACGCGGTGAGGGCTGGCCTCAGGTTCGGGGAGTGCGGGAGTTCTGGAAAGCGGCACGATTCGCCCATTCGTCGGACTGTTTCTGCAGCTCTTTATCGGCCTGCTGATCGTATTCATGATCCAGACGGTCCATAAGACCGGATAAAGCTTTCACTTTACCATGATGCTCAAGATACTGATTCCGGGCAGCGGTAACGCGATCCTGTAATAATTTAATCTGTTCATTCTGTGTTTTCAGTGCCGTTTCTATCTGGCCGATAAAACCCAGCGTGTTGTGCAGAAAACCAGAACTCAGCGCCTTACCGCTTGGCACCGAAAGCTGCTGCTGGTACTCGTTAGCATAGCTACTGAGCTGTGTCCGTTGCTCTTCCTCCTGATGGAGTTTTTGTTGCAACTGCCCCCACTCCTGCAGCGCCTGCTGCTCAGCCTTTTCTGCCATATCAAACAGAATCTGCAAGCGCCGGGCGCGGGGATGCCTTCTCATGATTTAGCTTGCGGTGGAGAGGGGAATAAATCGTTTAACTGCTTTTCACTGGCGGCCATATCCGCTCCTTCATGCAGGCTCTGGCGCAGCATCGCTTTGATTTTTGGCAGACGTTCGATGGCAACATCGAGCAGATTATCGCTGCCCGGCTGATAAGCACCGACGCTGATCAGGTCCTGATTCTGGCGATAATGAGACATCAGTTGCTTACACAATTGCGCCTTGCGCAACCATTGTTCACTGACAATCTGCGGCATCACCCGGCTTACCGATGCTTCAACATCAATGGCCGGATAATGCCCTTCTTCTGCCAATTTACGTGACAGCACAATATGGCCATCAAGAATCGCCCGGCTGGCGTCGGCAATCGGGTCCTGCATGTCATCGCCCTCGCTCAGTACGGTATAAAAAGCGGTAATGGAGCCACCGCCTTCCTGGCCGTTACCGGTGCGCTCAACCAGTTTGGGTAATTTATTAAACACCGAGGGTGGATAACCTTTTGTCGCCGGCGGCTCACCGACCGCCAGGGCAATTTCACGCTGAGCCTGAGCATAACGGGTAAGGGAGTCCATCAGCAGCAGCACGTTTTGCCCCTGATCACGGAAATATTCGGCAACGGAGGTGCAATACTGCGCGGCACGCAGACGCATTAATGGCGAATCATCCGCCGGAGAAGCCACGACAACCGAGCGGCTCAGACCTTCTTCACCCAGAATTTCGTCGATAAATTCTTTTACTTCGCGACCACGCTCGCCGATCAGCCCAACCACGATGATGTCAGCCTGAGTAAAGCGCGTCATCATCCCCAGCAGAACACTCTTACCGACACCGGAGCCGGCAAATAAACCAATACGCTGACCCCGGCCCACGGTGAGTAACGCATTGATCGCGCGGATGCCAACATCCAGTGTTTCGCGAATTGGAGCACGGTGCAGTGGATTAATGGGTCGGCCCTGCAGATTGCCCTGATCCACATCCTGCAGCGGTCCTTTCTGATCCAGTGGCCGGCCGGTGCCGTCAAGAACACGCCCCAGCAGGTTAAAACCTACCGGAACATCGGCGGCAACAGACAAAGGCCAGACGCGCGCACCGGCACGCAGCCCATCGACCTGCTCAATGGGCATGAGAAAGATCCGCTCACGATCGAAGCCCACCACTTCGGCCTCAATGTCTTCCGCCTGCTTACGTTCAACCATGCAACGATCGCCGACACGGACATTCAGTCCCACCGCTTCCAGCGTCAGACCAACCATGCGGATCAGGCGCCCGGCGATTTTGGGCTGATAAGGTTTATCCGGCAGTTGAATATGAAGCCAACGCTCACTGAGGCTCATGGTCATCGCCCTCTGGCGCAGCCTGATCGGTCAGGGGAGGATGTTCAGAACCAGAGGCACCATCGACAGCAGTATCCGTTGAAGACGTCTCTGAAGGCTCTGCGCGCTCTTCTTCAACATCGTCAGCAATGGCATTGTCGGCAGCTGGTGCCTCAGAATGAACACCGGCGTCTGAATCTTCAGAGCCTGAATCTTCAACGACAGAGTCCTGAGCGGCTGAATCTTCAGCGGCGGAATCTTCAACGGCGGAATCTTCAACGGCGGAATCTTCAACGGCGGAATCTTCAACGGCGGAATCTTCAACGGCTGAATCTTCAACGACAGAGTCCTGAGCGGATGAATCTTCAACGGCTGAATCTTCAACGGCGGAATCCTGAAGTTCTGAGTCCGGAAGTTCTGAGCCCTGAGCGTCTGCGTTCCGGGCTTCGGCGGTTTGTGCTTCGGCGATTTCGGCAGGCGTTCGCTCCTGCCAGCCCTGCTGTTCGTCATTATCAGGAAAGCTGGCCGCCTGATGCATCAGTTGCGGCAGCACGCTGTCGAGCAATTGATTGAGATAGTCAGCCGATGAGTATTCCACCAGTGAGTGTTCACTCTCGATGCGACAACTGCCGGCCGGGAGTTTGTCATCCACGCTGTAATTCAGCGTCAGGCCACTGTTGTCCAGGCTGATTTGCAGATGGCGGGCATCATCCGGGCCAACAAAGACTTTGACTTCATCTTCACCCGACGGTAATTCCGCTAAGGCATGCTGTACAAAGCGGTGAATATTAACGGCACCCTCGGCCATCTGTGAGCCAATCACACGCTCGCACATACCGGCAACGAGCGCGGCCAGAACTTCCGGCAACTGCTGGTCACGTTCACTGAGGCCGCTTTGTAATTGTTTAAACACCCGCTCCAGTCGTCCGACCACGGCATTAATGTCGGCCTGGCCTTTACGCTTGCCATCCGCTTCACCGGCGGCAAAACCTTCTTCCCGACCTTCAGCATGGCCCTGATCGAATGCCGCTTTATAACCTTCGGCATGACCGGCATCGTAGCCTTCATGCTGCCCCTGCTGCCGTCCTTCGATCAGGCCTTGCTCCAGTCCGGCGTTGTAGGCATCACGGCGGATATTCTCCAGCTCTTCTGCTGTCGGCAGACTGACCTTTACAGCGTCGCGATCATCATCACCGGCTTGCTCTGCAGCTTTTTTTTCAGCGGCTTCTTTCTCGACAATCCAGGCCGGTGGCTCGGTCCAGAACGGCAGGCGCCAGGGTTTTATCTCTCTGGCTTCTTTCGCAGGAATAGGCGGGAGATGGTGCTTCTGATGAAGTTCCGTCATGTTACATCATGGCCTCGCCGCCGCCGCCCAGTACAATTTCGCCGGCATCGGCCAGACGGCGGGCAATGGTAAGGATTTCTTTCTGTGCGCCTTCCACTTCACTGACTTTGACCGGCCCTTTGGCCTCAAGGTCATCACGCAGCAATTCGGCCGCACGTTTGGACATGTTTTTGAAGATTTTTTCCTGCACCATCGGGTCTGCGCCTTTCAGGGCGATGACCAGCAGGTCGGTGGATACTTCGCGCATCAGTGCCTGAATACCGCGGTCGTCGACGTCGACCAGGTTGTCGAAGACGAACATCAGGTCCTGAATCTGAATGCCCAGATCTTCGTCCACTTCTTTGATTTGTTCGAGCAGATCACTGGCCATGGTGCTGTCGACGAAGTTGACGATACTGGCCGCCACTTTGACACCACCAATGCTTGTAGTCTGCGCACCGGCTTTGCCGGAGAACTGACGTTCCAGAATATCGTTCAGCTCATGCAGAGCCGCCGGTTGTACCGCTTCCAGTGCAGCCACACGCATAATGATATCGAGGCGCACTTTTTCATCAAAATTGGAGAGGATTTCTGCCGATTGGTCGGCATCCAGATAAGACACCACAATGGCCTGAATCTGCGGGTGTTCGTGACGAATAAGATCAGCCACCTGGCGGGGTTCCATCCATTTCAGGGAATCCAGACCGGTGGTATTTCCGCCCAGCAGAATACGGTCAATCAAAGCACCGGCTTTATCGTTACCCAACGCCTGGGTCAGCATATTACGGATGTAGTTATCCGAGCCCAGGCCCATACCGGTCTGTCCGCTGACAGCTTCAAGAAACTCGGCAACAACGCCTTCAACCTGGGTTTGGTTGATGTTGTTGAGGGTCGCCATAGCGGTACCCACACGCTGAACTTCTTTCGGCCCCATGTGCTTCAGAATTTCGGCGGCGTCTTTTTCGCCCAGACTCATCAACAACACGGCCGCGCGATCGAGCCGGCCAAGTTTGGTCAGGCCGCCGTCAGCTTCTGCTGGTGTGTTTTCATTTGCCATGATCTTCGTTCACCCACTTGATTACGACCTGAGCTACCCGCGCCGGATCTTCGGCAATCAGCCCTTTCAGTGCATCCAGCTGGCGCTCAAAACTCTCGGAGGCACCGGGCAGCAGGAATTCGTCCATGCCGGCCAGCGTCACCTTGTCATCATCCAATCCGGCCTCGGCATCTTCCAGCTCATCCAGCAGGATGGAAGCTTCGTCGCGGCCGCGGTTGGCAATACTTTTGATAGTAGGCCTTATCACACCAAAGATCAGCACCAGAATAAACAGGCCGGCAAGAATCTGTTTCATGATTTCCCAGAACCATGGCTGAGTCCAGAAATCCGGATCACCCAGTTCGATCTCGCCTTTACCCATAAAGGGTGAATTAATCACGTTCACGCTGTCACCACGGGCAGCATTAAAGCCAACCGCATCTTTTACCAGTATTTCCAGGCGCTGCAGGTCATTATCAGTCCACGGGCTGTAGACGGTATCGCCGTCGGCATTCAGACTGGCACGATCATTGACGACGACGGCAACCGTCAGTCGGCGAATACGTCCGACCTGTTGCTGTTTGTAACTCAGCGTCCGGTCAATTTCGTAATTACGGGTCGACTCGGAGCGACGGTTAACGCCTGCACCACCGGCTCCGCCACCACCATTAGCCACTTCCGGCGCATTGGCCGCTGCCGGAGGCTGATTGGATAATGCGCCGGGAATACCGCCGTTGGTTTTATCGGCATTTTCTTCATTGAGCAGCTGTTCACTGCGCAGTGCGATCAGATCCGGGTTGTACAGTTCTTCGCTTTGTTCCTGCACGGTAAAATCAACATCGGCAGATACTTCGGCTTTGTAATTATCGGTCCCGAGAACCGGCTTAAGAATATTATTCACCGCCTGGGTAATTGAGCTTTGTACTTTCTCGGTATATTCGAGCTGCTTATGAGCCAGCATTTCACCGCTTTGCTCTTCAATTTTTGACAGTAAATTGCCCTTCTGATCAACCACGGAAACATCCGCGTGATCCATTTCGCTGACACTGGAGGCGACCAGATTAACAATGGCTTCTACCTGGTCACGGGATAAATCGCGCCCCGCATATAATTCGACAAAAACCGACGCCCGGGGTTTACGCTGGTCACGCACAAACACCGACTGTTTCGGCAAGGCCAGATGGACGCGGGCATTCCGTACCGATTTAACACTGGCGATGGTGCGTGCTAACTCACCTTCCAGACCACGGCGATAGCGGGCATTTTCAATAAACTGGCTGGTGCCCAGCGTGCTGTCTTTATCCAACACCTCCAGGCCGACGGTTTTATCGTCAATTAAACTGGCTGCCGCCAGCTTCATCCGCGCTTCGTGCAGATCACCGGCCTGTACCAGCAAGATCTGGGTGGTGGGGTCAATTTCGAAGGGAATACTTTCGCGCTGCAGAACTTCAATAATTTCCTGCGCATTATGATCCTGCAGGCGATGAATCAGCGGCTTGTACGTGGGTTCACGCGACCACATTAAAATGGCAATGGCCAGGGCAATAACCAAAGCAATACCGGCAATAACACCGATCTGACGGACAATGGAAAGACGGTTAAAACCCGATAAAACCGGATGGCCGGAATCTTCCGGTTCCTGCTTGGCAGGAGCGGAAATTTCCATATCGTCGGTAGTTGGTGCAGCAGCGTTATCCATAATTCAGTACCAGAATCAGACCGGCATATTCATAACGTCTTTATAAGCTTCGACCAGTTTATTACGCACCTGGGTCATTGCCTGAAAAGAGACGCTGGATTTTTGCAGAGCAATCATCACTTCCGGAAGATCAACGCCCGGGTCGCCCTGCTCAAAACGGGTCGCCAGATTTCCGGCCACTTTCTGATTGGCATTGACGGTATCGATTGCATTTTTAAACATGCTCTGGAAATCGGGTACGGTGTTATCACCCCGTACCGCGGTTTCGTTATCGCTCAAACGTGCCTGACGGACCTGATTCAGCGCATCCTGAGGATTAACCGCCTGCGGGGCGCTGGCGTTCTGATTGCGCAGCTGGGTTTTTACCTGCCGCATTTGCATAAGAACCGAATTAATATCGACGCGATCAACCATGTTTTTACCCTCAGCACTACGATTGCAGTCAGTGTTTTACTTCGGAAATTTGACGCTTTTAGTCGCTTTCCCTACTCCTTTTACTGACACTGCAATAGGCTTGCCAGCTTAGCGCCTGACTCCCGAGAAATTCAGGAAACCAACATCGCTTCAACATCTACGCCTTCATCGCGCAGTTTCGCCATTTTATAGCGCAGGGTTCGTGGGCTGATGCCCAGTCGATCCGCGGCCTCTTTACGGCTGGGCTCTTCCTTTAAAGCCCGGACAATTAATTCCACCTCGCGATGGCGCAAATCATTACCCAGCTCGCCATCATCAGTAACAACCTCAGCCATCACCGGTGTACTAACGAGTGTGCTTTCCTGACGGTTTTTAGGCACCGGAGTCAGAATAAAATCGTTGGCGAATAGTTGTGGACCGGTTTGCATGATCAAGGCGCGCTGCATGGTGTTGTCCAGTTCGCGGACATTGCCAGGCCATGGGTGGCTTAACAATTTCTGCTCGGCATCGGCCATCAGCTTAGGAACCGGGCGCTTCATTTTTTTGGCGTGATGCGCCAGCAAACGTCCGGCCAATGGCAGAATGTCGTCTTTACGCTCGCGCAGCGGTAACCACATAAGCGGGAACACACTCAGGCGGTAATATAAATCTTCGCGGAACTTACCTTCCGCGACATAATCGGACAGGTCGCGGTTGGTGGTTGCAACAATACGCACATCCAGATCGATGACTTTTTTACCGCCAAGACGTTCAACCTGCCGCTCCTGCAGAACACGCAACAATTTCGCCTGCAGCCCGAGATCCATTTCGGTAATTTCGTCCAGTAATAAGGTTCCGCCTTCTGCCTGCTCAAATTTTCCCGGCATGGCATTATAAGCGCCGGTAAACGCGCCTTTTTCGTAGCCAAACAGCATGGCTTCGAGCATATTTTCCGGAATTGCCGCACAATTAATGGCAATAAAGGGCTGATGACGACGACTGGATTGCTGATGAACATAGCGCGCCAGCACTTCCTTACCAGTTCCGCTTTCTCCACTGATTAATACCGTGGAATCGGTTTGCGCAACGCGCTGCGCCATCTGAAATAATTGCTGTGATGCCAGCGCTTCACACACCGGTTCAGAATCATCTGCCACCGGTGCGTCGTTATTGAATGGTCGCAATAAGGCATCCAGTTCCTGCAGTTCAAACGGCTTCATTAAGTAATCGTTAGCACCGCGCTGCATGGCTTTAACGGCCTGGCCGACATCCCCGTAAGCCGTCATCAGCACCACTGGTAACCACGGGTGTTCCTGTTTGACGGTCTGCAATAATTCCAGTCCATCCATTCCCGGCATATTGATATCGGACAGCACGAGGTCAAGATTCTGACTGCGGACAATGGCAATGGCTTCAATACCATTCGGTGCCTCGCACACCTCATGACCTTTCAGCATCAGGGTATCAACAATGGCTTCCCGCAGACGCGGATCATCTTCCACTACCAATAAACGCATAATCATTTCCTCCGTTCTGGCGGTGTTTAAACCGGCAAAATCAATTCCGCCGATACACCACCGGCAGGACTGTCTGTTAATAAAAAGTCAGCGCGGTGTGCGCGGGCAACAGCCTGAACTACCGCAAGACCAAGGCCTGTGCCATTGGTTTTGGTGGTATAAAAAGGCTCCATTATTTTTTGTTTTTGTTCACTGCTCATCCCCGGACCGTCATCCATAACCTGAATACGTACACGACCTTCCCGGGTGGCGCTGACACAAATATCAAGGTGAACAGAATCACTGCCTGACTCCAGCGCGTTATTAATCAGGTTCATTATTGAGCTGATTAATGCGTCATGGTTACAGACGATGCGGGTATTGGGGATCTGATTATCGATGTGACAGGTCGCGCCGTGGTTCGCCAGCGGAACTTCCATCGCCGCGCTGACACCCTGCAACAATTGCTCAAGCGTTACTTCATCATTTAATGGCGCTTCACCGCGGGCAAAAATCAGCATATCGCGCACCTGATTTTCCAGGTGGCGCAGGCGTTCCTGCAATTTTCCGGCAAAACGGATACGGGTATCTTCCGCAATATCTTCACTGCTCAGATGCCCGGCATACAGGGTGGCTGCAGCCAGTGGTGTACGGATCTGATGAGCGAGCGATGCCACCATTTTTCCCATGGCAGAAAGTCGTTCATGCTGACTGAGCTGCGACTGCAGTGCGCGGGTTTCCGTCATGTCGGTTAACAGAATTAACTGCCCAGGCTCATTCGCCATCGGAGCGGTGCGCAAATGCACACGGCGGCCATCCACCAGAGAAATTTCGTGGCCATCATCACGGCGGGGCTTAAAACATTTCTGAATTAACGTGCGCCAGCGCTGACCGCGCAACGCGGCCGCACCGGAAGCAGCCAGCAGCAACTCATCGGCCGCCGGGTTGCTTTGCCGAACATAGCCATTTTTATCCAGCAACAAAACCCCCGCCGGCAGTAGCTGCAGCAGGCTTTCCAGACGGTGCGCGAGGCGTTCTTTTTCCGCCAGCTCCTGCATACGCTGCGCCGAGACATTGGCCAGCTCGCCGCTTAGCTGCTCGACTTTGTTTTCCAGAAAACTATAAGAATCCGTCAGCTGCTGAGACATCTCATTAAACAGCACAAAAGCCTGCCGTAATTCGGCCTGATCCATATGTCCTGACGCCGGCGGAAGATTTTCTCTCACCTGACTCAACGCTGCATTTGCCATGTACACCTCAGTTGTTTGTCGAAAAACCGACAAAAAAACAGTCTGAACATGGGTTGAGCAATTAGCGTGCCGCTTTTCTAGCGCCAACCCGGCAAAAAAGCGTCAATAAAAAGCAGTATCGAAAAAATAGGGGGGAATTCAGGCAGAACAGCCGAATGGCCATGCCCGTAAGAAAAAGAAACGCCGCGCAATGCGCGGCGTAAAACAGGTTGAAAGTCCGTGCGAATGCGTTCTCAGGCGAAATCTTTTTCTTTGCGCTGGAGATTATATTTACGCATCTTTTCGACTAAAGTCGTACGCCGGATATTTAATTTTTCCGCCGCGCGGGCTACTACGCCATTCGCATCGTCCAGCGCCTGCTGAATTAATGAACATTCCAGATCCTGCAAATATTCACGTAAATCCAGGCCATTCACCGGTAACAGTGCCGGAGAATCAATACCGGCTAAGCGTCCGTCATTCTGGGTAACATCAGCAATCACCGGTACGGATAAACCTTCATCGGTATCGTCGACATGGCGGAATTTCTTCGGCAATTCATTCACACCAATCACACCGTATGGATGCAAAATGGCAAGCCGCTCAACCAGATTGGCCAACTCTCGGACGTTACCATGCCAGTCATGACGGCACAGAGACATAATAGCGGCGGAGTTAAAGCGGATAGAGCCACGTTTTTCATTTTCCAGGCGGGAAATCAGCTCGTTCAGCAATAACGGCAGATCTTCCACACGCTCGCGCAGGGAAGGCATATCGATGGGGAATACATTCAAGCGGTAGTACAAGTCTTCACGGAAAGTCCCGTCTTCAATCATTTGCTCAAGATTTTTGTGCGTCGCGGCAATGATTCGTACATTCGTCTCAATGGTTTTATTACTGCCTACCCGCTCGAAGGTATGCTCCTGCAGAACACGCAGAATTTTCACCTGCATATTCAGTGGCATGTCGCCAATTTCATCCAGGAACAGCGTGCCGCCTTCGGCCATTTCAAAACGGCCAGGACGGCTGTTAATGGCTCCGGTAAAGGCGCCCTTCTCATGGCCGAACAATTCACTTTCCAGCAATTCAGCCGGAATAGCGCCACAGTTAACCGGCACAAACGGTTTATTACGACGATGGGAATGATAATGCAGATTGCGCGCAACGACTTCTTTGCCGGTGCCGGATTCGCCCTGAATCATCACGCTGACGTCTTTATCGGCAACCTGCATAATCAGTTCACGAACATGCTGAACCTGACGGCTGGTACCGACCAGGCTGCGGAACAACTGCACTTCACGGCGCTCGCCGCGACTGCGGTTGTGGGTATATTGCTCACGATACACCTGACAGCGGTGCAGGCTGTCCAACAATTTGTTGTAACTCGGTGGCATGTCAACATTCGCCAACAGAGCGCGATGAATGTGCTCAGGCATCGTGCCGGGTAATGAGCTGTCGCCCATAAAAAGAATCGGAATACCTTTATCCCAACTCAATAAACCTTCGATGACATCTTCCAGCGCAATAGAGCTGCTGTCACCGAGAAGGACGGCGCTGATTTCAGTACTGTCTTCGATCTTACCTTCCACCTCCCTGCGCCAGTCGGTGGTCTGAGCGACAATAGCTTCTTCGCCCAGAAAATCGAGAATGACTTTCAGGTCGTGTCGCCGCTGCGCATCATCGTCTACCAGCAGTACTTTAATTTCTCTCCACATGGTGGTCAGCCTTTCCTTCCCAATGTGACTATCTGTCAATTCTTCTTTTTATAACGCCATAAGATTGACTAGGATCGCTTAAGTTAAGTAGCAATCCTCAAGCAAGTCAAACTTCTGACGTTAAATAATAATTTGTTGTTAAACGTTCACGTCGGGGGCATTTATAGCTGAATGTGTCGTCAAAAGACAAGGCACAATCTGTCCACCATGAACAAATTGCGCCGGAATTTTGCGGAGAAATGATCAGTTTTCAGACAGAAATATGGCTTTCTAATCGGGCATCGCTGACGGCGCTTACCGAAGACGAAGCGGTTGTGCCATTTTGGCTTTGCAGATATTCCTGCCGAATGCCATCCCAGCCCTGCTTGACCTCCAGCAGTAATCCCATCACTTCATCGATCATGGCCTGATCATTCTGACTGGTAGCTTCCAACAGGCGGCGATTCATATAGTCGTAAAGATTATCAAGGTTCTGCGCCAGCTCACCACCGGCGGAATGATCCAGGCTGCCCTGCAATGTCTGGATAATTTCCATTACCCGTCCCAGCAGATTCGCTTTGGTATCCATTTCTTTGCGTTCGATCGCGCCCTTTGCCTGCGACATACGCGTCAGCGCTGCCTCCATCAGTAGCTGGATCAGGCGGTGAGGGTCTGCATCCAGAACCTCGGAAGTCACATTAACCTGCTGATATTGCTTAGCACCGCTCTTATACATGTCACATCTCCTGAGTTCGCAAAAGCCTGTTACCAGTATTACGGCCGCCCGGAGAATTTCTTTAGGCTCTTATTTACGTTCAACAGGCATCGCAAAAGAAGGTTCAGTATTTCACAAAACCGGCAATGCCTCGCCGGACGGCAACCCACGGCACGCGTCATTGCCGCTGAAGAAACCTATAAACTCTATAGTATTCAATAAGTTAAGAAATGGCATGCATTGTGCTGATAGCCGGATTGTCAGTGCATTTTTTTAACGAGGCTTTAATTATGGCTAGCGCACAACTACAGACCGTCGCCCGCAATGCTACAGGGGAACATCGCCACCTGTACGAACTGGCGAGCAAGTTGTACAGCGATGCTGTTACACAGCATGATGATCGTCTGCTGCAGGAAGCCTGTGCACTGGCAGAAGCAGCGCAGCAGCTGCGACCTGATAATCTTGCCGGACTCAACCTGCTGGCCCGCATTGAGCTACAGCGTCATCATGTTACGGCGGCAGAGTATTGGGTGAATCGCGGCCTCAGTATCAAACCTGACAGCGCCAGCCTGCTGTACAGCGCAGGTCATATCGCCCTGAGTCAACATCAGCTCGATAAAGCCGAAGATTATTTCAACCGTTCCAGCCGCATCTCGCGCGTAGCGACCAAAGCTGCGAATTTTCTGGCTCATGTTAAATTGCTGCAAGGCGATTATGTTGAAGCTTTCCGTCATTATCGCGAACTGATAAAAACGCAGGCGCGCGATAAACAAATCCGCAGCAAGTTATTTGAATCCGCCTCTCATGTTGTAGCCGATTTCTATTCTGAAGAACTTGAACAGGATTTATTACGCTACCTGGATTTTAACGATACCGACCACAGTCAACTGCGCGGCCTGGCGACATCATTACTAAAGCATAAACTGCGGTTATCTGAAGCGGGTTGTCCACTGGAGCTGGAAACCATTGCCGGTGACAACTTACTGCTGAAATGCATGGCACGCTTTTATTTCTGCGATCCGCTGATAGAACGTCTGTTTTTGACGCTGAGAAAATCATTACTGTTATCCTGCAGCAGCAACCTCGCGATTAAGAAAGATCTGCTGCCTTTGGTCGCGGCACTGGCACAACAATGCTCACTGAATGAATCGGTTTGGTACATTACGACGCAGGAAGAATCTCTGGCGCAACAACTCGAAATTCTTTGCGGAAAAATGCTCAACATTGACGAGTTAAAAGCCGACGACATTTACCCTGCTTTGCTGCTATTGCAAATGTATAAGCCGTTAATTCAGTGTGACTTTTTCCCTGAATTAAGCCGTAAAAAACTGCAGTGGCCTAAAATAATGGACGGCATAGTCCGCACCACAATTGCTGAATCCCAGAGCCTGAACAGCATGATTAGCAGTATCCCAACACTGGGAGACAGTGCCGACAGAACCTCGCTCAAAGTACAACAGCAATACAACCAAAATCCGTATCCACGCTGGACGGATATTGGCTACAGCCAGCCCGGAGATTACCGCGCAGCACTTCAGGCGGCCTTCCCTGACCATACATTACTTACTCAGACAGACAGCCCATTGAATATTCTGGTCGCCGGTTGCGGCACCGGTCGTCATGCGATTCGCCTGGCACAATATTTCACTCAGGTTCAGGTTACCGCGCTGGATCTCAGCCACAGTGCCTTAGCGTATGCAAAACATCAGGCAGATAAGCGTCAGTGCCGTAATATTCACTTTATTCAGGGCGATATTTTGCAGGCTGAAAACCTGCAGCAGAATTTTGATGTCATTGAGTGCTCTGGCGTTCTGCATCATATGCAATCACCACAAGCCGGACTGCTGGCTCTGGCCAGACAGCTGAAGCCTGGCGGTGTTATTAAAATTGCCCTGTACAGCGCAACCGCCCGTCAACAGATCACTGAATTACGTCAACTCTGGGGAAGTAAATTGCCTCGTCAGGCCTCAGAAATGCGCCTGGTTCGGGAGGCTCTGCTGCAGGGATCAATCGAAGGTGATTGGAAAGAGATTTATAACTCCCCGGATTTTTACAGCCTGAGTGCCTGCCGTGACCTGCTGTTTCACGAACAGGAGCATGTATTTGAGGTACTGCAGCTGGCAGAGTTTATTGCCTCAGCCGGGCTAGAATGGGTGGGCATGTTGCCACCGCCGGACTCACAGGAACTGCTGAACATCGGCGGCAAGCACAGCGGTCGCATCAGTATCGACGAATGGCACAAGCT
Source organism: Thalassobium sp. (assembly GCA_002733205.1). GTDB lineage: Bacteria > Pseudomonadota > Gammaproteobacteria > Pseudomonadales > Oceanobacteraceae > Venatoribacter > Venatoribacter pacificus. The sequence goes on along the minus strand of NVUW01000005.1, from coordinate 334,751 downwards.
GGAACAAACCAATCCACAGCTGTTTGCCGGTATGTATCAGTTTTATGCCCGAAAAAAATAACCAGCATGATATGACGCTGGTTTAATCATGGCAGAAAACAGCATTACAGCTGCCATTCTATCGGGGCTTCGCCACGGGTTATTAGATACTCATTAATACCCGAAAATTGCTTATTGCCAAAAAAACCGCGATGCGCAGATAACGGCGATGGGTGAACCGATTTCAGCACTAAATGTTTTTGTCCATTAATGACGGCTCCTTTCTTCTGCGCGTAACTGCCCCAAAGCACAAACACCAGCCCTTCCCGCTGCTCATTCAGAGCACGGATAGCCGCATCGGTAAATTGCTCCCAGCCCTTCCCCTGATGCGAACCCGCATTAGCCTGTTCGACCGTAAGCGTAGCGTTCAGCAATAACACGCCCTGATCCGCCCAAGGAGTTAAATCACCACTGCCGCTCATGCAGACACCAAGGTCACCTTCAATTTCTTTGAAAATATTCACCAGCGACGGTGGATTTTTTACCCCGGGCTGCACCGAGAAACTCAGACCATGCGCCTGGCCCGGCCCGTGATACGGGTCCTGACCAATAATCACAACACGAACATGGTCAAAAGGAGTGTGGTTAAACGCATTAAAAATCTGCGGACCAGGGGGGAAAATCACCTTACCTGCGGCTTTTTCTGCTTTGAGAAAATCACGCAATTTGTGCATATAAGGCTGGTCGAGCTCTTCACCCAAAACCGCCTGCCATGATGGATGTAATTCTCCGGCTTTTCCCATGTTGTTATGTCCTTAATAAAATATCTGTCATCTGCCCCAGGGCCTGTTAATACCCATTAAACAGGCCCTAGCAAAACAGGCAGCCGAAGCTGCCTGTTTTTCGCAATAATAGGAAGCGCTTTAATCCATCAGCGGCTTCATATGCGGGAACAGCAAAACATCTTTAATGGTGTGGCTGTTGGTAAACAGCATCACCAGGCGGTCGATACCAATACCTTCACCGGCCGTTGGTGGCAAACCGTATTCCAGAGCACGGACGTAGTCTTCGTCGTAATGCATGGCTTCGTCATCACCGGCGTCTTTTTCTTCAACCTGCTTACGGAAACGGGCGGCCTGATCTTCAGCATCGTTAAGCTCGGAGAAACCGTTAGCCAGTTCACGTCCGCCAACGAAAAACTCAAAGCGATCTGTCACAAATGGATTGTCATCGTTGCGTCGGGCCAGTGGCGATACTTCCCATGGGTATTCGGTAATAAAGGTTGGCTGATCCAGCTTCTCTTCAGCGGTGGCTTCAAAGATCTCACACACCAGCTTACCTGCCCCCCAACCGGCTTCTTTCGGCCCCAAATGAATACCAACGCTGCGTGCGTAATCCTTCAGGGTTTCCATGTGGTTTTCGGCATCACGCAAAATGGCACCATCCATGTCTGGATTGTACTTAAGAATAGCGTCGACCATGCTCATGCGGGTAAAAGGCTGAGAAAGATCGTACGTCGCATCCCCGTATTCCAGCGTGGTGGTGCCCAATACGCTTTCGGCGAGGAAACGCAGCATCTCTTCCGTGGTGTCCATCATGTCGCGGTAATCGGCATACGCCTGATAGAACTCGATCATGGTGAATTCAGGGTTATGACGCGTGCTCAACCCCTCGTTACGGAAGTTACGGTTAATCTCGAACACACGGTCAAACCCGCCCACCACCAGACGCTTGAGGTACAGTTCCGGCGCAATACGCAGGAACATATCAATGCCCAGCGCATTATGATGAGTTTCGAAGGGCTTAGCCGAAGCACCACCCGGAATGGTCTGCAGCATCGGCGTTTCAACCTCGATAAAACCACGCTGCGACAGGAAGAAACGGATGCTTTCGATCATTTTTGAACGGATCAGGAAAGTACGGCGGGTCTCTTCGTTGATGATCAGATCGACATAGCGCTGACGGTATTTCATTTCCTGATCGGCCAGGCCATGGAATTTGTCCGGCAGCGGGCGCAGAGCTTTGGTCAGAATGCGAAAGTTGCTGAGGTCATCAATCTCAACGTACAGCTCGCCTTTACCCGACAGGTGCAGGGTGCCGGTACCCGCAACGATATCGCCCAGATCCAGCATCTGCCAGGCTTCGCTTTCTTTCTGCATGCCTTTGGCCATGTAAATCTGAATGGTGCCTGTGCCATCCTGAACACCAACAAAAGGACCACCGCGGCGCATTGCACGACCGGCAACCGCAACACGAATACCGGCAGCGGCCAGTTCTTCCTGGCTCTTACCGCCATGTTCCGCTTTCAGTTCACCGGCCAGGTTTTCGCGGCGAAAATCATTGGGATGGGCATTCGACTTGCAGTTGCTGCGCAGCTGTTCGAGCTTGGCGCGGCGTTCGGCAATCAGTTTGTTCTCATCCTGAGCTGGCTGTGCGGTCATATTGTTGTCTGTCATGGTGTCACCCTAAAAATTAGATACGTCGAAGCGTGATGATTTACAGGCCTTTTTTCAGGCTGGCTTCGATAAACTGGTCCAGATCACCGTCCAGTACTGCCTGGGTATTACGGGTTTCAACGCCGGTACGCAGGTCTTTAATACGTGCGTCATCAAGTACATAAGAACGGATCTGGCTACCCCAGCCGATATCCGACTTGGTGTCTTCCAGCGCCTGCGCTTCAGCATTACGCTTCTGCATTTCCAGCTCATACAGCTTGGCTTTCAGCTGTTTCATGGCCTGGTCTTTGTTTTTGTGCTGCGAGCGGTCGTTCTGACACTGAGTCACAATGTTGGTCGGCAAGTGCGTAATACGTACCGCGGATTCAGTCCGGTTAACGTGCTGACCACCCGCGCCGGAAGCACGATATACGTCGATACGTAAATCCGCCGGGTTAATCTCAATATCAATATCATCATCCACTTCCGGTGAGACAAACACCGAGGAGAACGACGTATGGCGGCGATTTCCTGAGTCAAACGGGCTTTTGCGCACCAGGCGGTGAACACCGGTTTCGGTACGCAGCCAGCCATAAGCGTATTCGCCTTCAACACGGATCGTTGCACCTTTAATACCGGCAACTTCGCCTTCGGCCACTTCCATCAGCTCGCCTTTGAAGCCATGCGCTTCAATCCAGCGCAGGTACATCCGCAGCATCATATTGGCCCAGTCCTGAGCTTCTGTGCCGCCGGAACCAGATTGGATCTCGACATAGCAGTTGTTCGGATCCAGTTCACCGGAGAACATGCGACGGAATTCCAGCACTTCCAGTTCTTTCTGCAAAGAAGCCAGCTCAGCGCGGATATCGTCTACCGCGTTCTCATCGTCTTCTTCAACGGCCATATCCAGCAAATCGCGGGCATCGTTCAGGCCGGTATCCAAGGTATCAATGGTTTTGACCACATGTTCCAGTGCTGAGCGTTCTTTACCCAGCTCCTGCGCGCGGTCTGGGTTATCCCAGACGTCGCCCTGTGACAGTTCCTGTTCTACTTCTTCCAGACGCTCAAGCTTGTTGGCGTAGTCAAAGATACCCCCTAAGCACGTCGGTACGCGCCGTCAGGTCTTTGATGGTTTCGAGGATCGGATTGATTTCCAATGTAATACCCTGTTGTCATCCAGCCGATTGGCCGGGCGGAGTCAGATCAGCCTGCGTACAGCAAGCCGGCAACAAAAAAGAGGCCGCATTTTACAGAACTCAGGCGCTGGATGCGAGTATGTTAAAGAGAGCCGTCAACCTTGCATCACACCTCAAACCTTAAACAAAAGGCGATTCAATCCTCTTACTGAGACCGCCAGCCGCAGTTCAGGCCAGCCATAGCGCCAACACTGAACGTATCCACTCAGGTTTTTCCTGGCCATCCCAATATTTCTCAGAAAATCAGTGAAAACAGCCAGTAAGGCTATTGCAAATCCTTCGCATTAAGATTAAATTACAAATCAAAGTGATTCGCATCCGGATTTGATTACCATGTACGTGTGTTTATGCAAAGCGGTTACGCAACAACAAATCGAGCAAGCCGTCGAACAAGGCGACAGCTATGCACAGATCCGCCAGAAGCTGGGCGTTGGTACTGACTGCGGCTGTTGTGGCCAAAGCGCCAAGCAGATGGTGCGTGAGCATATATCCCGCATGCCACCCTGCGAATTTGCTGTGGCCAGTTGAGAAAGCAGTAGTCCAGATACTAAAAAAGAGCCGTTCAGGCTCTTTTTTTGTATCTGCGATTCAACCGCTCCGGACTAACCGGCAGCACGTACCGTACCGTTCCCCCAATTCTGCGCCATCTGACGTTGCAGACCAGCCAGGTCAACCAAGGTGTTCTGGCTGCATACCCGCCCACGCCGGATTTCCCAGGTGGAAACCGCACTGAAACCGATGACCTTATTGTTAGGCGGAAAACCAAATAATGGCTTCTGAAAGGAACCGCTAAAGGTTGAGATAGTAATCACACGATCCCCCTCAGCCATGATCTCTTCAATGGATACATCAAGATCTACGATGGCGGTTCGAATCTGTTTGACGTATTCGACGAACGAATCAACGTCCTTAAACCCTTCGGCAAAGGTTGTGTGATAGACAAAATCGGGAGTCACAATCTGACGTAATAAATTGAACCGTCCGGTATTCCAGGACAGATTAATAAAATGCTCGACGAGTTGTTTATTATGATCTGACATGGCATATCCCTGCCTTAATAATGGAACGCCTGCTGAACCTGCATTTCCGGCCCAACCAAGTACATGAGCATTCTGTACCAGAGTGGCGCAATTTGCCAATCTAATCTCGTGTGCGATATCTCGCACAGGTGGTGCCATCCTTAGCATCCTCCACTGTCAGACATTATTTCTTCGAGTTATTCATAGCCTCAAACTGCTGCTTCACATAATCCAGCGTGGTATTCAACGTAGCAATAATGGCATCGTTATACAGAAACTGAGACTTCAGCCGTGCTTCCTGAGCCGAGATACGAGTCTCCATCTTAGTCCGATCATCATCAACGCCAGTAAGCTCATCATCGAGGCCTGCCTGCTTCACTCCGATTACGCTCTTCTGACCATTAAGGAAGCTATCCATAATGTCTTTCAGCTGATCACCAAAGCCAGTGATGTAAGTCACATTGCCACGCTCACCAACGCTGCCACCGGTCACTTTCAGCCTTAACCCCGATGCATCATCAATAGATCCAACCTGATCTTTACCGGCCTCACCATCACCTGCACCACGAACGAAACCAAAAATTGCAGCCGCTTCATTTGAGAAGTCCGTCATTTCAACCGATGAAGATGCACCCGTCGACGCAGAAATAATACCGAATTTATTATTGGCAAAGGATTCAGGATCATCCGTAAATTCTACTTTGACAGCGATGCCTTCATCTTTAAATGCTTCGTTATCATTTATAGCTTGCTGTAAAGCCTGCGCCAGAGTTGCGCCGCTGTTGTAGGTAGCGGGCTGATTCAGAGTGATTTCCGCCTCAACACCGTCGACCTTAATTTTAAAGGTGTTATTAGTGGCATCAATATCCACTGGCGTGGAAAAATCGGTTGCCTCATTACCAATATAATAGCCATTGCTGGCTTTTACATTGCCATCAACCGCCCGTAAAAACTGCCCGCTTCCCGTTGCGGAAACACCATTAATAGTACCGGCAACATCCTTACCTTTTGCCGCAACTGGCGAATAAACACTGACATCCTGCAACCCCAGAAATGCAATTGACGAGCTATCGAGACCGCTAAAACCCACCGCCGTGCCTTGCCCACCAACGCTGATATTAAAGGAACCGAGGTCAGTTTCGGGGTTATAGACATAATCAACGACGGCATCGAGATCATAACCAAAGGTTCTGGCCGTATCCGTCAGACCCAGGCCATCGTAACCGTTATTTACCGTTTCTGCGGATAAACCCAATGCTGAAGCCGCTGTTCCGCCCAGGTTTTTAACTTCAAGTGATGCACCTGCACCAAAGGTTGATGCGGTTTTAACGCCGTCTTTACTCTGTGTTTCAAAATACAGCTGCCCCGTGTCATCAACACGGGCCTTAACATCACCGGCAGCGAATTGTCCGGTCGCAGTTAATGCGTTATCCAGCGCCTGCTGAATAACGATTAAGTTAGAATCTGCATTATTGCTACCCGTTGTACCATCAGAATTAACATCAACATTAATATCAACGCCATCAATATTCAGGGTAAAGGTTGCATTCTGACCGCCGCTGAAATCGATACCTGCAGATATATCAGCAAAGCTGCTGCTTTTGGCTCCCTGTCCGTCACTGACTACCTCAATATATTCCTCATGCCCGGTTGCTACCGTGGTTAATTTGAGTCCGGTTCCGTCCAGACTGGCACTGACAACCCCAGCGCCAAAGGCAGTATCCAATGCGGTTTGAATATCAACAATATTATCGCCGGAGTCGGTATTAACCAGGACATCTTTTTCTACTCCCGACACATTCAGTCGGAAGCCAGCATTGGTCGCAGAAAAATCAACATTTGTGCTGATATCACGATTTCCGGTTGTTGCTTCCGCACCTTTAACCACACCGGCAAAATTAGCATCACCGGCCAGAGTAATATTTAACTGATTCTGAATTTCTGCTGCTAAGGCATCGCCGGTCGCATAGGTACCGGCCGGAATTGAAACCTTGGTCGCACTTTCAATGCCATCTACCTGAACATTAAACTCCACTGCAGAACCAAAGGTCAGCCCCGGATCCTTACCGTTGGCCTGCACTCCCTGAGCTCCATCAAGGCCAAGCTGAGTATCCGATACACTACTGCCGACCCCGGTCAATTCAATACTGCGTGCCGTACCTTCAGCAACGGTTTCAAAAATTAAATAACCATTTTTATCAAATGCAGCGGTTACCTGACCATTAAGTGCTGTGGCATCAATGGCTGTCTGAATAGCCTGCAAAGTATCTTTAAGATCGCCAAAGACACCATCACCATTAAGATCCTGGCCACTGGCGTTCTGATTAACTACTACGGAAACCGGGCCGTTGCCATCGACATCGAGAGAAAAAGTCGCATTATTTGCTTGAAAATTGATCCCCGCCGACTCTGACAATGCTTTATTTCCAGCCTGGGTAACAGCACCTTTGCCATTAAAAGCATCAGCATTCAGCGTTGTCAGACCGACACTTTTATATGTTCCCTGACCCAGGGTATTAAAGCCAAGCGTATTAGCTGTATTAGGATCAACTGTGGCAAAATAGATTTGCGATTCAGCACCGTATTTATTCGATGTTATTGAAAAATTCTTATTCGAAGAGCTGTAATCAACGGATACACTGTGACCATATTTCGACAATGTTTCGCTGCTGTTAATCTGCAATGCCAACTGCTTCGCCAGCTCGTCACCGGAGCTGTAACTGCCATGGGTAAGCCCAATACTCGCCGTTTGGCCATTTACATTGATGCGGAAATTATCGTTGCTTTCATCAATCACAACCGGTGAAGAAAAATCCAGTACCGATAACGAGCCTCCTGAGTATTTCGCCTGACTCGCCAACTGGGTGATATTAACATCATAAGTACCCGGCTTAGTGTTGATCGAGTCATTCACGTATGTGATCTGACTATCGGTGGTTTTACCAGACTTAGCTAACAACCCAACAATAGAGGCCCGATCTTCACCCATAGCCTTCTGGAACTTGGCCGTATCAAAATCCAGCTGATACTCATTATCTTTATTGGTATCAACCCCAAGCTCGGTCAAAGAACGGTATTTACCGGTTAAGCCAACGATCGGCTCACTGATCATTGAACGTATTTGTGACATCATGCCACGAACTGTGGAATCACCAAGTAATAAGCCTGCTTGCTGCTTGTCTGCATCGTAGCTTGATAAATCGTCAACAAAACTCTTCAGTTCGTTGTATGCATCGACAAACCCCTGAATGCTTTCCGTTAATTTATCGGTATCAGCCGACACCGTGACACTGATATTTTTTCCGACGTCGGCGTTTTTAAGATTAAGTGTAACGCCTTTAATTACTTCATCTACCGAATTACTGCTGCGGGTAATGGTAAGACCATTGACATTCAGCTGAGCGTCTTCGCCCTTACTGGTCTGACTCATGTTGGCTGCAGTATTCTGATTTTCATTAAAGGCTAATGCCGCCAGGCCACCGCTCAGCATGTTTCCGGAATCATCCAGCGCGGCAATGCGCATGGCATTTTCTTCGCCGGTTTCTTCTGATGTCATCAATAAACGATAACCGCTGCCATCATTAATAATACTCGCGCTTACACCCATGTCTGCGTTGTTAATAGCATCACGGATGCCGCTCAGCGTGCGGTTAGAGTCATCAATCGTAATGGTTTTTCCCAGGCGATCAGGATTCAGATCCTGACTGACAAAATTGCCACCACCGCCATAAGTGATATCACCAAAGGTAAATACCAATTTTCCTGTGCCAATGATTTCGTCAAAACTGCTGTAGGTTTGTGTTGCCAGAGAGTGAGACTTCGCAGTGTTCAGCACTTCGACGTTATAAGTGCCAGGCTCAGATAAACTGGAGGTCGTTGCCGTTAAAATATCTTCATCGGATGATGTAGCCGTGGTCGAGCTCACCAGGCTGGGGCTGGACAAGCTGTTGGCGGCGGACTGAACCTTGGCCATCATTGACTGAATTTCACCATAGGCAGTGATTTTAGCTTCAACCAGCTCTTGTCGCCGATCCAAACGCAAGGTGGCAACTTCTTTCTCTGCTGAGATGATTTTCTCAACCAGATCCGTGGTCAGAACACCTGACCCTAATCCCAGTGACTCAATGGACGCCATACCTGCTCCCCCGTGCTACCGAACCATCAGGTTTGTATCAAGCTTAGATGGCTCTCAAACAAAAAAACCCTGTACTGGCTTTATCGGCCAATGCAGGGTTTTCTGAAGGGTTGTTTACCTAACCCATACACTGATCACCTAGACTTGCGCGCTGAACAATAAAGATGGTTCCTCATCATTCAATTTCTGCGCCAGTTCCAGAGCCAGCTCACTGGGAATCTGCCGGATTAACTCCGATGATGCCCTGTCATAGACGCGGATAATGGTTTTACCGCTATCCTCATCCAGCTGGAAGTCCAGTGTTCTTTCAGTTTGCTGTACATACTCGTTAATGCGGGAGATTGCATCTCTGACCTGGTCCTGACTCAGTTCCGCAACCTTCTCAGTCCCTTGCGGCAATAACTTGCCGCTGTCGGAACTCACTGTCGGATCACTTGCCGCCTTGGCGTAAGCTTTCTTCCCGGCAGTCGCTGAGGGTGATACAGCTGTATGGTCAATCACATTCAATTTCAGCTCGTTCATAAATCACCTCTCAGGTTCTTGGTTAAGCAGCCAGGGGAAGGCTGGCCTTCCCCGTTAGTCCGCTATTATCCCAGAAGGGACAGAACCTGCTGTCCAGCCGCATTCGCCTGAGCCAGAACCGAGATACCTGCCTGCTGCAGAACCTGAGTACGGGACAGCTCGGCGGTTTCTGCCGCGAAGTCCGCATCCTGAATCCGCGAGTTCGCAGAGTTCAAGTTCTCGGAGGTAACCTGCAGGTTACTTACTGTAGAGCTCAGACGGTTCTGAATCGCACCGAGATCCGCACGCTGACTGGCCACCTGACCAATAGCATTGTCGATCGCAGTGATTGCTGCCGTTGCGCCTTCAAACGTGGAGATATCAATTTCGCTCAGGAACTGACCATCTTCACCACCACCATACTGCGCAACCTTGAAGCCCAGAGCTTCAATCTCATCTTTACCGTTAGAACCCGCTTCCAAAGAAATTTCTTTGGCTGAAGACAAACTCACGGTGCCATAAGTAGTTTCGTAAGTTGCGCCTTCAGTTGCAGAACCTCGGGTACCGATGTTATCGGATACAGTAGCGGTACCGATATCCGCCTCACCGATACCAGCAACCGCTGAGTCCAGACCAATCAGGGAACCAAAACCATTGGCGCCTGCAGCTGCCGGGTCGACACCGTTGTTAGAGCCATCGTTATCCAGCGCGACGGAGATATTACGGCCGTCTGCAGCACGTAACGTGATTGACACACCGTTATCTTCCGCAGTTACCCCGGTCTGACCAGCTTTCTGGTTAATCAGATCAATGGTATTCGCCTTGGTCGCATCAGTATCAATATTACCTGTACCGTCATCAACGAGACTCACCACACCGATATCAACGCCGTTGATATACAGCTTGCCACTTTCACCAGCTTCATAACCGGCCGCCTTGGCAGCAGTCTGCTTAGCCGTCATATCTGAAGCTGAGCCAGAGCCAACCACAACCGTTTCATTGGCTGTTGCAGTAACACCGGTTTTATCCGATACCTTGTTAATCGCATCAGCAATCGCGATTGCAGACTGAGATTTAACAGAAGTCTGAATGGCTGAACCATCCGAGGCTACCGTCGCAGACGCTTTATCTGCGCTTACATCTGCAGCTTCGATATTCACGCCATTAATAGTCAGGTCACCTTCTTTAAGACCACGCACCGGTTCCTGTGCAGCATCAACAGAAACACTGTTGATATCCGTAGCACCAGTATTCGTTTCACGGAAGTTGAAGATACTACCGCCAGTGACCGAACCTGATGTTGCAATTCCAGCAACAGCCAGGTTACTGCTGAGACTAATGCTTTTCAGGTCATCACCAGTAACATCAACATCTTTTAAGTAACCGGTTACCAGAACACCAGTGGTCTGCGTACCACCAACACCCGCAACCTTGGCACTACTGGTACCTGTTGCATCGTATACAGTCACATCAAAGCTGGATGTGGTACCACCCGCCGCAGCGCCGCCGGTAATGACCAGTGTGTCACCGTCAGCATCAGTGATAAAAACATCACCGTTAGTCGCACCACCGGTCGCACCAGCAACATAGGTAGCTACAAGGCCAGAGGACGGCGTCGCATTAATCGCGTTGGCGATATCTTCAACCGTTGAAGCGGTTGACGACAAACTGATGGAAATCAGTGCGTTACCTTCGGTAGAGCTGTCAAAGACCTGAAGCTGCCCACCAGTAAAATAACCATCACCACCGGCGGCTTCCAGTTTGAGTTTGGTTTCTGCTGCTACAGAAATGCCATCCAAACCGTTAATAGCATCAGCAATTTCTTTAGCACCCAGATTACCTGTACTGCCTGCACTGAAGCTGGCCGACTGACCATCATTCGTTGTTACCGTAACAGTTTCAGAAGTACCGAAAGCGATTCGACCATCAGAAACCAGACCCTGAGCCGTCGACAACTGGGCACCAGCAGTACCTGTTGGTAGATCAGTACTGAACTCTGCACCAGTAGTCAGCGTGGTCACTGTCGAAGCAACCTGTGCAGCACCGGCTTCATAAGTACCGCGATTAAGACCTGCATTAGCCAGATTACCGTTACCGGTACCATCACCACCGGTAATCGCTACAGAATCGACATCACCATCAGCCACCAGTGTATAGCCACCGTAGTAAGTCTCTTCTGCGGCCAGACCTGTAGCCGCAGCCGCATCCGCATCAGAGGTGATACCACCAGTGAAAGAACCAAACGCGATATCAATATTGCGACCATCGGCAGCAACCAGCTGCACGCCATTGGCATCAGTACCGGAAGAAACCGCTGTTACACCCGTCTGATCAGAAACAGCATTGATAGCTTCAACAACAGAAGCCCGGGTTCCCGCAGAGTCGGTCGATGTTGAAAGGGAGATATCCACATTATTTAAGGTCAGCGTAACCGTACCGGCCTTAGCAGTCATTTCAGAACCCGAAGCTACGTTCTCGTTAGCGAAAGCTTTAACGCCAGTCTGATCGTACACATCATTAATAGCCGCCGTTTTGGCAATAGCACTAAAGGAAGCGTTCTTGGTAGAGGCTGTATCGTCTGCCGCTTTTGATGGGCTGACAGCAATGTTATTGATGATCAAATCACCATTCTGCAGAGCCGCACCTTTACCCTGGGCAGAAATACCTGATTGCTCAGAAGCACCTAACTTGTTCGCTGTCAGTTCTGAGATAGAAACATCAACAGTCTGACCCGCGTTGGCACCAACCTGGAAGGTTGCAGAAAAAGAACCGTCCAACAACTTACGGCCGTTAAAGTCGGTCTCTTCAGAAGTACGACTGATCTCGGCAACCAGCTGATCCACCTCGGCCTGGAGAGCCTCGCGGTCAACATCTGAGTTAGTGGCGTTTGCAGACTGCACCGCAAGCTCACGGATACGCTGCAAGTTTTCATTCATAGAACCCAACGCACCTTCAGCCGTCTGAGCCAGTGCGATACCGTCACCTGCGTTACGCACAGCAACGTTCAGACCTTTAATCTGAGACGTAAAACGGGTGGAAATCGCCAGACCGGCAGCATCATCTTTTGCGCTGTTAATACGCAGACCAGAAGACAAGCGTTGCAAAGCCTGTTGATTTGATGACTGGGACTTATCCAGGTTGCGCTGAGCATTCAGCGACGCAATGTTGGTATTAATAATTTGAGGCATAACCGTTCCTCCGACAGATTTCACAATCGCCGCCGGATCGTCCCGAACAGCGCGTTCGTGTTGTACATCCTTGTTAACGGCAACAATTCCAAGTCCTTTAAAGAATAATAAGAACCTTTAGGAATAAAAATTAAACTATATATAACCATCAACCCATGCCCATATGGCACAGTCTCTGCTACGTTAAGTCAAAAAGACGCCATCAAGTCGCCGACTTGCCGAGGCCATCCACCAATCAGAGACTCTGCTATGAATTTAGAGCGCCTTGCCGCATTGAAAGTCAAAAATTTGTCATTTATAAGAGATAATTTTCCGGCACTTTATCCGCTACTGAATGAGCACAGTCCTGAAAAAAAACGACTAAATGCCGATACGCAAAAGGACATATTCCAGTTACTGAACACCGAGACTGGTCAAATACTAATCAATAATGCAGAAGAAGCAGCCGAATCGGAAGTGTTGACATTTATTAACCGCTGCCACCGGAACAACCGGCTGTTCACCGTAGCCACCGGATTCCGCAATACTTTTACCATTCCAAGATTTTCAGCAAAAAAGCTGGCTGAGATCGTGGACGAAAGCCCGCTGACGCAAGAGAATTTCAATTTTTATCCCTTTGATAACCACATCCCCATGCTATGCGTCATGGGGGTCGGGTTGGGTTTACATATTGAAAAGTTGCTCCAAAGTGTCTCCGTTGACCACCTGGTGATATGTGAAAGGGATAAAGACGAGTTTTACGCCAGCCTGTTTACCATTGACTGGGAAGCCCTCTTCCTCCCCCTGATTAATGACCCGCATAGATCTGTGACGCTTATGTTGTTGCCAGGCAATAACGACAATGCGGCATTCGGTATCTTATGGAATCACCTGGTTAAACAACCTCCGTTTTTTCCTACGGCAACCGTTTTCTATAACCACCGGGGAACGAATCGTAATGAAAAAATTCTGGCTCGTGTACGCAAAGACATCACGATGTACTACAGCCTGTGGGGAAACTACGATGATGAGATCAACCAGCTGAATAATGCTCTGCACAACTTCCGCGCAGGTATCCCCCGCCTGCGCAAACCACTCAGCACTCATACCGATACTCCTGTACTTATCATTGGATCAGGGCCGTCATTAGATGAAAGAATGGATTGGATCCGGGCCGCACAGAAGAAAGCTATTATTGTTTCCTGCGGTTCTGCCCGCGACGTACTGCGCAGAAATGGCATTCATCCTGATTTTCAGGTTGAACTTGAATCCGATTATGTTGCGGCAGAGGCTTATTCCAGAACCGTTACCCGTTCCGATACCAACGGCACCACTCTCATGGCGGCAGCTCAGGTCCCTCCGAAGATTTTTGCTCTATATGAAAGCAGGCAGATGTACTTCAAAGATTCCACCGCGATGGCCAGTCTGTTTTCTGAAAACAATGTGGTTTCTGGTTGCACTCCGTCAGCCACCAATGCCGGTCTTGGTGTTTTCCTTCACCTTGGATTTGAAAATCTTTTCTTGTTTGGAATGGACTTTGGTTACATTGACCCGGAGAAGCACCATTCCAAAGACAGCATCTATTATACCGATGAGAATCCCGAAGATCTGATAGACAGCACCTGGGATAATCTTGAACAAGGCATGCCAACTCCCGGTGTTCAGGGAAATGACATTAAAACCATACCTTTTCTTTACACCGGAAAACGTCGTGTTGAGGTCGAGCTGGCCTCAGTCATGAACACCCGAACACTTCATGCATACAACTGCTCATTAGGAGCAAAAATCGATAATGCAGAATGGCTGAATGATATCGGTGTTTTTAAAGAAAAGATTCGAAACCTGCCTGGTGATTATAAAAGTGCACTGACCATCATCAGGCAAGCAGGAGATCCGGTTTACCAGGAAGAGCAAGATGACAAGCTAAAATTACTTGAAGACGCCATACGCCGCGTCTCAACACGGATTCTTAACGAACTTGATCATATGGAAATAAGCATGAGCAGCCTTTCTGATACTTCGTATCGGATTGCACGCTTTCTTGAGGAAGATATTTACCAGAAACTCAAGACAATCTATTACATTTTTCGCGGATCAGTCTGGTTTTTCTTATCAATCGGCTATGCACATGCTTATGCACTTGATGGCGAAAAAAGAACAGAGTTTATTAAGCTCTGGCTAAAAGTTTTCAAAGACTTCCTTAACGAATGGCCGGAACACTACTGCTCGATTGTCTATCGCGATGTCAGCGTCGAAAATGATCCATTGCTGACTAAAATGATTACCGAAGCGGTTGATGGAGTATAACGATGCAAAGACCCATTCTGATTACTGGTGCAGATGGTTTTATTGGCTCCCACTTAGCCGAACATTTGGCTAAAGCCGGATATCCGGTGAGAGCTATGACGCTCTATAATTCCTTTAACTCCTGGGGATGGCTGGACAATTCTGCGTTTACGCAAGATATGGAAATGATCAGTGGTGACATCCGCGATCCATTTTTCTGCCAACAAGCGGTCAAGGGCTGCTCTTCTGTCTTTAACCTAGCCGCACTTATTGCAATTCCTTACTCTTATCAGGCGCCGGCCAGCTATGTTGCCACCAATATTGAAGGCACCGTCAATTTACTTCAGGCGGCACGCAACGAAAACATCGAACACTTTATTCAGACATCGACAAGCGAAGTCTATGGTACTGCCCGCTATATACCGATAGATGAAGACCATCCACTGCAGCCACAGTCTCCATATAGCGCGTCCAAGATCAGTTCTGATTCAATGGCAATGAGTTACTACAACGCATTTGATCTTCCGGTCACGCTGGCGCGTCCTTTCAACACCTACGGTCCGCGCCAATCTGCACGTGCTGTCATTCCGACCATTATCACGCAGATTGCTGCTGGCAAAACCCATATACAGCTTGGTGACCTTTCTCCGACGCGCGACTTTAACTTTGTTGAAGATACCTGTAATGGTCTTATCAGTTTACTGGGTAAAGAGCAGACTCTTGGCGAAGTAATCAACATCGGCAGCAACACCGAAGTATCCATTCTGGATACCGTTCATATGATCCGTGACATCATGAATTCCGGTGTCGACATTATTCACGACAGCAACCGTATCCGCCCGGAAAAATCAGAGGTTCATCGCCTGGTGTGCGACAACAGTAAACTGCTCCGGCTTACCGGATATAAACATCAGATATCACTGGAAGAAGGTCTGAAGAAAACCATCGAATGGTTCTGCATTCCCGATAATCTGTCACGTTATAAAGCAGACCAATACAATGTTTGAGCAGCTGAAAGATTTAATGCAATCTCTATATCCCGGTGAAAGTGCAATCTCTTTACACCGGCCTTCTTTTACGCAGGAAGAAGAGTCTGCTGTTGCCGCCTGTGTTCGCGGTAGCTTTGTATCTTCAGTTGGCCCTGAAATCCAGAAATTTGAACAATTGATGGCTGATTTCTGTTTATCGGGGCATGCCATTGCGACAGTCAATGGCACCGCTGCACTGCATCTTTCGTTACATGCTTTAGGAGTTCATAGCGAAGACATTGTACTGACTCAGTCATTAAGTTTTGCTGCTACCGGACATGCCATCCTGCAAACAGGAGCTAAACCGGTTTATATCGATATTGCCTTACCTGAAGGTAGTATGTGCCCGGTAGCCTTACTTCAATTTCTCGAAGAAGAATGCAAACAGCAGGAAAAAATCTGTATTCATAAAGCCAGTAAACGCCGGATTGCGGCATGCGTTCCCATGCACTCATTCGGCGAGCCGGCAAAGATAGCGGAAATTGCCGAGATATGCCGTAATTGGTCAATCCCATTAATTGAAGATGCCGCCGAAGCATTGGGCAGTTTTACTCAAGGGAAGCATTGCGGAACCTTTGGTATCTGTGGAATTTTAAGCTTTAACGGCAATAAGATCATGACCACAGGTGCTGGCGGCATGATCCTTTGCAAAGATGAAACACTAGCCAAGCGCCTGAAACATTTATCGACAACAGCCAAAATCCCGGACCCATTTGAGTTTCGTCACAGTGAGGCCGGATTCAATTACCGTTTACCCAATTTGAATGCCAGCCTGGGAATCGCGCAATTCAAAAAACTGCCAAATTTCCTCAGCATAAAAAAAGGAATTTATAAAGAATATAAGAAATTCTTTCAGCCTTTTGGCTACAACCTGGTAAATAACCCGGAAGCTCAATCTAATCATTGGCTCAATACTGTCATCATGAACAGTGCTGAAGAAAAAGAAGAGCTGTTACAGTTCCTTAAAGAACACGATATCCAGGCAAGACCCGCCTGGTATCCACTACACCGGCAACAACATCTGCAATCGGCGGTTGAAATTCCGCTGCCACAAACAGACTGGCTATACAGCAGAGCAGTGAGCCTGCCAAGCAGCGTGCCACTTGAGGCTCGCCGTTATGATTAAAATTGCATGCTTTACTGCAACCCGTGCAGAATATGGACTGCTGCACCCTGTACTGAAAGTGCTGAATGAAGCTGACGACTTTTCGGTCAGCCTGATTATCAGCGGCACACACCTGGATGAAACATTTGGTAACACCATTGAAGACATTAAAAACGATGGAATTACCTCATATAAAACACTTCCTCTGAACTATTCAGACGATAGCTCCAAAGGGAATGTTACACGTTCGGCTGCGGTATTGAACGGACTGGCTGAAATTCTGCCTGAATTGGCGGCAGACGCTGTGTTAATTCTCGGTGATCGTTATGAAACGCTGGCGGTAGCTCAGGCCTGCTGCATGATGAATATCCCGATTCTGCATATGCACGGTGGAGAACTGAGTTTTGGTTCCCAGGATAATCAATTCCGTCATGCCATCAGCAAACTGTCACATATTCATTTTTGCGCTACAGAAACCGCTCAAACGCGACTGATGAAAATGGGGGAATCACCAGCGCACGTATTTCTGGTCGGTGCGCCAGGCGTCGAAAACTGCCGGAAACAGCCGCTAGTGAACCTGAAACAGCTTATTCAGGAACAGGACATCAAATGGCAGCCGAAAAATATTCTTTTTACCTATCACCCAGACAGCCTGGAAACAGACGTAAGCGAACGGGAGTTGAATGAAATACTCTCTGCCTTTGAAAGAATACCTGGGCTTGGCATCATTATTACTTACCCAAACTCCGATTCAGGGCACAAGGCAATCATCAACAAAATTCATGAATTTCAGTCCAGAAATCCGGAACGGATAAGCGTTCATAAGAGCTTGGGCGTGCAGCGTTATTTAACCCTGATCAAAGCGGTGGATGCCGTCGTCGGAAATTCATCAAGCGGCATCATTGAAGCGCCATCAATGGGCACACGAACACTGAATATAGGCAGCAGGCAAAAAGGCAGAGAACGCGCACTCTCGGTCACAGACGCGGAGCCCATTACAGAGGACATTCTGTCTGCTTTGAAAACGATTCTGAATAGCAATAAAGGTCCATTCAGTAATCCTTATGATCAGGGCGATACAAGCGCAAACGTATTGCATGCCCTGAGAGGTTTGAGCTTCTCATCGCTGCTGGAGAAAGAGTTTTATGAATAACCCGGGGCACGTACTGATTATTGCTGAAGCTGGAGTCAACCATAATGGAAGTCTCGATATGGCCCTGCAACTTGTCGATGCAGCACTCAATGCCAAAGCAGATATTGTTAAATTCCAGATTTTTGACAGTACCATGCTGACGACCCGTCAGGCAGAAAAGGCTGACTATCAAAAAGCATCAGGTGATCGAAACCAAAACCAGCGGACAATGTTAAAGGCACTGGAGCTGAGCCATGAAGACTTTATAAAAATCAGCCAATACTGTCATGACAAAGGGATCGAATTCCTGGCCACTGCATTTGATGAACCTTCATTAGATTTTATGCTGTCAGAACTGCATGTAAAACGTTTGAAGATACCCTCCGGAGAACTGACCAATCTGCCCTTCATTCTGCGCCACGCACATTCTGGCCTGCCTTTAATACTGTCAACCGGCATGGCTTCGGAAGAAGAAATACAAGAAGCGCTGGCAACCGTCGCTTTTGCTATTCGCTACCCGGATCGCGAGCCCGTCAGCCGGGAAGAACTTGCCGCAGCCCTTAAAAACATTCCGCATGACACTCTTTCAAACCGGGTTACCATATTACAGTGCACTACGGCCTACCCCACTGCGGATCAAGACGCAAACCTGCGGGTAATTCCAAGACTGAGTAAACGCTTTCGCTGCCCCGTCGGGTTTTCTGATCACACAGCGGATATATTTGCCACGCCACTGGCGGTCGCTGCCGGAGCAACGGTAATAGAGAAGCACTTCACGCTGAGTCGCAACCTTCCCGGTCCTGACCATCAGGCATCACTGGAAGCCGATGAACTACGGCAGCTGGTTGATGCTATCCGGCGCACAGAAACGCTGCTCGGTAGTGCCGAAAAACGCGCCAGTCCAGCCGAAGCCATCAATATGCAAGCGGCCAGAAAAAGCCTGGTAGCTGCGCAACGGATCAAAAGTGGTCAGACACTGACAGCTCGCGATATTACCGCCAAAAGACCCGGCAATGGCCTCTCACCAGCCTGTTATTGGGACACCATCAATACAATCGCCAGCAAGGACTACGATCAGGATGAATTCATCTGATTTACCCATTCTCATATTAGGCACTGGCGGACATGCAAGAGTCGTGGCCGACGCGTTGTTGTGCAACGGTCAACAGATACAAGGGTTTCTGGATCCGGTACCTCAATTTACTGAGTGGCGGGACATCCCTTATCTCGGCACAGATGACATTCTATCCAGCTTTTCACCCGACACCGTCAGACTCGCTAACGGCGTTGGTTCCGTCCCCTTCACAGATACACGAAGCCGGGTAACAGAAAAATATGAAAACGCGGGCTTTTCCTTCTGCCGTGTTATTCACCCATCAGCCATTATTGCCGCCGATACAAAACTTGCCGAAGGCGTGCAAATACTTGCCGGTGCAATCATTCAGACGGGCGCTGTACTCGGCAAGCACGTCATCATTAATACTGGTGCCCGCATCGACCACGATTGCGCAATAGACGGGTTTTGCCACATTGCTCCCGGCGCCACGTTGTGTGGTTCAGTACGGCTGGCACAAAGGGTGCATATAGGAGCAGGAGCGACCATCATTCAAGAAATTGACGTTGGTGCCGATACTGTAATAGGAGCCGGTACAACCATCACCCAGTCAATCGATTCCATGCAGGTGGTACGTAGTCCGGAGGTCGTCACTGAAGCCAGACGGGGGTAATCATGACACATTGGCAAAGCGTGTTGCTTTCAGAAACAGATACGATAGAACGTGCCATTAAAGTCATTAATGATACCAGTCTGCAGATTGCACTGGTTTGTGACGAACGATGCCAATTGCTTGGCACAGTGACAGACGGTGATATCCGTCGGGCACTTCTGAACGACAGAAATCTTGCGTGTCCACTACATGAGATCATGTGCAAGGAACCCGTTACGGCAACACCTTTACAGTCTATTGCACAGATACGCGCACTGATGAGCCGGCATTCAGTTCAGCAGGTACCCGTTGTCGACGCTGGTGTTATTATCGACCTGTACACCGCACGGGAACTTGATTCCGCCAGAAGAAAGTCCAACCCGGTTTTTCTGATGGCAGGCGGCTTTGGTAAACGCCTCAAACCACTGACCGACGACTGTCCGAAACCACTGCTGAAGATTGGTGACAAACCCATTCTGGAAACCATTCTGGAAAGTTTTATTGAGCACGGCTTCCACCAGTTTTATATTTCAACCCACTATCTCCATGAAAAAATAACCGGCTACTTTGGTAATGGTGAACGCTGGGGAGTCGATATTCACTACGTTCACGAGGAATATCCGCTGGGAACGGCCGGAGCACTAAGCCTTCTGCCAGATGATCTGCGGGAACCTATTCTGATGATGAATGGCGATTTGCTGACCAAGGTAAACTTTAATCAACTTCTTTCGTACCACGAAGAACATGAAGCCACGGCCACAATGTGCGTTCGACGTCACGAATATCAGATTCCCTATGGTGTAATACACAGCGACGGCCATCAGATAGAAAAAATTGTGGAAAAACCAATCCAGTCGTTTTTTATCAATGCAGGTATTTATGTGATTAGTCCTGAGCTGCGCAGAAAAGTCTCTTCATCTTCACCTACTGATATGCCGGACTTACTGCAGACCCAAATAAATTCCGGTAAAAATGTATCTCTCTTCCCAATTCATGAATATTGGCTCGACATAGGCAAAATGCCGGATTACAACCAAGCTCAACAAGACTTTCTGAATGACTTCAGTGGCCGGGAAATACGCGGATGATCGACGATAAACGTGTGCTCTGTATTATTCCGGCCAGAAGTGGCAGCAAAGGACTGAAAGATAAGAACATCCGCGAACTGGCAGGAAAGCCTCTCCTTGCCTGGCCTGTTTGTTGTGCCCGCGACAGCAAGTATATAGACCGCATTATTGTTTCCACAGATAGTGAAAAATACGCAGCTATTGCCCGCCAATACCAGGCGGATGTTCCCTTTCTCCGACCAACCGGGCTTGCGCAAGATACGACAACGACCATTGACGTTGTCGACGACCTTTTAAACCAGCTGCAGGAAAGCTACGACATCCTCGTCTTACTGGAACCCACGTCGCCGCTTACTGAAGCAAACGATGTTGATATTGCTCTTGAATCACTGATTGAATCATGGGAAAAGACAGATGCCGTTGTTGGCGTAACACAGGAAATAAAATCTCATCCTGCGTACTTATTAACACTCGGCGATGACAAAAAAATTCATAGTCTTAACACCGATTTTTCCAAAGCAGTACGACGCCAGGAATTATCCGCGGTGTACCGGATGGATGGCACGCTCTACATAAGTAAAGTGGATGTATTACAAAAAAAACGTGGTTTTTACCATGATCGGACAATTGGCTTTGTAGTACCGGAATGGAAGAGCTATGAAATTGATTCTTTAACGGATTTCATATGCATTGAAGCGATCATGAAGAACAGAGAGGTACTATCGTGAATCTTCCGGCAAAAAAAACAGCCAGCAAAAGCTACCAGCAACGTCTGAAAGCAGTTATTCCTGGTGGTGCACATACATACTCACGTGGTTCAGATCAGTTTCCTGCTAATGCTCCTGAAATTCTGAGCAGTGGCTCCGGTGTTTATGTAAAAGATGCCGAAGGTAGCGAATTCCTTGATTTTGGAATGGCGCTCAGATCCGTTGCGATCGGCTATGCCGAATCCTCGGTAAATAATGCTGCCATCCAACAAATCATGGCAGGCAACAATCTGACGCGAGCGTCCCTGATTGAACTGGAAGCCGCTGAGCGACTGACTGGCATGATAGCCAGCGCCGAAATGGTAAAGTTCACCAAAAATGGCTCTACTGCGGTATCTGCAGCGGTGAAACTTGCCAGAGCATATACCGGCAGAAAGTTAGTATTGCGCTGTTCAGACCACCCTTTTTTTTCCTTCGACGACTGGTTCATCGGGTCAACGGTTATCAACCGGGGCATCCCGGAAGAAATATCCGGACTGACCATCACGTTTCCCTACAATGATGCGCAGGCATTGCAAAGTATTCTGGCTGAACACGGTTCCGGTATTGCCTGCCTGGTGATGGAGGCAGCCACAACCGAAGAGCCAGTTGCATCCATTTTTGAACAAGGAAAATCCTACCTGAACGATGTAGAATTACTTTGTAAAAAGTACGGTATCGTTTTTATTCTTGATGAAATGATAACCGGATTCCGCTGGCATCAATATGGCGCACAGGCGCTTTACAATATTCAGCCAGACCTGACAACATTTGGTAAGGCAATGGCAAACGGATTCTCAGTAGCCGCCGTTGCAGGTAAGCGCGACATCATGGATCTAGGGTCGATTGATGAAGCCGGACAGGAACGTGTATTTCTGTTATCTACAACTCACGGAGCTGAAATGAGTGGCCTGGGTGCATTTGTGGCCACTATGGATTTTTATGACAATCACGACGTCATCGGTCACATGTGGGAGTTCGGTAAGAAACTCAAACTCTTGATTAATCGTAAAGCGCTCGAACACGGATTGAAAGACAATCTGATAGCCTCCGGCTTTGACTGCTCACCCGGCGTTACACTGAAAGATCATGATGGTAAGGTATCTATGCTTTTGCGTACCTTATTTATGCAGGAGATGCTTAAAAGCCAAGTGATGATGCCCTGGGTTTCCATTGCCTATCATCACGGCGAAAAAGAACTCAAACATGTAGAGCGTGCTCTGGATCAATCACTGACTATTATCCGCAAAGCACTGGATGATGGGATCGGTCAATACCTGATCGGTGAGCCTGTAAAACCCGTATTCCGCCAGTATAACTGAAGGTCAAAATGCCCATTAAAAAAACAGTTGTAATAACCGGCGCTGCCGGGTTAATTGGCACATCATTCTGCAATGCAGTGGCAAGCCACGGATACAACCTGGTGATTGCAGACAACAATGAAGAAAGATCAGAAGCTCTTGTTGCGAAAATAAGATCAGACGGCCACCAAGCATACGCCTGCATTTTTGACGCAACCAGACCGGATGACATTCAGAAGCTTCTGGACACCAGTCTGACACGCTTTGGTAATGTGCACGCCCTGGTTAACAACCTCTATATCCGCAGTGGAAACTACGGCGCTGATTTTTTCGATGTCACCTACAACGACTTCAGCCAAAACCTCTCAGACAATGTGACGCCATACTTTGAACTGTCAAAAATATTTTCCAGGCACTTTTGCAGTGTAAATAGTGGCACTATTATAAATATCGCATCAGTTTATGGATGCATCGCACCAAAATTTGAAATCTACGATAATACAAAGATGACCATGCCAGTGGAATATGCGGCAATTAAGTCTGCAATACTACATCTGACCCGCTACATGGCCAAACGTTTGAAAGGTTACAACATACGGGTAAATGCGATCAGTCCCGGAGGTATTCTTGATGACCAACCTGAAACCTTTCTGAAAGCGTATGGAGACAACTGTTCAAGTAAAGGAATGCTCAGCCCTGACGATTTATGTGGCACACTGTTATTTCTCCTGTCGGAGGAGTCCCGCTACATAAACGGGCAAAACATGATTGTCGACGATGGATTTACGTTGTAGGAGAGATTGCGTGTACACCAGTATCAGCTCTGCTCAACTTGAGAATTACATTGAGAATCAGCTTACCCACTTCTTCCCCGATAACACAACTGACTGGAAGAAAGCTATTAAAGCTTGCTGCAGCAAGGCACTGGAAAGGGTTGAGTATTGCTTCCACAGTATCCCGGGTAAGTACTATCAAAGCAATGGTAAGCCGGTGTTCAACCACATGAACGCTGACCACTATGCAACATTTCTCTATTTTCTTTCCCATGAAGCTTACTTATCCGGCAATATTCCTCTGGCAGAAAAAGCTTTCTATCTGAACAAATCGCTTAACGGGTTAGATTTATTCTACAGTGTAAAAATGCCCGATATATTTATCCTCGTACACCCCGTTGGCAGTATTATAGGCAATGCTAAATTTTCCGATTATCTGGTAATTTATCAGAATGTTACCATCGGATCAGACAAAGACGGCGTATATCCATCTTTTTCCGGTGAAAATGTGCTGTATTCAGGTTCAAGCGTTATAGGTGATTGCCAGATCGGAATAAACTCAGTGATCGGTGCCAGAAGCTTTGTACGAAAACTAACAGATTCAGGTAACAACCGAATATACAGCGGAATGTACCCTAACATTCGCGTCACACCGAACAATGGTTCGGTACTAAATGATTTTTTTATGGAGAATCCGGCATGACAACCGCTACCGGCCAGCCAGCGTTATTTTGGTGCAAAACATGTCTGAACATGTCCACACGTCCGCGCATAGAGTTCAATGACCAAGGGCGATGTAATGCCTGCCAATGGTCAGAAGAAAAGAAGACATTTGACTGGTCTTCCAGAATGAATGAACTAAAAGCCCTGCTGGAAAAGCACCGCAGTAAAACAGGAGAGTTTGATGTTGTCATTCCTGTAAGCGGCGGAAAGGATGGTTCATACGTCAGCCATATGCTGAAGCATGAATTTGGTATGCATCCGCTGGCAGTTACGATTACCCCTCCGCTCAGCTTTTCAATCGGCGACCAGAATCTGCAGAATTACATTGCATCAGGATATGACACCATCCAGATCAACCCTAATCAGAAAGTCATGCAGGAGCTTAATCGTCGTGGCTTCCTGGAACAGGGAAGACCGCTCTACGGATGGGTGATTGCCATTCTTGCTGGCGTTATAAGAACTGCGGCTAACTTTGGCGTCAATCTGGTTATGTACGGGGAGGACGGTGAAATTGAGTATGGTGGTTCAACCGAAAGTAAAAACCGCCCGGTGTTCACAGCAGAATTTATGAAACGGGTTTATCTGGAAGGACAATATGAGAAAACCCTGCGAGATCTCAGCAGTCAGCAAACCTATTTCTGGCGCTTTGATGCAGATGATCAGAAATTAGGCAATATTGAGTGCGCCCATTTTTCATACTTTGAAAGCTGGGATCCTTACCGTAATTATATGATTGCTAAGGAACATTGCGGCCTCCAGGAAAAAGAAGAATCCAACACTGGAACCTATACAAATTTTGCCCAAAACGATACTTGCCTGTATGACCTGCACACCTACCTGATGTATCTTAAATTTGGTTTTGGCAGAGCCACTCAGGATGCTGGTATTGATATCAGACGCGGTGCCATGTCACGCGATCAGGGAGTAATGCTGGCTCAGATGTACGACAATTGCTACCCGGAACCGTTCATCGAAAAATATCTTGATTACTATCAGATCAGTCGGGAAATATTCGATGAAACCATCGATAAGTTTGCCAATAAAGACCTTTTCTACAAAGATGGCGATCGCTGGATGCCAAAATTTGAAATTGTATGAAGATCACTCTGATTGATTATGGCATGGGTAATCATCTCTCTGTCAGAAATGCTCTGAGCAGGCTTGGATACAATTCATCCGTCAGTCAGGATCCCATTGTCATAAAAAACTCCGACTTCATCATTCTGCCAGGTGTAGGATCATTCCGGCGGGCCATGGAGAATCTTAATGGCCTCGGACTGAGCGAGGCCATTATACAAGCTGCAACAGAAAACGGTATTCCAATGCTGGGGATATGCCTTGGTATGCAGCTTCTTGGCTCTGAAAGCACGGAAGATGGTACATCTGAGGGTCTCCATCTCATCGACAATAAAATTTCCAAGCTGGATAGCAGTTCAGGTATACGCATTCCACACGTAGGATTTAATAACGTGTACTGGAAAACTGCTAACGCTTTGACGGATGAACTTAACCAAAACAGCGACTTTTATTTTACACACAGTTACGCCATGACGGACAGTGATAAGAGTGCTGACTACATATACTGTGATTATGGCGCTCCATTTGTTGCCGGATTCAGAAAGCACAATATCTTTGGAGTTCAATTTCATCCGGAAAAGAGCCAGAGGACCGGACTTAAGTTACTGAAAAACTTCCTGGAGATTAAGCGTGCTTAAGAAACGTCTTATTTTCACCCTACTGTATAAAAATGGCAGTTTTCTGCTCAGCAGGAACTTTCGACTACAGCGGGTCGGAGACATACAGTGGCTTTTCAAAAACTATCATTTTGAAACCATATCCGATGCTATTGATGAATTGATTGTTCTCAACTTAGATGACGATGAGACTAAAATTCCGGGCTTTCTGAATACGCTGGAAGAGATGGTTGGGCATTGTATGATTCCGGTAGCGGCAGGAGGACAGATAAGAAGCGTAGAAATGGCCTCTGCCCTTCTTGCTCACGGTGCGGATAAACTTGTTGTAAACACTGCTTGTTTCGAGCAACCGGAGCTCGTCGAAGAGTTAGTATCCCGCTATGGAAGTCAATGTATGGTTGCCAGTATTGACTGGACAGGCCCGGATAATCTCAAAGTATTCAGTCATAGTGCGGCTCAGGAGCAAGGCCTTCTGCACGATCACCTGAAACGTCTCGAAGGACTTAACGTTGGCGAAATTTATCTTAACGCCATACACCGTGATGGTACCGGACAGGGCTATGACTTTGATGCTCTGAACGCAGTCCCCAATGACTGGAAAGTACCCATAATAATGGCCGGAGGAGCAGGCCACAGCAGCCACCTGAGCCAGGCTCTGGAACACCCACTTATTGATGCTGCCGCAACCGCAAACCTATTCAATTTCGTAGGAAAAGGTTTGGCCAGCGCAAGAAGAGAACTTCTGCAGTGCGAGGCTCCTTTAGCCAAATTTGATGATTAAAATACCTCTATAGACAGAAAATTCTGATTATAATTGATTAAATAATGACAGCCTTGAGATGGTGGTATAGCTTTGCTGCGCAGCCTCCAGCAGAAAACTCTGCAACGACAGGCGGCTGACCGCTTCCGCAAAATCGACATCCGACAGTTTTGACAGAACTTCTTTATTAACCAGACCAACATCCGCTGACAGGTTACGGGTGTTTTCAACAACGTTAAGCCGTGCACCAACCTGACTTCGGATCTCCGATACCGAAGCCTGAGCAAAGGCCAGGTTAGTCAGCGTATCTTCAATTAAAATATCCAGGGTCTCTGAATCAACGACATTATCATCCAGCGTGTTCAACCCTGCGGTGAGACGGAAGATCGTATCGGTAATGCTTTGTTTGGGTGAAGATTTCATTAGTACTTCATCACCCGGTTCCGGATCACTGTTCAACGTAATACTGATACCGGCAACCACAACATCGGAACCCGGGCTGTAAGCCATATTATTCATTCCTTCGACAACCCGGTTATCAGAGGCACGACGCACGGTGTAGTTAGGACCTGATGGCGTAACCGCCGACTCCGGATTAAAGGTAATAATCAGGTCATCCGGATAAAATTCTGAGTACTTTTCTTCATCCACTACAAATCCGGGGCTGACCCGCATCGTACCCTTGTTGAGTGGGTTGAGTTCTGTAGTAAAGGTATTTTTAGCCGCTTCCACATCAACAAACAAGTTTTTCCCGTTATCACCCGTAGCAACGTTGGTAGAAGCACCAATCGTCAGGAAGCGCTGCCCCTCATCACCTTTATAGTCATAGCGCCCACTGTCGTTTTTAACGAAAGGCGCATTACCTCCTTTAAAACCAGCAAACACATATTCTCCATTGGCATCGCGGGTATTGAATAAATCGACCAGACCTTCCTGTATCTGATAAACCTCGGCGGCAATGGCCTGACGATCGGTAATCGTTAATGTACCCCCACCGGCTTTTACTGTCAGTTCTTTCAGACGGGTCAGGTTATCGGTAATAGAACCAAGCGTTGCATCTTCGAGTTTCAGCCGGTTATCGGCAGCGGTCATATTACGATCGTATTGATCCCGCAATGCCTGATCCTGCTGTAATTGCAGAATTTTCGTTGCGGCAATAGGGTCATCTGCGGGAGTCAGTACCCGCCGGCCACTGGAAACCTGTTGCTGGGTTTTATTTACCGATGACTGGTTATCCAGAATGCCATTAAGACCCGTATTAAAACTTTGCAAGGTTGCGATACGCATACGTTATCTCCTGCGCCTGACCTTAACGGAAGGTCGAAATCAAAGTATCAAAAATGCTGCGTGCCACCTGGATAACCTGGGCACTGGCGTTGTAAGCCAGCTCGTATTTAATCAGAGCGGCGGCTTCTTCATCGAGATTCACACCGGACAGGCTGCTGACTGCACCCTCAGAATTTCTCAGCAGCACTTCACTGGAATCACGGTTAATCTGAGCACGACTGGTCACAGAGCCAATTTCTTCCACCAACCGCGAGTATGATTCTGAATAGCTGGTATTCCCTGCCACCGTATTCTCATTTTGTAGCGCCGCTAAAGCCACACCATTACGGCTGTCAGAAGTGCCATCCGTATTAAAACCGACGGTAAACTCATCACCGCTCTGCACCAGACCGCTGATTTCGACATCAAAACCAAAATGTACCGGCTCCCCCACGGGGCTCTCTGAAAATAAGTTATTACCCGGTGGTTCGATGTCCAAACTGTAACCCGGGTCAGCAATCACCTTTACCTGACCGCCCATTGATATCTTCGAAGAGCCATGAACACCGGTTGCGTTCATTGGCAATCGTGGCTGAAAACTGATCGTACCGCGCTCATCAATATCAACATCAAGGTTGCCAGAAAAAGTAAAACCGGAGTTTTCCAGCTGAGTCCGGATGGCATCAACCACTTCAGCACCTGTTGCATAGGTGTCGTTCAGTTCGATATTAAAAGTACCCTGGCCTGGTACATCAAATTCGTAGGTATACGGCCCGCCTTCGCTGAAATCATAACCATCAAACTCGGTTAACGGAGTAAATGGCGCTTCGCCGGTTTCGCGCAGGATAATGTCCTGGCCGTTACTGACACTGAAACCATCACCATTATCGCCAGATATTTCCAGGTTAATATCATCGCCATTGAGCGCGGTAACAATGACTTTAGCGCCATCGCTGCGGGCAACAATCCCCAGATCCTGAAGGTCACGATTACTGTTAATACGGTCGGCAATAAATTCCGGCGTCATCGGGTCAGGAACGTCTTCCGGGTAACCGGCGTCGTATTTGGTTTGATTCGGGCCTAGCGTATCCGTCAGAACAATGCCATTCAGACTGAATGTCATGGGCTGAAATGGATTGCTGTCGCTGGTGAAATTGCTCAGTTCTACCGTGGTACGCGCCAGCGCTTCGATGCCCTCACGCTTGCTCAATTCGGTTGCAATATCTTTGGCTGAGGCATTGGCCCTGGTGATTAACGTTGGCTGAGTACTGACCTTGCCACTGACCGGATCGGTATAACTGATTGCAATACGCTCAGGAAAGAATCCGTTTTTAGGCGCAATATTGGCGGCTGGCGGCGATGCCTGATAGGTCGTATTAACCGGTAAATAACCACCAAAACTGGTAAAAGCTGTTTTACCTTCATCAGCCGGTAAAATCGAATTACTGATACCCGGAACATAGGTCTGGTTCATTAACGGAGGAAACAGTGGAATCGGCTTTCCCGGATCACTGTTATCCAGCACATCGTATGTGGTTGGCGAGGTAAAACGAATTAACAATGGCGGGTTCAGTTCACCTTCGCGGGCGAAATACGGTGTATTAATATCATATACACCGCCTTGAGAAATCGCTGCATTTCCCTGATTTCCGATAGCAGAATCCGTAACGATCGGAGAAGCAACGGCTACCTGTTCAGGCCGGGTGATATTCACCTGAACTTTGGTCGACTCATTGCGCGTTGGCATAATGCGGAAGTCATCTCCTTTCTGAAAACTACCGGACTCAAAGCGAATTTCAAAGCCATCGACTTCTACCGAATCCGGGAAACTGCCGCTTAATGCTCCACTGCTGACGATTTTATTGTCATCCAGACGTTTAATACGGTAGGTATAATCATCCGGGCCAGGAAACTCCAGCTGGTATTCACTGATCGTCAAAGCACCTGCATCTTTGATATGAACGCTGAGCAGACGATCATTGGGGCGGGCATTCTGACTGTCACCCAGGGCACGGTTATAAGCTTTCTCCGGGGCGTTAATATCGGTAAAGAAATTCTCGCCCATCTTGCCATCATAATCGATGCCGAGCTTATGCTGTTCATTAAAGGTCTGGTTAATAACCAGCGCTAACCGACCTAACCCATTTAATACCGGATCCAGAACTTCTTCACGAAACTGCAGCGTGCCGCCCAGCTGGCCGCCCGTGATTTCTTTGGTAACGTTCTGAATAACATCTTCTTTACGGAAATAAAGATCCATACGCGAGGGGTCGGATGCACCGGAATCAGCAAACACTTCGTTAAAATCATTGCCGATAACCAACGCCTGACCATTACCGATAAATACGTTCCAGACCGAGTCATCCTGTTCAACCACATTGACTTTTACCAGCTCAGAAAGGTCTTTAACTAATTTATCGCGGGCATCGAGTAAATCACTGGGTTCAATACCATTAGCTGAGGCCGTGGCAAACTGAATCTGTTCATTCAACTCGGCAATGCCTTCTGCAATCGTGGTAATTTGCCCGGCCATCACTTCCATCTGGCCGTTAATAATATCGTTTTGTGCATACAGGCGATCGCTGATAGAGGTAAAACGATCAACCAGGCCATTACTTTCAGAAATCAATACCGCACGGGCTGGCAAAGAGGATGGGTCATCCACCACCGCCTGCAAGGAAGAAAACATGCGCTCAAGACCTGGCTGAACCCCAGTGCCGGAATCGGCCAATAAACTATCTATTTGCTCGGCGTTTAACGCCAGCGTATCAAAACCGTTAAAGGTTGAAGTGTCACGCCAGAGCTGCTCCGTCAGAAACTGATCATAAACACGATTTACTGTATCAACATTAACGCCCGAACCAACCCAGACACCGCCTTTATTTTGCGGACTGACAGCACTCTGGCCAATCACCTGGCGGCTGTAACCTTCTGTGCCGGCATTGGTAATATTGTGGCCGGTAATGGTCAATGCGGTCTGGCTTGCGCGCAAGCCGGAAATGCCAATTTCAAGAATACTAGCCATCGTTGCGATCTCCTGTCAGCGATGTACCGGAGCTCAGCTGTTCAAGTGCCGCATTCAACGTGCTGCTTTGCGAAATACGCTGAATTTTTGCGCCGTATTGTGGATCCGTTGCATAACCTGCCTGCTGCAGTGCATGGCCATAGTGACCAGCACCCAGGTTCTGCCCCAAAGCCTGCTGATAGCGCTCAGCACCCTGCAGAAAGTTGGCATAATCACGCACTCCATCTTCCATCGATGCATAAGAACGGAATTCAGCCCGTTCTTTTACCGCAAGGCCGTCGCGATATTCATGAGTCACCACCTCCACTTTGTCACCCTGCCAGCGCTTGTCGGCTTTGATA
The DNA here is from genome assembly GCA_002733205.1 of Thalassobium sp. Taxonomy (GTDB): domain Bacteria; phylum Pseudomonadota; class Gammaproteobacteria; order Pseudomonadales; family Oceanobacteraceae; genus Venatoribacter; species Venatoribacter pacificus. Next base: position 303,366 of record NVUW01000005.1, on the reverse strand, counting down.
CCAAAGAAATTAAAACTGTTGTGGCCCTGATCATCACTGATCATATATTTACCCCAACCGGTTTCCAGCGCTGCCTGAGCAACGATGGCTTTAGGTTCAACACCCAGCTCAGCGCCTACTTTTTCCGCCAGCGGATACAAAGCGGCAACGAAGTCAGCCGGCGTGGCAAATTGTTGCCCTTTATTTCCACTACCGCTGGCCGCTGCCTGTGGCGTTTCCTGCGGCGCTTTTGCCAGCGATGGTAATTGATGTAATTCGGCATCCACTTCATCCATCGTGGCATTGAGCGTTGTTACATTAAGCGTTGTTGCATTGGAGCTGGCATCCGGCGAGGCGGCATTGAGGGGGTTGATATGGGATGGAGGAACCATTGACAACGGTGAACGTGCACGTCGATCAAATAATTTATTCTGATCCAGATCTTTGCTGCCGGCGTCTTTTTCATCACCGTAATTAGACATCAGCTGACGATAAATCACCTGCGAAAGCCCCATTCCCTGCTGGCCCGAGAGTGACAACGCCATCTGGTCGTCATACATTTTGCGATAAAAATCGGTTTCCGGAGAATTGAACATTGAGTCTTCTTCAAACACCTGGTTGGCGTCACGCATGGACGACATCATCATGTTCAGAAACATCGACTCAAACTGCTTGGCGACTTCCATCAGTGCGGCATTTTTATCGTCTTTTCCCAACGTACGAATACCCTGAAGGGCATTCAGGTCGGTATAAATCTGGGCGCTCTGAGGCTGTGTCTGGATCATAGCAATCTCCTTTGTTATGGAAACTGCAAGATGCTTGCCACTATTACCGGCAAGACTTCGCGGTCTATTTCCGTATCAGCGTTTTTATTGGAGGGAAAAAGCGTAAGCTCCGCTTGGGAATGCAGCGGTTCAGCAAAGACGACCACGCAAAGCGTGGGAGCCAGATGTAGGTCTGGGTGTTAAAAACGCTGTTTTTTCTCGTTCCCAGGCTCCGCGTGGGAATGCAACGGGATCAGCAAAGATATCCGACTCTGTCGTATGCGGTCAGTGCGGCAACTGTTCGTACTTAGACAGTTTTTTCTTGCCGCTCTGATGGCTGGCAATATTTTTTTGTTCCTGCTGTAACTCCGTCAGCAATTGCTGCTCTTCCTGCAACAGAGTTTCAAGAAACACTTGCTGCTCATTGGTCAGGTTAATCAGGTCATTGATCTGACTGAACCATTGCTGCAATAACTGGTTACGCTGCTGAACCCGTTCATCAACCCCTTCGCGTACGCCCTGACGAATCAGGGAACGGACTTCCAGCGACAGGTTTTTGACCTGTTCAAACAATTCAGCACTCATAAATCTCTATTCTCTTTTGTTATTCACATCAGATTACGATCAGCTCGGCTTTCAACGCGCCCGCTTGTTTCATAGCTTCAAGGATAGCCATTAAATCACCGGGTGCCGCGCCAACTTCGTTAACCGCTTTAACAATGCTGTCCAGCGATACTCCGGGGCCAAATTTGAACATGCGATTGTCGCCACCATTGTTAATATTAATATTGGTTTGCGGCACAACGACTGTTTCACCACCAGCCAGCGCATTGGGCTGCGCCACCTGAAAATCTTCCGTGATAGTGACCACCAAGCTGCCGTGGGTAACGGCGACGGGTTCGATCATGACATTCTGCCCGATAACAATGGTGCCGGTACGTGAGTTAATAATCACTTTGGCACGCTCTTTACCGGTTTCAATTTCCAGATTTTCGATGATGGATAAATAACTGACACGCTGACTGGTATCACGCGGAGCACTCACACGGATGGATGTCGCATCCAGAGCTTCAGCGGTCCCCGGCCCCAGCAAGGTGTTGATACGTTCAACCATCGCACGCGCGGTGGTAAAGTCCGGTTGATCAAGGTTAAAAATAAGGCTGTCGCCGCGGGAAAAATTACTGGGGACGGTCTGCTCAACCGAAGCGCCATTGGGAATACGCCCAACGCTGGGAATATTAACGGTAATTTTTGAACCGTCATTACCTTCCGCGCCAAACCCGCCAACCACCAGGTTGCCCTGAGCCACGGCGTAAATATTGCCGTCAGCACCTTTAAGCGGAGTAAACATCAACGCACCACCGCGCAGACTTTTAGCATTCCCTAATGAGGCAACAGTTACATCCACCCGCTGGCCGGGTTTGGCAAAGGCGGGTAATTCTGCCGTAACGGATACCGCCGCTACGTTTTTTAATTTCGGGTCAACACCGGCCGGTAACGTAATACCAAACTCGGCCATCATGTTGCGGAATGTTTGGGTAGTGAACGGTGCTTTATCGCCGGTGCCATCCAGACCTACCACCAGACCGTAGCCCACCAGCTGGTTAGTACGCACACCGGAAATACTGGTGATGTCTTTAATACGTTCTGCCTGAACCACTGGCACTGCCACAACAAACGCCAGCATAAAGGAACTCAAAAAACGTAACATAACGGTTTTCCTCATTCTGATCACAGCGGCCACCAGGGTGAATTAAGAATGCGGTCAAACCAGCCTTGCTTGGTCGCATTATTCAGATTGCCACGACCACCGAAGGAAATACGGGCATCGGCAACTTTACTCGATGATACGGTATTATCCGGCGTAATATCCTGCGGCCGGATCAAACCGCTGATACGGATATATTCCTCACCTTCACTCAGGGTCAGCCATTTTTCACCGCGAATCCGTAAAATACCGTTTGGCATAATCTCTGCCACCGACACCGATATCTGACCACTCAAACTGTTGGAACGATCCGCCTCGCCTTTACCGTTAAATTTACGGTTGGCAGAGGTATCAGAATCCAGTCCCAGATTTTTCCATCCAGGCACTGTACCCATCACACTGTTGGGCACAATGCTGTTGGTCGAATTTTTATCCGACTTGGTTTGAGCAGATTTTGATGACTGATACTGCTCATCAAAAATCACCGTAATAATATCGCCAACGCGGCGTGCCTGCTGATCGGTGTACAGGCCAAAACTGTAGCGCGCCTGAAATAAAGAACCATTGGCCATTGGTGGTGGCTGCAGGCTTTCGGCCGATACCGGGGCGTAATCCGGATCGTCCGGAAACACCTCAGGTTCCAGTGGCACCGAGGTGCAGGCCTGTAAGGCCAGCAGCATCAGCACTGCCGATATTGCGCGAGGTAAATATACATTATTCATAACAACCTCCTTACACGTTCTGCGTCAGGAATTGCAGCATCTGGTCGGCGGCGGATACAACTTTCGAATTCATTTCATAGGAACGTTGCACCGTGATCATTTTGACCAGCTCTTCCACCACTTCGACGTTCGAGTTTTCCAGAGCACCCTGCTCTACCGTGCCAAAACCTTCTTCGTTCGGCACGCCAACCTGTGGCGCACCACTGGCAGCTGTTTCATAAAATACGTTACCGCCTACCGCCTGCAGACCCGCCGGATTAATAAAATCCACCGTTTCAATTTGCCCCAACTCCTGTGGTGTCGGATCACCAAACAGGGTGGCCTGGACAATACCGTCTTTACTGACGGTGAGCTGATTTGTCTGCTCCGGAATGGTGATTTGTGGCTCCAGTGGATAACCATTAACGTTAACCACCACCCCTTCATTGTTGATATGAAAGGTACCGTCACGGGTATAGCCAATGGTGCCGTCCGGCATGGCGATCTGAAAAAATCCGCGGCCGTTAATGGCCATATCCAGCGGCTGATCCGTTAACTGCAGTGAGCCGGTGGTGAAGATTTTCTGCGTACCGGCGGTGCGCACACCGGTACCCAGTTGCAGACCCGAAGGCAAACGACTGTCGGCCGAGGAATTGGCGCCTGGCTGACGCTGAATCTGGTAGAGCAGATCTTCAAATACTGCGCGGTCTTTTTTAAAGCCGGTGGTTGATACGTTGGCCAGGTTGTTAGAAACCGTGGTTAACGCCAGATCCTGTGCTTCCAGTCCGGTTTTACTTACCCAAAGTGCATTTAACATAGGTCAGCTCCTGTTACTGGTTGGCCAGAATTTGTGTGGTTGCGGCGGTATTTTCGTCCACCCGTTTCATCAGTTTTACCTGCATTTCGTACTGGCGGTTGAGCGCAATAAGACTGGTCAGCTCGCTCACCGCATTCACGTTACTGCCTTCAACAAAGCCATTCACCAGCGTGATGTTAGGGTCTGCGAGTGCCGGAGGTGTCGCCGGATCACGAAAGCGGAATAAGCCATCTTCGCCTTTTTCCAGTGCCTGCAGATCCGGACGTACCAGTTTCAGCTGCACCGGCTCGGCCACGGCCGCCGGTGTTTCACCCAAAGGTTGAATCGTCACAATCCCGGCACGGCTGATTTCAATACTCTGAAATTCAGGCAGAACCACCGGGCCACCATCACCGATCAGTTGCAGGCCGCTGCCATTCACCAGCCGGCCATCGGCATCGACGCTCAGATCACCGGCACGGGTGTAGGCTTCCTGACCATCCGGCCCTTGCACGGCAAACCAGCCGTCGCCTTCAATGGTGACATCCATACTGTGTCCGGTCTCGACCAGAGGCCCCTGACGGAAATCACTGGCCGGACGTTCGGTCATGGCGTAAGCACGGGTGGGGAAGTAATCGCCAAATACACCCATCGCCCGGCTTTGGGTGTAATCAGAGCGGAAACCATTGGTACTGGCGTTAGCCAGGTTGTTGGCGTGTGCTGCCTGGCCCAATGTATTTTGCTTGGCACCCGACATGGCAATGTATAAAGCGCGGTCCATAATGTTGCCTCTGTTCTTGCGGGTAAGCTGGGAAAGCCAGCTTACCGAATGAGTTAACAAGAACATTGCAGAGGGCGTGCCAAATCCAAAAAAGTTATTATTTTCAATAACTTATGGTTTTTTGACGGTATCAGGCGGGGAAAAGCGTGGGAAAAACGGCAGCCTCTTCCGCTATAGGGGAAGAGGCTTGCCGCCGGACGGTCATCAGATGTTCAGAATGGTCTGCGTTACCTGATCGGTGGTTTCAATGGTTTTGGCACTGGCCTGGAAGTTACGCTGGGCAATAATCAGCCCGACCAGCTCTTCCGATAAATCCACGTTAGAGTCTTCCAGAGCCGATGAACGTACCTGACCAAACGAAGCCGTTCTTGGTGAGCCAATGGTGGGATCACCCGACTCAAACGACTCTGCCCAGGCGGTATCGCCCAGTGGCGTAAGACCTTCCGGGTTACGGAAGTTAGCCAGCGCCACCTGCCCCAGTGTCTGTGCCTGTCCGTTGGTAAAACGGGCAAAGATAATCCCTTCCTGATCCACTTCCAGTCCGGTCAGACGTCCGGTGGTGTAACCATTCTGGCTCACTTCGTTCACCGCAAAGGCACTGCCGAACTGCGTAGAGCCGCTCAGATCAATCTGGAAGTTAGAGTTACTTGGCGGATCGGACAGCGGCAAGCCACCCTCAAGCACATTCACCGAGCTCAACGCGCCGGTCGGATTGCCATCAACATCCTTAGGATCCCAGTTGGTGATGTAAATATCGCCGGTCGATAACGGATCAAAGCTGCCATCCTGATTAAAGAACAGCTCAAAACGTGCTGCAGTAGGCTCCAGATTCTGCGGGAATGGCAGAGTGGAATCCGGATCGCCGACATCTAAACCATCCACCTGCACATACATCGCCCACAGGTTGGCCTCGTTTGGCCGGCTTGGATCAACCGGTTCCTTAACAAAATACTGCGTCATCACATGGGTATTACCCAGGCTGTCATAGATATTCATTGAGGTTGCGTGGTTGTAGGTGTCCTGATCTTTCGGATCAAAGGCATTCAGGGTGTAGGCAGTAAACTCATCCGGCGTCAGCGCACCAAAAATACCGGACACGACCGGATCGGGCTGGCTCAGGGTGTAATTCTCGTTGAGGATAAAAGTCACAACCCCGCCTACAGCCGCAGATAAGTCGGCACTGGTACTGCCACCCAACACCACCGGACCGGTGTTATCGGCGCCTTGTACCACCAGCGAATCGGACGTAACCGGGCTGTCGATGCTCAGCTTAATATCACGGCCGATTTCATTGGTGATCACCAGATCACCGGCGGCGGTAATATCGGCATGAAACCCCGGCAAGGTTGTGCCACGGTAAGAATTGATTTCGTCGGCGATATCTTCCAGTGACGTGGAGGTTAATACCTGACCATTCAGCGTCAGCTTCATATCATTGCCGGGGCTGTTGTAACCCGACAGCGGAATATTCATGGTGGTGAGTGCCGAAGCCGTTACGCCCGGCTGCTTGTTAAACAAGGCAACAATCGCATTCGCCTCACTGCGCTCCGGAATCACAATCTCGGTTTCTTCACCGTCCGGGTTGGTCAGCACCACCGTTTGCTCCGGATATTCGTTGCTGACACCTTCAATACCGGTGGTCAGCAGCGTGCTGTCGGACGGGTTCGCCTGCAGCAAGCCGTACAGGTCAGCCGCCGTAATATCCGGGCCTGAGGCACTGATATTACTGATGGAAAGGATCGAGGCTTCGCCAGCTTCGGTAGCGCGCAGCTCCAGCTGATACTGCGGCGGCACAACATTCGGCTCAATCTCAACGGCAGAAGCCTGCACACCAATATAACCATCCGCATCCTGACTGTTCAGCTGGCGGTTAATGCTGGCCGCCAGTTGCTGTACCGAACGGTATTCTTCATCCAGTGTGATCAACACCGAACCGCTGCGGTTTTCGCTATCCGGCGCCGGTACGGTAAGGTTGATGCGGAAGCTGTTGGACTTATCCACCTCGTCTTCACCGGTAACCACAAACAGGCTGTCGAAGCCCAGCGCGGCAACCGCCTGCGGTTCGCCCACGGTAGGGGTAATCGAAATACCTTCACCAGAACCCACATTGGTGTTGGTAAAGACCAGCTGACCGCCCACCGCATCGACCGATACCTTACCGGCGATACCGGCAGCACCGATATACACATCAATTTGCTGCTGAATGGCCACCGCCAGATCGTCCAGCGAAGCATAGTTTGCCGGTGGAATGGTGATATTGAACGGGCCACCGCCATTGCCGGTAGTACTGGTCACTTCCAGCTGAAATACGTTGTTGGCCTGCACCGGCTCAACGCCATTGTCGAAGCGGTTGCCCGTCAGAAAACCGATACTGTCCAGACTCAGTCCCACGGAAGACACGGCATTATTCGCTATCTGCAGATAATCGCCCTGAGTCGCCGGTGCCTGCACCTGGAATTCGATACGACCGGCATTATTAACGGCCAGCACTTCTTCATTACCCGCCCCCGCTGTCGCAGTGATCTGCGTATTAATCTGCGCGACAGCATCCGCAATGCTTAATGTTGCGTAACCTGAACCCGGAGCGGCGCCCTGCCAGGCCGCCTGACTGAGGTTGATTGGATAGGTGGCACCGGTCTCGGTAGCAATCGTGAAGGCCAGCACATTACCGCCCCCGGCGCTGATATCCAGCGCACCATAGAGGTTGCTGGCAGTCAGCTGGGCATATTGACCCGGGTCTGAAGAAACAATGTTCAACGAGGGCGTGGCGGTCGTACGGGTCGTCGTAGACGTTCCGGGAATACTGCGGAAATCGGCGGTCAATGCGCCAGAACCAACGAAGAGCAATGAGCCCTGGGTACCTGCGGTGACCGCACCCGCCGCACCAAAGGCTGCCATGGTAGCCGAGTTGGTAAAGGCGAAACTGGAACCATCGGTTGCGCGGTAGCCCGCACGCTGGAACACCAGGTTGCCGCTGCCATCCACCGATGCCGTTAATTGCTGAGAGCCCAATACCGCATCAACGGATTGCTGAATCAGAGTCAGTGCTTCGGCCTGTGTCGATGCCGCCGGAATCGCCTGCAATGTAATAGTCTGCAGACCATTGCCATCGCCCAGATCAACATCAAAGGTTTCGCCACCGGCGGTACCGGCGGTTGCGACGTTGGCCACGGTATTACCACCACCGCCAACACCATCAAAGGCCACCAGCGCCGGTGTACCACCGGTTGTCGGCTGACCGGAGGCATCCAGAATCGTACGGGTGGATTCACTGATACCGGAATCCGCCGCACCAATTGCCAGACCATTAGAAACCAACTGCAAGCCCTGTTCCTGCAAAACCGATTCGCTGGCATTGAGGTTGAGGATGGCGGTCGCCAGATTGGTCAGACGTGGTGGCTGGTTGGCAATCTGAATGCGGATATCACCTAAAACGCCGTTTACCACACCGTTTTCATTGGCTGCATAGCCCTGCAGGCGCGAGCCATTATTGGCGACCACATACCCTTCTTTATCGAGGGAGAAAATCCCGGCACGGGTGTACGACACACTGCCGCGATCTTCCAGGACAAAGAAACCATTGCCATCAATCGCCATATCCAGTGCGTTTTCAGTGCCACTGATATTGCCTTGGCTGAACTGCTGGCGAACGTTATCCACCATCACACCGCTACCGACCGGTTTAACACCGGTTCCCAGCAGCGTGGTGGTGTACACGTCGGAAAACTCCGCACGCGATTGCTTAAAGCCGGTGGTACTGGCGTTGGCAATGTTATTACCGGTTACCTCAAGGTCGGTCGAGGCAGCCCGAATACCACTTAAACCAATATTAAAAGCCATAATCTAGTCTCCGTTGCCCGTTCCGAACTACTCATCCAGAATCTGTTTAATCTGATCCAGCGAGGCACTGCGGCCACCCGCCAGATTCAGAGTGACCGTTCCACTGCCGCTCATGGTGACGCTGTCAACCCGCGAGCTCATCTGCATTCCTAACTCTTCTGACTTGCCACCCATCGTGCCGGTGACTTTAAACACATACTCGCCGGCCGGATAAGGCACAGGAATTTTGTCGCCGTTAGCATCAAGCACCAGCTCACCGTCTTCGTCTTTGTAATATTCCTGGCGGTTAAGCTTATTCACATCGATGTCGATAATTTCGCCATCCACCATCATATTCAGACCATCCCAGCGTACCGACATGGAACCTGACGTGCGGTTACCCAGAGGAATCTGTTCCAGCAATACGCCGTTTTCGTCTTCAATACTCAGCTGCAGATTACTGGCGCTGTCCGGCACTTCGGTGTAACCACTGACCACACCGCCACTCAGCAGCAGACCGGTTTCATTACCTTCTACAATCACCGATTGACCCACCAGGCTGGAGGCCTGCAGCGCCGATGCCGAGTTAAAGCGCGACATCATGTTTTCACTGGTGGTATTGAGTTTGTCGATACCTTCCACGGTGGAAAACTGTGCCAGCTGTGCCACAAACGCCTGGTTATCGGTCGGCTCCAGAGGGTTCTGGTTATTCAGCTGCGCCACCATCAATTCCAGAAACGCATCACGCCCTAACTCGTTATCTTTTGGCTCAGTACTGTTACTGGGTTGGCGGTACTGATCCAGCGCAGCAGTGTTGTTACCAACTTCATTAATCGCCATAACCTGCTCCTTACTGACCCAGACTCAATGTACGTTGCAGCATCTGTTTGGCCGTTTTAAGCACCTCAACATTCATCTGATAACTGCGGGATGAGGACATCATGTCGGTCATCTCCTCTACGATGTTCACATTCGGGTAATACACATAACCATCTTCATTCGCCATCGGATGATCCGGCTGAAAGCGTTGCTGCAGCGGCGCATCTTTTTCGACAATACCCATCACCTGCACACCGGCGCCGGTACCGTCTTCAATGCTCTGAAATTCATTATTGGCATTCACTTCCATAAAGCTTTTATGCATTACCGCAAACCAGGGTTTGCGCGCACGATAGGTTTCATCCACTGAACTGGAAGCACTTTCCGCATTGGCAATGTTACTGGCGGTAGTGTTGATCCGGATCGACTGGGCGTTCATGCCGGAACCGGCAATATCAAATACATTCGATAACGACATACTTACTCTCCCCGGATCGCGCCTTTCATGCCCTTGAATTTGCCACTCAGAAACTCAAAGCTGGCGTTGTAATTCATGCTGTTGCGGCCATACAAAGCCTGCTCCATCTGCGAATCGACGGTATTGCCATCAATCGACGGCTGAATGGGATTACGGTACAGCAGCTCATCGTCGCGCTGGCTATGGCCACTGAGGTGGCCACTGTGGGTACGCTCCATGGCAACGCTGTTACGGGAATTGACTTCTCCGGCGAGAACGGCCTGAAAGTTGATGTCACGGGCTTTGAATCCCGGAGTATCGGAGTTGGCCAGATTATTCGCCAGAATCTCTGCCCGCGCAGCACGCAGCTGGAGTGCAGAAGGGTGAACGCCTAGGGCATTAGTGAAATTGATAGAGGCCATAATCCGATTCTCTTACGTGACTATGACTGGAAGATAGCAACCCTTGTGCCAAATATTTTTTTTGTTGTTTTTCAAGGATTTAAAAAGAAAAAGCCGCCTTTAAAGGCGGCAACAGAGCGGCAATCCGACGGCAACGGCAAACCTTTACCGACCGGCGGCAAGCAGGTTATGCCCCTCCGATCTTCTTCGCCCGGTAAACAATACCCGGATGGCACTGCACCATTTCGAAGTAATCACCGAGGTTATTCATCGCTTCTGAAGCGCCCAGCATCAGATAGCCTCCCGGATTCAGACTGCCATGCATGCGTCTCAGGATATCGTGCTTCAGATCGGCGGAAAAATAGATCAACACATTGCGGCAGAAAATAATGTCGAATTTCCCCAATAACGAAAAGCTCTGCTGCAGGTTCTGTGCACGGAAATCGACCCGGCTGCGCACCTGGGCATTAATACGCCAGCGGTCAGAATCAACCTCATCAAAGTACACTTTCAGATGCTGATCATTCATACCACGGCGGATAGCCAGTTGCTGATACACGCCTTCTTTGGCCGACGCCAGAGAGCTGGGAGAGATATCCGTTGCGGTAATACGCTCACCCGCCATCAGCTGACCAGGATGTTTCTTTCTGAACTCTTCCATCTCAATACTGAGAGAATAAGGTTCCTGCCCGGTAGAACACGCCGCTGACCAGATTTTTAACGGACGCCGCTGCGACGCAAACTCCGGCAGCAGTTTTTCGCGGAAAATGCGGTATGGATGCTCATCACGAAACCACAGAGTTTCATTGGTCGTCATCGCATCAATCACACTTTCCTGCAGGCTGCGGTTGCGCTCCATAGCGACCAACAGGTCTGAAATACTGGCCACCGACTCACGTTCCATCATGCGTCGCAGACGGCTGGTAACCAGATATTCTTTGCCCTCTCCGAGCATGATGCCGCTGCTTTTTTCCAGCATCTGCCGGAAGCGGTTATATTCATCCACTGACATTTCTTTGGTCATAATTTCATCCACATGGCCTAACCCGCTGCATTCACTTGTCGTACTACCCGTTCTGCCAGAATGTCCGGATCAAACTTGGCAATAAAATCATTGGCCCCAACCTTCTCCACCATCGCCTTATTAAAGACACCACTGAGCGAGGAATGGAGCACGATAAAGAAACCCGCCATCCGGCTGTCTCCCCGTACTCTGGTTGTCAGGGTATAACCATCCATTTCCGGCATTTCGATATCAGAAATCATCATCATGTAATGATCGCTGATATTTTCTCCGGTTTCGGCAATACCATAGAGATGCTCCCATGCCTGGCGGCCATCATTGAGAGCGACAACTTCAACGCCAATGTTTTCCAGACAACGACTGACCTGTTTACGGGCAATTTTGGAGTCATCAACAATCAGTACTTTTCGGGCCCGTGCTCTTTGCTGAACATCGTCGGTGACCACACCTTCACTGATCTGCTCATTAACCGGTGACACTTCAGCCAGAATTTTTTCAACGTCAATAATTTCCACCAGCTGCTTATCAACCTCGGTAACGGCGGTCAGATAATGCTCCCGGCCTGTCCCCTTTGGTGGTGGATGAATGTCACCCCAGTTCATATTGATAATGCGTTCGACACCGGCAACCAGAAACCCCTGGGTCTTCAGGTTGTATTCGGTGATGATCACAAAAGCCGTTTTCAGGTCCTGCAACGGCGTGTTGCCTGTAGCCATGCTCATATCCATGATCGGAATCGTGCCCGAGCGGATATGCGCCACACCACGAACCACCGGGTTACTGCCCGGCAGAATTGTCAGTTTCGGGCATTGCAAAACCTCTTTAACTTTAAAGACGTTGATGCCATAAACCTGCCGTCCATTGACGCGAAACAGCAACAACTCAAGCCGGTTTTCACCGACCAGCTGTGTGCGCTGGTTCACTGTGTCTAACACACCTGCCATAACAAGCTCCCAAAAAAACGATCCGGCACGACCTTTGCTGTACCTGTTGAACCCTAAGATTCAACGCCAGATAAATGACATTCAGTATCACGTGTTTATGAGCATAGTAGAGAACCTGCGCCATCGTCGGATATTTGCTGCAATTTTCCTTGCCGGCATAGCGCTGCTTTGCGCGCCGCTGGCTCAGGCTTCCGACTGGCAAAAAGAGGTTGAACAACGCTTGCTCAAACGCTGGCAGGAAATCAGCGGTGATAAAGCCGACAGCGCCATCTCTTTTCCCGGCTTACAGGCAAACTACCAACTGCCGGACTGCGCCGCAGGTTTTGAACTTGCCTTGGTTAAGCCCTTACAGGCAGGACGAAACGGGCTCGAACTCAGCTGCAGCGCGCCGTACTGGAAACAACATCTGGCGTTGCAACTCCATATCTATAAACCGGTGGCGGTGCTCCGACAGGCAGTCAGTGCTGATCAACCATTAACATCGGCCGATATATCCATGGTTCGCCATGACATTGGCGAACTGACGAAGGGTTACTACATCCGCAAAGAGGATGTAAATGAGCAGGTTTCGCGTCGCAGCCAGCGTGCCGGCACCGTGCTCAGCCCGGATATGCTGGATCCGCCAATCATCATCAGCCGCAACGAACGCGTTAAAATCCGGGTTAACCGGCCAGGTATTCAGATACAGATGAACGGCACCGCGCTGGAAAACGGCCGTCTGGATGAGCGTATCCGCGTGCGCAACGAGCAATCCCAGAAAATCGTCTTCGGACGGGTAGCCGGTCGCGGCTTAGTACAAGTCGAATAAAATTTCAAAAAATTGCTAAAGTTCCAATAACAGCCGCCGATAACACCTATGCAGGAGTGTAAAATGCCTAACTGGCTTGGAGATTTATCTATGAATATCAATAAGTTAACTGGTGGAGTGGACAACAATACCCGCACCCGTAACGAACCGGTCAGCAAAGATCCGGCCCCTACCGCTAAAGCGCAGGAAAGCGCAGGATTTACCGATCAGGTAAAACTGAGCGCCAGCAGCAAAAGCATTCAGCAGGTTGAAGCCGAAATCCGTGAAATGCCGGACGTCGACGACGCTACCGTTGAACGCATCCGCAGCGCCATTGATAAAGGCGAATACAAAATTGACTACGAAAAGCTGGCAGGAAAAATGCTTGATTTTGAGGATCGTCTCAACTGAAGCAGTGAACTCCTATGAGCACAGACATCGCACAATTTTCAGCTTTCCTGCAAACCGAGCTGGAACTGGTCACGGGAATCCACACGATTCTTGAGCGCGAACGGGATGCTCTGTCAGCCAGCGATATTCAAAGCCTGCAAAGCCTGCAAGAAGAAAAAACACTCTGCCTCCGCCAGTTACAAGAACAGGCTACCAAGCGCCTGCAATGGATGAAAAGCTCCGGTCTGCCTCAATCAGCGCAATGCCTGCAGCATCCGGACATTGCCGCAGCGGCAAATATTCGCCCACTGTGGTTCAGACTGGAAAAGCAATATAAAAAGAATCAGACATTATCCATTCAATTATCGGACATCGTCCTTCATGCCCGTCATCGCACCCTGCAAAAACTTAAAATCTTGCGTGGTCAGCAGAATGATCCACACTTATATAACGATAAAGGGAAAGCAAGCAGCCTGAAGCAGGGACAAGGATACATTCAGGTCTGATCATGTCTGGGAACCAAGGGCAATGTCTGAGGAAAACAATCAAGAATATCTGCTCGATGAAGCAGAAGACATATACGGAGCATTGCGTAAAATCGTACTGATGGGGACCCCCGTTAAAGTACGAATTGATGGCAGTGACGAAGAATTCACATCCGCTATTCCGCAAACGGATTTTAAGAGCAGAAGCTTTTTTATGGATAAAGTGATCCCGCAACAAGGGAATGACCTTATCCGTGCAGGAAAGCGCTTCCATATAGAATGCGACAGCCAGGGCGTCCGGATTGAATTCCGTATGACCGGCCGGTTGAAATACCAGCCACAAAAAGAGCAATACCGCGCCGAATTTCCAGAGCAGGTGCTTTATCTGCAACGACGCACCGCGTATCGCGTTGCCGTTCCTCCTGCGCACAACATTCTGCTGAAAATCAAAATGAACGATGGCGAAGGCGATTTACTGGGGCGACTGCTTGATTTGTCCTCCAGTGGTTTTAAAGCCCATTTCAGTGCCAATGTAAAAAAACGCCTGGAAGAGCAGCGCGACTTCCCCATCGCCAGAGTCCGCTTTAATAAAGAAAACACCATGGACTGCAGTTTAGAAGCCCGTCACATCATTAATGATGAGGAAGGCAACACCATCTGCGGCTTCGCCTTCTCCATGATATCCGCCACCGCACAGCGTTATCTCGACCGCCTGATCACCGAATTCCAGTGGGAAGAGCGCCACCATAAAGATCTCGAAGAAGAATCTCTGGGCGACGTTTAACAACAAAGGCTGACAGCACTGCTGTCAGCCGTTAAAATGCCCGCCTCTCTCTATAGCTCAACAGGATAGAGCATCCGCCTCCTAAGCGGACGATCGGGGTTCGAGTCCCTGTGGGGAGGCCATCTGCACCTCAATTTTTCCCGCCAGACATCCCATTTAAAGCCCGGACAGCGTGTTACACTGCGACCTGATGACCGGAGATAGATGATGAAAAACCAAACCCGCTTCCCCTTACTGCTCATTTTAATGACTCTGCTGCTGACTGGCTGCAGTAATCTGCAGAACATGGCCAAAGCACAGAAGCCTCAGGCGCAGATTTCATCGGTAACCGTCAGTCAACTGTCCTTAACAGAGGTTACTCTACTGGCTAAAGTGACAGTTAAAAACCCTAATCCCATTAAGCTGCCGGGGGTTGGCCTGACACTGGATCTTAATATTGGCGGCAAAAAGATCGTAACCGTTGTGCAGCCCGACAGCAGTATTTCGTTGCCTGCCAAAGGCAGTCGTGACATCACTTTGCCGGTTACACTTAAATTTACCGATTTATATAGAACGGTGTCGGGCATTAAAGATACATCATCCGTTGCTTATGAAATAACCGGGCGCATTAACATGAAGGTGCCGTTACTGGGTGACGTCAGCCTGCCTCTGAGCCACAAAGATACACTGCCGATTCCGCAGTTACCGGATATCAGTCTGCAAAAAGTCAGCGTACAGGAAGCCAGTTTCACCCGCCTGCGTCTGACGGTCGATATTGCCATCAGCAATCCGAATGCTTTTGCGCTGAATATAAACACGCTGAATTATCAATTATCGGCTGCCGGTAAAACCCTGACCAGCAGCAGCATTAAACCGCTGAAGCTGAATACAGGTGAGCGTAAAACGCTGTCGGTACCGTTGTCACTGAGTTTGTCTGAGGCAGGCAGCAGCGTGCTGCGCTTGCTGACCGGAAAAGCCGCTGTCACGTACACACTGAACGGAGAAATGGGAATTGCACCGGATTTAAAAGCGTGGAAACCCAAACCGCTGACGTTTAAATCGGAGAAAAGCCTGAGCCTTTAACGCTCAGGTAATAGGATAAAACGGATATTCCTGTTTAAACAGCTCCAGCGAGAATTGCTCACGGATCTGTTCAGAGAACTCTGCGCGCCGTAAGCGGCGTGCATCCACGCCCTGATATTGCAGCACAGACAAACACTCAAGGCATACGCCTTCGGTTTTTTTAGCCGACAGCGCTCCGGTGCCAATCTGTAAACGATCCTGATGATGGCGCAACGCCTGTACTTTCTGACAATAGGCAAGATGATAATCCTGCTCATAAAACAACCAGACCCGGGTATTTTTAAAGGCCAGGGTTTTATCTTTCAGAATACGCAATGCCTGACCTTCGGTGCTCAGCATACCGCTGTCGAGCGCTTCACGTTCGGCGTACGTCAGTTGGCGCGCCGGATCGAATAATTCAAAATGTCCCAACTCGTCAGCGCCCATGCGCTTGCGCAAATGGTTGAAGCTTTCATCCTGGTAAAAATCGGCTATTTTCACGGTAAGACCCGATCCAGAATCGTCGCGATACGACCTTCGGCGTCAGTGCGCACACGAAACTCCACCCGGCGCGAACGTTCGTCATTTTCTACCCCATTATCGTCCCGTACAACTTTGGCCGATGACAGTCCATTCGCCGTAAGATGGGATTTAAGCCAGTCTTTATTGGTGCTGACATCGGCTAGTTCGAGTACAAACCCCAATGCCGAACGCGTGCGCTTCTGCGATAAATCCATATTGCGGATATAAGCATCATCTTCACTCAGCGCACCATACCAGGCACTGGACGTGTGTCCTTCGATACGCACTTCAAGAATGTCGTCGCGGTATGTTTCGCGGGTAATAATACCGATATAGCGCGGAAAAAAATCGGCCAGAATCGACTGAAACTCCGGTTTAAGATCCGCAGCACCTTTATCAAACAAGACTTCAGTATTGTTAAAGCGGAAGGTCAGATCTTTATCCAGCTCGGCTCCCCAGCGCTGCATATCGTCAGCAAATTCGCTTTTTAAATCTTCGTACAACTGCACCCGCAGGTGATCATACAGAATCGCCACATCACGGATTTTATCGCGTTCCTGCTCGACATTAATCATGAACACAATGGAGATCAGCATAAACACCATCATCAGGCCAGCCATTAAATCGGATACGGCAACCCAATGACCTTCCTGCTCTTTCAGCTGTTCCAGTTCATTTTCATTCATCGATCTGTTCTGCCATTTTCACCAGTCGTTGCAGTTTATCGGTCAGTGGTGAGTAATCACTGACAAACTTTTCCGACAATGCCGTGAGCTGCATACCAAAGGATTTCAGTGCTTTGTTCAGTTCTTCTTCCATGCTTTCATCAAGCACAACGACCTGACGCTCAACCCGCTCTCCAATCCGCTGTAACTGCTGCAGACTCTGCTGCTGCTGATCCTGTAAACGCTGCCCGCTGTCAGTCAGGTTCTGCTGTAATTGCTGCTCAATGCTTTGCTGCATTTTGCCCAGTTCTTCTACTGCCCAGCGCTGCTGCATCTGTACCGCATCGGCCATGCCTTGCGTTAGTGCGACCACGCGGTCTTCGAGTTTTGGTAAACCGTCTGCGGCGTGATTAACCAGATCCGCCAGACTGCCCAGCTGTGATTGCAGATTAGAACGCTGCGCTTCCAGGCCATTAAGCAAGTCCTGCAGCGACTCAGAAATACCATTAAAAGCATTCGCATGCTTCACCATGTACTCAAACGCCTGACTGGCTTCCTGCATGGAACCCGACGTACGCTCCTGTTCGGTAATCAGGGTATTTAATTGGTCTTTGTAATTTTGCTGCCATTCCAGCATGGCAATAACCGATTGGTTCAGGCGTTTAAAATTGTCGCCGTACTGCTCATTAATTTTGGTATTAAACTCGCGCATAACGGCTTCAATCGCCTGAACCAGCGCTTTGGCGTTGGCTTCGGCCATGCGTTCCTGATAACTGTCGAGGGCGCCGATCACCTGATTCATGCGTTCCAGAGTCTGCAGATGCTGACGCTGCAATAGATGCTGCAGGCCGTTTTCCTGCTCTGGATTCATTTGGTCGGCGATGTGTTTCAGCGAGGCATCCAGGTCATCAATCGTCGCGACACGGGTCTGATTCACTTCACGCCGTCCGGTCTGTGCAAGCGCCGCGCGGATCTTAAGCGTCAGGGCGCCCAGCAGTCCCACAATAGAAGACCAGAATGCGGTTTTCAGGCCATCCATCAGTTTCGGCACACTGCCCTGAATATCGGTGGTGTCGAAGTGCCATAAGCCCAGTGCAACCCCGAGGAATGTCCCGAAAATACCGATGCTGGTGAGAATATTGGGGGCAATTTCAGCGGTGCGGTTGGAATAGCGATAAAAATGGAAGAACAAGGACAACGCCGCAATCGCGATCATCAGCCCTAAGGTCCATCCGGAAAACTGCTCCATCATGAGTATCTGCTCTCTGGCCAGAGTGAGGTTTATTCCCAACAAGTCTAGTTCATGTTGATTGTTTTGCTTCCCGGCTATAAAAACCACCAGGGACCCTCTGAAGAACTCGTTACCCGCTCTGGATTGCGGGGTGTTTCTGAATCACGAAGCCGGATTGCAGGCCTGACGGGTCAAGTCAAAAATAGGCGACGAAGAGTCAGGGACACCCCGCAATCCCTAATGGGCGCGGCCTGCAGCCCACCAGAAAGGTGTTGGCGAATTTGAAAAGGACGCGTCATTTCGCTGCATTCGCCGCCTTGTTCTGAAGAGCTGCGGGACTCGCGCAGAGCTGTGCAGAGTTATTCAGAGTATCCCTATATTCCCTTTTTACATTACGCAGGGCTTAATAAGGCCTTTCTGAAACAAGGAATCAGTATGCTGATCAGCAATATGGAAGTCGTGCCGGGTAAAAAGATCACCACGCACCTGGGACTGGTGCAGGGCAGCACGGTACGCGCCAAACACGCAGGCCGTGACATTATGGCCGGACTGAAGAATATTTTTGGTGGTGAACTCAAAGGTTACACCGAGCTATTGTCCGAATCCCGCGATGAGGCTCTGCAACGCCTGAGCGAACAGGCCCGCACGTTAGGGGCGAATGCCGTCATCAATGTGCGCTTTTCGACCTCATCCATTGCCGCCGGCGCTTCAGAAATATTCGTCTACGGTACAGCGGTCATTGTGGAGGATCGCTGATGGGTCAGTTGCTTGTTTTTCTGACACTGCTGGCGCTGGGCTACGGTTTTGGCCGGCTGGCAGAATCCCGCCACTATCGCAGCATTATTGCCCGTGAGGATGCGCTGCGCAGTTTACTGGTCATGCCTGACCGCATGCCGCCGATTCATTTTCAGAACCATGGCAGCACACTGGTTACCGGCTCTGTGGTGATCTCGGTGGATTACTTTAAAACCGTAGCCGCAGGCTTGCGTGGCTTGTTTGGTGGTCGCGTTGGCGCCTATGAAAGTTTGCTCGACCGAGCCCGCCGCGAAGCCATTCTGCGTATGCAGGAAGACGCCAGAAAACTCGGAGCCGAAGCCGTGTTTAACCTCAAATTCGAGACCAGCCGTATCGCTCAAAATGCCGGTCAGGGCTTAGGGTCGGTGGAAGTACTGGCTTATGGCACCGCGTTGATTCCTGTTCACGGACGCTGAAATGAGCGTCCCGCGCCCACGCATATCCACCGGCTCCGGCTTGCCACCAGGCAACCCTCGCCTGCCGGAGCATATTAATAATCGTAACGAACATCCGTTAAAAGACTTCCTGTTACTGGCTGGCGCACTGCTGGCCCTGATGTTTGTACTGACGTTACTGCTGGGCTGGGGCGCACAGTGGCTGGGGCCAAAAATCCCTTATTCCTGGGAGAGTCGTTGGTTCGCCGCAACACCCGATGCCATTGCCACCGCTCTGCCGCCGCAAACCGACAACGGGTCAGCGCTCACAGACAGCGCAAAAGATCGCCAACAAGCACTGCAACAACTGCTGGAGCGACTGCTCAGCCAACAAAGCGCACCATTAAAAGTCAGGCTGCACTGGTTAGCGGATGAAGACACACCCAACGCTTTTGCCACCCTCGGCGGTCATATCTTCGTGACCCGCGGCCTGTTAACCCAGGTGTCGTCAGAAAATGCGCTGGCCATGGTACTGGCGCATGAATACGCCCACGTAGAGCAACGCCACCCGATAACGCTGGCACTGGAACAACTGGCGATCTCGTTACTGGGCAGCGTAATCGGCGGTGAAGGTGCCGCCAGTCTGATTGGCCAGCACACCAGCCTGCTGACACTGTTAAGTTTCAGCCGGGATATGGAGCGCAGCGCAGATCAGCGCGCGCTTGAGATATTGCAGCGCCATTATGGCCACAGCTTGGGCGCGGATGAATTCTTCCGCAATATGCTGGCCGAGCGCGACGAGAACCGCTGGGCGCTGATGTTCCAGACCCACCCATTAACCAGCGAACGCCTGCAACAAATCAGCCAGGCCGGTTCAGCCGCCGCGTCTGTAACTACCAGCCAACTGACGCCACTGCCCACACTGCTGCAATTAAATGACGGAGCTGGCAGCAAAGAACCAGATCAGATTACGCAGCCATAAAAAAACCGGCCGAAGCCGGGTTTTTATGCGATCAGAAGTTAAAAATTACTTCAGGTTATCCAGATAACGCTCCGCATCCAGTGCCGCCA
Organism: Thalassobium sp.; assembly: GCA_002733205.1. GTDB lineage: Bacteria > Pseudomonadota > Gammaproteobacteria > Pseudomonadales > Oceanobacteraceae > Venatoribacter > Venatoribacter pacificus. Next base: position 283,028 of record NVUW01000005.1, on the reverse strand, counting down.
TACAGCCGGTACCGGCGGAGGTAATGGCCTGACGATAAATATGGTCGGACACATCACCGGCCGCAAACACACCTTCGACGCTGGTCTGGGTCGCATTACCATTACTGCCGCTCTGTACCACCAGATAGCCGTCTTTCATTTCCAGCTGACCTTCGAAAATACCGGTGTTTGGTGAATGACCGATGGCTACGAAGATACCTTCCAGGTCGATGTTCTGGGTAGCGCCGGTTTCACGGTTTTTAATGCGCATCCCGGTTACGCCCATGTCATCACCCAGCACCTCGTCCAGCTCGCTGTTCCAGTGAATCGTCACGTTACCGTTAGCCGCTTTATCCATCAGTTTATCGGCCAGGATTTTCTCTGAGCGGAAACCTTCACGACGGTGAATCACCACCACCTCAGCGGCAATGTTAGACAGATACAGTGCTTCTTCCACGGCGGTGTTACCACCACCGATGACGGCAACGCGTTTTTTGCGGTAGAAGAAACCATCACAGGTCGCACAGGCAGAAACACCTTTGCCTTTGAAAGCTTCTTCACTTTCCAGACCCAGATACTTGGCGCTGGCGCCAGTAGCAATAATCAGCGCATCACAGGTGTATTCACCGCTGTCACCTTTCAGACGGAAAGGACGCTGCTGCACATCCACTTCGCTGATCTGGTCAAAAACAATTTCGGTTTCAAAACGCTCAGCATGGGCTTTCATACGCTCCATCAGCTCTGGTCCCTGAACGCCCATAGCGTCGCCTGGCCAGTTGTCGACTTCGGTGGTTGTGGTCAGCTGACCACCCATCTGCATGCCGGTGATGATCACCGGGTTCAGGTTAGCGCGCGCGGCGTAAACCGCAGCGGTGTAACCGGCAGGGCCGGAACCCAGAATCAATAACTTTACGTGGCGTGCTGCGCTCATGCTGATGCGTCTCCAATATCAGTATTCGATGTTCAATGGTGGGCCATTATAGGGAGCAATGCGGCCGGGATAAATCAATGGACGATTTAAATGCCCGATACAGAGTGTTTACCTGACCACGATAACCCTCCTGTTGCAGACCAGCCACGACAATTGCACGCAGAGTAGCGGTAAAGAGCCCCTGGGTTAAATAAATATTGTCAATGTCCTGATCCATCCTGCCTATCGCCAGCCCGATCTCCGGCAGCGCTGTTAATCGTGTCTATACTCGCACTATGGGGGAAGGCGCCAACCTCTCCCGATAACGTTCAGTTACAATTTGGCCTGCTTTTGTATTTTTGTTGTATATCAATAAGTTACAGAGGCCACCTGATACGAAACACGTTTCCGTCAAAGTCCTTTTGTTGTTCCGCCTGAGTCACTGGGGCAGCATATCGGGGTACGGAATAACAAGAACCCATAAAAGGTCGGCTAGTATGCAAAAGCGCCAGGAAATACAGCAACGTTCACGCTTGGGCACCCTGCTCATTCATAAAGGCATGATCACCCGCCAGCAACTGGATGAAGCCCTCACCCTGCAGGCCCAAAGTGGTATGCGCCTTGGTGAAGTGCTGGTCAACAACGGTTGGTTAACCGAACGTCAGCTCAGCAAAGCACTGAAGAAACAATCCCGTTATCGTCTGATTGCCGCCATCAGTGCCGTATTACTTGGTCCGATTCAGCCGTTTATGGCTAACGCTAATGCCGCCGTCGATGACAACACCGCCATTGCTGAGCAGCAGATTACAGAGCGCAGCGGCATGCAAATGATGTCAGACAGTGCAATGTCTGACATTACCGCTCAGGGCGCCATGACCAACTACGAGCGCCTGCTCGATATCGTGAATACCGATCTTGGCAGCGATGATGACGCCGCGATCACCACACTGGAAACACTGGCCTCCTCGTTAATTCCCGGTACCAATCTGCTGGATGCCGATATGGAAGTCTCCGGTGTTCAATACGAAGCCGGTCCGCGCACAACGATTAATGCCGACGGTTCACTGCAGGTGCAAATGCCCACCAGCATTAAACAGATTGCCTTCCGCAATGTCAGGGTTGCTGGCTCGGAAGGCCAGCATATGGGCGATGTGATTATCCGTGACATCAGCTTTGGTGCTGGCACCAGCGTAAAAATTCAGCTGCGCTGATAACAAGCAGAGCAACAAAAAACGCCGCATCTGCGGCGTTTTTTTATGGCAATCAGGCTACGCAGGGCAACCGTCAGCGGGAAAGAAACTGTTGAATCAGCCTGGCTTTGTCGGCGTCAGCGCTACGACTGGCAAGGGTATCGAGCTGATTGCGCTGCGCCTGACTGAGTTTACTGACATCCAGATTCGCCAGAATGGCCTGGTTCACCAGATTGGATGATTCCCCCTGCAGGTGTTCCAGCAGCAGTGGGTAATGTTGCGGATTACGGCTTAACGTCATCCCGGCAGCATAACGCTCACGACTGGAGGATGAAGCCAGATGCGCAATAATATCGCCATCCAGATTCGTCAGCCCGCCGTTGTTGGCGGCCATAATGGCCGATGCCGCCTGCGGCCCGTCCATGCGTTCACTCAACAGCTGACTCAACTGCTGTTGCTGGCTGCGGCTGTCCGTGCCCTGACGCTCAAGCTGACGCACCATACTGCCCATATTGATCAGCGCATTAGCCTGCACATTAACGCTTTCCTGGGCGTTACGCGCTAACGAATCCAGAGCCGAATACGCCCGCGGCGTAACCCGACCATTGCCTGACAGCGCTACCATTAAACGTACTTTCTGCATGTCTGCCGCTTCACCGGCGCCCTGTGGTAACGCCTGCAGCACATCAAGCATAAAATCTTCTGCTTCCGGCCGACCGGTAATACCGAGGGCGAAAATCAGATCACGCCCCGCTTCATCGCTGAGTTCTGGCCCCACACCCTGTAAAGCCTCCGCCAGTTCGTAGGGCGACAGATGATCCAGCAGATATTCCGCCGCACGGATCAGGCGCGCGCTGTTACGCTCTTCGGCGAATCCGGCAAACACCGACCACATATCCTCAGCAGATGTCACCGGCGCAGCAAAATCAGCCGTACTGACCTGACGCATCTGCCAGCGCTGCGTTGCATTGGCACTGGCGCTGAAAACATAACGGCTCAGATCGGCATACAGCGGAATCCCTTCGGCCTGAAGGCGGAATTCAATAAAGCCCTGCTGGCCTGCAATCTGTAACGCCTGACGCTCGGTGGAGACCAGCTGCTGCGGCAAGCAACCACCATCGCTGACAATACGCCAGTCGCTGCGATGAGCGTCAAAATCACGGCTGAGCAACGATAAGTCGGTACCGGTGCTGAATACAGCCCGCTCGGTTGCCGACGGCGTATGGCGGTAACGGTATAAACGCTGTAATGAATCGTAGGCGTAACGGTAAGTTTCTCCCTCCTTGCCCACCGACAACCCTTTCAGTAACTGACTGATCACCGCCAACGGATGCTGCTCCATCAAGCCCAGATCATTAAACGCCACAAACACAGCGCCCTGACCACTTTCTACCCGGCTGAGGTACGGCAGATCTGGCAACGTCTGAGCACCGTCGCCTTCATCGACGCGGATATCCGTAGCCACAGCGCGGATCAGATCCGCATTGGCCTGCTGTAACTGCGTACGGAAACTCAGACTGGAGGCATACACCGGCTGTCCATTCAGACGCGACTGAACTTCCACCCGCACCCGGTAAGCCGCATTCAGAGCACTGCCGGCTGCACAATTCAGCGGCATTGAGGCCTGACCACTCTGCAGATCAGCGGCACTGACAAAAGCCGGCGGTTTGGTCGGCAAGCTCTGCACATACAAATAAAACCCCGCGCCCGCTAATATCAGCAAAGCGACCAGAGACAACAGTATTCGGATCAACCAACGCATCAGAACCGGCACTCCATAACAACAAACTCATTCGGCAAAGCAAAAGGCCCTTCACAGGAAGGGCCTCAGGATTCATTTATAAAAGACCGCTTATAAACGTCTGTAAAACACGCGGATCAGAAGGCAACCGGACGGCTGGCTTCTTTATCGAACAGCGTTTTATCTTCGTGGTAACCGTCCCACTGCACATCGGCATTATCACCGAAGGCATTGGTTTCGATACCGAAGACACGCAGGAACGTATCGACATAACCCCGGCCGGATGACAGCAGGCTGTGCAGCGATTCCTGCTTGTACATTTCATAGCCTTCCGTGCCATTACGCAGGCCTTCTTCCAGCTGATATGGCATGGCCAGTTCCAGCACCCAGACTTTGAATTCGGCGCCCAGCTGCAGCAGATCCGGAATAAAAGTCAGGATACTGGTCACGCGCAGATAAGCTTCCGCCGACAGCCACAGATCCATACCCGGAGTGACCGCCAGTGCGGTGCTGTTGGCATGCTGCTTACCATCGATCATCAGCGGTGGCAGACTGCGGTCAACCACCGAGGTCAGCGTCGCATCGGTGCTCATGGTGCTGCCCACGGTGCCGTACACACGGAATGGAATCAGCTCATACACAGACACGCTCATAATACCCAGATCCACACCGGCCATATTGTGCAGCACACTGTCGAACATGCGGGTGCTGGCTTTTACCGTCACACTGGGCTTGAAATTCAGTGACGCTTTTGCAACCACACCATCATCTTCACAGCCAGCCTGAGCCGAGAAATCCAGCACTACCGTCTGTGCCAGACTTGGCACAAACCAGGCACCACTGCTGACCGAATCTGAGATCGCATTCACAATCGCATCACCGGCTGCATCCACAGCCAGACCGCCAATGTTTACCGGATCAGGGACTGGCAGACCGAAGGCACCTTCAACCGCTTCCAGACCACAGACGATCGGCGCAAACGACATATCGGTTTTCAGCTGTGGCTGCTGACCTTCCGGCACCACAATGCCGCTTTCGCCCAGGTTAGCCAGTACATCAGCCTGTTGTTCGGCCGCTTGCTGGCGGATACGCCCGGCACTGTCGTTATTGGCAAAACGGCCGAAACACAGCGGGCCAACACCGGTAAAGGTATCAGCGCAAGGCTCGTAGCACAGACCGGCTTCGTTCACAGAACCTGACGCACACTGCATAGCAATGCGTGGCTGAACCCAGGACTGCTTGGCACGGGTTTCCGGTAACCATTTCCACTGGGTACACAGGGCACCGCCATCTGACCAGCCTTGCGGACATTGCTCCCAGCACACGCCGGCCACTGAATCAAAGCCCGCCGGGCATTGCTCAGCACACAGACCGGCATTGGCGTCGTAGCCAGCCGGACAGGTATTGGGGATGGTGCCGACACCACGGTTGTAGCTCCATTCAAAGAAGCTTACCTGTACATCGGCAACGGTGGTGTTAATGGCCGATTCAACCGCACCGAACACATCCGCGGTTACCGACAGGAACGTATCCCCATCGCTGCCCTGGCCGGTGACTGTTTGAATATTGATAGGGAATTGCACACCAGCATCGGCATCAGCCGCCAGCGTCATCGTTTCGGTCGCCGCCTGAACAGTCATAGCTGCCAGGAACAGCGGAGCCAGCAAACAGCGGATCCATTTCATTGTTATTATCCTCAGGTGAGAGCGCCTGAGATTAGACAATACTGGAACCATAGTACAGCGTGAAAAGTGAACGATTCGGGCCGATGTGGTACTCAATTGCCAACTGGCCTGAAGAGCCACCTGAAGCGCAGAATCAGATGACAAAAGCGCGACTGACAGATGAATTTTTCATGGCTGTTTACTGCCGGATTATCTGACCTGCGCAGACACAAGAGGATAAAAAAACGGGAGCTGTTGCTCCCGTTCTTCTGTTCTTGATTGTTTACAACTCGCCCTCAGTCGTAACCAATAGCCAGCGGCACAAAGGCAACAATAGTCAGGGCAATGGCCATGGTGGTCAGCGGCAGAAGAATCCGCTCGTGACGATACCAGAAGCTCATACCGGCACTTTCTTCTTTCGCCAGCCGAACCTCTTCTTCCCCGACCACCTGCCTCGTCAGCAAGTGGTTGAGTGCCACCGGCGGTGTGAGATACCCCAGCTCAAAGGCCACCAGCGTAACCATCCAGAAATGCACCGGATTAATACCACTGTCGTAGGCAATGGTGGCAATGGTGGCACTGACCAGAATCACTGCACCGTACGGGTCCATCACCATACCGATGACCACCAGAATGGCGACCAGCAGCGCCATCGCCACCCAGATCGATTCAAAACTGGTTGGCACCATGCTCATCAGTTCGGCACGCTCAACCACCCCACCGATACTCACCGACAATCCCATCAGCATCAGCAGTGCACCGATATGACCAGTCGTTTCGGTGGTCGCTTCGCGGATGGTTTTTTCGATGGAATCGTTACCACGGCGCAGATCACTCCAGGATTGCTCCAGACGGTTTTCGACGTAATCAATATTCAGATTTTCGCGTTTCAGCGCCGCTTTTTCCTGCCCCAGACGCTCATAGATCAGAATCACCAGCAGCAGCACCGGCAGAATAAACGGCGCAGAAAACTCATCCAGATAAGCGTTCAGAGCAACCGCATAAATAATCAGCGTAATGCCGATAATAAAGACATAAGGAACCAGCGGTTTCAGGGCCTGTAAAAACTGCGGAAAAACATTATCCGGAGTATCCAGGCGCATCGGTCCCTGACGGGTCGCCAGCGCCATCAGAGCAAACAGCAGCGTGGTCAGGAAGAAGACTTTCACGCCCCAGCCAAACAACTGATCGGTGGTCACTTCATTATTCAGTGCCGCAATAATGACCACCAGCAGACAAGGACGCAGAACCACACCCAGTGAGCCCGACATCGCCGTGGCTGCCAGTGACAACTGACGACGGGCACCGGCGCGGCGCATTTCGTTATAAATCAGGCCGCCAACGGCGATCACGAAAATCCCCGAAGCACCGGTATAAGCGGTCGGGATCGCAGCCACGGCAACCACCGCCACCGCCAGCATTTCCGGTGGCAGATTGAATGGGCGGAACAGATTAAAAACCACCTGAGCCAGCTCGGTGCGCTTCAGCAGCATACCAATCCACACATACAGACCGACATTCAGGAACAGCTGCGACAGTTCCATCATTTGGTTCAGGTAAATACCAATACCGGCACTGTGTCCGGCGGAAATAAAATAGACACCGGAAATAATGCACATGGTGGCATACAGCGGTACGGCCAGCTGTGCTTTCAGGAAGCTGCCGCCGGGCTTGGCGTCTTTCGGAATAAACAGAAACTGATACAGACTCAGCAGCAGAATAAAGGCAAAACCCACAATCCACAGATGATGCAGAATGCTGTGCTGGGTGGTGACTTCCACACCGGCCGAAAACGCCACTTCACGGAAGCTGTAAACCGAGTAAAACAGAATCGCACTGGCCAGCAGTTGTGCACCGGAAGCGACGCGGTAATCCATCGCCGTTTCCATGGGGCGCAGAGCAATGTGGTGTCGACGGAACAGTGCGGTCAGACCACAAATCAGTACCAGCACCGCCAGCATAATGCGCTGGGCACTTAAGCCAAATTCACCGAACTCAGCCACGCTTAATTCAATCGCACGAAACACCCGTACGGCCGGTGTTACCCGGTCAACGGTGCTTTCATACAGTGCATGTTTCTGCAGACACTGTTCCTGCGCGGCCAACAACGACTGACGCATAACCGCCGGATCGGCGGGCTCTTCTTCAAATAAATCCCACTCATCATCCTGCTGAGCATTGGCTTCCGCCACCAGACGCGCCAGCTGCGCATCAATATCCATGGTTGGGTTACAGGAAGGCAGCACCGGGTCGGTACGCAACTGGAAATACCCATCCCAAACACCCTCACCTAATTGCAGCAATTGAGCATGCAACGCGTGACTACTGTTCAGGATGACAACAAATACCAACACCAGAAATGCGGGTAACGCGGCGAGCCATTCGTACGCCGTGCGGTTGCCTACACGTACTGTCTGCTCCATGGATGAATACCTCTGAAAATTACTGCTGCCGGCGCGCAGGGTATCCGCAACCGCAGATCCGGACGGAACCGCGGTGTTGCCGGCTGTTTATTGTTATTCGAGTTTTTCTACACACTCAGCGGCGGCTGGCGTTTCAGCACAGCGCAGCTTGCGCATAAGACGCAGCATATTGGCGTCATAAACACCCTCATCACGCAAAGAGATACGTACATTGCGCAGCATCTGATTGTATTTGTCGTGATCATCCTTGCTCAGATCAACCCAGTATTTCGGATCAATTTCAGCGGTGTCTTTATCGATAAAGCCGCGCATACGATCAAATACGCTGGCGATTTTCAGGCGAGATTTCTGGCCGAAATCGGCAGGAAAACGATCCTTATGTAAAATCAGCTGGAAATCCAGGTACGCCAGATTAAAACGCAGGATGCCACCTTTTGTGCCCAGACCTTTGTACATTTCCAGCGGTTTATAAGCGACCGCCGGTGCATAAGCGGCATCGACACTGCCATTGTTAAACTTGCCGGAGAAATTCGCCGAGTTAGACGGCACCACCGATGCACCGACATGATTAACCAGCTTCATCGACGGCTCATCATATTCAATGGTGGCGATACGCTTACCCGACAGTTCTTCCACAGAATCCACCGTACGGTCACGCAGGAACAGATATATCGGACCCGCCGGCAGAATGCCTGCCACTTCGTAACGGCCCTCGGTCATAAACTTTGCCGCTTTTGGTGAGGCTATGGTATTCACCAGAGTACGCATCACGTCATCGCTCGGCACACCACCAATCGCTTCTACTGTGGCGGTGAATTTATTAAACGGACGTGCACGCGCGCCGGTCATCAGCACCGCGTCACACTGCTCAGCTTTAAAATCATCCACCGCGATTTTTTCGTCGGTATACGCGCGCAGATGAAAATCAACGCCCCACTCCAGCGCAATGGTGCTGTAGTCCTTGGTCATGCCGTAAATAGATCCATTGGCACCCAGTGGGTCGTACACACAGAAGGTACGTTTTTCCAGCTCAGCCCAGGCCAGTTGACTGGCGCTCAGGGCGATCAGCAGTAATGCCCGCAACATACTCAATCCTCCAACAAATCGTCGATGTCCAGGGTGTTCGCTTTTGGCTGAACATCGTCCCAGAACGTACCCAGACCACCGGTTGGTGTGCGCGCACCGGTTGCTTCCGTCCACAGACGGTCGGATACCGCCGTAATCTGACGGCTGGCCATAATATCCATCATGCGGTAATCCGGATTGCTGGAGGTGGTCTTCAGCGACGCAGCATGGCGGCGGATAGCATCACGCAGCTGCTCGGTGTTGCCCGAGCCATCGGCAATCACCACTTCGATGGCATGGGCCATACGCACACCAGAGGCAGTGGCAATACGGCTGGCGTTAGCCATTTCCTGCCATGGATCGGTGCCCTTCGGCGCGGTATCCGGCATCATCACCCAGATACCGGCCTGTAACGCCTGCGGCAGGCCCCACCAGCGCACGTTATCCACACACTGCAGACCACGTACGGCTTTCATGGCGATGTCTTTCGGTACGTTAACGCTGCTCTGTGAACGCAGATCACTCATCACCGACTGCATGCCAGCGATAGAACCCAGAACCCAATACACTTCTTCGCTTTCACTCAGGTCCGGGCACTCGTCACCCGGCTCACCGAATTCGGCCACCATGTGCTGATACGCCATGTACTGACGGCTGGCGGCGACGGCAAAGGCACGCTTCTCACGAATACGCGCATCTTTGGCTTCGGCAATGTTCTGGCTTTTGAAGGCGCGCACATAGGTCAGTGCTTCTTCGTGGGCTTTTTCTTCCGCACAGGAGCCGGACATCATGTACATGGTCACGGCGGCGCGGTCAGGTGGGAAGGTTAATTCAGAGAACGACATCAGCGTCGGTGCCATGGCGGTTGTCATGCCACAGGCCATCTCCGGGTCGCTGCTTTTCATGGTATAGGGAATCGCATACTCTTCGGTGTAATCGTATGCAAACCAGCCGGTTGTTTTGTAGATCATACTGCAGCCGGACATGCTGCTGATCGCCAGCACCGCCAGCGTAATACGCGCAAGGAAAGACATGACGCCCCCATTTCTGATGAGTAATTTTTTTTATTCTGTTCAGGATGGCAGCCATCCTGATGGGTCTTACCTTCGTGTCTGGCACAGGTTAAGCCCGGTCCCAGTCTAACGCTTAAGCCACATAAAAGCTTGGCCCAGCCGCCACCGGGCCCGCGACAATAGAGTCAATCCAGGGTCTTAGAAAGGTTAAAATGCGCCAACAGCCAGCCTCACCGCAGCGTCAGAATCGTACCCAAAACAGCCCTGTAGCGGCCTCTGAACACACAGATGCACTGCAGCAACTGCTCGACCAGCATTTCGCGCTGGCCGGACAACGGGTGGATGCGGTCTATCGACGCCACTTCGCTCCGGCCAGAGTGGTTTTTGCCCGCCACTGGCGTCACCGCCGTGACATTCCCGGTGATCTGCTGGCCCTGCCGCGCACCTTACTGGGCCTGCTGCACCGCCGTCCGGGAGGCATTGCCAGCCCGAGTGGCAAGCAACAGGAAATGCGCCGCATTCTGGAGCAGGAACTGCTCGACCTGCCCGCTCTTGAAGCCAGCCTGCAGCATTACTGTGAACAGATCATTGAGCACTACCGCCTGGATCTTGCAGATCAGCCAACCCTGACCCCGGCGCAACGGCAGGAATTTGAGCATTATGTTGAGCATCAGCTGGTGCGCCTGCATCTGCCCAGCGAAGGACTGCGCGAAGGTATGCTGGCCCTGACCATCATGCTGACCGGCCGCTTACTGGGGGATAAAGCCATGCTCAGCAGTGCCGCCAGTCTGGGCGGCACCGTCGCCGGCAGTGTGTATCTGGGTCAACAGGGTTGGTGGGGGGCTTTCTGGGCCAGCTGGTTTGGCGTACCGGCCTGGGTCAGCTGGGTCGGTATTGGCAGCGGCGTACTCTCTGCTCTGTTGCTGTCGCCACTACTGGCACCGGGAGTTGAATGGGGCATGAACCGCCTGCGCGCGCGCCGGATACTGCAACAAACGGTGCAGCAGGCAAAGGAGAAACTGACCAGCAAAGACGGTGTTCTGTTGGCCAGCCGACTCGGCGTTTATCTGCAGTTATTGCCCGATCTGGCGCAGTTTCTGGCGCGGCTGAAAAGCTGAATGGAATCCCAGCGTCAGGCCAGACCGTTGATCATTGCCGACAAAGTGCTGTCATAAAACAAACACTTGGCAAGAAGTCTGCGTAACGCCATAGTAACTGAAGGCGTGTTTTTGCGGCCGCAGGAGTGACACACACTCCGTGGCCGCAGAGCGTACCGATCACCCACGGAGGGAGGGTAAGTTGCTACCCGAGAGCAGTATCAACCTGCCAGGATATGGCAGACACACAGTGCCGACAGGCCGCTCAGGCCAGTGCACGCACAGTACGCAACCAACGACGCTGAACCTCAGTTGCAACGTCCACTCCCCTGCCATCGCCGCTCAACGCCCTTCTGCTCAAATATCTGTCCATCAACCAACCCTAGCTGCCAACCACCGCAAGCCTGAACCTCTGCGCCCGGCGCGCACACAGTGGCATTCCGCCATTTCTGTTTCTGATCAGCCCAACCTGCAACCAGGAGAGTGCTTATATGGCCGCAAGTAAATCCGCAACCAAGCTGTACGTTCTGGACACCAATGTTCTGATTCATGATCCGGCTGCGATCCTGAATTTTGAAGAACATCAGGTGGTGATCCCTATGACCGTTCTGGAGGAGCTGGATAAACTGAAAATGGGCAAAGCGTCCATTGCCACCGATTGCCGTGAGGCCATCCGTAAAATCGACCATATCATCGGTGATGCCACCCCCACCGAAATTGCTAAAGGTGTGCCCATTGCCCGGCCGGATGGCTCGGTGCAGGGTCATTTATCGATTCTGCTGGATAATTTCGAGGCGCCGAACCGCTCGCTGCCGCCCGATCTGAATGACAACAAAATCATCAACAGCCTCGTAGGGCTGCAGGAAAAATACCCGCGCCGTGATGTGGTGCTGATTACCAAAGACATCAACATGCGCCTGAAAGCGCGTGGCTGTGGCGTTGGTGCGCAGGACTATCAGAACGACCAGCTGCTGAGTGACGTATCCCTGCTGGAAACCGGTTATCACGCCTTTGCCGATTCGTTCTGGGAGACCCAATCGCAGGTGGATACCTTCCACGATGAAACCGGAACCTACCACCGTATTCCGCTGGAAAACCTGCCCGACGAACTCTACGTCAACCGTTTTATTGTCGATGAAAAAGGCTTTATTGGCCGCGTGGTGCTGATCGAAGAAGGCACAGCCCTGCTGCAGGATCTGCCCGCCGAACAGCTGCTGTCACAAAGTGCCTGGGGGCTGACGCCGCGCGATATTCCGCAGGCACTTGCGCTGCACCTGCTGATGGACCCGGATGTGCATCTGGTCACCCTGACCGGCCAGGCCGGCTCCGGTAAAACCATTCTGGCGCTGGCTGCAGCCATCGAAATGACCGTTGCCACCAAACAATTCCGTCGCATTATCGCCACCCGCTCAACGCGTGGGCTGGATGAAGACATCGGCTACCTGCCCGGTACCGAAGCAGAAAAAATGGAACCCTGGCTGGGCGCCATCACCGACAACCTCGAAGCACTGCACGACGACGACGAACACGCCACCAGCAGCGTCGATTACATTCTGCAGAAAGTACCGCTGCAGTTTAAATCCCTTAACTACATCCGCGGACGCAGTTTTCAGCACAGTCTGATTCTGATTGATGAGTGCCAGAACCTGACGCCACATCAGATGAAAACCATCATCACCCGGGCCGGCGCCGGTTCAAAGGTTGTTTGTCTGGGCAACCTGGCACAAATTGATACACCCTATCTGAACCCGATCAGCTCCGGCCTGACCTACCTGATCGAACGCTTTAAAGAGTTCAGCAGCGGCGGCACCATTCACCTGGAGGGCTCGCCACGCTCGATTCTGGCGGAATATGCGGAGACCCATTTATAACGGTTATTAAGGAACTGCTGAGCATCAGAACTTTGACGATATAAGAAGTCTGAACTATATAACTAACTGGGCTTTGATCATTCACCGATGAATCAAAGCCCTTTTTATCGCCCCTAAATTCACCATCCCGGAGAGATCCACGGAAGGTCCATATTATGAAAGCACTTGTATTCGCCGCATTGGCTGCCCTGTCTGCCAGCACCGTTGCTGCCCCGGCAGAAGAAACAATCTACGAACTGGAATTTGAAACCGATTCCAACTGGACCAGCATTGAAATCCGCGATGATGCGGCCTTTGTTAATGCGCCAGCCGGCGAAAGCATGAATGTGACCGCTAAAGATGGCTTGCGCTCTTTCACCATTTCGCCGAAAAAAATTCACCTGCGCTCGCGTACCCGCGGTCTGGTGAACATGAATTTATTTGTAAAATCCAAAAATAACGTTCTGGGTCTGACCATCTGTAAAGGTTCGCCCAGCAGTTACACCTGGATTAAATCCGGCCAAGCAAAACAGAAAAACGATCTGAAAGAAAAAGATCACTGCGAACAGGCAGCATTAGTGCTGCAACTGTTCTGAGCGGCAACCATTAGAGCCGGCACGGTTCTGATTGGCTCAGGCCACCATACGCTCAACAGAAAACGCCCGGCGCGCAAGCACCGGGCGTTTTTATTGGTGGGTATCAGTAACGCATTGCCAGCGGCTGTCAGTGTTCCAGAATGTCGCGTTTGAAATCTCCTTTAAACATCGGAATTTCATGCAGCTCATGCTCACCTTCCATGCTGAAGAACATCGCACTCTGTTCCGGCGGAAAAATTTTCACCTGACGCTGGGTACTGATAGGACGCGCTCCGCGCATCATATCTTTCAGCATCAGATACACTTCCTCGTAGCTGTCGCCATGCAGCTCGACTTCCACTTCGGTAGTAAAACGGAATGACATCTTAGCCATAGCGCGGCCCTCCTCTTCAGTCTGTTGTCTGAGCCTAACCCAGAGACAGGAAAAAGCCGCGTGAAAGCCAGCACATAGACACATACAACCTAATCAATTCAGGCAAAAGAGCAGGAAGCTATAAAACAGCGCTGTTACACTTCATAGCGATCACCTGAGGAGATGTTATGCAACGAATCGCCATTTACTGCGGTGCGCGCAGCGGTAACGACCCAAAATACGCTAAGGCTGCCGAACAACTGGCCCATTATCTGGCGCAGCAAGGCATTGGTATTGTTTATGGTGGCAGCAACAGCGGCCTGATGGGGATTATTGCCGATACCGCGCTGGCGGCAGGTGGAGAAGTGATCGGTGTGATTCCCGATGCCCTGCACAAGCGTGAAATCGCTCACAGCGGACTCAGCACCCTGCACCATGTCGCCGGTATGCATGAACGTAAGGCGCTGATGGCGGAACTGGCCGATGCCTTTGTCGCCCTGCCAGGAGGTATCGGTACACTGGATGAACTGATCGAAATCTGGTGCTGGGCCGGTATGGGCGCACACAGCAAACCCTGCGCCTGTTATGAGGTCGATAACTACTGGCAGCCACTGTTTGATCTGCTCAGCCATGTCCAGCAGGAAGGCTTTGCCCACGGCGAACGACAACTACTGCGCGCCAGCACTCCGGAGCAACTGCTGACCAGCCTGCAGGGCGGCCACTGACACTTAAAACGGTTCTGATTTAAACCTGCTGCGCAACATCCAATGGCTCACCCTCATTCAGCAGATGACGGCTTTCTGCGGCAAAACCCGCGCCGACCTCGGAATAATAGTTAAAAGCCACATCCACGCCGAGCTGTAACAGCTCGGCACGCTCGTCCTCATAACGCGCAACCGCCGCGACCTTGCCCTGATAACCGGCAAGTTTCAGCATTTCCAGTGTGCTGCGCATTTCGGTCTGCGACGGTAACGCCAGCATCACCAGCCGAACTCCCTGAGTACTCACTTTCTGCCAGAACTCCATATCATCGGAGTCGCCGACCACCACATTGAAACCTTCGGTTTTCAGCGCGGCGACACGCTCAGCATCCGACTCCACTCCCCAGACCCGGCTGCCGTATTCCCGCTCCAGCGCACAATAAGCGCCTTTGCCTACCCGGCCCATACCGAGAATCAGCACTTTGGCTTCTTTCGGCTGCTCAAACCCCTGATGTGTTCCGGGCCGCTCAAAGCGATTGATGCTGTCTTTGCGCAGCGCGTAAATATGGTGCGCACGGCGGTAAATAAAGCTGCTGAGAATAAACGACAGCGACATCACCAGCGCGATAATCACCAGCCAGTCCTGGCTCAGCCAGCCACGGTTCACACTTAGGCTGGCGACAATCAGACCGAACTCGCTGTAATTCGTCAGCGCCAGTGCGCTCAGATAAGACGAACGGCCAGACACACTGAAGCGCGCCAGCAAGGCAAAAAACAGCACAAATTTCACCGCCAGCAGAGCGGTCAGAAGTAACGCCGTCATCGCCATATCAAGGCTCGGCAAGGCGGTAAAACCAATGGAAAGGAAAAAGCCGATCAGAAACAGATCTTTGAAGTTCATCAGCACTTTGTACAGCTCGGCCGATTTGGCGTGGGATGCCAGCAACATACCGACCAGCAAGGCGCCCAGGTCGCCTTTCATGTTCACCAGAGTAAATAACTCTGAACCACCTAAGGCGAGAAAAAAGCCCAGCAGCGGCAGTAATTCGCCGTGCCCGGCCTGACTGACCAAACGGTGTAACAGCGGCTTGACCAAAAACAGGCCAAATAATCCGAAGGCCCACAACGAAGGGGTTTTACCGGTTGAAGCCACCAGAAAGACCACCGCCAGAATATCCTGAATCACCAGAATACCGACCGCGATCTTGCCATGACGGGTTTTCAGCTCGGAGGCTTCCTCCAGCATTTTCACCACACAGACCGTGGACGAAAAGCTCAGGGCAAAGGCCACCAGCAGCGCCGCTGTCAGCGGAATATCAAAGTAATGGCTCAGTCCCAGCCAGGCTGCCAGCAACAATACACCGGCCAGTAACACCACCCAGACACCGGTATGCAGCACACTGGTCAGCCACACTTCCTTTTGCATCAGCGCACGGATATTCAGCTTCAGGCCGATGGTAAACAACATCAGGGTAATCCCCAGATCGGCCAGCGCCTGCAGGCTGCCCACCGGTTGCACACCCATCGCATGCAGACCAAAACCGGCGAGCAAATAGCCCACCAGTGGCGGCATTCCCAACTGTTTGACGACAAAACCACAAAGGAAGGCCACCAATACCCACAAATAATCCATGCAAGATCCTGTTACTGCTCAGAAAACGGCACCCAGTATAGCGTGCCCGGAAAACCCGCGGCCTGACACCGGTCAGGCCCTGTATGCGGAGGGTCTGCGGCCTGCGGCAAGATGGCGCGGTTTCAGAAGAAAACGGCGGTACGCAGATAGCCTCTGGTTTCACCCAGATCCTCATCCAGTCCGTGTGCCACGCCAAGCACGAACGGCAGCGCCAGGTTATAGCCAAGTACCACATCCACACCCAGCTCTGCGCCGACAGCACTCAGCTGTGGCCGGTGCTGCTCACGGAACCAGGCACTGGCGGTCTGTGCCCAGGCGCCCAGCGAAATGTCACCCAGCCCCAGCGGAATCATGCCCCAGTTACGCTCAACCCGGGTCAGAAAACGGTTAAAACGAATCACACCGTTGTAGTATTTATGGCCTATCTGCACATCATCATCGTAACCCGGCAAAGCAAACTGATCGCGACCAAACAGCAGTGCTTCTTCCCCCCGGTTGCCACCAATGGTAAATGGCTCAGCGCCACGGTCGGCAATACCGCCTGCAACGCCAAAGCTCAGGGTATTCCGCCCCGGCAGATCAAAGGTGTGCTTCAGACTCGCCTGCCATTGGTCGCCGTTGTAATCACTGTTCAGCACATCATTGCTCTCGTACACCAGATCGGCGTAGGTGCCCCAGCCAATACCCGGAACATTGCGGTACAGCTCGCGATTATCAAAACTCAGGGCGACACCGGCCAGGGTTTCTTCAAAGCCTTCACCACGATCGACACCGGCCGGTGCGCGTTCAATTTTTTCGTGATCGGCCACCAGACCCAGATGCAGTTGCAGCTGATCTTCCAAGGCATCCACTACATGGTCACGGCGGGCAATCAGCAGGTCTTCACGTTTGGCGTAATAATCATCATCCAGTCCGGTATTCAGGTCGGTGTAGCTGTGGCTGCGGTTCCACAACAAGGACCAGCGGGTGTCATACAGATACGTGGCGGAGACATCGGCCCAGTCCTGATTAAAGTCCCATAAGGCAGCAATGCTGTAGGTATGACGCCCTACCGCATCGTTGCCACTGGTGGCCAGACCCAAAGCGGAAGAGTAATCGTCGAAGCTGAACAGCGGCAGCCAGTATCTGGGCATCAGGGTTGGCCAGGGCGAGTAATCACTGCGTTCAGAGGGCACAGTCTCACTGACTGACGGCGGATAATCGTAGCGCCCCTGACGGCTGGCAATGCTAAAGCTGGTCAGCGCTCGCGGGTTCAGAACTTTCAGCTGGTAGCCTTCGCTGGTGTAATCCTGATACGCCACCTGACCGTTCAGCCAGCGTGGCTGAAAGGCACCACCGAGTACCTGCGTCCATTGTTCCACCATGCCGGTTGCCGGTTGCAGCACATAGAGGTTAAACACGCCGTCGTAGTCGGCACTGTAAAGAATACGGCCATCGGGCAGAAACTCCGGCTGATGCTCAATCGCCCGCGTATCGGTTAAGGCCTGCCAGCGCAGCGTGCCCAGATCGAGCTTTTCCAGATTCCAGCCCTGCTGCGGGCGCTTGACCGACGCCACCAGCGACTGTCCGTCCGGCGCCACATCAAAGCTGCCCAATACGGTGGTGTCGGTGCTCTGCCACAACATACGGGCATCGCCGTCGCGCTGCAGCAACCATAATTCACTCAGACCATGCACCTTACGGCTGCCAATCAGCTGCCGGGCATCGGGTAACCAGCGTACTTTGCGCAAGCGCAGATCTTTGCTGATGCGTTTCCAGCCCGCGCTTTCCGACCACAGAAACACGTCATTCAGGTCGCGGCCACTGGCATGGTGGATTAAGCGTGACACCGCCAGCGTGCCATCGGCGGCGATATCCACATCGCTGACGCCTTTCACCGGCGTCAGTGCCTGCGCTTGCCAGCCTTCTCCTGCCGCAACCTGCCAGCGGCTGATCTCGGCCCGGTCTTCACCGTTATCAATCACCTGCAGCAGAGTGTCGTTCTGACCCGTAGTAACCTGCTGAGCACTGGGCAGTACCGGTAAAGCAACACCGGCCACTTCATGCGCTTTTAATTGTTCAATCTGCGGGGTAAAACCGGCCAGCAGCCACTGGCGGTAATCGTTCCACAACGCCGGGAATGACTTGCCAAAAACTTTGCGGGCAACGCGATTCTGCATCACATAAGGAATCAACTGACTGCTGTACTGGTTGAGGTAGCGACTCATGCTGGCTTCGCCGTAGGTATCCGCCAGGTACTGCCAGAAATACGCACCGTATAAATAGTGTTTGCCACGTGGCCAATCGCGCAGCGGCACCACCACCTGATTCAGATCGTCGCCCTGATGGCTGTCCAGCTCCATCCGCATCTGCATCGCATAGCTGTTGCTGTCCAAACGGCCATAGCCAAGCTTACGGTTGGTTTCCAGATACACCGCCAGCCCTTCGGTAAACATCGACGGGGTGAACACATGCGGGAACAGCCAGAACAAACGGCCAAACACGTTGCGGCCACTATGAGTAACGCCACGGCTCATATTCATATGCAGAATATGCACGTATTCATGACGGATCAGACCGTGCAGCCATTCATCCATATGTTCAAGCCCCCCCACATCTTCCGGCGGACTGGCAAACAAACGGATCTGCGCAAAAGGAAACGGCGTGGCCCAGCCATTGGAGTAGTCGTAGTCATCCACCAGCACCATCTGCGTCCGTTCGTCCGGCTGCTGCTGAAAAAACGGTACCAGCTCAGCGTGTACCCGCTCGGCAATGCTCAGCGCATGCCGCGCCATCTGATCGTAACGGGCCGGATAATGCAGCTCAAAATGCGCGGAGGTACGCGTCTGCCAGTCGGTATCTGAACGATCCCAGGCCGCAGGAATGGCCAGCGCCTGTCGGCTCAAAATTATTAACAATAAAAACAGTAAAGCACGATGAGCTGAAACGCGGTTCATCATCCGGATTCCCTGGAAATTAGTTGCCCGAAAATAGCCGATAACCATGACAACAACAACCGTATCACACCGCTTGCCGCATGGATTGGGCTGGCATAGAGTAGGAATCTGTGGCCGCCTTAAGCAGAGTTCTGTTTCGGCAAAACGGCCAGGGGAAACACACAGAAAAATGCACCGTTAAACCGATAAGCCTATCCCCGATTGCGATAACACGGAATTCACCCGCCGGGAGACACCGTATGCCATGGTCCGACATATACCGCCGCTACGCCCGCTACAACCGGGCCATGAACCAGCAATTGCTGGACGCCTGCTCCACCCTGCAGCACGGGCAACTGAGCCAATCCTGCGGCCTGTATTTTGATTCCCTGCTGGGCACCTGGAACCATCTGTTAGTGACCGACATTTACTGGCTCAACCGCTTGTCCGCTATTTTTCCAATACTGGAAGAGCTGCGTGACCTGCCGACACCGGCCACATTTAATACCCAGCTCGCCCACGATCTGACTACCCTGCGCCCACTGCGCGAACGCCTCGATGATATTTATATCCGCTGGTGCGACCTGCTGCGCGCCGATGATGCCCGCGATGTCCTCGTTTTCACCAACAGCCTGGGACAAGACGTCGCCAAACCGCTGGATCTGATCCTGCAGCATATTTTCAACCACCAGACCCACCACCGCGGTCAGATCACCGCAGAACTGAGTCGCCTGGGAGTTGATTACGGCGTCACGGATCTGCTGTTCACCCCTGATTTAACGGATTAAACCTGAACCGTCAGACCCCATAACAACAATAAAAAACGCTAAGGAGCAGCCGTGCTAAACCCCAATATCTGGCGCAGCCAGCAGCGAGATTTTCACTGGCACGGCCAACGCATCGGTTTTCACGATGAAGGGCAAGGCCCGGTCTTACTGCTACTGCATGGCCTGCCGGGCAGCAGTTGGGACTGGCACCGGCTGTGGCCCATGCTGACCGGCCAATTCCGCCTGATATGCCCGGATCTTCTGGGCTGTGGCGACTCCGACAAACCCGCCGAGCACAGCTACCGCTTACAGGATCAGGCACAACGGGTCATGGATCTGCTGAATCATCTTGATATTCGGCAATGCCAGATCATCGGCCACGATTACGGTGCCAGTGTTGGCCGGCAACTATTGGCCAACCCCGGCACCGTTCATATCAGCCGCTGCAGTTGGCTGTGCGCCCGCCCTGGCGGCGAGGCAAAACACTTTCTCTGGCGTGAGCTGCTGTTAGCCGGGCCGCTGGGACTGCTGTTCAGCCACTGCATTACCGAAGGTCTGTATGGTCGTTATCTGGAAACCCTGAGCGGCCCCTATACGCCCATCAGCAGTCAGACACGCCAGGATTTATGGCAATTATTGTGCGCCCATCAGGGGCGGCAAATTCTGCCTCTGCTGCTGCAATATCGTTACGAATTACCACTGAGCAACGAGAAAATACTGGCAACCGCCAGCCAGACCGCTCAGCAACACATCAACGGGGAATACGATCCACTGAGCAAACGCAGCCGCCAGCAGGACACAGTTCAGCGGATAAAAACCGGACACTTCCCGCATCTGGAAGATGCCGAGCACCTGGCCATGCTGTTAATTGATTTTCACCGTGATGATGGCGCCGACAGTCAGGCCGTGTTTCAGAACTTGCTCAATAGCCGCGATGGCTGACATCAACGCCGGATAAAACGCCCGCCTCAGCCGCAATCGCCTCGTGTTTAACGCGCTCTCTGTTACGGCAACGCTCATTCCCTGTGGCGACAGCCTGGTGACAAAATCACATCAGCCGAGCGCTTCTCTGCTTTGCCTGTTATCAATAAAGTCATTAGACTCGCGCGCTCATTTAATCCGGACAAAGTCAAGGGACGTCAAGGATGCACACCACGGTAAAATCCTGTTTGGTCGCACTGACCATACTACTGAGCGGTTGCGATAATGATTTTGCAGCACTGGAATTTGGTCAGTCGGTGACCACGGAACGCAGCGTCTACAACGGTTCAGGTAATACCATAAAACCCGTATACCGTGACCATCTGGACGCGCTGCTGCGGGCGGAAGGTATCGACCCGGAGCTGGTCGATATGCGCGCTGATCAGGCTTCGCGCGGTCTGTCTGTCGTACTGAGCACGCCCATTTTCGGCGGCATCAGTGCTGAGCAGCAAGGGGTTATAAAACAGGCGCTGCAGAATATTATTGTCGGACGTACCACGCCGCTGGGCGTTCATCTCACATTGCGCCCGAATGATATGCAGACAGAATCCGCCAAGTATCATCAAGATGCCGCAGCCTTAGCGCAGGAATATACAACGAATCTTCAGGTTAAAGACGTACAGATCGGCGTTTCCTATGGCATTGCCGATATGCTGAACTCGGTCATGGCGGGTTCCAAAGAAAATAAAGGCGAAGCTTTTTGCAGTGTCAGCATGACGGTGGATCCGCAGCTTCCTTTTGTCGATTTAAAAGTCATAACCAGCGCAGACGGACAACCCACTCACGCTCTGGTTAAGAACTACAAGAATGCCTACACCCGCTACAGTATTCCCGTGGATATTGTGATTGCTCAACCCGAACTGCAGGCAAAACTGGCAAGCCACGAGATACAGATGTCCACCGACATAACCCACAGCTCCGTCGGTCATTTAAACCGCAAGGGAACCAAAGAACTTGAACTGCAGCTTGGCACGCTGGGCGAAATTACCCATGAACACACCAAGGTCGGCTATCTGACCCACGGTAAACTGGAAGAAAAATGCCGGCAGATGGCCGCCGCGGCCGGGCGACCTTTTTCCTACCATATGGGCGATTCCCTCGACCGGCTGACAGCGGTGAGTTTCTACTGACCCATCGTGCAGAGCGCGGCAGTAAGAAGCGCTCTGCATCCGGTGTTCAGGCAGAGAGGTCTTAGCAAAGGTGTACTGGTAAAGGTGAATGGTAAAGGCGTGCCGGCAAAGCCGCCAGGCTCCGGCACAACATCGTGAACATCAGAGAAAACGCAGACTTTCGGCGGCAATAATGGCCAGCAGCGCCAGCACAAACCAGCCCCAGTGCCGAAACATCGGCGGCGGTAACGGATCG
Source organism: Thalassobium sp. (assembly GCA_002733205.1). Classification (GTDB taxonomy): domain Bacteria; phylum Pseudomonadota; class Gammaproteobacteria; order Pseudomonadales; family Oceanobacteraceae; genus Venatoribacter; species Venatoribacter pacificus. The sequence goes on along the minus strand of NVUW01000005.1, from coordinate 260,786 downwards.
GTCACCGCATTGGCCTGATCGTATTCCAGCATCAGCCGCCGCCCGGCATCAAAATCCGCATCATTGACCAGTACCCGCACGTAATTCTGCAGCGGTAATTCTCCTAACCCGCCGGTCAGATGAGCGCCTTCAATAAACCCCTGAATACGGTGCTGCTCGAGCAGGCCAAGCACCAGATGGGCTTCCAGCGTATCGGCTGCCTGGTATACACATTTCATTCGACGGCCTCGTGCATCAGGGATTCAGGTAAGACTCAGCTTTGCTCAGGGAGAACCGATAAATCGGATAAGGACCCGCAGCCAGAATATCTTCACGGCTGTGACCAATCACCTGATGCAAAGCAGAACAGGTCAGATAAAGATAGTCGCCCTGGCGGCTGAAGCCATCGGGCCAGCGCAGATCAACGCTGCGCAACAGTGTCTGCAATTCGCCAGCCGGAGTACGACGCACAATGGCCGAATGCTCCAGGTCAGAAAAATACAGGTTTCCGGCAGCATCCAGCGCCATGCCATCGGTCATGGTTTTTGGCCCCAGCGCTTCAACGCGGGCACTCAGAGTGGCGTAGGGTAAATCCGCGTTTAAAAGATCAGCGACACGGATGCGATACACCTGATCGGCGGCCACGGCGGCAAAATACAGCCACTCCCCGGCGTCATCGAGCGCAATACCATCGACACCGGGATTCACCGTAAACAAACCAAACAGCGTCATCGCCTGCCCCTGTACCACCGGTTCAAACGCTCCGGCACGGACACTGGCATCGTTATGCAGCACACGACGACTGATACCCTCAGCACGGTCATACACCACCAGAGCCGGGGTGCGCGCCAGCAGGCTGGCATCCGTAATAAAGAAATAACGGCCATCGGCGCTGATGCGGAAATCATTGGCGTGCGCGCCCAACGGAAACACATCGCGCGGGAAACGATAACTGTGCAGCAACTCGCGGCTGTTAATATCAAACGCCAGCAGACGTACGCTGTTCAGCGCGTGGCGGCCATTATCCAGCAACCACAATTCATTATTGTGCAGGCGCAGCGACAGTACTTCGTTCAGTGCATGCTCTGCACTGCCACCGGGCTGCCACTCCGGCGCGGGAAAGGCACGGACTTCGTCATTCGCCCAGACGGCGACGTTGATATCGGGTGACGCTTCCGGGTGGAAGGTAAAAAAGATCCGCTGATCATCAGTCACCGCCAGATTCCCCGGCGGCAGCGGCAGACTGACCATCTTCTCCAGTTCAGTCGATGGCAGCAGCGGAGCAGCGCTGCGGTCCGGGAAAGAAGCACTCTCAACATAAACCAGGCGTACGCTAAGCAGAACAGCGACAACAAACAGCAGCATTACGGTCATCCAGCGGCTGAGCATGACAACTCCTTTTTATTATTAATCTGAACAGACAGTCATTCGCGCTGGCACAAAGTAGCAAAGATCGCCGCGCAAGGGAAAAATCGCTTCAGCCATAAACCGCTCCTGCCTACCCGCCATGCGGCACATAAGGTAAAGTGCCGCGTTTTATCCGGGGGCCGGTAATAACACCGGGCATGCAGTGGAACTTGATATTATTTACCTTGATGACGAGCTGGTGGTCATTAACAAGCCCAGTGGCCTGCTGGTACACCGCAGTGAGATAGACCGCCACGAAACCCGTTTTGCCCTGCAATTATTGCGTAACCAGCTGGGGCAACGGGTGTATCCGGTGCACCGTCTGGATAAACCAACCTCCGGTGTTCTGGCCTTTGCCCTGAGCCAGGAAATGGCCAGCCTGATTACTGATCAATGGCGTCAGCGGGCGGTCGACAAACGCTACCTGGCCATCGTGCGTGGCTGGATGCCGGAGTTCATCCACCTCGATAAACCCATGGCACCACCGGTCGACAAATACGCCAAACACGAAAGAATCAAACCCGAGCAGGAAGCCATCACCGACTTCCGTGCACTGGGCAACGCCGAGATTCCGGTGCATATCGATAAATACCCGCAGTCACGCTATTCGCTGGTGGAATGCATTCCGCACACCGGCCGTAAGCACCAGCTGCGCCGTCACCTTAAACACCTGAGCCATCCGATCATCGGTGACGCCCGTTACGGTAAAGGCCGCCACAGCCGCTATTTCCGCGACCAGCTGCAGGCACCGCGATTGCTGCTGCATGCCGCCCAATTGACCATGAGCCATCCGGTCAGCGGCAAAACACTGACCTTCAACGCCCCTCTGGATGCGATCTGGCGCCGCCTGATCGAACAGTTTGGCTGGTTTGATGCCCTACCGTCGGCACTGCAATTTGACGCACAGGATGTGCCGCATCCATCGCTGGATTGTTTCCTTAATATCACGGATGAAGACGACGAAGAGAGCGCCTGAGGGGCTATCAGAATCATCCACAACGGCGCCGGAGCGCGCCGTTTCTGGATTTCTCGTGGTTATGCACATTTTCTGTGGATAATTCTTTGGGTAAGTTTCTGATAACTGCCCTGAATCCAGTATTCATGCGGCTTCAGGTCAGATTGGCTGAAATAGCAACAAAAGCCAAATCTTATATATTTCAATGAGTTATCTACTGCATTCTGATTTGTTTCAGTTTTTTGACTTTTGAATGTCCGTTCAAAAAGCGCGGCCTGTCAATGTGCATAACCGCTTTGAGCAATATTTTTTATGTCAAGAGCAAAACAACGCCAGAGAGCCCAAAAATGTCCTCAGTGCCACCCCGGACAGGCTGACATACTATCCACAAAAACTGTGAGTAACTTTGTGGGTAAGCACTTTAAAAGTCGCTGTTTTTCGCATAAACAGAGGCCTCCTCTCAAATTGGTCATTTTTTAACCACATTAGAAAGTCTTTATTTTTCAATAGCTTATAAAAATCAATAGTCCATTTGCCTATTTTCAGGCCAAATTGACTGAGATTGAACCGGGCTGGCTGTGGATGTGCATAAGATGCATCATCTGAGTTCACGATGCGCCAAAATGAAGCCGTCCAGTGAACCCGATTGGGCACCTGACGACGCCCTTCAAATGTAAGGCCTGCAAGGTAAGCAGCTACTTATGTCTATTTATCTGTGGATAAGACTGGGGGCAAATCTTGAAAAAGTCGCCCAATCAGACTCCGGCCATGCCGGAAGGGCCTCGCTTACGCGCCGACGTATTGTAATATTTCCTATATAAAACAATTGGTTAGATATTTTTAACCGCGAAGTATTCATTATTGTATGAACGGTGATTACCCGCCGATATGAATGTGTATAACCCTGCTCTTATGCGGTGCAGACAGACAACATAAGAGCAGGCATAAAAAAACCTCCCGCAGGAGGTTTCTTGCAAAGCCTGTTAGAACTACATCACACCCAGACGACGGGCCAGGTCATCCGCCGGCATATAACCCGGAAACAGACGACCGTCTTCAACCACAATCGCCGGGGTACCGGTGACACCGACTTCCTGGCCAAGATCGTACTGGGCGGCAATCGGCGCACCACAGTCTTTGCTCTTGTCCATCATCGCCACAACTTGTCCCTGCAAGGCACGGTACTGATCTTCCAGCTCAGAGGAACCACCGGACTGACGCAAACGCTGACCCAGCATGTTCATATCGCGCTGAGTGTTCTTCATGCTGGTCATCGCCGCCTTACGATCTGCCTGGCACCAAACATAGTTAATCTTGCGATAGGAATCGGTCAGCTCACCATTGCGCGGGTCTTTGATTCCGGCACGCGGATACGCCAGATAACGCACGGTAATGCCCAGTTCGTTCAGGCGTGGAATTTCCTGGTGCAGCTTCTGGCAATAGCCGCAGTCAATATCGGTAAAGACATTGATCAGCGCTTTCTGCTCACCCTTTGCCTGGAAGACAACGGTCTGATTATCGCTAACCGCCGCCAGACGCTCAGCACGTTTGGGGTTGTTGCGGTTCTGGGTAATATTCTGCGGGCCTTCGGCACCCAGTTCGTATAATTCGTCACGGTAGATAAAGTGGCTAAGATCCGGTGTCATGTGCATTACCGAACCATCAATCAGAACCACTTCCAGAATCTGGTTGCCCGCCAAAGGCGCAACTTCCCGAACCTGCAGACGCGGGCCAAAAGCCTGCACCAGCTTGGCTTCGACCTGCTTATCGAGCGGCAGCGCTTTAGCGGCATCTGCGCCCATTACCGGTAACGTCAGGCTCAGGCCCAGCGCGGCGGCTAAAAGTGTTTTTTTCATTACTGCAACCTTTACGTCATCATTCAGGCTTGGAGGCCCAGAGCCCATGGTTTGTTCCGGGCCCTACCCTTTCAAATGCGCCTGCCAGTGTCAAGAATACAGAATCACGGACCCCGTACATCTGCGCAGCAGTATACCAGCCATGCATGCCATACAGATGACAAGCTGGGCTATGATCACAAAAACAGTCGCAAAACAGGCATAAAAAAACGGGCCAGAGGCCCGTTTTTTCAGCAAGAGAAGGATTAAACCTTTTCTTTGATACGTGCAGATTTACCGCTACGCTCACGCAGGTAGTACAGTTTCGCCTGACGCACATCACCGCGACGCTTAACAGCCAGGCTGTCGATCATCGGGCTGTGAGTCTGGAAAGTACGCTCAACGCCCACACCGTGGGAGATTTTACGTACAGTGAATGCAGAGTTCAGGCCACGGTTACGCTTACCGATTACAACGCCTTCGAACGCCTGCAGACGCTCACGACTACCTTCTTTTACTTTAACCTGTACAACAACGGTATCACCGGTGCTGAATGCAGGGATATTGTCTTTCAGCTGCGCATTTTCAATCTGCTGAATGATTGGGTTCTTGTTGCTCATTGTTCGCTCCTTAACAGTCTGCTGAGTTCTGTTCTAGCTCTTGCAGATACTCTGTCAATAACCTTTGTTGCTCGTTTGTCAGTTCCAGCGCCTCCAGTAAATCCGGTCTGCGCTGCCAGGTTCTTCCCAGTGACTGTTTAAGTCGCCACTGGCGGATCTTCTCGTGGTTGCCACTCAGCAACACGTCCGGTACAGCCTGCCCTTCGTACACTTCCGGGCGGGTGTAATGTGGACAATCCAGCAAGCCTTCCATAAAGGAGTCCTGCTGTGCCGATTGGTCATGCCCCAGTACACCAGGTACCAATCGGATCACGGCATCCATCAGCGTCATCGCGGCCAGTTCACCGCCACTGAGAACAAAATCGCCAAGAGACCACTCTTCGTCGACTTCGCGCTCAATCAAACGCTCATCAATACCTTCGTACCGTCCGGCCACCAGAATCAGTTTGTCGCGCTGAGCAAGCTCTAACACGCCGGCCTGATCCAGCTTGCGTCCCTGAGGTGATAAATAAATCACCTTAGCGCCTTCCCCGGCAGCCGCTTTGGCTGCGTGGATGGCATCCTGCAGAGGCTGAATTTTCATCAGCATGCCAGGGCCGCCGCCGTATGGACGATCGTCCACGGTCTGGTAGTTATCGTAGGCGAAATCACGGGGATTCCAGCATTCGATACTTACTTTTTCCTGTTTGACTGCCCGCCCGCTGACACCGTAATCGGTGAGTGCGCGGAACATGTCAGGAAATAGGGAAATAACCCCAAACCACATCGTTACAACACCGGGCTTAAAAATCCGGGTCCCAGTCAACCTGGATTTCACCGTTATCCAGATTAACCTCAAGAACGATTGTTTCTGCGTATGGAATCAGACGCTCACGCTTATCAATGCTGCCTTCGCAACCTTTTACGCTGATCACCTGGTTACCGCCGCCGGAATCAAACAGTTCCTTCACCTGGCCCAGCCACACGCCGTCGGTGTTAACCACCTTCAAGCCTTCGAGCTGGAACCAATAATGTTCGTCTTCTTCGAGTTCCGGTAACTCCGAGGTTGGAACACCGATTTCAACCTGAGACAACGCCAGAGCGGCATCACGGTCGGTAATTCCTGTCAGAGCTACGGCCAACCCTTTCGGCTGGAGCTTGCTGTCGGTCACCTTGAATTCACACCACTGTCCGTTAATACGTAACAGCCAGGTCGGGTAATCCAGGATATTGGTCATAGGATCTGTGTACGAATACACCTTCACCCAGCCTTTAATACCAAATGCGGTGGTTACTTTTCCGAGGACGGTGATTTCCTCACCCGCAATCTGGTCGTTCAACATCAGAACTCCGGTCGTCGTCAATTAAGCCTGAGCTTTTTTGACTTGCTTCAGTAAGCTGGCTACGCGATCAGTCGGCTGAGCACCCTTGGCCAACCAGTATTCAACGCGTTCTGCGTCGATACGCAAAGCTTCTTCCTGGCCGCGAGCAACAGGGTTAAAGAACCCAACGCGCTCGATAAAGCGACCGTCGCGAGGGCTACGCGCGTCAGCTACGTTAATGTGATAAAAAGGACGTTTTTTAGAGCCACCACGGGCCAAACGGATTACTACCATAGTTTCAGATCACTCCGATCGTTTTATCAAGGGACAGGTTTTGGGATCGCCTGCCGTTCATCAAACTCATCTGTCCCAATGCTCAAAGCGGCACAACTGTGCACGCAAAGATGGCACCCATCCAGACGAGACCTAATAAAAGGGCGCGTAGTGTATAAAATCTGCCCTGTTGCCACAAGCATTCATTCACCAACGCGATATCGCCCTCAGACCGCACTGTCTTTGAGTTTGTTACGGTACAACCACTGCTTAACCAGCAGCGCGGTCAGCGGGAAGGTCAGGATGTACAAAAGCACCACGGCCGCGCTCAAATCGAGCCACCAGCCAAGTATCAGAGCGACACCAACGGCCGAGTCGATCTGATCAAGCGCGATAAACCAGTAACGCTGTTCTTCCGGCACCTGTCCCGGTGCAATCCCCAACCGACGCTTAAACCAGGAATTAGGCAATTCGCCGAGAATATAACCAACACCAGCCATTGCGCCGGCCAGCAGCAGTGAGTAACCACTCCACACGGTCGGCCAGCCCAGCGCCTGAAAGACCTGTTCCAGTGGCCACAGACAGAGCGCGCCCAGCGCCGTCAGCAGCGGCACTAATAAAACGCCGCGCCAGGTTTTGTTGCTACCAAAGGCCGATTTCCACACCGGCCGGGCAAAAGACGGCAGCACATCATTGCTGACACACCACATATGCGCCACGCCGCCAATCACCACCGGCACCTGCAGATACAGCGCCATCAGCAGCGGATGCAACGGCGCCTGTGCGCCCTGAGCCGCCAGCGTAGTAACGCACAGCAGTGAAAATCCACCCAGGGTAATCCACAGCATCTGCGCCAGAGAAGTGAACTTAAAGAAAGGCCGGGCGCGCAGCATCTGTACCGAGAACCACAGCAACGCCAGCGCCAGCAGAGCTTTAATAAAGGCGCTGGCCCCCAGCCAGTGCTCCAGCAACACCAGTGGCGCAATAATCAGCAGGCTCCAGAATACCGGCATGCCCAGATAGGCAGGACGGGCGCTGCCCTTACTCGCGTCCTCAATATTGCCGGTCTGATTAAATACCGACAGGCGGATACAGCCTGCGGCGACCATAGTCACCAGGGCCACGGCATAAATACCATCAAAACCCCACTGCAACAGAATCAGCGCCGGACTGACCAGATAAATCAGCACATCCATAAAGCCATCAAGGTAACGCCCGAACTCACGGGTCAGCCCCCAGCGCCGTGCTAACAAGCCATCCAGCGCATCGGCGGTCATCGCCAGAAACAACAGCGCCAGCGCCGTGAGCAACTCCTGTTGCAGGGTAAAAAACAGCGCCAGCAAGGTCAGCGGAACACTGCTCAGGGTGATCAGATCAACCCGGTTCAGGCGGATAATCCAGCCACCGGCCGGTAAACTGCTCATAGTGATGTACTCTCCGTTTTGTTCCAGGTAACCACCCTGTCGGTACGGCCTGCAGCCGCCATCTGACGCAGCAACGGCCGGTCAATCTTGCTGTTGTGGCGGCCATCCACCGGCATGTACTTCAGCCGGGCAACCTGCCATTCGCCGGCTGGCAGCAAGGCCAACAACGCACTTTTAAGGTTTTCCAGTGGTTCATCACAGCAGACAAATAACCAGCCCTGCTGATCATGGCCAATCAGCGCGCTGCGCTGCACACCGGCCAGCGCATCCAGTTGTTGCTCCAGCCAGAGCGGCTGTAAACGGCGCTGGCTGCCAAGCTGCACAGCATCTTTTACCCGGCCACTGAGCCACAGCCGGCCCTGCTCATCGAGCCAGCCGGTATCGCCGGTACGGTGCCAGACCAGCCCATCGGCGCGCGGGATTTTGTTTTCCGCATCGGCCTGAGGGTTGTGGTAATAACCGCGCAGCACATGATTGCCGGCCACCAGAATTTCGCCCTCTTCGCCCACGCCACAGCGACCGTCGAGCAGGTGACTTTCATTAACCAGACGTTCATTGTTTTCAGGCAAATTGCAGATCAGCACATCGGTGGCTTCGGCAATATCGCCTACCAGCAAACCGGCCACAGCGGGCTGATCGCCAGCGGTCAGATAATCCTGCAACCGCAGCGAGGCAATGGGCTCCGCTTCTGTCGAGCCATAGGCAATACGCGCATAGGCATCAGGGAATACCTGCAACAGATCGCGCGCCAGCAACTGGCTGACCGGCGCACCACCAATCACCAGACTGGTGATCTGCGGCAGCGTCGCCTTACGCAGTAACAGCTCATCACACAGGGCGCGGAAATAGGCCGGCGCACCACTGATGCGGGTAACCCCCTGCTGCTGCCAGCGTGTCAGTACCGCCGCCGCATCCACCTTTGCCGGAGCAGCCAGATCCACCTGTGGCAAACAGCTGCTCATACCGCAGCTGAGGTTATGCAACACCATGACCGGAAAGCACGGACTGTCACGTTCGCCATCAGCATCCGGCCAGTGATGGCGAATCGCCGCATGCTGCGCATCCAGACTGGCGTGAGTACGGTCGGCGCCTTTTGGCCGACCGGTACTGCCGGAGGTAAAGGAAATCAGTCCGTGATCTCCTGATGGAGGCGCCGCCAGCTGCGGCCATGTGCCGCTATCAACAGACGCCAGCGCTTTATTCAGCGAGCGGCTGCCGAGGGTTTTCCGGTCAATACTGAAGCGCTTTAAAGACCAGAGTTCAGGAATCAGCCAGAACCAGCGCAACAGCGCCTGCATACTGACAATCGCCACCGGGCGGGCATCGGCCAGCGCCATACGGATTTTTTTACGCCCCATGCCGGTATCGATAAACACCGCCACCAGACCCGACGCCAGCAAACTCAGCACCACCGCATACAGATCGACCGATGGCCGGGCGATCACCACCACCCGCTCACCGGGCTGCAACCCCTGCTGCTGCCACAACGACTGCAGTGCGGCAACACGCTGCATCAGCTCGCCATAGCTACATTGCTCAGCGCCCAGACAACGACGCCCCTGCATCAGTGGAATATCCAGCGCCAGCCGCTGCGGATTACTCTGCGCCTCTTCAAGCACATGACGGCAGAAATTCAGCCCGCTCATATCAGCCTTCCTGAGCAGCCGCGCGGGCCAGCTGTTTGGTAAACAGACCATACACCCGCACTTCTTCGCCGTTGTGGGCATAACGCAGTGACGGGTTATCTTCACGCACCAGAGCCGCTGCCACGCGCTGATAATGCGGTGCCGCCCAGCAGGTCAGCTGCATCGACATCAGGGTGAACAGACCAGCCTGACGATAATCGGGATGAATAGCCCCGGTTTTCGCCAGCGCCAGACGCGGCTCAGGCAGCAGTGCCGCATGCTGGTCGTAACTGATATCCGCAGCCTTCACCGATGAGCCACAGACCGAAGAGAGCACCTGCAGCGGACTGTAATCCGGATAGCACAGGAAAAACCCGGCAATGGCACCACTTTTATGCCGCACCAGTACCGACGACTGCGGGCAGAGCTTGCGCGCAAAAGGCTCACCACAGGCGGCGACAAACTGTGCTTCGCTGATCGGGCTGTAAGCAAAGTTCTGGCGGAACATGCGGTCGATTAACGGATACAGCTCCGGCAGATTATTCATCCAGGTGTCGCCATCCAGACGGCTGACAATAAATTCACCCTGCAATTGCTGTAACGCTCGCGCCAGTGGTTTTTCCATCTGCTGCGCCAGTGCCGGTAAATTATTATTAATGCGGGTGTAATAGCGGTAATGAATGTCGTAACCCAGTGCCTGTAATTGTTCGCCATAACTGAGCGGATTATAGGGTTCGCCGGCAAATACCGGCCCCGGCATACCGCCCTGCTCGTCGGCTAAGCGCAAACGGTAGGGGCCGTAGGTATTAAAATTAATCGGTCCGTAAATACGCTCCGCGCCCTGCTCCGCAGCCCAGCGCTCAAAGCGGGCGAATAAATCCCGCTGCGCATTCAGTATCGTGTCGTTGTCGCCGCTGTTTTCCCAGAAACCGAAATAGGCAACGGCTTCATCATTAATACGCTGCTCGGGATTAAAAAAACCGGCTAAACGACAACCTTCTGCGGTTTCTGCCCAGGCACGGCCAGCACGGAAATAATCATTTTCCGTACTGAACTGACGGCGCACTGCGGCTTCGTCTTCACCCAGCCAGAAGGCATCGTCGCTGTACCGCTCACGGGCAATACGGAAAAACTCATCACTCAGTTGCGGGATGCTGTTCATGCCACCGACTCCTCGGCCGCAGCCACAGACTCGGCGGCATTAAATTCCAGCCGCTCTACACGGCCACTGGAACCATCCATGCGCACCAGCTCCTGGTCGGCCAGTAATTTGGTTAAGCCCGGAATACCCACCACCGCAGGAATACCCAGTTCACGGGCCACCACAGCCGAGTGGCTGAGGGTAGAACCACGCTCCACCAGAATACCGCCAGCGGTCGGGAATAACGGTGCCCAGCCCGGATCGGTTCGCACGGTGCAGAGAATCTGACCATTTAAATTCAGTTCATCGTCCGGCGAGAAAATAAGCCGCACTTTCTGCTCAACAATACCCGGATAACAGCCGGTGCCCTGCAGGCTGCCATCGGCGGCTGCGGTTTCTTCCTGAGCATGCGGATATTCAAAGCGGTTATTGCAGTACAGTGGCCCACGGGTGTGGAAATGATGCGGCGGTTCATCCGCTTCGTAAGACGCGAACTCCGCACGACGGATTGCCACCAGCGGTTTTAAATCAGCAGTCACAGAACGGCCGTCGGCATAGGCGTAGATTTCTTCCAGAGTCAGATAAAAAATATCTTCGGCCTGTTCCAGTTGCGAATAAAACGCCAGCTGCTCACCGAGCTGACGGAAAATATCGCGGTACAGACCAAACATCCGGGTGCGCGCCAGACGCATGTTTTCGCGGTTACGGATGGCATCGCGCAGGCGGCTTAAATCACGCTGGAATTTTTTTAAGCCCCGGCGACCGAACTGCTTCTGCAATGCTGGTAATACCGCCTGCTCTGCTTCAGCGCGGAAACGGGCTTCGTTTTCGGCCAGCGTCGCCAGGGTCAGATCGTCACGGCTTAAAAAGTTTTTCAGCACCGCAAACATAAAGGAAGCGTCCTGACGCAGCGTTACCGACTCCAGCTTCAGCTCACCCATGGTGCGGTCGCCGTACAGTTCAATGTACTGCAGACAGCGGCTGTGGAAATCCGGGAATTTTAATTGCAGCAGAACCAGAAGCTGATCGTTTGGCTGATCTTTTAAACACGCCAGCAATTCTGGCTGTGTGCGCGCTTCATCGCATAAACGCAGCAGGAATTTGGTTGGCTCGGTACTTTCGATGCCTTCTTCACCGGACAGCAAATTGTTCTGCACCAGTGCCGGATTTTCTACACCGAGTTTTTCCAGCCAGCGGTGCACCTTGCCATTCATCATCATGACGTAAAAATCGTTAACGATGGGCGTGGTCCAGTTATTCAGCAGGGTTTTATCCAGCGTACGGCTGAGGCTGATTAATGCATCCATGCTCAGGCTGTGCAGTTTATTGCGCTCGACCCGGGCATATTCAGCGGCAAAGTGCGCGCGGAATTCGGCAACCAGATCATCCATACGGCGGAAACGGCTGAGCATGGCAAACAAGGCACGCAACATTTGCGGCAGGCGTGCCAGTTTTTCGCGGCCACTCAGCTCGCGGTCCTGAATCAGATCCACCGGATCGGTCAGGCCCATCATGCGTTCCATATCGGCTTTATTGGTACGGAAAGATGGCAGGAATAATAACCCGCGATACCAGTTATTAATGTTGTAATACACCCGGCCACGAATCAGGCCGAGCATATTTTCCAGCATATCCTGATGCTGTTGCACAACGTTTTCACGCACACCCAATAAACGCAGGGTTTGCTCGTAAACGGTTTTATAAGCGCGGTTAGCAAAGCTGAAGGTCAGCGGTGTGGTTACCCCACAATAGGATTCCTGAATATTGGAATTATCCCAGACCTGCAAACGGTCGCTGTCGGGGTTCTGTTCCGGCAAGCGCGTCACCGGACGCGCCTGCAGAATATAAAACGCACCGTCTTTCAGACACCACTCAATATCCTGCGGTGCGCAATAGGCTTCCGCAATGCTGCGCCCCAGATCACGCAGGGCAAAAATCTGTGTGTCGGTCAAGCAGGCAACCGCACGTTTATCGGCGGCCACTTCCTGTTCACGGGTGCCGCCCTGTTCAGTATCCTGCACCAGACACAGGTCTTTATCATTCACCTGCACGCTGAGTTCATTGCTGCTTAAACGCACGCTGATTTCATCGGCATTGCAGTGGCCGGAAACCAGACCTTCACCACAACCCCAGGTCGCCGAAATAAAGGCTTCACCGCGATCACCATTGACCGGGTTGGCGGTGAACATCACACCGGCCACATCAGCATCAATCATGCGCTGAATAATAACCGCTGCATTAATGTCGGTCAGGCCCAGACCTTTCTGGATGCGATAAGCCAACGCACGGGCATTAAAGGCACTCTGCATGACGGTAATAATGGCCGCGGCAATCTGCTCTTCACCACGCTGATATAAGCAGCTGTCCATTTGTCCGGCAAAAGACGCGCCTTCAGCATCTTCACCCACCACCGATGAACGCACCGCCCAAAAGCCCTGCGCCAAAGCATCGCTGCCAATGGCCGTGCGCACGTCATCGGCAATGGCAATTAATAAACCACCCTCACGGATTTTCTGCTGAATACCCCGGGCAACCTGTTCCAGCGCGTTGCTGTCGGGCTTATCGCCCAGTGACGCCAGTTCGGTTTCAATCCATCGTTCAAGATTCAGCGAGCGTAATTGCGCACGGAAAGCCGCAACCGGAACCACCCACCATTGCGGCACCTGAAGACTATCAATGGCCAGCGTCTGGCGGCTTAAAAATGCCAGATTAAAGGCTTTACCGCCGACCTGATCGGCACTCAGCGCTGCGGCCTGCAGCGCGTCCAGACAATAATTAGCCGGACTGTTTACAGTGTCTTTTTTCACAGGCTTTGATCTCCGTTTTGCAGACGCTGAATTTCCAGATCCAGCAAACGACGGAAAGTACTTACCACCCGCTCCATAAACGGATAATGGCGGAAGGTATGCGCCATGATGTACATCGGCATACGGTTAACTGTTAAATCCCACAGCGACAGAGTAAAACCGTAACGCCATTGTGCGGCATCGAGCGTCACGCCCGCCGCCTGCTCCAACTGCACCCGGTGACGTTCAATAAGATCTTCTACCATTTGCGGATCAAAATCCGGCGTCAGTGCAAAGGTTAATAACTCGGCAAGATCGTGTTGCGGGGCCTGAACGGTCGCCAGTTCCCAGTCATAAGCACACAGCGTCAGTTCATCACCCTGACGGCGGAAAGCAATATTGCGTGGGTTAAAGTCGTTATGGATCAGGGTTTTTGGCAACGCATCCAATTCGGGATACCACTGCTCCATGCTGTACACCCGATCGCGGAAACGAACCATATCATCAGCGCTGAACCATTCCGGAAATTCCTGTTGCGCGTGCGCACCGAGCATTTCCCACAGACGGGTTTTTTCCAGCATATTGGCGCTGGTCGGTGCATCACAAATCCAGTCTTGCGCCAGCAGTTCGTCTTCACGGTTCAGCCAGATGCTGTGGACCTGAGCAATGCCATCCACGGCGGCATTAAAATGCTCGGTCGTCCAGCCGGAGGTATCGTCGGCGGAATCCATTAATTCCAGACCGTCGAGATATTCCTGCACAATGACATAGGCTTCACGTGAGGCATCGGCCCAGGCCATATAAGTGGTCGGAGCAACACGGCGGAAACGTTCATCCTGCTGCGCCATCACTTCCAGCTCACGCACATGACAACCACGGAAGCCGACATGTTTGCGGAATTCGTTATAGGCATGCGCCAGACGCGCATCACACATCGACGCCATAGAGTTAAGCATCAGGATAACTTCGTCATCCAGCGGCTTTACTTTTACCATCACATCCAGTGTCTGATCGGCATCGTCCAGTGTCAGACGGAACGGATAATGACCAACCAGCTTATTAATTTTATGCGCTGTCAGTTCGGTAATAATGCTGCTGCCTTTACCCGACAACGTCAGACTCTGCTGCGCGCTGACCTGCACGTTGCGGTTTAAGCCCTGTGATAATGCGCGGCTGAAAAACTCCGGATTTAAATCACCGAGTTTTAACCATTCTACCGGGCGGTTACGGCCGAGTTTTTCGTGGGCACGGGCAAACTGATCACTGGCAATGGCCGACAGCGTGGATAAATCCAGTGCCAGACAGTAACCGGCAATCACTTCAGCCAGTTTATGCGCACAGCCAGGACCGGCACAGCCAATCATCTGCAGGCATTCTTTCTGCTGCGGCAAACTGGTACCGCCGCCGACCGTACCGACCACCAGACTTGGCAGACGCAGCGTGGCGTAAATCGCATTATCATCGGTCATTTCCATATGCAGCTGGCCGATGGCCGATTCGTGCACACAGGCAATGTCCTGACCGGTAGCGGTAAACATCGCACCAATAACGTTGGCGATATTAATATTCAGGCCAACCATACCGGACGCAATACTGCCGCCAACGAAGTGGTTATAAGCGGTAAAAAGTTCGCGCGCGCTGACTTTTAATACTTTGCGGCAGACATCATCACTGAGTACGGTTTCAGCCAGTACCCGCACCCCACGGCCACGCAGAAAAGAGTTATAAGTTACTTTTTTATCGTTGGAGAGGTTGGCCTCAACCATAAAGTTTTCAAACTCGATGCC
The DNA here is from genome assembly GCA_002733205.1 of Thalassobium sp. Taxonomy (GTDB): domain Bacteria; phylum Pseudomonadota; class Gammaproteobacteria; order Pseudomonadales; family Oceanobacteraceae; genus Venatoribacter; species Venatoribacter pacificus. Next base: position 245,653 of record NVUW01000005.1, on the reverse strand, counting down.
TTCAAAGGCACGCATTTCAGCCAGAATCCACTGGCATGCCTGCCAGGTGCAGGTGGTGGTCATATTCTGACCCGCAGCATCACCGGTTTCATACACAAACTGTACGTGCACCGTGCGGCCCATTAATTCGGTATGCACTTCCACCAGATTGGCGTAGTTTGAATATTTACGGGTTTGGGCGGCAATTTCGTGCTGATGATCTTTGACCCATTCGGCAAAAAATAGCGCCGAGGATAAATCGCTTAATACAAAGATCGGTACACGCAACATACGCTGACCGAGTACCCGCACATTGACACCACCGGCACGGGAAATAGCCGTTGCACCACGGGTAGCCGACGCCACCAGTGCGCCTTCAGAGGTTGCCATCGGCGCATAAAATAAACCGTTCGCGTGCTCACCGCGAATATGCAGTGGCCCGGCCACACCGACCGGAATTTCGACGGTGCCGATTAACGCTTCGATATTACTGACAAGCGCTTTCGGATCGAGGGTGATATCGGCCACACGCTCCATCGCCGCACCGGTTTCATTACGGACAAAACTCAGACGTTCCTGACGGGCGTCTTCGGTGTATAACCCCCGCGCCGGTACTTTCGGCAAGGTCAGTTCGTCGTATAAACGGCCATCATCTTCTGCTGCACGCTGACGCAGGGCATAGCTGAGCTGCCATAACTGGCGACTGTTTTCCGCAGCGTTTTCACTATCTGTCTCGTTGCGCAATACCAGACGCCATAATTTAGAATTCTGCGCGACCTCCAGTTTGCTGATGATTAAATCGCGCAGCACATACTCTTTGTCAGCCAGAACCAGAGTCACCGTGGTAAAGGCAGCATCCAGCTGCCATTGTTCGCAGGGCTCGGCCAACACGCATAAATGACTTTTGGAAACATCTACCGCTTCGGCGTTACGCCAGTTTTCGCCACACTGCAGGCTGACGGTTGCCTGATGTTCATTGCTGAATTCATAACGGGCTTGTGTGGTATATACGCGTGCTTTTTTCATGCGCTCGCTCCCAGCAGGTGAATGTGTAATGCAGCGGCGATAATGACCACCAGATAACCAAGCAGCATGGTTAATGCCACGGCTTTTTCGTTATTTTCGCGACCACTCTCATGGGGTGCTTTTTTGAATTGAATAATGGCTTTCAGTGCTAACGCCAATACCAGAATAAGCAGCACGGCATAAACGGCTAATACTGCAACGTCCAGCAGCCACAGCAATACCAGCTGGTTAATCACCATGGCGCAGACCAATACGATGACCAGATTGGCCGCGCCCTGCACACCAAGAATGCGCGAGTAAGAATCAACGGTGTCACGCTCTTCTTCCGGGCCACGGGTTTTACGGGTAATTTCAAAACAGAAGCCGCTGATAAACGCCAGGCTCATCATGGCCATTAAAGGTGCCGAGTTCAGTAACTGCATTAACGGCAATTGTGGTTGCGCCATTGCCGCCAGCCAGAGCACTATCAGCGGCATAATCGCCATATGACTCAGGGCATACAGCAGCAGACGTTTTTCCAGCCAGGCGCCACAGAAAAACTCTGCGCCCATTAAACACAGGTAAACAAACATCACGGCCCAGACGATCAGGGCATCGGTACCCAGAAACAGGCTCCACAACAGCTGGGCAATTACCGCAATAATGCCCAGACCTTTCAGGTGCATCAGGGTAATACGACCACTCTGCAATACACGTTGCGGATGGTTTTTAACATCCAGCTCGTAATCTTTATGTTCATCAAAAATACGGATGGTTAAAAATAACGACCAGGTAATCAGACAGGCAACAATATCGCTCCAGTTAAAAAACCATTCACCCTGACTGGCACGAACCACAGTGGCGGTGACCAGGTAGAGAATAAAAAACAGCAAGGCATTGGCAAACGGGAAACGTTCGTCCATCCAGGCACGAATACGGCGCAGCAATGGCTCGCCGGCAATAACAGCAGAGTTAGTCATAGAGAGCTCTCAGTTCAATTTTAAGAAACAGGAAAATCAGAAAAAGTCAGTCGCGATCCAACAGCATCAGCAACAAAGGTAAAAGAATAAGGTCAGCCAGTAAGGCGACCATAACCGTCAGCGCCATTAATCCACCCATGCCCCAGGTCGGCGAGAAAGGTGACAACAGCAACAAGGCAAAACCGGCAGCCAGCACCAGGCTGGTAATAATCATGGCGACGCCAACGGTAGAAAATGCGTATTCGATGGCCGCTTCGGTACTTTCCCCTCTGGCGCGGGCGCTGCGATACTTGGCAAGAAAATGCACGGTGTCATCAACCACCAGGCCAAGACTCATACAGGCAACAATGCTCAGCCCCAGATCGACATGGCCACTGATATAACCCCAGATACCATAAGCCAGCAGTGCCGGCAGTAAATTCGGCACCAGACTAATCAGCCCCAGACGCACCGAACGCAACACCAGCATCATAACGGCCGAAATTAATACCAGCGCCAGTAATGTGCCCTGAAACAGGCTGATGCTGTTGCGGTCAGAAATCTGGGCGAACACCATATCCAGACCACTGCCCGGAGCGATACTCAGCGCCGGAGTATGTTCTGCCGCCCAGTTAAGCAGTGCCTGATCAAAGGCCACCAATTCACGCGAGGTACGCTTAAATAAATGCACGGTAAAACGGCTGGCGGTCTGATCAATATTCAGCCGTTCATTCAGCCCCATGCCAAATGGCAAAGACATTTCATACAGCAACATTGCCTGAGCAACCTGCTGATCGGTGTCGGGGATTTTGTAGTAATGATGATCGCCATCATGCAACGCCTGATTCAGCGTCAGTAAGGGCTGATGCAGGCTGTCAACAAAGCCGACTTCGGCAAAGGTTTCCAGATGCTCAGCCAGTTGCTGCAACTGTTGCATAGGTTCGCTACGGTACAGCGAGCCGCCATCCTGTGCCGCGATGCGGTATTGAATAAAATTAACGCCGTTCAGTTTATCGTTCTGCAGATCCAGCGCCTGCCGCACTGCAAACGACTCATCGTAATACTGATGCCACTGCTCATTAAATTTAAGCTGACTGACACCAGCGGCCAGAATAGCCGACACAATAACGGCCCCCAGCAGCAACGCCCGCGGGTGCGGCTGCAGTACCCGCTGCCAGAATGTCAGCAATAGACCACTGAGCCATTGACCGGGATGGGCCAGCGCACGCCCAGGCTGTATTTTCGGTTGCGGCAGTACCCGCAGGGCGGCAATAAAAAGCGTCAGACTCAGTACCGCCGCCAGCAATGCGGCAAAAGCCACTAAATTACCCAGATCGCGGTACGGTGGTGACTCACTGAAATTAAGACACAACAAACCAAGCGCAGTGGTAATAGAAGTAATCCACACCGGACGGATATTGGATGTAACCGCTTGCTGCAACGCCGGTATTTTATTCATACCGCTGCGCAGGCCGTGTTGGTAAGTCGCCAGAATGTGCAGACAGTCGGCAATGACAATAATCATAATCATCGATGGCACCACACCCACCACCGGAGTCAGGCGTGCCGTGGTCAGCCCCAGACTTCCTGCCCAGCCCAACGCACCAAAGGTAGCCACCACGCTGAGCAAGGTCAGCGTTAATGCCAGAACCGTACCGGCCAGAGAGCGGGTCAGAAAAAAGATACCGGCAAAAATCAGCAGATAACTGGCTGGAATTAACGCTGCCATATCGCGCTCTACCGCTTCAGCCAGTGCCAGGTTAATAATCGCCGTACCAAACAACTGTACATCCAGATGTTGCAGGTCAGTTTCAGCGAGTAATTCACGGGTATAGGCGACCAGTTCGGCGGTTGCTTTTTCATCACCGTCCGGTAATGACAGGCTGACAATAATTAACGCCAGATCGCCATCTTTATTAACCAGACGATTGAGTAAATCGGGTTGCGTACGGACATATTCCAACTCGCTCGCCATATCCCAAGCAGACGCTTGCTCTGGCCGATAAAAATCATCAATCGTAATATTATCGCCAGCCGATTGAATACGCTGATAATTGGTAAGGGAATCCACCCGACGGGCGTAGGGAATTTTCCAGGCAGCTTGAGTAAGCTGTGCAATTTCATTTAGCGCACGGGAATCCAGCACAGTGGCCGACGATGTCGGCTGCAGCAGAAACGTCAGCGTATCCTGCTTATTAAAATCCTGCTCAAGCTGTTCAAAGCTTAATAGTTGCGGATTGTCCGCACTGAAATAAACGCGAAAATCTGACACAAATGACAGCTTTCCTGCACCTGCTGCCAGACCGACAATTAACGCCATAACGGTAACAATAACCGCCCATGGATAACGCAGTGAGAATGACACGATAAAATCCTTTTAGCCCTGCTAAAAAACTGGGGACCTGTCGCCCGGATTTAACTTATCTGAGAAATCCGAATGAGCAGGCCTGGTACATCGTTTGCCATCAGCGGCTTTAGAATAATCGTTATAACAATGTCCTCAACGGCGCGGATATTAACCAGAGCTCTCCACTAAGGCCAGAAGCAGATCTTAAAAAAGTTACATTTGTGTAACTTATTCGACAAATAGTTGCTGATTGTAAAAAATACTGAAATTGCAATCACTCATAAAGCCAAATTAACTCACCATTCAGGACACACTATTAATATCGAAGTCAATACAGATGACAAACTTAACACTTAGGAATCAGAGCGACTTTCATATTACTGCCCTTACTTCCACTTCCTCCCATTTATTAACGCCATCATAGGGAAGCAATACATAACCACCAGAGAATGTAACGATAGCAATCGTCACGGTCACAAGAGAGACAAAGCAGCCTGAAGAAGCAAGCGGAAAAGGCACTCCGTCTTTTAATAGTTTCTGACCACAGTGCCGGGCGCGACGGTATAGCGCCCATAAAAAAGCCGGCAGGAGTGCTGCCGGCTGGTATTAACGTACCAATATTAATAACGTATTCTCAGTGCATGGCGGCTTCAGCTCCGGCGGCTTGCTTGTCCGCTGAGCGGATACCCAACGATGCTAACGCCGCCACCATCAGCGCCAGGCCGAGTACAAAGAAAGCTTCGTTATATGACATCACCATCGCCTGCTGCGTGACCTCTTTCATCAGCACACCATAACTCTGGTCGGCACTGCCCCCGCCACTTTCGAGTGCACCGCCTAACAGGCGCATATATTCGATAACGTTCTGGCTGCCGCTGACCAGCGTTTGCTTAAGTTCAGCCAGATGATAATCGGTACGCTCTGAGAGCAAGGTGGCCAGCAAGGCAATACCCACAGCACCACCCAGATTACGCATCACATTAAACAGCGTCGATGCCGAGGGTGCGTCTTTAGGATCAAGATTCTGCGCCGACATAATCGACAGCGGCACCATAATAAAAGGCTGACCCAATGCACGAACCAACAGTGCCGGAATAAGATACGAGCCATTAAAGTCGATACTCATATGCATATTCATCCACATACTGCCGCCGACCACAAAGAAGCCGAACGCTACCAGATATTTGGCGTCAATAAATTTCAGCAGACGCGGAATCAGCGGAAAGAAAGGCAACTGCGGAAAACCGACCCACATTAATACCAGGCCGATATCCAGTGCCGTATAGTCGTGCACCGAGGCCAGATATAAAGGCACCAGATACACCGAGCCGAATAAACCCGCCCCCAGAACAAAGTACGCCACACAAGCCAGAGAAAAATCGAGGCTGCGGAACAGGCGCAGATCCACCAGCGGGTGCTCGGTGGTCAGCTGTTTGCGCACAAACAAAAACAGGCTCATGGCCGACACCAGCGCCAGCCAGCGGATATATTCGGCATCAAACCAATCGTCGCGTGCGCCTTCTTCCAGCATAATTTCCAGACAACCCAGGCCAAGCGCCATGGTCAGCATGCCGAACAGATCGATCTTTTTAAGCTGCCCCGGATCACCTTCTTCTTTATCCAGACCCGCTGCCAGCAACATTAATACGGCAATACCGGGAATAACGTTCAGATAGAAGATGTAATGCCAGCTGAAGGCTTCCGTCAGCCAGCCACCCAGCGTCGGACCAATGGTTGGTGCGAAGGTCGCGGTAACACCAAATAACGCCATGCCCAAAGGACGCTTATCCAGCGGCAGCAGCGTAATAATCAGGGTAAAGGCCATCGGAATCAGCGCGCCGCCGCTGAAGCCCTGCACGGCGCGGAAGACAATCATTGACTCCAGGTTCCAGGCAAAAGAACAGGCCAGCGAGGCGAGAATAAATACAGTACCGTTCCACAGCAGATAACGCCGCGGCGACAGCCAGGCAGCAAAGAAGCCACACAGCGGAATAGCGATCATCTCGGCGACCAGATACGAGGTCGCAATCCAGGAAGATTCTTCCAGCGTCGCGCCCAGCGCCGCCTGAATATCTTTCAGCGATGAGTTGGTAATCTGGATATCGAGAATGGCCATAAAGGCGCCCAGCAGAGCGCCACTGATGGCCAGCCAGTGCTTGGGAAAGCGCTCGCTCATTCAGTAAAAACCGTCACTTCCAACGACATGCCCGGACGCACCGCGCTCAGGTCCTGACCGTCATCAAACAGGATTTTTACCGGCAAACGCTGAATCACTTTGGTGAAATTACCGGTGGCATTCTGCGGCGGCAGCAACGCAAATTCAGAGCCGGTGGCAGCAAAGAAGCTGTCGATATGGCCTTTGAGTACCTTGCCACCCAACGCATCCACATGAATATCCACCGCCTGACCAACCGCCATATCGGCAACCTGGGTTTCCTTAAAGTTGGCGTACACCCAGATCGGCTGAGTCACCAGACTGAGCAGGCGGATACCCGGCTCAACACTCTGCCCCACCTGTACCTGACGGCTGGTCACAATCCCCGCACGCGGCGCACGAATGGTGGTGTAATCCAACTCCAGCTGCGCCCGTTTAACCGCCGCCGCCGCCTTGGCCACATCCGCCGCCAGTTGTGGTTTCTCACCGGTCAGCGTCACCAGATTCGCCTGCTGAGCCGCCAGTTGTGCTTTAGCTTGATTCAATCGAGCCTGCGCTGCGGCTTTGTTCAGCTCTGCGGCATCCAGATCATCCTGCGACACATATTGTTTACCCATTAACTGCAACAAGCGATCAGCCTGCTGCACCGTGCGACGCCATTCGGCATCGGCGGCAGCCACGCTGGCACGGGCGGCAACAATCTGCGATTGCTGGGCGTTTTCACGGTCGGCCAGATGCACCAGACGCGCTTCTGCTTCCGCCTGCACCGCCCTGGCCTCATCCAGACGCGCCTGATACAGCGCCGGATCCAGCTGCAACAGCACATCACCTTCGGCGACCAGACGGTTAGCTGGCGCTGGTGTGGCTGTTACTGTGCCGGCAACGCGGCTCATCAGCGACACAATATCGGCTTTAACATACGCATTATCGGTATCTTCACGGCCCTGATGCCACCACCACCAATAACCACCGGCCAGCAGCAGAACGACGACCAGAATGCTGATTTTCTGTTGTTTGGACATAAAAAAACCTGAAGTAAAAAGCGCGGAAAGGGGCACAGTCTAACGGTAATGTGTTCGGTGTAAACAGAGGTTTTGTAGCCAAACTGTTTCAGTATTACGACCAATTCTGGCTGATTAGGCCTCTGAGGAGGTGAAATGAGACATTCCCGGCCGCCTGACAGCCTGATCCTGCTTCTTTTCCCGCCTGCAGGCCGAAAGCCGCGTTAAAACTCCGGCAGAGATTAAATTGTTCGCAGAAAAGGGCTATATTCCCTGCATGCGGTCTGTGCCTGAATCGCCTTATGGCCGCCGCCTGTCCGGAGGGAAACGGATACATAACAACCGGCAAAGCTCCCGGATAATATTAAGACACACCAAGGAAGGTTCTATGAAAATACTGCTATTCACATCAGCCCTGATACTGCCAGCCCTGTCGATGGCCGAAGGCATTAACTGTAACAACCTCAATGAATGGAGTGCTCCGATAGAAGGCATGCAGGTTAATCAGCATCATATTTTTTGTGGTGAACCGGCGAAAGGAAATAATGCCAAAGGCTTTCATTCCATGCCGCAAAACCAGCCACCCAGTGATTACATCAGTTCGCAGAAAGGGGATTCTCCCAATGCCTCCGGCATCTACACCCTGAAAAGAATTGCCCTGAGTTTTAATAAAAATACCCATATTAAATCGTTCAGTTCCATGTTCCCTGATCACTGCACCCAGGCTCAGGTCAATGCTTCTATTGTATATTCACAGCAAAACGCCAGCGGCAACTGTGCAAATCCGGGCTGGGCAAAATGCGGCCCAAACGCACCGGATAACGATAACGGCAATAAATACTGTAAAGGATTCCCGGCAAAGCATTTCGAAATCGCCACCGCTGTTCTGCCGGACGATAACAGCAAAATCAATACCGGCTTTCCGATTTATAAGGCAAACAAAAATTAATGAACAGCGAAACCTTCCGCTGGAGCAGCTATGACGCCAGCCCCGCGCATCAGGCATTACAGGGTTTTCTGGTTCTGGACGTACAGCATTCAGCCACACAGGCAGAAGAACTGATTACTGGTATCCGGCGCTATACCACAGGAAAAATTAAAGAATTTTCCGGCTGCGGTAACGGCTATGAGTTTGAATGCTGCCCGGAAGGCTTTTTACTGGAGTGTTTATATCCGGGCGACAATCTGACCCCGGCGACCCTGCCCTTTCCGCTGGTGCTGACAGCACTGAAGGAATGGGCAGCGTATTGCAGGCAATAAAAAAGAGCATCATTAACCCGCCGTGTTAGCCTCCTGTTAACACGGCGAACTGACGTTAGAAATTACAGGTCTTTAAGGATATCCTGACGCTTTAACTGGTATTCCGCATCCGAAATCAGGCCTTTGGATTTCAGCGATTCCAGCACCAGTAAACGCTTCTCTACGGTACTCCAACCCTCAGAGTCTTTGACTACGGTTTCCGCAGCGGTAGCCGCTGCAGCACAACGGTAATAATCTGCCGACACTTTGGTGGTAACCACGGTTTTCATACCGGTCAGCGAAGGCTTATTACGGCGCGAATCTTCTGACCCACGAATCAGCAGAGCATCAGCACCGGCATCAGCTGCCTGCTTTTTATGCCGGGCCAGACATTCCTCTTCCGGATTCATACTGGTAGTTGAGCACACCTGCTTGGATACCAGCTCACAGGATGCTTCCTCACCTTCTGCCAGCACTCTGATTTTATCTGCCGCATAACCGCTTAAAGGCAGCAACAGAGCCAGCATCATTACACCTGTTCTGATCATATTTACTTCCATCCCGACAGAATTAATGGGAAAACTCTACCACAAATTAACAGGCAGATTGTTGGCTTCGTTGAAGTGTTTTTCAGCCATGAAAAAAAACAGATCACATTGTTTCATGCGCGCTTATCGTCCGCTATAAAAAGCGGACAGACTCAAGGCGGTCAAACGACTCTCCCATACTGTAGGTAAAGGGCCGCCCCAGCTTCTCTGCAGCCATGGTCCGGCATGTATCTTTAAGAGCAAAAATCGACATATTATTCATTTTGCCAAGCTGATGTTTAACCTCTTTTATCGGCCCTACCTGAATTTCCAGTGTTTTAATGGTAAGGCGGTTTAACGGCGACTGATCACTGTTGGTCAGCTCGGTAGAGATTAAAGCTTCTTTGTTGTCCAGCCGGGTCTGCAACAACGGATAATCAACATGGATATCCGCCGGAATATCGTAGCTGATAAAACCACGATTCATCGCTTTTACCAACGCAAAGCCGGTGCCATGATCATCCTTCTGGAGAACCTTAATATCACTGAAAGGTAATAACGGCGACAGCGTCATGCTGACAGTACACAGCGCCTCGCCGCTGCTTTCCCTGTTACCCTGCAGCGCAGCCATATAAGTATCGCTCAGGTTATAGGCGATACCAATCGCCACATCATCAAGCGTCAACTGCGTGTTGTATTCTGCTTCCAGCGAGGCAATTGCCTCACGGTAGCTCTCGTTTTCAGTGTCCGCTATCTCACTGTCCAGCGCTTGCAGATGTGGGGTAAAACGAACATTCAGGCGGTTGCTTCTGCCAGCAATAATGGTATCCATTGCTGTTTTAATGGCTGTTTTCTGCCCTGTTGTAATACCACCAAACATCGGTGTACTGAGCAGTATGGTCTGACCACGGTAATCATCTTTATCATGGTATATTTTTACCAAATCCGAATCAGCTCCGGCATCGGCCAGAATCTGTTCAATACTCTGGCGATATACCGCTTTAATCCAACTGCCGTTACTGTAATCAACCTTATCGGACACCACAGAGCTGCCAAACTTCAGTTCGGCAAAGTCACGGTCACAACCGGTTAAAAGTGCCGCTAAACCGATCAACACAACCTGAGAGAATCTGAACATCCGCTATCCTGTACTCAAAAAAATGCCCAGGGATTTTAAGAGTTTTAACGGACAGAGGTAAAGATAAGATCCGACAAAAGCCAAACTTACCAAGTAGTTTGCGATGGCTGTCGCACTTACCGCCAACATCTGCTGTCATAATCACGCAGGCCTGTTAATACCCATTACGCCAACCTGACAGCAAACCGGATTTTTTGTAGTTTCATGTATATCCAGATCCGGTTTAAACGGCGTTCGGACAATACGACTAACATTCAGCCAAGAACACAACAATGAACACCGATTTCTCTGAGCAACAGAAAAAGAAACAACCCCCGGATCAGAACTCGACTGGCCAGAGCTCTACTGATCAGGACACCACAGACCTGCGTATGCTGCCACCAGTCAGTTATATCACCGGCTTTTGCAACCGTGTGCTGGGCAGGATGCTTATGGCCATGCTCAATGCTCCGTGGGCCAGCCTGATTATTCTGCTCGTTCTCTATCTCAGCGCGCTGATTATCGTGAATATCCCAGCACTGGATATTGCCCGTGAAACTATTTTCCTGGTCGCCATTTCACCGCTGGCGATACCGGTGTTTTTATCCCTGGCGTATCTCGGCAGCAGCCTTGTTCTGCTCGCTCTTTTTGCATACAACCCCGGTACCCGTGTCAGCTGCGCCATCATTCTGGAGGTTCTGGTAATTGCACCCATGCTGCTGATGGCGCTCAGCGATACACGCTTATTGCTGATGCTGGGCGATAACGCATTGTTTGTACTTATTGTCGGAAATATGGTTGCCGCTCCCTGGCTGGCATTCCGCTATGATAAAACCGTACTGCGACATGCCTACCTGTGCTTACCACTACTGCTACTGTTAACCGCGTTTATCTGGATTGAAAGTACCGCCGGGCTTTCGTATGAAAAAATAAGCCATGAACATTTCTCTGTGATCGACTGCGAATGGGTAAGAGCCAAGAGCAAAAGCGGCGCCCCCAGCGGCCCACCAATAAAAATATGCGATGTAAAGGTGGAATACCGCGGCAGTGATTACCGCTTTAATGATATGCCCGCACCGAACGGGAATATTAACTATATGGAAGTGCGGCAGGCGCTGTTCAAGCATTTCAGGCTGCAATAATAAATCTGCACCGCAGAACCAAAACCCACTGCCGGACTTCACCGCCAGAGTCTCCGGGCTGCATGTCCAAATCAAACAGCCCGGCAGCCAACAAGACATTGCTGTCTTTTATTGGAGTAATGGCCATTTCTGTGAAGCTCTCGCCATTGTTACAACGTAATTCTGTGAGCAAGGCCGCAATAATAGCTGAATAACAGTTCATCCATACTGCTAGTCTTTTTCCATCAGCGGAATATTCCGGAAGATCCGCACCCGGGTAAAAATCCATAAACAAAAGATACAAAGCGTTGCAAATAAGGAGTGCTCATGAGCATCGAAAACTGGCTTCATCTTCTGGCAAAACACGATGGCTCTGATCTCTATCTGAGCAAAGGTGCTCCACCATGCGCAAAATTTCAGGGGCAGTTAAAACCCATCAGCCGTGACGTACTGGGAGCAGGCGATATTGAAAAAATTGCCTATTCCATTATGTCAGAGGCACAGCGTCAGGAATTTGAAGAAGAAATGGAACTGAATATGGCTATGTCCAATTCATCCGGTCGCTTCCGAATTAATATTTTTAAACAGCAGCACGAAGTGTCACTGGTCGCACGTAATATCAATACCGAAATTCCCGATATTTCCCAGCTTAACCTGCCACCGGTTCTGAAAGACGTTATTACTGCCAAGCGTGGTTTAATTCTGTTTGTCGGCGGTACCGGTTCTGGTAAATCTACTTCACTGGCGGCCCTGATTGATCACCGCAATGCCACCACTTACGGCCATATTATTACCATCGAAGACCCGATTGAATTTGTGCACAAACACAAGAAAAGCGTTATTAACCAACGCGAAGTCGGCACCGATACCAAAAGCTATGCCGCAGCGTTAAAAAACACCCTGCGCCAGGCACCAGACGTGATTCTGATTGGTGAAATCCGCGACGCCGAAACCATGGAACACGCCCTCGCCTTTGCCGAAACTGGCCATCTGGCCATTTCCACTCTGCATGCTAACAATGCCAACCAGGCCTTTGAGCGTATTGTGAATATGTTCCCGGAAGAGCGCCGCAATCAGATTTTATTGGGCCTTGGCCAGAATGTACGCGCGATTATTTCCCAGCGTCTTATTCCCACTATTGATGGCAAACGCGCTGCCGCTGTGGAAGTACTGCTGGGCAATAAAACTGTAGAAGATCTGATTATTAAAGGCGATTTCCCATCCATCAAAGAGATTATGAACAAGTCCGAAAACCTCGGCATGCAGACTTTCGACGGTGCACTCTATCACCTGTACAAACAGGGCAAGATTACCCTTGAACAGGCACTGAAGAACGCCGACTCAGAAAACAACCTGCGTCTGCGCATTAAACTGGGTGACAACAAACCGGAAGCCAAGCCAACAGCAATAAAATCAGCACCCCAAAAAGCCGCTGCTCCTGCAGCATCCGGGCTGGAACTCAGCCTGATGGATGACGGTGAGAAGAAAGAAGCGTACGCCTGATTTATCGTGTAACAGATCTTTGTGTCGACAGGCCCTAACAAAAGCCCATGCATTCATGGGCTCTTTTTATTGTCTCAGTCCAGCGCCGCAAGCTGTGCAAGATGCTCATTAAAATCACCCCCTACCCCAGAGGCGTTGATCGTTTCAAAATAATCATGCCAGCCCGATGCGGCGATACCGGCAACCAGAGCATCTATCGCCGCTTTATCTGGCGCTTGCCAAAGCGCAAAAAATTGCCAGGGCGCAGCATGCAACGTTGCAGCATCGGTTTCCCCCAGGGTAATTGCTTCCACGCCAAGGCTGGATAATTCAGACATACCTGCGCCGATGGTTGCAAAAAACTGACGACGGGCATCAGCGCTCAGTGCCAGCCAGGCCGGCTTCGGGGTATAAAGTTCAGCAAGATAATGGGCCATGCAGACATCCTTTTTCAGATTAACGGATACGGTTAATGGTGCGCAGTGCGCATTTACAAATTCGGGCGGTTGCCGGTGCAGAACTTTCGATAGACCAGCGCGCACAAAGATCCTGTACCCAGTCCGGTTGATCTTTACTGGCGTCGTTCAGCCAATTACCCACGGAGTCTTGTACGTAAGGCGCAGGGTCAGCCCTGAGCGGTTCAAGAACCGGTAATGCGATTTCAGGCTGTTGGCGCAGCGGCTTAAGATGCTTGCACCAAACACCGCGCGGTCTGATGGCTTCGCAGGCGAAACGCCGCAAGCGTTCGGATGGCTCCGCCGTCCAGCTGGCAAGCTGTTCAACAGCAGAGTGCAGACTGTCAGCAAAATGAGGGCGCACAGCCAGCCAGGCCCATTCGCGCACGCCGAAGTGATGGTCATCAGCCAGAGCACGAATCATACAAAGCCGCTCAGACAGGCTATGACCTTCGTCTTCACCAATCATAAAACAAGCCCAGCCTCGGACAGTATCAGAGGGGTGATGCTGTAGTGTCTCAACGGCAGCCATTCCCCGGTACTGCAGAATCAGACGCGCCGCCAGAGACATACGTCGTGTAATGCCTTCTCCGGCCGCCTCCTGCATCGTGGCAAACGCATCCTCTGCGGCTTCGGGCACAACGGAACGCATCAGCAGCGCAAAATTCACCGCCAGACATTCAGTCAGCGTCGCTGCTTCTGCCGTGCCCTGATTCAGCTGTGCAAGGCGGGATGGCTCAATATCTGACATCCGTTGATTCGGTCTATTGGTACTCATCCGCGCTCTCCGGCCATAGCGCTGCGTTCCTCATCCTGCGATCTGAGGTTTGTCCAGGCGCGTTTAAGCAAAGAACTCAGGGTCGCCAGCTCCTGCGGATCAAACTCTGCAAACAGCGAACTGATCCACTGGTTATGTTCACAGAACAGTTGCTGAGCAGTCGCCTCACCTTTGGGCGTCAGGCGTACCGACACGCTGCGCCGGTCTCTGGAGTCATGATGGCGCTCAAGGTAGCCATCACGCTGTAACCCATCGAGCAGCCCGGTGACCGTAGCACGGGTAACACCCGCTCTCTTGGCAAGCTCATGCGGCGCCAGCCCTTCCGGGGCGTCCCGTAACAAAAACAACAGCACGAATTTACCTTCTGAAAGGCAATGGGGAGCCAGGCGCGCAGCACAAGACCGGTCAATGGCTGAAGCCAGCGTCAGAACCTCGAAACACATGCGCATGCTCCCGATGCCGCTTTGCCCGCAGCGCTCCGCCTCACCCAGCAGTGCCAGGTGTTTTTGTTCCAGAGTCATCATGGCTGTACGATCCTCAAATATAGTACGGCGCCATACTATATGGCTGCGTACTATAAGTAAACATCCGCAGAATGAGGCCAGAAACCACAAAGACAAAAACATCTCGGGAATGCATCGGCGGCTCAGCCAAACAATCTGAATCAGCAGGCTAAGTAGCTGCTCCATTTTGCCGGTAATCCACGCGGCAACATGATTATGGGTATTCCGCTCTATTTAACGGATTATCGGGAACTGATTGATACAAGAGGCAGATTATCTGCGGAGATAAGTGCGGTTATATTCCAGCAGAAAGCACAAATATCCGGAGCAAATGGGAATCGATGAAGGGCAGTGGCTGGCCATGACGCACAGTTCGGGCAGTGCTTCAGCACCTTCGCCGGAAGCGAACAGCAGCTGCGTCAGGTGAATATTAAAAGAAAAATTAAACTTTTCATAATTGCCCTTATTTATGGAAACCTTAGACTGGGTATCCTGTGCATCTTTTTATAAAAATCAATTAATCGTAATGATTCTGGATATTTAAAACTTCCGACTTTCTATTTCATAAAAAACAATGGCTGCAGGAATTACAAAAAGAAGAAAATGACCAACATTTATCTTCCAGTTACGTTTACACCTGAGAAAACCAGTAGCAACCAGAAATGTCTCACGATAAGTAAGATCATTTACTCTCCGTATATACAGAGAAAGAGCAATACTTCCCGAAAAAAACACCACAACTGCAAGATCCATCATACAAAACCTCCCACACAAGAATTCTCAACCTATTCAATATTGAAAAAGCCACATCCTATCAGTCAGAATAATCCATTAATCATAGTATGAACACATGAGAAATTTTCGCAGGCCCAGCACTGATCTGAGAACTCCCAGGATTAAGCACCATCACCTATTCCCTTCCGACTACCAACAATATCGCCATATAATCGCTTGGTGATTGAAAAGTTTCCTTTCACTACACTTTCAGCATCCTTTCCACAACTCCTGTATTTTTCCATTTTTGAGACCTGCTCACCATTGCTTTGCATGGTATAGAGGTGTGCGAGAGGAGCAATTTGTTCTTGTTGGGCAACCTTATTCAGCTCTCCCACATAGAACTCATATTCTCTTGTTTCTTCGTAAGACAAGATGAAACACTGACTATTTATAAACCAGGCAACTGTCATTGATTGGTAGTGATGGAGAAGAATCTGAAGCAGCTGCTTCTTGTCGAAATCAGGATTTTCAACAGGTTTTTCTTCATCAGATACTGCTGAGAATGAAATCAGCGCTGTAGATAACAGGATAAGATTTATTAATTTTTTCATGACATTCCATTGCAATCATATATCTGTTTTTTAAAACCTAATGAGCGACCGCGTTTAAATTTCAACCACAGAGTAGTCATATTGTAACCAGCCTCTACAATACTCATCTTTATACACTGAAAACCGTCAATATTGCTGACAATCATCCTTAAACGAGATATGCACAAAAACCGTATACTTCTCAGCCCGGTCGGCTTCTGCACCGATATACTTCACATTCATCCCCTTGACCAGGGTAAGCAAAAGCTGATCTGTATTGTCATCACCAATCGATCTATAAGTCACCGGATTGATTACTTGCCCATCTTCTGTCAGCGTGAATTCAACAGCCCCTTCACCTTCTTTATCTAACGTGACATAGCGTCCCCCCTGAAAATCAGGTGGCACGGACAGCGTAATATCCGGACTGGAGAAACCAAGACCCAAAGACAGCGTACGCTGACAGACCTCGACTTTAGACTCAATGGTAACTCCCCCAGCTCCGGTAGTCCCACTCAGGCTGTCATCGGCGATCGGCTCAAGGGCATGCAGTGAACTGCTGATAAGACAGAACACCGGCAAGATTAATCTGGCAAGCATCAAAACGTTCCTTGTGGCTTATATGTTATTTTTTAATGGCGAACGAAGTACCAATTCTAACATATTGAGCAGATCTGGCGCTCACCATAAGCAGCATATTGAGCAATACTTCAGCACCTTTGCTGGTAAAGAAGATAAGTCTCGGTCGGCATACAAAAGAATGGATTGCCAAGGATCGTCCGGTTTTGGGTCGCTGCAAAGCAGCATTCGGCTGAAGCTACTTCCACCCCGCATTCAAGAACTGATCAGGGCCACATCTCAGCAGCAACCACCGATAGACCTAGCCGAGCACTCTCATGAAGGTAAATTCAGCCTCTAAATCAAAGATTGTTAGAGTGGATGTCCTATTAGTTCTTGGCTTTAAACCCAAAACTATTAGAGTGGGTGTCCTATTAGTCTTGACTAATCTAGAATTGTCCCATTAGTATCGAATACTGGTTTACAATACATCGTAAATAGGTGCCCATCGATAGACTACTTATGGCCTTTCCGCTGCCTCAAGCCATGTTTGAATCTCACTAACACCAACAGACAATAAAGCATCCTGAAGAGTCACAACTCGGTTCAGAAAATCTCCATCATCGGACTCTTCCAGCTCTTCGGCGTAGGCAAATAGTTGGTTCATTAGTTGAACAAGATTATTATTGTGATCATATAAGTGGGGCTTCCATTTTTGCAGTTTTGGGATATATCTCTCAGCGCACTTTAAAGCTTTAGTTGGGTCGGATTGGGCTATGAGATTTAGCCATTCGTTAATTTCTTGAAAATGATCTCTCTTGTTGCTGTCTTGATTCTGCCTTAGCTCCAACGAGTTAATAAAGCTATTGAATACCGACTCGCTGAAGTTAATAGCGGGTTCGTTATCACCTAGCAGCCCTACAAAATCATCACTGGCTAGTATTTGAATGTTGTCATTTTGAGCAAAGGCGGTAATTATCCCTTTCAGGCATATTTCTGGATGAGCGTTGAAGTTTTCTCGATGGGACCAAACATCCAATGTACCTTCCCAGGCGCTATTGCTTTTGAGAGTTATAAGTTCGTCAATGAATTCTTCAGATTGAATAAATCCGCTTAAGCCTGAAAGAGCAGATATGCGCCCCCATATAGCCTGTGACTCCGGATCTGAACTGTACTTTATTTGGCTCAGATAAGGTTCAACTTTCACAAACTCATTATGGTAACTGTAATAGAGGAATGATTCGGCATAAGGCCATAATTCGGGGCTGTGTTGCATAGTACGTTCAAATATTTCCCATGCCAATTCCTGGGCATTATTTTTCAGGTAAGGCAGACGGCGAAGAACCATTGCCTTCACCACAGAACATTCTGATTGCGAGAATAACTTTAATGCAGAGATTGTCAGCTCAGAGTTATCACGTCCTGATTCAGAAATTTCGGTCGCAAGAACCATAATCGCATCGGCTACAGTGCCAGATTTCATATTAATTCCGTCATGAATTAATCCCAATCTGGAGTTATTCGAGTGGAACCTGTCTTCGGAGATATAAGCAAACTCCAGCATTTGAAATACAAGCTTGTCTACAAGGTGTGCATCCTTGATCACATATGCACAGGCTTCCAGTGCCTTGGCTTTGCTTCTTGTCCGGTACCAGTGACTTGGATGCCTTTCCAATTCTTCAAATACCTGTTCAGCAAGCCAGTGTTTATCAGGCTGTTCGAGGGTCTCCCAATTTTGGTCTGGTCTAAGATTGCCGTAGAGGTATCTCAGATGGTTGGAGAGTCCATCAAGGATGGATTTTCGGAACGCTAAGGCTAAGCAGTGCCAGTATCTAATCAGATAGTTGATAAACCTGATGGGTTGCCTGGAAGAAGCTTCTTCTAATTGGCGCTGAACTTCCTCTTCTCCGCCGACCAGAAAATCATCAAATCGACCTGCATAGTCTGAGTAGTGTGTCAGAAGTTTTAGTAATGCCCCATCTGAGGTATCAATGATCAACTCATAAGAAAATGGTGCTCTAACAAAACCGCCTCTGCAGTAAATATCTGGTTCGCGAATGTAATTCCCATTGAGTTTCTCATACGCATCAAGAGTTTTCTGATTCGAGTCGGTACGAAGGAAGTTAGGCAGAGCTGAGATATAGGAAATCTTTTCTTTCGATATCCATGTAATATTGCTGTCCGGATGGACTTCATCTTCATAGAGTGATTCAATCACCTGGTTAAAGCTAGTTATGGCTTTCTCATTAAGGTGGATAGATGATATGTTTATCAGAGTTCCTATTTCAAAAGATATTCTGGATCTAAGTATTTTTTCATTAAGAATAATTCGCTGGGTAATATCTATGTTTTTTTCTGGGGCTGCGGAAAGAACTTTTACCAAAAAATAAGTTATGGCTAAGTCGTTGCTTTCAGATAATGGAAGTCGATTTTCTTGCCACCATCGCGTGTGATTTTCGGTATTCACCGTGATCCCATATTCAATGGCATCAAACAGTACGTTTACATCATCGTATGGACTCGTTCCTCTCTCGGAGTGAGTCTTTTCATAGGAGGTGTAGTCGAGAAAATAGCTGAACAGTCGAGGCCTTTCGTACTTGTACTCATCTAATAGTATATCGGCCCAATCATTGATTGTCTTTATGGCCAAAGTGAGTAGCGTCGGAGACTTGGCCATTCGATTTTTCAAGAAATCCATATTTTTGTTGCCAAACTGGTGCGGTCGGCAATTCAATGTGTTTTCAAGTCGGTAATGGAGTAAATTCTCAGGTTTCACTGCTCCAGTGATATATCCCCACAGCTCCTGATCCGTCAAAACTTCCGCTTCTACGCATTGAGCTATGGTTTCCCCAAGAAAATCTCGATCACTATTCAGGTTTTTAAGTAGCTTCAACACCAGTGGTTTGGCTAAATGTAAGTGTTCAGCCCTGAGATCTTGCAAGTAGAAAGAGACCTGCCTCGCCAGGTTATTAGTTTCTATCCAGCTGCAATCCATTGCTTCTGTCCAAAGAGGAACAATGGCTTCAGTAGCCTCATTCAGCCATTGGCTGATTCGATAGAGATATCCTTCCAACCCTTCTTGATCTTTCTCTTGTTTCAAGTTTGGTAAAAGGTTCTGCTGCCACATATGGAACCAGCTGATGTGTGCGCTATGGGTATAAATAACCTGAAAGACATCCTTGTGCTGGTTCCGCAAATCCCGTAACAACGGCCAATCACTTTGATCAACAGGCTGCTGTGCGAAGGTTTCAGCGACCAAGCGACGAAGATGAAAAGGAAATTGTCCGGTTAATACCGCGCGAAGTTGTCCCCTGAAAACCTTCTTCTCTCCTGATGCGAGTTGGTTAACAAAACTGCGAATACTGGGTCTGACAAAAGGAACCGGTGGTAACCCGGTAATAAATTCCTTCAGAGAAACATCTTCACGAATCGCATTACTGATAACCAAAACATCCAGCAGGGTTTGATGACCAAAGGTCAGTCCGTTGTCATGAGTTTTCTGGAACAGGCCGAGGCTCAGTAGCCGCCTTAAAACGGCTTCTGATCCTGAGAATTGCTGATAAGGAATAGATAGCGCTCTGGCTTCCAGCATTCGGCGAGCCGCATTCTCCACGGCGACCATGGCTTCGTCGCCAAGAGCAGTATCACTCTGTACAAAAACAGTGAGATATTTTTGGGCCAAATCCTGACTGGTGATCACGTTGAAGCTGCCAGAGTGCTTCGCTAGTTCTACGTAAAGATCCAGCTCTCTGGGGTTGGTAACAAGCGTTTGCGTTGTTTGATCAATCGTTGAAGTATCAATATCCAGATCGGTGAGAAAAGGTTGGACCTGCTTCTCCCAATCCAGCGGTGGTATTTTCAGTTCCCTGTCCCAGTCCTTTTCGCTGATGCGTCGATCATATTGGCGGTCAAAGTCCCTACAAGCGGTGATGACTGTAAGATTGGGAATATTTTTCAGACGATCTATTTGCGCCAGAAAATAGGACAACACATTGTGCTCGCGAGCTATCGAGAGCACGTCCAGAGAATCGATAATGACGACCACTCTGGAGAGCTCAGCTTGACGAGCCGCTTGTTCAACCCACTGGCTCGATAACCCTTGATGATGTCTTTCCTCCGTGTTTGTCGCTTCGGAAAATTCTCTGGACTGAATAAACAGAGAAATAAAACCGTTCTGGGATTTGGCTCTTTCTTCCAGTGTTGCCTGTAGCTGAAGCATCAAACAGGTTTTACCTGAGCCTGGCTGACCAGTGATCAAGATGGATGAGGCTTTGGCCTCTATGGCCTCAAGCACACCATGCAGTATCGGGTTATCAAGACGCTTCCCGGCGATATCGGTTTTCCAGCTTCTGCCAATCAGGGAAGTTTGTTGAAAGGAGTTTCGAACCTCCTGCTCTGAAATAGGTGGCACCAGCATTGCGCCTGATTGATTCAGCACTGCTAATAGATCATTGCGGGTTCGCCGATGTTTACTGGTTGCGACTCCACCAGTCAGTACTCGACCACCGAGTTTTTCTAGTGTTAGCCAGAGCGATTCGTAAGCAATTTTTGAATTTGAGGCCAGTCTTTCCAGTCGCTCGATTTGAAGCTGCTCATGGCGTTCAAAGTCAGCAGGTGTCGTTTCAAAAGTCGTTCGCTCTAGTAGTTCAAATGGCGTTAGGGATACCTTGGCTGCTGCGATGATCTTTTGAACTGCTGCATAACTTTTTTGGTGGCCTTTTGTCAGGTTTTGGATGAGTTGCAGGTCATCTTCGTAGTTGGTTGCGAATTCCTGGAGCTTGGCTATATCTCCGAATGCGCCTCGGGAATAGAAAATGAGGGTAGTGGTCGGTGAGTCAGCCAATTCCTTGGCTGCTTTCTCAAGCTCGTCACCCAGATCTGCGAAAGACCATGTATTAAAATTTTTCTGGTTTTTCTTGCACTGGCAGCAGATGAGAGGGCCATCCGTTTTTTTGATAACGATATCGTCGACTTGATGATGAACAGAATCGACTTCCAGTGATTCAATATCATTGCTGGCTAAGGCATCCAGCACCCAATCAAGAGCAATCAGCTTTTGATAATAATCTCCGCGATTGGATCTCGTTCCAGCAAGACTCATAGGCTTCCTTGTCGTTCGATTGGTCTCTGATAAGTAAAGTCAGATGATTTTTCAGTATTGGCTGCTCGTCTTGATTGGTGTTCCAGACGGCTTCCTGAAAAGTGCACCTGTAAGCTCCGAAAACTGGGCTATTCATAACTGGAAATTTCCCTGCATAATCAATGCTTACAGGATATTTTCCTATGCGTAAATCCTGTTTTAGCGAAAAACGAATCATCAAAATTTTAAAGGCAGTTGAAGCTGGTCGAACAACCAGAGAAACTATCAAGCCACCCAGCTTATCTGTTACTCACCACTCCTGCCTTCCAATCACCGCCATTACCTCCACACCTTCATCTGTCTCCCGAAAATAAATACTTTCTTTTCCTGTAACACACCGTCGGTATCCCGGCCGGATTTCATCGACAAGCGGGTATTGCAAAGGGCTCTTTGAGATCTGATCGAAGGGATGGAAGATATTTGAGATATATTGATGGCGGCTTCTATGCCCCAGTTATTCAATCCATATAGCCAGATAAGATATAGGTCATCTTCGGCCTGAGGTGAGAGTTTATAACTTATCATCTCCGCCCGCCCGCTCCCTGAACCTGTTAAGCATCTCTTCCTGAGATGTTGTTACCCAGCCTTTCTCTGTGACGGATATTTCAGCAGCGATTAAGCGGGTACGGATCTCTTCAACCTCCCGCGCTTTACGGATCAGGTCGTTGATCACTTCACTGCGGCTGGTGAATTCTTTGCTGTCGGTCTGAGCCTGAATCCAGCGTTCGTTCGGCTCAGTCAGTGACAGACTTACTCTGGTTGCCATAGACTGCTCCTTTGTACGAATATGATGCGTTAGTGATGCAAGAATGCATCACTACGCTCAGCACAGCAATAAAAAAGCCGCTCCTCATCTCTGAGCAGCGGCTTTTTAACAGGCCATTTGGTGGGCAGTGCCCACCCTACATGCAAAGCACTCACCTGAAAACGTTAACGAAGCAGGCAGAGCAAGGCGAAAAGCGGGGCAAGAAGGCGGAGTTTAGCTCGCTAAATGAGCACTTCGCGCCGCTTTTCAACACAGCTCTGGCAATGCAGTTAGTTTTCAGCTGTTCTCTTCACACCAGACTCTGGCATTGCGGAACATCCGCATCCACGCGCCATCTTCATCCCAGCTCTCCCCTTCAGGACCAGCTGGCACGTAGGAGTTCTGAATCGCGCGGAATACGCGCTCTGGGTGCGGCATCATAATGGTCACACGACCATCGTTGGCGGTCAGGCCGGTGATGCCCTGTGGTGAGCCGTTCGGGTTCGCCGGGTATTGTTCGGTAACGTTGCCGTAGTTGTCGACGTAACGCAGGGCGATCTGGCCAGCCAGTTCGTCAATGGCGCTGTCGTCGGCAAATTCGGCGCGGCCTTCGCCGTGGGCGATGGCAATCGGCATACGTGATCCGGCCATACCGGCGAGGAATACCGAGTCGGATTCCTGCACTTCGACCATGGCAACACGGGCTTCAAACTGCTCGCTCATGTTACGTACAAAGTGCGGCCAGTGTTCGGCACCCGGAATCAGTTCATGCAGGTTTGACAGCATCTGACAGCCATTACACACGCCGAGGGCGAAGGTGTCTTCACGCTTGAAGAAGGCTTCAAACTGGCTGCGCGCCTGGTCGTTAAACAGGATGGACTTGGCCCAGCCTTCACCAGCGCCCAGTACGTCACCGTAGGAGAAACCGCCACAGGCGACTAAACCGCGGAAGCCTTCCAGGGTTACGCTGCCCGACAGTATGTCGCTCATGTGCACGTCAACCGAGGTGAATCCGGCGCGGTCAAAGGCGGCGGCCATTTCGATCTGGCCGTTCACACCCTGTTCACGCAGAATCGCGACTTTCGGGCTGTTTTCAGAACCTGAAGCCGGTAAATCGGCAGTGATGTCATCATTAATATCGAAGGTCAGCTCAGCGTGCAGGCCCGGGTTTTCAGCGTCCAGCAGGGTGTCGAATTCCTGCTTGGCGCAGTCGGCGTTATCACGCAGCGCCTGCATTTCGTAGCTGGTCTGGCTCCACAGACGCTGCCAGTTCACACGGCTTTCGCTGAGGAATTCTTCGTCCTGGAAGCTGAAGGTAATCTGGTCGTCGAAGTTCGGCTTACCGATTACGGCGGTACAATCGCCCAGACCGGCGGCTTCAAACTGGGTCAGCACTTCTTCCAGATCGTCGCGGCGAACCTGCAGCACCGCACCCAGTTCTTCGGCGAACAGTGCAGCGGCCAGACCGGCTTCGTCATCGGCCAGCAGATCCATGGAGATATCCACACCGCAATGCGCCGCAAAGGCCATTTCGGTCAGGGTGGCGAACAGACCACCGTCGGCACGGTCGTGGTAGGCCAGCAGTTTATTGTCGCTGTTTAAGCCCTGCACCACGGCGAAGAAGGCTTTCAGGTCTTCGGCGTCGTCGAGGTCGGCCGGTATATCAGCCACTTTGCCGAATACCTGGGCAAAACAGGAAGCACCAATACGGTTCTGGCCACGGCCAAGGTCAACCAGAATTAAATCACTCTCTAACGCAACCCCTCCCTGGCTTAATTTCAGCTGCGGCGTCAGTACACCACGGGCATCGGTTACCGGAGCAAAGCCGGTAATCACCAGCGACATGGGCGAGGTAACGGTTTTATCGGTGCCATTCCCGTTTTCATCAACATCGGTCCAGCGGGTTTTCATCGACATCGAGTCTTTACCCACCGGAATGGTCACCTGCAGCTCAGGGCAGAGTTCCATACCCACGGCTTTTACCGTGGCGTAGAGTTTTTCGTCTTCACCGTCGTGGCCGGCCGCACACATCCAGTTAGCCGACAGTTTAATGTCAGCCAGTTTGGCAATCGGCGCCGCCGCCAGGTTGGTGATGGCTTCGGCCACCGCCAGACGACCGGAGGCCGGAGCATCCAGCAAGGCGACCGGCGTACGCTCGCCCATCGCCATGGCTTCGCCGGCGTAGGTGTCATAAGAAGAGGTGGTTACGGCAACGTCAGCCACCGGCACCTGCCATGGGCCAACAAACTGATCACGCGCCACAGTACCGGTAATAGAACGGTCGCCGATGGTGATCAGGAAAGATTTGCTCGCCACGGTTGGCAGCTTGAGAACGCGCTCAGCGGCATCGGCCAGATCGACACCGGCACCATTAAAGGCATCGCCTGCGGCGTTGCGGCGACTGGCTTCACGGTGCATACGTGGTGGCTTGCCGAGCAGAACCTGCAACGGCAGATCAACCGGCTTATTGTCGAAGTGACTGTCGGTGACGGTTAAATGCGGTTCTTCGGTGGCATAACCCACGACCGCATAAGGCGCGCGCTCGCGGGCACAGATGGCATCAAACGCCGCCATATCTTCCTGCGCCACTGCCATCACGTAGCGTTCCTGGGATTCGTTCGACCAGATCGCCAGCGGGCTCATGCCCGGCTCGTCGTTTGGCACGTTGCGCAGTTCAAACTTACCGCCACGGCCGCCGTCGTTCACCAGTTCCGGGAAGGCGTTGGAAATACCGCCCGCACCGACGTCGTGAATAAAGGCAATCGGGTTTTTATCGCCCAGCTGCCAGCAGCGGTCGATCACTTCCTGACAGCGGCGTTCCATTTCCGGGTTTTCACGCTGCACAGAAGCAAAGTCGAGGTCGGCATTCGACTGGCCAGAGGCCATAGAAGACGCCGCACCACCACCCAGACCAATCTGCATCGCCGGGCCACCCAGTACGATCAGACTGGCGCCCACCGGGATGTCACCCTTCTGTACGTGTTCGCCACGGATGTTGCCGTAACCACCGGCAATCATGATGGGCTTGTGGTAACCGCGGACTTCACCATCGTGCTGCAGTTCGAAAGTACGGAAGTAACCGCACAGGTTCGGACGGCCGAATTCGTTGTTAAAGGCAGCGCCGCCCAGCGGGCCGTCGATCATGATATCGAGGGCCGACACAATGCGGTCAGGCTTGCCGTACTGGCTTTCCCATGGCTGCTCGAAGCCAGGAATTTTCAGGTCGGATACGGTAAAACCGGTTAAGCCGGCTTTTGGCTTGGAGCCACGGCCTGTCGCACCTTCATCACGGATCTCACCACCAGAGCCGGTGGCCGCACCGGAGTGTGGTGCAATAGCGGTCGGGTGGTTGTGGGTTTCGACCTTCATCAGGATGTGCATATCTTCCTGATGGTAGGTGTAGGCACGACTGTCGGGGCTCGGGAAGAAACGACCGGCATGCGGGCCAACAATCACCGAGGCGTTGTCTTTATAGGCCGACAGAATATTTTCGTTGTAACACTCGTAGGTGTTTTTAATCATCTGGAACAGGGACTTGTCCTGCTCCTCGCCATCCAGCGTCCAGGTGGCGTTAAAGATTTTGTGGCGGCAATGCTCGGAGTTCGCCTGAGCGAACATCATCAGCTCAACGTCGGTCGGGTTACGGCCCAGAATGTTGTAGTTCTCGACCAGGTAATCCACTTCGTCGTCGGCCAGTGCCAGGCCCAGGTTCTTATCAGCTTCGATCAGCGCGTCACGGCCACCGCCCAGAATATCGACGGTGCTCAGTGGCGCAGGTTCTGCGTGGGAGAACAGGTCAGCTGCCGCGACGCTGTTTTCCAGCACCACTTCTACCATGCGGTCGTGCAGCACAGCCGCAGCCGCTGCACGCTCAGCTGCACTGATACCTTCTACATAGTAAGCAATACCACGCTCCAGACGCTGTACCTTGTTCAGGCCACAGTTATGAGCGATGTCGGTGGCCTTGGAAGACCACGGTGAGATGGTGCCGAAACGCGGCACCACCAGAAAGAGTTCGCCCTTACCTTCTTTTACCTCGGCTTTAGGGCCGTAACGCAGGATACGCTGCAGTACCGCCAGCTCGTTATCGGCCAGAGCGTCGTGCAGCTCGGCAAAGTGCATAAATTCGGCATACACGCCGCTGACCTGTGGCAGCACTTGCTGCAGTTTGTTCAGGACTTTGTTCTGACGGAATTCGGAAAGCGCCGGTGCGCCACGCAGCTCGAGCATCGGGGGAAAACTCCAACGTAAGGAGGTGGGTCAAAATGAGCGCGAATGATACCGGAGAGTGCCTGTTCACACCAGATTTGTGCGGTCTTCAGCCAGGCCTGTGGCAGTAATCTGCCAGCACCTGGCTGCAACCTGCTTCACTGGTCTGCTCTGGTTGCAACAAACGGAGAAGCCAGCGTTAAAAGCGGATCATCGTTGCAAAATCAGCAACAGTGCGTTGCTGACCAACCCAAACGGCTGAGGCATACAGAAAAAACAGAAGCGTTTCAACGGGTTAGGTCACTATAACGACACGAAATAGTCATCATTTTGCAAACATCACCCGCCGGTCGGTTGTTTTTTAAGCGATCACCACGCTACAATGAGCCAAGATTTCACGAAATGCACTAAAATAGTGCATAATTACGGGATATTTGAATGCGATCTGGCATAACTCGTCTACTTACAACCATCTCGATGGCAGCCCTGTGCTTAACCGCACTGACCGGCAGCGTGCGTCCGAACAACCTGGAACAGGTGCGGATGCATGGTGAGATTGTCATGGTAACGCGTAACAGCCCGACCAGCTTTTATGAAGACCGCAGCGGCCCGGCTGGCTACGAATTCGAACTGGCCCGCGCCTTTGCCGACCATCTCGGCGTTACCCTTAACGTTGTGGTGGCCGATAATCTGAATGACATTTTCAGCACCCTCGAGACAGGAAAGGCGGTCTTCGCGGCCGCCGGTCTCACTCATACCGCCGAGCGTGAACGCTGGTTCCGCTTCTCGCAGCCTTATATGCAGGTAACCGAGCAGGTTATCTACCGCCGTGGGGCATTGCGCCCGCGTGAAGTGACCGATCTGGCCAGCGGTCAGTTAATCGTTGCTTCCGGCTCCAGCCATGCAGAACGCCTGCGCGCGCTGCAACACAGCCAGATTCCTGAGCTGACCTGGAGCGAAACCCCCGATCTGGAAGTGGCCGATATGCTGCAGATGGTGGCCAGCGGCAATATCGACTTTACCGTGGTCGATTCCAACGAGTTTGATGTGCTGCAGGCTTACTTCCCTAACCTCGCCATCGCCTTTGATTTAAGCGAGCAGCAAAACATTGCCTGGGCATTCAGTCACAGCCGCGACGACAGCCTGCATCAGGCCGCGAATGAATTTTTCGGCAATAAAGAAAATGCCGCCCTGCTGGCTGGTCTGGAAGAACGCTACTACGGCCATCTGGATAAACTCGACTATGTTGGTGCCAAACGCTTCCTGCGTCAGACCAGCCGCAAGCTGGATACATACAAGCCACATTTTGAGAAAGCCGGTGCCGATCACGGTTTTGACTGGCGTCTGCTGGCTGCGGTGGGTTATCAGGAAAGCCACTGGAACCCGACCGCCAAAAGCTTTACCGGTGTCCGTGGCCTGATGATGCTGACCCGCAACACCGCACGCGAACTGGGCGTAAAAAATCGCCTCGACCCTAAGCAGAGTATTTTTGGTGGCAGCCGTTATCTGGCCAAGCTGCGTGAGCGTCTGGGTGAAGAAGTACAGGAACCGGACCGTACCTGGCTGGCACTGGCCGCCTATAACGTGGGCTTCGGCCACCTGCGCGATGCGCGCAAAATTACCGAACAGATGGGCGGCAATCCGAATTTATGGCTGGACGTTAAAGACGCCCTGCCACTGCTAAGCCAGAAACGTTACTACCGCCACACCCGCCACGGTTTTGCCCGTGGCCAGGAGCCGGTTGATTACGTGCAGAATATCCGCCGTTACTACGATGTTCTGGTCTGGAACGAAGAGCAGAGTCAAACATTCAGCGATGACGAAAATGCTCTGATGCTGTCATCATCACTGATCACCGTTATTCCTCCACTCCTATAGCAATAGTGAGTTTCGCGGATAAGTTTTTATCCGCTTTTTTTATTCCCCGCTCTGAGCCGTCTGCGACGGTTGCAGGAGTTGCTGCTGAGGCGGCAATTCCTGCAGGAATGTGCGCACCACTTCTGCACTGTCATCCGGTACCTCCAGCATTGGCGCATGACCCACATTGGCAAAAATATGGCTCTGGCTGTGTGCCAGATGCTGCTCAAACACGCCCACTGAACTGACATCCAGCACGCGGTCTTGCTCACCCCAGAGAATCAGTACCGGTTGCTGAATCTGCTCCAGCAGACGCAAGTTATCGTCGTTGTGGCGTGCCGCTTCGGCCACGGCATGAATATCGGCAAAGATGTCGGTATTAATCGCATTGCGTGCCATCGCGCGGCGCGCCAGCACAGCCGGGGCAGGCCACGGCAGGAACGGCTGCTGCACCATGGCAAAGTTGCGCAGCGCGTCGTAATCCTCAGCGGTTTTCACCACCAGCGGATTGCGTCCGCCGTTATCAATAATCTGTTGGAATTCGCTCAGCTGCGGCGGATACACACCAGCAGCGTCAATCAGCGTAATGGAAGCCACCTGCTGCGGATGCGCCGCGCTGTAAAGCAGGGCAATACCACCGCCCATAGAATTCCCCAGTATGTGTACGGGCTGAGTGAGCCGGAGCGCGTCAACAAACTCCGCCAGCCAGCCGGCCTGGGCGGCAAAATCGTAGGTCAGCTGCGGATTGTAAGAGCTTTCACCGTGGCCGGGTAAATCCGGTGCGATCACCCGGTAATCTTTAAAATGGCGGGCAAAACGCAGCCAGTTGTCTTTATCGACGGCAAAGCCATGCAGCATCAGCAGCACCGGCGCATCGGCGGTTTCTGAATCGAGATACACCCAGTGATGATCCGCCACATCCAGCTCATGGCGGTTAAGCGCCGACAGCGCGCGCTCGGCTTTCAGGCCGGTTTCAAACATGGTGTCCTGCATTTTGGCGCAGGCGAGTAATTGCAGTGACAGCAGTGCCAGAAGCACTGAACGTAAAACAGGCATAAACGTATTCCCGGTAAGCGTTTTTAATGTTTTTAATGTTTGGTACGGGTTGTCGTGATCAGGAATGGTTGGTCGTTTTTTTATTATTATTGTTCTTACTTTTTATTATCTTTTTGCCCGGCAGTCAGTCACTCATGACCGGTATCGTCTGCCGCAGGAGGCACCGCCTGCTTCAGACGCTTTTTCGCTTCGCGGCGCATGGCAAAGAAGGATGACATCATAGCGGAGCATTGCTCAGCAAGCACCCCGCCCTCTATTTCCATCACATGATTATAAAAAGGCTGTGCCGGTAACTGCAGCGCACTTTCTATCGCCCCGGCTTTCGGTTCGGTCGCGCCATAAACCAGCCGTGCAATGCGGCTGTGAATTAATAAACCGGTACACATGGTACAGGGCTCCACGGTGACATACAGCGTGGCCCCCGGCAGGCGGTAATTACCGATATTTCTGGCGGCATCACGAACGGCAACCATCTCAGCGTGAGCACTGGGATCAAGGCTGGTAATCGGCTGATTAAACCCACGGCCGATCACTTTGCCATCCAGCACCACCACTGCGCCCACCGGCACTTCACCGGCATCGTAGGCGCGCTGTGCTTCGGCCAGCGCCAGCTGCATGCCCTGTTCGTCGTTACTGATGTGCGTGGCGGAATCTGGCAAAGTGGCCTCGTATTATCTGACTGAAATCGTGAATGGATGGCTCAGGGCGCCGGGCATTTTATACTCTTTGCCATTGTATACTCATTGTCATTTTATACTCTTTGCCAGTACCGCTGACAGATTCAGCAGGTACAATCAGTGACCTACTGATAACAGGAATAATATTATGTGGACGCACCACCTGAGCCCGCGCTTTGTGGAAACCGATGCCCTGGGTCATATCAACAACACCGTTTTACCGGTCTGGTTTGAAGATGCCCGCACGCCGCTGTTCCGGCTGTTTACCCCGGATCTGGATATCAACAACTGGCATCTGATCATCGCCAAAATCGAAGTCGAATTTGTTGGTGAACTGTTTTACGGCAAAGATGTGGAGATCCGCACTTACCTCACCAAGCTGGGCAACAGCTCTATGGTGATTGCCCACGAAGCCTGGCAGGAAGGCCGAATGGGCGCCCGCGGCTCGGCGGTGATGGTGCATTTTGATCACGACGCCAAGCAGTCGGTGACGATTCCGGAGCCTATCCGTGCCCAGCTGAGCGAGCACTTACAGGCGCTGTAAGTGCCTGTTCTATCGCCTCATTCAGCTACCGCCTGGGATACCAGCTAGTCCCGGTCCCAGGCCTGATCGCCACTTTCGGCATCAACCTTCTGGTCGTTTTTCAGCACCTGTTCCAGATCGACTGCATGCTGGCGCGCGCGGTTAATAAAGGCAGATTCGTCGTCCAGCACTTCGCCCAGCGAGCGTACATTCAGTTCATCGTGGTGACGGAACAGCTCCGCCGCACGCTGTGCCTGATAGGCGCGGAAGCCAAGCGAACGCAATGCTTCACGGCCCAGCGCCAGCGCTGAGTTAAAGGTTTCACGCTCCACATGATCGGCCCCGGCACGCAGCATTTCCGCCGCCTGACGACGACCACGGGCGCGGGCAATAATGCGCAGCTGCGGGTAATGGCGGCGTACTACCTCCACGATTTGCAGACAGCGTTCGTGATCATCGATGGCGACGACCAAGAGTTCGGCGTCAGCCAGTCCGGCGGCTTCGAGCAGATCGAGGCGCGCGGCATCGCCGTAAAACACTTTATGGCCAAAACGCCGTACGGTATCCACCTGAGTCGCGTCGTGCTCCAGAACCGTAATGGCAAAGCCGTTCATACGCAGCAGACGGCCAACAATCTGGCCGAAGCGACCGAAGCCGACCACGATGGCCCGCGCTTCTTCCGATTCGATCTGATCGTGTGGGCGCGTGCTGTTATTGCCCGACAGGCGCGGCAGAATCAGGCGCTCGTTAAGGATAATCAGCAGCGGTGTGGCGGCCATGCTCAGCGCGACCACCAGCACCAGCGGCTCAATCATCGTCGCAGGCAGAATCTGGTTATTACCGGCAAAGGTGAACAGCACAAAGGCAAACTCACCGCCCTGGGCGAGAGCAAAGGTAAAAATACCGTTGCTCTGCGCCGACAGACCAAACAGCCGCGCCAGCACAATCAGCACCAGCATTTTGATGATGATCAGTCCCAGCACCAGTTCCAGCACCAGCCAGGGTTTGGCCGCCAGCAAGGCGAAGTCGATGCTGGCACCAACGGAAATAAAGAACAGCGCCAGCAACAGGCCTTTAAACGGCTCAATCTCCGCTTCCAGCTCGTGGCGGTACTCACTGTTGGCCAATACCACCCCGGCAACAAAGGTGCCCAGTGCCGGTGACAACCCGACCAGCTCCATCAGCAGCGCAATACCCACCACCAGCGCCAGTGCAGTGGCGGTAAAGGTTTCGCGCATACGGGTATTGGCAATAATGCGGAACAGATGGCGGCTGACCCAGCGGCCAACAATCACAATAGAGGCCACCACCGCCAGTACCAGCAGGGTTTTCTGCCAACCAGACAAACCGGTGTGCGATGCCGCAGCCACCAGCGAGCTGTCCAGTGCCAGCAGCGGCAGAATGGCCAGCATCGGTATCACGGCAATATCCTGAAACAGCAGCACAGCAAAGGCCGATTGCCCGGCTTCGGTTTTCAGCAGTGATTTTTCATTCAGGGTCTGTAACACGATGGCGGTCGATGACATTGCCAGAATCATGCCCACCGCCAGACTCTGCTGCCAGGGAAAACCCAGCTGCACACCGACCAGCAGAATCAGCACACTGGTGACCACTACCTGGAGGCCGCCGAGCCCTAAAATAGGCACGCGCATACGCCATAACAGCGACGGGTCGAGTTCGAGGCCGACCAGAAACAGCATCATCACCACGCCGAATTCGGCAAAGGCCATCACGCCTTCAACGTCGTTACCGATCAAGCCCAGCGCAAAGGGGCCGATTACCGCACCGGCACAGAGATAGCCCAGTACCGAGCCCAGACCAAGACGCTTGGCCACGGGCACCGCCACCACCGCCGACAGCAGAAAAACAAAAGCCTGCTGCATTAAGCCGCTGTCATGCATCGGCATTCTCCTGGGGATGGGGGTGAGGAGCATCCAGATCGCGCAGATGCTGCAACAGCGCGGCACGGTATTCTTCGGCGCGTTCCTGCAGATAAGGTTTGGTCAGCTTGCGGATACGGTACACGGCAAAAGGCTCCAGATAACGCATATCGCACAGCGCCGCACTCTGCTCAAAGGGCAGCAGATAATCGTTCAGCGGACGGCGGTTAATGCCTTCGTCGCGGAATGAATTCACCGGCCCACCGGCGGTAATCACCAGCCACAACGCCTTGCCCGCCAGCGCCTGAGATTGCTGTTCCTGCTGTACGTTCTGACCATAGGCAAAGCCAAAGTCGAACACCCGGTCCTGCCATTCTTTCAGTAAGGCCGGGGCGCTGTACCAGTACAGCGGAAACTGAAAAATAATCAGATCGTGGGACAGCAGCAGCGCCTGCTCGCGCGCCACGTCGATATGAAAATCGGGATACTCTTCATACAGGTCATGCACGGTGACCTGCTCCAGACCCTGCACAGCCGCCAGTAATTCGCGGTTGCCGTAGGAATGCTGATGCTGGGGATGGGCGTAAACGATCAGCGCACGTGGTGGCGGTAAATCGGCCTGAGTGCCAGCAGAGGCTGCCTGCATCTCAGCCACCTGCTTTTTTAACGGTAAAACCGCGCTTGCTCAGCTCGCTGACCAGCAGGTCACGCTGATCGCCCTGAATTTCAATCAGTCCGTCTTTTAATGCGCCACCCACGCCGCATTTCTGCTTCAGTTCTTTCGCCAGCGTCTTCAGCTCGGCGCCTGCCAAAGGCACACCGCTGACAATGGTTACCACTTTGCCGCCACGGCCTTTGCTCTCGCGGCTGACGCGCACAATACCATCCCCGGCGGGTACTTCTGGTTCGCCGCAACGGCACTGATCCTGAGGTTCGCGACACTCAGGACAGGCACGGCCAAACTCGGTTGAATACACCAGACCACCGGAAGAAGATTTTTTTGCCATGGGAACACTCACACTGCTATGCGACAGAACTGGCCAATAATGACCGTAAAGAAGCGGCAAACTAAACCATCCACCGCCCTGACGCAATCACCGATTTCAGCTTGCCGGAGCGGATTCCGCCGTGCTTTTCTGCCGAGCGCTTAGCGCCGTCAGCAGAGGTGAATCCGCCGCCAGCAACAGACCATACCCCAGCAGTAACTGAGCGCTGATATAGATGCTGACGATCACCGGTGTGGAGTGCTCAAACGGCAGCCAGAAGCGGTTTACGCCGATCAGGCTGTCGGCCAGCATAAAGAGCACACCGCCGGCGGCAATCCAGCGGTTGCCGCTGCATAACGCCAGTACTGCCATGCCCCATAAACACAGCACATACACCACGACGGGCCACCACAGCGCGCCGGTATTGGGGTAAAACTGCCACAGCAGAAAGGCCGCAAACAACGCCGGCAAGATTGCCCGCAGCGAATCCCCACGGCGGCTCTGACGAAGTGACCACAGCAGCGCGATATAACTCAGCTGCGCCAGCAAAAACGCCGCCAGCGCCTGCTTTAAATACAGGCTGCGGTCAAAGTCGAGAAACACATCCCCGGCGGCTGAAGTCAGCATCGCCAGACTGTACAAAAACGCTGCACGCAGGCTAAGACCGGCATGTTTATATTGCTGCCAGGCAATACCCGCCAGCAGCAATAGCGGGCTGGCTTTCAGGGCATAGCTGAGCGGATACGGATGCAGCGGCCACAGCAGGATATAGAGCGCGCCGAGAATCACGGCCAGGCCAAACAGTGTGTGTTTCATTGGTTTGTCTCCCCGGATGTCGCCCGACTGCCCGGTGCGCGCCAGTACAGCGTGCCCAGTAACCAGTCAAATAACGGCAGGGTGATATTGAAATTGCACTGCGCCATACGCTCGCGTTCATGGTGTAACTGGTGCAGATGCCGCAACCGCCACCAGATCGGCGTGCGTTCAACAAAACTGCCTGCCGGGAGGTGATAACTGAAGTGCATCACCTCATAAAACAGATAACCGCACAGTGCTGCAGCGGCATAAATCCAGCCGGCGTTATCCGACCACAGCCATTGCAGCAGCAAAGTACCGGGAATAATCAGAAATACTAAAAACACATAAATCAGCCAGGCCGGGAACAGCACCACACGCCAGTCGCGCACGCTTTCAAAGGGCATGGCCGATTCAATAAAAAAGCTGTGGTGGTCGCCGGTATGGCGCGAATAAAACAGCCGGCCAATGCCGGTTTTATGATGTCCGAGCCAGCGGTGGGTGGCGTATTCGCCGAAATTCACCAGCACTATAGTCAGCGGCAGTAACAGCCACTCGCCGACAGTGCCCTGCTCCACCTGACTGAAGCTGTAAATGATGACAGCCAGCCCGGTTGCCGCGACTACCAGCGCATGCAGACCACCGGAATAAAAACGTGCAATAGAGGCACGGTAACGGGCGCGGAAGGCCAGATGATCAAAGGCCATAAGCATCTCCTGTCGTATGTCTGTTGTTATTATTTTTAAGCTGCCACCACTCTATCGCCGGCGGCTAAATAAAGGCCAATCAATAATTAAAAAATGTATTATCACCATTATGAATAATGTGTGAGAAAGCCATGAGCCTGCGTTCCCTCGATCTGAATCTGCTGCCGCTGTTTGCTGCATTAATGGAAGAACAGCATCTGACCCGCGCGGCTGAACGCCTGCACCTCAGCCAGCCGGCGGTCAGTAATGCATTGAAACGTCTGCGCCTGCAGCTGGGTGATGATCTGTTTGTGCGCACCGCCAGCGGCCTGAAACCGACCCCGCGGGCGCTGCAGCTGTATGCCAAAGTCCGTGACGGGCTGGAACTGATTGAACAGGGCTGGGCCGACCAGCAAAGCTTCGATGCCGCCACCAGTCGCTGCCATTTTCGCTTATGCGCCAATGGTGCGGTGGAATATCTGGCCGCGCCCTGGCTGATGCAGCAACTGCGGCAGCGCGCACCGGGTGTGGCATTGCAGATAGAAACCGACCAAAGCCCGGAGATCGTGCAGCGCCTGCAGGATGGCCGCCTCGATCTGGCGATCGATTATGTTGATCAGCCGCAACCGGGGCTGTGCCATGCGCCGCTGTTGCAGGAATCGTTGGTGGTGATTGCCGCACGTAACCATCCGCAGTTCCGCCCCGATCTCAGTTATGACGATTTTATCGCCCTGCAACATGTCAGCCTGTCACCACGTAACCGTCAGGGCACGCCGATTGAACAGTTGCTGGGACATAAAGATCTGCCACGCCAGGTGCAGCTCTGGGTCAGCAGTTTTGTGTCGATTCCGCCGGTGGTTGCCAGTACCGATCTTATTGCGGTGGTGCCAGAGCGGCTGGTCAGACACAGTCCATGGCAGCAGCAACTGCAAATGGCTCCGCTGCCCTTTGCCTGCCCGCCGGTGGCGTTACAGCTGATCTGGCATCAAAGCCGCGAGCGCGATCAGGCACACCGCTGGTTACGGGAACTACTGCAGGAGCTGGTGACGATGGATGAGCCTCAGCGCATGGCCGAGGCATCAGAAGGGCATGAAAAGACGTTGGTGAAAAGCAAATAAAGAATCAGTGACGCGGGAAACGCAGGGTAACGACGGTGCCCTTGCCCGGAGAACTGTCGATTAACAGCTCACCGCCGTGATTCACCATCACGTTATAGGCAACGGTCAGACCCAGGCCAGTACCCTGACCGATTTCTTTGCGGGTAAAGAATGGGTTAATCGCGCAGCTCAGGTCTTCTTCGTTCATGCCGGTGCCGGAGTCTTTTACCATGATCGCCACCCAGTCGTCCTGCATGTCACCGGCAATTTCAACGGTGCCGCCACTGGGCATGGCGTCGGCAGCGTTGTGCAGAATGTTGTTGAACACCAGCCGCACCTGCTCTGGAATACAGGGCACCAACGGCAGCTGTTGCAGATGGCTGTATACGCGCAAGTCGTCACGCTGGCTGATGTTCTGCTCGGCCATGGCCTGTTGCATTAACTCATCCAGCGAAGCGGTTTCTTTCTGCTGATTTTCGCTGATGGCAAAGGTACGCAGCTCACTGACAATATTACGGACCCGTTCCAGGCTCTGTTTGGAGGTACGCACCAGATCCGGCGCATCGTCACGGACAAAATCCAGATCAATGGCCGTACGCATCTGGATCAGCGCCTGTGCCAGTGCCTTGTCGGCAATGCCGTCTTCGGCGGTGCGGTACTGGTCAGCCAGTGCAATCAATTCGGTCAGGTATTCACTCAGCGTGGCAATGTTGGAATACACCACGGCAATGGGGTTGTTGATTTCATGGGCCATGCCCGCCGCCAGATGACCCAGCGATGCCATTCGCTGCGCCTGCAGCAGCAGATCCTGGGTGCGCTGTAATTCGTCCAGACTGCTCTGCAACTGACTGTTGCTGTCATTCAGAGCCTGGGTGCGGGCTTTGACTTTTTCTTCCAGCTGTTCGTTCAGCTGACGGACACGGGTTTCAGCCTGCTGACGCTGGCTGATCTCACCCTCCATGGCGCGCAGCACATCGTTCATTTTATGCGCCAGGTCATCCAGCTCGCTGTTGCGCAATGAGCCTTCAACCACCAAAGGTGCGCTGATGGGCTGGCGCGGATCAATCGCCATCAGACGTTCCATCAGGCGTTTTAGCGGGCTGGTGAGGCGCGCGCGGAATACCAGAATCAGCACCACCGCCAGGGCAATATTACGCAGCACATCCAACAGCAGAGTAATACCGGCACGGCGTTCAAAGCCCTGACGGGTCAGGCGTTCATCCGACCACACAATCAGATAGCCGATCACGCGCGGATTTTTCGAATAAATGGCCGGTTCCAGCAGCTCGACATCGTGGGCGCGGTAATAGAAAGAGTTGGCGGTATCGCTCAGCTCGCGCTTGCTCAGACCCGAGCGCTGCTCAAAGCCGGTGTCGTTTTCCACAATCACACTGGCCACCACCGCCGGATTCATCAGCAGGCTGTCGAGGATGCTTTTCATCGAACTGCTGTCATAGTTGTACAGCGTCAGTGCCGCCGGTCCGCTCTGTCTTTCCAGCAATTGCGCGGTCAGCTCATGATAACGACGACTCTCGGCCGTGTAGTCAAAACCAATTTGCGCGGCGCTGAATAACACGCCCAGAACAATGCTGAAGCTCAGTACATAAAAGGTCAGCTTACTTTCTATCGATGACAGACGACTGGTCAAAATATGCCCCTGCAGGTAAACACCGCCCGGAGACCACGGCGGTAAAAATAGGCTTTGCTCATTATAGCGAAGATCCACCCATCGGCATGGCGACGGCAACCGGTTGACGCAACATCCGGCGGCCAATCAGCAGCAACGCCGGTAAGTTCATCAGGATGCCATAAAACAACGCCACCAGCGCCAGGTCCGGTCGCTGCAGGATGGTTGCGCTGATCAGCATCGCGGTACCGGCATTCTGAATACCGACTTCCACCATCAGCGTAATGCTGCGGCGCTCGCCCAGTTGCAGCAGACGGCTAATCAGTGCCGTACTCATCATGGCCAACAAACACAAGCCCAGACAGGCCAGTGTCGCCTGCGACCATAACTGCGGCAGACGCTCGCTGTTGGCGACGGCCATGGCGATGACCAATGCCATAAACAACAGCAACGACAGACGATTCAGCCACGGCAATGCCGGCGATACGCGCTGCGGATAGCTGGCGGCCAAGGCCATTCCCAGCAACAGCGGCAGTACCGTCACCAGTAATAAGGGCATTAGCGTTGGCAGCCAGGGTAAATACAGATCAAGCTGATCCAGATTCAGCCACTGCAGTTGGGTATTCACCCACAGCGGCAGAGTCAGGGGGGCCAGTAAGGTAATCAGGGCGGTTAACGTAACCGACAGCGACGCATCGC
Source organism: Thalassobium sp. (assembly GCA_002733205.1). Lineage (GTDB taxonomy): Bacteria > Pseudomonadota > Gammaproteobacteria > Pseudomonadales > Oceanobacteraceae > Venatoribacter > Venatoribacter pacificus. The sequence continues at coordinate 207,143 of NVUW01000005.1, read as the reverse complement.
CACCACTTAAATGACTGATAACATTGGAAGTGGCACCACCCGGACAAGCCGCCAGAATAACCAGACCTATGGCCAGCGTGGCCGGTAGCGAGAGCACCAGCACCAACAGGAAAGCCAGCGCCGGTAGCAGCAACAATTGCAGCGCCAGACCGAGCAGAATCAGCTTCGGCTCACGCGCCACCGCGACAAAGTGCGCCGGGCGCAGGCTCAGCCCCATCACCAGCATCATCATGGCCAGAGCCAGTGGTAAAGCAACCTGGGTTAACACATCGTCTCCTTACAGAAAAATCATCCCATCAGCGTGCCGCTAACGGCAGTGCCGTGCGATCCACCACTTTGCGCATCACAAAGCTGGAATGCACACCGCTGACGCCTTCAATGCGGGTTAGTGTACCTAACAGGAACTGTTGATACGCATTCATATCACGCACGATCACTTTTAATACATAGTCGGCCGACTGGCCGGTAATCAGATAACACTCCAGCACTTCCGGACAGGCCGCCACCTGTGACTCGAAGTTATCAAAGCGCTCCGGCGTATGGCGATCCATGCTGATAGAGATCAGCGCCAGCAGATCCAGCCCCAGACGCCGGGCATCCAGATGGGCACGGTAGCCCTGAATCATACCGCTTTCTTCCAGCGCTTTTACCCGACGTGAACAGGGCGACGGCGACAGGCCGACTTTATCCGCCAGTTCCAGATTACTGAGGCTGCCATCCTGTTGCAGCAATTCAAGAATACGCTGATCAATACGATCCAGCCGGGCCATGCCGTTAGGCATATCTGTGTTCATAAAACGACCTTTTGAGTGCTGATACAACGCGCCACAGTCAGGGCAATCCATGCCGCTGAATAACATTAGCACAATTAACTAACATTAATATTTTCTACGCAATATTGTATCAAAATTAAGGGTAAACGATAGCAACTTTGCAATCATAAGCGCCATGATGCCGCATATACTGTGCACATACTGTTAACCAGATCATCTTCTTTACCGGAAGGCATCTGACCAGCGGCGTTCACAAGACACCGCATCCGCATCAACCGCCATAAGCGATTGAGCAGGTAAGACCCAAAAGGCCCCTAACGCAAACAGTAACCACAGAAATACCAATGGGCTTTAAAACCTGAAATGACGCAATAAATAACCAGATTATTTAAAATCTAAGCAAGGACCGGATATGAATACCCCGACCAACGCCCGCTTTAACCATCGTAAGTACCGCCCCGCAACCGTCATCGCTAAAACCGATCGCCGCTGGCCGGACCAGACTCTGACCACCGCTCCGCTGTGGTGTTCAGTTGATCTGCGTGATGGCAATCAGGCGCTGATCGAACCCATGTCCGTTTCCCAGAAGCAGCAAATGTGGGCCTTATTGGTCAGCATGGGTTTTAAAGAAATTGAAGTGGGCTTTCCGGCCGCCTCACAGCCGGACTTCGACTTCGTGCGCTGGCTGATCGAAGCCAACCAGATTCCGGAGGATGTCACCATTCAGGTATTGGTGCAGGCGCGTGATGAATTAATCGAACGCACCTACGAAGCCCTCGCCGGTGTGCGCCGTGCCGTGGTGCATGTGTATAACTCCACCTCGCCGGTGCAGCGCCAGCGCGTGTTTAATCTCGACAAGCAGGGCATCCTCGACATCGCCGTGAACGGTGCGCGTAAAGTCGCCAGCGAAGCCAAACGTTACCCGCAAACGGAGTGGGTATTCCAGTACTCACCGGAAAGCTTCTCCACCACCGAAGTCGAGTTTGCCGTTGAGGTCTGTAACGCCGTGATCGACGTCTGGCAGCCAACGCCGCAAAAGAAAGCCATCTTCAACTTACCCGCCACGGTTGAAAGCTCGATGCCCAACGTGTTCGCCGACCAGATCGAATGGTTCTGCGATCATGTCAATCAGCGCGACAGCCTGATCATCAGCATTCACACCCACAATGACCGTGGCTGTGGTGTGGCGGCAGCAGAGCTGGCCATGTTGGCCGGGGCCGATCGCATCGAAGGCACTTTGCTTGGCAATGGCGAACGCACCGGCAATATGGACATCGTCACCATGGCGATGAACCTGTACAGCCAGGGTGTTGATCCGCAGCTGGATATCAGCATGGCCGATGACATCATCGCCACCGTGGAAGCCTGCACCAACATCAAGACTCACCCACGCCATCCGTGGCTCGGCGAGCTGGTGTACACCGCGTTCTCCGGCAGCCATCAGGATGCCATCCGTAAATGCCTGAGCAAGCAGCAGGACGACGAACCCTGGGATGTGGCCTACCTGCCGATTGATCCGCGTGATCTTGGCCGCAATTACCAGTCGGTCATCCGCGTTAACAGCCAGTCGGGTAAAGGCGGCGCGGCTTATCTGCTCGAACAGCAGATTGGTGCCACCTTGCCACGCTGGATGCAGATTGAGTTAGCGCAACCGATTCAGCGCCGCGCTGAAATGCAGGAAGGCGAACTCAGCCCGGAACAGATTCTGCACGTATTCCGAGCCGAATTTATGAACAACGATGGCCGCTACTCGCTGGCGGGCTACCAGATCGACAAGCAGGGCAATCAGTATCATGTGCAGGCGTCTATTAATGACGGCAGCCAGTTAACGCTTATTCATGGTCATGGCAGCGGTGCCATCAGCGCTTTCGCCGACGCCATGCACAAAGCCACCGGCATTGACGTACAGATTGTCCAGTTTGACGAGCAGGCCATCAGTGAAGGTTCCGATGCCACCGCCATGGCCTTTGTTCAGGCCAGCATCCGCGGCAGCCGCTACACCGCCGTCGCTCAGGATGGTGACACCCTCTCGGCCAGCCTCAATGCCATCCTGTTTACTATTAACAAGGCAATCATTGACAGCCGGGCCGTCGCCTGAAAACCAAGAAAATCAGCGCGGCAAAAAAGCCGCTCTGCTAGTCTGATCAAAGACCCAGCTGCAATGGAAACGCACCGCCAGCCAACCGCTGGTGGGTGCATTTATGCCGCCGGTTTTCACTGATCAGACGGGGAATTTTTTATGACAATACTGGCCATGCGTTTTGAAAATCACGAAATTCGTATTGCATTACGCCGCACCCCTACCGCTCAGGCCATTCTTAAGGCGGTGCCTTTTACCGCGACCGTTCAGACCTGGGGACAGGAAGTGATTTTCGACTGCCCAATACGGGTCAGTTGCGAAGATAATGCGGTGAATATTGTGCAACCTGGCGATATTGCCTTCTGGGCAGATGGCAGCAGCATTGTCATTGGTTTTGGCCCAACCCCCATCTCACGCCACGGTGAAATCCGCTTACCCAACGCCTGCAACGTCTGGGGTGATGCACTGGATGAAGTCAGCGCACTGGCCGATGTTAAAGCCGGTACCGTGGTTGCCGTGGATATTGCCGAACCCTTCGATCTGAAAAAAGCCAGCGGACAATAATCCAGTTATTATTTAATTTTTCAGCAGCAATAAATACACGCAAAAAAATACATTAAAGATCCATAAAAGACTCATAAAAACACATAAAAAAAGCCGGCAAATGCGCCGGCTTTTTTTAAGCATTTTATCCTTGGATAAATACTCAGTGTTGGTGACCACCTTCACCGTGAACGTGGCCATGGGCCAGTTCTTCTTCGCTGGCGTCACGTACAGATTCTACCTGAACGCTGAAGCTCAGAGACTTACCAGCCAGAGGGTGGTTGGCATCAACGGTTACAACCGCTTCGTCAACTTCGGTTACGATCAGGTTGATCGGGCCGTGTTCCGTCTGGGCGGTAAAGGCCATACCAGGCTCAACTTTTTCGACGCCCTCGAACGCAGCCATTGGCACCTGCTGTACGCGGTCTTCGCTGTACTCGCCGTATGCATCGGCAGGAGCAACGGTTACTTCAAACTCATCACCCACCTGCTTACCTTCCAGTGCCTGCTCCAGACCCGGAATAATGTTCTGGGCACCGTGCAGGTAAGTCATAGGCTGACCACCTTCAGAAGAATCGATGACTTCGCCGCTGGCAACATCAACAACTTTGTAGTGAATGGTTACGATTTTATGTTGTGCAATGGTCATAAGGTGTTGTCCTTGTTGGGCCCGGCATCACCGGACTGAAATATAACCGCCTCGTTTACACAAGGCGTTGTGGCGTTACGCAAAGGCGACCCGGATAAACCTGTACGACCGATCTCTACGAAAGCGCCCAGTATAACAACTGGTTATCTGAGTACCACCCCCCGCCGCCGCTCACAGACCATAACGCGGTATGCGTTGCAGTAATGTCCGGTATATTCGAACCGCTGATATGACACGTCATCAGATACATCAGCCTCATGCGCCACGGCCAGAAAAAATGCCACAAAAGACACGCATCGTGATCAGTAATAATGCGTGCTGAAGCGACCATCCTGCAGCCAGCGGGCATAACGTTCGTTCACCGCCGCCAGCCCACCGGGATAAGCCTGATTAAAAAACCGCGCCGGTGCAAAAGGCGCACAAGGGTTCTGTGCGTAATGCCCCAGCGTTTGCCGCAACCAACGTTTGCCATCGTCGTGGTCGAGCAGAAAGAACACCATCGCTGCGGCACGGGCGTAATTATCTTCCTGCGCCATACCGTTAAATTCTTTGTGGTTGCGCCCGGCCAGCTCACTGAAACCCGTCAGCCCGCGCAGGCTCAACTGGCGGAAGCGTGCGTCATCGGCTTTTACCTGAGCGGAATTCATTTGCCACTGCAAGCGCTCCAGATATTCCGCCATGCCCTCACTGAGCCAGATAGGTGTACTGCCCAACATACCGGTCATCATTGCGTGGGTCATTTCATGGCGGGCAATGCGCAGTGTCCACTCGTCACGCTGCTGACGGGCAAGATACGCCTGATTATGGCCACCACTGTAATAAGCCATCCAGCCGCTGTTCGCTCCCTGCTGCTGACGAAATTCATCAAATGCGCGTTGAGAGGCAAACAACACCAGATTCAGATTGATCTGCCGCCAGGCGCTCTGTGGAATAAAGCGCGTTAATATCCGATACAGTAAATCCGCCTCGCGCCGCAACTGAAACTCCAGCTGCGCGTCACCAGCCCAGCCAGGGTATTCCATTAAAAGACGCACCCCCTGCGTGGCCGCCGCGTATTGTTTACTGAGATCTTCGGCGGCATTCTGTTGCTGCGGACGATCACCAAAATGAACGTTGCCCTGGCTGTCGGTCCAGCGATAGACCGCCCCCCGCTCAACCTCGCGGATATCCTGCGTTGGCGGCCGCACACACTGATAATTACCGTGGCTGCGATAACCACTGTGCTGGGTCTCGGCCACGTCTGCCGCCAGACTTTTTCCCGGTACGCTGCGAGTAGATGACGAATGATTAGATGCCGACTGAGTTGCTGCCGACTGAGTTGATGAAGAGTGGGCTGATAAAGACTGATCGGATAAACGCTGAGCACTGACGGATGTATTAGCGATTGAATTCGCCGACGGAGAATCGGCGGCAGCCCGAGCATTAACTAATTGTGGCAACAACCAGCCATTGGGTTTAATCGCCAGCGGCAGTGGGCTTAAACTCAGCCACTGCTGGCGCTGTTCGACCGTACTGTTCAGCCAGAATAATTCCAGCGCTAATGCTGCCACCAGGGTAACAAACAACGTGGTTGAAATAATGCGCAGTAATGACTTCATGTCTCTTTTCTCCTGCTGCTTATCGGCATTGCTTACAGGCAATAAACCGACCTGGCCGGTTATTCATTTTCCATAAAGGCACTGGCGGTTTTTTTATCCAGCGTACGCGCCTGAGCTTCGCCGTCGAAACGGATTTTAATATAACGCTCATCTTCCGCCAGCACGACACCACTGCCCAGTGTATCGTGACGGATACGGCGCTGTGTTGCTGCGGCGGAGTATTTCTGTTCAATAATATAATTGGCAGGTGCTTTCGGATAACCCGGAGCTGCACGGCGCTGTACACTACCTTCACAGCCAATGGCAGAAGACGTGTCGAGGGTAAAATTCAGTTGAATATCCAGCGTTTGACAGTAATTATGCAGCCAATCCGCCGGACTGCCATGCTGAACTTTCAGCGCAACGGAGTCGTCACCGGCATAGATGGCGCGAGCCATATCAACGCTGCGTTCAACCATTAATTCCTGCTGAAAACGGCTGCTCCAATCCCGTGCCGAACTTTGCCCCGGCCCGCGCTTCTGATCTTTTTGGGGATCAGGCGCAATTAAATGCAGTTGCTGTATGGCGCGGGTCATCGCCACATAGAGTAAACGCCGCTCACTTTCTTCGCTGGCTGGGGTAGTGAATTCACCTTCCGGGGTATAAGGATAATAATGGGCATTTAAACCGGGAATAATCACCACCGGCCATTCCAGACCTTTGCTTTTATGTATCGAGGTTAAATGCACTCCCCCTTTACGCTCGCGGCTTTGCTTCAGGCGCTGCGCTTTTAATTGCTGTAAATAATCCAGAGCCGTTCGGCTGCTCTGCTCCGACTCACGCATAAAACGCACAAAGGCTTTAATAGTTTGCAGCCGGTCTTCAATCTGCTGCGCCGAAAACGCACTGTCGGCAATACCATCTTCCAGCCCCGACTGATCAATATACTGCTGCAATAAACGATGCGCGGGCATCGCCACATGCTCAGCACTGGCAAGAATTTCAGCGCGGGCATCCAGCTGCTGACGCTGCCATTTACTCATATCGTCCGGCACCGCCGCCTGCAAGGCCTCGCCAAAATCGGCATCGGCCTGCGCCAGCGTGCGGGAAATCTGCTCCAGCGTTGAGCGTTTAATCTTAGGATAAGGCGTGGTTAATACCTGCAACCAGGCATCGGTACGCTGTTCGGTATTACGTGCAGCAAAACGCCCGGCCGAGATTTCCAGCAAGATCCAGAAAATCTGCAGCTCCCAGCGATCCAGTACCGACTGCGAATTATGCAGCTGATACGGAATGCCGGCCTGCAAAAGCCCCAGCTCTATCGGCGCACATAACGCCCATAAGCGGTTAATAACGGCGATATTTTCCAGCGGCTGCTTTTCTGCCTCGCTTTTAATCAGGGTTAAAATCAGCGCCGGTTCATAACGGGCAAAATGCAGTTTGGCTTTCGTCTGCGGCGTGGACGGATGCGATAAACACAACACCGGCTCACGCTCTTTATTATGGGTTATCAGATGATTGGCCAACAGCGATAACGCATGACCATAGCGAAAGGTATGCGGTAATTGGTAAGTGCTGACCTGCTGCATCTGTTGATCAAACTTCTGCACAATAAATTCCGGCTTTGATCCACGGAATTCATAAATCGTCTGATCCGGGTCACCGATCACCATCACCGAACCGCGGCCACCGTAGAGTACTTCCAGCAGATGCTGCTGAATGGCATTAATATCCTGATATTCATCCACCAGAATCCACTGCATATGGCCGCCAAACTGCGCGGCGACTTCCGGCTGATAAATAAAGGCCATGACCGTATCGTAGAGCATATCGGAATAGCTGATGCGCCGTTGCTGACGGCGCCAGTCTTCAAACAGATCAAACAGGTCGATAAATATTTTGCAGCTGTCGGGCAGTTCCAGTGCGTCAAATACCTCAGCCGGTGGTTGCAGGCCAGACTTCACCAGATCGATAAAGGCCAGTGCCGGTTCAACCCATTTTTTCCGCTGTGACAGAATTTCCTGGCGGGTATCGTCATCCGCCAGTTGCTGCAGTAAACGCCAGACAATAGGCTCCATTTCGCCATCGGATAACGGCTTGCCCTGAAACGGCGGCAAGACACCCTGGGCAATTAAGCGCTGGTAAATACGCAGCCCCAGCGAATGAAACGTTCGCACTTCCGGCAGAGTCTGACGAGGCAATAAGCGACCTAACTTGGCCTCAAAATCTTCCCGTGCGGCACGGTTATACATCAGCACCAGCAGACGCCGCGGGCTTACCCCCTCGCTCAGACGGGCAGCAATAAAGTGCGTCAGCGTGGTGGTTTTACCCGCACCCGCCACCGCCACCACCTTGGCATGACCCTGCTGATGCGCAATCACCTGTGCCTGCTGCGGTGTCAGCTGCGCCTGCTGCGGCGCCCGGCTTACCTGCGCCGTTTGCTGTTCCTGTGCAGAAGGCACAGCAAGCGCATGGCCGGAAGGCGTATTGGGAGGTAAGTTACTGTTAGTCAAAGCGGGCACGGGCCTCTGGAGTTCAGTCGCCGGATTCTAACAGATTGGCGACACAGATTGATGCAGAGAGTGCCGCTCTTCGGCCCGGCACGGTTCTCTGGCAACGGAACCTATCCATAATCCGGATAAAGGAACGCAGAACCTGCATACCTGCAAACATCCCGCAGGTTCAATCCGGCCCAGCCTCTCCCCTCGCGCATTGACTACCCACTCAACAACAGACAATATGAGCAGCGATAAACACGCCTGATAATGGTGTAAAAGGGGCGACTGAACTGTTTGTGCGGCGAAACCGGCCCGGCATTAAATGACCAACTGTCAGAGGGAATTTAAACGTGCTTAGCTTGATTTCTTACACGGGAACCATTGCTTCCATCTGGATTGTAGCAGGCGTTATTATTGCCTCATTGTTCTATCCGAACTACAGCCATTCCAGGCAATTCTGCAGCGAGCTGGGTGCTGCTGGCAGTCCAACCCAGAAACTCTCTCCACTGATCAACAATTATCCTTTAGGGCTCTTATTTATCCTGTTTGGATACTACCTGATCAGCACCTATGCAGAGAGCACCGCAACCGTTGCAATCGGTATTATGGTTGTCATTCATGGGTTAAGTACCTGGGTTTGTGGCTTTTTCCCTATGGATGCGGACCCATACACCACGACCCCGACCATACCTTGCCAGATTCATTCCTGGTCAGGAGTGGTTCTATTGCTGTCGTTTATTGTTGCCCCGGCAATTGCAGTCTTTTCGGATGCCTACCCGACAGCCATCAGAGTATTTTCATTTATCTGCCTGCTTGGCTGTTTTTATTTTACATACCGGCTGAGCGTATCCTTTAAAGAAAAAACCAACCCGGGCACTCACCAGCGGCTGAGTTACGGCTTCCAGATTCTCTGGTTGTTTGGTTATTCTGCCTTCATGAGCGTATGAACATTAAAGCCTTAACGCTGTTCGTACTGCTCATCTCTCAGGCGGTCTGCTCCCGAGACTTACCTGCTACGGAATCCTTCGAGATAGCCAGAAACGATGGTACAAACATCACCTACTATCTGCTTGCTCAGGATAACCCGGAGAAGACACTGCTGGTATTAATACAGGGTTCCGATTGCAACAGCGTCCGCCACAACAAGCGGATTAACAGCGAATTCTCAGCGGTTATACCGCAAGCCAGTATTTTAACGGTTGAGAAATATGGCATTAGCGCCGAATTACCCTGGAGCAACGCTTCTGAAAGGGATGACTGCCCTGCTGCCTATATCGAAAACGACTCACCAAAGCAGAGGGTGAAAGACTACACCCAGGTGTTAAGCACTTTACGCAAAGAAAGAAAATACAAAAGAATCGTCCTGCTCGGAGGGAGTGAAGGTGCTGTCGTTGCCAACCTGCTCGCTTCAGAATTGAGTTACATTAATGCCACCGTATCACTCAACGGTGGTGCCCCCAGATTTATAGACGATGTTTTGCACAATATAAAATCCCAGTCTCCATCCGCTGAGGCATACCAGGAAGCCGCGAATGGCTTTACCGGCTTTTATAAACATATCCTCAACAGCGAACCCTTTGAGCTGAGTATGAGCGGGCATGGTTACCGGTGGTGGCGAAACATGTTTGAAATTGACCAGACCGCAATACTATCCAAAGTAGAAACCCCACTGTTACTCATTCAGTCGGGGATGGATAAAAATGTTTCCGTACGCCTGGCTCAGGAGCAAGCGACAGAACTCTCTAAAGACCAGCCCAATATTGAATTTAAGATGTATAACAACCTTGATCATTCATTTAAAAGGCCCGACGGAAGCAGCAGGGTTGACGACGTTGTACAGGATATAAGGTCATGGCTGGATGATTCTCATAAACCGCTTAACAGCGATTCTTAATAAAAAATGAAGTGTGGTGCCAAATTGACGGTTCTGCTTCGCAAAACCCGGAGCTGAAGGAATTTCTGCTCGATACCGGGGACAGCATTCTGGTAGAGGCCAGCCCTGTGGATGCAGCATGGGGAATTGGCCTGACGGCCGACGATCCGACAGCCGCGGAGCCACATAACTGGCAGGGCCAGAATTTGCTGGGTTTTGCACTGATGCGGGTACGTGACCAGCTGAAATGCTAAACCACTACCATTCCAGACACTAAAAGACCTCGCTAACCGTTTCTATCTTATCCCTCCGGCATCCTTCACCTATACCCTGCCCACCGGCCAGACCGTTCCGCATAGCGGAAATCGCGCTGCTGTCGCCTTTTGCCACTTGTAACCATTTCTATCAATTATTGAACCCATCCTAAAACTTCAGTACTCTCAAGCCACAGCAGGGATGCGCCAGATAGTTAATACAACAGAGCCAGCACTTACAATCAAAACGACCGCCCTCCCCGCTAGCAATCCCGAATGATAAAGCCACGCGATTCCTGCCCGGCGTTTATAAGGATGGGCGGCAGCGTGACTGGACTACAAGCATCACCTGAACGATTTTTACTGCCGGAAAGCACTGAAAATCACCAAAGCAAAATAATGTACGAACAACCAGTATATTTTACTGTTTGCGAAATTTGATGCGCGTTTACGCGCCATTAGCAAAACGCGTATGCGCGGACTGACACCTTCGGTCCAGAAAGAAGGCAAGAAAATCAATCACTTAGGATTCTGAGAAAAGTGATAACGCGCAAAATGTAAAGAACGGTTCAGGATAAAAGCGCGCATGCGCGTTTACATCCTGACAAGAAAGAAAATAACGATGATTTTTACAGCCCAGACAATAGGTTAGGCTGGAGATCTGAATAAGGGATCAGGTGTGTTAGTGAGCATGCCTACTAAGAAACTGTTAGGCTCTATCATGGAACTCGTACAAGCATCTACACATCTACTGGATAGTAGTCCTCTAAAAGGAATTTCTAGGGGGCTAATTTATTACGTTCATACAGGAAGGAATGCTTGGCATAGTACATGGGTAACTCAGTATGCAAACGGTTGCATGCATACTACTTTCGAATCCGCTAAAGAATACGCAGAGAAGAGAAGAACTAGAGGAACTGTATTTTATATCAAGCAATTACCCTGCTTAATATTTCGTAGTCAAAACACCTGTGTATTGGTAACTGAAATCAACAATAGAAACCCTCTATCCGGTTATTCTCCTGATGCAACAACCAATGACGTAGCCTACGGTCTTAATAAAATAGAAGGAGCGCTTAATAACTATTTGAAGATTGGTGCCCCAATCAATGGTGTAGCAATGTCGTTTCTTCCAAGTAGTCGGTTTTGGAATGTGAGGCCAGGCCCAAGAGATTCAGTAATTATTCTAGCGTCCAAGAACCCAGCTATGTCGGTAGAAAAAGTCTCCAGTGATAGCTTATTGACATATAAATCACACTCAAGTGGCGGCAATTATTATCTTGGTTGGTCTGGCATAGAATCAGAAATAAAGAGGCTGGCAGTATTGCAGCTATATCGAAAAGCTAAGCCTAACAAATCAAGCAAGAAGGACGCGCAAAAAGCGCACGCCTCTTCTTGAGGCGTTAAGTGGCAATGATGAAAGAAGATGTGATCCAAGAAATAGGAATTGATGATGAGGAAAGGTTATATGTAAAACCATCATCATCAAAATTTCCCATGATGTATCGAGAAGCAATTGAGGTTCATTGGGATAAAGATAATAGTTATCTTTATGGTGAAAAGCCAAGAAAGTGGTCATACCTTGATTGGTTTAAACAAATAGTATCAGGCGCTGAAATTCAAGGCACAAAACTAAATATAAATAATGATACTCAGTGGGTTAATGTACCAAATGATTTACAGCAACAAATAAGTGAGTTGCAAAATGTGGGTACTTAACAAGGCCAAGCAACATCGTTCGCTGCGCTATCTGGACAGCCTTGCCGTTGTTGGCGGCGTTATAAATAATTATGTCTGAAGAAAAACAACGTAAAATGGCGCTAAGAAGAGATGCCGGCTTTAGAAAACCGAAAGAGCCTGCACCTAATGTTTATGGCCCTGAATATGCTATGTCTTTCGCGTGCTTTACTTGTAAAACTGCACATAAGCGCCACTTTGATGTGCCTCCATGTGATTATCCTAAATCAATGGAGTGCCCAGTATGCAAAGATAAAATGGCAAATGTTGGGCGCTACTTTAAAGCACCGAAGAAGTCAGACGAAAGTCAGTGGAAAAAAGTTAGGTTTTTGGTGGATCATGGCTTTTTGTTCCAGCATGTTTACGAGCTAAAAGAAGATGGTGGTCACTATAGAGTGGACTACCCAAAAACTCTTAGTGAAGCGCGTGATTTCGTAATCAAATATAAAGAGCAAGCGTGGCAAGTCCCCTTATAAAAAAGCCATCATGCATCGCCAGCAAGCTGGCTGGACAAATTTTCTGTGGTTCGCTTTGTATTTTAACGCTACGCTAACACAAAAAGTACCACTCCAAATTTTCCGCAAATGGCGGAGTTATGAGCCGTAAATGAAAAATCAAACTTTTATAACTCTTTTCATCTCGCAGGTTTCACTTGCATGCGTGATTGGCCCGAAACAGCTAGAAGTCTCAGAAAATCACGGGTTCAGAGTTTTGATTAGAGACTCTATACTTTGTGAAGACTGTAAAGAGCTACAAATTGTCGCACCGAATGAGTTCAAGGATATGCCTTACTACTCTGGGGCGTATTCAATTCTTGAAGATGGAAACCTGATATCTAAGACTGCTCAGGTTAACAAATTAGATAATGAGTTGCCGGAGTTTATCGCTGCTATAAGAAGTGATAAATATGAATTTGAAGTAACCTTTAGCTACGGCAATAGTCGGTGCACTTCATACGAGTTCAAATATAAAAGCGATCCAGAAGGCTCATAACAAGGGGCTTAAGGCATTGGACGGCGCAAAGCGCCGCCCCTTAGCCTAGGCGTTAGCTGTAAATCGAAACACGGAAGGAGAAAATTATGGGTGCATGGGGAATGGGTGTATTCGATGATGATACATCTTGTGATTTACTCTACGATGCAATGGACACTGATGCAGGTACATTCATAGCGAAAGCAGTTGGGCACAAAGATTCGGATTACCTTGAATATGATGAATGTCACGAGGTCATCGTTTCCGGGGCAATCTTAGATTCCCTTCTCGTCGGCACAAAGTACACGCATGAAACGGAAGGGTACGATGATTGGCTTTCGAAGCAAGATAAATCGGAACTATCCAAGTACAAAGAAGATATTGTTTCTGGGTTAAATTTGGTGCTATCGGATAAATCCGAATTGAATGAACTGTGGCAAGAAAATGAAGAAGACTACCCCACTTGGAAGTCTAATATTGAAGGCATCATTGCCAATCTTCACAGATAACAAGTTTGCCAACAGAATATTTTTTGCTGCGCTCCGTTTTTCGGTGGCTACGCCACTTTACCGAAAAACTCCACTACACAAAAAATGCCCGTTACAAAATCGTTAACTTTACGAGAAAATGATGAGCTACGACTTAAATTTCTGGAATGAACCGGCAGGTTTTAAAGCCGCACCTGTGGATGTTTATCGCAGCCTGTCAGAGGGAGTTCCTTTTGATGGCCTATCCCAGATTGATGTTGCTGGCTTCTATAAGAGAATCATTCAAGAGTTTCCAGGTACTGAAGAAGCTAACGGGTATCTAAATTGGGAAGGTGAAGAGAATTCTTTTCAAGCTTCTTCAAGCGCGCAACATGTCAGAATTGATTGTTATGGTCAGCCCGGAGAGTGGATGAACGTATTCATAGACATAGGTAAAGAATTCGGGTGTCCATTGTATGATCCACAGACTAATGAACGATTTACCGGATAAAAAGTTAACAAGGCTATCAAGGTGATAATCATAATTTTCTGCGCGCCGGTGAGCGTTATGAGGTTATTCAGGCATTTGCCGATTACGATCAGCATCTGCACGCCGTTGGGGAAAGCTGGGTATTTCTGGGTTATTCCTTTCTGCCGTACGACGACGGCATGTCATTTTTCGTGTCGTTCGACGGCGAACAGGAGTGGCATATCCGCCTGCAGTGGCGCCCGGAGGAACAGGGCCAGCTGCTGGACAATTTAGCGCAGTATATCCGTGCGCTCTAACCCGTGTGCTCTCGTCCGCACGTTGTCGCCGGGCAGCTGGCCGCTATTGTTTACGACATACCGTTAGAAAAGTCCGCCAGTCCTGCACACAAAGTATCACGTACCGGTTTCAGGGCTTCGGTGTAGGTTATCAACTGGTCGAGTGCATAACGGGTGCGCTTTTCCAGATAAACATCACTCATACGCCCTTCCTGCCCCACCCAGAGGTCATTTGCATCACGCAGCAGCAAATGCTCAGGCAGATATAACAGGCGCGAGTTTTTGTAGCCGCTGTGGCGTAACTCGGCAATCACAAAGGCACCGCCGGCCGAAGCAGATACACCAACCAATAATACCGGTTTGTGCGCCAGTTCTTTCATCCCGCACCAGAGCAGAAAATTTTTCAGTCCGGCCGGAGCCATGCCGTGCCATTCGGGCACGATAAAGACAAAAGCATCGGCAGCTGCAGCACGGGATTTTACCTCGGCGACGTTCTGCTCTTCTGTACTGCCCGCTGCCAGTGGCTCACCATCCCAGAGTGGTAATTTGCTTTGATAAAGATCAATCAGGGTCGCTTTGCCAGCCAGAAAATGCTGATTCATATAATCGGCAATGCGGCGGCTTTGTGAATTGGCGCGATGGCTGGCAACCAGCAGGCAGATATTCAGATCAGAATTCATAACATCCTCCATGGTTAATCATCACCTGCCGCACAGCGCGTTTCGGCAGGCGGCAGGCACAGGGTGTTATGCAGTATAGGACGGGCGCGCTTTCATTTGCTCGTGCCAGCGCTGAATAGCCGGAAACTCATCAGTAATGCGCAGTTGAATCACCTTGCCGAACTCCAGCGAGCAAAGAGCCGTAATATCTGCCACAGAGAAGTGATCTCCCGCCACAAATTCGTGCTTTTGCAGTTGCTGTTCCAGAATGGGTAAAAACTTTGCCGCCAGCTTACCGGCTTCTTCGCCCCAGGCGGCAACCGGTGTCATACGGTCTTTAAAAAAGCCGGTCGTATGCTGGAAGCAATGGCCAATCGGCATCAGTAAGGCGTTGTCAATGCGGCGATCCCACATCTCTGTCAGCGCTTTCTCTTTGGCATCGCGCCCCATCAGATTCGGTTCCGGCTGAGTTTCTTCCAGATAACGGTATATCGCTGCGGTTTCAGCAATGCAGGTGCCATCATCAAGTTCCAGCACCGGTACTTTCGCCAGACTGTTCCGCTCGCGGAATTCCGGCTTCAGGTTCTCACCACCCGCCAGGTCAATATCAATCATCTCAACACCGGTAATGCCTTTTTCTGCCAATGCCATACGGCTGCGACGCGGATTGGGTGCCATATTGGCGCTGTACAGTTTCATACGGATTCCTTGTTTTTCAGAATGATCATTCTGGATTACACTAGCCAATATCAGAATGATCAGTCAAGAAAGATTTCTCCGCCGATTTCTCAGTATCAGACGCAACGAACCGGAAAACAGGTACACCAATGGCCAGAACCAAATCATTCGACCCCGCTCAGGTACTGCATCAGGCCATGCTGCTGTTCTGGCGTGAAGGATTCCGCCAGCTATCGCTGGAAAATCTGGTACAGAAACTCGGGGTTAACCGCTACAGCCTGTATCAGACTTTTGGAAATAAACAGGAATTTTTCCAGCAGGCACTGGTTTTATATACCGATACCGTATTCAACCGGCTGTTATTACCACTGCAGGAACAGCAAGGGAAAACCGCCATAGTCGCTTACTTCCGCCTGCTGCAGCGGCAGTTACAGAACGACCAGGCCAGTGCCGGTTGTATGCTGTTAAATGCCAGCCTGAATGCAGGACAGCTCAGTGAAGAAAGCCTGAACCTTATTAAAGCCAGTTTGCGCCGTCAGGAAGAGAGCCTGAAGAAAGCTCTGCAGCAGGCGATGGCTAATAACGAATTAAACCGCCCGCGTGACCCACTGACCGCCTCGCGTTTTCTCGCCAGTCAGGTACATGCCATGGTGCTGTTACGCCAGAATGCCGGAAAAAAACGCGTGCACGATGTACTGGAATTTATGATTGCCGAACTCGAAGCCTGGTAACAGTTCAGGGCCTGTTAATTCACGCTCTGACAGGCCGTTGATTTTCGTTTTCGAGGCAGTCAATGCAAGGCAAAAACCGGCGAAAAAGCGCAGCTTACAGGTCGTAAATGAGCATTTTGAGTCGGTTTTTAACACTGCAGTGGCAACGCAGATAGGAAATCAACAGCCTGCTAATGGTTAACCGCCAGTACTCCAAGGCTGACCGCCGCCGCCGAGGTGCGGTTTTCTACTCCCAGTTTACGGAACACCTGCTCCAGATGTTTGTTCACCGTACGCGGGCTCATGGTCAGAATCTGGCCAATATCCTGATTGCTTTTTCCCCGCGCCAGCCACAAAAGCACTTCTGATTCACGCTCGGTAAGGCCAAACTGCTGACGTAAGTCCTGACACAGCAAGGTGTCATCTTCGTCCATCAGACGCAGTAAAAATTCTCCCGGATAAGGCTGTCCCAGCAAGCGTAAAGTCAGCGTCTGTTCACCCAGCTGTAATTTAAACTGGCTGTGTTTTTGCGGCGCGCGGCTCAGCCAGCCAATTGCCTGCTGCTGCAATGCCTGCGCGAAGGCATCACCGTTGTAACTCAGTGCTGCCAGTAATTCCTGAGCACGCTGGGTACACCACAGTATTTCACCGTGCAGTGAGCAGGAAAATGCCGGCTGTGCCAATTCATTTAATGCACCACGGGCACTCTGGGTTTTACGTGCATTATTAATATGCACCTGCGCACGGGCGAGTAATTCATTCAGCCTGACCGGCTTGGTCAGGTAATCCACACCGCCGCATTCTAAACCGCGCACAACGTGTTCGCTGTCACTCAGCCCTGTCATAAAAATAACAGGAATATCCTGTAAATCGACGTTGTTCTTTAACGCTTTACAGGCTTCAAAGCCATCCATATTCGGCATAATGGCATCCAGCAGAATTAAATCCGGTGCCATTCGTTCGGCAATGTTCAGTGCCTGCATGCCGTCCATCGCCACCAATACGGTGTAACCGGCACCACTGAGTGCTTCATTCAGCATGGTTAACGATTCGGCGGTATCATCGGCGATTAATACCAGCCCTTTGCTTTCAGCCCGGATCATTAGCAAGTACCTTCTGGCTGATGGAAATAACAGACGCAAACTGATAATTGCGTACATATTCGCGCAGCTGGTTAATGCAGCGCTCGTCAGCTCCGGCATTGGCCATACGTTGCAATACCAGTTCAATTCCGCCGATATAACCAATTTCGGCCATTGCCTGTAGCTCACGCGCCTCCGCTGGCGGAATATTCCGCCAGTTAAGGCTGTCAGCCGCAGTCGTCACAGAGCGCTCGCTGCTGATCACTTCACGGTGGTAATACCATTCCAGTTCCAACACGCTTGCGATTTTATCCAGCAGTGCCTGATCACGGATGGGTTTAATCAGATAGGCGTCGTTTAATTGTTCTGTAACTGAAGCTGCTCCGCCCTGATTCGCTGCCGATTGACGATCTTCGGCATCCGCCGACACCATAATCACCGGTGTTTTAACGCCCCGGCTGCGTAACTGCCGCAATAATTCCCAGCCGGTCATTCCCGGCATGGAGATATCCAGCAAGAAAACATCCACCCCGGCATCGGCAAACGATTCCAGACAGGAAAAACCATCCGGCGCTTCCAGCACCACAAATCCCAGAGGCGTTAATATTTCACTGATCAGACCCCGGTGCGAGGCATCATCATCGACCACCATCACCGTTTTTTGCGCGCCTTTTAAGCCGCTGATCTGTTGCGCCGGTAACGTGCGCGAGCTGGATTTAGCCAGACTGGAAAGCATCATCGACAAGCGGAATACGCTGCCCTTACCCGGTTCGCTGCTGAGGGTAATTTCGCCCCCCATAATATCGGCCAATAACTGACTGATGGTCAGGCCAAGGCCTGTACCCGGCATTTGTGGTAGACCGGGTTTACGGATGCGCTCAAAGGGCTGGAATATGCGTTTGCATTCGGCCGCTTCGATACCAAAACCGGTATCGCTGACGGTAAATTCCGCGACCTGACTGCGATAACGCACCGCCAGTGTCACCGAACCCTGCTGAGTAAATTTAACCGCATTGGATAACAGATTAATCAGAATCTGGCGCAGGTGTTTTTCATCGGTGGCGACCATGTCCGGCAAATGAGCACAGGGAAGATAAATAAACTCCACGCCTTTGCTTTCTGCCTGCAGGCGGAACATATCTACCAGTTCCTGTAATAAATGACCGATGGCGACTTCATCTCGGCGGATTTCCAGACGCCCGGCTTCAATTCTGGAAATATCCAGCAAGCCTTCAATCAGATCCGCCAGATGGTCACCACTGCGACGAATAAGGCTGATTTTATTACGCTGCCCCGGCAGTAGCTGGCTGTCTTTTTCCAGCAACTGTGCATACCCCAGAATGGAGTTCAGCGGACTGCGCAATTCATGGCTGATACCGCCCAGATAGCGGCTCTTAGCCTGGTTCGCAGCCTCGGCTAATTCTTTAGCCTGCTGCAATGCCCGGTCGGTTGCTTCATGGGCGGTAATCTCGCGGGTTAATAATTCCGTCTGCCGTACCGATTCATCCAGCGCAAACTGGCGGCTTTCATTCGCCAGAACAAACAGCCAGATTAATACACCGACAATGATCAGTAATAACAGATACACCTGGATTAAGGTTGCCCCGACCAGATGCTGACCGGAATCGGCAGCGGGCACCTGTACATACACCAGCCAGAACAACACCGCGACAATACCAGCAATTAATAACAATAAACCGCTGAACTGCATCAGGCGCGGATTCATTTTTTGCACCAGCCAGACCGGCAACAGAGTTTCCAGCAGAGTTTGCATCTGCTCACTTAAGCGCGCTTTATCTTTGCATTGATCGTGGCAACGGGATTCCAGCGTACAGCATAAAGAGCAGATATGGCCTTTATAGGCCGGACAGCTGGCAATATCTTCACTGTCAAAATGGTTGTCACACACCACGCACTGTACCGGTTCTGCGGCCACAGCAGGCGTCAGGGGAATAATCTCGCGCGCCAGATAAAAGCGGCCACGGGTTATAATGGCCAATAAGGGCGAAGTAATAAATGCCGTTGCCAATGCCAGATAAGGCGATAAAGCCTGCGGCAGTTCGCCGAGAACGCCGACATAGCAAACAATGCCAACCAGCGACGCCAACAGCATAGCGCCGAAACCGACCGGATTAATGTCGTATAAATAGGCCCGCTTAAATTCAATGTGCTTAGGACTTAACCCCAAAGGTTTATTAATGATCAGATCGGCGACCAATGCACCCACCCAGGCCACAGCGACGTTGGAATAAATCCCCAGAATATGTTCCAGCGATTGGTAAACTCCCAACACCATCAACAGTAACGCAATCATCACATTAAACACCAGCCAGACCACCCGGCCCGGATGGCTGTGCGTTAAGCGCGAAAAGAAATTCGACCAGGCGATAGAGCCGGCATAAGCGTTGGTTACGTTAATTTTTACCTGACAGAGAATGACGAAGATGCCGGTCAATGCCAGTACGGCCATGGGCGAATCGCTGATATAGCCGAAAGCAACGCGGTACATTTGGGTTGGATCTGCGGCATCAAGCACCGATAACCCATGCTGCACCGCCAGCACCGCTAAAAAAGAACCTGCCAGAATTTTCAGTGCGCCCACCAGAATCCAGCCCGGGCCACCGCCAATCAGAGCCAGCCACCAACGTAGTTTATGCCGGGGTTCAGGCTCTGGCAGAAAACGTAAAAAGTCGACCTGCTCACCGATTTGCGCTATCAGGGAAAAAACCACCGCCGAAGCTGCACCAAAGTAGATCAGATTAAATTTTCCGCCGCCTTCTGGTGCATTTTCGAAATTGCCACCAGGGATGGTGCTGGTTGCGCCGACACCGGGATAATTAATCCATTGCTCTGCTGCTGACCATTCATGCCAGAGAATAAAAATAAACGGCAGCAGTTGCAGCACCAGCCACAATGGCTGACTCCAGAGCTGAAAACGGCTGATAAAGGTAATGCCGTGAGTTACCAGCGGAATCACAATCAGTGCGCTGAGCAGATAGCCTGCCGCCAGCGGCAGGCCGAATAATATCTCCATAGCGGAGGCCATAATGGCCGATTCCAGCGCAAAAAAGATAAAGGTAAACGAGGCATAAATCAGCGAGGTAATGGTCGAACCAATATAACCAAACCCTGCCCCACGGCTGAGTAAATCAATGTCTACGCCATAGCGGGCGGCGTAGTAACTGATAGGTATGGCGGTCAGGAAGATAATGGCAGACACCACCATAATGGCGCTGACAGCGCTGTTAAAGCCATACATCAGCGTTACCGCTGCACCAATGGCTTCCAAAGCTAAAAAAGAAATCGCCCCCAGCGCGGTATTGGAAACACGCGCCGCCGACCAGCGCCGCGCGCTTTTGGCAGTAAAGCGCAGGGCGAAATCTTCCAGTGTCTGGTTTGCCACCCAGCGGTTGTAGCTGCGCCGGGTTTTATACACCACTTGCTCAGACATAGTCTGTTCTGCCTCTCCCAGCTGCTGACCAGCTGATCTGCCGCCGAATACTCCGGCGTTAAATAGAAAGACATCCCGTCCTTGCGACACCTGCATCAGTGCAGAACAGATCCCTCTTTGTGTCAGCCCGAATGTTCTTTCCTTCGGGCATCAGACTCTAATCACATCCCATGCCAACCTCTATGCGTCAAATGACGTAGGTCTCTGGAGCAATCCGCTGATTCTTGTCAGCCGCCCTCTGCCGCATTCTGAGCGGGCTTCAGTTCAACTCAAAAAACGTACTCACTCAGTCACAAAGAGGCCTGACTATGCATTCAAAATCCCAACCCTTCAGCGGCACGCGTCGCCGCCGCTTTCTGCAGAATCTGCTGGCCGTACCGGCGGCTATTATGCTTGCCAATGCCAGCCTGACGGCCCATGCCGACAGTGCCAATACCACCGGACTGGCGGTCACCGATAAAACCGTTACCGTGGGTATTCTGCATTCTGTTACCGGCACAATGGCCATCAGCGAAACCGGTTCGGTACAGGCTGAAAAACTGGCCATCGAACAGATTAACGCCATGGGCGGTGTACTCGGCCGTAAAATTGAATACATCCAGGAAGACGGCGCCAGCGACTGGCCGACCTTTGCTGAAAAATCCAAAAAATTACTGATTAAAGATAAAACCGCTGCGGTATTCGGTTGCTGGACATCGGCTTCACGCAAAGCCGTACTGCCCATTTTTGAACAATATAATGGCATGCTGTATTACCCAACCTTTTATGAAGGTCTGGAACAATCTCCTAACGTTATTTATACCGGCCAGGAAGCAACCCAACAGATTCTTGCCGGTATTGACTGGGTAGTAAAAGAAAAAGGCGCTAAATCATTCTTCCTCCTCGGTTCCGATTACATCTGGCCACGGACGTCTAACAAAATTGCGCGTAAGCACATTGAAAAACTCGGCCTGAAAGTCAGTGGCGAAGAGTATTACCCGCTGGGTCATACACAGTTCAACTCGGTTATTAACAAAATCAAACTGAAAAAACCGGATGTCATCTTTGCGTCGGTCGTAGGTGGTTCCAACGTTGCATTTTATAAGCAGCTGAAAGCCGCCGGTATTGATATGACCAAAGAGAAGCCACTGGTTCTTACCATTTCCGTGACCGAAGACGAAATCCTGGGCATTGGTGGTGAAAACATCGAAGGGGCTTACGCCTCGATGAAATACTTCCAGAGTCTGACCAACGACAACAACAAAAACTTTGTTAAAGCCTTTAAAGAACGCTGGGGCAAAGACATCGTTATTGGTGATGTTACCCAGGCAGCCTACCTTGGCCCATGGTTATGGAAAGCCGCTGTTGAAAAAGCCGGTTCTTTTGATATCGACAAAGTTCGTGCCGCCTCTCCGGGCATTGAACTGAAAACGGCACCGGAAGGTTATGTACGGGTCCATGAAAACCATCACCTGTGGTCAAAAACCCGTATTGGTAATGCTCAGGCTGACGGCCAGTACAAAATTGTGTACGAAACCAAAGACCTGATCGAACCCGATCCATTCCCAGCCGGTTACAAGTAAGACATTAAGCGGCCTGCGGGCCGCTGCTTACCCGCTTTATTCACCGGAGAGTTCATTATGTTTGCTGATTACACCATGACCGAGCTGACCTCGATCTTTGCTATGCAAGGGTTTGCCGGGCTGATTTTATTTTCTGTATTTGTACTGATGGCGCTGGGTCTTGCCATTATTTTCGGCCAGATGGGCGTTATTAATATGGCGCATGGCGAATTTATGATCCTCGGTGCCTATGTTACTTACCTGACCTCAACCCTGTTTGCTGAATACCTGCCGTCGATTTATGACAGCTACTTTTTTATTGCCATGATATTTGCCTTTATCGTCACCGCAGCACTTGGCGCTCTGGTTGAATGGGCCATTATCCGCCACCTGTATAAGCGTCCGCTGGACACTCTGCTCGCCACCTGGGGCCTGAGCCTGATTTTACAGCAACTGTATCGCACCGTATTCGGCGCCCGTGAAGTCGGCGTCACCCTGCCGGATTGGCTGATGGGTTCTTACGCACTGAACGAGAATATTGAAATCCCCATCAACGGTTTATTTGTTATGGGCCTGACCATTGTTATTACCGTTGGCGTTGCCTTAATGATGCAGAAATCCCGCCTTGGCAAACAAACCCGTGCCGTCGTACAGAATCGTCCGATGGCTGCAGCGGTGGGAATTAATACCGAAAAAGTCGACCGCATGACCTTTGCACTCGGCTGTGGCATTGCCGGTATCGCCGGTTCCGCCTTCACCATGATCGGTTCCACCGGCCCGACCTCCGGCCAGCTTTATATTGTCGATACCTTCCTCGTGGTTGTGTTTGGTGGTGCGTCCAGCCTGATTGGTACGGTTGCTTCGGCATTTACCATTTCTCAGGCGCAGTCGACGATGGAATTTTTCCTCAGCGGCTCGACCGCCAAAGTTCTTACCCTTTTGACCGTGGTTGGCATTCTGATGCTGCGTCCACAGGGTCTGTTCTCTCTGAAAATTCGCCGCTAGGAGTTTGTTATGACAAAAATCAAAGATTTTATCGGGCGTTATCAGCTCAGTCATTTACTGATTCTCGCCGCCTTATTACTCGTCGTGATGCCTCTGGCGATGGATATATTCCGCCTGAACCTGGTAGGTAAATACTTAACCTATGCCTTTGTCGCATTGGGTCTGGTTTTGTGCTGGGGTTACGGTGGCATTCTCAGCCTGGGCCAGGGCGTGTTCTTTGGTCTGGGTGGTTATTGCATGGCGATGTTCCTGAAACTGGAAGCTTCATCGCCGGAGCATACGGCCATTCAGTCGACACCGGGCATTCCGGATTTTATGGACTGGAATCAGCTGACTGCGCTGCCATGGTTCTGGGAACCGTTCCACAGCTTTGGCTTTACTTTACTGGCCGTTGTTATTGTTCCGGCACTGTTTGCTTTTATCATTGGCGTGGCGATGTTTAAACGCCGGGTCAGCGGTGTGTACTTCGCCATTATTACTCAGGCCATTGCCGCTATTCTGACGATTTTAATTATCGGCCAGCAAGGCTATACCGGTGGCGTTAATGGCATTACCGATTTACGCACACTGCACGGCTGGGATATCCGTACTGATAGCGCCAAATACATTCTGTATTTTATTAATGCCTTTCTTCTGATCGGCTGTCTGTTCGCTGCCCGCTACATTATTAAAAGCAAACTTGGCCGGTTACTGGTTGCCATGCGTGAACGTGAAGACCGCGTACGCTTCTCCGGTTACGACGTATCCAGTTTCAAAATTTTTATTTACTGCATTGCCGCGGTGTTCTCTGCCATTGGCGGAGCCATGTTTACCCTGCAGGTCGGTTTTATGTCGCCTTCGTTTGTCGGCATCGTGCCTTCCATTGAAATGGTGATCTTTTGTGCCGTCGGTGGTCGCCTGTCGATCCTGGGCGCGGTTTACGGAACGTTACTGGTGAACTGGGCCAAAACCAGCTTTTCGGAATCTTTCCCGGAGCTGTGGCTGTTTGCCATGGGCGCACTTTTTATTGGTGTGGTGATGGCGTTTCCTAATGGCCTGGCAGGTCTTTATCAGAGCTACGTTGAGCCGCGTTTGCAGCGTTTTAAAAAGACTGCAGAACCGCTTGCTCCTGAATCAGAAACTGAAGTGCTGACACCAGAGGAAATAAAGCCAAAGCAACACGCCAAAGACACTGAATCTGCTGCCGGGGAATATAGCCATGCTGGAAACTAATAAATCCATCGCACAAAAAGATTTTGTGCTGAGCATTGAAGGTTTGACCGTGTCTTTCGACGGATTTAAAGCGGTAAACAATTTATCGCTGTACGTTGAAGAACAGGAAATCCGCGTCATTATCGGCCCTAACGGGGCCGGTAAAACCACGGTACTGGACTTAATCTGCGGCCGCACCAAAGCCACTGAAGGTTCGATCAAGTTTAAAGGAACCGAACTGACCCGTCTGAATGAGCACCAGATTGTTCATGCCGGTGTCGGCCGTAAGTTTCAGAACCCGTCTATTTATGAAGATCTCAGTGTATTCGAAAACCTCGAGTTGTCTTTTCCCCGTGGCCGTAATGTCTGGGGCGCACTGACCTTTCGCCGCGATGCCAAAGTGGTGGCCAAGGTTAAAGAAATTGCCGACATGATTTTTCTGGGTGACAAGCTCGATATGAACGCCGACCTGCTCAGCCACGGTCAGAAGCAATGGCTGGAAATCGGCATGCTGCTGATTCAGGACCCGGAACTGTTAATGCTGGATGAACCCGTGGCCGGCATGTCGGTTTCAGAGCGTAAGCAAACCGCCGAATTATTACAGCGTATTACCAAAGACCGCTCGGTATTGGTGATTGAACATGACATGCAGTTTGTCGCCGATATCGCCGACCGGGTAACGGTTCTGCATCAGGGCCAGGTGCTGTCTGAAGGTTCCATGGAGCGGGTGCAATCTGATCCTAAAGTCATCGAAGTCTATCTTGGCCACTGATACCGACCACTGAGGGTTATTGTATGTTCGAAGTATCCGATTACAGCGTTGCCTATGGTCAGAGTGATGTTATCCGCCATCTGAACCTGAGCATTAAACCGAAAGAAATTGTCGCCATTCTGGGACGCAACGGCATGGGTAAAACCACGCTGATGAAGTCATTAATCGGCATGATTCCCAGTAAAGAAGGCAGCCTGACGCTTTCTGGAAAAGAATTGTCCGGCTTAAAAAGTTACGAACGCGTGGGGGCCGGGATTGGTTTTGTACCGCAGGGACGGATGATTTTTTCCACCATGACGGTATCAGAAAATATCGAAACCGGATTAACCAGCACCGGTGAGCGCAAGATTCCTTCTGACCTTTACAGCCTTTTTCCGGTACTGGATGAAATGAAAAACCGCCGTGGCGGTAATTTATCCGGCGGCCAGCAACAACAACTGGCGATTGCCCGCGCCCTGGCGAGCAATCCCAGCGTGTTACTGCTTGATGAGCCGACGGAAGGTATCCAGCCATCCATTATTAAAGAAATGGCGCGCACGCTGAAGCAAATCCGTACACAGCGTAATTTATCCATTCTGGTATCTGAGCAGGTACTGAGCTTTGCCCTCGATATTGCCGACCGCATTCTGGTGATTGAAAAAGGTGCCATCGTGCTCGACGTTCCGGTAGCAGAGGCCGACCAGGCAACCATCAGCCGTTATTTATCCGTTTAAAAGAATGCGAATTACAGCCTGCTCAGCACGTGGCTGACAGGCATATAAAACTTTAACCGGCGTTTTCCATTTTCCGGTAATACGCTGAACCAAGAGGCCGTTAAGGCCACTCAAGGAGCAAACCATGACTGATACCATCATCAAGATTGATCTGAATAAATCCGCTTATGAGCACGACAATGTGCATAACCGCTGGCACCCGGATATTCCGATGGTCGCTATGGTAAAACCCGGCGATGATTTTATTGTTGAGTGTTTTGACTGGACCGGCGGACAAATTGAAAACAACGATGACGCCTCCGATGTGCGTGACGTTGATCTGACCAAGGTGCATTTTCTCTCCGGCCCGATTTCTGTAGAAGGTGCGCAGCCAGGCGATCTGCTGGAAGTCGATATTCTTGATATTGGCGCTTTTGCCGAACAGCAATGGGGCTTTAACGGCTTTTTTTCCAAGCAAAACGGCGGTGGTTTTCTGGATAATCATTTTCCGGAAGCACAAAAATCCATTTGGGATTTTAATGGTATTTATACCAAATCCCGCCACGTTCCCGGTGTCGAGTTTGCCGGTATTCTGCATCCCGGCCTGATTGGCTGCCTGCCATCACGCGAGATGCTGGATATGTGGAATACACGGGAAAAAGAACTGTTTGATACCGAACCAGACCGCACCCCACAACTGGCCTGTCTGCCGTATGCCGAAACCGCCCACATGGGCCGTATGAAAGGCGACGAGCGTAATTCTGCGGCCGCAGAAGGCGCACGTACCGTACCGCCGCGTGAACACGGTGGTAACTGCGACATTAAAGACTTAACCCGCGGGGCAAAAGTGTACTTCCCGGTGTATGTCGATGGTGCCGGTTTATCCGTTGGCGATCTGCACTTCAGCCAGGGTGATGGCGAAATTACCTTCTGTGGCGCCATCGAAATGGCTGGCTGGATTCATATGCGGGTTAATCTGATTAAAGATGGCATGGCCAAATATCAGATTAAAAATCCTATTTTCAAACCGAGCCCGATGGTTCCAAAATACGATGACTACCTGATCTTTGAAGGTATTTCGGTGGATGAAAACGGCAAACAGCATTACCTGGACACCAGTATTGCTTACCGCCAGGCCTGTCTGAATGCGATTAAATATCTGACCCAGTTTGGTTACAGCGAAGCACAGGGTTACGCAATTATTGGCTGTGCTCCGATTCAGGGCCATATCAGCGGCGTAGTGGATATTCCGAACTCCTGTGCGACATTATGGTTGCCGACGGATATTTTTGAATTTGATATCCAGCCGAATGCCAACGGGCCGGTTAAACATCTGGATGGTTCGATTGATATTCCGAAAGCTCCGGATCTTAAATCTTAAATAAGGAGGAGTTCTGTATGCCACTGTATGACTACAAATGTCCGCAGCATGGCGTGTTTCAGGAGTTGGCAACCATGGAAAAACACGACCAGCCAACGGCCTGTCCACAATGCCAAACGCTGTCGGCGCGCATTATTATGCTGCCACCGCATCTGGCCAAAATGCTGAAAGAAACCAAAGAGGCCATGGAGCGTAACGAAAAAGCGCAACATGAACCGGAGTTTATGACCAGCAGCCAGTATCACGAACGTGAGCAGGAAAAACGTGAGCGCTATCAACATAAGCACAAACATCATAACGGTTGTGGCTGTGACACCAAACGCCGCAGCAATCTGATGTATACCGCTGACGGCAATAAAATGTTTCCGGGAATGCGGCCATGGATGATCAGCCACTGATCAACATGGGTATTCAGCTTTTCGTCTGTCCTTTTCCCCGGCTTTAGCCGGGGCTTTTTATTTCCGCAGGAAAAATATTGGCGGAGGAAAATATTGGCGGAGGAAAATATTGGCGGAGGAAAATATTGGTGCAGGACAATATTGGTGCAGGAAAAACATGGCTGTCATGAAAATATTGGCAGACATAAAAAAACCGGCCATTGGCCGGTTCTTTTAATGACGTTGCGCAGTCTTAATTAATATTAAGCTTCGCGACGCTTACGTGGTGCACGGGTACCCGGTGCCGGAGCGCCGTTGTCACGTGGTTTAGCACGCGCAGGTTTCTTGGCAAAACCGTCTCTCTGGCCTTCGGCACGACGCGGGGCACGACGTGGAGCACCCGCGCCACCCTGCGGTACTTCAGACTCTTTATAAACTTTAATTTCCAGTGGACGACCACAAACGCGTGCTTTACGCAGTTTGCCCATGGTCGGAGCTGGCATACCTTCCGGTAAATCAACCACGGCGAAATTATCAAAAATTTCAATGTGGCCGATGTAATCACTGTCGAGGTCCGCTTCGTTAGCAACGGCACCCACCAGGTTACCCGGCTTCAGGCCATCGTCATAACCAATACCAACCATATAACGGGTCATTTCCACTTCAGGATGACCCTTTAATGGCTTTGGACGCTCGTCCGGCAATGCTTTGCTGCGCGGGCCACGCTCACGCGAATCGCCACGGGAGTCACGATCACGGGATGGACGCTCACCACGGCTTTCGTTGCGCAGTTCGCGCTCACGGGCATCGGCCATACGGGCATCGGTCTGTTCATTAATAAACAGGGATTTTTCACCCTGCAGCAGAGCGGCCAGTGCGGCAGCAACGTCCAGTGCATCGACCGGGTTCTGACTGAGAATGGTCTCGATCATTTCGCGGTACTGGTTATTACGCTCTGGGTGAATCGCATCCAGAATCTGGGCCTGGAAACGTTCACGGCGTTTTTCGTTCACCATTTTAGCGGTCGGCAGTGGCATTTCTTCAATGGCCTGACGGGTCGCTTTTTCAATATCGCGCAGCATACGTTTTTCACGGCCACGAACAAATACGATGGCTTCACCATTACGGCCCGCACGACCGGTACGGCCAATACGGTGAACGTAGGATTCGGTATCCTGCGGAATGTCATAGTTGATTACGTGACTGATACGCTCAACGTCCAGACCACGGGCAGCAACGTCGGTCGCGACAATAATATCAAGCTGACCGGCTTTCAGTTTCTCAACCGCTTTTTCACGCAGCGCCTGTGGAATGTCACCGTTTAATGGCGAACATTTAAAACCGTTGGCCTGCATAAAATCAGCCACTTCTTCTGTTGCCTGTTTGGTGCGGACAAACACCATCATGGCGTCAAATTCTTCGGTTTCGGCAATGCGCAGCAGTGCATCATTTTTATGAGCACCGGCAACAAACCAGTAACGCTGACGAATTTTATCGTTGGTGGTGGTTTTGGTCTGAATTTTTACTTCAACCGGATCTTTCAGGTGAGTTTCAGCAACACGCTGAATTTCACGCGGCATCGTCGCCGAGAACAGAGCCACCTGACGGGTACGCGGCGTGTGTTCCAGAATCCAGTTCACATCGTCAATGAAACCCATGCGCAGCATTTCGTCGGCTTCGTCCAGAACCACGGCTTTAATATCCGCCAGATTCAGCGTGCCACGACGCAAGTGATCCATAACACGTCCCGGAGTACCCACAACCCACTGTGGTCCGCGCTTCAGTTCTCGCAGCTGGCTGCCGTAATCGGCACCACCGTAAATCGCGGTAACACCAATGCCCGGAATGTACTTGCTGTAAGTTCTGATGGCTTCAGCCACCTGTTGCGCCAGTTCACGGGTAGGCGCCAGACACAAAACCTGTGGCGAATTAAAATCGGCCTGGGTGCGGCTCAGCAGTGGCAACGCGAAGGCAGCGGTTTTACCGGTACCGGTCTGGGCCATACCCAGAACGTCTTTGCCTTCCAGCAGTGGGGGAATACTTTCGGCCTGGATCGGAGACGGAGCTTCATAGCCCAGTTCTTCCAGTGTACGAAGAATAGAAAAAGGTAAGCCCAGGCTCGCAAAGCCTGTAGGGGTAGTATCGGTCATATTGTACCTGTGTGTAGTAGAGGAAGGGCTTGGCCGTTCTGGTTCGCACTCTACTGCTCACACGGCTAGGCCCGACTCGTCGGTTTTCTTAAGGGGGGCGTACTATATAGGAAAGCCAGGAAGACTGCCTTAATTATTTTGCCCTACTGTAACAATTGTCCGGCTTTTAATGGCTGTCGTTCTGTGCAGCTGGGCTCAATGGCCAGCGCCAATGTGGCTCTGTAAGCCAGATTACGATGGCGGCACAGAGAAAACCCGCTGATATCTGCCCGCGCTGCCATCTTATTGTGAAACATGTCAGAATTGTAGCTACGCAAGCCGTGCAGTTACTGCTAATCTGATCATGAGTACACAATAATGAAGAGAGCCCCTGCAACGCAGAATGCCAGTACTAACCGGTAAATGCTGTCGCTGTTTATTCAGGCTGCTGATATCGGTTTTGTTCTGCGCAACACGCTTCTCGGCAAGTTTGGTTCACTTAGAGTCAACAGACCCTGAGATGGGTATCAAGACGTAATACATGAATATCAAAAACCGCATTCTGTTGTGTGTCATCATTCTGCAAATCGCAGGCTTTACTGCTTTGCTGCTGCATTACAACAGTCGCGCCAGTGATTCTGTGCTGGAGTTTAACCGCCAGCAAATCATGGCAGCGGTTACCGCCAGTGTTCAGCGTCTGGATGCCACCGCCGCGCAAATGGAACGCACCGCGCTCGGCCTGGCACGCAACGGCGAACACCATCAGCAACAACACCATCGTCATAATGCCGAACAGATCCGTACCGCATTGCTGCAATTGCTGGTACGCACCTTTCAGTCATTCGATCAGGCCTTGGGGGGCGGCATCTGGTATGAGCCATACATCATCGACAAGGATGTGCGCTATTTCGGCCCTTACGCTTACCACAACGGCGATGACGTTGTTCCCACCTGGGCACTGAGCAACGAACGTTACGACTATCTGAATCAACCCTGGTATAGCCTGGCCATTCCGGCCGACTGGCCACGCCAGAATCCGCGCAGCAGTGATCTGTACTGGACTCCGCCCTATATCGATAACGCCGGTACTGAAGCACTGATCATGACCGTGGATGCGCTGATGTACGACAACCAACAACGACTGATCGGCATTGCCACCGTCGACTGGGAAATTGAACAGCTGCGGCAACAGATTCGCGAGCTGCGCCTTACACCGGGTACCCGCCCCTTCCTGCTGCATCAGGCCAGTGGCCGTTATCTCGTCGGCCCGGAGAACAACAGCGAAGTGAATACGCCGGTCAGCAACCATCATCTGCTGACCCTGAAAACCAACCACGCCATCGATCTGCAGGAAACCAGCGACGAGTATCTGTTTGCCGCCCGCAGCCAGACAGGACTGGTGTTGGGTGTCCGGATTCCTCACGCCGATCTGGCGCTGGCCGTACAGCAACGTCTGGCCGATGGCATGACCATTAATATCGGCATCGCTGTGCTGTTCGTATCTATTATGGCGCTGGTGCTGGAGATTTTATTCCGCCCGTTCCAGCAGATTCTTAACCGCCTGCAAAGCACGGTCGACTACAACCGCGAAGCCAGTCAGCCGTCGTTCCGTCCGCTGCAATATGAAGCCGATAATGAATTTACGCCCATTGTCCGGGTATTTAATACGCTGGTAACGCAGGTGGATCAGTTTACCCGCCGCCTGTCAGACACCAATAGTCAGCTTTTGACCGAACAACAACGGGTCGAAGAGCTGAACACCACACTGGAATCCAAAGTGGAAGAACGCACCCGTGAACTGGAGCAAAAAAACGCCGAAGTGAACGAATCGCTGCGCAAGCTGAAGCTGACCCAGCAACAACTGGTCAACCTGGAAAAACACGCGGCACTGGGTGAGGTGGTTGCCGGGCTGGCACATGAGATTAATACGCCACTGGGCATCAGCGTTACCGCTGTCAGCGCCCTGGAAGATCAGCTGAAAGAGATCTCACAGCTGTTCCGCGCCGGACATTTGGATAAAGCCTCCTTTGACGATTTCATCCAGTTCTCAGAAGAAGGCGTACAGATTACCGCCGATAACCTGCGCCGTGCCGCCGACCTGGTTGCACGCTTTAAACAGGTCGCGGTCGACCAGTCGAGCGAACAACGGCGGGATTTTGAGTTGGGCGATTATCTGCAGAGCATCATTGTTTCCCTGCGTCCGAATTATAAATACCGCCCGATTGATGTTTGCGTTGAATGCCCGAAACGCATTTTTATCAGTGGTTATCCCGGTGCAGTGGCACAAATTTTCACCAACCTGATGATGAATTCACTGACCCATGCGTTTGACGACGACCGTCCTGAACGGGGCCAGATCCGTATTGAAGTACAACAGCTGGATCAGCAGGTGGAAGTCATCTTCAGTGATAATGGTCGTGGCATGGATGAGGACACACTGAAACAACTGTTCGATCCGTTTTTCACCACCAAACGCAATCAGGGTGGCAGTGGCATTGGCGCTTATATTATTCAGGATCTGGTCAGCCACCAGCTGCATGGCTCGCTCGAAGTCAGCAGTGCGCCGGGCCAGGGAACACGTTTTGTTATCCGTTTTCCACTGACCCGACAGATGCAGGACTAAACGACAGGGCGCACACTGGCGCGTCTCTTACCCTGCCCGCCAAATGCCCTTGCCGCCCATCCTCCTGTACACCACCCCCACCAGCCCGATTGCCGCCCGGCGGCGGATGCGTATAATCGCCACTCCCATTCACGAGGAGTGCTTAACTGTGCTGAAAGTAAACGAATATTTTGATGGCAAAGTAAAATCCATTGCCCTGCAAACCGCGACTCTGCCAGCGACTGTTGGCGCAATGGAAGCCGGTGAGTACGAATTTGGCACCAGCCAGAAAGAAGTGATGACTGTCGTTTCCGGCAGCATGGACGTACTGCTGCCAGGCGCCAGCGAGTGGCAGACCTTCGCCCAGGGCGAATCTTTCGAAGTGCCTGCCAACGTTAAATTCCAGGTAAGAATGGCGACTCAAACCGCCTATTTCTGCACCTACGAATAAGCGTTGCCACGGAACCGGTCTGCACTGCAGACCGGTTGCGCGCTGTCACTTTATTACTTTAATAACAGCGCCAGTTCAGCCAACGGCAATGGCCGGCTGAAGTAAAATCCCTGATACGTCTCACAGCCATTGGAGCGTAAAAACTCCAGCTGCGGTGCTGTTTCTACCCCTTCTGCCAGAATCTGCAAGCCCAGCCCACGCGCCATATTAATAATGGTACTGGTGATCACCCGCCCCTCTTCTTCGCACTCGACACTGTGAATAAAACTGCGGTCAATTTTCAGTTTATCGACCCGGTAACGGTGCAGATACGCCAGTGACGAATAACCCGTTCCGAAATCATCCACCGCCAGCATCACCCCCAGGGCTTTCAGCCCGGCAATGGTCGACAACACCTGCGCCGAGGGCTCCAGTAAGGCGCCCTCGGTGATTTCCAACTCCAGCCAGCTGGGATCAAGCTGGTAGATATCCAGCAGAGCCTTAAGACGTTCCACCAGCCCACCGGCAACAAAGGTCGGCTGGGTGATGTTCACCGCCAGAATCAGCGGCGCAATCCCCTGCTGCTGCCAGAGGGCGAGCTGCCGACAAGCCTTATTCAGCACCCAGCTGTCCAGTTCTGGCATCAGACCGTTGTCTTCCGCCACCGGCAGAAAACGTCCGGGCTGAATCATTCCTTCCTGCTCGTGCTGCCAGCGTATCAGGGCCTCAACCCCGGTTACCCGGCCGCTGCGGATGCAGACCTGCGGCTGATAGTGCAGCTGCAATTCATCGTCACGCTGTAATGCATGACGCAACTCATTACCCAGCTCCAGCCGGTCGGTAGCCGCCTGGGTCAGATCGTTGGTGTAAAACTGATAATGATTACGGCCTTTGCTCTTTGCCTGATACATCGCCACATCGGCATTGCTGATCAGTTGGGTAACATCACGGCCATGATCCGGAAACAGCGTGATGCCGAGGCTGGCACCAATAAACAATTCACGGCCGATGCCGACATCAAAGGCACTACCAAATAACTGCTGAATAATGTCAGCTACGCGCCTCACCTGATCGTCGCTGACGATATTTTCCAGTACCACCACAAACTCATCGCCGCCCTGACGTACCACGGTATCGGAATCGCGCAGCCGTTCACGCAGCCGCCGTGCGCACTCCTGCAACAGGCGGTCGCCGGCCGGATGGCCGAGGCTGTCATTGATGTGTTTGAAGTGATCCAGATCGATGGTAATCACCGCGACTTTACGCCGTTTCTGCGTCGCCAGTTCAAGCGCAGCCTGCAGTTTAATCAGCAGGGAGCTGCGATTGGGCAGGCCGGTGAGTGAATCGTAATGGGCCAGATAATCCAGCTGCTGTTCGGATTCTTTCTGACGTGAAATATCGGCAAACACCGCCACATAATGGCTGATCGCCTGACGCTCATTACGGACACTGGTCACGGTCAGAAATTGTGGGAACACTTCGCCGTTTTTACGCCGGTTCCAGACTTCATCACGCCAGAAGCCCTTTTCCTGCACTTCGCGGCGGATATCCTGCAATACATTGCGCTGGCGCCGTTCCGGGTTGAGCATCTCTACCGAGCGGCCACGGACTTCTTCTTCGCTGTAACCGGTAATGGTGCTGAACGCCGGGTTTACCGCTTCCATCAGGCCGTCCGGATTGGTAATTACCACACCTTCCATGGTCGATTCAAACACCCGTGCAGATTGCTGCAAACGCTGTTCACGGGCATGAGCCTCGGTAATATCCTGCACCGTCCCAACCCGTGCGACGGCTACGCCATCACCATTCAGCAGAATCTCGGCCAGGCCGTGAATCATCTTGATCTGCCCCGATGGTGTGCAGATACGGTAGGTCATATCAGACGGCTGCAGTGTCTTCAGACTGTGCTGCAGCGTACTGATAACCCGTTCCTTATCTTCCGGATGCAAATAGGCAAGGTAGTCCTCAAGGCTGACCTGAGTAACTTCCGGGCTGAGCTCAAAAATTTCGCCGGCCTGCGGCGTAAAGGTGATGCAGTTGTTGAGTACGTCATCGTACCAACTGCCGATTCTGGCCAGACGCTCGGTCTGCTGCAGTGAGCGCTCACGCTGCTCAAGATGGGTCATGACGGCCAGACGATCCGCCACCAGAAAACACAACTGGGTAAAGGTTGAAAGCAGCGAGCGCTCACTGTCACTCGGTGCCGGAGTCGCAGCATCAAGCCCCAGCAGCAGGCAGCCAGCTGCATTGTTACGACCGGCAACCGGCAATAACAGCACCTGAGCACAGGCCATCGTCTGCAGCACCAAGCGTTCATCGTCGCCTTGCGCCAGCGCTGCGGATAACAGCCGTGGCTGCTGGCCATAAACCAGCCCACACCACTGCTCCCGCTGGGTGACGAGGGCGTGTAATGTTTCGCTGCTGGCCTCATCCTGACTGGCCAGAACACACAGTGGTTGCGTATGAACGCCTTGCGGACATAAGAGCAGAGCAATCTGAGAGGCCTGCAAACGGACAGCAACCTGCTGTAAAGAAGCTTGCAGATCGGCGGCTAAAGTCGCGGGGCAACTGTGCAAAAAACACTGCACACTGCTTTCCAGCAGCGACTCCAGCCGTGTGCTGACAACCATCGCCGGATTTGGCAGGCGGCTATCAAGTGCTTCGCCGCTGACCAGATTTTTCCAGACCTGACTCCAGTGATCCTGCCCGTCGGCAGGAAATGACATACCAGTCATGCAACAACTCCAGAACTGGAAAATGGCTATTGCCGGTGAATATTAGAAAGCACATAAGCGTGCAATGTGATGCGATCAGAATCACTCATGGCCTGAAACTGCAGCCCGACGCCAACGCCACCGGTTTCTTTCGTAATCGCGCGGACAATAGCGTCGAGCTTAATAATGCGTTCAATACCACTGACTGCCACCTGCGCTGTGAGCTGAACATTTTCACCCACTTCTACCGGCAGCATCTTCGCCTCCAGCCGCGCCCCGCCGAGACTCAGGTCTTTAATCATGGCTGAACATTTCTGCGAAAAATTCTCGCCGTAATGCACCGAAGTAATCAGTGACACTTTGGCCCGGACCGAGCTGCGTACTTCACCCAGCACCAGAGAAGATGGCATCGCCAGATGCAGGTGCGGGTAAGGTGCACGGGAAATATGCGTAATTTCGGTACGGAAGGCACAGGCGCAATTCATTTGCGTGGCAAATAAGCGCACCGCCAGTGGTGCTCCAAGTTTAAGCACCATCGGTGAACCATTAACAAGTGGTGTGGTAACAACAATGCTTTGTCCGGCGCGATAGCCAATAAGAACGGACCTGTCACGTTCAGTGGTATAGCCCTCAAAATCCAGCTGCAACGGCTGGCCCGGCGTTAGCCGCAGATCCTCAAATCGTGTATTTTTTTCTTCCATGCCCGGTACATCTGGCCAAAGTAGTTATTGATACTTTAGTGTAGACCAGAAAAATGCCTGACAAAGTACATTAGAGAGCCTCTGACGCTTTGCAGTACTTGCAGGCATCGCGACCACCGCTCATCATGTCAGTGGTCATGCCATCGAACGATAGCAATGGCCTCTTTTAACAGCATTCTGAGGTAGCCCGTGTTTGATAAATCCGATCTGGTGCGCCTGGTCACCATGACCATGCCGTTTGGTAAATATCAGGGACGGGTGTTGATCGACATTCCCGAAGAATACCTGTTATGGCTGAATAATAAGGGTATGCCGGCCGGACAATTGGGCATGCTGCTGTCATTGGCACTGGAAATTAAAATCAACGGTCTGGAAGATATTCTCAAACCGTTGCGTGGCCAATCAGCAACCGTTCTGGTCAATTCCACTTCTGACACACTGCACTGACGATACGCGCTATGAAAACGCTGGGCCTGCTGGAAACCGATACGCTCTACCCCGACCTGCTGGACGAGTACCGCTCGTACGGCACCATGTTCACGCAATTTTTTGCGCGCCTGGGTATTCCCCTCGAATACCGCTTTTATCAGGTGCAGCAAGGTGAGTTACCGCAGAATATTAAAGAATGCGACGCCTACCTGATTACCGGCTCTAAAGCGGGCGTGTATGACGACTTACCGTGGATTCCGCCATTACAGCAGTGGATCAAACAGGCTTACGCCGGGCACAGTAAAATAATCGGTATCTGCTTTGGTCATCAAATACTGGCGCACACATTGGGCGGCCATGCGGCACGCAGTGATAAAGGTTGGGGCATTGGTGTTCATACAACGCGTATTGACCGCCATCCCAGCTGGCTGAACGATGACCTGTCACACCTGCGTCTGATCTACAGCCACCGCGATCAGGTACTTTCTCTGCCACCCGAAGCGCGGCGTTTGGCCAGCAGTGAATTCTGTGAAAATGCCGCGTTTTATATCGACCAGCGCGTACTTACCTTTCAGGGCCATCCGGAATTTACCGTTGAATACACGCAAAAATTATTACCCCGCCGGGAAAACTGCATAGGCCCGGATTTATTCCGCGCAGGGATGAATACCCTGGTACAGCCGACCGATGCCGATACCGTGGGGCGCTGGCTGGCGGAGTTTATCCGTCTTTAAACGCGCGGATTCTCAGCAAAATAATCAGAGAAACTTTCGCACATACCAGCAACTGGCCTGAATGTCATACCCCTGACCCTTTGCCCAGGCCAGTCCTTCCTTTACCAGCTCTTCGGCCAGACCTTTACCACGCAGACGGAAGGGTACATAAGTGTGGGTAAAATCAATCTGTTTGCCTTCAACCACATAATCCAGCACACATTCGTGGCCGTCCTGTTCAATAATAAAACGCTGCTGTTCTGCCTGATGAATCACCATGATCGCTCTCCCGATCTCAAAAATTTCGCGCAGCGGTAACAGCCGCTCAGTGAATACGATGCGCCTGCAACTCCAGCTTTACCACCCGCCGGCCAATCAGCGTCAGCACACCCTGATAACGCTCGTCACCAGTGGACGAAAATTCAAACCGATACGTACGCACCAGCCGCCAACCACCGGCCTGGCTGCGCCCTTCGCCTTTGATCAGCTGCAACGACGGCACCCGGCGGATGCGCAGCGTATCCAGCATCAGGGTATCGTCCAGTAACTGCACATCTTCCTGCTGACAATGACGACGCACGGCATGCAGCGCCAACAACCGTGCCTGCTGCTGACGATTCCAGAAAATATACGCCAGCGCCAAACAGGCAAAAAAGAAAATCCAGCCAAGCATCATAATGTCCGCCTTTAATTCCGCCCTTGCGGACATAAATTACCGATGGGCAGAATATGGAGGCAAAGAGAGCAAATTAAAAGGCCGCAACAGCATGTAGCTGTGCGGCCCTGAGTGTGCTGCCATTAATACGACAGGCTCTGACAACAGCGCATCATCAGTTTCGGCCAGCCATGACTCCGCCATCGACATCCCAAACGGCTCCGGTCACCCAGCCAGCCTGATTACTGAGGAGAAATGTGATCGCAGACGCGACATCATCAGACTGACCAATGCGTCCGATTGGATGGAACCCATCGAACCCGGCCAATGCAGAATCCATCGCCTCGGCTTCAATAAACGAGCCATAAATCGGGGTTTTAACCACCGCAGGAGAAACGGCATTCACGCGGATATGACTGTCCGCCAGCTCCATAGCCATATGCTGAGTCAAGGCATGCAAACCTGCCTTGGCCATAGAATACGCCGACGATGGTGTTGCTTTAACT
Organism: Thalassobium sp.; assembly: GCA_002733205.1. Taxonomy (GTDB): domain Bacteria; phylum Pseudomonadota; class Gammaproteobacteria; order Pseudomonadales; family Oceanobacteraceae; genus Venatoribacter; species Venatoribacter pacificus. Next base: position 168,537 of record NVUW01000005.1, on the reverse strand, counting down.
GCCTGCTTGCCCCACATCGATCCGATATGAACCATCGAACCACCGCCATGCTCAGCCATGTTGCGTGCAACCGCCTGAGAAATAAAAAACGATGCTTTATTCAACTCCAGATAAGCATCATAGTCTTCCATTGAATGCTCAAGAAAAGCCGTTGGTTTAAAGTAACCTGCGGCGTTAACAAAGTAGTTGATGTGTCGTTGTTCATTACTGATGGCATGCAGCAAACGCTGCACATCATCTGATTTATAAAGGTTAATGGTTATGGTCTCGGCCTGGCCGATATCGGCCAGCTCAGCCTGAGCCTGCGCCAGCTTTTCAGTGGAACGGCCGACCAGAATAGTGGCCACGCCCTGCTGCATCAGTTGGCGCGCCGTAGCCAGACCCATACCGCTGGAACCACCTAAAATCAACGCAAGAGAATCGTTATTAAATGTCATGCTGAATACCTCCACAGGGGTTAGTCAATGTGTGGACTCAGCTTATAAAAGTCAGTAATCTGCTGAAAAGTAAGCACAATCCGGTACAGTAGGCACTTTTCGGTACATCTTAATGATTGATAAGGAAAAAAAAATTTCCAGAAAGCTGGCACCTGAGCGCAGTGCGCGGATGGTCGAGACGATTTTCGGCTGCAAATGGTCATTAACCGTATTTCAGCTACTGGCAAGCGGCGTCAATCGCCCCGGTGCCATGGTACGCAGTGTGGACGGCTTAACAACAAAAGTGCTGAATGAGTGTCTGACGAAGAATACCCGCTTTGGTATTCTTGAACGTATTGCCTATAACGAAACGCCACCAAGAGTGGAGTATCTGATCACCCCATTCGGCAAGAAATTTATCCGCATACTGGATGAGCTGGAAAAACTGCAGGAAGAAATTTCGGACGAAGCTGCAGAGCAAGAATAAATTATTATCTCAATATAAAAATGGCCGCTTTCGCGGCCATTTTTATATCTTCTGCATTTATGTGATCTGCGCTGCTGACTGGCAACAGAAAACAATAATGCCAGACATCGTATTTACTCCGGCATTTTCCCCAAAAAGCGGTACAGCACCGGCACGACAATCAAGGTTAATAACGTCGAAACCAACAGGCCGCCAATAATCGCCCAGCCCATCGGCGACCACATGCTGGAGCCCGATAACGTTAAGGGCAACAAGCCACCAATAGTGGTCAGCGTGGTTAACACAATGGGTACAAAACGGGTTTGCGCGGCAGCGGCAATCGCCGCCAGCTGCTCCATACCTTCACGGCGCATCTGATTGGCGTAATCGACCAGAATAATGGAGTTATTCACCACAATCCCCACCAACGACGTCAGACCAATAAAGGCGGTAAAACTGAAGGTATAACCGGTAATAAATAACGCCAGCAAGGCACCAATCAAGGCAAACGGAATGGCGGCAAAGACAATTAACGGCTGCACAAACGAACGGAACTGCAATACCAGCACCGCAAAAATACCAAACACCGCCAGAATTAATGCCTGCGCCATACCGCCGAAGGCTTTTTTACGGTTGGCCTGTTCACCACCAACAGTAAAGTGCACTCCTTCCGGCCAGGCGTATTGTTGTAACTGTTCAACCACGGCATTCGTCACTGCCTCGGTGGTAAAGCCTGGTAATACATCCGAGGTTACCCGCGCCATCCGCTCGGTATCAAAATGCTGGAAGCGGGCAATGCTGGTTTCCAGTTCGATACTGGCAACCTGCAACAGCGGCACCAGTTTGCCGTGTGTCGTGGCAATCTGAATATCGTCAAAGGTGGCCAGTTCCGGCCGCGGATATTCCGATAAACGCAGCACTAAATTATATTCTTCGCCGTCATCATCACGATATACACCCATGGGCAAACCAACCAGTGCGGTACGAATAGTGCGGTCGATGGTACTGAGCGGAATACCCAGCATGGCCGCTTTATCGCGGTTAATCTGCACATGCAGATCGACTTTATATTTACCAACCGGGTTATCTACACCAATCACACCCGGTGTCTGTTCCATTATACTGGCAACATCCAGCGAGACACGCTGAATATCGTTCAGTTCTTCTCCCATAATGCGGATCTCAACCGGCGCTTCCACCGGCGGCCCCTGCAGAAACTCTTTTACCGTAATCTGCGCGCCGGCAATTAAACTCAGCTCATCACGCAGGGCTGACACCAGCGGCTCAACCTGTGCCAGTTCATGCGCACTTAAGGTGACAAATAATTGCGCAAAATTCACCGTCTGGCGCGATGGCATAATGTTGTAATAAATACGCGGATTACCGCGGCCAACGTTCTGCGCAATATCCACCACTAAAGGCTGTTTACGCACCAGCGCTTCAACCCGTTGTGCCATGGCTTCGGTCTGTTCAAAACCGCTGCCTTCCGGCATATCAATATTCACCAGAATCATCGGTTTTTCGGCTTTCGGAAACAGGCTGACACCGATTAACGGAAACAGCGATAACGAACCGATTAACAGCGCCAGCGAAATCCCCAGTACCCGTTTAGGTTTAGCCAGTGCCCGGTTCAGCCAGCGCAGATAAAAACCATCAGCAATGGCTTCCAGTTTTTTCTGACTGCGGGTCGTGGTTTTTGCGGCAGTGCCTAATTTACTGGCCAATAACGGCGTTAAAGTCAGGGCAATTAATAACGATGCAAACAGGGTTAACACCACGGTCACCGGCATTGCCCGCATAAAAGTACCGGAGCCGTTCTGCATTAATAACATGGGTAAAAAAGACAGTACCGTTGTCAGCGTGCCGGAAGTGACTGCCCAGGCCACCTGTGAGCTGCCTTTAATCGCCGCATCGCCGGGACTGTCGCCATCGCGTAAATGACGGGCAACGTTTTCCACCACCACAATGGCGTTATCCACTAATAAGCCTAACGCAATCACCAGACCAACAATGGACATCTGCTGCAGGCCAAAACCGGCTAAATCCACCCAGCCAATGGCAATAAAAATAGACAGCGGAATGGCCGCTACCACCACCAGCGCCGGACGCAGGCCCAGCACAATCAGCGACAATATGGCGACCAGAATCAGACCCTGATTTAAATTATCGAAAAAACCATCAATCTGGCGTTCCACACTGACCGACTGATCCATCACGGTTTTTAATGCAATGTGCTGCGGCAGACGCTTGTCGCTGTAGCTGTCCAACACCTGTTGAATGCCTTCGCGCACCTGAAAAATCTGGCTGCCCTTGCGTTGCACAACCGACAAAAATACGGCTTTTTCGCCATTTAAGCGGGCGCGGTAACTGGGCAGACTTTCGGTTAATGATATCTGCGCAATATCGCGTAAATAAATCAGACGCTGGCCCTGGCCGCGCACGGCGGTATCGCCAATGGCATCCAGCGATTCGTAATCACCACTGGTACGCACGGTAAAGCGGCGTTCACCGGCATTGGCATGGCCACCGGGTAAATTCTGTGCAGCACTGGCCACCGCCGCCTGAATTTCGTCGAGGCTGATGCCCAGACCATTCACTTTGCGCTGATCCACCTGAATCTGAACTTCCAGCGTTGGCAGTGCGGCAATATCAACGCGTTTAACACCGCTGACGCGCTCGAGCTTTTGCTCCAGCGTTTCCGCGTGCTTTTTTAATTCCGGGTAATCCGCCTGCTCAGACACCAGTGCCAACTGCAGAATGCTGACATCAGCCGGGGAAATTTTGTCGATGTCCAGATCGACAATGCTGGCCGGTAACTGGTCACGTACCTGCGATACCGCACTGACCACATCATCGTATTTATCGTCGGCATCGGTGCCGTATAAAAACTCCACGCGGATGACGGCCAGGCCATCTTCCACGCTGGTTTTAATTTCACGTAAATCATCCAGTTCGTTTAATGCGGCTTCCAGCGGATCAACCACCAGCTTTTCCATATCCAGCGGCGTTGTGCCGGGATTAACCACTTTGATTACGGCGGCAGAAAAATCGAATTGCGGGTCTTCTGAACGCGGCATGGTAAAAAACGACACCACACCGAGCAGCACCAGCAGCAAAAACATCACCCAGGTAAACTGGTGATTGCGGATAGCGAGTTGAGGTAATTGCATAACCCGCTCCTTTATTCAGCCGCAGCCGGTGCAGACACCGGCGTCGCCGACTCAACCAGCGCCGCATTCATAACCGTTACCGCGCGGCCATGACTCAGGTAAGGCGCACCGGCTACCACCACCTGTTCGCCATCCTGCAGACCGCCGGCAATCACCAGCTGATCATGATCCAGCGCCAGCAAGGGCAGACGACGCAATTGTGCCTGTGCGCCGCTGTCGCTGCTCTGCACCACAAACACTTCGACTTCAGCCCGCGCACTCTGACCGCTGGTGCTGTGCTCACGATTGCTGTGATTGTAAGTTCTCACCATGGCTCCCACCGGCAACAACACCACTGGCCGGGTCTGGGCGGGCATAATCACCGCGTGACCCACAAAGCCCGCCAGCAGCGGCTGCTCAGATTTAGCGCTTACGCGAAGTTCAATCTCAAAGGTCTGGCTGGCGTCAGCACGCCCGGCCAGTTCGCTCAGCTCGGCCTGAAACACCTCGCCCGGATACGCATCAAAGGTCACTTCGGCATGATCCTGCAGACGCAGACGCACGATGTCCTTGTCGGTCACCCCGGCCCGCAACACCCAACCGCTGGTGCGGGCGGCAAACAGAAAAGCCGGTTTGCCGTTGCTGACCATTTCGTTGGCTTCCACCGAACGCTTCAGCACGCGACCATCGGCCGGCGCACGGATCACCGCATGGCGCTGATTAAAACGCGCTACGGTCAGATCGGAGCGCGCAACATCCACCTGGGTTTCTGCGCTCTGCAATTGCTCAACCGATAAAGCATCCAACCCCTGCAACGACTGAAAACGCGCCAGATTACGCTCGGCGTTGGCCAATACCGATTCTGCCTTAGCCACCTGCGCGTCAATCTCTTCCAGATTCAGCGCGGCCAGCACCTGTCCGGCTTTTACCCACTGGCCCTCGTCGACGGCTACACGGCCGACCAGACCATTAATTTTGAATGCCAGATTCTGTTCCGATTTGTTCTCCAGCACGCCGCTGATACGCAACGGACGGGCATAGTCCTGCCAGTGTGCGGCGACGGTTTCTACCGGCAACGCCGGTTGCGACAATGCCGGTAATGTCAGTAACAGACTGAAAACAGACAGTAAGAAATGGCCAAACGGCCGACCTTGCAGGCGGAAAGAAAACATAGGGCGCTCCTGTTGTAATTATGCAGACCCATTGATCATTGCTGAGATGCCGGGGCTGAAGTCTCTTGCCCAGCGGCATGTTTACACCGAAAACATACTATGACGCCAACCTGCCAGCGTCAACACACCGTAAATATCAGCCCAAAGGATGATTTGGGTTGTTACAGGCCATTTCTGGGTGAATGTCTGCCAGATACCACATTGTTAAACGCTTGTTTTGCCGTAAAGTTCTGCATTCTCACCACATACAAAAAAAAGACACACCATGGGCCCTTTAAACTGTACTGCTAACTCACTGCATATTTTGCTGCGCCTGTTGGCCAGCAAAGGCATCAAAACTCAGCAACTGCCGCCAATGGATTTGCCGGCCGATGCATTATTCAACAGCCGCAGCCGCATTGCGGTCAGCCAACTCCTGCACCTGCTCGATTGGGCACAGGAACAGCTGCCACAACAGAACCTGGCGCTCGACTACGGCCTGGCGCTGGCGCTGCATCAACCACCCCTGTTCAGCACGCTGGCACAGGGTTGTACCCTGCTGCAGCAAGATAATCTGCTGTCACAACTGTTCAGCCTGCATCAGGAAGACGATGGCGAAACCTGCCATATTGAGCTGCGCTGGCGCGCCAATCCGGCACTGGACGCGCAACTGCCAGACAACGTGCTCGATGTTGTACTGGCCTGGCTGCATGCCCGCTGCTTGCCGTTTATTGCCGCCAGTCATAACGATATTCAGCTCTACCTGCCGCATACCTGTGAGCAACCGCAGCGTTACGCCGCTTACGTGCCACTGACGATCCGCAGCAACGCGCCGTTCCTGGCGATACGCCTGCCACAGCGACTGCTGCACGCAGAAGCCGACCCGCACAATCTGCCCACGCTGCAACACCAGATGCCGCCCCGCGCCAGCCTGATGGCAACCAGCAAAGCGGCCAATCTGCTGCGCCATGACCTGCCTGAGCCGCCGTCGCTGGAGGTACTGTCGCGGGCGCTGGAATTGAGTGAACGTACCTGCAAACGGCGTCTGCAGGACAGTGGTACGCACTACCAGAAACTGCTGTCCGAACTGCGCCTGATTCAGGCCCGCGACTGGCTGCAACGGCGGGTTTACAACGTCACACAGCTGTCGGCCGAACTGGGCTATTCCAGTGTTGCCAACTTCTCCAAAGCGTTTAAAAAATGGTGCGGCTATTCGCCCAGCCAGGCGCATCAGGTGAAGGCTGACGCAGAGCACAGCGTGGCGGAAGCGCAGAATAAACAGCTCAGCGAAGTTGACGCTTAGCGCGTAACTGGTTTGAATAGCGCCACATTCCGCAGGGTATTCAGAATGAGCCGCGCCGCCTCAAACCAGAACAACGCTACCAGCTACCACCACGGTAATCTGCGTGAAGCCTTGCTCAGCGCAGCGGTTGACAGCATCCGTGAACAGGGCGCCGAGAATCTCAGTCTGCGCGCCCTGGCACGGGTGGTCGGCGTATCCCAAACCGCGCCCTATCGCCACTTTGCCGACAAGAACGGCCTGCTGGTTGAACTGGCAAGGCAAACCTTTGACGAACTGAGCCGGGTCACCAGCGAACGCATTGATCCCGCTTTAAACTGCGCCGACAACCTGCTGCGCGCCGGCGAAGCCTACCTGCGTTACGCCATCGCCAACCCGGAAAAGTACCGCCTTATTTTCGGCAGCAGCATCACCCAGCGTGAGCAATACCCACAATTACAGACCGCCGCCCGCAGCGCCTTTAACGTATTACTGCAACTGATGGCCGAAGGCGCGCAACGCGGCGAGTTTCTGCCCACCGAACCAATGCTGCTGGCCAACAACTGCTGGTCTTCTATTCACGGCTTTGCCCTGCTGACCATTGACGGCGTGTTCGCCCGCAAAGAACAACCGCTGGGCTTTGATGACATGCTGCGCGTTCATTTGCAGATGACCCTGCGCGCCATTCAGCACAACCCGCAACACATCCAGCAAAATCTGCCCGATGCCATACCTTTTTCTGACTAAATAGTCAGCTTTAAGCACCTGAAGCCAACAGCGCCACACCAGTTGCCATGCCGCCCACAGGCCGGAACGGGCCAATATTTATAAATTGGAACCATCGTCCAGTTAAATACAGATTGGAGGGTGCCTAAGTGCTTTTTAAGCGCTATACTGCCGCCCTTTTTTACGTACTGAAACACAGTACGCACGATGATTCTGTCCGCTGGCGGCCCGTTACCAGCAACAGAAAACGACACAATAAAGACAGCAAACGATCACATCACGATTGACTACAGCAGGACATAACATGGCCAAGCAAACCGCTCTGTACGCCAAGCACCTCGAAGCCAATGGCAAAATCGTCGACTTTGGTGGCTGGGATATGCCCATCCATTACGGCTCGCAGATTCAGGAACATAAAGCTGTGCGCGAGCAGGCCGGTATGTTCGACGTATCGCATATGACCATCGTTGATGTACGTGGCCCGGATGCCACCGCCTACCTGCAGAAGCTGCTGGCCAACGATGTCGCCAAGCTGAAAGAAAGCGGCAAAGCCCTGTACTCCGGCATGCTGAATAACGAAGGCGGCGTCATCGACGACTTAATCGTCTACAAAATGGATGGCTGGTACCGCACCGTGGTGAACTGCTCCACCCGTGAAAAAGATCTGGAGTGGATGTCACGTCAAAGCAAAGGCTTCGAAGTGAGCCTGACCGAACGTCCGGAACTGGCGATGGTGGCGGTACAGGGCCCGCAAGCCATTGAGCGGGTAAAACAGGTTAAACCGGAAGCCGCCGAACTGATCGACGGTCTGAATATTTTTCAGGGCAAAGGCAAAGGCGAATGGTTCTTAGCCCGTACCGGTTACACCGGTGAAGACGGTCTGGAAATTATGGTGCCGGAAGCCGAAGTAGCGGCATTCTGGCAGCAACTGCTGGATGCCGGTGTCGCTCCAGCCGGTCTGGGCGCGCGCGATACCCTGCGTCTGGAAGCCGGTATGAACCTGTACGGCAACGATATGGACGAAAGCATTTCGCCACTGCAGGCCGGCATGGGCTGGACCATTGCCTGGGAACCAGCGGAGCGTGATTTTATCGGCCGCGCCGCACTGGAAGCCGAAAAAGCCGCGCGTGCAGCCAATCCGCAACAGGCGCTGAAACTGGTAGGCCTGGTGCTGGAAACCCGTGGTGTTATGCGCTCGCACCAGAAAGTTGTCGTGGAAGGCATCGGCGAAGGTGAAGTCACCTCCGGTACATTCTCACCCAGCCTCGAATATTCCATTGCCATGGCGCGTGTGCCGGTCGGCACCACAGACAAGTGTCTGGTGGAAATGCGTGGTAAATTAGTGCCCGCACGCGTGGTCAAGCTGCCTTTCGTCCGTAATGGTAAGCAGCAGTTCTGATAAATTAACGAATTCGTTTTACGCTTTTTATTTTTGAGTGGAGATCAACATGAGCAATATCCCAGCTGAACTGAAATACGTCACCTCCCATGAGTGGATCCGTCTCGAAGCCGACGGCACCGTAACCATCGGTATTACCGATTTTGCCCAGGCTCAGCTGGGTGACGTGGTATTCGTTGAACTGCCGGAAGTCGGTACCGAAGTCGAAGCCGAGCAGGACATCGCCGTGGTTGAATCGGTAAAAGCCGCGTCCGACATCTACGCGCCGCTGGCCGGTAAAATCATCGCCGTTAACGACGCGCTGGTTGATGCACCGGAAATGGCCAACGAAGATCCGTACGGCAACGCCTGGTTCTTCAAAATGGAACTGGCCAACGCCGACGACCTGAACAACCTGCTCGACGCTGACGCTTACGCAGCGGCCTGCGAATAAGACGCCTCTGCCCGTCTGCGGCCCGGCCGCAGGCGGAATGTCGTTAATACTGTTAATGGCACATTCTCACCAAGCGCATCCGTTTTAACTTTTTTGAGTTCTCCCATGACCACACTGTCTCTTAAAGATCTGGAACAACGCGATAATTTTATCGGCCGTCATATTGCCTCCAATGGCGCAGGCCCCGACAGCAACGAAGAAGCCGCTCTGCTGGCTGCCGTTGGTGCCGACTCGCTGGAAGCCCTGAGCGCCGAAATCGTCCCTGCTGATATTCTGCGTGCGCCTTTCCTTGATATTGCCGACGGCAAAACGGAATACGATGCGCTGAATTATTTAAAAGCGCTGGCCAGCCAGAATAAGATTTTTAAAAGCTACATCGGTCTGGGTTACCACGACACCATTATTCCGCCGGTGATTCTGCGCAATGTGCTGGAAAATCCGGGCTGGTATACCGCCTACACCCCTTACCAGCCAGAAATTGCTCAGGGCCGTCTCGAAGCCCTGCTCAACTACCAGCAAATGGTGATCGACTTTACCGGCATGGAACTGGCCAACGCCTCCCTGCTGGACGAAGGCACCGCCGCTGCCGAAGCCATGGCGATGGCCAAGCGCTCTGTGAAGAAAAACAAATCCAATACTTTCTATGTCGATGAAAACTGCCTGCCGCAGACCATCGACGTGGTGAAAACCCGCGCCGAAGCCTTTGGCTGGGACGTACTGGTTGGCCCGGCCGATGCCGCTGCCGACGCCGATGTATTCGGTGCCCTGTTCCAGTACCCGGGTAAAAACGGTGACGTGCGTGACTTCACCGACGTCATTACCGCCCTGCACGCCAAAGACGCGATGGCCGCGGTGGCCACTGACCTGATGGCGCTGGTAATGCTGAAAGCACCGGGCGAAATGGGTGCCGACATCGTTCTGGGTAACGCCCAGCACTTCGGCGTGCCGATGGGCTTTGGTGGCCCGCACGCGGCGTTCTTCGCTACCCGCGATGCGTACAAGCGTAATATTCCCGGCCGAATTATCGGTGTATCCATTGACGCTCAGGGCAAACCTGCGCTGCGTATGGCACTGCAGACCCGTGAACAGCATATCCGCCGTGAGAAGGCCAACTCCAACATCTGTACTGCGCAGGTACTGCTGGCCAACTTAAGCTCGTTCTACGCCGTCTACCATGGCCCACAGGGTCTGAAGACCATTGCCGGCCGTATTCACCGTTTAACCGATATTCTCGCTGCTGGTCTCTCTTCTTCTCAGGGACAGGCTAAAGGTATTGAGCTGGTCAACAACCACTGGTTCGACACCCTGACCTTTAACGCCAGCGACAAAGCCGCGCTACTGGCCCGTGCCGAAGCATGTGAAGTGAACCTGCGCGACGACGCCGCTCTGGGTATGGCAGCAAACACTCTGGGTGTCAGCCTGCACGAGAAAACCTCTGCCGCCGACGTACAGGAACTGTTCGATATTATTCTCGGCGAAGGTCATGGTCTGGATGTATACGCACTGGATGCGCAGATTGTTGCCAACGGCTCCAACAGCATTGACGCCGGTCAGGCACGTAACACCGAATTCCTGACCCACCCGACTTTCAGCCGCTACCATACAGAGCATGAAATGCTGCGTTATATGAAGCGTCTGGAGTCGAAAGACCTGGCCATGAACCACAGCATGATCACGCTGGGTTCCTGCACCATGAAACTGAACGCCACCACCGAAATGATTCCGGTTACCTGGCCTGAGTTCTCCAATATTCACCCGTTCGCGCCTAAGTCACAGACCGTTGGTTACGAGCAGATGATTGCCGAGCTGGACGACTACCTCAAAGCCGTTACCGGTTTTGACGCCATCTGTATGCAACCGAACTCCGGTGCCCAGGGCGAATACGCCGGTCTGCTGGCGATCAAGAAATACCACGAGAGCCGTGGCGAAGGTCACCGTAACGTCTGTCTGATTCCGCGCTCTGCCCACGGTACTAACCCGGCGTCGGCGCAGATGGCCTCGATGCGCGTTGTGGTTACCAACTGCGATGACGAAGGTAACGTCGACTTTGACGACCTGAAGAAAAAAGCCGAAGAAATCGGCGACCAGCTGTCGTGCCTGATGCTGACCTACCCGTCGACCCACGGTATTTACGAGCAGGGCGTGCGTGAAATCTGCGACCTGGTACACAGCCTCGGCGGCCAGGTGTATATGGACGGTGCCAACCTGAACGCACAGGTAGGTATTACCCAGCCGGCGTTTATCGGTGCCGACGTATCGCACATGAACCTGCACAAAACCTTCGCTATTCCACACGGCGGCGGCGGCCCGGGCATGGGCCCTATCGGTGTTGCCAAACACCTGGCACCATTTGTGGCCAACCACGCGGTACGCCCGCTGGAGAACGAAGCCAAAGGCAATGGTGCGGTATCGGCTGCGCCTTACGGCTCCGCCAGCATTCTCACCATCAGCTGGATGTACATCACCCTGATGGGCGGCAAAGGTCTGCGCCGTGCAACCCAGAATGCACTGCTGAAAGCCAACTACCTGGCCAAGCGTTTGTCAGCTCACTACCCGATTCTGTACTCCGGCCAGAACGGCCGTGTGGCGCACGAATGTATTGTTGACCTGCGTCCGCTGAAAGCCGAAAGCGGCATTACCGAAGTGGATATTGCCAAGCGCTTAATGGACTACGGTTTCCACGCGCCGACCATGTCGTTCCCGGTTGCAGGCACCTTTATGATCGAGCCGACCGAATCGGAATCCAAAGCCGAAATCGACCGCTTTGCCGACGCCATGATCAGCATTAAAGGCGAAATCGACGCAGTACTGCGCGGTGAACTGGATGCGGAAAATAACCCGCTGAAAAACGCCCCGCACACCGCACCGGTAATTGCCGGAGAATGGGATCGTCCGTACAGCCGCGAACTGGCCGCTTACCCGGTTAAAGAACTTGGCGCACATAAATTCTGGCCAACCGTTGGCCGTATTGATGATGTGTACGGCGACCGTAACCTGATTTGCTCTTGTCCGGCGATTGAGAATTACGAAGAGTAATTCGTAGGGTGCGCACTGCGCACCCTCTCCTCGTTCCCACGCTCCGCGTGGGAATGCAACTGTACAAAAACCTAAGCCTTTCCTGCTGATTTAAGCAATGAAGGTAAAAATACATAAGGCTGAAGCGGTGAAGGTTTCCATCCTGTAACTTCTTGGATAAATCCCCCATGATAACCCTTATAAAAACCTGTACGCTCTGACCAAAACTTGTCAGAAACAGCCAACGTCAACCAGTTGATTTCCTCACCACCCTCTGATTTAGGAGTGGTGTAACTGTCCAAAAAATCCTTAACCTTAGCATCGTACTGAAAAGGCATCCTTCCTAAAATACGCTCACTGTCATCAACGACATACCAAGAAATTGGTATTAATCCATTCGGATACTGTTCTGATACAATATGAGCCCACTCCTCAAACAATTCATAAGCAGAAATATCTTCAATATCATATTCAGATGATAACGTTTCAAAATCCAGTTCCCAAAATGCCTGTAATCTACAATGATATTTTAATTCTCTATTCTTACCATTGAAATCAAAAAACATTTCAGCCATTGGTTTTCTCCTTAAAATTTATACCGAAATTCTAATAAATATCACAAAAACTAAGTCACATATCGATAATGAATCAATTCTCTATTTTTCATTTTTGATGCCATCAGATTCGATAATCAACTTCAGCTTTAGCATCAGTACAATATTTTCTCGCTCACGATTAGTAAGCTCCAAATCTGAATAATATTTTTCGCCATTAAATCGCACAACGGAAAACTCACTTTCTGAAAGGCGATAACTAAAATTCACAAAATGATCATCCAGCGGAATATCAATCCACTCCCATACATCAGCATGATGATCTCTTTTAAAAGGAATGGACTCTGAACGCCAACGGAATTCGTCGGCGGAAATCGTTATTCTGTCGGCAAAGATCCAGCTATCTCCATAATATTTAACTTTCACCCGGAAAAAATACCGCTCATCGTTGTATCCCAAATATATCTGATAGGAGCTTTTATTACTGTAATAAAATGGTTTCACATAAGTGATACCTTCGACTCTGTCTGTCTCGATGCGAATATCATCAGATCCAACCAAGAGATCAGCAACAGCAGAACTTGAGAATCGACGAGCAACCTTAGAAATAGCATCAAGCGTCTCCGCTAAAACTTCTTCACCCGTACTAAGTTTCAATTTTTCTTTTTCAGAACCATAAACCCTTCCGATAACCATAATGGAAGACCCTTCATAAATCGGATACCGGGATAGTTTCTCGAAAAACAGAGGTTCGATGTAAGTATCCTTACCATAACGACCGCCTTTTGATCGATCAGATATGAAGTACATCTTTCGGCCGTTGCTTAGCATGACAGCGTATGCAGCAACTCCGTCATCATACGTTTTGAGAGGTTTTTGAGATATAAAGTACCCTTTAAGCCCTCTTCCATCCTGCTCAGACAGTGTATTCTCATTAAAACATTGATGCAGGCTTATCACGGTACAAAAATAGGTGTATCCGTACTGTTTAAACTCGTCTGGGATCTCGAAAAGCGTGAATTGCTCGCGCCCAGAGGGACGATAATCATTTGAAATAGTGGGTACTTCAGGAGCCTGATTAATAGCGCATCCAGAAAATAATACTGGAAAAAGTAAGAGTGCCAGATGCACGATATACGTACAGTGTAGTTTCATCCTAACTCCCTTTTATATAGTAGGTTCTACTTAAATCAGTTCTCTACTAGTAAAAAAATTCTTCTTTCCATGCTCCGAATGGAAATTTAACTGCCCCTCAAGGGCTACCACGCAGAGCGTGGTAGCCAGTTAAATTAGTCACCACTTACATGCCCCCAACACTATCATTCGGACCGCCGCCAATAGGTCCTCCTCCGCGCCTATTGTCGTCAATACTGCGATGAAATAACCATAATCCGACAGCAGCGATGAGTGGTATAAGCCAAACCATCGTAACCTGAGCACCTTTCTGAAATGAGTCCAAATCAGCTCTTCTAGCTATAAAAATGGAAACCAAAATATTAAGTGTTACCCAAAATAGAAAAACAAAGAGCAAAATATCCATATTTAAATCCGTTCATAACTCATAACGCCCGCTTAAGTGGTGAGCAACGCCACCAATACACTCCACCATTACGCCGTAAACACATAAGACGATTCAAACCAATACCGCCGAGTGTTACGAATCCTCCTTAAAGCGTTTGTTATTTATGTACCATCGTTACTCTTCAATAAGACCTTGCTTCTTTAGCTCGGAAGTAATAGCACCATTTGTCCGCCCGTGAATTTCTGCTAGCATCTTAATTTCTTCTCCAGATGAAAACTGTTGTGCCAAATCAGCACGCTGCTCGTCTGTCCAAGGTAATCCAGCATTTCTAGGCAGACCATTTTCGATGTTTTCTGCTTGCTTCTGTTCTGGTGTCTTTTTTACTTTGGGAGCTTTCTTTGCCGGATTTTTCATAAAATCTAGCGTGGTAAATAATGCTCTAATTACATCCGGATGATTGTATGGTGATTCACTAGGAAGAATTTCACCTGTAATTGGATCAATCCCATTAGCTAAAGCTTCAATTATTTTTAAATATGCATCCATCGTTTTAATTTTATCCTTTCAACACAAGTAAATAACAGCTTGTTAGTGTACACGCACACTTATCCCGGGAGACTCTTTCGAGAAATCCTGCGTAACGTATTGGACGGACTGGGAAATCTTCCATAACTCAAAAATCCTTTCGAGAAAAACGCGCACGCCTGTTAATTCTGGCTTTCTGTGCAGCTAACTTTACACCCAGCTTGTAAACCCCTCTCGTAACTCTGAGGGCAAGCTATTGATTCGCTTGGCATTAAAGTTACTACTCTCTGGCAAAACGAGCAAGCACAGATGTAAAGCGTGCCGGTTTTCAACAGAATTCAAAAATACACTGTATATACATCAGTATCTCTTTACATTTTTTCTCGTTCCCACGCTCCGCGTGGGAATGGGAATGCAGCTGCACCGGTAAGGGCTACCACGCAGAGCGTGGGAGCCAGAGGTAAAGGCGGAGTGACTTCTCGTTCCCATGCTCCGTGTGGGAATGCAACTGTGCCAGCAAGGGCTACCACGCAGAGCGTGGGAGCCAGAAGTAAAGGCGGAGTAACTTCTCGTTTCCATGCTCCGCGTGGGAATGCAGCTGTACCGGTAAGGGCTACCACGCAGAGCGTGGGAGCCAGATGAGCCCGCATTCATAATGCCATTCGGCTTCAGCCTTCCGCCCGTCGCCACAGATTAAACACCGCATTTTCTGCCGAGCCCATAGCCGTAATAAACGTCTGGAAATCGATGCCGGCAAAGTGCTTTTCCAGCACGCGCAGTATCTGGTCTTCTCCTTGAATACCCTGCGGTAAATACACCGGCTTCTCTTCATTGCTCAGGTAAAAACACCACCAGACATCTTCCCGCCACGGGCCCTGATCGGTGGTGATAATGTCGATCTGTTCTACGGCGCTGAAAGCAATATCCAGCTCGAGGCCATTGCCCTGGGTGATATGCATACCGCTGTCTGTAAATTTCACATCAGGCTCTCTCGCAACGTTGCCATTAACCGCGTGCTGCCAGCCTTCGCTGATTTTTTTGAAAAGACTCATAACCATTCCTCCAGCTCCCATTTAATATTGGCGCGGGCAAGCTGCTCACTGTGCTGTCTGAAATACGGGCTGGAAAAGATAAACTCGCGTTCTAACAACTCATGCAGAAAACGGCGGCGGCCAAAGCGGTAAACAAAGTCGGGCAGGAAATACTCTTTGCGGCATTGGCTGGCATAAGCACGGTAAGCTGCAGGTTCGGCGGCCAGTATCGACAGGTCGATATCCATAAACAGCTGCACATCACTGTCGGCCTGATACTGGTGAGTGCGGGTTGCCAGAATCAGCTGTTCGGCTTTGGCGATCACCGCTTCAGGAACCGCCAGTGGCTGCAGATATTCACGCTCCAGAGCCGCGCTCAGCTCTTCGTTATTGCCTTTGTTCTGCTGAATCAGATCGTGAAACCAGATGGCAAAGAAGAACGCCGGCCAGTCTGCTATCGCCGCGCGCTGTTGCTGCGCCAGCTCCAGCATCTGCCGGATATGGCCAATGCCGTGGTAGAAGCGCTGCGCGCCGCTGTAGCTGCTCTGCAGCAGGTTAAACACCTGCTGGCAGGCCTGACTGTCGGCCCCCCACTGCTGCGCCTGTTGCTGCCATTGCTCGCTGAGTTGTTGCATCGCTGTTCTCCTTACCATTTTCTCTGGCGTGTTCTCTCTGGCGCTTTCGCTCTGCCAGTCACACCTTATAAATTGGTTGGTCAACCAACTTAAGTCCAAGATAGGTTATCCACTTCCCTGCCGTCAAGTATTTTGGTTGAATAACCAAAATACTTATCCGGGACCCACCATGGCCAGACCTTCCAATACCGGGCACCGCCGCCAGGAGATCGTCAACGGCCTGATGCAGGCCATGGCCGACAAGGGCTACGAAAAGGCCTCCATTCAGAGCATTGCCAAAGCGGCGGGCTTATCGCCGGGGCTGATTCATTATCACTTCAAAACCAAACAGGAGATTCTGATTGCGCTGATTCATCAGATCAGCGAGCAGGCCGCGCAGCGTTTTACCCTGCTGGCAGACGCCGCCGGGAATGCCCAACAACAGCTGGATGCCTATATCGACGCCGCACTGGCGTTAGGTGATGGCAGCAACCCGGAGGCGGTAACCGCCTGGGTCATTATTGGCGCAGAGGCTGTGCGTATTGAGGAAGTGCGCGCGCTGTATCAGCAGATTATCCGCCAGCACAGCCAGCAGCTCAGCGAATTATTACAGCAGGCGGCGGCAGAGAATGGCGTAACGCTCAGCCCGTCACAAACAGCCGATATCGCCGCCTTTGTGATCGCCAGTATCGAGGGCAGTTACCAGCTGGCCACCACAGCCCCGGCAGCCAACCCGGGTTATGCCGCGCAGTTACTGAAGCAGGCGCTGGCGGGCATGCTTCACTCGGGAACATAAGCGCTAAAAAACAGACCAAGCGATGCGCGCCGATCAAAATATCGCTAAGTACCTGCATAACTGAAACGCATATACAGGCATATTGCAGCAATACGCAAATACACCGATTTATTTAAAATAAAATCGAAAACAGTGTTCCGGAATTTTGCTTGCGGTTTATTCATTTCATCATCATATATTCACACTACTCTGATCTTAATCAAACATCTGGCCGATAATGACTAATTTAATGGTAGATACATTGTTATCGCCTAAAAAACGATTATTTAAATTTTAATTACAAGCGCCAAAACACGTCAGTTTGAAACCAGTTGAAACCAGTTGAAACCAGTTGAAACCAGTTGAAACCAGTTGAAACCAGTTGAAACCAGTTGAAACCCATTAAAATTTGGCTTCGGCTCTTGTCAATCTGTGTTCCGGCCGCTGTTAAAATGTCATACAACAGAAACAAACAATCTTCTCAATACGTCCTTCAATTAAGAAGGAGTCCACCTGTGAAATACCCCCATTTATTTATTCCGCTGGCATTGATAGGCAGCAGTCTGCTGACCGGCTGTAATGACGATTCATCCAATAAATCGGACACCCCCGCCGTCGTGGTCGATGAAAAAAACTACCAACCTTTTACCGTTGGCCTGTTACCCGATACTCAGGGCGGCAGCGATGCCACCGGTCAGGCGCATGTGGCGCTGCATCCACTGCGCGAAGTGTTAAAGCATCAGTCAGCGGCAGGCGCTGATATGGTTATTGCCCTCGGCGATTTGACCGACAAAGGGTCGGCCGTTGAATGGCAGGAATGGACATCCGTTGCCAAAACTTATCGTGACCAGGGCATGGAGTTTTTACCGGTTATGGGTAATCACGAAATGAACTACAGCTACACCCACGCCTGGGTGGAAACAATGCGTGATTACATTCCTGAAGATGCCGTTCATATGCCAGGTTATGAATGGATTAATTATTATGTCGTGCGCGAAAATGTTCTGATTATCGGCCTTGCCTATTACAACCTGCCGATTGCCATCGACTGGATTGAAGAAACATTAGAAAAAACCGCCGGACAAGTTGATCACGTGGTCGTTGCCAGCCACGATGGACTGATTGGTGCCAAGTACGGCCTCACCCGCGAGCAGATTGTCGAAGGTACCAAAGACGATGACTGGGTATATGGCGTTGCCGATCAGATCCGTGCGCTGTTTTCACAACACGATGTTATTTATGTTCAGGGGCATGAGCATCAATATCAGCGTTCATTAATTGCCAAAGATACGACGCAAACCACCTTTCCGTCGGGCTCTACGCCTTCTGCCGGTAATTACCGCATGAATGCTTACACACAAATCATGGCGGGTAATGCATCGTATAAGGGCTATGAATTCCGCTACGGTGAGCGTGAATTGGTGCAGATGATTATTGCGCAGAAAAATGCGACCAAAGGCGGTGGTTCAACGCACTTTGATGTCAACTCCGGGCTGCTGAATTTTGATAACGACCGGGTTAATTATCAGGGATATTTTGCCGAACATACCGCCACCAGCAATAACAGCGATCAGGCCTTTAGCGCTGACTGGCAATTGCATGATCAGTTCACCCGTACTGGCAATCGCTGTGAAACCGTGGTGTATCCAAACAGCATTCCTGATGGCACCCGCTCGGTCATGGTTTTCCAACCTGACTATATTACGGATATTTGTCTGGCCGAAGATGGCTCTGTCGCGCGCCTCGCCGGTGGTGTGAATAACACCTTTAACCGCACTGACACCCGAGGCCGCGATATGGAATATATGCCCGGGTTTTCACGCGCAGAAACACTGACCGATCTTACCCGCCTGGCGTATCAGTGGATGTATCAGGTTCATGAAAGCTGGACTCCTAACCTGAACGGTGAACAGCGGATTATTCCTAATACCGTTGATAATGTGCTGGATATCCCGGAAACGACTATTGATCTGAAAGAGCATGTCACCCTGAGCTGGACACCAGCCACGGCGGATACCCTGTCGGATATTCTGATTGTCAGCGGTACGCAAAACCAGACCGGCGTTTATCAGGGCGATTATGGTGAAACCAAAGATATCAGCACCGACACTGGCCTGCCCGGTTCGACCACCGATGCATCATCCGCTAAAGCACCGGTTGTTCTGCCAGCGACGGCAACCCGCAGCTGGAATATCAGCGATGCCGTTGCCGATGCTTACGCGGTTGAATTTAAAGGTGCAGAAAATCTGACGGCTGTTAATGCTCAGCTTGCCAGCCTGAAAGCCAATCAATGGCAGGCACTGACCACTGGTAATTGTGTAACTTCCGGTCGTT
This sequence comes from Thalassobium sp., assembly GCA_002733205.1. Classification (GTDB taxonomy): domain Bacteria; phylum Pseudomonadota; class Gammaproteobacteria; order Pseudomonadales; family Oceanobacteraceae; genus Venatoribacter; species Venatoribacter pacificus. Next base: position 149,148 of record NVUW01000005.1, on the reverse strand, counting down.
GGCTGGAAAGCTACCTGCAAACGCCACCGGTCCGCGCTGCTGAATGTGCCAACCAACCACTGGTGGGTTACGATGCCGACGATAACACCTGGTGGACGGTTCTGAACCGGGATGCTGAAGTGGCATTAATCGCTCTCTGATTGCTGTCTCTTGCACAAACAGAAACAGACCTCAGCGGCCTGCCGCTGAGGTCTGTTTTTTTATAACTCGTTCCCATGCTCCGCGTAGCTCGTTCCCATGCTCCGCGTGGGAATGCAATTCCGTGAAAACTACCACGCAGAGCGTGGGAGCCAGGTGTAATGCTCAGCGTGGGAGCCAGGTGATGATTTTGAACTCGTTCCCATGCTCCGCGTGGGAATGCAACTCCGTGAAGACTACCACGCAGAGCGTGGGAGCCAGGTGACCACGCAGACAGGTGATAATGCTGAACTCGTTCCCATGCTCCGCGTGGGAATGCAATTCCGTAAAGACTACCACGCAGAGCGTGGGAGCCAGGTGATTATCTGACGCCTGCTTTATCTGGCAAAAAAACCTCCATCCGTTAACATGGCCGCTTATTTAATAACGCCGCTATGTTTATGCCTTCGTTACGCCCTGCCCTCATCAGCGATATTCCGGAAATTCTGCGCATTCAGGCGCTGTGCTACACCAGCATCGAGCCGGAAAAAGCCGACGCATTTATTAATAAATTACAGCAGGCTGCCGATTGTGCTTATGTTGTTGAAGATAAAAACAACATCATTAAAGATTCAAACGACAATGCTCATACAGAGATAAAAGAAAACGGAAAATTACTGGCCTATGTATTTGCCCTGCCCATCCGCATAGAACAGCCACCAACGCTGGATGCCGATGATTTTATCGTGCCTCAGCAAGCCGATTGCTTGTATCTGCATGATTTAGCCGTTGATCCCTCCGCGCGCGGGCTGGGCTTAAGCGCACCGCTGCTGGAGGCGTTTTTTCACACGGCACAGGCGCGTCAGCTATCTCAGGCCAGTTTGATTGCCATTCAGAATTCGGTGCCGTTCTGGCAGCGTTATGGTTTTCATCATCGCCATCCGCTGTCGCAGGACTCTGAGTTACAGGCCAGAATCAGCGTTTATGGCGAAGCTACCTATCTGACCTGTGCACTCTGATGTTACTGACAGCGGATTTTAACGCCGGTTTATGCGTCGCGATTAAGGCTTAGTTTGAAGTTGGGTTTGCGCTTCGGTTTGCGGATCAGAGTGACACTCTGAACAGGGTGCCTGCATCCATAATTCATCCATATCCGGCAGTTGCTGCAACCCCTTGTCAGACGCAGATTGATCGTTATCTGCACCGGGAAATGCAACCCCATACAACGCCTGCAGTAAAGAAAAATCTATCAACAGATCCGAGCGGTTACTGCTGACCGAGCGCCGGTTCTGTGAGCGCATGGAATACTCCTCACCTCTTACCACCAGCGGCAGCCAGTGCGCCTGTTTGCCATTACGGATAATCGTATTGCGCTGCAGATCAAAAATCTGTGCCTGCCCCTGCTCATCCTGAACCCAGTAAATATTGCTGCCGGCAAACGGCAGACTGAGCGGAAACGCCCAGCCGCCATTATCATGATTAATCAGGCTGTGTAATTCATTCACCGTCGGCAGACGCCACTGATCCTGGCCACAAAAATGCTGTTGCGATAATTCCCCCAAACGTTGTTGCAGGGTATTCAGCGCCAGCGGTGTGGCCGATTCTTCACTGACCAGCCAGCGTTGCCCTAATTGCAGGTAATCGACACAGCCCCAGGCTTGCTCCTGATACGGACGATGCTGCCAGCGCAGTGGCGTTCCCCAGCGATCAAGGCGCACCATGCGTTGCTGTTCGGATAAATCACCGTGGCTGAAATCTGGTTGTTGATGCAGCAGAGCAAAACTGTCCGCTAATACCTGTTGATGGCGCAGCTGAAAAGCAATGCGGTGTACCGGACTGCGCGCCAGCACCTGTGCCAGTTGCCAGCTGCTTTGATAATGCGCCAACAACGGCGCAGCGGTATAACCGGCGGCTGCTTGCGCGCCGTCACGCATATCTTCACCCAAACCCTCACGCAACACGGCATGCAGAATATTATGCAACGGTTCCAGCTGTGGATTCGCCGGTTCGGCACGGCTGCCATTACTGAGTGCGGCACGGGCAGTACTTAAAGCATCGAGTTGCAGACGACCCAACTCATCCGGCTTACCGCGCAACCGATACGCTCCGGCCCAGGCCTCAGCCCATAAGCCGGAGGGAGCATCCTGTAACGGCCGTGGCAGACGGAAGCGGCCATCGGCCGCCGCTGCTACAACGTCGCCCAGTGGTTGCTCATCAAACACCCACTGCACGCGGAAGCCAGACCAATCGACGGCGGTGCCTGCCAGTGTTAACTGGCCCTCGACCACCGCCCGCTCATGCAGATGCGGAATGGGCGGCAACGCCGAAAACCCGAGGCGCGTGTCCGTCTCCGCTTTTACCTGCGGCGTGTGCGCCGCCGGAGTATCACGATCGCAGCCCACCAGCCCCAACAAAGAAAGGGCACACAAACACACAAGAGCCGGTAACCGAACAGAACATGAGAAAAAATAACGACTGAACATAAGAAAACGACGGTTTATTGAAAGGACGCATTATGACATGAATAAAAACTCAGGTTGCAGAACTGACACTCACTTGCGGGTAGAGAAGAGCGTTCTATCGTTAGCAGATCAACCTGCGGAGCAGCACCATGAACCTCGTCCGTCTGATTTATGCCAGCCATAAAACCGAATTCTGGAACGATCTGGAGCTGGGCAAGCTGCTGGAAAGCGCCCAGCGCTTTAATAAAGCCAAGAACCTGACCGGCATGCTCTACTTTAACCGCAAGTATTTTCTGCAGTGCATTGAAGGCCAACGGGATGATGTCTCAGCTCTGTACAGCCAAATTGTCAAAGACAAACGCCACCGTGATGTGCAGATTCTGGCCTTCGAAGAAATTGACGAGCGGGAAATGGAGCACTGGAATATGTGTTATCTGCCCGACAGCCAGGTCACTCAAAGTATGGTGCTCAAATACACCAACAGCACCGATTTTGACCCCTTCAGCATGACCGGCCGGGGTGCCCTCAACTTTATGCTGAATGCTTCCCGCCAGTTAAAAGCCAGCCAACGCGATGTTGCGGAAAAGCCTGCGGGTCATTGATAGCAAGCGCTCACATCAGTCACTCATTCCTGCAACAACCGCGACCAGAGCAGCAGTGATACATTACCCACAGGCATGAGCTCGGCGCTGAAGAAGCAAAGCGTTTAATCGCCGTGGTTGTTACACCAGCGCCCCCTGATCCAACCTTCCAGCTGCAATATCAGCAACACCGCCACACCACAGCCAGTCGCCACCATCAGCGCCGGTAAATCCGGAGCCATGCTGTTAAACGTGCGCTGAAACAGTGGCAGCCAGTTAAATAAAGACTGCATCAGAATCAGCGCCGCAATAGCCACCCAGATCACCGGCGTACCTTTAAACCCCTGCCAGCTGATGGCTTGTCCGGGCGGATAACGCACGGTAAACAAATAGAACAGCTCCATCGCGACCAGTGCATTAACGGCCACCGTACTGGCAAAGGCTTCGCTGCCGGAGTGCGCCATACCCCAATGCCAGGCGGCGAAAATCCCAATCAGAAACAGCAGCGATACCTGCAGAACTTTCCACGCTAACGGCCGGCTGAGCAGCGCTTCATTACGGGCTCTGGGCGGTTGTTGCATCATCCCCGGCAGCGCCGGTTCAAAGGCCAGGGTCATGGCCAGAATCACCGAGCTGATCATATTCACCCATAAAATCTGCAACGCTGAGATCGGCAGCGTATGACCCCACAGTAACGCCACCATCAGACTGATGGATTCACCGCCGTTAATCGGCAGCATAAAGGCGATGCCTTTTTTCAGGTTCTGATAAACCGTACGTCCTTCCTTAACCGCGGCCACCAGACTGGCGAAGTTGTCATCCAGCAACACCACCGCCGAGGCTTCACGCGCGGCCTGCGACCCCTTATGCCCCATAGCAATACCGACATCGGCGGCTTTCAGCGCCGGGGCATCGTTCACACCATCACCGGTCATCGCCACCACAGCACCGCCCTGGCGCTTACCGCTAAGACCATCACCGTTACGACCATCACCACAACTCTGCAACGCCTGCACCAGTCGCAGCTTATGCTCGGGGCTTGTGCGGGCATACACGTTCACCCGCCCGACACAATCCTGCAGGGCCTGATCATCCAGCTCGTCCAGCTGCTTGCCGGTAAGCACTTCAGCGCTGTTATGCAGCCCCAGCCGGGCGGCAATGGCACTGGCCGTCAGGCCGTGATCACCGGTGATCATCTTCACCTCGATACCGGCGGCATGGCATTCCGCCACTGCGGCAATGGCTTCGCTGCGCGGCGGATCCATCAGCCCGACCAGACCGATCAGTTGCAGATCGTTCAGATCGGTCATTTCCAGCTCGCTGCCGCTGTGTTCCTTGCAGGCTAACGCCAGCACGCGCTGACCATCGCTGGCCAGCCGTTCAATCATGTCTGACCAATAATCCTGTGCCAGGGTAACGCTGCCCTCTGTCTCATCCAGCTGACTTCTGCAACGCTGCAACACCGCTTCCGGCGCACCTTTGACCCATAGCTGATGCCGCCCCTGATGATCGTGATTCAGCGTTGCCATCAGGCGGTATTCGGCATCAAAGGGAATTTCATCGGTGCGCGGCCAATGCTGTGCCAGACGAACCGGATCACCATCCAGCCGATGCACCAGCACCTGCAACGCCGCTTCCATCGGGTCACCGTGAATTTTCACCGTGCCGTTACCTGCCTGCAGGCTGGCATCGTTACACAGTGCGGCGGCCAGCATCAGCGGTGTTTGCAGCGTCTCGGCCAGCGGCTCATTCAGGCCGCCATCCAGTGCATAACCATCGCCACGAACCTGACGGTAATGTGCCCCACAGGCCAGCGCCGACACCATCATTTCGTTGCGTGTCAGTGTGCCGGTTTTATCGGAGCAGATCACCGACACCGCACCAATGGTTTCGATGGCAGGCATACGCCTTACCACCGCCTGCCGCCGCGCCATGCTGCGCACTCCCACAGCCAGGGTAATTGACAGAATGGCGGGCAACCCTTCCGGAATACCGGCCACGGTTAAGCCCACCACGGCAATAAATAAGTCCGCAAAAGGCAGATCGCTGAGCCAGTAACCCAGCAGCAAAATCAGTAAGCCGCTGACCACCACCAGGGTCGCCATCAGCCGGGCAAAACGATCCATCTGCGCCAGTAACGGGGTTTGTAAGCCGGTGGTTTGCTGCAACAAACCGGAAATGCGGCCGATTTCCGAGCGACTGCCGGTCGCCACGACCACGCCACGACCGGTGCCGCGCACCACCAGCGTACCGGAAAACGCCATATTGCTCTGATCGCCCAGCGCATTGGTACTGGTTAATGCCTCTGGCTGTTTTTCCACCGCCAGTGATTCGCCGGTCAGAATGGCCTCATCCAGGCTCAGGCTGTGGCAGCGTTCCAGACGGATATCCGCCGGTACCCGATCGCCGGGTTCCAGTAATACGGTATCGCCGGCCACCAGTTCAGCGGCGGCAATACGCTGACTGTGACCGTCGCGGATGACGCTGGCAGTAGGGGCCAGCATATGGCGGATGGCCGACAACGCCTGCTCTGCACGACCTTCCTGCACCAACCCGATCAGCGCCTGGGAAATCACCACCGCCAGAATCACCAGACTGTCGAGGGTATGACCGAGCAACGCAGTAATCACCACCGCCGACAGCAACACCAGAATCAGCAGATTGCTGATCTGCGCCCATAACCGTCGCCACAAAGAACGGCCGCGCGCCTGAGGCAGACTGTTGCTGCCCTGCTGTTGCAGGCGGGTCGCGGCCTCGGCACTGCTCAGTCCATCCGTCGGGGCCTGCAAGCGGGCACGAATATCGGCCACGCTGCACTGACAGGCAGGCGTAGCTGGCAGGGCGTTATCAACAGCAGCAGTCGGCGATGTGCCAGCGCAAGGGGTCATAGATTCATCCTGAAACCGGGCAGGTCAGTGTGCAGGTTCTGAACACAGAATGGATTGCGGCGGGTCAACTTTACGCGGCTCTGTTATGCGCCGGAGTTTTACCAGAGGAGAGGTTGCGGCGGGTCTGTCTGATCAGAGCCCGCCGCGCTGATGTATCTGCGGACTCAGGCGCGACTCATGGCCAGTGCCGTATCCAGCATCCGGTGCGCAAAGCCCCATTCATTGTCATACCAGGCCATCACATGCAGCAGATGGCCCTGCGCATGGGTGTGGTTGGCGTCGAAGATAGCCGATGCCGGATTGCCGTTAAAATCGACCGACACCAGCGCACGGTTGTTGTAATCCAGTACCGGGCTGGCCGCCGCTGCGGCGCGCATTACCGCGTTAACGTCGTCGCGCGATGGCGTGTCGTGTACGCGCAACACCAGGTCCACCAGCGAGACATTGGCGGTCGGCACCCGCACCGCCATACCGGCAATTTTGCCATCCAGTCCCGGCAGCACCAGGCCAATGGCTTTGGCCGCGCCGGTGCGGGTCGGAATCATCGACAATGCCGCCGCGCGGGCGCGGTACAGATCGTCATGCCCCAGATCGAGCAGATGCTGATCATTGGTGTAAGCGTGAATGGTGGTCATGCTGCCTTCTTCAATACCGAACTGTTCGTGCAGCACCCGCGCCACCGGCGCCAGACAGTTGGTGGTGCAGGAAGCATTGGAGACGATGCGGTCAGTGGCTTGCAGTACATTTTCGTTAACACCGAACACCACCGTGGCATCGACGTCTTCAGCCGGTGCTGAAATCAGCACTTTGCCGGCACCGGCATCAAGATGCCCCATGGCTTTGATCGAACTGGTCATGCGCCCCGAGCATTCCAGCACAATGTCGATATCCAGCTCGCCCCAGGGCAGGCGCAGGGGTTCGGCTTCGCTCAGCAGAATAATGGCATCGTCGCCCAGCGCCAGCAGTCCGTCTTCGAGGCGGATATCCGCATCAAAATGACCGTGCACCGAATCAAACTCCAGCAGGTGAGCGCAGGTTTCGGCATCGCCCAGGTCGTTAATTGCCACCACCTGAATATCGTCACGGTAACCCGATTGATACAGCGCCCGTAACACATTGCGGCCAATCCGGCCAAACCCGTTAATCGCTATCCGCAGCATAGTGAACTCCGCACCGTTGTATGTTCTCTCAGTGTAGTTGCTGCAGCGTAAATACCTGCCTGATCCGGAACCTGCTTGCTCTGCGACAAGAGAACAACCTGTTGCAGGGTCAATGGTTTGACCATATAGGCCTTTTCCGGTATTTTTCGCGGCCTTAAACGTCGCTGTGTTTGTGGTAAGACCGATGGTCTTCCGGATACTGACCTGAAATGCTCAACCGCCCCCGGCCTGAGGCTGCGGGCCTGTTGCAGCCAGTCAGCGGAAGCTGGCACCTTCACAGCCACCCCTTGTTGCTCACCATCCTGTTTCATTCCGTCTGCGGTTACCCAACGGCGGCAGCCATCGTGGTTTATGGCCGGAATGGTAAGAATTTTTGTGTACGGTCACGCCCACCGCCAAGACACTCCAGCAATGGAAAGTCAGTGGCGAAAAACGGCACTACCCTTGAATATTCGTGTCTCAGCGACTGGAATATACATTAGTAGTAGCGGTCTCATTAGCGGTTGTAAGCCGCAGACCGGCTGTGTATAAAGCGTCGATTTACCACGTCCCCGCTGCCACGGATTACCCGTCCCGGCAGAGATCAGGGCCATAAGCCCACGGGGAAGCCAGTACCTGGCATGCACTGCAGATTTTGATTTTCTGATTTAAAGGCGAAATCCATGACTATACAAAAGGTCGATGTGCTCCTCGTCGGAGGCGGGGTCATGAGTGCAACACTGGGAACCCTGCTTACCAAGCTGGACCCGACACTCAAAATCACAATGGTTGAACGTCTGGACCATGTGGCTCACGAAAGTACCGACGGCTGGAACAACGCCGGTACTGGACACGCAGGCTACTGCGAACTCAATTACACCGCCGAAGATGAACAGGGCAATGTCGCCATTGACCGTGCTCTGGCCATCAACGCCAATTTCGAAGTGTCGCTGCAGCTGTGGGCGCACATGGTCGAAAACGGTGTTCTCCCGGCTCCTACCCAGTTTATCAACCCGACGCCGCACATGAGCTTCGTCTGGGGTGAAGACAACGTTGCCTTTCTGCGTCAGCGCCATAAAAAAATGAGCGCTCACCATCTGTTCAAAGAGATGGAATACAGCGAAGACCCGGCGGTACTGCGCGAATGGATGCCGCTGGTGATGGAAGGACGCGACCCCGCCGAAAAAGTCGCCGCGACCCGCGTTACGCACGGTGCCGACGTCGACTTTGGCTCGCTGACCCGTAATCTGGTGAAACGCCTGCAGGAAAAAGAAAGCTTTACCCTGCTGCTGAATCACGAAGTCGACGACTTTGAACACGCCCAGGACGGCAGCTGGTTTGTGCGCGCCGATGACCGCAAGAGTGGCAAGTCGTCCACCATCAATGCCAAATTCGTCTTCCTCGGCGCCGGCGGTGGTGCATTGCCGCTGTTACAGGCCTCAGATATTGACGAAGCCAATGGCTACGGCGGCTTCCCGGTTTCCGGCCAGTGGCTGGTGTGTAAAGACCCGGCCATCGTCAGCCAGCATCACGCCAAGGTCTATGGCAAAGCCGCTATCGGTGCGCCCCCGATGTCTGTGCCGCACCTCGACACCCGTATTATTAACGGCGAACCGGCGCTGCTGTTCGGACCTTATGCCGGTTTTACCACTAAGTTCCTGAAAGCAGGCTCCAAGCTCGATCTGCTGAAATCGGTCAGCATCAGCAACCTGTTGCCGATGATGTCGGTTGGCATTAACAACATGGACCTGACCAAGTACCTGATCAGCGAAGTGATGCAGTCGCACGAAGACCGCGTAGCAACCCTGCGTGGCTACTTTCCGAACTGCAAAGACGAAGACTGGACCCTGGCCGAAGCCGGACAGCGGGTACAGGTCATCAAGAAGGATGCCGAAGGCCGTGGCAAGCTGGAATTCGGCACCGAACTGGTCGCCGCCAAAGACGGCAGCCTAGCCGCACTGCTCGGTGCTTCTCCGGGTGCCTCTGTATCGGTACAGGCGATGATCGAAGTGCTGGAACGTTGCTTTAAAGACAAAATGCAGAGTGAATGGAAAGCGCGTCTGAAAGAGATTATTCCATCCTATGGCGAAGACCTTAAAACCAACGCCGACCTGCTGAACAGCATCCGTGAACATACGCTGACAACCCTGAAGCTGAAGTAATTTCAGCCTTCGTCAGCCTCTGTCAACAACGGACAGCAAGACATAAAAAACGGCGTCTGTGTTACCACAGACGCCGTTTTTTATTGGCAATGGCTTTAAATCATCAGAATTTAAAGGCAACCCCTGCACTCAGTAAATTATAGGCATAACTCATCTGAATGGTTTCAGTCGCGCCAAATCCGCGGATTTCAATTTCCTGCCAACCAATAGCCTGACGCTGCAGAGAAACATCCAACTCAACGTTATCAGCAATATTGATTTTTGCACCTGCGGCCATCTGGAACGAAATACCTGACATATCATCGCCTTCCAGATTGGTACCATTCAGGATGGTTGCATCCTGCAGGTTATAAAAGCCGAAACCCAGTCCCCAATATGGCTGAACCTGCTCTTCACCGTATACAAACTGCCAATCGAAACGGAAACCGGTGGCATCTTCAGAGGTATCACTTTTATCCAGATCAAAACTGATGCTGTCATAAGAGAAAATAAAACGGTTATTGCGTGCTGTACGATGACCGACAAACAGATTAACCGCACCGACATCGATATCTTCTGACAGCGTCACGTCAGCGTTATCCAGTTCTGCTTCAGCCTTACCGGAGACGCCAGTCGATAAGCCAATACCGGCAAAATAACCTGCTTCAGTCGCACCCGCCTGACAAGCCAGCAACATCAGAGGAACAGCAGCATAACGAACATAAGACATGTGTTTATCCTTAATAATAAAAACTCCAGTGACCCGCTTTGCACGGGCGGCAGGGAAAATACGATGTCTTTACATATCAGGCAATGGCCTGAGACGAAAATACCTTATAGATCTGCATATTATTCATAAATACGAAATATAAAAGACACATAAAAAACGGCATCTGTGTAGCACAGACGCCGTTTTTTATGGGCGGTGATGTGCGGGCAAGCCCGCAACAGCACTTAACCGAAGAAGGAAATCATCACCCCGGCAGCCACCGCCGAACCAATAACACCAGCCACGTTAGGGCCCATAGCGTGCATCAGCAGGAAGTTCTGCGGGTTAGATTCCAGGCCCACTTTATTGGATACACGGGCCGCCATTGGCACAGCCGATACACCGGCAGAACCAATCAGCGGGTTGATCGGTTCTTTGCTCAGCTTGTTCATCAGTTTTGCCATCAGAACACCCGCCGCAGTACCCACACAGAAAGCCACGAGACCCAGCGCAATAATGGCCAGCGTGCTGCCATTCAGGAAGGCGTCGGCGCTCATTTTGTAGCCAACAGACAGACCGAGGAAAATGGTCACAATGTTGATCAGCGCATTTTGCGACGTATCGCTCAGACGCTCAACCACACCGGATTCTTTCATCAGGTTACCGAAGCAGAACATACCCAGCAGCGGTGCAGCAGAAGGCAGCAGCAGCGCAACCAGAACCAGTACCGCAATCGGGAAGATAATCTTCTCGGCTTTGCTCACAGTACGTAGCTGGCTCATCTGAATTTTGCGTTCACTTTCAGAAGTCAGTAAGCGCATGATCGGCGGCTGAATCAGTGGCACCAGTGCCATGTAGGAGTACGCAGCAACCGCAATTGCACCCAGCAGCTCAGGAGCCAGCTTAGAAGCAATAAAGATGGAAGTCGGACCGTCCGCACCACCGATGATGCCAATCGCCGCCGCCTGTTGCATGGTGAAATCCATCAGACCCATATCGGTCAGCCAGACAGCGCCAAACAGTGTACCGAAAATACCAAACTGTGCGGCAGCGCCGAGCAGCAGGGTTTTCGGGTTGGCCAACAGCGGACCGAAGTCGGTCATCGCGCCCACACCCATAAAGATCAGCAGCGGTGCAACACCACTGGCAATAGTGACCTTATAGAAGGTGTACAGCATGCCGTTTTCAAAACCGGCGGCTGCGCCCATGCTCAGCGCTTTATGGTATTCGGCCACACCCGCGTGGTGATAAGCCTCCAGCATCGCGCCGATATCGGCGTTTGCCGCCAGGCCAAACAGCTCACGGAATTGCGCCAGCAGCGCTGCATCACCGCCACGGATAGCGGCTTCAGCTGCAGACCAGCCCATACCCGCACCGGGAATGTTTACCATCAGCGTACCAACGGCAATCGGCAGCAGCAGTAAAGGCTCGAAGCCTTTCTTAATGGCCAGGAATAACATAACAAAGCCAACCAGCATCATAATGACCTGGCCCAGCTCGATATGGTAAAGCCCTGTATCGTGCCACAGGTTAATCAGACTATGCATGACAGCTCCTTACCCGATTGTGTACAGAGTGTCGCCCACTTTGACAGCGCTGCCTTCTTTAGCGCTTACGCTGCCAATGGTGCCTGCTTTCGGTGCACGGATTTCAGTTTCCATTTTCATGGCTTCGAGGATGATCACCAGATCACCTTCAGCAACCTGATCACCAGGCTGAACCATCACTTTGAAAATGTTACCGGCCAGTGGCGAACCCACCGGATCACCGCCACCGGCTGCAACCGGAGCAGCACCAGCAGCTGCTGCAGCACCACCCAGTGAAGTTGGTGCGCCGTTAACGGCTGCCAGCTGAGTGACATCACCGCCGTCATCGACTTTAACCACGTATTCGTTGCCATCGACGGTGATGGTGAAGGTGTCTTCAGCGTCGCCTTTCGGAGCCGGTTCAAAGGCATCCGGGTTGCCACGATTCGCCAGGAACTTAGGCGCAACCTGCGGGAACATAGCGAAGGTCAGAGCATCGTCGATCACGTTTTCAGCCAGTTTGAAGCCTTTTTCGGCGGCCAGCTTTTCAACGTCGGCAATCACGGTATCCATCTCGTTGTCGAGCAGATCGGCCGGACGACAGGTGATGACTTCAGCACCGTCCAGAACACGGGCCTGCAGCTCAGCGTTCATAGGTGCAGGGGCTGCACCGTATTCGCCTTTCAGGATGCCCTGGGTTTCTTTCGAGATAGACTTGTAACGCTCACCGCTCAGTACGTTCAGTACCGCCTGGGTACCCACGATCTGAGAAGTAGGAGTTACCAGCGGGATAAAGCCCAGATCTTCACGCACACGCGGAATCTCTTTCAGAACTTCATCAAACTTGTCAGCAGCGCCCTGTTCGCGCAGCTGGTTTTCCATATTGGTCAGCATGCCACCCGGAACCTGAGCCACCAGAATGCGGCTGTCGGTGCCTTTCAGAGCGCCTTCAAATTTGGAATATTTCTTACGCACGTTACGGAAGTAAGCAGCAATTTCTTCCAGCAGCAGCAGATCCAGACCGGTATCACGCTCGGTGCCTGCCAGTGCAGCCACAACAGACTCAGTGGCGGTGTGGCCGTAAGTCATGGACATAGAAGAAATAGCGGTATCCACACGGTCAATACCGGCTTCAACGGCTTTCAGAATGGTCATATCCGACAGACCAGCGGTCGCGTGAGCGTGCAGCTGAACTTCGAGGTCGGTTTGCGCTTTTAAGCGGGAAACCAGTTCAAAAGCCGCATAAGGAGTCAGCACACCGGCCATATCTTTAATGGCGATAGAGTCGGCACCCATATCTTCGATCTGCTTGGCCAGGCTTACCCAGGCGTCCAGCGTGTGAACCGGACTGGTGGTGTAAGACAGTGTCGCCTGCGCGTGTTTGCCCTGTTGTTTAACGGCTTTTAATGCCGTTTCCAGGTTGCGCGGATCGTTCATCGCGTCAAATACGCGGAATACGTCTACACCGTTAGTGGCGGCGCGTTCAACGAACTTTTCAACCACGTCATCGGCGTAATGACGGTAACCCAGCAGATTCTGACCACGCAGCAACATCTGATGCTTGGTGTTCGGCATGGCTTTTTTGAATTCGCGGATACGGTCCCACGGGTCTTCACCGAGGAAACGAATGCAGGAGTCGAACGTAGCGCCGCCCCAGGATTCGAGAGACCAGTAACCAACCTGATCGAGTTTTGCAGCGATTGGCAGCATGTCATCAATGCGCATGCGGGTAGCCAGAATGGACTGATGGGCGTCGCGCAGAACGACGTCGGTAATTCCTAAAGCTTTCTTAGAATCGGACATGGGTGATGGCCTTTTCTTCCATTAACGTTGTAAACGTTTGGGTTGTTATTATATCGCTCGCTACTTTTGGCGCGCGCGATGCTCTTTTACCGCTGCTGACAGTACTTTCAGCAATTGCGGGTCCACACCCTGAGGCTTGGCGGCACGCACGGGGGCGGCGACAACTTCCTGTTCAGGCGCGAGTTTATTTACCAGCTTGGACATGAATCCAGTTACGAACACCAGCATCGTCAGAAAAACGAATACCACGCCCATACCGAAAATCATCAGCTCCAAACCCTGTGATACGAGACTAGGCTCTGACATCAGGGGCTCCTTTGAATGATTGGTTCTGTGCTCTCCACCCGCCACACGGCTAAAAAATCACCATCCGGGCTGGGCGGCAAAACCGACGTAGATTACTGAAAAGGTAATACCAGCGCAACCGGATCACCGCCAACCTTGAGCCGTGTCATGGCTGCTGCACCGCGGCTTGACTCGCACCTGGTTACAAGCAGGCCATGAGTCCATCAACGCCAGACATCATGCGGCCTGAACTGACCATACGGTCAGGAAAACCACCTGCCCATCGCCGGGGTTTACTGGAGCTGATACAGCGCCATCGTTATACTGCCCGCCCGATCATCAAGACCCATCGCCATGTTCACAGGCCAACTGCCTTTCAGCACCCACGCAGACCGTCCTTATATTGCCCTCGCCCCCATGGAAGGGCTGATGGATCATCACCTGCGCGACCTGTTAACCCGCGTCGGCGGCATTGACCACTGCGTGACCGAGTTTATCCGCGTAACCCAACAGGTTTACCCGGCCAAGGTATTCCGCCGCTATTGCCCGGAATTACTCAACGGCGGCAAAACCCCCGCCGGCACACCGGTGCATGTGCAGTTATTAGGCTCCGACCCGGAATTAATGGCCGCCAATGCACGCAAAGCCGCCATGCTGGGCGCCCCCGCCATCGACCTGAATTTTGGCTGCCCGGCCAAAACCGTGAATAAAAGCCAGGGCGGCGCCGTACTGCTGCAATACCCGGATTTACTCGCGCGCATTACCAGCGCCGTACGTGCGGCCGTGCCCGCGCATATTCCGGTCAGCGCGAAAATGCGCCTCGGTTTTGCCGATAAAGAACTGGCGCTGGACAACGCCCGTGCGCTGGCCTCAGGCGGCATACAGTGGCTGACCGTTCACGCCCGCACCAAAACCGAAGGCTACAAACCACCGGCCTACTGGGACTGGATTGCACGAATAAAAGAAACAACCGATATCCCGGTGATTGCCAACGGAGAAATCTGGACGCCACCGCAAGCGCGCCAGTGCATGGCTGAAAGCCATTCCGACCTCATTATGATTGGCCGTGGTTTAGTCGCCGTGCCCGATTTAGCGCTGCAGATTAAAGCCGACCACGGTTTGCTCAATCACAGCGCCCACCACTGGCAGCAGCATCTGGAGATGATGCAGGCATTAATCCCCTGCCTCGCACACCTGCCGGAAAAAGCCCAGACCGACCGCTTAAAACAGTGGCTGCATTATTTCTCACTGCAATCGCTGGAAATCCGCGCCGTGTTTGAGAAGGTAAAACGCCAGCGCAGCCTGCAGGACTTTTTCAACAGCCTGGCCGAAACCAGCGCCGACGTTGCCGCCAATCCTCCAAACGCATCCGACTACAAGGCTTACCAACACCAGGGATTCTGATAGTCTGGTCAGCAGCTATTAAGGAGGATAACCATGACCACATTATATAAAGGCTCCTGCCTGTGCGGCGCCGTGCAATTTACCGTAACCGGCGACTTCCAGAGCTTCTTCCTGTGCCACTGCCAGCACTGCCAGAAAGACACCGGCTCGGCCCATGCCGCCAACCTCTTCTCCACCAGTGCCACCCTGAACTGGGATCGCGGCGCAGAACAGGTAAAAGTCTTTAACCTGCTCAACAGCCGCCATTGCAAAAGCTTTTGCCGCGAATGTGGCTCCGCCCTGCCCACCCGGCAGATGGACGGCCAGTTACTGGTGGTGCCGGCCGGCAGTCTGGATAACAGCCTGAGCATGCGCCCCAATGCGCATTTATTTATGGCCAGTAAGGCCGACTGGGATCACGACTTAGAGAGTGTGGCCAAACTGGATGGTTTGCCGGGGTAATGGGCAACATTACCGGTACGACCTCTCTGGCGCGAACTGCTGACGCAAGTATTCAGACGCAACGCAGGATATAAAAACAAACGCCGGATTGCGGGAGCGGATCTTATCCGCGACCTGAATCAGCAAGTCCGTTTTTATTCCTCTCGCTGCAACTGCATCGTCGCGACATATAAACCGCTGCTGCGGTGTACGCCGTTATTAAAATCGGTATCGCTGACATCACTACTTAACAGACGGATAATGCCGTCGCCACCGTCACTGTCGGCGCTGGTAAAAGCAACGCCAAGATCGGTACCGGCATCGTACAGTGCCAGATTAAATGTCGCCGACTCCAGCCATTCGCCGCCCTCGCGCAGATTCACATCACGCAGGCCGACAATCCAATCCGGGCTCGGTGCAATCATGCTGATAATCGACAACAGCGGAAATTGCTCGCTGGCACGGAAGCGCAGCACGGTTTCGCCCGGACTATCCACACCACCACCGGCCAGCAGAATATTCTGCACATAGCTCTGAGTTTTACGCTCCTGTAACTCAGCCCGGAACAGCGATGTACCACCGGTTTCTGCAACCTGTTCAATACCTGTGGTTGATGGCTGATCCAGCGGTCGCCAGATCACCGTTTGCTCATTATGAGTCGAGCCGACCAAAGGCGAAAAATGCGGATTGGATGGAAAGCCCACTGGAAAATCCGCTGCACTCCACAATGTGGTAAAGGTCAGTTTGTACTGCACCTCCCCCTGACCCTGCGGGTCATTATCTGAAGAATCAGAGTCGTTACCGCCACAGCCCGACAGAGCCAATGCCAGAAGTGCTGCAGAAAATGAAGTCGTGAGAAAGCGGTTCATAGCGTTATCCTTTTTTTGAGATAACCCGGTAGTCGTGTGGAGGGGTGGTTTCTTACAGAACTGGGGAAAGAATGCCTACCGCTTTTGGGGTTCTGGAAATGATTATGCTCTGAGTTGTAGCCGCTGCGCGGGCTGGCTTTTTAGGCTGCCGCCCGGCCCTATGACCTCTTTGGGGGGGGCTCGGCTCGTTACTACGCTCTGCGTAGTAATGCATGCTGTTTTGTTGGTTCTGGAAATGATAGTGCTCTGAGTTGTAGCCGCTGCGCGGGCTGGCTTTTGTAGTTCATTACAGCCAATGCGGGGCAAGCCCCTGCGCCCCATGCAAGGAGAAGTATCTCCTTCCGATCCTCTCTTGCGGCTGTCCGGTGCTGTTCAGTCAACTGCGTGGCCAATCCGGCCCGCACAGCAATTCGCCCGGAGCCTTTTACCGTTTGATAATTGAAATGAATGGGCTCCGGGCTGTACTGTGCTTTCCACCGGATTTTCTGCCTGGTTGACTGGCACCGCACAAATGCCGCGTTTATTCAGACGCAACGCAGTTTTTCAAAACAAACAAAGCAGGAATTGAAAAGCGGTTTCGCGTTATGGTTTTATGCGCCTGCAGGACGCCGGTTTGAATCATTCTGCGCCGGTACGTCCCGGCATGGATGCCGGGCGAGCGAATAGGGCCATGGATGGCCCATTATTCGCGTTACCGCGACCGCAGGATTATTCAGAACGGATTAAGTCCTGCACAGCGCGAAGCGGGGAGTTTGCCCGACCGGCGTGAGGGGTAAGACCCCTCAAAGAGGTCATAGGGCCGGGCGGGAGCCCAAAAGTCATCCGCGCAGCGCTAATTCATAAATATGGGACTATTGGAGTATTCCTGCGCATTAGCGTAAATCTAATTACAAAAGCCATCCCGCGCAGCGGCCAAAGAACTCAATAATCCTCCAGCCCAACACTCTGCATCACTGTCACAAAAACTTCATTAAACTGCCGTTGCCGCTCACTTCGTTAACTTTTATAGTTTGCGCATTCTGGTCTAGACCAGAATAAAGAGAATACAAAAACCAACTCGGCGCAAACGTGACGGACTTATGAATAACCCTTATTTATTACTCACTCCGGGCCCCCTGAGTACCACGGCCAGTGTAAAGCAGACCATGCTGCGTGACTGGTGTACCTGGGATGACGATTACAACCTGGGAGTGGTTCAGCCTATCCGTGAACAGTTGGTAGAGCTGGCGCTCTGTGGTGAAAAAGAGAGCGCTGCAGACGAATACAGTGCGGTGCTGCTGCAGGGCAGTGGCAGCTTTGCGGTAGAGAGTGTCATCAGCAGCGCATTTTCGGCCGACGATAAATTACTGATTTTAGCCAATGGCGCTTACGGTCAGCGCATTGCCGATATGGCGCGTGTACACCGTATTAATTACGGGCTGTTAACCGCAGCCGAGCATGAGTGGGTGAGTCTGAAAGAACTGAATCAGGCTTTGCACGATGATCCGGCCATTACCCATGTGGCGCTGGTTCATTGTGAAACCACCTCCGGCATTCTGAATCCGCTGGCGGCTTATGCCGAAGTGATTAAAGCCGCCGGCAAAACCCTGATTGTCGATGCCATGAGCTCGTTTGGTGGTATCGAAATTCCGCTGGCCGCACTGGGTATCGATTTTCTGATCAGCTCAGCCAATAAATGCATTCAGGGCGTGCCCGGTATGGGCTTTGTGATAGCAAAACGCGATGCGCTGGCCAAATGTGCCGGTCGTGCGCGCACGTTAAGTCTGGATTTATTTGACCAGTGGCAGTGCATGGAGCAGGGCCATGGTAAATGGCGTTTTACTTCACCAACCCATGTGGTGCGCGCTTTTCAGCAGGCACTGGCGGAACTGGCAGAAGAGGGTGGCATCAACGCCCGGGCACAGCGTTATGCCGACAACCACCGCACGCTGGTCGATGGTATGCAGGCACTGGGATTTGAGTGTGTGGTCAGCCGTGATAAACAATCGCCTTTTATTTCGACCTTTAAATATCCCGATAATCCGGCGTTCGATTTTAACCAGCTGTATCAGCGCTTAAAGCAGGAAGGCTTTGTGATTTATCCGGGCAAGGTAACGGCAACGCCGTGTTTCCGCATTGGCCATATCGGTGATGTTTTCCCGCAGGATATGCAGCGTTTGCTGCAGGCGCTGGAAAAGCACCGCTTCTGGCTCTGACAGCCGACAACGGAGGAATTATCATGCGCTTACGTACGCTGGCGCGCAAAGCCGTGGATCAGGTCTGGCAACCCTTTGCTGATTACGGCCATATGCCACTGGGGGAAGATATTTCCCAGACCCGGCATGCTCTGCAATGTGCCTGGTTTGCCGAACAGGATAATGCGCCAGCGCATCTGGTTATTGCCGCGCTGCTGCATGATGTTGGCCATTTAATTACCTGGCAGGAACAGGGGCTGCATCCGGAAGCCGGTGGCGATAACGGCTACCACGAAAAAGTCGGTGCGGCTTTTTTAAGTGAGTATTTTGCCGATGACGTGACCAAACCCATTCGTCTGCATGTCGCGGCCAAGCGCTATTTATATTCCACCGATGCCGCATACCGCGATTCGCTGTCGGCAGCATCACAGCAGAGCCTGGAACTGCAGGGCGGCTGGATGGATGAAAGCACCTGCCGCGCCTTTGAATCTTCGCCCTGGTTTGTCGACGCTTTACGGCTGCGTAAATACGACGAGCAGGGAAAACAACCGGCCTTACAGGTGCCGGGCATTGACCATTATTACGAACTATTAATTCAGCACACCCGTGTGGTGCAGGAGCGCAATACCCATGTTTAAATCGCAACGTTTTTTTGCCGGACCAACAGAAGCCGTTATTCTCGACTGGGCGGGCACCACCATCGATTTTGGCTCGCTGGCACCGGTTTACGCCTTTATGGAATTATTCGCCGCCGAAGGTATTGAAGTAACCCAGGCCGAAGCGCGTGAACCCATGGGCACCGAAAAACGCGAACACATTACCCGTATGCTGGTCAATCCGCGTATTCATGCACGCTGGCTGGAAGTGAAAGGGCAGGAAGCCGACAGCGCCGAAATTGACCGCCTGTACCATGCCTTTGCGCCGATTCAGACGCGCATCGTTGGCGAACGTGCGCAATTAATTCCGGGCTGGAAAGCCGCTTACGACCAGCTGCGTGCACAGGGGTTAAAAATCGGCGGTAATACCGGCTACGGCCCCGGCATGATGGAACCGGCATTAATCGCCGCCAAAGATCAGGGTTACGAACCGGATGCCTGTGTATTCGCCACCGATGTACTGCGTGGCCGCCCATACGCCGATATGGCGCTGGCGTTAGCGCTGCAACTGAGCGTTAACCACGTACACGCCTGCATTAAAGTGGACGATACCTTACCCGGTATTGAAGAAGGCCTGCGTGCCGGTATGTGGACTGTTGGTGTCAGCATCAGCGGCAACGAAGTCGGCCTGGATCTGGCCGACTGGCAGGCGCTTTCCGCCAGCGAACAGGCACAGCGCCGCAGCAAAGCAACCCAGCGCTTTAACGATGCCGGAGCGCATTACGTGATTGATTCGGTCGCGGATTTACCGGGAGTGGTTGCCGATATTAATGCGCGCCTAGCGCGGGGAGAGAAGCCCTGAACTGAGTTCAGGGCTTTTGGAGTGCAGAAGAGTGGGGTGATGCTTTAACGGATGCTTTGAGTGGTGTCCGTTAAAGCAGTAGCGATCATGATTCATGAACCCGTGATCTCTGATTTTTTCCGGCATTCGCGAGCTTAGAGGCAATTTTATCAATGCTATAACTTGGTTCCCGCCAACGATTCCGTGACCGAAAGAGTCATCATGTTTAAGTCTGGATAGCTTCTAAAATGAGTCTGGCCAATTGTTTTCAGAGAAGTATCGGGCTTCTTCTAAGTGACCCAGGCAAAGCTTCTTCTTTTCTGATAATTCTACATCATCAAGCTCCTGAACCGCTCCCATTGTATTTTTAACGAATGTATCGAAATCAGATTTGGTGGGTTCTAATAGTGGCACGGAGCATGATAAAAATATTTCATGGTCAGTCATGATTGATAAGGCTGACTTTGGATTGTTCTGAATGGCGTTGGCGAATGATAAAAATAATGAAGTGGCTATCCAGCCATCTGCGTGCTTTTCCAGCAATCTTCCTAATGTCAGCCAGTCAGGATCACCGGATTCTATTCTTTCAAGAATAGTACTGAACTTTGATCCGTGAGAATAAAGTGAAAAAGCATATTCTTTCGCATTCGCTGAATTCAGCCCAATTCTCATTGCATTCAGATCCGGTAGCGCATCAGCATTGGCAAGAGAGCATGCAATGATCAGAGGGAGTAAGTATGTGTATTTCATGAATTCTAAATCCTGAATCGATGGGGCGGTAATCATTGCCATACCCGATTATGCTTCTTTCTCAAGCTTATCAAATATAAGCATTAGCCCTGCTGCCGCAGACAATATGTCATCGCCCTCGTGATAGCCTACCCATTGGCCGTGCCGGTAAATGTCATGGCGAAGATCACCAGCCGACTTTACCTCACCAACTAAAGCCCCATCGACAGCGATTACTTTTCCGAGCTCCAGTTCGGCAATGACTATTTTGGCATTGTTATAGATTTTTCCGGCGAAAAACTCACCCAAGCGTAACGAGTGATCCGGATTCCAAAGTACACCAAATTTGGAAAAGCCAAGTAACTCACCGCTTGTATTCCTGATACATTGTCTAGGCTCTGACATAAAATAAACTCATAAAGCGCTGCTCCAGCCTGGTATGGCTTCGATAAATCTGAAAACCATTACGTTCAACGTCTCTCCAGTGCAACGGACAGTATACGCGGTTTTTAATAGGTGTTGTCCGAATTAACATGCCTGACTGATGATTCCCAGGTTTCTGATATCTGAGCCAGACTGAGAGTGAACAACGCTTTCCGCCAGCGAACAAGCACAGCGCCGCAGCAAAGCAACCCAGCGCTTTAACGATGCCAGCTCACATTACGTGATTGATTCGGTTGCGGATTTACCGGGAGTTGTTGCCGATATTAATGCGCGTTTGGCGCGGGGAGAAAAGCCCTGAGCTGAATTCAGGGAGTGCAGAAAGAGAGGGGTGATGCTTTAGCGGATGCTTTGAGTGGAGTCCGTTAAAGCGGTGGAAGATCAGGGTTATCATTGGCAAACTTGTTATTTTTTTGCACTACGACCTCCTACTATTGCGAACCAAAAAAACGCTACTCCAGCTAATACAACCGCAAGTGCCGTATGGTTTGGCTCTATGCTGCGTACATAAATCAAAGGCGAGCCAGCCATCGCCAATGAAACAAATAGGTATGCAGGTTGCAGCCACCTTCTTGTACCGTTCATATTCTTCCGCCAGGCATTCAACAGCAGAGTGCCAGCCGGAATGAAAACGATCATGAATACTTCAAATATTCCCATATATCTCTACGACACATAACGCCCAATTAAGGTGTGAAGCATGCTACCACAACACTCAATTTTAACACCTTAATCACTAAACTTAACCCAAATCGAAAATGCCAAGTGTGCTGTCAGTTGTTGCCACTTGTTATGCGCCTTCTAGCTTAATTGAGCTAATCTTTGTGCCAATGGGCAAATCTTTGAGCTGCTTCATTAGCTGACCAGCAATATGTAATGAAACTTTAAATGACATTTTTTGTAAGTTGCTCAATTCCATTGGCCCACTTAAAGATGGGCTGACTTTGAAATCGTAGCATTCACCTTCATCTAGAATCAGGCCTTCATCTCTGGCTGCCATCACTAAGCCAGCCATTAGAAAATGATCTTGGCCATCTTCTGTATTTAGTATGTCTTGTAATTCTTTCTTTGTTCTAGCCACTTTATCAAGAGAACCACCAATACTATCTAGAAAGAATATGCCTTCTCTTGATTCAAAGAAAACATCTCCAAATGCTGTGGTGGCGAAAGGGGTCTTATTCGAGAAGTCAATCCAATCCCACGACTCCAGAGCGTCTAGTATATCATTCCTACTTTGTTCGATTAGAAGCACGATCTCTCCTCAAGGGCATAACGCAGGCCTAAACGGCGAGCAACTTGTTGCGAGTCCAGCGGCCGAAGGCAGCGTTTTTTAAGGCGCTTGTTATGTGCGCGCATACTACAGAACATGAACATCGTTGATTGTTGCAGCATAATTTTTGTTCCCAATTGGTACAAACTCAAATTCAACAGTTAGGTCAGTTATCTCGCCATTGGCAGGTAAATAAAAGCCGAAGATCAGTGAGCCTGAATCGGTTTCTAAATACTCAGGGTAACAATTCACTATATCTTCGTTTTGAAAACTTACAGGGGAATCACTACCAAAGTAATCTTGCACAGCATCTTTGAGTTCGGATTCTGCCCATACAACACCATAGTTATTGTTTATATCAATGAGCTTTGCTGCGCCTTCAAATTGATTTGTGGCTAATAAGCTCAACCAATGCTGACAATAACTTTTAAGTTGATTCTCTATATCTTCATTGGTTATTGAAAGCATGAGATACCTTATAGCACATAACGCAAAGCTCGCCGGTACATATTTCGGAGAGCGTTTTTGTGTAAAAATGGAGCACCGCGACATACACAAAAACGAGCGTAGCAATATTTATCCGAGTGCAGCTTTTTGTTTTGCTTCGGCAACTTTATTTTAAACCTGCTTTGTACAGGGCAGAATTGCACCGAAATGATAATTTACCCCAATTATCTTTAGTTGATTCAGGTTCATTCTCTGAAACTTTACGCCATTCCGACAATATAAATTGTATATCGATCGGCTCCAGCCAAAGTGCAATTCGCCCATTTTCTTTCTCAAAGGCTGCGCTTGTTCCAGTTTCGTCTCGTAAACTGTTCTGAGCAGAATTAAGTACTTCGCTCCATTCTCCTTCGTAGAGGTTACCAACTACCTTTTCGAGGACACATTCAAGGTTCCATAGAGCACGCTGCTCCGCTTGGTCTTCAATAGCGAAAACACCACTCTCTGAATAGCGCTTCAGTAATCCTGTGAGGACTATTATTTCTTCACTTGTTAAATCAAGTTCCATTTCTTACTCTGATGAAAAATTAGTTTATTCGTAGGCATGCTCATTAACACACCTAAGTCCTTATTCAGATTCCCAGCCTAATCCACTGTCAGGGATGGAAAAATCAGCGTTATTTTCTTTCTTGTCAGACTATAAACGCGCATGCGCGTTTTTCCCTGAGTTGTTCTTTGACTTTGTAACTATCACTTTCTGACAGTAACCAGTGTTTATCTGCTCTTTTTATTCCATACACGCTGCCGCCCGTCCTTATAAGCGCAGGGCAGGAGTGGCGCATGTTTGTTATCGGGGTTTCAGGCGGGGAGGGGAATCGGATTGGGTATCTGTCCGTTAAGTGTGTAGCTGCCTCCCTGCTGTGGTTTGAGAGTACTGAAGTTTGAGAGGAGGTTCAATCTGTTGATAAATTTGGTTGCAAGTGGCAAATGACGACAATGGCTTTGGTGGGCAGTGCCCACCCTACCTATCAGTGTGAGCTATGGCTGGCCATGTCGCGGATAAGATCCGCTCCTTGTATCCGTTTAACCACTAGTAGGTTTGTCGGCGGCATCGCGGGCATGGCCCGTTCCTACAATGCTGCGCCTGATCTGATAGGCGGCTTGTCAACGAAAGCAGATATTCGTTCTGAAGAGTGGCTTCGCGTTATGGTTTTATGCGCCTGCAGGACGCCGGTTTGAATCATTCTGCGCCGGTACGTCCCGGCATGGATGCCGGGCGAGCGAATAGGGCCAAGGATGGCCCATTATTCGCGGTACCGAGATCGCAGGATTATTCAGAGCGGATGAAGTCCTGCACAGCGCGAAGCAGGGGCCCGGGGAGAAGTTCCCCGGATTGGGGCGCAGGGGCTTGCCCCGCATTGCCTTTGAATTAACTAATTAAGCCAGCCCGCGCAGCGGCCACTGAAACAGTATCGCGGCTGAAAGCCGCTCCCACAAAGCCGCTCCCACAAAGCCGCTCCCACAAAGCCGCTCCCACAAAGCCGCTCCCACAAAGCCGCTCCCACAAAGCCACTCCTACAGCCATTCCCAAAAAAGCCTCTCAAAAACCATTCAGCCCAAATGGCACCGCCCGGCTGCAAATCACAGCCATAAAAAAACCGGAGCCTCTGCTGCACTCAACAGCAGACACTCCGGTTTTATTACATCTCAGTGCTCTCAGTGCAGACAGCTCTGCTTATATTCTCCCGCGCACCTGCGCGAAACAATCACAGCGTCAGCAAATACTGCACTAAATCATCCACCTCAGCGCTGTTCTGCGCACACCACGGATGCGGAGCCGCTGGCATACCAATCGGTTCGGCGGTGCCCATTTCATCCGGGCCGTATTCGGCACGCATTTTCTGGTAATCCCAGTAATAGTGGTCTTTATCCCAGGGTACGCTGACAAAATATTTATGCCGCTCGATAAAGAGGTTACGTTTGTAGCCTTTATCCAGCTTGGTTAAATATTTCGATTTTGGTACACGGAACACATCGCCTTTGCGGTTCAGGTCGGGGAACGGCGTAACATGATCCGGGCCGCCGGCATCCGGGCGTACCGGTGCGTGCAGGGTGTAGTAGTTGTTATACAGGTTGCTGCCTGGTGTGCAGCGTTGCGGGCTGACCAGATCTTCAAGGTTGCGCACATGGCCGTCCGACAATAAACCACGGTGCTGAGTCCAGTAGAGATCACGCAGGAAAGTCGCGCGCACCGATTCGGTTTCTTTCTGATAAATGGTCGGGGTAAAGAAGCGGCCGACTTCATCCAGCCTTACCATTTTCTCGTTGGTATTGGCACCTACGCCGTCGCTGTGGCAGCTGCTGCAGTCGCGCTCATAAGTGGCCTTACCACGGTTAACCGCGGCGCTGACATCGGCGTATTGCTGCCAGCCACTCTGTACAAATTCCCCTTCGCTTAACTGAGCATTGCCGGTTTGCGCGCTGAGTTTATTGCTGTATTTCAGCCAGCGGTATAAGCCGACGTTGCGCAGGTCATCGTCATCCTGATCGAGGGTGGTCATATAGGCGGTCAGGGCTTCGAGCCATTCTTTGCTCATCGCACCCTGCGCGCCGTCCGGTTCTTCGGAGTGAATATAAGAACCTTCAAAACCCACATAGGATTCGGTGTGCGATAACGAACGGCGGATGGCCATATAATTGGTCACGTTCGGAATGGCAATGGGCGAGAACTGGTAGTCGTTGTCGGTATGGCTGCCTTCGCCAACCACGCGCACCATATTGTGCTCACCGGCACCGGCAGGCATGTGGTAAAGCAGCATATCTTTGGCGATGTCTTTTTTACCGCTGTTCCAGACCGGGCCTTCTTCGCTGGTATAAATACCGTCGAAGGTGTTGGTGAGGGTTTGCAGCACCGTCCATTTCATCGACCAGTTAGGGTTAGGTAAACCCGGAATCACTTTGCTGATGGCCTGGCCCGGTGCTTTTTCATAACGGATTTTATAGCCGTGGCAGGAGGCACAGTTAAAACCAATCCATTCGCCATTGCCTTTATAAGGCTCGTTGGCTTCGGCGTAGCGATAACCCACCCAGCCGCTGTCGCGGGTGTTGCCTTTGAATTTCGCCGGTTGTGTGGTTAAAAAACCGGGAATCGGTGTCGCCATCGGGTAGGAATTAAAATACACGTCGTCGATGGCTTCGTCCGGTACTTCACCGCGTACGGTTTTTACCGCACCAAAGAGTTTCGCCGGATCGGCTTTTCCACCGGCAATCGGGTCGTTGGCTTTGTAATTAAAAATCGCATTCCAGTCGAGTTTGCGCACGCTGTGCGCCACACCGATGTTGTAATCGTAAGACCAGAAAGCCTGACGGCCTTTTTCCACCAGTTGCTCAAAGCCGGGATTATTAACGCTGACGGCTATCGGCGTGGTGGATTTGGCATCGCTCAGGATCGAGACCACATCGCAGTCGTGCTCAAAAGTATCGGAAATAATGCGTGAGGTTTGTGCATCAATCACGTTATGCGCCTGGCCCGGATGTTTTAATGATTCATTAAACCCGGTGCGCTTTTGCACCTGCACAATTAACGGCCCGCTGCTGGCGTGGTCGGGTACACGGAAGCGGATTTCACTGTCGTTCCAGCTGAGAATGTTTTTATCCCAGCTGTCGAACTGTTCGTCGCTTTCAAAATTTACCTGATCGTTAATGGCCAGGTACTGGGTGAACATGCGCAGGTCGGTTTCCAGAATACGGGTATTGCCGAGCATGATTTTTGAGAAGTCGATGTCGGTACCGCCACCAAAACCGCTGCCTTTTAAGGTAACTTCGTCACCGGTATTCAGTTGTGGGGCATTGGCAGAACCGGCACTCCAGCGCAGTTCGCCATTCACCAGTAATTGCTGAATCTCCGGTTGTGGAAAGCTGGCCGCCGAGGCCGCACGCTGTGCTTCGCGGCTGGCGTCAAAGGTACAGAGCGTTTCCTGATCGGGAAATTCACCGGGCAGTTCGGTAATGCAGCCGCTGAGCAGCAGCGGTACGGCCAGCAATGCCAGCCCTCCGCGGATTGGGTATCTTATTGTCATGGTGGCTAGGCCCCTGATTATTATTGTTGGTAAGAATGCGCCGCTGCAGGCTTAACCGGGCAGCGGCTGTATCACGCTAGGCCTTGCCGCAGAGGCCGACAAGCCTATGATGGGGCCCTGAAGGGGTTGGCCTGAACTACGCTAGTACGTTTGTGCTAAAAACTTGGGGTGGCGTATTTTATCCGCCCGATAGCGGCTAAAGAGCCTCAGGTTAAACAGTCTCAGATTAAACAGCCTTGGGTTAAATCGCCGCGGCTTAAACCAAGCGGGGAGAGAGGGATGGACGACAGTTTTTTGCTGGCACTGGCAACCTTGTTTGCCACCGTCGGTCCGGTGGATGTGGCGGCGATTTATGCGGCTATCACGGTTCATGCCAGCCAGCAGGAGAAACGACGTATGGCCTGGCGCGGTGTGCTGATTGCCAGCAGCGTGCTGCTGCTGTTTGCGCTGGTCGGCGATCTGGTGCTGCATACGCTGGGAATTTCGCTGGCAGCCCTGCGTACCGCCGGTGGCATTATGCTGTTGCTGATTGGTCTGGATATGGTGTTTGCACGTAATTCCGGTGCCATCAGCACCACGCCGCTGGAGGAAGCCGAAGCCCGCCGGCGCGGTGATGTCGCGGTGTTTCCGCTGGCGCTGCCGTTAATTGCCGGGCCCGGCACCATGGGCGCGGTGATGTTGCTGATGGCGCAGGCGAAGGAGGAGCTGGCGGCGCAGTTATCGGTACTGGCCGCGCTGTTAACCGTTATGCTGATCTCGCTGTTATGCCTGCTGGCGGCCAGCCGGTTAACTCAGCTGCTGGGCGTAACCGGCATGCAGGTTATTACCCGCGTGATGGGCGTTTTATTATGCGCTCTGGCGGTCCAGTTCGTGTTTGATGGTATCGCCGGGAGTGGTCTGCTCAGCCACAGTGCTGGCGCGGCCGCCTCTGTTGTGCCCGGCATCACCACGGTCGAGCAGTAATAACAGCGGCGGCAGCAGCAGAAAATCAATCAGCAGTGCCACCGCAATCGACAGCGCCAGCAGGTTGCCCATGTTGGTGCTCGGATTAAAGTGCGAAAATTCCAGCACGGCAAAACCGCCGACCAGAATGGCGGAGGTAATCAGCAGTGCGACGCCGACGGTGTGGAACGCATAACGGATGGCATCGGCGGCCTGCATCGCCAGCGCTTTGCGTGCGTGCTGGTATTTACTGAGAAAATGCACGGTGTCATCCACCACAATGCCAAGGCTGAGACACACCACCACCGAGGTGGCGGTATCCACCAGGCCGCTGATCATGCCCCATAAACCGTAGGCCATCGCCGCCGGCAGAATATTCGGAATCATGCTGATTAATCCCATTTTCCACGACCGCAAGGCGGCAATCAGCAGCAGCGAAATTAATATCAGCGCGAAGCCGGTGCCCTGCAACATGCCATGAATATTGCGGAAGGTAAGGTTGGCAAATACCACATCGAGGCCGGTGGCTTCGCTCAGATGCAACAGCGGTGCATGTTGTTGTGCCCAGGCAACGGCGGCCTGTTCCACACGGATAATATTGACCGAATCGGAGCGGTATAAACGAACCTGCAGGCGCGACGATGAGCGGTCATTATTGACCGTATCGTCCAGACCCAGCCCCAGCGGTAACGACAGTTCGTACAGCAATAAATACTGTGCCGCCGCTTCGGCGGAGTCGGGCACGCGGTAAAAGGCCGGATCGCCGCCGTGTAAATTCTGATTCAGGCGTTTAATGATGACGGTCAGGCTGCTGACGTGTACGACCTCGGGCTGAGCGCGCAGCCACTGGCTGAAGGCTTCCAGTTGCTGCAGGTATTCAACATTATTAATGCCCTCCGCCTGCTGGCTGTCGGCAATCATAAAGAGCAGATGCAGGCCGCCCAGTTCGCGGTCGATCATGTCGTTGGTCTGGCGCACTTCAAAACTTTCGTCAAAAAATTCATGCCAGCGTTCGGTAATTTCGTTGCGGCTGATCTGGCTGGCGCAGGCGGCGACAATCAGCACCATGCTGAGCAGCAGGCCTTTATGATGACGCACAATCAGGTCGGCCAGGCGGTCAATCCACTGGTGGTTATTTTCGGCACGTAATTTTTCCGGCACTGGCAGTAACGCCAGCACGGCGGGCAGAAAAGTGAGGGTAAAGGCCCAGGCAAAAAATACCCCGGCGGCAATCATATTACCCATATCGCGGTAAGGTGGAGAGTCGCTGGTATTCAGGCAAAGTACGCCGACCATGGTGGTAATGCTGGTGATTAAAACCGGGGAGAAATTCAGCCTCATGCTGTTAAGCAGCGCCTGCTGCCGTGGCTGGCCGTGGCGCAGGGCAAAATAATACGACACCAGAATATGCACGGTATCGGCGACGGCAATGGTCATGATGGCCGTAGGTACAAAACCGGTGGGCGGTGTCAGGGTATAACCCAGCCAGCCGAACAGGCCCATGGTGGAAACCACCGAGAAACTGATAATGCCGAGAATCAGCAGGGTGCCCGACAGTGTGCGCAGGGTCAGCAGCATAATGCTGATCATTACCAGGTAAGACACCAGTAATAATGATTGGATATCCTGATGAATGGCTTCGCCCATGGTGACATTGGAAACCAGCGAACCGCTGAGCATAATTCTGAATTCCGGGTAGAGGGCGCGGAATTCATCGGCCAGGGCGCGGGCGGCGTAGACCACCTCCGGGGATTTTTCGGCGCTTTTTCCTTTCGGTAATAAAAAGCGCACATTAATGCCGGAGGTGCCGCCATCGGCAGAGATTAATTTATGCAGCAGCTCGGGTAATGAAACAGCCAGTTGCTGCAGGCCGGATAAATCTTCTGCTAATTCTTCCGTGCGGTAAAAATCGTTGATCAGCAGGTCATCGCCATCAACCAGGGTGTGCTGATAATTCTGCAGTGAGTCGACCCGCTGCGAATAGGGCAGCTGCCAGCCGCGTTCTGTCAGCTGTTCAATCAGCCTAAGCCCTTGTGGGGTAAACAGACTGCCGTTGGGGTTCTGCACCAGAAAATAAATATTATCCTGATTGGAATACGTGCGCTCCATGGCTTCAAAGGCCTGCAGTTGCGGATTCTGCGGACTGAAATAGGTGCGGAAATCGCTGGTAAAGCTCAGCTTCAGTACGCCGCTGGCAAGCAGACCGACGATTAACAGGGTAAAAAACACAACGCGGCGCGGGTGGCTGATAACCCACTGGAGGTAGCTTTGGATCATGGTGAAAATGCCTGCAGGCAGAAATTATTATTGTTGGCCGATTGTAGGCTGGTCAGGCCTGCCCACAAGGGGGAATTCCGCCATTCCGTGCTTTTATCCGGTGGGCGGGAACGGCCGCCATCGCTATACTGAGCCTGACTTTCAGGCAGATACCGCAGCAAACAGGAAGAACAGCATGAACGGCAGTAACGATCAGGCAGTACCCAGCATGAACTGGCAGCAATTATTATCGGCCGCCCGTTCCGGTGAGCGTCAGGGTTCACTGGGTTTTGCGCTGGAGCCGGGGCGTACGCCGTTTCATAAAGATTATGACCGCATTATTTTTTCCTCGGCGTTCCGCCGCCTTGATCGTAAAACCCAGGTGCATCCGTTATCGGAAAATGACCATGTACACAGTCGTCTGACCCACAGTCTGGAAGTGGGCTGTGTTGGCCGCTCGCTGGGCACGCGGGTTGGTCAGGCGCTGGGCGAACGCTTACCACCCGGCATTGATGCCAGCGATGTTGGTGCGCTGGTGCAGGCGGCTTGTCTGGCGCACGATATTGGTAATCCGCCCTATGGTCATACCGGCGAAGATGCCATCCGCCACTGGTTCCGTGCGGAAGAAAATGCCCATTTTCTGCAGGAGCTGACGCCACTGCAGCGTGCAGACCTGCAGACCTTTGAAGGTAATGCGCAGGGTTTCCGCATTGTCACGCAGGTGGAGTCGCACCGTTTTCAGGGCGGTATGCGTTTAACCTACGGCACGCTGGGCGCGTTCCTGAAATACCCCTGGACCGTTGATTATGTACAGCGCGGCGAGGCGAAAAAATTCGGCTGTTATCAGACCGAATTACCGCTGTTGCGTGAGATTGCCGGGCGTCTTGGTTTGCTGGAATTAAAGCCGGATTACTGGGCGCGGCATCCGCTGGTGTATCTGCTCGAAGCGGCGGACGATATCTGTTACGGCCTGATTGATCTGGAAGACGGTATCGAAATGGATCTGCTGCGCTACGATGAAGTGGAAGCACTGCTTAAGCCGTTGCTGGCCGAACACTGGGATATGGCTCAGGCCGAACTGGAGCAGGCCGATAACCTGCGCCGGCGTTTACAGGTATTACGCGGTATGGCGATGGAGGTGCTGGTTACCGCTGCCAGTCAGGCCTTTATTCATAACGAAGACGCATTGCTGCGCGGCCGTTTACAAGGCGATCTGATCGATTACTGCCCGCCGGTGGTCAAGAGCGTTGTGCAGGGCGCAAAAGACATGGCGCGCGAACGGATTTTTAAAGACAGCCGTAAACTGGCGGTGGAAATCGGCTCGTATTCCACTCTGGGAGTATTGCTTGAGGCTTTTTTAAGTGCGGTACGTGAGCGCGTACTGGACGGTCAGGCCACTTTCCGTAATCAGCGTGTGCTGGAATTAATGGGCCGCTCGGCGCCACAGGCCGATTGGGGTCTGTATGAGGCATATATGCGCGCGATTGATTTTATTTCCGGCATGACTGACAGCTATGCGGCACAGATTGCCCGGCAGTTTTCCGGTTACCAGCCACCGGGGCGGGGTTTTTGATACGTCATCGCTGCGTTTGCCAATTGCTGTTTAACGGTGGCCGACCGATAATGCCGGCCATCCTGTTGTTTTCTTTTCGCGCCGGTGAGGTGCTCCGATGATTCACGAATTATTACTGATCGCACTGCTGATTGTTCTCAGTGGCGTGTTCGCGGTGTCTGAAATATCCATTGCGGCTGCCCGTAAAATCAAATTGCGGGTGTTGTCTGACGAAGGCAATGAACAGGCCACTGCCGTTTTACGGCTGCAGGAAGAGCCCGGCGCTTTTTTTGCGATGGTGCAGATTGCTCTGAACGCGATTGCCATTATGGGCGGTATTGTTGGTGAGCAAACCCTGACACCGTATTTTCAGAGTTTGCTGCAGCTGTTTTATCAGGGGCCGATGCTGGAACAGATCAGCTTTGTGCTGTCGTTTACCACGGTGACCTCGCTGTTTATTTTATTTGCCGACCTGCTGCCGAAGCGCCTGGGCATGATTATTCCGGAAACCATGGCAATGAAAGTCGTCACGCCAATGCGTTGGGTCACGCTGCTGCTGAAGCCTTTGGTGATGTTTTTTAACAGTCTGACCAACCTGTTGCTGCGTTTGTTTGGTCTGCCCATGCAGCGCGAAGAAACCGTAACCACCGACGATATCGTCGCCATGATGGATGCCGGTGCCGAGCACGGCAGCCTGCAACAGCAGGAATATCACCTGATTGGCAATGTGTTTGAACTGGAAGGCCGCACGTTGCCGACGGCGATGACCATGCGCGAGCAGATTGTGTACTTCGATATTAATGACAGCAGCGCAGACATCAGCGCCAAGATTATCGAGCATCCGCACAACTGGTTTTTAATCTGTGATGGTTCACTGGATAAACTGGTGGGCGCGGTAGAGTCGAAAGAAATTCTGCGCAAAGTGTTAAAAGGCGAGCAGGCCCAGATTGGCGAAGACATGATCGAGCGCGAGCTGCTGTATTTACCCGATACCATCACTCTGGCAGAAGGCTTAAATGCCTTTAAAACCACCGCTCAGCCGTTTGCCGTGGTGCTGAATGAATACGCACTGGTGGTTGGTATTCTGACTGTTAAAGATTTAATGAACAGCTTTATGGGCGATCTGGTTGCCTCCAGTGGTGATGAGCAGATTGTGCGCCGTGATGCCAGCTCATGGCTGGTGGATGGCAGCACGCCGGTGGTCGATCTGGCGCGGGTGTTAGGGCTGGATATCGATGATTTTCCCGATAGCGGACAGTATGAAACGGTGGCCGGGTTTTTAATTTACCGCCTGAAACGTATTCCGAAGCGCACCGATTTTATTATTTTTGCCGGCTTTAAATTTGAAGCGATGGATATCGACAACCTGCGCGTTGACCAGCTGATGGTGTCGCGTATTAAAGAAAGCGAAAGCCCGCCGAGCAACCATATCAGCGGACCGTTATAATCATTTTATTGCCTGTACCGCAGCTGGAATAACCTGTTGCAGATGGGCAATAAAATCCTGTTCCAGATAGCTGGTATCACCAGCAATCACATTGTCGGCGTGGAAGGTTGGCCATTGCTCCCGCAGACCCAGATAGCGGTTGGTAAGAATGGGCTGCACCAGAACGTCATCAATATGCTGATAATCTTCCAGCACCGGACAGGCGCCCAGATCGCTGGCTTTCATATTGGAAGTAACAACCAGCATAAAAGCCTTGCCGCCCAGCTGTCCGCCTTCGCCATACATATCGGTAATTAAAAAGGTTTTACGGTGCTGCAATACTTCATCAAAGTATTCTTTTAACAGCGCCGGTGCACCAAACCACCAGATCGGAAAATGGTAAACAATGGCATCGGCCCAGTGCAGATGTTCTATTTCTTCTTCGATGTTCCAGCCGCCAGCGGCCTTAATCGCTGCCAGATTACGCACCTGAACGGAATGTCCCTGACGACGGGCGTAGCCCTCGGTTAATGCTGCAAGAGTGGCATTTAATTCGCCTTTGGCGGCGTACAGTTTGGGGTTAGTGGTCAGAATCAGAATATTCATTAATACCTCTGCCGGTCAGCGGCGGTTGTTTTGCGGTTAAACATGTTGTCGTCACAATAAATAAGGCAGACGGGAACGGTAGGCGCAGGCCTGGCCGCTGCTGTCTGCATGAGTGCGCAGCAATAAAAAATTGCAATCCAGACTCAGTTGCCAGTCTTTGTTGTGACGGCGGCAGGTACGGATATGGCGGAACATTGTCCGCACGGGAATGCAGTAAACGGCTGTGCTCATAGGGTCTCCTGTTCGGGCCTGTCGGCCCTAATCAAAACGGTGTAATACATCGCCCAGTGGACGGCGGGTTTTCTCACCCGGTTCTGTCAGGCGATAGCCCAGCGCCAGTGCCCAGACCGGTTTGAACAGAGTGCTGTCGATACCGGTAAGCTCCTGTAATTGCTGCTCCCAGACATTTTGTACAAAGCCTTCAATCGGGCAGGAGTCGATACCCACCAGCGCGGCGACTGTCATCATATTGGCCAGTGGCAGATAGGTTTGGTGAGTGGCCCAGTCGGTCAGGCTGCGCTCGGATTCCAGCAGGTTGAAATCCTGTTCCTGAAAGGTGCGGAAGAAGCCGCCTTTGGCACTCACCACTTCCGCCGGCAGTTGCTGCACCTCGGTCATCATATGGCGGATGTAATCAGAGTCATGACGCACGCCCGGAGCGCAACGCACCATACCAATTAATACGTGGCTGGCACTGGCAAACTGGCGTTTACCGCCCCAGCTGTTTTCGCTCAGCTGCGCCCGTAATTGTGGATTCTGAATCAACAGAAACTGCCAGGGCTCGAAGCCAAAAGAGCTGGGTGACAGGCGTCCGGCTTCGATGATGGTGGCAAAGTCTTCGCTGCTGATTTTTCGGGCCGGATCAAAGGTTTTGCAGGCATGACGGAAATGGAACGCCTGCAGGATCTGCTGACGCAGGGTTTGCTGCCCGCTATCGGCGTGATTATGAGGAGCGCTTTGGGTTGCTGCTTCATGGGTGGACATATTGTGTTCCTCGGATGGAGTGGAATATGCCCAGTCTATTTATTGTTTGAAATTGAAAAAGACGATAACGTTTGAGTTACTTTCAAAAATATTTTGATAGTGGCTGTTCAATGGAGGCATTCATGAATCTCGCCGATCTGGAGCTGTTTATTCAGGTGGCCGATGCCGGCAGTTTATCGGCCGCTGCGCGGGTGCTGGACTGCAGTCCGGCGGTGGCCAGTGCGGCATTAAAGCGGCTTGAGCTGCAGCTGGGCGCGCGTCTGTTCAGCCGTTCAACCCGCTCATTGCGGCTGACGCGGGAAGGGACGTTGTTTCTGGCCTATGCGCGCAAGGCCCTCAGCCTGCTGCAGGAAGGTCGTGGTCTGCTGGATGGTGAGCTGCATCATGTGGCCGGACAGCTGAGTATTTCGGCCCCTTCTGATCTGGGTCGCCATTGGCTGCAACCGGCGCTGAATGATTTTCAGGCGCTGTACCCGCAGGTGCAGCTGCAGCTCAGCCTGAGTGATGAGCTGAGTAATTTTTACCGTGATCCGGTGGATGTGGCGCTGCGTTACGGCCAGCTGAGTGACTCCGGGCTTATTGCCACACGGTTGCTGGATAACCGCCGCTTACTTTGTGCCGCACCGGCATATCTGCAACGGGCGGGAACGCCGCAGCAGCTGGAGGCGTTAAAACAGCATAATTGTCTGACCTTTTTCCTGCGTGGCGAACGTTACGATCACTGGCATTTCCGTGACGGGCAGGGCAATCAGAGTGACCTGACGGTTAATGGTAACCGCAGTGCCAGTGATGGGGCACTGGTGCGCGAATGGGTGCTGGCCGGTCTGGGGATTGCCTACAAATCGCAGTTGGATATTGCTGCCGATGTGCAGGCCGGGCGACTGCAGGTGGTGTTACCCGATTACTGGCAGGATGCGCCGCTGTATCTGGTGTATGCCGAGCGTGAATATCTGCGCCCGGCGGTGCGCTGCTTTATCGACTTTATGAAAGCGCGGGTACGCAGCTGAAGCTCAGCTGCGTCCGGCGCGTAATTCGATAACTTCGGCCGCAGGCGGCAGAGGGGGCGTGCTTTGTGCTGCGTTGTCTTCTGCCGGGTTGTTTGCCGCAGGGTTGTTTTCGGGCGTTCCGGCAGTCGCTTCTTCTATGGCTCGCAGGCGTTCTTTTTCCAGTTTTTTCTTCCAGCGTTTTTCTGCCTTTTTCAGGTGTTTGCCCATCATTTTGGCCAGTTGCGGCACCAGTGCCGGTGGCAGGTCGTGGCCCATGCCCTGAATGACTTTCAGTTTGGCTTTGCGGATGGCGGCAGCGGTGTCTTCGCCCATACGCACCGGAATTAACGGATCGTCGGTACCGTGAATCACCAGCGTCGGCAGTTTGATTTTGCGCAGCAGGTGGCTGCGGTCACCGGCGGCGGTAATAGCGACCAACTGGCGTTTGAAGCCGGTGGGGTTAGTGGTGCGCTCAAAGCTGGTTTCGGCCAGTGCGCGCAGCTCTATTTCATCCATCGGGTAGGCCGGGCTGCCGATTAAACGATTCATGCGCATGGTGTAGCGGATGGACGCTTCGCGGTTAAACGGAGTGGGCCGTTTGGCCAGTTGCAGCAGCACTTTCAGTTTGGCGTCGGGCAGACCGGGGCTGGTGGCCGACGACATGATGGAGGTCAGGCTGCGCACCCGCTTTTTATGTTTGGCGGCGAGAATCTGGGCAATCATACCGCCCATGGAGGCCCCCACCAGATGCGCGCTGTCGATCTCCAGCTCATCCATTAACGCCAGCACATCGCGCGACATATCTTTCAGCGTGTACGGCACCTGCGCTTTGCGTTTGAGTTTGGTCACCAGCCAGGTGGCGAGCAGGCTGGGGTTGCCGTGGTGATCCATCTGCGATGAGCGGCCAACGTCGCGGTTATCGAAGCGAACGACCTGATAGCCTTTATCAACCAGTGCCTGACACAGGCTGTCTGGCCAGATCCGCATTTGTGCGCCTAAACCCATAATCAGAATGACGGCCGGGTCGGCTGGATTGCCCATTCTTTCGTAGGCCAGCTCAATGCCATCGGGGGTGCGGATGTGGGTCATGCAACCTTATCTCCATATCGGGGTCTTTGATACTCGCTCGCCTTGTGACCGCGTGGCGGTTAGAATGCGGAACTTTATAGATTGTAGTTATAAGTGCAGAGCTATGGATATCGATTTTCCCCTGATACTGATGGTG
Organism: Thalassobium sp.; assembly: GCA_002733205.1. Taxonomy (GTDB): domain Bacteria; phylum Pseudomonadota; class Gammaproteobacteria; order Pseudomonadales; family Oceanobacteraceae; genus Venatoribacter; species Venatoribacter pacificus. The sequence goes on along the minus strand of NVUW01000005.1, from coordinate 112,253 downwards.
CTTACCCTGGGCACCGGCGTGATTGCCGGCGTCGATAAATTCTGGCTGGAGAAGCGCCGCAAAGCCCGCGCTGCCGTTCTGATTGCCGAACGTGCCCACCCGGAAGATATCCATGAGGCTGAAACCGAGCCGTTTATTATCGAACAAGCGAAATCCTTCTTTCCTGTACTGGCCATTGTCTTTGTTCTGCGCTCGTTTGTCGCGGAGCCTTTTCAGATTCCATCCGGTTCTATGGAGCCTGGCCTGGTAAAAGGGGATTTTATTCTGGTCAGTAAGTTCCATTACGGTTTGCGGATGCCGGTGTTCGGTACCACTCTGGTGCCGGTCAGCGAGCCACAGCGCGGTGATGTGATGGTGTTTTTCCCACCCGATGACCCGCGTTACTTTATTAAGCGGGTGATTGGTCTGCCGGGCGACCATATTGAATACCGTAACCGCCAGCTGAAAGTGAACGGCGAAGTGATTGAAACCCATGAGCTGGGTGGCGAGCCGCCATACCGGCCGCTGAAGTATCTGGCGCAGGAACAGCTGGATTCTGCTGATGCGACGGTACAGTGGGTGGTCGGACGTGATCAGCGCACCAATCAGACCGTGATCTGGGCCGGACCGGAAGGCGAGTGGGATGTGCCGGAAGGCAGTTACTTTATGATGGGTGACAACCGCGGCAACAGCCATGACAGCCGTGGCTGGGGTTTTGTGCCGGAGAAAAATATTGTGGGTAAAGCCGTGGCGGTATGGATGCACTGGGAAACCTGGAGCGATATTCCATCATTTGGCCGCAATAAGTGGATCGACTGATCTACACTTAGACGATACGTTATAAACAGGTATCGTCTTATGCCATCCTCTGCTTCAACAACGAAAAAAACTCCCTGCAAATTCTGCCAGCGCTCGCGCTGGCTGATGACCATCACGATTCTTGTTGTGTTATTCAGCGTGGCTTTTCTGAATCTCAGTGGCTGAACTGCAGTTTATTTCTGCGTTTTTTTAACTTTCACTAAAGTCGTATCTGCCACGACATATTTTTACCATTTAAGTACTGGATATTTACTGCCAAGGGCATACAATGCCGCCCCTTGATAGGTTGAAGTACGGCAGTTCTGATGAATTATCTGACGAGACAGCTCAAAGGCAAGGCACTGGATATAGTCGATCGACTGCTCCCCGTGCGACCGGTAATGCGCAGCGCCAATGAACAATTGCTGCTGGACCGCGAATCACGCCGCATGCACCTGTATTATTGCCGCAATTGCCCTTCCTCCATCACCGTTAAACGCCACTGTGAACGCCTCGGTTTGCGTGTGGTAGAAAAAGACGTCCTGCGTGTTAATGCCTACCGTAATGAGTTGCTCAATGGCGGTGGTGCTCCCAAAGTTCCTTGTTTACGTGTTGACGATGAACAAGGCGGCCAGTGGCTGTACAGCCCGGATGCCATTCTCGACTATCTGAAAAACCGTTTCTGATCCTTTAGCACTCACTTCCGGCTTCGTCTTATCCTGTTCTGTGGCGTGAACGGCCTTCGCTCCGTTGGCTGCCTGACGGTAGAATGCGGGCATTGTGTTTCCTAGGAAGTGGCCATGCCCGTTTTAACGTCTTCATACTGTCCGCCATGGCTGTTGGCCAATGGTTATGTGCAAAGTATTTTCCCGACTTTTTTCCGCCAACTGGATGACGGCCACCTGCTGCGTGAGCGCATTCCCACCGATGATGGCGATTTTCTCGATCTTGACTGGAGCCGGGTAGGTTCACGCACACTGGTGGTTGTTTCGCACGGACTGGAAGGCCATTCGCGCCGCCCTTATGTGCTGGGTACGGTGCGCGAGGCTAACCGCAACGGCTGGGATGCACTGGCGTGGAACTTCCGTTCATGCGGTGGCGACACCAATCTGTTGCCGCGTATGTATCACAGTGGCGCCACCGATGATCTGCACCGGGTGGTGCGGCACGCATTGTCGCAGGGCTATGAGCAGATTCATCTGGTGGGTTATTCCATGGGCGGTAATCTGAGCCTGGTGTATGCCGGGCGCGAGGCGGCAGAGCTGCCGGAAGAAGTGCGCTCGGTGGTGGCGTTTTCGGTGCCCTGTGATTTACGCAGTAGCGCTTACCAGCTGGCCAAATGGCAGAACCGCGTTTTTATGTGGAAGTTTCTGCGCGATCTGAAAGAAAAAATGACCATAAAATCGCAGCGATTTCCGCATCTGGTGAACGTTGAGGGATTTGATGATATCCGCACGTTCAAACAATTCGATGATCGTTATACCGCGCCTTTGCATGGTTTCCGCGATGCCGAAGATTATTGGGCGCAGTCCAGTAGCCTGCGCTATCTGCCTGAACTGCAGATTCCAACCCTGCTGGTGAATGCCCGCAATGATCCGTTTCTGTCGCCAGAATGTTTCCCTGAGCAACTGGCTGCCGGGCATGAGTTTTTGCATCTGGAAATGCCGGACAGTGGTGGGCATGTTGGGTTTATTCAGCACACGGATGATCAGACTTACTGGATGGAGCAGCGGGCAATGCGCTTTATTGCCGACGCGGTGGCAGATGTGGAAAGTCTCAGCAGCCTGGTTGCTCCTGAGGCGGCAGTATCCTGAGCATCAGCAGGGGAAGGCAGCGGATGTAAGCGGGTGTGAGTGACGTAGCCGAAGTTTTCCGGCGGTTACGGCAGGTCATCCGCTCCGTACTTATCACAGTAAAATTGACGAAATTTGCCAAATTCAGGCGTCAATATTTTGTTGTGTTGTGTTTAGTTGTTAAAACAACCATTCACTGAACGTAAGTTGACTAGAGTTTGAAGTAAGCACTTTGCGAGCTTCAGACCATGATCCGTTGGACCTTCTTACTTTTGCTGCTGTTTAGCGCGGCCTCGCGGGCATCGCTGCTGCCACCGGCGCAATGGCAGCAAATCCGGCTCAGCGATGATCGTGTCCTTGAGGTGATGCCCCGTGGCGATCAGCAGCAGTTGTGGGTTGAAACCCGTGACGGCGACGCTTTGTTAGAAGTGGCCGGACACTGGTATCACGCCGTCGCCGGAGCTGATGGTCTGCTGAGCGCAGGTGAGCCTCTGGTCAGTGGAGCTCCGGCGGCTGTAGACATGATTCAACCAGCATTCCGCGCGTTTGCTGCCCCGTCCGCTAATATCTCCAGCGCTGCAAGTATAAATGTCTCTGCTGCTCCACAACGTATGCCTTTCCGTTACGATGCCAGCGCTTCTTACTTTCGCCAGTCATTACTGGTGGTGCGTGTTGCCTTTGCCGACCAATCATTTGGCGCGACCGATGCAGAGGTTGCCGGACGCTTCTTCGGTGCGCAGCGCAGTGTGCAAAATTACTACCGCGAAAACTCCTATCAGCGTTTTGATATTCAGCCAGCCCGTGAGCAAAGCGGCATTGCTGACGACGGCATTGTCAGCGTTACCCTGAACCGCAACCATCCGGATTTCGGTAATGGTTATGGCAGTGCCAGCCAGGCGTTGGTGCGTGAGGTGCTGGCGCAGCTGGGGTCGCAACTGGATCTGAATGAATATGACCGTAACGGCGATCAGTGGCTCGACCCGAATGAACTGGGCGTGGTGTTTCTGATTGCCGGTTATGAACAGGCGTATGCCGGTTCCGCAACAACACACCCGCGCGTGTGGGCACACAAGTCGACTCTGTATCAGGGCCGTCTGGGCGATTTCTATCTGGCAGAGTACGCCATGTTTGGTGAGCAGCATCAGACGCATCTGGCGACCATTGGTGTGATTTGTCATGAGCTGGGCCATTTATTGTTTGATCTGCCTGATCTGTACGACCGCAGCGGAAATGGCATGGGCATCGGCCGCTGGGGATTGATGGGGCTGGGCGGCTGGAACCGTACCGATGGTGTGGCTGGTGAGACGCCGGCTCATATGCTGGCATGGAGTAAAGAACAGGCCGGATTTATCCGTCCGCAGAACGCAGCTGCCGGGATTAACCGGGTTGAGTTACGCGCGGCCAGTGATGGCGACGATGCGTTAACCATCGCGCTGGATAACTACCGTCATGGTGAGCGGCTGATGCTGGAACATCGTCGTCAGTCGGGTTATGACCAGGGGCTGCCGGGCAGCGGTATATTGGTTAGCCGGATTAACGACCGTGCCGGTTTCGGTTCGTTAAGTGCACAGCAGGAAGGTCGTTTATTAGCCATCGAAGAAGCGGATGGCCGCGATGATCTGCTCAGTAACAGTAATTTGGGCGAAGCGTCGGACCTGTTCAGTTCAGCGTCCGGCCAGACGCTCTATTCCGGCAGTGCTCAACAAAACAGCAGCAATGGTGCGGTGCAGTTATTACAACTGCAGGCTGGCCTGGTCGCTGAGTTGGACGTTGATCTTTCACGCGCGCCTCTGGGGGACAACCTGGGGCTGGATGAGTTGCCACCGAACGCAGTCTGGGGAGCCGCCGCAGGTCGTGCCCAGGTGCTGATGACCTTACCGGTTAAAGAGGGTGTGCTGTCGTTTGATGGGGTGGATGTATTTGCGCTGGGGAGTGGCCGTGCCGATATCGCGTTATTCCGCCGTTTTGATGGCCGTGAAGGACAGGAGCTTTTATGGCAGGAAAACCAGTTTGCTGTACAGAGCGGCTGGAACCGCTTGCTGTTTTCCGCTCATATACTGGCCGAGGGGTTGGACAGTGTGGTACTGCAGGTGAGCGTGCAGGCATTGTCTGGTAATGCGCCTCTGGTCACCGATGAGCAGGGTGGTCTGAGTGGTCAGACCTGGGTGCGTGCTGACGATGCCGAAAACTATGAAGCGGCAGCTTTTGATGCCAGCTTGCGTCTGCTGGTCAGTGTTGATCCTGACGCGCTGGCCTCACCCCCGCTGGTGGATGCGGGTAAAGGCAGTGTCAGCGTTGGACAAAACAGCGCAAACGGCAGTGCGGCCTCGGCGTCATCCGGCGGCGGTGTTCTTCTCTTTATGTTGCCGCTGCTGGCACTGTTGGGCCTCGGCCGTCGCCATTCATAGGTGCCCAGCAGCACATTTCTTCGCCTCTACCCATAGCCATGTGGCGATGCAGCGTGAATAATCCCCTCTGAACCATGTGGCAGCCCATGCGCTGCTGTCTCTGTATGACAAACCGGGGATGGGCTTTGTCTTCTTTCTTGCGATTTAAAACTCTGTGGCGTGGCTACAGCCTGTATGTGCTGATGATTCTCGCCGTTGTATTACTGGTGCTGGCCGAGCCTGTCAGTGGTGAATGGCTGCGTTTTGACCGTATGGCGGTGGACGGCGGTCAATGGTGGCGACTGTTGACCGCCAGCTGGGTGCATCTGTCCTGGCAGCATGCGCTGGGGAATATCGCCGGCGTTGCTTTGTTTGCATACATTGCTGGTCCTTCACTGAATTCCGGGCGTGGTCTGTTACTGCTGTGTTGGTGTGTGGCGTTTGTCGGCTGCGGGTTGTATCTGTTTGCCCCTGATCTGTACCGCTATGCCGGGCTTTCCGGGGCTTTACATGGCTTGCTGCTGGTTGCTCCTTTTGTTTCTCATTATTACGGTCGCCGCATTGCCTGGCTGTTTTTTGTGGTGATCGTGGCGAAAGTCATCTGGGAGCAAACCCCCTGGTATAACGATATGGCGCTGGCGGATGTGATTGGTGGCCGGGTTGAAACCCGCTCACATTTGTTAGGCACGCTGGCCGGGGTCTTTTTTTTGCTGCAGCTCTATTGGCGGCGAGTTGTGCGCCTGAATCCGGGAGATTAACGCCATGAATGAGGAATCGGTGCTGACTGGGGTGGATGAAGAAAACCCCTGGCAGATCCGCAGTCAGAAGCAGGTTTATGACAATCCCTGGATTCGGGTCGATGAATACGATGTTATCAACCCGGCCGGTAATCCGGGGATTTATGGCACGGTCAGTTTTAAGAATCGCGCGGTAGGCATTGTTCCGCTGGCTGCTAATGGCGATATCTGGCTGGTGGGCCAGTACCGTTTTCCTTTACGTCAGTATCATTGGGAAATTCCGATGGGGGGCGCGCCTGCGGATGAGCTGCCGCTGGATTGCGCGCGACGTGAGCTGAAAGAAGAAACCGGGTTGATTGCCAGAGATTTTACCCCGCTGTGTCATTTACATATGAGTAACTGCATCAGCGATGAAGAAGGCTTTGTCTTTCTCGCTCAGAATCTGACTCAGGCCGACAGTGAGCCGGAAGAAACGGAGGTGCTGAGCATCCGCCGTCTGCCATTTACGGAGGCGCTGGCCATGGTGCTCGATGGTCGCATTACCGATGCGATTACGGTCGCGGCACTGCAGCGCGTTCGCTTGCTGGGGTTGGCCTGAGGGACGGCGCGCATAGCAACAGAGCAATAAAAAAGGCAGCCAGGCTGCCTTTTTTATGGTCTTGCGGTTGCTCTTTCTACCGGACGGAGACCGGTTCAGCCGTTCGCGGCGATCGGCATTTGTTTGTGCGCCTGGCGATACTGAGCCGGGCTCTGATCAATCTCTTTGATAAAGATGCGATCCAGCGTTCGGCGACCAGACAGGCCGATGTTGAGGGCAATCTGCTCAATGCTCTCTTCGGTGTTCACCAGCAAGCGCTTAGCGGTTTCCAGGCGGACGCTGGTAACGATCTGCTTCAGTGACGTTTCTTCACGATGCAGGTGACGGTTCAGCGTGCGGGCACTGATATGGAAGTAATCGGCAACTTCCTGCTGGTTGGCATTCAGACGGATCTTGTTTTGCAGGAAAGCCTTGCGGATACGCTCTGCCAGTGAGCCGGACCGCGCCAGTTTGCGGTACTGTTCTTCCACTTCACGCTTCATCATATTCAGGATGTGCGGGTTGGTGTTGTGAAGACCCTCATCCAGCCACTTGCTGTGGAACTGAATAGAGCACTCATCAGCGTTGAACTGTACTTCACTGCGCCACTGGGAGCTGTAATGCTCGCTGTACTGAGTGGCCGGGAATGGCAGGGCGATGGTGCTGATGTTCAGCTCTGGCCCGCACAGCTGCCGTAACCAGCTCAGCAGAGTGCTGATAATAATTTCTGTCCGGCGGCGTTGGGTTGAAACAATAAAATTCTCTTCTACCGGCAGTTTCACCTTAATGATGTTGTCGCGGGTACGGGTGACCTGAATTTCCAGTTGATCGCTCAGCAACGAAGAAAATTTTTCGAGGTAATAGAGTGCTTCGCGCAGGGTGTTGCAGCACAAAAACAAATGCTGCAGCTGGCAGCTGCTGTGAACATTGAATTTGTGCGATGACTGTACACACAGCGACTCGTCATTGCTGCGTTTCACCAGGTGGCTGATTAATTCGTCCGCATCTTCCGCGTTGATACGGCTGTCCGGGTCTTTCAGCTGTTTGAGTACGCGTTGAATAGCACCGGTTGCACTCTCCGGCAGCTGATCAAAAAACGTCGGGCCTGCAGCTTCCAGCAAAGGACGAACCAATGCGGTGGATACGTAACCTTGTTCCATGTTCATAGGCGTCTAATCTGATTCGGTTTTTGTTTTTTAACCTTACTCAATAGCAAGTGGTATGCCACTGACAGGTTGGTAAAAAGAGCAGGCATTATGGTAATAGAATGTGACCAAATTTGTCATGTGTTACCGTAGGTAACAGAGGGCTGGCACTTATCTACCCGAGCCCCCATTCTGGTCTAATGAGAAAGGTTATATTGTGACGAGTCTAACAATTATTGGCATAAACCTACCCGGAACAGGGTTTTTTTAGCATTTTCTTGTCCGGGCAGGGTAAGGAACTGGTACAGCAGTTCGCTTTTTCAGAATTCGTACTGGGCACCGAGTGTGATTAATTGAAAGCGAACCCGATTAAATTCTTTACTATCCAGCGCCGTTGTCTCTAATTCGGCGCGAATTGCCAGATCGGGAAGGGCGCGCCATAAGAATCCACCACCACTGATTTGGTCTATTGCGGATGTTTGTTTGCTATTGACGATCCGGCGGCTGATGGTTTTGTCCTGGAATGCTTTGATTTCAACAGTGTCATAATCGGCGAACCAAAGATTTGCACCGGTCTTCAGAAAGAAGTCGATATCGTCCGTTAATGAGAAACGATAACGGAAGGTGATCAAAAAACTCTGTGGTCGGGCATTGGCAAAGCCGGTGTAGGTCGCGAAAGACTGGCGGTTGTTTGCCGGGTCCGTCGCATCAGTAATGGCATTGGTACGGACGACAGTACCATGCTTGGCATTTCTGAACTTAGGCGGTGTATCGTCATCGACATCGGTAAAGTCGGCTTTGGGGTCGTCATAACTGGCCTCACCAATATCCATGATGCCGAATTCCAGAGCCAAACGATCGGTAATATTCGGGCCAAACGTGAGTTTGATGGTGTTGCCGAAGGAATCCATATCCTGGGAGTCGGTGATACCGCCCTGCAGGCCAACGAATCCGCCTTCTGCCTGTGCGGCAGGGGATAACAGAGATAAACCGAACAGAGAGCTTAACGCCAGCGAAGCCAGCATGCGGCCGTGTAAGGGCTTGCAGGAAGATGAGGCCATAGTGAGGGAATCCATTTTTTATAGTTTTACTGATCAATGTGAACAGAGATTATCTTGTTATTGTATGTGCAGGGTCGCCAGCTGCCGCTGTTCGTACCTGACGTCTGCCGCATAATACCAGTCACTGCTTCAATATAAAGCCACACTTAGGCCTCTTTACGTTGATAGGTTCACGCGGGCTGCGGCAGGCGCGACCGTCAGGAAACTGAGCGGACATAAATGGCTGTTTAGCGGCCATTGTCTGAAATTCCGCCGCTGCTGGGGTTTGTTTCTGGATAATATCGGCAAATTTGTCAGTAAGTCTTTCGCCGCACACGCTGATATCGGAAGATAAGATGATAATGAGCTTTATTTTCCGTTAGATTTTGCTATCGTTTATGAAAATCAATTCTTAAAACTACGGTTAATATGACAATTCGAGGTGTAAATTCTCCCGCTAAGCCACAGACCTGGCTGGGGGAAAACGGCATTGTCTATCACGACCTTCATGGCTTCAGTCATCTGACGATTGATCTTGTACGTTATATGCACAATGCCCGCGGACGAATTGCGGGGCGGCGTAAGCGACCGGTATTGATACTGGGTCAGGATATCCTCACGGTGGATTTTGAGGTTCAGTTGTTTGCCTCTCATCCGGATCTTCTGCGCTCCACCAGTGCACTGGCGGTGGTTGGTAATTCTTTTATGCTGCGTCATCTGACGTCGATGTTTCTCAGCTATCACGCGCCGGTCTATCCGGTGCAGCGCTTTGATCTGCGTGACGAGGCTGAGGGCTGGTTAACGGGTATTATCGATCAGACTCAGCATGGCTGAGCCTGATCGCTCTTGCGTGTGTTCAGATCTTTTCTATACGTCCTTTCATGTGAACTTTCTCGCCTTTAATGCTGCGTAACTCAAAGTCGATTCCAGCCTTTGCTGCTGGTTCGCTGCTCAGGGTTTCGTGCAGGTTGTAATTCAGTTCGACCGTGGATGGCAGAAAAACCGGCAGTTTGAATTCTGTTGTCAGCCGGCAGACGTCACTGCCGAGCAAAGGTTGTAAGGCTGCCGCCGTCCGGGCTTTGCTCCACATACCATGAGCGATATGGCTCTTGAAGCCGAACAGTCTGGCGGATAAGGCATACAGGTGAATGGGGTTGGAGTCGCCTGAGACACGGGCGTAACGACGGCCGAGATTGCTGTTCAGGGTCCAGCGTTCTGCGGTGGTAAAGCTGGCCAGAGGGGCACGTTCTTTTTTGGGCCCGCGCGGCGTATCACTGCGCATCCGCGCCAGGTTGGTACTGACCGACTCCCAGACCAGTTCACCACCGATGGTGACTTCGGTACGGATATCAAATTCCAGGCCTTTGTCGGTGCGACTGCTGCCTGAAAAGTGGCAGCGGATGTCGAGCTTTTCCTCCTGGCGGATGGCGCGGTACTGAGTGACTTCATTGCGGATATGCACCAGCCCCATCAGGGCCAGAGGGAAGTGTTTGTGCAGCATCAGCTCCATATGCAACGGGAAAGCCAATACGTGTGGATAGGTCAGCGGCAGCAGGGAGTTATGGCTGCTGAAACCGCAGACAGCGGCATAAGCTGCCACCCGTTCAGGCCGGGCTTTAACGCCAACCAGCAGGGCTTCGATATCCGGCATGTGCAGGTCGCGTTGACTGGCACCGCGGGCCAGCAGTGCGCGGGCGTATTGGCTCAGAGTTCCCGGAGTCGCACTGAATTGCATGCGTATTGCTTGAGTCATAGCCACGGAGTCCTTATGAATATTCTGATCAGACAGGGGTGAGAGCGCTGAGTATAGAGGCCTGCCGGGAGCGACCATTGGCGCTGCCTCTCTGCACTCTGCGTCAGTTTGGTCAATAGGACTTGCAGCGGCCTGTTTATCTGGCAGAATTCGCCAACACTCATCAGGAATTTCAACGACTTATGTCCGGTGGAATGACAGAACTGCGTGACTCTGGCGTTATGATCCAGCTGGCCCATCAGGCCATGCTGAAGATGGGGCTGGATGTAGATGCGGTGTTTGCACGTTTGGGCGTTACTCCTGAGCTGTTGGCAGACCGTAACATCCGTACTCCGCATGAAGCTCAGCTGATCTTCTGGCATGTCTTGCAGGAAGTCAGTAACGATGCCGATATCGGCCTGCATCTCGGTGAACACATGCCCGTATACAAAGGGCAGGTGCTGCAATACCTGTTTTTATCCAGCCCCACTTTTGGTGAAGGCCTGAAACGAGCGCTTAATTATCAGCGCCTTCTCAGTGATGCTTCTCAGGCCAGTACCGGTATTGAAGGCGAGCAGGCGTACATTCTGGTGGAGAGCTCCAGTGACCGTGTTGCTGGCTTGCGTCACCTGAATGAATGCATGGCGCTTGGGTTGATCCGCTTTTTCCGTTATGTCACTGATGATGCTTTTGTGCCTTCCTGCGTTCACTTCAGCCATGAACAGCCGGCAGACAGCCGTGAGCATGAGCGCATCTTCGCTTGTCCGGTGCTGTTCCAGCAGGAAGATAACCGTATTTATTTCAATACTCAGCTGTTGGATATGCCGTCTTCTCATGCTGAGCCGGAATTGCTGCAGTTGCATGAAAAGCTGGCCATTGAGCACGTGGCCAAGCTGGAGCGGCAGGATATCGTGACCCGGGTATATAAAGTTTTTGGTGAAATACTGGAGACCGGCCAGGTCAATCTGGAAGATGTTGCCGAGCGGCTGGATATCAAATCGCGAACGTTACGGACCCGTCTGGCAGAAGCGGGTACTAATTTCAATCAATTGCTGGCGGATTATCGTTGCAACCTGGCTAAGCGTTTGTTGTCGGGAACCAATGAAAGTATTGATGAAATTGTCTACCTCACTGGGTTTTCCGAACCCAGCACGTTCTATCGGGCGTTTAAACGCTGGACCAGTCAAACCCCGGTTGAATACCGCAATCAGCGTCGCCAGTCATAATTTCTTCTTAATTTACGCGCAAACGTGGGGGAATCGTCCCCGCGCTGCGGGTGATCTTTGACTTATCATCATCATAGTGTTCATTTTTTGATCTGGTTTTTTCAGTGAGTCTGAGCCATTGTGGGCTTGGAATGGCTGAATCACTCTGCGTGAGTCTTGCCGGGATTCAGAAATTCCCCCAGTTTCTATTCGGAGGATTTTTTATGAGCCAGATGCAAAAGTTATCGCTGATTCAACCGCTGGTTGAGCATTTGATGCAGACTCAGGACGTGAGTGAATGGCGTCAGGCGTTGCTGAATCAGGGGATCATGAATAAAGAAGAAGTGATCAGTCTGGATCAGAGTGCGCTGCATGCCGCCTATAAAACGCTGAAAACCATGCAGCTTTTGCATGAACACCCGGATCACATCATGAATGAAATTGAGCGCAATAAAGTCTGTTGGAAGCTCGATTTTGGTTATGAGTACCATCAGGGAGCCGTTTGCTACTGATGCTCTGAGCGCCGGTTTTCACAGTCTGTTAGCGTAAAACACAAAGCCTGCCAGTCGCGGGCTTTTTTGTTTACTGACTAAACTGTCACAGGACTTAACTTCCGGCGACAGCCGCCGATAACTAACAGAACGGCAACACAGTCTGAGCGGAGGCTTTATGGCAATCACAATTTCCCCCTCGCAATACCGGAGCTACGGCACTCAGGGTCAGGAGGGGAGCAAAAAAACGGCTACCGAGCCGGCCGCCGCTGCCAAGCAGAGCGCTGCTGCGCAATCTCTGGCGAAAGCCATGCCCGGTGTTGTGCAACTGGATAAGAAGCAAAGCCCGGAAGATACGGCCGCCGCCATTCTGCGCCATGTGGAAAATGGTATTAATCAGCTGCGTACTCAGGGAGCCGATCAGAGCCGTATTGATCAGCGCCTGCAGGCCGCGCGTGAAGGTATTGCCAAAGGATATGCTCAGGCCACCGAAATGCTCGATGGTATGGGCTTGCTGGACGACGAATTAAAAAATCAGATTGCCGCCGGACGCCAGCTGGTGGATGACGGTCTGGATCAGCTCTCTAAACCGGCAGAGCAGGCGTCGGCGTTGATGACCAGCAACAGCTCATTGCGCGTGGCGAATGAGCTTTCATTGCAGGTACTCACTCAGGAAGGTGATCGGGTAACGGTCCGCTTTTCTCAGGGCAGCAGTCTCAGCACTTCCATAAATAAAGATAACAGTGGCAATTCGGCGTTCAGTCTGCAGGCTTCGGCTCAGCAAAGCTGGAGTATGGAAGTGAATGGCAACCTGAGTGAGGCCGAACGTTCGGCGCTGTCAGGTTTGTTTGACGATGTGCAGTCGCTGAGTGAGCGTTTTTTTGCCGGTGATATTGGCAGCGCACTCGAACAGGCAATGGATCTTGGCTTTGATGGCAGTCAGCTGGCATCCATGAGTCTGAATCTGACGCAGCAGACGGTGGCAACATCAACCAAAGCCTATTCCAGGGTGCAGCCTCAACTGCCAACGCCAGAGCTTGAATCAATGAAAGCCCCATTGGCTTCTTATGTTGATGCCTACATGGCCGCACTGGATAAAGCCAGCCCGCTGGCCGATGCGCCGCAAACCTTGCAGGATCTGGTGAATGAATTACTGTCAGAAGAAGAGCGCCTGCCCGTATGGCAGTCATTCCATGACGGACTGAATTCATTGATTGGCAATAAAGCCTGAGAGACAAAACCTTACTTCATTATTTCTTCAGCGGGGCAGACTTTTTGTCATGTCCCGACGCTAACCGCTATACTCCCGCCTATCTGTTTTTTATTGGAATTGCCTGATGGCTCTGGTTTTATTCGGCACTGAGGGCTGTCATCTCTGCGAGTTAGCGCAGGCCGTTATTATGAATGTGGCCGGACAGATAACAGTGGATGTGTATCTCGAAGACATTGTCGACACCGAAGGTTTGGTGGAGCGTTATGGTCTGCGCATTCCGGTACTTCTGAATGACAACAACGGGGCTGAACTTGATTGGCCTTTTGATGAAGCACAGCTACTGCAGTGGCTGGCATTAAGCGCTGCGGCAGCGGCCGAATCTGACATTATTTCTGAATAAAGGATGACGAGCATGCGGATTTTTTCTGGACTTTTATTGGCTTCACTGGCGCTTTTGCAAGGGTGCTCCAGTACTCAGCTTTCGCCCACCGGAGAAGCGGTTTATTACGCACTGCAGACCGATACCACATTGCGCACCTGGGTCGATTCCTGCGAAGACGTCAGCGCCAAAGCCAAGCAGGCGGCTTATACCGCTAAGCAAAACTGGTGGCAGCGTAACGGTGCGTTTGTTGAAAGTGCGGATTTTGGGCTGGCCTACGATATTATTCATGTCACCGATGAGCGTAACGAAACCGGTGCGCGTATGGCAATGGCTCTGACCTGGCAGGTGGTTGAGACCGCCGAGGCAGAGGTTCAGGAATTACTCAATGCCAGTGGTGATAAAGAAGACCTCTGTCTGCGGGTACTGTCACAATACAATCAGGGAGAGCGTGATTTACGCAGCCAGGATAAGGTGTACGACTCTTTGGTTAACCTGCAGCGTCGCCTGCAACGGGACGGCACCGATCTGAATCTGAAACGGGCATCTATTGAGCAGAAAACAGGGAAAGTGTATGGCCGTTCTTTTTATGTTGTGGAAAAAATGGCGAAACGCAATGGTTGTGCCGGCGCTGAAGTTCATTTGTTAAAAAATGCCTGGCCGCACGAAGTCTACGATGCACGCTGCCCGGATAACAGCTATTTGCTGGTGCGTTGTGAGTGGGGGAACTGTCTGGTAACAGACTGAGAGGGGATCAGGAAATATGAAAAAGAGCCGCAATACGGCTCTTTTTTTATGTGCGTTTTTTATGTGTTGTTTTTATGCGTTACTCCAGCGCCAGCAGGGCGCGATTTTTATCCAGAATAACCTGACCAATGCCTTTTACCTGGGTGATGTCATCCAGAGATTTAAACTGACCGTGTTGTTTACGGTAAAGAATAATGGCTTCGGCTTTCGCTTTGCCAATGCCGTCAAGCTGGCTGAGTTGCTCCGCGGTGGCGGTATTGATATTCACGGCTTTGACTTCTGTGCCGGTAGTGGCAGGCGCTTCGGCTGCTTGTACGCTGAGGACGCCCAGAGTCAGACAGGCAGAAAGGATGATGTGCTTGATCCATTGCATAGTGTTCTCTCCTTGAGATGGGAGTATTGAACATAACAACGAATATTTTGCGGAAAAATCCGGGAAAAGTATCAAATTAGCCGATACTTTTCCCAGACATTGGTGTGACTCAGGCTTTGTCGGCTTTCTTTGCCGGGGCTTTTTTCTTGTCGTGCTCAACCCATTTATTGTCGACAAAATACGCCGACCAATTGGTCGCCTTGCCATCATGCTCACTCATTACATACTGCTCTTTGGTTTTGCGGCTGTAACGGATAATAGCTGGATTGCCTTCCGGGTCCTGTCGCGGAGCGTCGAGCAGGAAGTGGTATTTTTGTGGCAGTTCAGCCTGATGTGGCAGCAACTCTTCAACCAACGGTGCACGTGTTTCGCGTTTTTTCGGAAACTGGCTGGCGGCCAGGAATAAGCCTGTTGCACCGTCACGCAGAACGTAAGTGTCGTCTACTTTCAGACATTTCAGTTCCGGCATGGCAATAGGGTCCATTTTCGGCGGTGCTGCTTCGCCACTCTTCAGCAATTTCCGGGTGTTCTTACATTCGCTGTTGGTACAGCCAAAGTATTTGCCAAATCGACCGGATTTCAGCTGCATTTCGCTGCCGCATTTATCGCATTCGAGTGTTGGGCCATCATAGCCTTTAATCTTGAACTGTCCGGTTTCTACGGCAAACCCGCTGCAATCAGGATTGTTACCACAAATATGAACTTTGCGGGTTTCATCCAGCAAATAGCTTTCCATGGCGTTGTCACAGATAGTGCAGCGGCGCTTGTCCATCAGGCGGCGGCTTTCTGCTTCTTCGTCTTCATCGGCAGAAATCGCTTCATCACCGGGCACCAGATTCAGCGTCTGTGTACAGCGCTCTTTGGGCGGCAGGCTGTAACCGGAACAGCCGAGAAACACACCGGTAGAGCCTGTGCGGATCTGCATATGGCGGCCACAGGTTGGGCAGGCGATGTCTGTATCAACCGGATCATTCGGACGCATGCCATTTTCGCCATCAGCGATTTCCAGTTTTTGCTGGAAGCCCTGATAAAACTCATCCAGGACGTCTGTCCAGTTGATATCACCTTCAGCAATATGATCGAGTTTCTCTTCCATGCTGGCGGTAAAGCCGAAGTCCATCAGATCATCGAAGTTCTCAACCAGACGACTGGTAACAATATCGCCCATTTTTTCGGCGTAAAAACGGCGGCCTTTCAGGCTGACGTAACCCCGTTCCTGAATCGTGGAAATAATAGAGGCATAAGTCGAAGGACGGCCGATACCACGTTTTTCCAGCTCTTTAACCAAGGCCGCTTCTGAAAAGCGCGGAGCGGGTTTGGTGAAATGCTGCTTCGGCTCCAGTTCAACCAGCTGCAGTGTGTCGCCTTCGCTGACATCCGGCAGCAGTACGTCATCTTCGCCTTTACCCATGGCGGCCAGCACTTTCAGGTGACCATCAAAGCGCATAACGCGACCGCGGGTTTTCAGCTCAAATTCACCGGCTTTAACGGTGATGCTGGTGCTGGTGAATTGTGCGTCTTTGATCTGACAAGCGACAAAACGTCGCCAGATCAGATCGTATAAACGTTGCGCATCGGGCTCCATTGAGCTGAGATCGGTTGCGCGCAGGCGAACGTCGGAAGGACGGATCGCTTCGTGCGCTTCCTGAGCGCCTTCTTTGCTGCTGTAGCTGCGAGGCTCGTCCGGCAGGTACTGCTCGCCCAATTTATCGCTGATGTAGTCGCGTAAGTTACTGACGGCTTCCTGACTCAGGTTGGTCGAGTCGGTACGCATATACGTGATGT
The DNA here is from genome assembly GCA_002733205.1 of Thalassobium sp. Lineage (GTDB taxonomy): Bacteria > Pseudomonadota > Gammaproteobacteria > Pseudomonadales > Oceanobacteraceae > Venatoribacter > Venatoribacter pacificus. Next base: position 95,872 of record NVUW01000005.1, on the reverse strand, counting down.
AACCGGCTTCATACAGACGCTGCGCCAGGGTCATGGTTTTCTTGACGCTGAAGCTCAGGCGTGTGCTTGCGGCCTGTTGCAGCGTTGATGTAATAAAAGGCGCGGCAGGTTTGGAGCTGGTCGGTTTATCTTCGCGTTTGAGAACGTTGTAGCTGTGACCGCGCAGGGCAGACACGGCCGACATGGTGTCTTGTTCGTTGACCGGGCGGAATTCATTACCGTTTTGGCGTGTGACCTGAGCGCGTAACGCTTCACCGCCGGGAGTGCTGAGGTCGGCAAAGGTTTCCCAGTATTCTTCCGGAATAAACGCACGGATTTCACGTTCGCGCTCAACAATTAAGCGTACCGCAACCGATTGCACACGACCTGCGGATAAGCCGCGGGCCACTTTGCTCCACAGCAGTGGCGATACCATAAAGCCAACAACGCGATCAAGGAAACGACGCGCCTGCTGAGCATTAACACGATTCATATTAAGTTCGGAGGGTTGTTCGAACGCGCTTTGAATCGCTTTCTTGGTAATCTCGTTAAAGACTACGCGGCGGTATTGTTTTTTGTCGTCGCCAATAATCTCACGAAGGTGCCAGGCGATGGCTTCTCCTTCGCGGTCCAAATCCGTTGCGAGATAGATTTGATCGGCATCTTTGGCCAATCGTTGCAGTTCTTCAACCACCTTTTCTTTACCCGGCAGGATCTGATAATTGGCCGCCCAGTTTTTTTCCGGGTTAACGCCCATGCGTCCTATCAGCTGCTCGCGCGATTTTTTCTTTTTGTACTCGGCCTTGGCTTCGGGCGACATCTTGCGGGTAAGAGCGGCCTGCTTGGCACGCTCCTTAGGATCGCTGGGCTGTCCTGAGCCAGAGGTTGGCAGGTCGCGTACGTGACCCACGCTGGACTTAACAATAAAGTCCTTGCCCAGGTATTTATTGATGGTTTTAGCCTTTGCAGGCGATTCCACGATAACCAGCGATTTGCCCATATTCCTTTGATTAACCCTTTCTTGTTGATATAGCCAGGCGCACAGAAGGCGACACTTTATAGGTACACCGGGGGGGGTGGTCAAGCTTCTCTCGCCGTCAGTGTCTTGTAATGCTCTCCGGCAGAGCGGTGAAACGTTGCTAAACTTGTCACCAGAGTATGGCGATACAGATGCCACCGGGGGCCTTGAAAACAAGGCTGTTGTTTAGGAATAGCATAGATTGCGGGGAACAGTTTTTTATGTCGGCGATTGGTTTGATAGTAGCCATTGCTCTGCCGGTTGCGTTGATTTTGTTCGGACTGGTGATGGCAGGACGCAGACAACAGGCGCAGCAAGCCCAGCGTTTGCAGGCCCGTGCCGTAAAACAGGGAGCGGATGATCTGCTGGAAGCGCTGGAGTTTCTGATTCTCGTCGATAACTTTAAAGAAGTGCAGCTGGCCATTCTGGAGCGGGTAGAGCAGCTGTACGTTGTTTATCAGGAAGCACTGCCGAAAAAAGACGGTGCCGGCGAAGCGGCTGAAGAGCCATTTGATGCCGAACCATACCGGCGAAAAATTGATGAAGGTAAGGGAAATCGCCGGGTATTAAAAAGCGATCGTGAAATTCGTTATGCGCGGCGTCAGTTTGGCCGGGTGCTGAAAGCGTTGAATGTAATGGCGCGAAAACGGCTGATTTCTGAAACCGCCATGATGGAATATCGCCGCTATTTGCGCCTGACGTTACTGGAAAAAGAGGTTGATACCTATACCGCTCAGGGCGATGTGGCGGCCGGGCGCGGGGATGTGATTACCGCCACCAACTATTACAAAGCCGCGAAGAAAATTCTGATTGAATTTGACCTGCAATATCCGGAAAAAAATCAGCGCATCCGTGATCTGACCCAGCGTACTGCGTCTTTATATAGTGGTGGTGACAAGAAAGAGGACAACCTGTCGCAGGCGCTGTCGAAGGAAATAAAAGACGAGCACGATCCTTTTGGTATTCCCACCAATCCGGCAGCATCGGAGAAACGTAAATTCTGATGCCGCTGTTATCCTGAACGTCCTTTTTGCGGGTCGTAAAATGTCAGATTGCTGCATTCTGATATTTCCGCAACATACTGATATTCATAAGAAAAAACGAAATGTGATATTTGTCACACAATAGGCATTCCGCTTTGGGTGGCGGAAACTGACCTGTTAGGCATCATGACTTTTCATTAGTGTGTCTGACAATCGGACTTTGCAGTAACCCGCTGATCGCAGTCGGCAACCACTCAGATATCACGAACAGAGACGCAAGTATGAGTATCCAGGAAGCCGTGTTAATCCTGCATGAACATGAGGTTGTTGAAGCTTATTGGCTGGCGGATTTTGAGCGTCTGGTTCGTCAGCAAACACCGCTGCAGCATGCGGTTGAAAACAAGGTTCAGGCGGCGTATCTGCAGATTGGTAGTCATCGTTCGGCCGAGGCGCTGGTACTGTTTGAAGCGCCGGTCAAACACTCGGTGATCGATGCGCGCTGGTATATGCCATTACGCCGTCTGGCCGACAGTGCCGGGCGTGGTCCGAATATGGGCGCCGGTCGTATTCGCCTGGCTTGCCGAAGTCAGTGCTCCATCAGTTGGCATGCGGATTCGTTGTGGGAACCGGTCACATCCGATTTTATGGCCATCCGTAAAGCATTACGTGGTAATACGCTGCGCGATCAGGCGCCGCTAACCGAACGTGATCTGTGGCCACAGGAGCGTGTCTCTGCAGTGGAGCGGGTCAGTGGTGGTGCCGGTGCCGGCAGTCTGCTGGCTAAAAAACACAGCGATCCGGAAGTGGAAGATCTTAAGCGCACTCTGCGTAACGAGATGGAAGCTTATCGGCGCCAGTTACAACAGCTGCAGCAGGAAATTGAACGGCAGAAAAGTCTGAACGAAAAACTCGGGCGTCAGGCTGGGGCATCCGGTGAAACTGAGCTGGAAGAGTTACGTCAGGTTCATCGCAACGAAATGGCGGCCCATGCCGCAGAAATTGAAACCCTTACGCGGGTGCTGGAGCAGGAGCGTCAGGAAGCGGAACGTCTGCGTCAGGCGTTGAATGAAAGCCGTCCGCAATCTCAGTCAGCATTGAGTGATGAAGAGGCGCTGCGTTTAAAAGAAGAAGTAGCGACCTTGCGTCAGTACCTCGACAGTGCCGAAGAACAGAGTGCTGAGCGTTTTGTCGGCCGTCTCGACGGCCTCGAAGCGGTGTTGGTGGCTTTCCACCCCGGTGTCGGACATCTGACCATCAGTCCGGCACATATGCTGCGCTATGCCGACAATCCTCTGGCATACGCCGCGCAGAAATGCTTTGTTAGTGAAGATATTTACCGCCGCTGGCTGGATCATTATGACGATCCGCACTGCCAGCAATGCAAGGCGGAAATTCCCCGCATAGAACATCCGCGTGAGTTTGATCACGACCTCAATGCCTACTGCAAGCTTCACCGCCAGCTGCATCTTGCCGGCAGTTGACGTGTCTGTGGCAGGCAGTTCTGAATTTGACTGGCCCGGATTTGAGTGGCCCGGATTTGAGTGGCCAGAGCTGGCCAGTCTGATTCAGCCGCTACCGGCATTCATTGCACCCGCCTTACTGGAGCAGCCCTTGCTGAATTCGGCTGCCCCCGACATTCTGCGGCTCGATCTGCTGCATCCTAATATTTCCGGCAACAAAGCCTTTAAGCTGGCTGGGTTTCTGCCGCGCTTCAGAGAATCCGGCCGCCGCGCGTTGCTGAGTTTTGGTGGACCGTATTCCAATCACCTGCATGCGCTGGCCGCTCTCGGGCAGGCACTGAATATTGCGGTGATTGCGGTAGTGCGCGGCTATGAACACTTGCCGCTGACGGCTACGTTGCAGGATTGTCAGAGCTGGGGGGCTAAGCTGGTTTTCGCCGATAAAAAAACTTATGCCCGCCGTTATGATCTGCAATGGCAGCAGGAACTGGCTCAGCAATACGATGCCTTTGTGATTCCTGAGGGCGGCGCAGGTGATGCCGGAGCACTGGAGTGCCGGCATCTGGCACCATTGTGCGCCGGCTATGATCAGGTCTGGCTGGCGGTTGGTAGCGGCACCACGGCGCTGGGGGTCGCCAAAGGGCTGCGCGAACTCAATATTGATTGCGAGCTGATCGGCGTGAATGCGGTGGCGGATCAGGGCGAGCGTTTGCGGGCTTGGCTACAGGCGATGCCAGCGGATGTACGCTGGCGCCTGCTGGATGAGGCCCATCTTGGGGGATTCGGCCGCACTTCGCCGGAGCTGCTGGCACTGATTGAACGCTATGACCGCCAGAACCTGCCACTGGACCCGGTGTATACCGCCAAGCTGATGCTGGCCTTTGAACAGGAGTTGGTTACTGAACCTGTGAACGCCCGGGCTTTACTGGTACACAGCGGCGGTTTGCAGGGCCGGCGCGGTTATTCGCTCTGATCATTCTCGCTTTTATCTGTTTCAGCCCAGTTTTACCGGCAGATTCTTATGGGTGCCGTTGTGTGGCCAGTCATCCGGCATAATCAGCCAGCGCTGCTGTTCGGCCCAGCCATATTGGCCTTCTTCTGTCTGTATCACGCAGCAGGGATAGGTCAGGTGACGGAAATGCGTGCGCAGGTACTCAAGTAACTCCTCCCGGCCAATACTGAAAGTCGTCAGCGCCGGGCTCAGCCACTGTGGTTTGGCCAATACATACCAGCGCCCCTTGGGCAGATAGTCGGCGGCCTGCTGGGCATGACACCAGTGCCCACGCCAGTGATCAGTAGCCACTTCGGGCGGGAGACTGGCCTGATACGCCGGATTGGCCGGGTAAAACAGACAGCCGCGCATCACCGCCAGACTGGCCTGCGGCTGCCAGTTCAATTCTGACAGTTGCTGCTGAGTCTGCGGATTCTGTCGCATGGGCAGTTGATGTTCATGGGTATGGCGGATTTTGCGGGCCAGCAGGTCGGCGCGGTTGGGGCCGACCCAGTGCTGGCCCTGCTTGTTGCCGTAGCCAAGATAAAACTTCAGAGCCAGCTCCAGATGCCATTGCTGTTGTCCGTTATCCAGCAGCAGATCCAGCTCACCGAGGGTTTTTCCCTGATCAATAATCTGCACATTGGCCAGAAAGCGGATGCCGCTGAGTTGCAGATATTGCTGCCATAACTGTTCAAAAATAAGTCCCAGTCGCGGGCTGTTGAAGTCCGGAGCCAGATTGCTCAGTTGCTCTGCCAGCGGCTGCCATTGATCGGGCAGCCAGGGTTGCTTAGCCGGGCTCCAGTCGCAGTCGAGCAGGGGCGGGCCGAACAGGCTCCAGATCAGGTCACGCTGATGCTGGCCGGGCAGGGCGAAGTAGGAATGATCAGCGGCAAACAAGCGTTTTTAACTCCTCTGTGATATAAAACAGGCCATTCATTTGTGGCGCTGCTGTTGCAGTAACACACCACATCATCCACCAGGGTTGCCAGGTCGCAGTAATGGAAGAGTTTCGTAATATCGGCATGATCGGCCGTCTGAACAGCAATAAAGTGATTGAGACGGTCAAGCGTCTGTCCCGTTATCTGATCGATGAAGGCTACCACGTTATTCTCGATGACCGCATTGCCGAAGTAATGCCGGGTCATGGCATGCAGGTCAGTAATGTGAACCTGCTCGGTGAGATCTGTGATCTGGTGATTGTGGTCGGTGGCGACGGCAGCCTGCTGGGTGCCGCGCGTGCACTGGCGCGTTTTAATACGCCGGTGTTGGGGATTAACCGTGGCCGTCTGGGCTTTCTGACCGATATCAGTCCGGACGAAACCATGTTGGATGCGGTGCAGAATGTACTCAATGGCGAATACGTCAGTGAAATGCGTTTTCTGCTCGATGCCGAAGTAAAGCGCGATGGCAATCCGATTGCCACCGCCGCCGCGTTAAACGACGTGGTGCTGCACCCCGGTAAATCAGCCCGCATGATTGCCTTTGATCTGTGGATTGAAGGCCAGTACGTATACAACCAGCGTTCCGACGGCCTGATTGTATCGACACCAACCGGTTCGACCGCCTATTCGCTGTCCGGTGGTGGCCCGATTATGCATCCGAAACTGGACGCTCTGGTGCTGGTGCCGATGTTCCCTCATACCCTCTCCAGCCGACCGATTGTGGTGGACGGTAAAAGCGAGATTAAAATCGTCATTGATACTGACCTGGACATTTATCCAACCATCAGTTGCGACGGCCAGACGCATATTCCCTGCGCACCCGGCGACAGTATTACCATTCGCAAAAAAGCCCATAAACTGAAGCTGATTCACCCCAAAGGCCACAATTTCTATGAAATTTGCCGGACTAAACTGGGCTGGAGTAGCAACCTGGGGGATTAAGTATGCACCAGGGTTACGATTTAATCGGTGACATTCACGGCTGTGGCGAAACGCTGATCGAATTGCTGGAGCAGATGGGCTACAGCAAGCGCGGTGGTGTTTATCAACATCCGAAGCGCAAGGTGGTCTTTCTCGGCGATATTGTCGATCGCGGACCGCATATCCGTCTCGCCTGTCATGTGGTGCGCGACATGGTTGATGGTGGTCATGCCGACATTGTTATGGGTAACCATGAATACAATGTGGTGACCTATTGCACCGAAGCGCCACCAGGAATGCGCCAGCCTTTTTTACGGCCGCATACCAAACGCAACAGTTTTATTGTTGAGCAGACGCTGGAACAGTTTGCCAATTATCCGCACGAGTTTAATGAGTTTCTCGACTGGTTTGTCGACCTGCCGCTGTTTCTTGATTATGAGCACTTCCGGGTGGTTCATGCCTGCTGGGATCAGGGCATGATTGATGAGTATTTAATGCGTTACGGTGATAATAAACTGCACCGCAATATGCTGGCCGAATCGGTCAATACCCGTTCTTTTATTTACAAATTTCTTGACCGGATGCTGCGCGGAACGTCGTTAAAATTACCCGACGGCCGCGCCATGACCGCCAAAGATGGCATGGTACGGCAGTTTTTCCGTACCAAGTTCTGGGAAGATGAGCCCGAGCGTTACAGCGATGTGGTGTTTCAACCCGATCCGCTGCCAGACGATATTGAGCACGCCTTGTTGAGTCGTGAAGAGCGTGAACAACTGCTGTTTTACGGCCCGCAGGAAAAACCGCTGTTTATTGGTCATTACTGGATGCAGGGTTTACCTGCACCCATTGTGCCTAATATCGCCTGTCTTGATTACAGTGCGGTTAAATACGGGCGTCTTGCCGCTTACCGCATGGATACCGAACGCAGCCTGCAACCGGGTAAATTTACCTGGGTACGGGTGGAGAAGAGCGAACGCTGATGGAACCGGTATTAGTTTTGGTCGCACCGGCCGCTGTCGATTTATCCCCCTTAACTCAGCGTTTATGGGCGGAGCGCATTGCCCATCGGGTGATCGAACAGGAAGGGCAGCAGTGTCTGTATCTTGCGGATGCTGGTCATGCGCCGCAGGTTAAACAATGGCTGGAAGAATGGCAGGCGGGTCAGATTTCACCGCTACCGCCTGAAGCGGTTGAGCCTAAAATCTGGCACGGGCTGTTGCAGCTTCTGGCCACACCGTTCAGCACCTTTATTTTATTGTTATTGCCCGCAGTGTTTGCCTGGATGCATTTTTCTGCCGACTGGCAAAACTGGCTGAGCAGCGGGGCTGAACTCTGGCCTGAGCAGCGTTTTAATCTGGCCACATACTGGCAACTGGGGTTTTGGGATTTATGGCGGCCAACACTGCTGCATTTTTCCGTTTTGCATCTGCTGTTTAATTCGCTCTGGTGGTGGATTCTGGCGCGCCGCATCGAGCAGCAGGAAGGTTGGCTGCCACTGCTGGTATTGCTGTTGGCCTGCGGTCTGATCGGTAATGTGGTGCAATGGTGGTATGCCGGTCCAGCGTTTGGTGGAATTTCCGGCGTGACGCTGGGATTGCTTGGCTGGGTTGGCTTTCGTCAGCGCCGGCGTAACATCGATTACCAGATTCCCCGTATGTTATTACCGGTGATGGTGGGCTGGCTGCTGCTGACCATCAGCGCTGATACCTTTGTGCCGGGATTATCCGGCACGGCGCACGGAGCGCATTTAGGTGGACTGATCTGCGGTTTTATTCTGGCTATAGTCTGGCCGGTAAAAGCAGTGGTCCGTGATACTGAATTTTAAGTAAGAAAAGACCCGCCGTCCGTTTTGGCTGGTCTGGATGAGGTTGCTATGACACTTGAACAACTTATTAAATCTCTGACACCTGAGATCTATCAGAATCTGCGCAGCGCCGTGGAACTGGGACGCTGGCCCGATGGTCGCAAACTGGAAGCTCAGCAACGTGAATTGTGCATGGAAGCCATTATTCATTATGAACAGATTCATGACCTGCCAGCTGAGCAGCGCGTGGGTTATATGGAAGACGCCTGCAAATCGTCCGGTAAGGATGATCACGACGACGTCCAGACGCTGACGCTGCAGTAATTTATGACACAAGTACTGGCCAGTGGCCTGCTCAGTAAAATGGCGCTGCAGCCGGGCAGCAGTAACAGCGAAGTGCAATATCAGCTGGTGCTGGGGGATCAGCGCGTGGATTTAAATCCGCTGATCGGGCGTCACATTGAAATGACCTACAGCGGTGCGATTCATTGCAGTCATTGCGGACGACGTACCAAGACCAGTTTCAGCCAGGGCTATTGTTACCCGTGTTTTACCACGCTGGCACAATGTGATTCCTGCATGATGAGCCCGGAAAAATGCCACTTTGCGGCGGGCACCTGTCGTGAGCCGGAATGGGCAGAGCAGGTGTGCTTTAACGATCATATTGTCTATCTTGCCAATTCATCCGGCCTTAAAGTCGGCATTACCCGGGCGACGCAAATGCCGGTGCGCTGGCTTGATCAGGGCGCGGCGCAGGCATTACCGATTGCGCGGGTAAAAAACCGGCGCTTATCTGGGTTGGTTGAAGATTTGCTGCGCTCACAGGTGGCCGATAAAACCAACTGGCGCACGCTGTTGAAAGGTCCTGCAGCAGAGCTGGATCTGGCACTTGAACGTGATCGCTTGCTGAATGAATTTGCTCAGCCACTGGCTGAGATTGAACAACGCGAAGGCGTTGGCAGTGTGCAGTTGCTGAACGATGCGGATGTCTGGCAATTTGACTATCCGGTGACTCAGTATCCGACCAAAATCAGCAGTTTTAATTTTGATAAACATCCTCAGGTCAGCGGGCGTCTGCTGGGTCTGAAAGGCCAGTATTTAATATTGGATGGTGGTGTGATTAATTTGCGTAAATTCAGCTCATACCACATTTCATTTGCATTAAAGGATTAAGGGGTTTCCATGCGCGATGCACAGCCAAAAGCCATTTACCTGAAAGACTACCAGCAACCGGACTATTGGATTGAGCGTACCGAACTGACGTTTGAGCTACAGGATGAATATACCCTGGTTACCGCTCAGCTGGATTGTGTGCGCAACGAACAGGCCCAGCCTGGTGCCGCGTTGCTACTGGCCGGGCAGGATCTGGAATTGCTGAGTCTGGTATTGGATGGCCAGCCTCTGACCGCCGGGCAATATGAAACCGGTGAAGAAAGCCTGACCGTGCATGGCCTTCAGGAACGCTCACAGCTGGAAATACAAACCCGCATTTATCCGGCAAAAAATACCGCCCTCGAAGGTCTGTATCGTTCCGGCGGTATGTACTGCACGCAATGTGAAGCTGAAGGTTTCCGCCGTATCACCTATTACCTCGACCGTCCGGATGTGATGTCGGTATTCACCACACACATTATTGCCGATGCGGCGCAATTTCCGGTCTTACTGTCTAACGGTAATCTGGTTGCCGATTGTGTGGACGATGGCTTACATAAAGTGACCTGGCACGATCCGCATAAAAAACCGGCGTACCTGTTTGCATTGGTTGCGGGGGATTTACGCGTTAAAGAAGACCGTTTCACCACCATGAACGGTCGCGATGTCGCGCTGAAAATTTTTGTTGAACCGCAGAATATTGATAAAACCGACTACGCACTCGATGCTTTGAAACGTTCCATGCGCTGGGACGAAGAAACCTACGGTCGTGAATACGATCTGGATATTTTTATGATCGTGGCGGTGGATGATTTCAATATGGGGGCCATGGAAAATAAAGGCCTGAATATTTTTAATTCATCCTGTGTGCTGGCCAACCCGGCGACCGCCACCGATGCTGCCTATCAGCGCATTGAAGCCATTGTCGCCCACGAATATTTTCATAACTGGTCGGGTAACCGCGTCACCTGCCGCGACTGGTTTCAGCTGAGTCTGAAAGAAGGTTTTACCGTTTTCCGTGATGCCTGCTTCTCCGCCGATATGAATTCCGCCACGGTAAAACGCATTGAAGACGCGAACATTATGCGTACCGTGCAGTTTGCCGAAGATGGTGGGCCGATGGCACACCCGGTACAGCCGGATTCTTTTATCGAAATATCCAACTTCTACACCGTGACCATTTATGAGAAAGGTTCAGAGGTGGTGGGGATGCTGCATAAAATTCTCGGAAAAGACGGCTTCCGTAAAGGCTCCGACCTGTATTTCGAGCGCCACGACGGTCAGGCCGTGACGATTTATGATTTTGTGCAGGCGATGGAAGATGCAAATCACGTCGATCTGACGCTGTTTAAGCGTTGGTATAAGCAGGCGGGCACGCCGGTGGTGACGGTTAACAGTGAATACGATGCCGACGCACAACAATTGCGCCTGACGCTCAGCCAGCGCTGCCCTGATACGCCGGGACAAAGCAATAAATTAGCACAATGGATTCCGGTGCAGCTGGGTCTGATTGGCGCCGATGGCCAGGATTTAGCCATTGATGTTGAACCGGCGGCTGCCTGGACCGAAAGCAGCCAGGTGTTGCACCTGACCGAAGCCGAGCAAACCTTTCTCTTTAACGGCATAAGCGAGCAGCCGCGTTTGTCCCTGTTCCGCGATTTTTCTGCGCCGGTAAAAGTTGAGTTTGAACAATCCGCCGACGATCTGTTGTTTTTATTGCAACACGACAGTGATGGTTTTAATCGCTGGGATGCGGGTCAGCGCCTGATGCTGAGCTGGATTAGCGCCGCGCAGCAGGGACATTTTGAATTACTGCCGCAAGTAAGAGACGTGTTTGCCCGCTTGTTGGCCGACGAGTCGCTCGACCCGGCGATGGTGAGTTGTTTACTGACCTTGCCTTCAGAAGCGTATATCGCTGAATTCTCTGCGCAGGTTGACCCGCTGGCGATTCATGCGGCGCGCAAACAGGTGCAGCAAGCGATTGCTGCTTCTCTGGTTAAGGAGTTTTCGGCCTGTTATCAGCGTCTGCAATCGACCGCTGCTTATGCGCCGGTCCCGGCACAAATGTCGGCGCGCAGCCTGAAAAATCTGGCTCTGGCGTATTGGGTCAAAGGCAGTGCCGATGGTCTGGCGCAGGCGGTAAGCCAGTATCGTAGTGCTGATAACATGACCGATCAGATGGCGGCACTGGTCGCTGTTGTGAACAGTGGTGCATCGGCGCAGGCAGAACAATTGCTGGGTGATTTCTACCAGCAGTGGTCGCAGGATGCGCTGGTGGTTAATCAGTGGTTGTCTGTGCAGGCGGGTTCTGCCGAATTGGGTCGTGTGGAATTTATTCAACAACTTCTGGCACATCCGGCGTTCGATTGGCGTAACCCGAATAAGGTACGCTCTGTGTTGGGAGCATTTGCCAATCAGGCGTTGTGTCATTTTCACCGTGAAGACGGCGCCGGTTATCGCTTGTTAGCAGACGCGGTTTTGCGTCTGAATGACAGTAATCCGCAAATTGCAGCGCGTCTGCTGACGCCGCTGACAAAGTGGCGTCGCCTGGTGCCGGAATTATCGGAGTTGATGAAAGCCGAGTTGCAACGCATTATGCAGCGTGACACTTTATCCAAAGATGTGTATGAGGTTGTCAGCAAGAGTTTGATTTGAGCATCGCTGCAAGTTTCTTTATTCTTGCTTCGGGGAAGAATGCCGCACTCTGCGGTGTAGTTGAGGTCGCATAATGAAAAAAAATAAGTGGATAGCGGCTGGTGCATTGGCGTTGGCATTGGTAATGCCAGCGGCGATGGCGGCAGTATCCGTCAAAGAAGCGGATCGCCTGAAAGGGGAACTGACACCGCTGGGAGCTGAACGCGCGGGTAATAACGGTGATATTCCACCCTGGCGCGGTGGTTTGAGTCTGCCGCCGGTGGGCTATAACAAATCCGGCCAGCACCATATTGATCCGTATGCTAAAGATAAACCGCTGTTTATCATCACAGCCGCCAATATGAAACAGTATGCGGAGTACCTGACGCCGGGTCAGCAAGCGTTATTCAAGGTCTATCCTGATACCTTTAAAATGCCGGTGTATAAGACCCGTCGTACTGCCGCCGCGCCTGACTGGGTGTACGAAAATACCTACAAAAATGCCATTCGTGCCGAGCTGAATAAAGGCGGCAACGGTCTGATGTACGCCTATGGCGGCATTCCTTTTCCGCTGGCTAAAAACGGCCTGGAAGCTATCTGGAACCACGTAACCCGCTGGCGTGGTATTTATTTAACCCGCCGGGCTTCTGAAATTGCTGTGCATGTTGATGGTGATTTCTCGCTGGTGACGGTACAGCAGGAAGTTGAATTTAACTTCTATCGCCGTGATAAAAACATCGAAGACCTGAACAATATTCTGTTCTATTACCTGTCGTTCACCAAAGCTCCGGCACGTCTGGCCGGTGGTGCGGTATTGGTTCATGAAACCCTGAACCAGGTGGATGAGGCCCGTCAGGCCTGGGGTTATAACGCGGGTCAGCGTCGTGTTCGTCGTGCGCCTAACCTGGCGTACGATACTCCGATTGCTGCCGCTGATGGTCTGCGTTACGCCGATGACACCGACATGTATAACGGCGCGCCGGATCGTTACAACTGGAAACTGCTGGGTAAAAAGGAAATCTATATTCCTTATAACAGCTACAAGCTGAGCTCGAATAAAGTCAGCTATCAGGATCTGATCAAGCCCGGCCATCTCAATCCGGATTATACCCGCTATGAAAAGCACCGCGTGTGGGTGGTTGAAGCAACGTTAAAAGAAGGCATGCGTCATGTGTATCACAAGCGTGTGTTCTATCTGGACGAAGATACCTGGGGTATTGCAGTGGCCGACCAATACGATTCGGCCGGTGATCTCTGGCGCGTGAATATGGCGTACATGAAAAACTACTATGAGGTGCCGGTCACCTGGACCACCATGGACGTTTTCCATGATCTGAAAGCCAAGCGCTATCACGTGCAGGGCCTGGATAACGAAGAGCAGGGCACAACCGACTTCAGTAATGAACCACCGGGTGACCGCTACTTTACTCCGGCTGAACTGCGTCGTCGCGGCAAACGCTGATCGCGTCAATGAACGGAGAACGGATGAGTTTTACTCATCCGTTCTGGTATTTAAGGGACTAAAACTGGCTATATTCCCCTTACATTCTGTAACAACTGGACGTTAGTCAATGATAAATCAGTCGGCTAGACTAGCCGCCTTCCGACATTACTATAAAAACGGAGCTCCTTATGTATTCTGATTTGGTTCAGTCTTCCGCTCGTGCTATGGGAAGAGCGCTTGCGACAGGCTTTACCCGGGTTGGGTTGATTCTTGGCGTACTCTTAAGCGCTGTTTCAGCTCAGGCTGCGTGGCAAGACCCTCTTAACACCCCGGCGTTACAAACCCAGCGTGCTCACCACACATTGCTGCTTGATGTTGTCCGGGCAGATCGTCGCCTGGTGGCGGTGGGTTCGCATGGGCACATTGTCTACTCTGACGACGACGGTTTAACCTGGGTACAAGCCAGAGTTCCGGTTTCTTCAACATTAACTGCGGTGTATTTTCCATCCGGTGACTACGGCTGGGCCGTGGGCCATGATGGTGTGATTCTTTATTCCTCAGACGCAGGCAAAACCTGGGTTAAGCAGTTTGACGGTTACCTGGCCAACTCGGCCATTGTGGCTGCGGCAACGAAATCCAAGCAGCGTGCCAAAGATCGTCTCGAAGCCGCCGAAGCGGCTGGCGATGATGTCGCCATCGAAGAAGCCGAAATGGCGCTGGAGACGGCAACATATGGTTTGCAGGATGCCCAGTACGATCAGACGACCGGCTCAACCAAACCTTTCCTCGATGTCTGGTTCTATGATGCTAAGCGCGGTTACGCGGTCGGCGCTTACGGCATGTTCTTCTATACCCAGGATGGTGGTACTACGTGGGAAGATGTTTCCGCCCGCTTACCCAATCCGGATCGTCTGCACCTGAACTCAATTGCCGCGGTTGGCCCGCGTTCCCTGGCGATGGTCGGTGAAATGGGCATGATTCTGCGCTCCGATGATCTGGGTCAGAGCTGGCACAGCATGGATTCTCCGTACGAAGGTTCATTGTTCGGCCTGATTGCCGCGGGCGACAAGCAGCTTATGTTTGGTCTGCGTGGTCACGTGTTCAGCTCGGTCGATGGTGGTATCAGCTGGGATGAAAAGGCGACCGGCAGCGAGCAGACTCTGCTTTCCGGTACCATTGGCCGTAAGCACACCCTGCTGGTGGGCAATGGTGGTTCTGTCGTGATTTTTGATGCGCAGATGCAAAAACCACGGGCATCGATTCTGGAAGGGCGTAAAGCCTTTGCAGCGGTTGCAGAAGCATCAGACGGTAACTTTATTATTGTTGGCGAGGCGGGTGTTAAGCGCCTTAATGCTGCCGGCGAATTGATTGATCAGACCATCAGTATGGCGGCGGGAGACTTTTAATCATGGCTGAACAACAGCATCATTTTTCTACAGAGCCGGAACACTACATCCTGTCGAAAGAGACAGAGCCGGCTTTAGAGCGCATCCTTTTTAATAACCGCATGCTGGTTATGATTGTCCTGGGTCTGCTGACCCTGGTATTTGCCTACGGTCTGACCAAGGTAAAACTGGACTCCAGTATTGAGAAGTATATTCCGCTGAACCACACCTTTATCCAGAATTATCTGGTGCATAAAGATGATATGAAAAGCGGTGTGGCCAATGTGAAAATTTCCATCGAGGCACTCGAAGGCGATATTTTCACCAAAGACTATATGGAAACCCTGAGCAAAATTAACGATGACGTATTCTTCGTTAAAGGGGTTGACCGTTCCGGTATGCAGTCTTTATGGACGCCGAATACCCGCTGGACGGAAGTAACGGAAGAAGGTTTTCAGGGCGGCCCGGTAATTCCGAGCACCTATGACGGCGGTCCGGAAAGTCTGGAGCAGGTACGTCAGAACGTGCTCAAATCCGGCCAGGTCGGACGTTTGGTATCGAACGATTTCCGTTCATCCATTATTGATGTTCCTCTGGTAGAAAAAGATCCGGAAACCGGCGAAAAACTCAGCTATCAGCAGTTTTCTCAGGATCTGGAAAATAAAATCCGCGCCAAATACGGCAACGATAAATACCGTGTATACATTACCGGTACACCGAAAAAACTGGGTGATTTACTCGATGGTGCCACATCCATCGCGTATTTCTTCCTCGCGGCGATGGTGATGACGGCCATCCTGTTGTACCTCTATTCCCGTTGTCCGAAAGGTACGCTGGTGCCTATCGTTGCCTCGCTGATTGCAGTTGTCTGGCAGTTGGGTGCACTGGCACTGATGGGTTACACCGTTGATCTGTACTCGGTTCTTGTGCCTTTCCTGGTGTTCGCGATTGGTATCAGTCACGCGGTACAGATTATTAACGGTATCGCCATTGAATCCGGTAAAGGTGCCGACAAACTGCAGGCTGCCCGTCAGGCATTCCGTGGTTTGTACGTACCGGGCATGCTGGCCCTGCTCAGTGATGCGATGGGCTTCCTGACACTGCTGTTTATTGATATCGGCGTTATTCAGGAACTGGCGATTGCCGCGAGTATCGGTGTAGCGATGATCATCGTTACTAACCTGGTGCTGTTGCCAATTGTGATGTCCTATATTGGCATCAGTGAAGCCGGTGTCCGCCACGCCAAGAAAACCGAAAAATCGGAGCCAAAACTGTGGAAGGCAATGTCTTACTTTGCCAGCCCGAAAGTAGCACCATTTCCGATTGTGATTGCCATTGTCATGGCGGTGTTCGGTTATCAGATGAGCCAGGGCCTTAAAATCGGTGATCTGGACAAAGGTGCACCGGAGTTGCGTGCTGATTCACGCTACAACCTCGATAACGACTTTATGGTGTCCAATTATTCCACCAGTTCTGATGTGCTGGTGGTCATGGTTGAAACGGCCAAAGAGCAGTGCAACAGCTTTAAAGTGATGGACGCCGTTGACCGCTTTATGTGGTACATGGAAAACGTTCCGGGTGTGCAGTCGACGACATCGCTGGTAACTGTCTCCAAGCTGGTGACCAAGGCGATGAACGAAGGCAACCTGAACTGGTCAGCGCTGTCGCGTAACCAGACCATTCTGAATACTTCTATCCAGCGTGCGCCAAGCAGCCTGCTGAATCCGAATTGTTCAATGGCACCGGTGATTGTGTATTTGAATGACCACAAAGCTGAAACGCTGGAAACCGCAGTGGCGGCGGTTGAAGAATTCAAAGCGCAGTACGATGACACAGTTGACGAAAAATATTTCGGCTACACCATTGCCGAAATTGAGCAGGCAATTGCCGCCAAAGAAATCGATTCCGTACCGGTTCGTTTCCAGCTCGCTTCCGGTAATGCCGGTATCGAAGCGGCCACCAATCAGGTGATTGCAGACGCTCAGGACACCATGCTGATTTTCGTTTATGTGGTGGTCTTTGTGCTGTGTTTCATGACCTTCCGCTCGTTCACTGCGGTGGCCTGTATTCTGATTCCGCTGGCGCTGACGTCAGTACTGAGTCAGGCACTGATGACCTACTTAGGCATTGGCGTTAAGGTGGCAACATTGCCGGTGATTGCATTGGGTGTGGGTATTGGTGTCGATTACGGTATTTATATCTACAGCCGTCTGGAAGTGATGATTATTGCCGGTAAAACCTTGCAGGAATCTTTCCTGGAAACACTGAAATCCACCGGTAAAGCGGTAAGTTTCACCGGTATTACTCTGGCCATCGGTGTTGCAACCTGGATGCTGTCACCGATTAAATTCCAGGCGGATATGGGTATTCTGCTGACCTTTATGTTCCTGTGGAACATGCTGGGCGCCTTGATCTTGCTGCCTGCTCTGGCGCATTATCTGCTCAGGCCGGAACGCATTATTGCCCGTCATAAAGCCCGCCACGGAGATATTCCTCCGGCAGGCTGAGCGGCAGAAAATTAAAACGGTGGCGCTGCCACCGTTTTTTTTGTCTTTTTGCAGGGAAACAGAAACGAGAGAAGGAAGCAGAAATGAAAAGCCCGTTGGGATTAAACGCCGATTTACCGGTTGCCGATCTGGTGACCGAAGCCATCACTCTTTTGTGGTCAAAGCGGACGGCGGTGATCAAAATGTTTTTACCGGCGATGTTGATTCTGGCTCTGGTCGACTGGAGCAGTTCAACGTTTCTGGCTGAAAATGATTACGTCAGTCAGTTTGGTTTTTTGATCGTATCGGTATTGCTGAGCGTGGTATTTGCTACGTCCTGTCATCGCTTTACGCTGTTGCCACAGGATAAGTGGGACGCAAATGCTTTACACGGTATGAGACGGGAAGAATTCCGCTATTTACTGCGCGGATTATTACTGGGCGTTATCGGTGCCGTCGTCTTTTTTTGCAGCATGCTGGTCGCCATGATTTTTCTGGGGCAGGAAGATGCCTGGCTGGGAGCTGTGATCGGTATTCTGCCAGCGCTGTACATCTGGTCACGCTTGTCTGTCACCTTGCCGGAATTAGCTCTGGGTCAGAAAACAGATCTTAAGCGCGCCTGGTCATTAAGTGCCGGTAATGGCTCACGTCTGGTGTTGGTGGTGTTTATTGTACCAATTGCTCTGGCATCGCCTTTTTTAGCGTTGTTTATGCTGGATCATTCTGTGCTGAGTTATGTGGCGGCGTTCGGTACTTATATTACCAGTTTGATTTCTCTGGTGATGTTGTCGCTGTCCTATCGCTTTTTGCTGGATTTTTATGAGCCCCAAATGCCTGAGCAGGAGAGTCTGCCAACAGAGACAGCTGAGCCGGCGGTTAAGCCACGGGATTCCGGATTTGATGCCTGAGCGGCTTATTTGCTGCGCAGTGGTTTGCACTGCAGAATCAGAAGAGCTTTAAAACCTGCTGCGGCAGGTTTTTTTATGCCCGTGCTTTGTGCTTGTACAGGCTTTGCGTGTCATGCAATACGCAGTAATAATGCCCCATCATTTAATTGCAGAAAAAGACCATGAGACTCGGCGATATTTCGGTGGCTTATGTGGAGCTGATGGCGCGCGCGGTAGAAGAAAGCGGTGCCCGTCCACAAGCGGTATTGGCCCAATATCAACTGGATGATGTAAAGCTGGCATCACCGGACGCACGCATCAGTATTCCGCGTTTTATGCGTATGGGGCATGCCTGCATTGAGGCGTTTTCCATTCCCTGGCTGGGGTTGGATATGGGGCGTCTTACCTCACCACCTGCGATGGGGTTGGCTGGCTTGCTGGCGCAGAGTGCCGCCGATATCCGCAGTGCCTGCCGTGCGCTGACCGAGTATGAATTATTGTCGAGTTTTAACGCCCGTGGACGTTCGCAATTTTTGCTGGAAAAGGGCAGAGGGGTGGCGCAGTTTTATTCCATCAGTCCGTATAACGAATACAACCTGTTTGTCGTTGATTCCGTACTGTCGGGCTGGAATCGTTTTATGCAGTTGCTCAGTGGTCGTGATGATCTGCTGGCACGGGTTGAGTTTGAATTTTCTGCGCCGGCTTACCGTGAGCGTTACAGCGATATCTTTCAATGCGAGATTCATTTTGGTGCAGAGCGTAATGCGGTTGTGCTGCATGACTGGGCACTGGATTTGCCGGTACAGCAACGCTGTGCGTCAACCTATTCGGCACTGAAACAACTGGCGGATCGCGAGCTGGAACGGGTGCGCCTGGGATTAACGTTCCGTGAACTGACCGAGCGCGCCATTGGCCCTCTGCTGAACGGTCAGACGCCCACACTGGAACAGGTCGCGCAACGGCTTAATATGGCGCCCTGGACGGTCAGGCGGCGTTTAACCGATGAAGGTTGCAGCTTTCAGCAGGTATTAAATGATACGCGGCGGGATCTTGCGGTGAGCTATGTGCGGGATACGTCGCTGACTCTGGGTGAAATAGCCTATGTATTAGGCTTCGGATCAGCGACGGCATTTCAGCGGGCATTCAAACGCTGGACTGGCGAAGCGCCAGGGCGTTTTCGTGAACGGTCGGGCAGAGCTTACATCTCTACCGCGTCGTCCACATCGTCTTCGTAGTCGTCAAAACCGACTTCCAGAAGATCTTCGATGTAGTCAGACATAACTACCTCCATGTTCAGGATTATTGTTTTGGTTGTTTTACGTTAAGCACACCCTGTGCCAAAACGTACACCTATAAGCCAGCCCTGAATCAGGCAAGAAACGTATATTAAAGTTCCCGTGCTCAGATCATTCAGCGCTAAAGCAGGCGTAAGTTAATTCTGTACTGTTACAGCAAGATGAAAACCGATGATTACTAAGAAAGGCAGATCAGAAAGGAGACGTGCGAATCGGGCAGAGGAAATCGGAGGATCTTTCAATAACCAAAGGTATCGCAAGAGCGGACAATTGGTCGGTACAGCTAAAGTAAAACGTTTTTAAAATGGCGGACTGGACGGGACTCGAACCCGCGACCCCCGGCGTGACAGGCCGGTATTCTAACCAACTGAACTACCAGTCCGCTGATACCAATCTTAAAGCGTTTTATCTTTAAGAATGATGGTGGGTGATGACGGGATCGAACCGCCGACCCTCTGCTTGTAAGGCAGATGCTCTCCCAGCTGAGCTAATCACCCAAATATTGTCACTAATATTTGTCACTTGTACTGCTTGTTCATTACTTGTCACCGTAATGAAAATGGCGGACTGGACGGGACTCGAACCCGCGACCCCCGGCGTGACAGGCCGGTATTCTAACCAACTGAACTACCAGTCCACTCTGTATCATTCACAAGGAATGATGGTGGGTGATGACGGGATCGAACCGCCGACCCTCTGCTTGTAAGGCAGATGCTCTCCCAGCTGAGCTAATCACCCAAATCTGTATGAAAAATGGCGGACTGGACGGGACTCGAACCCGCGACCCCCGGCGTGACAGGCCGGTATTCTAACCAACTGAACTACCAGTCCATTTTTTCATACGACCCTTGCGGGTCATTCACGTTTGCAGCTTTGGTGGGTGATGACGGGATCGAACCGCCGACCCTCTGCTTGTAAGGCAGATGCTCTCCCAGCTGAGCTAATCACCCTCTGCAAAAGTGAGTGGGCATTCTACTCACGGGGATCTTTATGTCAACGCTATTTCACAGATTTTTTTGATTTTTTTCAGTAACTTGCGGAAATTCTTTAAAAAATCGGCCGGGGCGGGAAAAGACACCGGCCGATTGTATAAAGGCTGATCAGACAGATTGAGAAGGAGGGCTTTCACCGACCACGGGTAACGGGCTGGCCTGCAGATGGCGTTTCTCACCTAAAACCAATAAACAGGGTGTCAGAATCAGTGTCAGTACCGTGGCAAAGGTCAGGCCGCCGGCAATAGCGGTCGATAATTGCGTCCACCACTGTGAAGAGGGAGCGCCCACGGTAAAGTGCTGATTCAGAAGATCGATATTCCACTGCATGACCATCGGTAATAGGCCAACGACGGTGGTAACCGCCGTCAGCAGCACCGGACGCAGACGCTGAGCGCCGGTGCGCAGGGCGGCATCTACCGGGTGCAGCCCCTGACGTATAAGCACGTTGTAGGTGTCGATGAGGACGATGTTGTTGTTGACCACGATACCGGCCAGGGCAATCACCCCCACACCACTCATCACGATGCCAAACGGCTCGCCGCGGATCATCAGGCCAATCAGCACGCCAACAATGGACAGTACAATCGCACTCATGATCAATCCGGCCTGGTAGAAGCTGTTGAACTGAGTGACCAGAATAGTGGCCATCAGGAACAGGGCAATGGCGAAGGCTTTGCCAAGGAAGGCACCGGTTTCACCCATTTGCTCAAAGTCGCCACGGAAGCGCGGTTCGACGCCGGCAGCGCGCCAGTCGAGATCTTTGATTTTCTCGCTAAGCTGCTGAATTTTCTCCGTCGCATTCACGTCTTCAGTGACATTGGCGGTTAAGCGATAGCGGCGTTTACCGTCGATCCGCACAATGTCGCCCGATTTCGGCACGGCGTTACGCTGCATAAAGTTACTGACCGGAACCAGCCCGAAAGGCGTGCTGATATTGAAGGCTTCAAACTGGTCGATGCTGCGGGTCTGCAGTGGATAACGCAGTAAGATTTCGACTTCATCATCGCTGAAGTCCGGCTGGAATGTACCGACTTTCTGGCCACCGGTAATCATGCGGATCATCGCGCCGGTGCTGGCGATGTCGGTGCCGTAGCGTGTGGCCTCTTCGCGGTCGATCTGCAGCTGCCATTCAATGCCTTCCAGCGGCCGGTCGTCGCGCACGTCCTTCAGCTCCGGATCGGCTTCAAAAATAGCTTTTACCTGTTCCAGCAGCGGCACCATGGCTTCATTACTGGCGGCAGTGAACTGCAGCTGAATGTCGGCACCGGCGGCAGGACCGCCTTTTTTCTTCTGCGTCTCGATGACGATACCGGCAATATCAGCGGTACGGTGTTCGATATCGGCCAGAATCTGGTTGGCGGAACGGCGGTGTTCCCAGTTCACCAGCTCAATCTGAATGCGGCCAATCACATCGGCAGCGGAATCCGAAGGCGCTTTGACAAAGGTGGCGGTGTACAGCGATTGAATTTCAGCCATATCGAAGATGCGTTTTTCCACCTGCTGTACCAACAGCTCACGCTCCAGTAACGACAGGTTGCCGCGGGCGCGGACATCGACCATACCGATGTCGGCATCCACATCCGGGAAAAATTCCACACCATGACCCAGGGAGCCGTACAGCACGAAGGAGCCAATTAGAGCGGCAATGGCCATGCCCAGCACCTGCAACGGATGTTTCAGTGCTTTATGCAGCAGGCGCACATAGCCACCGGTAAAGCCTTTAAGTTCGTCGAAACGACCTTGTTCAGCGGCTTCAATCGCGCTCAGAGCACCGTTGTTATGATGACCGTCTTTTCCCATAACAGCGCCAATGGTCGGCACCACAATCAACGCCATAATCAGCGAAGCGCTCAGGGTGTAGAGCAGGGTAAGCGGCAGAAATTTCATAAATTCGCCGGTGGTGCCGGGCCAGAACAGCAGCGGCAGAAAAACCGCCAGCGTGGTGGCCGTCGAGGCGATAATCGGCCAGGCCATACGCTTGGCGGCCTCGCTGTAGGCCTGCAGTTTGGTCGCCCCTTCAGCCAGACGCCGGTCGGCAAATTCAGTGACAACAATCGCGCCGTCAACCAGCATGCCGACGGACAGAATCAGCGAGAACAACACCACCATGTTCAGGGTGTAACCCATCATGCTGAGCACAATCAGCGCCATCAGAAAGGCACCGGGAATGGCCATGCCGACCATCAGCGAGCTGCGCAGACCCAGGCTGCCGAGCACCAGAATCATCACCAATAATGTGGCCACCAGAACGTTGTTGAACAGATCGTTGAGCATGTCTTTGATCTGTACCGATTCGTCCTGGGTGACACCCACATCGATACCGGCCGGCCAGTAGGGCTTCACTTCATGAATGATGCCTTTTACCTGATCAAGGGTGTCGATGATGTTGGAGCCGATACGCTTTTTGATCTCCAGCGTGACGGCGGGTTTACCGTTAACCCGGGCAGCATTTTTACGGTCTTTGTAGGCCAGGCGACCGACCGCAATATCCTGAAACAGCACCACCGTGTCGCCATCCGCTTTGACCGGCAGTTTGAGAATATCGGGGATGTTTTCAATCAGACCGGGCACTTTAACGCCAAAACGTCCGGCACCGGTGTCCAGGTCTTCGCTGGCTACCAGCTGGTTATTATTGCCAACCAGGCGTGCCAGATCATTAAACGACAGGTTGTAGTTATCCATCCGCGCCGGGTCAACGATGATCTCGGCGATTTCATCGCGCTTCCCCTGGATTGTGGCTTCGAGTACGCCGGGCAGGGCTTCGAGACGATCCTGCAGGTCTTCTGCAACGGCATACAGCGCTGATTCATTCACTTCGCCGGACAGGGTGACCACCATCACCGGAAACAGGGCGACGTTGATTTCTTTTACTTTGGGCTCTTTGCTGTCGGCGGGCAGCTCGCCTTTGGCGTCATCGACTTTCTGGCGCACGTCGAGCAGGGCTGTATCGATATTGACGTCGGTGTAAAACTCCAGCGTGATCGACAGGTGGCCACTGGTGGCGGTAGACACCATTTCTTTTAAACCATCGAGGGAGCGCAGCTCTTTTTCCAGCGGTTTATAAATCAGGGCGTCGGCGTCTTCCGGCGAAATGCCGTCGTGCATTACCGAGACATAAACGAAAGGCACGGTAATGTCCGGATTACTTTCTTTCGGAATCGTGATCAGCGTGGCAATCCCCACCAGCGCAATCAGGCAAAACAGCATCAGTACCGTGCGCGAACGCTGCAGGGATGCATCAATAAGCGAATTCATGCCTTACCCCGCACTTAATGCAGTGGCGTCAGCGTCATCTTCAGGCGCTTGCGGCTGGGCACTGATTTCGGTGTCCTGGCTGTCCTGCAGATACACGGGTTCAACCTGCTGCCCGTATTCAACAAAGCCCTGACCGACGGTGATGATGTTGGCTTCAGAGCCCAGACCGTAAACCCAGATGCCTTTGTTATCGGCTTTCAGCAGGTTAACGCCGCGGAATACCACGCGGTTTTGCTCATCAATGCCTTTCAGCCCCAGCTGGCCTTCATCATCCAGAATCAGCAATGCCGGAGAGATAAAGTAGGCGTAGGTTGCTGGCTGCGGAATATGCAGCTTGGCGGTCAGGCCGCTGGTCATGCTGCCGCCCGGATTACGGATTTCCAGCTCCAGCGGAAAGGTACGGGTTTTGGCATCGGCTTCGGCGGCAATAAAACGCACGCGGCCGTCGACGCGGTCACCATTGACCAGTTCAGCATAACCGCTGTCGCCGATGTTGATGTCGGCGGCATCGCGCTCTGACGCCTGGCCTTTGATCAGGTAAGGCGTGAAATCGAGAATGGTCAGCAGCGGTGAGCTGTCTTTAACAAAATCACCAATTTCCACCATGCGCTGATCCACAATGCCGGCGAAGGGCGCACGGATTTTGCTGGCATCCAGCTGAATACGGGCGTTGGTGAGTTCGGCTTCGGCGTTGGCCAATACGGTGGCGGCCTGTGCCAGTTGCGATTCGTTGGCCAGTCCGCGCTCACTCAGTTGGCGCGCGCTGCGGGCTTCCAGCTGGCGTTGTTTCAGATTGGCTTCTGCCTGTTTTACCCGTGCCGGCCAGTCGCGGGCATCAAGCTCCAGCAGCAGTTCACCTTTTTTAACCGCAGCACCCTTGTCTTTGTGGATGGCGATGACCTTGCCGCGGATTTCGGACTTCAGTTCTACCCGGCGGTTGGCGGCGGTATGGGCAGAAATAGTGATGTCGCGGTTAACCAGCTCACCTTTCATGCGCTCTACCTGTACCCGCGTTAAACCGCTGTCCATAACCAATGGACGTGGGTTGGTAAAGTCAGGGGTGTCAGAGAACGCGCCGGCTCCCATCCAGATCAGCAGGGCAAGGGCGATGACCAGGGCGGCAATGTGTCCCTGATTCAGATGTATTGTCATTATTATGTACCGGTTATGAGAACGAAATGCGCAAAAGGCAACGGAGCTGTTTAACGGTTGCCGCCAGCAGATGCAATAGCCTTGTTTGCAAACCCATTTAAAACAGACTGTCTTTTATTTGAGACAAATGTTTGCTTTTCGCTCAGAGAACACGTTGCGCACGGGTAGTTCGCGCGTGTCAGGCGCTTCCTCTGTATACTGTCGGCCTTTTCACCGGCGGTAAGGTTAAGGCTCCATGGTATTAGTGCGTTTGAAACAGGCTGAGCTGGCGTTTGGCGATCATGTTCTGCTCGATAAAGTCGATCTTGATATCCAGAGCGGCGAGCGTCTGTGTGTGGTTGGCCGCAATGGCGAAGGTAAGTCGACGCTGCTGAAGATTCTTAACCGTCAGGTGCAGACCGACGATGGCCGGGTGGAATATCGCGATATGCTGCGCATCAGCGCTTTGCAGCAGGAATTGCCGCAGACCACGCATACGCCGGTTTACGATGTGATTGCCGAAGGTCTGGGCGATGTCGGTCAGGCGATCGCCCAGTATCATGACGAAAGCGCTAAAGGCGCTGACGCCGATCTGAAAAAACTTGAGCAGCTGCAGACCCGTATCGAAGCCGCTGACGGTTGGCGCTGGCAGCAGAAAGTGGAATCCATTATCCAGAAACTGAACCTGCCGGGTGAGGCGATGTTTTCAGAGTTGTCCGGTGGCTGGCAGCGCCGGGTGATGCTGGCACGGGCCTTAGTAGTGGAGCCCGATCTGCTGATTCTCGATGAGCCAACCAACCATATGGACGTTGCCACCATCGAATGGCTGGAAGAACAGCTCAAGCAATTTAACGGCGCGCTGGTATTTATCAGCCACGACCGGGCATTTGTGCAGAATCTGGCGACCCGTATTGTCGAGCTCGACCGCGGCAATCTGTATCAGTGGCAGGGCGATTATCTGAGCTTTGTCGAATACCGCGAAAAACGTCTGGAAGACGAAGCCACTCAGAATGCTTTGTTTGATAAGCGCCTGAGTGAAGAAGAAAAGTGGATTCGCCAGGGCGTTAAAGCCCGCCGCACACGTAACGAAGGCCGGGTTGAACGATTAAAAGAAATGCGTAAAGAGCGCGTTTCACGTCGTGAAGTGCAGGGCAGCGCCAATATCAGCATGAATGCCGCTGAATCCTCCGGTCGGCAGGTATTTGAAATTGAACATCTGACCTACGCCTGGAAAGACGTAATGCAGGTGAATGATTTCTCCACAACGGTTATGCGTGGCGACCGCATTGGTCTCATCGGTCCGAACGGGGTTGGCAAAAGTACGTTGCTGAAACTGTTGCTGGGCAAAATGCAGCCGCAGGCAGGCAGCATTAAAGTCGGCACCAAACTCGAAGTGGCTTATTTTGATCAGGCCCGTCATCAGCTGGATGAAGAAAAATCCATCGCTGATAACGTTGCCGATGGTAAAGATCAGGTCGAGGTGAACGGCCAGAGCCGCCATATCATTGGCTATCTGGGCGACTTCCTGTTTGCTCCGGCGCGCGCCCGTACGCCGGTGAAAGCACTGTCCGGTGGTGAGCGTAACCGCGTATTGTTGGCCAAGTTATTCCTGAAACCCTGCAACCTGCTGGTGATGGATGAGCCGACCAACGATCTGGACGTAGAAACGCTGGAGCTGCTGGAAGAACGTTTGATGGAATACAAGGCGACGTTACTGCTGGTCAGTCACGACCGTGCCTTTATTGATAACGTGGTTACGCAGCTGTGGGTGTTTGGTGAAAACGGCGTCATCGACGAGCAGGTCGGTGGTTACTCCGATTGGCAGGAGCGCATGAAAGCCCGCGCTCAGGCTCCTCAGGCAGCCTCTCAGACAAACGCCGGCGGAGCGGCCAAAAGCGTACAGCAAAGTGCTGCTGTGACCCCGGCCGAACCTAAGAAAAAACTGTCATACAAATTACAGCGTGAGCTGGATGCCTTGCCGGAAAAAATCGCCAAAGCCGAGGCGAAACGCGATGTTTTGGCGGCACAAACTGCCGACGCCAATTTCTACAATGGCGATGCTGAGCAGATACAGGCCGTTCTGGCGCAGCTGGCCGAGGCTGAAGGTGCGGTTGAAGCGCTGGAAGAACGCTGGCTGGAGCTGGAGGACATGGCATCATGATCTGGTTGATTGTTGTTGCCGTGACCCTGTCACTGGTTGGATCAATCATCTGGCTTAAACCCAGCCCCCGCGACACACGCCTGGCGGCGTTGCGCTTCGATGCCATTCGTAATGGCCTGCAGGTGCGCAGCTTCACCTTCAAACCGGACTCCGCCAAAACCGGTGTCCGCGATGATATTCCCGGCACCAGTTACACCTTGCTGCACCGTGGTAAGCAGCAGGGGGGAGACCTTAAATTCCGCGTAGTTGGTCAGGCGGGCTGGGATAATGACGGCTTACCCGCAGGGCTCAGCTGGCATAATCAGGGCAGTGCGGCTGATGCCGAACTGCTCAGCCGTATGCTGCCGCAATTGCAGGATGATCTGCTGATGCTGGAAGTGTACGAAAATCGCGTGACACTGATGGCGGCTGAAAACAAAACGGCCAGCGCTGCAGCCTATCAGCATTTTATGGAAGCGTTTTTTTAAGCGCTTCGGCACAATAAAAAGCCCGCATACCTGGCTCCCACGCTCTGCGTGGCAGCCTTTGCCGTTACGTTGCATTCCCACGCCGAGCGTGGGAACGAGAAAAAGCTGCATCTGTGGGAACGGCTTTCAGCCGTGATAGGGGTTGTATCTGGCTCCCACGCTCTGCGTGGTAGTCTTTAACGGTACCGTTGCATTCCCACGCGAAGCGTGTGAGCGAGAAACATATGGCGTGTAGCCGCTATCGGCAACGCTTACTGGAACATCGATTCCAGCTCTTCCAGATGCTCAATGATGCGGTCGTTATAGCTGACGACCAGGAATGGCACCGTGTTTTCGTTGTAGTTCTTGATGCGCTCTTCCATAAAGCGCCATTTGCTCTTCACGCTGCTCATCAGAATTTCTGTTTTTTGCGCTTTGACCATACCTTCCAGTTCAGTCAGTTGCTGTTGAAAGTCTTCCGCCATTTCGGTCAGGGTACGGGAGTAACTGCCCATAAATACCTGACCCAGGTTGGTGGTGCCGCGGGCGGCATACTGGGAAGTGATTTCTTCCATTAACAGCGCCAGGTCGCGGGCTTTTTGCACGATAGGGCTGGGTTTGATGCCACTGCTTTGTTCCAGCTGGGTGTAAGCGGCTGACGCTTTATTAACGATCTCAGAGCTTTTACGGCCCATTTCGTCAACCAGGCGGACATTGGGGTATCCCTGCTTCAGCATGTCGTTACGGTTGATCATCATCAGCTCAGACAGTTTTTTCCAGTCAGCATCAATGCTGGCAATGCTTTCACCCATATTGTTAATAGAGGCAAGCTGACGTGCGCTGGTCAGGCTGTCATTGAAATTCTTCATGCTCTGATCAATGCGGCGCTCGTATTTACTGTCCGCATCTAAGCCAGAAAACATATAAAAGTTGGTGACGGCATTGGTTGCGGCAAGGCGCATGTGTTGCAGGTCAGTCAGTAATTGCTGTGGGGTCGCCAGTGCGGCCTGGCTCAGTAACAGCAGAACCACCAGTCGTGCGGTGTTGAGGGCTAGACGCATCATGTTTTCTTCTTTTTGTTTTATATAGTTGTCGTAAAAGAATCACATTCTTTCCTCAGGCAGTGTATGAGATAGGTCATTTTATCCCTATAGGACATTACAAACTGTAACAAAAATGAACAAAAAGTAGCTTAGTCCGTTATTGTCGTGTCCTGTCTCGTGCCTTTTTCCGGGTTGGGCGATCCCTGTTGTGAATAACGTAATAGTTGTCGAATCGTTACCTGTCTGGTGACCGGCTTTCAACACGAATGACTCTTTACCTGCTAGAATGGCGCCGTTCAGGATCGTGGTTTGTGCAGAAACTAATCAGCATGGCCGTCAATTCCTGCTTCTCTATTGACTTTCAAACCGCTTTCCCCGAATGTGTGCCACTCAGATTCAAACGCTCGTATGAATTGTTCGTTTTATGAACATCATCGTGCGTTGTTTCACCAACAGGCAGAATGCTGATCCGCCTCCGGGCAGACCAGTCAATAGCTAACCACCATGTGGAGATCAGTTGATGATTTACGAAGGTAAAGCCATCACGGTAAATTTGATCGAAGACGGCATCGCCGAATTGAAATTCGATCTGCAAGGCGACTCTGTTAACAAGTTTAACCGCGTTACTTTGGAAGACCTGAAGGCAGCAGTTGAAGCGATTCAAGGCAACAGCGACGTTAAAGGCGTTTTAGTTACATCTGGTAAAGACGTATTTATCGTCGGCGCGGATATCACCGAATTTGGTGAAGCCTTCAAACAAAGCGAAGAAGAAATCGTGGCCTGGGGCCTCGAAGCCAACAAAATCTTCTGCGCTATCGAAGACCTTTCCGTTCCTACCCTGACCGCTATTAATGGCATCGCTCTGGGTGGCGGCTTCGAAATGTGTCTGTCTACCGACCTGCGTGTTATGTCTGAGAAGGCCAAAGTCGGTCTGCCAGAAGTTAAACTGGGTCTGATGCCTGGTTTCGGCGGTACTGTCCGTCTGCCACGTGTGATCGGTGCTGACAATGCGATCGAATGGATCTGCATGGGCGCTGAGAACAAGCCTGAGAAAGCACTGAAAGACGGCGCTGTTGATGCAGTTGTTGCTGCTGACAAACTGAAAGACCAGTCTGTTGCCATGCTGAAAGCCGCCATCGCTGGCGAAATCAACTGGCAGGCCCGTCGTGAAGAGAAAACTTCCAAGCTGAAGCTGAACACGATGGAACAGATGATGGTTTTCGAAACCGCTAAAGGTTTCGTTGCGGGTCAGACCAAAGGTCACTACCCAGCACCAATCGTTGCCATCAAATCCATGCAGAAAGCGGCCAACATGGGTCGTGATAAAGCACTGGAAGTGGAAGCCAAAGGCTTTGCACAACTGGCAAAAACGTCTGAAAGCAACGCTCTGATCGGTCTGTTCATGAACGACCAGTTGCTGAAGAAAAAAGCGAAAGAATTCGACAAGGCTGCTAAGCCGACCAACAAAGCAGCCGTTCTGGGTGCTGGCATCATGGGTGGCGGTATCGCTTTCCAATCGGCGCTGAAAGGCACTCCGATCATGATGAAAGATATCGCTGAAGCCGGTATCGAGTTGGGTCTGAACGAAGCGAACAAGCTGCTGGCCAAGCGCGTTGAGCGCAAGAAAATGAAGCCATTGGCAATGGGTGAAACCCTGAACCGCATCCGTCCTACTCTGTCTTATGCAGAATTCGGCGATGTTGACACTATTGTGGAAGCGGTTGTTGAGAACCCTAAAGTTAAGAAAATGGTTCTGGCTGAGCTGGAAGACAAGGTTCGCGAAGATGCGATCATCACGTCTAACACTTCTACCATTTCTATCGACCTGCTGGCTGCTGACCTGAAGCGTCCAGAAAACTTCCTGGGTATGCACTTCTTTAACCCTGTGCACATGATGCCACTGGTTGAAGTTATCCGTGGCGCTAAGACTTCTCCTGAAGCTGTGGCCACTGTGGTTGCTTACGCCAAGAAAATGGGTAAAACCCCAATCGTTGTAAACGATTGCCCGGGCTTCCTGGTTAACCGTGTACTGTTCCCTTACTTCGCTGGTTTCGCGGGCCTGGTTCGCGACGGTGCTGACTTCCAGAAAGTCGACAAAGTGATGGAGAAATTCGGTTTCCCAATGGGTCCTGCCTACCTGCTGGACGTTGTTGGTATCGATACCGGTGTTCACGCCAACGAAGTGATGGCGGAAGGCTTCCCGGATCGTATGAAGGCTGACTTCAAAACCTCTATGGAAGTGATGTTCGAAAACGAGCGTTACGGCCAGAAGAACGGTAAAGGTTTCTACGTTTACGAAACCGATAAGAAAGGCAAGCCGAAGAAAGTTGTTGACCAGGCCACTTACGACCTGATCAAGCCAGTGGTTGCTGAAGCGAAAGACTTCGAAGCTGAAGACATCATCGCACGCTGCATGATCCCAATGTGCATCGAGATCGCCCGCTGTCTGGAAGAAGGTATCGTTGATACTCCGGCTGAAGCCGATATGGGTCTGATCTTCGGTATTGGTTTCCCTCCATTCCGTGGTGGTGCGTGCCGTTACATGGATGCCGTTGGTATGGCTGAATTTGTTGCTCTGTGCGACAAGTACGCCGATCTGGGCAATCTGTACAAACCAACCGCTCGTATGCGTGAAATGGCTGCGAACGGCGAAAGCTACTTCGGTTAATAGGCGCACTAGGAGATTTAAACCATGTCTTACAATCCAAAAGACGTCGTTGTTGTAGATGCAGTGCGCTCACCTATGGGTCGTTCCAAAGGTGGCGTATTCCGCAACGTACGTGCGGAAACCATTTCTGCAAATCTGATCAACGCATTGTTCGAACGTAACCCGGGCGTTAATCCTGCTCTGGTTGAAGACGTTATCTGGGGCTGTGTAAACCAGACTCTGGAGCAGGGCTTCAACGTTGCACGTCAGATCGGTCTGCTGACTGTTGTGCCTAAAGAAGCGGGCGCTCAGACGGTTAACCGTCTGTGTGGTTCTGCGATGTCTGCTATCCACACGGCGGCTCAGGCTATTCAGACCGGTAACGGCGATGTATTCGTTGTTGGTGGTGTTGAACACATGGGTCACGTGAACATGCAGCACGGTTTTGACCACAACCCTGAGTCTTCCAAGCACTTCGCTAAAGCCTCCAACATGATGGGTCTGACTGCGGAAATGCTGGGCAAAATGCACGGTATTACCCGTCAGCAGCAGGATGAGTTCGCCGCGCGTTCTCACCGTCTGGCTCACAAAGCGACTCTGGAAGGCAAGTTCAAGAACGAAATCGTTCCGATGTACGGCCACGATGCTGAAGGCAAACAGATTCTGGTAACCGAAGACGAAACTATCCGTCCGGAAACCACTGTTGAAAGCCTGGGTAACCTGCGTCCTGCTTTCGATCCTAAGAGCGGTACCGTAACTGCCGGTACTTCTTCTCAGATCACCGATGGTGCATCAGCCATGCTGCTGATGAGCTACGAGAAGGCGATGGAACTGGGCCTCAAGCCACGTGCCCGTATCGTTGGTATGGCGGTTGCCGGTGTTGATGCAGCGATCATGGGTTACGGCCCGGTTCCTGCAACCAAGAAAGCA
Organism: Thalassobium sp.; assembly: GCA_002733205.1. Taxonomy (GTDB): domain Bacteria; phylum Pseudomonadota; class Gammaproteobacteria; order Pseudomonadales; family Oceanobacteraceae; genus Venatoribacter; species Venatoribacter pacificus. The sequence continues at coordinate 63,881 of NVUW01000005.1, read as the reverse complement.
CTGAAGCGTGCTGGCCTGGACGTTACCGATATCGATTACTGGGAGCTGAACGAAGCTTTCGGTGCTCAGTCTCTGCCTTGCATCAAGGACCTGAAACTGACCGAAATCGCTGACAGCCGCATCAACATTCATGGCGGTGCCATCGCTCTGGGTCACCCACTGGGTTGTTCCGGTGCGCGTATCTCTACCACTCTGATCAACGTGCTTGAGCAGGAAGGTGGTAAGTACGGTGTATCGACCATGTGTATTGGTCTGGGTCAGGGTATCGCGACCGTTTGGGAGCGTATGTAACTTCCCGGCTTGTGTGCTTGGTAATACTGCGTTGAAAGTGGTTTCGGAATATGACCGCCATGGATGGCGGAAATGCAGATTTTGCAGGAGCAAAAATCTGCCTCATGTAGGTAACTACACTCCGTTTCCTCAACCACTTTCGCCTTGTCTTACCAGCGCACACGGCACCTGACTACGGTCAGGTAGTTACATAAAAAACCGGCTTCGGCCGGTTTTTTTGTGCCTGCAGGGTTTCGGAATGTGACCGCCATGGATGGCGGAAATGCAGATTTTGCAGGAGCAAAAATCTGCCTCAGGTAGGACATCTACATTGCGCTTTCTCAGAAACTTCCGCCGCGGCTGACCGTCGCTCGCAACGCCCAGAAAGCATTGCTTTCCAGATACAAAAAAACCGGCTTCGGCCGGTTTTTTTATGTCTGCGATTCAGGCGGGCGGGGATATAAAACTGATCATTCGTTCAGCGTCTGGTGTTCTGTGGCCCGATTGTCTACAATGGCGGCCCCGCAGGAGAGTGGTGTGTGCTTTGTCATTAAAATGGCTTACAGCAGCGCACCCGCCGAAGGCGCAAACTCCCATAAACGCTCAGGCTACCGGACTGCGGGTTCATTGACAGGCCATCTGGAGAGAGGCTGCACCTGATGCAGTCCACCGAAGGAGCAAGCCGGCGGACCATTCCGCACGGTTAAACTCTCAGGTACACAGGACAGGGGGAGGGGCACAGGTTACGCAGGAGTTCTGTGTGCTGACCACTGTCTATTTAATTGCTATTACCGCTGAAGCCATGTCCGGGGCGCTCGCCGCCGGTCGTCGTAATATGGATATGTTTGGTGTTGCCTTAATCGCCTTTTTAACGGCGTTGGGTGGCGGCACTGTGCGTGATGTTCTGCTGGGAAATTTCCCGGTTACCTGGACTCAGCATCCCCCTTATATTTATCTCACCGTATCCGCCGGTTTGCTGACCATGGTGGTTGCGCGTTTTATGCACCGTTTACAGCGTTTGTTTTTAATTCTTGATGCCATGGGCTTAGTGGCCTTTACCATTATCGGCTGCAATGTTGCGCTAAAACTGGATTACAGCCTGCCGGTTGTTGTGATGGCGGGTATTATTACCGGTATTTTTGGCGGTATTCTGCGCGATATTCTCTGTAATCAGACGCCACAGGTGTTGTGCCATGAGTTATACGCCAGTGTTTCTTTACTGGTCGCGCTGCTGTATTTAACGCTGCTGCATTTTGGCGTGAACGAAAGCATTACTATGCTGGCGGCTTTTTCGGTTGGTTTGGCAATGCGTTTGGCGGCCATTCGCTGGCGCTGGTCATTACCGGTATTTTCCTATGCACCGGAGCGCTGGCAGAGCTGAAACATGCCGGCGTTATTGCTGTGATATTGCCTTGCCAGTGCCGTGTTTTAGCGCAGTGTTAGTGCCGTATTAGCGCAACAGCTTCCAGCTCAGCCAGACCACCGCCAGCAGCAATATGGCGGTGGTCGATTGCCAGAACAGCAGAGGATCTCGTTCCATTAACGGTGGCTTCTGCTGGCGCAAATAATCCTCAGCCGGTTGATTAAGATTAAAAATAAACTCCGATAATTCCGCACTGCGCTTATGTGGCAGAGGCTGCAATGCTTTTGCCAGAGCGGTGTCGATCCACGGCGGTATGTTACGGCCAGATATGGCCAGCGGACGGTATTGCAGGCGTCGCTGCGCATGCAGCGTCCGCGCTTTCGCGACGTTTAAACCGTAAGGCAGTTCGCCGCCGCTGAGCATCTGATAGGTGATGACGGCGAGAGAAAACAGGTCGGAATGCGTGCCGATATAACCGTCGCAGAAATACTCCGGCGCCATATATTGCACGGTACCAGGAAAAGGATTCTCAGCCGGAGAATGATGCGTTTCTGCCAGACCGGCGACCTGCACGGCGCCAAAATCAATGATTTTTATGCAGCCGTCAGCATCAATCATAATATTGTCGGGCTTTAAATCCTGATGCAGCATTTCCAGCCGGTGAAACGCTCTTAAGCCTTTTGCGATCTGGGCAACGATATCCCGTACTTTGGTTAAACCGGGTTGCGGGTTATCCAGCATCCACTGACGCAGTGTCTGACCTTCAACCCATTCCGTGGCATTGTACAAATACTGTTTTTGTCGGTTCGTTGCGACCGCACGTAAAACAGCGGGGCTGTGAATGCGCCGGGCAATCCAGTCTTCCAGCAGAAAGCGCTCAAGGCCGGCTTTGTCGGCCTGAATATCTGAGGCCGGAAATTTTAAAACGACGTTTTCACCACTGTGCTGATCGCGGGCCAGGTACACATGACTGCGGCTACTGATATGCAAACGGCGCAGCAGGGTAAAACCATCGAATTCCGCCCCTTCATCCAGTGCCGGTGGTAACGTCAGTTGCTGTAATTGCTGCTTCCATTCATTAATGTCGGTATCGGGCAGTGAGGTAATATAAACCAGCTGAATGCTGATATTGTCGTCGCTGCCCTGACGCAATGCCAGCTCAGCGAGTTGCTGTGCGCAAAGCTCCAGACTGTTTTCGCTGTTAATTTTCAGTGCCTGTGCAATGGCTGCTGTGATTTGTCCGTGGCTGACAAACTCATACAGGCCATCGGTAGCGAGAATAAAAACATCGCCGGCAGTCAGTGGCATGTTGTGGTAATCAATATCCAGCTGCTGGTCCATGCCCAGCGCGCGGGCTAAATAACTTTGCCCGGCAGAAATCTGTACCCGGTGATCCTGGGTTAATTGCTCCAGCGATTGCCCCTGCAAATGATAAACCCGGCAGTCACCGCAATGAAAAATATGCGCCTGAGTGGATTTCAGAATCAGCGCCGAAAAAGTACAGATATAACCTTTATCCCGTTCCCAGGCGTACTGACTGCGCCGCGTCTGGCTGTAAAGCCAGGAATTACTGGCCTGAATAACCCGTTGCGCCGATTTACGCACACTCCATACATCAGGGGTGCAGTAATAATCTTCAAGGAAACTTTTAACGGCTGCGGCGCTGGCAATCTGGCTGACATTGCTGCTGCTGATGCCATCGGCCAGAGCAATAGCGATACCTTTGCGCTCTTTCTGCAGATTATCGGCAAGGCAGGCGCCGTGAAAATCCTGATTAACGGTTTTGCATCCGGCCGTTGAATACTGACCAATACGGATATTAAGAGAAGAAGTCATTGGGTTGCCATGGGTAATCTGCAATAAAACCCCGGAAAAATCGTCCGGGGTTTTATTGCTTTAACTGCTTACATTTGTGGCTGTGGCTGAGAGGTCATCAGCGCACGTTTTTTCGCAGTGCGGACATGGGTGGCGTACAGGGTTAAACCGGTAAAGGCCAGGCCCCCCACCAGATTACCCAATGCGGTCGGAATTTCATTCCAGATAAAATAATCCATTACCGAAAATTCACCGCCCATAATCAGGCCAAACGGAAACAGAAACATATTTACAACGGAATGTTCAAAACCCATAAAAAAGAACAGCATAATCGGCATCCACATAGCGATCACTTTACCGCTGACATTGGTCGAAATCATGGCGCCGACAACACCCATAGAAACCATCCAGTTACACAGCATGCCGCGGATAAAAATGGTAAACCAGCCGGCTGCACCGTATTGAGCGTAACCCAGGGTGCGGGCTTCACCGATATGAGCCACTTTTTCTGCAATGGCGCCGCCATCGGTGTTGTAGCCGTAAGTGAAAATAAAAGACATCAGAAATGCAACGGTTAACGCGCCGCCAAAATTACCGAGAAAAACCAGTCCCCAGTTACGCAGAATCTGTCCCCAGGTAACACCGGGACGACGATCCAGCCAGGCCAGCGGCGTCAGCATAAATACACCGGTGAGCAGATCAAAGCCCATCAGATAGAGCATGCAGAAACCAACGGGAAACAGAATGGAACCAATCAGATGTGAACCGGTTGCCACGGCAACGCTGACGGCAAAAACCGCCGCCAGAGCAAGAATGGCACCGGCCATAAATGCGCGTACCAGGGTATCGCGGGTCGACATATAAATTTTTGCTTCACCGGCATCTACCATTTTGGTGGCAAACTCGGCAGGCATCAGATAAGACATAGTATTACCTCATTAATGTTTTAAACATTGCTCTGACGTGGTGTCTGATATATCTGCTGGCGGAGCGATATCTCAGAATTCAGGAGCAAAAAAAACGGCGTCCCATCCGTCTGCAATATGCAGTCGGAGTGGACGCCGTTATCCGGTCATTCAGATTGTTTTCCTCATCATCGTTGATGTGGATGCAATGTCTTCAGCAGAAGACGTGCCAGTTTTATTTTTCCGTTGGTATGGCTGATTTTTCCGCCTTATTGCTGAAAAATGTCTGGTTTTATGTCTGACGTTGCCCTGTTTTTGCGCAATAAAAATACAGGGTGCATCGTCCTGATTCATTTTCAGCAGGTCGCTGACGTCAGCCCGGTGAACACGTAAGATGGTTTTATTTATCATCACCGGGACTGCTATGTCGTTTATGTTGTTATCTGCGCTGGCCTGGTCGCTGTTTGATCTGGCGCGCAAAAAACTGACGGCTCATGCCGCGCCGTTAACGTTGGCTATCTGGCTCAGTGCCGGTGTCACGCCGTTGTATCTGTTGTTGTGGCTGAGTCAGGGGGCGGCATTGCCGCAGGCTGCGTATTGGCCACCGGCGCTGGTGTCGCTGCTGTTTTCGGCGCTGGCCAGTGTCTGTTATATCCAGGCGCTCAGTGTCGGCCGTATTGCCTTGCTGGTGCCGGTGTTGTCGTTTACGCCGGTGGTGGCTGCGCTGTTCAGTCTTTGGTTGCTGGATGAGTCTCTGAGCCAGTTGCAATGGCTGGCCATGCTGAGCATTGTGCTGGCTATTTTTCTGCTGCATTCCGGCTGGAATCTGTTGCTGAAACCCAGGGCGGTGGGCACCGGTTTTGGCCTGATGTTAATTGTGGCGTTGTGCTGGGGTGCCGGAATTGTGTTCGACAAGCTGGCGCTGACGTCAGCGACGGTGTTTTTCCATGGTCTGATTCAGAGTGCCGGAATGTGTCTGGTATTGCTGCTGGCTTCAATGTTGGATTCTGTGCGGCGTAAGCGAAAGCCTGAGTTGCCGCACTACGATGGCCCTAAGGGCTTGCTCGCTCTGGCGTTGCTGGTTTTTGTATTGGCAGTCAGCGGCCAGTGGCTGGCGTTGGATGAGGTTCATCCGGGCATTGTCGAAACGGCAAAGCGTGGCATCGGTATTATCGGTGCGGCCTGCTGGGGCGTGTGGTTGTTCGGGGAGAAGGTCAAACCGTGGCAGTTGCTGCTGATGCTGCTGATCATTGTTGCCACAGCGGGTCTGGCTTTGCACTGAGCCATAAACTTCCGGCTCAGTGCAGGTGTTCCGGCGTTTCCGCTCAGACGCTTTGCAGCTGGTGCTCTTCGCCTTTGTAGTAGCTTTCAACGCGCGGATTCATCACCTTAAACCACAGTGGCGGAATCAGCGCCATGACCACCATGGTGGCATAGCCGCTGGGCAGTTGCGGGCTGACATCGTGATGACGCAGCACCTGATAACGGCGTTTCGGATACGCATGGTGGTCAGAGTGACGTTGCAGTTGGAACAGGAACAGGTTGGTGAGCAGATAATTGCTGTTCCACGAATGTTCGATATCCGGACGCTCGTAACGGCCGTTTTCCAGCTTGCGGCGATGCAGGCCGTAATGCTCAACGTAGTTGATCACTTCCAGCAGGCTGAAGGCAAAAAAGCTCTGTGCGGCAAAAAATAACACTCCCATCCAGCCCCACAAGGCGCCGCATGTGGCCGCCAATAAGAGGCTGAAGGCATACCACCAGACCAGCTCATTGCGCCAGCTGAACGGTGAATGACCTTTATGGCGCAGGCGCTTGGCTTCCAGTTTCCAGGCATTGAGGAAATTGTGCAGATAAGCATGGGGTAAAAACTGATACAGACTCTGACCGTAGCGTGAAGACGACGCATCGGTTGGCGTGGAAACATGCACATGGTGGCCACGGACATGCTCGACTTTAAAACCACCATAGGACACGCTGGCCAGCAACAGGCCGCCGGCCCATTGTTCGATTTTCGGATCTTTATGAATCAACTCGTGGCCGACATTGATGGCAATAATGCCGCCAACGGTGCCAATCGACATCAGCCAGCCCAGCTGGCCCACCCAGCTCAGTTCAGCCGTCATAAAGACATGCCCGGCATAGAACATCACCGCCAGATACATCGGCAGACAGAGCAGCGTCAGCAAACGATAAAAGCGCTCTTCCGACAGTTTCGGCACTTCCACGGCTTCGTCCGGATTTACCGGATCTTTGCCGATGATGTGATCAAAAACCGGTACGACGCCATACACAAACAGCAGCGGGAAGAAAGCGAACAGATTGGCGTAACCGACGGTTTCCCACAGCCATTGCGACAGCGGCAGTAACAGCGGCGGAACGACAACCAGCAGGTAGGCATACTTTTTCAGCGACAGCATGCGGGAGGTTGATGCTTGTTCAGACATATTCATCTCCTGAGTACTTTGTTGTTATTGTGTTCAGGATTGTCTGACAATTTTGTCCGGCGAGCAGGGTTTTTGTCTGGTCATTTGCGGCCGGGTGACGCCATATTGGCGGGCAGCGAGGATGCCCGGTGATGGGCTTATGATTGTCTGCGATCTCAGTTGTTACCAGCGTGGTAACCACCACCGTCGCCAGAAGCGGAACTGTGCCGCAAAATCAGTGACCACTATGGATGCCAGCAGGGTTCGGCATAGCCCGGTTGTGCAGCATTCTGTGCTAACATCGCCGCCGGATTTTTTTATCAACAGAGAACAGACCCCCATGAGTTTTTCTGCGCCTGAAAGCCTTTCCGAACAGATTGCCCGCTATCTGGCGCAACGCATTATTCAGGGGCAGCTTAAATCCGCTGAACGGATTCAGGAAACCCGCGTGGTCAGTGAGCTGGAAGTGAGCCGCGGTTCGGTACGCGAAGCGTTGCTGATACTCGAAAGCCGTCATCTGATTGATATTCTGCCGCGTCGTGGCGCGGTGGTGGCAACGCTGACAGAGCAAGGCGTCAACAGCCTGTACGATCTGTACATCAATCTGCTCACCATGCTGGCGCAGCGGGTTGCAGAAAACTGGACCGATGATAATGTCCGGCCGCTGCTGGCACAGATGCAGGCCATCCAGTCCTTGCAGCAAAGTGAAGACAAAGTCGCCTTTGTTGAATCCGGTTTCGTCCTTATGCGCATGGCGTTTGCCATTGCCGGCAATCAGTATCTGGCGGAAGTGCTGGAAGACCTGCAACCGGTATTGCACCGAACTTACGCGCTGGCGATCCGTCGTTCCCCCCACGAAACCGAATACGCCGCGCGCTTTTTTGCCGGCCTGATGGAAGCGGTATTAAAACGCAACCTGCAGGCGCTACCGGGCTTATTACAGAATTATGGTCAGCATCAGCGTGAACTGGTGCTGGCAGCGATGGCTGAGGAGGCCTCAACATGCGCTTAAAAGCCATCAAACTGGCGGGCTTTAAATCCTTTGTTGATCCGACCACGGTGCCGTTCAGCACCAATATGACCGGTATTGTTGGCCCCAACGGCTGTGGTAAATCCAACACCATTGATGCGGTGCGCTGGGTGATGGGCGAAAGCTCAGCCAAATATCTGCGCGGCGATGCCATGACCGACGTTATCTTTAATGGTTCGTCCGAACGTAAGCCGGTGGGCAAAGCCAGTGTCGATCTGATTTTTGATAACAGCGACGGCACTTTGCGTGGAGAGTACGCGGGGTACGCTGAAGTCAGCCTGCGCCGTCAGGTAACCCGCGATGGGCAATCGACCTATTTCCTCAACGGCAGCAAATGCCGCCGTAAAGACATTACCGATATTTTCCTTGGCACCGGTCTTGGCCCGCGCTCCTACGCCATTATCGAACAGGGCATGATTTCACGCCTGATTGAAGCCAAGCCGGAAGAGCTGCGCGTGTATGTGGAAGAAGCCGCCGGTATTTCCAAATACAAAGAACGCCGCCGTGAAACCGAAAACCGCATGCGCCGCACCCATGAAAACCTTGAGCGCCTGCAGGATATCCGTCAGGAGCTGGAGCGGCAGCTATCCCACCTGCAGCGTCAGGCCCAGGCGGCAGAAAAGTACAAAGAATTAAAAACCCAGGAGCGCGAGAAAAAGGCGCAGTTGCAGGCCCTGAAATGGCAGGCCCTGGATGCGGACTACCGCGTGCGCGAGCTGAAAATTGCCGAGCATCAGACCCAGTTCGAAGCCCATATGGCTGAACAGCGTGCCGCCGATGCCGAAATCGAAGGCCTGCGTCTGGAACATCAGGAAAAAGGCGATCTGTTCAACAGCGCACAGAGCAAATACTACGAAGTAGGTGCTCACATTGCCCGCCACGAGCAGAAACTGGAGCATCAGGCGCAGATGGCGTTGCAGCTTGATCAGGATATGGCCGAAGCCGAAAAGGCCATTCTCGAAACGCAGAAATCACTGGAAGAAGACCAGCTTGCCCGTGAAACCGTCGGTGAAGAACTGATGCTGCTGGAGCCAGAACTGGAGATGCTGTTAGCCGGTGAAGAAGAAGCCAGCGCCATGCTGCTGGAAGCCGAAGAATCTCAGGCCCGCTGGCAGGATGCCTGGGACAGCTTTACCCAGCGCGCCAGTGAACCGACCCGCCAGGCGGAAGTGGCGCAGACCCGCATTCAGAACAGCGAGCAGCAGCTTACCCGTCTTGACCAGCAGATTCGTCGTCTGGAAGAGGAATTGCAGCAGCTGAAAGACAACCCGGAGCTGGAAGAAATTCAGCTGCTGGCCGAAGAAGTCAGCGAGCAGGAACTGGCCGCCGACAGTCAGCAGGAACGCCTCGACAGCTTGCAGGAACAGGTCAGTGATGGTCGCGAACAGCTGGAGCAGCAACGCCGTCAGCTGGACGAAGGTAAAGCGCAGTTACAGCAGATGCTGAACCGCAAAGCCACCCTTGATGCGCTGCAGAAAGCCGCTTTGGGGCAGGGCTCCGAAGCCGTTAGTCACTGGCTGGAAAGCCATCAACTGGTGCGTAAACCGCGTCTGGCTGAGCAGATTCAGGTCGAAAGTGGCTGGGAACGGGCGGTTGAAACGGTTCTGGGTGATTACCTGCAGGCGGTCATGATTGATCAGCTCGACCCTGCCCAACACTGGCTCGGCAGTTTTAAAGAAGGCCACCTCAGTTTATGGCAGCAGGGGCAGGGTGCTGCTGCGGTTAGCAGCGGCCATGCCGATACCCTGGCAGCCAAAGTGCAGAGCCGTCAGGACGTCAGCGGCCTGCTGGCCGGGGTTAAAGTGGCCGCAGATCTGGCCTCTGCGCTGGCGGCGCGCGGTACGCTGGGCGCCCATGAATCCATTATTACTGCCGATGGCATCTGGATTGGCCCCAACTGGTTACGTGTAGCCCGTGCTGCTGATGGCGAAGGTGGTGTACTGGCGCGTCAGCAGGAACTGGACGTACTCGACGATCAGATTGAAGAACTGGATATTCAGGTTGAAGAGTGGGATGCCGATCTGGATGCCGACCAGCTTAAACTGCGTTCGCTGGAACAGCAGCGTGAAACCGCCCAGCGCGAACAGCAGCAGGTCAGCCAGAAACTGATCACCCTGAAATCCCAGCTGTCCGGCAAACAGGCACGTGCTGAGCAGTTTGCGCTGCGCAGCGACAAACTCAATCAGGACATTACTGAAGCCCGTCAGCAGCAGGCGCTGGAGCGCGAAGCGCTGGAAGAGCTGCGCCTGACCTGGCAGGAAGCAATGAGCGCCATCGATGACGATACCGACGAGCGTGAGCGTCTGCAGGCCGAACGTAACCGCGTGCAGCAACTGCTGGAGCGGGCGCGCATGGAATCGCGTCAGCATCAGGACAAAGCCCATCAGCTGCAACTGAAAGTGCAAACGCTGAGAAGCCGCGAGCAGAGCCTGCAACAGGCCATTGAGCGTCTGGCCGCCCAGATGCAGCGCCTGCGCGAACGTAAACAGCAGATTCTCGATAACCAGAACCGTGATCACAGCGCCGACCTCGACGAGCTGAAAGCGGAAATGGAAGAATTACTGGAGCGCCGTCTCGATGCCGAGCAGATTATGTCGGCCGCACGCCATGCGCTGGAAGCCGTCGACGCCCGCTTGCGCGAACTGGAGCAGGCCCGTGCCGAAGCCGAGAAAAAAGCACTGGAAGTGCGTAACGAACTGGAAAAAGTGCGCATGGAGTGTCAGGCACTGGATATCCGTCGTCAGGCGCTGGTAGAAAACCTGCAGGAAGAAAAGCTCACCTTAAAAGATGTGCTCGACAATATGCCGGAAGAGGCAGATGCCGACAGCTGGCAGGAAGAGCTGGCACGCATTGCCGAACGTATTCAGCGCCTGGGCGCGATTAACCTCGCCGCGATTGATGAATACCGTATTCAGTCCGAGCGTAAAGTCTATCTGGATGCGCAGAATGATGATCTGGAAAAAGCGCTGAACACCCTCGAAGGCGCGATCCAGAAAATCGACCGTGAAACCCGTACCCGCTTCCAGGAAACGTTCGACAAAATGAACGCCGGCCTGGCCGAACTGTTCCCGAAAGTATTTGGTGGCGGCCATGCCTGTCTGGAGCTGACTGACGAAGATTTGCTGACCACCGGGGTGGCGATTATGGCGCGTCCGCCGGGCAAGAAAAACAGCACCATTCATCTGCTGTCCGGTGGCGAAAAAGCCCTGACTGCTATCGCGCTGGTGTTCTCCATCTTCCAGCTGAATCCGGCGCCGTTCTGTATGCTCGATGAGGTGGATGCACCACTGGATGACGCCAATGTTGGCCGCTATGCGCGTCTGGTGAAGGCGATGTCAGAAAAAGTGCAGTTTATTTATATCACCCACAACAAAATTGCCATGGAGATGGCGTCTCAGTTGATGGGGGTGACCATGCACGAGCCGGGGGTTTCCCGTCTGGTGTCGGTGGATGTCGAAGAAGCGGCAGAAATGATCGACGCCTGATGGCTGGCGACTAAAGTCGTGGCCGGCTCTGCGACAGCTGATTGTTGTGGTAGCCGATGCTGGCAGAAAGTCATACCAAGGAATGCCTGGCCGCAAAAAAGAGGCCAAAAGCGCCGTCCGGGGTCTGTTTTCGCGTGAATCGTTGTGTAACACTTTGAACCCAAATAACCCCTGCCGTTCTGATGTCCCATCGAGCGCTTTTCCGGAGCGGCAAAACAGTGAATGAAAGTCTGAGGCAACTATGGAATGGAGTTGGCGAACCGTCCTGATCCTGATTGGATTATTAGCGATGGTGGCAATATTAATTGATGGTTTCCGCCGCATGCGTCGTGCCCGTGCGGAAGCTTTGCGTCTGGATGTCAGCCACGATTACCGTTTCCCGGATGACAGCCATAACCCGGAGCTGCCGGGTGGGGCGCGCGTGGTAAATCACGCGGCGGCAACCCGAAACAGCAACGACCGGAATAGCGACCGCCAGAATGTGGAGCAGGATGATCTGCATTCTGCCCAGCACGATGCCCAACGCCCGCAGCAAAGCAGCCAGCAACACGACGATGATGATGCGTTATTAGGGTTCCGTTCGGCCCAGCAACGTACCGCTGAGCAGGAGCGCGCCCGTCACAATGCCCAGGAGCCGGTTTTTACCGAGCTGGAAGGTAACTTCTCAACCGAAGAAGAGCCGGTGATTCCGTGGGAAGACGATCTGGGCCCGGCGCGGGTGGTGAAATCGGCCGTGGTGGTTAAACCGGCTGCCAAAGCGCCGGTTGCTGAATCTTTGCCTGACAACGATGACGCTGACAGCAGCATTGCCGCCCGCTCAAGCACAATAGCCGGTGACGCAGAAGATCATACCGTTGCTGGCAGTTCAGCAGAGCAGCGAACAGAGCAGCGAACAGAACAGCGAACAGAACAGCGAACAGAACAGCGAACAGAACAGCGAACAGAACAGCGCGCAGAACATGCCGATATGCAGCTGGGTCATAGCCAGGAAATTCATGCCAACGCTGCTCAGGCCAGATCTGAGCATCGGGTAGAAGATCTGGATATCCCGCCATCGCCGCTGATTCCCAAAGCCCGACCGGTCAATCTGGATGAAAAATTCCCGGTACTGCTGGATGTCGAAGAACTGGGTGACGATGACATCAAACCGCAGATTGATGCTCAGGCCGCTGATGAAAAAACTCCCGCTAGCACCGCAGGCAACGCTCAGAACACAGCAGGCAACGCTGAGGGCCCGGCAGAAAATACCGACACGCCGAGCAAGCCTGAGCTGGCCGAATCTGATGCAAAGCAATCTACGCATATCGATGATCTGGCCGAAATAAATGATCCGCACCTGGAACAGGAAGTGGATAAACTGCCGTCTGATTTGCCATTGCAGCCGGTGAATTTTGCCGGTGCCAATGCCGAGCGACTGGCCAGCCGCGGGATACCGGAGCTGGTGCTGGAAATTCATGCCATTGCGCGTGATCCGCTGGGTTTTTCCGGCAAAGATATTCTGTTTCTGTTTAACAGCTGCGATCTGCGCTTTGGCGAAAAAGACATCTTCCACCGCTTTGAACAAGCCGATGGCGAAGGCTGTATTCAGTTCTCAGTCGCGCAGAGTTATGAACCCGGTATTTTTGTTCCGGCAGCCATGGCGCAGCAGCATTTCCGTGGCCTGAGTTTCTTTATGAGTCTGCCGGGGGCGAAAAACCCACGCGAAGCATACGAAGCCATGTCGGAAATGGCATTGGTGGTTGCGCGTAAATTACATGCCGATGTGTACGACGGTGCCCGCAGTGCATTAACACCGCAAACCATGGAACATGATCGCCAGCAAATTATGGATTTTGAACGACGCCAGCGTCTGGCCCTGAAAAAACAAGCTAAATAATATGACACGACAAAATGATCTTTTTTCAGAGGAGCCAATGGGCTCCTCTGTTTCTTCTGACAGCAGCATTTCGGCGACCAGCGTTAATCAACGTATTGAGCAGTTGCGCCGCGAAATTAATCTGCACAATCACCGTTATTACGTGTTGGATGAACCCAGTATTCCCGATGCCGAATACGACCGCTTATTACGGGAATTACAGCAGCTTGAAGCGGAGCATCCGCAATTAATTACCACTGATTCACCAACCCAGCGGGTGGGTGCCACGCCACTCAGTGAATTTGTCAGCGTGGCTCACGAACGCCCGATGTTATCGCTGGATAACGCCATGAATGCGGAAGAATTTTCGGCATTTTATCAGCGTTTGCAGGAACGCTTAAAAACCACTGAAGACATTGCACTGGCTTGCGAGCCGAAACTGGATGGCCTGGCCGTGAGCATTCTTTACGAGCAAGGCTTGCTGGTACGAGCGGCGACCCGTGGCGATGGTCAGACCGGTGAAGACATCACCCGCAATGTCCGCACTATTAAGAATATTCCTTTGCGTTTACAGGGCGAGGATTATCCGGCACGTCTCGAAGTGCGCGGGGAAGTGTATATGCCCAAAGCCGGTTTTGAGGCGTACAACGAGAATGCCCGCGCCAATGACGAAAAAGTCTTTGCTAATCCGCGTAACGCCGCAGCCGGATCGCTGCGTCAGCTCGACCCGAATGTTACTGCCAAACGGCCACTGGAATTCTGTGCTTACAGCATCGGCGTGGTCAGTGACGACATTGTTTTACCGACAACACACAGCGCTATTCTGGAAAAAGTAAAACACTGGGGCTTACGCATTAACGAAGAAATGCGTGTGGTGAATGGCGCAGCCGCAGCACAGGCTTTTTTTGAACAGCTGGGTGAAAAGCGTCATCGTCTGGCGTACGAAATTGATGGCACGGTCTTTAAAGTGGATGACCTGGCACTGCAGGAAGCGCTGGGCTTTGTTGCCCGAGCACCGCGCTGGGCCATTGCCTATAAATTTCCGGCAGTGGAAGAAATGACCGAATTGCTCGGCGTGGATTTTCAGGTTGGCCGTACCGGTGCGATTACCCCGGTAGCACGGTTAAAACCCGTGCATGTGGCGGGCGTTACTGTGTCCAATGCCACGTTGCATAATATGGATGAAATTAATCGCTTAGGCGTAAAAATTGGCGATACCGTGATCATCCGCCGTGCCGGCGATGTGATTCCGCAGGTTGTTTCTGTGGTGGCGGAAAAACGTCCGGCGGATGCCCGTGAGATTCAGATTCCTGCGAATTGCCCGGTGTGTGATTCACTGGTAGAAAAAGTTGAAGGCGAAGCGGTGGCGCGCTGTACCGGCGGGCTGGTGTGTTCGGCGCAGCGTAAAGAAGCGATTAAACATTTTGCCTCGCGCAAAGCCCTCGACATTGAAGGCCTGGGCGATAAATTAATTGAACAGCTGGTGGATGCCGGATTAATTGACTCAGTGGATGATTTATTTCATCTGACGTTGGAGCAGCTGGCGGGCCTGGAGCGTATGGCCGAAAAATCGGCACAGAATATTCTTGATGCTTTGAATGCCGCGAAAAAAACCACGTTAGGCCGGTTTTTATACGCGCTGGGGATCCGCGAAGTGGGAACGGTTACGGCCAATAATCTGGCGACGCATTTTGGTTTTCTGCAACGCATTATGGATGCCGATACCGAGGCGCTGCTGGAGGTTGCTGATGTCGGTACCGTGGTCGCCGCGCATGTGCATAATTTCTTTGCCGAAGATCATAACCGCACGGTGATTACACAGTTGCAGCGTGCCGGTGTGAGCTGGGAAGAAAAAGAGCCGGTACAGGCCGATGATTTGCCGCTGAGCGGTAAAACAGCGGTCATTACCGGTACGCTGAGCCAGACCGGCATGAGTCGTGATGATGCTAAAGCCTTATTGGAACAGTTGGGCGTTAAAGTGGCTGGCAGCGTTTCCGCTAAAACCGATTTTCTGGTGGCGGGTGAGAAAGCGGGTTCCAAACTGACCAAGGCGCAATCACTGAATGTTGACGTGCTGGACGAAAATGCATTTCTGGCGTTGCTGGATGAACACGGTATCCGGCCCTGAAGCAGGGCGGTGAGGCGATACAGAACAACAAGGAACAGGCATGACCCGGACTGCTATTCAAATATTGGCATTGGCAGCGTTGCTGTTACTGGCGGGTTGCTCCACCCCGCAACCGAAAAACATCAACAACGTTTGTGATATCTACGACGAATATTACGACTGGTATAACGCCTCCAAGGCGGTGAAGAAAAAGTATGGCGTACCGGAGTCGGTGACCATGGCGTTTATTCATCAGGAATCGAAGTTTATCGACGATAACCGTCCGCCGCGTAAATGGTATCTGTGGATCATCCCCGGTCCGCGTCCGTCCTCAGCCTATGGCTATGCCCAGGCCCTGGACCCGACCTGGGAAGAATATATGCGTCTGACCGGTAACTGGGGCGCTGATCGTGATGACTTTGAAGACGCTGTTGATTTTATCGGCTGGTATAACGCCCGGACCATTAAGCGTACCGGTATCCGCCCGCATGATGCCTACAACCTGTATCTGGCTTATCACGACGGCGCCGGTGGTTATTTGCGCGGTACCTACAAGAAAAAGCCCTGGCTGATTCAGGTGGCGAGAAAGGTTGAGCGCCGGGCCAGGCAATATCAGCAGCAGCTGGTGCGCTGTCAGGAAGACCTAGACAGTAACTGGTTCTGGCGCACGCTGTTTGGTCAGGACACTTTCAACAGACCGCCGCCTGTTCGTTTAGGCCAGATGCCGCAGGCCACGCCCGACCGCGGCTGATAAAAAAGCCTGTTGGCAGTTGAAAGCGTCGCGGCGCTTTCCTGCTAGGCTTACTGGTACTGTCCCGGAGTGGATTGTTGCCATGCGATCAGGCTGTACGCATTTTCCTGGCAGGATAGGTTTTCTGTAATGGAGTATGCATGGAAGTACTTCCCTGGCTGCTGTTAGTCATTGTCATCATCATTGCTGCTGTGTTGCAGCATCGCCGCCCTCGTGTATTACCCGCCGAACCGCTGTTTGAACTCAGCCCTGACCCGGTATTGTTGGTGGATAGCCACGGCATTATCCGTATGGCAAACCGGGCTGTGCACCATTTTCTTGGCTATGACGACGGATCCATGGTTGGGAAAACCCTGGATATTCTGGTGCCTGAAGAGATCCGCAGTCAGCATCATCATCTGGTTGCCCTGTTTTTTTCTTCCACTGGCAAGCGGAGGATGAATAACCGTATCTGGATCAACGATGCCCGTGGCCAGAAGATTAATGCCGAAATTCATCTGGCACTGGTGGATTACGACGGCGAGCCCATGGCGATTGCCAGCATTCTGGATACCAGCACGCTGTGGATGTCTGAACGTAAGCTGCGTGAGCAACATAAAGCTTACGATGAGCTGTTTGAACACTCGGCCGTGGGTATCTGCAGTGTCAGTCTGGGCGGGCGTTTTTTGCGGGTAAACCGTCGCTTATGTGATCTGTTGGGATACAGCGGTGAAGAACTTTTAGAGCGTTGTTTTCAGGACATTACTCACCCTGATGACCTGGAACTGGATATCGGTAATGTGAATGGGTTACTGAACAGTGCCGCCAACTCTTACAGCATTGAAAAGCGTTACCTGTATCAGGGCGGGCACTATTTCTGGGCCAATCTGACGGTCACTCTGATCCGTGATGAACAGAATTTTCCCGATTATTTTATTTCAGTGATCGAAGATATCAGTAATCGTAAACAATCCGAATTACTGCTGCTGCAGTCAGAAACCAAGTTCCGTACCATCGCCGAAACCATCCAGTCGGTGGTGTGGATGTCGACACCGGCGATGGATCAGATGCTGTTTGTGAATCCGGCTTATGAATATGTATGGGGACGCAGCTGCGCCAGTTTATATGACAATCCGCAGAGTTTTCTCGACGGTATTTACGACGATGACCGGGCGCGGGTACGCGCAGCAATAGAGCGGTATAAAGAAGGGCGCTGGGAAATTGAGTATCGCGTGGAGCATCCGCAGAATGGCCTGCGACATATTTTTGATAGCGGTAAAGGTGTGTTTAACAGCGCCGGTAAACTGGAATATATCATCGGCCTGGCGACTGATATCAGTGATCAGGTGAAAGCCAAAGCCGACATGGCACAGGCATTAGAGCAGGCGCATCAGGCGACCGAACGGCTTAATTTACTGATCCGTACCGATCCGTTAACCGGCTGTATTAACCGCCAGGCTTTGTATGAAGAGCTGGAGCATCAGCTGGAATTGTACCGCCGCTATCAGACGCCATGCTCGCTGTTGTTTATTGATCTGAACGACTTTAAAAAAATTAACGATACCTTCGGCCATATCGCCGGTGATGAAACCTTACAGGCATTGGCCGAGCATATCCGCCAGCATATTCGGGCCACCGATATTCTGGCGCGTTATGCCGGTGATGAGTTTGTGGTGGTATTGCCGCAGAGTAATGTCCGCGAAGCATCGCTGGCGTTGCGCAACCTGCGTAATAACGTATTACGCCATCAGACGCCGACGGGGACATTTCCGGTTCATTTCAGTATTGGTCTGGCCTATGTCGGCTATCCCGATGTGGCTGACGCTAACAGCTGGATAGAGGTCGCTGACCAGGCGATGTATCTCGACAAGTCCGCGCATGCGGGCAGCCATGCGCATACCAGTGCTGAGTCTGAGAACGCTTCTGGTCATTCTGTTGATATGACGCTGCCGCCGTCAGCGACGGATGCCAATGACCGGGGTTGTGCGGAAGACGGCCAGTAATCCTCTGTCGGCTCATTTCAGTTGACCCCTTCGATCAATACGCAGGCTTATCCTTCCGGTAAACCTGCGTCATTCTGTCTGGCATCATTCCCTTTTGGCATCACTTCTTTTTGCGCCGTTGTCTGCCGCAAGGCTTTACAGCGGATACAGCGCCGGTTTGGTTTGCGTGGTATTGGCGCTTGGGCGTTGTTGTTTGAGCAGCGACAGCAGGTTCTGGCCGTTATAGGCCGAATTCACCGTGGGCGAATACAGATAAGCATCCAGCTCCGCCAGTGCGGCCTGAAGCTTTGGCTCAGCCGTAAGGCCGGCAAGCTGATTCAAGCTGGCAAGGGGTAAGTGCCGGACGGCTATCGTGGCGCTTAAACCACCTGCATTAACCCAACCGAGCAGGGCACTGCGAATGGCGACGCCATCCCCTTTCTGACAGGCTATGGTCAACGCCTGCCAATGTTGCTTCAGCGTTTTTTCGGTGTTTTCTGTGGGGTTGTTGCGGCCGTCAGCGGCTCGCGGCTGACCCTGAATCCGCTGCTGGGCACGCCACCATAAAATGAATAACAGTGCATTACTCAACAGTAAAAGCCCGGCGGCGATCTGCCAATACAACAGTGTTGGTTGTTCACTTGCGCTGCTGATTGCGGCCGGTGTCTGCATTGAGACAGCATCTGTCGGAGCTTCAGGACGGATGGTGGCAGGGCTGCTCCCCTTGGCTGGCTGCACCTGAATGCTGTGTGCCGGCAGTACGGCGTATTCCAGCGTGCCGCTGCGCGTATTCCACCACGGAATGCGGATCTCCGGCAGCAGAATACGGCCACTGCTGCCGGGAACCAGAGCAATAGACTGCTCTGAGGTGCCGGTCAGGCCGTCTTCGCTGCTTTGTTCGTTCTGTTGGCTCTGATCCGGGTAATAACGCAGGTTATCGACCACCGGCAGGGCAATGGCTGGCAGCTGACTGCCCGGCAGGCCTTTGGCGGTCAGTGTCAGGGTGCGGGTCACCGGTTCACCGGCCACCCATTGCTGCGGCGGCGTGCTGAAGGTTTCACTGATGCTCAGATTCTGTGCTGGAATCCAGGGCGCCTGCGGATAGTTCGGCGGAATGGGTTTGATCTGCAGGGTGATGGGCTTGCTGACCGCAGAACCCTGACGGCCGCGGCTCCAGCGGTCATAAGGATTACTGATGCGGGCATTAAAGCGCTGGCCGGGAATGACCAGTTCGCCGCTTTCTTCCGGGAAAATAGCAAAACGGCGTTCGTAGACCCCTAGGCGCTGGCCATCAATGATGGTGGTGTATTGGCGAACCTCGCCCAAAGGCTGCACCAGTGCGTCGGTGACCTTAAATTCTGACAGCGAAGCATCTTCATGGCTGACGCTGTAATAGAGTTTTTCGGTGTAAAGAATTTGTCCCTGCACGTAGTAGTTGCTCTGCTGGCTGACTTCAATGTCGAAGAAAAACTCTTTGGCAATCTGTGCTTTAACATCGGCGGATAATTCACGCACGCTGATGGTAATTGGCTGGCTCTGCTGATCATCAAAACGGATGGGGGGAATGGTCAGCTGACCACTGCGTTTGGCGGTCAGGGTCAGGGTCCATTCGGTAAAGGATTCGGTTTTGCCGTTGACCGAACGGAACTGGTTAGAACGTTGCTGATTGAGTATCTGAAAGTCGTTTTGCAGCGGAGTCAGGTCGGGCGAGCCAAACCCCACCTGCTCGCTGTAACGCAGCATCAGGTTGAAGGTATCCTGCTCGGTGACTTCTTTGCGGTCAACGCTGGCACTGAAAGTGGCTGCCTGAGCCTGAGCGGCGAACAGCAGCAGCGCCAGCAGCCAGTGAATGCGGTTAAAGACCAGATCGCGCATCACCATAAAACGTCCTCACTTTCCTGATCGGCCTGTTGCCGGTACTGATATAAAAACTTACGTTGCAGCAGATTGCCGGGGTTATCCGGCACCCGGTTCAGCCACTGCTGCATGGCCGCCTGTTCTTCGCGGCTGAGGCTGTTGAGCGGTTGCTCCACGGCGCCAGGCTGCTCTGCCGGGCTTGCATTCTGCTCCTGCGCATTTTGCTGAGCAGTGGCCTGCGGGGTTTGCTCATCGTCGGCGTGTTCCTGCTTCTCTCCGGCGCTCTGCGCTGCGCTTTCAGACTGCTCTTCTGATGATTCATCGTCAGGCTGAGCGGCCGCACCGTCCTGGTTTGGTTGCTGCTTGTTTTTGGCCTGCTGAGCCAGCTTGTCTGCCTGCTGTTGGGCAAAGGCATCATCTGCGCTTTGATCCTGAGCGTTTTGCTGCTGACCGTTCTGTTGCTGACCGTCCTGCTGCTGGCCGTTTTGCTGCTGTCCGTTTTGCTGCTGTCCGTTTTGCTGCTGTCCGTTTTGCTGCTGACCGTTTTGCTGCTGTCCGTTTTGCTGCTGTCCGTTTTGCTGCTGACCGTTTTGCTGCTGACCGTTTTGCTGCTGTCCGTTTTGCTGCTGACCGTCTTGCTGCTGTTGCTGCTCTTTCTGTTGTTTGAGTTTTTCTGCGGTCTCGCGGTTCGCAGCCGCTTCTTTCATCTCCGGATTCAGCTTCAGGGCTTCATCGTAGGCGGCGATGGCTTCATCCGGCTTTCCGGCCTGTAACAGGGCATTACCACGGTTGTATTGGCTGATAGCCGTTTGCGGGCCTTCGGCAAAGGCTTTGGCGGCGCTTTCATAATCGCCTGCCCGGTAAGCGGCGCTGCCGCGCCAGTTTGGGTCGTTGAATGCTTCAGCGGCTTTGGCCGGGTCTTGTTCAAACAGTTCAGCCCCTTGCTGGTCCGGGGTTTGCCACAGGTCTTTCCATTCCAGTGCATAGCTGTTGTCCGGCCAGCACAAAGGCAGCAGCAACAGGCTGAACAAGACCCCACGGCGGAATAACAGCAGGGCAATGGGAAGAAGAGCGATGATCAGCCAGTAGCCGGCATCATGCCATTGATCGAATTTGGCAAACGCATTATCGGGATTTTGCGGGTCAAGTTCTTGAGGTTGGTCGGGCAGCAGGGTATGCCAGTCGCTGTCGTTAATACTCAGCGGTTGCCAGGGGATATTCAGCTGTTGGCTTAAGTCGCGGATGGGGCCGAGATCCAGTTGCGGCAGTACAATGGTGCCGCTGCCATCGCGCAGAAAACCGGCACCGGGCATGGGCACGGGGGCGCCTTCGGCGGTGCCGATGGTGAGAATATTAAGCTGGAAGCGCTGGTTATCTAATGCCGTACGGATACGCTCAATGTCTTTTGGGATAATGCCATCGGTCAGCAGTAGCAGACGCGCGCGCTGAATGCCGGCATCGGTGACCAGTTGCTGCGCCAGCCGAATGGCCTTGTCCGGACGGCTGCCGGGGCTGGGCATGATAAAGGGTGACAGCGATGGCAGCAGGTTTTCAATGGTGTCGCGGTCATCGGTCAGCGGCGTGACGGTGTGTGCATCACCGGCATAAACCACCAGGGCGGTGAGGCCATCGGCGCGGCTGCGGACGATATCGGTGACTTTCTGAATAGCGCGTACCGCCCGTGAGGGCTTCAGATCCTGCGCGCCCATTGAGGCGGACATATCGAGCAAAATCACCAGTGCATCCTGATTTTTCTGCAACGGCTGCGGTAATTTCTCCCAGCTTGGTCCGGCCAGTGCAATACAGGCCAGCAGCCAGGCGGCCAATACCCACCACAATCCTTGTTGGCGTTTATTGCCCGGGCGTTGCTCCAGCATGTAAGGCAGCAGGTGAGCATCAATAACGCTGGCCCATTGACCACTGCTCAGGGCACGGCGCAGCAGCAGGCTGAAGATAAGCAGCGCGGGAAGTGCGGCGAGCAACCAGAGCGGGCGCAAAAAATGAAACTGACTGAGCCACTCCATCAGACGTGACCTCCGGCAGATAAACGACTAAAGCGCTGTTGCAGGGCAATCAGCAGGCTGATGATAAACGCGATGGCTAACGGCCAGTGGAAAAGGCTCTGTTGTGGGCGGTAAATCTGCGGGTCTTTTTCCGTGGGCTCAAGGTCATCAATAAACTGATAAATCTTTTGCAGCTCTTCGGTATCACGTGCGCGGAAAAAGGCACCACCGGTTTGCCGGGCAATTTCACGCAGGGCATTTTCGTCCAGATCCCGTGATGGGTTGACCTTACGTGTGCCAAAGAAACTGGACACTTCCATTACATCGGCACCAAGGCCAATGGTGTAGATTTTTACGCCATTACTGGCGGCCAGTTCAGCGGCTTTTAATGGCTCAATTTCGCCGGCGGTGTTGGCGCCGTCGGTCAGCAAAATCATCACCCGGCTTTGTTCCGGGTTATTCTGCAGACGTTTGATGGTTAAGCCGATGGCATCACCGATGGCGGTTTTTTTGCCCGCCAGACCGATCTGAGCTTCGTTCAGAAAGGTGCTGACGGTACGAGCATCAAAGGTCAGTGGTGCCTGCAGATAGGCATTGCTGCCGAACAGAATCAGACCCATGCGGTCGCCGCTGCGCTGTTCGATAAATTGGCTGACCACCTGTTTAACCACGGCCAATCGGTTGGCGGGTTTATTGTTCAGGCGCATGTCTTCAATTTCCATACTCTGGGAAATATCCACCGCCAGCATCAGGTCACGGCCGGAGACCGGCATTTGTACGATTTCGCCCATCTGATATGGGCGTGCCAGCGCACCGACCAGCGCAATCCATAACGTCAGTGGCAGCAGCCAGCCACTCAGGTTATTGGTGGTTTGCCGCTTGCTGCGGGTGTTTTTGCTCAGTTGCCAGGGGCTGAGCGACGGAACTTTCAGTGCCGCCTGTTCCATTTTCAACGGCGGTAAAAAAGCACGGATGATCCATGGCAGCGGTAACAGGAAAAAAGCCCAGGGCCAGTGAAACTCCATCAGTTGGCCTCCGTTGTTGTTGCTTGTTGCTGTTGAACTTTTAGCTGTGTCTGTGTTGTTTGCGCGCTTTTTAACCAGCGTTGTGCCAGTGCCAGCAGATCGTTCAGATCGCCATAGTGCTGACGCCAGTCGGCGCGGTCGGGTGCATAAGGCGCCTCGGCCAGAGCCCGCGCGCTTTGGTTGCTGAACAGCGGTGTTTTTGTGCTGTGGTTAAGAAATTCGATCCAGGCCTGACCATGCAGCGCGATAGCGGCTGGAAAGTGTTGCTGGCAATACAGCTTAAGAATTTCATTAATCTGTGCGCAGGCCTGAGCATCGGTTTTATCAAAATGGGAGCGCAGGTGTTGCAGTTGCTGCAGACAATCACGCCGGCGCTGTTGTTGCTGGTATTGCCGTCGCCACCAGAATGCCGCGACGAGCACGGCAATAATCACCACGGCGAGCAGCAACCACCATCCGGGAGCGGGTGGCCAGGCACTGACCGGGTCGGGCAGATGAATATCGTACAGTGGCAGGGATTCGGCTTGTGGTTTCATGCTCCGCGCTTCCCTCCGCTGGCCCGACTGAGCATGCCCAGCCCTAATCCCTGACGCAGTAACGGCAGCGGATCGGCGTCGCTGGTGCTCAGCGTGATCAGGGGTACTTTTATGCGTTGCAGCTGTTGTTGCAGCAGTGACAGGCGATCGCTGAAGGCCTGGTGGTAATCGTGGCGCTGAGCGCTGGTGGTGCTGTCGAGGGATAAACGCTGCTGACCGTCGCTCAGGGTGTAGAGACCCGGCGGTGGTAATTCGGCTTCCAGCGGATCGGAAATATGGATGGCAACCAGATCGCAATGGCGGGTCACTGCGTGCAGTTGTTGTTCGCACTCGGCATCAAAGCCTGCCCAGTCACTGATAAAATAAATGGCGCTGCCGGGGCGGGCAATGCGGCGCAGATGACGACATATCTGCTGCATGCGCTGTTGTGGTTCAACCGCCGCTGACGCGGGCAGTGCCGGTAATTCGCTTAATAACTGCAGTACCTGTTTGCGGCCGGTTTTGGGGCGCAAATCGGTTTCCTGTTCGTCGTTAAACAGCAGGGCACCAATGCGGTCACCGTGTTCAAGGGCGGCCCAGGCAAACAGCGCGGTGAGGTCGGCAGCAACCACTTGCTTCAGTGCCCGGCGGCTGCCAAAGCGCATGCCGGCACGCAAATCACAGACCAGCAGGACCGGCCGTTCTTTTTCTTCGCGGAACACTTTGACATGCGCATCACCGGTGCGCGCCGTCACGCGCCAGTCCATCGCGCGGATATCATCACCGGCCTGATATTCACGCACTTCGGCGTAATCCAGACCACGGCCACGGATTGCCGAGGCATGACTGCCAGCCAGATCATTCAGCACTTTTTTCTGTTTATGCAGCGGTAACTGGCGTGCCAGCGTGCGCAGCTGAACCAGGTTGGCCGGCAAAATTTCTGCTCCGGCCGAAAACTGGCCACTGTGCAGCGCGGCCGCCTGCGTCTGCTGACGCTGCGAAAATACGTCCTGCACCATTAAACAACCGGTACCCGTTGCAGCAGTTCATTAATGACTTTGTTCACCGTCATACCCGAGGCTTCGGCTTCAAAGCTGAGCAGCAGGCGGTGACGCAGCACATCGTGGGCCACGGCCTGTACATCGTCAGGGCTGACGTAATCGCGTCCGTTCAGCCAGGCGTGGGCACGGGCGCAGCGGTCGAGGGCAATAGTACCGCGCGGGCTGGCACCGTATTCGATCCAGCTGGCGAGGTCTTTACCGTAATGCTCCGGGCGGCGGCTGGCCATGACCAGCTGTACCAGGTATTGCTCAACGGCATCGCTCATATGCAGATTAAGCACCTGCTGGCGGGCAGCGAACACCATCTCCTGCGACAGCTTGACCACTTCACTGCTGTGTTGCTGCATGGCTTCGCCACGGGCCAGGCGCAGAATTTTCTGCTCGGCTTCGCTGTCCGGGTAATCAATCACCACGTGCATGACAAAACGGTCGAGCTGAGCTTCCGGCAATGGGTAGGTGCCTTCCTGCTCAATGGGGTTTTGCGTGGCCATGACCATAAATAAGGACGACAGCGGACGGGTTACTCCGCCAACCGTCACCTGACGCTCGGCCATGGCTTCAAGCAGGGCGCTCTGCACTTTGGCGGGAGCACGGTTTATTTCGTCGGCCAGGATCAGGTTGTGAAAAATGGGCCCGGCCTGAAAATCAAAGGTCTGTTGTTGCGGGCGGTAAATTTCGGTACCGGTAATATCGCCGGGCAGCAGGTCGGGGGTGAACTGAATGCGCTTGAAATCCCCTTCAATGCGATCAGCCAGTGCGTTGATGGCTTTGGTTTTGGCCAGACCGGGAGCGCCTTCAACCAGTAAGTGGCCATCACTTAATAAACAAATTAACAAGCGTTCAACAAGATGCGGCTGGCCAATAATCTGTTGTTGCAGTGCTTCTTTTAAGCGCGCAAAACCCTGTTGTTCAGTCATCTTCTTTTTATCCCAGAGCGTTGATTTGATTCGGATTTTAGAGACTCAAAGCATTTGGTCAATGGCTCTGATTGGTTGCGTTGGAGAAAGTTCACCGTGCTGCTTAATTCGGTGTGGAGACCGCGCTGGTGGCGAAATGATCTAAGCTTAGGCGTTATCAGGGCTCAATACGGATACCACTATGCTAACTGCTTTGCACACCCTTATTAAGGAACGTAACCATAACGAGCAGGCGGCTGTACTGCAACGCTTTGCCGATTTGTATTTTTCAGGGGCCCCCGCGGATGAGCTGCTGGCTCGTTCGGTAGAAGATGTTTATGGTGCAACACTGTCCTGTTGGCAGTTTATTCAACAGCGTAAACCGCATCAGCCTAAGGTGCGGGTGTTTAATCCTGATTACGAAAATCATGGCTGGCAGTCGATTCATACGGTGGTGGAAATTGTCTGCGATGATATGCCATTTCTGGTTGATTCGGTGCGCATGCAACTGAATGCCCGGCAGTTGTCATTGCATTCGATTCATTACTGCGTATTGAACGCTCAGCGTGATAAAAAACACCAGCTGAAAACGGAAAACGACTGGCACAAAGACGATAAAGGAACAACGGCTGAAGCCATTATTTATATAGAGTTTGACCATCATTCCGATACGGCATTACTGCAATCCCTGACGGCAGAACTGCTGGAAATTATTGCCGAAGTAAACGCCTGCGTTAATGATTTTCCGACCATCGTCAAAAAAGCAGAAACCACCCTTGCCCGTCTGAGTAAACCTCATCATAAAGACCGTGCGGCGGACTATAAAGAAGCCCAGGAGTTTTTACGCTGGCTGATCAGTAACCATTTTACTTTTCTGGCCTGCGATGAATTTCATATAGAAAGTGAAGGTAAAGAGCAGTACGTCGTGCGCGACAGTACGCAGGATCTGGGGCTGTTTAATTACAATAAAGCCAGTCGTGATCGTTTATTGTTACGTGATCTGGAAGACGAAGTGCGTGATTTTATCACCAATCAGCAGATCGTCAGTTTTATGAAATCCGGCAGCCGAAGCCGGGTGCATCGTCCGGCTTATCCGGATTATGTGGTGGTTAAATTCTTTAATAAAGAGGGCGAAGTCACCGGCGGTGTGCGCTTTATGGGGCTGTATACCTCGATGGTATATATAGAAACACCGAATAATATTCCGCTGGTGCGTGAGAAACTGAACGAAGTGCGGAAAATGGCGGACTTCAATCCGGCCAGTCACAGTGGTAAAGAACTGAACCGTATTCTGGAGGTGTATCCGCGCGACGAGCTGTTCCAATCCACTGCGGAGCAATTGCACCGAACCTCGCTGAGCATTCTGAATATTCAGGAACGCCGCCAGACGCGGGTGTATCTGCGTAAAGACTCCTACAGTAAATTTGTGTCTTGTCTGGCCTATGTGCCACGGGATATCTATAACACCGAACTGCGCCAGCGGATTGAAGCGGTTTTAACCGCCGAGTTTTCACCGCTGGATATTGAATTTAATACCTATTTTTCTGAATCCATTCTGGCCCGAACGCAGTACACCTTGCGTCTTAATCCCGATAAACCGGTGGTCTTTGATGAACAGGCCGTTGCCAGAAAAATCCGGCAGGTTGCCCGTTCCTGGCAGGACGATCTGCATGATGCACTTATTGAGCAGGCGGGAGAAGAAAAAGGGAATCACCAGTTTCACCGTTATCGTGATGCCTTTCCGGCCGGTTATCGCGAAAGCTTCAGTGCCCGTACTGCGGTGGTGGATGTACAGCATATGGAGCACCTGTGCGAGCAGGGGGACGGCCAGTTGGCGATGAGTTTTTATCGTGAACTGGAAGAAGGCGATAACGAACTGCGTTTTAAACTGTTTAACCGCAAGACCATTCTGCCACTGTCAGATGTTATTCCGGTGTTGGAGAATCTGGGGTTGCGGGTGATGGGCGAGCACCCTTACGAAATTATCTGTGCCGATGGCGAACGCATCTGGATTCATAATTTCCTGCTGCGTTATACCTTATCGGACAGCATTAATATTGCCGCAGTGAAAGGCTTGTTTCAGGATTCTTTCCGCGCCGTATGGGAAGGTCAGGCTGAGAATGATGGCTTTAACCGTTTAGTGTTGGGCGGACAGTTAAGCTGGAAAGATATCTCTATACTGCGTGCTTATGCCCGCTATATGAAGCAAATCCGCTTTGGTATTTCCGAAAGCTACATCGCCGAGACCCTGTGCCGCTATATTGTTATCAGCGCCAAGCTGGTGCACATGTTTCATCTGCGCTTCGGTTTACAGGATCGCTCGCTGGAACAGCGCGATGACGATATCAGTCAATGTGAGCAGCAATTGATCGAAGCACTGGATGGTGTTGACCAACTGAATGAAGACCGCACCATCCGCCGCTACATTGATTTGATTAAGGCAACCTTACGCACCAACTTTTTCCAGCTGGACGACCACAGCCAAAGCAAATCTTATCTGTCGTTGAAAATGAATCCGGCGGCGATCAGCGATATGCCTTTGCCGCGACCCATGTTTGAAATATTTGTCTACTCACCTCGCGTCGAAGGTGTGCATCTGCGGGGTGGCCGGGTGGCCCGTGGTGGTTTGCGCTGGTCGGATCGCAGTGATGATTTCCGCACCGAGGTGCTGGGACTGGTAAAAGCCCAGCAGGTTAAAAATGCGGTCATCGTACCGGTGGGTGCCAAAGGCGGTTTTATTGCCAAGTGCCTGCCCAAAGACGGCGGCCGCGATGCGTTTATGGCAGAAGGGATTGCCAGCTATCAGACGTTTATCAGTGCCTTGCTGGACGTAACCGATAATCTGGTCGAAGGGCAGGTTGTACCGCCGCAGAATGTGATTCGTCACGATGATGATGATCCCTACCTGGTGGTTGCGGCTGACAAAGGCACGGCGACATTCTCCGATGTTGCCAACGAAATTGCGGTAACCCGTGGTTTCTGGATGGGCGATGCTTTTGCTTCCGGTGGTTCGATTGGTTATGACCATAAAAAAATGGGCATTACTGCCCGTGGAGCCTGGGTATCCGTGCAACGGCATTTCCGTGAGCAGGGGATTAATATTCAGGAAACGGATTTCAGCGTGGTCGGTATCGGCGATATGGCCGGAGATGTCTTTGGTAACGGCATGCTGTTATCCGAGCATATTTGCCTGGTGTCCGCGTTTAACCATATGCATATCTTTGTTGACCCTAACCCGGATGCCGCACGCAGCTTTGTAGAGCGGAAGCGGCTGTTCGAGCTGCCACGTTCCAGCTGGGATGATTACAACAAAGAACTGATATCCAAAGGCGGTGGAATTTTTCTGCGATCGGCCAAGAGTGTGCCGGTTTCTCTGGAGATGAAGCAGCGCTTTGGCATTGTTGAAGACCGTTTGCCACCCAATGATTTAATCAAAGCCATTTTACGCGCCCCGGTTGATCTGATCTGGAATGGTGGTATCGGTACTTATATTAAATCTTCAGCCGAGCGTCATTCTCAGGTGGGTGATAAAGCCAATGATGGCCTGCGCATTAACGGTAAAGAAGTTCGGGCTAAGGTCATCGGCGAGGGCGGTAATCTGGGGATGACTCAGTTAGGTCGTGTTGAATACGGCCTGAAGGGCGGGGCGTCATACACCGATTTTATTGATAACGCCGGTGGTGTGGATTGCTCCGACCACGAAGTGAATATCAAAATTATGCTTAACGAAGTACTCGACAGTGGTGATCTGACGCGCAAACAACGTAACGAAATATTTATGCAACAGACCGACGATGTTGCCCGGCTGGTGCTGAATAATAACTACCGCCAGACCCAGGCAATCGCGCTGGCATACCGTGATTGTAAAGTACGCTTAGATGAATATGTGCGTCTGATGCGGGAATATGAAAGCCACGGCAAACTCAACAGAGCACTTGAGTTTTTGCCCAACGAAGAAGTCTTAATGGAGCGTCGAGCGGCCAGTCAGGGGCTGACCCGTCCGGAGCTGGCGGTGTTGATTTCTTACACCAAGGCCGATTTAAAAGAGCAGCTGAATCATCCCGATATTTATGACGATGAATACGTGGCCAGTATTTTACATACCGCCTTTCCAAACGCTTTCTGTGAACGCTTCGCGGAACCGCTGAGTCATCATCGCTTGCGCCGGGAGATTATCGCCACGCAGCTGGCCAACGATATGGTCAATTACATGGGGATAACGTTCGTTAACCGTCTGCACGATTCAACCGGCGCGAATATGAGTGATATTGCCCGCTCGTATATTACCGCCCGCGATATTTTTGCTTTGCCGGAACATTGGCAGGCGATTACGGCGATGGATTATCACATCAACACGGCCGAGCAGGAAGATATGATGGCCGATCTGATGCGTCTGGTGCGTCGCGCCAGCCGTTGGTTTTTACGTAACCGTCGCGCCAAAATTGATATCGGCGCCGAGGTCGCGCGTTTTAAACCGGCGGTACAGAGCATCGCCGCCGAGCTGGGCCGAACCCTTAAAGGTTCGGCGCTGGAGCGTTGGCAGGAAGTGTATAACCGCCGCGTTGAAGCTGGCGTGCCGGAAGCACTGGCGGCGTTAACCGCGGGGGCAGCCAATCTGTATTCTGCGCTGGGCATTATTGAAGCCGCCGCTCAAACCGGCCGCGACATCCGTCAGGTTGCAGAAGCCTATTTTGAAATGGGTGAGCACTTATCGCTGAACTGGTTTATCCAGCAGGTGAATGCGCTGCCATCCAACAGCCATTGGGAAGCACTGGCTCGGGAAACGTTGCGTGATGATCTCGATTGGCAGCAAAGGGCTCTGACCGTCGGTATTCTCGGTGCGCAGGAAGATGGTGTGTCGCTGGCCGATTCGATTGCTCAGTGGGAGGAAGAGTATGCTTCACTGGTGGCTCGCTGGGCGAACATGCTGAATGAGCTGAAAGCGGCGGATACGCTGGAGTTTACCATGCTGTCTGTTGCCTTACGGGAACTGCTGGATTTGGCTCAGGCCAGTCGCCACCAGCGCCCTTGTGTTGAAGGGGAGCCTCTTTAACCACATTTTGCAGTAAACCGAAGCGGGCGCTGAATTCCTCAGAAGTGCGCTCGTGTAGTGAGTAACGGCAGAAAGCTTTATGATTCTGCCGTTACTTTTTGTGTCATGGTGAAATCATTGTTGGCCGCCCGGCATTTTCTCTTCCGTTTTGTATGGTTGATCAGCTTTTCAGGGATAGCGTCTTTGCCGGTATTGGCCGCAGAAGTGGATCAGTTCAGCGGCCATTCAGCCTTAATGCCGCCGTTGGCGGATGCCACACCCTTATTGGAGCAGGAGGTTAATCGCCGCCTGCAACTGGCCATTACGATGGCAAACCGTCCGGTGATTAAGCCCCCGCAGTTACGCTCCCAGTCGGGTCTGGAATACCCCGCTTGTGAAGAAGAGCGCCTGTACGACGCTCTGGCCTGGGAACTCGCCCGTCCAGTCATTGGCCAGCTCGAAACCTTTGCCGAAGAACATCCGCAGATCAGTCGGCACAGCGTTCCGTTCCATGCCTCGGTGTACCGGGATTTCATCTGGCAGCAATCACCTTCCCTGGTGTTAAGCGAGCGGGTGGCGGCGGTTATCCGGGTGAATGGCGTTGAAATCGGCAGTGATAAACTGGGGCATTTTTTTACCGAAGGCTACAGCTATTTTGAAGTTACCGATCAGCTGCGTGATACGGTCGAAGAGGCGCTGTTGTTTGGTGAATGGTCAGAATCTTTATATTTTGGTGCACAGACTACCGGCGTTTTTTCTTTTGCCGATCTGGCTGCAAACCTGAACGGCCTGCGTTTCTGGAACCGTATTCTGGCAAACTATCCGGATCCATTAACCGGCCTTGAGGTTGCGCCTTATGTGCGTTGTGAGGATCAGCGCTGGCAGCTGGCCGAGGCATTTCATTTTCAGGGCTATGTGGATTCTGCCTGGAACGAAAGCGTGAATTGCTCAGCGTTCCGCAGTTTGGACATGCTGCAGCTGGTGCTGCGTTATCAGCCGGTCTGTACGCCACAGTCGTTGCCGCAGAACACCTATGGCCGGTGGCAGGAACGGGTGCTTAACCGTTCCGGCTTGCGGGTTTTACCGGACTACCTGCAACCGGAAGTGATTCTGGCGCAGCGCGCTTTTATGCAGGAAGTGCGATTACCCCAGGGCGTGCTGGAGCGGATTCGTGAATTGCGTCAACAGCTGGAGTTCTGGCGGCAGCAGCCACAGCCTCCACTGACGGAAGCCCGTCGTGCGGAGGCGATACAGGAATAATCATGCAGCGTATTGAATTGAATCTGGCGATTTCCGCGCAGGAGTATCAACGCTTTTACCGTGGCCAGGTGAAGCAGGTGGTGGCGCAGGCGCTGGATGGGCGCACTATTCGTTTCCCTGCCAATGTGCTGCAACAGGTGGTGCAGCATGAAGGCATTTATGGCCGTTTTGCCATTGAATTCGATGATCAGGGCAAATTTCAGCGCATCGTGCGCCTGGGAGCCTGACTTTCACCGTAGAACACGTTTTTTTGCGCTAAATCGTCTACAGCGCCGACGTACTGACATATAATGCCGACCGTTTTGCCACCCGCTTTATCAACTGAGGTCTGTTATGGATTGGTATGCTCTGAGTCGCTCCCTGATGTTTCGTCTGAACGGTGAAACTTCCCACGAACTGGGATTGGATATGCTGGGGGCTACCGAACGCCTTGGACTGCTGCAGTTTCTTGCGCCCCAGGTGGCAGCGCTGCCAACCACCGTCGCCGGGATTGAATTTCCCAACCCGGTGGGTTTAGCGGCGGGTCTTGATAAAAACGGTGACTATATCGATGCTTTTGCCCGTTTAGGCTTTGGTTTTATTGAGATTGGCACCGTTACACCGCGTCCACAACCGGGTAATCCTAAGCCGCGTCTGTTCCGTATTCCGGAGCGTCAGGCCATCATCAACCGCATGGGATTCAACAATAAAGGGGTTGATCATCTGGTTGAGCGGGTAAAAGCGGCTAAATATCGTGGTGTGCTGGGCATTAATATCGGTAAAAACTTTGATACCGCAGTGGAAAATGCCACCTCGGATTACCTGATCTGCCTCGACAAGGTATACGAGCATGCCACTTACATTACGGTGAATATCTCCTCTCCGAATACGCCGGGGCTGCGTACCCTGCAGTTTGGCGATTCGCTGAAACACTTGCTGGAGCCCATCAAAGCGCGCCAGCTGGAGCTGGCCAAAGAATTCGGTTACAAGCCGGTGTTCGTCAAAATCGCCCCGGATATGGAAGAAGACGACGTAGCGCTGGTGGCAGAAACGTTCATCAACAGTGGTATTGACGGCGTGATTGCCACCAATACCACGTTGTCGCGCGAAGGCGTTCAGGGTCTGCGTTTCGGTAACGAAGCCGGTGGCCTGAGCGGCGCACCACTGGAAGATCTGGCCACTGAAACCGTTGAGCATCTGTGTCAGGCACTGGCGGGTAAGCTGCCGGTGATGGGGGTGGGCGGCATTCTGGATGGCGAAGGCGCGGCCGAAAAAATAAAGGCGGGTGCTTCGCTGGTACAGATTTACTCCGGCTTTATTTACCGTGGTCCGGAGTTAATCCGCGAAGCGGTCGATGCACTGGCAGATTTACGCACACAGGGCTGATAGCGCCCGGCGGATGTACGTTTGCATAAAAAAGCCCTGCTCGTGGCAGGGCTTTGCTTCCCTGAAGAGGAAGCGTGCACAACGGGCGTTAAGCCCTGAAGAACGTCATACGGCCATTTTATGAATGCCAGAAACGCCGGTGTAACCATCCCAGTGATCGGCACGACCGGAGCGCCAACCTGCAAGCCAGGAGTCTCGTTGTGGTCCTATGGGTGCAAGATCTTTTGAACGGCGCTCAACGCCAGCGCGATAACCACGTGCAAAAGCTCTTTCCTGCATGTCGCGTTTCTGTTTTTTCATAGAAAGCTTCCTCGCTAAAGTTATTTGCTCGACGGCCAGAACAACTGGTTGAATCACTGACCGAACCCCTGTTGTACCTCAGGCC
Source organism: Thalassobium sp. (assembly GCA_002733205.1). GTDB lineage: Bacteria > Pseudomonadota > Gammaproteobacteria > Pseudomonadales > Oceanobacteraceae > Venatoribacter > Venatoribacter pacificus. The sequence continues at coordinate 30,514 of NVUW01000005.1, read as the reverse complement.
GGTGAGTAATGTTAATTATTTATTACTTCTAAGCGTCACTATTCTTACAGCCACAGGCTATTTGACGAAACGGGTTTTATCAGCATGCAAAATGAAACAACAGTAACAACCATGACCTGGCTGGCCGCTTGTCCGAAAGGGGTCGAATCCCTGTTAGCGGATGAAATCAGGCACTTGGGCGGTGAAGTTGAACGTGAAACACACCTCGGTGTGATCTGGCGCGGCGACTTAACGCTGGCCTATCGCTTTTGTTTATGGAGCCGGTTGGCGAGTCGTCTGCTGCTGCCATTGCAGGAAAGTCAGGTAGACAATGTCGACGAAATGTACGAAGCGGCGCGTTCAGTCGAATGGCCTTCGATCTTCGCGGTGGGGACGACGTTCCGCATCGATTTCCATGGCCGCACGGACTATCTCAACAACACGCAGTTTGGCGCACAGAAGATCAAAGACGCCATCGTTGACCGTTTCCGTGACGATACCGGAGCCCGTCCATCGGTCGATAAAGACGGAGATGTACGCATCGAAGCGCAGCTGCGCAAAGGCAAGCTCAACCTCTATTACAACTTCAGCGGCGACAGTCTGCACCGCCGTGGCTACCGTCTGCAGCCGGGTAAAGCGCCGTTAAAAGAAAACCTGGCCGCCGCTGTACTGGTGCGGGCCGGTTGGCCGGCATTGGCAGCGGAAGGAAAACACCTGATTGATCCTATGTGTGGTTCCGGCACCTTGCTGATTGAAGCCGGCATGATGGCGGCGGATATTGCGCCGGGTCTGAACCGTCAGAAATGGGGCTTTGAAGGCTGGCTGGGCCATGCCCGGCCGCTGTGGCTGGCCGAGGTTGAGCAGGCACGCCAGCGTCGTACGGACGGCTTAAACGCCATGACCAGCCGCCTCTATGGCTTTGATATCGACGCCGACCAGCTGAGCGCGGCTACTCAGAACCTGAGCCGCTCGCCGCTGGCAGGCAAAGTTCATCTGGAACGCCGTTCCATTGAACAGTTGCGGGTACAGAATGAAGTTGTCGAGCAGGGTGGCCTGGTGGTGTGTAACCCGCCTTACGGTGAGCGTCTGAGTGAGCTGCCACAACTGGCACCGCTGTATCAGCAATTTCATGATGCCACCATGCGTCTGCCAGAGTGGCCGTTGGCGGTGTTTACCGGCAATACCGACCTGGCTAAGAGCATCCGGCGGCCGCTGGATAAGCAATATCGCCTGATGAACGGCCAGATTGCGACCCGCCTGCTGATGTTCGGCGCAGCGGATGAGCGTTCGGCGCAACCGCAGGGCAGTATGATCCGTGGCCCGGTGGAAGCCTTTGCCAACCGTCTGAAAAAGAACATGAAGCCGCTGCAGAAATGGGCCAAACGTGAAAACGTAGAATGCTATCGCCTGTACGATGCTGATCTGCCGGAGTATGCCGTTGCGGTCGACCTTTATGGTGACTGGCTGCACGTGCAGGAATATGTGCCGCCAAAATCCATCGATGAAACCAAAGCTGAGCGTCGTTTGCTGGATGTGCTGGCCGTTTTACCGGAAGTCACCGGTATTCCCGCACAACAGATTGTGCTGAAACGCCGTGAGCGTCAGGCCGGTAAACGCCAGTACGAGAAGCAGAACACCGAGCAGCGGTTTATGCCGGTACGTGAAGGTAATGTGCAGGTGTTGGTTAACCTGAAAGATTATCTTGATACCGGACTGTTTCTGGATCACCGTCCGACCCGCTTGCAGATTGCCGGGCTGGCGGCCGGTAAGCGTTTCCTCAATCTGTTCTGTTATACCGCGACCGCCAGTGTGCATGCGGCGGTGGCCGGAGCACATTGCACCAGCGTTGATATGTCGCGCACCTACCTCAACTGGGGCAAAGAGAACTTTGAGCTGAATGGTCTTAAGGCTGAACAACACGTCTTTGTGCAGGCCGACTGCATCCAGTGGTTGCGCGACTGCAACGAACGCTATGACCTGATCTTTATGGACCCGCCGACGTTCTCTAACTCTAAGCGCATGGAAGGGGTACTGGATATTCAGCGTGACCATGTGATGTTGGTCGAACAGGCCATGCGCTGTCTGAATCCGGGCGGATTGCTGATTTTCTCGAATAACCTGCGCCGCTTCGATCTGGATATGGATGCACTAAAACAGTTCATAATCAAAGATGTAAGCGCAAAATCGGTGCCATTTGATTATGGTCGCCGCCCGAATATTCACCACTGCTTTCATATTACGCATTCTGTCTGAATGGCTGCGCACGTATTCAGGGCGCGTTAGTGCTGAATGCGTGCGCAAACCTCACAATTCGTGATCGCTTTGTCAGGCAATGCTGACAAAGTTGGTACGGAATCTGCTAAAACTCAGTCTTATTGGATGTTCGCGCACCAGTCTGGTGTGTGGCTTTCCGGCCGGCACTCTCATGAAGCATCGCAACGCAGGTTGCTGATCCACTGATCTGAGCGCGCCGTTTTTATCAGCAAGAATCCAGCGAATTAAAATGAGGACACAGCGTGGAAACTATTGACGTTAACAGCATCAACAGCGCCGTTGAGACTTTGATGCAAAGCGCCAACACCATGTTTATTTTGCTTGGTGCCATTATGGTACTGGCCATGCACGCGGGCTTCGCCTTTCTCGAAGTCGGTACCGTACGCCATAAAAACCAGGTCAATGCTCTGGTAAAAATCATCACCGATTTTGGTGTATCAACACTGGCGTATTTTTTCATCGGTTATCAGATTGCTTACGGTGTCGATTTCTTCACCGGCGCTAAAGATCTGGTTGCCAACAACGGCTACGACTTAGTGAAGTTTTTCTTCCTGCTGACCTTTGCCGCCGCGATTCCGGCCATTGTGTCTGGTGGTATTGCCGAGCGTGCAAAGTTTTACCCGGTTCTGATTGCCTCCGCGCTGACGGTAGCTTTCGTATATCCGTTCTTTGAAGGCATGATCTGGAACGGTAATTACGGCTTCCAGAGCTGGCTGGAAAGCAGCTTTGGGGCACCGTTCCATGACTTTGCCGGATCGGTTGTTGTGCATGCGGTTGGTGGCTGGATAGCTTTTGGCGCTGTCGTACTGCTGGGCTCCCGTCGTGGCCGTTACCGCGATGGCCGTGTGGTTGCCTTTGCACCCTCCAATATTCCGTTCCTGGCGCTGGGTGCGTGGATTCTGGCCGTGGGCTGGTTCGGCTTTAACGTGATGTCGGCGCAGACGCTGGATGGCATTTCCGGTCTGGTGGCGGTCAACAGCCTGATGGCAATGGTTGGCGGCACCGTGGTTGCCATGATTGTCGGCAAAAAAGACCCGGGCTTTATTCATAACGGTCCGCTGGCGGGGCTGGTGGCCGTATGTGCCGGTTCTGACCTGATGCATCCGATTGGTGCTTTGTTGGTGGGCGGCGTAGCGGGTGCTCTGTTCGTCTTCGTGTTCACCCTGGCACAGAACAAATTTCCTAAATTTGATGACGTGTTGGGTGTCTGGCCGCTGCATGGTTTGTGTGGCGCCTGGGGTGGTATTGCGGCCGGTGTTTTCGGTAGCGAAGCGTTCGGCGGACTGGGTGGCGTGACCTTTATGTCACAATTGATCGGTACACTGGCCGGTATTCTGGTTGCCCTGATTGGTGGCTTCCTGGTGTACGGTATCGTTAAAGCCGTCTCCGGTCTTCGTCTTGACGAAGAAGAAGAGTTTAACGGTGCTGACCTGTCGATTCATAAAATTGTATCGACCAGCGAAGACTGATTACCTCAGTCTGGAAAAGAAAAGCCGCGGGGAAACCTGCGGCTTTTTTGTTTAAATGCAGGCTGACTTTCGAAACAGGCAGATAGATTGGTATGGCAGGGTGTATCCGTGATTTACCCGGTCTGGGCATAAAAAGCGAAGAGTCGCTGGCCAGGATAGGGATTACCAGCGTTCAGCAGTTACGCGAGTATGGTGCTGTTGCGGCATTTTATCAGCTACAACAGTCAGCGATTGCAGAGAGCAGGGCAAAGCCCAGTCTGAATTTTCTTTATGCGCTTGTCGGCGGCCTGAGTAATCGCAGTTGGTTGGCTGTTGCACAGAGTGAACGGGAACAATTATTGATGGAGTTAGAGGGAATCTCTGAAATGGAGCGTTTGTTTCAGCCGGGCAGTGAATGATCTTTCTGCAAGTCTGGGGCCTGTTTGATTAGCATCGACAGGCTCTGGTGTGCGGTCCATAAAAAAACCTCCGTGCGGAGGTTTTTTTATGGCTGCTGGCTAATCAGTGTTTAACCGGGGCTTTAATGCCATGACTCATGGCGTACAACACTGGCACAACTCCCAGAGTCAGCACGGTGGCGAAGCCAAGGCCAAAACTGATCACTACCGCCATGGCGCTGAAGAAGGGGTCAAACAACAGCGGTAACATGCCGAGGATGGTGGTCAGTGCTGCCATTGTCACTGGCCGCAGGCGGCTGACAGAAGCATGGAACACCGCATCGTACGGTTCACGCCCTTCGCTCAGTTCCAGACGGATCTGATCAACCAGCACGATGCCATTTTTAATGATCATACCCGACAGGCTGAGGAAGCCGAGCAGCGCCATAAAGCCAAATTCGGCTCCCAGCATCAGCATCCCGGCACTGACCCCAATAATGGCCAGCGGCACACAAGCCCAGATCACCAGTGCGCTGCGCATTTCGTTAAACAGCAGTACGGTAATAATAAACATCAGCAGGTAGCCCAGTGGCAGAGAGGCAAACAAACTCTGCTTGGCTTCGCTGGATGATTCATATTCGCCACCCCAGCTCAGCTCATAGCCTGGCGGCAGAGGAATGGCTTCAAGCTGCGGTCGCAGGCGTTTGAACAGGCCATCGGCGGTGATCTCGGCATTCAGGTCGGGATCAGCAAATACGCGGATGGTGCGTTTGCGATCTCGCCGGGCAATGATCGGATCTTCAAAGACTACGTCAAAGCGCTCGACCACCTGACCAATGGGAATATAACGACTGAAGACCGGGCTCCAGATCTGCAGATCGGTGAGGCCATCAATATCAAGCCGCTCATAAGCGGGCGGTCGCATGATGATGGGTTTTAACGTGGTGCCTTCACGATACAGGCCAATACTCTTGCCGGAGAAACTGAGCTGCAGCAGATCATCCATATCCTGTTTGGAAATACCGGCCCGGCGCGCGTTGTCTTCGTTAAATACCGGGCGAATCACTTTTTCACGTTCACGCCAGTCATGGCGGATATTATCGGTGTCAGGATCCGCGCGCATGATGCTCTTCGCCTGTTCGGCCAGAATGCGTAATTGCTCCTGATCAGGGCCGGCAAAACGGGCTTCAATTTTGGCGGCGCTGCCAGGGCCGATTTGCAGGCGTTTGAATTTAACAAAAGCATCCGGCATTTCTTTTTTGGCCCATTCCTGAGCCTGGTCGATTAAGGCCGGAATCTGGTCACGTTCCGTGGTGCGCACCATAACCTGGGCATAGGCGCGGTATTGTCGCTCCGGTGCGTAGGTCAGCATAAAGCGCTGCTCACCCTGGCCGACGGTTGAGGAGGTAAATTCAACGTCATCTTGTTGCTGGAAGTAATTTTCCAGCGCCAGTGCCTGTTGTTGTGTTGCGCGGATATCAGAGCCTTCGGGGAGCCAGATATCAATCAGAAACATCGGGGTGTTGGAGGGCGGGAAAAAGCTTTGCTTAACGAAGCTGTAGCCGTAAATCGCAATAAACATGGCAACGACCATGACCACCATCGTGGTGCCTCGGCGCGCTAAAATCAGACTCAGGGTTGTGCGATAAATATCGTAGAGAAAACCGTGGTAAGGGTCGCTTTCCGCATCCGGTTGTTCTTCTTCCTTAAACAGCAGATGACAGAGAAAGGGTGTCAGGGTGATGGCGGTAATCCAGCTGAATAGCAGGGAAATTAACAGCACATAAAACAAGGAACCGACAAATTCACCGGTCGAGTCCGGCGATAAGCCAATGGGAGCAAAGGCGGTAACGGCAATCACCGTGGCGCCCAATAATGGCCACTGAGTTTGTTGCACGATATCGTAGGCTGCGCGGGTACGTGATAAGCCTTTCTTGATGCCCACCATAATGCCTTCGGTGACCACCAGGGCATTATCAACCAGCATCCCGAGGGCAATAATCAGCGCCCCCAGCGAAATACGGTGCAGCTGAATATCCATCACCTTCATAGCAATAAAGGTTCCGAGAATGGTCAGTAGCAGAATAATGCCGATGATCATACCGGCCCGAACGCCCATAAAAATGAGCAGAACAATAATCACAATAAGAATGGAGGCGAGCAGGTTTAGTACAAAACCGGTGGAGGAGGCATCGACTTCGGCCGGTTGGTCATACAGTGTGTGCAATTCAATGCCTAACGGACGGTTGGCGTCCAGCACATTCATTTTCTGGCGTAATTTTTCGCCCACGGCAACAACGTTAACGCCACTGTTAAAAGCAATGCCTATGCGCAATGACGGCATGCGGTTGTAGTTAGTCAGGTGGCTCGGAACTTCTGCAATGCCTTCGGATATATCGGCAATATCGCGCAGATAAATCAGCTTATCCGATCCGGCCTGACTCACCAGTAAATCGCCAAGCTCCTGTACCGAACGAAATTCGCCGGTGGGGTGAATGCGGATATATTCATCACCGATGCGTATATGGCCGGCATCCTGTACGGTGTTTTGTGTCTGTAATAACTGATAAAGGCGTGATAACGGAATCCCCAGGTTAGTCATCCGCTCGCGGGAAATATCAATAAATACCTGTTCCTGCTGCATGCCAGAGATGGTGACCTTGGCGATGCCATTAAGGGTCGATAATTCACGTTTCAGGTAATCGGCATAATCGTTCAGCTCTTCGTAGCTGTAATCGTTACCTGACAATGCAAGCAGCACGCCATACACATCGCCAAAATCATCCATCACAATCGGAGCATTGGCACCGGGTGGCAGGGATGGGGTTTTGTCGTGTACTTTACGGCGTAATTCATCCCATATCTGCGCCAGCTCATGGGATTTATAGGTAGGTTTAATCACCAGGTGTACCTGTGAAAACCCGGCTTTGGAAATAGAATCCACATGTTTGATATAGGGCAGCGCCTGAATAGCGCTTTCCAGCGGGGCGGTGACTTCTTCTTCAACCTGCAGCGCACTGGCACCGGGATAATAGGTAATCACCATGGCTTCTTTGATGGTGAATTGCGGGTCTTCCAAACGCCCCAATCCCAAATAACTGATGGCACCGCCGACGAGCAAAATGGCCAGCATCATCCAGCTGGTTGTGGTGTGCTTAATAAAATACGTGGCCGAGTTTTGTGGCTGACTCATGCTTAAAGACCCCGTTCCTGAATCCAGGGACGGATACGCATCCCTTCATGGGCCTGATGAACACCTGCTGCCAGAATGGTATCGCCCGGTTGTAAGCCCTGGGTAATTTCCAGCCCTGCGGTTGATAGCTGACCGATTTCAACCGCACGCATCTGCAGGGTCATGTCGGCACCCACAATCCAGACCATGGCCTGGGAGCTGCCATCGGCCTGTTGTTCGCTCTGAAATACCGATTGTGGCGGAACGATCAGATTAGGATTGGTCTCGCTCAGCACCTGACTCAGATCCACATGCACACTGGCCGTCATTCCCGGTAATAAATTCAGTGATGGTGGCCGTGGCAGGGTCAGGGTAATGGTAAAGCTGCCGGTCGCCGGATCGGCCTGAGCTGTGTGTTCTTTATAGCTGGCACGGAAGCGTTTGCCTGGCAGCGCTTCGAATTCAACATCCGGTTGATAGCTGGTGTTTTCCTTTTTGGCGATATGCGCCATCAGGTTTTCCGGAATCTGCAAACGCACTTCCAGCTGGTCTTTGGCCTGTAGCATCACCAGGGTTTTACCGCCAGCGACCGGTTGGTGATTGTCGGCATACACTTCGGCAATCACGCCGGAGAACGGCGCTTTTAACGTGGTGTAAGACAGGTCCGTACGGGCGGTGGCCAGAGCCGCTTTGCTGATATCCAGCTCGGCTTTGGCCTGATCAAATTGTGACTGGGAAATCTGTCCCAGTTCAAACAGGCCTTTTACCCGCTGAAATTGCGACAGCGCCAGCTCATAGCGGGCTTTGCGGTCATCCACGCGCAGTTGGTAGTCGGAAGGATCAAGCCGGGCCAGTACGTCACCCTGGCGCACTTCTTTACCGGCCTGTGCCGGCAGTGTCAGCAGTTCACCGCTGACGCGGAAAGCCAGTGCTGCGCGTTCAGCGGCCTGAACCTGAGCCGGAAAACGTCGCAGTATGCTCTGGCTGGCAGGGCTGATCTGAAACACTTTGGCCGGATGCACAACGGTTGCTGTTGCACTGGCTTCCTGTTGAGAGCAGGCACTGAGAAGCAAGGGAAAGATGGCAACGATGGGCAGCAGCCATTGAGAACGGGATAAATATGTCATGCGGAATTCCTGTTAGCGGGCAGGCAGGTGCCACCCGGTTGAGTGCTGGCATTAAGCATGGCCTGTCGTCGCCGTTTGGCCAGTTTGGGGGCGGATTTTAGGCTAATTTGTGGATTATCATCAGCCGCCATGTTTGCAACCAATCGTCCTGAATTTAAGACAATGGCGCGTGAATTAGGCTGAATTAAGCTATCTATGAGAGGTTTGTTGTAAATCCGGGAGTAATTGCGACGGTTGAATTACAGCAACTGCTGTAAAAAACAAGGCAGGGTTTGGCTCGCCTGGCCGTACAGATGTTCGGCAAAGGCATCTTCGGTATTGGAAGGTTCCAGGTTGATTTCCACGGTATGCGCACCGGCCTGGCGGGCGACCTCGACAAAACCGGCTGCCGGGTAGACATGGCCTGAGGTACCAATGCTGATAAACAGGTCGCACTGCTCCAGGGCGCGATAAATCTCTTCCATATACAGCGGCATTTCACCAAACCACACAATATGCGGCCGCAGACTCGGACGCTGGCAACAGGGGCAGAGCACATCGGCGCTGATATCGCCCTGGTGTTCGGTAATATTGCCGCTCAGCAGGCAGCGGGCCTTATTCAGCTCACCGTGCATATGCCGCAGGTTACGACTGCCTGCGCGGTCATGAAGATCATCAACATTTTGCGTTACCAGCAAAAAATCACCGCGGAATTGCTGTTCGAATGCGGCCAGAGCAAGGTGAGCGGGGTTGGGTCTGACATCCTTCAGTTGCCGCCGCCGGTCGTTATAAAAGCGTTGCACTAATTGCGGATCACGGACAAAGGCTTCCGGCGTGGCAACGTCTTCCAGGCGGTGGTTTTCCCACAGTCCGCCGGCGTCACGGAAGGTGCGTATACCGGACTCGGCGGAGATACCGGCTCCGGTAAGAACGACGATGCGCTGATAGGCAGATATTTTCATGAGTCAGTCGTGGAAATGGTCGGCAAAAAAAGCGCGGATTTCATCTTCGCGTTCGTTGGCATCCTGAAAGCCGAGGTCAATCAGGCTTTTGCAGAAACCACGGGAAAACAGCAAATAGCTGAGAATACCGGAGCCGTTCTGGCTGGCATTGCCGCTGCCGCCCAGAGCCAGTTTTAATGCCCGTGGAATTTCATGGGCATGCTGACCGGCAAGTTCATCGATGGAACGGCTTGGATTAATTTCCAGCAATTCGATGGATTTCAGTTCCATGCCTTCTTTTTTGCGCACCGATTCCGGAATCTTATCGACGGTCCGGTTAATGCGGCGCAGCCGTTCGACATCGGTTTCCATACTGTCGAGGAAAGCCGCATTCAGCATGTGTCCCATCATTTTGGCTGGCGACGGGTAAGAGCTGCTTTGTGGTCGTTCTTTACGTTTGTGAGCGATACCACTGACACCAATCACCATGATTTTTTCTGCGCCCAGATGCAGTGCCGGGCTGAGTGGTGCCAGTTGGCGTACGGCACCGTCGGCAAAGTATTCACGATGAATTTTGACCGACGGAAAAATCATCGGGATGGCGGATGATGCCATCAGATGATCAAGTGAAATGCGGCTGCGGATGCCGACGCGGCGCTGGCGTTGCCAGTTATTGATACTGTAATGACCCTGAAAAAAACTGACCGATTCACCGCTTTCCAGACCGGAGCAGTTGACGGCAATGGCATGCAGTGCACCGCTGTCGATGGCACCCTGAATATTGTCAAACTTAACCACTTCCTGCAGTAATTCGCGCAGAGGTTGATTATTGAGCAGCGAGACTGTGTCGTTTTTGTAGCCCCGGCCAATCACCAGGCTGCGGGTCAGGCGCGCGAGTGAGGCAGACACCCCCCAGAAATCGGTACGGTATATCTGATCGCAACTGAAGTGCATCCAGATACGTTCGAGGTGTTTAATTCCTATGCGGTAGTTGTCGGCATAACTGGCCAGCGCCACCCCATTAATCGCTCCGGCTGAAGTGCCGGAAATAATATCAAAAGGGTTGTAGTGGCCTTTTGGCAGAATCTTGTGGATCGCTTTTAGTACGCCCACCTGATAGGCCGCGCGGGCACCGCCGCCGGAAAGAATTAATCCTGTTTTTTTAACGTCCAAATCCGTGTCCTGCTGTCTCTGGGAGTCGCTGAATGACTGGGCCTGCTCCGACTTTTTCCGGCGCGTGGCTTGCTGAAAAACGTTTTACCGGAAAACGGCGTTCTGACCATCGGCTTTCTGCCGGGCCGGATTATTCAGAAACACCGGCTCAATATCATGCCTTCTACTGCTGCGAGTATAGTGCATAATGCGTTTTTCTGACTTGGCTGGAGAGACTGATGTTCACCGGTATTGTGCAAACCAGATTGCCTGTGGCGCGACTGGAGCGCAAAGAAGATTTTGCCACATTCACTTTTGAATTCCCGGAAAAACTTATGACCGGGCTGCAAATTGGCGCATCCGTTGCCATCAATGGCACCTGCCTGACCGTGCGTACATTGGAGCAGGGACAGGTCAGCTTTGATGCTATAGGGCAGACACTTAACGTCACGAATCTTGGGGATTTGCAGCCGGGCAGTGTGGTGAACATTGAGCGGGCAGCACGCTTTGGTGACGAGATTGGCGGCCACGTGTTATCCGGCCATATCATGGATCAGGTCGCTGTGCTGGCCGTCGATGATTCAGCCAATAACCGGGTGGTATGGATGGAGCGCCCGGCACATCTTTCGCCTTTCCTGCTGGATAAGGGCTATGTCGCACTGAACGGCTGCAGTCTGACCATTGCTGAAGTAACCGACGATCGTTTTTGCGTACACCTGATTCCTGAAACCCGTGATGTCACAACCTTTGGCATGGTAAGCGCGGGTGATCGTATCAACGTGGAAGTGGATGCCCAGACTCAGGCCGTGGTGGAAACCGTACGTCGCCTGATGGCTGATCCGCAGATGAGCGCTCTGCTGTCCCGTTAGGGGAGTGGTTCAGTGTCATTAACCGGCCGCGTCGTGATTGTCTGCGGCCGGTTTTGCTGAGCGCTCAGGTTTGGCTGATTGCTTTGTTCAGCGGCTTTGTAGAAAGCGGATAATATCGGCGGATTCGAACATCCAGGTATCTTTGCCGTTATCAGAAATCAGCAGGCAGGGCACCGTGGTACGGCCGGTTGCCGCATATTGTTGTTTACGGAATTCCTGATTGGTCAGCACATTGCGTTTTTCGACCTCGACCTTTACGCCGGGCAGTGCACGCAGCACACGCTGGCAGAATGGACAGGCGTCGTAGTAGTACAAAGCGTATTTCATAAGTTTCCCCAGATGAACTCTGCATGGATTATATCGAACAAACGGCACTTTTTCTGATTGCAATTGTAGCGAACTGGTTTTCCGCGCTGGCCGGTGGTGGTGCCGGACTGATTCAGCTACCGATTCTGATTTTTATGGGGCTGCCATTCCCGCTGGCACTGGCCACGCACAAAGTGGCGACGGTTGCGCTGGGCGTTGGTGCAACCGCCCGTCATCTGCGAGAGCATCACCTTGATCGCCGGATTTTGCTGCTGATTGTCGCAGCCGGTGTGCCTGGCGTGATTGCTGGTGCCTTGTTTATTCTCGACGTGCCGGCCCGTCAGGCTGAGATTGCCCTGGGATTGCTGACCTTATCGCTGGCGCTGTACTCCTGGTTTAAGCCGCAGCTGGGTTTACATAAAAACGGGCGTAACCGCAGCACGGCGGGTTTTGCGGTGGGGGCGCTGGTGCTGTTACTGATCGGTTTTGCCAATGGTGCGCTGTCGGCCGGCAGTGGTCTGTTTGTCACTTTGTGGCTGGTGTACTGGTTTGGACTGGATTACAAAACCGCGGTGGCGCAGACACTGGTTGCGGTCGGGTTGGGCTGGAACGGTACTGGTGCGATCACCATGAGTGCGATGGCGGACGTTCAGTGGCAATGGATTCCAGCGCTGGTGGCCGGCTCTCTGGTGGGAGGCTACCTGGGGGCTCATTCTTCAATTCAGGCCGGTAATCTGACCATCAAGCGGCTGTATGAGTTGGTCACGCTGATTGTTGGCCTGAAGCTGCTGCTGGGGCCTCTGTAGCTTTTCCCTGTACTATTCACCGGACTCCATTCACCGGCGGACGGGCGACGTTCAGCCCGGTTTTTGCCGTTCAGGGTCGGCAGGTGGCTGCGAAGCCTGATCAGCCGAGCGCCCGGTTGTCGGATCTTCATGGCCGGCATCCGCAGGCAGCCATTTTTGTACGATCTGGCGGATTTGCTCAAGGCTGATGGGTTTGCTCAGATAATCATTCATTCCTGCATCCAGACAACGTTGCTGATCACCGGACATGGCGTTGGCGGTTACGGCGATGACCGGAGAATGTCGTTCGCTGATGTTGCTGGCCCGCAGAATACGGGTTGCTTCAAAGCCATCCATCACTGGCATCTGGCAATCCATAAAGATCATGTCGTAGCGGTATGCTCGCTCTGAATTCAGCATCTCCAGCGCTTTCTCGCCGTTGTCAGCGACATCCACTTTCAGTTGCAAACGACTGAGCATCGAGTGCAGTACCCGCTGGTTGATGGTGTTGTCTTCCACCACTAACGCCCGACCACGGATATTTTCGATTGGTGTGGTTTCGACGGCTTCGATCCGGTTTTTAATCAGCCGGACTTCGCTTCTGCCCAATGCCTGTACCGGCAGGTGAAGGTGAACATCGGTTCCCTGATGCTTTTCACTGTCAATTTCAAGACGGCCTTTCATGCAATGACATACCGCGCGTACCAGCGATAAGCCGATCCCCAGTCCCTGGTAGCGGCGCTGATCAGAGCCATCCCCCTGATAAAAATAGTCCTGTACACGGCTGAGCTCAGCGGCCGTCATACCAATGCCGGTATCGCGGATATGAATATCAAGCGTGGTCATGTTGTTCATCTGGCTGACGCCAACTTCTATGCGGATCTGACCCTTCTGGGTAAATTTAACGGCATTTTCCAGCAGCGCCTTAAGTGCATGACGGATGCATTTAATATCGGCGCGGATATGGTTCGGTAATCCTGGCTGTAACACCAGTTCAAAGGTCAGATGTTTGTTGTGGCATTGCTGGCGGATATAGTCAGCGGCACTACGGATCATGGGGGCCAGTTCAATGGTTTCCGGCGACATGATGCGGTTACCGGCCTGCAGCTCGGTGTAGGTCAGTACATTGTCGACCAGATCGAGCATATCTCTGGCGCTGTTGCGGGCATCCTGAAGTGAATTCAGCTGCGGCTTACCATGCTCATCGGCGGCCAATTCCAGGGAGCCCAGGATGCCGTTCAGTGGGGTGCGGAATTCGTGACTGATGGTTGCCAGAAAATCATTTTTCAGACGATTGGATTCGGCCAGCCGTACCGCGCGTTCTTCCAGCTCTTTTTTCACCAGCGCTTCGGCATGATTTTTTGCCCGTTCAAGAATTTTAATACGGTCGGCAAGGGCAAAAGACAACAGCACAATTTCCAGTGCACTGCCGATTTTACTGGCATGCGTCGTCCACAGATTATTTGGCAGATAGCCCAGCATCATGGAAATCGTGACCATACCGCCAACAATCAGCGATACCCAGGCAATCAGGAAGTAGCGGGCCTGATGCTGACCTTTAAGCAGTGACGAAACAGACGAATAAAATACGGTAATAAGAAATATCACCACCACAAATTTACCGCTGCTCATCACCGTTGCAATATCAAAGACCAATGCACTCAGACAGATCATGGCCGATAGCAGCAGGCATATCCGCAGCGCAATATCGGCCAGACGGTGATGCACTTTGGTTTGTAAAAAAGCACGGGTGAAAGCACTGCCGAATATCCCCACCAAACCAATGGTCAGTGGTACCGCCATCTGTTCAAGCCAGACCCATTGCGGCCAGATAAATTGATAACCCAGACCGCTGGTGGCTAATTGCAAGGCAGAAAATGAGGCGATATAGCCGATATACAGCAGGTAGTTATTATCGCGGATGCTCAGCCACAAAAAGAAATTGTAGAGAAACATCACCAGCATCATGCCGTAATACAGCCCCAGCCCATATTGTTCGTTGCTGCGTTTTTCAACAAAGTGGGTTATTTCCCACAGGCTGATGGGCACCTGCAATGAACTGGTCGTCTGGACATTGAGATACACCACCTGCTGTTTGACGTCGGTAAAGTCGAGAGGGACAACAAAGTTGCGATGGGAGACCGGGCGTTGTGAAAATTCGTTCAGATCGCCCAGTTCGTAATGGTTTAACGGCGCGCCATCCGGCCCCTGGATAATCACATTAACAACATCCAGAAGCGGGTAGTTAATTTCCAGTAACCAGCGTGATTTATTGCTCAGGCTGGCATCAACCGTCAGCTTCAGCCAGTAAGCGGATTCTGTGAAGCCCTCATTAAAAGCGGCTTTGGGGTAATGCCGGAAAGGAATATTCTGTTCAATAACATAGGGTAATGATAATTGCGCCAGCGGATCTTCGAGGTAATACAACGCGCCTTGGCTGCTTATCTGATGGGTGTCATTGGTGAGATAAAGCACGTTACTGTCTTGCGGAATGGCTTCTGCGGCAGTCGCGGAAAAAGACACGGATAGCAGGCTGATCAGGCCTGCCAGCAATAAGGTAACAACATTAAAAGTAACAGCACGAGTACGCAGCATAGGAGAATCTTTTATATGCCGCTTCCCTGATTACAGACAGCTACGTAAGCATCCTTGCTATCTGCAACCGCTTTGCGGTCGATTATTTTGCCGGGGACAGACTCCGGGAGCGGATGTTTGCCCGTATAAACCGGTTCATGGCGATTATTGGGCATAGCCATAATAAATACCAGAGTGCGCCACCACCGGATGAGCCACCGGAGCTGACAACGATCACTTCGGTTGTTGGTTGTGGGGCACTGGCAACCAGGGTGACATTAATTGTCTGGCTGCTGAAATTGGTATTAATACTAGCCGTTATCTGACTGATATTGCTATGCCGGATTTGTAAGCTTTGCGGTGTTTTTACCGCCAGATCGCCCAGCCAGTTGTAACTTGCGGAGGTACTGCTGATGCTGTTCAGCGTCAGCACTTCACTGCTGTTGTCACTGAACAGCAGCGTCAGTTGCGGTAATTCTGTACTGAAGTCAAAACCACTGGCCTGCACAATGCCATTGAGGCTGAAGGGTGAATCCAGTGCGGTGAGGGTTACCTCTGCACTCAACTGTGCATCATCAATAGTCAGTGTTGTCCCCAGGTAACCTTCCGCGCTGAGATTCAGCTGCAGGCTTTCTTCGGGTAATTGCAGGCTGATTTCACCGCTACTGTTGGCACTGGCAGAAGATGGCAGTCCCCATTGTTCAAAACGGTTGTCATTCAAGGCAGCGATTGCCCCTGTCACCGCCTGAGCATCCTGATCGGTAACGGTAATTAAGACGGTTCGGCCAGCTTGCAATGCGAGGGGTAACTCACCATCCGGCAGGTTGGTAGCGGATGCCGTAATTACCGGCTGACTGTTGTGACTGACGGCATTGAATGTCAGCACCACACGGGCGGCATTAAAGTGATCGGCATCATCAGGCGCACTGGTCGTGGTCAGTGCATTGCCACTGGCATCGCTGAAAGCGACCTGGGCTGAGCTGCTGCTCAGTGACAGCAGTGAACCGGCCGGAGCGCCTTCAACGCTGATCGTCTGGCTGGCCGACAATGCCAGTGTTGGGGTGACATTCGTCGTCACCCGCAATGGCCGCTCGATGTAATAGGTGGCGCTGAAACCATGACCGTCGGTGACTGACAGTGTATAGGTGCCAGCAAAGGCACCGCTGGATGGCATGGCGAGGCTGTAACTTTGCGTGGTGGCATTATAACTGAGCAGGCTGTCCTGCTGGCTGCCATCAAAAAACAGAGAGGTGCTGAGCTGTCCGTCGCCACCACTGAGTGTCAGGGGCAAGGCATTCAGGGCAGCGTTCAGACTGTCACCGTTACCAAGCGTTATACCATCCTGCTGTAGCTCGAATTTTGGCAGTACCGTGACGGCCAGTATCGCACTGTCGTTTAGTACACCATCGCTGACACTGAGCGAAATACTGGCATTACCGGTAAAGCCAGTATCAGCACTGATACTGAGCTGATCGCCGCTGACAGCGGCGCTGACACCGCTGCCGACGCTGCCGACGCTGCCGACGCTGTAAGTCAGACTGTTGCCATCGGCATCGCTGGCACTCAGGGTGACAACCGTGCTGGTTTCCTGCAGCAGTGTCAGTGGCGTGGGCGGGTTGAAGACCGGAGCCTGATTGGCGGCAGAAAGGACATTCACACTGATACTTTGCGGCGTACTGATGATGCCATCGCTGACAGCAACATCAACCGTCGTTGTGCCACTGGTGCCGGCCACCGGTGTCAGCGTCAGAGTGCTGCCACTGAGGCTGCCGCTGAGTTTAGCGCTGTCAACGTTAACCAGACTGAAAACCAGAGAGCCGCCGGCGGTATCAATATCGCTGGCGGTCAGGGTAATTATCAGGTCGGCGTCATTAGCTGTATTAAAGCTGCTGGCCGAGGTAAAGACCGGCGCATCGTTGACCGGATCAACGGTGACATTAAAGCTGGTGCTGTCGGTCAGCACGCCATCGGACACCTGCACTGTAATACTGCCAGTACCGTTGTAATTGGCTTGCGGAGTAATGCTTAAGGTGGTGCCGCTGATACTGGTACCCAGCTCTGCGGTGGCAGCCGTGATGCTGTAAGTTAACGAGCCGCTGTCGATATCGGTGGCGGCTAACGTGACGTCCAGTGTGGCATCTTCGTCGAGTGTTTTAGCCGTGATGGCGCTGATTACCGGCGCATCGTTGACCGGATCAACGGTGACATTAAAGCTGGTGCTGTCGGTCAGCGCGCCATCGGACACCTGCACCGTAATACTGCCAGTGCCGTTGTAATTGGCTTGCGGAGTAATGCTTAAGGTGGTGCCGCTGATACTGGCACCCAGCTCTGCGGTGGCAGCCGTGATGGTGTAGGTCAGGCTGTCGCCATCGGCATCGGTGGCGCCAACTGTCACGTCCAGGGTGGCGTCTTCATTCAGGGTTTGGGCTGAAACTGCGCCCATTACCGGAGCACTATTGCCAGCGGAAGCCAGTGTCCAGCCAATATCCGCCAACAGGTACTTGGCTAATCCGGCGTCATCCAGAAACTCGGTGTATTGCGGCTCCATTATTTCGTTCGGAGTGGCGGCCGTATCAAAATGACTGACCGAAGACCCGGGGGTGTAGCCCGTTGGCGCATACATCTGCATTCTGCCGCTGTTGACTCCGGCGCTGAATCCACCCAGTTGCGCATTGGTTTGCGCACCATCCCAGACCAGGTTGCCATTGTTAGTGGTGGATGCCGCCCTTTGCGTCTGATTCAGGGTCGTGACCCGGGCACCTTGAGAGGCGTCGTATAACAGCTTGGTGTAAGGGTCATAGACGAAACTGCCACCGACCGTAGCGCCACTGCTGCCGTCTGACGCCAGCAAGGATAAAAACCCCATGCCATGCATAATTTCATGCAACACCACCGACAGCAGTGAGTTACCGCTGCCGGCCGGATCATCAAACCCCAGATACCAGCCAGAGCTTTGCAGGCAACCGGGATTACCAATGCCACTGTTAAATTGCGCGTTAATTTCAGCTTGTGCCGGTTCAACATCGCTGCCCTACAGTTGGTTTGCCAATGCATCGGCATACACCGTCCACACCCCGCCATCGTTAACGAACTGATAATTGGCGGCACCTGCACTGCCCAGGGTGGCGCTGTTGGTATCGCAGAACAGAGGGTCGAAGGAGGAGTTGACGTTAACGGTCACCGCAATGTCGAACGTGGCATTGAGTATGTCGGCTGCGCGGTTGAAGACGGCCAGACGTTGTGCGCCCAGTGTGGTGGCACTGTTACCACCAATAGTGCTGACTACGGTGGCATCATTAAAGCCTTCGCCGGCACCGTCGGTGTTAATAATCTGAATGCCAGCGGCATGGGTCTGAGCACTCAGGAGTGCGCTGCACAGGCTGAGAGTGATAAGAGAATATTTCAGCGGGTACATAACAGGCCTCATGGTTTGCCGGGTTTTGCGTTGGCCGCTGGCGGTGCTGCAGGAAGCGCCGGTGGCTGATCGGTCAGGGGATACACGATGCGTTCTTCGGTACGCAGCTGGCCATTTTCGTCAATAAAAGCCACCACTACGGTGTGGTACTGGCCCTTGGCATCCATGGAGTAGCCACCATTACGGTTGGGAGTCAGCAGCAGCTGACTTTGCGGAATACGGCGTTGTTCAATATCGGCCGCCAGTGCCGGCGGCAGGGAGGTGTGTTCATCGTCCTGCGCATGGGTGTGCAAAGCCCCGCGAGCGTTCAGCGTCAGATCAGGCTGTTTGATGGGGAGTGTTTGCGAAGCGGATGTTGCTTGCTGAGCGGAATGGTTCGCTGTGGTGCTTGCTGCTGCGGGTGCTGTCACCGTCTGTGCGCCTGAGCGCTTGTCGGATGAGGTGTCGGGAGAGGCGACACCGGATACCTGAACCAGCGACTGCCGGCCAATCTGGCCACCGATCACAAGCGCCAGTGCCAGGGCAGCAAACACCAGTATTGCAACGACTTTTTTCGCGGACATAACTCAGCCTGAACCATAGTATGTTTAACAGGCTAGTACGCTGGGCGCAGATAACCACTGCGCCGGGTAATGATTGGTTACACCATGTACTGTTGATTTTTATATTATTTTTTTGCCACAAGGCTCTCAGTCACACTCCTGAAAATCCAGGTTATTGCCGCTTGCTCAGCGCGCGCTTGGTTAATGCGGTCGCCTCGGCACTGAGCGGATCTTCAGGCCAGGGATGTTTCGGGTAGCGGCCACGCATGTCTTTGCGCACTTCGGCGTAGGTATGGCGCCAGAAATGCGGCAGATCGCGGGTAACCTGCAAGGGCCGGCGTGCCGGTGACAGCAGGTGAATCAGCAGTGGCACCCGGCCGTTAAGAATGGCGGGCTGGCCTTCATAGCCGAACATCTCCTGCAGCTTAACTGCCAGCAGCGGTGGTTGATCGGGGTCGTCGCTCAGATTCGGATCATTGTTGTATTGCAGAGCAATACGGGAGCCGCTGGCCACCTGCCAGTGACCAGGGACATGCTGGTTAAGCTGTTGCTGTTGCTCCCAGCTGAGCAGGCTGAGCAATGCATCGTTCAGTGTCACCTTGTTGAGGTCGCGCAAATTTCTGGCCTTAGTGCAGAACGGCATAAGCCAATCGTCCAGACGTTGCAGCAGAGCCTGATCGCTGACGTCTGGCCAGCGATGGCCGTCAGCGTCTGCGTTATCGGTATTCAGATACTGAGCGGCCAGCGCCATGCGGCTGCGCAGCGTGCGGGCATCATCCTGCCAGGGCAGATCGTTCAGGCCGCATTGGCGGAAGTAATCGCGCCAGGCCTGTTGCCAGTCGTCAGCTGATAACGCTGGCAGGGGTTTGCTGCTCAGAATCAGCTGACCCAGACAGCGATGTTGCAGAGCTTTTAATTGGCCACTGTCGTTCCAACCGATCTCGGTACGCTCGCTGAACAGTTGCGGTGCGGCTTCCTGCAGTCGTGACAGGCTGTTGTTATCGAGCGCGGCCGCCAGACGGATACGGTCCGGCTGGCCGCCGCTGATATCGGCAATGGCCAGATAGTCGGCATTATGCAGATCGCTGTTATGTTGCAGTTCGGCACCGCTGCCACCGCTTAAACGAAACGTCTGGGCATTAGCGCTGCGTTTCTGGGCAATGCGGTCGGGAAAGGCGAGGGCGATGATCAGTCCGCAGTCTAATGGTATCGCCGCGGGCTGTGCCTGTAATTGGCGCTGCCAGCGCTGTGCCAGAGGTTTGATGCGGCTATTCCATACACTGTGTTGTCGCCGGGCTTGTGACAGCAGACGCCCGGCGTCATCGCTGTGACGTTGCTTGTGTGGCCATTCCTGCAAAACGGCAACCAGCTCACAGGCTTCGGCAGCCATGTCCAGATCCCGGGCGCAGAGCAGGGCGTGGGCCCAGCGTGGTTCCAGACCCAAAGCGGCACAGCGCTGGCCGTGTTCGTTCAGGCGCAACGGCGCATCCGGCTGCAGCATACCCAGCTGAGCCAGTACCTGCCGGGCCTGGTTGAGGCTGGCGACAGGCGGAGGTGTAAGCCATAACAGATCGTTAAGATCCGCGCCCCAGTGCAGCAGTTCAAGCAACAGCGGCGCCAGATCGGCATCCAGTATCTCGGCGCGGATATGTGGCTCGCGCCGGTTTTGTTCTTCTTCGCGCCACAAGCGGTAGCAGAATCCTTCTGCCTGACGTCCGGCCCGGCCTGCACGCTGGACGCTGGATGCCTGAGAGATATTCCGCGTCTGCAACTGGCTGATACCGCTGGCCGGGGAGAAGCTCATGCGCCGTTCAAGACCGGAATCCACCACGATGCGCACACCATCAATGGTCAGTGAGCTTTCGGCAATATTGGTGGCCAGAATCACTTTGCGCTGGCCTGCCGGAGCGGGTGCCAGTGCCGTTTTCTGTTCGCTGTCACTCAGCTGGCCATGAAGGGGAGCAACCAGCACTCCGCTCAGTGTCTCCTGCAGCAGTGTCTGCACGCGGCTGATATCGGCAACGCCGGGCAGAAACACCAGTACATCCCCTTCGTGGTGTGAATTCAGAGCTTCGCGTATCACGCTGGCGCAGTGCTCTGCCAGCCGGCTGTTGTTGTTGGGCAGTGGCCGGTAATGGTGCTTAACCTTAAAGCTACGGCCTGTACTGTGCAGCAGAGGAGCCTGTAGTTTGTCGCCCAGACTATCGGTGTCCAGCGTGGCGGACATCACCAGCAGGCGCAGCTCCGGACGCAATAATTGCTGGCACTGGTGCGCCAGCGCCAGCGCCAGATCGGAGTGCAGGTTACGTTCGTGGAATTCATCGAAAATAATCAGGCCGACGCCGCTCAGTTCCGGATCATCCTGCAGCATCCGTGTGAGAATACCCTCGGTAACGACTTCAATGCGGGTCGTGGCAGAAATTTTTTGCTCAAGGCGGATACGATAGCCGACGGTTTCTCCGGCCTGTTCGTTCAGCTGGTTCGCCATAAAACGGGCGGCATTTCGTGCCGCCAGACGCCGCGGCTCCAGCATGATGATTTTCTGGCCCGCCAGCCAGGGCTCGTTCAGCAGCGCCAGCGGCACGCGGGTCGTTTTACCGGCACCGGGCTCGGCACTGAGCAGTACATTGGTGTGTGCGCACAGATGCGTGCGCAGTCCGGGCAGGACCGGGTCAATGGGCAGGGCAGAAGACAGCAATGATGGGGCAGGCGATAGTGTCACGACAGCAGGCTTGTTCAGTCAGAAAAGACTTATGCTACCATGGCCACACTATGGCGACGTCCTGCTATTGGCAACAGGAGTAAGCATGTCAGAGAGCGAAAAATCTGAAAATACCGTGGTGGACTTCCGCCAGGCCGGTGATAAACATCGTCACACCCGTATGCACGATGAAAAAGACGCCAAAATTGAGGCCATGCGTGAGCGTTTTGCGGCGGCATTGCCGGATAAAAAAACACCGGTAAAAGACTATCTGAAAAAAAAACGGGCGAAGAAAAAACGCTGAAACGGACGACGGTTTAAGGCTGTTCTCCGTCAGACTTGTTGTTTATCCCGGGTTTACTGTCAGTGTCAGTTTTACTGTTTGTGTCAGGTTTATAGCTGCGCAAAAATTCAATCAAATCGGCTTCCGGCAACGGTTTCGCCAGCAAAAAACCCTGAACATTGTCGCAGTTTTTACTGCGCAGCAGGGCTTCTTCTTCTTCTGTCTCAACCCCTTCGGCAATCACACTCATATTCAGGCTGTGTCCGAGCGTAATGATGGTGTCGACCAGCGACTCCTTACGCCGGTTAGCGGTCATCTGGTGGACAAAGCTGCGGTCGATTTTCAGTTTATCGGCGGGGAAGGCTGCAAGGTAAGAAAGTGACGAAAAGCCGGTACCAAAGTCATCTAGTGCCACACGGATTCCGGCTTGCTGAAGTTTATCCAGGAACGCACAGGTTTCCTGCTGATTTCGGATCAGCAGGCTCTCCGTAATTTCAACCAGCAAACTGCCGCGCGCGACGCCCGACTCTTCTACCTGAGCAATGATTTTGTCGGCCAGGCTGTGATCGTAGAACTCGGCGGTGGAAACGTTGACGGCGATAGGTACCGAGAGCCCCTGTTGTTGCATACGGCCAATCATGGCCAGTGCTTCCTGCCTGACCCACTGACCGATTTCACGGATCATGCCGGTTTTTTCGGCCAGCGGAATAAACAAATCCGGACGCACCAATCCACGTTCCGGGTGATTCCAGCGCACCAGCGCTTCAAGCTGAACAATGCAATTATCGGTCAGACGTTTGATGGGCTGATAGTGCAGTTCCAGTTGGTTCTGGCTGACGGCAAAATGCATTTCCTGATGCAGCAATGCCTGGGTTTTTGCCGCTTCGAACATCGCTGGGGTAAAAAAGGCGTAGCCGTTACGACCGGCATTTTTGGCGGCATAAACCGCTTGCTCTGCGGCTTTCAGTAATTGTTCCAGCGTGCCGCCATCGTTGGGGTAGCAGCTGATACCGATACTGGATGTGATGCGGCAATTGCGCATCTGGCGGATGGTCAGGCTGCGGCTGACGTTTTTCAGGATATTATCGGCCAGTTGTTCCAGCGCCTGTTGGTCATGCTCGCCGGTAATGATGAAGCCAAACTCATCGCCACCGAGGCGGGCAATGGTGTCCTGAGAACGCATGCTTTGCTGCAGCCGTGTACCAACTTTAACCAGCAGTTCATCGCCGGCGTCGTGGCCAAGGGTATCGTTAATTTCTTTAAAGTAATCCAGATCCATCAGCAGCACAGAAAAGCTGCGCTGCTTGCGCCGCCCTTGTTCCAGCGTCCAGTTCAGGCGTTCATAAAACAGATTGCGGTTTGGCAGACTGGTGAGCAGATCGTAACTGGCCTGATATTGGATGGTTTCTTCAGAGCGTTTACGTTCGCTGATATCGCTGATCAGGGCAACGTAGCGCAGGATATTGCTCTGCTCATCGCGCACTACTGAAAAACACAGCTCGGCGTTGAAGCGTTCGCCATTGCGCCGGCTGATTAATAATTCGGTTGTCCAGCTGCGCCAGGCGGGCAGCTTGTCGAGAATATCGCGGTATTGTTGCAGTGACTTCGGGTCGGCGGCGAAGAAACCCGGTTTACGCCCTAGTACCTCAGCGCCGGGATAGCCGGTGATATGAGAAAACGCCGGATTAACTTCAACAATATTAAACGCTTTGTCGGTAATGATCAGGCCCAGCGGCAGATGCTGGGTGATGGTTTCCGTGAGTTGGCGATGATTTTGTGCGCGGCGGAATTCAATACTGGCCTGGGCCAGGCGAGCCGCTTCGTGGATCAGCAGCAGATCGAGTCCGGTTGGGTGGCGCACTTCACGGTAATACAGGCCGAACACGCCGAGGACTTTGCCGTTGTTGCCCACAATGGGCTGTGACCAGCAGGCATACAAACCGGCTTGTGCAGCCAGCTCACGGTAATCCTGCCAGTAGGGATGACTCTGAATATCTTCGACGATCACCAGACGTGCAGTGGCTGCGGCAGTACCGCAGGAACCGACCCCTTCGCCAATAGCGAGATTGTTGATGGCAGCGACGTAGAAATCGGGCAGGTCAGGTGCGGCGCCGGGAATCAGGTGTTTGCCGTCATCGCTGAGCAGCAGGATAGAAGCGATGCATTCCGGCTGTTTTTCCTGAATGAGGAGGACCAGTTCATTCAGCAGCATTTCCAGCGGACGTCCGCTGAGCAGCATTTCCAGAAAATGGTTGTAACGACCAATACCGAGACGTGAAGCATCACGGAGGCCACGCTGGATAGAATTTTGGGGCATACACTGCATTCAGATAATGACTGAACCCAAGTGTAGCGGTATCTGCGGGATTTGAAACCGCCGGAACAGGAATGTCGGTTATGCGGAACGGGAATGAGAAAGTATTAGCCCTGCCGTTGAGCTGGATCAGGATAAAGCGCCGGTTCAGATAATCTGTTCCGGCGCTTTTGTCTTAGGCGTGAGGCGCTGATCTCAGACGTCAGGTGCTCCTGACTTATGCAGCGACCTCAAGCCGTGATCTCACGCCCCCACCAGAGACTGGCCGCAGACGCGCACGATGTTGCCGCTCACACCACTGGCAGCCGGGTTGGCAAAAAACGCGATGGTTTCCGCCACGTCGACCGGCTTACCACCCTGTGACAGAGAGTTCAGGCGACGACCGATTTCACGGGTCATCAGTGGGATGGCGTCGGTCATTGCGGTTTCAATAAAGCCCGGAGCCACGGCATTGATGGTGATGTCTTTGGCCATCAGTTCGTCAGCCATGTACTGCACATAACCGATCACACCGGCTTTGGAGGCCGCGTAGTTGGTCTGACCGGTCTGGCCGGCGATACCGTTCATCGACGATACACAAATAATACGGCCACCGTTGTTCAGCGTACCCTGTTCAAACAGCACATGGTTGATGCGCTCTTCCGCCGACAGGTTGATGTCGATGGTCATGTTCCACCAGTGTTCCGGCATATTGGCCAGGGTTTTGTCACGGGTGATACCGGCGTTATGCACGATGATGTCGCCACCGCCCATTTCTTTCAGTTTGTCGGAAATCTGTTGTGGTGCCTCGGCGGAGGAAATATCACCGAGCAGGGTTTCTCCACCGATTTCAGCCATTACGCGGCGCAGATCGCCTTCCGCTGGCGGAATATCCAGACCCAGAACGGTCGCGCCATCGCGTGCCAGGGTGCGGGCGATGGATTCACCGATACCACGGGAAGCACCGGTCACCAGTGCAACTTTGCCGGCCAGTGGCTTGTGCCAGTCCGGGTAGGCAACGTCCTGCGCTTTGCGTACGGTCAGCACCTGACCATCGACATAAGCGGACTTGGCGGAGATCACAAAACGGAACGCGGCATCGAGGTTTTTCTCGGCACCGGTTTCAACGTAGATGGCCTGAGCGGTGGCGCTTTTTTTGCCGATTTCTTTTGCCACTGAACGGGAGAAACCTTCCAGAGCACGCATCGCTGCGGCCTGTTCGCCGCTAGTCGCTTTCATATGCGGACGACCCAATACAATCACGCGGCCATTATTGTTCAGCTTACGCATCACCGGGTTAAAAAAGTAATACAGCTGGTTCAGGTCAGCGGTGTCGGCAAAGCCGGAAGCATCGAATACAAAGGCATCGAATTTGTCGGTCATATCGGCGCTGCATTCAATGCCGACGGCTTTAATACCGTACTCGCTGGCGGCGGCAACGATGGCGGCAGCGGTTTTAGCTGCTGCCGGGAAGAATACGCTGGCCCTGGCGTCTTTCAGGTTGCGCATGATGTCGCTCAGCAGGGCGGCGTTTTCACAGGCACCGATTAATACCCGGCCTTCAAAATAGGTGGCTTGATTCGGATTGTAACGCTTCAGTTCAATCGATTTGGGCAGTACCGATTTCATCAGGCTGCGGCCCACATTGCTGTCGAGTACAGATTCTATAAAGTTGCTCATGGTCGGGTCCTGAGGCCTGTTTATACAGATTAAACAAGGCCGGTTAGCGGTTAAAAATGATTTACAAAGGGCGCGGTAAACCACACGAAACACAAAAAATGGCACAGCGCCGGACGGTAGCAGATTACAGCAGCAATCATAAGGAGTGAAATTGACCAGATAAGAGGGGAAAACTGTCACTTCAGCCAATGCCAGCCATAGCCCGGGCGCTACACTGAGCAACGTTTATGGCAGAGTGTACCGCCTGCCGTTGTGATATGTGTGTTTGCCCAATAAGCAAAGATCAGAACCAACAATCAGAACCCATACAGGATTTCCGGCATGACCAAGAGCAGTGCTAAACAGACCATCCGCCGCGTAGCCATCATTGGCGGTAACCGTGTTCCTTTTGCGCGTTCCAACACCGCGTATTCTTATGCTTCTAACCAGGACATGCTGACCGCAGCTTTGAATGGTCTGGTTAACCGTTACAACCTGCAGGGCGAACAGATTGGCGAATTCATTGCCGGTGCCGTGATCAAACACAGCCGCGACTTTAACCTGGCGCGCGAAACTCTGCTCAGCACCGCCCTCGATCCGCGTACTCCGGGTGTAGATATTCAGCAGGCCTGTGGCACCGGTCTGCAGGCCATCATCATGGCGGCCAACAAAATTGCACTTGGCCAGATCGACAGCGCGATTGCCGGTGGTTCCGATACCACCTCCGATGCGCCGATTGGTGTGAACGAAGGCCTGCGTAAAATCCTGCTGGATGTGAATCGTGCCAAAACCACCGCTGAAAAACTGAAGTTGCTGGCAAAAATCCGTCCTAAGCATCTGGCGCCGCTGGTGCCACGCAACGGCGAGCCACGCACTAATCTGTCCATGGGTGAGCACACCGAACTGACGGTTAAAGAGTGGGGCATCTCGCGTGAAGAGCAGGACGAAATTGCCTTCAACAGCCACACCAATCTGCTGGCCGCTTATGACCGTGGTTTCTTCGACGATCTGGTCAGCCCGTATCTGGGTCTGGAAAAAGACAACCTGGCGCGCACGCCAAATCTGGAAAAACTGGCCAGCCTGAAGCCGGCTTTCGATAAAAAATCCGGCAAAGGCACGCTGACCGCGGGTAACTCATCGGCACTGACCGACGGTGCTTCTGTGGTACTGCTGGCCTCTGAAGAATGGGCCAAGGCACACAACCTGCCGGTTAAGGCCTACCTGAGCTTCCACGAAACCGCGTCTGTCGATTTCTTCGGTAAAGACGGTAATAAAGATAAAGAAGGTCTGCTGCTGGCACCGGCTTATGCCGTACCGCGCATGCTGGAACGCGCCGGTCTGACCCTGCAGGACTTTGATTTCTACGAAATCCACGAAGCCTTTGCCGGCGTTGTCGCTTCCACTCTGAAAGCCTGGGAAGACGAGAAATTCTGCAAAGAAAAACTTGGTCTGGACAAGCCGCTGGGCAGCATCGACCGCAGCAAGCTGAACGTGAATGGTTCCTCCATTGCCACTGGCCACCCATTTGCAGCCACCGGCGGCCGTATTGTGGCTTCGCTGGCGAAAATGCTGGAAGAGAAAGGTTCAGGCCGTGGTCTGGTCTCGATCTGTGCGGCGGGTGGTCAGGGCGTTGTGGCTATTCTGGAACGCTGAGACGTTCCACAGCGAAACAACAACGCACCAACGAGACAATAACTACACTCTCACCTCATAATACTTATAAATTTAACCCCGCTTTTGCGGGGTTTTTTTATGCGCTACAAAACTCAGGGGGCGAGAAGACTCTGAGTGGGCAGGACTCAGGATTACAGATTTTGCCAGCGGCTTAACAATGTGGAGTAGAGGATTTTTTGTCCGGGCTGGGCGTTGCTTTCGCTCTGTTGTAATGATTGCTTTATTTGCTGCAGCTGCATGTCGCTGAAGACAATATTCAGCTCGTTACTATGGTCGCTGAGCATGGTGTTGCGTAATTGCCGGGCAATCAGCGGGCATTGTTGGCGCAACAGGCGTTCGCTCAGGCTCAGCGTTCCACGGGTCAGTGTTTTTGGGTATTCGATGATTAGCGCTTGCTGTTTATTGGTTGGCGCTTGCTGTTTATTGGTGGTTTGCATGTTGTTTTCCCCGGTGGTTATTCCGAGTCTAGTAGATGATCGCGCCAGTGTGTAAAGTTGGGCGCGCTTATACCATCGTGCAGCCGGCGTATTTCGCACGGTTAAAATGGTGGCTGAGCAATAACGGCTGAACAATAACGACAATCAAAAACCGTAATAACGGAATTGCGAATGAATAAATGGCTGGCCTTAAGCGGGCTTTATATTGTGCAGGGTTTGCCCCACGGCTTTTTCGGCCAGGCGATGCCGGCGTTAATGCGTAAGCAGGGCATGGACCTGACCATTATTGGCCTGTTGTCTTTACTGGCCTTGCCCTGGGCGCTGAAATTTTTCTGGGCGCCCTGGCTCGACCGTATTTCTCTGCGTAAACAGGAATTCCGCCGCAGCTGGATTCTGACCATGAATTACAGTGCGGTGGCGGTATTGGTGGTGATTGCCAGTCAGCCACTGGATTTATGGACCGGGCAGGCGATGGCGGTGTTTGTCGGCCTGCTGTTAATGCTTAATACCCTGATGGCGACGCAGGATATCGCCACCGATGCCATGGCCGTAGAAAACCTGCCGCCGGAGCAGCGCGGTATCGGTAATGGAATTCAGGTCGCCGGCTACCGGGTCGGGATGATTCTGGCCGGTGGCGCGCTGGTGTCGCTGTATCCGTTGCTGGGCTGGCAGAATTCATTGTTGCTGCTGGCGTTGCTGATGCTGCTCGGCTCGCTGCCGTTGTGGTGGTTTAAACCGCAGCCGCATGTGGTTGACCGCCAGCCGCTCTGGCCTTTGTGGCTGGGCTTTTTTCGCCTGAAATATACCGCCTTCTGGCTGCTGTTTCTGCTGGTGTATAAATTCGGTGATGCCTTTGGCACACCGATGATCCGGCCGATGCTGAGCGATGCCGGAGTCACGCTGGAGCAGATGGGACTGATTCTGGGAACCGTGGGTTTTCTGGCCGGTCTGCTTGGTGCGCTGGGTGGTGGCTGGCTGGTCGGTAAGCTCGGACGGCAAAGCGCATTACTCGGATTTTTATTGCTCGAAGCGCTGGCGCTGCTGTCGTATCTCGGTCTGCAGCCGGCGGCAGGGCAGGCGCCGGACTGGCTGCATATTTATCTGGCGGTGATCGTTGAACACATTGCCGGTGGTATGGCGACGGCGGCGTTATTTACCGTGATGATGGACCGCTGCCGCGAGCATTGCGCCGCCGCCGATTATGCCCTGCAAAGCTGTGTCGTAATTATTGCCGGTATGCTGGCCGGTGCACTTTCCGGTTTCAGCGCCAAGGCTCTGGGGTATGATGGCCACTTTATGCTATCAGCCATTTTGTGTGTGGCGGCGATGAGTGCGGTCTGGGCGCTGGTACAGCGCGGTTTACTGCCGTCACGCAAGGCTCTGGTCTGAGCGGGCGCAGGCTCTGCAGACAAAACGAACAGGTAAGAAGAGAGTTATGAACGACACAGCCATTGATTTTCACCTCGACACCAAAGGGCTGTTCTGCCCGGAACCGGTGATGATGCTGCACAACCAGATCCGCGATATGCAGATTGGTCAGGTGGTGGAAATTCTCGCCACCGACCCCTCGACCCGGCGTGATTTTTTAAAATTCTGCAATTTCCTGGAGCATGAATTATTGCTGCAGGAAGAGGTTGATGGTGTATTCCGGTTTCTGATTAAAAAGGCGAGTGACGATGAGTGAGTCTGACATCAGCAAGTCATTTGATATGAAAGGTGCATCTGATATGAGAGCGGAATCGCAGAGCGAACCTGAAGAAAACCCGCTGGAAGCGATCCGCCGTATGCGCCAGCAAAAACTCCATGCCTGTGCGTTAAAACAGAAGGCAGAAATGGAAGAGATGCTGGCTACCGCCGATGAAAAAGGCAAACCCCGGAATCAGGAAAGCGCGGGCTGAGTTGCTAAAAATAACGAGAATCAACGACTTCCTGAACCAGAATCCTTTCAATCAGACTTAGCTGAACTGCTTTCACGTTAAATTCATTTGAATACAGCCAGGTCTTTCCTGACTGAGTATATTTTGGCATTGGACACCTCGTCAGTTTGACTTTGGTGTCCGTTAAAGCGGGGGAAGATCAAAGTTCCGTTTAATTGCCTTGTTAGGGTAATTAATCCTCTCGGTGAGTAACAGTGATACCCAATAAAGCATCGGCCGTAGCGATTAAGTTATATGTAATATATGAAAGAATAAAAATAGGCATTATTAAAATTGTACCTTTTTCCATGTCGGCCATTTTAAGTGCTAAAAGTATAATGCCAACAAGACAAATAGAAATAAGGACTAGAAACCCAGCACCTTTAGCTTTTAATGATAATTCATCTTTATTGGCCGTAACTTGAACGTCAAGGGATGTGTGGTCTTGCTTATCTTCCATAATAGAAATTAACTCCAGTTTCGTGGATTACCCTAACGCTTGGGTTAGCGGAAAATGAAGCGCAGCGAATTTTTTCCGCTACACCCACTTGTTAGCTTTGTGCCACGATTCATTTAAAGCCGAGAAACTT
>NVUW01000017.1 GCA_002733205.1 Thalassobium sp. | reverse complement strand
TCGTCATTCATTTAGCCCGCTAATATCACTCCTCTCTCCTTGTTCTGAGAAAAACTGGCTCTCAGCAGGCCGGATTTACTTAGTGTCGACAGGCCCTAGTAACTACAGTCTGCTATCCGCAGCATTAACTCTTGTATGATCAATTACCATAAACACGTTCAATATCACTGAAAACATTTTCCTTCTTCAGCGTGTCATGTGCCTGCATGATGGATTTTACAATCTTACCGTCCATATCTTTATTCAGCGCCAGATACAGTGGTGTCGAGCGGAATATCAGTGCTGCTTCCATGTCAGACAGATCAGCGGCATCGGATGCGACATAGGGGCCGCTGAGGTAATCAGCAATCCACAGGTCTATCTGACCATGATGAAGGCGTAGCGGATTCATCGCATCGGAGTCTACAACAGAGACGTTAAAGCCCTGATCAATCAGGTACTGCGTCATCACGTCGCCTTTATAACCACCGATGCGATATTTTCTGGCGTCTTCAAGCGTGGTTAAACGTATATCGCTGCCCGCTTTGGCAAACAGTGTCCAGCGAATTTCTGTCAGTGGTCCAACCCATTGAAACCAGCTTTCCCGCTCTTCATTACGCGCGGTGCAGAAGATTCCGTGATCCGCTTTTTGCTTTGCTCGATCCAGACCATAGTTCCAGTTACGCAGTTTCATTTTTACATCATAAGGAATGCGCTTGATGATGGCCTTGACCATGTCAGTACACAGCCCGGTGATTTCGTCAGCTTTGTGTGCAAAAGGCTGGCCGTTGTCGGTCATGTTGTAAGGCGGGAATTGTTCTGTGTAGAGATAAAGCTTATCGCTTGCTTGTGTTGATGCCGAAAACAGCATGATCAGAAACGCAATTCGGTACATGGGCATGGAAAGTACTCCTTAGTGCGGATTGTCTGTTATGACAGCTAAACGAATCTTCTGCCTTAAGACACGCTGCATAGCAATCATAGACAATGAAAAATAAAACGGCCTGTCGAATATTCAAAAATGCCTGCTGATAACCTTACTTTTAGCGGGTCATTGCGACGCAAAGTATTATCAGAACAAGACAGAGAGATTGTTCTGTGCCAATAGTTGATTTGGATAGATCAGACTGACTGACATTATGAAAATTAAAGCATGGGCATTGCTGCGAGGCATGCCTCATTCCGGCGGCGGATTCTGGAGTAAAACACCAGCCGGAACAATAGCTTATCCCGGACAATTTAAGACACTGGTCTCAGCTGCAGACGATATTTATCCGGTTAGTTATTTGTCCGGTTAGCGGACATTACGCTGCTGGATCGGTAGATATCTCCATGCATCAATATTGTTGAGAGAACCGTTATGCACTGTAGTTATGATTGGATAATGATTAAATTTCGTGATCTGTTATTCAATTGGTATACATAAACGCGTTGGGGAAAAGCTCCGGGTGGTATCAGACATGAATGTTTCTTTGACGTCGTCAAATAACTATTAATAACTATTCTGTTAATATCATTCTGATTGCCGGTGATCAATTGCTCGCTATTGCAGTGTTTTTTAATCGTCTTGCTGATATTCCGATAGTTTCGGATATTTCCATATAGGAATAAGACACTGACGACACATAGATATCCTGTTTGTTTGTATTATCTTTAAATACAGTCGCGCTCCATCTT
The DNA here is from genome assembly GCA_002733205.1 of Thalassobium sp. Lineage (GTDB taxonomy): Bacteria > Pseudomonadota > Gammaproteobacteria > Pseudomonadales > Oceanobacteraceae > Venatoribacter > Venatoribacter pacificus. The sequence continues at coordinate 22,643 of NVUW01000017.1, read as the reverse complement.
CTGGGAGGATAAACGGCCGCTGGTGTATTGGTTTATTTCTGAAGCTCAGTTATTCATTCTTAATGATTCTCTTAATAATAGGTGATGAATGGAGTCGATAATAAAATATATTCCAGAAATAATATTGGTTGCATTTTGTTTCCGTAATTCAATAACGTTGACGACTAAGAAGCCTCTGATACAGCTCCTCAGATGATCGAAGCCATCACCGCAGATATCGGAGTGGGGACTGACTGAACCGGTAAAGTGCGCTAGCGCACCTCTGAATCATTTTGCAAAGCTTCGCCTGAGTGTTACTGAGCTTTTGACAGGGATCGATTGCAGTGAAGGGCGAGCCTTTTAATAAATCGGCAATGCTGTCAAAACGTCCTTCAGCCCACACCCTGCGGGACTTGCTGAAAAATTCAGCTCAGCGTTGCTACGTTTTGACGTAACCCGCAATGCCTTCAAAGTGGTGCCTGGATCTGAACGTTTTCAGTCAGCCGAAAGGGGCGCTTACTTATTCGGAGCTGCTCCGGATCTTTGGTTTTTCAGCGCTTATTACCGTTTTTCCTGATAAGGATGGTCAGCTGCGTCTCTCCTGATCCGTTAAAAGCGTATAGAAAGACGTTGCTGACTTCCTGAATAAAGGTCAGGCCGATAATGTATTCTCATTCGTATTCTTATTCGATATTGATCCAAAAGGTCGTATTAAGCTGACTATGGGGGTATCGAGTGGCCTGTTCAGCTCTTTTTTATGCGCAATCAATACATATTGTTCTTTATGGTCGCAGTGGATATTTACACTGTTACATTGCTGTAACCTTTGTATTACAATCGGTATATAAATGTGTCCGAAAGTTTATAAGCGTTATAACCATTTTCTGACAATAAGCATGATGATTGTCGCTTCTGGATCGAGTAGTACCGGTGCGAAAGGATTCAACATTTGGCAGGCATAGCATGTCCGTCAGTTTAAATCACGTTATGGAGTTAATAATGATTAGTTTGAAACAAAAAACGTCGTGGCTGGCCGTTGCCAGTGCTTCTCTTGCATTGGCTGCCTGCGGTGGCGACAGTTCGTCCTCATCGGATAACCTTTCTCTTGATCCGTTGACTTATACCGGTTCAGATGCAGAAGCAACGGTCAGCACAGACAATTACAACGATATTGCTCAGAAAGTGCATGCCGTGACTCTGGCCATGGTGGCGGGCAATAGCCTTCAAAGTATTGGGTTTGGTGGCCCGGGTGGTCCAATGATCCCTGGACCTCGCATGCTTTCTAAAGCTGTAAGTAATGTACAGGCTTCAGTACTTGCCGAGGCTTCTTCACTGTCTAAGACTGCGGCCGCTTCTGCGCCGGCTGGTGTGCTTGTTACCTCAAGTAACGGGCGAAGCTATACTTCCAGTAATACTGCTGAAGGTGAGTGTGGAGGTTCTGCCAGTTTTGAAACTACGTTTACGATTAAGAGCACTGCTTCCGAAGATGATGATGAGGCTTCTCCTGTTGATTCGGTGGGTGAAGATTCTGGCGAAGACATCAGTGTAACGTTTAAGGATTACTGCGCCTATCTGGATGATGACGTCACTGAGATTATGCTGAACGGCAATATGACGATGAATTATGCATATTCCAGCCAATATGATTATGTTAACGATACCCGCTCGGTAGACGGAACTGAAACGGGATCAGCGACACTGCGGGTAGCCATCGGCGACGATCAGGTAGTCGTTAAGAGTGCGATAAAGGGGCGTAATCATGCAGACTACAGCTACGATGAAGAGCTGGATGATGATGTCTATAATCCTGACACATTTGTAGACGATTCTGCTCGGGTTTTACAGATTTCAGGCAATGGTTTATCGGGTAAACATACCTACACTGAAAGCTGCGACGTTGATCCTGAAGACCCGACAGATACAACCTGTACTGAATCTGAAGTGATCAATGTGGGCGGCACCAACTATAAACTGGAAGGCTATGCCAGCCCCTATGGCGGTGTCTATCTGACGGTGTACCTGCCAACTTTCGGTTCGGTTATTGTACGTTCTGGTTCGTCATCCCCTGCTCTGTGTGACAACTATGCAGGGTTTGAAAGTGGCAGTCTGAGTGTCAATAACGGAGAAATTTCTATCACTTACTCCGGCTGCGATGCTGAGCCTGTTGTTAGTTACAGCGGTAACAGTGATCTGATGCTGCAGTAATTTTATGTGATCGGAAAAAGCGCAGCCTGGCTGCGCTTTTTTATTGGTTGGTGTAATAAATAATGTGCCAGTAAATACCATTCCCTGTGCGTATAGGGGTACTTATTGATGTCCTATTAAACCCTTGCTGTTTATGATCGATAAAATCGATGGTCGGCGCTAATCAACACAGAGATTTACATGTTTTCGATTTTCTGGAAGGCCGCGAGCAAACTATGAACATTACTTCCTATTGGGAAACCACCTCGCCGGTATCATTGATGACGGGCTATGCCTTCGGCAGTCGTCATATGACGATGCGTGTAAGTATTCGTATGGCCGTGCTAAATCAAAGTCAGCAGCATGAAATTTCTTCCTGGTTTCATCAGCATGCGGATATTGCTACTGAATTGGTAATGGGCCATGACGGGTGGGAGGGTAGTGTTGATCTGCTGTTGCAGATTATGTGTAAGTTACAACAGTCGTTGGGCTTTCCCTTATGTGAATCAGGCATACGGCAAATATTACCTTCAGGTGAGGTAAGGCTTTTTATACCACTGCATCGCGGTACATTTGTTTTACTCGCCAATCTTTTTCAGTGTGTACTGCAGATATTGAATGTCGCTATGCAAGAGGATTTGAGCAGACATCCGGCTGCTGAACTGAACTCTATCGTCAAGGCTTTGAAGCGTTTCAGGCCTGCTACGGGTAATGTTCGTGGTTTTATGGAGGCGGCCTACCAGGCTGGCATTCCGCTTCAGCGGTTACCTGGCAATGCAACGTTGTATGGTCAGGGGGTTCTCAGCCGCCTATTGGAAAGTTCATTCACCGATAGAACCCCGAGTATTGGTTGCCAGCAAGCGCGCAGTAAACCGGTGGCTTCGGAAATTTTACGCTTGTATGGGTTACCTGTTCAGGCGAATAAGGTTGTACAGGATATTTCGTCTGCTCTGGCCGCAGCAGAAAAAATAGGATATCCCGTTGTGGTAAAACCAACCGACCGTGATCGCGGTGAAGGTGTTGCCGCAGATCTGAGAACGCCTGAACAGCTCGATAGTGCGTGTCGCATAGCATTTTCTTTATCCAAAAATGTGATGGTTGAAAAACACTTTTACGGTAAAGATTACCGCATTACCGTTTTGGATGGACGTGTTATCTGGGCGGTAGAGCGCGTCCCCGGAGGTGTAACGGGTGATGGTGTCAGCACAGTTAAACAATTAATTGAGCAGCTTAATCTTGAGCCGGATCGCAACGATAGTCGTTATTCAGCGCTTAAACAATTGCATCTTGATGAAGAAGCTTTGACCTTGCTGGCGCAAGAAAACCTGACGCCAGAGTCGATTTTGCCTGCCGCTCAGTTTGTTAGCTTACGTCGTATCAGTAACATCACCCGGGGCGGAGTTCCTGTTGCTGTAACGGATCAGGTTCATCCTGATAACCGCCGCCTGGCTGAGCGGGCGGCCAATGTCTTACGTCTTGATCTTGCGGGTGTTGATTTATTAATTCCGGATATTCGCCAATCCTGGCGTCAGAGTGGCGCCGCGATTTGTGAAGTAAATGCGCAACCGACCATCGGTAGCTATACCGCCGGACATTTGTACGGCGAAATTCTTCAGCACCTGCTTAATGGCAATGGACGTATTCCGGTAATCCTGGTGGCAGGAGCGCGCTGCGTCGAATATTCGCGTGAGATTGGCACTGCGTTATCTGCAGCGGGTTATGACTGCGGTGTTTATGATGGGCAGGAAATAACTATTAATGACACAAAAGCCGAAGCGCTGGCTAAAGATGTATTTGCTGCCGGTAAGTTGCTGGTTATGGATCCTTCCGTCAATGCTGTGGTGGTCGCTTTAACCGATGCTTCGGTGTTAGAGCAGGGGTTGCCTTTTCAGCGTTATGACATATTGGTTGCAGACTGTTCCGGTTTCGCACTTCATCAGGATTTACTGAATATGATCGTGCCGGCCTGTGATGGCTGTATTCTGACCGTTAATGGAACAGCGGATCTGCAAAATACAGCGGCAGGCGTCATGTTGTCCGGCACGGATACATTAGAGGCCGATGCGGTTATTCATCTGCTTGAGTCTTGCCAGGGGCTGCAGGCTCTCTGATTCAGGAATCATGATTTAAAATGAAAAAGTTTTTGTTGTTCGTGACTGCATTTTTTAATTTATATACGCTGGCTGCACATGTCAGTGCTGATACGCAGCTTCAGGCGGGCATCGGAAAAACCGATATGTCGTATAAAGAGTTTCTGCGCGATGGCAGCAAATTTAACCGTGAAGATGGCTGGTTGAATACGCTTTATTTAGGTGCAGCATCCGATCTTTATAACAATATTGACTGGATACTGACATTCGAACGCTCCAGCGGTGCAGTTGCTTATACTGGTCAGAGTCAGTCGGGTACGCCTTCTGACACAACCACGGATGAACATTTCAGAACACTTCTTTCAGGAATACGCTGGCAACCGGGAGCTGGCTCCTGGTCTCTGCTGCTGAATTATGGCGTAGCGGATTGGCAGCGTGGTATTCGCCCCAACGGCATCACCGGTGAACTGGATGAATATTATCGCTGGCGCATTTTGCAGGCAGCCACAGCCTGGCAGGGAGAGTTGTCAGGGCATTTGATCAGGTTTGAGTTTGGCTACACACGGCGCATGGATGGCAATATTGAGGTTGATTTTCGCCCTTATGGTGGCCGTAAGGGAAATGCGGAGCTGGCTGACGGGCACAGCTTTTATACCGATTTGAGCCTGCCGCTGTTTACAACAAGCGTGGGAGATATTCTGTTGTCGTGGCGTTATTCAAAAGAACGTGCGGCAGAATCCGATAAGGGAAATGCCGGGACTCTGGAGTTTATCCAGCCTCGCAGTCGGGTCGTGAATTCGCGTTTTATGCTGCTTTGGCAGTTCTCATTCTGATCCTTTAAACCTGAACATCAACAAAACGGCCTTTTCTTACGTCGTCGCTTTCCTGTGCCGAGTTGCCATAGAGACGGAGATCTTCATTGCCAGCACTGCGATCTTCGTTGTAAACGTTGGCTGGAATGAATTCAGAGGATGAATCGGAGGTTATAGCAGGAGCTGACAGCGGGTTAGGAGCAAGGCTTCGCCGGTCGCTCGGTATAAACGACGCAGCAGAAGCCGGGGCAGACACCCTCTGCGGACTGACAGTGCCGCTGTTATAGCCAGTTAAGCCGACTGAAGGTGGAATGTTCATGCTGGGTATATCTCACTGACATTAAGCACGTAAGGCTCACTATAGCGGCAGAATGGCGTTGCGTCAGGGACGGGCTGCGGCAGATGACCGGAATATCCTGTCACTTATCCGGGACAATAAATGCGGCGCTTGAAGTGACAAAAATATGCCGGAATTATGCCTTTAATTACCGTCATAAAACCGTGCTCCGGCCAGAAGCGCCGGAGCAGAATCTGTGATCAGGCCATGGCTTCGGGAAGGGCAAATTCACCTTTCATATAGGCAAAGCAACGTCCGGCAATCAATACCCGGTCGTGTTCCAGTTGCAGCGTGGCATCGCCGCCACGGGCAGAACACTGCCAGCCGTTGAGTTGGTTTTTACCCAGTTTTTTGCTCCAGTAAGGTGTCAGTGTGCAGAATGACGAGCCGGTAACAGGGTCTTCATTCAGGCCCTGGCGCGGAGCGAAAAAGCGACTGACAAAATCATAGCCTTCGCTGTCACTGCGGGCGGTTACCATGACGGCGAAAGTGTCCAGCTCACTGAGCAGTGCCAGATTGGGTTGGCAATCATGCAGAGCCTGCTCGCTTTCCAGCTCGACCAGCATATCGCGGGCATTACAGATGGCGACCACTTTTTGGCCAAGGGCTTGTTCCAGCTGTTGTTGCAGCGCCGTGTTATCAAGCATTTCACCGGGGCGAGCTGGAAAGTCCAGCTGCAATAAGCCACTGCCGCCATCGTTATTACGCAGTGCACGCACCATCAGGTTGCCGGCTTCCTGAGTCGAGAACGGAATAATTTCGCGCATATCCAGCAGTTCGTTACGGATCACCCAGGCCGCTGCTAATGTGGCATGGCCGCAGAGGTCTACCTCAGTGGTTGGGGTAAACCAGCGGATATGGTAAATACCGTCGCTGTTTTTAACGAAGAAGGCGGTTTCAGACAGGTTGTTTTCGGCCGCGATAGCCTGCATCTGATCTTCACTTAACCATTCCTGCAGCGGAACAATAGCGGCAGGATTACCACTGAAACCGTTAACAGATTGGCGGATAAAGGCATCGATTTTATATACAGAATAACGCATGGAGGCTTACCGGCGGCGATGTGTGTAGTGCCGATAGTAACAGGCGTGTCAGCGATATGGGAGAGACACAGTGTTCTAAACAAGCAGCCGGCTTGCCCGGCTGCTTTATCAGGGGTTAATCCAGTAAGGCAATATCCAGATATTCAGGCACTTCCACATCCCAGCTAAACTCGTCTTTTAAATGCCGGCGCATAGCATCGGCGGCGCAGGTTTCACCGTGGGTAATAAAGACTTTGCGTGGTTTGCCGGGCATTTTCTTCAGCCAGTCCGATATTTCCACATAATCTCCATGGCTGGATAAGGCCTGAAGATTAGCGATTTCAGCCTGAACCTGACAATACTGTCCATGAATTTTGATATGGTCAGCTCCTTTAAGCAGGCTGTCGCCGCGGGTTCCTCCGGCCTGATACCCAAGGAATAAAATGCTGTTGCGCGGATCGGAAATCAGTGCCTTCAGGTGATGCAGTACCCGGCCCCCGCTGGCCATGCCGCTGGCGGAAATAATAATGGCCGGCGTTTTCTTTTCCACCAGAGCAATAGATTCTTCGGTGGTTTTCACATAAATCGTCATATCGTCCATGCGCTGACAGTCATCTTCTGTCAGTTTGTGCAGATCATGGTGACTGAAGAAAATAGAGGTCGCACGAATGGCCATCGGGCTGTTCAGATACACCGGCAATGATGGAATACGTTGCTGATCACGCAGGCGCTGCAGGTAATGTAAAACCAGTTGTGCACGACCCACGGCAAAAGCCGGCATTAACACAATGCCGCCGCGTTTATAGGTGCGGTTAATCACATCGGCAATGGCTTCCTCGGCATCCACTTCTTCATGGCGGCGGTCACCGTAGGTGGATTCGACCACCAGATAATCGGTTGCAGGCAAAGGTTGTGGCGGATACATAATGGCATCGTTGCTGCGACCGACATCGCCGGTAAAGGTGATGCTTTTCCCCTGAAATTCCAGGCGAATGGACGTTGCTCCCAGAATGTGTCCGGCAGGAATAAATTGCGCGGTCATGCCGCCGGGAAGGGGCAGGGTTTCTCCCTGCGGAACATCTTTAAATTGCTTCAGAACTTTGCGTGCATCTTCTTCGGTGTAAAGCGGTTCAGCCGGATCATGTTTCGAAAATTTCTTTTTATTGGCGTAACGCGCATCTTCTTCCTGCAGAAACCCCGCATCCGGTAATAATACTTTGCATAATGCGTGGGTCGCTTCGGATGAATAAACCGGGCCATGGAAACCACGTTTCATTAAGGCCGGTAAAAATCCGGAGTGGTCAATGTGTGCGTGGGTCAGCAGCACAGCATCAACCTGGTCGGCAGGAAATGGCAGTTCATTCCAGTTGCGGCGACGGACGTTTTTGATGCCCTGAAATAAACCGCAGTCGATCAGAATTTTATAGCGGTCGTACTTAATCAGATATTTAGAACCGGTGACGGTGCCGGTTGCACCGATAAACTGAACCTGAAACGGACTCTGCATAGGGTATTCCTTGTGGAACACTGAGCCATCTTCCCCGGGTCATTATTACAAAGACTGTTTCTAACCCACGGATTTCTCAGCGTTTCCTTGACCATGAGTGAAATGAAAAATCATTCTGGCAGATACAACGGAGCATGGGAAACGCTGTCAGAGCAATCGTTGATTTACCGCAAGGCCGCCATGATTGTGCAGGCCTACACTAGACGCTGAAAAATAAGGTGTATTTATGGATACTCAGCTCGATTTCTTACATCTGCGCCGGCTCGGAATTAACACGCATCAGGAGCCGGTGGTTTATATGCGTCAGGATTGTCAGGTGGCAATCTCTGAGGGATTTTATGCGCATAGCCGGGTAGAAGTGCATTGTGCTGATCAGAGCGTTATCGCCACACTGGTTCTGGTCTGCAGTGAGCTGCTCTCTCATGAAGAAGCCGGTTTATCCGAAGCGGCCTGGCACAGGCTGGGTTGCCCGGCCGATGGCGAGCAGGCGCGTTTTCACCATGCCCGCCCGGTGGAGTCGATGTCTTTCGTGCGTGGCAAGCTGTATGGTCAGCGCTTCAATGATGAATCGGCCAAGGCCATTATCGAAGATATTAAAGCCGGTCATTACAGCGATATTCAGCTTTCTGCATTTGTAACTGCCTGCGCTGGTGATCGTCTTGATCTGGACGAAACCATCGCCATTACCCGCGCGATGGTCAGTAGCGGCCAGCGTTTTGACTGGTCATCGGACAAAGTGCTGGATAAGCACTGCGTGGGTGGCCTGCCCGGCAACCGTACCACACCCATTGTGGTTGCCATTGTTGCCGCTAACGGTTTGCTGATGCCGAAAACCTCCAGTCGCGCCATTACCTCTCCGGCCGGCACTGCTGACACCATGGAAAGCATGACCACCGTCACCATGACCTTTGAGCACATGCGTGACGTGGTTGAGCAGGAAGGCGGTTGTCTGGCATGGGGCGGCTCGGTCAGCCTTAGTCCGACGGACGATATCGTCATTCGCGTCGAGCGGGCTCTGGATCTCGACAGCGAAGGTCAGCTGGTTGCCTCAGTTATTTCAAAAAAGGTGGCGGCGGGATCAAAACAGGTGCTGATTGATATTCCGGTTGGCCCGACCGCCAAGGTGCGTTCGCAATCCATGGCACAAACCTTAAAGCAATTGCTGGAAAAAACCGGCGCAGCGCTGGGGCTGGATGTACGCACCATCATTACGGATGGCAATCAGCCCATCGGCCGTGGTATCGGCCCGGCACTCGAAGCCCGCGATATTCTTCAGGTATTACGTAATGATGGTCATGCGCCGCAAGACCTGCGCGAGAAGTCGCTGCAGCTGGCCGGCATCATGTTAGAAATGGGCGAAAAAGCCGCCGTTGGCCAGGGTTACGCGTTAGCACAGCGGACGCTGCTGGATGGTCGTGCGATGGATAAATTCAAAGCCATCTGCCTGGCTCAGGGTGGTTTTATGGAACCACCGGTGGCTGAATTTACTCACTGTATTCATGCGCAGCACAGTGGCGTGGTTGCCTATTTTAATAATCGCTTTATTGCCCGCTTGGCATCACTGGCCGGCGCACCGAATGCCAAAGCCGCGGGTATTGAGTTGCACGTTACGCTGGGCGACGAAGTCGAAGCCGGGGCCCCTTTATTTACCCTGCATGCTGAAGCACCGGGTGAGCTGGCTTATGCGCTGGATTTTCTTGATGGTCATACCGATGTGATCCGCATCGAAGAGCAAATGGTTTAACAATAATAAATTAACAGGCAGAAATATTATGACAACACATCTCCTCTGCCTTGACGGGCATGACGAGTTGGCAGCAACGCTGGCGTTAAAACTCAGCGCAGAAGGCACCGATGTTCAGATTCTGGCACTGGAAAGCCGGCATTTTCCTGATGGTGAACTGTATTTTAATTTACCGCAAATCATCGACGGCGATGAGGTTATTGTTCTGTGCCATCTGCATCAACCCAGTGATAAAACACTGGCGTTGTGGTTTATGGCGCGGCATCTGCGGGAATTCGGTGCGCGCCGTATCGGTCTGGTGGCACCTTATCTTGCTTACATGCGCCAGGATATCCGTTTCCAGCCGGGTGAGTGTTTAACGTCAAAATACTTTGCTGAACTGATTAATCAGAGTTTTGATTATTTAATTACCATTGATCCGCATCTGCACCGTTACCACAGCCTGAGCGAGATTTATTCGATCCCGGCGCAGGCGCTGCACGCCACAGACATTATTGGCCATTACCTTAAACAGCAAGTAAGTAACCCGCTGGTGATTGGCCCGGATGAAGAGAGCGAACAGTGGGCTAAAGATGTCGCCCAGATAGCCGGTTGCGATTATCTGGTGCTGCGTAAAACCCGCAGTGGTGATCGCGATGTCGCTATTCATATTCCTGATGTGCAGATCTATGCCGATCATCAGCCGGTACTGGTGGACGATATTATTTCCACCGGTCGTACGATGTTACGCACGGCGGATGAGCTGGTGGCTCAGGGATTAAATAAACCCCTGTGTATCGGTGTACATGCCGTCTTTGCCGAAGGCGGGCCGGGTGTTCCTTCCGCCGATGAAGAAATGCGTGCCGGCCCGATCGCCGGTATTGTCACCTGCAACTGTATTCCCCACGCCACCAACGGCATTGATATCAGTCCGTTACTGGTACCTGCCATCCAGGCAATGCTTCACGCGCAATCGGCTTCTTCAGGAGACACGTTATGAGTCTGAATCTGTACAAAAAACTGAGTGAAGAATATAAAGCTCAGGAAATAGAAGCGGAAGCACGCAACCACCGCGAATACGATGTCGATTTCGCCGCCTGGGCACAAGGCTGTGGTGTTATTAAACACACCGCCGCAACCCAACTGCAGGTGTTTGAATTGGCAACCAGCCTGCTGGAAGCAGGGCTGATTAAGGATAAAAGTGAATGTTACCGTAAGCTGATTGCTCTTGATCAGCTGGCCAATCAGGCAATGTGGCTGGTTGTGCATATGACCTACGCCAAACATGTTTTTCTCGACGGCCGTGATTTAACACCCGACGATTTCAAGCGCGATCCGCAAGGCCACACCGGCGGCTCGCTGAATATGGTTCCGGCTTACAGCGCGTTATTAGCGGTTAACAGCTTAACCGGGCAACACCGTGACTGGCTGATGGGGCAGGGCCACTGTGTTGCCGCCATTGATGCGGTGCAGCTGTTGTCAGGCAATGCGTTGCCGGAGCGAAAAAAACGCTACCCGCTGACCGATACCGGCTTAAGCAGTTTCGTTAAAGATTTTTATAATTACCGTGTACGCCCTGATGGCAAACCGCTGTCGCCTTTGGGGAGCCACGTTAATGTAAATACCGCCGGTGCCAGAATAGAAGGTGGATATTTAGGTTTTGCCGGTCTGCAATATGTGCATCAGCCATTGCCGGACGAACGTTTGGTCGCCTTTTTAAGTGATGGTGCTTTTGAAGAGCAGCGTGGCAGCGATTGGGCTGCGCGTTGGTGGCGTGCGGAAGACAGTGGTCTGGTCAGCCCTATTATGATCGCCAACGGCCGCCGTATTGATCAGCGTACAACGGTGGCGCAGCAGGGCGGCAGCGAATGGTTTGTCGAGCACCTGAGCAATCAGGGATTTGCGCCCTTCGTTATTGATGGACATGATCCGGCCGCCTTTGTCTGCGCCATTTATTTTATGGAACAACATCTCAGCCACGCGGCGGTTACCGTTGCCAGCGGAGGAGCGGCTTATCCGCTGCCTCTGCCATATTGCATTGCCGAGAGTATTAAGGGTTATGGTTTCCCGGGTGCTGGCACCAATGCCGCACACGGCTTGCCTCTGGGCAGCAATCCCCGTCGTGATAACGAAGCGCTTAACTTTTTCCATCGGGGTGCCAAAGCGTTATGGCAGGAAGAAAAACACTGGCGGGCGGCCGTGGCGGAATTAGCTCAGCCAAGAGCCCCAATGCCGCAGGTTGCCGTCACGATTAACCGTCATGATCCGCACTGGTTAAAAGAACCGCTGGCACCGATGGCAGCGATTGATAATTACTTTGTCGATCTGGTCGAGGTTAACCCACACCTGCGCGTACGGGTGGGTAACCCGGATGAATTACGCTCTAACCGCATGAACCAGACACTGGATTTATTAAAACATCGGGTCACCGATCCTGAAGCCGGTGCTGCCGAAGCCGTGGATGGTTGCGTGATTACCGCATTGAACGAAGAAGCGGTTGTCAGTGCCTGCCTGGCCAACCAGTCCGGCCTGAATCTGGTGGTATCGTACGAAGCCTTTGCCACCAAAATGCTGGGTGCTTTACGGCAGAGTATTATTTTTTCCCGTCATCAGAAAGAAGCCGATGAACCGGCATCCTGGTTAGGTGTACCGATTATTTCCACCTCGCATGTGTGGGAGAACGGTAAAAACGAACAGAGTCATCAGGACCCGAGTCTGGCTGAAAGTCTGCTGGGTGAGATGTCTGATATGGCGCGGGTCGTTTTTCCGGCAGATGGCAATTCTGCCATGGCCTGTATTAAAGCCTGCTATGGCGATCTGGGTACAATCTGGAATCTGGTGGTACCCAAGTCATCCATGCCGGCTGTATTTGATGGCAAGCAAGCTGCGGCATTAATTCAGGATGGTGCCGTTTGTGTACGCGGTAATTGCGCGGCGGAATTACAGCTGGTGGCTTGTGGTGCATTCCAATTGCAGCAGGCGTTAAAAGCCTCTGACCGGTTAAAAGAAAAAGACGTGGCACACTCGGTTATTTACCTGCTTGAGCCTGGCCGCTTCCGTATTCCACGGGATCAATACGAACAGGGTATTCAGGCCGATCCTCAGGTGCTGGATGCCTTATTCCCTGCCCGGGTTCAGCAGCGGGTCTTTATGCTGCACACCCGTCCGGAAGTCATTCTTGGGCATTGTCGTCTGCTTGATCTTGGCCCACAACGGACCATTGCTTTGGGATACATTAATCAGGGCGGCACGCTGGAAACAGAAGGTTTATTATTTGCCAACCGCTGTACCTGGGCCGATGCATTGGCCGCGTTAGCCGGACTCAGTCAGCGTGATCCGCTGGAATGGTTAAGCGCCGAGGAATGGGCGGCCATTCGTGGAGAAGGCAATCCTTACGATGTGATAAAACACCCGTATCCGTAATAAGCGTTGTTACGCCGGGCAGTTGAACGGGAAATAAAGTGAGACATAAAAAGGGTCGTCGAAAGGGTCGGCGACTCTTTTTATTTTTCTGCTTTTAGCGCGCTATTTTTTGTCAAAATCCCCCAGCTCACGCACACTGCGTTTACCGTTAATATGGCGCACATAATACAATGGCTCGCGAGGGATCGTTTTATTTCCCGGTGCTATTTGCCAGTCGCAGCTGAGGTGGGCATTGGTCAGCACCAGCATTTCCATTAACTCCTTTGTATCCGGGGAGGCAATGTCAACGCTGTGTTCGTCAGCACGACGTATCGCCATGCTGCCTTCGCCGATCACCGACATTCCACCGATCATCAATCGCCCTTCATCATCCGTGCAGAAACTAACGAAAGTATCCAGAGCGGCAGCTTTGCCGACGGGTAATTCAAAAAGATAGTGATAATCGCTGTAGCGGGAAAACTCGGCCACGGGTAAATCCCAGATAAAACGCGGCTCTTCTTTGTCGGCAGTTGTGCTGCAGCCGCTGATGGATAACGCCAGTAAACCAGCGCTTACCGCAAGTGAAAAGGGCCGTAACATCATACCGTAATATCCTTGTAAACCATCGCAGATGGCCACTACTGTGCACTCATCCGCTACGTGCGGCAAGAGCACTTCTGAATAATTCTTCACGTCGTGTGCCGGTGCTCAGTTTCAGGAAATAAGAACAAAAAAAAGCGCCGCAAAAGCGGCGCAAACGATCTCCTTAATGTAACTGGAGACGGGGTGAGTGTCGTTCTTTAAACCCGTATTTAAACAGCGCCGCTGGCGGCGGTATTTTCACGGATCACCGGATTGGCATACTCCAGTGACGGGTCATCCATACTGGCCATTTTCAGCAGTGTCATATCCAGGAAGTAGTTCTGATACAGCTTCCATGGGCGCTCGTCGCCCTGTTGTGGAATCTGATCTTTAACTCGTGAAATATAACCGGACTGCATATTAATAAATGGCAGGCGTTTAATGCTGGCGTTGTGGTTACGCGGGGTTACCTGACGCACGCCTTTTTCGTCCATATGCTTGAGCAGACGACAAACATAGCTGGAAATCAGATCGGCTTTTAACGTCCAGGATGCGTTGGTGTAGCCGAATACCATGCCCATATTTGGAAGGTCTTCAAACATCACACCACGGTAGCTCATTTTTGTGCTTGGCTTCAGCGGTTCGCCATCAATGGTGACCTGCATATTGCCCAGCATCTGCACTTTCAGACCGGTGGCCGTAATAATAATATCGGCTTCCAGTTTTTGGCCGGATTTGAGTTGAATACCGTTGTCGATAAAACGATCGATATGATCCGTCACCACAGAGGCTTTGCCCTGTTTGATGACTTTAAACATATCACCTTCCGGCACAGCACACAGACGCTCATCCCAGGGCGCGTATTTCGGTGTGAAGTGCTTCATATCGAAATCGGCGGGTAACTGCTTTTTCACGGTCCACTGCAGCAGTTTGCGTGCAGCATTCGGAAAACGTTTACAGAAGCGGTACAGGCCCAGCGTAATGGAAACGTTACGGCCACGAATAATACGATAAGCCAGTTTTTGCGGCAGTATTTTGCGCAGCAGAGCAACCATTGCATCCTGCTGTGGCACGCTTAATACATAAGACGGTGAACGCTGCAGCATGGTGACGTGTGCGGCTTTATCCGTCATTGACGGAATCAGCGTGACGGCGGTGGCACCACTGCCGATAACAACCACGCGCTTGCCGGCATAATCAAGATCTTCCGGCCATTGCTGCGGGTGAATAACCTGGCCTTTAAAATCATCACGGCCTTCGAATTCTGGCGTGAAACCTTCTTCATAGCTGTAATAACCGGTACAGCTCAGCAGAAAATTACAGCAATATTCTTTCTTGCTGCCATCGGCCAGTTCTACGTCCAGAGTCCAGGTTGCGTTATCGCTGCTCCAGCGTGCGGCTTTGACTTTGTGGCCATAACGGATGTGTGGATCAACGTTATTTTCGCGCGATGCTTCACGGATGTAATTACGGATATCCGCACCGTCGGCGATGCCTTTTTTATTCGTCCAGGGTTTGAATTCATAACCCAGGGTAAACATATCAGAGTCGGAACGAATGCCAGGGTAGCGGAACAGATCCCAGGTACCACCGCTGGCGTCGCGGCCTTCAAGGATCGCAAAGGATTTGCCCGGACATTCTTTTTTCAGGTGACAGGCAGCGCCGATGCCGGACAGGCCCGCGCCAATAATCAATACATCAAAATATTCAGTAGCCATGGTGATTTCCGCTTTTCAGAGGTGATCGTTATTGTTATTCGGTGTTCTGATGATCACTTTCCCTTATCAGCGTGTAAAAAAACAGGTGATCCCCTGTCATGTTTTACGGCGCTACTTTCTGTGGGAGTAACCGCAGTACTTGCCTGAGGCACCGTGGACTATCTATGGCCTGATCGGAAATGCAGGCGTCAGGGCGTCAGATCACCGCAGAAAAAGTACCGGGTTAACAGGGCGTAAAGCCTGCCAGCATGGGCTTGAGTCTGTCTCAGATGAGGTGGGCTGAGGGCTGGCAGAGAGGGGCAGGTTGATTCCTGCCATGCGCACTGTGAAAGCCGTTAATGCCAAATGAGGGGGGTTAGTTCAAGCCAAAGCGTTTCAGATTGATGCGTCCGCTGTCACTGAATTCGATCCCCTCACGTACCAGCAGTCCTTGCTGGCGCAGTGCGGCGGCACTGCCCACAGGAAAGCTGAGCCGTCCCTGAGCGTTAATCACCCGGAACCAGGGCAGTTGCGTATCTTTGGGTAATTGCGACAGAACCCGCCCGGCCCAGCGCGCGCCGCCCGGACGTCCGGCCAGAGCAGCAAGCTGACCATAAGTAACCACCCGACCGGCGGGTATCGCGGCGAGGGCGGTGTAGAGTCGTTCGTAGAAATCCGATTGCATGGGCAGATAATAACAGTCTCGCTTTATGCGTGGGAACAGAACCGGAAAAGTGGAAAGCTTTTTGCTGATACATCTGCTCATAACCAAAACGCTCAGCAAGAACAGTTACAGAGCCACTCTGAAGGAGCAGAACCCATGGATATGCGCATTCATCCCCAGTCCGGCAGCGTCAGCCCGTTACTGAGTCAGCAGCCACAGACAACAGCCGTTGCCGCCAGCGGCAAGGCTTTACCGGCTGATGGCTATACACCCTCCGCCGAAATACAGCAGCAGGCCGAAGTCCGAGATGAGCAACTGACAGCCACTTTACAGAGCCTGGATAGCGGATTGCTGAAACTGCCGGGGGCGGGTGATATCCGCAGCTTTGAAAAACAATTTAATCAGGCGCTGGCAGAGGCCGGTATCGACAACCGCCAGGAAATTGAATTGCAGATAGAAAGCGATGGCAGTGTCACGGTCGCCAATGATCATCCGCAGAAAGACCGTATCGAAGCTTTGTTTGCCGACCGGGAATTACAGCAAGGATTAGTGCGGGCGCAGATGGCGCAGACCTTTGAGAAGATTGGTGCCCTGCATGATCAGTGGCTGCAGAAACTGGCAGCCGGTATGCCCGAAGATACGGCCAATCAATGGCTGGTAAATGCCACCAAAGCGGTAACGGCCGAGGAAAGTAATCTGAGCTGGAAAGGCGGGAAGGTGCAGGGTGATGGAGAAGCCATTACCCTGCACGGGAACCAGCAGTATCTGGCGGTACAGGCCATGGGCGCAGGCTGATGCCTGCTCTGTGCCGTCGTAGAAGTTAGCGAAGCAGCCTCAGTAGCGGTTCATCTGTAAGGCAATCATGCCGGTCAGCTGCTCTACCAGCTCGCGCATCTGCGGCGCTCTTACCGCTGACATACTGTTATAACTGATGCCGGTGGCAATAGCCTCCGTGGTGGAATCAATCAGGATATACATTAACCCTTCGGCAATCATACCGACGGGATTATCCGACTGGTACTCATGGGTACTGTTGGAGTCCTGCTCTTCAACGCATTTATGCACACCGATTTTTCCAACCGGGGTGCTGCTCCACAACATCGTCCGTTGTGACATATCCCACAGCACCATGTTCAGTTGCAGGTGGGTTCCGGCATGCTGACAGCGGCTGCTGGTACGTTCGGCGCGTTTCATTCGTTGCCAGTCAAGAATGCGGAAGTCGATCAGATAATCAAACTGCTGTTGCTGATTGATCAGCAGATTATTAACAACGGCAGAACGTTCAGGCATCTCCGCAGTTTTAATCTCCTTATCGGCGCTCAGCACTTCCTGTTGTTCGCTGTCTGATTCTGCAGTGGTATCAGCTGCAGCTGCTGGTTTAGTGAGAATAAAAGACGTGGCATTGGCCACATTGCGGCTGCGTTTAAGCTGATCGGCCAGCGAGGTGGAAATTAAACGGATTAATTCAGCCTCTTCCGCATCGTCGCCTTTGTGATAACCGGCAATCAGTACTCTTTTATTATCGAAGGTCGAGGTGAAAAAAGCATCGCTGCGATATTCATCTTCCAGTGACACATAAGAGTAGGGCGTGGTGTTGGTGGCGCAGGCAGTGAGTAAAAGGCTGGCTGCCAGAATCATAAACGCCGTAGTGTTCCCGGTTAATATCCGCATAAATAATCCGCATCATCCATAAAATAAGATGATTCAGAATAAATACTCCGCCGCCGATAACCAGAGCCTTTATTGCAACAATACGTTGTTGTTAAGCAGCCAATTCATGGCCGCAGAAATATTTCTGTTTTATGACACTCAGCCGCCATAAAAAACGGCAGCCAGAGCTGCCGTTTTTATTTTCCGCAAATATTCCCGGAGTATCCGAGATCGGCGGCTTACAGACGCAGACCACCGTCTACTTCAACAACACGGCCCGACATATAATCGTTTTCCATCAGGAAAGCGACAGCCGAGGCAATTTCATCCGGTTGGCCCATACGCTTGGCCGGAATGCCTGCCGTCATTTTTTCCAGTGCTTCCGGTTTCATGCCAGCGGTCATTTCGGTGGCGATAAAGCCCGGTGCAATGGCATTGGCGCGGATGCCGTAACGCGCCAGTTCTTTACCCCAGACAACCGCCAGACTGGCAACACCGGCTTTGGCGGCAGAGTAGTTGCTCTGGCCCATATTACCGGCGCGGGAAATACTGGAGATATTGATGATGCAGCCGCCTTCGCCGCCGTTAATCATCTGTACTGCAGCTTCGCGTCCGCACAGGAACACGCCGGTCAGGTTCACGTCGATCACGCTCTGCCACTGCGCAAGGCTCATCTTGCTGACTTCACCGTCTTTCACTTTTACCATCAGGCCGTCTCGCAGAATACCGGCGTTATTCACCAGACCGTGCAGACCGCCCATATCCGCAGCAATGGCGGCGAAGGTGCTTTCTACCTGTTCTTCATTGGCAACGTTACACAGGTAAGTGTTGCCGTTGCTGCCGGCCGCTTCGACCTGGCGTTTTGTTTCATCCATGTGACCCTGATCGAGGTCGATAATGGCAATCCGTGCCCCTTTTGCTGCCAGATAAACCGCCATCGCACGACCCAGACCCTGGCCCGCGCCGGTAATGGCGACCACTTTGTTTTGCAGATCCATACAGAACTCCTGAATTATTGAAAAGGGGTTGTTTGTTCGCCGCGGCCTTGCTGAAACCAGAACTGCAGCCGGGACAGAGGGTAAACAGACGGTCGGATTATAGTCAGTTTTTGTCCCGTATTGACCTATTGGCCCCACCGGAACATGAAAATCCGCCCGATTATACGCCGATAGCATGAGGCCGTGTTATCCGCTGATGGTGGGGTTGATGGCGGGCTTGATTCCGGGGCTGATGCTGGGAATCCGTTCAGGCAGTGGTAGACTGCGCGTTTTCACTGTTGCCGATGCACATGAGCGATAACAATTACACCGTTGCCGATCTGGCCGCTGAGTTCGGCATTACTCCCCGTGCCATCCGTCTGTACGAGAGCAAGGGGCTGATTACCTCGCGCCGCGTCGGGCGCACCATGATTTACGATCACCGCCAACGCGCGCGGCTGAAAATTGTGCTGCGCTCCAAGCGTGTGGGCTTCTCGCTGGAAGACACCAAATCCTACCTCGATCTGTATGACGCCGACCGCTCCAACCCGGAACGTCTGCTGGGCTTAATGCATCAGTGCCGTACCCGCTTGCAGGAGCTGGAAGCCCAGCGCCGCGACCTCGATGCCACCATCGCCGAGCTGCAGAAGGTCGAGCAGGCCGCCGGTGCCGATCTCAGCCAGCTCGATATTGCGCCGGAAGAGGCGTATCAGCAGTTTCTGCAACGCCTGCCCCTGTCAGACGACCAGCCAGTGTCAGACGACCAGCCAGTGTCAGACGACCAGCCAGTGTCAGACGACCAGCCATTGTCAGACGACCAGCCAGGCTGATCTTTTTCGTCACGATTTTTCCTCTCATAAGTGCAAATCTGTCAATCCGCTTGAGCGATTTGCACATTGACCCCTCATACGTCCCCCCGGTAGTCTGAGTTACGTTAAGGTAACTCAGCGGCTTTTGCCCCTTTCCGGCCCGCCCGGAATGCCTTGCAAAGTCACCATGGCAGGCGGTTAATAAACGCTCAGATCCGCACATCACGCGGACAAAGCAGCCTGTATATAACAATAATGAGGGCGCAACATGACTTTACCCCTGTCCGGCATGCTGGTGCTGGATCTGTCGCGTTTATTACCAGGACCCATGTGCTCGATGCATCTGCACGATATGGGCGCGCGCGTTATTAAAGTGGAAGACACCGGCGCCGGCGATTACACCCGCTCACTGGGTATGCCAAAAGGCTTTGTCAGCCCGGCGTTCCATATTCTTAACCGTGGCAAAGAATCCATCAGCCTCGACCTCTCTACTGCAGAAGGTCATGAACTGCTGATGAAGCTGGTGGCAAAGGCCGACATCCTGCTGGAAAGTTTCCGCCCCGGCGTCATGAAAAAACTCGGTCTGGCTTACGAACAACTGAAAGCGGTTAACCCGCGGCTGGTGGTCTGTTCCATTTCCGGTTTCGGCCAGACCGGCCCCTGGGCCGACAAAGCCGGCCACGATATGAATTACTGTGCCACCGCTGGCGTGCTTGATCAGGTCGGTGAAGCCGGTGGCGCACCGACCTTAAGTAATTTCCAGATTGCCGATCTGGCTGGTGGCTCACTCAGTGCCGCCATGGCTATTTTAGGCGGCGTGGTTGGCCGCCTTAATTCGCAATTAAATGGCGGCGCTGGCGAAGGGTGTTATCTCGATGTGTCGATGACCGACTGCACCTTTGCGCACAATGTGATTCCGCTGGCGACCATGAATTTAATGGGTAAATCATTGCCGCGCGGACAGGACATGCTGACCGGTGCGCGCCCCTGTTATGGCATTTATAAAACCGCCGACGATCTGTATATGGCGGTAGGTTCGCTGGAGCAGAAATTCTGGAATCAGGTTTGTGACGTTCTGGGTCATCCGCAATGGCAAAACCGTTACTGGGATATGGGCGCCAAAGCCGATCAGCTGCGCAGCGAAGTGGCAGCGGCATTTGCCTCTCAGCCACAAAGCCACTGGCGCGAAGTCTTTGCCGATACCGATTGCTGCGTCACGCCGATTTTAAGCCCGCAGCAGGCGTTCGAGCATCCGCAATTACTGGCGCGGGAAATGGTGCAGGTATTAACCACCGCTCAGGGGCAGAAAATCCGTTGCCCGGCACCGGCCATTCAGTTTGGCGAACAAAAACACATCACCGATAAACCCGGCCCGGAGCAGGGCGAACACACACTCAGCGTTCTGCAGGAACTGGCATTGGCCGAGGCCGATATTCAGCAATTGCTGAGCCGCGGAGTAATCCGTCAGGCCGGACATGAAATGGCCACATCCACCGATAACAGTAATAAAAAATCATCGACACCAAGCACCAAGGAGACCACGGTATGATCCCACGCAGTGTATTTACCGAAGAGCACAACATGTTCCGCGACAGCGTGCGCAAATTTATGCAGCGCGAAATTCAGCCACACTGGGAAGAGTGGGAAGCACAGGGTCATATTTCCCGTGAAGCCTGGCTGAAAGCCGGTGAAGCAGGCATTTTGTGCACCCATATTCCGGTGGAATACGGTGGCTCCGGCGTGGATTTCCGTTATTCCGCTATCGCCATTGAAGAGCAGGGTTATGTCTTTGCTTCAGGCCCGGGTTTCTCCCTGCATTCCGATATCGTTGCTCCTTATATCCTGCATTACGGCACCGAAGAGCAGAAGCAAAAATGGCTGCCAAAAATGTGTACCGGTGAAGTGATTACCGCCATCGCCATGACTGAACCAGGTACCGGTTCCGATCTTGCCGGTGTACGTACCACTGCCATCGAAGACGGCGATCATTATGTAATTAATGGCTCCAAAACTTTTATCACCAACGGTCAGATGGCCGACCTTTATATTGTGGTCGCCAAAACCGATACCAGTGCCGGCGCCAAAGGCGTGAGTCTGTTTCTGGTAGAAGCCGACCGTGCCGGTTTCAGCCGTGGTCAGAACCTGAAAAAAGTCGGTATGAAAGCGCAGGATACCTCTGAGCTGTTTTTCGACAACGTGCGCATCCCGAAAGAAAACCTGATGGGCCAGAAAAATGCCGGCTTTATTTATCTGATGCAGGAACTGGCGCAGGAACGTCTGAGTGTCGCCATTATTGGTGCTGCGGTTGCACGTGCCTGTTACGACGCCACCGTTACCTACGTGAAAGAGCGTAAAGCCTTTGGTAAGCCGGTTGCCGCTTTCCAGAATACCCGCTTTAAACTGGCCGAAATCCGCACCGAACTGGAAGTTACCCAGTGCTATGTTGACCGCTGTCTGGAACTGCATTGCGAAGGCAAACTGAGCATCGACGCTGCGGCCTCGGTCAAACTCTGGGCTACCGAAGCACAGTGCCGCATCATCGACGAATGTGTGCAATTGCACGGCGGCTACGGCTACATGTGGGAATACCCGGTTGCCCGTGCTTACGCCGACTCGCGCGTACAGCGTATTTACGCCGGTACTTCTGAAATTATGAAAGAAATTATTTCGCGTACCATCTGACTATAAAAACGTAAGGGGTCGCCTGCTGCTGAGTAATGCAGCGCAGGCAGATCCCCGGCGTAAAAATTAAGGAATTTAAAATGACTGATGCCTATATTTTTGACGCGGTACGCACACCGCGCGGTCGTGGTAAAAAAGACGGCGGCCTGCACACCGTAACACCGGTCAGCCTGATGTCGGGTTTATTGCGTGGCCTGCAGGAACGCCATGATCTGGATACTTCTCAGATTGACGACGTCGTACTGGGGTGTGTGGAACCGGTAATGGAACAGGGCGCCGATATTGCCCGCACCGCGGTATTAATGGCCGACTACGCACAAACCTGTGCCGGTACTGTGGTCAGCCGTTTCTGTGCTTCAGGCCTTGAAGCGGTGAATATGGCTGCCGCCAAAGTTAAAGCCGGTGAAGCTCAGATGACCATCGGCGGTGGTGTGGAATGCATGTCACGTATTCCGATGGGGGCCGGTGGTGGCGCTTATTACACCGACCCTGCAGTCACCAATAAATTGTCATTTGTACCCCAGGG
>NVUW01000016.1 GCA_002733205.1 Thalassobium sp. | reverse complement strand
GGAACGCGGATATCGGGCTTGTGCATGAGTTTGGAAGTGTAACGGGGCATATCCCCGCTCGCTCATTTCTTCGTATGCCGATTGAAACAAAATCAAAAGAATTAATGAAAGCCATGTCTTCAAAAATGGTTCAAGCAGCGTTCGTGAATGGTAATTACGAAAAGGTTTATGCGCTCTTAGGTGTCAAGGCCGAAGAGATTGTCCAAGATGGTTTTGCTACTGGCGGTTTCGGCAAGTGGCCCGCCCTCGAGTCAAGCACTATTGCGCGCAAGGGTTCTTCTGGTATATTGATTGATACTGCGGAACTTCGGAAATCCGTCACCTCGGACGTAGTTAGAAAGAGTTCTTTGTAATGGTAACACAAAAATTAATAGTGAATATCGACATACAAAAAAGATTTAAGAGAATGCCCATACTCTTAATTTGGTTAGGTTTGAAAATGAAAATACCATTTAGTTTATTTTATATCACGAGGTTTTCTCTGTAATGGTAGCGACTCCATTAAATCAAATTTCTGGAATGCCCCAAATGTCCGCCACTTTGAACGGCTGGCAAAACGTTATTACGATTAGTGTTATCACTCAAACTCTTGTGGATGGTCTGACTGTAAATTCTTTCGTCGATACATCGTTCAGAGGGACAATCCAACCTCTAAAAGCAGAGCATGTACAGCTCAAGCCAGAAGGTCAAAGGTCTTGGCAGTGGTTGCAAATACATGCCGTTGCTGGTGATTTGAATTTGAAAAATGATGATCGGATCATATATAGAGACATAAAATATAAAGTTATGGCAAACAAGGATTATAGCCTAAACGGTTTTATAGAATATGAAATTGTGAAAGATTATACATAATGGATAAGCTGGCTTCACAAATAATTGTGGATATAATTCAAAATCAAATGGCGCTACCTGCGACAGATGTTTGGGTCGATGAATTGAATTATATAATTCCCACTGGCGAAGATATCAAAGTATCCGTTGGAATGAGCGACGCGACGGTTATGTCGTCCGGCGATTCTGAGCTTGAATTTCGTGACCCCGACACGTATGAAATACAACAAGTGCAGATGCGCGAGAATATCCAGATTGAAATATTTGCCCGAAGTGCGTCGGCGTTACTTAGACGTTGGGAAGTTGTGGCCGCGTTAAATTCTATCTATTCTGAGCAACAACAAGAGTTTTACGGCTTTAAAATATTCAGTATTCCCAACTCATTTATTAATACATCTGTTGCCGAAGGTGGGTCACAGCTCGCACGCTTCACACTTTCTTTTGCATGCTTCGTGTGGTATCGTAAAGAACGTCTTCTAACCACAGGCGGTAAACAATATTATGATACCTTTAAAACTCGCGTTGATGATGAGAAAACAATAGGTACACCGACCGGACTTATAGAATTTACAATTGACGAAAATACGGAGCTTTAGAAATGACAATCCTTCCAGTTAATAATATCATTAATGTTTCAATATTGAACACGCCTTCTGGTTTAACAGAAAAAAATATCAATTCTCTGGCTTTATTCACAACTGAAACACCAAGTAATCTTGATGCATTTAGAACATATGTGGGGGCCGCGCAAGTTGCCTTGGATTATGGGACGAACAGCGAAACAGCGGCGATGGCGAATGCCATATTTTCACAAGCCCCGAACATTAGAACAGGTAGAGGCCGTTTGGTTATCCTTCCTTTGGTGGCTTCGGTTAGTGCTACCCAAGGCACTTGGGCAACAACCAATATTTCTGCAAATCTCGCAAGTATTATCGCGGTGGCCGACGGTGATATCCGCGTCACGATCGACACGGTTGATTATGACCTGACTAATTTGAATTTTACAGGTGCGTCCACTATTGCCGATATTGTTACAATTCTGCAAAACGCTCTTGTGAATGGTATCGTCACAGATGATACAACAGGGTTTACAGTAACATCTAAAAAGGTCGGTGCTGCGAGTGACGTTGTACTGGTTCAATTGCCCGCCGGACTTGGGACTGATATGTCCGTCGTTGGTTTATTCGATACGGCTGGCGGAGCTGCGGTAAGTGGTGTGGATGCTTCTGGCGAAACGATTGCAGCGGCGATCACAAGAACAGAGGGCGCGGTCGGTTATGTTCCGATTATCACAAATCTAGAAATGGAAGACGCCGTGATCGTAACGCTTGCCAACACGATCCAAGCACGCGATAATATGTTCTTACATCAAGTTTCAAGCACTGAGGATATTGCAGGAATTGTCACAACAATTTCACAGGCCGGAAACACTAAGACACGTCTTTTACTTTACACGGAAAGCCCCTCCCTTGGAAATCTCTTTAAATCTGCCTACGCTGGACGTGGTTATTCTGTTAACTTTAGCGGTACAGATACAAGCCAAACTATGCAGCTTAAAGAGCTGGCAACGATTACGCCTGATACAGGCATAAATCAAACCATATACGATCTAGCAAAAATAGCGGGTTGTGACATGTATGTATCGTTCGATGGTGTTCCCTCTGTGGAATCCACGGGCGGTAATGATTATTTCGATAATCCATACAATGATCTAGCCGTTAAGTTTGCGCTTGAGGTTGCCGGATTTAATTATCTGAGGCAGACGAATACGAAAATACCACAGACTGAGTCAGGTATGGACGGTTTGAAAGCGGCATACGGTAATGTGTGCGAGCGGTTTATCCGCAATGGCGTACTAGCTGCGGGCGCATGGACGTCAAGCGAGACATTCGGCGATCCTGATATCTTTAGAGCAAACGTTCTTGATAAGGGTTATTATATTTTCAGTATTTCTATTCTGTTGCAACCTGCACCGGAGAGAGAAGCACGCGAAGCCCCACTTGTTCAAATCGCTTTGAAACGCGCAGGCGCAATACATCACAGTGACGTTATTGTATTGGTTAATGATTAATAGGAGAAACTACCCATGACACAATTCACAATTACAGGCAAAGATACGTTAACATTGTATGACAGGGTTTTTGCAAACCTTGCCGATGATGATACAAGTACGATCACTTTTCCAGAGGATTTGGTATCTGTTTCTACTGGTAAAAATCAGAACACGATTTTCGCGTTGAATGAAAAAGGGAACAACGGAGTCCTTGTTCTTCGTGTGATGCGCGGTTCTTCTGATGACCAATTCCTAGTAGGGAAACAAGCGATTACGGATAAAGATTTCGTTTCGACTGTTCTCGCGAATGGCGAGTTTAGAAAACGTCTGGGTGACGGTGACGGTGGCGTTATTGCCGATGTCTACACATTGCAAGGCGGTATGATCACACGCCGCGTTGAAGGTAAAGAAAACGTATCCGGCGATACAGAGCAAGGCGTCGCTGTTTATACGTTCACATTCGCACTTGCAAGACGGAGCATTCAATAATGCCTAAAATTCTGGAAGAGGCTGTTGACGCCATAATGAAAGAAGGTGACGTTGACAGAAGCAGCGCATATGCCATTGCTATAAGCACATTGCAAAAGGCTGGTGATCTGCATAAGGGAACTTATGAGACTACTAAAAAAGGCACTCGACGCGCTGAAATGACTAAAGCAGAGCGTGCGGAAACAAGTCCGGTCGGAGCTAAAGCCAAGCGCAGAGCAAAGAAAAATATAAATTATTAAGGAACCAAACAATGGCCTATGAATTTAAAGCGCAATCCGGAGAAAAGATCATTATTGAACATGGTGATTTTGAAGATGTTATGGATTTGAAAGATGCTATAGAACGAGAAATTGCAAAACATGATATAAAAATTGATAGCCTTGATTTTGATACAGCGGATTTTGATTTGTCCGTCATACCTAAAATAATGTTGTCCATTGACAGCTCAAAAGAGATACGGGATTTAATCTTTAAATGCTTGGTACGTAGTACACGCGGCGGTGACAAGATTATGAAATGCACATTTGAAGAGATAGAAGCTCGCGGCGACTGGTATCAAATCTCTACAGAATGTGTAAAGGTAAATCTCTCCCCTTTTTTCAAACCCCTGCTTTCTCTGTTAAAACCGATAATGGACAAAGTAAACATGGGGAAAACAGAAAACAGCCCCGAATAACCATCAATAATGAGTGCATGTTCTATGCGATTCGTTTAGCAAAAGAGGGATACTATGGAGGCAATCCGCAAAGTATTTGCTCCGCGCCTGTTGATATTGTTTTAAATATGCTAAACTTTGAGAAGTTCGAGGATGATTATGCAAGTGAACACGCTAGAATAAACGCAGTGGAGGCCGAGGAATGAAAATAGGAGAATTATTTATTGCGCTCGGCTTCGACGTCGACGATAAGAAACTCAAAGATTTTAATTCTAAATTAAAAGCAGGCCGTGATTCCCTTCTTAAAATGTCCGCGATTGCCACCGGAACGCTTGCAGCAATTTATAAATTCACAGAAGGTTCCGCGCGGGCCGCAACTGCCTTGCGTAATTTCAATTTAGAGACTGGCCGATCTATCCAAGGATTGCAGAAATGGCAAGCGGCTACGATATTGACCAACTCTGCGGCCTCTGCCGATCAAGTAACCGCTTCATTTAAAGCTATGTCTGATGCTATCGTAGCAGTGACCGAAGGCGGCGGCGGTGGTGTGTTCGCTAGACTTGGGATTGATAATGTTCAAGGTCGTGGGGTTGTTGATGTACTGGACGAACTGCGGGCAAACTTCGATAAAAATACAGAGCGTTGGGGATATGCAACGACTGTTAAGTTAATGAAAGATGTCGGTGTTGACGCAAGCATGATCAACGCCCTAAAACTCACACGTGAAGAGTTTGATAAAATTTCCGATAGTAAATTCTTAAGCCCTGAAAGCCGTGATAATCTTGTAAAACTCGGTGATGCGTTTTCACGTATTAAATTTGATTTAAAACTATTCAAGGATCAAATATCTGCCGACTTATCTCCTAAATTGATTGAATGGATGAATCAAGCGGTTCCACAAATCAAGGAATTTGGTAAAAATATATTCGCAGTTGTAGACGCAATAGATAAATTAGCTAAAAAAGTCATGGGTGATGGTTGGATGGAACTTCTACTCGTGTGGGGTGCATCTCTTGCTCTGATCTTCGCACCGCTCGCCAGTACCATTTTACTAGTTGCAGCGGCGGTCAATGATATGGGGAAAGCCATACGCGGATTACCCTCTCTCAGTGGGTCGGCTCTTGGTTTTCTGGATAAAATGACGGATAAAGCTATTCTAGGAACACTAAACATGATGAACAGCGACCCCGCTTCTTTGTTCGGAGGTATGAAGACATATCTTGAAGATAAAGGGGTCGGCAAGGCGATCATGCAGGGCGCGGACGCGATCAATGATAATCATGCTAGGATAATGACAAATCACATTACAGTAAACACGGCCGCAACTGACCCACAGGGAGTGGCAAGAGAAATTCCACGTGCGTTACAAGAGCAAAAAATCGGAGTCGATTACTAATGCCTAACGAATTTGATATATTAAGAGACTCGGTTCTAAATTATGTTGTAAGACCATTGAACGCATTTGGCCTTGGTGGGTTTGTGTTTGACATCGAGGGCGAAACAACGGTCAATTTATCGACTGAGATCACCGATCATTTTCTTGAAGATAACAGCTCGGTGCAAGATCATATCGCGATACGTCCTAAGAAAATTACACTTAAAGGATTTGTTGGAGAACTTACATTTGATGGCGGCGAAGAAGACGACGGAATAGTCCAGACAGTCACCAGAAAACTAACAATCCTGAGTGCGTTTCTCCCTACCCTTTCCGCCGCTGCGGAGCAATTAGTAGTTCGCGATCGTGAAGTTAATTCAACCGAATCGGGGGAAAATACAGTCAATAATATAGCCGATTATTGGGCGTTTATAAAAAATATAACCCCACCAATATCAAAACAAGAGCAAGCATATAGATATTTCAAGGCTCTAATGGAACAGAAAATTCTAGTATCAGTTCAAACGCCGTTTGAGTTTATGACTCGCATGGCCATCGAAACAGTTACAGCGCGCCAAGGTGCAGATTCTAGATTTATAAGTGATTTCTCTATCACATTGAAGGAAATCCGCACAGTTTCTTTACTCACTGCGAGTCAGGTGACGTCTAGATATACCGTACAGGAAAATATACCAAGTGAATTATTCCAAGGCCGCTCGCTTGAACAGCGCGAAGAACTCACACAGGTTGGAAACATGGCGGGCCTAGAAGAGCAGTTAACTGAAATCTACACCGCCGAAGAATTGGAAAAATTTCTATGAGATACTTAAACAAGATTGATACCTCGGCTCACCAGAATTTTTTTCTAACTGGTATAAGCGGCGAACGAATAAATATGGTTTTGCGTTACATGCCGACCCAAGAAAAATGGTTTATGGATATCCAGTGGAACACGTTTGAACTGTTTGGATTGTGCGTGGTTAACTCCCCTAACCTCTTGCGTAAGTGGCGTAATATTATACCGTTTGGTATTTCCTGTAATTCCATAGATGGATTAGACCCTAAATTCATTGATGCTTTTCTAACACAAGATTCATCATTGTATCTATTGGATGAGGCGGACGTTATAGGCATAGAAGAACTGGTGTTTGCATGAGTGAAAAATTCGGTCGATCGTACAGAATAATCATTGATCCAAAGGACGGGCAACCAGAAATAGTTGTGACGTTGCCTCTGACCATTCGATTTTCGATACGCCGCGATACTCTTGCATCCCTTAATAATATGAGTTTAGATATTTATAATCTCGGCGATGTTAACCGTGACCGTATATTCCAAGATAGATTTACTGTGCGTGATAGAACGGTAAGAATCGAGGGCGGATATGATAGCCTGTCCTTAATGTTCGACGGATTCATATTTGAAGCAAACAGCTCGCGTGAGGGATCGGACATTATAACACGTATCGAAGCGAAATCCGGTAGTTTCGATGTGTCCACCTCTAAGATTTATACGACAATCGATGCGGGCCAAACTATCGGCGATGTGGTTAATTTTTTAATCCAACAATTCCCAAGTTTGAAAGTCGGCGCGATCGGTAAATATACAGATGTTTTAACACGTCCGGTTGTTTTTAATGGCGCGACATTCAACGAATTAAAAAAATACGGTGGTAATGGGGTGTTTGTTGATAACAACCGCGTATACGTTTTAAAAGATAATGAAGTGATCGAGGGTAATATTCCGGCCCTGAATATAGAATCTGGATTATTGGAAACACCACGGCGCGATGATGGTTTTTTAACTGTGACTACGTTGTTTGAACCTCGTGTAACGGTTGGGCAAATTGTAGCACTTGAAAGTGAGATACTTCCCATATATAATTCACAATATAAAGTTGTGGGCGTCAACCATCAAGGTGTAATTTCCGACGCTGTAGGGGGAGATTGTCGCTCTATATTTAACTTGTGGGTTGGTAATAATACGTTCGAAGTTATACAGGAATCGCAATGACAAATACAGACTCCACAATAGCAAACCCCGATTTAACAACGTTATTAGACGCGGTTAAAAGAGAAGTGGCCGTATCATTAAACTGTGTGAAGATCGGAACTATTGAAAGTTTTGATAGTGCTACCCAACTGGCAAGTATTCAGATTTCAATTGATCAGGTTGAATCTGTAGATACGAACGGCGTTAAGCAAATCAGGCAATACCCCTTATTATTAGAGTGTCCGGTTGTCACAATTTTTGGCGGCGATTCATTCATTAATATGCCGATTACTGTCGGGGATTCTTGTCTTGTGTTTTTCTCGGATAGACAAATCGATAATTGGTTGAGCGCAGGCGCAGGCCAAGCCCCCACAATCGGGCGCGTGCATGATCTGTCGGATGGTATCGCACTCGTCGGCATAAGACCTAAAACAAACTCAATACCAAATTTTCTTGGAAACGGTATCAGGATTTTTATGGATGAAAATAACAGTATTGATTTGACCTCTGCGGGTGTGACGGTAAATGCAACGACCGTTATTATTAATTCTGATACGCGAGTCGAGGGAAAATTAGAAGCTCAAGACGTACATGCCGACAATGGCGCAACCGGAACTTTTGACGTCGTCACAGTGGTCGACGGGATTGTGATAAGTGGAACATGACATTTAGAAATCTTACAGAAAATCATGATTGGACATTCGGTTCTGGTTTACAAAATTATACAAGTGGAAATCAAGCGATTGGTATAGATATCAAGACGCGCCTACTCAGTTGGATCGGGGATTGCTTCTTTGCAGAGAACGAAGGAATCGATTGGAAGAACAGAATAGGAAGTAAAAACCAACGGAATTTATTAGAAAATGATATACGCCGGATCATCTTAAAAACTCAAGGTGTGACAGAGTTGCTTAGTTTTGATACTATACTGAATGACCGTAATTTTACGGCAAGTTACAGCATTAACACCATTTTTAGTCAAGAATACATTGATACCTTGACGTTAAGGATATAATTATGCCCGATCTAATTAACGCCGATGGATTACAGGTTAAGACGGCCACAGAAATTCTCGCAGATTTAACCGCTGCTTATAAGAATATTTACGGCAACGATATCAACGTCGAGCAAAACTCACCAGATGGCCAAAATATTGGCATAATCACGCAAATGAATGTGGACTTGCGCGAGATTTTGACAATGATCAACGCAGGATTTGACCCCGATCAAGCTGTCGGTGTGGTTTTAGACCAGCGCGTCACAATAAACAACATCACACGCAAGGGCGGAACATATACAATACAGTCCATTGATCTTGTAATTACTGAGACGGTGACTCTTGCGGGTCTGGACGCGGATTTCAATAACGCCGACGGTGTGGGTTATACGATAGCAGACGATGCCGGAAACGAATGGATATTGATCGATACAGAGACATTTATAGCTGGCGCGTATTCTCGTAATTTTAGAGCGCGCAAGGTGGGCCAAGTTGAAACGGTGATCGGGACTATCACAAAATTCGTTACCGTGGTCCTAGGTGTCACCAGCGTCATAAACAGCGTAGGTGTATTATCAACAGGTACAGACGAAGAGACAGACGCAGAGCTGAGAGTACGCCGTCAACGATCTGTTGCGATTGCATCGAATGGATATTTAAACGGCATAGAAGGCGCGCTGTTGAATGTGGAGGGTGTTTCAAACGCAAAAGTTTACGAGAACATCACAAATGTGGTGGACGCCGATGGTATTCCGGCTCATGCCATATGGTGTATCGTCGGGGGCGGTGCGAATACAGATATCGGGACCGTGATATTCACCAAGAAAACCGCAGGTGCAAATATGAAGGGTGCCGTTACAGTTGATTTTACCACAATATCAGGTACAATTTTCACTGCAAAATTTGACCGTCCAACCTCCGAAGATTTGTATATGCGCTTCGACATACAAAAAACCGATCCTGCGGCCACATTCGATCAGGCCGCGATTAAAACAAGTATTGTTGTTGCTACATCTTACGAAATTGGGGAGTTTGCGGAAACGTCTAGTTTAACCGCAACGGCATCAACGGCCATTACAGAGAACGGCGGTGGTGGTGTTCCGGTGAACATGGAAGTTTCTGACGATGGTGTCGTATGGATAGATTATCTTGAGACGTCCACAAAAGATAAACAATTTGTTGTAGATACAACTCGAATCACGATAACGGTGCTGTAATGAATGAAGTAATTGCATATTATATCAATCTACTGATAATCCAGTATCATAATAAACCCAATGCCATGGGTACGATTGAGCTTCTGGCCACTGAATTTCTGGCAAATAATATATATCTGGACGTGCAGAACGCTTACAACATTGATACCGCCGTCGGTGTGCAGCTTGATGTATTGGGCAAGTATGCGGATATAGATCGTTTCTATTATAATTTTGAGCTTACGGATAATTATTTCGGATTTGCGGACGCCGTAGATGTGGGAAGTGTTTCGGCCAATATTATAGGTTTCGATGATGCCGCCGCGCCTGATAAAGAGGGTTTGTTTTTATCCTCTGATGCCGTCATATCTAACAATCTGCGCCTCAATGACGATTCATATCGGACGTTGATAAAATTGCGTATCATCCAAAATAATTCTACTCATGGTGTGAAGCCTATCAATGATTCGTTGTTTGAATTTTTTGGTACAACGGTTTTAATGAAAGATAATTACGACATGACCATGACGTATTTTATCGCCGATGTTAGCAACGAATTGATTAGTGCAGTGGTGCAAAAGAATGTACTCCCCCGCCCTGCTGGTGTGGGTTCACAGGTTTTGGCGGGCGCTGAGTTTTTCGGCATGGCAGACGCCACCAACCTCGCAAATATTCCCACTTACATTGTCGGATTTAATGACGCAACTGTCGGTTTGACAAAAGATGGTAGATTTTTGAACGCAAATAGTGATATATTATAAAACGGAGACTTTAAACCATGACTAAAATCCCAAGAAAAACCCAAGAAATATTTGGATTGACCGCAGGCGCGACAGGTATCACGGAATATGGATCACCTGCGAGCGGTACACCTGTGTATTCCACAGATTTATCGAATATTCAAACTGCCGATTGGGCCACAGGTTGGGCGGCGGCGGCTCTTGCTGGTACAGAAATCCCAACGTTTCAAGATTTTAATGCAATTCATTTTGTTATGACTAACCAAATTGGTTACGTTTTACAAGAGGGTATTCCAGAGTACGACACAGGTACAGAATACCACGCGAATTCTATCGTCAAGAAAACGGCAACATATGAATTATACGGATCAAAGATAAACACGAACCAAGGGAACGCGCTGCCGTCACAAGCGGATAATGCAAGCTGGGAATATCTTGGTGATATATCCTCTAAGGGTCAAAGGAATGTTTCGTCTGAACAAACAATTGTTAATGCTGGGACGTTAACAGTTGCCCATACTTTGAGTGCAAAACCTGATATTGTGGTTATTGAATTGGTTTGTCAAACTGCTGAACATGGATATTCAATAGGCGATAGGATTAATTACACGGCTGTAATGGCACAATCCAATGATAACAATCAAGGTTTAACATTGTTGAGCGATGCAACAGATATATTTGTCCAACAATCAAGTAGTGGTGTCGCTATCAATAAACAGGATTCCGTCATTGGAACAACAGTAAATATCACTCTTGCCAGTTGGCGCATGGTTTTCACCTCATTAATTATAAACGCATAAAGGCTTGAACAGTGAAAAAGAAAATTGAAAAAAAGAAGATTGAAACAAAACATTTCGTAAATAAAAAAGGCGCATATATCGGGGGTTTTTGTGGTGTAGAGCCGCCTAAAGATTCTATTGAGGTTGACACACCGCCCGAAGATGCGAGACAGACATATAAGGACGGTCAATGGTCTGAGTATGTGCCTGTAAAAGGAATCAATACACAAAGCATTCTTCTGGAAATTATCGGCGTGATGTCTGGTGATATTTCAGAGTTATCTCAATCAACCATAGGTTGGTACAACGAAAACAAATAACGAATTTTACAGTTATAGATTATATTAAACTATTATGATATATTAAGGACTAACATGACAGACTTCTTAGCGACAAAAGTGCAGGTTGGTGTAATGACTGAAAAAATAAATGATTTAATCGATGTTGTAAGAGATGTAAAAACAGACATTAAAGATGTTAAAACCACGGTTTATGAAGTTCGGGACAACCAACGCGATCAAGCGTATGAATTAAAAGACGTTATAAACCGTGTCACAAAAATAGAGCCAGTTGTTGAAACTTTAAACGATAACCATAAAATTTCAAAAGGTGCGATGATGGGTGCTGGCGCATGTGGTGCGATTATAATGGGTTTTCTCGCTTGGTGTGCAAAATGGGCGTGGGCTATAGTGAGTGCGGCGACATGATAAATTGGGACGAGTACTATAATTTTTCAGAATATGAATTTACCTGTTCACACACGGGCGAATGTTTCATGAATAAGAATTTTATGGACAAATTGCAAACTCTGCGAACAAGTCTGGGAATAGCTTTATTTATTTCGTCCGGTTACAGACACCCCACTCACCCTATAGAAGCTAAAAAATCTAAATCCGGTGAGCATACTCTAGGTAAAGCTGTCGATATTGCATGCAGAGGTGAAACAGCGTATAATATTATGAAAGCCGCACCATTATTTGGTTTTACTCGCATAGGGTTTAAGCAAAAAGGACACGGTAGATTTATACATATAGGGACTGCTACAGAAGAAGACGGTTTTATATCCCCTACGATTTGGTCTTATTAAAAGGAGCTTATTATGCCGAAAAAAGAGCTAGGTAGTGTTACAAGAACAGCGGGCGCGTTTGCGGCTGGTATCGTTCTTAGCAAGGCATTACAAGATTATGGATTAACATATGAGTTGTTAGAAAGCATGTTGAACACAATAGAATATATTATTGCGGTTCTTGGTTTGATAACCGTCCAAGGGTGGTCACTGGTTAACCATCACAAAAAAGCTGGCAAAATTAAAATCTTAGAAAAGAAAGTTAATGCTTATGAAAATCTTAATACTTAGCGTTTTATTGTTATCCGGTTGCTCTACATTATCCATGATCACAGAGAAGATCACGGGCGTTTCATGCACGAAACAAGTCGAGATTTCCACGGCATCTATAGAGGTCGCGGCCGATTCGTTGATTGAATCTTATAAGGCTGGGATTGTTTCAAAAGAGAATAAGAACAAGGTAATCTCTGAGTTTAAAAACTCAACCGACGAATTACTGGTATTAAATAACTTATGCAAAACAACCACGGAAACCGCTCAATTACGCGCCGAAGAATTGGAGATCAAATAAATGTTTACAGAACAAGTATTGAAACTAATTGATGTTGCACTTGACCTTGACGATGATAAAAAGGCCGATGTTGATAAAATATTAAACAGCATTAAATTGACTATAGAAATCGGCAGTGTTTTGGCCTCTGGTATTAGTCTTGTGATTGATGCGCATAGTTCACCGGAGAAATCAGACGCAGAGCGCACGCAAGCGATCTTGGATTTACAGGATAAACTTGATAGATATATGTCTGTTTAATTGTTTGTTGTTAGAGCCCTATATAGGCGTAAAACTTTGATGGCGATTTCTGTATTTTTTATTTTATCTTTATACGAATGAGGGTTTTTCACGCCTCTACCTATCATGGTTT
This sequence comes from Thalassobium sp., assembly GCA_002733205.1. Lineage (GTDB taxonomy): Bacteria > Pseudomonadota > Gammaproteobacteria > Pseudomonadales > Oceanobacteraceae > Venatoribacter > Venatoribacter pacificus. The sequence continues at coordinate 29,393 of NVUW01000016.1, read as the reverse complement.
TATAAAATGAAATATTTGACTCAAGAGATTTTATCGCTTCTATCGCCTCATATTCTGTGACGGGCTGATTATTCATAAAATTCACTCTCACATGTAGGTCCACAAAATTTGTATAGATTGTTGTGTGGTTCACCACAGTTTTTGCAATCTTCTTTTTTTACTGTGGTGCGAGTTTCTTGCATAGAGACTTCTAAATTTGCGTAGAATTTACTAGCGTGTAAACTTGTCATGTGCCGACCTCTTGGAATGTTGGATTTTCTAATTTTGATTGTGCAAGCGCGATTTCTTTTTTTACTTGCTGATTTATCGCCTCGAAATCTCTGACAAGATCATGATAAGGCATGTGCGTGACCTCTGGATATTTTAATGTCTGAGTTTGCATGGTTTTACCTCGTTTGTTTATAGTACTAAGATAGCGGACTGTTAGCACACTGTCAACAACTAAATAAAGGTAATTCCTCATCGTCGTCGTCTTCGTATGGATATTCGCTGAATATTTCCCCGTTCCAGTCACCGATATGTTTATCGATTTCCATTTCCGCATACTCTCCCATAATATCAATACTCCTTCTTTACATTATCTGCACTTCGTCTTCATTCACTGTTATTATTTCACCGGATTCGCCCTCGTCTTCATCAACTAAAACACCGCCCTCGTCTTCGCTTATCTGTTTCTTGGGAAGGATCGAGTCAATATCTGCGTTGAGATTATCCAGAATACTGCGGGTCTGCGGGTCCGTAGCGTTATTATCTACCTTATGATTTTTATCATTATCATATCTCATGACGGTTTGCAGATCGGTTATACTGGCGAACAGGTGTTTGCATGCGTTCTTAATCGCCGCCGCTTTTGCTTTCTCTATATAATCAGAACCCCACACGTATTTTTGTTTTGCGGCACTCTTGGCGCGGTCAACTCGTTCTTTGGACACATCCGACACCTTACTGACTTGACGGCCTCCGTCGGTGTACGTGACGGCGAACAGGATACCAAGGAAATTATTCTCACCAGAGGAGAACAGGTTATTATTCACATATTTATAAAATTGGTTGCCATCTTCATGCCATACGGTGATTTCATCACCTTGATAAACTGGCTGGACCGTAAAAACAGCGTCGGGATATGCTTGTTTTATTTTCGCAAGATAACCCCTATAACCGATTTGAAGGGTGGCGTTATTCCCATATTTTATAAGGTGCGCGTGTTGCCTGCCGTCTATTTGCATTTTCATCTTTGCAGCGTCAACCATACAGCGTATAATACTCGGCGCGCTACACATGGTTAAATCCTTCTTAGGGTCGCCCGCTGTTTTCTCAATTTCGGCAAGAACAGAAGATATATATTTCCGAGCCTCGTTTTTTGCGGCCGGATCGTCCACGTCGGTAAAACCAAGAGCAAGAGACATGCGCCCCATTGTAGCGGGTTGTTTTAGTTCGGTTTCGATTAATTGTAAACTGTTGCTCATGATTTTATCCTGTTGTTTGTTTGTGCATGTTAACGGTTAGTTAGCAGGGTGTCAATGTTTATATCAACCTGTTGCGCATCATATATAGGAAATCTTTATCTGATATACCCTCGAATGCTGTTTCGGCTATTGCACGAGTTTCGAAGTATAATCCTGAACGTTCACTGGTGTGTATACTATTAAATCTTGTATGGTGTAGGATATGATGGTGAGAAACATACCATTTATCTTGGTGTGAGTTGTCCCAGTCCGGCTCGAACGCTCGTTGCTTGATTGACCATGCCACGTCGATCGTAAATGTATGGTATTCTGCTGCTTCTTTGGTTTCAAATACGTTGCCTGTTTTTAAACGGTGAGTATCGTACTTAGTATCACGCCATGTTTTAGAGTATGAGCCACCAAAAGAATCATTGTAGGAATATCTATCGCCATCGACCAATTTAGACGCATCCCATTTTTTAGGCGCAGGCGTTTCCTGTTTCTCAAGTGCATCGATTCCCTCAAGTGCTTTATTCAAATTTTCGCGTATTTTTTTAATGCTGTTCATTTTATTGCTTTCTTCGTTTTCGATTTTAATTGGTAAAATAGTTCCTGTTATTGGGCATCGTTTATATGATTCTCCGCGATATACATTATCTCTTGAGACACGCCCTATAATTTGCGTATACCGTCTGGTGTTACTTCCTGAATTACCGCCTACTTTATACTGTATATCCATTATTCCTCACCCTTCAATTCATCCATTTTATTAATGACCCACGGCGACAATGACACGGCTTGCACTTTTCCACCGCCCTGTGATGGCCACTCGTCTTTCACACGACATCCGGCCAGCTTATTAAGTAGATGTCTGTAGAGCAATTCACCGCGCTTTAAGACGATACTATCGGCCATGAAAAACCCTGTATCGTAAGGAGGTTCTTTCTCAACGGCGGCGAAAACAAACATTTCGGGGCGTGTTCCGGTGAGTTGAAATATCGCCTCTGTTGCTATGAACGCCTGCAAATCATAACCGAAGTCCGCGATAGATTTCTCGAATTTGTTACGGTCTACGCTTGCGGTGGTTTTAAGATCGACGAGAATAGAGTAATTCAACGGCACAAAATCAAGTTTGCACTTCATATCAATACCTGTTTCCTTGTCCGTCCAGAAGATAGACGGCTCAATCAAGCCCTTTTGGCCAAGGATTTTCTGCGCCGCTGGTTCTGATCGCAGGGATTTCGCCATGGCTGTAAGTTTATCAACTTCGTCCTGTTTGATGATGGTTTTACCGTCGTTTTCATCGTCGAATTTTTCCCAAAACTTAATCAATAAAGCCGTAGAGTCCGTTTTTTCTTTGGCGTTTAATTGTGGTTTCGTTGGGCGTTTTTTACCCTCTGGATGAATTGCGCAATGTTCCGCAAAATCCTCTGGCTCTAAAACTAGAGTATGGAACGCAGAACCAAGGCGGAGGGCATCCGTTTCTTTATGCTCGTAATCTTCTGAAATAAACTTGTGATGATATTTTTTAGGGGATTTGTTTAATTCCATTAACGCGGATCGGCTCGTAGCCTTGTGCGCGTGATAGTCTTTATTTGATAGGTCTTTGATTAATTGGGCAGTCATGGGTTTTTCTTTCGTTGTATAAATTGGCTGGGGGTGACAGGATTGATTACCTGCCTTATGTAGAGATGCGGATTAATATTTGGCCCTTAGAAGCCCCTCGCACTTGTTGAAGCGTCAACACCGCACCCCCATAAAAAATTATATTCTATTAATTGTTATTAATGGCTTGAAACGTTCGAAATTATTGTTCTTGCCGAATTTTTTTAAAGTGCATACATATAACGTTTGCCCTCTTTGCGCGAAAAACATTAAATCAATAATCTGATCCACATCACGCAATGATTCGTCTGTTGCGATTAACATCCCATAAGCAAGTTTAATCCTAAAAATCATACGCTTAAACATAATAAATACCTTTTTGTTTGTTGACATCGTTATCAATGTGATATACTACTGTTAGCACAATGTCAACAAGGAGTTTACTAAATGAAAACAAAAACTAAATTAAAAGCCGTTGGTTTTAGAGTTAAGACGGCAGCTTATGAAAGTTTCGTTAAGATTCACAAACAAAGAATTGAAGACGGAGAAATCGCGTCAACGACAAGTTTGTCTAACGCTGTTGAAATGCTAATTATTAAGGACAACGCGGCTCGGTCAGTCTAGAGGGGTTTATAATTTCCTGCGCTTGCTCTGTCGAGCCTGCAAATCCTGCAAATCCCCCGCCCTTTATAACAGCCTCCGCGAATCGTTGTTGACTTTGTTCATGCGCTGAACGTGATTTTGCAGAAGAAATCGCGGTTTTCTCGTCTTTTTTTCCTTCTATATCTGTGAATATTGCCAGCGTTAGACCCACCATATCAGGCGTGATTAATGTCGGAGTCCAGCCTATAATATCACCAGAACCAACCACAAGACCCCCGTGAAATCTGCGGGCGTGTTTTATGATTACATCGCCCTCCTCACACATGACGGCCTGATCTTTGTTTATGCGTCTATATTTCCCCGTCCACACTTCGCCGACATTATTCCTAAACAGGCGGCAACCCATGGCAGATAAATCCATCATGATTCGTTTAACTACGTTTGATTCACTCATGTTTTAACTCTGCTTTCATCTATAATTTTAAAATTTGCGTTTTTCATGACAAAATCTTTTTCAAGCCATGTCCTTTCGCATAACATTCTTTCGGTGGGTTTCCATGTAATAGCATCAGAATGCGGGTTATCTGATTTTTCAGCTTTTAGGAATCCAGCTTCAACAAGTTCATCTAATCCTTGGTTCATTTCTTCGGATATCACCCATGGGCGATGAAATGTAAGCTATGTTTTTGGTATCATCATCCAATTACTGGCATATACTACCTTTGCTAACGTGCTTAAATCTAATATTCCTTTTTTATCTTCATTCATATTCAACATTCCTTTTAAGTTTAATAATAACTGAATTTTCGCCTTTTCTTATAGATACATCATTCGCCGTGTATCCTTCTGATTTCGCCCATTTTCTGGCATCTTCAACGTTTACGGGTTCTTCGTCCGTACCATCGGCAGAATAAATAATCGTTCCAATTCTCAAGATCATATCAATTCAATCTGTCCGTTGAGTTTTTCAAGTTTTTTCTTTGCGTTGATTTCTTCGCGTTTTTTATATCTGATGTTCGCCCATGCTTCGGAGTTTCCGCGATCCTTGGCTACTTCTTTCCAATCTTCCAGAGTTTCGCACATGCCCTCTTGAATTCTGGCCGCGCGTTTTTTCTTGACGATCTCGATTTCTCTTAATTCTGCGTCGATGGTTTCCAATTTCTTCATGGGTTTTATTTTATATATATGGCCACAACATGGGCACTTGGGCTGGGGTTTATGAAGATTAAAACAGTCTGGGCAACGCCGTGTTGTTTCTGCTTTCTCCTCTTCATCTTTTTTTGATTTCTTCTGGCGGTCCAGCAATGTCCACAATCTATCCATGCAAGGCAAACCATGATTTTCCGTACCGTCGAATTTCATGGAATTACCAGCATGATCGAATATTAACGCTGGTTCGTCCTTCATTCTGAGAACGCGGCCCCATTTCTGCATTTGAAGAGCAAGCGACATGGTGGGTCGTAAATCGCTCAAGCATTCGACAGTTACGTCCATGTTAACTTGAGAGGCTAAATCAAACCCAAAACACAACAAATCAACAGAACAAATCACCCATAATTTTCTTAGGGCGAAATCCTTAATAATTCTCATGCGCTCATGCATGGGGGTTTCTGCGTCCATGTGTGCCGCCGGAATTCCTGCGTTGTTAAACGCCTCGGCTGTCATTTTACTGTGTTTAATCGACGCGCAAAACGTCACATTAAGTTTACCGTATGCATGTTTTTTATAATGAGAAACGGCGTCACCAATGAGAACCTTATCACCTTCCATTTTCTCACGTAATTGAGTTTGACTGTATTCACCATTGACCATTTTTATCATTGATAAATCAGGATTAGAAACACCAAACAAACGGTAATCTGAGAGTCTTTTATTATCCATTAACCAGCGGACAGATTCGCCCTCGACCATATCGTCATAATAACAGCCAAGCCCCCTGCCGTTCATTTTCCAAGGTGTGGCGGAAAGACCGATAATAATCCTCTGATGTGATTTTTTTGTAACAGGATCAATCCACGGTGTTTCCTTAAAATGTTTTATTATCTTGTTTAACTGGCCCTCACCCCAATGTGTTTCATCGAAATAAATGACCCTTGGGTCTATAACGTCAAGCCGATTAACCAGTGTTTGCATTGAGCAAACGTGATTCATACTTGATTCATCGAAAAATTCTCCAGAGGCAACATAAGAATAATCTATGTCGTATTTCCTGAATGTCTTTCCCATCTGTTCAAGTAGCTGTTTTCTCGGCACGCAGAACGCAGTTTTAAATCCTTTGGCGTTTGATCCCTTAATCATAGAACTCGCCATGACGGTCTTACCTGCGCCTGTGGTGGCTTGGATCAACAGGGATTTACAGCCACGCCCTATGGATGCGCGGGCCTTGTTTACCAATTTTTGTTGGTCTGAGAATAGGTTTATTTCGGTCATTTTTTACGGTCTTATTCTTTTGAATTTCTTTTCTATTTTCTTCATATGTTCGGGGCTATAACCCTCAAATGCACCTCGTTTAATGGACGAATCATGGAATTTTTTAGAACTCGACCACGCTTGTAATTTTGTTGAAAAAACACTAAAGGACTTTTCTCCAATAGGAAATTTAGTCCTGCAATAAGACGGTATATTATCGTACCAACCGTAATCGCCGTTCTTTTTGCTTCTCTTGCCATATGTGGAGGCTGATTTAAGTATTAAATGAACGTAACCACCCCTTATTGTTCTTACGACATGTTGCGACCAATCATGTTCTAGGGTTTCACTGTCTATGTATAAACTATGAAAAACTTGTCCTACTTTAACTTTCATCAAAAATCTACCTCTTCATATTCCAATTCTGGTGATCTATCATCGCGTGACCAAACAGTCGTCCTGATATTATTAATCCTTTTTCTTCCCCACATAAAACCAACCTGAGTCATGATCTTACCAAGTCTGTCATTATTATATTTATCACGTTGGTACATTTTTAAACCAAGCTCTGACCATAAATTATCTAGTAAATCAGGTGTGAGCATATCTAGATTTTTTGTGAATTTCTCAACACAGTTTAACCATGGGTCTTGCGTGCGTCTGTCCTCTTGCGCTTCTGTGGCTTTTGTGTACAATTCATCTTCAAGATATAATTTCTCACCCTGTTTAAACAGGTGAACCGCCTCGGCCCACAACTGTTCTTTATCTCTGGCGATTCCTTGAACGTCTAATTTATCCGCCGTCTTAACTGGCCAAAAACGTCTATTACCTGTTGGATCATGCAAATACCCATTATTCGGATTTATCGTGCCAGCAAGAACAAATTGACGCGGGTATGTGGTGGGCTCGTTCGCGTATTTTCTGATAATCTTATCGACCTGCGTGGTTATGGCTTGCTTGAGCTCGTCGGCGTCTTTCTTCTTAAATCCAGATAACTCGGCGATTTCTATAATTAACATTCCCTGCATTTTAGGAACTGTTTTATCATTTCCCATGTCTGACACTTTGATCGTATCATCGAAATACTCGCGCCCGCATATGGTGGCAAGTTCGCGCAACATGGAAGATTTTCCAGAGTTTTGTGTGCCCTCAAAAATTAACATATGATCGAATTTTGTGCCTGCTTTAAATATACGAGCGACGGAGGCAACCAACCATTTTCTACCAACGGCGGCGAGATATTCTGGATCGTCTTCGGTTGCGCCACAGTAAAACTCAAGCCAAGTGTCAAGCCGTGGCACGCCATCCCATACAAGAGAACCGAAATACTCCCTTGCCGGATGTCTTGGTTTTCCCACGATAATACTATCAAGGACTTTCTTAAGATTTGACAAACTTGGTTTAAGCCCTAGTCTCTCCTCTAAATCAAGACCCAATCTCGTATTATCTTCATCTGTGTATGGCCTTACTTTAAACGTGCTAGGCGATTCCCATGGCGGGCATGCTATAAGTGTTTTTTCATGGGAGAATTCATCATAACAAAATAAATCCTTATAAAATCTATGAAATCTAATAATTAAATCGACGTTACTCAAGCTGGTCGGCACAAGTTGGCCGTTTGATTTTTGTATCAATCGTTCTTGCCAATTCTTATCATCTTCTGTTTCGGGTGGTTTTTCTGTTTGATCTCTATGATCGACAAATAACTCGCGGACGCGCTGGGTTTCTTCGGAGTAATCATCTTCATACACAGATAGGGGGACATCCATTAAGTGCGCTGGTAGGTCGGAACCGTGCTCATTATCGCCGCTCTCGCGGTTATCAGTTCCGACCCCCTCGCCCATCGACTCGCTAATGTGTGGAGCGGTTGCCGATAAAATAGATTCGCTTACTGCCTCTAAACCCTCTTGAGTATGGAGGTCGTTATAATCTGTTGGTTTGGTATCTATATCCTTAAACTCTGGTACAGCAATCAAACAATCGTATTTTAATGCCGCCTCTGTTGATTTCTCGACACCAGCATTCACCAGCATACCACCATTGCGCCACTCTTTCCATAAGGGATCGTCGGGGGGTATTTCTTTGTAATCTTTATTCTCGCGCTGGTGAATTAATTTCATTGTAAACTGGTCATTATCTGACGCGATTATGATTTCCGAGTCGGGGAAATTCTTGCGAACAGTTTTAGCGACGGACATTAAATTATCCGCCATGTATGCAAAAAATACGGGCAAACCTGTGGCCATGCGAATCGAAACGGCGGTGGCGTATCCCTCTGTAATAACGACTTTCTCTTTTGAATCGTTCTTGAATACTAGACTACCAAATCCGCCTTTAATTTTACCACCACTTAAGAAACGTTTATTTCCGTCCTTATTGATGAATTGCAAACTCCACAATTTATTATCATTATAAACGGGGAGAACTAATATATCTCTTGTTTGCCGAGCGGCCAGCGGTTCTATTTCTTTACGTATAATATAATCAAGTTCATTGCTGGCTGGCGAGTATGACGCCCATAAACGTCGAGCCTTATCCGCCGCTTGCATGTATTCTTTTTCGACCCGCGCCTCGCAAGCTATCTTGTCGGCCTTAATCCTTGCGTAATGCATGGCTTTTTCTTCGGCGGTCATTTGCTTAGAGTTTTTCGAGTGCCACGACCTTGATTCGCCGTCTCTGGAATACACAAATCGGGCTATGCCGTAATCAGGTGTTATTTTTAATTGATATCTAAGATTTGAGTTTTTCTCACCATTTACTTTTAATCGTCTCCACGTATCATCACCCGTTACTTTTCCAGTAACTTCCATACCGAGTGACGATAGGTGGTCTAAAAATTCAGTAGAGAAATCTTGCACGGTGAGTGGGTTTCCTATTGGTGATAATGAGCTATGGATATTTTACACAGTGTTAGCTTAGTGTCAACAATTATTTATAGGGTTCTTGAAAAGGCATTAGTTTTTCAAGGACAAACGGAGACGGCAAGACATTACGGCAGAAATACCCACTGGCGAAATGATTCGCAGGTTTCCACGCTGTTAAATCGCCACGCGTGTAATAATTTATTCTACGGTCGAATCCTAGATACTCAAGACCATGTTTCTTAAACATATCAACACGCTTGATTGATTGTAAAGAGTTTTGGGGTAGGATGATGGCGAAGGGCAAGCCTATTTCGTAGAGGCGTTTTAAGATTTTATCTTTGATTGAAAACGGCGGATTACTGACTATGCAATCACATGAAGCACGTAATAAATTCATATCGAGATCGAAAAAATCATTTCCATTTTCTATATGGGTATCAATCACGATAAAACCATATTCTTTTAAAACCCTAACAAACGCCGAATCCTCTTTATCAAACGGACACCATATATTTTTATAACCTCGTTTTTTTAGATGTTTGATTATCGGCCATACACCATATCTGGGAGTTAAAACCTCGTCTGATTCTTTTGTGCCGCCGGAGTTTAAATACGCTTTATTCATCGGTTACCCCCCTCATATGCGCTAGAGCCTGAATTACAGCGTGTAATCTTGCTCTTGGTTCTGTTGGGGCTGTTGAATAGAAAAAATCTATTTCTGACTTTTTGCCCTTGGGTATTTTCCTTAAAGTGCATTCGGTTATATCTTCATAAACAAACCCGCTCTGATACCACCCCTCCAAATGCTCATCCTGTACAGCTTTGATAGCGTCTAGGCTTGTGGTGACAATTAAATCTTTGACGTAGAAACATCCACCAACATCAACCTCCTCGCCTTTTGCGTCCGTACAATATAAACTACCATCGTAATCAACTTCTATGTTTTGCACGTCTGCTTTAGTCCTGAACCTGAAAAATGCTAAATCAATTTCTTTATCATCGCTGGCAGGGTCTTCTAGTAATTCTAAGATTTTATTGTGTGTCATTGGATTTTCTTTCGTTAAAAATGGTGGGGGTTGATCAATTAAGGATGCCAAATAGTAGGACTACGCCCTCATCTCACAAATCATTGATCTTGGTTTACTGGGCATCCCCCCGTAGCCCTAGAATACAGGACGCATTCCTATCTTTAATTACCATCTGTTTCCGGTGGTATTTTCTGAGCGATTCGCATCGTCAATCTCTTCGGGTGTTTTAATAACCCTACGCTGGCTCTGTATTGTATGCTCGGCGCAATAACTTCGGTGAGATATTTTCTTGCCACAAAATCCGAAATCCTTATCATTCGGATCACCTAGAGGCCAACGACATTCTTTGTCTTTAAGATCACGGAGTTTTTTGGTCATGCGATCCCCATGTTTTCCAGAGCCGTTTTTTTGGTGGCTGCTTCTGCGACTTTTTTATGCGCTTTTATACAATATTTGAGCGCGTTTTCTTCGGCAGGTGATAACTTTGCCAGCCATTCCACATATTTTAGAGTGCCGAGTTTTGAAATCTCAATAGACTCGTTGACTAAATCTTCGCGGTTAAAATCAGTGTTTCCCATGGGCGGCAATGTAATACCGTCTTTCTCGAATTTCTTACATGCGTAAACTAAAAGAGCCTCGGAAATATTGGGGATTCCCATGCCGTGAAAAGTGGATAGAGACTCCATACGAGCATATACGTGATCTGGTATTTTAATTTGTTTCATTGGATTTATTCCTGTTAAAAGTTCTTCGGTGATATCACCTATTTGACGAAAACCGCTCATTACATAACCACTACGAATACAGCCAGAGCTGAAAGCATCGCTGCTACAAACGTGATACCCACTGTAAATTCTTCATAGGCTTTAGTTTGCTTAATTTGGCAACGGATAAGATTTTGTTGAATTTTTGTCATATTGGTAACTCCCTGTTTGTTAATATAAGTGATAGCAGGTTGATAACACAGTGTCAACAGGTTATTTGATTTCTTCATGCACACCATTACATTTTTCATAAGACTGTGCGCGAGTGTTATCCTCTCCGCACATTACTATAGTACAGCTCGCCAGCATTAGGAGGGGGATAAGATTTAACCATCTGATCATAATTCGTTCTCCGTTTCATCTTCTGCCGTAAAAATACCATATGCTTTAAAATAACCGTGGATATATCCGAGAGAATATCCAAGACCTAAAATAATAATACAAATAACCATCGCAACTTCAAACATCACGTGTCACCTTTTAGGGCGTTTTCGCAAATCTCTTGAACCGTAGACATGCCACCATTAATCCAAGGTGTTCCGTCTTCGTTTTCTGGTGATTTTAACATCAATTCCAAAGCATCGCGCAAACGATGATTTTCTTCTTTCAGCGCCAACACCTCAAAATCATCGGTTTTAGGGCAACGATACTGAATTTTTCTATTCTGGACAGACGCGGCCACCTCTTCGAAATCAATATCCTCATCAAGCACGCCCGCAATATGTTCGGCTAAACTCTCAAAATCACCATACCAAATCACGTCACTGACGCCATTATCCGGCATTAGAATACATTCGAGGCAATCTTTCAGGCCTTTTTTTAATCCCCTGTTCTCCAAACGATGCTTAGTATTCGCCGCCTGCAAATCAGTGTTCTGACGCTCAAGGGTTTTATTCCGGTGTATTAATGATACGAAATTATCCCAATTCTTAGATAGAAATATACCGAGAATTGTCTCGTTTGACTGTTTGCCGAATTTTATTTTTTGCATTTGCTCAAGTATTGTCATTTATTTTCATCTCCTAAACTCTGGTTTAACTTCGCCGATCACTCTACATTCGTATATTTTATTGTCTTTATGCAGATACATTAACTCTTTATCCTCTATCCTTTCTATTGGCATCGACTGACCAATTAATCCGCATTGGTTTAGGTAGTCTTTTATTGGGTGAAATAAGGCGTCAACAATCAGGTGTATTTCTTCATACCCCTTATCGACTGTCTGACCATCCATGGTTAAAGCATCGGCCAGAGAATATCCGCACTCATCACCCTCATTAATCATATTGTGCAAGTTGTGGCCAATAAGAATTTGGCGTATAACATCGCATAATTCTTCAATATCAACATTACCCATTACGCGCCCTCACCTTCAAAATTAACAATAATACCGCCCTCGTCGCTTATAGCGATAGATATACTCGGTGTGGTTTTCTCATACGGAAAATAATCTAGCAGTTTATTTAACCACCATGCTTTCATTTCTGCATATGTTACTTCTGTTAATTTTTTACCTTTGAACTGGTATAAAAACTCCTTATACAGAATTTTATGTACCTCGTCGGCGGTGTGGGTTTTATCCGGTGTTTCTGGGTCTTTATTTACAGCGCGCGTTAGGTTCTCTTTGATCATAAACCTTAAATGCCTTTCCATAGGCTCTCTATAATTAGTGGAGAAAACGGCGCATCTATCGTCGCCCCACCCCTTGGAAACATACCAGAACACATTACCTTCGATATCTTTAAACGCCATTCTAGGCTCTACTATATCCCAATCAAACGGCGCAGTAATTACCTTTTTGATCTTTGACTTACATGTCCAATCCTCCCAACCCCTAGATTTTAATTGAATTTCATTATCAGAAACACCTGTGACCTCGACCTCGATCAAAACCTTATCGCCAACGTTTATTTTATTCTGTGTCATTACTTAGACTCCCTATCTATAAAACAACGTTCCACAATATCCCAAACCGCGTCGGGGTCACCTGTCCCATACGCCTCAACCAAACTCTCTTCGATACCTTGATATCTAATCAAATTTAAGTGATCGGGCTTCTCCGTCTCTTCCGGTTTCTTCTCCTCTACGGTTATAATCATTTCAACACCTTTACGTGTATAATGCGCTTCCATTCTGTTATCATCCGAACAGAGAGCAACCCTATCAAGGACTTTCATCGCCGCATTTATCGCGCCTTGAAACGCTAGATCGTCTAGCTCGTTTTCGTTAAATTCCATTATACATACACCTTAATTAATTTTCTTACCCGCTCGGCCACCATGGCTGCGGTTACTTTAGTATATCCGTATTCATCGCCATCGAATAACTCACATGATTCACCACCAGTTATGCCGAAAAACCAAGAACCTGCCATAAAATCAGCATGCCCATCATAAAACGGCGTGACGTCTTCTTTTAATACGTTAGAATCCTTCCTGACCATAAATCCTGTGCTATCATATCTCAACCGCAAACCCTGCTTCATAAATGGTGGGTACATGGCTGCGCTACCTAACGCACAGGCGGCACTACCGCATAACTCTGGCTCGTGTTGTTTAGTTTCATAGTGGATAGCTTCACTGCCCCACTGCCTTATATCAAACACCACTTTAAACAGCTCGTCATGTCTATCCAACATATCGGCGAGCATCGTTAACCGTTCAATTCTGAGTTCATTTTCCATTATTTTAATTCCTTATATTTCCAGATAACTTAAGAATGATAATCAACCGTTACTACGAGCCAATCATCTTTAGGCGTGTATTTTTCTTTCGCCTCTTCTGTGTAACGTTTATTTTTCTCTGCGCTCATTTCTAACGCGCCCTTAATTGTACCATCCCATTTAGTGTCAAGATAATTAACGCCGTTATAAACGCTGTTCTCAACCATATAATGAGCCGCGATTTTATCTTCCCAATCAGGCGTGGCGATAATCACGTGATGCACCTCAAGATTTTCAGGTGTATCTTTCAGCGTCATAATATCAGGATAACCCTCGCTATGTTCGTATTGGTCGTTATAGTGGTCAAATATCGGGCAGACTTTGCCACCATCTGGGAAATGCTTAACCCATAATTTATCCACGGTAGGTATCTGGCTGGACGGCTCAAGTTTTTGTTTGCCACACTGCAAGCTACTTACAGTAATTTTATTTTTGTTAAGGTCTTTATAAAAAGCAGTAAGACTTTCTTTATCAAAACTCTGGCTCTTTTTCTCACCAGCATATCTACCGCCGATAACATAAAAATCCCAAAAAGCATGGGGGTCCGGATCACAACAGTCGTCTTTTCCATTCTCATCGAACGGCGCAAGTATTTGTTTAATTGACGACTCAACATCGTCAGTCGGTGGCATGATAATTTCTAAGTGCATGTGCATTATTTTAATTCCTTACATCCGTTAATGATAATTTGAGCCGCTTGGTATTCTTGTGCTTTCATTTTAATACCGAAATATCCGACCAACAAAACAAATAATACACACATAATCGTGGTTAATAATTCTGTGCTCATTATCCCTCATCCCCCTGATATTCAATCGCCATCAATTTACTAATCTGAGATTTTAGGTGGTTGATCTTAACCTCATGGTCGGCCATTTCGTCTTTTAATTCACGCTCAAGATTTTTGATTAATTCGCCATGAATATCGATGTTTGTTTTTAGCGTAGACATGTCGATTTTAATCTGTGCGATACCGATGTTAATACGGTCGCCTTCATTTGTCATATCAAATGACCATAAATCAAAATGACCCCTGTTATAATCACCTATACCAATCGTCGCACACTTATTAATCGTGAGAATATTATTTTCATCGACGGGAAATTCGAAACCTTGCCCGCACTCTTTAAGGAAACTTGTATTTTCTAAAATTAACTTTTTGGTCATTCTGTTTGCTCTCTGTTAGCGTTTCAATATCTGTACTCTTGCACACTGTAAGCACTGTGTCAAGCAACAATCTTGCGTAGCATACCTGAAACAGCGTTTTGCTCACCCCTTTTTGACCCTTTTTACCCTAAAACAGCACTTTTCACACCCTGTTTTTACCTGTTTTTGTTTTACATATCACACATTTGACCCTACTTATGTAAATGGACACCAAATTACCCCAAAAACCCAAACCCACTCATTCGGCTCAACTCTGCGGTTTTTACCCCCTGTTTTCGGGTTTGAAAAAAACGCTGTACTAATTTCTATATTTTACTAAGGGGGTCAATTATAGCATCGACCCCCCTTAACTCTATATACTCTTTTAAGTAGAGAAAATATAGAGAGAAGAGGGGGAAATAGGGTTAAGTCGTTGATCTAATTAAATAAACACTGGACACCATCTGGCCATTTAACATAATATATTTAGGCTAAGTCATTGATATAACAACAGGAACACTGGACACCAAATGGCCCGTAATTTTATTACCCAAACCCATTTACATAATAGGGGGTATTTTAGGTGTTTTTGATATTCCCAACGCATATAGAAGTGTGCTAACATTGTGATAACAACACGGAGGTTATTCAAATGACGGAACCCAAACCAAGCGATGATAAAGATAGACCAGCATCCGAAGGGTGGACGGCCAAATCTAGATTATGGGCAGACAATGTGCTTGTAGATGATAACGCTACACAGGCTGCAATCGACGCGGGATACTCTGAAAACGCGGCCTCGTCTATTGGTTATGAAAACCGCAACAAACCACATATAGCGGCTTATTTGCGCAATGAGAGGCTTAAAGTACAGAACAAACTTAACATTACCGCCGAGCGTATCACTGCGGAACTTGCAAAGATTGCCTTCTATGATGCGCGTAAATTATTCGATGATGATGGCAAGCCTATCCATATTTCCAAACTTGATGATGATACCGCCGGCGCAATATCTGGCGTTGATATATGTATGGTGGGAAATGAAAACGTAGGTTTCGCCGAAGTAATGAAAATCAAGGTATCGGATAAAAAGGCCGCGCTTGATATGCTTGGTAAAGATCGTGGTATGTTCGTCGATAAATTAGAGTTTAAGGATATAACCCCAACAGTTCTCAAGGATGATATTCCAGACGATGACTGAGGTATCTCTTAAAACAGTTATCGCCCCCGTCTTCTATCCTATCCATCGCAGAATAAGATTAAAGGCCACGGTTTCAATCTGGCTCAAGGGCGGACGTGGATCGACTAAATCGTCTTTCGCCGCCATACAGATAATATTAGGGATGATAGAAGATCCCGACGCAAACGCGCTTGTGGTTCGTAAGGTTGGGGAGACGATCAGGACATCGGTTCTTGAAACGCTTTTATGGGCGATTAGTATGCTTAAGGTAGATGCGTTTTTCTCTCATACGAAATCACCGCCTGAAATCACATACCTACCCACTGGCCAAAAAATCATAATGAAGGGGCTAGATAATCCACTCAAGCTCAAGTCGATAAATGTTAAGCAAGGTTATTTCAAATTCCTGTGGTTTGAAGAGGCCGCCGAATTCTATGGTATGGACGAAATAAGAAACGTCCAACAATCCGTTTTGCGTGGTGGTGATAAGTTTGTGGAGTTTATCACATACAACCCGCCGAATGATCCGGCCGCATGGGTCAACAAAGAATGCGAGAACAAAGCATACGGCGACAGGATCGTCCACCACTCCACATATTTAGACGTTCCGCCCGAATGGTTAGGACAGAAATTTATAGCAGATGCGGAGGCGTTGAAGAAATCCGACCGCATGAAATACGATCATGAATACATGGGTGAGGCCGTCGGTCGTGCAGAGCAAATTGTTTTCCATGGAAAATGGAAGGAACTGGATTTCGAGACGCCTGCCCTCACTGAATTATACCAAACCCGTTTTTTCTTCGGTGCAGATTGGGGATTCGCGAACGATCCTACGACTCTGGTACGCATGTACATCATGCTCGAAAATGGACAGAAGAATTTATATATAGATTATGAGGCGGGCGGCGTTGGTGTTGAGTTGGATGATATAGGTACGATGTTCCGATCAGTGCCAGAGTCCAAGCGTTGGAAAATATACGGTGACTGTTCAAGGCCCGAAACGATATCCCATGTGAGCAAGCAAGGATTTAATGTAGAGGGCGCGCCAAAGTGGAAAGGCAGCGTTGAAGACGGAGTTGAATATTTAAGGTCGTTTAATAACATATTTGTGCATCCGAGATGTGTTAAGACGATTGAAGAATTAACCAAGTACTCGTATAAGGTCGATAAAAACACACAAGAAATTCTGCCTGTGATTATTGATAACTGGAATCATTATATTGACGCAACTCGTTATGCGCTGGCCGATTACATCACCGCAGACGTATCTATTTTCGATGTTTTATAATTAAGTTGTTGACAGACTGTTAGCGGTGTGTTTTCATGTTGATAGAAACTTAAAGGATAAATCAATGCCCAAAAAAATAGTATTAACATTAACCGAAATTGAGGCTTACGAATTTTTATTGTTTGTCAAACACCATTATGAACAAATGGACGATCTAGCCATTAGTGTCGAAAGAGTTGTTAGACAACTTAAAGAACAGGGCGTAGAATCATGACTAACAAACCAATATCTTTCAGTATTGAGCAAACGAACTCAGACCAGAGAATCACCAGTTTAAATACCGATGAATTCGAACTATCGGTCACTGTGATATCACAGGATGAAGTATCTATGGATAAACACAACGGAATTTTGCGCCTGATATCGGCCGCCCCTGATATGTTGGAGGCGTTGGAATATGCTCTAAAGATAATCGCGGCCAATCCTGATATTGGCGACGCTCATTTAACGCCTATTCGTGACGCAATCAAGAAAGCGACGGGCGCATCATGAGCGATTTCATAAAAAAACCCTGCGCTCAATGCCCGTATCGGTCAGACGTTAAACCGTTCCTACGTCCAGAGCGTGGCGAAGAATTAGCTTATGCAGCTCAGAACCCGTACAACACATTCTATTGTCATAAGACACTGGACAGCGAAACAGAGGACGAAGACAACCGCGTCGATGAAGGTTCAAAGATTTGCGCTGGTTTCCTGTCTCTTCAACATAACGAAAACGGTGAAACGTTTTATGATGACGAAGGTTTCGAGCCAAGCGATAAGGTTTACGGTGAATCCTACGAAATGGAACAGGCTTATGCGGAGGGTGGAATATGAAAATAGCAATGGCCCTCGGTTTAATCATGGGATTATCTACAGTGTTCGTCATGGGCAGGTGCGTTAAAACTGTCCACTTCGATACTATGGATCAGACAATAGGCGCGAAAGGTAGTTATTGCGCCGAAAGACAATTTTTTACATGGGAGCAAACCAAATGAGAAATTTTATATTCAACTTAGTCTTCGCATCTCTAGCATGTGTGGTCTTCGTGATCATTACAATTTACATGTATGTTTACATATTAGGGGGCACATCATGACAACCGAAAAAGACATTGAAGACTGCGCCGCTCGTGCGTTGCGGTTTGAGAACTTAGCGGGTGAGTTGCTTGTGGCTTTGGAATACTCAAAGTATTTATCTGAAAAAAGTGATGCGCATATTGACGAGTGGGGCAATTTAAACTTATTGCGAGACTCAGCAATCAAGAAAGCGGAGGATATGAAAAATGATAATAACTAGAACGTCCAAACAAATACAGCAAGATGGTCGCCCCGTTCTACAGGTGCGCTGGTGGTTCTTGTTCATACCAATTTTAACGATAAGGCATTTAGCATGACTAATTTAAAACCCTGTCCGTTTTGCGGATCAACGGATATCGACCCCGAAGGCGTAGCCAGTTTTAAGCCAGAGTTTAGAGCGCGAGAGATGAGCTGGGCGGACGATGATATCGCAGATTATATACAACACAAGCCAGCATGTAATAACTGCGGTGCTACAACAGAGGGCGACTGGAACACACGGCCAGAGTGTAAACCATCAAAAGAAGATGAAAATCTATATAAAATATTGAAGCGATCATTTGAAACGGGTGAACTTGGTTGCCACGATTCGTATTCATTCTTTGGTTTCGTGAGACTTGCTGATTCTGAAATTGAAGACGCGAAAAAATTTATTGGCGGTATGTTCAAACTTGAAGGGCTTAAAAATGACACAGAATAAATACAATGGCGTTATATGTCGTGGCTGTTGGGCACTTGGAACAGCTTGCGGAAAATGTGAAAAATGCATAGATACTAAACTGTTTAAATCCTCGTTGCCACCTGTAAGCTCAGATACCCCTATGCCTGATGTTAAATCGCCTATGGTGGCCATGGAACTTGTGGATATTGAAGAACTCAGAACCACGATGGTCGGCAGGAATATTGGAATGAAATTTGGTTTTGATGGTGGGTGCAATGCCACCTTAGACTACCTAACCGCCAACGGCTACCAACTCATAAAGGTGAAAAAATGACCAACATAATAGAAATGGAAATTGTAGACATTGATAAAGAATGTCCCAATATTATTGGTGATTTCGACAAGGCACAATTCGCATTGGGCTATCGCCAAATTAATAAAAGAGAGGCCGTGGTTATCGCCCATTTTTTGAGCCACCTAACCACCAACGGCTATCATATTGTGAAGGTGAAAAAATGACCAGCATCGAAGAAAAAATACGCGACGAAAGATATTGGCGCATAGGTTGGGCAATAATGCGCATGAACCGTTGGGAAAGATTATGGTGGGGAATTACAGGTAGACATAGATATATGAACCCCAAATCTTGGGACAGGTTAACATACAGAGGAAAACTATAATGACCAACATCATAGACAAACGGAAACTATTCGCATACTTGACCGCGAAAACCAAACTCGAACGTAATGAACTCCTGTCGCCCACCGAGGATCAACTGTTCTGTGATATGGCGGGATATGTGCTTGAGGTGGATACATGAGTCACTACGATAGAGATGGCGGCATAGCCCGTTATAATAAATCCAAGAATGAGGAGTCTAAATTAGCGCGCAATCATGAGAGTAAACCGATGACACCTAATGATAAATTAAAGGCAGCTTTAACTCTGGGGATTGAAACACATTTCTATGACAGAAGCCTTTGCCCTGATATTATTGCATTGAGAGAAGCTCTAGCACTACTAGACACACACGTGCTTGTGCCTAAAGAACCTAAACTAGAACATGTTACAGCTATAAAAGATTACCTTAATGAATCTTGTGATTACCATGATGATTATCTTCATGAGGCTGCATATGAAATCTACAAAATAACAACAGGAGAAAACCAATCATGACCCTCAACCCAATAATAACCAAAACCAAACTTATAAGATTTGCAGGGTTTGCCCTGTTCATAGTCTTTTACCAATCATACGCTTTGGATGAAATGAATTTAGGTAGACTATTTCTTTCCTTCATATGGTGTACGTTGCTTTTGGCATATGCAGAGCTTCGGGATATTCTTCGAGAAATCAAACAGCCCTCTATTCTTGATACTAAGTAATTCATGTGGTAGTGTTGTCATTGTTATGTGTTTTAGGTGATCAATGAACAATTTAAAAACTACATCGAGCTTGTCGGAACCAGTTGTTAATTCACTCAACAGTTTTACAAGTGCATTCACTAACCCTTTTGGTACAGGCGCATTTGTTGGCCGTACCGACTCGCTGTATTATAATCTGCGCTATAATCTTGTTTCTAATGATCGCAACCTACTCTCACAGATGTATGTCGAGCATGGTATTGTGCAAACTTTGGTGGACCAACCTGTCGATGATGCTTTCAGTACGGGCTTTGAGATTGTTACCGATCAATTAGAACCTGCCGAACTGGACAAGCTCGAAATGTACATTGAGCGCAATAACGTTATTGGTGCTCTACGTGATGCGCTCAAGTGGGCCAGACTGTATGGCGGCGGTGGTATTCTCATAATCACAGGGCAAAACCCACAAACAGAATTCAAAATCGAGTCAATCAAAGAAGGCGGAAAACTCGCGTTTCGTGGTTTGGATATGTGGGAGATGGTCGGCTCTGGCGCGGTCGGTAATCCTTCGATGAATGCGGTTGCAGACCCTTACGACCAGCAAGGCGATTTCTATAATTATTATGGAACGATTGTCAATAAGACTCGAGTGTATAAAATTAAGGGCAAAGAAGCCCCTGCTTTCATTCGCCAGCGTTTGCGCGGTTGGGGCATGTCAGAACTTGAGCGTTTGGTGCGTTCTATTAATCAGTACATGAAAAATCAGAATGTCTTGTTTGAGTTGATCGACGAGGCCAAAGTTGACGTATTCAAGATCAAAGGCTTCAATACTGCTATGTTGTCCGCTAATGGGACGGCCCAAGTTGTCCAACGTGTACAACAGGCGAACCAAGTCAAAAATTATATCAACGCCATAACTATGGACGCCGACGATGATTACGACCAAAAGAAAATGTCATTTACTGGTTTAGGTGAGGTCATGAGTGAGATACGCATGCAGGTTGCATCTGATCTTAAAATGCCCATGTCCAAGCTGTTCGGCATTCCCTCCACTGGTTTTTCATCTGGCGAAGATGATTTGCAGAATTATAATTCAATGGTTGAGGGTGAAATACGCGCAAAGAGCAAGTTTCAAGTCATTGACCTATTGGCCATATGTTGCCAGCATCTTTTCGGGTTTGTGCCTGATGATCTCTCGATCTCGTGGAATCCTCTCAAGCAGTTGAACGCTGTCGAAGAGGAAGAGGTTAAGAATTCTAAATTTAATCGTAATATGTCGTCTTATCAATCAGGCGCAATAGACCGCACGGAATGGGCGGAAAATGTAAATCATGATCATTTATTGGCCACAGAGGTCGACACAAAACGCGAAGCATTAGAACCCCTAACGGGTCAATTCACTGTCGGAACTCCGACGCAATAAATCCATGAGGAGAATATATCATGACAATACCAGTCGACAGACAACGATACCAAAAGGTGCTTGCACTTGATACGCTATATGTTGTCAGGTCTATGCCCGCAGGAGTGGAGCAAATCGCACCATCCATTGAAACGATCGGCGGAACGGTTGACATATATGTGTCACAAGATACGCCCGTCTCCGCCCCTACTGGAATGAATATAATTGACGGAGGCGCGGCGTTTGTTGGGTCGGCTAAATTTGAGTATATTCATAACTATCTATGGGTCACGCAAGCTGGCGGAACGACCACAAGTATTATTGTCGCTGGTCTTGATCCTGTTGAGGTCGTGTAATGGCAAAACTCGGCGCTGTATTAGGTGGAATTTTAGGGTTATCCTTGGGTGCGCTTCTAGGTAGTGGCGCGGCTGCACCTGTTGTACTGCCGACTGACTACCCAAATTTGATTTGTTGGATAGACCAATCAGATCCCGCAACCGTGACAGAGGTTCTTGGTGTTGTATCAAATATTGCGGATAAATCAGGTTCGGGCAATGACGCATCTCAAGTTGTTGTAGGTTTAAGACCTGTCCTAACTGGTGCGCAAATTGGGCCGATTGACGTATTGGTATACGACACTGATGTTCTTGAGATACCTGCGCTTGTGAGTCTTAACTACACAGTATTTAATGTTATCAATAGCGATGATTTCAGTTCAAATGAAAGTGCGATAGTCGGAGGGTTAACGGGGTCGCTTCTGATAAGAATAAATGACACACCTTCAAATATTGTTCAAGTTGTCAATTCAAACCAATCTGTGAAATTAAATGGATCGGTCAATTTAAGCACAGGTACAAGTTATGTCATAACTGTAACAAGTGGAACCGTTGGCAGTGAAATATTTATAAACGGCGTATCTGATACATCGAACGCAGTTGACGCTAATTATACAGCCGGAATAACTACATTCGGCTCATCAAGTGCTGGCGGTAGTAGACCGTTCCATGACAGAATGGGCGAATTGGTGGTTTACTCAGATATTAAGACACCGACTGTCATTAGTGATGTTAACGGTTATTATGGAAGATATGGTGTGTAAATGGAAAAAATAAAATGCTCAAGCAAAGATAAGGCGGTTCGTATTGCTGTTGTACTGTTCGAAATTTTCAAAGAGCGTGCAATTGCTGCGGGTTATTCTATTGCCAAAGACGGTGGTATCATTGGAAAAAACAGACTTACAGGCAAAGATGAACCAAAAAAAGCCACTCTAAAAATGTGGAATGCGCCATTTCTGGAAGATGATTTCTGGCATGTTACAAACTGGCACGTGTCCGACCTCTTGCCAGAATTAACTGCTGCTGAGATAGCACGACTTGACGCGATAGATGTAGCAAGGACTTATGTATAAAAATGACATTACGCATCCGGTATCAAGTTGAAATACAAGTCAACACACTGTACGAAGTGCGGGTCACTGGTCTTGGTGTTGAACAGCTCAAACCGTCGATTGAGGTTATAGGCGGAGATGTGAATATATACATGTCTCAATCTGACCCCTTGCCTGCACCTACAGGAATGAATATAATAGAAGGCGGCGCGGGTTTTGTGGGGTCTGGTTTTTTCAATTATGTCCATAATTTCCTGTATATTGAGGAAAACGCAACAGTAACAAGCGTAATTTTGAGCGGTATTGAAGCCAACGAATTGACACTTGGATCGGGTTTCGGTTCTGGGTTTGGCGATGGATTTAGATAAATTTAAGGAGTTTAGACTATGAAAAAGAATATATTATATGCAGTGGTAATAATGGGATTAGGGTTGGTATGCTCTATCAGTTCTTTCGCAGAGGTAAAAACTCGCGCAGATATGCAAACGCAGATTAATACTGATCTACCGGATAATATCTCTGGACAAGTAAGCGTCCAAGATGTTCGAGAAATCGACATCAATATGAGCGACAGTGCCGTATTCCCAGAGGATTTGAATTCGTATACTTCGGTTCTACCGACAGGAATGATCGATCCCCAGAATACGTCTATTCCGACAATAGACGGTGGAGACGCTTCTTTATTTGATATCACCTCCGGCGCTCATATGTTCACAAACGCGTATACAACCCCAACCGACGCAACAACCTCTGTTGTGTCTTGTGGAGCGTTTGATGATGTTTCTGTCACCAATATAACCACAGACAGCGCATCGTTTATTTATATCGATAGCTCATGTGTTCTAACGCAAGCGACGTCTTTGCAAAGCGGGGCATTCTTAAGGGATCATGTTGGTGTTGCGATTTTAACCCACCCAAACAATACGACCATCACTGGTATATCAGGATTCACACCTGTATCTATTGCCAACGCTTTGATGTCACTTGCCGACATGTCGTTCTGTCAAGGTGCGATTAATTGTGCAACTAAAGGTCAAAACGTTATAACTGGCAACTCCGGTACGTTGAGCCTCGATAAAGCCGAAGGTGATTTTTATCTGCATGGTGTTAATGCGCGGAATGATAATAAAGACCCCAACATGATCGCAAGTTCGGCACTTGTGGCGCCTGTAATGTTTATCGGATGGACTGTTACGGATAATGTAGAGGGTAAATTGATTGCCCAAACAACAATACCTGCGGGTGTGTTTGACGATGGTACGGCTGTTTTTGCCGATGCGCTTCCACAAGGTTCATTGACAACAAACCAATATGTAAACAACCGTGTGTTTATGGTGGTCGACAGCAATCAAATAGCTGTACAGATAGGCCCAGAGTCTTACAATTCCGAGGCGGGCGCGATACTCGGTATCATAAGCGAAACTTTCGTCGTGTTGCCTGTTTTATCCGGTACAACACCGCTCGCAACTGTGACAATGCGTGGTGCGGCGTCTGACTTAAGTGATCCAAGTGACGCCAATATCAGGCAAGCCATACCACCAAGAGCGACTTTTCAGTAATGAGACAAATCCCGCCGATGTATTTGAAAGATTCGTATTTCTTAGATATAGAAAAAGAAATCAATAAACTGTTCTATGAGATTATGTATCGCCCTATTATTGAAGCGTTGAATCTTGAGCCTAAAGAATTGACCAATGCAGGCGGTATCATTGCGGACGCGCTCACCTCTGGAAAAATCTGGTATGACGGCGATAAATTCCATGGAACATACAACGCTAGAATAAGTAAAGAGCTTAAGAGAATGGGCGCGGTCTATAACCGACCATCCAAGACATGGACGCTTGTAGGCGGGTTGCCTCCCAATCTTGCCGCCGCTCAAGTACAGGTCAAGGCTTCATATGAGGGCATGCAAAGAAGAATGTTGCAAACCATCAACACGATGGACGTGAAAAGAATTGATGGTCTGTCCACTATTCCAGATACTTATGTCGGTGTGATTGATGATATGGGAACGGATTTCGCTCATACCATGAAGAGCATTGCAATCGCGCCTAATGTTACGCAGGATATGGTTGCCCGCCTTGCCTCAGAATGGGGGATGAATCTCGATAAATATATCAAGGATTGGACTTCTGAGAATATCATAAAACTGCGTGAGGCCGTACAAACTAATGTATTCGAGGGCCGTCGTTCTGGGGACATGATTAAATTCATTCAAGATAATTACGGCGTATCAACGCGCAAGGCTAGATTTTTGGCAAGACAGGAAACGTCCCTACTCTTGGCCAAATATCGTGAAACTCGTTATGATGGCTTGGGGATAACTAAATATCGTTGGTCAACTGCCGACGCTGAAAGAGTGCGTCCAGACCATGAAATACTTGATGGAACGGTTCATACGTGGGATACTCCACCAATTGTAAACCGTAAAACAGGGATGCGCGCACACCCTTCGGAAGATTTCGGTTGTAGGTGCGTGGCAATAGCGTTGATAGAATGATAGAAAATATAGTCTGGATTAAAGAAGTTTTAGAACGTGAAACAGAAAATAAGCTGCACGGCTCGGTCATGTTCACTTTTCAGGATGGTAAGGTCGTAAGATGCTGTACAGAACGCAGTGAAAAACCCCCTGTTGATTTAAACGCAAAAAAATAGTATTATAAAAATTCAAGGTATTGGAACAACCGAACCATGAGAGGCATTACACATTACGCTGTATACTCTTGTGGTTTTTTTATGAGTTAATATGAAACAGAGCGAAGCCACAGACGAAAAACAGAATGCGAAGAGATTTCCGCAAACGTTTTATGCACGTCACATGGAAGCTGGTCTTGCAGGTTACGAGAATGAAACGATCTTAGTATCCACAGACACCATTAAAAAAATGATGCCTAGTTTCAATAACATGCCAATATATGTTGAACACATGACCAAAGAATGCCACCTCGTCGATTTAGAGAGAGATGGACAGGGTTTTGTAACTGAGACATTTTACAATGAACTTGATGGGTGGTGCTGGTCTAAAATACTTGTGACAGGTGAAGAGGCCTTCGATGCTATCGCTAAAGGCTGGTCTGTTTCAAATTGTTATTCCCCTACCGAATGGGGTAACGGTGGCATGTATCACGGTTGCCCATACACAAGAGAAATTACAAACGGCGAATATTCGCACTTGGCGATCGTCGATAATCCGCGTTATGAAAACGCGTGCATCATGACTCAGGAAGAATACAAGATTTACTGCGATGAAAAGAAAAATGATCTTAGTGAATTACAAAACTCTATCAAACAGAAAAAAGGATTAAACATTATGTTTTTCAAGAACAAAAAAGAAGAAGTAAAGGTGATCGACAAAGATACAATGGTCGAAATCCAAAATGACGACGGCACAATAACTGCCGTTAATGTCATGGAAATGGCCGCCCTTGTTGAAAAGCAAAACGCCGCCAAGGAAAAAGAAGACGAAAAAGAAATGGCGAACATGGATTCGATGGTAGATGTTGGCGGTAAATCAATGAGCATTAAAGAGCTTATTAATGAATACGAAAGCATTACCGCGACTAAAAATGATATGGATGTCGATGATTATACGGACAGAGATAAAACT
Source organism: Thalassobium sp. (assembly GCA_002733205.1). Lineage (GTDB taxonomy): Bacteria > Pseudomonadota > Gammaproteobacteria > Pseudomonadales > Oceanobacteraceae > Venatoribacter > Venatoribacter pacificus. The sequence continues at coordinate 2,861 of NVUW01000016.1, read as the reverse complement.
AAAGACAATGCGGACGATGAAGACGAAGACGAAGACGAAGTGAAGGTCAAAGTCAAAGAGAAAGATAATTCTCTTGAGAAGAAACGCTTTGATGAGTTATCAAACGCGCACATCAAAGATCAGGCCCCATCTAACACCCCTTGGATGAAAATGGACGGTTTGAAAAAAGGCAAAGCAAAATATTAATTTGAGAAAATAAGGAGCAAATCTCATGACACAAGGACTAAATCAATTCGCAATGACCGCCGAAAAAGGTCAATTAACACTTGATCCAAATTGGGACACTCTCAATTGTCAGGTAGACAATGGGCAAGTTGCTGATCTTGTCACTGCACAAGCTGTATTGCTTGCCACGACCACAGGCGCACAACTTCCTGTAATTAGTATCACCGCTGTAACGGACGCAATTTTCGGGTTTGTAACCTACAATACTCGTACAGATTCATACGCTGCTAACAAGCAAGTTAAAATTGCTCGAAGAGGTGACGTTATGATTATGGAAGCATCTGCCGCGATTACTCGTGGTGCGTTGCTTGAGGTTCTAATCGCTGGCAACAAAGTGGTGACAAAAACTTCTGGTACTACTATTGGTAAGGCTCTTGATATTGCCCTCGCTGATGGTGATTTAATTCGCGTCGAAATTTTAGTTTAAGGAGCTAATGATCATGAATATTTATCAACAAAACATGCTTGAAAAAGTGGAAGGCCGCTTAATGGCGGAAATCAGTAACACAGGTTTTGACGTCAATATCACTACATTGACTGCAATCAAGGCCCGCGTAACTGATCAGAAGTTCTACGAGGTAACACCCTCTGACTTCATGCCTGTTGAAGTGGGTGAAAACCCGTGGGCGACTGAGCAACTGACTTATACATCATTCTCTACTGGTGACGACTTTGAAAAAGGTATCATCGAAGAGGGTACAAATGATGGTAAGATGGAACGCACCGACACACAAATCGGTAGCATCATCGTTCCGCGTAAAGTTTGGGGTAAAACTACAAACTATAACATCGCAGAACTTGCACAGGCTACAAAGTCAGGCAATTGGTCATTGATGGAAAAGAAGGAAGAGTCACGGTTTAAAAACTGGCAGCTCGGAATTCAAAGAACCGCTTTTCTTGGTTTGGATTCAAATCCAACTGTAAAAGGGCTTTTGACACAAACAAACGTCAACATTAATACGGCAGTGATCACTAAGACGATTAGTTCAATGAGTTCGACAGAATTCAATACTTTCTTGTCCACGGTGTTGCCAGTGTACTTTGCGAATTCAAACAGCACAGTATTAGCGGATACGTTTGTTATGCCGATGGCGGATTATCTTGGTCTTGCCTCTGCGGTTGACGAGGGTTTCCCACTCAAGTCACGTCTAGAACGTTTGTACGAAGTGTTCCAAACTTATGTACCTGCTTTCGCGATTGAAGGACTTGTTTATTCTAGTGCTGCAAACAACAATCTCGGCGTTAACCGTTACGTGATGTATCGTTCCAATGATCCGTCAAGTCTTACGTTTGAAATTCCAGTGGACTACACAACAACAATATACGATACTGTTAATGGATTTAATTATTCATCCGTAGGTTACGGCCAGTTCGCATCTGTTGAAGCGTACCGTCCGCTTGAAATGCTTTATTTCGACTTCTAAGAAAAGGAAAACAACACCATGTCTAAAGTCAATATTTTTAATAAAGGTAAACGTGATTTCACGCTGGAAGACGCTGTTGTAAACGTTGATGGCAAGGTAACTACACCCGCTGTAGTCCTTGCCGCTGGCCGCACGGTATCGGTTGACGTGAAACGGGCGAATAGTCTCAAGAAAAAATATAAGAACGAGATTGTTTCTCCTCCTGTAGACGAGGATTCGGTTGATAACTCCGCTGAAATTGCAAAGCTTAAAGCGAAGGTTAAAAAACTTGAGGGCGAAGCTGAGAATCATAAATCTCAAGTTTCAGACCTTGAGGGTAAAATCACAGGGCTGGAATCTGATCTTGAAAAAGCCACGGAGCCGACACCAGAGCCAACGAAGAACACTACTAAATAAAAAATAAGGGGAATTACTATGGACTTAACCACAATTACGGTTGATGATTTCAAGGCACAATTTCCACGGGATTTCCCTTATTTACCTGTTTGGTTGGTTGCTAACCAGCCTTACAATATAGGTGATCGGGTTTATTATGAGCCGCAAAAATTATTCTATGATGCCAATGTAAACGGCGTTACTACAGAACCCCCCTCCTCCGACTGGACATTAGCCACAGATAGTATTGATAATTACGTCCAAGATTCAGACATTGAGCGCGCGTTTTTAGAAACTCAAGTAAATTTCAATCAGTCCGTTTTTGGCACAGATGCAGAAATCACGCTTGTTTATTTGTATCTTGCCGCTCATTATCTGGTCCACGACCTTAGAGCGTCCGCAGGCGGTATATCTGCGCAAGTTCAATTTCCTGTTTCGTCTAAATCAGTCGGCAGTATTTCAGAGAGTTACGGAATACCGCAAACATACTTGGATAATCCGGTGTTTTCGTTCTTCGCTACGACTCCTTATGGTTTGAAATATCTATCGTTTGCCATGACCCGCACTGTTGGGAATGTGGTTTCTGTACATGGGGCGGTTAACCCATGACCAAAATGACAAAAATGACTATTAATATTGATGGGCTTTCAAAGATGGCCAAGGCGATGGGTGACGAATGGGTTACGAGAGTCGGGGTTCTTGGAAGTCAAAACCAACGAGATAGCGGCGGATCATTGGGGAACGCGGATATCGGGCTTGTGCATGAGTTTGGAAGTGTAACGGGGCATATCCCCGCTCGCTCATTTCTTCGTATGCCGATTGAAACAAAATCAAAAG
>NVUW01000015.1 GCA_002733205.1 Thalassobium sp. | reverse complement strand
CAACGATGTCGAGTACTTCTGTGTAGCACTCTTCAATGTCTTCGTCAGACAATTTTTCAACAGACTTTAACGTCACTTTTTTATCTTTCTTCGCAGGCTTAAGCTTATAGCCTTTGATTGCGTCGATAACTTCATCTTCGAGGTCTTCGTCTTCTAAGCCTTCGTTGATCAAAGCGGTAAGAGTTTCAGCGTTGACTTCTTCGTCATCTGCCTCTTCTTTTTCGTCGTCATCTTCTTCTTCTTCTTCTTCTTCGTCCTTTTCTTCTTCTTCGTATTCGCCGTCGATCACTTGCTGCAACAATACTGCCAATGCTGGATAATCATCTTCATCAACATCTGCGACTTTCTTTGCGTCAAACACTGCTAGTGCGGATTTGGCTTCATCAGCTTCTTCCGCTTTTGCTTCTTTATGCAATTTGGTAAGAGCGACTTTAGAAACCTTTTTAGCTTTTTTAGCTGGCTTCTTTTCTACTTTTTCCGCTTTTTTCGCTTTCGCTTTTTTAGCAGGCTTTTCAGTTTTAGTTTCAGTTTCTTCAGCAGCAGTACTACCGGAAACCGATGATACCGCGATGTTGATTAAATCACCAATCGTAATGGCCGCAATTTGTTCTAGTGTTAACTTACTCATTTGTGTTTCTCCAAGTTCTTAATGTTTAACGTTGTCTTCGAAAGAGATGCTATAGTATTACAGTACTTCTTAGGTGTAAACCTTTTAATTAATTATTTATTCAAAATCTTCTCCCTCCATCCTTCTATCTACAGAAATCTTCGCCTCTTTAACTTCCATAAGTACCTTCCGTCTAGAATTCACTTTAAAAGACTTATGCTTAAATACAGTTTCCCTTTTGCCATCCAGCAGCATCTTATACCCTGGCGCTCCATATTCCTCAAACCCTGCATTGGTTAGTGCACTGGCTAAACGTTTGCCCTGTGCGCTGTTACGTGCAGGTATGTCAACGTCGTTATCTTTCTGTAGGTTTGCACTTCTTTTATAGTTGCCGGTTAGTTCACATACTGCTGACCAGCTAAATGCAGCGTGACAATTAATTATCCCTCTCTTATCTTTAACCATTTCTAGTATGGCGCGGGATTCAGAATCTTGAGAGTCCATCATGACCTTCTGTGTATAGCGAGTTACAGGAAGGCTATTTGGGTTTATATTTTTAAGTCTTCTATTAAGGAAGTAATACCGAATGGCTGGCAGTTCCTCCTCAAAAAATGCTACAAGCCTGTCATAGTATGCTGGTGACTTTTTTGTTGCCTTAATATGAAACATACAAAACCGACGTTCATCTGGTGTTATATAAACACTCTCGTCGTGGTTCGTAAAAGCTAACATGTTGGTAGTGTTTGGCATTTGTTGAATATCTATGCCCTTACGTTCAATAGAAACGGTTCTATCTGTTATAAAGGATTTGATATGCTCTGTTAGTTCACTACGCTTATTCGCATTAGCCCCTGTGTGCAGCTCCTGTAGTACTACTAACTGGCTACCTGTCTGCCAATCGTTAAAACGACCTGAGACCTTTTCCGTTGTATCCAGTGTTTTTAGATTGTCTTCACCAAGTAACGGCCCAATAAGATAATCAGCTAATAGAGATTTACCAATACCCTTATTACCTCTTATTACTGGCATCCATTTGAACTTAAGTCCTGGCTTCTGCACATGATATGCGATGAAGGCTAAAATAATTTCCCTTTCTTTGCGGTTTGGGAATAGGTATTTGAAATGGTCTAGCATTATTTTAACGCTTCCCTTTTCCTCCTCTATCTCAGGTGCAAAGTAAGTGTTTAGTACCCTAGCCCCACGAGGCGTTTTAAATACCCTGTCATACCCTGGTACGTATTGCATAACATCAACAGTCTTAATTGCTCTTATTGACTGTAGTATTGTAGATGGGGTTCCCTGCCCTACTCCCTGTTTTCTAATTCTGTTATTAACACGATCAAACGCTTCAATCTTCATTTCTATGCCGGTATGGAAATTTACCATCTTATTCATACCTGCGACAAAGAACACACCGTCGAATTGTTCCCTCATTGAGTCAATCGCTTTTTCTAACCCTTCCCCTAATATTGCGGTTCCATTCTCATTGTCTGATTTTATGTTGCGTGATATTGCTTTGCACTCTGTTTTTAAATCAGAAATGGTCACATCGCCCGCAGACTTTTTAATTCCTTTTAGTATGGCTGCTTTTTCAAGGGTCGTGACTTTCCCTTTTATCTCACCCATAGCTAACATTTTTAAATAATGGGGAACATCATCTAAAAGGATGCTTGGCGTTTTCTTAACAATATCTAAAATCTGTTCACCACTCCAATCGTCATCACCATTATTTCTAATGTGCGATTTCCAAATAGAGTTAACTGTGGTTTCTACTTCACTGTCTTTCTTTGGCGGGTTGAACTGGGTAATGTTCAAAGCCTTAACAGCATTCATGGTATCTTCGAGAGTCATACCCTCGTGAATAAACTTACCGGCTATTTTGGCTAATGAATTGTTACGATCGCCATCTGCAACCTTAGTGGTAATGTCTACCCTTTCAGTTATTGACTCTTGCAGTTCCTGTAGTAAAAACTCTTGTTCCCCTGTGAGCTTTATCTTTTCAGCGTTGAATAGTTTCGCTTGGTCATTTCGCCATGTATAGAATTTCTTCCTCATCTTCTTTTGAAAAGCAGGAAGGTACATGGGGCGTGATAAAGCTTTGGCTGATAAATCCGTTCCTACAGCATCCGCCATAACCATGAGACTGAGCATTGCATTTACATGTACTGCATTACTAACAGGTTTCTTATAAGGGATAACTACGCGGTAACGATTGCCTTTATAAACATCTTCTTTTTTCTTCTCATCATACTGGGTTGTCATGTGAGAGTGGGTAGAATAAATAAAGCAATTATATTTTCCATACACTTCGCGAATTTCTTTTTTACTTAAATCGGTATCATCCAAATCAAGTGTGGCACCATAGTATTTGTCAACCGTTTGGACATTACGTTTGGTGTCTGAGAAGCTTGCGAATATAAAATATTTACCGTCTTTCTTTTCCCGTACTTCCGGTTTTTCGAATAGGTCATATAGCTGTCCCATTGTCAACCGTTCATTTCTTATGCGATTGCTTTTAACGGTGCGCCCAAAAGCAACCCTGACTTTCTTATTAGACATAGGGGTAACCTAAGGTTTACTGTTGTTGGCTTTTTATTTCTGCTGTTACGAAGATGTTTAGCGTCTTGACCATGGCGGTAACAATGGAGGGGTTCTTCATGGCGTACCCTGGAACAAATTGGGCTTCTACCATCTGTACAGCGGCCTTAAGTACCCCCTCTGCTTGTTTCTCTGCGTTCTGAAGGGACTTATGCATTACTTCATTCATTACTTCACCTTTACGTATGTGTGTGTGTATGGCTTATAATCATAGCTTAGATTAGGCCCACTTGCCAAATCCTTGGTAAACGACGGTAGAGGGAAACATTCCCCCATATTTAATAGCCGTTATACGTCCCTGCTTTCTGTCTATGAACACCTCATAGCCTTTAGGTATTGTGTCCAGCAACTCCGTTAAGGCTTCCTGGTAGGCGGGAGCTGCCTTTGACTGTGCTTCACTAATGTCCCGAGCTGTTTGGCGCTTAGCGGGATTTTTTCGGCGTCGTCTACGTCGATGTACTGCCTTACCACTAGGTTCATTGTTCTGTGACATTGGTACCTCTCTACTCTGCCGCAAAAGTGGAGGCGGCCACCTTGCTCAACAAAGATAAACCCTCCCATTTTCATTTTCATTTGAATAACATAATCCACACCCTGCGAATCATACTGTTCAGCTAAGTAATACTCTGAAATGCTAATTTCTTTAAAAGGTTTTAGTCTTCCAAGTTCATCATACTGCGGAGTGAAGTCGGCGAGCGGGGTTGGACTAACCCCCACCACCTTCTCATCTACTACAGTAAAAGAACCGTCTATCGGTTCACTAGCCATTCTGTATTACCTGTAATTGCAAACGCTGACCGACGCCAAAAGGGCGCTTCCTTAATTAGCACTTCTGTTTTCACTTGTGCTTCAACTCGGGCGTTGGCGGCCTTTGCTTCATTCGCATGGTAACGTGATTCATCTTGTAAATGGGTAAAGGCTGTACGCTGCTTTCTAAAGTTCTCGAACATGAAACCTAGCTTACTTGCTACTACACTATTATAGCCAAGGTACATGCCACCACATTGACCATTTTCTTGACCTGTAAAATACTCAAGATCAATCACAGTCTTTTCAGAAATAGTTTCTTCCGCTTCAAGGAAACCATGCTGGGCATCTGGCGTATTGTTTCTGACAATATGTAACGGGTTTATCTTTTGGAACTGATCAACTGATACATCTTGTACTTCTTTTAGTATTACATCAACAATAACGTACTTCTGTACATTCTGTTCAGTGCGGTGGCATTTGTCACCCTCGTTATCATTCCACTGAAGTCCGCAAGGGCGACAAATGTTACGTCCATCACCCATTGGCTCCGCATTACAGTTAACGTTCATATCTATTCTTCCGTTGTGCTGTATATCATTACTACAGCTTGATCTTTAATTACGCCTTTCACTTTATCATTTTGAAGAGCGCGTTGTAGTTGTTCGGTCGCTTGTCTCTTTGCCCTGTTGCGTATTACGCCAGCAGATTCGTTATCTGCCCATGGTTGAGAGAGCGGAATGGTGACTGTTAAGGTCACCTCCGCAAATGTACCGCTAATGTTGGATCTCCTTCCAAGCAACTGGGAATACTTTACGATCAGTATCACCGCTGATAACACCCATCCAATGTCCTTTAACACGATCATAGTATGCGCGGAAATGTAGGAGCTGTTCACCGATTTCAGGTATTTTAGTTATTACTGTAATACCTGTACCATCCTTAGGCGCACTATCAATACTTTTAAAGCCATCTGGTATTAACGTTGCAGCATCTTGGCAGTTTTCAACACAAGGACGCCATGCGTCGAAATGTTCCATAATGTATTCACGACCTTTCGCTAATGCTTTGCCGTCAACTTCAAATATATACACGTCGTCCTCTTCGTTATAAAGGACATAACTAGGCGCACCATCTGCACAAATTTCATAAATAGCGTCGTCCTCTGTAGGTAAGGTAGCTATTTCTGAGAAGTCACCTGTGCCTATCATGGGCTCCTCCATCATCTCAGCTTCTAGCAACCCGCGCTGCTGACCAAATAGAATCAATTCATCAGCCAAGGCCTTTCCAACTGGGGCGTACTGTTCTTGGCTTTCATAGCTTGTGAACATATTATACTTTGCAGTAGCAAAAGCGCCAAAGAAGAAAGCGACCTGTAAAGCGTTTCTCGTTTCATCGTTAATGGTTGCAACATCCACTTGTTCTTTTAGGAACACTTCAAATTCCTGCATGATTAGATCGTTATGGATTATCTTCGGCTTAATTTTAGATACCATCTTCATCTTCCTTTGGTTCAGGTTCGTTATAGGTTAGGTTTAACTTAATGTTTTGATCAGAAAACGTTTGGGTGTCTAGTACAACCTCTTCACCAGAACCAAAAGACACTTGCAACTTAAGCTTCTCTTGTAGTAGCGCATCAATGATCTTATCCTTACCACCCATTGCATTACTAAACTTAAACGCTTGGGTGTCGAGAGTCTTCTGCATTAACTGTAGCTTACTAGTAATAGCTTGGTTCTGGCGACCCATGGCTGAAACGTGGGCTTTGTCATGCTTAAGTTTGTTATTTAACTCCAAGTGAATATGCTGATATTTTAACAGCGAGTCCTGTACAATCCTAGTACGCTCATCCGCTTCATTAACACGTTTGTAAGCATTAGAGAGGTTATCCGCTAACTCACCGATACGAGAGGCTAGGCGTTCGTTTGTTTCACCCCATTGTGGATTTGCGTCTAACAGATCAAACTTTTGTTTCTCGAATGCGTCTTCCGCCTTGTGCTGTGCAGCTTCTGCACTGGCAACACGTTGGCTAAGCTTATGTACTGTAGAGGGGTACTTGTGCGTTTCTTGCATGGACACAAGTACTATATCTAGCTCTTCAGCATTAAGAATAATCTTTGCTGTTTCGTTAGTCCTTAGCTCTTGCCCTAAAAGCATTTGAATTAACCGTAGTCGTATTTCTGCACTCATCTTCTTTTTCTCCTACGAACTTTATTTTTGACAACAGCATTGGCCATAGAACCCGCCCAGTTCTGGAATAACCAGATCTTAACGTCTTCTAAAAGCCTTGCCGTATGGTGGACATATTCAGGTCTTACTTTACCCGCAGGTGTGACTAACTTCCAGTGGTCACGGTGGGCATGTCCATTATACTTCTGATAACGGATTACTTCTAGGTCAGTGCCTGTAACTTTATAATGACCTACTTCAATTTTGCTAAGTCTCATATTATAGGAACGCTTAGCCAGTTGTGGCCCTTTGGGGTTAGGCCGTTATCACGTTGCTTCAGCGTCTCATTTCTTTTAGTGTCATAAACCTTTAGACACACCTTGCACGCAGAGGAAAGCCCATCCGCTCTAGAAACTTTCTTCCTAAATGCGGCGGCTTCTTTTTCCTTATGGCATAGTGTACATTCTTTTTTCATACAGTTTCCCCAAGCATCTTTAACCCTCTTCTTTTAGGTGCTTTATCATTTCATCCATTAATATATCAACATCATAATGGTAAGCGACATTAAAACCTACAGGAGTATCGGGATACACACGCAAACAGACTATAGTATCATTTGCAATCATGCCATTTAATATCTCTTCCTCAATCTCCTCCTCATAGATTGTTCTTAGATCGCTTATGTATGCTTCCACACCTTGGTAATTATCTTTGTGGTCATTAACTACTATAGACACACTGCATTTACAAAGCGCTACTAGCTCTAATAACTTTTTCATCTAAAACCCCCCGTAGACCAGATAATGAAAAGAGCAAAGAGGCAAATCCCCCCAACCCAATGGACAATTTCAGACACCACATCAGGCCAACCTTTCTTTTCTGGAGTTCTCATGTCACCACCTTGGCTTAAAGTTTTTTCTATGGCGTTCGATGCCTAGAAAAGTTACACGCAGTTCGCCACCTAAATTCCAAGCATGGAGCCAGCGTCTACAATATGAATACGTTACTTCGGTATTCCCCTTGCTGTACATAAATATTTTACGGCGGGTCAGTTTCTTTTCGCCATCAATTAGATTGTATTCTTTGCTTTTTTCTAGTGACCATAACCATGTGTAAGTTTTCTTAGACACAACCTTTCTCCTAGAAAACCCTAGTGCGGAATTGCACTAGGGCTATGATTTAACTTTCTTTTGGGTTTGCCAGTGAAGCAGTAGCCCCAATAAGTAGTATAGTAGCAACAATCGCTAAGCTATACAACTCATTCATATGGAAGGCAAACAAACCACTTGCGACTAGCTTAATCGCGATGAAAACCAAGATACAATATATAGCCGTATCAATGTAGCGCATGTAATTTTTCATGGCGTCTATTACAAAGTACATTTGGCGTAGCCCTAATATAGCAAACATCATTGCAAAGTAAATCAGTGCGGGGTCTTTAGTGACGGCGATTACGGCGGGTACACTATCAAAGGCAAACAACACGTCGCTTATCTCTATAATGATTACTACAAGCCAGAATATAGAAATGGTCGGGAATACTTTTCTGATATTAATGACCCACCACAATTCATCATAGTTCGTTGCGTCGTCTTCATCACTCGCACTCATCATTAGATAAACCGAGTACAGAATCATTGCAGCAAACACTAAGTCGAATGTGGGGCCGAAGTACTCCATGAACTCAACACCTATCACAGTGAAGATTAGACGGAAAACAGCAGCGCCAATAATGCCATAGTGTAGGGCTTTGTGTTTCTCTAACGCGCCTATTTTAAAGTAGGTTAGTATAATACTGAATACGAATAGGTTATCGAACGCCAGCATTTTTTCAAGCGTATAGCCCATTAAGAACATACCAGCAGCTTCATGCCCTCTTAGCCCTGCAACGACACCAGAGAAAATGAAAGCCGCGCCAATGTATGCGCCGGTAAAAGCTAAAGCAGAGTTAAAAGTACTTGGGTGTTCACGATGGTACGCCCATTCGATGGTAATCATTATTGCAACAAAGATAATAAATATTAATTCTAACATTGTGTTTCTCCTGACATAAAAAAGCCCTGCGTGTGCGAACAGGGCTTTTTATTTTTATGGTTAATCCAGAACTTTCGCTAACGTGTGGAGTATTAACTGTAGGAAGCTTTTAAAACCATTCCATATCGTAGCAAATGGGTTGAAACCTCCTTCAACTCTCACACCGGGGGCAACCCCTGGCGAAGGTCTTCTTATCAGTCAAGTAAATAGCTGACCGAATCCTTGTACAGCGCCGATACCATTTCCGCAATTATGGAAAGTATCAACATTCTCTACTATCCAATGACCTTCAGCGTTCATTGAAACGGTCATGCCATGTACTACAGTAGAGCCCGCAGTTGCGCCTTCGATTTCAACATCCGCTACCTGTTCACTCTGCTCATTATCGCCATCACAAATACGTAGGTGAGTGTTAACAGTTTCCGGCAAGGTAATGCCGCCAGTGTAACAAATTAATCCAAGAGCGATACCGTTAACGCCGGTAGGTAAGTTAGCAAAGTCAATTACGATAGACTCATCATCCCCATCACCTTCGCCTGTAACATTGTCTTCAGAGAGAAACACACCAAGAGACTGAGACTTAACACGATTAGAGAAGTAAATCAGATGGTCTTTATTTGTTACTTTGCCATCAGTCAACAGAACAGCTACCAAATCCAAATCAACATCAGCGCCTTCTTGGGCCATGTCCCAACCAGCACCAACATATAGCTTAGCTAATGTAGTCTGCTTAGATACAAGAGAGAAATCAAACTTTTGGCCTTTAGGTACGATTGCAAAATCCATAATTTTTCCTATTAATTTTAAGTTACTGCATTTAATTGGGGGTGTATCCGGTCACTCCCCTTAACCGTTCTTCTAATCTGGGTGTATATTACTACTGTACTATTTAGCTGTCAACCTTTTCTTTTGGTGAATGTTCTTCAAACCCAAAATCATCCGCGTCTATCGCTGCATCTAATTTTGCTTCTAGTGCATAAGTGGTGTCGTCCGCTGCTTCATTAATTGCGATATGAACATTTTCTTCGTCCCATCGGTCAGTTGCTATTTGCATGTTTAACCAGCTATCGGCAGAAGTTTTAGTATAGTCAGCCATAGCTTGGGCCATTGACTTATTGATTGGTGCTTTGCCTTCTAGTACTGCATTAAGGAACCGTTTAGAAACGCCCATTTTCTCAGCAGCGTCCACTTCGCTTAGCCCCTCCTCTTCCATCACTAGCTCTAGAAAAACCAAACCGGGGTAATTTGGTCTACGTGTTGGAGTAGGGTCGTCTAACTCCTGTGCAGGGTCTACAGTATCCGCAGGGTCTGGGTTAACAGACTCTTTTTTAGTTCCGTCTCTATTGCATCCTATCCTTTCCATTGTTTCGTCATGACAAGCCAGGAAAGGGTCTGGGTGTTGCTCTGTATGGTGGGCAACCGCTGCCTCTACATGGGCTTTTTTAAAGTCTTCTAAGCGCTCTTGCACCTGTGAGATAAGGTGTGGCATATTAATCTCACCAATGCTATTAGAAAGATTAACAATGTCACTTACAGGAGTAAAACCAAGTTGTGCCGCACGAATCAAAGCAATGAACGCCATTGAATCACGTTTACAAACATCGTTCCACAAAATGTAAATATGTGAGCCGTAAATTTGCATGGTATCTAAAAACAAGATGTGTCCAAAGCCCTCCATGAATTCTTGCGGGTCGATCTTTTTTGTATCTTTTAACAAAGACATAATCGCTGACATTCCGCCGGGGTTGCCTTCACACATAACAGAAACTATCTCTTCCATGCTCATATCTATTTTGATTCTAGCCGTCATAATATTTTTTCCAAATAAGGGGGTTTATGTTACTACAGTTTTAATGTTCTCTACCATCTTTCTTTTCTAATGCTTCGTCCAAAGCGGCTAGTAAGCCCTCTAGACCTTTTCCGCTTGGTAGTGGGGCCTCACCCCGTCGAAATTTGCACGAGTTACAACTACAATCATCGATACCCGTCGCCTGTTCTGCAAAAGCTGTATAAGTGGCCTGGTTTCGTTTTGCACTACCAAACATCCCTTGCAGATTAACAATGGTTATACAACGGGCAATAGAGTTAAACCACATGCCTTCATCACAATCAACCTTTAGTATTGCGCTGTGGAATTCCATGGTTACCTTTGCCCAGTCTCGCATTTCGCCGATTGCTTTTATTAACCCTTCTTTGTCATTCTTGTGCTGGGGCATAACAAACTTATCAGCTAAATCCATGTGCTTATCTGCTGCAACCATTAACTCAATCAAATGCTTTAGTGTAATAGGCATAAAATCAGTAGGGTTGTAAACTTCTAGCAGTTGTTCTCGGGTTAGTACAGCATCTGGCTTTATTTGCTCTGGCGTGTTACTAAATAGGTTTTCTATAAACTTTGCAAATTCTGACATTGCTCTATTCTCCTTTAGACATTAAAAATTCGTTAATCTCATCCCATGGAAGGCTGTAGTGCCATTCCTTAAAAGTTGCGGATTGTGTAGGATGCTGCCACTCCTGCAATTGCTCATTCTCTTTTAATGACTTTGCAAACTGTGAACGGTACCAAGTGCATTGGCTTGGGTTAAACGCACTTTCTGGTGTCTGTTCATTTATCATGGCAACAATATCGTCATTGCTCATGTTCATTTGTATCATACTCAAAACACGTTGGCGGATTGAGCCTTCTTGAATTGGTGCGCCGGAATTTTGTTTCTTTAATGAAACTGCTTCGAGAACCACTTCAACCTTAGGAGCAACTTTCTTTTTTCTTCGGCGTCTTACTTTGTTATCTGACATTTCTAAACTCCCCTAATATTCTCAATTCCGCTAGTGCGGCTTGGACGTTCATTGTACCTAAAAGCATCTTAACTTCAATTTCTTTTATACATTTTTCAGTGTTTGTGTGTGACTTCATAATGTTGTCCTGTGTTCTCAAGGAATAGGGACATTATACACACCTGCTTTAGTACTACAATACTTTTATTCTATTATTTCTAAATCTTCCGGCTTAATCCCAAATACATGTATAGGCATCGTCTTATACATTGCGTCTCTGATTTCGTCGTCATGTCCATAGATGTTAATGGTAACAGTACCATCTTCAAAATAGGAAATTAAGTGACAGTGTTGTCCTGTCTTCTTTACCCTGTATCTATTCCAGGGCTCTAGCTTCTCTGCTAGATCAAGTATTACTTGTGGCTTACCTTCCAACCATTCTTCAAACTCTTTTTTACGTCCTATGCTATCCATCTTTTTTCTCCATGGTTTTTAGCGCTTCTTTGTGCCATTCCATAACATCTGTAGGTTGGTGCATACTAGTTGTGGCAGTGGCTTTTTCCATCATCGCACTATGGTCTACAACTGTTCGGGGCTTGCTTTGTATTATACTCTTTATAACTCTTTTAGCGCCTTCTTCACTTTCTAACCACTTTAGTATTTCGCTATCATCTAGGGATAGTTTAACAACTAACTCTTGTACTACTTTAGGGGCTGATACCTGTTTTCGTGGTGGGTTGCATGGCGGCATTGGGTGGTTTGCAATCAGGTCGTCATAATACCGCTTTGTTCTCCCTCTATTTCTCTCTGCATGTTCTGGGCAATTGGTTACCCCCATCCTTGCAACACCGTTTTCCCTTATATAAGTGAAGAATACCTTTGGCTTCGGTGGGTTATACAGAATGTTATAAGTTACTATAGTAGCAGTTGCTATAATAGAGCATGCAATAATTGCTAAAACATATAAGGTTGCCATCATCCAAACTCCAATTCAATTATCTTTTCATCTTTTATACACTCAACGGAAAATAGACTTTGCATAACGCGGCCCCCTTTGGTTTTGCACTCTATATACGCGGGGGCAGTTGCTATGCAAAGCACCCCTAGTATGGCAACTGAAATCAATATACCAATCCAGTCATTACTTCCGTCGTTTTGTCGGCGTCCCATTAGTGTAAATTCCTTGTGCTATCGAAGAACTCACGAACAAAGCTGCGTATAAAATTAGAAGGGTTATCTTTTACATAGAGGTGAGGTAAGAAAGTCTCATGCCCAATACATTCCATGTTTTCCATGTTGTTGAATAATCGGTTTGTAGTACTAACCTTTAACCCCTCCTTTACAATCCAGCACGCCCTTTGACTTTCAGGAACATAGATGGTGTGTAAAATATCAGAGCTTAAGGAGGATATTCGGAATTGGTCGTATTCCACCAAACGTAAAATGCTCTGCTTATTTTCATACCTTGCACCTCTACCCCCTGTCACTAGGGATTCAAAAGAATATTCCCTAGTGACAATTCCCGTTTCGCTCTCTTGGTATATAAGGTTAATAGGGTTACCAACAAGCCTAATCAAGTCAATGTCATAAAGGTGGCTGTGAATGCCTAGTGACATGCTATTCATAACGTTTAGGTTCATATGCAAGGTATGGCGGGGCTCTGCCATGAACATGCGGGTTAGTTGTCCTGTATCCTCATCTTTGTGTAGCACTATGCTATATAAGCCTTTAACGTGACAGTTTCGGCGACTCATATTAAGAGTTGCATCTGGAATGTCTCTCAGTCCTGCTAGTATCTCTGTAATGCTGCTAACGTCTTTCATTTTTTTCTTTGCTCCTTTGGGCTGGGGTCGTGGCGTTCTGCTTCCCACTTTTTAATTGCTCTTGCTCTTCTGCTGTCGAGAATTCGCACTGTCCATTCGTAGATAAGTCCGCCTATGATTAAAATTACAATCATCATTAACAGAATTTTAGAGACTAGCACCATTACCGGGGTCATGGTGTACCCTGGTAATCAGTTGGTAAGTGAACAGAAGGCATGTATAGCTTCCTGCCCTTGTATTTAACCTGTGAGAACAAACCATCATCACGCAATAGTAACACCTTGCTCGGGTCTTCTATCTCTGTACAGCCTTCCAGCACAACGCTGGTGTCATAGAAGCCATTAACCTCTAATTGGATGCTAAGTAGCTGCAAATCAGGGCAACCGGCAACCATCACAAGCTCGCTGTCTAGAGCTATGGCCTTAATAGGTGCGCACGTACCACGCCCAGTACAGACCATGCTATCAACAGCGTCATTGCTTAGGCTTCCCTCGTTTGCGCAATGGCCTACTATCGTTATTATTAACAATGTGAAGATGACTACTAGCACTTCGAACAACGTGACTCCTCGTTTGTTCCAATGGGTCTGCATAACCTAATACCTCTTTACTAATTTTACGGCGGATTGTTTTTAGTACTATACCAACTGTTATCAATTGGTATCTCGGGCTGCCATGGTCAATGAGCCAAGTCAGTAAATCAATTTTACCCTTGTAATCATTTAGCAAATGCTCAATTACGTGGGCGTTCTTTATACTTCCAAAGTTCTTCCTTCGTTTCACGTTTTATCAACCTTATATAAATTCCGTCCGCATCCTTAAACACTTGATGCAATTCGTAATGGTGGATAACATAGAGAGTTCCAGATCTAGCCATCTTTCGTGGTACTCGCCAAATGCCCCCTATGTACTCCCCGCCCCCCGCCTTGGGTTGAAACACACGAACCCAAACGGTGTAAGGACTTTTCTTCCTATACCAAGTCATTAGCTTGCTACTACTATAAATAAGTTTCTGTGCAACATGATACCGCGCTCAGTAAACCGTTTAGAGTAAGTGGGCCACTCGTTAACGTGGTTGGCGTTTGCTTTAGTATAGGTTCTAAAGGTGACCCAATACTTACCGCAGTTTGGGTAGTGGTCTACGCTTAACATGTCACGAGGTACATTAAAGTACTCAATAACTTTATCTGTTAGCGTTTCAATGTTGGTACCTTCAAAGCCTAACGCCGTTGTAAGATACACTTCGCGTTTGGACTTTTCGTTTACATTGTTTCTAGTCACTTCTACTTGGGTAAATTGGCTAATATGCATTTTCAACATGGCGCTAGTCTCCTGGTTAACCTAACTTTTCATCGATATAGTGTTCTGCTAGTTCTAGCCAATCGTTAAAATCTTCATTACTCATTCGTGTAATGTTAGTGTTGCCTTTACGGGCGACAACTATTGTTAGTACGTTATCACCTCGTGTATTTGCATAGGCGTTGCGTTTTGCATTAGAACTAAAGGCGCAAATCTCCCGCCCGGTTCCTCCCCTTGGTAAAACTAGTAAAAAATATACGGGCTTTTTTGGCGGCTTGTTTTTTGAATGTTTCATTTCTAATGTTCCGGGGCATGATAGCCAGTTGCTTGCTTTAGACGGTGAGAGTTTTTGAAAATCGTGTATTAACGGCTTTGACATAATGTTCCCATTGGTTTGGGGTGAACTTGTAAAATAGTTTAACCTGAATCTTTACTACTTTTAAGTTTTGTTCTAATACGGCGGCGACTGTGAATAAGTATCTATTCATTCTTAGCGCTTGGGTGGTTAACTCGCTCACGTCCGCTTCTGTTAAGTCCTGTACTGTGGTGCGCATTACAAGAAGAATGTCACTTTTTGTTTTTGCTACTTCCTTTCTAGCGTTCGCTGCTTCCCAATTAGACGATAGAGACTGATAGAAGGGGCGTCTTACTTTAGTTAGCACGCCCTTTGCTCGCAGGTCAACGTCCGCCATTATTTCTAATTCAGCGACCCTTCTAATTTTATTTCTCATTTCGTCATTCATGGTCTTTTTATCCTGGTCATGTCTTTATTAACAAAGGCTAAGTGTATGTTGCCCTCAAATTCTGATATGGCGTATTCACCCGCTAACCATGCCAAACGTCGCTTGCAGTAGCTTTGCCCCTTCTTCATGTCACAAGCATGGAAGCCCGTACTGATCGCTTTTTCAAAGTTGCCTAAATGGCGTGCGGCTCCTTCTGCATAATCAACAATATAGTTACGCTTATCAAACTTTCCATTTCCGAAACTAAGTAAACAATAGTTCTCTTTAACGGTGCGGATTGTGTCGCTGTATTCACAGTAAAAGAAAGGGGAGATTATACGGTCGTCGTTTTGATACGGGTACATATCCATACCATACATATAATCCATAATTTGGGAGTTAATTACTACAGTACGTTTAATGCCCTGGCGCTTTAGTATTTCGGGAATGTCTTTCACGGCTTCAGCAAATGAATAATAAGTATTAAAGACCTTTCCCATCTTCAAACAAAATTGGTCGGTGCCTTGCCATGTCATTAGCTCAATTGCAAATTCAGGGTGATAGCAATAAAATGAACGGGCGCAACCTTGACGCTGTAGGAATATCTCAATGGTGCGATTGTTCTGTAACCAAGCCCCTTTGGTTCCTAATTCTAGAGATTCGTTTGTTAGTAGTACTTTTACAAATGTGTTCATGTTGATTTGCTCCGCGTTGCGTTGGTACAATGTGTGTTTCGTTTCAGTGGGGTTACTATAACACTATAACTTAGTATTACAATACTTTTCTTTGTAATGTTGTTCTAAAAGTTCCTGCTCTTCTTCGTCCCATGCTTCGATGTCATCTATCAGGCTTTTTAGTATCTGTGCTTTTCGGTCGCTCTCATCCTTCGACCACTTAATATGGTTGGTTACGTGCCAAAGAACCATAACCTCATTAGGTCTTAACTGTACATCCTCTGTACATCCATTTAGCCACACACAGCCATTTACTATTTTTAACGTAATACCTTGATCTAATTTTAATACGCCAAGCATATCACGAAAATTTAAGTCATCTACTTTTAAGGCTAAGAAATTTTTTATATTTTGTTTCATGAGATGTTATGTCCAAGTTCTTTTAGAAGCTCCAGATCTTCAGGGGAGACGTGTTCCATGGCTTTGGCTAGTATGGCGTCGGCTTTCTTGCGTTTAGCCGCGTGTACCTCCATATAGGGCTTAGCGTGTTCTACTAAATGCGCGAACTCATCCCCAGTAAACCAGATAACTTTGCATTCTGTTTCTGCTTGTACACCCATTCGGCTTGGGACTTGCTCATTCATCATCATACGAAAGCCCCCATCTTTTGACGGCATGATTCGGTAAACGTCGGGATGACCTATCTTTGCCTTGGGGTGACCCCTAAAATTATTCTGTATCATTCTCCCATAGCTGTCTCTTGCTGCGGGTATATGGCTTTTATCCTTACCGAACATTTCCTTTCACCTCTACAAAATTATTATTAACTGTTGCCGTTGTGCCGGTGCCTCTGCTGTACAGGTCTCCGACGTTTAAGCCGCTGTGGTCGTGGCCTTGATCACTACAGAACAAAACGTAGAACTGTGGGTGGTTACCTAAGCTACCGTCCGCCTTAACCTTCCATACCTCGTGAAGCATTAAACCAGATTTTGCATGTAGCATACTTCTACCGCTAACATGTGGATTCTTTCTTCTACCGCTCATTAGACACCTACTGGCAAAGTATTTTTAACATGTTCTAGAAAATCAATAAGTGTTTGACAGTCTTTATTAGACTTAGGCAAAAACTGTGAATGGTGTGGCATAGAACCCGAAACCGTTAGATACTTAGACCTTTCTAGGTTTGGTATTACTATACTACTTGTGCGCCCACTAAGGTGCGTTAACTGTACTCGTGACTGTTCATCTGGAATGTCATGCTTTGGGGGCTCACTATCCAATATGCAAACTTCGGCTTGTGTTATTTTGTTGTAGTCCTCATGGTCGGTTCCAATAACTTCATATTCAGAAGTGGATGCAAAGGATTGATTTATATTTTCACAGTAATACAGAATTTGTGCAGTGGTTCCGCTTGTGTACTCAGTATGGGATAATCCGGTCTTTGCTGTGAAAGTGATATTAACTAACTGTCTGATACCTGACATAATATTTTTTGCTCCGCTGTTTGCGTTGAAGTTGTAACTACTATACTACTATTAATTAAAATTTCAATAACTGATTTACTAAGTTTGCACGAAATAGCCATATCATTGATACAGTTAATGCAAAAAAGGTATACGCGACATAAAATGTTGATGGTCGTGCGAGTACTTGGTTTACTGCCTTTGTATTTCCGCGCTTAATCTGCTGTGCAATGTAACTTCTTTTTGATTTTCTTAAGTTCTTACAATGGAACCCTACGAAAAGCAAAACCGCAATTACTATATAAGACTTTGCTAACAATATCATTATTGGTTCAATATTCATTTTTTCCGTCTCCGTCGTTTAAGTTTAGGTGGTGCAAGTTGTGTCAATAGTCTTGTTGCAATTGAATGAACCCAAAAGTCCTTAGGCAAGTGACAACCCGTTGAGCCGTCCCAGTCTGCAAACGCTTCGTCATACCAATTGATCTTAACCGGCCCACGTCTAGACTTTTGCAACTTGACTAGTTCATTGGCCCATCGTTGCCAAGTGTCATCTGTAACCACACTCTGATTCAATTGATAATAGATATAAGAGTGTACTAGCATTTGTGAACGGCGTTGTTTTATCTTCTCTTTTTTACTCATCGCCAATAACCCATTTTTATATCATGTTCATTTTGCCAGTCTTGCGCCCTCCTTTCAGCTTTTTCTAGTACTACCTTTACTCTGGATATTCTGTATTTAAGGTCGCTTATCCTACGTTCACGGCGTTTTAGTTTAGCCTTAAGCTTTACCATTGGGGTGCGCTTTTTGGCTTTCAAAACACAGTTCTAGCGTTGAAGTCATCAATACTATCATACTCTATTTGTAGCGCTTCCTCTTCTAACCTGGCGATTGTAATTTTTTGATTTTTCACAACATCCTCAAGTATCAAGACTCTGGATTTTAGCCTTCTACATCTACGTACAAGGCTTTTTTGTTTCTTCTTTCGTAGTTCTTTGCTGATTATGCTCATCGAATTTCAAAACCTCGATTATCTCTTGCATGGTGTGTAAACTAATAGTAACAGAACCACTTCCCCCTGGCGGAAACTCGTATAGTTTTATAATGGCTTCTAGGTTAAGTATTAGCGCTGTTCGTGTTGTCGTCATTATCAAAGTTTACCTTTTCGTGTCGTTCGAATACCAATACACTTTTTACAATATCGTTAGACCTTCCGACTATATTGGTTATCTCTACAGTGAAAAGCATAACACGAGGCTTATCTAATTTTTGCCCTTCTCTGCCATACTTAGCAGTTGCAAAGAATTGGAAGGGAGACCTGCAACGCTGTACATTTACAAATTTTGCCTTGCCTACGTTAAATTGACACTCATATAGTATCTTGGTTATCACTGCATTTCGGCTTTTTATGCTCATTTCAACACCTCCTTAACTTTTTTACGATTCAGGGTTTTTACTTCCGCGCTTTCCATCTGATCTAGTACGAGGCAAATCAAGTCCAATACAAAGCCATCGTCTAACGTAGTGGCACAACCTACAATAATAGCAGTACGTTTGGCCATACGTGCGGGCATGGACTTTGCCCTATAAGTAATACTGTTTTTAATCCAAGCCTTTGCGGTTATCTCGCTAACTTCGCCATCACGAATAGATACTAGCATTTGGCTTACACTACTACGCCCATGTAGTGGCATTCCTGCCGCTCTTAATTTTCGCATTTCTTTAGCTCCTCTTTTATCCGGGTTATCTGTTCAATTAAGGCGTCACAATCCGCTATTGTTTCAGGGCGAAAGCTATCACCGCTATTAAGGACACCATGCAATTTTATAGAGCTGCCTATATTTGGAAACACTACAAGATCTACGCCCCTTCGCTTTCCTATTACCCTAATACTAATAAACTTTAAAGGGCCACTCATAACGTTAACCATTTACTATATTTAATTTCAGATACACGCCCAGGCAGATTAAAATAATTTACCTGCTCGAATTTTCGAACGCTCATATCAGCGCGTAGTTTTTTAGCTGCGTCTTGTAACTCAAATTTATTTGACGGAATGATTGCATAGTCGCTACCAATACCTTCATTCCCTGAAACAAACAATACAATCATATCCATTTTGTACTTGACCTATTAAAAGTACTACAGTATATTAACCCTATCACCTTGATAATGGGAGGCGAGAGAGTGGAAGAGTGCTAGGCCCAAACTTGTTATGATTCGGTTTAGCTCTAATTGGCTTGTAGGGGCTAACCCACGTTTTTACACCTAACGACCGTCGCATGTTCATTGCGCTCTCCCATTCGTGGTGTTTTTGCTGGCGGGTCATAATTTCAAACCCTCCCCCGTACAAGGCGACAAACTGCGCCTTGTATCTTTCCTTTGCTGCTTGGTTCTGGTTTGCCATTATGCGGCCTTTTCTAGTTTAATTTCTGCGGCTTCGTTTATATACTTAGTCGCCTTTGATGCACGGCTTGCGGCTTGTGCAATAAACTTCTTATCGGACTTAAGACACTTTAACCAGTGGCCAATATATGCGGCTGTCTGTTCATTGTCTTTTTGTATTCCGGTTTCAGCACAAAGGAAAGCCGCGCCTAGTTCTGCAATCAATTCCTCAAATGCATATTCTTTCTTAGGGCTTGGTACGGTGTCAAGTATGTCGGTTATGTTGCTGAATCGGTCTAGACGCTTCTTGTGTCCAGTCGAGTGTATGCATTCATGCGCCAGAGTCCCAAAATAGGCGCTCTCGCTGTGGAACTGTTCGCGGGGTGGCATTCCTATGCGGTCAACAGTTGGGGAGTAGTAAGCAGTGTTTTTGCCGTCTGTTAGCTTAATGCCTTGATCGATCATGTAAGAGAGTAACACGCCAGTATTAATTGGCCCATTATGGGGCTGTGGTTGCTCCTCACACGTTGGCAACTCGATACCTTCAATCTGGTCTAGGTTAAACACTGTGAAGGGCTTAGGCATTGCGTAGGACTTATCTGTCCCAGTGTCCGCGCAAACCTTCTCGACAAACTTAAAAAAGAATAGAGACGTTCCCTTTTGCCCTTTGATTATGTTGCCGCCTTTCTTCTTGGCTTGTGCGAATGTCATCCAGGCATTGGAAGTAAATTGGTTCTCTTCCTCACTCATCCACAATGATAAAATATTCATTCCACTGTACATGTTGCCGGAGTCGAAATTGTAAGGTAGGGGTTTTGAAAGATTGTTGCCTTGGTTGTCCCACTCTTTAACCCATGGAACGGTTCCAGCTTCGAGTTTCGCAATGATCTTGTTGGTAACTTCTTGGTAAACATCTTTTTTAACAAATGATTTCTTAGCCATGGTATTTTTTGCTCCGCTATGCGTTGGTACGTTGTTTTGTTTCGATGTGGTAATATTAACAGACTATAGGACTAACACAAGCGAATTGATAAAAAGAATTGAATTAATTTAGTTGCTCAAATAGCAGGCACCTCCTCGCCTCCCTTTATCAGAGTGATAGGGGAATAATACACTACTATTCCCCTATTGCAAGTAGATACTATACTACTTTTATGATCTTTCTAATTGTGAAAACAGAACCTAATTCTAAAAGCTTAGAACCCACCGCTGTAACTGTTAGTGTGAACAGTACGCCAATGATAAATAAGAAGGGGTGTTCGTGTCCAGTGGTACTAAAGTAGTCAATAGCATTCATTCCTATTCGAACAAACGCAATGACATAAACGCAATAGAATAAATCTGTTAATACTTGCGCCCACTTTTCAACGTGCTTTATTTTAAATATACTTAGAAACTTCTTAAGCATTGGCCTGCCTTAACTTTAATTGCTATGTGAATTAACCCGCCAACTAAACCGGGCGCTATTGCTAGAACAAAAAACATTTGTGCAATTAGTTCGACGTTCATATTCAAACACCTTTTCTAATTTTGGATTTTAGAAACCATACTGATACATCAAAATGTTGCGCTATGGTAATAAGGTCATAACCTTTGTTTACATACCAATCCTGTGCGGTTTTTATCTCCTCTTCGGTCATGTGTTCACCACTGGTAAGCTGTCAAATTGTTGTAGCACCTTTTCAAGTCCTACCCTGTTGATTATATCGAATATTGCAAGCTTCGCGGCTGTGCGGTCTTTCATGGACACATACGAACGGCAATACTTAAGCTTTGTTGGTGTTAGGCTGCAAATCTTTGCACCACTTGCGAAGTGTAGCAGAAACACCTCTTCATTATCATTTTCTTGTAAAAAGAACTTAACAACTTTCGGCGCATCAATATTAAAAATGGCTACCTTTCCAAATACTTTTTTATAATGCAAGTCACCGATTTTCTCAAATATACCATCGTCCAATTGTTGCTTATAGTTAGCCTTAAACTTTTTAGTGGGCTTTTTCATAGGAACCAAAATCTCTCTACGTTGGCTCATTGTGACAGCTCCCGAATACATTTTTTAGCGAGTGAAGCGATACCACATAAACTTTCAAATTTAGCCGCGTTATCAGTACCCATTTTCTCGATATTAATTGTGTTTAAAACATTGTGAAGGCTAACGATTTTTTCGCCTGCCTCCATAGTTGAGAATTTGATAAGATTTATTTGCTTAATGATACTAGCCATGTGGTTTGCTCCGCTATGCGTTGGTTATTTGTTTCAGTCCGTTAATAGTATAGTACTAGGTTAGGGGCGTCAATACTATTTCGGTTTTCTTTTCAACTTTCATACTTCCTTTTAAATACACGTCCTTTATATAAGGCTCGCTGTCTTTACTTTGAAAGAATTCTACCTTTCGCGTTTTGTCATTTACTTTCATACATGTAACGCGATAGCCTGCCAATAGGCTATCTGATATATCAATAACAACATAATCCCCTATAAGGTGGATTAACTCCCCCGTAAACTTAACAGTACCACGACCCATAGACCAATCACCTTTAGGCCCATTTAGTAAGAAGTGTTTAGGTATGTCAGTAATTGCACTGCAAACACTGGTTAACTCTATAACATCCCCTACAATCAATTTTTGCTCTGTGAAATGTGCTTCGAATGCTGCTTTGCTTAAGTCCAAGGGCGCTACAGTAGTTCGCGTTGTTGGTGTCTTTGGTGTTGGGATGTTAGCCATGTTAAAAGCATGAAACGTTGTTAGCAGTTGAAATACTTGCTGTACTAATATAGAGCTGTCCTCTCTTATTTCTGTAGCTGCTTTTTTATTACTGTCTACCTTTGCTTTTAGTTGAGTCAACGCAACTAACTTTTCTTTTGTGTTGGCTACGCTTGTTAATATCTCGTTTAGTGCGGTTACTGTAGTACTCACGTTTTTGTGTCCTTGAGGTGTTGCTGTAGGTACATTACCTTTTAACAGCATTTTAATGTGGGTTATTAAATCAGTTTTTGCGATTCTATGAGTGTTTCGCGAATAGTCATTGTCTATATTGGCGTTGGTTTCAATGTGGGTCGCTACTTTGCTTAATTGGTCAATTTTCTCATTGGCTGATAGTGTACGTTGCTTAAGTATTTCGTTTAGCGTATCTACTGTATTACTCACGTTTTCACGTCCTTCAAATATGGGGGGTGGGGTTAATGCTATAATGATTTGTTTAATTAAAGCGGTTATGCCTCGTTTAATCTGGGCGTGTGATTCTTTTTCATTGGCCACGAATGTAATTAACTCATGCAAGGCATCAATTTTTATACTATTTGAGTATTGACCAGATAGTACTATGGTTATCTTTTCTACGTAGCTACGTTTCATCGGTTTATAAATTCCAGGTGCCAAATAAATGCTAGTGCCTTAAGCGTTGCTTTCCAATCTTGCGGCATTACTTCATCATGCACATACTGTAGTCGTTCATATACTTCTTGTGCTTTAGCGTTAACAGGGTAACCAAGGCGTGCAAGGATCTCTAAATTATATTCGTCACAAACGCTATCGGTTTCCACTAGCAGGCTGAAAGGGTCTAGTGTACCAATTGCACATTTTAGCCCCATATCCCCACGATACTTACAGACGGTTCCTGTATAGTCCATGCTTCGCTTGCCTTGCATAAGCATATGGTGAGCGATCTTGTTAAACGTCTCTTGTAGGGTATATTTGACGCACACACGAACGCCTTTGACTTGTCGGGTGGTGGTATGGTGGATTGATAGGCTTGCACTGCTAACGTATCTCATGAATCACCCGTTAAAACGTTTTGTATGAATGTGTGACAACGTGCATGCTCAAAACTTGTGCCGGTCTCTATGTTGGTTTCGAATCGGTTTGATGTATCCATACACAATTGATAAATTTCGTATTTGGTCATTGCACTAACAATGGCATGGGCTGTCATCTTGTTTCCGTTAAGGTATGCATCAAAAAAGCTATCGCGTTTACGTTGAGAGCGTGCAAACTTTTCTTGTGTAGTAGTGGCCATGTTATTTTATCATCCATGTGTTAGGGTTAGTGGTGTCGCTGGCTAGAATGGCGTCTAGGCGCTTTTGTGTGTTGGTCTTGTGTACTTTGTTAGGGTTAACGAACGCGGCCTTTATAGGTGCTTGCTGCTGTAGTACTAGGTTGGTTGTGTATTCAGTATGCATGGCTTAAGCTCGCTTATTGTTGAATGTGAATAGGCCAAAAAATGTAACTGTAGAACTTAACAACTCACCGTCGCGGAATGTATCAACAACTTTGATTAACAATGTATCTTTGCGAGTGTCACGTTTAATCATTTGGTTTGCTCCGCGCTTTGCGTTGTTCGTTTCAGTGGGTTAATAGTATAGGACTAATAACCCCCTGTAAAGCTTATTTTAACGGAATTGAAAAATAAGTATAGCGCCTTCAATATCAGAGTAATGTTCGTTAATACTTGATAACACTTCGCGGTAATAAGATAAGTGTTTAGCGTTGTCATTACCCATGTAGAAGTTTTCAACATAACGGACAAACATTGCATAGCTCATTTTTACTTCTTTTGTGCCTGCTACCTTGGTAGCGTTGCGGCTGTACTCATAAAGATATGATGCATGTTCTACAGGAGTGTTTGCGATTTCGATTGATACAACTTTAACAAGGATAGGTCTAGGCATAATAATTTGCTCCGCGCTATGCGTTGGTGTGTTTTGTTTCAGTGCGTTAAATATAATACAGTACTAAGATACACGCAAGCGCTAATTCAATTTAATGTTGTTACCCATACAATTGGCGCTATGTGCAACACACTCGCTAAACTCTCGCATAGCCCGCGCATAATCGCCCCGTTCTACAACGTGACTATGTGGAAACTCAACGTCCCCATAGAACACACAAAAAGTGTTCTGCGTTCGTTGTATAAGTGTTACTTCGTTATCTAATCCTTCGTTTGCTACAATCTTTAATTTTGTATACTTAGCCATGATATAACCCTTAATATAGTATTGCGTTTGCAATGGCGTCAACGAACAGTACGCCCCCGAATATTAAAACCAACGTCCAACCCGTATCAAACACTTAAACCCCGTTGAGCGCGTTTGTGAGTGTAGTAGCCACGTCAACCAATGGTAAGATGTAAACCACAACAAAAATTAACGGTATAACTAAAAATAATCTGTACATGGTCTGTATCCTATTGGGTGGCGAAGCTAAGGGGGTGTTGTATACACCCCTTGTATGTAATTGTTAACCGTCTAATTCTGAAAAATCGGTTAGTCGCGTACCTCCGCGTCTATCTCTAAGTACTATGCGTTGCTCTTCTATATTTATCTCGCTAACCTTGTAATCGTTCTTGTACGCTCCGAAAGTTAGTGTGCAACGCTCTTGCATGATGAGCGCTTTAACGCACTTATCTAATGCGCCTAACTGATTGACGTCTAGTCCTCGTGTTGCATCGCTGTCTCGTAGTTCTTGTTGTGCGTTTGTAACAATGTTTGCTTGTGTGTTTGTCATTTTGATTTGCTCCGCGTGTTGCGTTGGTTGCTTGTTGGTATGTGTTTAATAATACAGTAATATGAATTGTGTACAAGCTCTTTATACAATTAATTTCGCTTTCTTCGTTTTGGCCTTGGTTCGCCTGCTATAAAGGGTTGTACTTCTGCCTTGGTACCGAAAAGCAAAGTTTGCGCGTAGTTCCATGCAAATATTGCTTCGTTCACTTTCTTATATGCACCTAGCCCTTTCTGACATGCTCTCATTGAACTTTCACCTTTGCACGTCACTATTACACTGTATAGGATGCCATGCTTGGCACTCGTTTGCATACTAACGCCCCTGGTACCCATAAACCCACGTTTCGCGTTATCGTTCTTTTGCACCCCTACATAATGTCTTAGTTTCGCTTTTATGTGTGATTCTATTGTTTGGCGTGTGAGGTTGTCCAATATCATTGTGTACATACTCTTTATATAATAAAGGTTTCGGGGGTTGTTCTAACTTAGTAATGTTGATTATACACATATTAGCTTGGTATACCAGGGTATTGAGCGTTTTACGCATATAAGTGTGAAAGTACTATGTCACGTTTGAAATGTTGTTTATTTCAACTAAAGCCCTATTTTTATAGGTTATATCTTAGTTTATGTTCTATTGTCCTGTTTTTTGTGTTTTTGAGATATAGTAAAGTTGTGTAAATGTAATAGTGTAGTACTTTTATTTAGGTCGCCAAAAAGAAAATATATACAAGCTTTTTATTTTTTATACGTGTAGGGGGAAATGGAAAATGGAAAAAACGATGCAACGTGACAAAAAACGCGAAATACGCTATAAAAAGGTGGTTACATCAATACTCTGTATGCTTTATGCACATGGTATGGATACAATTAGCTGTAGAAATTGGCCCCCTGTAGTACAAAGCGTTACCTCACGCTCTATATACCCCTGTACTACCTAACTTTAGAGGAAAAGGGGTCTCTATGTAGCACCCCCTTATATACACCCCCTGTACAGTGATTATATACAGACCCTGTACACTACTCGTATTCAATCCCCCCTGTAATCTTTAATATACCGGTGTCATGTATAGTCTGCTCAAAGTGTGCCACGTCGTCCAGTGATAGATCTACACTGACTATGTGCTTATCTACCCGGCTTCCCTTGTACACGCGCTCTATTGTATCCGCGTCGTGTATTGTACCCATGTGTACCAATAACTTGATATGCAGTCGCTTCATTGTATCCACCCCCTTGTGTAAAGAGTCTGTACAGTATAGGTATGTACAGAGTATGTATAGTAATAAATGAAATGAATCATTGACGTGCTGAATGCTACTGTAGTACTATGTGTGTACTGAGACGGGGGATAGACATACACATACATAAAGAGGATTGATACTAAATGAATGATTGACAATAGTGTAGTACTAAGCCATAATGTAATCACACATTGAGGAGGTTGAGAGAATGATAGATACATACAGATGATGGATTGATAGGGGTGTACGGTCACTCAAGGGCCAAACGCGATTTTACGGAAGGGGGTAGGGGGGATCTGGGGGGTTTCACTTCACAAAAACTATATTTCGTACAAGACTAGATATGACTACCCAGTCACGTTTAGTCACGGGAACCCCCCTATAGTACTTACATACACGAATTCGTATATACAAAAATAATTTTTAAAAAATAACACCAATCATTAATACTGTAGTACTTATATACGCAAATTCAATCAAACAATCCCACCCCCAGGGCACCAGCACCCCCCTTCTAAATACTACTATACTAACACCTAAAACACCCCATCCGCTTCGCCACCAAGAAAGTGGTATATAACCCAATTTTGCACTTTTTCAAGGCTGTGTTACACTTTTGGTAAATACATTCGCTAAATTGGCTAAAAGATGGCAATCAGACGACGTAAGAAGACAATTAAAGAAGAACCGGAGAAGCCCAAAAAGCGAAGACGCAGAAAGGCTACAGCCCCCGCGTCCGCTGACGCCGCGCTTGATAGTTCCATACAGAGTGTGGATAGAGAAGCGATGGACGATGTAGAGAAGAAAGTGTTTGATATGTGTGAGGAGACCGGCACCCCCATGCCATTAGAGTTTCTTGCAACGATCATGTCAGGACGCGACCCGCGCCGGAATTCGAACATTTATACGCACCTGAAATTGATACAAGACCATTACCAGGACGACGCACCCCCATCTCACTCTCATTATTGGGAGGATTTGGTGTATATGATCGAAAATGAGTATGAGGAAGCCCCGGTAACATTACAAGAGTCACAAGCCGCAGCGAAACAGATCGCGGAATATGTTCACTCGAAGAAACGCAATGTGCAGGTGAGTGGGGAATTAACAGTACAAAAAGTGCAGCCGCTGACAAGTAAAGAAGTGCGACTGTTTCAAAAGAAATTTGATTCGAGATACTAATGCGAAATTTAGAAGAGATCAGCGATTACATTACTAGCGAGATGTTTAAGAACCCTTCATGTTGGTTCCTAGTGGTAGTAGCAACGGAGAAACAAAAGACTACGCTAGTAGACTCACTAAGGCATGAGTTGAAAGAGATGATCAACCCTCATGCCACGAAAGTGAATACTGTTATTACAAAACATAAAGGAGCGATTCGAGTTATGTTGGCGGGGCGTCCTGTCTCGGGTCACCAAGCAGGTCGCAGAGCAGGGCAAGGGTTTCAAGGTGCGCTTATAATGTACGATGTGAACATAGCGCATTTCGATTTATACTTTCCCCGCCTTTGTCCTATGACACCATGTTTCATTCTTTATCCTATACTAGATGACAAGCCGAGCTTACAGGAATAGATATGCCTACTATTACACAAAGTACCCCGTTAACTAAAGATCGCCAAAAAGAATTTGCCAAAAGGATCACTGACGTGTTTGACCAAGTACCTACAATGGTAGGAGTTGATCCTGCTAAGGAGGGGTCAGAGAAAACTGTAGTATGGGACTGGGGTAATAATACTAAGGATGAATTTCTGGAGATCATAGGGAAGATAGACCCCGAGGAACGCCGCAAACAAATGGAGGGTACTTGGTCAAGCCAATATCATCAAGCCCCGGCACCTGCGAATACTGAAAAGGAATGGAGGCGTCAGAACATAAGAGGCATGGGCAATGCAAAGCCTACGATTCTTATTGTAGATGATATACATGATGACAGGGTGAACATGAATAAACGATTCATGGACACTATGATAAAACGTCTAGATAAGGATGCTCCTATAGTAGTAATGCAAACACGAATACACGAGGATGATTTATAATGTCGAGTGGTAAAGAGGAAAAAGCAAAAGAAGAAAAAGAAAAAGGTACCGAGCAGAAGCCGGGTGTATTAATAACAGAGCCAAGAAGGAAATAACACCATGGGCGCTATATGGACACCAGATCAACAGTCTGACATTACGGACGACGGGGATGTCATATGGACGCCCAACGAAATCCGAATGCTCCGGCACCATCTACTTACTGACAACCTAGCCTATGCTAGGTATTTTTTTAATGTAAGAGACGCGATGGAGTTTCAAGTATCTCCCCATCACATCCTAATGGCTGAAACGCTAGACAGGGTGATCAAGGGTGAGATTACACGACTAATAATAAACGTACCTCCTGGCTACACTAAGACAGAACTTGCAGTAATCTTTTTCATGTCTCGTGGCCTAGCGATTAATCCAGGTGCTAAGTTTATTCACACCACTTACTCGGATGAACTTGCACTAGAAAATTCTCAGAAGACTAAGGACATTGTTGAAACACCAGAATTCCAAATGATGTTTGAGGCCCGCATTAGGATGGACTCGAACGCCAAAAAGAAATGGTACACAGAGCATGGTGGTGGAGTTTATGCAACAGCATCCGGTGGGCCTATCACTGGGTTTCGTGCCGGAAAGTTTAAGGATGGGTTTCAGGGTGCCTTCATAATTGATGATGCGATAAAACCGGACGATGCTTTTTCGGAAACGGTTCGTAATAAAATCAACCAACGTTTTATGAACACCTTCCATTCACGCCTTGCCAGGAAGAGTCACACGCCCATGATATTAATCATGCAGCGTATCCACGAGGACGACCCAACCGGCTTTTTACTACAGGGTGGAACCGGGGAGATGTGGCACCATTTGTTTTTACCATCGCCTATCCCTAAAGGCCGTATAGAAGACTGGTACCCAAAAGAGTACACCCATGGCATCCCTATTCCGTATGACTTGAATGAGGGGCCATTGTGGCCCTTTAAACACACTCAAGCTGATCTAGATCAGATGGACAAAGCAGATCCTTACACAACTGCCTCCCAGTATCATCAATCACCATCGCCAAAGGGTGGTGCCATTTTTAAAGACCAGTTCTGGAAGCTATGGAACGTACTGCCAAGTGATCTATCCTTCATACGGGTATATTGTGACACCGCAGAGAAAACGGGTGAGGAGAACGATTACACAGTGTTCCAGGCTTGGGGTTACTCCCCGACTCTTGGTATATTCCTACTCGACCAGTTTCGTGGTAAAGTAGAGGCACCTGAGTTAGAAAGTACATTAGTTGATTTCTGGAATAAGATCGTAGGGTTTGCTAATGTTAGAGGTATAGCGGTAACTGATGTGCTGGTGGAGGAGAAGTCCTCTGGTACATCATTGATTCAGAACATCAAGAACAGTACCCAGTTACCCATAGGCGCTATCACACGATTTAAGGATAAGGTTACAAGAGCATACGGAGCCGTCCCTCAGATCAACATAGGGAACGTCTGGATACCTCTTAATGCAGAGTGGATATTTGAGTATAAGGCCGAGTTTCGTAAGTTCTCGCCGCTTATGTCCCACAAGCATGATGACCAAATTGATCCTACAGTAGACGCTATTACGGACATGTTAACTAATCAAATGATCCTGCCTTCTGGTGGGGAAGTGTTGGAAGGCGCAGAAGATGACGAAAACGACAACAACGACTACGCAGACAGAGGAACAGCGCTTATCAGTGGGTGAAGCCGACGCAGCGTTAGTTAACACTGTAATGAAGGAGGGTTCCCAGGAAGCGTACTTCAGTGCTATGGAGAAGGTGAATGCTGAGTTGGAGAAGCAAGGCATAGAACCAATGGACATTAGCGGAACGATAGGAGCGCCTATCTACCAAGGTTGGGTTGCTTCTGACGAGGCTAACCCCTCACTTACAGGTGCTGCCAAGTATGTGACATACCAGAACATACTGATCAACACTTCCATTGTGGGTGCAGGAGTCCGGTATTTCCTCAACATGCTCTCTAATGCGAAATGGCAGGTTACCCCAGCCAATGACTCTGAGGAGGCAAAGAAGTACGCTGATCTAGCCGTATCGATCATGGGAGATATGAAGCGCACATGGGCAAATGCTGTCCGTAAGGGTGCAATGTATCGGTTCCATGGCTTCAGTCTGCAACAGTGGATACCTAAAATACGAGAGGATGGTGCTATAGGACTATTCGACCTAGCGCCACGTCCACAAAGTACTATAGAACGATGGCACCAAGATAAAGACGGTTACATTGATGCAATAACCCAACGTGACCCTATTACCAGTGAAGAGTACAAAATCCCAATATGGAAATTAGTATACTTATTGGATGATACACTAACCGATTCGCCAGAAGGTCTCGGGATATTCCGACACTTGGTAAAGCCTGCGGAAACATTAGCGCGTTATTTGGAGTTAGAGGGGTTTGGTTTTGAGACCGACCTTCGAGGTATCCCAGTGGGGCGGGCTCCACTTAGTGTACTAGATGACATGCAGAAGCGTAAGATCATCTCTCCTGAACAGAAGGATCAAATCCTATCCCCATTAAAGAATTTTATCACGAACCACATCCGTAACCCTAAATTGGGTATGGTAATGGATTCTGCGATATATACCGATAAAAGTAGTGCAGTAACACCTTCTCAAGCACAGCAGTGGGATTTAAACCTATTAACAGCACAAAGCAGCTCACAAGGTGAAATTGCCAATGCTATTGATAGAATGACCCACGACCTAGCTCGGGGCATTGGTGTACAGCAATTGCTATTAGGTTCCGGTAAAGTAGGTACACAAGCACTATCTAAGGATAACAGTAAGAATTTCCTTCTTATAGTATCATCCAGCCTAAAAGAGCAAGCCGCAGGGTATGATCGACAGCTTTGGAAGCCAGTTTGGGACATGAACGGTGTTCCTGAGGCACTAAGGCCCAAAGTATGGCCGGAAGAGATTCAATTAAGCGAAGTTGAGACAATTACCAAGGCTCTTAATGATTTGGCTAAGTCCGGTGCTGTTTTACACCCTAATGACCCTGCTATTAACGAATTACGTCAATTACTTGGTATTTCCCCTCAGGAAAAGTGGGATATTGAAGAATACCTGAAGATAACGGGTAAAAGTACAGAACTTCCAGGGGGTGAAAAGACTACACCCAGCCAAGTAAGTGGAAAAACCGAGAGTGAAAAAGACTAATGGCCAAGTCAATTGATTTAGTAGTAGGTACCAATACTCTTGGTACATTCCAAGAAAGTGAGGATTATTTCCAAACTTCGCTGTTTTTCGACCAATGGTGCTCTTTTAGTACTACAAAGAAGAAAAGAGCGATGGTTACTGCATTCATGGCCATGAAAAACATGTCATGGGATGGGGAGAAGACTGATTCAGCACAACTAGCGCCTTTTCCCCGTACCGGCCTTGTCGATGGGGAGGGCGATGCATTAGATAGTGCAGAGATACCGGAGATTGCAAAATTCGGTCAATTCGAACTAGCACTATACTTAGGAATAAATACAGGTTTTGAAAGTTCTGCCAAAGGGCAGATAAAAGAAGTCCAAGCGGGAACAGTCAAAGTAAAATATTACGAGACTACTCCTGGTACGGATAAAGGCGCAGTGTTTCCTCAAGAAATATTGCAGTACTTTAATGTGTTGGCAAGTTCCTCCTTTGAAGTAACGCCGGGGTTCGCCTCTGGTGTTGATCAAGAAAGTTTCTTCGCAAGCACCAATTACGATACCGTTTAAAATTAAAGGAAAATTATTATGACATACAGAGCAAAAGTTTCAGTTGTTAGATCATCCGTAGCAAGTGGCGGAAACGTAAAATTTGATAACTGGAATGCTATACCTTCAGTATTCTTTACCGCTAAGGACGACAAAGGCAATTTCATGTTATCCGAAAGTGATAGAGAGTACATCTATCAGAAACAAGAGGAAACACGACCATGCCAACCCACATCTTAGCGACACGAAATTTAGTAACTGACGCAGTAGTTGACCAGCTTGATAATGGTGATCTACAGTTTCAAACATCCGGTGATGCCGAAGTAGCAACGTGCGATTTTGCTGCAACAGCATTTGGTGCAAGTGTAGCGGGCGTAGCAACAGCTAATGCTATTACTTCGGATGCCTCCGCAGTAGGTGGCGTAGTAGATCATGCAGTATTCCGTAATTCTGGCGGAACTGAGATCGTACTGGGCATTACTGTAGGAACGTCAGCAACAGAGATAATCATTTCGTCTTTGACTATCGCACCAACTGACCAAGTTGCGGTTACCTCACTTACCTATGAGTGCATGGACTAAGTGATAGGCTGCATTAGTAATGTACTAATGCAGCCACCCCATTAAGGTATTAACATGAGCGAAATTAATTTAGTGAAAGCAACCGCAGTAATGATTCGCTTTCCAAGAGTAGAAAAGAATACAGTTCCTGATATAAAGGTTCACGCTGGTACCGACCAAGACTACCGTGATGTTTATGTTAAGAATCCAAAACTAATCGAGTATTTAGAACTTGGTGTAAAGAATGGTGACAGTCAGTGTAAAATTGACTTAGCCTACATCAAGAAGAGAGCAGAGGGCTAAAGCGATGTCAGCAACACACCCAACAGCAACAAGGAACCTTTTAGCCGACGCTATTGGTGACCAGTTGGATAGCGGAAAGATTGAGTTTCAAACGTCGGGTGATGCAGAAGTTGCGACATGTCCTCTTAATGCCGCTGCCTTTCCTTCTGCGATTGCCGGGGTAATAACAGCAGCAGCAATTACATCTGACACAAATGCAACAGGTGGGACAATTGCAAAGGTTTCAGTTCAAACGAGTGGTAGTGCGGAAGTAGTCGCTTTTCCAGTAGCGGATATTGTTATTTCTTCTGCCATAATCACGGCAGGGGATGAGGTAGGGGTGGACTCGTTCACCTATGCAGCTTCACTATAGTACATTCCTAATACAAGGGGAAAAATAAGTGTCTTACAATTTTTTATACACTTTACCGACTATAACAGGTTCGCATACGGGAATGCCCCTTGTTATCAAGACTGCGGATTTTCCAGCAGTGTCCTTAGACGGGACAGCCAATGCCATCCTTAACGGTGGCGGAGATCTTCGAGCATATACCGATAGTGGGAAAGGGACTCAACTTCCATTAGACATTGTGACCTTAGTGTCCAGTGGCTCCGCTAATGCGGTTGTGTGGGTAAGAATCCCTACAGCAGCAACAGGAACAACGATCTACTTTGAAACGCACGAGTCTGAGACCACACAACCTGCTGTAGCTGCGGCGTTCGGTCGAAATGCAGTATGGGTAGACTACGAGGCTGTTCTCCACCTTAGGGAGACAGGAGACGGCACTGCGGGTGAGTATGTCGATTCAACGGGTAACGGTCACCATGGACAACTGACTATTGGTACCTCCCCGCCTTCGGCAGTATCAACTAACCACCCTTTTGGTGACGTGTGGTCTGGTCTTGGTAATACCCATGCAATATCTCTTGCCAGTACAGCGGCTTTAGTCACTGGCGGGGATTTCAACTTCTCAATATTTTATAATGCTACACTACTAAACAATGCTAAAGGGCTGTTTGGTAATAGATACGACCCAAGTACTGACTATTGCCAAATGAAATTGAATGGTCAGGTCAGGGTTAATGGAGCGGGAGATGAAACTGTAGGGGGTACCCAAGCAGCGGCGAACACCACTAGCAAAATGCAAGCGGATGTCGGTACTGGCACAATTGAGTTTTTCCAAGACGGCGTTAGTAAAGGCACTGATAATGGTCAAACACTTACGACTGATGGCGATTTCAGAATTGGTACTTATTTCGATGCGTCAAGTGAGCGTTTCGTAAATGGTAATGTCTGTGAAGCTCGAATCAGAAAGTCTCTACTGGGTGCAGCATGGATAACTGCGGAGTATGCAAACCAAACAGGAAATGGAGACTGGGCGTCATCTGGTGCTTGGACTGAAACAACATCCTCTACTACTAAAACAGCGACTCTTGCGATACAGGCAGAAACAGCCACTATAGCAATGACAGCAAACGTTGTATCATCTGTTAATAATATAGTAGTAGAACACTTTTGTATAGGTACAGGTACAAGTACTACACACTTAGAAGATAGTAACGACTCAGCTAACGACCTACTAATTAATTACCAAACAGATAAAGCAGAATTTATAAGTGACGCTACAGGTACAGGCATTAATTTTACAGCAGACCCAGCTACCTCGGGTGCTGCATATGCTCAGCGTGCTAATGCTAAAGACAACGGCACTATAGCGACAAAGCTTAATGGTGTTACAAAGCTCTGCATAATGCTGTATGCGGAAGTAATTGATTATCATAACTTTGGTTCTCGTATATTCCATTTTGGTGAAGATAGCGGCAATGGTATATTAGGTGTAGTTTTCACTACTTCTGGAATGCAGTTAAGATGGAATAACGCTGCGTCAGGACAAGAGTATGAGGTGTTATTACCTTCACCAGCCAAGCAGCTAATAACGATTAACGTTGACACCAGCCAAGCTGTTCAAGCGGACAGGGTTGAAGTCTATTATGGAAATGTAAAAGAAACTCAGCAGGCCAATGGTATTTCTCTAAATTCTGCTCTTGCTGAGATGACATCGACCTCAGGCAGTTTTGTTGTAGGTAACAGGGGTTCAGCAAACAGAGGAGTGAAGGCTAACATTCGTTACCTCTTTATAGAGACTGAAAGGAACTTTACAACAGGTGAAATAGCAGATGCCAACACCGCTTTAACACTGAATGATGATATTGATTGGCAAACGCCGCCGCCAGTACAGATCTATAGCGCAGCTTGGGCAAAAAACACTAATAGACTAATAGGAATACACTAAATGACTTTTAAGAAAAACACCGCAGTCACAGGTTTTCCCTTTAACATGATAACCCCTTTGGGGGTAGATGTAACAACAGGAACCCCGGTAGGCTACTACACTCTAGATGGGGGCGCACAGACAGCCATTGCTGATGTTACGCCGGTGCATGAGGGGAATGGACAGTGGACAGTTGACCTAACAGCCGCAGAGATGAATGGGGATTTGGTAGGCCTACTATTTACCCATGCGTCAAGTGTCACAGCTTCTTTTACCATCCCAACAGAGCCTACTAATATACTAGTAGATGTTGTAGCCATATCAGGGGACTCGACAGCAGCAGATAATTTAGAACTACAGTATGACGGAACAGGGCTAATAGGGGAGTCATTTCCCGCCTCACAGGATCAGCTAGGTTCTTTATCGGTCGGTAGTGCGTCCATAGCGACAGTTGCCAGTGGTTACCTCCTAACAACAGGTGCCCAATCAAGCAACCTCTTCACAGACACTGAAACGATTGACGGCGTTAGGCATGAGCATACAGATAGTGCAGGAACATTAGACTTATACTATGAGTTTAATGTGACAGGGGCTGGTGTTGCTACTGATGCCATTGTAAATGGATATTTAACAGGAGGTAATGATGACCTTACTGTGTATGCGTATGACTGGATAGGTGCGAGTTGGGATGTAGTAGGAGAGTTTAGTGGTAAGAATGGTTCTACAAATGATGAGTTCCCATACATTCTTACGGCAAGAAATACGGGTGCAGGCGCGGATAAAGGGAAGGTAAGGATCAGATTTGAAAGTGCTACGCTTTCTTCAGCCACATTACGAATAGATAGAATTTTAATGGGCTATGCGGTAGTCGCTCAATCAATAGGTTATGCAGGTGGGGCAATCTGGTTAGACTCCGGTGTAGCTAATACGAATACTGAGGTATTCGTGGATGGTGTTGCAGATAACCCAGTTTCTACCATTGCAGCAGCTACAACGCTTTCTACTTCTGTTGGGGTTAAGAGGTTCAGGGTTTCAAGAAATACTACAATACAACTTGCCCAAGCATATGACAGTTTTGAGTTTGATGGCATAGGCTATATTGTAGATCTTAATGGACAGTCTATAGAGAGCTGTTCATTCATTAATGCAATACTAACAGGTGTAGGAACATCCACAGCTACCCTTGTATTTCTGCAAGGACGTATGGATAACGTTACACTACCGGGGTTGCTTGCAACACTCTTAACTATTAATGGCACCTTCACCTTCGTAGCGGGAACATACACTTTTGCTAGTTGTGGTTCCTCTTTTAGTAGTACAGCACTAACATTACAGTTTGGACTAACAACAGGCTCAACTGACACCTATCTAAGGGGGTGGCTTGGAGGAAACTTAGTTGTAGAGAATTTAGGAGCCAATGGTACGGATGTTTTAAATATCTCAGGTTTTTGTGAAAGTCTAATACTCGCAGCGAGTTGCACAGGTGGCACACTAGTTGTATCTGGTCATGTAAATGTCATAGACAACTCTGGCGGGGCTGTGACAATACTAGATGATTCTAAGTCTTTCAACATTGGGGAAGTGGCAAGAGCCAACATTGAATTGCAGTTTGATACTACAGGACTAACGGGAGATACTTTCCCTGCTACACAAGCGCAGGCTAATAACTTCTCAGCAGGTAGTGCAGCGGTATCTACTACAGCCATACCTTCACCTAACGGTTTTGTTATCACCACAGGTACTTCAGAAGTTAATACGGAGGATTCCACCACCCAACAAGATGGCATATACCACATCATTGAAGACGCCGGTGCCACAGATGTATATTACATATTCAGCGTTGGCGGTAACGGAGTTCCTGTTGCAGTTGAATGGATAGGGTACTTGCAGGGTAACGCAAGTGATTGGAACTTCTTCGCTTGGAACTTTACCTCAACAACATGGGAACAAGTAGGGGCATTGATAGGCTCCAACACTATAAGTGTACAGAACCACATATTCTCACTTACTACAGGACATGTAGGTACAGGTGGAGATTTAGGAGAGGTACGTTTTAGAATCCAAAGCGCGAATGGCAGTTTGTTAGCTACTGATAGAATATTGTGTGATTACTCAGTGGTTAGCCAATCAGTAGGATACTCTGGTGGGGCTGTCTGGATAGATACTGTTAATGGTGTAGCCGGAACTGAAAGTTTTGTAAATGGTACAGCAGATAACCCAGTACTAACACTAGCAGACGCTATTATCATAGCCACTAACATGGGTCTACATAGATTCCAAGTTTCTAATGGGTCTAGTATAACCTTTAGTGAATCCCACGATAATGAAGTATGGACAGGATTTAATTGGGCATTAGCATTAGGGGGACAAGACATATCGGACTCTTGGTTCTTTGGGCCTAAAGTGTCGGGCATTGCTACAGCAACGGGTAAACCACAGTTTCAACATTGTGAACTGGGTACTGTGACTTTACCCCCTTGTAGAATTAATGGAGGAACAGGGTTTACTGCTATGATGACACTAGGGTCAGCAGGTGAGTTTGACTTGTTGGATTGTAATTCACTAGTCGCAGGGGAAAGCTCACCCACTATAGACTTAGGGGCGGGTGTTGGTGCGTGTAGCCTAAACATTAGAGATTGGTCAGGCGGGCTTGTCCTTTTGAATGTAGAAGCTGGAGATGATGTAAGTCTTGAAGGCACA
This sequence comes from Thalassobium sp., assembly GCA_002733205.1. Lineage (GTDB taxonomy): Bacteria > Pseudomonadota > Gammaproteobacteria > Pseudomonadales > Oceanobacteraceae > Venatoribacter > Venatoribacter pacificus. The sequence goes on along the minus strand of NVUW01000015.1, from coordinate 36,762 downwards.
GGAGGTACTATCTCAGTAGGTGGTACTGGCGGAGATGTGCATATACGAGGTATCTGGGAAAATGTAACGGATGTTTCAGGCGCAGCAGTAAACGTGATTCAAGTTGCAGCTCTTAACCGTAAAAGTATTGCAGGCTATGAAGATGGGTCTGTATGGCTTGACACAAATGGCTCTAACACTAATACCATTGACTATGTGGATGGTACAAGTGAGAATAATGTTTCTACAATTGCAGCAGCTACTACAATACTAGAGAGTCTAGGACTAAAGACGCTAACTAGTTTAAGATTCTCATCCTTTACACTAGCCCAAGCGTATGTAGGATATGGTTTCCAAGGTGGAGGCGCAAGCATCGCTTTAGGGGGTCAGGATGTTGGTGGAGCTGTCTTTGTAGAAGCACTGCTTTCAGGTGTGGCTATTGGTAGCATTCAAGTAGTATTTGATACATGTAAGCTAACGAATGTAACAATGCCGCCAGCAGGAGTTTTGAATAGCTCTATATCAGGAGTGCTAACATTAGGAGCCGCAGGTAAGTACACTCTTAGGGATTGCTTCACCTCTGCGGACGCTACACCAGCCATCGTTGATTTTGGAGTTGCTATTGGCAATACTCATATTGAGATACATCACTGGGCGGGTGGGCTTGAATTACAAAATTTAGGTCAGTCAGGTGTTGATACTGTAAACTTAAACGGTGAGTCACATGAGTTAGTAATCAACGCTAATTGCATAGGGGGTACAGTAAACATTGCAGGGGACATGGTAATAGTTGATAACTCTGGCGGGGCTGTAACAATTAATAAGCAGGGGTTCTCTACCAAGGTACAAGTTGCAGCGTTAAATAACTTTGACCCTACCAGTGATCAAGTATCTGCGGACATTGTTCAGATTAGTGGTAATACTGAAGCAGCAACTAACCTTGCACAGTCCACACAGGGCATTGAGATTGGTGCAGCGGTTACAGGCACTTTATCCATAACTCAAATGTCTACAAACCTAACTGAGACAACTAACGACCATTACAAAGACAGCTTGTTGATATTTGTATCAGGGACTCTTGCTAAACAGTCAACAACGATCACAGGGTATAATGGTACAACGAAAGTGTTGACGTTTGATGCAATAACAGAAGCACCACTTAACACTGATAACTTTGTGATTGTGTAATGGGTGCCTCTAGGCTTGGCTTAAGTGGTTTTCCACGAAGGGCGCGTGTAGTTGCAGTACCAATTACACATCCATTCCCTGCACAGATAGAGGATATTATGAATCAAGTAATTAATAGGGTTGTAGGGACTTCCCCGCAAACAGCTTCACCATTCACTTTAACGCTAGACCTGGCCTCTAATACACTAGTTGACGGGACACGAGGCTATTTCATGATAGAACTAGCCTCGAATAAAGCCATATGGGCAAATGTGGTTGCTACTTTTACTACTACAGGTACATTGTTAGCAGTTAATGAGTTAGAGGAGACAAGTGAGACAGATAACTCTATGCCCACCTTTACAGGTGCTGTAAATATCTACTCTTCGGTACCGACAAAACAAATGTCGGATGCCCAAGAGGAGGGTAGAGACATCATCGTTGTATGTGGAGATGGTAATGGGGTAGGGAATAATGGAACGTCCTTATCCACTCTTGGATGGAGTGAGGTACTGGACTTTGTTGACGCGAGTGTCCTTACACTAAACTTAGGATCTTTAATAGCTAATGCAGCACACGCGGGTACTGATACAAATGCAGAAGTTACAAATAAGTATTTGCCTGCAATGGAACCTTTACCCCATGTTAATAACGCCGGGTTATTCCCCCCGGCTAATAGCGTGAGCTTTGGGCCAGCACTAGGCAGAGAGTATTACCATAGACGGGCATGGGGGAGACAGACAGTACTGTTACCCTTAGGAAAAACGCTTGCAAGTGGTTTTAGTACAGGGGAATGGACTGTAACCTCTGGGTCTATGTACATAGCTACTCAAGATGCTGTAAATACTGCACTAGCGGAGAATGAATATAACAAGATTGCAATGATTGTTATCTCCTTAGGAATAAATGATTCAGTCGCAGCAGCGAGCGGAGCGTTTGAAGCAGCTCTAGATGCATTGGTGGATAAGTTTAGGGATGATGCCTTTACAGGTAACACTCTGCAAACGGACTTCTCTAATGTTCCTGTAGTAGTTTGTGGGTTGCCTAAAGACTTCATTACGACAAATGGAGCCGAAGCTACGTCGATAGAAGCAATCTTGGCGGCGACCCCTTCACGATTAAGAAACATCGCTTTTGCAGAAATGGATGCTGGGTATCTTACTGATGCCAGTGATTTCTATATTGACGCTAATGCCCATCGTGAGTTTGCCAAAGTCATCTATACTGCTTACACAAATACATTTACAAACGTAGTGGTGGTATAAATGTCAGGATTAAAAACGAGGGTCGAATACACTTCAACTGATACGTCAGCCCCCTTCCGGCTTACTGCGGTAGTGGGGGCTGAAACAGCCGCTATTAATTCTAGGGGTTGGTATTACATAACAGATAAAGTCGATGTGAATTATAGCGTATTGGTTGAAGGTACCATTACGTCTGAAGGCTTATGGATAGAAACTTTCCACGAGAATAATGCAAGTGGGTTCTATTTTGAGAACGGTGTTTTCATAATGTCTGCTTTTGATGAGTACATATTCAATTCAAACTTAGGAGGGATGTTAGGACAGGTCATGGCAGGACAGTCTAACCTTGTGGGGCATAACGGGGAAGACGAGAGTGCGGGAATGTTAGGTTATGACCCTATACTAGATGTGCCGGATGCTAACATACTACAGTACAGGAAGAGTGCTAGATATACGTTAGACCATTCCGCTTTTGAGGCTGATGACACTAATATCATGGATAGGTTTGTTATAGCTACAGAGCCTTTAGATCATGCAACAGATGGCAACGCTTCCTCAAATTCAACAGATATAACAGGGACTACCCGGCCAACAAGCGCAGGCCCATGTTTAACTTTTGCAAAAGCTATGTCTAGGGGCAGAGTCCGGCACACAAACGCGAGAACTTGTATACTACCTTGCGGGCATGGTAGTACAGCATTTACACAGAGTTCACAAGAGTGGGCTACACCGTCGGGCTCAATGTACCTTTATACTGTACTAATGATAAATGAGTTTCTTGCTGCTCACCCAGATAACGAAATTGAAGTTATAGTACTACAGCAAGGGGAGTCAGATACGCTTAGCGGAACATTAGACCCTGGTGAATGGCAAGCAGCAGCACAAGGCTTTATAGATGCATTAAGGGATGGAACCGGCATAACATTTAATGCGAAGCAAAGTAGCCTAAACATGGTTCCTTTCATAATAGGAGGCATTAGAGAACTAGCAACAGCTAATGGTAATCAGATCAGAGAGGATATGCAGGCTTTGGCTGATGCGAACCATATGTGCGTTTACAAGCCCGTTAATAATAGTTGGACTTATGCGGGAGTAGGAAATCTACATACTGACGCAGCGGGACAAAGAGAAAGGGGACTACAGTTCTATGAGGCTTACCTTGAAGCGGTAGGTTATGGCAATAGAAATTTCTGGGCTCAACGACCCTTAGCAATGGTGAATCCCTTAATAACGGAGCAAGAAGAGCAACTAACTGTAACTTGGGATCTGACACCAGACATTGATGAGAAGCCAGAACCTATCATTGATTATCAGTTACGCATAAAGCCTAGTGGGGGTAGTTATGGTTCTGTAGTAACAAAAACAAATGTTCAAACATCCCATATATTTACAGGACTAACGAACGGTATTGAATATGAGGTTGAGCTTAGGGGTAGATCTGCGGTAGGGTTTTCTAATGAAAGCTTACTAACAGAAACACCATTGCTAGATATTGTACCTTCAGCCCCTGCAAACTTTGCAGTAGCTGATGGGTCAACACAGCTTCAAATAACATGGGACGCATTGGTCTTTGACCCTGTAGTAACTAGCTACGTTATACAGGTAAGGGAAACCGGGGTGGGAACCTTTGGTGTAGAAATAGCGGATATACCTATAGCATCTCAGGCTACAGTAAGTCATGCGTTTACAGCGCCAGCAGCGGACACTGACTACGACTTTAGAATGTATGCAATAAATAGCATAGGGAATGGAACGTTTACTAGTGTACTAACAGAGCAGCACAATGCCTCACCAACATTGGCATTATCACCTATAGTTTGGTTCCGTAAGGGTATAGGGCAAAGCGTAAACGCCCCTTCAGTGGATTGGCTTGATCAGTCAGGAAATGGTTTCCATGCATTCCCTGTAGCGAGTAGAGGAGTAACCTTAGATGGAGGTGCAATAAATCTAAGGGGCAATGATACCGATGGTAGGTTGGAGGTTCCCACAGGTGGAGCCATACCTTCTAGTGGAGACTGGACATTCATTGTAAGAACTGAGAGAAAATCCAACGCTGCGAATGAAGGTATTTACTTTAACACTGGTAATGCCATGGGGATAAAAACAAACAGCGGCTTTGAACTTAGGATGCAAGGCAACAGCTCAATATCGGATGTGCATACGTCTACAGGCGATTTCTTCCCTCAAGATGTAATTACAACGATGGTAGTTACTTTCAATGCCTCCACATTAGAAACAAAAATGTATGACAGTGCCGGGGTGATAAACTCAACTCAAACAGCTATGGCGGTTAATACCAATACCACAACAGGGGTGTTCATAGGTGCGCTGTCTTCTTCAAGTTCACTAGACCTAAATGGCTTGATATATGATATTGTATTGATACCTTCTATCCTTTCTCAAGCTGACATGCTTGCGGTAATTGGGGAGTTCCCAGCGTAATGAATAACACAAGTGCATTTAACAGCAGAGCAATAGGAAAAACCCCATCGATTTTACAGGGCGATGTGGTTCACAGCTCTAGTGGGGTGGTAAAAGCAGGCAATGCAAAAGTGCTGGGTAATGCTATCCCCATCCTCCAAGTTGTCGGTGCAGTTAAGGCCGGTAATGCTAAAATCGTGGGTAACTCTTCTACCGCAGGACAGCACAACTCAAGTGGCGTAGTAAAAGCGGGTAATGCAGTCATTACCGGCGATGCGATGCGAACAGTCAGAAGTGACGATGCTGTTGTTAAGGCAGGCAATGCAAAGGTTGTCAGCATTGCCGATCGGATTGTGCAGACTACGACTAGTGCAGTTAAAGCGGGCAACGCTAAAGTCATATCCTTAGCAGGGGTTGAGAGGCAGTCTGGTGGCGCGGTTAAAGCAAGTAATGCTACTATAGTAGGTAACGCTGCTGTCAATAATGTCACTAACGCCTCAGGAGCGGTTAAGGCAGGTAATGCGAAAGTAGTTGGTGCATCTAACATTGACCATTCAAGCACAGGAGTAGTAAAGGCAGGTAATGCTAAAATTGTAGGTAACTCATCTACCGCAGGACAACACGTCTCGAACGGGGTAGTAAAAGCAGGCAATGCAGTTATTACTGGTGATGCACTACGAACAGTCAGAAGCGATGATGCTGTTGTTAAGGCGGGCAATGCAAAGGTTGTTAGCCTTGCTGATCGAATCATACAGACTACAGTTAGTGCAGTTAAAGCGGGCAATGCTAAAGTCGTATCCTTAGTGAGTGTTGAAAGACAATCAGATGGTGTGGTAAAAGCTGGCAATGCTAAGATCGTTGGTAATGCTGGACAAGGTAAGTTTGCCTTTGGTGCAGTTAAAGCAAATAGTGCTAAGATTGTAGGTAACGCAGATTCTAACCTAGCTGCAAATGGCATTGTAAAAGCAGGTAACGCCAAGATCATTGGTAATGCTAATGTAGAACATGATGCAATAGGAGTAGTGAAAGCTAACAATGCTAAGGTTGAAGGCAACGCAGCAGTAAGTAACTCGAAGTTTGCAACGGGGGTGGTTAAAGCAGGTAATGCAAAAGTCACATCCTTTGCCGGATTCATCTTCGAGGTGACAGGAGTAGTTAAGGCAGGAAACGCAAAAGTGAAAGGGCGTGATGACTACGAAATTACAACACCTAATGGAAGGATTATTGAATATCCTACTGCGGGTTCAAGAGAAATCATTTTCACCTCAAATAAATCTAGGACAGTGGACTTATGACAACTAATCTAATTACAGCAGAAGAGACGCCAGATCCTGGCGACTATACCGATTTTCTTTTGAACCTAACAGGTCAGTTAGAAGATACAGAGGTCATTGAGCTGCCTACAGTTGTACTTACTGTATTAACTACTGGACTAGGGTGGAAGTTTGATGGCGTAGGAGATGACAACCCTGTCTCTTTAGATGTGACAAGTAAAAAGATTGTTGTATGGGCTTCGATAGACATACTCAATCAGGATGACCCTGAGTTTGATCAAGCGGGAATTGTCATGGAAGGTAAAGTGAATTTCACCACATCGCCACAAGGCCGGAAGTATGAACGATCCTTTGGCGTCAATTACAAGCAGAGGTAGAACACATGAATTTATTTGATACGGATATTGCAGGATTGGTAGGGGATGCGATGAAAGGAAACTTGCTCCCTGCTGTCCTTACCAAAGTTGTGTCAGGTGGCAGAGACCCGGCCAATAGAACAAAGATGCTCGATGCCACAGAAACAGCTTATGGTGCAGAGGGGTTTATTGAGTCCTATACTGACTTGGAGCTTAACGGCACTTCTATCAAGCGTAGGGATAGAAAGATAACTCTAATGGCTGCTCTGATCGAAGGGGGCCAGATACCCATGATAGGGGATACCATCTTCATTGAAGAGGAAACTTGGGAAATTGCAGGTGTTCCGGCCCGAGATCCTGCGGGGGCTACCTTCGTTTGTCAAGGCAGATAGCATAAGATTTTACAAAAAGCAATTAGTAGATTAGAATTGTATCAACAGGAGGGACATAATGTCCAAATTAGTCAAAATGCATAAAGAGGGTAGTGTAACCCTGTCCAGAGTCGATAAAATCGATTCTGAGCTACGTTTAGTGTTTGGGTGGGGCCAGGTCTGCAAAAGCAATGGTGAGGACTACTTCGACACTGACAACCAGCATATACCCGAGCAAGTGGCTCTTGAAGGCTGGAATGTGTTCATGCAGGAAGAAACTGTAATGAAGGCGTGCCATGAAGGGGAGCCCATGGGTAGCGTTCGCTTCGCTTATCCACTATCATTGGATCTAGCCAAGAGTCTGGATATTGACACCAAGGGTAAATCTGGTGTTCTCGTGACTGTTTATGTCTCAGATGACGAAACGCTTGCCAAGTTTAAGTCTGGTGAGTATAAAGATTTTTCAATAGGTGGTGCTGCTGCCTGGATTGATGTGGAGTAAAAGCAATGCGTGCTGACGGTAATACAAACAAACAGGTAGCAAGCAAGTTGGTATTGAAGGAAATTTCGGGTGTTCCCATTGGAGCCCAAACGGGTTCTACAGTTGCCATGGTTAAAACAGGTAACGACGAAGAGCTTGCAAAAAATCTCTTTCTTGCCGCTGTTGAAAATATGGAAGTGCAGGAAAGTATTCGAAGTGTTATCTACAAGATGTGGGATTACACTGACGCATTTGAAGATGCTGCTTATGACATCATCTGGAATATCACGAAGTACGATGATCCTACCGCTTCATTTGGTGAGGTACTACAGTCATTTGGTGCTACCATTCAAGATATGAAGAAGAGCGAAGAGGATTTTACCGCACTTAATAAAAGTGGGGCTCTTCGTATTAGAAAATTTGCAAAAGAAGTTCAAGAATTAAATAAATCAACCGAGGCTGTTCCAGCCACAATCCCAAAGAAGGATATAGAAATGTCTAAAACAGATGATAAAGTGACTGATGACGGCAAAAAGGTTTTAGAGTTAACTAAGCAAGTGGCAGTACTTACTGCACTAGCCTCAATGACTGACCTACATAAATCTCATTACGCCACATTGAATGATACTAACAAAGCAATATTCCAAGAAATGGAAACTGAAGGTCGTGACGCATTGGTAAAAGCCGCTACGTCTGAAGACCCCGTTGTATTCACTAACCTTGAAGGTATCGAGTTCCGTAAGTCTTGTGATCCTGCAATGTTGGCCATGGCCAAGAATATGGATGCGATGGTTACTACTAATAAAGCACTAGAAGCTTCACAGCTTACTTCGCTTTATAAATCTCGTGTTGGTGTTGAGCTTAGTCACGTTCCTGGCGCTGAAGAGCATAAGGTTGCTTTGCTAAAAGCTGTTGATACCATTAGCGATGTAACAGTTAAAAATGAAGTAATGAAAATTGTTACCGCTCAAAACGTCGGCATGAAAAAAGCATTCAATATTGAAGGTGTAACTACTGAAAAGTCAGTTACTGATGCAAATGATGAGCTTGATGCAATGGCCAAGACCCATCAAGATAAGCATGGTGTAACTTTCACTGTTGCTTATGATGCCGTCCTAAACACGAAAGAAGGTGAAGCTCTTTATAAGCAGCTTGCTTAATAGCCACTACAGTACTTAACATACCGTAGTAAAACAGAATTAGTTTATTTGGAGTTTTATCATGTCTTTAGAAGGTAACTTAGTAAAAGTCACTAAAATAATCACTACCGATTTGTCTAGTGACACATTGACAGGTACCGGCGCTACTAGCGGTTTTCAACGTTTTGTAATTGCTGGTGGTACTACAGCAGTACCGACAATGATTCGTTGTGGTGCAGGTCTTCTCGCTTATGGCGTTTTGGATTCTAAGCCCGCAGCAGATCAAGCAGCCCCTGTAAAGGTTCAGGGTATTAGTAAGATTTTGCTTGGTGGCACTGTGACCCCTGGACAAAACGTAACATCTGATGCGTCGGGTCGAGCGGTTGTGGCCGGTGTTGGCGATGTTGTTCGTGGTATCGTTGAAGATGGTGGAGTGATCGATGAGATTGGTTCCATCCTGTTGATTAGCCCACACGTCCTATAGTAAGCAGCTTTTTTATTAACTGTAATATTTAACCAAATTATAAATTTTTGAGGAATAAGAAAGATGCCTACACCATTAGCTAGTGATGTGCATATCAACAAACCTTTGAGCAATATATCCATTGCTCTTATCCAAGATCAATCAATGTTTCAGACGGATAGTATTTTCCCTAACATCCCTGTACAGATGCAAAGCGATTTGTTCTATACATATGACCAAGGTGACTTCCTTCGTAATGAGATGGAAGAACGCGCCCCTGGTACAGAAACCAAAGGTAGCGGCTACAAACTAGGGCAGGATAACTACTTCTGTAAAGTCTATGGCTTCCACCATGACATTGATGATCAACGTCGTGCCAACCAAGATTCTCCATTAGCTTTGGATCGTGAAGCTGTAACATTCGTTACTGATAAAGCGAATCTTTTCCGTGAAGCTAACTGGTGTGCAAACTTCTTCTCTGCCGGTAATTGGGGAACTGATGCAACGGTTGCAACTGGATGGCAGGATGACGCAAGTGATCCTATCACTGACATTGAAGAAATCGTTACTGACATGTTAGAAAAAACAGGCAAGATTGCAAACACTATGGTTTTAGGCCGTAACGTTTACAACAAGCTTAAGAATCACCCTGACGTAGTTGACCGTATTAAAGCTGGTCAGACTTCAGGTATCGCAATCACTAAGCATCAACAGCTTGCAGAGTTGTTCGAGATGGAACGCATTATTGTACTAAATGCAATTCAGAACACAGCAAAAGAAGGCGCAACGGATGTAATCTCATTCATCGCCAACAAGCATGGTTGTTTGATCTGTTACTCTAACCGTAACCCTGGCTTAATGACAGCGTCGGCTGGTTACACATTTAGCTGGGATGGTCTATACGGCGCTTCTGCTTACGGTTCTCGTATCAAGAAGTTCCGAATGGAAGCAATTGAATCTGATCGTATCGAAATCGGTATGGCTTATGCTGTTAAGCAAATTGCGGTTGATCTTGGAACTTACATTCCAGCAGCAACATCGTAATAAATAAAGTAGTATAGTGAGTTACCCCACTTCGGTGGGGTAACCTATTTAAAGGTGGTACCCAATGAGACAGACAGTATTATTCATAAAGGGAATGAAGCTATTTACAGGTAAAGCCCTTCGGTATGCCGGTAAAGAATATGCGATTGGCGTCCCTTTCTTATATAAGAACATTGCTATTACTCCGCGTAAAATGGAAGTGATGTTGAGAACCCGTAAACTTATCAGCGAAGATGAGTTAAAGGCTCGGAAACAAAAGGCGAGTAAATCTCCTGTTCCTGTAGTAGAGGTTGAGAAGGGAAAGAAAGACAAGCCCTCTCGGCGAAAGAAGAAAAAGGATTAATCATAAAAAAGGGACTTCTAAAGTCCCTTTTTTATTGTAAGGGTCAAAGTAGAAGGGAAGGACTATGCCTAAACAAACTGCACTACTAATTGGCGACCTTAATCGATTCATTGAGAAGGTCGCCGTAGTTGTAACGGAACAAGTAGCGTTGACTCTTACCGAGACGACGCCAGAGGATACTGCACATGCTATTACTAACTGGGTTCCTTCTATTGGTGAATCATTTGAGGGAGAAGCTGGCGTTTACGGTAAGAGTCTTAACTCCTCCATACAAAGCTCGGGCTTCAGTACGTTGCGTGGATACAAGCTACCTATGGGCTCACTCTACATTACTAACAATGTGGACTATATCTCTCTTCTGAATAAGGGGTGGTCGGCTCAAGCACCCGCAGGGTTTGTGCAATTATCTATAATAACTGCCATACTGTCCCTACGAGGGAGGAGATTTAGCCAATGACCACACTTAACGAAGCGCGTCAAGTCGTCTATAATACATTTGTTGATGACTGGGGTGATGAAACACCATATGACCTTGAAGACGATGACTTTACAGAGCCTGAATCGGGCAACTGGGTACGCTTAACTATAAAGGGTTTACCGGGGGGCCAGGAGTCGCTAAACAGTAAGGGTAAGAGACGTTATATCCGCAGACAGTTACTAGTTGTAGAGGTCTATGGACAGCCCCGCACAGGGGAATATAACGAAGATGTATACGCAGAACGTATACGAGACCTTTTTGAGGGCGAGACGATTGGTGGTGTGGTGTTCAATGATGGTGATATAATGCCAGAAGGCACTAAAAACAATTGGCGAAGGGTCTCAGTGACAGTCCAGTTCCAATATTATGAAATCAAATAAGGGGTAAAAGCAATGCCAAGAAGTTTAACGAATAACACCAACCTACAATACTCCATTGAGGAAACGCTGGGCAATCTGTTCGCGTCACCTTCTTGGTTTACATTGGAGCCTAACGATATTTCATCCTTTGGGGCGAATATCTCAACAGTTGCACGTAATCCGATTTCAAAAAATCGACAGCGACGAAAGGGAACCATCACTAACATTGAATCCTCAGTAGAGATCAATGCAGATTTGACAATGAGTTCACTACAGGACTTTATTGAAGGGTTTTGCTTCTCTGCATTTAGCGGCGGGGATATTCTTACTGCAACCGACGTTGCGACCGGCGTTGTTACCATGGCAGAGACTAGTAATATTATAGTCAACACTTTGGTACGTGTTACAGGTCTTACCGCTACAGCAGACAATGGTTTGCATGTTGTTACTGCGGTTACTGTTGATACCAGTATTACTATTGCGGCGTTAACAGATGTTACTGAAAACTTTTTAGTAGAAGTTGTAGGACATCGATTCGCAGTAGGTGATCTTGATGTATTGGATGCTAACAACCTTACTACTACTTCCCAAGACCTTACACTATTGGGATTAGTTGCCGGTCAGAGTGTTCATGTTGGTGGGTTCCTTGCAGCCAACCAATTTGCAGCAGCAGATAACAGCGGGTTGATTCGAGTATCTAGTGTAGCCGCAAATGTTCTAACGTTTGATAAAGCTCTCACTACGTTTACTACAGAAGCTGACGCTTCGCAATTGATAGACATGTACTTTGGTAAGTTCGTTCGTAACGTCCCTACGGATAATCCAAATTATATTGAGCGCTCTTATCAGTTCGAATTAGAATACGCTACTCTTGATGCGGGTGACCTTCCTATGTATGAGTATGCACGAGGCAACTTGTGTAATGAGCTTACATTCGAAACACCTTTGACAGATAAAGCGACGCTTGCTCCTGGTTTCATCGGTACAGATACTGCACCCCCTGTGAATGTTGCAGGTCGTGCAACTAATGCAGCAACTCCTACTGATCCTCAGTACACTACTGCATTCAACACTTCTGCGGACATCGCCCGTATTCGTGTTGCTGATGTTGATGATACAGGTCTTACTTCTGACTTTAAATCGTTAAGCATTACAATCAACAACAACGTAACTCCTGAGAACGTTTTGGGTGTAACAGGTGCTAAGTACATCAACGCGGGTAACTTGGAGATTGGTTTCGAAGCCGAAATGATCTTCTCAAACTCTGTAGTAGCTGAGCGAATTCGAAGTAACGCTACTGTTTCGTTAGATTTCCGTCTAACAAATGATGATGGTACGATCGCTTTCGATATTCCTTCATTGACTCTTGGTGGTGGGGCTCGATCATTCCCAGTAAATGAAACTGTGCTTATTAGTACTACAGGTGAGGCTTACGCTGATGATGCCTTTAATACATCTATAGGCATTACAATCTTCAACCATGCTCTACCTATCGACCCAGCAAACCCATTTCTATAAATAGTAAGTACATTAAATTAAATTAAATTAAAGGTAACACTATGTCTAAGTTCGGAAATTTAAAATCATTAGTAGTCGATACAAATTCACGTTTCACAATGGCACTTCCTGAGATAGGCGCTAAGACAGCGCTTATCTTAGCCCCTGCACAAGAAACCAATGTGCCTTACTTCAGAACCTTAAAAAAGCAAGCGAAGACAAATGCGAAACGAAATCGCACTCTCCACGCTGCTGGTAACTATGGTCTTGATGTAATGCGAGGGGATGATAAAGCTATCTATCCAGGGTACGTTATTGTTGGTTGGGAACACATGCCAGGGGAAAACAAAGAAGGTGTAATGGGGGAGGTTCCATTCTCTATTGAGGACTGTGAGGAGTTCTTAAGTGAGCTACCCAATTGGGTATTTGATAAAATTCGGGGTATTGCAGCGGAACCAAAAACGTTTGTTGCCTTGCCTGAAGAAGTGATTTCCGAAGAAGACAAAGAGGAGTACCTAAAAAACTAAAAGAGCTGCTTGAGTATAAAATCAAATTTGCCAAGGATGGCTTTCAGGTAGAAGCGGCGATTGCCAAAGGGAGGGATCTACCGGATTGGTATTTAGAGCAGCCTTACCAGACTGTAGTAGAATCATTTTATTTAAGTAGCTACTTTGACTTAATGACTTGCAGGAGATACGAGGGTGGAGCGATACCGTGGGACAAAATACAGTATTATGCTACCCAATATAAAAAACTAGATCCTGAGTTTGTAGAGATATTCACAGAGGCCATGTTTGCGCTCGACTCCACCTACCAGGAGGCTTTTAAGAAAGACAAATAAGGTGGGTTATGTCAAACGAATTTAGAATTAGAATCACAATAGACCCGAGTGCTGCTGTTACCGGCACTCGGGTAGTTGAGAGAAGGTTAAACTCTCTTGAGATGACAGCGAACCGCTTAAGACGGGCTATGAATACCGTCTTTTTCTTTGCGGGTGCTGGTGTTGGTATCAAGAAACTCTCTGACCTTGCAGATTCATATACTACACTACAAAACAGAATTCGAACTGTTACCGATAATCAGGAAGAGCTGACCGCTGTAACCGGCGAGCTATTCCGCATATCGAATTTAACCCGTCAAAGCTTTGAAACAACCGCTACTGTTTATGCGCGTACTGCTGCGGCTACTAAGAACCTTGGCTTATCACAAGCTGAGACTCTTCGCTTTACTGAATCGTTAAACAAAGCGGTAGCGTTATCAGGTGCAACAGCAACAGAAGCCGGAAATGCTCTTATACAGTTCTCACAGGGTATGGCGAGCGGAACTTTGAGGGGCGATGAGCTTAGATCAGTTTTAGAGCAATTGCCAAAAGTTGCGGATGTAATAGCGGAAAGCTTCGAGGTTGGACGTGGTGAGTTAAGGGAATACGCCGCGATGGGGTTAATCACCTCTAAGCAGATAATTGTAGCATTTAGAGAAGCGGGCAAAAGTCTTGATGAAGATTTCTTAAAGTCCATTCCTACAATTAGCCAAGCATTTGATGTATTACGAAACAATGTTCTACAGGCAGTAGGTGGGTTTAGTACAGCACATGGTATTACAGAGACACTTGCTAAAACTATAATATTCTTATCAGATAACCTTGACCAGTTAACCAATGGCGCACAAGCTGCGGGCATAACTCTTAGCATTATATTTGCTAAGCAAGGCGTAGGCGCTGCCATTAAGGGCGTACAGAGACTGACTTTTGTATTAGCAACGAATCCTTTTGTAGTACTAGGGGTTGGTATCGCTGCGGCTATTGGTTACCTGATTGCTTTCAGAGACGAAATATCCATTAGTGGAGATGGACTCATAACCTTGGGTGATGCTGCTACAGCTACTGTTAACGTAATACAAACTGAATTCGCATTTGTGGGGCAGTTCGTAGGAGAAGCTTTTGATACTGTAGTAAACACTGTCAAGGGCACTATGGAAGCTCTTATACAGATCATTGGTACAACCCCTGACGCATTGATCAATGCAGCAAGAATAGGAGCGAATGGAGTCATTGGTATCTTTGTAGCATTAGGCAAGGCTATTCCATTAACCCTCGCAGGTCTTCCTTCTGCACTGGGTGATATATTTGTTCTAATGGTGAACAGTTCCATTAGTGATATTGAGAAGCTAATCAACTTTTCAATTGACGGTATCAACTTCGTTCGAGATTTAGCAGGATTAGATCTGTTTAGCAAAGCGGATCTTGGAAGGATAGAGAATAAGTTCACAGGTGCTGCTGCGGGTCTTGGTACAGCAATTCAGAAAACCTTTGTCGATAGTATTACTTTTGACTATATAGGGACTGCGGTTGATAAGATCACAGCAGAAACGTTAAAGGTCTCAGAAGCTCGCCGTAAGTCTGAGTTAGAAGCTGAGCAAAAGCAGGCCGAGGAAATCGCAAAACTTAAGAGGGACAAAGAAGCACGTGATGGTATATCAAGTAAAGCGTTTGATACCTATTTGGCCAACCTGACTAAAGAAGCGGAGGTGCTTGGTAGGACTAGTAAAGAAAGAGAGATTGCAATTGAGCTTGAAAGGATAAACCAAAAAACTAAATTCCGTTTGTCTGAATCTCAATTAGCTGCGGTTGAAGTGCAGTTAAGAGCTAACCAGACAATGGGCGAGTATAATACTATACTAAGAGATCTGCGTGAACCTCAAGAGGAGCTAATCACTCAAGAGAAAGCGTTGATTGCTTTGCGTGCGGAAGGGCTCATTTCAGTTAATGAAATGACTACTGGAATGCACGCGCTACAAGTAGCACAAGCTGAATTAGCGGTGTCAAAAGGGGAGGGCTCCTTTACTGATGCTATTGTAGTAGGACTGCAAGAAGTAATTGGTAAAACTGAATCGATGCAAGCAGCCTTAACAGGTGCCTTTGGTGCTGCGGGTCTTGCCTTTAAGGAAAGCATTGGGGATGCGTTAACCCAAGCAATTGTCAATGGTGAAAACTTTAGTGATACAATGCGAAATGCAGCTTCAACTATTACTCAAGAGTTATTGAGCGCTGTTATTCAGATTGGTATCGAGCAAGCTGCAAACTTTGTACAAGCACAATTGTTTGGTACGGGGATGCAGGCAATCACTGTTGCACAAGGTGCTACGGCTGCGGCTGTCTCCACCTCTACTACAGCAGTAGTAGCGGCAAACAACACTGCCACTTTGACAACTGCTCTACCTGCGGCAACTGCACAAGCGGGAGCTACATTTGGTGCCTCTGCTGCTGCGGGCCTTGCTGCGGTGATAGCGTTAATGGCTTTTGCTTCCAGTAACGTGTTCGCAGATGGTGGGCGTGTACGTGGGCCGGGAGGGTCGAGGTCAGATGATATTCCTGCTATGCTTAGTAATGGCGAATTCGTAGTAAATGCGAAGGCTGCTAAAGAGAATGAGGCCATGCTACAACGGATGAACAGAGGGGAGACTCTTCGTTTGGCTGGTGGAGGCAGTGTTAGTACTTCTGAGGATAGTTCTGCAAAAACAGGTACTATCGGTGGGGAAGTACAACAACAGGCCGGAGGTGGGGATGTTGCCGTTATCAACGTCGTGGATGTTGACTCAATGATAGCGGCGTTAGGTACAGCGGCTGGTAAAAGAGTTATGATAAACACAATTCGTACAGACAAAGCCGCATTTAAAGCAGCGCTAGGAGTATAAATAGATGACATTTTTTAATGGTAGTGGAGCGCCTTACTCAGATCATAAAGAAGTATTTAATAAAGTGATCGATATGGCAGTAGCAGAAGGGTGGACAGAAGTGTACCCAAGAGAGGATTACATCCCTCCTGTAACAGGCAACACTGAAAGGAGGGTTATACTAGAGTCGGTAGGTCTTGACGCTGACCATAAGATCTACATAGCCGTTCAGACGGAGAGTAATCCAATAGGAGCCCAGTACGGTTTGATGGCTAGTATATTATTCTCTTATGACTCTGGAAAGGATTATGATGACCAGGAGCATAGAGGGGGTGGTGACATATGGCCATGCATACCACTGGGTACTTCTAACATGAAACTCTATGTGTCCGCTACAGGTACTCGGATTAATATTGTAGTACATATAGATGACATAGCCTTTCCCCTTTCCTTCGGCACCCCTCTAACGAATGTTGGAATAGACGAGTATGCGTACCCAGCCCTTATAGGTGGCGTGTACATAAACAATGGTAATTTTACCGTTGCTACCAGTAATTCGGTACTAGGGGGGATAGCATATAACAGTGGGTCAAATCTACTGAAATGTTTTCTTATAAATGAAACTAGCTGTGCTGCAATTGCTCATACGGATAACCTCCCTTATACCATGGGGGAGACAGCGTTAAACCAAACGTACCCTTACCCCGCCAGCTTCTTTAGTAATAAAAGAACAGGCATAGGAGAAGTGTGGACGGTATACCCCATAACTTCCTTTGTCCTTGAATTTGATCTAGGCATTACTATAACACTAGATGGGTTTTTCAGGATAGGTGGATTTTCTCCTATATCAAATGGAGATACTATAGTCGCAGGGGGTATAACGTATCACGCATTTCGACACCCCCTCACTAGCGGCGTTGATTCTTGGTATGTAATGGAGGCTATATAATGGGATTCTTAAGCGGGAACAGCGCAAGTTTTGGCGCAGCTCTAACGGTAATAACTGATGAGATCGCGGCTGAGACAACGTGGTCTATATTAGAGGATGTAGTAGAAGGCACAGGCAGTAGAATAACTATGCAGAAAGCGACAACGTTAGAAACTGTCACTTTTATATCAGCAATTAATAACTTATTCCTAACTGAAGAAACTAACGCCCTTAATGCTAGTAGCGGTTTTGGTATAAGAGGAGGAATGGGGTATGACAATCTGGGTGCCTCATGGACAGCTAGACAAACTGATGGGCCTACAGGGAATGCTAATGACCCTTGGGCATGTGCATTATTTCATGGTGCTGTGGATCAGACAGTAAACTACAAGATATTTACTAGCGAAGAGAGAGTTTGGGTTTCTGTTAGGATAGGCGGCGTTTACCAACACTTGACCTTTGGCTTTCTAGAAAAAGTCGGCACATGGGTAGGTGGGTTTTACTTTGGTGCTTCCACTAGTGGTGAGACGGTAAAGGCCGGGATTAATGCTACTGCGTCAAATGCACATGGCCTAGGGCACCATGTACAGACAATTACTCATGACCTTACTACAGGATTGGAAAGCCCTGCTAATTTCTTTGTTAACTGTGAACAGCCAGGAGACGCGGATAACTGGCAAGGGTTTGCCAAAGGGGGTCACACACAGTCTATCACCCACATAGGAGCATTTGACTACCCTCTTATAAACAGGGCGATGGAATATAACCCAAACTTAGCAACAGGAAATGTGTTCTTATTACAGCCACAGTGGCTATGGTATGAAGAGGGGTCTGTGCAGGGATATAGACATATTGGTAATATGCAAAAAACGTATGTGGTATCCTTATTTAGTCTTACAGCAGAGGCAGAAATCATTATAGGGGGTGATACATATGTGGTATTTCCCTTTATAAAGAAATCCACTTCTACGGATATAGCTAAGAGGGATGACGTAACCACAACCTCTGCATTCTATCCTGAGGATTCTCAATTTGACTCAGGGCATTATGGCTATGCCGTCCTAAAAGAGGTTTAATTAATGGCTACCTTTACTGGATCTTTAGCCACCACGCTGTCACTCCATGCGCTTACTTATACCCCTACCATGTATACAGATGGTAGGAGGGCTGACACCTTGCATGGAAAGTCTCATGGTATTATAGGTGCTACTGCGACGGGGGTTCATAATGTAATAGCTATAGCACCTGATGTATTGGCAGGCGTTATCTCAGGTGGCTTATCTGAAATAGTATACAACTATGTTGAAGCAGATCCTCAAGCACTTAATGTGGGTTCCGTTTTAAATGACACTGCATATGGATTTATCCTATACAACAGGTTTCTTCACAGCAATGAGGTTACAGTAGCTACTATAGTAATTTCTGACCCTACCATAGTATTAGTAGGAATTAACCCCGGAGAAACAATAGACCGTCTTTCATCAACAGCCCAGCTAGTTACCATACCGGGGGATGGGGATGATGACATAGCGTTTAGCATTACTTGGACGTTTACCAATGGTGCTACTACTGTACTAATGGTAACGGGTGTTCGTACCTCCACACAGACATCGGTACCCGAGTTCCCTATGATAGAAAAGCTAGGCTACTTGTCACGCATAGCTACTACATATACTACAGAGTTTAGGGGTGTGGTACGCCAGCACCCTAGACTGACGGCAAAGTTTAACTGGATGTTGGATGGGCCAGAAGCAAGCAGGTTCTTAGCAGTTTTGCGTAATAGTGAAAAGGATCACTTCTCTTTTCCAATGTGGCGGGAAGCATTGCCTGTTTCAAATCTTGGGCCAGCGTCAACGGTATTACCTTTCGGTAGTGACGATTGGGATGTACAGGTGAATGACTCATTATTTGTATACAACAGAAAAGCTGCTGACGAAGTTGTCACTATAACGCAAGTTGAGGCAACGACTACAACTATTACACCTACTACTATACAAATAACAGATAGCGCTTGGGTAATGCCTATGATAACGGGCTTCCTCAGGGAAAAGCCGGAAGTGTCTTATGGAGCGAATGACGTAGTTTCTATCTCTTTAGAGGTTGAATCATCCACTTATTATAAGTGGGACACTCCACTTATGACAACCTTCACAGATGCAGGATGGGAAACGCTAGATGGATATTTGGTTTGGCCTTTCTTAAATAGAGTGTTCTCGGGTGTAAAAGCTGGCTCTCTGACAACGAGGGCTTTCAACGATCATGATTCTGGTAACGTGGACATGGTTTTACTGGCTGCTAAGGTTAGGGATTACTACACTCTTAACTACACTGCTAAGGACACTAGCCAGATAACTTTGTTTAAAAGGTTCACTTACTACATGAGGGGAAGAGTTGGGGGGTTCTATTTACCTTCTCACAGGCCCGACATCGTGATAGGCACCCTGACTGTTGATATTGGCTCTACAATAATAACAGCGGATGGACTAAACGGTATTGAGGAATACGCCGGAACATACGGTATTCAGTTTCAGTTTACAGACGGTACAGTACATAATGCTATAGCAACCCTCCTCAATCAAAAGGACATATCATTTGTACCGGCACTAACTAGATCGTTAGTCGTTGCTGATGATGTACAGATGGTGTGTTTTATGCACCTTGTACGGTTCAATGACGATGACATAGAAATAAAGCATGAGTCCCCAAATAAATCAACAGTATCCATACCATTGGTGAATATAATATGACATTCATAGCAGCAGAGACAAGTAGTACAGGGCTGTTTAGTCCTATAGAACTATACCTGTTCACGTATCAAGGGAATGGTACCAAGTATACTTATACCTCAGGTCAAGAGCCGGTATCCTATAATGGTGATGTGTACCTTCCCACCTTTATGAAGAGGGGGGACATTAATACAAGCAACACTGAAGAGGGGGAAGAGCTGCCTATAGAAGTTAACAGGGACAACCCTTTAGCCCTTTTCTTTTTTGAGCGTATACCATTGGACAGTGTTACATTTACTATTACAAGGTATCATGCCTTTGACCCTGATGACGAAAAGCGGGAGATCTATACAGGTGTTGTTAAGACTGTAACTTGGCGCGATGACACTAATGCACAAATCATTACTAACTCTATATCAAACTTTCTAGATCGTTTCATTTTAAGAATGACACATCAATCACGTTGCAACCACACAATCTATGATCAGTTCTGTAGATTGGATAGGGCTTTGTATGAAGAGACAGCAGTGATAACTGCTATTGAGGATAAGGGTCTTACAGTAGTATTAGATGCGATGCCTGTATTCCCTGGCGGTTTTGAGGGGATACACGATGACGCACATCTTGGGGGTACAATGCGATTAGGCCAAGAGTTTGCAACTGTGATAGGGCAAGATACGGCTAACCTCAAGCTGTCATTGCTAGTACCTATTCCTGTACTAATGATAGGGAGTGTGGTATCTCTTGCCCCTGGATGTCAGGGGGAGCGGACGATATGTGCAGACAACTTTGTCCTTCCTGCTGCTGATGTACTATTTGCAGAACAAGACCCTACTGGTTCGTATGGTAACAGTATTAACTATTTAGGGTTTCCCGATTTGCCTACTAAGAATCCAGTAGGCTCCACATTGAACGGCGCTACATGGGGTAGTTTGTAATGGGTACAATTTTAATATACATAGTAATAGTTATTGTGGCTGTGGCAGTTGCACAAGCGGCAGTTGCTGCGTCACCTAATGCATCGCTAAAGCCTTTAGGCGAAGGTGAGTTTAAGTTTCCTACTGCGGATGCTGGCAGGGCAATACCATACATCGCAGGTACTGTACTACATGAGTCACCTAATGTAATAGAGAGGGGAGCGTTAGTGACAGTACCTTTCTACATAGAGGATCAATTGGCTGGGTACCACTATGGGCTTAGTATAGGAGTAACTTTCTGCTATGGCTCTGACGTTAGGATGCTTTCCTTTATATCTGATAACTATCTAGTCTTTGCGGATGCTGACCATATCGGGTACATGACACCTGAACAAATATCGACACACTTTATCCCACATAGGCCGTTCTTGAATGAATACTTTAACCTCAGAAACCCAGACTTATATGGGTTTAGGGCTGGCGGCCCAGATCTAGTTTTTAGATTTAACCGAGGACACCCTGATTCACTCTTGGATAATGGGGAGGATTGGAACAACGCTTCCATGCAAAACGTTTCAGGTAGGGCTAACGTGTATGAGCCAACTAGGTTTTGGGCTCTTAGGAACGTGTCGTGGGCTTCTATATATGGAATGTGGGGGACTAATGGTTCTGTAAGGCAGTTGAAGTTTGAACTAGAAAGATTGCCTAACCCTTTTGCGGGCGTTGGTGGTGATCCTTACTTCTCTATTAATGATGGCGCATATACAGATGGGGATTCACGCGCTAGGTATGATGCAAACCCAGCTTTTGTACTGTACGAGTTATTAACCAGTCCTTTGTTCGGGGCTGCTATCCCCGCTGCCTCTATTGATGATATTAGTTTTTTAACTATTGGCGTTGTTCTGTTTAATGCCAATTTTGGAATATCAATACAGTTGCATGAAAAAGCAACCATGAATAATATAAAGGATGAAATACTAAAGCACATAAACGGAATAATAGAAACTGACAGAGATACAGGTAAGTTGTCTTTGCGGTTACTACGTGATGACTGGGAACTTGATGACCTAAAGAATAACACTACAGGGGATAGTACAGGAGTAGAGACAGACCCGAGCTTTGTACGTACGAGTTTCACAGATGACCTAATAAAGACTGTTAATCAATTGGCCCAAACGTCTGCGGATACAGTTAACACTGAATTCAAAGTTGCCTACATTGACAGAAGGCGAAACTATACTCCTCAGATTGCGGTAGCTTTTAACAACGCGGCCATGCAATCTATTGGTAACATCAACAGTTTAGAAATGCCATACAAGATGTTGCTTAATGAAACTGTTGCGCAAAAGGTGGCTTGGCGTGAAATGCGCATGCTGGCTTCTGCACCTAAGCCAATGGAAGTTACACTTACAAGAGCAGCATTTGATATAAAGAAAGGGGATGTTATAGTAATCAACTGGTCACCTCTTGGACTTGTTGACTTTGTTGCTCGGGTTAAAACAGTTAATTACGGCGATGCTAACAGCGAAGTAATAGTTGCGAACGTTGTTGAAGATGCGTTCCGAGAGGATTCAAGTATTTTTGATTCTGACATCTTGGGCAATGCAGGAGACCCGGACATAGGTTACCCAGATGGTGATTCTACTGTAATAACCGGCGATATAATAATTGATGTGTTAGGGGGAGATGACGGAGACTTTTTAGGATTTAGCAGTTATGGAGGCAGTGGAGTTAAGCAAGCACCTTTATTTGGTACCTGTAACACCCCTGCGTTTAATGGTAGCGATGTCAGGAAAGTTCAGATTGATCATAAGGCTACAGCTACTAAGTCATTAACTATAATAATCGATCTTGTTAACCTTGGTACTGTAGGAGAACCAATCTATTACGAGAGAAACTATATCCGAAGTGTAGAGATTGGTGGTACTACTTGGGTAAATAATATTACAGATAGCTTTGTGCAGGATATAGAGAACTTAAAAGCGACTTGGCATATATCAACCCCTGCTGATGCTGTGTTAGATGGTTTGGGAACCCTGGTATTTGGTACTACTACTGGCGTTACTATACAAATAGACCCTGCTGTAGTCGTTGGTGGCCCACCAGACTCTAGTATAGTATTTATAGAAGTTCCTCGATTCATGGCACGCGATGATAAGGTGCATGTTCTACCATTATTTGAAACGCCTAACATGGCCACACCCAAGTATGTATTTACTACAGGAGATGGAGGGGTAGAAGGGATTAAACGCCATTTCCCTACTAAGCATGTAACTACACAAGTTATAGACGCGAAAAGTGAAGTCCCCTTAAATGGGAGCTGGCTAGTCTTTGGTAATACTCAGGTCACCTGTACTAGAAAGGAGCCAGGTGTGGATGAGTTTGGTGTTCCTATCGGAGTATTGTATGACGATGACTTTTCAGCTCCCCCTGTGAATGGGGCTATTACTCTGTCAACTAAACCAGGGTCGATAAACCCTAGTTTTGATCAGACTTATAGAGGTTTGGATACCTATAATTTATGCGTTATAGCGAATGCAGATGCCTCCCAGTATGAGTTTATATGGATACGAGAAATAACAGACTACGAGGAAGGTAACTCAGATGTGACATTTGATTTCTATAGAACCGTCTTTGGCAGTAAGATGTATTCGTGGCCTATAGGTTCTAACATTTGGATGATAGACCTATCCCATATCTCTACACTACCTTTAAATGGTACTACTTACGTTGATGAGAATGATGAGGTTCAAGTCAGCCCTGTTAATAGAATAGGTTTGTTAGGCGCTTCTGACTTTGGGGGTATATCAACCTCTGATCCTATATACCAAGACTTCACTTCTAATGATATAGGTCTTAGGCCGTTAAACCAGTTTGATTTTGCAGTTAGTATAAGGAACATGCCTGAGTATGTATCCCAGTCTTTTAAAGAGCTAACTGCAAACCTTGCTGACGTTGACGTGGTGGATGCTAATAGATATATCCACACCCAAGAAATATTGCCTATAACGTGGGCGGGTAGACGTAGGGTCATAGATCAGCAAGCTTTTCCTGCAAGTGGCGAGATGAACATATATGGTAGGGGGAACTCAAATAAACCTACTATAGGATCAGACTTTATAGAAGTTAAGTACTATAATAATGATACTAGCGCACTGCTAGGGATAGGCGCAACAGATGCTGAAAACACCCACTACTTCTACAGCAAGAGCCTGTATGGTTCTGACCAAGGAAGGTTTATAAGAAGGGGTGTTGTGTGGCGTGCTGCTAATCCTGGCGTTGATGTTGATACGCTGGATGAATCAAACGCTCTTGCACTAGGAACATATATACCGGGAGAAGGACAGGACATAACGATGCTGTTTGATGGGACTCAGGATGCGAATGGAGACACAAACCATGACACCGATAATACAAAGACAGCAGACTTGTTTGCCCCCGGCGATAACTTTGTGTTAAGGCTTGAAGTTAGGGGGTATGATGTTAAGACAGGTTACTATTCAACTGAGACTTGGATAGCATATATGAGAGTTGATATTCCAATTTAAAATTAAGGTATGTAAATGAAAAATCACGAAGAAGAAATTAAGGCTATGATCAAACGCAACTCAAAACCCCTGCTGTGTAAAAGCAGGGAGGATGACAGGGAAGTTGCAGAGGAGAATAAGGATAATGGGGTGGGTGTTTACATCCCACTAATGGAGGAGCCCCGAACACGTTTAGACTGTATGAATTTGCGAACGTTACGAACGCCTTTCATGGACTTTACTTATTGTGTAGCGTGTGATAAGTGGGGAACTAAGAAGGGTTGGTTTAAAGGTTGGGAGTATAGGGGATGGAAGATGCCTAAGCGAATTTACTTTGTGATCAGTGGTACATTAACTTTCCTTTGTCTTGCAATAACACTTATACCCGCCGCGCATTACATTGGAGTGCAATAGAGTAGCTGGGCAAATGGGAAGGGTTGGGCTATTATGGTTAGTATAAATTAAATACACGTACCGGATGTAGCCTAATGCCCCCATTGAATGAAGAGAATGTACAGATAGCTTTAACTAAGGCGGAATTAGAGGAGATAATGGAAAAGACCGTAATGAGAGCGTTCACTCGTTGCGGCATTGATTCAAGTGACCCCATCAAATTACAACAAGACTTCTCCTACCTTCGTAATCTTCGTGAGTCAGCAAAAAGCTTAAGAACAATCGGTTTTACTGCTGCTATCTTGACAGTCATAGGCGGCGTTGGTACAGCGCTATTCGTGGGTCTACGAGAGTTAATGAACAAAGGGTCTTGATATGAGCTTCCGCTACGGCAAACGTTCCATACAGATACTTTCTACAGTCGATCACCAAATGGCAAAAGTTGCACAAACAGCGTTGACATATACCCCTTATGACATTGCCATTATATCAGGACTGCGTACAGACGAAGAACAGTTGAAGATCTACCGGAACAACAAGTCTAAGCTCAATGGCATACCCAAGGGACTGAGGATAGGCAATTTCACTGGTACAGGTATAAGTATGCACCAGAAGCGCTTAGCAATCGATTTTATGGCTTATGGGCCGGATGGGGGTACTTGGGTTCACGAGTATTACTTCCCCATTATCGAAGCGTTCCAAAGGGCATGCATAGAACACAAGGTAGAAATGATTTGGGGCGGGTGTTGGGACAAGCCTTTAACCCGGATCAATGACGTTAAAAAAGAATCACAGCGATACACACGCCGAATGTTGGCACTGAATAAGAAACCCTTCTTAGATCTTGGTCACTTACAGTTGGAGCGACGTTCTCAATAAAGTAATACCTACGCCTTATTACGAACTATCATCTTACAGTGGACAGGGACGACCACTTGTAAAGGATGCTTATTTACAATCCTTCCCGAGTTTAAGTTCATTATCAGTATATTTTTATTTGGCTGGTGATCTGGACAATCCAATACTAATGGTGTATTGCCAATCCTGCCTACGATGTAAAGAGAATGTGTGCCTTTGATTTTCAAAAGGCATGCATGACCTTCTTCAATTGAAGAGAGAGGAACCTCCCTACTGGAATCATAGGGAGGTATATTTTTAACGTTTGCCATCGTGCTAGTCCTGGTAATTCTTGTGTGCAATGTATGAAATTAATTTCATTCTAGCACGTTCTTTACCTTTTGGCCCACAAGTGGTAAAACCTGACACCCATGAAGCTGTACTAACAACTGTTACTCTAGTAAGAACACCATGGGGGCCAAGAGCATTTTCCCCCACCAGATAAACAACACCATCAATTACTTCGCGGCTGATTTCTTCTTCTTGCGCCCAGCTTTCTTGACCGGGGCGGCTTTCTTCGACTTGGCTTTTACCTTCGCCTTTGGCTTTTCTTCGACGGCTTCTACCTTCGCCTTCGCCTTCGCCTTTGCTGCTACTGCGTCTGACTTTAGCTCTGCTTTCTTCTTGCGGCTCACTTTTGGCTTGGCTTCTTCTTCTTCTACTTTTGATTTGCCTTCCCCTTTACCGCGACCCATCTTTTGAAGATGACGGTACTTAGTTTTTTCGTTAATTTGACCGAAGCTGAATAGCTGTGTGGTGTAATACTTAATGCTGTCAGCAAGGCGCTCTTCGGATTTATCCAATTCAGTGCCTGGGCCAAACTTTTTCATTAGCTTAACTAGGATGGCTTTGGTTGTTTTGTCAGCGATGATCATTTCTTTACAAGTAGAAGCGATACTTACTCGCTTTTTGCGGGGGGCTGCTTCTGTCATTTCTATTGTTCCTTTAAATTTAATGTGTTTTTGGTTAAGAGGTCGCTATAGTATTACATTACTTTTATTTTGTATAGCCTTTTGATGTAATATCGTAAGGTTTGTTCAGTGGCTCCATTAGTTTGTCCCTATTGGCCTTTATGTAATCTCTTGCTTCATGCCATGGTACTGCTTGTTGTGGGGCTTCTAAGGTTACCTTTCCACCTTGGGCTAGGAACGCCTCTACATCTCCTGCTAACTCTTCGCTTGTTATGTTAGATTTACTGACCTCTTTTAAGGGGCCATGGTTAAAACTGCCGTCATCGAATCCGTTTAGTGCCATAATTTGTTTCCTCCTCCTACAGTATAAACACTTGCGCATAAAAAAGGCAACCCGAAGGCTGCCTTTTTACTACATTACTTTAGCTACTCATTCAATATTTCAAAATCGCAGTTAGTAACAACATCACAAGTTACCCTTATTGTAAGCGGCATTTGGGCTGGTGGACTGACTCCCTCATCGTATAACCCTGCTACTGGTTTAGACATTATCCCTCGTACCACGTTAGGCTCTGTCTTATCATACACTTGAACAGTAAAACGATACACGCCATTAACAGTGGGCGTAAAGATATACTCAGTTGCGCTACCATCCGTTTCGTCATAGACCGTTATTGTCCCGTCTGGATGTGTGGTGTGTATCAGTATGCCACCTATCTCGTTTCCTGCTAAGGGTTTTCCATTTATCCTTTCGGTGGGTAACTCCCAACTAAGCGTCGAAAAGGTAGCTGCTTCTACTGTAGTAGCAGTACCGGAGAATAAGAGCATAGTAGGCAACATCAATAATGCTAGTACTACTTTCCTCCCTTCCGGTAATATCATTGATCCCAAAGCACCAACACCTGACGCAATACCAAGAACATTAAGACCTATCTTAAGCCAATTGGTTTCCTGTGCTACAGGTGCTAATACTTCCGCAGCGGGTTGGGCTACTTCTGCTATTGCTGTTAACCCTCCACTATTGGCAACATCTAAAAGCATAATGCCTTGTTCTGCCGGTATAATTTGTAATGCTACCAAGGCTAGGATTGCTAGTCCTGCCCAACTGGACGGCTCTTTAAGCCGCTCTATTACTTTGTTCATAGTCCATATCCTTTTTAAGTTGGCGTTGATAAACTCTCATAACTTCATAAAAGTCATCCTGTACTACTTTCTTTCCCATTAGCTTCTCGAATATTGCTTCATCAATAGTGCCTCGGGTCATTAAGAAGTGTACCATAACTTTATCAATTGCGCCTTGTCTCCATAACCTTTTGATAAACTGATCATAAAGTTCGAAGTCGTATACTAATGAGTACCATGCAACATCGCCTCCGGCCTTTTGAAAGTTAAGCCCATGGGCAACAGATGCGGGCTGTGCTATTAGCATTGGTATCCTTCCGGCATTCCAATCGCGTTCTATCTTTGCCGCTTGTTTAGATGTGGTTTTAGAATTAATGATGATGGCTTTAGGAAACGCCGCTTGGAGTGTAATAAGATCGTGGTGGTACCAGTACGCGACAAAGAGAGGTTTACCTTGTAGTTCTGTCTGAAGTTCCTTAAGTGCATCGATCTTGGCATTGTGAAACTTAATATAGGGTCGCTTTGCTGCGGAAGGTACTTTCCCTTTCTCAAGTACATCCCAGTTTTCGTATAGGTTGCCATTTGCGATCTGGTGGAGCTTTTGACCGAGACTTGCAGCGGTTGGCGGATAGATTTCTTTGATACCAACTTGCAAGAACTGTTCATCACGTAATTTCTCATATTGTTTCATCGCCTTTTTAGGCATATCTACTTTTATAGTATTAATAGATATTGGTGGAAGTTTCAAATACTCTTCTGCTGACATTCTACAGACATAACGCGCTATCTTTTTATTAATCTTTTTGTCTGCACCATCGCGTAACTTAAACTGCCTATACTGAGGTGGGCCAACAGGTTTAAAGTAATGGTACCTAAAGTCAGTTATGTTTTTACCAAGAGAACGCCCTTCATCAACAATCTTGAATTGGCTGAATAACTGCATGTAACCATTAGGGATTGGCGTACCTGTTAGAATGTACCGGCGAGACATCTTTTTAGTAAAGTAGTTCTGTAGTAGCATGAATCTAGCACTGTCATAATTTTTAAACATTGTGCTTTCATCGACTACCATCATATCAAATGGCCACTTCTTAACACGTACGTTGTGCAGTTGTGTTTTAAGCCAGGGGAGACCCGCAGGGTTAATGATGTTTATATCTGCGTCGTAGTCTAGCTTTTTCTTTGGGCCATGCATGATGTTGATTTTTATGTGGCGGAAGTTGGGCCATTTCTGAATCTCCAAAGGCCACACTAATTCCATCACACGAATAGGTGCAATTAACAGGATGCCTTTCGCTTTACCATACTGCTTTAGCATCTTGTATAACTGTAGTATTATAGTGGTCTTCCCTAAGCCAGGATCTAGAAAGTACGCTAACTTATTTTGTCGAAACCCTCTTGCGATGGCGCTTAGTTGGTATTGATGAGGAATCCATTTGGTATCGCCGCTCAAGTTTAAAGATTTTCTTCGCTTCGTCCGTTGTCTTACAGACATAACATCTAAACCCCATTCGTTTTAGTAATCGGTGCCAGTAATACTGATTTGGCCTTGGGTCTTCTTTAGGTCTTTTCAATTCTACAAAAAAGATATGGCCTCCCTTACCGAAACACGTTCGATCAGGGAAGCCATTTCTGCTATTAGCAATAAGTTTAATACTGAGGAAGAAGTTCTTTGCCGCCTCAGTATTAAACGAAGTTTCTATAGAACTTTCGCGCCTAGCCGCCAAGGTCTTTAACCTTCTGTATAGCTTGGTTGTGTTCCGTTGCTGCGGTTAGTAACTCATCCGTTCTATTTAGCAACTCCTCTTGAAACTCTTTGTAACGGTCGAACTTGGTAAAGGTTTGCTGTTTAGAAATGATGCCACTCATATCACTACCAGCAATACGCAAGGAAAGTATATGCCCTTCGACAACTAACCTACATGCGGTTACTTCCTTACGCGCTTCTTTACGCTCCTCTACCCCCGCATCTAACTCTGCCTGAATTGCCCGCTCTTCTTCGAGAAGCCTTTTACGCTCCCCTTTTTTCTTTTTCAGTTGTGCAGCTTTTGATTCGGACATTAAAACTCCTCCTTTTTATACTTGAAGTCACATAAAGTCATGCTTCTGTACCAATCATGCAAAGGGCGTGTCCAGGTACTGCCAGTGTCTGCATTCATATATACTACAGTAGGCATGTACATTGGGTTAGTTGACTCTTGGTTAGTGATAAGCATCACTTCGTAGACATTTTTGTTAGAATGCACCCATGTTGATCCTATTGCAGGAGGGCATATCTTTTCACCCTCCATACGTAAACCTAGTTCGACTTCAACGGCTATGAAATCAAGACCCTTTGTTTCTTCTGCATCAACATATAGTAATTTGATGAAGGGTTTTTCCCCTGCGGCTTCCTGTTCCTGATTAAACATTTGGGAATACACTTTATAGCGACCGGAGAAACGTTCTAATTGAAACGCCGCTTTTATCCTTCTCATTTCTCACTCCAACAATCTACAGACAGGTCTTCAGAGTTGGATACTATAAGACAAACGCGGTCATACTCTGGTACCTTATAGGTTGACTTGTGAATGGTAACAGCATTGAAGTTGATCACGACCCAACGAACAGTCCAAAGCCCCGACAGTATTATAACTACTACAGCTACTGCTATGCCCACTGCGGTAGCCTTGGCCTTGAAACTTGTTAGCTTTTTAAACTCTTCTTTAATATTCACAGGTTTAATTTCCTTTCTTCTAGTATTTCAAGTTGACGCTTAGCAGTTGCTATAATTTCAGTAAGTACTTTTTCTTCAGTCGCACCTTTAGAGGTGTTGCGTATCGACTTCTTGAAAATGTGTTCCATTGCGGAGCTACTGAAAGTGTAGTGTTCTGCTAGGCGATATGGGTCGAGCTTTATTTTAACAGTTCTTGATTCAATTTCTTCATCTGTTAAATAGCGATAAAGGACGATGTTGTAATGCTTTCCTACCTCTTTTTCAGATACTGATAGCCCGTCCAGCGTAGGCGTATATATATCTGACATTGTTACAGTATCTCCACTTTTAATCTCGATTTCTGACATCTCCAGTTCAGTACCACTATTAGACAGCATCATTGGTTTACAAACAGAGCAACAGCAGTGGCTGGGGTGTATCTCCTGCGGTTGTGGTTCTTCTACCGCAATAGGGTTTAGCTCCTTTGTCCTACCTACTACTACAGAACATTCATCACAACTGCAAAGCAGGGGATGCCTTTTCTTTTTAGCTGCGCGTACTTTATCAGGTACTGGTACTGCTGTTTCTTTTGTTTCTATTGGGTCACTTGACATAATCTTATTTCCTGTAGTATTTACCTTGCCAACCTTCTGCGACAACTGGACAGCCTTTAGCCCAACGTGGAAGGATGCAAAGGAGTTTTTCGTATTCCTTAACGCTACCGAACTTCTTCTTAACAAGTGCAGCAGCTTCATCGTGAACTGAGAATATTGTGGGGTACCCTGCTTTTTCAGCGTTGAACATTCCATGGGCCATTATATCTCTTGCGATTGCTTGTACAAAGTTCTCTACTAATGAACCCCCGTAGGTTTTCATCAAAGACCATTGTTGGGTCTTAGAATCTTTTCCTTCAAAGTGTAGTTGAGGTTTTGTAGTCTTAAAGTACTTCGCATCTTTAATACATGCAAAAGGGTAACATAATTCACGACCACTAGGCAACTTACAGTACAAATGCTTGCCACGCATCTTGTATGATACAAACTTGTTAACCTTTACCCTTCTACCGGGGCGGCGAACAGCTTCCATGGCTGCTTTTTCTGCTGCTTTCCATAGGGCTACTACTTCAAAGTACCGTTCCCTGTAACCATTTATCGCCTTCTGTGCTGTTTTCTTATCTACGCGAACCTGTGCAACATCCCAACAAGATGTGATAAACTTTTCCCAACCCATTCCAAAGCCGGAGCCTAGTACAGTCTGCTTACCTATGAAGCGGTGGATACTATCTTTGGTGATCTTCTTTATGTTCAGACCATATATGGAAGCGGCCATTGCTTCATATACTTTTCCATCACCACCAAAATCTTTCATGCCATTTTTGGAACCGGCAATCCATAGAACAACCCGCGCTTCGATTTGGCCATAATCCGCACTGACAAACTTGTAACCCTTTGGCGCTTGAATCGCAGCACGCAAATAGCCAGCAAGTATTTCCATTATGTCGGGATGGTATTCTAACAGCCAATCTACATCTTCGTCTTCAATCGCTTTAACGATCTGGTCAATAACTTTATCATATTCTTTCCAGTCACTTGGAGTTTTAGGTAATGACTTTCCAGGCTTGGGGAAATTCTGTATCTGCATACCACGACCGCCCCAACGACCAGTCTTAGCGATATGATACTTAATAAAACCATGAATAAAACCATTAACGTCAGTTTGCGCAAGCATAGTCCTATACTTTGCAGTACTAGTCTTAGCGTGTTGGAGGCGCATTTGTAAAACTTCTTTAACCAAGGGATCACTTATAATATCCTCGTCAATAAAGTTTTGAATGGTTTCCTTTTGCATGTTGGGGATGTCGAGCCCCCGTTTTTTCGCCCAGTTCCTTACAGCATCTCTTTGACTAAGGGAATGGAAGTCACCACGACAACCTGTTTCTACTAGTATAGCCCTTGCACGTTTATCCATTCGCCGTTGTGCAATATTAACCATGTTCAATGCACTGCGAACGAACTCAACATTAATAGGTATGCCCCGCTCATTCATCTTTTCAGTGAGGAACATCACGTCTTGTTCTGCTGGGCTTAGTACAGGTGTGGCATTACATACTGCTTTTTGCGCGGCAACGTCATCATCACAATAAGCTACAAACTGTTTGAACTCCTTTTTGAACATTCGAGGATCACGAAATACTGTAGTGTCCTTTATAGGTACACTGAAGAACTGTATTAAATCCTTTCCATCTTCATTCTTTAGGTGTGCAGCACGAGAGCGCAACGCGGCGTCATTCAGATTGGCAGGGAAAGCAGAAGCAACCGATTGGCCCATAGCATCATAGAACCTATTGTTTTTCATTTCCGGCCAACCGAATTGGCGAACACAAACAAGGTTCCATATCCAAAATTCAAACTCACTGTTAAAGGCGCGTAGGAAAACTTCCTTTCTACGTATGGCCCTTAGTAGTGCAGTTGGTGCCTTTCTCCTGCTAGTAAAAGGGTTCCAACTATACTTCCTGTCACTGTTGCTAAACTGCCAACTCACAATAAGCATTTGTGTCGATGGGTGTTCGGCGTACTTCATTGCCCCCACATCCTTGATGTTGGCAAGTGACCTCGTTTCGAAATCTATATCTACGAAAACTTGATCTTCATATCTTTTGGGGTTCAATTTCATTTTCATTAATCCTAAGCATAAAAAAGCCAGTACAAGAGTACCGGCTTTTTTAATTTTACACTAGCAACTTAACGGCGAGACCGGCGAGAGGACTTTTTGTCAGAAGACTTTTTCTTTTTCTTTTTAGGCTTTTCTTCTTCTTCTTCTTCTTCGTCATCCTCTTCTTCTTCGTCCTCTTCTTCCTCGCCAACTATTTCACGAAGTGCTTCAGCTAGGTCTTCGTAATCCTCTTCATCAACTTCACCAATTGAGGATTCACCCGTTTCCTTTAACGCTTTTTTAGCGGCTTTCTTGTCGGCACTCTTTGCCTTCTTGAAAAGCGCTTTCATTCCGTCTTCATCCAGCTCTTCGTCATCATCCATGGCGTGTTCACGGAATTCATCTTCACCACTCATTGAACCATCAAGAGCTTCGCCCTCTTTGACATACATGATGTTATTTAATTCAGTTCGAACGCCAGAATTACCGCCTTTCTCAAAACCTTTAAAAGTAACGCTGATTAGGAAGTAGTTACCCGAGCGGGCTGTTTCTTCAATCTCGTCGTCATCAATAATCTTTTCATTTTTACGGTTTTGAATATCAGGTAGCTTATACCCAATAGCAGTTAGAACCCAATGCCCTTTGGCTTCTTTGCCCACCGAACTGTCAGGATCTTTGGCAAGTTTATCACCGTCCCGAAATGGCACATTTTTATTAGTGGTTTTAACATTGAACTTCGAACCAAACTTCTTTTGTCCCGCAGCGTTAACTGCTTTCACCATCTTTTTAAAAGTGGCAGTGTCGGATTTGGGAAGTAGGATACCAGTCTTACACTTTTTATTTCCATGCTCATCTTCTTGCAATTCACGAACGAACATGAATGAAGAACGTACCGGAGAACCTTTAGAACCAAGTAGAACTTTAAATGGATTAGCCATATTAACTTATTACCTTTTTACGTCGTTTTCTGATTTTCGGATTAGATTTCATCGCTTCGGCAAAATCATTTGCTGCCTCAGAGACAGGGACTAGCGCGTGGCTAGATACCTTTCTTGTAGTAACTTTATCCATGAACTCTTCAACATCATCCTTATCCCATTCTAGTGTAGTACTTACATACGACTCTAATTCGGGAACAGTCATGAAGCGTTCGCTGGCTGCTACCTTTATACTCCTTAAGGATACGTCGTACTCCTCTAGGGTGCTTGTAAGAATCTTGTCAGATCGGTAACTACGGTTCCCAAGGTTTGGTCTTAGTCCGAAGCCAGGTAAGGCAGTCTTGTTGGTTTCAAGTTTCGATTTGGCAAGTTTCTTACAAGCTGTGTAAAATTCTATTACATGATCGGCGTTTTGTAAAACACTTATCAATTCTTTTTCGTTTAACTCTTCTGGGTTTGGCAAACTACCTGAATCAAGCATTGGTATAAGCGAAGAACTTACAATCATATCCTTGACAAGTTTTGGTTTCTGTTCTTTAAGAGCCTTACAAAACCCTTTAGCTTCACAGAACATGCAGTTTTCGCGGGAAGGTATTAGCACACCTTTACCACTTTTGATAGTTTCTAGTGCAGGGATTAATTCCTCTTTTTCCCACTTCAATAATTCATGAAGGTGCATTGTGTGTTCACGAACGGGGCCATGTTTATCACGGGCGTTTGGTTGGAATATAACAAGGCGAATTTTGCGAATCTTTTTCACCTTTCTATATTTATAATAGGCACCTAAGCCATAGATCATAATTTGTGGGTTGCCCTCTGCGTAAACAGGAAAGGCTCCATTCTTATAATCAATTACTTGTAGCACTCTGCCAACGATACTACAGTCAGTCGTGCCGCCTATTGGGGCGTCATACACCTTACTAAGGTCGTAAGTCTCTTCGACTACCATCTTACCAGGGTGCTGCTCCTTTGCTTTCCTACAGAAGCTTACGTAAGCCTGTGCATCATCCAAATTCTTTTGGGACAGCAACACAGGAAACTTCATCTCATCAACTTTAACAGGAATATTTTTAAACTGGTTAACGCGACGTGTTTTTAGTAGGACTTGCTCACCCACATAGTGGACAGCGGTACCCAGTTCCGAAGCCTTGTTTGTAGGACTCTTCAGGGGTATTTTTTCTTGTGATCTAAGGAATTGTATAAGGTCTATGCTGCCTGTGCAATTCATCCATCGCTTAGCAGCACTTGGCCCTATTCTACTATGTGCCATAAAAGTGCCTCAAAAAATATTTTACAAAATTGAGGTTTTATAGTACTACAGTCTTTTAAGGAAGTAAAGAGAAAAAAGTCCCTACTCACCATCAACGCTAAAAGAGACGGCTTTCGGGAGGAGAGTCACACAGTAAAAAGAGGAGGTCAATACATGGCGCATGGCGTTTGACAATCCACGTACCTTCCTCTTATAGGTGGGGCCGGAGTAGTAAGGTTAGCTACTCTCTTTATAGGAATTAACTAGCGCCTATTCCAGTTAATACCGGCCCATTAAGAAATACGGTTGGAGTGATTGAATGCACTCACTTTATAAGGGTTCTCGCAACCTGACGTAAACGATTCACCTAACCTCTTATTTGCTATCGGAAGTACAAGGCTTTTACTGTACCCTTTACTACTAGGCCGCTTCCGAACGCCGGTCTAGGTGCTTGCGTCCACCCCTCAGAGGATAGGAAGAACAAGTGTGCAGCTTTCCCCAATTTTCGATTATAAAGTCAATTGACTGCCACTTGTTCTATTCGGTGGAGCTGCTTAGATTTCCAACTAGCCCTATGGCAACCCGCCCGAAGCGCTGGTTACTACAGTATATTTCCCTAAGCCGATTGAGGCGAAGGACTCCTATTCGGTGGATGGTTTTAGGAATCGAACCTAAGAGCTACCAACTCTAACCATCCATATTTAATCTACCAGTAAACTACGATTGCAGACGCTAAAATTTAATTTAAGTCTACTGGTAAAACTTTTAATTCTTATCGTCCTTACTCGTAATTGACCGCAAGGGTAACAGCCCTCACATATTCTCTCAGACCTAGCGCTAGGTCTGAGAGAATAGTCAATCAAAAGTGTAGCAGGCAGAACGTCAGTCAACCCCGATGCTACATTGCGTCCCGCGCCCTCCCAGTCGTTACACTAGTACTATACAGGAAATTCTTTTAAATGCTCATTCAGATAGGGCTGGGGAGTCGAACCCTCCATCCGCCTTGTACTAAGGTGCTCTACCGTTGTCGCTATACCCCATCTGAATGAACACTTTTAATTTATTTGACTGGGGATACCCCTAGTCGTTTTACTCGGTTAGGTGTCAGATGACATGCCCTAATATACCAACTTACATTGGTTGAGTTAAAATGCTTATTTGGAAAGGGTAAGGGAATTGAACCCCCGTCTTTGACCTTGGCCAGGGCTCTACCATTGAGCTAACCCCTTCCAAATAAACACTTGGCCTACTCACCTTCTCTATGACTCTAATGAAAAGACGTATCGAGCATCTTCAACATAGAGAAGGGTTTCGGTTATAGTGCTAAGGGAGCTTGGGGTTCCCTTAGCAAGTTCAACAATAGTAATACACTATTTTAGATAAAGCAATGCTTAATCGTCGTCTTCTTCATCTTCTGGCTCAACGATGTCGAGTACTTCTGTGTAGCACTCTTCAATGTCTTCGTCAGACAATTTTTCAACAGACTTTAACGTCACTTTTTTATCTTTCTTCGCAGGCT
>NVUW01000014.1 GCA_002733205.1 Thalassobium sp. | reverse complement strand
GGGGTTTTTTCATGTGGGCACTTCCCTGTGCCAACCCTTCAGGCAGCTCCGCTGTGCTGAACAGCATCCTGCCGTTCAGTCTTTGTCTGAATAAAATACAACGCTGTGTTTCTCGGGTTCTGAAATGAAAGATGTCAGCGGCCAGCCAGAAAGCTTTCACCGTCCTATCTACCTGCTTACTGCTGTAATATCAGGCTAATGACTCCCGAATGTGCAGCACTGTAT
This sequence comes from Thalassobium sp., assembly GCA_002733205.1. Taxonomy (GTDB): domain Bacteria; phylum Pseudomonadota; class Gammaproteobacteria; order Pseudomonadales; family Oceanobacteraceae; genus Venatoribacter; species Venatoribacter pacificus. The sequence goes on along the minus strand of NVUW01000014.1, from coordinate 273,927 downwards.
CCCTGAGCGGGTGATTGCCATAAAAAAGCCTGCAACAGCAGGCTTTAATTATTGGCAGTACCGGAAGGCGTATTAAAGGTAATAGTTCTTACCGGATTCTGTGCCGCGTTTTATATAGTCCCGCAGTCCAATGCCGTTATCCTGCTGTATTGCTTCCAGCTCTTTTAGCAGCTTTTTTGCGTGGAAGCTGTCGAGGGTTTCCATCGCTGATAATGGGGTAATGTTTGCGGCGATACGCATCTGTTCCAGGGCGCGGTCGAGTGCCTTTTGTTTGTGGATATAAAGCAGACTTTGCGCCGCCTCCAGATGAACATTAGCGATGCGACGATTCTGAGCAAGGGCTGCGGCGTAATAATTCTCCACGACGTCGTCGTTCGCTCCGTAAGCCATACGTCCCATAAAATGCCCCATTTTACGCACGATACCTGCGTCCATTGAGCCTTTGGCGGCCAACACAAATACGTTGTAAGGTTCGGCCTCGGCCATACTGTTCAGTTCACTGGTCATGGTATCCATATAGCCACGACTTAATACTGTTGGCGATGATATCTCTTCACTCAGGCGCGCCATGGCATAAAAAGCAAAGTAGCGAGCCATGCTGTCGTGGCGGGTTAATTCCGCAGTTTTTTCATGCCGCGTAATAATGTCTTCCCATAATGCATGGCGCTTATCCTTATCATTTTCCAGGCGCAGGCCGTAGGTTGCCTGAGCATAAAAGGCGACACCGTGTCCGAGCGGGCCGATGGCATAGCCTTGCTGTACCGCTGTCTGAAAATTGCCCTTATAAAATTCACGCCAAGCCTGCTGTAGTTTTGCGGCTAATTGCTCAATAGATTCAAATTCGGGTGTTGCCAATTTCAGTTCTGCGTTGGCCGCCAGTACCGAAGATAAATAACGGGCATCGGGAAAAGGGTAATCCGTCGCGCGATTCAGCTGGAACCAGTATTCGTTAAGACGTTCGCCACTATAGTCATAAGGTGCCTGTTCATAAGGGAAAGCTTGCCACTGAAATGCATTGACCGGGTCAGCCGGAGTTTCGGCATAGCACAGTGCAGACACGGCCAGCAGCCCCGTCGCCAGTATGCGCAGAATGGTGTTCATGGTTGGTTCCTGTGGTGAGTATTATTGAAGCTTATTATTGAAGCTTATTATTTTAGTGAAACCATCGTACATAAGCGCCGCTGCGCTGTCATGGTTATTAGAAGCCGCGTGATGTTTGCGACGAAAGGAACCTAAGATGAAACAAATGCTCATTGTCAGAATCATCAATTTTTCCTATGGTGACGGCTTCCAGCAAAGGAGTTACCCATGTCTGAAGATACGATTTTTGGCAAAATTATCCGCGGCGAGCTGCCTGCGACGGTGGTTTATGAAGATGATGTTTGCATGGCGTTCCGCGATCTCTACCCTGCGGCGCCCATGCACATTCTGCTGATTCCGCGTAAGCCGATTCCGCGCCTGTGCGATGCCACAGCAGAAGATCAGGCATTACTCGGACATCTGATGCTGACTGCCAGTAAAATCGCTGAGCAGGAAGGGCTGGGCGATAAATACCGTCTGGTGGTTAACAACGGTGAGGGTGCGGGACAAACGGTCTTCCACCTGCATCTGCATATTATTGGTGGCCGTCCACTGAGCTGGCCCCCGGGCTGAGGTTTTCATGCGTTTTTCAGCAATACAGGCGCGTTTGCACGACGGTCGGAACTTACAGGTGGATCAGTGGCAGCTGAATCCGGGAGAGTACTGGGCGATCACCGGAACCAACGGCAGCGGTAAAACCGTGCTGTCGGCGCTGGCTGGTGACCAGGTGGTGCTCAGCCATGGCGAAGCCTGCGATTTACCTGCATCGGTGGCCTATGTCTCGCTGGAGGCGCAGGCCGCGCAGATTGAACAGGAACGCCATGATGATGAAAGTGATCTGAATGATGCGCCGGACAAAGGCACATTAATCCGCGATTTTCTTGCTCCCCTGACAGAAGTGGAGAGCTGGATTGAGCGTCTGGGCATCCGCCACTTGCTCAATCAGGGCTTCCGCTCGTTATCCACCGGCGAGAGCCGTAAAGTGCTGCTGATTCATGCGGTACGCAATAAACCGGATTTACTGGTGCTGGATGAGCCGCTGGAAGGGCTGGATCAAAGCAGCCGGGCAGCGGTATCTGACGCGCTGTATGAATTACAGCAGCAGGGGCTGGCGTTGCTGTGGGTGGCTAACCGCCTGGACGAATTACCCGGCTGGATCACGCACGTTGCTTTTATGCACGATGCCCGGTTGCTGTATCAGGGGACAAAAGACGATGTACTGGCACAGCCGGAACTGCGCGGACTGATGCACTTTGACCGGCCGCTGCCGGACTTCCCTGCAGCCGGGCGTTCAGCCCTGCAGCTGGCTGAAGGCGAACCTCTGGTCGGTATGAAAGACGTTGCCATCCGCTATGACGAACGGGAACTGTTCAGCGGCCTTAACTGGCGTGTTGAAGCCGGCGAGCACTGGGCCATTCAGGGGCCGAACGGCAGTGGTAAAACCAGTCTGCTGCAATTGATCACTGGCGATAATCCACAGTGTTACCGCAACGACCTGCGTCTGTTCGGCATGCAGCGCGGACGCGGTGAAAGTATCTGGGATATTAAAAAACACATCGGTCTGGTGTCGGCTTCACTGCAATGGGAATACCGCGCGACCACTAACGTGCTGAGTACCGTTATTTCAGGGCTGTATGACAGCATTGGCCTGTATCAGGCAACCGGTGATGACGATAAACAACTGGCCTTGCAGTGGCTGGATATAATCGGTCTGCGTCATAAAGCCAACCAGAGCCTGCAGCACCTCTCCTATGGCGAGCAGCGCCTAGTGCTGATTGCGCGCGCGTTAATTAAGCAACCACCGTTACTGATTCTGGATGAACCTTGCCAGGGGCTGGATGATCCCAGTCGCATGCTGGTGTTAGCCTTTATTAATCGGCTGGCAGAGCAACGTGCAACAACCCTGTTATATGTCACCCATCACCCGGCCGAAATTCCGTCCGCCATTGCCTGCCGGTTGCAGTTTGAAACAAAAGATGGCAAAAGCAGGCTACAAATCTCCCGCAGAGAATAAAGTGCCAAGCGTGCTGCTAACCTCTAAAATAACAATAATAACAAAGGTATTTATCAGTGATCGGATCCATTACAACAACACGTAATGGCCGTAAATTTCAGATCAATAAGCGACACACGCGCAAGCGAATGGAAGTGTCGGAGCTTACAGCCGGGATGTACATTGTTGAGCTGGACCGGCCGTGGACAGAATCGCCTTTTCTTTTTCAGGGGTTCTTACTGGAAAACGATGACGACTTATTACTCATCCAGACCCTCTGTCAGTGGGTCATGGTTGACGTCGTTGAGGAAGAATGGAACGAGCTGGATGATAAAGGCAAAATCGCCCCGCAGAAGCGAACCCGCTACGTTGAAAAACAGGAAATGGCGCAACAGCTCAGCGCTGCCAATCGAACCTATCAAACCACCAAGCTGCAGATAAAACGTCTGCTGGCCAGTGCCCAGTTAGGCCAGGCGTTTAATCTTAAAACGGCTCAGGCCGCAGTTAAAGATTGCGTCGATCGTGTTGTTAATAATCCCAATGCCATTCTCTGGCTGACGCGTTTAAAGCATCAGGATGAATATACCGCCGAGCATTCGGTTAACGTTTGCCTGTTATCCATTGCTTTGGGTAAGCAAATGGATCTGGCACCTTTTGAGCTGGAAAATCTCGGCATCTGCGGCTTGATGCATGATATTGGTAAAATGAAAGTTCCGACGGAAATTCTGAATAAGCCTGGTCCTCTGGACCCGGAAGAGTTTGCCGAAATGGCGCGCCATACGCTTTACGCCAAACAATTATTAATGGGCCGTTCCGATATTTATCCCGGTGCTGTTGATGTGGCTTTCAGCCATCATGAACGGTTGGATGGTAAAGGCTATCCGCGTGGTATCGATAGCACCAAACTGTCGCTGTTTACCCGTATTGTGACCGTTGCCGATGCTTACGATGCGATGACCAGTGACCGTTGTTATAAGCCGGGTATGTCGTCGCTGGATGCGATGCGAATATTGAACAATAATCGCGGCACTCAGTTTGATGAAGAATTAGTGCGCAAATTTATTTCCATGATCGGGCTGTACCCGCCGGGTTATTTATTGGAAATGAGTAATGGCGAAGTCGGTATTATTTTATCCGCAGATCCGGGTTATCAGCTGAAACCCAAAGTCATCATGATTCTGGGCCCCGATAAACAGCCACAACCGGAACGTATCGTGAACTTATCCATGGCGCCGGTGGATGACCGTGGCGTGCTTTATCAGCCACAGGGAGTATTCCGCAGCGGCTGTTTTGGTGTGCATGTGAACGACTATATTGACCGGGGCTTACGCATTAAAGGTTTTGAATACGGCATTCATGCCGATTGAGCTGACGCGTTAACGCTGAGTGTTGTCTGGCGCAGGATTCTGATCCGGCGTTGGTTCCGCTGCGGCTTCTGTCTCAGCGTCCGGCGTTACTTCTGCCGTTATTGCTTGTGTTACTTCTGATGTTTTTTCTGATGTTGCTTCAAGCGGGCTTTCGGCCGTCACGGGATTCTCTGCAACAGGTTGCAACACAACAGGTGTTGCCTGTGCATTGTGTTTAGCCGCTGCTTTCCGCGCCTGCTCTTCAGCATGTTGAATAATCGCCAGGGTTTGATCTTTCAGCGCCATATTGCGCATATCTCCGGCGTTCAGCGTTTCGCTTAACTGGTGCAGATAACCTTCAAATTCCAGTGCTGCCTGCTCTGCCTGAGCAGAATCCAGACGAGTAATGGCTTTCGCTTCACGGGCGATATACAGCGCATGTTGTGCTGCGCGCAGAGCCTCTTTGCCGGTGCTTTCTGCCAGTGCACGGTCCTGATAATGACGGCGAATAATTTGTGCGGCGTTCTCCACCTGCAGTTCGGCATCACTGAAAGTAGCCGGTGCGTGTTTGGCCGCGTTTTCATCGTCAGCTTTTGCCAGCGTTTCGCTCGCTGGCTGCCAGTGCAGACGCAGCATGGTGTCCAGTTCCAGCTGTTGCAGGGCTTTCAGTACACGCGCTGATCTGTCGATCACTTTGCTGCCTTCTCCGGCTTCAATCAGGCTGATCAACGAGCGCAGCTCTTTCATATCGCGTTGATATTGAGCGCTCATCACACTGCCGGCTTTGATTTCATCCAATACCGTCTTCTGAGCAAATAATGGCGACAGCGCCGTCTGTGCCCGCGCTTTATTCTTCAGCGCGCTGTCGAGCAGGCTCAGCACCCGTGCAGACGATTCAATACAACCACGGGAATCGCCGGCCAGTTCGTGGCTGCGCGCCTGCTTTAACGCTTGTTGAATCTGCTCCATGTGTAATGGTGCGTAGAACGTCAGGTCTTCATTACTGGCGGTGGTAAAGGCGGCTTCGGCCTCACTGAGTGCGCGCTCGGAATCATTGCCCAGTTGGCTGACCTTTTCATTGGTCGCCAGCGATACGCTGTCTTCGTTGGCTATACGTTGGCTGGCGCAGCCTCCGAGCAGCGACAGCATGATAAAACCAGCAACAAAATGGCTAAGCAACGGGGTATTAAAAGAAAAGCGCAGCATGAAATAATCCTGAAAACGTGCGGCATACGCATAAAAAAATGCCTGCACCATAACAATAATGAGTGCAGGCATTATAAAGGGTTCCTGAGCGAAGATCGCCCCACAGGTCAATCTCCGGCCGGAATCAGAGCAGACTCAGTCGAGCAGGCTCTTATCGCGTACTGCACCTTTATCGGCGCTGGTAGCGAACTTGGCGTAAACCTTCAGCGCAGTGCTCACTTTGCGTGGGCGCTCGGCCGCTGGTTTCCAGCCTTTCTGGTCCTGTTCGTGACGACGGTGCGCCAGTTCTTCAGTGCTCAGGTCAACGTTAATCGCGCGGTTCGGGATGTCGATGTTAACGATATCGCCATCCCGCAGCAGGCCAATGGCTCCGCCAGCCGCCGCTTCCGGAGAGCAGTGACCAATCGACAGACCAGATGTACCACCGGAGAAACGACCATCGGTCAGCAGCGCACAGGCTTTGCCCAGACCCTTGGACTTCAGATAAGAGGTCGGATACAGCATTTCCTGCATACCTGGGCCACCTTTCGGGCCTTCGTAGCGGATAATCACGATATCACCGGCCACCACTTCATCGGCCAGAATGCCTTTTACCGCATCGTCCTGGCTTTCGAAGATTTTCGCCTTGCCCTGGAATACCAGAATAGATTCATCCACACCGGCGGTTTTTACCACACAGCCATCGAGCGCGATGTTGCCGTACAGTACCGCCAGGCCGCCTTCTTTTGAGTAGGCATGTTCGAGGTTACGGATACAGCCGTTATCACGGTCGCCGTCCAGAGTAGGGTAGCGGGTGCTCTGGCTGAACGCGGTTTGCGTCGGAATACCCGCCGGACCGGCTTTATAGAACTTAACCACATCTTCGCTTGGGTTGCGCATGATGTCCCACTTATCCAGCGCTTCTTTCATGGTCTTGCTGTGTACGGTTGGCAGATCGCTGTGCAGCAGACCGGCGCGGTCGATTTCACCCAGAATACCCATGATGCCACCGGCGCGGTGTACGTCTTCCATATGGTACAGCGGCGAGTTCGGTGCCACTTTACACAGCTGCGGAACGACGCGGGACAGGCGGTCGATGTCTTTCAGATCGAAGTCGCACTCGGCTTCCTGAGCGGCAGCCAATAAGTGAAGAATGGTGTTGGTTGAACCACCCATCACGATATCCAGTGTCATCGCGTTCTCAAACGCTTTAAAGCTGGCGATAGAACGCGGCAGGACAGATTCGTCATCCTGCTCGTAATAACGCTTGGTGATTTCCACGATGCGGCGACCGGCTTCGAGGAACAGCTGTTCGCGGTCGGCGTGGGTCGCCAGCAGCGAGCCGTTACCCGGCAGAGCCAGACCCAGCGCTTCGGTTAAGCAGTTCATCGAGTTCGCGGTAAACATACCGGAGCAGGAGCCACAGGTCGGGCAGGCGCTGCGCTCGTATTCGGCCACTTTCTCATCGCTGGCAGAATCGTCGGCGGCGATAACCATCGCATCCACCAGATCCAGCTTGTGCTCAGACAGCTTGGTTTTACCGGCTTCCATCGGGCCACCGGACACAAAGATCACCGGAATGTTCAGACGCAGCGACGCCAACAGCATTCCCGGAGTGATCTTGTCGCAGTTGGAAATACAGACGATGGCATCGGCGCAGTGCGCGTTCACCATGTACTCAACCGAATCGGCAATCACCTCACGCGATGGCAGGCTGTACAGCATGCCATCGTGGCCCATGGCAATACCGTCATCCACGGCGATGGTGTTGAACTCTTTCGCCACACCACCGGCTCTTTCAATCTCACGCGCAACCAGCTGACCCAGGTCTTTCAGGTGCACATGACCCGGCACAAACTGAGTGAAAGAGTTAGCCACGGCAATGATCGGCTTCTGGAAATCGTCATCTTTCATCCCGGTAGCGCGCCACAGAGCACGGGCTCCGGCCATATTGCGACCTGCGGTGGAGGTCTTTGAACGGTATTCAGGCATGGTGTCCCTCGTCTGATCAACGGCTGAAAAATAAAGGCGCTTATTGTATCAGCCGCGGCGCAATTGCTCATCTGCCTATTTTACTGCCTATAAATCGCGACGTTATGCCCAGAATCTGTGGGTAACTTTGTGAGTAACATCTGAATGAATGGCTCTAGGTAAGACAAGACGGGCCAGTGTGACAGATTGATGAAAGTTTGAACGTTCAGGCAGGAAAGCAGGAAATTCAGAAAAAGCCTGATGTAACAAGGGTTTTGTGCAGGTTTTTTGTAACAGATTCAGAGGGTTGCCGGAAATAGGTGAGGCTGGATGTCAAGGCTTGACAGTGGATTTTCATAAACGGTTCTGTGGATAAGTTTGGGGGTAGGGTGGTAATTGATTTGGGGTAAGTTAACCAGAAAGCGGATGGTCTTTCATATTGATATAGAACACTTTAGAGGGTAGGTTTTATGTTTAGGCGGTAGTGGGGCATTAGAGTCAGGAAGCGGGGAGTGGTCGCTACAATTAGCTGAGCCAGCGACATGAGCCCAAATAATCTTGCAGTAAAGCGTTCAACTGGATGCAAATTAAGAATCAAAAATTTACATTGATATTTACTCGCCGTGCAGTTGCCTATATTCTTGTCGTATATATTAGAAATGTACGAATTTTTGAGGAGGGACGATGGCAAGAGAAGCTGACAGAGAGAAGTTCAAGGAGCTTGCTGAGAAGCGTGTCACAAGGGCTCTGAAAGACATAAAACTGATTGGTAACTTATCAAACCGTTCTAACTACTCGTACACAGATCAGGATGTTAAGAAGATCACTCAGGCTCTTAATAAGGCATTAGCTGAGATGAAAGCCCGGTTTGATGCAAAGGGCGATGCTGATGATGAAGTATTCAAGCTGTAAACAGAAAAGGAATGATATGAACACGGAATGGCGATTTGAAATAAAAAGGTTTAGCCAAAAATCCCGTCAACCGATGCAGGCTAGTTTCTTCACAACTTCCAGTATTGATGACGACACCCACGCCCTAGTGCGAGAGTCTATTCAGAATTCATTAGACGCAAAAGCTGGGGACGGCCCTGTTCGTGTCAGATTTTCAATTAATACGCTTTCAGCTAGTTCGGGAGCACTTTCGAATTATATTTGCGATGAAGCGTGGAAGCACTTCAGTTCCAGCGACAATGGATTAGAAAATCCGCCCAGTAAATCCGATGATTGTCGGTATCTGGTATATGAGGATTTTAATACTAAAGGCCTTGTTGGAGATGAAAGAGATTTTGAAGGCCAGGAAGGTAACTCTTTCTACTACTTTATGAGAGCCGAAGGATTGTCTGGTAAGAATGATGGGGACAGAGGTCGTCACGGGATTGGAAAATATGTATTTCCATACACCAGCGCTATCAGGATGTTTATAGCTGCAACGATTAGGTGTACCGATTCTCGGTTGCTAGTGGCAGGCCAGAGCGTATTAAAGTCGCATCAGGTTGATGGAATTCAGTATACACCAGATGGTTGGTGGGGAAGTTTTGAAGCTTGTGATGGTGAAGATTATTTGCCGCTTCCTGCGGAAAATGAGAGGATTTTAGATAGGCTGCAGGCTGATTTCGGTTTAAGAAGAGGTGCTGAGGATACTGGATTGTCAGTAGTAATGCCTTTCATTCAGGACGAGGTTTCTAGCGAGAAACTGACTGAGCATGTTATCCGAGAATACTTCTGGCCCATTATGGCGGGACTATTAGAGGTAGAGATTGGCGAGGATGGATCGGAGCGTTCTATTACTGTTGAATCAATAGCCAACGTTATTGAAGAGATGAAGGGAAATATATCGCTACAAGACATAAAACCAGTTATAGACCTAGCTAAAAGAGCGATTTCAGATGAAGATTTATCTGTAGTGAAGCTTCTTCTTTCCGAATCACTAGGGGCGCCAAAGTGGACAGCAAAATACGTTTCGAAAGACGTGTCATCTCAAATTATACGAAAAATTTCACTTCCAGGTGGGATGATAAAGATTGAGTGCCCTTTGTATGTGAGGAAGAAAAATGAACTAGAAAAGAAGAGTTTTTTTAGTATATACCTTGTTAAAGATAGTGAAGATAAGCAGTATCAACCAAAATTTGTCAGAGAAGGAATTATGATTCCTGAAGCCCGTAGTAGTAAGGTTCGGGGATATGTGAGTTTGGTTGTTATTGAAAATGGACCTCTTGCAACATTACTTGGTGATTCTGAAAATCCGGCTCATACGGAGTGGGAAAAAAATGCAGTCAAGTTTAAAAATAAATATGATTGGGGTCCGTCAACAATTGATTTTGTTAGGCTATCTGTAAACAAGTTACTGAATACGATTAGTCAATCAGACGAGGAATTGGATGTAACGGTTCTATCTGACATATTTTACATAGACTTGCCCGAGAATGATGAAGAAGTGCCTGAATCTCGGAAGATCGCTAGGAATAAGAAACCTGAACCAGGGCATGTGGATGAACCTCCTTGTCCCAAGCCCGAGTCTAAACCTCGTGCTTACAGTCTTCGTTCGATCGCAGGTGGATTTATACTGACCAATGCAGCTAAATCAGCGGGGAAGGCTCGAAGGTATGAAGTTCGTGTGGCGTATGATATTTCTGGATCATCTAAGTCTAAAGCGCTAAAAAGCTGGGATAAAAACGACTTCGATATCTCTAAGAATAAGTATGTTAATAATCCATTTTTTGAGCATGTATCCGACGTTGAAATTAATGGGAACTCGATAAAATTTACAGCTATTGATAATGATTTTATCTTGAAGGTCGATGGCTTTGATGAGCATCGTGACTTGATAGTGGATGTCTTTCAGGAGGTTATTGATAGTGAAGAGGTTTAATTTTACCGGCCGAAAAAAAATACTTAAAGATGATGTGAAGGTTAAGCTCAGAGATGATTTTGGTCATAGCCCCGTCGTTGATGTTCGATTAGATATTTCTGAATATGAATTTCCAGGCCAGGCTAAGGTGATTCTTGAAGCTGAGCACAAGACCAGATTTATGCGAATAGATTTAGGCTTGGTTCACCCTGTTGTTATGTTGAACGGAATCGTGCTTGATAGATTCGACGATGCTGAGAATCTACAATTCAGGATTAAGGTTGTAGACGTTGAAAACGGCGGTCTTCTCTTTGGTATCGCTAATAAGATAAAGCCATATGATAAAGATGATAATCTAGACACAAATTCGAAAAGTATATTACCAGTAGAAAGTAAAGATTTAACATCATATGGTGTGCTTTGGAGAATTGACTGGGGTAATGATTCAGTCGTGCTGCAGGTTGATAGAGAATTGGGAAGCAAAGATCAGGTTGTTCGATCGCTAACTTTTAAATCTTTTATTTTTCCAGCTGCTGTACATCTAATACTAAGAAAAATAGTAAATGATAGATGGGATTCTGACTTGAGTGATACGGATGAACTTCAGACGCAGTGGATTCTATTTGCTCAGCAACTTGGCGCAGGTCTTCCCGATCCAAGCGAGGATGCGGATAATGATGATTGGATAGAAAGTACTATCCGTCTATTCATGCAGAAGCTAAATGTTCGTAATAAGCTGCTTGAAGATGTGATGGAGAGAGGGCTGAAATGAAAATTGGTCGATTACGAGACAAGGGTGTAGAACGCTTCATAAGATTTTTAGACGGGCACCGTTCAGGAGTTCCACAGGATCTTCCAAATGATTTTCTCTCAAATAATACTTTCGTTGAACCAATCGGAGGGGATAGCGATTGGTTAAATGAATTAGATTTGGGTAACAGACTTTCAGCAGCTAAAGGGCTGCATGAAATAGTCCTTAAGCTGAATCTTACATCTGCTGAAAAAGATTCTGGATTTTGGTCTTGGTGCTCCGTATTTCTTTTTGATCGATTGTGTAAGACCTCTGGTAGTAGTTTCAAACCTGGTGAGTTGCCAATCTGGATTGCAGAACCTGATAATTATCGTAGGTACTATCGACATTATCTAGCGTCTATATGGTCAGTGTATGCAGCACATAAAGACAGAGAAGATAAGCTTAAAGTATTGTTGAATGGACCTGTTAATACTCCTGGGGAACTGTGGGCTCAGGTAGCTGCGACGGAGACACTTATTACTAATCCATCGATGATAGATGCAGTATATGGTCTCTATTGGGATGAAGCTAAGCATGAGAGAAAAAAGGGCTCTGGGGGTAATAGCCCTAGACGATTGACTAAGGTACTCAAGCAGTTTGATAAGACTTATGACTTTTTCTCAATGTCGGGAGATGAGATTATTGCTCTGTTGCCTGCGGAGTTTGATAGGTTTAAAAATACACAATAGATCAATAATTCTTAACTATATACGCTACGATCTTTGCTAACTGCAGAGCCAAATACGGAGGCACCGCATTCCCCACCTGAACATACTGTTCAGTGCGGTTGCCTTCGAAGAAATAATTGTCCGGAAATGTCTGAATCCGCGCAGCTTCGCGCACAGTCAGGCTTCGGCACTGTGTCGGATCTGGATGGATAAAATAGTGTCCATCTTTTGAAATATGGCTGGTGACAGTCGTCGCTGGGCGGCCGTATCGTTGAACGCGGAAGCGGTCGGCAAACTTCCCGCTTTTCCAGTTCGCATGGGCTGGCGCCAGGCACTCCGGATAGTCTTCAGATTTAGGGAATGGCTTTTCTGATTCTCCGTGCACCTTTGGTAGTGCCCAGCAGGCGCTGAAGAGGTAGCGGCCAAGGTCGCTGTTCATATGCCCCCGTGCCTCATGATTCAGAATTTTTTTAGGTTTATCGGTTGTCAGCCAGCTTTTAAGGCTTTTGGGCGCAGCTTTACTTATCGCTGGCTTATCGTAGTTCGTAGCCTTTGTGGGGGCATCGCTTCTTAGCCCGGCTATCGATGCACTCATTGCAGCCAATACATCACGGTAGTATGTATCTGATTTCAGTTCGTTGCGTACCAGACGGAAGTTCTGGTCGACAACATCACGCCAGGCATCACTGCTGTCACCTTGTTTCGATAATTTACTACGCAGAGCTGGCAGGCCAGTGAGCACGGTTTCAATTGGTACCTGTTCTGCCGGTTTTAGTTGTTCTGGCGATGATGAATTCAGAACATCCTCTGCGATGCCAAGCAGAATCACACGGTGCCTTGTCTGAGGTACGCCAAAGTCCTCTGCCCGGATAATGAAGTCGTGATTATTGCTGTATCCGGTGGACAGAAGATCTTCACTATCAGGTGCTTTTACGAAGGAAAATATGCGGTAGCTCTTACCGTTCTTCCGGTTTTCAACAACGGACGCAGGGTTTGTTAGGTCGCTCAGGATTCTCGGAAATATCAGTTCGCCATCGACCTTAGATGACAGAATCCCTTTTACGTTTTCCATAACAAACACATCAGGCTCAATAATAGAGAGAACCTGAAGATATTCTTTGTACAGAAAGTGTCGGTGATCTTCTTTGGCATCGTATCCTTTGATGCCCATATTACGTGCACGGCCGACCAGGGAGTACGCCTGACAAGGAGGTCCGCCGATGACGATCCATGGCTCGCCTTTGTACTCTTTTTTGAGTGCAAGCAGACGCTTATGAATACGCTCGTTATCGTCCCCAAGCGCTGTAGGCTGGCCCATAGTTTCGCGCATGGCTTCTGCCCACTCAGCAGAATGCTGTTCTATCAGAGAGTCTTTGGAAATGCGGCCTTCTACATAATCGAAATAGGCAGCAGTATTACCTTGCTCTCTGAGCTTACGGAACATGGCCCTGAGAGTGAGGGTTCGGTGAGCGCTGCTTTCTTTTTCAACAGACATGCGGATATGAAACGGCCTTTCGCCAGAGGACGTTGTGAATGAGCTGAAGCCTTCACCCAGGCCGCCGGGACCCGCAAAGAGATCAATAATGTTAATCTGCTTACTCATAATGCTGACACTTCCTCGTTGAGCCCGGATTATAAGTGAATCGGATCTAAAACCCAGGCCCCGTATGGCAGATATTCATACTCCAGCTACCCGTAGCCGCAATATGTCGGCTATCCGCGGTACAAACACCAGGCCCGAACTCCTTATCCGCAAGGAATTGTTTACCCGTGGCTACCGTTACCGGCTGAATGATAAGCGCCTGCCCGGTAAGCCCGATCTGGTACTAAAGAAATACCGGGCGGTCATTTTTGTTCACGGTTGCTTCTGGCACCGGCATAACTGCCCTCAGTTCAAGTGGCCGTCCACACGGGCTGAATGGTGGAAGGAAAAGCTGGAAGGAAACCGGGTGCGGGATCAGAGACAGTTATCGGAGCTTCAGGAGCTGGGCTGGCGCACTCTGGTTGTGTGGGAATGTGCGCTGAAAGGAAAACTCAGGCTTCAGCCTGAAGATCTGTTTGAGCAGATTGAGGGCTGGCTGCTGTCAGATATATCTCACTCTGAGGTATGCGGTAGTTTCTGATCGGCCGCATGTCTGGCCTCTTTCAGAGCATCTTCCATTGTGAAGGCAAGGCCTTCGTCTGTTATTTCCGCGTTCTTTTCGTCAACCAGGGTCCAGATAAAACCGCCGCGCCAGTGATCGGGATTCGCTTCTGCATATATCATCAGACCGTTATACCCTTCTTCACAGATTTGCTGTGTGCTGTATGTGTCCATCGTGTTCTCCTGTTTTTGAGCAGTCTGGAACACACTGCCTTCACGGTCTACGGACTATGAGTCACATTTTTATTTTCAATTACCCCACCCCCATCTGCACCAGCAGCATATACATCGCCGTCCCTCCGACAATACTGATCAGCGCCTGGCGAAACGCCAGGTGCAGCGCCGTTACCAGCAGCAGGCAGCCCAGTTCGGGCAGAAAATCCAGTGAGAATGCCACGTCGTTTTTAAACGAATAAATCACCAGCAGCACCATGACGATGGGCGGCAGAAAACGGCCTAGGTGTTCCAGCAGTGGGTGGTCGGCCAGCCGGCCGAGCACCATAAATGGCAGGGCGCGGGTCAGGAAGGTAACGCCTGCCAGCAGCGCAATTACGCTGCTCAGATACCAGAATTCGTTCATGCCTCAGGCCCCTTGTGTGTGCGGCGCGCGGCGTATTGCATCATCAGTACGCTGAGGCTGAGCAGAATGGCAATCAGCAGCATCTGTTCACGGCTGATCAGCAGTAACGTTCCGAGGCCAATGGCCAGAGCGGTAACAAAAGGTCGCATATCGCGCAGGTGTTTGTACTGCTCGATGGTCAGCACCATAAACAGTGCCGGTAATACAAAGGCGATGCCATCGGTTGAGAATTCCAGCTGGCTGCCGAGCCAGGCACCGACGGTGCACCCCACTAACCAGTACAACTGATTGATGGCGGTTACCCGCAGCTGGAACTGGCCGCGGTCGATATCCGCCGGCAGCGATGTGGCAGTAATCAGTGAATAGGTTTCGTCGGTCAGGCCAAAAATCTGATACAGGCGGCGCCAGCCCCGGTTGGGCATGCGGCTGATTAATGACAGGCCGTAAAAAATATGGCGCGAGTTAATCAGCAGGGTGGCCACCGCCATTTCGGTCAGCGTTGCCTGGTTGGCCAGTAATCCCACCGCCAGAAATTGTCCGGCACCGGCGTAAATAAACAGCCCCATCGCGGTGGCGTACAGCCAGTGGTGATCCAGCTCGCTGAACAGTACGCCGAATGCGGCTCCCAAAGGCAGATAGCCAAACATCACAGGCAGCGAGGTGCGCAGCACCAGCGTGTTAAGCGGAGAAAGCGTCATATCAGAAGTGGCGGCCGTGAATGGATGATTGGGACAATAATGATTGGGTCAATAATGATTGGGTCAATAATGATTGGGTCAAGATTGGCTGGAGAGCAGAGGTTGATCTGTTTATCGGTATCTTTATTTATCAGTACCTTTATTTATCAGTACCATGCTCTATCAATAGACCAATCAGCAAGGCGGCAGTTTAAGTCTCAGGCGGGTGGTGGACAAGTGGACTTTGGTAACCGTTCTGGCCCGGTTACAGGCTGAATAAAGTCTGCCAGTCGGTATACTCACAGCAGCATTTTATTAAACCTATTATTTGCGCGCATTGTTTTGCGGTCGTTTTTACGGTTGTCGCTATCAATGGCCTTTGCGCATCGTCAGGAAATACCATGAACCCAGGTGTTAACGATCTCTTCTTCCTGCCCCTTGGCGGCACCGGCGAGATCGGTATGAATATGAATCTTTACGGCCATGATGATCAGTGGCTGATGGTCGATTGCGGCGTAACCTTCCCGAAACCGGGGCGGGTCAGTGCCGATGGCACCCGCCACCATTCGGGCGAGCCGGATACGCAAATGCCCGATCCGGAATTTATTGCCGCGCGTAAAGATCAGCTGGCCGGCTTAATTATCACCCACGCCCACGAAGACCATATCGGCGCGGTGCCCTATCTGTGGCACAAGCTGCGTTGTCCGGTGTATTGCACGCGCTTTACCGCCGAAGTGCTGAAAAAGAAACTCGCAGAGCATGGCCTGCTGCATCAGGTAAAAATCATCGTGCCGGAAACCGGCGAGCGTGTAGCCATTGGCCCGTTTGAGGTGGAATTTTTAGCCTTAACGCATTCGGTGCCCGACCCGAATGCGCTGATGATCCGCACCGCCGCCGGCAATGTGTTTCATACCGGCGACTGGAAGCTCGACCCCGAGCCGGTGGTGGGCCACGGCTATAAACAGGAAACCTTTACCCGTCTGGCACAGGAAGGTGTGCTGGCGATGGTGTGCGATTCCACCAATGCCACGGTGGCCGGGCATTCCGCCTCGGAAGGCGATCTGTACGATGGCCTGCGCCATTACATCGAAAGCGCCAAAGGGCGGGTGATCGTTACCTGTTTTGGCAGCAATATTGCGCGGCTGTTAACCCTTTCCCATGTGGCGGACGACACTGGCCGCTATATGGGCCTTTATGGCCGCTCGATGATCAATATGCATCAGTGTGCTAAGCGGGCGGGTGTCTGGCCGTTCAGTGCCGGCTCGGTTGATACCGGGCATCTGGGCTATTTACCGCGCCACGAAGTGTTGGCGGTGGCGACCGGCAGCCAGGGCGAACCGCATACCGCGCTGCGCCGTCTTGCTGCTGGTACCCATCCGGATTTTGAACTGGAGCCCGGCGACCGGGTGATCTTCAGCGCCCGCGCCATTCCCGGTAACGAAGAGGCTATTCAGGGCATTATCGACCAGCTGCACAGCATCGGTGTGGAAGTGATTACCGCCGACGATGCCGAACTGCCGATTCATGCCTCCGGCCATCCGGCGCAGGAAGAGCTGGAGACTTTATACCGCTGGGTGCAACCGGAAATCGCCATTCCCGTGCATGGCGAAGAAGTGCATATGAAAGCCCACGCCGCACTGGCCAAAAGCTGCGGTGTGCCGCGTACTCTTACCGGGCGCAATGGCGACCTGTTTATGCTGGCGCCGGTGCCTGGCATTCAGCGCCAGAAGGTGCGTACCGGACGGCTGGGCTGGGAAAAAGGCGCGCTGGTGCGGGTGGTCTGAGTGTAAAAATCACCCGCCGGGCCTGCTGCATTATTAACCCTCACCTGGCTCCCACGCTCTGCGTGGTAGCCTTTGCTGGAACAGTTGCATTCCACGCAGAGCGTAGGAACGAGAAAAAACGACGTTGCGGCTGAGATAAACCGCGCCTCAGAGTCCGCCGACATGAGCGATGATTTTTCACCTGGCTCCCACGCTCTGCGTGGTAGCCACTGCTGGTACAGTTGCATTCCCACGCAGAGCGTAGGAACGAGAAAAAGGTGCGTACCGGACGGCTGGGCTGGGAAAAAGGCGCGCTGGTGCGGGTGGTCTGAGTGCAAAAATCACTCGCCGGGCCTGCTGCATTATTAACCCTCACCTGGCTCCCACGCTCTGCGTGGTAGCCCTTGCTGGCACGGTTGCATTCCCACGCAGAGCGTAGGAACGAGGAAGAATCACCCAATGAGCCTGCTGTTTTCAGCAAAAGAACAACTTTTTAGAAAGATATGTGCGGATTTTTGCGATTTTTAATCGAATCTGTCTGAATCACAATGCCCTCAATTCCTGCGATCACTCATATTGAGGAGCACAAACATGGCAACACTTCTGTATATCAAAGGCAGCATCTTCGGCGACCACGGTCAGTCCAGCCAGCTGGCCGAAAAATTCATCGCCGGCTGGAAAGCCGCTAACCAGAACGGTGAGGTTGTGATTCGCGATCTGGCCACAGACGTTCCGCCTTATCTCGATGCCAACAGCGTTGGTGCCTTTATGACCCCGGCTGAACAGCGCACAGCCGAGCAGCAAAGCATTGTGGCGTACTCCGATGCCCTGATCGCCGAAATCAAAGCAGCCGACGAAGTAGTCGTGGGCGTGCCTATGTACAACTTCACCATTCCGGCGCAGATGAAGTCTTACCTCGACTTCTTATGCCGTGCCGGTATCACCTTCAAGTACACCGAGACCGGCCCGGTGGGTCTGCTCGATAACAAACCGGTGCATATTCTGGCGACCCGCGGTGGCCTGTACAAAGGCACTCCGGCCGATACCCAGACGCCGTTCCTGACCACCATCTTCTCCTTTATCGGCCTGAGCGATGTGCGCTTTGTCTATGCCGAAGGTCTGAATCTGGGCGACGACAGCAAGAATGCCGCTCTGGCAGCTGCCGGTCAGGAAATCGCCGCACTGGCGTAATTCCCGGTTCTCCAGGCTTTGTTGACGCGACAGCGTAAGCGGAAGGTGCGAAAGCAGCTTCCGCTTTTTTATGCCTGTAGTTCCTGCCCTGTATCCACAATGATCAGCCTGCTGCGCCTGATGTGAATGTTATCCAGAGATTCTGTGTATAAAAACGTGGACAAGTTTGGGGTAAGGGGCTGCAGGGCACTTTCTGTGGGCGTTGTTGTCAGATCGTGCGAATTTTAAACGCCTGTACGAATTCAGCTGCAGGCCACGTATAGCAAGCCCTGGCAAGAAAATTTTGTAAGAAAAATCAGTAGGATGAGCGCAGAGGCTGTGTTATGGCGCGTGGTTTGCGTCGGTGTTTACAAAAAATAAAATGTGGATAACTTTGTGAGTTAACTGCGGGCAAGTTGCGTATAAGCTGGGGCCAAACCGCATTTTTGCTGTAAAAACAGGTGTTTAGGGTCGCTGGTTAAATCTCCCCGGCGCCCTTCACCCAAACCGGCATTTTTGCGATAATCGCGCCCTTTTCTGAAAACATCTTCTGAACACAAATTAATCAGGCCAGATTTCCTCTATGAAACCGCAAATTGCTGAGCTTTTGTCCGCTGCCGTCGCCTCTCTCAAGGCCCAGGGAACCCTTCCCGCTGATCTCGAACCGCGCATCCAGATCGACAACACCCGCGACAAAGCCCACGGCGATCTGGCCACTAACCTGGCGATGATGCTGGCCAAGCCTGCCGGTAAAAATCCGCGCGAACTGGCGCAGCTGCTGGTGGACGCCCTGCCGGCCAACACGCTGGTAGAAAAAGTCGAAATTGCCGGCCCGGGTTTTATTAACTTCTATCTGAGCGATGCCTCGACCGCCAGTCTGGTAAAAGCCGTGCTGGAACAGAAAGAAGCTTACGGCCGTAACAGCGATGGCGCCGGGCGCAAAGTGCAGGTGGAATTTGTGTCGGCCAACCCGACCGGACCGCTGCATATCGGCCACGGCCGTGGTGCTGCTGTTGGTGACTGTATCTGCCGTCTGCTCGATGCCTCCGGCTGGGATGTAACCCGCGAATTTTATTACAACGATGCCGGTGCGCAGATTAACAATCTGGCGCTGTCGGTACAGGCGCGCTGCAAAGGTCTGACCCCGGACGATGCCAGCTGGCCGGAAGACGGCTACCGCGGCGATTACATCGTCGAGCTCGCCAACAGCTATATGAACGGCGATACCGTTGAATCTGCCGACCAGAGCTTTACCGGAGCCAAAGACGCCGATGACCTCGAAGCCATCCGTCACTTTGCCGTGGCTTATCTGCGTCGCGAACAGGATCTGGATTTAAAAGCCTTTGCTGTCGATTTCGATGTGTATTTCCTCGAGTCTTCCCTGTACAGCGAAGGCAAAGTCGAAGCCGCCGTAAAAACCCTGATCGATAACGGCTACACCTACGAAGACGGTGGCGCACTGTGGCTGCGCACCACCGATTTCGGTGACGACAAAGACCGCGTAATGCGCAAAAAAGACGGCGGTTACACCTACTTTGTTCCGGACGTAGCCTACCACCTCGACAAATGGCAGCGTGGTTTTGAGCGTGTGGTGAACGAGCAGGGCGCCGACCACCACAGCACCATTACCCGTGTGCGCGCTGGTCTGCAGGCGCTGAATGCCGGTATTCCGAAAGGCTGGCCAGACTACGTGCTGCACCAGATGGTGACCGTTATGCGCGGCGGCGAAGAAGTGAAAATCTCCAAGCGTGCCGGCAGCTATGTGACCCTGCGCGATCTGATCGACGAAGTGGGCCGCGATGCTACCCGTTACTTCCTGGCAGCGCGTAAAGCCGACAGCCAGTTAACCTTCGATATCGACCTGGCGCGTTCACAGTCGTCCGATAACCCGGTTTACTACATCCAGTACGCCCATGCCCGTGTATGCTCTATTTTCCGCAAACTGGCGGAAGCGGGTCAGAGCTGGACACTGGCCGAAGGTTTGGCGGCACTGCCAAAACTGGAACTGGAAAGCGAAAAAGACCTGATTGTAAAACTGGGTCGCTTCCCGGAAATCGTTAAAGTGGCTGCCAATAATCACGAGCCGCACAGCGTGGCGAATTACCTGCGCGATCTGGCCGGTGATTTCCACACCTACTACAACTCAGAAAAAACCCTGGTGGACGATGCCGATGTGCGTAACGCCCGTCTGGCACTGGCGGAAGCCGTGCGTCAGGTGATCAGCAATGGTTTGGGGTTACTCGGTGTTTCTGCGCCGCAGGAAATGTAACTGCTCTGGCTACCGTACTTGTTAATACGGCGTTGAAGTCGTGCTCGAAATGCTCACTTACGAATATGTAGGCTCCGCTTTCTTGCCCGACTTCGCCTTGTCTTAACGGCGTACGCTACACCAGAAATCAGCGCCTCTTTAATCAGTGTTAATGGGCACTACATAACAGGACAACGAAATGTCGGACAGCGCAAGTCGTATTCCCAAGTGGGTGTGGGTAACCACGCCAACACTGGCAGTCGCCTTTATCGGATTTATTCTGTATCTGGCGACCATTCCCGCCGGCGATGAACTGGAAGCCGTAAAAGGCGATGCCAAAAAAGCTCTGAAACTGGGCGTGGAAAAAGCCAAAGAAGAAGCGGCAAAAGAAGTCTCCAAGCCCAGCTATGAATTTTACCAGCTGCTGGAAAATCAAACCGTCGAAGTACCTAAAGTCGATGTGTATAAATCGACACCCAAAGACGCCGAGGTGGATTACACCTATCGTTTACAGGCGGGTTCCTTCCGCTCTGCCGACGATGCCGAGCGCCTGCGTGCCAGCCTGTTGCTGGAAGGCCTGAATGCCTATCGTCAGGAATCGACCGTTAATGGCAGCACCTGGCACCGGGTATTTGTCGGCCCCTTTACCGACCGTTCAAAAATGAATAAAGCACAGGATTTGCTGGTCAGCCGTAATATCAGTCCGTTAGCGCTGAAAGAACCGGTTAAGAAATAAACCGTGCAACATCATCGTGCCATGGATTGGCTGCACGAATTCTGGTTATTTGGTCTGAAGCAGGCCTATGCCTGCCTGTTCGGCGGATTCCTTTTATTGGTAATGATTGTTACCCGTTACTGGTATCCGCTTGAATCTCTGCACCGTTACGATTTTATTTTTCTTGCCGCTATCGCCTTTCAGCTGCTGTTACTGGCCTTTAAGCTGGAAACCCTGCGCGAAGCCTGGGTGATCATCGTATTCCATCTGGTGGCCACCGTGATGGAATTATTTAAAACCTCAGACGCCATCGGCTCCTGGGTTTACCCCGAAGATTATGTATTTGGTATCGGCAATGTGCCGCTGTTTACCGGCTTTATGTACAGCGCCGTGGGCAGCTATATTGCCCGCGTATGGCGGATATTCGACTTCCGCTATTCGTATTACCCGCGCCGCCGCTGGACCATCATTCTGGTGATTCTGATTTACCTGAATTTCTTCAGCCATCATTTTATCTGGGATCTGCGCTGGCTGCTGCTGGGCGCAACCATCGTTTTATTTGCCCGCACCCATATTTATTTCCGTATGCACCGCGAGCACCGCCATATGCCGTTACTGGTTGGCTGGCTGCTGGTGGCCCTGTTTATCTGGCTGGCAGAAAATATCGCCACCTACACCAATATCTGGATTTACCCCAATCAGCAGAATGGCTGGCAAGTGGTGCCGCTGGCCAAATTGTCCTCCTGGTATTTACTGATGCTGCTGAGCTTTGTGCTGGTGTCGTTAATTAACAGGATTGAGATACCGACATCGAAGAGTATTTCCACAGATTAGGATTGCCGTTACTTATTTACGATGCACGTCAGATCGGTAATTCATATTGATTGTCGCAGCTGTTTTCTGTTGTCGAGCTTTTAAATGTGCGATTTTATGTCCGTCTCGTTGCGATTAGCAGGCCTGGATATATTCTCAAAAGATCAGCCCTGCTGACATGACAGGGGATCAGGTAAGTGTCTTTGGCTGTCGATGGCTCTTAGGATTTAAGTATAAGGAAGGTATTTATGATCAGCATAAATAAAGATCAGGGATTTATTGATATAGACTCGCCATTTGCCAAGAGTGTTCATCTCTGGGGTAAGGTGTTTATCGGTATCGGGCTGGCATTCCTGCTGGCGAGTGCATTCGAACCAGTACTGTCTCCGTCGATGTGGGGGATGGTTTTTCTTGCAGTTTTCATATTTCTTATTCCGGGTTTTCTGATGCTGCGTTACAAACTTCATATTCTTATCGAGAAGGACCGTCTGGTGGAGCAAAAGGTCCGTCTTTATAAAGAAAGCATCACGGAAATCCGTTTTGATGATGTGAATAAAATCTGTTTGATGTTCAGAATATCAACCGCAACTAGTGCCGGTAACCAAACAACTTTTATGATCTACCCGGTGTTGGTTCTGAATAGCCGGGGGGTAGCACATTACGGTGACAATTATTATTCGTTGTCAGGTAATTTGGGCCTGGATGAATTTGCCAACAGAAGGGAGTTCTTTGATGCCATGGATGATTTATCTGAAATTACTAGTTTGCAGGTGACAGCCAGCAAGCTCTGTCCGGCTGAGGTGCTTGAGCGATTTGAAAGAGACGAGTGGCGATAATATAAATTGCGTAATTAACGTTAACGTAGAATGATCTTCCACCACCAAAATACGCAGGCATTATGTAATAAAAAATCAGATAAGGCGCATAAATGGCGAAATCTTCAGAGAAATTAGCAGGACACCCACTCTAAAAATCTACACCCAAATGGCAGCAGGCGATGCTTGATGATAACGAAGATGCTTTGCTGGCTATGGCCGATATACAGGCAGAGCGCTGGATTAAGGCGCTCTCAGACAGCGCATTTTCATCAGTATAAACAGTCTATCACCGTGTTGAGGCTGGGGTAAAAAGCCTGACGTACGCAGCTATGTTCCCTCCTCCACAAATCATGCTAGGGTGGGCATCCTGATTAACCTCTTAAGGGCTGGAATATGGATGTTCGTTCTTTGATCTCTCGCTTTATCACTCGTTTTATTATTCGCTTTGCTACCAACAGCGGGCTGGCGCTCTGTCTTGGTTCTGCTGTCTTAAGCCCTGCCAGTCTGGCGGATATTAATGCCGGTACGAACAGTGAAGACCGCTTCTGGATCAACCGCACCCACGATAATCTGGCCAAGTTTGATAGCTATCAGGCACAAACAGAGCAGACGCAAACAGAGCAGGCGCAATCGGGTGTTGGTGCTGCGGTTATCAGTGATGTGCTGTTTAAAAAACCGGATGGCTTTTATCAGGTGGTGCTGCAGCCGGATTCTCTCCGCGGTATTGAAGTCAGCCAGCATGCCGGGGTAATCACCCTGCATGATAAGCCGAACCAGCGGGCATTCATCGTCAGAGGGCTTGAGGCTTATCAGGCGGGCGGTTCTCTGGAGACAATCAAAGACGTCTATCTGTTCAACAAAGAGCATTATGAGCAGACCTTTACGCCCTCTATTCACGTTGCTGACCGTCTGGCGGTTGGTATCGATTTTGTCGCCAGAGATGAAAGCGATGAAATCAGAAAGATAGAAGCCTTTGTCGATTATCATCACTCCCTGTTTATGCAGGCCCGGTTTGTATTTAACCATGGTGTTGAATCGACCATCAGAAACAACAGCATCGAATTCAATAAAGAAGGCCTGACGCTGCCGGAGATTAACTTACCGCAGAATACTCAGGTAAGGGTTTTGGATTTAAGCAAGAAAGCCCTGCCGCAGAAAGAGCTGAGTAAAAAGACTGCTAACAGCATTGTCTGGCCGGAAGATAAAAACGATACCTGGGGTTTCTCGCAGCGTAAGTTTTATCAGCAAAACAACAGCAGTGCGGCTTATTACTATGGCGATAAATTCTTCCTGCTTACGATTGCCACGCCAGAGGGAAGCCAGCCGGTAACTGTACCCGCTGTGCCGCTGACCATTGGCAATACGCCGGTGTTGCTCAGCCAGTTTCCGCTCTTTGCGCATTTAGCCTTTGACCATAAGGGTATAAGTTACACATTAGTATCCAACGCTCATCCTGAAAGCCTGTTGTCTATGGTGAAAGGA
This sequence comes from Thalassobium sp., assembly GCA_002733205.1. Lineage (GTDB taxonomy): Bacteria > Pseudomonadota > Gammaproteobacteria > Pseudomonadales > Oceanobacteraceae > Venatoribacter > Venatoribacter pacificus. The sequence continues at coordinate 249,634 of NVUW01000014.1, read as the reverse complement.
ATGACTTCGGCGCAATAGCCCGCGGAGTTATTCCGGCGTTGTTCAATACGCTGTAAGCCAGCGTATTGAACCCGGAGTCTTCTTTAAGTTCTCCTCTTCAATTCTTTCTCTTAAATGCCTTATCTGCGGCCGTAATGCTCTTCTACCCAGGATGGGTGTTTCCACAGAATGCGGATATCGCGGTAGTGCAGAATATCGCGCCACATACTGACAAACTCGGCGATCACCAAACGAAACGGATTCAGGCTGTTAGCCGGGCGGAAATCGACGCCATAACGGATTTCGCCGGCGTCTTTTTCATCGACAAAGGTGCCGAATAAACGATCCCAGATAATCAGCACACCGGCGAAATTAGTATCGATCTGCTTCGGGTTGCTGCCATGATGCACGCGGTGGTGTGACGGTGTATTAAATACAAATTCAAACCAGCGTGGCAGTTTGCGCACTACTTCGGTATGGACAAAAAACTGGAAGAACAGGTTAAGTTCGAGAGCAATTACGGCCTGTTCGAGACTGAAACCAATCACCGCCGCAGGCAGCATGGCAACCAGCATAATGCCGTTAAAAGACACAACCGGCGTCTGTCGCAGCGCGGTGGAAAAATTAAAACGCTCGGAACTGTGGTGTACCCAGTGCCCGGCCCAGCCGTAGCGCACTTTGTGCATAAAGCGGTGCACCCAGTAGAAGTTAAAATCGACCAGTACCATCAGCAGAATAAAATTCAGCAGCGGTGATGATGACTGCCACTGAAAGCCATAGCTCTGTACGGCCAGATAAATCACGGAACCGACAAAAATAATCGACAGCGCATCGAGCACTTTATAAATCAGTCCGGTGCCGATATTGGCCGCCGATTCTTTCAGGTCGTAGGCATCGGTTTTTCCCTGACGTATTAGCCAGGCGCGTTCGGCAAACATCACGGCAAAAAATACCGGACCGGCCAGAACAATAAACACAAGGGCGTGTAAGAAGTCTTCCATCTTTTTCTCCGCTGGGTTTGACATGCTGGCCAATCTACCGGGAAACTGAAAAGCAAAATGACTTCCTCGTGCCAGGTTTTTAGCATTTCATGCCAACTCCACAGAATGCAGGTATTGTCCGTGTCACCGGCAGCTGGATACGGCTGCTCACCGACTGGCTTGATCAGAACGGGCTGGATGCCCCGGCATTGCGCGCAGCGGTTGCAGCCTACGGGCCGACCGATAATGTGCCGATTAATGACTGGGCGCAGATGCTGGAAGCGGCTTTTGCCCTGCGACCGCAGGATCAGGCCGCCTCGCTGGCGTTAGCGCGTCTGGTGACGCTTCAGCATACCGGCGTATTGGGGTATCTCGCCGCCGCCTGCGACAATCTCGGTCAGGCATTGCTGAGTTATCAGCGCTTTGAGCGCTTATTTTATGGAGCTTCGGTGGCGCAGATTCACAGCCGCAGCGTAGATAGCACTCAGTGTGTGGAAATCGCCTGGCAGCCGTTACCGGGGATGGCGTTGGTGGACGAAACAGCCATTGCCGCGCTGGTGCATATTACCCGCCAGAATCTGGTGCGTGATGTTGCCTTACAGCAGGTGCACTTCAGTCATCGCTGTAACCCGCAGCAGCTGCAGGCGCTGGAAGATTTTTTTGCCTGTCCGGTGGTGATGGAAAGTGACCGCATCCGCCTGCTGTTCAGTGTTGATGTTCTGAGCCTGCCATTAATGCGCGGTGAGCCGGGGTTACGCCATCTGCTGGAAGAGCAGGCGCTGTCGATGTTGCGTGCGGTGCCGGAGCCGGATGAATTTCTGCGCCAGCTGCAGGCGGAGGTGGTGCGTTTGCTGCCGGAAGGAGAAGCGACCATCGAATCGCTGGCGCCACGGCTGTATTGCTCGGTAAGAACCTTACAGCGGCGGCTGGATGAAAAAAATCTGAGCTGGAAAGCCTTGCTGGATCGCACCCGTGAACAATTAGCCTGCCAGTATCTGGCCGATAACAGCCTCAGTCTGCTGGAAGTGTCCATGCTGCTGGGCTATCGCAATCAGGGCACTTTTTCACGGGCTTTTAAACGCTGGCAAAACTGCAGTCCGCTGGCGTACCGCAAACATCAAATGCACAAAAATGCGTCTGATCATAAGGATTAATTAACGATGACAAATATGAACTGGCAGGCTGCACTGCAGCAACACTTTGGCTTTTCAGCGTTGCGTCCCGGTCAGCAACCGGTGGTTGAGGCGTTACTGGCCGGGCATTCGGCTGCGGCTATTTTTCCGACCGGCTCAGGTAAATCGCTCTGCTATCAGCTGCCGGCATTATTACTGCCAAATTTAACGCTGGTGATTTCGCCTCTGCTGGCATTAATGCAGGATCAGGTGCAGTTTTTGCGCAGCAAAGGTATTGCCGCAGCGACCATTGATTCTACCCAGAGCCGCGATGAAGCTCAGGAAGTAATGAATGGCGTGCGCAGCGGCAGCATTAAAATTTTAATGGTGTCGGTTGAGCGCCTTAAAAATGAACGCTTCCGCCAGTTTATTCAGCAGATTCCCATCTCGTTGCTGGTGGTCGATGAGGCGCACTGTATTTCGGAGTGGGGACATAATTTCCGCCCGGATTATTTAAAACTACCCGATTACTGCCGTGAGTTTGCTATTCCACAGGTGCTGCTGTTAACCGCTACCGCAACCACCGCGGTGATTGCCGATATGCAAAAGCATTTTGCTATTAAACCCGAGCATGTGGTCTGCACCGGCTTTTACCGGCCAAATTTACGCTTACTGGCCCAGCCAACCGCAGAGCATGAGCGCGTTGCCAAATGCGCCACCTGGCTGAATTATCTGGCGAAAAAGAGTGCGGAAAAACACGAGGATTTTGCCGCGGTTATTTATGTCACCCTGCAGAATACCGCCGAGGAAGTCGCCGCCGCGCTCAACGCTCAGCTGCCTTTTGCCGTTGAAGCCTATCATGCCGGTATTGGTCACGAAGAGCGCGATGCCATTCAGCAGCGTTTTATGCGCGGTAATACGCCGGTAATTGTGGCCACCATTGCCTTTGGTATGGGCGTGGATAAAAGCAATATCCGTCAGGTGATTCATTACGACCTGCCCAAATCCATCGAAAATTACAGTCAGGAAATCGGCCGTGCCGGACGCGACGGAAAAGCCTCAGACTGCATTATGCTCGGTGATGAATCGGGCCTGACGGTGCTGGAAAACTTTGTCTACGGTGATACGCCGGAGCTGAGCAGTATTCAGCAGGTGCTGCAGACGATCAGTACACAAACCCAGAATGGTCAGTGGGAAGTGCTGATGAAGCCGCTGTCGGCGGCCAGCAATATCCGTTTATTACCGTTAAAAACCCTGCTGGTTAATTTGGAAATGCGTGGCGTATTAACCTCGCAATACAGCTATTTTGCCGAATATAAATATCGCCTGAATATCAACGAAGAAGAATTACTGGCGCATTTTCAGCCGGAGCCGCAGCAGTTTCTGCGCACGGTATTCAACAGCAGCGATAAAGGCCGCAGCTGGTACACGCTGAATATTCCGGCACTGGAGCAGGCGCTGGCTCAGACTCAGACAGGCAGCGATGTACCGCCACGGCTGCGCGCACTGCGGGCGCTGGAATACTGTCAGGAAAAAGGCTGGTTGCAGCTGGAAAGCAAACAGATGACCGATGTTTATCGGGTAAATACCGCTTTATTGCAGCCAGCATTGGCCAATGATTTATATCAGCATTTTGCCGCCAAACAGCAGAGCGAAATTCAGCGTATTCAGCATATGCTGGAGCTGTTCCGTCAGCCGCGTTGTATCAGCCGTACGCTGGCCGGTTATTTCAGCGATAACCTGAGTGAAGACTGCGGTCGTTGCTCGGTATGTCGTGGTGAACATCAGCCGTGGCCGGTACGCAATACGCAGGGAGATTTTGCCGGGCTGGATGCGCGTGCACTCTGTGCTCCGGTGCAACAGGCTATCCAGGCGCAATTCGGTCAACCTGCTTCGGTCGAGCTGTTAACCCGCTATTTATGTGGTATTTATGTGCCCTGGCTGAGCAAAATAAAAGCCCGTTCGCTCGGCGCGATGGGCAGGCTTGAACAGCAGCCCTATGCGCAAGTGCAGCAGTGGTTGCAGCAAAGCCTACAGATCCCTTAAATACAGGCTTACCGGCGTTCCGGCACGGAGAGACTATGAGCATTCTGCACAGCCAGCACCGGCTGGACATTCAGACCCCGGAAGGGACGCGCAGCATGGCCTATATGCAGTGGCATAACAGCCTGCACGAACAACAGCCCTTGCTGATCTGTGTTCATGGCCTGACCCGTAACAGCCGCGACTTTGATTTTCTCGCCGAAAAGCTGGCGGAACATTACCGCGTGATTTGCCCGGATGTGTTGGGGCGTGGTGACAGCGACTGGCTGCAACAGCCAGCGTTGTATGGCTATCCGCTGTATATCGCACAGATGCAGCAATTGTTGGCGCATCTGTTTGCCGAGCACGGCGTCAGCGCTTGTGATTGGGTGGGTACCTCAATGGGCGGACTGATCGGCATGATGCTGGCGGCGGCCCCCGGTGACACCATCGGCAAGCTGGTGCTGAATGATGTCGGCCCGTTTATTCCTTATGAAGCTCTGGCGCGTATTGGTCAGTATGTCGGCAAAGCACCACATTTTGCTCATGTTGGCGAAGCCGAACAGTATTTGCGTCAGGTTGCTCAGGCCTTTGGCCCGCTGACCGATGAACAATGGGCGCATCTGGCCCTGAATGGCACCGAAGCCTGTGATGACGGCTTATGCCTGCGTTACGATCCGGCCATTGCCGATGGCTTTGCCGCAGTAACTGGCGATGTTGATTTATCGGCGGTGTGGACGGCGGTGCATTGTCCGGTGCTGGTTATTCGCGGTGCTGAGTCAGATTTATTATTAGCTGAAACCGCACGCAGCATGCTGCAGCATAACGATACTCAGCTGATTGAATTTCCCGGAATCGGTCATGCACCCATGTTAATGGCGCGCGATCAGATCACCGCCGTGCAGAATTTTCTGACACGTTGATACTTTCCTGTAGCCTGCTTTTTTAAGTATAAAAAAAGCAGCCCGAAGGCTGCTTTCCGTGGTTCAGATGAATCGTCTGCGCAGACCCAGAATGCTCAGGATCAGCAAGCTCAGCCCGCCAAGGCCGCCGCCTGAGGAGGATGAGCTATTGTCGCCGCCGCCATTATCGCCGCCGCCATTATCACCGCCGCCATTATCACCGCCGCCATTATCACCGCCGCCATTATCACCGCCAGTATCCGGTACCTTGTAGGTATAAACATCCGAGTGACCATTATTACCACCGTCAACGCGGGCAAATAGGACATCGGCTCCGGTCAGGAGCTGCAGGCCCTGCTGCATTCCGAGAAAGCGGTAAGACGTGAAATCAGAGGTTGCCAGCGCCAGCGCGATTGATTCCGCACCTACGCTCAGGTACGCCTGAAAAATAAACTGATCGTTATGCACGCTGACACCATTCAGGTACAGCGCAGCGTCTTCAGGCAGAGCGTCCCAGACACCGGCCGCTAAGGCCGCTGCATCGCTGCTGATCCAGTTCTGACCGGCATCCGGTGATGCCTGTACATTCTGATAGCCCCAGACAACCACTTGCTGACCGTTAACGGCCAGGCCTGCGATATCCTGTGGGTTGCTCCATTCACCGGCGCTGCGCCAGGTCCAGTTGACACCATCGGCACTGAAGCCATAGTGGGCAGCGGTCCATGCCCAGCCTTCTTCGCTACCACTGTCGACTCCGCTGACACCTGCCACATGCACTGTGCCGTCGTCGGTCTGCACTATTTGCCGGGCGCGGAATACCTCACCTGTGGCGAGGCCTGGGGGGGTTACTGATTCCCAGCTGCTGCTGTCGCTGCTCAGCAGAAACAGCCCTTGTTCGCCATAACTGTCCGTACCAATCAGATTGCCGCTGGGCAGAGCATAAAAGATGGTGTTGTAGCTGATGGCATTAGCGAGCTCGGTCCAGCTCTGCAGATCGTCGGAGGTATACATCGCCAGAGTCTCTTCTGAAGCACCGGCCTGAGCGATATAACGCTGATTGAAACGGTCGTAAATAATGCCGCTCAGTGGCTCCGTATCCGGCAGGTTGGTCCAGTCAATCAGATCTTCAGATATGCTGAGACGGCTGACCATGCGGCCTTCGACATTGGTAATTTCCATCGTGAGCAGCTTGCCGTTGAGATAAGCAATAGCGTTACCAAATGGCAGAGTGGCGCTGTGTACACCTTGCTGATCAATGCGCAGTACGGCGTCCTGCTCTGCACCGCTTTCATAGGCAGGCAAATAAATGTAGTAGGCATCACCGCCGGGTAAGGTCTGGGTGTAATCCCCCAGTTTTTGCTGGCTGCCAACCTTCTGCCAGTGCGGAGCTGCATCAGCATCCGACAGCAGCAGGTGGCTGGCGATCTGATCCTGATAGCTGCCTTCCGCTCTGTTGACAACACCAATGCTGGTCAGCACCGTCATGGCTGGCTGTCCGGGTGTCAGGCTGAACACGGCTTCGCCGGTGTCGTTTTCAGCGTATGTGCGGCTGTCGGAAAAGCACTGCCAGTCATAGCCGATAACCGGACGGTCATTGTTCATGCTGAGTGACAGACTGCTGTCGGCGGCTGGGGTGGTGGTAAATTCTGCGCCCTGAGCCGTGCCGCTGACACTGATACTGACGGTGCCAGTCCAGCTGTTGGGCAGGGCAATACAGCCTGCGGTCTGGGTCTCTCCTGGGCTTTCGGTATTTGCAGAACCCATCGCCCGCACAATGGATACGCGGCCGTCATTATCGTGATTAATTGTCAGGTCGGCGCTGTCAAAGTAGCAGCCGCTTAACAGTGCCGTTGTCGCAGCGGCATACATCCTCAGTTTCATATTCTTCTCCTCGTCCTGCAGCGTAATAAGAGTCAGGCGCGCGATAGGCGCAGGCAATTAATAAAAAAGAGGAGTATTTGACGCTATCCGGCGCAGCTCATCATCCTACAAAAGATTGAAATTGCAGTGTCGCAGCAGGAATCTGCCTTCAGGTGTGTGGTGCGAATCTGCATGGTCCGCTGACGTATAACGGCTGAGAATAGTCGGGTCTTTATGGAGGATTGTTAGCCCTTACTTCGGCTGAAGTGGCCGTAAAATCTGAAAATTCGGGGCGTTTTTTGCCCTATATCTCCCTTTTTGTTAGGCTGATAAGGCCATTTTTTATATCTGCGCTGATGCTCTGGCAAGCATTTCTTCTTGCGAAGCAGCCCGATATGCACTTGCCTGATCTATAGATCGGCGTCTGAAATCCGAACCTGCGCGTAAGCAAATAAGCAGGTCTGAATAAACCACGGGAGGCTGGCCGCAATGGCTGAAAAAAATGATCCGATGATCCCCGATGGCGATGTGAATCCGATCGACACTGATTATCAGGTCGGTCAGGACAACATCATTGTCAATGTTGGCCCTTTTGGGCTCGATATCCACAACCGCGTGTTCGCGGTGTCGGGATTGGCAGTTATCGCTTTTGTGCTGCTGACACTGCTGTTTCACAATCAGGTCGAACCGATGTTCGGCAGCATGCGTAGCTGGCTGACGACCAACCTGAGCTGGTTCTTCCTCAGTGCCGGTAATATTTTTGTGATTGTTTGTCTTGGCCTGATTGTTTCACCTCTGGGGCGCATTCGTCTGGGCGGTACCGAGGCGACGCCGGATTACAGCTATACCGCCTGGTTCTCCATGCTGTTTGCCGCTGGTATGGGGATTGGCCTGATGTTCTACGGCGTGTCTGAGCCGTTATCGCACTTTGGCAGTTCCTTTGCCGGTATCACCACAGAAAATGGCGTGCGTACCGACTGGGCTCCGCTGGGCGCTGCGGCAGGTGACGCCGAAGCGGCAGCCCGTCTGGGTATGGCCGCAACTATTTATCACTGGGCACTGCATCCCTGGGCTATTTACGCAATTATGGCGCTGGGGCTGGCGTTATTTTCCTTTAACAAAGGTCTGCCGCTGACCATCCGCTCGGTGTTTTATCCGGTGCTGGGGGAGCGCGTCTGGGGCTGGCCGGGGCATATCATTGATATTATCGCCGTGCTGGCTACGTTGTTTGGTCTGGCCACATCACTGGGTCTTGGTGCTTCTCAGGCAGCCTCCGGTCTGCATTATTTATTCGGACTGCCGGAAGGTAATACCACGCAGGTTATGTTGGTGATTGGTATTACTGCCATTGCCATGATGTCAGTGGTTGCTGGCCTGGATGCCGGGGTTAAACGCCTGTCAGAAATCAATATGATACTGGCCATTCTGTTGCTGCTGTTTGTCATTATCGTTGGCCCGACCCTGGCGATTGTGACCGGCTTTTTTGACAATATGCTGGCCTATTTCCAGAACCTGCCGGCACTTTCCAATCCGGTAGGGCGCGAAGATGCAAACTTCACCTCCGGCTGGACAGCCTTTTACTGGGCCTGGTGGATTTCCTGGTCGCCATTTGTCGGTATGTTTATCGCCCGTGTTTCCCGTGGACGTTCGGTGCGTGAATTTATGGTGTCAGTATTGCTGGTGCCATCGGCCGCCTGTGTTTTATGGATGACGGTATTTGGCGGCACCGCAATTGAACAATACGTTCAGGACGGCTACAAAACCGCTGCCGAATCGGCGCTGCCTTTGCAGCTGTTTTCTATGCTGGATGCTCTGCCGCTGGCGCAGATTACCTCCTTTATCGGTATTATTCTGGTGATCGTGTTTTTTGTGACGTCATCGGATTCCGGGTCGCTGGTTATTGATGTGATTTCGGCCGGTGGCAAGGTCGATGCTCCCACGCCACAGCGTGTGTTCTGGTGTACCTTTGAAGGGCTGGTGGCCATTGCGCTGATTCTTGGCGGCGGGCTGGTGGCTTTGCAGGCGATGGCGGTGTCGAGTGGATTACCCTTCACTATCGTTTTACTGGTCGCAACCTTTTCCATTATTAAAGGGTTGTCTTCTGAGCCTAAACCGGCTTAAAACAGCCTGGGTCACAACAGAACAACAGCACAGAATTATCTGTGCTGTTGTTTTTTTACGGAATGGCTATGCAAGCAGAACATATCGAAATTGTTGATTTCCTGCGCCAGCATCAACCCTTTACCGGGTTAAGTGATGAAGTGCTGCAGCAGGTTGCTGCCCAGATCAGCATTGCCTACTTTAAAGCGGGCCAGCAGATTCTGGAATTTGGTGCCGAAATTAATGATTGGTATGTCATACGCAGCGGCGCCGTGGAAGTATTCCGCCGCAACGGCGAACTTTATAACCGTTTAAGTGAAGGCGGCTTTTTTGCCGAGTTCGGTTTACTGCGTAATAAGCGCGTGCGCTTTCCGGTATTCGCTCTGGAAGATACGCTGGTGTATATGATTCCGGAGCCTTTATTTACCGAATTATTTGATAATAACGAAGAATTTGCCGATCAGGTTGAAGTGGAAGACCGCACGCGTTTACGTCAGGCCGTTGCCCGGCGCGAAGACGCTAACGAGCTGATGACGGCCCGCATTGAAACGCTGGTCAGCCGCGAGCCGGTTTTATTACCTGCCGGTGCCACGGCGCGTGAAGCGGCTATCCGCATGACCGAAGAGGGCGTTTCTTCATTATTGGTGGTCACCACCTCCGATGATCAGCCGATGGCGGCGGCACGCCTGGTGGGCATTGTCACCGACCGTGATATCCGCGACCGGCTGGTGACGCCGGGGTTGCCGTTCGATACCCCGGTGACCGATATCATGACCGCCGAATTAACCAAGGTTGAACACAATCAGTTTGTGTTTGAAGCCATCTTATTAATGCTGCGCTATAACGTGCACCACCTGCCGGTCATTAAACAGGGATTACCGCTGGGGGTTGTCGCGCTGGCGGATGTTATCCGTTATGAATCGCAGAACAGCCTGTTTGTGGTGCGCAGTATTTTTAATGCACAAACAGTAGAAGAACTGACGGCGCTGGCGAGCGATGTTCGCGCCTGCTTCAGCCGCCTGGTGGCTGAGGATGCCAATTCGCGCATGATCGGTGGCTCAATGGCGGTGATTGGCCGCAGCTTTAAACAACGTCTGCTGGAAATGGCAGAAGAAAAATTTGGCCCGCCACCGGTGCCTTATTGTTTTCTGGCGCTCGGTTCAATGGCGCGGGAAGAACAGTTAATTGTCACCGATCAGGATAACGCCCTGATTCTGGATAACCGTTTTGATCCACAATTACATGATGAATATTTTTTAAATCTGGCCAACTTTGTCTGTGATGCTTTAGACGCGTGTGGCTATACCTATTGCACCGGCAAGGTGATGGCCACCAATCGTCAGTGGCGTCAGCCGTTAAAAGTATGGGAACAATATTTCAGCGAATGGATTGAGCGCCCGTCGCCGGAATTTCTGCTCAACAGCGCCATCTTTTTTGATCTGGAAGGGGTATGGGGCGAGATGCACTGGCCAGAAATGCTGAATGATCTTATTCGCCGTAAAGCCCGCAGTAATTCCCGTTTTCTGGCCTGCATGGCGCGCGCGGCATTAACGCGTACGCCACCGCTCGGATTTTTTAAAGGCTTTGTGATGGAAACCGACGGCAAGCATACTAATTCCATTAACATGAAACGGCGCGGCACCGCACCGCTGGCGGATCTGATTCGTGTGCATGCGCTTGCCGTTGGTTCCCGTGCACACAATTCGTTTGAGCGCTTACAGGATATTATCGAAGCGGGTCTTTTACCGCCGGGTAATGGCCCGGATTTGCGTGATGCACTGGAATTAATTGCCATGGTGCGTATTCGTCATCAGGCGCTGGATCTGCAATCGGGAACCGAGCCGGATAATAATATTGAGCCCGATAACCTGTCGGACTTTGAACGTAAAAATCTGAAAGATGCCTTCCAGATTCTCAGCAATGCGCAGAAGTTTCTGAAGTTCCGCTACCAGCCGGGCCGGGCGGTATAAAGAATGTTTTATCTGCCCCGCAGTCAGCTGCAGAATGAATCCAGCCTCAGTGTCGAAGACCTGTCGGCGGTGGATTGGCCCGCCCGCTTTCATGAACTGGCAGCCAGTGCCCGTCATCCGGCCCTGAAGCAGTATTACCAGGCTGGTGTACCGGATGCCGCTACCGCCATTGCCGATGTGCCGATGGTGGCGATGGATTTTGAAACCACCGGTCTTGATCCGCAGCAGGGGGGAATTGTCAGTATTGGTTTGGTGCCGCTGACACTGGCGCGTATTTCCTGCGCCAGCGCCGCCCATTGGATCGTGCGGCCGCGGGCGCGGTTATCGCATGAGTCCATCGTGGTGCACGGTATTACCCACAGCGATATCGCCAGTGCGCCGGATCTGAGTAAAGTGCTGGATGAGTTGCTGGCACAGCTCAGTGGCTGCGTGGTGGTGGCTCATCACCGCAGTATTGAACGGCGTTTTCTCAACAATGCACTGCTGACCCGGCTGGGTGAGGGCATCGAATTTCCGGTGATTGATACCATGGCGCTGGAATCCCGTTTCCGTCGCCAGCCCGGCTTTCTGCAGCGTTTACGCGGGCATAAACCGGCCTCGGTGCGCCTGGCAGAAAGCCGTAAACGATATCACCTGCCTTTTTACCGTCCTCATCATGCCCAGACCGATGCGCTGGCCTGTGCCGAACTGTTACAGGCGCAGATTGCGCATCACTTCAGCCCGCAAACTCCACTGGGAGAGCTATGGAGCTGAGCGCGGTATTGACCGCTGAGCGTGGGCAATATGCTTGGCCGTCAGGCTGTAACGCAAAGGTAAACGGATAGCGCTCACCCTGTGCTTACAAATTCAAACGGATTGGTTACGAAATTCTCCCTGAGTCACAGAACGGTTGTTCACAGCTGTTCTAAAATAGGGGCAATAGATGATCAATCAGGATGACTGTGGTGGACGAGACTGAATGCTTTGAGTACGAACTGAGCGACAACGAGATGTTGCACGTCCATATGTGGGCGACGTTAGTCAGCTCCGGGCTGCTGTTTATTGTTGCTTATTTGAGTATGTAATAAAGCTGTTTGTTTTAATCTCTGCTGACTCTGTGTACGGCCCGCGTTTGTGCGGGCTTTTTTGTGTCTGCGGGCTTTGTCGGTTGCCGGCTTAAGCCGCACGGCAAAATAATGTCTGCCTGTTGCTTACATCGCTTCGACTTCTTCTGCCAGCGCCGAGCTGCCAATAATCTGAATGGCGCCGTTAAAGGTGTAGCCGATACTGTGTACCGTTTTAATCGGCATTTCATGGCCCTGAGCTTTGCAGCGGCGACGCAGGCGCGACACCATCACATCCAGGCTGCGGGTTTCCGGGGCGTAATCTTTAAAGCCAAGGGCGGCGTACAGTTCTTTGCGGGAGATGGCGGTACCGGGTGAGCTTGCCAGCTTCAGCAATAATTTAAGCTCCGATAAATTCAGGCTCTGAATGGTTTTCTGCGGCAGCACAATTTGCCATTCGGATAAATTCAGCTGCCAGATCTGCTCTGTGGCCGTCTGCTGATTTTCCCTGGCGTCGGTCGCTGCAGCATTGCTGTGGTTGTCCGGTTTTGGCTCTCCCATCTTTGTCTCTGGCAGCTTGCCCGGCTTCTGCTGCGCGGCCATATTGTTAATAATCAGCAGTAATTCACGGCTGTCGACCGGCTTTGGTAAATAATAATCCGCACCACGACTCAGACCTTCCAAGCGGTCTTCCAGTGCGCCATAGGCGGTCAGCATAATGATTTTGCCACAGCCTTTTTGCTTAAGGCGGCCGGCCGCATCAAAGCCGTTTTCTCCGGGCAGATTCACATCCAGGACGATAACATCCGGGGTAAAGCTTTGCAGGATATAATCCATTGCTTCGGCGGAATCTGCTTGCCGAACGTCCATGCCCTGATTGGCTAAAATCAGGGCAATAGGGGTGCGGAAATCGTCCTCATCATCCACAAGCAATACGCGGATGTCGCTCATTATTCTGTCTCCTTCAGTGGCAGGGTAATGCGGAAACGGGTGTCCGTAGCGCCGATCAGCCTGGCCTGTCCGTTATGTTGTTCGGCAATGGTGCGTACAAAGTACAGCCCTAAGCCAGTGCCTGGTGTGCGTTTATCGGCATTGATGCGGAAGTATTTTTCAAAAATTCTCTCCCGGTATTCAGCGGCGATTGCCGTGCCGTCATCGGCGACATCAATGTCGGCTTTCTGTTTATCTGTCCGCCATGAAAACTCAATACCCGCACGATTACGGGCGTGCTTCAGGGCGTTATTAATAAGATTGGAAAACAGAATAAATAACAGATGATGATCGCCAAAGACCATGGCCGGATGGTCACTACGGCCGATCAGTTTGACATCGTACTCATCGGCCACTTCCTGTAACACATGGGCCAGATTCACCCAGCGGAAGGTTGCGCGGTTATCAGACAACAGGTTTTGTATACGATCGTTGTTCAGGCAGCCATTAACTAAGGTTGTCAGTCGCAGGTTGGCGCGGCCAATACGTTCGACCGCTGCATCAACGTCTGCATTCTGATGATCTGACATCAGGGTAATGGCATCGGTATTGGCGCGGATAATCGCCAGTGGCGTGCGGAATTCATGTGACAGCATGGTGACAAACGCGCGTTGCTCCTGCAGTGCCTGATCGGCGATCTGATGCGCCTCTTGCTCATCGCGGAGTTTCTGTTTGAGTGATTCGCGCAGTCGTTCTGATGTCATAACGATGATGGAAAACGCATAAATAAACGCCAGAATAATGCCCCAGATAAAAATAGCGGAATCGTCACTTTTATCGAAAAAAACCATATTCTCCGGTGGGTTGTTCAGGGTGGTGATGATGCGGATTAAACTGACGACACCCGCACTGGCAAACGCAATGGCGACGCCGCGTCGCGCTGGCAGATGCTCCTGTCTGGCGCGGTAAAGAGTAATGCTGATCAGAAAGCACAGCACGCCGATTCCCACCGCACTGGCAATCACTCTTAAGCCAAGGTGTTCGGTGTCGGGGAAAAAGAAAAAGATGGGGGCCAGCGTTAACATCAGCGCGGCAGGCAGTCGCCACTGTGGCTGCTGTCCGCAAAAAATACGCATGGCCTGATACAGCAGGGCGTAGGACAACATCAGCAGCATATTGGCAGCGAAAATAGACAGCTCATCCGCTATTTGCCCGCGCATGACAATTAATACCGTTGCCAGCGATTGACTGGCCGCGCCCAGCGTCGCCGGACGTAAACCACGTTCCTCCGGCACTAAACGCCAGAATAAAAACAGAGCAACAGCGCTGGCCAGCGTGGTGATCGCCATAATGGCAACCAGCGTGCGGATATCGAATAGCATGCATGTACCTTTGCCGCAGGCTTGCTGCAATTTCCAGCCCTGCCGGTTAAATTTTTCAACTCGTTACAATTCAGACCAAACGGGCTGTAACGGTCAGATATGCGCATCCTGACGACAATTGCAGCGAACAGCAATAGCCTGATTCATTTGTTGTCAGCGTCATGTCTTACCGCAATAAAGGAAGTAATTTTGCTCAAAATATGGGCTCAGAATATGGGCTCAGCGCACAGGGTCGGCAGGCTGGCGTAACAGAGCTTGAGACAGTGCAGAAAAATAGCGGCCGAAAGCCAGGTTGATGACGCGGCGTTGTTCATCTTGTGGGTAAAGGCCCAGCTGCGCTTCCGCCGATTCTTTACTGCCTTTTACCAGAAAGGCATTTTTAATAACCGCATCCTGAATAAAGGCTTCAAAAGCGCGGGCGCAGAGTTCCTCCGGCTGGCTGTAATAACAGCTGCCCTGAGCTTTATCCTGCGCAGCGGAGGCGATAAACAGCCGGCTGGGTTTTTTGCCGTCAGGGCTGAGTAAAATGGCTTTGTAGCATTCGCCCAATAAGGCATTGAGCGGGTGTTCTATAGGCGATTCATTCTGCAGCCACAGGGCAGAAGCAAAACTCATGCGCGGCGCATTGCTAAATGCTTTGGCCGCCATGTAGTGGTCGAAGGCATGAAACCATTCATGCGCAATGCTGCCGGGGCCGGCATTTTTTGCCAGCGCAAAACTGCGTTGCAGCGGTGAATAATGTGCGGATACTCCTGGTCGGCCACCGCGGCCATATTGCAATGCCAGTGTGCCGCGCAACGAAATCAGCTCGCGCCGCAGACGCAGCGTTTTAGCGGTAGGTAATAATTGCCCGGCGAGAATCTGGGTTAAATCGCACAACGCATCGTAGAAACAGGCGGCAGCGTATTCCTGTTCGCTTTGTTTTACCCAGCGACCAATTTCCACGCCGCGAAAATCAAACAACTGGCGAATGGTCAGGAAATCCGGAATCACGCCACCCAGCACGCTGCGATGGTCGGGGCCGGCGCGATAAAAACTGCGCTCGGTTAATGCGGTGGTCGGCTTGCCTGATTTGCGCATCGGATGTTGGCTGCTGTCTTTGGAAACAGCATTATGCCTGCAGAGTTTTCTGGGCTGTAGCGGAAATAAAAAATCCCGCGCCAGGCGCGGGATTTTAAGGTCAGAGCCGAGCGGCAGATGCTGTTACCAGCGATCCGGCAACCACTGGCCATTACTTACCGCAAAGTTCACATGCACGTCGCTGCCAGAGGTGATGGCATCGCGCAGCAGGCGGGCTTCATAGGCACTGGCCGGGGTGGTGTAGGCGTAGCCCGGATATTCAGCGGCACAGGCGGCGGTACCGTTAGCAGCATTACCCATCGCCTGAGTGATGACCCACTGGCCACTGCTGTTACGACAGGCATAGTTCAGGCTGCTGTCGCCGGCAACGCTCATAAAACGATTACCGCTGGCGTGGAAGCGGGCTACTTTGCCGTTGCTGTAGGCAGAAGCTGCACCTTCCGGCCCGACGGCCCAGAGCTGGTTGTTCAGGCGTGCGCCGTTGCCATCGATATCACCTTCCTCCAGCATATCCAGACCAAAAGCGTTAATACCATTCTGCAGACCAGTCAGTGCTTCTGCGGCACTGACATTGTCGTTGCAGAAATAATTAATGCATTCCTGTGAGCGTACATAGCGGCTGCTGTTAAAGTGATTTTCATAAACGTTCAGGCCGCTGACGCCTTTGTTCTGTTCAAAATTAACAGCAACGCTCTGCGCAATATCACAGCCGGTGCTGCCATCGTCTTTATAAATAAATACCCGTTTTCCCTGTTGGCGGATCTGCTCGAAGGTCAGGTCGTAGGGAATGGTCTGACAACTGCCGGCGGTGTAGACAATATCGCCCATCCATTCGACATCACGCTGCAACTGCTGGTAACCCGCGCTGTCACCGTTAATGTCATCCTGCAGGAAGAAGAACACCACGTCATTGGCGTCGGCCCCTTTCAGCCAGCTGTCCACTTCGCCCAGCATGCGGCGCAGCGTGGTGGTAAAGGTGGTGCCGCAATCAACCGAGTGACACACCTTGGTGTAGCTGCCACCTTTGCTGACATCCAGTTCGAAGAAACGCACACCCAGTTGCAGCTGTTCGATCAATGCACGGCGATGGTTCGGGCCGGGAATCAACTGACCGCCAAAATACGCGGTGCTGTTAAACGCATTGTGTGATGCCAGGGCATTGGTTTCGCGGATAGGGCTGCGGTAACCAGCAGCTTCGGTAATATCGATCGCGGCTTCCTGGGCGGTTGGTGCACGTGACGTCACGCGGAAAGAATCAATATTATCTTCAGTCCAGCTCGCCGGGCGCTCTTCCAGATTGGACGTGCTGCGCGTCAGGATGCGGTTTTCTTTGCTGTAGTTAAAGCCGGGGTAATTAAAAATCTCGACATTGGCTTTACCGGCAACCAGCAGCGAAGAGGCTTTGTTACGGCCCAGTAATACATTATTCAGATCGGATTCACCTTCATCGGCCTGCAAGCAGTGTGGTGTACCACGGAAGCCCGGATGCTCGAATAAACAGGAAAAATCATTGCTGTTGCGGTTACGCACTTTAAATGAGCTGATGCCGTCGTTCATATTGCCCATTTTGTAGGTATTGGCCATCACCCGGCTGTGTTTACCGCCGTAATTGCTATGCTCGAAAATTTCGATATAGCTGTTGCCGTACAGTTTAATGGACGACACTTTGTCGTTGCGGGAAGAGCCGATCCAGCTGTTATCACCAACGCCATAACACCATTCGGCGCCCTGATATTCTGCATGTTCATACAGACAGACTTTGTCTTCGGCCTGGGCTGCCAGCGCGGTGCCCGACAGTAATAATGCGGCGGTCAGCGCGCGCACAGAAGGTTTTTTCATACCGACCTCACAGAGAGAGTGGAGAGTTATTTTTATTGCTCTCCGGTGGCGGCGTGAGATCACTCAACGGAGAAAAGCTTCCATGCGGAGGAGCATCTTAGAATGCTGACAATGACGGGGGTATGACAATACGAGACGATGGTGCAAATATTCTGTACGCGATGGCCGCTGCGGGTGTTGTGCTCATCGCTTCAGAGGCGGTCGTTATATCGGAGCATTGCAGAGGCAGGCTGAATATTGCTGCTGTCTTTGGTTCGCTACCGCACAGAGGCGGCAGACATAAAACGCTACGCTGGATGACTACGCGGATTGATGTTTTTTCGCGCTGTCTCACGGTTTGGCAAGCGCAGCCAATGCCCATTGTGCACTGTTTGGAGATTGCCGCATTCCGATGTGCAGAGCGGGCGTTCAGTCCAGCCGCTTAGTCAGGCGCTTCAGGCATTAAAGGAACAGAGATTGCGCTCAGTATTCTCTGCCAGACAGCCTGTGTTCAGGCTCTCAGATCTCCGGATCAACAGGGAAATGAGTATGATCAGCGACACGCACAGTTCTTCGGCTTCCTCCCTCGCGTCTGATCAAAATACTGCCCGGAAAACGGCTCAGCCGACCAATCGGCCAACCAATCGGAACGCCGCGCAAAATACCCAGCCGACAAATGCCCCCGAACATCCGGCTGAATCACCGGTATCGTCTGTGAATACGGGAACGGTTATTTCTGTCCGCGGCAGTGTGGTCGATATTCTTTTTACGCAGCAATTACCGCCGATTCGTTCGTTGTTGCATACCGGGGCGGATAACCGCATCGCCATTGAAGTATTTTCACAGCTGGATGCACAACGGGTACGCGGTATTGCTCTGACGCCAACTCAGGGTCTGGCGCGTGGCATGTGCGTTCAGGACAGTGGCGGGCCGTTACAGACACAGGTCGGGCCGGGTATTTTATCGCGTATGTTTGATGTCTTTGGTCATACGATTGACCGGCAGGATGATCTGGCTGATGTGCAATGGCGTTCGGTACATAACACACCGCCCACGCTGGCTCAGCGTTCCACCAAAACCGAAGTTTTTGCCACCGGCATTAAAGTAATCGACGTATTAATGCCACTGGAACGGGGTGGCAAAGCCGGACTGTTTGGCGGCGCAGGAGTCGGCAAAACAGTATTACTGACCGAGATGATTCACAACATGGTCGGCCAGCATGCCGGTGTCAGCATTTTTTGTGGTATCGGCGAACGCTGCCGCGAAGGCGAAGAGCTTTATCGCGAGATGAAAGCCGCCGGTGTGCTCGACAATATGGTGATGGTATTCGGACAGATGAACGAACCGCCCGGTGCGCGCTTTCGTGTTGGCCATGCGGCACTCACCATGGCGGAATATTTCCGCGATGACGAACACCGGGATGTATTGCTGCTGGTGGACAATATTTTCCGCTTTATTCAGGCCGGTATGGAAGTGTCCGGACTGATGGGGCAAATGCCCGCCCGCCTGGGCTACCAGCCAACCATGGGCACCGAGTTGTCGCAACTGGAAGAGCGCATTGCCAATACCGGCAGTGGTGCGATTACCTCAATTCAGGCGGTGTACGTTCCGGCCGACGATTTTACCGATCCGGCAGCGGTGCATACTTTCTCGCATTTATCGGCGTCTATTGTGCTGTCGCGCAAACGGGCCAGCGAAGGGTTATATCCGGCGATTGATCCGTTGCAGTCCAATTCAAAAATGGCCACGCCCGGCATCATCGGTAAACGGCACTATGATCTGGCGCAGGAAATACGCCGCACGCTGGCGCAGTACGCGCAGCTTAAAGACATTATTGCCATGCTCGGCATGGAGCAGTTATCGCCGGAAGATCATAACGTGGTCGGTCGGGCGCGCCGTCTGGAACGTTTTCTTACCCAACCTTTTTTTACCACCGAACAGTTCACCAGCATGCCCGGAAGTATGGTCAGCCTGAATGATGCGCTGGACGGCTGCGAACGTATTCTGCAGGACGAGTTTAAAGACTACCCGGAAAGCGCACTGTATATGATTGGCGCAGTTGATGAAGCACATGACAAGGTAACAAAAACCAATGCCGGAATTGAACTGAAAACCACCGCTAAAAAATCAACCCACAACGCCGCCCAAAAGGAGTAACAGGATGCCATCAGCACAGATGAATCTTAACGTTCTGCTGCCGCATAAAGTCTTTGCCCGGCAAGACCGGGTGGTACGCATTGTGGCGGTAACGCCTGACGGCGCGTTTGGCATTCTGCCCCACCGGCTTGACTGTGTGGCCTCGCTGTCCGCCGGCATTCTGGTTTATCAAATCGCCGGCGACGATGAAACCTGCATTGCGGTTGATGAAGGCGTGTTGGTTAAAAGCGGTTTTGATGTGTTGGTTTCAGTACGCAACGCCACGGGAGGAATGGCACTGAGCCAGTTACGCCAGGCGGTCGAGCAGGAATTTATGCACCTGGATGAACATGAACAACGCCTGCGTTCGGTACTGGCGAAAATGGAAAATGGATTTATTCAGCGGCTGGCAACCTTTAATCAGGATAAAACCCTGTCATGAAGGATAAACCTGATACCCAAGTGGCCAGCAATAAAGACCGCTCTTTAACGCCGCCTGCTACAGATCACGGACATAACCATAAGACGGAAAATAGCCGGAAAAAAGCGGCGGATTCCTCTTACAGCCAGAGCGTGGGAGATATGGCAGCGCGCAAACTCAAGGCGCAGCGTCATGTCAGTCAAACGGTGTGGTCCGGGTTAGGCATGATGGGGTTGATTGGCTGGTCTGTGGCCATTCCTACCCTGCTCGGTGCGGCACTGGGTGTCTGGTTGGATAACCGTTATCCGGGCGGCCGTTCGTGGACGCTGATGCTGCTGGTTATTGGCTTATTTCTTGGTTGCTTTAATGCCTGGCGGTGGGTCGATAAAGAAGATAAAGAAATTCATCAATCTGAAGACGGAGAGCCGCGTGATTAGTTCAGTTGAAAGCGCATGGATGATCACCACCGCAACCGACAGCCTGTTGGCCTTGCTGGCCGGTGCTCTTTTGGGGGCATTTTACTTTTTTGGCCTGTGGTGGACGATACGACGTCTGGGCTCCAGCCAGTATGTTGCGCTGCTGTTTATGTTCAGTATGTTGTTTCGCAGTTTGGTTGTGGTGGCCGGATTCTATTTTATTCTCGGTGATCACTGGCAGCAATTGGTGCCGGGGTTGCTTGGTTTTATGCTGCTGCGCATGTTGGTTACACGTATTGCCCGCGTGGAAAAGCCATCCTCCTTAAGCAAACAGAAGGATGGTTATGCACCTTAGCCCTGATCAGATCATTTATTGGCAAATGGGTTTTTTAAAACTCAATGCCACCATTGTGTTTACCTGGGTGGTAATGCTGGTACTGGTGGCCGGATCGTTTTTGATTACGCGGAAATTATCCGCCGATATTAAACGATCGCGCTGGCAGAATCTGCTGGAAGTCGTGGTTATTAATATCAATAAACAGATTGAAGAAGTGGGCCTGAGCCAGCCGCAGAAATACCTCGCTTTTCTTGGCTCACTGTTTTTACTGATTGCTATCTCCGCTCTGGCGACGATTATTCCGGGGTTTGAACCACCCACCGGCTCGCTTTCGACAACGGCTGCTCTGGCGCTGTGTGTTCTGGTGGCGGTCCCTGTGTTCGGCATTCAGGAAAAAGGCATCGGCCGTTATCTGTCTTCTTATGCCAGGCCCACCCTGTTGATGTTGCCGTTTAATATTATCAGCGAAATATCACGGACTCTGGCGCTGGCTGTACGCCTGTTCGGCAACATGATGAGTGGCGCCATGATTATTGCCATATTGCTCACCATCACACCTTTTCTGTTTCCTGTTGTGATGACATTACTCGGCCTTCTGACCGGTATTGTGCAGGCTTATATCTTTTTTATTCTGGCCACGGTGTATATCGCTGCGGCGACCCGTACACGTCAACCTGCTGACAATGATGTTGAAGCGGATGCATAAACCATTCAAACGAAATAAGGAGATACTATGGACAGCATGACCATTATTGCAGTGGTATCGATTATCACTGCTGGCATTACCATTGCCATCGGCGTTATTGGCCCATCATTGGGCGAAGGGAAAGCGGTTGCCGTTGCCCTGACATCACTGGCTCAGCAGCCTGATGCTTCTGCGACCATTACCCGAACATTGTTTGTCGGCCTGGCGATGATTGAGTCCACCGCTATTTACTGCTTTGTGGTGTCGATGATTCTGTTGTTTGCTAATCCATTCTGGAATTACGCCCTCGCCCAGGCCGCAGGTTAATTATCTATGCTGATTGATTGGTTCACCGTCATTGCACAGCTGATCAATTTTTTGGTGCTGGTCTGGCTGCTGCAGCATTTTTTATATCATCCCATTCTTAATGCAATTGATGAGCGCGAAAAACGCATTGCGGCAGAAATTGCTGATGCCGATGAAAAAAAATCGGCCGCCATGCAGCAGCGTGACGAGTATCAGGAAAAAAATTTACAGTTTGATCAGCAGAGTAAACAACGTCGCAAAGAACTGGCCGCAGAAGTGAACAGCGAACGTACGCGGTTACTCGATCTGGCCAGAAAAGAAGCCGATGAACTGCGCAGTCAATTACAGTTGGCTTTGCAGAACGAACAGCAAAGCCTGCAGGATAAACTGCGTCAGCAAGCGCAGGACGAAGTATTTTCCATTACCCGTAAAGCGCTGACGGATCTTGCCGACCGCTCACTGGAAACCAGCATGACAGATACTTTTATCCGTCATCTGCAGGCATTGGATGCGGCGGAAAAAACCAATTTGGTGGCGGCCTTTAATCCGGCGGATGAGGCGCTGACCGTGCGCACGGCATTTACCTTGCCGGATGAACAGCGCAGCCGCATTACCGATGCGATCAAAGACATGATTAACGACACCGTCAGCGTTCGTTTTGTGATTGAACCTGCGCTGGTCAGTGGTATTGAAATCAACGCCAACGGCCAGAAAATCGGCTGGAGTATTGCCGCGTATCTTGCCTCGCTCACCCGCCGGGTAAAGCAGTTGCTGCAGCCTGACGAGCCTTCTGCTGATCATCATTCTGCTGAAAACAGCGACCCGCGGGAAGACGATGAGAATAACAATGCCCCTGAGAATAAGGCATTAACCAGCCATGAGCAGGGCACCTGATATGTCGCCGGAAGCCGTTGTGATCACGGCACAGATCAGGGCACTGCAGGCGACCTTTAACGATCTTTTTGCGGATATTAAAACAGCCCGACAGTCTTTTTCGCCTGCCATCGTGTTACGCGAAGTCGGAGCAATCATCAGTATTGCGACGGGCATTGCAAAAGTATCGGGCTTACCGGGCGTTGGCTTTGAAGAAGTGTTGCGTTTCCCCGGTGGAATTTATGGCATCGCCTTTAATGTGGACGAACACGAAATCGGTGTCGTGCTGCTGGGTGATTATTGGCATCTGCAGGCCGGAGATGAAGTTGAACGCTGCGGTCATGTGGTGGATGTACCGGTAGGCGATGGGCTGATCGGGCGCATTCTTAATCCTATGGGCGAGCCACTGGATGGCAAAGGTGTACTGCTCAGCAGCCTGCGTCTGCCGGTCGAACGGCCTTCGCCAGCCATTATGGATCGGGCACCGGTCAGTATGCCGCTGCAAACCGGTATTAAAGTGATAGATGCGCTGATTCCGGTTGGCCGTGGTCAGCGTGAATTAATTCTGGGTGACCGGCAAACCGGTAAAACGGCCATTGCGCTGGATACCATTCTTAATCAACGCGGAAAAAATGTGTTATGTGTGTATTGCGCCATTGGGCAGCGTGCATCTGGCGTCGCCAAAGTGATTGCGACCCTGCGTGAAAAAGGCGCGCTGGAATACACCGTTGTGGTGGTGACAGAAGGTAATGATCCGCCGGGACTGGCCTATATTGCACCGTATGCCGCAACCAGCATTGCCGAATATTTTATGCAGCAGGGACGCGATGTACTGATTGTTTATGACGACCTTACGCACCATGCCCGGGCTTATCGTGAGCTGTCGTTATTGTTGCGTCGCCCGCCCGGACGCGAAGCCTTTCCCGGTGATATTTTTTATATTCACTCCCGCTTACTGGAACGGGCGACGCATTTAAATGCCGAGCTGGGTGGTGGATCGCTGACCGCATTGCCGATTATTGAAACCGAAGCGCAGGATATTTCAGCCTATATCCCCACCAATCTGATTTCGATTACCGACGGGCAAATTTATCTGTCACCGGCCTTGTTCGAGTTGGGTGTGTTACCGGCCATTGATGTCGGCAAGTCGGTTTCGCGTGTTGGCGGTAAAGCACAGCGGGCGGCTTACCGCGCCGTCGCCGCCGATCTGAAACTGGCTTACGCCCAGTTTGAAGAGCTGGAAAACTTTGCCCGTTTTGGTGCGCGTCTGGATGACAGTACATTAAAAATTATTGGTCATGGCCGGCGTATCCGGGCCTGCCTGAAACAGCCGGAATCGAAACCGGTTGCGATGATTGAACAAATCGCCGTTCTGATGGCATTAAGCGAACGCTTATTTGATGATGTTCCCATGGCAAAAATGCCCGCCGCAGAACAGGCTTTGCGCAGCGCCAGCGCTGATATAGCGGACGATATTATCAGCCGCTTGCAGAGTGGTGATGCATTAACTGCAGACGATCAGAGCGCCATTCTTGCTCTGGCCAGTCAGGCACTGGAGCCTTTCTGGGCGTCTGAAGATGACCTGTCAGATGCTGATAAAAGCGAGCCGGCATGACGATTTCTGTGGTTATTTATGGGTTTATTTCTGTGTACGGAAGCGGGTATGAGTGACAGCGTCGCCAGCCTGCGTCATCAGATTGCCAGCGCGCAAGAGCTGGAGTCGGTGGTGCGCACCATGAAGGCTATGGCATCGTCGGCCATTGGCCAGTATGAAAGTGCGGTGCGTTCTCTGGATGATTATTACCGCACTGTACAGCTGGGTCTGGCGGCCTGTTTAAGTAACAATCAATCCACCGTACTGGCCAGGCACCATGCTGATAACAGCGGCACTTATCAAAGCGACCAGAAAAATAGCAGACCGGCTATTGGCGTTATTGTGTTTGGTTCCGATCAGGGATTGGTTGGGCAGTTTAATGAAGCCATGCTGGAATATGTGTTGGCTGAACTGGCCACTTTGCCTGGTAAAAAAGTTATCTGGACTGTGGGTGAACGGCTGCGCTCACGCCTGGCAGAAACGGCATTAAGCCAACAGCAGAGCTTTACGCTGCCCAACTCCATTAATGCCATTACAGCTTTGGTGGGCAAGGTTCTGATTGAAATCGAAGCGCAGCGGCAGCAAGGAATTATTGATCAGGTATATCTTTTTCATCATCGCCCGCAAGCGGGTGCGATTTATACGCCAGTCCGTCAGCAGTTATTACCGTTAGATGAAACCTGGCAGCGTAATCTGGCAGAGATGGCCTGGCCTACCCGGAATTTGCCGCAAGTAATGCCGGACAGCGGACAAACGTTGCGTGCTTTCGTGCGGGAATATTTGTTTGTGAGTCTGTTCAGAGCCTGTGCCGAGTCACTGGCCAGCGAAAATGCCAGTCGTCTGGCAGCGATGCAGCGAGCCGAAAAAAACATTGATGAACTGCAGGATGATCTTAACCGTACCTTTCATCGCCTGCGCCAGAGTGGTATCGACGAAGAGCTGTTCGATGTACTCTCAGGGTTTGAAGCATTGAGCTGAAAGCCGCGCGAAGGCTGATTAATCGTTCATCGCCTGGATTAATAAATTTTTACGCACTTATAACCTGTAAAGGTTGGCTCATTTCAAGGATCCAAAAACTATGCATGAAACGATTGATACGGACATTTCTCCGTTGCGGAATCACTTATTAGCCGCATTGCCCGAAGAAGTTCAGGAACGTCTGTTTCCTTTTATTGAGCTTGTAGAATTAAATCTGGGGCAAGTGATGTACGAAGCCGGTGATAAGCTGGCGTATGTGTATTTTCCGGTCGATGCCATTGTCTCTTTGCTGTACGTCATGAAGAGTGGTGCTTCGGCAGAAATATCGGTTGTCGGCAATGAAGGACTGATCGGCGTGGCTTTATTTATGGGCGGTGAAAGCACATCCAGCCGGGCCGTGGTTCAAAGTGCCGGGTATGCATACCGCCTCAAAGGTGTCAGGCTGACCGAAGAATTTGACCGTCATGGCAAATTACTGGATCTGATGCTGCGATACACCCAGGCATTGATTACGCAAATGGCGCAGACCGCTGTCTGTAACCGCCATCACTCCATTGATCAGCAATTGTGTCGTTGGTTGTTATTGTCGTTAGACCGTTTACCCGACAATCATCTGATGATGACGCAGGAATTGATCGCCAATATGCTGGGTGTTCGACGCGAAGGGGTAACCGAAGCCGCCGGAAAACTGCAGAAGCTTGGGGTGATTAATTATCATCGCGGTCATATCACCGTTATTGACCGTAAAAAACTCGAAGAACTGAGTTGCGAGTGCTACGCCGTCGTCAAAGCAGAAACTGATCGCTTGCTACCTTATCCCCGCTAAATACTGAATGGCCATTCTCTCAATATATTGATTGGTCATGACCTCTCCCGGACAATATTTATACTTGTTACAAGTTACCTGAATCGAGAGGTGCCTGAATCGAGAGGCGCCTGAATTCAGAGGTGTCTTAAATTAATATCCGCTATGTTTGCCAGCGCACAGACCTTGCCCTCATGAACTGTCAGGATTAAATGGCAAAGTGGCTATATTTTTATTCAGATAAATCACTTATTCGTTTTTTTCAGGCGATATGCCGAAATACATAATTCGTAAAATATTTATTAAAAACGTTTAAGGCGTCTCCCTATTAAGGCGTCTCTGTATTAAGGCGTCTCTGTATTAAGGCGGCTCTGTATTAAGGCGGCTCTGTATTCAGATGCTTCTGTATTTAAGGCGCCTATTGATTAAGGCCGCTGGGAATAATTCTGCACAGCTTTGCGTGAGTGCATAAGAGTGCTTTTTACAAGGCGCCGATTGAAATGATATTCAGAAATGCCTTAACCAGGCGTTTTTTATCCGCACGGATTCATCATTTATGAGGTAAGCATGCTATACACCATACTTTCAGCTTTAGGTCGTATACCGTCATCTGCTCTGTGGGAAACAACGGCGCCGGTACGGGAGGATCTGTTCGGTGCCGAACGGCTGGAGGAGCACGCTGCCAGTCTGGCATTGGCGCAGCGGGTGTCAGATTCAGCACCACGGGTTTTACCTTTACATAAACGCCTCAACGAAAACTCCAGCGCCTTACTGCATGCCTATCGCGCCAGTGCTGAAGAATTAGAACAGGGCAGAAGTGTTGTACCTGCCGCGGAATGGTTGCTGGATAATTATCATCTCGTCGAAGCGCAGGTACGGGAAGTACGGGATGATTTACCGGTCAGTTATTATCGCCAATTACCGAAGCTGGCTTCGGGCCCGCTGGCCGGTTATCCGCGTGTATTTGGTCTGGCATGGGCTTATATCGCGCATACCGACAGCCATGTTGATTCTGATATTCTGATTCGTTTCGTTAACGCCTATCAGGCTATTCAGCCTCTGACGATTGGTGAATTATGGGCGGTTGCCATTACCTTGCGTATTGTCTTAATTGAGAATTTACGCCGGCTGACCGATCAGATTTCTGTCGGCCGTCAGGAGCGTACCGATGCCGACCAGCTGACCAGACGTCTGCTGGCACCGGGCTGTGCGCATACGGCATTACAGGCTGATATTGCCATGCGCTCAAAAAAGCCGTTGTCGGAAGTATTTGCCGCGCAGCTGGCGAAACGCTTACGCGATCAGGACCCGAATACCACTCCGGCGGTTGCCTGGCTGGAGCAACGGCTGAGTGCTCAGGGGCTGACCGTCAATGAAGCCGTGCAGCATGCGCAGCAGCGTCAGGGAGCGTCCAATGTCAGCATCCGTAATGTGATTACCAGTATGCGGTTATTGTCGGATATTGATTGGGCCGAACTGTTCGAAAAAGTCAGCCTGGTCGATAAGGAATTACAGCGCGACAGTATCTTTCTGGCGATGGATTTCAGCACCCGGGATTTATACCGTGGGGCGATTGAGCAACTGGCCCGCGGCTCGCAATATTCAGAAATTGAAATCGCCGAACGGGCGGTGGAAGCCGCCACACAGGCAGTAAAACAAACCACTGGCGGGCAAATTGAGCAGGAGCGCTTAAGTGATCCTGGCTACTATCTGATTGATCAGGGCAGACCTGGTTTTGAACAATCAATCCACTATAAACCTACGCTGCGTTTAAGAATCCGCCGCCTGCATGTGCGCATGGGAGTATCCGGGTATGTGGGTTCCATTGCTGCACTGGCGTTGATTTTTCTGTCACTGGGGTTCCTGTTTCCCGGTTTTTCCCAGCTATCGGTTACGGCCTGGTTATTGTGGTTTGGTGTCGGTTTTATTCCAGCCAGCGAAATAGCCTCGGCGATTGTTAATCGCCTGGTGACCTGGCGCTTTGGTGCAACCGTGTTGCCCGGACTGGAATTAAAATCCGGTGTTCCTGCTTCGTTGCGCACTCTGGTTGCGGTACCCACGCTGCTGACGTCGGAAGCCGATTTACGCGAACAGATTGAGCGCCTGGAGGTGCATTATCTGACCGCAGTTGAAGGCAATGTGAGTTTCGCGCTGTTGACCGATGGCATCGATGCCGAGCAGGAAGAATTACCGCAGGATGCCGCATTACTGGCATTGGCAACCTCTGAAATGGCCATACTCAATGCCCGTTATGGTGATGGTTCGGGTGATCAGCGCTTTTTCCTGTTGCACAGAAAAAGACTGTATAACAGCAGTGAAAAAATCTGGATGGGTTGGGAGCGCAAGCGCGGCAAACTGCGTGAGCTTAACCGTTTATTGCGCGGCGCTGCCGATACATCGTTTGTCTGCATTAATGGCCAGCCACCACCGGTACCGGCCAATGTCCGCTACGTGATTACCCTGGATGCCGATACCCGCTTACCGCGCGAAGCGGCATTGCGTTTGATTGGTAAAATGGCGCACCCTCTGAACCGGCCACGGCTGGATTCAGAAAAACAACGCGTTGTCGCCGGTTACGGCATTATGCAGCCACGTGTTACACCGTCATTATCCACCGGTTATGAAGGTTCGCTTTATCAGCGTATTTTTTCTGCTCCCGGTGGTATCGATCCGTATGCGGCGGCTATTTCCGATGTGTATCAGGACTTGTTTGGTGAAGGTTCATTTACCGGCAAAGGCATTTATGACATAGATATTTTCGAAGCGGCACTGGCCGGTCGTGTCGCCGATAACACCATGCTCAGTCACGATTTATTTGAAGGTATCTTTGCCCGTGCCGGTTTGGTGTCCGATGTTGAAGTTGTGGAAGAATTTCCCGCCCGCTACGACGTTGTTGCCAAACGCCAGCATCGCTGGATCAGGGGTGACTGGCAATTGCTGCCCTGGATATTGGGTAAAGCCTCAGGTCTGCATGGCTTGTCTGCATTAGGGCGCTGGAAGGTTATGGATAACCTGCGCCGCTCTCTGGTCGCACCGACCACACTGCTGGCGCTGGCACTGAGTTGGCTACTGCCCTTGCCGCTGGCATTAGCGGCCAGCGCTTTATTACTGACGACGATTATTATTCCGGCCTTATTACCTTGTTTATTTTCGTTGGTTCCTCACCATGCCGGTGTCGGTATACGCAATCATCTGCGTCTCTGGTTGGGGGATCTGCGTCTTGCTTTCAGTCAGATTTTTTTCACCCTCAGTTTTCTTGCCGACCAGAGTTTCCGCACACTGGATGCCATCGTGCGCACCTTGTCGCGCTTGTGGGTTACTCATCATCACCGTCTGGAATGGACAACCGCTGCCCACTGTAATGGTGCCCCACGGCTGAATGTGATGGGCTTTTACCGCACCATGCAGGGCGGTACCTGGCTCGGCCTGGGCCTCTGTAGCAGCGCCGTTATGCTGAACCCACACGCCTGGCCACTGCTCTTACCTTTTGCTTTATTGTGGTCGCTGGCGCCGCTGCTGGCGTTGTATGCCAGCCGTTCACCGGCGATATTTAAAGCAGAAGAGCTGAGCAGCAGTGATACCACGCTGCGCCTGACCGCACGCCGCACCTGGCGCTATTTTGAAACTTTTGTTACCCCGGCAGACAATATGCTGCCGCCGGATAATTTTCAGGAAGAGCCTGAACCGGTCATCGCACACCGAACCTCACCAACCAATATAGGTTTGTATTTATTGTCTTCTGTTGCCGCCTATGATTTTGGTTGGGCAGGTATGCTGGAAACCATTGAGCGACTGGAAGCAACCTTCGATACGCTGCAGAAATTACCCAAGTATAACGGCCACTTTTTTAACTGGTACGCCACTCAGACATTGCATTCGTTATTACCGGAATATATTTCATCGGTCGACAGCGGCAACCTGGCTGGCCACCTTATTGCGTTGGCTAACAGCTGTGATGAATGGCGGCGTGCGCCGCAGTCCAGTGATGTGCGTTCCGGCCTGCGGGATAATCTGGCGCTGATCCGTGAAACCATTACCGTACCGGTTAAGGCCAGCTCAGCGTCTTCAGCTAAATCGGTAAAAACCCCGGAATCAGAAAGTAACCGGGCGAACCAGCTCATGGCTGTACTGGATGAAATCTTTACCCATATCAGCAGCCAGCAAACGATTGATGCCATGTCGCCCATTTTAATCAGGCTGACTGAAAAAGCAGCGCGTATGGTTCGCGATTTATCGCCGGTTGTTTCAATTAATGCCGCGGGTGAAATGAGCGACGGTGTGGGTCATCTTTATCCGGCGGATTTATTTTTCTGGATTGATGCCACGCAAAAACGTTTGCTCGAACAGCAGCGCGATAAACTGGAATACCTGAATACGCCCGATTCGCTGAGTGGCCGCTTAACCGCGCTGGCCAGTACTGCACGTGCAATGGCGCAGGCGATGGATTTTGGTTTTCTGGTGGATGCGGAAAGAAAGCTGTTATCGATTGGTTATTCGCTGACAGAAAACAGTCTGGACCCGAGTTGCTACGATTTACTCGCGTCAGAAGCACGGCTGGCCAGCTTATTTGCTATTGCCAAAGGCGATGTGGCAACCAAGCACTGGTTCCGTCTTGGCCGTACGGCAACGCCGATGGGTAAAGGTTCGGCGTTAATTTCCTGGTCCGGTTCGATGTTCGAATACCTGATGCCGTCGCTGGTCATGCGCGCACCAGCGGGCAGTTTACTGGAACAGAGTAATCGTCTGATTGTGCAGCGTCAGCAGGAATATGGACGGCATTTAAATATCCCCTGGGGGGTTTCGGAGTCGGCTTACAATGCCCGTGATATTGAATTTACTTATCAATACTCAAATTTCGGTGTCCCCGGACTCGGCCTGAAACGTGGCCTTGCAGAAAACCGCGTGATTGCACCCTACGCAACAGGTTTAGCAACGATGGTTGACCCATCGGCGGCGGTACAAAATTATAAACATCTGGCGGCGATGGGCGCGCGCGGGCGGTTTGGATTTTATGAAGCGCTCGATTTTACGCCGTCGCGTTTACCCTTTGAAAGCAACGTTGCCATTGTTCGCAGTTTTATGGCTCATCATCAGGGGATGACCATTGTTGCCATTGCTAATGCTCTGCAGGATGGGTTGATCAGACAGCGTTTTCATCGTGAGCCGATGATTCAGGCCTGCGAATTATTATTGCAGGAACGTATGCCAAGGAATGTGGCGATCAGTCATCCGCGGGCTGAGGAAGTTAAAATATCGTCGACGGTATTAACGTCTTCCGCGCCAACGGTCAGGCGGTTAAGTCCATCGGCCGATGGGGCACCCGTGACCCATTTATTATCCAATGGCCGTTATGCTGTAATGCTCACCGCTACCGGTGCCGGTTACAGCCGCTGGCGCGATATTGCCGTTACCCGCTGGCAGGAAGATACAACCCGCGATCCGTACGGCAGCTTTATTTTTTTACGCGACGTAGACAGTGGTCAGCTCTGGTCGAGCAGTACCGAGCCATTAGGTAATGAAGGGCTGTATTTATCCGGCGTCTTTGAAGAAGATCATGCTCAGTTTGTACGCCATGACGGCAGCCTGATTACTACCACCGATGTGCTGGTATCGGGCGAAGATGACGGTGAAGTACGGCGCATATCGCTGAATAATAATGGCCGCAGTGGCCGCGATATTGAACTGACTTCCTATGTTGAACTGGTACTGAGTCTGCCAGCTACCGACAACGCACATCCGGCATTTACCAAAATGTTTGTGCAGACCGAATACGTAGCGGAATACGGTGCCCTGATTGCGACCCGCCGTCTGCGCTCGCCCGGTGAAACACCAGTATGGGCGGCACATTTTGCTGTGGTCGAAGGCGAAGTCATTGCCGACCCACAGTATGAAACTGACCGCGCATTATTTATTGGTCGGGGACAATCCATCGCCACTGCGGCGGCCATTACCCTTGCCGATGCGTTACCTGATGAAGCCTCAGCACTGACCCGTTATACCGGGTCGGGAGGGCTGGCCAGTCCGGATTTATCGAATACGGCAGGCACCGTGCTCGATCCGATGTTTTCGTTGCGTTATCGCGTGCATGTTCCGGCCGG
The DNA here is from genome assembly GCA_002733205.1 of Thalassobium sp. Lineage (GTDB taxonomy): Bacteria > Pseudomonadota > Gammaproteobacteria > Pseudomonadales > Oceanobacteraceae > Venatoribacter > Venatoribacter pacificus. Next base: position 217,807 of record NVUW01000014.1, on the reverse strand, counting down.
AGGGGTGGCGCGTGTCGCATTCTGGACGGTGGTGGCATCGTCGCGTGAAGAACTGCTGGATCTGATCGACCGGCACCATGACCGCAGCGCCTATGACCGCGCTAAAACTTTATCCTGGACGCAGGCGCAGGTGCAGTTGCGGCATTTGGATATTACCTCGGCGGAAGCCGCCGACTTCCAGCATCTGGCTGCGCCCATTTTATATGCCGATCCCTGTTTCCGTTCTTCGGCAGAGGCCATTTGCCGTGGTATGGCCAGCCAATCTGAATTATGGCCGTTGTCGGTCAGTGGTGATTTACCCATTGTGTTGCTGCGTATTGATGACGTTGAAGACATCAAGCAGGTAAAACAATTACTGCGGGCACATGAGTACTGGCGTCTGAAGCGGCTGGCCGTTGATCTGATTATTATTAATGAACATGCCGGTTCGTATCGTCAGGCGTTACAGGCGGCGATTGAAACCGTGGTGCGCAGCAGTCAGTCGCGTCCGCGCATGGCTGACGAATTTAATGGTGAGCAGGTCAAAGGTTCGGTACACATGCTCAGGGCCGATCTGATGAGTACCAGCGCCCGTGATTTACTCAATGCGGTGGCACGCGTGGTGTTGATTGCCCGGCGTGGTTCTATTGGTAAGCAAATTGATCAGTTTCCTCCGGCATCGGTACGCAATCGCAAAGTGCGCTTATTATCCCGTGCGCATGTGATGAATGCCCTGACACCGCTGCGCCTGTCAACTTCGGTGCCCGGTCCGTCGCTGGCAGCGTTGCAACAAACCCTGGAATTTTTTAATGGCTGGGGTGGGTTCTCTCAGAATGGCCGTGAATATACGGTCATCATGGCCAATGGCGAAGCAACGCCGGCACCATGGATTAATGTGATTGCTAATCCTGATTTCGGTTTTCATGTCGCCGCCGAAGGCAGCGGTTACACCTGGGCGGAAAACAGTCGTGAAAATCAGCTGACGCCATGGAGTAATGACCCGGTGTCTGATCCGGCGGGCGAGGCTGTGTATATCCGTGATGAAGATACGCTGGAATTATTCAGCGCGACGGCTCAGCCGTTGCAGGGAAATCATCGCGACGATGCTCAGGATAACAGCGTTTATATTGCACACCACGGACGAGGTTATAGCCGCTTTGAACATCAGGCCGATGGGCTGGCGCTGACCTTGCTGCAATATGTACCGCTGGCCGACCCGATAAAAATTTCGCGCCTGACGATTCATAATCAATCACCGATGCGCCGTCGCTTGTCGGTAACGGCTTATACCGAGTGGGTATTGGGAACGTCGAGAGGCTCAGCCGGACCTTTTATTACAACAGAGCTGGATGCCGGGTCGAACGCGTTGCTGGTGCATAACCGCTGGAGCATTGCGTTTTCGGAGCGCGTTGCGTTTGCGGATATGAGTGGCCAGCAATCAACGTGGACCACCGACCGCACCGAATTTCTCGGCCGTAATGGTCATATGAATGCCCCTGCGGCGTTATTAAATAATGCGTTACTTTCCGGTGCCGTAGGGGCCGGACACGACCCCTGTACCGCCCAGCAATGCATTGTTGAGTTGCAGCCGGGTGAATCCACGGAAGTGATTATGTTTCTTGGTCAGTGTGCTTCGGCGCAAAAAGCCAGGGAATTAATCAGCCGTTATCGTCATGCCGATCCGGACAGTATTCTCGATGAAGTCAAACAACACTGGGATGCGATGCTGGGAGCCGTGCAGGTGAAAACGCCGGACCGGGCGATGGATTTTATGCTGAATGGCTGGTTGCTTTATCAAACCGTCGTATGCCGTATGTGGGCACGTTCAGCGTTTTATCAGGCCAGTGGTGCATTTGGCTTCCGCGACCAATTACAGGATGGTATGTCGCTCACGTTCCGCCGGCCCGATATCAGCCGTGAACATATTTTACGCGCCGCCGGACGTCAGTTTGCCGAAGGCGATGTGCAGCATTGGTGGTTACCGCACAGCGGCCAGGGCGTGCGCACGCGCATATCCGATGATCGGGTGTGGCTGGCATTTGCTACGGCAACCTACATTCAGACCTCCGGTGATAGTGCAATTCTGGATGAACGTATTCCGTTTATTATCGGGCCGCCACTCGATGCCAATCAGCATGACGCGTACTTTCAGGCGCTGGTGGCGGATGAGTCTGCGACACTGTACGAGCATTGCGCACGCGGACTGGATCAGTGCCTGGAGCTGACCGGCGCGCAGGGGCTGCCATTAATCGGCACCGGCGACTGGAACGATGGCATGAACCGCGTTGGTGATGAGGGCAGGGGAGAGAGTGTCTGGCTTGGCTGGCTGTTTATCCGCACCATTGAACTATTTGCGCCCCTGGCGGAACAACGTTGCACAATTCTGGCGGCGGCAAAAGAAGAAGGACAAGCGCAAAAACAAGCGCCAGAACAGCAGAAGGATATGTTGCCGGATCATGTGGCAGGTGCCGCACGCATACAGCGCTGGGTGGATCATGCCGCCGCCGTGAAGCAATCCATTGAAGAGAATGCCTGGGATGGCGAATGGTATCGGCGCGCAATATTTGATGATGGCAGCTGGCTGGGATCAAAAGATAATGACGAATGCCGCATTGATTCCATTGCGCAGTCGTGGGCGGTGTTAGCCTCGGCCGATCCGCTGCGTGCAGCCAAAGCGATGGCGGCGGTTGAAGAGTGGCTGATTCAGCCAGAGCAAAAACTGGCGTTGCTGTTTACTCCGCCGTTTGACCAGACCTCCCATGATCCGGGTTATATCAAAGGTTATCCTCCGGGGTTGCGCGAAAATGGCGGTCAGTACAGCCATGCGGCGATGTGGATTATTATGGCGTATGCCAAGCTCGGCGAAGGTAAAAAAGCCTGTGATCTTTTTGCGCTGTTAAATCCGATTAATCATGCCAGTAACCGGGGCGATGCACAGCGCTATAAAGTCGAACCTTATGTTATGGCTGCCGATGTGTATTCCGTCGCTCCTCATATCGGCCGTGGCGGTTGGACATGGTATACCGGCGCTGCCGGCTGGATGTACCGGGCGGGAATGGAGGGCATTTTAGGCATTAACCGGGAAGGAAGAGAGCTGACGATTACGCCTTGTCTGCCACCGCAATGGCCGGGCTATGAGGCGATTATCAATGTCGAAAATACCCGTTACACGATCAGTGTTGAGCAGTCAGCAGGCCATGCGGATTATGCTGTACGCGCCAGTCTCGACGGCGTGGATATGGATAATGACGCAGCCAGCAATACGGTGCGTGTGCCACTTGATGAAGGAACGCATCAGCTGCGGGTTACGATTGAAGCCTGTGCAGAAAGCGCAGAAATAAAGCCCGCCTGATTTGGACAGGCTCTGGCCATGGTGCTGCGCCTGCAATCGCGTTGTCAGTGGATACGCCAACGCGTTGCAAGTGAGGGATTTACAGCAGTTTCATGGCATCAATAAACGGTGGGTTTTTCTCGCGCAAAGCATCCAGTACCGGCTTGTGAAAGCGCTTTTTATGCTCGGCAAAAATAGTGCGTTTTTTATTAAAGGTGCGGGCAAAGGTCAGCGCACCTTCCAGTACTGCGTCTTTACCTTCAAAAATAGCGGTAAGGAAATGATCGGCGAGTAATTCCGCCGCGCCGACCCGGCGGCCAGTCAGCAACATATCGTTGTAGCGATACGCCGGCAGACTTTTCAGTACCACATCAATTAAACCCGGTACAAAGGGAATGCTCATATCCACTTCCGGGAAACAGAAGTAGCCACGATCACTGCGCATCACACGGAAATCACAGGCACAGGCAATCACACAGCCATTGCCAAAGGTGTGGCCGTTAATGGCTGCAATCGCCGGTACAGGCAGTTGCATCAGCCGCGCATGACAGCGATCCATGGTGTGCATAAATTCTTTTACATCATCATGCTGGCCACCCTGAATTGAGCCCATCAGCCAGGGCACATCCAGACCCTGGCTCCAGCTTTTTTCATCGGATGAGGTAATCACCAGCGCTTTAAAATCGATATTATCTTCCACCGTCTGCAGGTGTTGCTCTAATTCCCGGGCAAACTGCAGATTGTGAGTGTTGGCACCGTTATCGAAAGAGATAATGGCAACCTTACCGCTGTCATCGCTGCGTAAACTGATCAGACTCATTGCTAATTCCTGCTTTATTCTTCAGTTAGGGCCTATCGACACTAATTAAACAGGCCTGTTATCGGCTAAAAACTCCTCAGACAAGGCGCTGAGAGTGTGGCCTAACGGGTTAAGCGAACGAACAGCAACGCAGGATGAGGGATTTTTAGCCATAACCCTCCGGGCTGAGGCCAGTTTTTCCCATCAACTTCGTCGTTCGTCATTCATTTAGCCCGCTAATATCACTCCTCTCTCCTTGTTCTGAAAAAAACTGGCTCTCAGCAGGCCGGATTTACTTAGTGTCGACAGGCCCTAAGCCACCCAGTGGCGGCTGCTCGCCATAAACATAAGTATCGGCTGGCTGCACAAATAAGTCCGGCATTAAATCGGTTTTATCGCTGTCCGGGTTGGCACGGTACTGATCGAAATTGGTTTCGCCACGGCTGCGCAGAAAATCTTCATCAATCAGCAACTGGCCGGTGATTTCACGTGCGCTGGTTTGCAGCAGCGTGTGAGCGGCGTCGGCCATAATCAGCGGATTACGTGCGCGGTCAAAAGACTGCTTACCGCCAAACGAGGTTGCCGCGGTGTGAATAACGGTACGTGGCCATAATGCATTAACGCTGATGCCATAGCGTTTGAATTCGTCCGACATGCCCAGCGTCAGCATCGACATGCCGTATTTGGTCAGGGTGTAAGGCGAATGGTTACGCAGCCAGCGGCGATCCATATCCAGCGGCGGACACAGGCTTAAAATATGCGGATTGTCGGATTTTTTCAGATACGGCAGCGCTTTCTGGCTGAGCAGAAACACGGCACGGAAATTTACCTGCATCATCAGATCGAGTTTTTTCAGCGGCGTGCTTTCCACACCGGCCAGCGCGATGGCACCGGCATTATTGATGATGGCATCGATGCCGCCAAAACGCTCAACGGTTTTTTCAATCAGATTATCGACGTCTTCTTCGCTGCGCACATCCACTTTAATCGCCAGCGCCTGACCGCCGGCTTCTTCCACTTCGCGGGCAACGGAATGAATGGTGCCTTCGAGTTTCGGATTCGGCTCGTCGGACTTGGCGGCAATCACAATATTGGCGCCGTCACGGGCACAGGCCAGTGCAATTTCGCGCCCGATGCCACGGCTGGCACCGGTAATAATAATGGTTTTATTGTTGAGGCTGGCCATGCTCAGCTCCTGTTTTTTATTAATATGTAAAAATTATTTGGCGCTTTCGTCAGCTTGCAGCTGAATCAGTAGCTGACGGCCTTTTACCTGATCACCGGCCTGCACCAGAATTTCCTGCACCACGCCATCCACACCGGCTTTTAACGGATGTTCCATTTTCATGGCTTCCAGTACCGCCAGTGTCTGGCCTTTCGTCACGCGTTCGCCGGCCTCGGCCAGTACGGTAACAATGGCACCGTCCATCGCCGCGCGCACCTGATCGGAGCCAGCGCTCTGGGCGCGGCTGCTGACCAGCGTGACATCGCTGAAGCACAGGTTACCACGCGGCGTGTCCAGCCAGAGCTGATCGTTAGTGCGTGCATAAACGACGGTCTGTTGCAGGTTATTGATTTCGTAGCGCAGGGTATTGTCGCTTTTATCCAATATACGCAGAGCGCATTCTTCGCCGTTATGGTTAACCAGCAATTGCTGGCCGTCACGGCGGATGCTGAGGCTAAATACCGTTTCACCCTGTTTTAATTTCAGCGGCCGTGCCGCGCTGTGACTGCTGGTAAAACCCTGAGGCGCAGCGATTAATGCCGCCGCCAGTGCCAGATCATTAAGCTCGGGTTGCAGCGGCTGCATACTGGCGTGGTCGCTCAGGTGCTCGCTGATAAAGGCGGTGGTTGCCTCGCCGTTAATAAAGGCCGGGTGAGCCAGAATCGCGGCTAAAAAAGCGCGGTTATCGGCAATGCCCAGCAAATGCGATTCACGCAGGGTACGCAATAAACGCCGGCGCGCTTCTTCGCGGTTGCGGCCAAAGGCAATCAGCTTGGCCAGCATCGGGTCATAATGCGGGGTAACGCTTTGGCCCTGCTGAATACCGGAGTCGATGCGGATACCATCGTTAATGCTGTGCTGATCGGGGGTTTGCCAGAGTAATAATTTTCCGGTTTGCGGAGTGAAATTATTAGCCGGATCTTCGGCGTATAAACGCACCTCAATGGCGTGGCCCTGCAAGGTAATATCCTGTTGCGTGAAGCCCAGCGTCTCACCCTGTGCCACCTGTAATTGCAGCGCAACCAGATCCAGTCCGGTAACCAGTTCAGTCACCGGATGCTCGACCTGAAGACGGGTATTCATTTCCAGGAAATAAAAATTCTGCTCAGCATCGACCAGAAATTCCACCGTACCGACACCGTAATAGCCGCAGCTTTTTGCCGCAGCGACAGCTGCTTCGCCCATTGCACGGCGCAGGCTGTCATTCACAAACGGCGATGGTGCTTCTTCCACTACTTTCTGGTGACGGCGCTGTACCGAACAGTCGCGCTCGCCCAGATACACCACATTGCCGTGCTGATCACCGAATACCTGAATTTCGATATGGCGTGGTTGCAGCACCGCTTTTTCGATAATTAATTCGCCACTGCCAAAGGCATTCTGCGCTTCGGAGCGGGCCGAACGGATATGTTCATTTAAGGTCGCAGCATCATTCACCAGACGCATACCGCGGCCACCACCACCGGCAGAGGCTTTCAGCATTACCGGCAAACCAATGGCTAACGCTGCATTGTGCAGGGCTTCGTCGCTCTGGTCCGCACCCTCGTAGCCGGGAATGCAGGGCACACCGGCTTCGATCATGGCGATTTTTGATAAACGCTTGCTGCCCATTAATTCAATGGCGCTGGCGGACGGGCCGATAAAAATAATACCGGCCTGCTCGCAACTGCGGGCAAAGGTGGCATTTTCAGATAAAAAACCATAACCCGGATGAATGGCGTCGGCACCGGTCTGTTGTGTTGCGGCAATAATCCGCGCGGCATTTAAATAGCTGTCGCCAACGGCGGCGGCACCAATGCACACCGCCTGATCGGCCAGTTGTACATGGGGTGCGTTGCGGTCGGCTTCTGAGTAAACGGCAACGGTTTCGTAACCGGCGGCTTTGGCGCTGCGTAATACGCGCACAGCAATTTCGCCACGGTTAGCGACCAGTATTTTATTCATGCCTTTTCCTCCTGTACCGCGGCCTGAGTCCAGGCGGCCGGACGCTTCTGTATAAAGGCCATTGCGCCTTCCCGTCCTTCGCCCATTACGGCGGCGGCAAAATCCTGTGCGGCCTGATCCAGTAATTGCGCCAGCGGTTGTTCGGCGTCGGCAACAGAATGCAGCAGCGCTTTGGTTTTGGCAGAGGCGGCCGGTGCGCATTTTAGCGCCTGCTGAATGGCGTTATTTACTTCACTTTCAAGGCTGTCGTTGTCGGCACAGAGCTGATGCACAATGCCTAAACGCAGCGCTTCTTCAGCATTTATACGGTTGCCGAATAACGCCAGACGGCGCGCCTGGGTCAGGCCAATGCGCTGCACTACAAAGGGAGCAATCTGCGCCGGTAGAATACCCAGCGAGGTTTCCGGTAAAGCAAAGCGGGCAGTGCTGCTGGCAATGGCCAGATCGCTGACACAGGCCAGACCAAAACCACCACCCATCACCGCGCCTTTTAACGCGCAGATAACCACCGCCGGTAAGCGGTTGGCGGTTTCGATCATATGACCAAAGGCGCGATTAAATTCGGCCAGACGGGCGCTGTCGCCACCGGCCGCCTGCATATCTTTAATATCGCCACCGGCACAGAAATGATCGCCATTACCTTCAATCACCAGCACACGGCAGTCGGCCTGTTGGGCACTGTTCATCAGTGCCAGCAGTTCTTCTACCATGGTCAGGCTCATGGCGTTGGCGAGCTGCGGACGGTTAAGGCGTACACGCCAGACGGCGGGCTGCTGCTCAAGTTGCAGGGTTGTAAATTCCATACCGCCTCCGCTCAGGATTTTTTACGCTTAGGCAAAATATCCATATATTTACAGATAATGCCGAGCATAATTTCGTCAGCGCCACCGCCAATAGAACCAAGACGGTTATCGCGGTAAAAGCGTGCAATCTGGTTATCCCACATAAAGCCCATTCCGCCCCAGTACTGCAGGCAGCTGTCGGAAACTTCACGGGTAAGACGGCCGGATTTTAATTTCGCCATGGATGCCAGGCGGGTCATATCTTCGCCGTTCAGATAGCCTTCACAAGCCTGATACACCATGGCGCGCAGGGCTTCGACTTCGGTCTGCAATTCGGCCATACGGAAGTGGATTACCTGATTATGAATTAATGGCTGACCAAAGGTTTCACGCTCACGGCAGTAATCAATGGTCTGGTTAATGCAGGTTTCCATGCCAACCAGCGACATGGCCGCGGCGTACATACGTTCTTCCTGAAACTGCACCATCTGCATCATAAAACCCGCGCCTTCGGTGCCGATGCGGTTACGTTGCGGAACACGCACGTTATCGAAGAAAATCTGCGCGGTATCGGATGAGCGCATACCGAGTTTATTCAGACGCGGTGACAGGGTAATGCCAGGAGAATTCATCGGCACCACAATCAATGATTTATTCGAGTGTGGCTTATCGTCTGACGTATTGGCCAGCAGGCAGATAAAATCGGCCTGGGTGGAGTTGGTGATCCACATTTTGGTGCCGTTAATAATGTAATCGTCACCGTCTTTTTTCGCCGTGGTTTTTACCGCGGCAACGTCGGAGCCGGCACCGGGTTCACTGACACCGATACTGGCGACCATATCACCGGCAATCGCGGGTGCGAGGAAGTTTTCTTTTAAGTAATCGCTGCCGAAACGGGCTATGGCCGGCGTTGCCATACAGCTCTGCACACCAATAGCCATGGGCACACCACCACAAAAAATACCGCCCATCTCTTCTGCTGCGGCCATTTCATAAGAAAAATCCAGACCTAAACCACCGGCACTTTCTGGCTTGCTGATACCCAGCAGGCCAAGATTCCCCATTTTTTTGAACAGCTCATGAGCAGGAAAAATACCTTCTTTTTCCCATTCGTCGACATGCGGGTTAATTTCGTTATCGACGAAGTTCTTAACGGTACGTTTAAGTTCTTTATGTTCCTGGGTCAGACGCATGAGAAAATTCCTTAAAAATTATTAGATGTATTTAAACCGGCTGTTGTCAGAAGCGGGCAACGCCAAAGGTGTTAGGTCGTAACGGCCGCTGCTGCGCCTCGTGGCAGATGCTTAAAAGATGCATCAGCAGAGTACGGGTATCGCGGGGGTCAATCAGGCCGTCATCCCACAGGCGGGCAGTACCGAACAAAGCGGTTGAGCCCATTTCCAGTTTGGCGGCGGTCATCTGCTCTAACTGCGTGAGCATTTTTTCATCGGGCTCTACGCCCATCTTGCGTTGTTTTTCTTCGGTAACAATACGCAAAACCTTACCGGCCTGAGCACCACCCATAACGGCGGTTTTACTGTTTGGCCAGGCGAAAATAAAACGCGGATCAAGACCACGGCCACACATCGCATAATTACCGGCGCCATAAGAACCGCCGACCACAATCGACAGCTTAGGTACAGTAGCGTTGGCGACCGCCTGCAGCATTTTTGAACCGTGTTTGATAATGCCGTTGCGTTCGGATTCAGTACCGACCATAAAACCGGTGGTGTTGTGCAGGAACAGCAGGGCGATATTGTTCTGTTCGCACAGCTGAATAAACTGTGCCGCTTTGTTTGCACCTTTGGCGGTGATCGGCCCGTTATTGCCGATAATGCCGCAGGAGAAGCCACCAATGCGGGAAAAACCGCACACGGTTTGCTGGTCAAATTCGTTTTTAAAATCCTGAAACTCTGAACCATCGGCGATACGCGCAATAATTTCGCGCACGTCGTAAGGCTGTTTGGCTTCGGCCGGAACCACACCGAGTAATTCGTCGGCGCTGTACAGCGGCTCGTTAAATTCGGCGGCTGGCTGATAGGGCAGCTGGGCATTCCACGGCAGGGCAGCCATCACATCGCGGGCAATACGGATACCATCGGCATCGTCTTCGGCCAGATATTCGGCGGTTCCTGCATCGCAGGCGTGCAGCTCGGCACCACCTAATTCTTCGTCGGTGGCAATTTCACCGGTGGCGGCTTTTAACAGCGGCGGCCCGGCGAGAAACATTTTCGCTTTACCGCGTACAGCAATCACCACATCGGATAAACCGGGCTGATAGGCACCGCCGGCGGTAGCGTTACCATGCACCACCGTTACCTGAGGAATACCGGCCGCACTCATGCGTGCCTGATTGGCAAAGGCTTTGGCACCGGGAATAAATACATCGGTGGCGTAATTGAGGTTGGCGCCACCACTTTCCGCCAGAGTCACTACCGGTAGTTTATTGTCGCGGGCAATTTCCTGAATGCGCAGGATTTTATCCAGACCGCCGGGAGAAATGGTGCCGCCTTTAATTGCACTGTTATTCAGCACGATTAAACAACGGATACCGGCAACCCGGCCGATGCCGGCAATAATGCCACCACCGGCACCGCTGCCGTCTTTATCGTCGTGCATTTTATGGCCAACCAGTGAGCCCAGTTCGATAAATTCGGACCCGGCATCCAGCAGCAGACTTAAACGTTCGCGTGGCAGTAATTTGCCACGTTTATGAAATTTTTCCTGCGCTTCCTGTTCTTTGGCGCGCACTTTTTCTTCGACCGCACGGAATTCTTCCAGCGCTGCCAGCATGGCCTGCCGGTTATTGCGGAACTGTTCGCTGTTGCTGTCGAGTTCTGAGGTGAGAATGGTCATGATGTGTCCTTAACGATTCAGCAGCTGCTGATATTCGGCATCGGCCCGGGCAGCAATGTCCGGTGTTACCGCAACCGGTAAATCCAGTAACTGCTGAGCAAAGGCTTTACCCTGCGGATCAATGCGCAGGCTGGCCATGCCACCGCCACCGAGGGAATTGCGCAATAAAAGATTAAAAGCGTTTAAGCCGGGCAGGGCGAACAGCTCAACATCACTGTTATCGGCCAGCACGTGGGCAAACCATTGGCCGATATTTTCCGGCGCCAGTGCGGCCTGAATAAATGGCAGATAATCCGCATCGCGTGCCATGACACCAATGTTGCTGTGATTACCTTTATCGCCACTGCGTGCTACCGCCAGTTTGATTAACGGCACACTGATATCAGAGTCGGGTATTTCAGCAGCGGCATTAATTTTGGCTGAAGGCCAGTGTGGTGCGTGGTCAGCGCTGTCGACAGCCACGGCTGTTTTATGCTCATTCAGCTGAATCTGTACCGGCACATCGGCTTTCGGCCAGAGGAAAGAAAATAAGCGGATATTCGGGCTGGGTTTCGGCCGGCCACCGACAATACCGGTTAAGCCAGGTGCCATGGCGGTGGCGGCCTGAGCAATTTCGCGGGCGAACACTTCCAGCGCTTTTTTATCGGCGTGACGCACGGCGATTTTAACAATCACTTCGCGGCTGTCTGCGCCACGGGCATTGGCGCCGTAGGTGGTTTCAGAGCCGAGAATTTCAATATCCTGCGCAGTAAAAGCTCCCATGCCCAATACCGAATGCAGCACGCTGACGCGCTGCAGAATGGCCTCGGCCACGCGCTGGCCTTTGGCTACAGCATCGCGTCCGCCGATCATAAAGGTCGCCGTGCAGCGGAAGCCGTCCATCCAGGTGGCGCTGACTTTATAGTCGGCCGGTGGTGCATAACCGCGGGCGCCGCTGACGCGCACCTGCTGCTCGCCGCTCTGGGCGATGTTTACCTGAGTAAAATCACAGCAGACATCGGGCAATAAATAACAGGCCGGATCGCCGATTTCATACAGCAGTTGTTCACCCACGGTAAAAGGCGAAATCAGGCCGCCGGTTTTTGGTGGTTTGCTGACCACAAAGCTGCCGTCGGCGGAGCATTCAACAATGGGGAAGCCCATATTGGCGTAGCCGCTTTCAACCAGTTGCCAGTCGGTGAAATTACCGCCGGTACACTGCGCACCACATTCGATGATATGGCCGGCCAGGGACCCCTGGGCGAGCTGATCGTAATCGGATTCGCTCCAGTTAAATTCATGCATCAGCGGGCCCAGAACCACAGCGCTGTCGACCACGCGTCCGGTAATCACAATATCGGCACCGGCAGCCAGAACATCGCGGATGGCCGGAGCGCCGAGGTAGGCATTAACACTCAGACAGCGGCCGGGAAGCGGCTCGTCGCTGAACATATCTTTTACACCGGCAAAATCGGCCTGACGGGTGCTGAGGTTATCGCCCTGTACAGTGCCGACCGTGAGGTTCAGCCCGGCTTCGGCGATTAACGCGCGCAGCGCATTGGCGCAACCTTCAACATTGATACCACCGGCGTTACTGACCACCTTAATGCCCTGAGTGGCGATGGCCGGCAGCAGAGGCTTAAGGGTCTGGACGAAATCCGGGGCAAAACCGGCTTCGGGATTTTTCAGGCGTGCACCGGCCATGATCGACATGGTGACTTCGGCCAGATAATCGAACACCAGATAATCAAGCTGGCCCTGCTGTACCAGCTGGTGGGCGGCGGTGCCGGTATCGCCCCAGAAGGCGGAGGCGCAGCCGATGCGGATGGTATCCTGCATGGTGAAATCCTGTTGTTAGCGTTTGCCAAAGCCTATCAATGATCCATATACCAAGCAAGCGCTTGGTTTTTAGTTTTGCGGCCTGACCGGGATTGCCCCTACAATAGGCGTATTCAAATCGGCCCATTCGTCATACTGACGTCTCCAGATAAGGACAACCCGTGATAGAACAACTGATAGCCGAAGGGGTTATTACCGATCCGGACAGCGCCCGTGGCCGCCTTTTGGCCGCCGCTGCGCGCCTGTTTAAGCAGCAGGGCTACGAGCGCACCACTGTGCGTGATCTGGCGGCTGAAATCGGCATTCAGTCGGGCAGCCTGTTTCACCATTACCGCAGTAAGGAAGATATTTTGCGTGCGGTGATGGAAGAGACCATTCAGCTGAATACCGCGCTGATGCGTATTGCGCTGCAGCAGGCGCAGGATCCGCGCGGGAAAGTGCTGGCACTGATCCGTTGCGAGCTGCAATCCATTCTCGGTGAGACCGGCGAAGCCATGAGTGTGCTGGTGTATGAGTGGCGTTCGCTCAAACCCGACAGCCAGCAGCATATTCTTAAGCTGCGTGATATTTATGAGCAGCTGTGGCTGGATGCGCTGGCCGAAGCCCGCACCACCGGTATGGTAGCGATAGAACCTTTTATTCTGCGCCGTTTCTTAACCGGTGCACTGAGCTGGACCACCAACTGGTATAAACCCGATGGTGATATGACGCTGGATGAACTGGCCGAATACGCGCTGACCCTGGCAATCAAACAGTGACACACAGCGGAGAAATACAGTGAGAGCCAGTCTACGCGCTAAGGTCGTGCAGGTTTGCGACAAGAAAATAGCCGCCAAAGGCAATAATGTCGGCGTATCCTTTTATGCGTTTTTCGCCAATAAAAATGACGATCCGGACCTGCTGATGGAAGCCGCCGAATGGTGGATTAAAACCCATTGTCTCGATCATTTTGAAAAAGCGGTAAAAATTAAGGCCATGGTACTGGCGGGCGACTGACGCCAGTCAGGCAGAAAGAGGTATGTCATGGATGAGGTAAGAGCCCGCTATCATCGCCTGAAATGGCTGCTGGTAAGTGCGCAGTTGATCTGGCTTGCCTGTTGTTTGCTGCTCAGCCTGATTGTTGACCCTGGCATCTCTGTGCCAGCGATCTGGGCGGCGGTGGGCTTTTTAATTGCACTGGCGGTGGAAGTGATGGCTGGTCGCCTGTGTTGTCCGAAATGCCGGCAACCGCTGGGTTTAAGGGTTTATCGCTGGATTCTGATATTCCGTTGCCGGAACTGTTCTTAAAAAAACAGGCGCTAAGCATCTACTGCTGTCCCACAGTTTCCTCGTTCCTACGCTCGGCGTGGGAATGCAACTGTGCCAGCAAGGGCTACCACGCAGAGCGTGGGAGCCAGGTGAAGAGTCGTTACAGGGCGAATTGTTTTGCGTGCCGCATAATCATTGCAGTTGGCTGCCCTCTTTTTTCTGAGTCAGGCCGGACGCGCCGAAAAGAGAGGATCGTAAGGAGATACCTCTCCTTACAGGGGGCCAGGGGCTTGCCCCGGAAAGGCGTTTCAGATTGAAAAACAGTAATCGATGAATACTGAAGTTTCCTCGTTCCTACGCTCAGCGTGGGAATGCAACTGTGCCAGCAAGGGCTACCACGCAGAGCGTGGGAGCCAGGTGAGCCAGGTGAGCCAGGTGAAAAAAACCGGCGCTAAGCATCCGGAATAAAAAATGCCGCTGTTAAAGCGGCATTTTTATATCTGCAACAGAGCAAATATCAGGTCGGGTCAATAATGCCCTGCGCGATCATATCCAGCGCGGTAATACTCGGAATAAAGAAATAATCACCGCCGCGGGTTTCGACCATGCGTGGCATGTGCGTGCAGAAAAACGGTGCTTTTCCTTCTTTCGGGTTCACCTGAACAATGTGTTTATCGGTCAGTTTGCCGTTGTTGGCACCAATCAAAACATCGCGGTCATTACCAAGATGGAAATCGTTGGAATAATTCACCCACTGCTGCTGCACAAACTCGAACTGGCGCTCAATACTGGCGCTGATGCACATAAAAATAATGCCCTGTTCGCTGTCGTCGTTGGTCAGTTCATCGTGGCCGCCGTAAGGCAGGCCGCGGCGCATTAACCGGCGGCGGTCAACCAGTGCGCCCGGACGATCAAACGCACCTTTTTCGGTTTCCAGAGAGCCACGGGTGTTGGTGCGGCGGATATGGGCACCGATCGGACATTTTGCTCCGTGCTTATCGTCGTTATAGGTGAAATTAATCCACTGTTCTTCCAGAGCTTTTAACTGACCAATAGCGCAGGCATCACCTTCAGCGGCTTTTTTCTGTAACTCCGCCATTTTCTGATCCAGTTCGGCCTTGGCTTTATCATCCGGTGCCAGCACCAGTGGTGCGCCGTTATCGGGCCAGCGACCGGAAAATTTAGCCATTAATAATTCGCGGCTACCGTCAAAATCTTTCGCCATGTTATCGACGTAGTCATTAAAGGTTTTTACGTTTTCATGCAGCTTGCGGTACACCATAAAGGTACCGTTGCGTGCCAGCAGGTGCGGTTCCGGTGCCAGCGGGTATTCTTTGGCTTCATCGATATGACCGAGAATAAACTCACCGGTCGCCAGCGGTTCCCACTTGCCATCACGGTTCAGTTTACCGCGCCCGGGCAGGCGCTCCGGATCATTGCCGCAGCCTTCAAAGTAAGGGTTGCCGATACCATCGACAAAACCAAAGTGTTCTTTGGGAGTGGCTTTACCGTTTTCAAAAACAGCCGAGGCATCCTGATAGGGCAGCATTTTTCCGTCCGGCCCCTTATGGCCTGGGCGAATACTGACGCTGCCTTGCACGCTTTGCATCAGGGCTTCAATGTCGGCAAAACGCTGTTCTACGGTTTCCTGGGTCTGACCATTAATGGATACCCATGCATGTACCGTGTCGCCCTGCCATACCGGGTCCCAGTGTTGCGGGCTGCTGGGGCCGTTATCACCGAGAATGGCGGCGCGTGGTTTCATCCCCATTTTGAATTCCTGCGGGAATCCATCGAGTGAGCGGCGCGGCAAGCCGAGTGCGCACAGGCCGTGATAGGTAAAAGCAATGTTGGTGGTGGCTGCTGGCTTATCCGATTGGTCCGGCTGCTTTCTCCCGGTCCAGGGTTCGGCGGTTGTAATCAGCGGAATTAATTGCTGCAGAAAATTGCGGCCACCGGCGTAGTCGTGAAATTCGAGAAAAAAGTAACGTGCCTTGGGGAAACCAAAGCGGCCGTAGCCTTTACAGATATTGCCCTGAATATCGTACAGATCGAGAGGTCGGTTCATAATCAATCCTTGTGCGCCCAGCGGCGGTATCAGGCCGTGTGCGGAAATAATCCCTGAAATATCAGTACATGTTTTGCAGGCGGGTCTGACCGGGTGTCCAGCTTGGCTGGTTGAGGTCATCCAGTTTTATTTCTGCCATAAAGTTATTGAATGCGGTGCGTAATGCGGTTGCATCCTGCCCCTGATGGGCGAGGGCAAACTCACTGAAGGCTTGTTTCACATACAGCGCCTTTAATTGTTCTTTCAGCGCTACATCGTTTGAGCCATTAAAAAACAGCGTGGTGGTCAGCTGGCACTTTTTAATATAGGCGACAAAGTCGTCAGCATTCTGCACTTTGTCGAAAGCGACGGCGTATTGCCACAGGCTGCGGATATCGGCTTCGGCGTTATTCCACATACCTGTCAGATAGGGTTCCAGCTCACCGTGAAAGTTACTGGTAAATACCAGGTACTTGGATTTCAGGTGGTCGCGGGCAACGTCGTTACCCTGCTGAAAAAACACATCGTTAAGGATAAACAGACGGGCAAAATAGGTGTTGGGAATGCGGGCAAACGGGCTGCCGGCATCTTCTTCCAGGCGTTGGATACGACGGCGGGTAATTTTATCGTATGAGGACTGCTCGTCGTGAACGCCATTAATTAACGGGCACAGAGTGGTCAGGCCGTAGGAATTTCCGAAAGTGTTCGCCATGCTCAGGCCTCCTGCTTGCCGGCCGCGCGGGCCATCATAATATTGGCGTGCTGATGTTCCTGCACCAGTTCATGCGAGGCGCTCATCAGCGGGCTTTCACCCATGCTGCCCAGGCTGTGTTGATTGTCGGCGAGGAACTGCTGGTAGGCCTGGAGAAATTCTTCATCATTCAGATTGGCAATATTTTGCTGGAAGGTGCCGAGGTTGGTGAATAATTTCTGTGCGGTTTTTACATCGTTGGCTGCCGCCAGCGGGTAGGCATTGTAATAGTGCCCACTCTCGATCTGGTTAAAGCGGATGTAATTATAAAAGTCGTGCAGTGGAATCGATTTCGGGTATTTGATATTCCAGCGCCAGAACATATCGAGGCCGGAGGGAATGGCAAATGAAAAGGAGTCAATGTACTGATCCCAGCTGCCGTTAAAATTACTTTCAAACAGCATGTAGCTGTAGCTGAGTTTTTCTTTCGGCTGGCTCTTGTCCAGTCGAGGGAACGACCAGCGGTTGATGATGGTCCAGCGTGCATAGTGAATCAGAGACAGGGTCAGCAGGCCCTTGAGGAAATAGGGGAAGGTTTTTACCACCACCCAGAAAATCAGTTTTTGCCAGAGGGCAGTCCACCACCGCAGGGGGGTGAGCACGTTCATTCCATAGGCTTTGCCGGCGACGTTCGACATGGTGAATTCCTTTTCTGGTGCCAGATGTAGCGTTGCAGTCATGCAAGCGGCAAAGACTCTAGCGGTTTCTGCGATGCGGGTAAAGGACGCAGATGACCTCTTTATGCCGCTGGCAGCGCTAAACTTTATCGTCCTCGCTATTGTCCAGTTCGCGCAGCATATCCAGCCCCTTGCGCCGCTGGGCCGCCAGTATGGATATTTTTTCTTCCAGCTCGGCCCGCTCAAGCTCGCTGTCACATTGGTGCAGATTTTCTTTCAGTTCATGCTGCTTGTGTTTCAGTTTAATCAGCGCTGCGGCCAGCTCTTCACGCTGGCGCCGTTTGTGGCGCTGCCCGCTGTTAAATAACGCATTAAGCGTCTTTACCAGTTTGGAAAATTTCATAGGCCTTGCTCCGGTGGCGGTGTGGCGGCGTCTTCTTCACTGCGTTGCTGTTCCAGTTGTTTGTTAATCGCCGACAGATCGGCGTGCTCCAGCTGCAGGCTTTCTGGCGTTTCTCCCTGTGGGCTCTGATCATCAATAAACAGATAGCGGGCAGCCTGAATCAGCGCGCGACACACTTCCTGGCTGTAGCCTTTATCGGTCATCAGTGAGGTGGCCATCTCGGCGCTGATTTTGCGGGTGCGGATCAGGCCTTCGATCAGGCTGTCGGATTGTTCGCGGTCGCGTTCTGTCAGCAGCAGCTGATGGTCGAGGGCGAGGCGGCTTTCCACCACATCATCAATCTGGCGGACGTGTTGGATGGCCCGCAATACATCACCAATCTGCTGCCGTAACTGCTGGTAGGCTTGCGCCATGTCCGGATTTTCGCTGTGAATATAAAACAACAGATTACGCTGCAGGTGTTTTACGCCTTTAATCGCCTCGATCAGATAGTGGTCGGCGGCGCGCAGCTCGCGCAGTTGTTCATCCTGACGGCCGCTGGCTTTTTCCCGCGCACTGCTGATAAAACTGATGATGGCAGAGTAAATGCCTTTTACCTGTTGTTCGTACAGCTGCTGCAGGTTGGCATGTACGGCGGAGCGGCTCTGATCACTGAGTAAAGCAATCGGCTGGCCGCGATGAAATTCGTCAACCTGCCAGCCCAGCCCCTGCAAAATCAGATCGGTGGATAAACCATACAGGCGGATGCTTTCGCTGCGCGTTACCGCAACCGCTGCCGACGGTGACTCCATGGCCGATTGGTTCAGATACTGCGGCTGCATGCGGTTACTGCTGCGTTCCGGCACCAGGCGCATTAACCAGCGTTGCAGACGCGGCAACTGTGGCACCATCAGGGCAACACCGAGCAGATTGAACAAGGTGTGAAACAGTGCCAGCTTCAGGGTGTAGTTCTCTGCGCTGATGCCGAGCAGGGTGCTGAGCTGCTCGACCAGCCACAACAGCACGGGCATTAACAGTAAGGCGACAGCCCCCGTGGCCAGATTAAACAACAGATGCCCCAGTGCCAGCCGCTTACCGGCGGTGTTGGCGCCAAGGCTGCCAAGCATGGCGGTAACAGTCGTACCAACGTTGGCACCGATGGCCAGAGCCAGCGCATCCATATACTGCACATGACCGGCGGCCAGCGCCGTCAGGGTCAGCACCAGCGTGGCGTGACTGGATTGCATCACCACCGTGGCAATAATGCCAAACAGCGTAAACAGCAGCAGCCCGGCGATGCCCTGCGGACTGACGGCGCTCAGATCCAGACTGCCCTGCAGGGTAGCAAAGCCATCTTTCATGTAATCAATGCCGAGAAACAGAAAGCCCATACCGGCGAGAATATGGCCAATTCCGGCGCGGCTCTTATTCGGCTGGAATAACAGCATCACACCAAACACCAGCATCGGCATGGCCAGCTGTGCCAGATTGATATCCAGACCGAAGCCGGCAATCAGCCAGGCACCGGTGGTGGTGCCCAGATTGGCACCGAAGATAACCCCAAGGCCGGCACCAAGGTTAATCAGCCCGGCCGACAGAAACGAGATACTCAGTACCGAGACCAGCGAGCTGGATTGCATTAACGTGGTAGCGACTACACCAAAGGCCAGAGCTTTAGCCGTCGTACTGGTTGAGCGTTGCAGGACGCGTTCTATCAGTCCGCCACTGAAGCTCTGAAAACCGCGCTCCAGCGACAGCATGCCGAACAGAAAGATGGCTACACCGGCTGCAATCTGCTGTAACTGGGGGCGGCTCCAGAAACTGACCGCCAGCAACAGCATAATGACCGGAAAGAGCATACGTTTGAGCAATTCCAAAGCGGGTAATCCTGTGGTGCCGGCAGACTCCTCAGTTAATCGAATGGCCTTTCATTCAGCAAGGGATATTGCTCAAGGAAGCTGAGCTAAGTCTCTGAAAAGGTAACTTTTTGTGTCTGGAGGCGGATGCACAGGCAGGTTGTTCAGTGAAAGCCTGTTAACTTACGCACAGTGTGTTGTGCATAACTAAGGGATAAGCTGACGATAACTGTCTGCAGCCCGCATAATGCCTGACACGCACGCCGAATACGCCGGCGGCGCATTATTCAAATCGGCGGAAAGCCTTGAAAATCAAGGCTTTTCCAGTATTTTTTGCGCTTAGGACCGATTTACCGGCAGGGCATCAATGCAAGGGATATTTTTTAAAATCGGGCAGAATTAAGTGTTGTTTTTAGCACTGAAACACTTTATATGGCGTTCTTGTTACGCGTTACCCACAGATTCTGTGGATAACTTTGAGCATAAGTTGAAGAAAAATCCCCCTGTCCCGCACGCTTTGTAACACCCGTTTAAATTGTTTAAAAAATGATCAGCCAAGGGCCTGATGAAAATCAGAGTGAAGGAGGCTAAGAGGTTGGCTCATGCAGCTGCATCACGCTGGATTTGATGACGGCTTGTGATCAAAGCCCAAATGCTTTTTAAGTATATATATTGAACAGTTTATAGGTTAAGGCTATTAAGTTCGGTCTGATTATGCTTGAGGTGTATCAGTATATTGAAGAGCACGGTATGTAGCCTCTGAGCGTGCCAACTCACTTCTGTTATCGCTCCTTAGGCGAAAGTTCCTGAGGTGAAAGTTCCTGAGGTGAAAGTTTCTGAGGTGAAAGTTTCTGAGGTGAAAGTTTCTGAGGTGCTGAATCGATCTGTTCTGCTATAGAGGCCTTATGCCTTGTGTTTGGCAAATGTCCTGAGTTGCAGCATCAGCCAGTGTTGGTTTGATCTGTCCACGGCTTTACATCAGTGAAACCGGCAAATTGAAGACCAGCCTGAAATGAGCATCTTCAGCTAAAAAGTGATTCTTTTCATAGCAGACCAGTGCTGGAGTCGTTTGCATTTTAAAACCGGACTGAGGGAGCCATTCCTCCATAATACGACTCAGATAAGGTAATAAATCGCCATAGCAGCCTTCCAGACGAAATGCTGCATGCACACCTCCAGGAATAACCATGCTGTTCACAACTCCGCTACGTGTGAGCGGCTTTTCAATGCCAATGCATGCAACATAACGGCATTTGGGCAGAGGCACCCAGGCCGGATTGCTATGGTGGAGTGCGATTTGTTGTGTGCTATCGCGTCCTTCTGATGCCGCCCAGGCTTGTAGTGTCTGCCAGGCCTGGCGAATGTTTCGCCCATAGCCCTGGTGTCTGACATAGGCAACGGGCTGGTTTTTCAGGGTAACAATATCCGGTTGAGGTAACTCCCGACTCTGTACCCGCTGATAGCCGGCTGCAATTTCCGGATCGTTCAGATAAGGCGGTTCGCTGCTTTTGCTTCCGGTAGAGCGCCAGGCTCCTGGTGAAACGGAAAACAGTTGCTTAAACGCATGGCTGAATGAGGATACCGAATGGAAGCCACACTTTTCGGCAATTTCCTGAACGCTGCTGCGGTGCTCAAACATCAGTTGGTTGGCGGCATGTTCCAGCCGTGTGCGGCGGATGTATTGATGAACAGATTCACCAACAACTTGACGAAAAATCCGGTGAAAGTGCTGCTCGGAATAAGAGGCAACGTCTGCCAATGTTTTAGCGGTCAGTTCTGCTGAGATGTCTTTGTGGATAGCGTACAGCGCATTATTTATCCGCGATCGTTGATGATAGTCCAACAGATTTCCTCCCTGGCATCATATATCGACATGTGAAAGCGCATGTTTCGACAATGGATGTACGTTATACCAACAATCTATCGATTATTTGAGGAGTATATTATCAATACCGTCTTTTAGTACTGATAACAGAATTGAGAAAGGCGGAGAGCCATATGCAGACGGCAAGACATGTACAACAGCTTCGCTCATCCTATATACGTGAAATTCTCCGGGCGGCCACTGCTGATGGCGTTATATCCTTAGCCGGAGGTCTGCCTGCGGCGGATTTATTTCCCCACGTGCTGCTGCAGGAAGCGATGATTAAGGTGGCAGGTAATAAACAGGTTTTCCAATATGGCGAGACGCGTGGTTATGCGCCGCTACTGGACCACCTGAGAGTAACTAGCGATCTTAAAACGTCGCATGGCGCGCTGGTGACAACCGGTTCTCAGCAGGGATTAGACCTTATTGCCAGAACGTACATTAATCCAGGGGATCACATTGTGCTGGAAGCTCCGAGTTATCTCGGTGCTTTGCAGGTATTCACTCTGGCACAGGCAAACATTAATACTGTAGTGCAGACGCCAAATGGCCCGGATCTCATGGCGCTGGAACAATTATTTGCATCAAGGTCGGTCAAACTGTTTTATGCCGTACCTGATTTCCATAACCCAACGGGCATCAGCTGGTCATTACAAACACGGAAAGACGTCGCAAAATTGTGCCAGGCTTTTAATGTTACGCTGATTGAAGATGCCCCTTATCGGGACTTGCGGTTTTCAGGTGAACATCTTCCCCTCGTATCATCTTTCTGTCCTGAGAACGCCATGGTGTTACGGTCATCATCAAAAATATCCGCGCCGGGTTTACGGCTTGGCTCTGTAACCGGGCCCGAAGAATGGATTGCTCAGCTGATAAGAGTTAAACAGACATCTGATTTGCATAGCAGTTTACCGATGCAGGCTGTTTTGCTGGAAGTTTTCACTCACCCTGAATTTGAAGCGCATCTCTGTAATGTTCGAATCCACTATCGCCAGCGTTACCTGGCGCTGGCTCAGGCAATTAATCAGCATCTTCCGCCAGAGGTATCATATGCGGAAGTTGAGGGTGGGATGTTTCTCTGGCTGAGGCTTGCTCAGGGAGATCCAATGGAAATTGCAAAAAAGGCTTTGGAGAAAGGCGTAGCTGTTGTGCCAGGAGATGTTTTTTATAGTGCTGATGACATTAAATCTCCGGCTATCAGACTTAACTTTAGCTATTGCAAGCCAGAAGATTTAAACGCAGCAATTCAGTTATTAGCAAGGGTTTTTTAGCTATTCAGGGATGGAGTGAAATGACTTTATGAATAATAAAAATGATTGCGTTAAAATTATGTAGTGAATGAGTCGATGTTTTAAAATAACGGTCGTTGGTGTTTTTATTGTTGTTGAAATAGCGTGCATCGCCAATGTTAGGGCCAGTAAATTTGACATCATTACCAACTCTCGGGCTATCGGTTCGGCTGTTGTTTTTTATTTGTCCCGTTTGCCTCTTGGCGTTCTGGTCTTGTTCTTTTTTAAAAACGCGTGCTCTTTGGTCTGCTTCCTCTCAGTGACTTTCAGAGAGAAGCAGAGGCCTTTACCGTGTAATCGACGATTGAAGTCGGAAACCGAACCGCGCCTGATCAGAAAATGTGTACCATATGTGTGGCAGCCTGAACGGCGGGCATAAAAAGCCCCGCATTAGTGCGGCTCTTGAAATGGTTGGTGCTAGGGGCGGACCACTCTGTCCGGCACTGATTTGCAAAGCCATAGGCTGCCCTGATGAATCGAACCTGAGATGACGCTGTATAACAGGCAATAAAAAAGCCCGCATATTGCTATGCGGGCTCTTTAATATTCGTGGTGCCCAGAGGCGGACAAATCTGTCCGGAACAGATTTGCACAGCCGCAGGCTGCCCGCAGGGGCAGGGCCATGGATGGCCCTGATGAATCGAACCTGAGATGACGCCGATTTCAGGCAATAAAAAAGCCCGCATATTGCTATGCGGGCTCTTTAATATTCGTGGTGCCCAGAGGCGGAATCGAACCACCGACACGGGGATTTTCAATCCCCTGCTCTACCGACTGAGCTATCTGGGCGTCTTGTTGAACAACGTTGTGTTCGTCAAGTGGCGCGTATTAAACCCGTTGGCTGGCGGAGTGTCAACCCCCCGCAATCGGTTTATTTATCTTTATTTTCAGGAACATAGCCTTCAGCCATGTCGAACTCGTCGCCGCTGAAGAATTTGTCCCGTTGCTCGGTCAGATATTTGCGTGCCTGTATGTCCATCATGTTGAGGTGCTTCTCGTTGATCAGACGGGTCTGGTGAACGGTCCATTCATCCCAGGCTTTTTGCGAGACATGGAGGAAGATTTCTTCGCCTTTCGGGCCGGGGAAAGGCTGGCTGCTCAGGCCTTCAAGTTCCTGTTGGTACTTTTTGCAGAAAACGTTGCGGGTCATAACAATTCCTCGGACGGTATGCCGGATTCGGCGCTGGTGCCGGCCATGCTTTGCAGCAGCATTTTTACCGGTGCTGCCAGGCCCAGCGTGCTGGGGTTGCGGGGATTGTACCAGTGTTGCTGCTGGTCGCCAGTTTCGCCTACGGCGAGATGGCTGTGCGGCAGACGGATGAGTATCGGCTGAATATGCAGGTGATAGTGGCTGAATGTGTGGCGGAAGGGCGTCAGCCACTGTTCTTCATCATCACCGCTGTGATGATTGAGTTGTTCCTGCAGCAGTTGCCGGGCCTGTTGTATGTCCTGCGCTTCCGGAAAGCTCCATAAACCGCCCCAGATGCCTTTTTGCGGGCGCTGCAGTAACAGGTATTCGCCAGCCGGGTTCTGAATCATCAGCAACAGGCTGTGCTTTTCCGGTTTTTCTTTTTTCGGTTTGCTGTTCGGGAACTGTGTCGGCTTGCCGGTTTGTAAGCCCTCACATTGCGGCTGCAGCGGGCAGATACCGCAGGCGGGTTTGCTGCGTGTACAGAGCGTCGCGCCGAGATCCATCATTGCCTGGGTGTATTCGCGTGAGCTGTGTTGCGGCGTCAGCTCTTCCGCCAGAGTCCACAGCTGGTTTTGTACTTTGGTTTCGCCGGGCCAGCCTTCAATCGCGAAGAAGCGGGTCAGTACGCGTTTGACGTTGCCGTCGAGAATCGGCGCATTGATATTCATGCTGATGGAGGCGATGGCGGCGGCGGTGGAGCGCCCGATGCCCGGCAGTTCGCTTAAGGCTTCGACGCTGCGCGGAAATTCACCGTTAAAATCGCGTACCACGGCCTGAGCGCAGGCGTGCAGGTTGCGTCCGCGGGCGTAGTAGCCAAGGCCGGTCCACAGGTGCAGAACTTCGTCCTGAGTTGCAGCGGCCAGTGCCTGCACATCGGGGAAGCGCTGCATAAAGCGTTCAAAATAGGGAATGACAGTGCTGACCTGGGTTTGCTGCAGCATGATTTCGGAAACCCAGACCCGGTAAGGATTGATCTGTTGCTGCCAGGGCAGGTCTTTGCGGCCGTGTTTGTGATACCAGCCGAGCACGGCATCGGCGAAAGAAAATGAGCGCGTCATAAATACAGAAGATTAAGATTTGGGCGCCAGTATAGGTATTTCACCAGCGCGGAACGAGGGCTTATTGCAGCAGGCCGATATGATTCCCCTGCTTACGCATGCGTTCGTTTTCGTTGAGGAACTGGTGCAGCTGGCCAAGCGACAGAGGCCGGCTGAACAGATAGCCCTGGCCTTCATCGCAATTATTTTGCCGCAGGAAGTGCAGTTGCTCCTGGGTTTCCACGCCTTCGGCCACGACTGTCATGCTCAGTTTGTGTGCCATAGCGATGACCGCAGCGGTGATGGCCATATCGTTTTTGTCGTCCGGAATATCCATAACAAAAGAGCGGTCGACTTTCAGCACGTCAATCGGGAAGCGTTTGATGTAGGCCAGAGAGGAGTAGCCGGTACCGAAGTCATCGATGGCGATGGCAACGCCGATTTTTTTGATTTCCTGCATGATCTGGATGGCGCTTTCGACGTCTTCCATCAGCGTGCTTTCGGTAATTTCCAGCTCCAGACAATGGGGCGGGATCTGGCTGATTTCGATCACACTGTTAATGCGTGCCAGCAGGCTTGGGTCGGTAAACTGGCGGGCGGAGAGGTTAACCGCAACCTTCGCGGTATTGGGCAGTACATTGCTGCGGATCAGTGAGCTTATCTGGCGGCAGCTTTGCTCCAGCACCCAGCTGCCGATTTCAATAATTTGCCCGGTTTCTTCGGCCACCGGAATAAAGCGGTCGGGGGTAATCATGCCTTTTTCCGGATGCTGCCAGCGGATCAGGGTTTCAACACCGGTAACGCTATAGTCGAACAGGCTGATTTTGGGCTGGAATACCAGGCTGAACTGTTCGCGGTTTATGGCTTCGTTGATCTCTTTCTCCAGCGACAGATGCTCGAGAATGGATTGATTCATATCTTCCGAGAAAAACTGGAAGTTGTTGCGGCCAAGTTCTTTGGCGCGGTACATCGCCAGGTCGGCGTTTTTCATCAGGGTGTTAACGTCGGTCGAGTCATCCGGTGTCAGGGTGATACCAATACTGACGGTCGTCACGATGTCCTGGCCTTTGATGCGGATAGGCTTGGCCAGCGCCAGTAACAGCTTCTCGGCGACCACCAATACATCGGCGGTGTGGTGTACATCGGTCAGCAGAATGGTGAATTCATCGCCGCCAATACGCGAAACGGTGTCGTTTTCACGTACAGTGGCACTTAAACGGTTGGATACTTCCTTCAGCAGGATATCGCCGGCATCGTGGCCAAGGGTATCGTTGATGCGTTTGAACTGATCCATGTCGAGGAACATCAGCGCCATCGAAGAGCCTGAGCGCAGAACGCTTTTTACGGCTTTTTCCAGACGATTTTTAAATAAGCGGCGGTTGGCCAGGCCGGTCAGCGGATCGTAAAAGGCGAGGTTTTCCATCTGAATCTGTGCGGCTTTCAGTTCGGAAATATCTGAAATAGCCCCTAAATAGCCCAGCAATTCGCCATTACGGTCATGCAGCGCACTGGCCAGCAGCTGAATCCAGGTATGGCTGTGATCGCGACGCACCAGACGCAGCTCCAGGGCGATGCTTTCCTGCTCGCAGATCAGCCGGTTCCAGGCTTGTTGCGTGGTATTCAGATCATCCGGATGGATACGCGCAAACCAGTCCTGCAGGCTGGGCAGCTCATCGGGAATGCCATGAATATCGCGCCAGCGCTGGTTGACATACTGCAGGCGCTGCTTGCCATCGACCTGAAAAATACCCACCGGGGATAATGCTGTCAGTTTGCGGAAGCGCTCTTCACTGGTTTTGAGCGATGCATTTTCTTCCTCAATGGTCAGCAGCAGGCTGTTGAACAGATCAACCAGATCGCCCAGTTCGTCGTTGTTTTCTTTCGCTGCGCGGATGGAGTAATCCTTGTTGAGCATGATGTGGCGCAGCGTATTACCCAGATCCTTCATTGGCCGGGCAACCACGCCCTGCAATTTATTGGCGAGGAATATGGCCAACAACACCGCCGCAGCCAGAATAATCAAAGAAAAGATCAGGAACTGATTGATGCGGTGCAGCAGGTCTTTATGGCTGATTTCTATATAGAGCATGCCGATCGGTTCGCCATCGAGCAGGATGGGGAAAAACTGAGTGAAATTATGCAGCTGTTTACGCTGCAATTCCGGTAGTCGGACGGGGCATTCAATACCGTCTTCCTCCGACATATAGGCGGCGGCCAACGACTGGTTTTCCGTGTAGATGCAGCCGCGGACCACGCTGGTATCGGCGCGTAAAGTGTGCAGATTGGTGCTCAATAAAGTGAAGTCGCTGAACGTCAGGGCTGCGGTGGCGCGACTGGCAATCACTTCGCCGAGGACGGTCAGTTTTTTCTCGGTATCCTGACGGCTCAGATAGTATTCGAGTGAAATAAACGCGAGGTTAGAAACCAGCAACGTCAGGCCGGTGGTAATCATGGCAATGATGACCAGTTTGCGTCGTAACGATTGCATGCTGAGGCTGCGGATCAAAGCATGCCCTCCTGACGCCGGTTGTGGCGGTCGTGCGCGCCAGTCAACGGCTGGCTGCGATTCTCCTGTTGCGTAAAACTGCTCATGCGACCCTGCTGCACAAAATTCTCCGATTCCCTGCTACTGGCAATGCGCCCGTCCGTTATTAACACCTGCCAACATTGTGTTTGGGGGCCGGCTGAACAGGCGATCTCATTTTGTAAAGCCGGAGGCAGACAATAAACCGCCGCGCCGGATTGCGGAAGAGATTCCTTTGCCATGGATGCGGACTCTGCTTTGTCTGTCCGTTTATGTTCTGGCACATAGTCCAGCTTAGGTAAGGAGAGCGGGGATTACCATCGCAGGCTGAACCGGAGGCATAAAAAAACTGGCCACAAGGGCCAGTAATAGGGGAGGAAAAAAACAAGAAAGAGAGACTTGCTGTACGTTTAGTTGGCATCCTCAGCGGAAAGTTCCGCCAGCAGTTCATTCATGCTGATATTTTGTAAACGCTCGCTCAGTTGTTCGCGGTAGGTTTTCACCATACCCAGACCGGCAATGACCGCATCATAGATGCGCCATTGCTGGGTTTCATCATCGCGGAACAGGCGGAAATCAACAGGAATCGTATTGCCGTTGTTTTGCTTCAGCGTGCCTTTAACCAGTGCTTTGTCGCCACTGTTGTTAAAGCGCGCTTCTTCAAAGACGAACTGCTCACCATTAAAGGCTTTGAAAGCACCGCTGTAGGTTCGGATCTGCAGTTCACGGAAGCGATCAATAAAAGCCTGGCGTTGCTCAGGGTTGGCACGACGCCAGTATTTCCCCAGCGCGCCCATGGCAATTTTTTCCTGATCGATGGCTGGCACGATGTAAGTTTGCACCAGGCGGCGAACTTCGTCTTCGCTGCGTTGTTCCGGTTGCAGTTTGTTCAGCTCGTTAATAATACCAAGTGTTGCCGAGGCAACCACATCACGCGGAGCTGATGCACTTACTGGTGTGGCATCAGCCTCATTAGCACTGGCGCTGGCACAAGCCAGCAATGCGGCCAGAAAGATCGCAAAGGTTGATAATGTCTGAAGGGCAATTCGCATAACGTTCTCCGCCGGGAGTCGAACAGTTTGACCAGTATGGCTATCAGCGACGGATATGAAAAGGTGGCGTTCTGTGAATTTTTTGTTGCATCCATGCAACAACGAGAGGTTATTTCTCTGGATTGTACATCCAAAAGGTGTCTTTGGCGCTAAAACCGCGGTGTTGCAGAGCCGGTATCAGGGCGTCGGGACAGGCTCCTGCATACAGTCTTTTACCCTCAGTGGCCGCCCAGCTTTGAATAAAATGTAGTAATTGATGCATAACGCCACGGCGCTGGGTAATGGTGCGTACAGCAGCCTGCTGCAGTAGCACTCCCTCGCGGCTTTCGCTTGCCAGAATCACACCGATGATACGGTCGTTAAAACGTCCGGCCATAATCCAGCCACCGTTTTGCAGGTGCTGTTCCAGTGCCGCACGGCCAAAGGTCAGGCCGTCTGTTGCGGTTTCCTGATGAATTTTTTCGAGATCGTTCCAGTCGGCGTCTGTTGGTGACTGGATATGTTCCAATTTAACTGGCACAGCGTTGGCTCCATGGCAATGGCGGGGAAGTGGCCGTGATGGGATTGAAATCGGCGGGAATTTACCTGTAGCTCAAAGCCCGGCCTATTTTCTTAAGCGCTTTGCTTTATAATGCTTTCTTTTCCTTTTTGCGAGAGTTGGAGCAAGCCCATGGCCCGCAGCGCAACGGTCGAGCGTAATACGCTGGAGACCCAGATAAGCGTCACCATCAACCTGGACGGCACCGGTAAGTCACGCTTTGATACCGGCGTACCTTTTCTGGAACACATGATGGATCAGATTGCCCGCCATGGTCTGATCGACCTCGATATCACCTGCAAAGGTGATAATCACATCGACGATCACCACAGCGTGGAAGATATTGGCATCACCCTCGGTCAGGCATTTGCCAAAGCCGTGGGTGATAAAAAAGGCATCGTCCGTTACGGCCACTCTTACGTGCCGCTGGATGAAGCTTTGTCACGGGTGGTTATCGACTTCTCCGGTCGCCCGGGTCTGGATATGAAGGTTGAGTTCACTCGCGCCAGTATCGGTAAACTTGATACGCAGCTGTTCTGGGAGTTCTTTCAGGGCTTTGTGAATCATGCCGGCGTGACGCTGCATATCGACAATCTGAAGGGTTTTAATGCCCATCACCAGGCTGAAACCATTTTCAAAGCGTTTGGCCGCGCTCTGCGCATGGCGCTGGAGCTGGACCCCCGTATGGAAGGCGTGATGCCCTCCACCAAAGGTTGCCTGTAAGCACAAAGGATAAATGAATGAGCAGTAAACTCTGTGCAGTGATCGATTACGGCATGGGCAACCTGCACTCCGCCCACGGCGCACTGCAAACGGTGGCGCCGGATACGAAGGTGGTGGTTACCAGCGATGCGGAAGTTATCCGCAAGGCTGACCACGTGGTATTGCCGGGTGTTGGTGCGATTCGTGACTGTATGGCGGAAATCCGCCGTCAGGAAATTGATCAGGTGGTGGCGGAAGTCCGCAAAACCAAACCGCTGCTGGGCATCTGTGTTGGCCTGCAGGCCATGATGGAGCGCAGCGAAGAAAACGGCGGCGTCGAATGCATGGGATTGTTTCCCGGCGAAGTGAAATTCTTCGGCAATGATCTGGTGGAGAATGGCGAAAAGCTGAAAGTCCCGCATATGGGCTGGAACCGTGTTGAGCAGGTTGCGCACCCGCTGTGGGCCGGTATCGCCGATAACAGCCGCTTCTACTTTGTGCATTCCTACTACGTGCAGGCGGCTAATGTCGTGCAGGTGAAAGGCCGTGGCCATTACGGCGTCGACTTTGCTGCTGCGATGGGCGAAGACAATGTCTTTGCGGTGCAGTTTCACCCAGAAAAAAGCCACAACGCTGGTCTGGCGTTGCTGAAAAACTTCCTCGCCTGGGATGGTCAGGCCTGATTCCAAATTCAGAATGTAAGGTACAACAATGCTGGTAATTCCTGCGATTGATTTAAAAGATGGTCAGTGTGTGCGTTTGCGTCAGGGCCGTATGGAAGATTCCACCGTTTTTGGTGATGATCCGGTTTCAATGGCCAAACGCTGGGTCGATGCCGGTTGTCGCCGTCTGCACCTGGTGGATCTGAACGGTGCGTTTGCCGGTACGCCGGTTAACGGTGAAGCCGTAACCGCCATTGCCAAAGCCTTTCCGGGTCTGCCGATTCAGATCGGTGGTGGTATCCGCACGCTGGAAACCATCGAGCATTACATCAAAGCCGGCGTCAGCTATGTGATTATCGGCACCAAGGCGGTTAAAGAACCAGAATTTGTTAAAGAAGCCTGTAAGGCATTCCCCGGCACGGTGATTGTCGGTCTGGATGCGCAGGATGGTTTTGTGGCGACCGATGGCTGGGCTGAAGTCTCAGACGTCAAAGCGGTCGATCTGGCCAAGCAGTTCAAAAACGACGGTGTAACCTCCATCGTTTATACCGATATTGCCCGTGACGGCATGATGCAGGGCGTGAACGTGGAAGCCACGCTGCAGCTGGCGGTTGAAGGCGGTATTCCGGTGATCGCCTCCGGTGGCGTCACCAATATCGAAGATATCCGTGCGCTGTCAAAAGTGGCAGGTCAGGGCATTCTCGGTGCTATTACCGGCCGTGCGATTTACGAAGGTACGCTGAACGTAGCTGAAGCCCAGCAGCTTGCTGACGAGTTAACAGGAGCCTGATATGGCGCTCGCCAAACGTATTATTCCTTGTCTGGATGTCGATAAAGGCCGCGTGGTAAAAGGCGTGAACTTTGTTGGTATCCGCGATGCCGGTGATCCGGTGGAAATCGCCAAGCGTTATAACGACCAGGGCGCCGACGAAATTACCTTCCTCGATATTACCGCCAGTCACGAAGGTCGTGATACCACGGTGCATATGGTGGAAGCCATTGCCGAGCAGGTATTTATACCGCTGACGGTGGGTGGTGGCATTCGTGAGCTGGACGATATTCGCCGCATGCTGAACGCTGGCGCCGACAAGGTGTCGATTAATTCGGCAGCGGTATATAACCCTGAGTTTGTTAAAGCAGCATCGGATAAATTCGGTGCACAGTGTATTGTCGTTGCTATCGACGCCAAGCAGGTCGGTGATAATCACTGGGAAATCTTCACCCATGGCGGCCGTAAGCCGACCGGTATTAACGCGGTTGAATGGGCCGTAAAAATGGCGGAATTCGGTGCGGGTGAAATTCTGCTGACGTCTATGGATCGTGATGGTGTGAAATCGGGTTTCGATCTCGGTGTAACCCGTGCTATTGTTGATTCTGTTAATATACCGGTAATCGCTTCCGGTGGTGTGGGAAACCTTGACCACCTGGTAGACGGTGTAAAAATCGGTCATGCCGATGCGGTGCTGGCTGCCAGTATTTTCCACTTTGGTGAATACACGGTGCAGCAGGCCAAACAGCACATGGCTGCTGCAGGCATCGAAATGCGGCTTGATTAACATACTTTCTGCAAAAACAGGCTGATAATGCTGGCTTTGCTGAGACGTGGAAAAGATCCGGAAAAGGCCGGATCTTTTTATTTCAGTTAATCTGTCAGATATAAGGAATGACAATGGGACTTAAGGAAAAAAAAGCGGCGCGTGACTTTGAACAGGATCGTCTGGACTCATTGAAGGCTCAGATCTTCGAAGCCGCCAAGTTCGAGTTTGAGATTGAAATTAAGTGGGACACCATTACCATTGATGGTTACTCACACCTGTATGAGCAAACCTGGCCCCTGATTTATTTTGAGCCAGTAATTATTGCACTTAAAGAATTATGCTCTGATGATTTTTGCCAGGAAGCCGTCCAGGCCGATCTGAAAAAAATGGTCATTGAGAATGATGGTGATATCCACAACTCCAGTAAATGTGCATCGTACAGCGATGGTGTATTAACCATTAACCACTCGCCCATTATAAATGCAGAGAATCAGGTTCAGGATCGTGCGAAAACGATTAAAGAAGTTATTGAAAACGCACTCTGAGTAACCGCTCTCTTCTTATAATAAAAATAGATCGTATCTGATACGGTCTATTTTTTTATCCGCTTTCTGAAAATACCTTGATAACGTCAGCCTCTGCAGGCGTAATAATTAGCCTTCCACCCAAAACTCCCGCCAGCACCTTCTGAACACTGTTTGTGCGTACTTTTGCCGGTGATGAACAGCTCAGTCCGTGGCTTAGGCAGTATTAACAGACACGCTGTATTTGTGTACTATCTGACCATTATTGTGGGGCAGGGATGCAGAATGAAATCGGGGAACAGGCGCAGGCGTGCGGGCCGGATATTACTCTGCTCATGCATGGGGATATCGGTCACATCCATGGCGGCCGAGTTTGACGCTTTTGAGTTCGAACCCGATATTCCGCAGGTCTTAACTCCGGTCCGTTTGCAGCAGCCGCTGGCTGAAGTGCCTGCGGCTGTCACCGTTATTACCGCCGAACAGATCCGTCTCTGGGGCGCGGCCGATATCCCCTCTTTATTTCGTTTTGTCCCCGGACTGTTTGTCGCCCGCGAACTGGATTCCAATCGCGCCAGTGTGGTTTATCACTCGGGTGAGGTATCGCTGGCGCGGCGACTGGAAGTGCTGGTGGATGGTCGCTCGGTTTATAAGGCCTCGTTTGCTAATGTCGATTGGGATCAGCTCGGCATCGCTTTACAGGATATCGAGCGCATTGAAATCACCCGTGGTCCGAGTGCTGCCAGTTACGGCATGAACGCACTGCAGGGCGTGATCCATATTATTACCCGTCATCCGGCTGACAGCGCGCGGCTGCGTCTGAGTGGCAGTCTGGGGTCACAGCAGCGACCGCAGTTTTACGCCAGCATCAGTCAGCAGGGCGTGCAGCAGCAGAATCGTCTCAGTTTGTTTGGTTGGCGGGAAGGTGAGAGTGGTGAATATCACGCCGATGGTGGTGATCAGGGTGGTTTTCCAGACCAGAATCAGGTGCGCGGTCTGAACTGGTCCGGAGCCTGGCAGGCGGATGTCGATAACGAACTGCGCTGGCAGTTGGGACGCCAGCAATTGCAGCGTGATTATCTGGCCGACAGTAATTTTCAAACCGACTCCCCACAGCAAACAGCAATATCTGATCTGGCCTGGTTGCGCTGGCGCAGTCAGCGTTCGGCGGATCATGAAGTTCAGCTGCAGGCCTATTGGCAGGCTGATAACAGTGAGGTGGATTATCATGCCTGTGCGCCGGCGATGGCCTTTGATGCACAGTTGAGTGATTTGTATCAGCAGCATCCGCAGTTAGCAGAAAAACTCGGTTATGGCTTGCTGCCACTGCAAAACCCCGCCCTGAGCGGCAGCGAACGCAGTGCAATTACTCAGCTGTATCAGGGGTTGGCTGTCGGGGCTTTCAGTGCAGTTCAATTACAGCAGGGGCTGGGGCTGGCAAATACCATCAGCGCTGCGCAATACAGCGCTGCACAGCAGATTGTGCAGCGCGCCGTAATCGCCAATGCTCTGGAGCAGACGCTGTGCGGGCGCGGTGATCTGGATGTCTATGAGCAACGCTTTGATATCGAGCTGCAGGATACCCGCCGCTGGAGTGATCAATTGCGTTCGGTGCAGGGGATCGGCCTGCGTCGTGATCAGGCGAATTCGGCAACTTATCTGCGCGGCGATGTGCGCAGTGATCAGTGGCTGGCTTTTGTCAGTGGCGAATATCGCCCGGCGTCGCGCTGGCTGTTGTCGGCCGGGATGATGGCGCAATACCAAAGTGGGTTGGACGCAAACTATTCGCCGCGCGCCGCACTGAATTATCTGCCTGGCCCGGATCAGAGTATCCGTGTGCAGTATTCACGCAGCCGCCGCACGCCGGATATTGCAGAGCGTGACCTTGATGGGCGCGCAGTGTTGCGTGATGTTAACGATAATTATCTTGGCCTCGATCAGGCCGGGTTGTTTATTAACGCCAATGCCGACGGCTGGCGCGATGGTCTGCGTGACGAGCGCATTCAGGCATGGGAATTAGGGTACTTTTTACATCTGCCGCAAGCTGCGGTGCAGTTAGATATCAAAGCGTTCCGCGAGCAGCTGGATGATCTGATCGGCAGTACCGTGACACTGCGCAGCCAGTCATTGATGAATGAAGGTCAGATGACGCTGAAAGGCATCGAATCACAACTGCAGTGGCAGCCGCTGAATAACCAGCGCATCTGGCTGACTTTGTTGCGTCAGCAACGTGACAGCAATCGGGATGGCGAATTGGTATTAGGGGCCGAAAGTAGCGTGCGCCTGGTCTGGACCCGTAGCGGAGAACAGCAGGAACAAATGCTGGGTGCCTTCTGGGATGACAGTAGTCAGGACAAAAATCCGGGCTATGCGGCGCAGGGACGTTATCAGCAGCAGCGCCTGCTGGCCCGCTGGGGTTGGAAAACAAAACTCGGGAAATGGTTTGTCAGCAGCCAATACGATGCGCTGCCGCAGCAGGTGTTGTATGAAATAACACCGCGCTGGCTGAATCGCTTAGGCTGGCAGGCAAGCTGGTAATTGTATTTCCGGCTTACGGTACGTAATGACACGCATAAAAAAACGGCAGCCTGGGCTGCCGTTTTTTATTGCCTGAATCCGGGAGGATCAGGCAGGGCCGATCAGTACAGAACGCGGGCGCGGATTGTGCCTTCAACTTCTTTGATCTTTTCCAGAGCCAGTTCTGAGGCTGCAGCGGCAACGTCAATCACCACATAACCCACATCTTCAACCGTCTGCAGATACTGACCTGAGATGTTGATACCGTTCTCGGCGAAAATGCTGTTGATTGCATTCATAACGCCAGGAACGTTCTGGTGGATGTGCAGAATACGGTGCACGTTTTTGTTGCTCGGCAAGGCCACTTCCGGGAAGTTAACAGAAGAGGTGGTGGTGCCGTTATCGCTGTACTGAGCCAGCTTCTCGCCCACTTCTTTACCGATATTTTCCTGTGCTTCGAGGGTAGAACCACCCACGTGCGGTGTCAGAATCACGTTGTCGAATTCACGCAGTGGAGAAAGGAATTCTTCGCCATTAGAGCGCGGCTCAACCGGGAATACGTCAATCGCAGCGCCCAGCAGTTTTTTGCTGCGGATGGCTTCGGCCAGGGCGTCGATATCAACCACAGTACCGCGCGAAGCGTTCAGCAGGATAGAACCTTGCTTCATCTGCGCGAACTGCTCAGGGCCCATCATCCATTTGGTGGCTGCGGTTTCCGGTACGTGCAGGGAAACAACGTCGGCCAGGTTCAGCAGTTCGTTCAGCGAGCCAACCTGCTTGGCGTTGCCCAGTGGCAGCTTGGTGACGACGTCGTAGAAGTACACGTCCATGCCCATGCTTTCAGCCATTACAGACAGCTGAGTACCGATGGAGCCGTAACCGATGATGCCCAGTTTTTTACCGCGGATTTCGTAAGAGTTATCGGCGGATTTGTTCCAGCCACCACGGTGACATTGTGCGTTACGCTCCGGAATACCACGCATCAGCATGATGATTTCGGCCAGTGACAGTTCAGCAACGGAACGGGTGTTGGAGTACGGCGCATTGAACACGGCAACACCACGCTTGGTGGCGGCTTTCAGGTCTACCTGGTTGGTACCAATGCAGAAGCAGCCAACGGCGATCAGTTTCTCAGCGGCTTCAAAGATTTCATCGGTCAACTGAGTACGGGAACGGATGCCGACAAAGTGTGCGTCTTTGATGCGGGCTTTCAGCTCGTCATCCGGCAGCGAAGTCTTCAGGTACTCGATGTTGGTGTAACCAGCGGCATTCAGGGTTTCGAGAGCTGACTGGTGCACGCCTTCCAACAAGAGAAATTTGATCTTGCTTTTATCGAGGGAGGTTTGAGCCATGATGGTACCTATATGCAGTATGTAGAACCGTTGCGGTGAATCCGGCCGGTGCTTGCACGGTACAGCACAGGTAACGACAGGCGCCGGACTCACTTCCGGAGCGAAAACCACTCCGAAAAATAAGGCGCGTATGCTAGCATACCCGGCCTGTTAACGTGAGCCTCAAACTCGCTTTTCATCGCGAAGAATACTCAATTTGAGGTGAATGACATTCATCTATGCGGAATCTCCCATGACTGCCCTGACTCAAGACGCCCTGATTGAACGGTTATCGGCCATTGTTGGTGCCGATAAAGTTCGTACCGATGCAGACTCTCTGGAAACCTTCGGTAAAGACTGGACCAAAATCTACGCGCCCAAGCCAACTGCGATCGTGTTCCCGAAAACCACCGAACAAGTGCGCGATATCGTCCTGCTGGCCAATGAGCATCAGCTGGCACTGGTACCATCCGGTGGCCGTACCGGTTTGAGTGCCGGTGCCGTAGCAGCCAATGGCGAAATTGTGGTGGCCTTCGATTATATGAATCAGATCAGCGACTTTAATGCCGTTGACCGTACCGTTAAATGCGGTGCCGGGGTGATTACCGAACAGCTGCAGAATTATGCCGAAGAGCAGGGCCTGTTTTATCCGGTGGATTTCGCTTCTGCGGGTTCCAGCCAGATTGGCGGTAATATCAGCACCAATGCCGGCGGTATTAAAGTCATCCGCTGGGGTATGACCCGTGACTGGGTGGCTGGTCTGACCGTCGTAACCGGTAAAGGTGAGATTCTGCGTCTTAATAAAGACCTGCTGAAAAACAACACCGGCTACGATATGCGTCAGCTGTTTATCGGCGGTGAAGGTACGCTTGGCTTTATTACCGAAGCCACTATGCGCCTGACCCGTACACCGAAAAACCTGACCGTACTGGTGCTGGCGATTCCTGAACTGGACGACGTAATGAAAGTGCTGAACCAGTTCCAGGGCAGCATGGATCTGACGGCATTTGAGTTCTTCTCCGATAAAGCCATGCGCAAAGTACTGGCGCGCGGTGATGTGCCTGCGCCGTTTGACAGCAGTGCCGATTTTTATGCGTTGATCGAATTTGAAGCCGTCACCGATGCCGATATGGATTTATCCATGAGTCTGTTTGAACAGTGCATGGAGAATGGTTGGGTGGTTGATGGTGTGATCAGTCAGAGCGAAACCCAGGCGGCTAACCTGTGGCGTCTGCGGGAAGATATTTCCGAAACCATTTCCGAGTGGACACCTTACAAAAACGACATTTCCGTGGTTGTTTCCAAAGTGCCACCGTTCCTGAATGATATTGATGAAATCGTGACCCGTGAATATCCGGATTTCGAGATCATCTGGTTTGGCCATATCGGCGATGGCAATCTGCACCTGAATATTCTTAAGCCGGATGCACTGGCGAAAGAAGAGTTCTTCGAACGTTGCGCCAAGGTATCCAAATGGGTATTTGAAATCGTGCAGAAATACGACGGCTCGGTTTCTGCCGAACACGGTGTTGGCATGACCAAAAAACCGTATCTGGAATACACCCGTTCGGCGGCTGAGCTGGCTTATATGAGAGCGGTGAAGGCGGTGTTCGATCCGAACAACGTGATGAATCCGGGTAAGCTGGTGGATATGTAAGTGCCGGTTTTATTCCGCTAAAAAGCATAAAAAAGGCCGGGAAATCCGGCCTTTTTTATATCTGTACTCCAGCGTCTGTGCTCTCAGAACAGCTGTTCCGGCACCAGGTCTGTATTGCTGCTGCCATCGTTGTTGTCCGGCAAGGATAATTTAACCGGCTGGCTCGGTACATCTTCCTCTTTAAAATATTCAAAGATCGCATTGCTCTGGCCTGGTGCCGCGAGTAAGCCGGTTTCCGGATCAATGCGCACGCTGACAATCCCTTCAGGCTGCTCAAACGGTTGTTCCGGCACGCCATTTAATGCGCTGCCCATGTAATCGACCCACACAGGCAGGGCGGTGTTAGAACCAAACGCCCAGCGGCCGAGGGTGTTGGGCTGGTCAAAACCAATCCAGACGGTGGTCACCAGATCCGGACTGAAGCCAGAGAACCAGGCATCTTTCTGATCGTTGGTGGTGCCGGTTTTACCGGCCAGATCGTCACGGTTCAGTGCCAGGGCGCGTCTGCCGGTGCCGCGCCGGACGACATCCTTAAGCATGCTGATCATCAGGAAGTGGGTGCGTTCATCCATTACACGCGGCGCAGCCGGAAACTGTTCGGCTTCGGTTTGGGCTTGCAGCGGATTGCTCAGACCCAGTTGCTGCTGCAATTGCTGTTCAAGCAACTCGCTGGCGGCTTGCTGTTCCTGAGCAATACTGGACTGCTGTTTTTCGCATTCAAGACAAACGGTGCGAGGCTTGGCGGCAAAAAGAATGTTGCCACTGCTGTCTTCAATGCGGCTGATCAGATAAGGATCGACGGCAAAGCCCCCGTTGGCCAACACGCAATAGCCAGTGGCCAGCTCCATTGGTGTCACCGCTGATGCTCCCAGAGCCAGAGACAGGTCGGCATTCAGCTTGCTGCGCGGAAAACCGAACGGTTCGATATAGTTAACCGCCTTGCTTGCGCCAACTTGTTTCAGAATACGGATGGATACCAGGTTCTGAGATTTGTACAGCGCTTCCCGCAGGCGGGTCGGGCCATAGAATTTGCCACTGTTATTCTGCGGTCGCCAGGTGTTCTCCAGGCTGGCGTCTTCGAAAACCACCGGTGCATCATTGATAATACTGGCTGGAGTGAAACCATTGGCCAGGGCTGCACTGTAAATAAAGGGCTTGAAGGCTGAGCCCGGTTGGCGATCAGCCTGGATTGCCCGGTTAAACTTATTACTGCCGAAAGAGAAACCACCCACCAACGCTTGTATCGCGCCATCTTTCGGACGCAGGGAAACAATAGAGCCTTCGACCTCTGGCATTTGCGCCAACAGCAGGCCGTTGCTGGTTTCTTCTACCCAGATGCGCTGACCGATGCTGAGCAGGTCGGAGGGTTGCTTGGGTTCTGCACCAATAATGTTGACGTTGACATAGGGCTTGGCCCAGAGCATGCCGCTGAATGGCAGCCAGCGCTCACTGTTATTCTGAAAAATCCAGGCGCCGGTGCTTTCAACGGTAAGGACAATGGCCGGAGCAATCAGACCCATGTCGTCCTGAGCGCGCAGAAGGTCATGCCACTGCTCCAGTGTTTGTGGCCAGTCGATGTCGTGCGCTTTGTCTGCTTTGCTGAGCCAGGGCTCCAGCTCAGGATTTTCAGCAACTTCCAGTGTGGTGACCGGAGCCATCGGTTTGGGCTGGCGATAGCCATGATCCCGGTCGTATTTCAGCAATCCGGCCTGCAGTGCTTTGTTGGCGGCTACCTGACGTGAAGAATCGATGGTTGTATAGACGTTATAACCTACGGTGTAGGCGTCATCGCCGTAGCGTTCAACCATGTCGCGGCGCACCATTTCGGCAATATAGGGGGCCAGCACTTCGGAGGTAGCGCCGTGGTAGCGCGCGGTGATCGGGGCGCGGGCAGCAATGTCGAATTCTTCGGCGCTGATCATTTCCAGTGTGCGCATGCGGGCGAGAACATAGTTACGACGATCCAGGGCGCGGCGGGGGTTGTTGACCGGGTTGGCGGCGGACGGTGCCTGTGGCAGGCCTGCGATCATGGCTAATTGCGCCAGATTCAGTTCCTTGATGGATTTGCCGTAGTAAACCTGCGCCGCAGCCTCAATGCCGTAGGCACGTTTGCCCAGATAAATCTTGTTAATGTAGAGCTCAAGAATCTCTTGCTTGCTCAGGCTTTGCTCAATCTTCAGGGCCAGCAGAATCTCGGTGAACTTCCGGGCAAAGGTTTTTTCTGCGCTCAGGTAGTAGTTTTTTGCCACCTGCATGGTGATGGTGCTGCCACCGGATTTTTTCTTACCGGTACGGATCAGCTCAATAACGGCGCGGGCCAGGCCTT
This sequence comes from Thalassobium sp., assembly GCA_002733205.1. Classification (GTDB taxonomy): domain Bacteria; phylum Pseudomonadota; class Gammaproteobacteria; order Pseudomonadales; family Oceanobacteraceae; genus Venatoribacter; species Venatoribacter pacificus. The sequence continues at coordinate 177,419 of NVUW01000014.1, read as the reverse complement.
TCAGGTCGATGCCAAAATGTTCAAAGAATCCGTCATCTTCGGAGGCGAGCAGGGCATTGATGAACTCTGGTGGGGTTTCGGCATAGGTCAGCGGTGTGCGGCGCTTCTCGCCGAATTCGCTGATCAGCTTGCCGTCAGCGGAGTACACTCGCAGTGGCGTTTGCAGTTCGACGTTCTTAAGTTCCTCGGTATCCGGCAGTGTCGGAGAGAGATACAGATAGATCGCCATCATCAGAATGCCGGCGCCGGCAAAAATGGACATTACAAGCCAAAAAAACAATTGCAGGATCGGGTGTGACTTAGTCATAAAAAAAGATTGTCATCGCCTCGGGAAGCCAGTGGATATGCGGGTTTCGGCATTATAAGGGTTTTTTGTTCTTTTAATAGGAATGTGCTTATAATGACTCCGACTATATAGGATCTGAGTGAGCTTGTGCGTGCAAGTTCGCGAATTTGATGGGGATTTTGTCGTGCTGGCTAACTTGTTTAATAAGAAGAACAAGGCAATTCTTGGAGTGGACATCAGTTCTACTTCAGTGAAAGTCCTTGAGTTGAGTCGCAATAACGATCGCTATCAGGTTGAAGCTTATGCCGCTGAAGCCCTGCCAGCTAACGCTGTGGTTGAACAGAGCATCAGCAATGACGAGGCGGTTGGCGAGGCCATTCGACGGGCGTTAAGCCGTTCCCGCGCTGGTGCAAAGCGCGCCGCTATCGCGGTTGCCGGCTCTGCCGTGATTACCAAGACCGTGCAAATGAACGGCAAGCTGAAAGACGATGAGATGGATTTTCAGATCCGGGCCGAAGCTGATCAGTACATTCCTTATCCGTTAGAAGAAGTGGCGCTCGACTGGGAAGTGCAGGGGCCATCTGACGCAGGCAATGACATGGTGGATGTTTTGTTGGCCGCCTGTCGCTCTGAGACGGTTGAGCGCCGTAAAGACGCTGTGGAATACGCCAACCTTGAAGCTGCAGTCGTGGATGTTGAGGCCTTCTGCACCGAACGTGCTTTCTCTCTGCTGGCCGGACAACTCGATGGTGATGATGTTGAAACCGTCGCGATTCTGGATATCGGTGCAACCATGACCACTCTCAGCGTGCTGCATGAAGGCAAATCGATTTATACCCGTGAGCAGCTGTTCGGTGGTAAGCAGTTGAGCGAAGATATTATGCGTCGTTACGGTCTCAGTGAAGAGGAAGCGACCCGCGCCAAGCTGGAAGGTGGCTTGCCGGATGATTATGAGAGTGAAGTACTGGAACCTTTCCGCCGTGCCGTGGTGCAGCAGGTAAGCCGGTCGCTGCAGTTCTTTTATTCATCCAGCCAGTTTAATGATGTGGACTACATCATCCTTGCTGGCGGAACTTCATCCATCCCGCATTTGGCCGACCAGGTTCAGGATGCTATGGGAATCGCCACTGTGATTGCCAACCCCTTTGTGAATATGACGTTATCGCAGAAGGTGAACGCCAATCTGCTCAATGGCGACGCACCTTCATTAATGATTGCGTGCGGGCTGGCGATGAGGAGTTTCGATTAATGGCCAATATTAACCTGTTGCCGTGGCGCCAGGCGCTGCGGAAAGAAAAGCAGAATGAATTTTATGGGGTTATCGCGCTGGTGGCTTTCGCTGCCGCAGCGATTATTTATTTTGTTAATGGTCACTATGAAAGCAGTATTCAGACACAGAATGGCCGTAACGGATTCATCCAGAATGAAATGAAAGTTTTGGATGCCAAAATCGATGAGATTCGTCAGTTGCGCGATACCCGTAAGAAACTGATTGAGCGAATGGAGTTGATTCAGGCGTTACAGGGTAACCGGCCGATTATTGTCCGCGTGTTTGATGAAATGGCGAGGTCTGTGCCAGAAGACCTGTATTTTTCTTCGGTAGCCGTTAAGAGTACAGATCTCACGATTAAAGGCTTGGCTAAATCGAATAATCGTGTGTCAGCCTTAATGCGTAACTTTGATCAGTCGGATTGGTTTGCTGACCCCATTCTTATCCGGGTCCAGTCTAAGGCTGAGGGGGTGAATGAATTTGAAGTCACCATGAAGCGTGTTCAGCCTAAAGCGGCGGAGGAGTGACAGCATGGCTGATCTGAAAAAAATCGATATGAAAGCCATGATGGCTAAGCTTGGTGAATTTCAGGTTGATGATCTGAATAACATTGACTGGGAAAATATGGGCTCGTGGCCATTTCCCGGCAAAGTGATTTTTTGCGTGCTGATTTTTATTGCAGTGTTGGCAGGAGGTTATTTTGGATTGATCGAAAATAATCTTGATGTGCTGAATGGCGCGACTCAACGAGAAGAAACCCTGAAAAAAGACTTTGAAAATAAAGCATTTCGAGTTGCAAATCTGGCAGCTTATAAAGCGCAGATGATTGAAATGGAAGAAAGTTTCGGTTCGTTACTTAAACAATTGCCCCGCGATACCGAAGTTCCCGGGTTAATTGATGATATCAGTTCGGCGGCATTAAATGCGGGGTTGAAGCTTAACGCGATTGACCCGCAGAAAATGACAAAAACAGAATTTTATAATGAGCTGCCGATTAATATTGAAGTCGTTGGCGGTTATCACGAAATGGGCGCTTTTGTTTCTTCCGTGGCCTCATTGCCCCGCATTGTAACCTTGCATGATTTTTCGATCGAAAAGTCTGGTAATGACGGTGCGCTGAAAATGAAAATATTGGCTAAAACCTATCAGTATAGCGGTGATGAGGAGGTGAAGTAATATGAAAAAACTGATCCTTCCTTTTACTATTATGGGTATCGCCGGGCTGTTAACGGCATGTTCAGGTCCTGAGGATACTTCAGACCTGAAAAGTTTTGTTGAACAAACCTTAAACAAACCCCGCGGTCGTGTTGAACCGATACCCGTGTTTAAGCCTTATGAATTCTTTAGTTATAGTGCTACCGGTTTACGTTCTCCGTTTGAATTACCAATTGTTGCCGATACGGAAATCAACGTACAGCCGGGCAGTGATATCAGTCCTGACCTTGACCGACCAAAAGAGCATCTTGAACAGTATGTACTGGGTTCGTTGTCGATGGTGGGAACACTGGCGCGGGAAGATGGTGTACTCTGGGCTCTGATTAAAGATGGCGATAATAGTGTGGTACGGGTGAAAGAAGGCAATTATATGGGCCAGAATCATGGCCGTATCCTGTCTATTTCTGAATACAGAATAAATCTAATTGAAATTGTACCTAATGGTCTCGGTGGCTGGATTGAGCGGCCGAGAACCTTGGCTCTTGAAGGACTGGGTGGAGAGTAATTTTATGAATACGGTGAAGGGCTTTCACACAATAATGAAGACGCTACCAGTCCTGATGCTGGCTCTTGTAGCCTCAGTCGCTTCTGCTGCGACACTGAATGATCTGCGCTTTTCATCCCTGCCTGGGGATGTTACTGAAATCCGTATGGAGTTTGATGGTACACCTCCGCAAGTGAGTGGCTACACCATTGAGCAGCCGGCACGGATCGCGCTTGATTTGCCAGGTGTCGTTAGTAATCTGAAAACAAAGCGCCACCAGATTGGTTCTGGTAACGCGCGCAGTGCAACGCTGGTTTCGACCAAAGACCGTGCCCGCCTGGTGATTAATCTGACCCGTCTGACGGGCTATACCACCAAGGTTGAAGGCAACACCCTGTTGTTGCGTATCGGTCAGTCGGAAGGAGAAAAGGTATTTGCTGCTGACGTTAAAGAGGGTTCTTCGTCTGGCATGCTCAACAATGATCTGAAAGTAGTGAATGTTGATTTCCGCCGTGGAGACCTGGGCGAAGGGCAGGTTCAGATTATGCTGAATGATGCCCGCGCATCGGCCAATATTCGTCGTGAAGGCAATAAAATCATCGCCGATCTTAAAGGCGTGCGCTTACCTGAGGCTCTCAGCCGCCGTCTGGATGTCACCGATTTTGCGACGCCAGTGCGCTATATCGATACCAAGCGTGAAGATAATTCTACCCGTATTGTGATTGAACCTACGGGCGATGATTTCGACTATCTGGCTTATCAGACAGACAAGCTGCTTTCTATTAATGTATCTGTAGTGCCGGAAGATAAGAAAGAAGAACGTAAGAAGCAATTTCCGTTTACTGGCGAAAAATTGTCGCTTAATTTCCAGAATATTGAAGTGCGTGCTGTGCTGCAGTTGATTGCTGACTTTACCGGCTTAAACCTGGTGGCATCGGATACCGTTCAGGGCAGCATTACGCTGCGTCTGCAGAACGTCCCCTGGGATCAGGCACTGGATCTGGTACTGAAGACCAAAGGTTTGGGCAAGCGTCAGATGGGGTCTGTTCTGTTGATTGCACCAGCCGAAGAAATTGCCGCGCGTGAAAAAATCGAGCTGGAAGCCGTTAAACAGGTTGAAGAGCTGGCTCCTCTGGTTACTGAGTACATGCAGCTGAAATACGCTAAAGCCAGTGAGTTGGCAAAGCTGCTGACTTCTGAACAGGGGTTGTTATCTGAGCGTGGTTCCGCGGTTGTTGATGAGCGTACCAATACTCTGCTGATGAAAGACACCGCGGGCAATCTGGAAAAAGTACGCGAAGCCCTGAATATGCTGGATGTGCCCGTTCGTCAGGTTCTGATTGAAGCACGTATCGTCGTTGCCACGACCAGTGTCGGCGAGGAGATGGGGGTTAAGTGGGGTGGTGCCGGCTTTAAGAATAATGGCAGCAACTGGACAACGGTTGGTGGCAGTCAGCAGACCCTGACCGAAGGTAACCAAATATTATTCGACCGGGCTACAGGTGCAGCAGCTACCAGCGATGGAATTGATCTTACCGGTGCTAATGTTGTTAATTTTGGTGTAACCAATGCTGCTGCAACGACGTTTGCGGTGGGTTATCAGACTGCAGATTACTTGTTGGATCTGGAGTTGGCAGCAATTGAAACCGATGGTCGTGCCGAAATTGTTTCGCAACCACGGGTTATTACTGCCGATGGTCAGACCGCTTCAATCGAGTCCGGTACTGAAATTCCATACCAACAGGCCAGCTCCAGTGGTGCAACTAACGTTGCCTTTAAATCTGCAGTTTTACGTCTGGAAGTAACTCCGCAGATTACACCGGATGACCGCATCATTATGGATCTGGTGATCAATCAGGATTCTGTTGGCGAACTGACCTCGGCAGGCCCAAGCATCAATACCAACGCGGTAGAAACTCAGGTCTTGGTTGATAACGGTGAGACGGTGGTACTGGGTGGTATTTTCCGTTCTGAAGAAATCACCTCGATCAGCAAGACACCGTTCTTTGGGGATTTGCCATTAATCGGTGCGTTATTCCGTTATACCAATCACTCTGATGATAAGAGTGAATTGCTGGTGTTTATTACACCGCGACTGGTTAAGGATTCGCTCAGCAACCGTTAATGCCATGAAGCGATCACAATCTGTCTTTCTTATAGGGCCAATGGGTGCTGGTAAAAGCACCATTGGCCGCTTGCTTTCCGCCGAACTCAAAGTGGATTTTTTCGATTCTGATAAAGTCATCGAAGAGCGTTGCGGTGCCAATATTCCCTGGATTTTTGATATGGAAGGCGAGTCCGGCTTTCGTGAGCGCGAAGAGCAGGCTATTGATGAGCTGACGCAAATGAGCTCCATCGTCCTGGCGACAGGTGGTGGTGTCGTAATGCGTGAAGCCAATCGTCGCCATTTAAGTGCGCGTGGTACGGTCGTCTATCTTTGCACCTCTGTAGAGCAGCAGCTGGCGCGTACTGCTAAAGATAAAAACCGTCCGCTGCTGCAGGCAGAAAATCCCGAGCGCATATTGCGTGACCTGTTCAGTGCCCGTGATCCGCTGTATCGTGAGATCGCAGACATTATCATCGAAACCGACCAGCGCAATCCGCGCTGGGTCGTGCAGGAACTTAAAAGGCTTATAAAAGGCTGATACACATGAATACCCTGACCGTCGATCTGGGCGACCGCAGTTACCCGATTTTTATTGGTGCCGGGTTGCTTGGCAATTCTGCTTTATTCACTCCCTATATAAAAGGCCGTCAGGTACTCATTGTTACCAATGAAACCGTAGCACCTTTGTACCTGCAGCAGGTAAAAGAAGCGCTGGCAGGCTATCAGGTCGATGAAGTCATTCTGCCCGATGGTGAAGCCTACAAAGACCTGACCACCCTGAATCTTATTTATGACGCCCTCTTGCAGAAGCAACATAACCGCACGACAACGCTGTTGGCGCTTGGTGGCGGTGTTGTGGGGGATATGTGTGGTTACGCGGCCGCATCTTATCAGCGCGGAGTGAACTTTATTCAGGTACCGACCACGTTACTGTCGCAGGTCGATTCCTCTGTCGGCGGAAAAACCGGCGTGAATCATCCGCTGGGCAAAAACATGATTGGCGCGTTTCATCAGCCTCAGTGTGTGATAGCCGATACAGGTACACTGAATACGTTGCCTGAGCGCGAGTTATCGGCTGGTCTGGCTGAAGTGATTAAATATGGTCTTATCTGTGACCCGGCGTTTTATCAGTGGATCAAAGAAAACATTGCGGCCTTGATGGCGCGTGAGCCAAAAGCTCTGGCTTATGCCATTGAACGTTCCTGTCAGGATAAGGCCGAAGTGGTCGCCCAGGATGAAACGGAATCCGGCATCCGCGCCATTCTGAATCTGGGCCATACCTTCGGTCATGCAATTGAAGCTCATCAGGGCTATGGCCAGTGGTTGCATGGCGAGGCGGTTGGTACTGGTATGCTGATGGCGGCCGATCTTGGCTGGCGCATGGGGCGTGTCAGCAGCGAAGAGCTGCGCGAGCTGCGCTCCCTGTTACAGGCGTCTGGTTTGCCGGTTGTTGGGCCATTGAATATGTCGGCGGATGATTACCTCTCGCGCATGCAGGTCGATAAAAAAGTATTGGATGGACGCATCCGTCTGGTGCTGTTACAGCGTATAGGTGAAGCCTACATGACGTCGGAAGTTCCGAAAGACTTGTTGACGCAAACCCTGTTGGCAGGGGATAAACTGGGCACGGCTTGAGTCACTCTTGAGTCACTAAAGGAGGCAATTATGGAAACCGATTTTAATCTGGATCTGGAAACGCATCGCTACAGCAGCTCAGAAGATCCGGTGCATGGATACCATTTGCCTCTGCCTCAGTTGCTGTCCGGGCAACGTAAACATCTCGAATTACTGGCGCATCTGGCGTCTTACAGTGAACTTCTGGTCGCAGTTACCGGACCTTCTGGCAGTGGTAAAACCGTATTGGCACAAGCCTTGGCGGCGCAGCGTGAAGATCCGGAAGAAAGCCTGTTTATAACCGCCGATCTGATGCTTGGAATGCCCGCCATTCTCAATCATATTGCCCGCCGCTGGGATATGCCTCAGCTGTCAGATGACATCGTACATGCCCGTGAAGCAATCAAAGACATTGCCCTGTTGCGTTATAACGATGGTTTAAGTCTGCTGGTGATTATTGATCAGGCCGACCAGCTGGATGCCGATACCCTGAATGACATTGCGCACTTTGCTCTGCTGGCTCCTCAGGCGATTTCTTTTGCTTTATTTGGCCAGCCAGGCTTTGAGCTGGCGTTTCGCGAAAGCCCGGCACAGGCCCCTGTGCATGTGCTGAACCTTGAGCCTTTGTCACTGGATGATGCTGCTCTGCTGATTCAGCAGGTGTTCAGTCCGGGTCAGCCTTTGGCGTTGACTCAGGATGAGTTGCTGTTTATCTGGCAGCAATCTGCAGGCTGGCCGCAAGCATTGTTACATCATGCCGAAGATTATCTGCTGTCGCCCGGTGCGGCAGACGCTGAGGCGATAACGCCGGCCGCTGCGCAACCGAACCGTTTTCCTCTGCTGCATATGCTGGCTATTGCCGGGGTCGCGGCGGCATTGGTCGTTTCTTTCTTATACCGTGCTGGTGATGACCCGGCTCAGGTCGCTTCTCCGGAGCAGAGGCTGGAGATTGCACAACAGGGCCGTGCACAGGACGAAGATGCCAGCACGCCTGTCGATGGGTCTTTGTCACCTTTCGCCGCTGATGATGCGATTGAGACGACGGAGATTGCTCCGCCAGTGGTTAAGACCGATGTAACCAGCGACGCGCCGGATTACAATTACGCGGTAGCAGAGACTGAATCTGCGGTTCAGGTCAATGAACCCGCGGCAGCGCAAGCTAAGCCCGGCATTGCTGACGTTACGGCGCCTTCTTCGGTGCCGGAAAAAGCCACCGCCGCTCCGGCCCGGTCTGCGGTGAGCGAGGTGGCTGCACCACGCATACAACCAAACACGCCGTCGCGCAGTGCCGATGAGCGCGCTTTGCTGGCGGTGAAGAGCGGTTTTGTGGTGCAGTTGTTTGGGACGTATCAGGTCGACAATGCCTCCGCATTTCGCCTGCAGTGGCAGTCTCAGGTCGCCGGGTCGCTGTACCAGTATCGCACCGAACATAATGAACGCCCGTGGTTTGTCGTTGTGGCAGGCGTCTATGGCAACCGCGATGAGGCCAAGGCTGCGGTTAATGCCCTGCCGCGGGAACTGCGTACGCAGTCTCCCTGGATTCGCGATGTATCTGCGGTGCAAAATATACTGCGCTGATCCCGTTCTTCCGGCCGCTAATCTCCTGCATTGACGGCCTTCCGTTACCGCCTTACAACAATACGCAAAAACGCTCATGTTTGTGACAGGGGCCTCAGATGTGTAGAATGAGCGTCCTTTTGTCTAGATGCTGCTTAAATTTTGAGCATTAGGCCGTTGTAAGCCCTTGATTTTTCAATTGTTTTTACTAATGAGAGCTGTTCTATGAGAACTGGTCTGTATACTCCAGGCGACTTTAAGGACAACTGTGGATTCGGTTTGTTAGCCCATCTGGAAGGGCAGCCGAGTCACAAGCTGTTAACAACAGCAATCGAATCCTTAACCTGCATGACACACCGTGGCGGTATTGCCGCGGATGGCAAAACCGGTGACGGATGCGGTCTGTTGATCCAAAAGCCGGATTCTTTCCTGCGCGCAGTTTCTGCACAAGCGGGTATTGAATTACCGGCGCAGTACGCTGTTGGTATGCTGTTTATGGATCTTGATGATGCCATTTTCAGCAAGCAGAAAACCGCCGTTGAGCACGCTCTCAGCAGTCAGGGTTTGTCTGTATTGGGCTGGCGCACCGTGCCAACCAATAACGACTGCCTGGGACCGATGGCGATCGACTGTCTGCCTCGTTTTGAGCAGGTATTTATTGCTGCCGATTCTGAGCTGGATGAAACCGCTTTCGCCGTTAAGCTGTTCTACGCGCGTCGTTTCGCCGAGAAAGCACTGAGCGAATACCCGGATTTCTACATCGCCAGTCTGTCAGACCGGGTGCTGTCCTATAAAGGTCTGACCATGCCGGTTGACCTGCCGAATTTCTTCCTAGATCTCGGTGATGAACGCATGGAAACCGCTATCTGCGTATTCCATCAGCGTTTTTCTACCAACACCATGCCGCGCTGGCAGCTGGCTCAGCCATTCCGCATGCTGGCCCACAATGGTGAGATCAACACCATTCAGGGTAACCGTAGCTGGGCAAACGCCCGTACCGGTAAGTACCAGAGCGATCTGCTGCCTAACCTGAGTGATCTGGCCCCTATTGTTAACACCACCGGTTCCGACTCATCCTCCATGGATAACATGCTGGAGTTGCTGGTGACCGGGGGGATGAATCTGTTCCGTGCTATCCGCATGATGATTCCGCCAGCCTGGCAGAACGTCGAAACCATGGATGCCGATCTGCGTTCTTTCTACGAATACAACTCCATGCACATGGAGCCGTGGGACGGCCCGGCCGGTCTGGTTATCACCGATGGTCGTTATGCCGTTTGTGGTCTCGACCGCAACGGTTTGCGTCCTTCACGCTGGGTCATCACCAAAGACAACTTCATCACCGTTGCGTCTGAAGTCGGCGTCTATGGCTACAAGCCCGAAGATGTGGTTGCCAAAGGCCGTGTTGGGCCGGGTGAAATCCTCGCGATTGATACCAAAGAAGGCAAGTTACTTAACGCCGCAGACATCGACAATGCGCTGAAGTCTGAGTTCCCGTACAAAAAATGGCTGAAAGAAAATGCCATCCGTATGGAAAGCCAGCTGTTGCTGCAAAAAGTGGACGATGCTGAAGCGCTGTCCGGCGATCTGCTCAATACCCATCAGAAACTGCAATTGGTCACCAACGAAGAGCGTGACCAGGTACTGCGTCCGATGGGCGAAGAAGGCCAGGAAGCCACCGGTTCTATGGGCGATGATACGCCGATGGCGGTGCTGTCTCAGCGCGTTCGCCATCTGGCTGATTACTTCCGCCAGCAGTTCGCGCAGGTTACCAACCCGCCGATCGATCCGCTGCGTGAAGCCATCGTGATGTCGCTGGAAACCTGCATCGGTGCCGAGAAAAACGTTTTCGAAACCGGCGCTGATCATGCCAACCGCATCATCCTGACGTCTCCGGTACTGTCGCCGCTGAAATTCCACGGTCTGAAAACCACGGGGCTGGACGCGTTTGCTCATACCACCTTGTCGCTGGCGTTTGATCCTGCGGTGGGTCTGCAACAAGCCATTATCAATCTGGCTGATCAGGCTGAACAGGCACTGCGTGACGGCAACGTTATGCTTATCCTGTCGGATCGCGATGTCCATGACAGTCAGTGGGTGATTCCTGCGGTTATGGCAACCGGCGCGGTGCATCATCGTCTGGTTAAGCAGGGTCTGCGTACCAACGGTAATATCATCGTTGAAACCGGTTCTGCCCGTGACGCTCACCAGTTTGCCGTGTTGCTGGGCTTCGGTGCGACCGCTGTTTACCCATGGCTGGCGTACGATGTGCTGACCGACCTGCACCGCACCAACGAATTGTTGGGCGATCCGCTGAAATCACAGCAGAACTTCCGCAAAGCTATCCGTAAGGGCCTGCTGAAAGTGATGTCCAAAATGGGTATCTCGACGGTGGCTTCTTACCGTGGCTCGCAGCTGTTTGAAGCTGTGGGTCTGAGCAGAGAAGTTGTGGATCTGTGCTTCTGTGGTGTGACCAGCCGTATTCAGGGCGCGACCTTTGCCGATTTCGAAGAAGATCTCGAACTTATCCGTAAGAATGCCTGGAAGAACCGTAAAAAAATCGACCAGGGCGGCCTGATCAAATACGTGCACGGTGGTGAATATCACGCCTATAACCCGGATGTTGTGAAAAACATTCAGGAAGCCGTACAGACCAACAGTCAGGCCGCCTATGATCGTTTCGCCGACCTGGTGAACAAGCGTCCGGTGGCGACTATCCGTGACCTGCTGAGCCTGCGTAAAGACATCACGCCGATTGATATCAGCGAAGTGGAGCCGGCTGAAAAGCTGTTCCCGCGTTTTGATACTGCTGCGATGTCTCTGGGAGCGTTGTCTCCAGAAGCACACGAAGCACTGGCTGAAGCCATGAACGAACTCGGTGGCCGTTCCAACTCCGGTGAGGGCGGTGAAGATCCGGCCCGTTACGGCACTAACAAAAACTCCAAGATCAAGCAGATTGCTTCCGGTCGTTTTGGTGTAACCCCGGCTTATCTGGCCAGTGCTGATGTGCTGCAGATTAAAGTTGCTCAGGGTGCCAAGCCGGGCGAAGGTGGTCAGCTGCCGGGTGGTAAGGTTAACGATCTGATCGCGACCCTGCGCTATTCAGTACCCGGGGTAACCCTGATTTCGCCTCCGCCGCACCACGATATCTACTCGATTGAAGATTTGGCGCAGCTGATCTTCGACCTGAAGCAGGTGAACCCATCTGCGCTGGTATCGGTGAAGCTGGTGTCTGAACCGGGCGTCGGCACCATTGCGGCCGGTGTTGCCAAGGCGTATGCCGATCTGATTACCATTTCTGGTTATGACGGTGGTACTGCGGCATCACCGATCACGTCGATTAAATACGCCGGTTCGCCATGGGAACTCGGCCTGTCCGAAGCTCATCAGGCACTGCGTTCTAACGATCTGCGTGGCAAGGTCCGTGTGCAGACGGATGGTGGTCTGAAGTCTGGTCTGGATGTGGTGAAAGCAGCCATTCTGGGTGCGGAATCCTTCGGCTTTGGTACGCTGCCGATGGTGGCAGTGGGTTGTAAATACCTGCGTATCTGTCACCTGAACAACTGTGCGACCGGTGTTGCTACTCAGAATGATGGTCTGCGTGAAGCGCACTACATCGGCACCGCCGACATGGTGAAAAACTACTTCCGCTTCCTCGCTGAAGAAGTACGCGGCTGGATGGCTCAGCTGGGTGTGCGCAGCATGGAAGAGCTGGTTGGCCGTACCGACCTGCTGGATATGCTGGAAGGCCTGACCAGTAAGCAGCGTAATCTGGATCTGATGCCATTACTGGCTAACGACCATATTCCTGCCGATAAGCCACATACCGTTAAGGTTGAGCGCAACACTCCATACGATGAAGGCCTGCTGGCTGAACGCATGGTCACGGATGTGCTGCCAGCGATTGAAAACAAAGCTGGCGGTGAATTTAACTTCCGTATCACCAACTGTGACCGTTCCATCGGCGCGCGTCTGTCCGGTGAAATTGCCAAGCGTTATGGCAACCAGGGCATGGCTGACAAGCCAGTACGCATGAACCTGACCGGTGTTGCCGGCCAGTCATTCGGTGTATGGAACGCTGGTGGTCTGGAAATGGTACTGGAAGGTGATGCTAACGATTACGTGGGTAAAGGTATGACCGGCGGTAAGCTGGTGATCTTCCCGCCGAAAGGATCGGCCTTCAGCTCGAATGACACCTCCATCGTTGGTAACACCTGTCTGTACGGTGCGACCGGCGGTAAATTGCTGGCGGCCGGCCGTGCCGGTGAGCGTTTCGGTGTGCGTAACTCCGGTGCGCATGCGGTTGTTGAAGGTGCAGGCGATCACTGCTGTGAGTATATGACAGGCGGTATGGTCTGTGTTCTGGGTGCAACCGGCTATAACTTCGGTGCAGGTATGACCGGTGGTTTCGCTTATGTACTCGACCTCGATAACAGCTTTGTCGACAAGTACAACCACGAGCTGGTGGATATCCACCGTATCTCCAACGAACTGACCGAAGCGCACCGCAGTCATCTGCGCAGTGTTCTGCGTGAATTCGTGGGCGAGACCGGCAGTGCCTGGGGTCAGACCATTCTGGATGACTTCGATGGCTTCATCGGCAAGTTCTGGCTGGTGAAACCGAAAGCCGCCGACTTACAACAATTGCTGAATAACACCCGTGCTCGTCCTGAGTAATCGGTACAGGACGAGAGAGAGAGGTTCGAGATGGCGCAACGTCTGAACAATAATTTCCAGTTTGTCGAAGTGGGTCGTCAGGATCCGGCGAAAAAATCCATCAATCTGCGCAAAGCGCAGTTTGTGGAGATTTACGAGCCCTTCAAGCAGGAACAGGTTAACGACCAGTCACACCGTTGTCTGGCGTGTGGCAATCCATACTGTGAATGGAAATGCCCGGTACACAACTACATTCCGAACTGGCTGAAGCTGGCCAGTGAAGGCAACATTCTGGAAGCGGTTGAGCTGAGTCATGAGACCAATACCCTGCCGGAAGTCTGTGGCCGCGTGTGTCCGCAGGACCGTCTGTGTGAAGGGGCCTGTACCCTGAACGACGGCTTTGGCGCAGTGACCATTGGTAATGTTGAGAAGTACATTACCGATACCGCCTTCGCTATGGGCTGGAAGCCGGATATGTCGAAAGTGGTGCCAACCGGTAAGCGTGTGGCAATTATCGGTGCCGGCCCTGCAGGCCTGGGTGCGGCCGACGTACTGGTACGTAATGGTGTTACTCCGGTTGTGTTCGATAAATACCCGGAAATCGGCGGTCTGCTGACCTTCGGTATTCCTGAGTTCAAACTGGAAAAGAGTGTGATGGTTAACCGCCGTAACGTCTTTGAAGGTATGGGTGTGGAATTCCGCCTGAACACTGAAGTGGGTAAAGATATCGATTTCCAGAGCATTGTTGATGAATTCGACGCCGTGTTCCTGGGGATGGGCACCTACAACTACATGAAGGGCGGCTTCCCGGGCGAAGATCTGCCAGGCGTTCATGACGCGCTGGACTTCCTCATCTCCAACGTTAACCGTAACCTTGGCTTCGAAAAAGACGCCGCGGACTTTGTCAGTGTTAAAGGCAAAAAAGTGGTGGTTCTGGGTGGTGGTGACACGGCGATGGACTGTAACCGCACGTCTATCCGTCAGGGCGCAGCCAAAGTGACCTGTGCTTACCGTCGTGATGAAGACAACATGCCGGGTTCCAAGCGCGAAGTTGTGAATGCGCGTGAAGAAGGCGTTAATTTCCTGTTCAACCGTCAGCCTGTTGCCATTGTGGGTGAAAACAAGGTTGAAGGTGTGAAGGTTGTGACCACCAAAATGGGTGAGCCGGATGAAAACGGCCGTCGTCGTCCTGAGGTAATTGAAGGTTCTGAAGAGATCCTGTCAGCGGATGCGGTCCTGGTAGCCTTCGGCTTCCGTCCTAGCCCGGCGCCCTGGTTTAAGGATTTTGGTATTGAACTGAACAGCTGGGACGGTGTGGTTGCACCGGAAGAGCAGGAGTTCAAGTTCCAGACTTCTAACCCGAAAGTGTTTGCCGGTGGCGATATGGTGCGTGGTTCTGATCTGGTGGTTACTGCCATCTGGGAAGGCCGTAACGCAGCCGAGGGTATTCTCGACTACCTCGACGTATAAGCCATTTTCTGCCGCAATTGGGCAGAATGTGACAGACGGCATAAAACGCGGCTTACCCGGTGGGTAGCCGCGTTTTTGTTTATGGCCTCTTTAACTGCTCCAATGCTATCCTAGCCAGCAATAAGAATACTGTTGGGACAATTTCAAATGGAGCGCGCGCGCATGTTTAAGCCCACTGCATTAACCACTTTTCTGCTGACCTTGCTGCTAACCGCCTGTGGCGGCGATGGTGGTGGCTCGGTGGTAGGCGGAACCAATACGGATTCCGGTAGCGATGGTACAACCGATACCGTTGATAACGGCGATGGCACTACCAGTGATGTAACAACCGGCACCAATATTACCAATCCACGCTTAGGTAATGGTACGGGTACAAGCTTTGCTCTTGGTGTTTTGGATATCAGCGACACAACGCTGAGCGCCGGTGGTACAACCAATATTTCTGCAACCATCGTTGATGCTGACCGCAGTAATGCCAAAATTGTTTCTCAGCAGTATGGGGTTGAATTCTCTTCAACCTGCTCCGAAGCCGACCCGGCCAAAGCGTCTTTTAGTCGTGATGAAAGCATTACCTCCAGTGGTGAAGTATCGGTTACTTACGAAGCAAAGGGGTGTTCAGGCACTGATATTGTCTCGTTTAAGCTTTATGCATCTACGGATGGTACCGTTGATAAGACGAAGGTGTTGCACAGTGCTACCGGTACCATTACCGTTCAGGCTCCGGAAGTTGGCGCGATCACTTATGTAGAAACTTCCGCACCAGCGATTTCTATTTCGACAATCGGTGATCCGGTTCTGCCTAAACTTTCTTCGGTTACTTTCCGTGTTCTTGACCGCACCAACAACCCTATTGGTGGTAAAGAAGTTTCTTTCACCCTGACAAACACAACTGGTGGTGTGAACCTGGCTTTGAATTCCGGGATTACTGATGAGAATGGTGATGTAAAAGCGATTGTACGCTCAGGTACGACCCATACAGTGACTTCAGTCCGGGCGACAACGCTGGCGAACGATGGCGTAACCAGCATCATTACCAGCTCGCAGCCGATTTCAGTGACAACCGGTATTGCTGATCAGGACAGTTTTGCCATTGCTGCAGATATTCTTAACCCTGGTGCCTTTAATGTATCCGGCGTTGAAGTGAATGTGACCGCTTATGCGGCAGATCAGTTTCAGAACCCGGTTGCTGACGGCACCATTGTTAACTTTACGGCCGAGAGCGGAATTATTGGTTCCAGCTGTACAACGACAGCTGGTACCTGCTCGGTAAAATGGTCCAGCTCTGGCGTGCGCCCGGGCCAACATGATGCCGCCTTACAGCGTGTCAACGAGACGGACCAGCAGTTGAGTACGACCGTATTCGGTATGACCACCATCCTGGCTTATACACAAGGCGAAAGTGGTTTTACAGACAGTAACAACAACGGTTTGTTTGATGCGGATGAGCCTTTTGTTACCTTCCCGGAAGCCTTTCGGGATGATAACTTTAACAGCGTTGTTGATATGGGAACGAATACCCGCCCTGTAGAATTCTTCTCTGATTTCAATAACAACAGTACATACGATGCAGCCCCTACAACCTATCAGGGCGTAATGTGTACTGATGCAGCCAGGGGGGTTGGCCATTGCGGGAGTCTGATGAATGTCCGCAGCAGTTTACGATTAATGCAGTCGCTTGCTGATTCTGTTCGCATCCGTTACTTCAATGCTACTGGTCCAAATACTTATACCGAAGTCGTTGGCGGCCCGGCATTAGCGGCGAGTGGAACGTTTTATGTCGTGTTGCAGGATGGCAATGGCAACATTCCGGCCAATGGTGCAACTCTGGCGGTATCCGGCGACGGTTATAAGATTTTCTCCGATGCCGGACCGGTTCGTAATTCCGTTGGTGAACTGGATCTGACGGGTGTCCAGGGGTTACCAAGCTATGGTGCTTTCTATCGGGTCAGTTATGTAGCGGAAACAACGCCTGTTTCTATCGAGGTGTCTGCCACGAGCGGTGATCTTACCGTCAAAGAGCAGTTGAATTGATTCTGTTATAACTCAAAACCCGGCCCCGGCCGGGTTTTTTGTGTCTGCAATCCGCTTGCCGTCGTTCTTCTGCCCTTTGCTGCGCAAAGTCAAAAATAGCGTGGGTGATTTTTTGGTATGATAGCGCGCAAATTCTCTGGTGCTGATTTAGGTATTCCATGTCTGAACTGAAAAATGATCGCTTTCTTAAAGCTTTGCTCCGTCAACCGGTTGACCGCACTCCGGTGTGGATGATGCGTCAGGCCGGGCGTTATCTGCCGGAATACCGCGCCAGCCGTGCTCAGGCCGGTGACTTTATGTCGCTGTGTAAGAACCCTGAACTGGCCTGTGAAGTTACCATTCAGCCACTGGACCGCTTCCCGCTGGATGCTGCGATTCTGTTCTCCGACATCCTGACTATTCCTGATGCGATGGGGCTGGGTCTGTATTTCGAGACCGGCGAAGGCCCGCGCTTCAATAAAATCATCCGCACCGAAGCCGATGTACAGAGCCTGAATGTGGTGAATACCGCAGCGGATCTGGATTACGTGCTGAAAGCGGTCAGCACCATTCGCCGTGAACTGAATGGCCGCGTGCCGCTGATCGGTTTCTCCGGCAGTCCTTGGACGTTGGCGACCTATATGGTTGAAGGTGGTTCTTCCAAGGACTTCCGCCACGTGAAGGCGATGATGTATGACACGCCGGAAGTCATGCATCAGTTGCTGGATGTGCTGGCCAAGTCTGTGATTGATTATCTCAACGCGCAGATCAAAGCCGGTGCCCAGGCGGTGCAGATTTTTGATACCTGGGGTGGCAGTCTGAGTGATGTGGCTTATCGTGAGTTTTCGCTGAAGTACATGCAGCAGATTGTTTCTGGTCTTATCCGTGAGCACGATGGCCAGAAAATCCCGGTGATTCTGTTCACCAAAGGCGGTGGTCAGTGGCTGGAATCCATGGCGGATACCGGTGCTGATGCGCTGGGTCTCGACTGGACCACCGATATAGGCAATGCCCGTGGTCGTGTGGGTAACCGTGTGGCTTTGCAGGGCAATATGGATCCTTCTGTATTGTATGCTTCGCCAAAAACCATCCGTGCCGAAGTGAAGCGGATTCTCGACAGCTACGGCAATGGCAGTGGTCATATCTTTAACCTGGGTCATGGCATTCATCAGTTTGTTGATCCGGAACACGCCAAAGCTTTTGTTGAAGCCGTCGTTGAGTTAAGTCCGGAATACCATCAGGGCTGATGACCGCAGTACGGTTGAAAAAAGCCTGACTACACTAAGCCAGAGCACCGCAGGGTGCTCTGGCTTTTTTGTCATAAGATTTTTGTAACTACCTGATTTACTTGTTCTTATCCCGTGTTTGCACGCTCTGATGGCTGACAATTCTTTGCATCGATATGTCGGCTTTTGTGTAGCGCTGGCGCTGATCATGCTATCTTTTGGCGGGTCAGGTCATGGTGGATGACCGCAACCTTCAGGTATGAGGCTCTCATTTTTATGAATCTGTTCTGGATTCCGTTGCTGCCATTGTTGGGGACTTTGGTGCCATTACTCAGTTATCGCTTTGGCCGAACGGCGACGGCCGCGTTGACGGCATTGTTGCCAGCGCTATCGCTGCTGCTGGTCGTGCAGGCGATTCCGGCGATTTTTGCGGGGGAAGCATTAACATGGCAGGCGGAGTGGATTCCGCAGATCGGTCTGAACCTCGCCTTTCATCTTGATGGCCTGGGCTTATTGTTCAGCCTGCTCATTTTAGGTATTGGCCTGTTGGTCATTCTTTATGCGCGTTATTACCTGTCTGAAAGCGATCATATGGGGCGCTTTTATTCATACCTGATTCTGTTTATGACCGCCATGCTGGGCGTGGTGTTATCCAACAATCTGCTGCAGCTGTGGTTTTTCTGGGAGCTGACCAGTATCAGCTCTTTTCTGTTAATCAGCTTCTGGTCACATAAAAGCGACGCCCGCAAAGGCGCGCGCATGGCGCTGACAGTGACCGGTGCCGGTGGTCTGGCATTGCTTGGCGGCCTCATTCTGATGGGGCAGACGGTTGGCAGTTATGATTTGCGCACCGTGCTGGCGAGTGGCGATGTGCTGCGTGAGAGCGCGGTGTACCCGATTATTATTGTGCTCTTCCTGCTCGGCGCTTTTACCAAATCTGCTCAATTTCCGTTCCATTTCTGGCTGCCACATGCAATGGCTGCTCCGACTCCGGTTTCTGCCTATCTACACTCGGCCACCATGGTGAAAGCCGGGGTGTTTTTGCTGGCGCGTTTTTATCCGGTATTGGCGGATACCGACTTATGGTTTGTGATTGTCAGTATGGTGGGTCTGGCAACATTGTTGCTCGGCGCTTATACCGCGCTGTTTAAACACGATTTAAAAGGATTGCTGGCGTATTCCACCATCAGTCACCTTGGCCTTATTACGTTGTTGTTTGGTCTGGATACTGAGCTCGCCGCGATTGCGGCCGTATTCCATATTATTAACCATGCTGTGTTTAAGGCATCGTTATTTATGGCGGCGGGCATTATTGACCATGAGTCAGGCTCGCGTGATATGCGTCAGCTGAATGGCTTGTGGAAGTACATGCCGTATACCGCAACGTTAGCGATGGTCGCTGCGGCATCCATGGCGGGTGTGCCGTTGCTGAATGGCTTCTTATCAAAAGAGATGCTGTTTGCCGAAACGCTGCATCAGGCCACGCTGGGTTCGTTATCCTGGTTGATTCCATTACTGGCGACCATCGGTGGTGCTCTGGCAGTGGCTTACTCGCTGCGTTTTATTCACGACGTATTTTTTAATGGTGAACCCATTAATTTGCCACGTACACCGCATGAACCGCCACGTTATATGCGTGTTCCGGTAGAAATTCTGGTGGTGCTCTGTTTACTGGTGGGTATCGTGCCCGATTTCGCTGTGGGTGATTTGCTGAACGCTGCAGCCAGTGCGGTATTACATAAGCCGCTACCCGATTTCAGCCTGGCGGTATGGCATGGCTTTAATGGTCCCTTATTAATGAGTCTGCTGGCGGTCGCCGGTGGTATTACGCTGTACTACAACCGCCGCCATCTGTTTGCCTTTCAGGGGCAGTTCACCGACTTTGATGCCAAAATTGAATTTGAAAAAGGCATTCAATGGACCACCGAGAAAGCCGCCGTTATTCACCGCTGGCTGGATAATGCCTCACTGCAGCGTTACGTCTTTCTGCTGGTGGTTTTTGCTCTGGTGGTCGCCGGTTGGCCGCTGTTGCAACTGGAAGGTGCAGCAGGCAGCAGACCACAATTGCCGGTGAATGGCGTTGCATTGGTTGCGGCAGGTATATTGATCGTCGGTACCCTCGCCACCGTTATGTTCAGTCATCTGCGTTTGCTGGCGCTGATTATGATTTCCATTGTGGGGCTTATTGTCGCTGTTGCCTTTGCGTATTTTTCGGCGCCGGATCTTGCGCTCACTCAGCTGTCAGTTGAAGTGGCGACCATTATTCTTTTTTTGCTGGCATTGTATTTCCTGCCACAAAAAACACCTCTGCGAGACAGTTCGCCACGCCGTATTGTGCGCGATCTGAGTATTTCCTCTCTGGTTGGCGCAGTCATCGGTACCCTGTGTTACGCCATGCTGACCCGGCCACTCAACAGCATTTCCGAATTCTTTATCGCCAACAGCAAAACCGGCGGCGGCGGTACCAATGTCGTTAACGTTATTCTGGTGGATTTTCGCGGCTTCGATACGCTGGGTGAAATTACGGTGCTGGCCATTGCCGGTCTGGGTATTTATAAACTGCTGGCCGGTATGCGCCTGTATGTTCCGGCAGCCGATTCCGATGGTCGCCCATGGGCCAAAGATAAAAACCCGATGATGCTGGCGTTGGTATCGCAGAGTCTGCTGCCGTTGGCGTTGTTGGTTTCTGCTTATATCTTCCTGCGCGGACATAATATGCCGGGTGGTGGTTTTATTGCCGGTCTGATTACTGCCATTGCATTAATCCAGCAATACATTGCCCACGGTGTTGCCTGGATGAAGGTCAGGCTGAATTTCCCGTACCACGGTTTGATCGCCATCGGCTTGTTGTTAGCGACGTTCTCTGGTCTGGGCAGCTGGTTATTTGAGCGGCCGTTCTTAACCACCTGGTTTGATTATTTCTCACTGCCCTGGGTCGGTAAATTTGAGCTGGCCAGTGCCATGGTCTTTGATCTGGGGGTTTATTTTACCGTGATCGGCGCGACGCTGTTGATACTGGCGAATCTGGGACAGTTAACAACCAGCGAGCGACCGCTGCCGGGAGGAAAATAATGGAAACAATTTATGCAATCTGTGTCGGCATTATGACGGCTGGCGGCGTATTTCTGGTATTGCGCGGTTATACCTTTGCCGTGGTGCTGGGGCTGACGCTGCTGTCGTATGCGGTTAACTTATTTTTGTTTGCCAGCGGACGTCTGGTTGTGAATGGAGCGGCGATTCTGGGTGAATCTGAAGTCTACGCCGATCCTTTACCGCAGGCGCTGGTGCTAACGGCGATTGTGATCGGTTTTGCGATGACCGCATTTGCATTGATTCTGGCACTGCGTGCCCGTGCTGATCTGGGTAATGATCAGGTTGATGGAGATAACGACTGAATATGCTGCAGCATCTGATTTTTTTCCCGGTTTTATTACCGCTACTGGCCGGTATTTTCTTACTTCTGCCACCGCTGCAGGGATACGCAAGACGGCAGCGCGTAGCTGTATTTCTGGTTAATGCCCTGCTGTTAGTCAGTGCCGTATTGCTGTTACAGCAAAGCCTGCAGCACGAACCGCAAATGTACATGATGGGCGACTGGCAGGCTCCTTTTGGTATTGCTCTGGTCAACGATAAGCTGGCGGCCATTATGTTGCTGCTCAGTGCCGTCCTTGGCTTTGCCGTGCATTTATATGCCTGCGCCGGTGATGATCAGCGCGGCCCGTTTTTCCACCCGCTGTTTATGTTCCAGCTGATGGGGATTAATGGTGCTTTTTTAACCGGTGACATTTTTAATCTTTTTGTCTTCTTCGAAATTCTGCTGATCGCTTCTTACTCTCTGCTGATTCACGGTGGTGGTAAACAGCGCACTCAGGCCGCGGTTCATTATGTGTTGTTGAATCTGGTGGGTTCGGCATTTTTTCTGTTTGGCCTCGGGGTGATTTATGCCACGTTCGGCACATTGAATATGGCGGACATGGCGTACAAAGCAGCGCAGTTAAACAGCGAAGATATCGCTCTGGCGAAAGCGGGCGGATTGCTGCTGTTGGTTGTGTTCGGACTTAAAGCTGCATTGTTGCCGCTGCACTTCTGGTTGCCCCGTACCTATGCCAACACCTCGACACCGGTTGCGGCTCTGTTTGCCATTATGACCAAGGTGGGGATTTACAGCTTGTGGCGTGTTCATACTGCCGTGTTTGGTGAGCATGGTGGTGAACTGGCGAATATCGCGGTGGGCTGGTTATGGCCATTAGCGCTGGCCACGCTGGTGGCCGGAATTATTGCATTGCTCGCCAGTCAGACGCTGAAAATGCTGGCGGCCAATCTGGTGGTGGTTTCTGCGGGTTCATTGCTGCTGACGATTGCGCTGAATACCCCGCAGGCGACGGCGGCTGGTCTGTATTATTTAATCCACAGTACGCTGATGTCGGCGGCTTTGTTTTTGATTGCCGGACTGGTGCAGGAGCAGCGCGGACAGGCGCAGGATCGTTTTGTGCGCTCGCGCCCGGTCAATCAACCGGCATTACTGGGCGGCTTGTTTTTTATCGCAGCACTGGCTCTGGTTGGTATGCCACCGTTGTCGGGTTTTGTCGGCAAAATTCTTTTATTACAGGCGGCGGGCGATGGCTCTGATGCCGCCTGGATATGGCCGCCAATTCTTATTTCCGGCCTGGCTGCGCTTATTATATTTTCCCGTGCCGGTACGACGTTGTTCTGGCGGGCGCAAGGAGTCTCGCAGAATCAGGTGGTCGCACATCCACTGCAAATTACGGCCATCATTTTATTATTGCTGACATCACCGGCGATGGTGATCTGGGGCGGTGCACTGACCGATCTCAGCTTGTCTGCGGCTTATGAACTGCATCAACAGCCGTTGCCGGTTATTCCTGCAAACATGGCTGTACCGGAGGTGTTGCCATGAAGCGCTGGTTATTACCGATGCCACTGCACAGTCTGCTGCTGCTGCTGGTCTGGCTGTTGCTGAATGGTTTTTCTGCCGGACATTTTGTTCTGGGTTTATTTCTGGCGTGGTTGATTCCTGTGCTGACGGCACCGTATTCGGATCACCAGAGCCGGGCCGGAAAACCGCTGGTGGTTATCCGTTATGTTCTGCGTTTGTTACTGGATATCGTGCTGTCTAATGTCGATGTGGCGCGCCGTGTACTGAAATCGAATCACAGCCTGCAACCAGGGTTTGTCGCTTTTCCGCTGGCGTTGCAGGGGGATTTTCCATTGACGGTTCTGGCCAGTACGATTTCATTGACGCCGGGTACTGTGAGCGTGGATTTTTCAGAAGATAAGCAGTGGTTGTACATCCATGCTCTGCACATTACCGATGAGCAGGCACTGATTGACGATATTAAGCAGCATTACGAAAAACCCCTGCAGGAGATTTTTTCATGCTGAGTCTGGAATTGTTACAGGGAGCGGTGTTGCTGACTTCGGCCCTGGTGGTGATCGCCTTGATTTTAAATGTCTGGCGTATGCTGCGGGGGCCGGATATTACCGACCGTATTCTGGCATTGGATACGCTTTATATTAACAGTATTGCCCTGATTATTTTGTTAGGACTGTACAACGGTTCGGCACTGTATTTTGAAGGCGCGCTGCTGATTGCCATGCTGGGGTTTGTCAGCACGGCGGCGTTGTGTAAATACCTTTTGCGGGGCGACATCGTCGAGTAATGTTTATGGAATCTGTGGTTCATAGTATCGCCGCTGTACTGCTATTGATTGGCGGTTTCTTCGTGTTTGTCGGCTCTGTCGGGCTGCTCAAACTGCCCGATTTTTTTACCCGTCTGCACGCTCCGACCAAGGCGACGACAATGGGGATTGGTGCCATTCTGCTGGCATCTATGGTCCTTACCACCATGCGTGATGGCAGCCTGAGTATTCATGAGCTGGTTATCAGCCTGTTTCTGTTCATCACCGCGCCGGTATCTGCGCATATGTTGGCGAAAGCGGCGTTACATCGCCGGGTGAAATTTCTTGATCACAGTAAGAATGCTGAGCTGGCGGCGCGTGCGGCGGAGCAAAAAAATCCTGACTGAGGCCGGAAAGCAGGCTCTGGGGCCTCTCTGAATCAGTAAGCCGAAGCGGCTGAATTATTCAGGCGTGACCCAAATTGTTGCTATACTTATCAGCATATTGTCTGAGAAGAGTCTGTCTGTCGCCAGCTGACAGGCTCTTTCCGTTTTTGCCATCAGGGCTAAATCACCAGCGAGATCACCATGCGTAATGGCAGTCAGCACAAGCAATCCCAGGGATTGCTGCTGTTCAAAATCAATGAACGGCAGATCTTCGGTATTGGGACTCTCAAGGTAAAAGAAATTGTGCCCTGGCAGCCATTGACATCGATTCCGCAGTCGCACCCGGTTGTTGCCGGCGCGGCCTATATTCGTGGTGTTACGATTTCTGTTATCGATTTATCGGCGGCTATTGGTTACCGGCCAATCAGCCCGGCGGAAATGAAAGACTGCTTTATCATTATTACTGACTGTCAGCGTCAGAATGTGGGTTTTCTGGTGCGTAAGATTGATCGCATTATCGATTACAGCTGGCGCAATATCAGCCCGCCTCCGAATGCTGCCGGTAAGCAGATTTATTCCACCGGAATTATTGAATATGACAAGCAGCTGATTCAATTGCTGGATATTGAAATGGTATTGTCGACGATATTTCCACCCGATGAAGAAGCCCTGCATGCTGATATCCGTCGTGAAGATCAGGATCGTCTGCGCCAGCACGCTATTTTATTGGTCGACGATTCCAGTGTCGCGCGCAGGCAGCTGACGGAGGCTCTGAGCCACGTAGATGTTCCTTTTGAAGTTTGCTCTGACGGGCAGCAGGCATTAACTCTGCTGATGGCCGCTGCAGAGCGCGGTACACCGTTTGATATTCTGGTCAGCGATATTGAAATGCCGGGACTGGATGGATACGAACTGGCGTTTGAAATCCGCAATAATCAGGCGACCAAAGGCATGTACATTATTCTGCATACCTCGCTTTCCAGCGAGATCAGCGTTGATCGTGCGCATCAGGTCGGGGCTAATGAAGCACTGACCAAATTTGATGCGGCCGAATTAATTGTCGCTATGTTACGCGGGGCGAAGCAAGTCGAAAGCGGGGATGTGATTCCCGGTGTGGAAAGTCGCCGCCAGCACTGACAATCACTGTGGCGGCGCCTTGTCGTCTGAGTGCCCGGCTTAAACCGCGTCGATCGCTTCCTGTAATTTATCCACCCCAATGATGGTCATGCCGGGAACGGCCTGACGCGGAACATTGGCCTTCGGCACAATGGCGCGGGTAAAACCGTGTTTCGCGGCTTCTTTAATCCGTTCCTGACCCGACGGTACCGGCCGGATTTCACCGGATAAACCCACCTCGCCAAAGACGATCAGTTCCTGCGGTAATGGCTGATTGCGGAAGCTGGATAACGCCGACAGCAGTAAGGCCAGATCGGCAGCGGTTTCCCCGACTTTTACCCCGCCAACCACGTTGATATACACATCCTGATCGCCCAGATGCACGCCACCGTGGCGATGCAGTGCGGCCAGTAGTAAATTCATACGGTTCTGATCAAGACCGACAGCGACCCGTTTGGGGTGACCAAAATGGCTGTCATCGACCAGCGCCTGGATTTCGACGAGCAACGGCCGCGTACCTTCCCAGATCACCATCACCACACTGCCGGCGGCGGGTTCTTCGCTGCGGCTTAAAAAAATTGAACTGGGGTTTTTGACTTCTTTTAAGCCGCTGTCGAGCATGGCGAATACGCCCAGCTCATTAATCGCGCCAAAGCGGTTTTTAATACCGCGTAATGTGCGGAAACGGCTGTCGCCTGATCCTTCGAGCATGATCGAACAGTCAATCATATGCTCCAGCACTTTAGGCCCGGCCAGCGTTCCGTCTTTGGTCACATGGCCGACAAAAAACAGCACGGTATTGGTTTGCTTGGCGTAACGGGTAAGGGCGGCAGCGCTTTCACGCACCTGTGACACGCTGCCCGGCGCCGATTCCACGCCGTCAACGTGCATCACCTGAATGGAGTCGATCACCACCACTTTGGGCTGGTGTTGCTGCAGGGTATTAATTAAACGCTCGACGCTGGTCTCGCTCAGCATGTTCAGCTGGTCGGTAGGCAGATTCAGGCGTTTGGCGCGCATGGCAACCTGCTGCAAACTTTCTTCACCGGTCACGTATAGCGCGGGCATTTTTCCGGCCAGCATACACATGGTCTGCAGCAGAAGTGTGGACTTACCCGCACCGGGATGGCCGCCAATTAAAATGGCCGAGCCCGGCACCAGACCGCCGCCGAGGACGCGATCGAATTCCTGCATACCGCTGCTGATGCGCGGTACTTCGGCCAGGTCAACATCGGCCAGACGCTGTACGCCCTGACCGGCGGCAGCTCCGGCGTAGCCTGCATAACTGGAATCACGGGCGGGCGTTTTAGCAGCAGAAACGACAAATTCCTGCAGGGTATTCCAGGCGCCGCAGTCAGTGCACTGGCCCTGCCATTTGCTGTGTTTCGAGCCACAGTCGTTACAGACGTAAGCGGTTTTTTTCTTGGCCATAGCGATTTCTGTGCAATAAGCGGAAGGGGAGATTGTAAGCCATTGCGCGTTCAGCGTCAGGGCCGTGGTGTGTTCATCGTCAGGCTCAGTAAAGAGGATGCATTCTCACTATGGCGGCGCGGTACAAATTGTTAAACTCCCTGCTTTCCGTCAAACCTGACAATAAGGATAAGATCAGCATGAAAATTGAAACTCAGGCGATTCACGCCGGCTTTGCGGATGATCCGACAACCCGTGCCGTTGCGGTGCCTATTTATCAGACCACGTCCTACAGTTTTCGCGACACTCAGCACGGTGCTGACCTGTTTGACCTGAAAGAGCCGGGTAATATTTACACCCGCATCATGAACCCGACCAACGATGTGCTGGAACAGCGCGTTGCGGCGATGGAAGGTGGTATCGCAGCGCTGTGCATGGCTTCCGGTATGGCGGCGATTACCGCCAGCATTCAGACGCTGGCCCGTGCCGGCGACAACATCGTCAGTGTCAGCCAGTTATACGGCGGCAGCTATAACCTGTTTGCCCACACCTTTCCACAGCAGGGCATCGAAGTGCGCATGGCGTCCGGTGATGATGTTGCTGCGCTGGAAGCGTTAATCGACGATAACACCCGCGCATTATTCTGCGAGTCCATCGGCAACCCGGCGGGTAACGTGGTGGACATTCAGGCGCTGGCCGATATGGCGCATAAGCATGGCGTGCCGGTGATTGTCGATAACACCGTGGCAACGCCTTACCTGTGCCGTCCGTTCGAATTCGGTGCCGATATTGTGGTGCACTCTCTGACCAAATACATCGGTGGTCATGGCACGACGGTAGGTGGCGCGATTGTCGATTCCGGTAAATTCCCATGGAAAGATAACCCACGCTTCCCGCATTTTAATCAGCCTGATCCGTCGTATCACGGTGTGGTGTACGCCGAAGCCTTTGGCGAAGCGGCCTTTATCGGCCGTGCCCGCGTAGTACCGCTGCGCAACATGGGTGCAGCCCTGTCGCCGTTTAATGCCTTTATGATTCTGCAGGGGCTGGAAACCCTGGCACTGCGTATGGATCGTCACGTAGAAAACGCGCAGAAAGTGGCCGAATATCTGGCCGCCCATGAGCAGGTTTCCTGGGTGAATTATGCCGGCCTGAAAACCAGCAAATACCACGAACTGGCGCAACGCATGCTGAATGGTAAGCCATCAGCGATCCTGAGTTTTGGTATCAAAGGCGGTGCCGAAGCCGGAGCGAAGTTTATTGATGCCTTGCAGATGGTCAAACGTCTGGTCAACATCGGTGATGCAAAAAGTCTGGCCTGTCATCCTGCGACCACGACGCACCGTCAGCTGAATGAAAAAGAACTGGCGTCTGCCGGTGTCAGCACCGATCTGGTTCGTCTGTCGGTTGGTATCGAACACGTTGACGATATCATTGCCGATGTTACTCAGGCGCTGAAAGCCGCTCTCTGAGCAGGTACTACTGTCTGAAACGTCCGGCGCTGTGCGCCGGACATTTTCCGGAGTTTTGGGTTATGTCTTTTGGTCAGTTTATCGCTCTGATCTGCACACTGTTATCACTCGGTACCATTGCCGTCACTTATGCGGTGGGTGTGAATGAAGGCACAGCCATTGCCTGCAATCCGTTCTTTGATGGCTGTACCGATATCACCCATACCGGTATGAAAGGCGATGCCGGCTTTATTTTTCGTGGCGGCATGATTGCCGGCTGCGCATTTTTTATTGTCTGGTGGCAGGTGATGCGTACCTGGCTGGCCGGACACAGTGGCCGTATGGCTTTAAATGCCATGCAGTTTTTCGGTGTAATCGCTGCCGTTGGTTTGCTGGTCGGAACGGCCGTTCTGGTGCCGGAAAAAGATGCCACTCGCTGGGGCGTACATGTACGCGGTGCGAATTTATTTTTTCAGGGTATGCTGATTGCCCTGACCATTAATTACGTGCTGATTTTTCGTGCCCGTAAGGCCGGGCTGGAAGTACCGTCGTTTATCGCAAAAAGCGTATTAATGGTTATTCTCTGGCTGATGTTTGTGGCCTTTGCCGGTGTGACTGTCGGCGTGGAAATGAGCAATGGCAAACGGATTATCGAGTGGTGGGCCACGCTCTTTATTGGCCTGTACTTTTTAACCTCTTACTGGGACTGGCAGCGGGTTCGTCTCAGTCATTATTAAACCGTTACAACTACGGGACAAGGATGTTGTTATGACCTTACCGCAACGAACGGCGCTGGTGGCTTGCCTGCTGCCGATACTCACCATTGCTCTGAGTTATTTTCTGACCGTGCAGGGTGGGCATAAGCCCTGGTGTGTTCCCTATTTCGAGGGCTGCACAACCATCACTGCAACCGGTGTTTATTATCCGGCGGCTTATGTTTTTCGCGCCGGATTAATCAGCGCTGCCGTGGTGTTTATTCTCTGGTGGTATTGCGTTCGGGCCTGGCTGGAAAGTGTTGGCCGGCCTGAGCATCATCCGTGGATCCACCGTATTGTTACGTTCGCTATTATTGCCAGCATGCTGTTAATTGCATCCATCGCGGTATTGGGCGAACACATGCTGCCACCATCGGATCACCGCTTTTTATGGCGTTTTCATACCGCAACAGCGGGGCTGTTCTTTTTGGTAACGGCGCTGTGCCAGATTATGATGACTGTGCGTATGCGCCAGCTGCAGCGTGAACTGAATATTAAATTCAGTCGTATTGCCAGCAAGCAGATTCTGGCAGTTTTGCAGTTGTTATTATTAGCGGCCTTTGTACTGATTCTGCTGTTGGATTTAAAAACCGATGGCGTGGAAGAGATTTTTGAATGGTGGCTGGCGACCTTCAGCTGCCTATATTTTTACACCACTTTCCATGACTGGCGTGATTTTCGTTTAACCCGCCAGGAAAAAAAGCAGGCCATGCAGCAGGATGATGATTTACAGGGAGTAAGCGCATGACATTACCGCAACGCGTTGCCTTAGGCAGTTTCTGGTTATCACATCTCACCTTCTGGCTGACGCTGGCGCTGAGCATGGCCTGGGGTGTAACCGATGTTTGTATTCCTTATCTGACCGGTTGCACCAGCATTACCGCCACCGGCATCCCCGATCCGCAGGCATTTATTTTCCGCGGTGGTTTAATTGCGGCCTGCGTTTTGTTTATTGTCTGGTGGTACTGCATGCAGGCCTGGCTGATCGAAATCGCTCCTGAGCGGCCGATCTGGACGGTGCGTTATATGGTGACGGCCGGAATTATCAGTTCAGTCTGTTTAATTGTAGCGACTGCAGTATTAAGGCCCGATAAAGGCAACTTACCCTGGATATTGCATACCGTCGGTGCGGCTTTATTTTTCCTGATTTCACTGGCGGTGCAAACACGTATTACTTATTGGCTGAAACATTTAGCTAAACGCGGTGTGGATATCGGCCGCAGCCTGCAGCAGAAGTTTATTCTGGTGTATGCCCAGTGGTTCTTCCTCGGACTGATGATCGTGCTGCAGGTCGCCGACAGCGATGACCGCTGGAAAAACGTGGTGGAATGGTGGATGGCGTTGCTAATTGGTTTGTACTATCTGACCAGCTATCGCGATTGGGCCGATTTTCGCCTGACAGAAGCCGAATAACTGACCGGAATCATTAGCCGTCACCCCTGTGGCGGTTTATGCTGTGGCTTCCTGGCGGCTGTATCGAAACCGCTCACTGACAAGAACAAGAGGACAGACCCTATGCCGATTTCTCAGGATTTACTGCAGGAAATGAATTTGTTGGCGCAGTTTGATCTGCACAGCATGCAGCAGGGAATTAAAGTACATTCTGATGCGGCAGCTGACGTTGTAGCGGCTGCACAACGCTTGTTTGATAAAGGTCTGATTGATCAGCCGGATGGTGGTTATCTGACCAGTCTGGGGCTTGATGCTGCCGAACATGTACAGAACCTGCTACAAATTCTTAAAGTCTGATCCTGCCTGCTTCAGCTGAGTGTCTGCTCAGCTGAAATCTCCCCACTGAAACTGAAACACGCTCAGCGCGGCCAATGCTGCGGTTTCGGTACGCAGAATACGCGGCCCTAACGTCAGTCCGGCAAAACCGCTGCTCATGGCCATCTCCACTTCCTGTTCGCTGAAACCCCCTTCCGGTCCGACCAGTAAGGCCACGCTTGTTGGCTGTGCATAATCACGCAGAGGTTTTTGTCGGTGTGGATGCAGCAGCAGGCGCACATCGGCGTTATTGTCTTTTGCCCAGTCAGCAAAATGCTGCGGTGCATGAATGGTTGGAATACGGTTGCGGCCACTTTGCTCACAGGCGGAGATCGCTACTTTTTGCCAGTGCTCCATTTTTTTATCCAGCCGTTCGCCTTTCAGGCGGACTTCACAGCGCTCGCTCCATAAGGGAGTAATGTCGCTGATGCCCAGCTCAGTGGCCTTTTGGATGGTGAAGTCCATACGGTCACCCTTGGAAACCACCTGTCCCAGTTGCAGTGTCAGAGCGGTTTCTGCATCGCTGCGCAGAATCTCGCCAACCATGACTGCCGCGCCTTTCTTTTGCACATCGCAAAGCTGTCCGGCGTATTCATGGCCGTCACCATTGAACAGACGAATCGCATCGCCTTCGCCCATGCGCAATACACGAATCAGATGAGCAACTGCCTGGTCATCAAGGTCGATGCGCTGACCGCTGCTGAGTGGAGAAGAAGAATAAGTACGGGGGCCGGACATAATGAACCGATTCCTGCAGAACAGAGAAAGAACGCATGATAGCAAAAAAGCGCGCCGGGCAGAGAGCCGCTAACGGGGAGTGTCGCCGGGTAAAGAAAGCAGCGTCCCGGCGTATTGGTTGGTCGTTCAGTGATCGCGTTGCTGACGTAACGTCCGGCTTTGCAGCTGGAAAAGGTGTTGAATCAATAATTCCTGTTCGGTTTCTTTCAGGCCTTCAAAATTTACCCGGACCATATACGGAGCATCGCCTTCGCCCGTATCGTCGATCGACACAATATTGCCGGCCAGCGACAGAATGGCGTTAGACGGTTTTAACTGCAGATTAAACAGCAAATGGCTGCTGCCCCTCAGGTCTGCATCGGTGTTGAATGCCATACCGCAGGCGCTCAGATTAACGCGTACCCGCGCCTCGGTCATCGACAGATTCAGTTCCGGATGATTGGCGTTGTTGCCGTTCAGCAGATTCAGTTTACGGTTTAATAATTCCAGCGTCTGACCAATTGCCGGATGCACCGAACGTACCTGATGAATCAGGTTGCCAATATCCTGTTCTAATTGCTTAAGCTCACTTTTTTGTTGGCTGTGGTTTTCTTTCCAGTGGCTGAATTCATCCTGGGTGATAGCCTGAAAGTCCATCACCACATCATCATCAAGGCGGAAAAAGCGGCGTCTTTCTTCCATTGTTTTTATTATCCCAATCAAAATATTTCGTTAGGGCTCAGCTCGAAATCTTCGGGCCTGGCGTTTACCGCATCCTCTACCCGCTGATCTGAGGGCTGGATTTCCGGTATATCATCGTCGTCGTTCTCATGCGTGCGCAGAATGACAATCTCTACCCGGCGGTTACGCGCGCGGGATTCAGGATCCACATTGGGCACCAGCGGCCGGGTGTCGGCATGGCCGACAATCTGAAAGCGGCTGGAATCCAGTTCTGGCGCGACAAATAACTCTTCGGCAAAAGCGGCCGCGCGGGCTGAAGACAATGTCCAGTTGGAGCGATAACGTCCTCCGGCAATCGGAATATCGTCGGTATGGCCTTCAACAGAAATCTGCCCCGGAATGGTAACCAGTACTTCACGGATTTTATCGATTACCGGTAAAAACTTATCATCAATATAATCCGAGCCGGAGCGGAAAGCGCCACGCTGCTCAATACGGATAATGATTTTTTTGCCCACGGTTTCGATTTCGAGCTGTCCCTGTGCAATTTCCGTTTCCAGTTTGGCTGCCATCTCCATCGCTTCGGCTTCGGTTTTTTTATTGTCGATATCCTCTTTGGGTACGACAATTTCGCGGGTTTGCTGACCCTGATCGCCCTGACGCTCTTCCTGTTGCGTAACTTCGTCCTGACACAGCACTTCCAGCGAACTTTTGGTGATGTCGCTGGTTTTTTGCCGCACTTCATTGATTGGCGTCGGTTCCGGAATTGACGGGCTGAAATGACGGGCAATAATACTGGTGCCTTTTGGGGGATCACTGACATTAACAACGGTCTGTACGCCGAAGGCATTGCGTAACTCGCCGGCCAGTCGTTTGAATTTCATGGCATCCATTTCTGAAAACGACAGCAGCAGGACGAAAAAGCACATCAGCAGCGACATCAGATCGGCAAAGGTCATCACCCAGCCGGGAATACCGGCGGGACAGGGTGGACATTCCTGTTCTTCTTCAGCGGCCATAGTGTTTAATCACCCGATACCGTTCGTTTGCCTTCCTGAATATAGGCCTGCAACATGGTTTCAATTACGCGTGGGTTCTGGCCGCTCTGAATGGCGAGCAGCGCATCAATGATCATTGATTTCAGCCGGTCTTCTTCGTCCTTACGCAGTGTCAGTTTGTCGGCAATCGGCAGGGAGAGCATGGTCGCCACCATCGCCCCGTAAAGCGTGGTTAACAGTGCGACCGCCATGGCCGGACCGATGGATTTTGGATCATCCATATTCGCCAGCATGGCCACCAGACCAATCAGCGTACCAATCATGCCCATCGCCGGGGCAACATCGCCCAGTGATTTAAAAATGGTGATACCAATATCATGGCGCTCGCTGGCCTGCTTCATCTCTTTATTCATTAACGTGCGTACCACGTCCGGGTCATGACCATCGACCAGCAGCTGAATGCCTTTGCTGAGGAATTCATCACTCACTTCTTTGCCTTCCAGAGACAGCAGGCCGCCTTTGCGTGCCAGTCCGGCCATTTCCACCACTTCTTCAATGATGGCTTCAGGCTTGCTGAGTTTGAAGGAAAAAGCTTTGGCGGCAATTTTAATCGCGCCGAGGAATTGACCGAGTTCGAATTTCATCATGACCGCGAACAGACTGCCGACGATGACAATCAGGATCGAGGGAACGTTCACAAACATACTGATATCGCCGCCCAGGACCATCGCCATAACAACGATGCCAAAGGCGCCGACTACCCCAACTAACGATGCGAGATCCACTGATGCTCCTTGCCACTAAACCATTCACTGCTCCTGAGTTTAGTCAAACATTTGCGATCTTCCTTCGCATTGACGAAATTGTTGGCAAGCTTGCGCATTCACTGCCAGACGTCAGCTCTGGCCCGCTGCTAAGGCACCGGTTGACCAGCCGCAGCCTTGGGTTTAGTGTGGCCGCTCTCCGGGAGAGCGCGATATATGACTGATAAAAATCCCCCCTTTGAATTTGAAGCGGCACTGACCGAGCTTGAGCAATTGGTGGTGCGTATGGAAAACGGCGATTTATCGCTGGAAGATTCACTGCGTGCTTTTGAGCAGGGCATCGGCCTGACCCGTCAATGTCAGCAGGCACTCAGTGCCGCCGAACAGCGCGTGCAGCTGCTGCTGGAACAAAACGGCCAGAGTGTGGCGCAGCCCTTTGCGGCAGGCGAGGAATAATCATGGCGCAGGATTTACAGCAGCCGCTACAGAGCGTGCAGCAGCGGCTGGAGCAGCAGCTGCATCAGCATCTGGATGCCCTGCAGCTGGCTGATCCGCGTCTGGCCGAAGCCATGACCTACGGTGTGTTAAATGGCGGCAAACGTCTGCGGCCATTTCTTTGCTACGCCGCCGCACAGGCGCTGGGTGGTGACTGGGCGCAGGCCGATGCAGCAGCCACTGCGCTGGAAATGGTGCACAGTTACAGTCTGGTGCATGACGACCTGCCAGCCATGGACGACGACGATCTGCGCCGCGGCAAGCCGACCTGTCACATTGCTTTTGATGAAGCCACCGCGATTCTGGCGGGCGATGGCCTGCTCACCGCTGCTTTTGAAGTGCTGGCCAATGCGCCTCAGCAAAGTGCGCAGCAACGCCTGACCCTGATCCGCTTGCTGGCACAGGGTTCCGGCGGTGCCGGTATGGTGGCCGGGCAGAGCATCGATCTGGGTCACGTCGGCAAGCCCATGACGTTGCCACAACTGGAGCGGATGCATCGCCATAAAACCGGTGCCCTGATCCGCAGTGCGGTATTAATGGGCGCGCATGCGGCCAGCGAGGACGTTGATGCGGCAACCGAGCAGGCGCTGGTGCGCTATGCCGATGCGGTTGGTCTGGCCTTCCAGGTACAGGACGACATCCTCGACATCGAAGGCGACACCGCCACGCTGGGCAAAAATAAAGGCGCCGACCTGGCACTGAATAAGCCAACCTATCCGGCCTTGCTCGGGCTCGATGGCGCGCGCGCCAAGGCGCGTGAATTGGTTGCTGATGCCCACGCGGCACTGGCCGGCATGACTGGTGATACCTCGGTATTGGCACAGCTGGCCGATTACATTATCAGCCGCGACCACTAGGGCGGTTGGTCGTTGCCATGCGTTTCAACCCTTCCTGAACGCAGCGCCTTGTAGCTGTCAGTCAGGGCCGGATGCGTCACAGCGCTACTCATTAACGCCAACAGCCGTTAGAATGGCAGCCCTTTTGCGGGGCTGCCTTACGGTTATTATGGCTGCCTGAACATGCCCCCATCCGACGGATACCGCGACCGCGCTGATATAAGCTGATGACATTGACTGAAATTCCGGGCTCCCGCCCCAGTACACCGCTGCTGGACAGCATTGACTCTCCGGCTGATCTGCGTGCGCTGGATGCCGATCTGTTACCCCAGGTTTGTGCTGAGCTGCGTGAGTTTCTGCTCTACAGCGTAGGGCAATCCGGCGGTCACTTTGCCGCTGGTCTTGGTGTGGTCGAGCTGACCGTTGCCCTGCATCATGCCTTTAATACGCCGGACGATCGTCTGGTCTGGGATGTGGGCCATCAGGCCTATCCGCATAAAGTTCTGACGGGTCGCCGTGAACAGATGCCGATCATCCGCAGCGCCGAAGGCCCGGCGGCGTTTCCATTACGGGAAGAAAGTGAATACGACACCTTTGGTGTTGGTCATTCCAGCACCTCTATCGGTGCGGCCCTCGGCATGGCGCTGGCGTTACGCGCTCAGCAGAAAGACCAGCAGACGGTCGCCATTATTGGTGATGGCGCGATGAGCGCCGGCATGGCCTTTGAAGCGCTCAATCACGCCGGTCACGTGAAAGCCGATATGCTGGTGATCCTCAACGACAACGACATGTCGATCTCCAACAACGTGGGCGCTCTGAACAAATACTTCACCCGCATCTGGTCGAGCCGTACCTATTCCGCTCTGCGAGAAGGCAGCAAACGGGTGCTGGAAAAAATTCCGGCCGCGTGGGAATTCGCCCGCCGCACTGAAGAACACATGAAGGGTATGGTCGCGCCCGGTACCTTGTTTGAAGAGCTGGGTTTTAATTACTACGGCCCGATCGACGGTCACGATCTGGATGAGCTGTTACTCACCCTGCAGAACCTGAAAAAACTTAAAGGCCCGCGTTTTCTGCACGTCGTGACGCGCAAAGGCAAAGGCTTTCAGCCGGCTGAAGATGACCCGATCAAATACCACGCGCTGAAAGGCAGCAATGTCGGCGCTGGTGTAAAAATGCCAAGCTATTCCAATGTATTCGGCAGCTGGCTGTGCGATATGGCCGCCGTGGATGAGCGGCTTATGGGCATTACCCCGGCGATGCGTGAAGGCTCTGACCTGATCCGCTTCTCGCAGGAATTCCCTGAGCGTTACTTCGATGTCGCCATTGCTGAACAGCATGCCGTCACGCTGGCCGCCGGCCTGGCCTGTGAAGGTGCCAAGCCGGTGGTGGCGATTTATTCCACTTTTCTGCAACGTGCTTACGACCAGCTGATTCATGATGTGGCGCTGCAAAATCTGGACGTCTTGTTTGCCATTGACCGTGCCGGTCTGGTGGGTGAAGACGGCCCGACCCATCACGGTGCCTACGATTTAAGCTACCTGCGCTGCATTCCGAATATGGTGGTCATGACACCATCGGACGAAAACGAATGCCGCCAGATGCTCTACACCGGTTATCAGCACGAAGGCCCGGCGGCGGTGCGTTATCCACGTGGCAGTGGTACAGGCGTTGAGCCAACTACAGAAATGCAGGCACTGGCGTTGGGCAAAGGCATTATGCGTCGTCATGGCAAAGCCGCCGACGGTAAGCGTGTTGCCATTCTCGCCTTCGGTGCGCCTCTGCGTGAAGCCCTGCTGGTGGCGGCAACGCTGGATGCCAGCGTGGCCGATATGCGTTTTGTTAAACCACTGGATACCGAACTGGTATTACAGCTGGCGGCTGAGCACGATCTGCTGGTGACGCTGGAAGAAAACGCCGTGATGGGCGGTGCTGGCAGCGCCGTGCTGGAAGCTCTGGCGGCGGCCAATGTGCAGGTTCCGGTGCTGACGCTGGGCATTCCTGACCGTTATATCGAACACGCCTCTCCGGCACAGCAACAGCGCGATATTGCCATGGATACTGACGGCCTGCTGCACAACATCAGAGCACGTCTGGCAAGCGCTTAACGCCGAATCCAGGGCGGGGTCCGGCTGAGTGCCGGGCCTGCGCTCTTAATTCCCCGGTCTTTCTTCTCTTCCTTCCTGTTGGCCACACGGCCAGATTTTTTTTTGCGGCTAAACTGAAACGTTAACAGATCCGGATCTGCTGGCTGGCCGTGCGTTTGCCATTTACGCAGCTTGTTGCCCGGTCCGGCTTGATGCTGCTAACGGAGGCCTTTTTATGCTGACAGATGGTTTACAGGAGCTGGTCCGGGAAAAACACGGCCGCCTGCTGATCGTTGATGATGAAGAAGCCGTGCTGCAGGCGCTGAACCGGTTATTTCGCCGTCAGTATGATGTGGTCGTGCTGACCAGCGGTACGGCAGCGCTGGAATTATTGCAGCAGGAAAGCTTTGACCTGATTATTTCCGATATGCGTATGCCGGGCATGAGCGGCGCGGAGCTGTTAAAAAACTGCTTTGAGCAGCATCCGGAGATGATCCGCATTCTGCTTACCGGTTACTCCGATCTTGAGTCGGCGATCAAAGCGGTGAATGAAGGCAATATTTACCGCTACATCTCCAAGCCGTGGGACAACGATCAACTGCGCAATGTGGTCGCCGAGGCGCTGGAAACCCGCGACCTGAAAGCCGCCAACCTTAAACTTAACGCCCACATCAGTGAACAAAACGAAGAGCTGGCGCGCCTGAACCGTGAGTTGCAGGATAAATATCAGCAAAAATCCGAGCAGGTAGGGGAGGCGGAAGCCAAGCTGAGTGATGCCTATCGCACCTTGCGGCAGGAATTTAACAGCATGGTGCACATTCTGGTGGGCATCATGGAAGCGCGTAACGGTGAAGAAAAAGGCAGCAGTGAGCGCCTGGCGCGACTGGCAAAATTATTCGCCGAGTTTTCCGGTCTGGAAGGGCAAACCATTCAGGACGTGTATTACGCTGCGTTACTGAAAAATATTGGCAAGGTATCGTTGCCTGACAGTGTGCTGGGTAAAGCGCTGACGCAAATGAGCACCGCCGAGAAAACGGCCTACGCGCACTTTACTATCAACGGTCAGACCAGCCTGATGCTGCTTGAGCCGCTGCAGAATGTAGCCAACATTATCCGCTCGCATATGGAGCTGTATAACGGCAAGGGTTTTCCTGACAAACTTAGCGGCAATGCCATTCCGAAAGAGTCGCGCATTCTTCGTATCGTCAGCGATTACGTAGAGCTGCAACGCGAGCATAACTTTCTCGGTGAAACCCTGGATGAAGCCACTACCAGAGCCTATCTGCTGAAAATGGCCGGTCAGCGCTACGACCGTGAGTTACTGGATGTGTTTACGTCCGTACTCGACGATTTTGAAGAAGGTGTGGTACCGAATCTGGAGCGTGTCGATATCAAAGAAGCCCGTATCGGCATGGTGCTGGCGGGTAATCTGGTCAGTCCGGCGGGGGTTGTGCTGCTGTCAGAAGGTACGGAGCTGACCGCGCGTCATGTGGATAAGCTGCAGGCCATGGAGCGGCAATTTGAAGGGCATGAAATAAAACTGCACGTGCGGCGGGAATCCGCCGCAAAAAAATAGCAGAAGCTTACGACTGTTCGCCGGTGCTATCCGCAATATCATCATCCTGATGGGTGACAATACCGTTGGCAGACTGCGGCAGGTAATGTCCCAGTTTGCTGGCTTTGGTGTTCAGATAACCATCGTTGTGCGGGTTGCGCCCCACCTGTAACGATACCCGCTCTACCACCTCAACACCGGCTTCGCTCAGTGCTTTTACCTTGCGCGGGTTATTGGTCATCAGACGGATGGCGTGAATGCCCAGGTGATCGAGCATCGGCCGGCACATACTGTAATCGCGCATATCGGCGCCAAATCCCAGCTGTTCGTTAGCTTCCACGGTATCGGCTCCCTGATCCTGCAGGTGGTACGCGCGGATCTTATTCAACAAGCCAATGCCGCGGCCTTCCTGACGCAGATACAACACCACGCCACGGCCCGCTTCGGCCACTGCGCGTAATGCCTCTTCCAGCTGATAGCCACAGTCACAACGCATGCTGAACAGCGCATCGCCGGTCAGACATTCGGAATGTGCCCGGGCAAGTACCGGCTCGCCATCGGCAACATCGCCCATCGACAGAGCAACGTGCTCTTTGCCGTTGGCGCTGTCTTCAAAGCCAGACATAGTAAAAACGCCGAACGGAGTCGGTAATTTGGACGAAGCAATGAATGTGATACTCAATGGGAGCACTCCTGGGTAAAACAGGGCGCGTATTCTAACAGTCCGATACAGCCCTGCCTAATGCGATGTCGCCAAAGACCGGTCGATATAAACCGGCGCGGAACCTGTTCGGCACCTCCATTGCCCGTACATTGTCCGCAGCGAAACCCCGACAGATACAATAAAATGCAGCAAACAGGCGTAAACACGCAGGAAATGTCGCTGAGCTGCGTTTGAAAAGTACAGTAGAATCGGCAGATGCAGCGTCTGTGCAGGCGTTATTTACCGCTCACCGAACAATGAATACAGGAAACCGACCCAATGATCTGGCTGCTGTTGGCGGCATTCGTGCTCGCTATTCTTATTTTGCCCGGCGTCTGGGTGCAGCGCGTGTTGAAAAAACACAGCGGCCGGCGTGATGACTATCCGGGCAATGGCGGCGATATGGCGCGCCATCTGCTGGCCAAACTGCAATTGGACGATGTGCAGGTAGAAGCCACCGATCAGGGTGACCACTATGACCCAGGCAGCAAAACCGTGCGTCTGAGCGCCGATAAATTTAATGGAAAAAGCCTGACCGCCGTGGTCGTGGCCGCTCATGAGGTCGGTCATGCGCTGCAGCACGCGCGTAAAGAAACCCTGTTTCAGAGTCGCATCGGCTTTGCCGTGCTGGCTTACTGGATGCAACGTGTGGCCCCGTTGGCGCTGCTGCTGGCGCCTTTATTGGCGGCGGTTGCGCCCGGAGCTTCGCGCTTTGCGCTTATTATTGCCGTTGGCGCGATGCTGATCGGCACGCTGGTGCATATCGTGACCCTGCCGGTGGAGTGGGATGCCAGCTTTGGTAAAGCACTGCCGATGCTGCGCGAAGGGGAGTATCTGGACGAGCGCGATATGAAAGCCGCGCACAGCATTCTTACAGCGGCGGCATTAACCTACGTCGCCGCGTCGCTGGTCAGCCTGCTTAATATTGGCCGCTGGTTGCGCTATTTACGCCGTTAGCCGCTGCGGGAGTCTGCGGTTGTCGTGTTGCCACGGTATTTTTCGCGCCTCAGAAATAGAAACAGAAACAGTGACGTGGCCGTGCCGCGTTATTCCGGGATTGCTCTGTTATTATGCCGCTTCCAGGAACTCTTGCCGGGAACGCTTACCGGACATTCTCACCAGGGACATAATAAATTGAACATTCTTACTCTGATTAAAATACCGCTTATTACCAGTGTGCTTCTGCTGACGGGTTGCATTGATGGTTTTGAAAAACATCTGCAAGACGCCATCAGTCTGTATGGCGAACGCAAAGAGCAATACAGCGAACAAACCAATGGCGCCACCGACGTCTTGTTTGAGCGGCTGATCTTGACCGAAACCCTTCTGCTGCCGGTTGCCAAAACCTATGATGCGCGTGCTTATCCGTTTACCGAACAGGGCATTGCGATTATTCAGAACGACTTTGTGGCGATGGATGATAATCGCGGTTTTGATTATCCGCTGCCAGCCGCTGCGGAGCTGAGCGCAGAACTGGAGCAACAGGCGCAGGATATTATTCAGTCATTATTTACCATCGACGGCCAGGATGCGTTCGCTGTCAGTGATACCGTCAACAGCGTATTGCGCAGCATTGCTGCGTTTGAGCACCGGCATAATGTTTACCTGCCGATGAGTAAGCATCTGATTGAATCGCTGGGCTATGGTGCGCTGCACAGTCTGTATTATCGCTGCGACAGCGACAATAAAACCTATCGGCTGGGACAGGATCTGATGGCGCTGCAACTGCTGGCGATTAAAATCGGTAACCCGCTGGATTACGATCGCGCTGCTAATATATTTCATCAGCAGCGTGTCGGCGTACTGCTGAATGATTTGCCTCATATTCCTTTTCTGCAGGAATACGACCAATACATAATGAACGACAAAGACCGCCTGCAGCATTGCCTGCAAGCGTTTTAAGCCCGGATTGATTGACGGAAAAACGGCTATGACTATTGAGTTTATCTACCACCCGGCCATCGTGCCCGGCGAAGACAGCCCGCAAACGCTCAGCCTGTATTTTCTGGGCGAGCGCCTGCTGCTGAAGCCCGAGGTGATGGACAATGCAGAGCACATCCTGCCGTGGACAACCGATTCCGTTAATCAGGACCCACGGCTGGAATTATTACTCGGCAGTGTTAATGGTGTGCCGTTGCGCGTGGTTGGCCTGGCGGATATTCCGCCGGGTTTTAAAGACGTCGCATTGCGCGATTACCTGCTGGCCGCCAGTGACGATATTTTCCGCGTGGTGAATGCTGCCGCACAGTTA
Source organism: Thalassobium sp. (assembly GCA_002733205.1). GTDB lineage: Bacteria > Pseudomonadota > Gammaproteobacteria > Pseudomonadales > Oceanobacteraceae > Venatoribacter > Venatoribacter pacificus. The sequence continues at coordinate 135,913 of NVUW01000014.1, read as the reverse complement.
CGTTACTGGCGCAGCACGCAGAATTTCTGCAGCCGCTGCGGCACGCTGTTAAAACCGATTATTAACGATCGCGCTTTAATGTGTCCGTCGTGCAGCTATCGCTCTTATCCGAAAATATCCCCGTGCGTGATTGGCGTCGTGCGTAAAGGGCGGACATTATTGCTCGCCCATTCCAATCGCCACCGCACCGCCATGTACTCCTGTTTGGCCGGTTTTGTTGAAGCTGGCGAAACCGCCGAAGAAGCACTGGCGCGGGAAATATTTGAAGAAGCCGGAATCCGGATTAAAAACCCGCGCTACCTCGTCTCCCAGGCCTGGCCATTTCCGCACCAGTTAATGCTCGGATATTTGTGCGACTACGACAGTGGTGAACTGAATATCGACACCACCGAACTGGAAAGCGCCGACTGGTTTGATATCGACAACCTGCCGCAACTTCCGGCGCCACAGACCGTGGCGCGAAAATTAATTGAAGCCGCAGTGGAGCAAGTACGAAACGAATAAGACGGCAACCAGGGTGAATGAATTTTTTGGTGATATTCGTGTCAGTATTGTGCGTTGATCGATTTCTTTTTAAGCCGTAATGAGCCATCATTCGGCCAATAAATTTTATGCCGGGTAAATACTTGCGAACCCGGTATAACCGACCTTCTCAGTCTGCCCGATAAGCACCGCAGGCAAGAAAACAAGGACAGGAAATGGAGCTCCCGTTACAGGTCGTGCAGGACCTGGCCCCGGATCAGTCATCTCTGGGCGCTGCAAAAAAACTGCTTAACACCGCTAAATGGCCCATGTTGGGGCTGGCATCTGAGTTGAATACCATTTGGGGCCAATGTCAGGGCTCCGGGGCGAACCCCTATCTCACCATGGCCGACGTTGCCGATCATGGTTACAAATGTACCTGCCCATCCAGAAAATTTCCCTGTAAGCATGTGCTCGCTCTCATGTGGATCTTCAGTGAAAGCCAAACCAGTTTTGTCGAAGCCTCGCCACCGGAATGGGTAGCGGAATGGCTCTCCCGCCGTCGGCGCAGCTCGTCTGGTGCAGCCAGTACAGACGAGCCCAAAGCCGTCGTTGTAAAAGATATTGCCAGTGCCGGTAATGATGAGCCGGTGCTCAGCGCGGAAGAACTGGCGAAAAAAGAAGCGCAGCGACAAAAGCGCGCCGAGAGTGCGATGCAGGCTACCGAACAGAGTATCCGCGATGGTCTGGGGGAGCTTGAATTGTGGATTCGCGACCAGCAACGCACCGGCCTGGCCGGGCTGCTGAAAGATCTGCGCCCGCGTGTGCGGCGTATTGCGGCGCGCCTGGTCGATGCCAAAGCCAGTACGCTGGCGGCACGGGTAGACGAGTTACCTTCATTGCTGGCCGGACTGCCAATGGAACGCCAACTGGCACGTCTGGTGGAAGAGTTGGGCATGTGGGTACTGTTATCACGTGCATGGCAGGCAGCCCCTCAGGACCCGGACGCACGTCGTGCTTTGCTCGGAGCAGAGAACCGGGAGCAGCTTCTGAACAGCCAGCAGACGCCCGTTAACGGACGTTGGCTGTGTGTCGGAGAACGAATTGAAACCCGTCGCGATGGACTGGTGAGCCATGCCACCTGGTTGTGGCCGCTGGATGGCCAGTGCGCTTCTGCTGCCATGTTGCAGGACTACAGCCCGGCTTCTGCCGGTAAGCGCGAGGCCAGTCTCAGGGTCGGCACCCAGATCGAAGGCGAGCTGGTGTTTTATCCATCGCGAATGCCTGAGCGCGCGATATTGGCTCAGTACAGGATTGTTGAGACTGAAGCCGTGTCATGGCCCGGCGCCGTGGAACAGAGTTCGCAACAGGCGCTGTTCTCGCTGCGTCGCACATTGCCATGGCAGCGCGCAGTTCCGCTGCTGCTTGGCGACTGCTGTCTGATGCAGGACAAAGACGCGGGCTACTGGCTCAAAGCCAGCGAGCAATTGCTGCCGCTGGCGAATAACGATCTGCCCTTGCTGGCCCACGGCGAGCATTTGGCGGCCTTTATTTCCTGGGACGGCGCGAAGGCAGAGCTGCTGTCGGTTGTGTCTCCTCAGTGGGGGATGATTGCATGCTGACCCTTGAAACCCTGACGCAGGATCTTGCACAGGTCGATGCGTTAAAGCAGAGCTGGTTAATGGGCGACGGTGGTACAGCCGCCGCACTGCCGCCACATTGGCCGCAGCCTGACGGCGTAAATGATGATGACCGCGCGCTGCTGGCTCTGGCGTATTGCAGTCAGTACCCTTTGCTGGAGCAGGTCGCCGCACCGCAACAGCTGCAGCCGCTATCGGCCTTGCCGATGCTGGGTTTGCCGACGCTGGCGACGGAGTGCCGCCCGGCCTTCCGGCAGATACTGTCCGCGTTGAGTAAGCACGAAGGCCTGTATTGGCGGCTGTTCAACCTGTTGGTGAGCCGTGGTGTGGTACCGCATCCTCTGGACTGGTTGCCGACCGCCAATGAAAACCGTTTACCGGCGGCGTTTGCCCCCTGGCTGCGCTGGGTTGGCAGCGCGGATATTGCCCTGACAGAAGCCAGCTGGGGCGATTTCAGCCCGGCAGCGCGGCTTAATGCCCTGCGCGAATTGCGCCGTGATGCCCCGCACGATGCCCGCTCGTTACTGGCCTTAATGGCTCCGTCTGAACCGGCGGATAAACGCTTTGACCTGTATGAATTGCTCAGTTTGGGGTTGAGTGACGACGATTTACCCTTGCTTGAAACACTTCAGCAGGACCGCTCACAGAAGGTAAAAGAACTCGCCACGCGCTTTAAAATGCGTCTTGGCGGGCATGAGCCGCAGGCACAGGATGAAACCATCACTGAGTTACAGGGTTGGCTGACCCGTAAAACCCGAGGTTTGCTGCGCCGCGAAACCCTGTTGCTGGCACCGGAACTGAAAAGCAGCGTGCAATACCGGGACCGCTGTCAGGCACTGGCCAGCGTATCGTTGCCAGCGCTGGCCGCCAGTATGGAGCTGACGCTGGATGCGTTGCTGGAGCAATGGTCGTTTGCGGATAACCACGGCAAAGGCAATCACAGTCCGAATGAATCTCTGCTGCACAACATCGCCGCCAGCCTACCGGAAGCGCAGGTGATGCTGGCCGCCCAAAGGCTGTTGCAGGCCGCCGCTGATGACGGCACCGATCCCTCTTTATCTCTGCGTATTCTGGCTCCGAGACTGAGCGAAGAAGCCCGTGTCGGGCTGGCCGGGCATCTGCTTGCGCGCAGCGATCTGCTGCCCAATACCCTGGGTATTTTGTTTGCTGAAGAATGGCGCTGGCTCAGCCCTGAAGTGTTCAGCCAAAGTCCGTCAGCGGCTTTGTTAATACAACGCCTCAAAGCACTGGCCAGTGCAGGCGAGTCGCAGGATTCCGATTACTCGCTGACACTGGCGATGCAACAAATTGGCTTGTGTCTTAACTATGACTGCGCGCAATGGCTGTTGGCGCAGGTAACAAACATGGGGTTATCACCCCTGCATCCCTTACTTGAACATTTGAAATTTAACGTGAGTCTGAAACAGGAAGGACGAAAAGATGAGTGACGTATTAAGGCAACCGGCAGAAGTCATTTATCAGGCTGAGCTGGACGCTCTGAAGGCAGAAGATCAGGGGCAAAAACCGGAAAACTGGCAGATGACCCCGAAGAGCGTGGTTAAGTACTTGCTCGGCGGCACCACCGCCTCGGGTGTGGAAATCAGCCCCAAGTACATTGGCAGCCGACGCCTGATAGAAACCGCCGTCGCCACCCTGGCCACCGACAGAGCGCTGCTGCTGCTCGGCGTGCCGGGCACGGCCAAGTCCTGGGTGTCTGAGCATCTGGCTGCCGCCATCTGTGGCAACAGCTCCCGTGTGATTCAGTGCACGTCGGGGACCGATGAAAACCAGATCCGTTACGGCTGGAACTATGCCCAGCTGCTGGCCAAAGGGCCGAGTAAAGAAGCGCTGGTACCGACGCCGCTGTTCCGCGCCATGGAATCCGGCAGTCTGTGCCGGCTGGAAGAGCTGACGCGTATGGGCTCCGATGTGCAGGACACCCTGATTACCGTGCTGTCAGAAAAGATGCTGCCGGTGCCGGAGCTGAACGAGGTGGTGTTCGCCAAACGCGGTTTTAACATCATCGCCACCGCCAATAACCGCGATAAAGGCGTTAATGAGCTGTCATCGGCGCTGAAGCGTCGTTTCAATGTGGTGGTGCTGCCGCTGCCGGATGATATGGAACAAGAGATCGAAATTATCCGTCGCCGAGTGGCTGAAATGGGACAAAGCCTGTCGTTACCGGTGCCGGAAAGCGCCGGCAAAGAAATTGAAAAAGTCGTGACCATTTTCCGCGAACTGAGAAGTGGCACCACGCTGGACGGCAAAATGGCCCTCAAAGTGCCTTCGGGCACACTCTCCACGGCCGAGGCTATTGCCGTCATGGTTGGTGGCCTGAGTCAGGCGGCGTGGTTTGGTGATGCGTCATTTGGTGCGGCCGATATCGGTGCCAATCTGTTGGGCGCAATCGTTAAAGACCCGGTGCAGGATAAGCTGGTGCTTGAAGAGTATCTCGAAACCGTGCTGAAAAAGCGCAAGGACTACAGCGATTACTATCACAGCATCAACGAGTTGCTTTAAGCCGGAACCAGCAGAGAACCGATGCCCATGAAGGAAATTCACTATTTCGGCATTCGTCATCACGGCCCGGGTTCCTCCAGGCGTTTGCTGGCGGCGCTGGAGCGGGTACAGCCTGCGGTTGTGCTGATCGAAGGCCCGGCCGACTGCAGCGAACTGCTGCCGTTTCTGGCCAGCACAGGGATGACGCCGCCGGTCGCGCTGTTGTCGTTTGTGACCGATGAGGTTGGCCACAGCATTTATTATCCGTTTGACGAGTACTCGCCCGAATATCAGGCCTGTCGCTGGGCGCTGCAGGCGGGTGCTGATGTTCGTTTTATTGATCTGCCGGTCTCCGTGCAGCTGGCGGCCGCCGTTGCTGAAGCGGGCGAAGACCACAATGCCGATGATGCTACAGACGATGCCGGTGGCGAAAATCGTGATGTTGAAAGCACGGATACCGAAAACCCAGATACCGAAAACACCGATGCCGCCAGCGCGGACAGCCAGGCGTTGCGCCTTGATCCCATCTCCGTATTGGCGCGCCTGGCGGGTTACGACGACGGTGAAAGCTGGTGGAATCATATTGTTGAGCAGGGTGCCGATGATGATCCGGCGGTCTTTACTGCGCTGGAACAGGCAATGGCTGAGTTGCGCGGCGCCATTCCCGATGACAGCCCCAGGGAAGTACAGCGCGAAGCTTACATGCGCCTGCAGATTGCCGACGCGGCGAAAAAGACCGACGGCCCGGTCGCCGTCATTTGCGGTGCCTGGCACCTGCCGGGGTTAAAGGCAAAAGTCAGTCAGAAAGACGATAAAGCGCGGCTGAAAACCTTGCCCGCCAAGCTTCCGGCCAAGCGTGTTAATTCAACCTGGATTCCCTGGACCAGCCCGCGTCTGGCCAGCGGTTCGGGCTACAGCGCCGGGGTATCGGCACCCATGTGGTATCGCCATTTGTGGCGCTTTGGCCAAAACGAAGCGTCATTGGTGCGCTGGCTGGCTCTGGTTGCCGAGCAGTTACGCCAGGCCGGGTTGTTGGTGTCTACCGCGGCGGTGATAGAAACCGTGCGTCTGTGTCACAGCCTGGCGGTTATCCGTGATCGTCCCAGTCCGGGGTTTGAAGAAGCCCGTGATGCCACCATTGCCAGCCTGTGCGGTGGCGATATTTTGTGGTGGCAGCAGATTTCCCGGCAACTGTTGCTGGGGTCGTTGGTGGGCGAAGTCCCCGCCGATGTGCCTTTGGCACCTCTGCTGGACGATCTGCAACAGTGGCAAAAGAAGACCCGCCTTAAAAGCGAGGCGCTGCCAAGAGAATTGTCACTGGATCTGAGAAGTGAACCCGGGCAACTGAAGTCCTGGCTGCTGCATCGCCTGCGGCTGCTCGATGTCCCCTGGGGCGAACAGACCGGCAGCGGCAGCAGCCGTGGTACGTTCCGCGAGCGCTGGGTGATTGCCTGGCAGCCGGAGTTTGCGGTGCAGCTGGTGGAAAATCAGATCTATGGCAGCTCACTGGCGCAGGCCGCCGCCGAGCGCACCATTGAGAAGATGCGCAGCCAGCGCCAGCTGGGCGAACTGGCTAAGTTGCTGCTGGCGGCGCTGGAAGCCGAACTGCCGCAGGCGGTGGAGCAAGGATTCTCGCTGCTGGCAGAGCGCGCGGCCCACACCGCCGAAGGGTTGGATCTGCTTGATGGCCTGCCACCGCTGGTGGATATCAGCCGTTACGGCACGTCCAGAAATTTGTCGCTGGCCCACGTCAACGGCCTGATTGAACGGCTGGCGGTGCAGGCCTCACTGTCTTTGCCGGTTGCGGTGCGACAGCTTAACGAAGAAGAAAGTACACACTACCGGCATGCCATCGCTGATGCCCATGCTCAGTTAGAGCTGGCGCAGGTTAACGACAGCGTGATGGAAGGCTGGTGGCAAGCGCTGCAGGAAGTGATGCACAGCAACCTGTGTGATGCGGGCGCGCGTGGTCTGGCCAGTCGTTTGTTGTATCAGGCTAAGCGCCTGAATGAAGACCGTTTGCAGCAACTGATGGCGCGCATGCTGTCACCGGCGAACCCTATCCATGAAGCCAAAGGATTTTTCGAAGGCTTTTTCAGCGGAGCGGCTGAGCGGCTGCTCTACGACCCCCGCTTGCGGCAATTGGTCGACGACTGGTTGGGGTCGCTGGAAGAAGAGGCCTTTATCGACAGTCTGCCACTGCTGCGGCGGGTATTTTCTGAGCTGGACGCCATGGAGCGCCGGCGTCTGCTGGATGCGCTGCATGCCGGTGAGGTACGTACCAGTACCGCGTTTGCCGTCAACGAAAGCCTGGCGTCCCAGTGGTCTGCGCATCTGCAGGGGCTGGGCAAATTGCTTGCGGGAGATAAGCAATGGATGAATTGATGCAACAGCGTCGCTGGCAACTGGCGTTGGGAGCGGAGCAGGAAAGCACGCTGCTGAACGCCAGTGACAAACGTCTGAACGATGCTCTGACCGCGTTGTATGGCGATGGCTCAGATTCAGAAAAAAGCCGTGGTGGTCTCGGTGGTTCCGCTCCGCGTGTTGCGCGCTGGCTGGGCGATATCCGCGAATACTTTCCGGCATCGGTGGTGCAACTGGTGCAGCGCGATGCTTTTGAGCGGCTGGGGCTGCGGCAGATGCTGCTTGAACCTGAGTTTCTCCAGGCCATGGAGGCCGATGTGCATCTGGTCGCCGATCTGGTCAGCCTGGGTAACATGATGCCGCAAAAAACCATGGAAACCGCGCGTCAGGTGATTCGCAAAGTGGTGGATGAACTGATGGCGCGGCTGGAGCAAAAAACCGCCGAAGCCATTCGCGGTGCGGTCGACCGGGGTAAGCGTACCCATAGGCCACGTCACAGCGATATTGACTGGCACCGCACCATTGCTGCCAACCTGCGCCACTATCAGCCCGGACTGGCGACCATCGTTCCGGAAAAGCTGGTGGGCTTCAGCCGCAAACAGCGGCGACTGGTGGATCTGGATGAAGTGATTCTCTGTGTCGATCAGTCGGGATCTATGGCCACCTCGGTGGTGTACAGCTCAATTTTTGCCGCGGTTATGGCCTCGATTCCTGCGGTGAAAACCCGGCTGGTGTGCTTCGATACGGCGGTTGTCGATTTAACGGATGAACTGGCCGACCCGGTACAGGTGTTGTTTGGCGTGCAGCTGGGCGGCGGTACCGACATCAATCAGGCTGTGGCCTATTGCGCTGATAAAATCGAACGGCCGGCCAAAACGCACCTGATTCTGATTACCGATTTGTACGAGGGCGGCGATGCCGATGCGCTGAAAGCGCGGGTGGCGGAGCTGATCCGCCAGGACGTTAATGTCATCACGCTGCTGGCGCTGAGCGATGATGGCCGGCCGTCTTACGACAGTCAGATGGCGGCTGACTTTGCTGCCATCGGCAGCCCAGTGTTTGCCTGTACTCCGGATAAATTCCCGGAGCTGATGGCTACGGCGCTGAAGCGGGAAGATGTACTGCAGTGGGCCGCCGACAGCGGTATTGCCGCGGTCCGGCCGGCGGAATAAAACGCGGTATTAAAAAGTGGGCTCCGGCCTGCTGCTTCACCGTTTGGAGTGACATTGTGTCACTCCAAACCAATTCGATCGGCCGTTATCCTGGTTTGGTGAAGCTGGCAGCGAGTTACCCGTTTTTTGCACCAAAGGCTATTTTGTTGTTATCCAGATCGCGTACATAAGCCGAGAAACGCGGCCCTCTCTGGCCGGGTTTGCCTTCACAGCTTCCGCCTAATTCAATGGCTTTGTTATACAGCCGGGTAACTTCATCCTCAGAATCAAGGCTGAAACCCAGCATGGTGCCATTGCCATTGGTTGCGCTGTTCTGATCGAAAGGAATCGCCACAGCGAAGGCCGCGTCTTCATCCTCGCCCTGCCAGAACGTCATCCGCTCGGTCGCGAAGGTCTGACGCATTTCCGTATGTTCGAACAATGCATCATAGAACTTAACCGCCGCTTCCATATTGTTGGTGCCAAACACAAAGTAATTCATCTTCATCATGGTTCTCCTTCTGAAAGCAGCGAGGATAGCGGCGGCTGGTGACAGAAAGTGTCAGTAGCGTTTATGTGGCAAGGCTTGGCTGGCATGCGAGGGATCGCAGGCATGGCCAGCTCCTGCGACATGTGTTGCTGCAACGGTTTTGCAGCATATTAATGTGCCAGCAGGCTGGCGAATTACCCCAGCGCCAGCACCGTTCCCTGCAATACCAGCAAGCCAAAAATCCCGGCAATCACATCGTCAATCATAATGCCGAAACCGCCATGGACTTTGGCATCCAGCCATTTAATCGGCCAGGGTTTGAGAATGTCGAAAAAGCGGAACAGCACAAAACCGTACAGCAGCCAGCCAAGGTCGGTGAGCACATCGCCGCTGTGCGGCAACCACAGCAGGGTTATCCACACGCCAATCCATTCGTCCCAGACAATGCCGCCGTGATCGTGTACACCGAGGTCGCGTGAGGTGATTTCGCACAACACGACGCCTAAGGCAAAACCTGCAACCAGAATGCTCAGATACGGCAGCGTTGGCATACCCTGTAATAAAAAAAACCAGACGGGTAATGCCGCCAGTGTGCCGAAGGTACCGGGTGCTTTGGGTGCCAGGCCGGAACCTAAGCCGAAGGCCAGTAAATGAATGGGATTTTTAAGATTGGGGCGTACAGCAGACTGGTTGACTGAGTTGCTCACAGGGTTCTCCGGCTGACCTGTTTCAGGCCAGCATCTGACCCTCTTGAATAGCGGTGGATGATAGCAGCCGGGCGGGATTAATTTCCATGATGGTAACGTCTTTACCGCCAATGCGTACGCCTTTCAGCCAGCCTCGGGCAAAGGGCGGCATATAGTCTTTCTGTTCTTTTTCCAGTTGGGCGGCGCTGCAGCTGAACACTTCACCTACGTCATCGACACGCAGACCGAGGGTTTGTTGTTCGTTGCTTTGCAGCATGATCACGGTCGGGCGGATGCTGCTGCGTACCATGGTGTTCACGTCGGCAAACAGGTCGCGCAGGCGCTGCATGGTGCTGGTTTCTTGTTCCTGCAAAATGGCGAGGGCGGCTTCGCTCTGGTCGTTATCACGCATTGCTAATAATTCGTCGGCCAGAGCGTGAATGCGTTTGTGCGGTTCATCAAAGCTGCGCAGCACATGTTGCAGCTGGGTGTCATCGGTGCGGAAATTATCGTACCACTGGCCGAATTTGCATTGATGCGGATCGCGCGCCAGATCAAAGCTGCCGCCATGCAGCAGGCAGTTTTTTAAGCTGTTAAGCCAGTTGATATGGTCCTGCTCGCGCGCCTGCAGTAATTCCAGTAATTCAAGGCTTTTGCTGCGCTCGGATGGCTGATTGAGCAGACGGGCCAGCGACAGAATGATGCAGGCCTGACCTTCAAACTCCACCATGTCGAATTGCTGGCCCTTGCCGGTGGCCACCTGGGTGGGTGTGAGGGCACTTTCAGCGGCAATAAAACGCACGCTTTCAATGGGTACGGCAAAGTGCTGGCGGGCGTGGCGGAAGCTTAGATAGTCCATGCGGAGTCCTTGCGTGGCATCGGGCGGTGGTGGGCTTAAGGCCTGTTCACGCTCATAAGAATATGCCAAGTATAGACCGCGATATCTGTCTTGCCGGGCTGTCTGCGGCCTGTCTGTTCAGAGGGTATCGATGGGGTCGATATCCAGATTCCAGCGCACCTTTGATAAGCCCTTATGCTGCTCCAGAAAATGCACCAGCGCCGCTGCGGTACGGTGCAGCACACTGCGTTCGGCAGCGTAAAACTGCAGCTGAAAACGGAAGCGGCCATTGCGCCGTTCCATAATGGCGGGGAAGGGGCCAAGCAGGGTCACCGGTGCTTGCCAGCTGGCGCCGCTGTGGGTTTGCAGCCATTGCTGCACAAAGGCGCGCGCCTGTTGCAGCAGTTGCTGCGCCTTCGTGCGGTCTTCGCATTCGCTGCGCAGTAACGCCATATGGCTGTACGGCGGCAGCTGCTGCTGTTGGCGCTCCTGTAATAACGACAGCGCCAGCGCGTGGTAGCCGCTGTCGAGCAGCAGATTGAGCAGCGGATGGTCGGCGTACAGGGTCTGAATCCATACTTCACCCGGCGCTTCTTCGCGTCCGGCACGGCCGGCCACCTGACAGATTAATTGCGCGCTGTGTTCCATACCGCGGAAGTCGGCGCTGAATAAACCGGCATCGGCGTCCAGCACCACCACCAGAGTGACATCGGGAAAGTGGTGGCCTTTCGCCAGCATCTGGGTGCCGACCAGAATGCAGGGGCCGCCGCTGTGAATATCGTCGAACAGATTATCGAACGCCTGCTTACTGCGGATGGTGTCACGGTCGACCCGGCGCACCGGCACCTGTGGGAACAGCACGGCGAGCTGATCCTGAATTTTCTCGGTGCCCTGACCAATACCTTCAACGTGCTGCCCACCACATTGCGGACACACTGCAGGAATACCCTGCTGAAAATCGCAATGGTGGCAATGCAGATGCGGCGGATATTGATGCAGCGTCAGGCGTGCATCACAGCGGCGGCATTCGGCCATCCAGCCACAGTCGCGGCAGGCCAGTAGTGGGGCAAAACCGCGACGGTTAATAAACACCAGCACCTGTTTGCCGTCACTTATATGTTTGTGCATAGCGTTCAGCACGGGTTGGGCGAAACCGGCGGTCAGTGGCTGATGCAGAATGCTGTGCAGCTTCATGCTGGGTGCTTTGGCATCCCCGGCGCGCTGGCTCAGTTTCAGGTGCAGGTATTTACCGCTGAGCGCGTTGTGCAGGGTTTCCAGCGAGGGTGTGGCCGAACCGAGGACGATGGGCACGCCCGCTTTGTGGGCCCGCACCAGAGCAAAATCGCGTGCTGAATAGCGCAGGCCATCCTGTTGCTTGAACGAGGCATCGTGTTCTTCGTCGAGAATAATCAGGCCGAGGTCGGGCATCGGGGTAAATACCGCCGAACGGGTGCCGATTAGAATACGCGCACCGCCTTCACTTACCTGTCGCCAGCCCTGCAGTCGCTCGCGGTCGTTAAGGCCGGAATGCAGCATGGCGATGGGCACATTAAAACGCGCCTGAAAGCGGCGTACGGTTTGTGGCGTCAGACCGATTTCCGGTACCAGCACCAGTGCCTGTTTGCCCGCCGCCAGTACCTGCTCGATCAGACGCAGATAGACCTCGGTTTTGCCCGAGCCGGTTACGCCTTCGAGCAGGCAGGCGCGAAAATGATGCAGTTCCGGCTCAAGTGCTTTCAGCGCGCTCTGCTGCTGCGGATTCAGGCTGTGAAAGCGCTGATTCTCCTGAATAACCGGCGGCAGCGGCAGCTGCTGGCGTTCTTCAATCAGTCCGGCGTCGGCCAGACTGCGCAATTGCGCCAGGCTGAAGCCCTGAGTCGTCAGCTCGTTGTGTGGCCATTGTGGGCTCTGCTGAAATAACTGCCACAGCGCCTGTTGTTTGCTGCCGCGCAGCGGTTTGGCCGGCTCGTCGGCCTGCTTCAGCCAGACCCGTTCGTCGGCCTCGCTCAGCTCACAGCCACGGCGCAGCATCGTTGGAAGCATATGCTCCAGCACTTCGCCCATGCTGTGGTGATAGTAATCGGCGAGCCAGCGGCACAGCGCCAGACTGTGTTCATCAATAAGCGGGGTATCGTCAAGGCGTGCCAACAGCGGTTTCAGCTTATTGGTCGGGACATCGGACTGATTACGGCTACTGAGAACGATGCCCAGCAGCAGCTGGCGGCCAAATTCCACCCGCACACGCTGGCCGGGCTGATAGTGATCCGGTGTTTCTCCGGGCAGCGGCAAGTAGTCAAAAGTGCGGCGTAGCGGGAGGGGAAGAGCAATTTCGACAACAAAAAAGGACATGAAAAGACTTGCTGCTTAGGTCGGCTCTGGTATTATGCGCGTCCTTATTGCCCATGCAAGGGCAAGTTTTTGTAATCCAGTAGCGCGGTACTTGTGAAGAGAAGATTCGCAAGTGGCGGCGTGAAGACCCAAGAGGTGTCCCATGAAAGAAGGTATTCATCCTGAGTACGCTGCTCTGGAAGCAACTTGCTCCTGTGGTAACGTGATCAAAACCAAATCCACTAAGCCTGGTTCTATGTACCTGGACGTGTGTTCTGCATGCCACCCGTTTTACACTGGTAAGCAGAAAGTTGTTGATACCGGCGGCCGTATTGACCGTTTCAACAAGCGTTTCGGTGCCTTCAAGAAGTAAGAAGACCGAACCGAAAAAACCCGCCTTGTGCGGGTTTTTTTATGCCCGCCGTCCATGGCGGGCCCCCTGCGGGCCATTGCTGCGCAATGTTGACCAACGCTCCCGGCGTTGATGCTATGCCCGCCATCCGTGGCGGGCCCCCTGCGGGCCATTGCTGTGCAATGTTGATCAACGCTCCCGGCGTTGATGCTATGCCCGCCGTCCGTGGCGGGCCTCCTACGGGCCGCACTGCAGCGCGTTAAGCTTCGCTCCATACTTCGCTTTGATACCCGACATCCGACATCCGACATCCGACATCCGACATCCGACATCCGACATCTGCTCTCACTGGGCCGCCAGCTCCCAGCTTTGCTGACAGCGCTGCATATATTGCGCATAGATCGTCAGGCCGACCGCGGGGCCAACGGCAGCGCTGTCGGCGCACAGGTTGGCAATCAATTCTTCCGATACCCGGCTAAGGCGGTTAATCCGCTGCTGCAGGCTATCGCCTTCGCGTTGTTCCAGCGCCAGTGCTTTATCCACATTGGCCAGACGTTGCTGCCACTCCTGTTGTTGCGCACTGGCTTGTTGCTGTTGAGCCAGTAACTGCTGCTGTGCGGCAGTGATTTGGTGTTGGTATTCCTGCTGCGTATGCCGCCATTCAGCCCGTTCCTGCTGTTGTACGGTTAACTGCTGCGCCAGTTGCTGCTGGCTGAATTGCAGACTCTGTTGCTGGCTCAGGAGCTGTTGCTGCAGGCCATTAATATGCTGCTGCTGGCTGAACAAGGCTGCAGCCACGGCACTGAACAGCAACAGAAAGCCGATAACCAGCGTTAACGGTTGGGTTGTAGTCATCGCGTTGTTGTTCGTCCGCTGAGCGTTGATTGTGTGCTGCTGGTTTTTGCTGATGTGGTTTTGCGTCGGCAGTACCGTGGCAGTGGCCGCAGGGTTGGTTTCGCTCAGCAGGCAGCGGCGGGCTTCCATCAGTTGAATCAGCGTCTGGCTGAGTTGCTGGTGTTCGTCGGCCCCGTTCGGTTGCAGCAGCAGGCTGGCGGTATGGCGTATCTGATGTTGGTAGGCGGCTTCGATATCCTGCGGCTGTTTGCTCAAAGTACCGAGCAGCTGTCTGGCGCTGGAGAGTTCTGGATCTGCCATGGCGGAAGCGTGTGTGTTCGGTGTCATCGTTTGGCTCCTTCAGGCGATGAAATACTGCTGACATCCTCGTCCTCCCGGTTGATGGCGGCAATCAGGCGAAGCGGCGAATCTCCATGTCATGAACGATGAGTGCGCCAATGTTGTCAGAGCGGTTGCGATGAGATTGCAGCGGCCAGATGACCGCTGTATGACGGCCACCTTGTTTACGGCATTCATCGGCGCTGGCTGATTGGCGTAGTGGCCGATCTGTTACTAAACTTATCCTGCCATTTGTATATAGAGAGATTTTTGTGCCAAAACATGAAGAAGGCGAAGAAGAACTGAGCGAAGCTCAGCGTCTGGCGATGCTGGAAGACACGGTATCCACCAATCGGGTTGTGCTGATGGTGATCGCGATTCTGGCGGTAGTGGCGATTTCGGTAGCGGTAACCATTGCAGTGGTTAAAGTTATGCAGCCGGATGTGGCGTATGCCGACATTAAAAGCTTTGCCAAGCTGGAGCGTGATGTCGAGATTCTGAAAGAGGCTGCCATTACCCATGAGCAGAATCTGGTAGATACCAAAAACATTCTCGACAGTAGCAACGCCACGGCGTTTAAAGCGTTGATGCTGGAGCAGGAAAAGAGCTATCAGCTGCATCTGAATGCATTGAAGCAAGGCATGCGCGATCTGGCGCGTATGGTGCCGGGATCACGTACCTGGCTGGACATCTACGATGAGCAGATGAATGAGGCGCTGGCGGAAAGCCGGGCGCGCATGAACCGCTTATCGCGGCTGCAGACCTCTGAGCTGCCAAAAGTAGAAGCTACGCCGCTGCCCGACCGGGGTGAACCGGTGCCGGTGTTTAACTGAAGGCAGAGTGATTACCCGCAGGCTTTAACAGGCCCTGATAAAAACGGCGTGCACTGCACGCCGTTTTTTTATGTGCTGTATTTTATACGGCAGCGCTGATCAGCCGCGATGGTCGGAAACAAAGGGATTGGTTCGGCGTTCGTGGCCAAAGGTTGATTCCGGGCCGTGACCGGGAATAAACGTAATGTCGTCACCCAGCGGGAACAGCTTGTCGCGGATGGAAGACACCAGCTCGGCATGGTTGCCCTTGGGGAAATCGGTGCGGCCGATGGAGCCCTGAAAAATCACATCACCCACAATCGCCAGCTGGTCAGCGGCGCTGTAAAACACCACATGGCCCGGCGTGTGTCCGGGGCAGTGAATCACATCCAGCTCAACCTCTCCGACCTGAACTTTATCGCCATCGTTAAGCCAGCGGTCGGGGGTAAAGATCTCGGCTTGCGGGAAACCAAACATCGCCGATTGTTGCGGCAGTCCCTGAATCCAGAACAGATCGCCTTCCTGCGGGCCTTCAATCGGCAGGCTCAGGCGGCGCGCCAGTTCGGCAGTGCCACCGGCATGATCGATATGGGCGTGGGTCAGCAGAATTTTTTCGGCTTTGGCTCCCATGGCATTTACCTGCTGCACAATGCGCTCGATATCGCCACCCGGATCGACGATGGCGGCGGCTTTGGTGGTGTTGCACATGAGGATGGAGCAGTTTTGGGCAAAGGCGGTAACGGGAACAATGGCGACGGATAAAGACATGAACAGGCGCTCTGGTTTGCAGTAAAGGCGCAAGGGTAGCCTAACGGGAGGGATGGGAGAAGCCCGCAGGCTTCTCCTGTTGGTGCAGCAAAGTGTCGATCAGAAGGCCATGATTTTTGGTTTTACCCCGGCAAACTGCGGCATGGTCACACCGGCATCGGCATTGACGTAGGTCGGATCGGCGATGGTGTAGCGCTTACCCTGCCAGCTCCAGCTGTCGCCCTGTACGCCGCCGTTAAAGGCCACGGCGGTGGCAACATGGCCCGGGTAATCGAGAATCACGACATCCAGTCCGAGCAGCGATTCGGTTAACCAGGCAAACAGCGCGGCGCGGTCTTCGCAATCGGAGTAGGGGTAGTGCAGGGTTTCCAGCGGGAACAGATAATTTTCCTCGTGGAACTGCTCATCGTCGGTCTGATAAGCAAAAGCGGTCTGCACGAAACGCAGCAGGTGATTCACCGCTTCCTGTTCGCTTTTCCCGGCGACCACCGGACGCAACTGATTGAGCAGCGATTCGCTGGTGACGGCCGGTAAGCCGGCTTTGAAATAGTTCGGCAACGACAGCTGTGGGAAGCTGCTGAAGTAACTGACAAAGCGTTCAGGGTAGGCCACGTTGATGGTGTACGACTGATCGCGGTATTTAAATTTAAGCTGGCGCTGTTCTTCACTGCCGCCAATGGCAAAGCGGTTGGGCTGGCTGAAGTCGAGGGCGCGCGAGCCTTCGTCATGCTGGCCTTCGTAGGTAAATACTTTGCCGGGCTTCAGTGCTTTTTCATTCAGGTTGATGGCGTAATATTTTTTATTGCCGAGACGGAAAAAGGTCACGCCAAACATTTCCTGTTCAGACGTCAGCAGCAGATGGACTTTGTCGTTATAGGCGACACGGGCATCGTAACCGGCTTTTACCAGCAGGAACCAGCTGGTCAGTTTGCGGCTGGTGCTGTCTTTATGCAGGGCGCGGGCAAACTGATCAAACAGCTGCGCGCTGCCCCAGTCGTTCAGACCCAGACGCTGTGCTTCGGCCTGCAATGCCTGCACCGTTGGTTTGTGCTCGGCACTGGCCAGCTGCTGCCAGTATGAAGCTATTTTTTCGTTATTAATTTTACCGCTGAAATTGCGTTTGAATTTGGCGTTGTACGGAATCTCGACTGAGTTACCGTAAAACCCGAAACGCACTACCGAACCGCTGAGCGGAGGTTTTTTCGTGGGCTTCTCTGCTACCGGTTTATCAATAGCCGGTTTTTCAGTGGCTGGCTTTTCGCTAACCGGCGGCTTGGCCAGTGGTGGTTTGATCAGCTCCGGAGCCGGTGGTTTGGGGGCAGGAACTTCGGCGACCGGCGGCAATTTTGGCAATGTTACTTTGGGGGTGTCATCTACTGCAGGTTTGGCATCCGGCTTGGCAGAATCCGGAATTTCCGGCAGATCGACAGGCTTGGGTTCAGGATCACGCTGCTCGGCAGGCTTTACATCAACCGGTTGCCATTTCTGCTGCAGAAACTGAATAAAGGCTTTGTCGTTTTCATCCAGATAGGTTTGAAAATCACCACGGGTTTTCTTTAACCATTGTTCATATTCAGACTCGGCGCTGGCGTTCAGGGTCAGACACAGTGCTGGTAATACGCAGAGGTAAATGGGCAGTCTTGCTGGAAATTTCATCGGGATTCCTCGCATAAAAAAGCCGGCGAATGCCGGCTTCTTATTATGATCGTGCAACAGCGTTAAACGCTTACTGCATGTTGGAAATTTCAGAAGCCAGTTCGTCAAAAGACTTCTCGGCCTGGAATTTCTGCCACAGGGCACGTTCATTGTTCATAGAGGTTTTGATTGCCTGTTCCGCCAGTTTATTAACGGTGTCAGCATCCAGACCAACCAGAACTACGATACCGCCGCTTGGGGTTGGCATCTGACGGAAGATTTTAGAACCGACCAGAGTTTCTTTGGTGAGCTGTTTGGTTACAGAAGTATTAACACGATCAACGGTTTCAGAATCACCGGTACCGGTGGTTTCGGCGTACTGTTTGATCATGTTCTGCACTTCCACTTTCATGGTTTGTGCCAGTTCAACACGGGCAGCGGTAGCAGCCATTTGCTTCATGAAGTTAGGGCCGGCAGCAGATTTGTCAGCGTAACCAACAGCAGACAGATCCAGACCATCAACCGGAGCGCCACACACCCACTCAGGAGCGGCCTGACCAGAACCATCGGCGAATACGCAGCTGGCTACCGGGGCTTGAGTTGGTTGGTTAGAAGCACAGGCGACCAGCAGGGTGGTCGTCGCTACAGCGAATAAAGCGCGAAGTTTCATCTTCCTCTCCTTGAATGAAATGAGCGGTTTAATAAAAGTAAACTGCTATAAAAGGTGTGCCGAGAATAGCGGATGCTATGGCAAAATGCCACACGGGATTATGGAGGATGTGAGACGTGTCAATGATGAAAAAAACAGGGCTGTCGGCGTTGCTGCTGATGGCGGCATTGCTGCTTGGTGGCTGTGCAGGACAACCGCGAAACGGCGGAGCACCAGACTGGATTATGAATCCGGGAAGTGGCGTGGTGGCGTCCTGTGGATTCAATATCAAAGGTCGCTATGCGCAGGAGCAATGTGCGCTGATGCGAGCGCGTGAGCGGCTTGCCGCGCAGCAGGGCGTAGAAATAAGCAGCGTGTCTTATTTATCCGAACGCATGCGCAACGATGCCAGCAGCGTCAGCCTGAATAAAGAAACCCTTGAAAAGGTCAGCGGCATAACGGTAAAGGCGCGCATCCGTGATACCTGGTATGACGCTCAGCGTGATGAATATTATGTCTGGCTGGAAAGCCATTAATGGTTAAAAAACAGGCCGGATAAGCGTTAGTGGAACCATTACGGAACAATAAATTCCGCTACCGCTTATTCAGCTCGGGTTCAGTCGCCGGTCAGTGCTGGTGGCCGCCGGCACCGTGGGCGTGCTTGTGGGCAATTTCTTCGGCGGTGGCGGCACGTACGGCAACGATATCCACTTCGAATTTCAGCGTCTTGCCAGCCAGTGGATGGTTGGTGTCGACGTCGGCCATAAAGCGACCCACTTTAACAATGGTCACCTGCCGGGTGCCCTGTTCGGTTTCTACCCAGGCAACCATGCCTTTTTTCCAGTTTTTCGCGCCCTGTAAATGCTTGACCGGCACACGCGCCACAGCCTCTGCCTGGCGTTCACCATAAGCCTGATCCGGCGTCAGGGTGATGCTGACATGCTCACCGGCTTCTTTACCGGCAACCGCCTGCTCGAAACCAGCAATCATATTGCCGTGGCCGTGCAGATAAGCGATGGCTTCGCCGCCGGCATCTTTGTTCGTGCTTTCAATCAGTTGGTCCTGTTCGTCGAACAGACTGTAGTGCAGCTGTACCACGGTATCGTTGGCGATGGTCATGATGGCTTCCCCGTCAATATTAAAAGGCGCGAGTATCGGTTCCGGCCCGGTCTTTGGCAACACCGCTATGTGACCAAGGGTTATCCGGCTCGCGACTTGATTTGTTCGCCGTGGCCCCCATATCGCTTATTCGTGCATCAGAAAGCAGGAAATTTTCATGACAACTATTGTATCCGTACGCCGTGGTAACGACGTGGTAATAGGCGGTGACGGGCAGGTTTCTCTGGGCAATACCGTAATGAAAGGTAATGCCCGTAAGGTGCGGCGCTTGTATAACGATCAGGTACTGGCCGGGTTTGCCGGGGGAACGGCGGATGCCTTCACCCTGTTTGAAAAGTTTGAAGCGCAATTACAAAAGCATCACGGTCAACTGACCCGCGCCGCGGTGGAGCTGGCCAAAGAATGGCGTTCCGACCGTGCGCTGCGCAAACTTGAAGCCATTCTGGCGGTGGCCGACCATACCGCCTCGCTGATTATTACCGGTAATGGTGATGTACTGCAGCCGGAAAACGATCTGATTGGCGTGGGTTCTGGTGGTAATTATGCGCTGGCATCAGCCCGTGCTTTGCTGGAAAACAGCGACCTCAGTGCGCGTGAAATTGTGGAAAAAAGTCTGAACATCGCGGCGGATATCTGCGTCTTCACCAACGCGAACCTGACGATTGAAGAACTGAAGGCGGAGAGTAATCAATGAGCCAGATGACCCCACGTGAAATTGTTCACGAGTTAGATCGCCATATTATTGGCCAGCACAACGCCAAGCGCGCGGTCGCGATTGCCCTGCGTAACCGCTGGCGTCGTATGCAGCTGCAACCCGAGCTGCGCGATGAAGTCACGCCTAAAAACATTCTGATGATTGGCCCGACCGGTGTCGGTAAAACCGAAATTGCCCGCCGTCTGGCCAAGCTGGCCAATGCGCCTTTTATCAAAGTGGAAGCGACCAAATTCACCGAAGTGGGTTATGTCGGTAAAGATGTGGAATCCATTATCCGCGATCTGACCGAAACCGGTCTGAAATTGCTGCGTGAGCAGGAAATGGTGAAAGTTTCCAGCCGTGCTGAGCTGGCGGCGGAAGAGCGCATTCTCGATGTGCTGTTGCCACCGGCGCGCTCCAGTACCTCGACAACCAGCTGGGACACCACCGAAGAACCGAAAGCGGAAGACAGTGCCACCCGTCAGGTTTTCCGTAAAAAGCTGCGCGAAGGTCAGTTAGACGATAAAGAAATTGAAGTCGATCTGGCGCAGGTTAATGTCGGCGTGGAAATTATGGCTCCTCCGGGCATGGAAGAAATGACCAGCCAGCTGCAGAACATGTTCTCCAGCATGGGCGGCGAAAAGAAAAACAAGCGTAAACTAAAAATCAAAGAAGCCTTTAAGCAGCTGCGCGATGAAGAAGCGGCAAAAATGCTGAATATGGACGAGCTGAAAGCGCGGGCGCTGGAGCTGGTCGAGCAAAATGGCATCGTCTTTATCGACGAAATTGATAAAGTCGCCAAGCGTCACGAAAGTGGTTCCGGTGGCGATGTCTCGCGTGAAGGCGTGCAGCGTGATTTGCTGCCGTTAATCGAAGGCTGCACCGTAAGCACCAAATACGGCATGGTCAAAACCGATCATATTCTGTTTATTGCCTCCGGTGCGTTCCACCTGGCTAAACCGTCGGATCTGATTCCGGAGCTGCAGGGGCGTCTGCCAATCCGGGTTGAGCTGGAAGCTCTGACTCCGGACGATTTCAAACGTATTCTGACCGAGCCGAAAGCGTCGCTGACCGAACAATATAAAGCGCTGCTTAAAACCGAAGGTCTGGACGTGGATTTCACCGCCGATGCCATTAAGCGTCTGGCAGAAATTGCGTTTGAAGTGAATGAGAGCACCGAAAATATTGGTGCCCGTCGTCTGCATACCATTATGGAACGTCTGCTCGAGCAGGTTTCTTTTGATGCTACCGATATGACCGAAGCGGTTAATATCGATGCCGCGTATGTTGAAAAGCAATTGGGCGATCTGGCCCGTGATCAGGATCTGAGCCAGTTTATTCTCTGAGACCAATGTGAATTACTCAGAGGCGCCTTAGGCACCTCTGAATCATCTTGCCGAAGCGGGCACTGAACGATTCAGAGGGACCTTAACGCAAAAAGGGAGGCACCATTACGGGCCTCCCTTTTTTATTGGTTGCAGTGAAAACTCTCTAAATTCTGAAGCGCTCAATCAGCCTGACCAGTGCATCACTGCTGTCGGATAGTTTCTGACCGTACTGATCGGTTTTTACCATATTATCGGCAATATTCCCGGATGACTCCGCAATACGTACCACGTTACCGCTGATTTCGTTAGCGGCGGCGCTTTGTTCTTCTACGGCACTGGCAATGCTCAGATTCATTTCGGTAATTGTGCTGACGGTACTGCTGATGGTCGAAATAGCATCCAGCGCCTGCTGTGATGTTGCGGAGGTTGATTCTGAATTTTTGACATTTTCTTCCATTGAATGCACCGCGCTGGCGGCTTGTTCCTGCAGACGCGAAATCATTTTATTAATTTCTTCGGTGGATTCCTGGGTACGTGAGGCGAGGGTTCGTACCTCATCGGCAACCACCGCGAAACCACGGCCCTGCTCGCCAGCGCGGGCGGCTTCGATCGCTGCATTCAGTGCCAGCAGGTTGGTTTGCTCGGCGATGCCACGGATAACATCCAGCACCGAACCAATGGCGTCAGTCTCACTTTGCAGTCCCTGAATGACCTGACAGGACTTTTGAATATTGTCCGCCAGATTACCGATGCTGTTTTGAGTGCTTTGCATGGTTTTCATACCACTGCGTGCACTTTCGTCGACTTCACGCGCTGCGGCGGCTGCGCGTTCGGCGTTACCCGCCACCTCGTGGATGGTCTGACTCATTTCGTTAGAGCCGGTTGCCGCCAGGTCTGTCTGTTGCAGTTGATCGTCGGTGAGTCTGCGCGTGGCACTGCTTACGGTGGCAATTTCGCGGGTCAGTTGCGCCAGTAATTCAGACGCGGTTTTACTTTCACTGACGACTTTATGGATCTGGCCAATAAACGTATTAAAGGCCTGAGCAATGATGGTGATTTCATCCTGTCCTTTCGCCGGCAGGCGTTGGGTCAGATCCCCTTCGCCGCGGGCAATATCGTTCATTGCATTGGTAATGGCCTGCAGCGGCGTGCGGATACTGCCGGATACGAACATGATGACGACAATCAGCAGAATAATAAAAGCGGCGCTGGTTACGATTTGCTGAACGGCGCTTTCCCAGAATATGGTCATCACATCATCGGTATAGACACCCGTACCGACAATCCAGTCCCAGGGTTTGAATTGTTTAACATAACTGACTTTGGCAACCGGTTTGGAGCTGCCGGCTTTGGGCCAATAGTAATGAACGTAGTTGCCATCGGCTTTACTTTTTGCGGCTTTAACTATTTCACGGAACAAATACAGACCGTTGGAGTCTTTAATATCGTTAACGTTTTTACCTTCCATTTCGGCTTTTGCGCCATGCACCACCACGACCGGAACCGAGTCGTTAACCCAGAAGTATTCATTGCCGTTGTAACGTAGTTCGCGAATTGCGTCTTTGGCCAGGGTTTGTGCTTCTTCTACCGCCATGCCTTGTTGGCTTCGCTGGTAATAATGATCAATCAGACTGTAGGCACTGTCGACCTGTTGCTTTACCGCCAGTTGTTTTGCATCTCTGATGGTTTCATATATGTGCTGCATTGACTGTAACTGAACCAGCAGTACACAGATAATGGCGGCACTGAGGATTACCCACAAACGGGCACGGATACTGATGTTGCGTAAAGAATTCATAGGCAGCTTAATCTCACCGATAGTAAACTACATCAGGTACAACCAGAGCCTGACACTACGACACACCATGTATGCCTGATATAAAAGTGTAGCGCGCTTTATCTGATCTGCCCGCTACCCCTATTCCCGGAGTGGCACAACAGTGATTCCAAATGCGATAAAAGTTAAAAAAGTCAGCCATTGCTTGCAGCTGACCTATGGCGAACAGTGCTATGAACTGCCGTATGAATTTTTACGGGTGTATTCGCCCTCGGCGGAAGTTCGTGGTCACGGTGTCGGTAATGGCGTGTTACAGAGTGGTAAGAAAGACGTGGTATTGCTGCGTATTGAACCCGCCGGCAATTACGCATTGAAACTGGTATTTGACGACGGCCATGACTCAGGTCTGTACGACTGGAGTTATCTCTATCATTTATGTACACATCGTGATGAACTGTGGACAGATTACCTGCAGCGCCTGCAACAGGCCGGAAAAAGCCGCGAAAGTGCGCAAATCAACTTTAAAGCCCTGTAAACGAGTCTGTTGCCGTTATACTGGACGAAACTAATGACAGGAGCCGCACCTTGACGGATTCCAAAGCACCAAAAGCCCCGTTCCATGATCCTAATGCCGAGGCCGAAGCGCAAAAATATGAAAACCCGGTTGCCAGCCGTGATGCCCTGCTGGCATTGCTGGAGCAACTGGGCCACCCGGCCACGCACGCGCAAGTCTGCGAGGCGCTGGGTGAAACCGATGAAGACCGCGTAGAAGCTCTGCGCCGCCGTTTGATTGCCATGTCGCGTGATGGTCAGCTGATCAGCAACCGTCGCAGCCAGTTTGCGCCGCTGCGCAAAGTGGATCTGGTGACCGGCATGGTAATGGGACACCGTGATGGTTACGGCTTTGTACTGCGTGACGGTGCCGATGACGTTTACCTTTCCAATCGCCAGATGAGCAAAGTGTTTCATGGTGATCGCGTTGCCGTGCAGATTCTCGGCCTTGATCGCCGTGGTCGCCCGGAAGGCAAAATTGTTGAAGTGCTGGAGCGCAATACCCTGCAAATCGTTGGCCGCTACTTTGATCAGGCCGGTGTTGGTGTTGTACAGCCGGATAACAAGCGCGTAGCTCAGGAAATTCTGATCCCGCCGGCAGGCCGTAAAGGTGCCGAGCATGGTCAGTTTGTCGTGGTGCAGATTGTTGAACAGCCTAAGCCCGGCGGTCTGCCGCTGGGTGAAGTGGTTGAAGTGCTGGGTGACCATCTGGCACCGGGAATGGAAATTGATGTGGCCATCCGCAGCCATAATATCCCGCACGAATGGCCGGATGCGGTAAAAGTCGAAACCAAAAAACTGCCGGAACAGGTTAAAGACAGCGATAAAAAACATCGTATCGACCTGCGTCAGCTGCCGTTTGTCACCATCGATGGTGAAGATGCCAAAGACTTTGACGATGCCGTCTATTGCGAACCTAACCGCAAAACCGGTGGCTGGCGCTTATACGTAGCGATTGCCGATGTGTCGCATTATGTACACGCCGGTTCGGCGCTCGATATCGAAGCTCATGGTCGTGGCAACTCAGTGTATTTCCCTGAGTTTGTTGTCCCGATGCTGCCGGAAAAACTGTCTAACGGCTTATGTTCGCTTAATCCGCAGGTTGACCGTCTGGTGATGGTCTGCGAAATGACCATCTCCAAAGCCGGTAATATTTCCAGCTATCAGTTTATGGAAGGCATCATCCATTCGCATGCGCGTCTGACCTATAACAAGGTCTGGAAAATGCTGCAGCCCGAACGTGGTGATGACGGCGATACCTGGCGCGAACACTATAAAGATGTTGTCCCCCATCTGGAAAACCTGTACGGGCTGTATAAAATTTTGCGTGGCAAGCGCGAAGAGCGCGGCGCGATGGATTTCGATTCGGTGGAAACCCGCATCGTATTCGACGCTGAGCGTAAAATTCAGGAAATTGTGCCAACCGAACGCAACGCCGCACACATGCTGATTGAAGAATGCATGCTGGCCGCTAACGTGTGTGCCGCCGATTTCTTCCAGCGTTATGAAGTGCCGGCGTTGTACCGTGTGCACAATGGCCCGAGCGCGGAGAAACTTGAGAACCTTAAGTCCTTCCTCGCCGAAGTGGGTTTATCCATGCCGCATGGTCAGGACCCGTCACCGAAAGATTACCAGGCACTGCTGAGCCAGATTGGCGACCGTCCGGATTCACATTTGATCCAGACCGTTCTGCTGCGCTCACTCAGTCAGGCGGTGTATAAGCCGGATAACGAAGGCCACTTTGGCTTAGCGTATAAAGCCTATACCCACTTCACCTCGCCGATTCGTCGTTATCCCGATTTGCTGGTTCATCGTGGCCTGCGCAGCGTGATCCGCAGTGAACGTGAATGCAAACACGTCAAACGTGCCGATGGTGCAAAACCGCTGGCCCAGAAAACCATCTATCCGTACGACACCGCCGCCATGATCGTGATGGGCGAACACTGCTCCATGACCGAACGCCGGGCCGATGATGCAACCCGCGATGTGGTGGATTTCCTCAAATGCGAATTTATCAGCGATCGTATTGGTGAAGAGTTTGAAGGTGTTATCACCGCCGTTACCGGCTTTGGTTTATTCGTCGAATTAAAAGATGTTTACGTCGAAGGTCTGGTGCATATCAGCGGTCTGGCTAATGACTACTACCACTTCGATTCGGTGAAGCATCGTCTGGTGGGTGAGCGTACGCGCCGCAACTTCCGTCTCGGCGATAAGCTGTGGGTGCGGGTGATGAATGTTAATCTCGACGAACGCAAAGTCGACTTTGAACTGACCACCGCGCCGGTTAATGCCAAGCGCAGTAAAGCCAGTGATTTACCTAAGCCTGCACGCTTACCGCGTCGCCGTAACAAACAGGCTGATGGCAAAGTAACTGAAGAAACGCTGGAGCCAAGCCGCCAAAAAAAAGCACGGGCACCCTCGACAGAATCTGGAGATGGTGCCAAAAATGGCGGTAATAAAAGTGGCGTTAAACGCGCTGCGAAAAGCGGCGTTAAACATACTTCAGCCACTGAAAAAACTGACGGTGAAAAAGGCAAAAAGAAAAAGCCAAGTAAACGACAGAAGCTGAATGCGAAAAAGAACGTCGATGGCAAAAAAGCCGTCAATAAAAAATCGGCAAAAAAGTCGGCGAAAAAACCCGGTAAGAAACCGGCTAAGAAGATAGGTTAAGTACTCAATGAAGTTAGACGCCGTTTACGGCTTGCACGCCGTCACCACCCTGTTACAGCGCAGTCCGGATCAGGTAGTGGAACTGTGGGTAATGAAAGGCCGTCAGGACCAGCGCATGCAGCGTGTGCTGGATCTGGCCGCAGAGCAAGGGCTGGATATCCGTGAGGCCGATAAAGGCCTGATGAATCAGAAAGCAGACGAAGGTAATCACCAGGGCATCATTGCCTGGCGTAAACCGATACAGAATAAAAACGAGAAACATCTGCCGGATATTCTCGATGGCATCAGCGGTAATGCGCTGATTCTGATTCTGGATGGTATTACCGATCCGCATAATCTGGGCGCTTGTCTGCGTACCGCCGATGCTGCTGGCGTGCAGGTGGTTATTGCACCGAAAGATAAATCGGCACCACTGAATGCAACCGTTGCGAAAGTGGCCTGCGGCGCGGCAGAAGCCGTACCATATATTCAGGTTACGAATCTGGCGCGCAGCATGAAAGAACTGCAGGAACGCGGTATCTGGATTGTTGGCACCGCCGGTGAAGCCACGCACAGCATTTATCAGCAGGATTTTACCGGACCCACCGCGCTGGTGATGGGAGCTGAAGGCGCAGGGATGCGTCGTCTGACCCGTGAGCATTGCGATTATCTGGTCAATATCCCCATGGCTGGCGAAGTCAGCTCGGTGAACGTGTCGGTGGCGACCGGCATTTGTTTGTTTGAGGCCGTACGTCAGCGTCAGTTAGGCTGAGCGTTAGCGCCCAATGGCAGATAAGGCGTTATCATCGGCTTTATCTGCTTTTTAAAAAATTCCCTGTCTGAAAGTATGGAGCCTTCTTCGTGGAATGGTGGAACGATTTAATTTCGCAAAATTATGACTGGTTCTGGGATGTCAGTATTGCCTTAGGCATGACGCTGATCGCCGGAGCCGTATGGCGCTTTACCCGTAAACGTCTGGTTCGGTTAGCGCAGGCGACGCAAAATCGCTGGGACGATATTGTGCTGGAAGCGATTGGCGTACCGATCAGCTGGATTATTTTTACCATCGGCGCAACCTGGGTCGCGGATATTACTGCGGGCCATTTTTCTTCTGAAATTATTTCCAGTATTCCGGTGGTGCGTCAGCTGTCGCTGATTATCCTCACCGCCTGGGCGCTGTGGCGCCTTATTAACCGTGTGGAAGAGCGCCAGATCGTCAGCGGCATTGATCCTACTACGGTACAGCTGGTGGGCAAGGTGGCCAAACTCAGCGTTACTATTCTGATTATTCTGCCGATTTTCCAGCTACTGGGTATTTCCATCTCCGGCATACTCGCCTTCGGTGGTGTCGGTGGTCTGATTGTTGGTATGGCAGCCAAAGATTTATTAGCCAACTTTTTTGGCTCATTAATCGTTTACCTCGACCGGCCTTTTAAAGTCGGCGACTGGGTGCGTTCACCGGATCGCAGTATTGAAGGCACGGTGGAAAATATCGGCTTTCGCGTTACCCGTATCCGTACCTTTGATAAGCGTCCGCTGTATGTGCCGAACTCGGTGTTTACCAGTATCTCAGTGGAAAACCCATCGCGCATGACCAACCGCCGTATCTATGAAACCATTGGTATCCGTTATCAGGATTCACGCCATTTGCCGGCGATTATGGAAGGGGTTCGTGCCATGCTTCTTGAGCATCCGGAAATTGATACCAACCAGACGCTGATTGTTAACTTCAACAGCTTTGCTGAATCCAGTCTGGATTTCTTTATCTACACCTTTACCAAAACCACTGATTGGGTGAAATTCCACGAGATCAAGCAGGATGTACTGCTGAAAGTGCTGAATATCATCCACGAGAAGGGTGGCGACTGTGCCTTCCCGACCCGCACGCTGCATCTGGACTCAGTGCCGCCGCAACTGGCTGGTACGGTTCCGGCACAGCGCTGATCAGGCTTTAGCCCAGGGCTGACAAGGCCTGCCCGGCTAATAAGAGGGCCTGAACTGCATTCTGCAGGTCAGGCCCCGTCTTCCAGAATGGCTCTTCTGGCAGTTCAATAGCTATAACCAATAGCCCTCTTTGAAAAGATCAATTTAACTAATCAGAAGCATATCCCTACTATAGTTCCTGTTCCCAACACACAACATTATTGATGGAGCAGGACATGATCAACACTGAAATCAAACCCTTTGCAGCAACCGCTTTTAAACAAGGCGAGTTCGTAGAAATCACCGAAGCCGATGTTAAAGGCAAGTGGGCTGTATTCTTCTTCTACCCAGCCGATTTTACTTTCGTATGTCCAACTGAACTGGGCGACGTGGCTGACAAATACGAAGAACTGCAGAAGCTGGGCGTCGAAGTATTCTCAGTGTCTACCGACACTCACTTCTGCCACAAAGCATGGCACGACAGCTCTGAAACCATCGGCAAGATCAACTACTACATGGTAGGCGACCAGACCGGCACGATCACCAACAACTTCGGTGTAATGCGTGAAGGTCAGGGCCTGGCAGACCGCGCCACGTTCCTGGTTGATCCACAGGGTGTAATCCAGGCAATGGAAATCACTGCAGAAGGCATCGGCCGTGATGCAGACGACCTGCTGCGCAAAGTGAAAGCGGCTCAGTACGTGGCTGCCCACCCAGGTGAAGTGTGCCCGGCTAAGTGGAAAGAAGGTGAAGCGACGTTAGCTCCGTCTCTGGATCTGGTTGGCAAAATCTGATCGAAGCTGGCTGCGTTGACATCGCGTTGTTAAAAGCCGATTCAGAATGCTCACTTAGCCCACTAAGCTCCGCTTCTTCATCGGCTTTTGCCTAGCGCTGCCGGCCTCGCCAACGCTTCGGTGCGCGAGTCCGCTGTACCAAATGCTTCGGGCAGCCTGCAGTCAATTGCGCAGGCTTTGCCAAATAACCTGAAGTAAATGCAACACCCGGCTCCGGTTTTCCGGAGCCGTTTTAAAAATATTCAATCGGACGGTATTTCCATGCTTGATGCAAATATGAAACAACAATTAGGCACCTACCTGAACAATCTGCGTAATCCGATTGAACTGCAGGTGTCTGTCAACGATTCGCCAAAATCCAAAGAACTGGAAACTCTGGCGCGTGAAATCGCAGAACTGAATAACCAGATTTCTCTGACCACCACCAACGAAAAAATCGGTGGCCGTTCTCCGGTAATGACCATTGCCAAAGCGGGCAGCGAAGCCCGTGTGGCTTTTGCCGGTGTGCCAATGGGCCACGAGTTTACCTCGCTGGTGCTGGCTTTATTACAGGCGGGCAGTCACCCGTCGAAAGAAGATCAGGCGTTGCAGGATCAGGCAAAATCCCTGAGCCGCCCCCTGAATTTTGAAGTTTATGTATCGCTGTCGTGCCACAACTGTCCTGATGTTGTGCAGGCGGTGAATTTAATGGCCGCGCTGAATCCGAACGTGACGGCCACCATGATCGACGGCGGCGTATTTCCGGACGAAGTGAAAGAACGCAACATTATGGCCGTACCGTCGCTGTACCTGAACGGCGAAGTGCTGGCCAACGGTAAAATGACGCTGGCGGAAATCCTCAATAAAGTGGATGACGACGCCGATGCCAAAGCTGCGGCGGCGCTGGCCGATAAAGATCCGTTTGATGTACTGGTGGTTGGCGGTGGCCCGGCGGGAGCTTCAGCGGCAATTTACGCCGCGCGTAAAGGCATCCGTACCGGTCTGCTGGCTGAGCGCTTTGGTGGCCAGGTTGCTGACACGGTCGGCATCGAAAACTTTATTTCCGTACCATACACCGAAGGACCAAAGCTGGTTGCTCATCTGGAAGAACACGTTAAAGAATACGACGTGGATGTAATGAAAACCCAGAAAGCCGTGGCGGTGCGCAAAACCGATTCTGGTTTAACGGAAGTGCAGCTGGAAAACGGTGCGGTACTGGCGGGTAAATCCGTCATTCTCGCCACCGGTGCACGCTGGAGAGAAATGAACGTACCCGGCGAGCAGGAATACAAAGCCAAAGGCGTATGCTTCTGCCCACACTGCGATGGCCCGTTATTTAAAGGCAAACGCGTTGCAGTGATCGGTGGTGGTAACTCCGGTATCGAAGCCGCCATTGACCTCGCCGGACTTGTCGAGCACGTCACCGTGCTGGAATTTTCCGATGTGCTGCGTGCCGATGCCGTGCTGGTGAAAAAAGCCGAAGCCACCGCCAATATCGACATTATTAAAATGGCGATGACCACTGAAGTGATTGGCGATGGTGAGCGGGTAACAGCGATTAAATACCAGGACCGTAATACCGGCGAAAGCCATGTGATCGAACTGGCGGGTATTTTCGTACAGATTGGTCTGGTGCCGAATACCGAATTCCTGAAAGGAACGGTCGAGCTGACTGAGCGTGGCGAGATTATTATCGACGGCCATGGCCAGACCAATGTACCGGGTGTATTCGCCGCCGGTGACTGCACCAACGTGGCGTACAAGCAGATTATTATTTCGATGGGCGCAGGGGCAACGGCTGCACTGGGTTCCTTCGATTACTTAATCCGCAACTGAGCGACCGCATAATTTAAAAAAATTCAGCACCCTGAATGCTTGTTGGGAACAGACAAGCAGCCCACGGCCCGGTAGCAATGATTGCTGCCGGGCCGTTTTTTTTAATTGCATCAAAGTGGACTGCCGAAAACGCTGACTGGCCGGTAATCCCGGCCAGTTTTTTCAGCAGAGCTCTTCGTCGCGCAGCTGGGCGCTCATGCCGTCGCAACTTTCTGACCATGCGCTGAGCCACTCTGGCAGCGGTGGTGATTGCGGATCAAGGTTCATCTCAGCGATAAACTCCTGCGGGTCAATCAGCCCTTTTGCCGAACGGAACAGGCCACGCATCATCACCACACCAATCACGCGTTCTTTGCGCATAAAACGGTGTTCAACAAAGACCCATTTATCATCCCAGCCGAGCATTCGGCTGTGAATTTCAAAGGCTTCAAACAGCCGCAGCTCACGGCGGAATTTTCCCCAGACATCACCGACAATCGGAAACGCTTTATGGCGCAGGGCAACTTTGTAGGCGCCGCTGCGTAATACGTAATCCATACGCCCAACATCGGCCATGGTGAAGTAACGGCCATTGGTTACATGGCGGTTAAAATCCAGATCCAGTGGCCACACGCGCATTTTCACCACGGTGGTGTCGAGACCGCCGACCGGCTTGCGCCACGGGCGGCGCAGCAACATCAATAACAAACGGAACCAGAGATTCATCTTCACCTTCCTACTGATTAAACAGGCGGGCAGTCTAAGGCTTGCGGTTTCGGCGTTGTATATGCATAAATGACTTGTTTCATGCGAAATCTGCAATGGAGGCATTATGCACGTTACTTTGTTGCTGGCTGACCAGTGTTCTGCGGCCAGTGCGACCATGGCGCAGGAAATTTTTTACGCCGCCAATCTGTTTGCCGGTCAGGAGAAGCCGCTGTTTGAGCTGCGTACGGTGTCGCTGGATGGTTTGCCGGTAGCAACGTCAGCCGGTCAGCTGCTGAGCGTGGACGGTGGGATAACTGATATCCACCAGACCGATCTGATTGTAATTCCGGGGTTTCTCTTCAGTCTGCAGCAGGCAATGCCGGAGTTTGATCGCTACCGGGCCTGGCTGAGAGAGCGTTACCGCCAGGGCGCGACGATTGCCACCATGTGTAATGCAACATTTTTACTGGCCGAAAGCGGTCTTGCCGATGGCATGCGGGTGACGACTCACTGGGCTTTTGCCGGGCTGTTCCGGCGCAGCTTTCCGCAGATCAGGCTGGATGAGCAGCAAATGCTGTGCGAAGACGGTCAGCTGATCAGCAGCGGCGGAGCGACAGCCGTTATGGATCTGCTGCTGCATCTTATACGCCGTTTTGCATCGTTAGAGCTGGCACAAACCTGCAGCCGTTATTTATTAATCGACAATGTCCGCAGCGTGCAAAGCCCGTATGCCTTATGGGCCGCGCCGAAAAATCACAGCGATCAGGATATTCTGAAAGTACAGAACTGGCTGGACGAACACTTTGCCGGAGCGCTGGTCATCGATGAGCTGGCCAGTCGTTTCGGCTTTGGCGTGCGTAACTTTAAACGTCGTTTCAAAGAGGCGACGGGGCAGGCTCCGCTGGCTTATCTGCAGGCACTGCGCATAGAAAAAGCCAAGCAACTGATTGAATCGACCCGCATGACGATTGACAGCATCACGCTGGCGGTTGGGTATGAAGACAGCAACTCATTCCGTCGTCTGTTTCGCCAGCGGGTAGGGTTGTCGCCAGCGGCCTATCGTAAACAGTTTCAGCCAAAGGTCAGAGCGCAGCCGTCTGATTAACAACTAACGTATTGCATTATGATATACATTGTATATCATGAAGTTCTCTTCAATCTTAGTGGGTTTCAGACGTCGTGGATAAGGCAAAGGTCGATGCCGTAAAAGGCAGTCGCAGTAAAAAGGCCAAAGCTGTTAAGAATGATGCGCAGCTTCTTATCCGAATTAATGGCGAAGAGCGGGAGCAGTTTCTTGCTCTGTGCGAAGAGCTGGATACCAGTGCCGCCCGTGAAGTCCGACGATTTATCCGCAGCTTTATCCGGAAAAATCAGCAGATTGATGACTAACAGTGCGTAATTGCACATCTCAAGATAAAGAAGGAATTTATTATGTCTAAGAAAGTATCCAAAAAAGTCGTTAGCCTGAAAAAAGAGATCAAAGCGCGTAAGGCCAAAATCTCTAAGCAAGAAGGCAAGCTGAAGTCTCTGAAGAAAAAACTGAAGAAAGCCGCTTAATATCTCCCGGCTTTAAACAAAAAAGCGGCATCATGGATGTCGCTTTTTTTATGCGCCACGAGTCAGGATCTTAGCTGCGAGTTGCGCAGAAAAACCTGCTCAAATTGTTTAATGTTCTGCTGAATATAATCAATAAACGCTTTCATGGCGGGGGTTGGATGCTTGGCCTGAGGATACACCACGCACCAGCTGCGGCGCAGTGGAAAACCGGCAACATCCAGCACCTTTAATGTGCCGAGTTCCAGTTCCGGCAGAATGCTGAGTTTGGGCAGTACAGCCACACCAAGACCGGCAATCACCGCATGTTTAACGGCATCGTTGGAGCCGATTTCCATGCTGGGCTTCAGCCGCAGGCGCTGCTGCTGACAATGCACTTCCAGCGCCAGACGGCTGCCGGAACCGGCTTCCCGCATCAGCAGATGACTGTCGAGAAACTCCTGTGCAGTTACGCTGTGCTGCTGCAACAGCGGATGCTCTGCCGGTACAACCGGCACCAGCTCATTATTCAGAAACGGCAGCGAGGCCAGCGGCTTTTCGGTCGGCACCATCCCCATAATCACCAGATCATCGCTGTTATCGTTCAGGCGCTGGATGGCGGCAGCACGGTTGACCACGCGTACGCTGACGTTGATCTGCGGATACAGATTGAGAAACGCCCGCAGCAGGTACGGCACCACATATTGCGCGGTATTCACCGCCACCAGTTTCAGCTCACCAGCCACTTTACCGTCCAGTTCGGCCAGTTCGGTCTGCAGTTTGCGCAATTCGCCGAAAATGCCGTTCACGCTCTGAGCCAGCTTTTCCGCTGCCGCAGTGGTAAACAAACGGCGGCCCACGTATTCAAACAGTGGCATGCCGAGCGCCTGCTCCAATTGCCGCATCTGGCTGCTGACGGCCGGTTGAGTCAGGCCCAGCATCTCGCCCGCCTTACTGTAACTTTTCAGCTCGTATACTGCGTCGAACACCTGCAATTGGCGAAAAGTCAGTCGGCTGGCTAATTTTTGCACGCTGAGCGGCATGTTAGTTTGCTCTTGGGTTGTTATCTATAAGTAATACCTTATAGATTGGGAAAGAAATATCAATTTTTGCTTTGATCTTGAGTTGTCTAAGCTGGATTCACCCTTTCACTCCGGGACTACGAACGAGGAGTTCCCCATGCTGAAGAAAGTTCTTATTGCTAACCGCGGCGAGATTGCCGTCCGTATCGTGCGTGCCTGCGCCGAAATGGGCATCCGCTCGGTGGCTATCTATACCGAACCGGACCGCTACGCTCTGCATGTTAAGCGCGCGGACGAAGCTTATATGCTGGGTGAAGATCCATTGGCGGGTTATCTCGATCCGCTGCGCATTGTGAATCTGGCATTGGAAACCGGCTGCGATGCCATTCATCCGGGCTACGGCTTCCTGTCAGAGAATGCTGAGTTCGCCCGCTTGTGTGAGCAGAAAGGCGTCACCTTTATTGGCCCCAAATCGGACGTTATCCACAAAATGGGTGATAAGACCCAGGCGCGTGATTCCATGCGTACCGCAGGCGTACCGATTACACCGGGGTCTGATGGCAACCTGGCCGATCTCGACGAAGCTCTTAAACTGGCCGCTGAAATCGGTTATCCGGTGATGCTGAAAGCCACCTCAGGTGGCGGCGGTCGTGGTATCCGTCGCTGTGATTCTGCCGATGATTTAAAAGCCCAGTACCCGCGGGTTATTTCCGAAGCCACCAAAGCCTTCGGTTCCGCCGATGTGTTTATGGAAAAGTGCATCGTTAACCCGCGTCATATTGAGGTACAGATTCTGGCTGACAGCCACGGCAACGTGGTGCATCTGTACGAACGTGACTGCTCTATTCAGCGCCGTAACCAGAAGCTGATCGAGATAGCGCCAAGCCCACAGTTAACGCCGGAGCAGCGCCAGTATATTGGTGGTCTGGCAGTAAAAGCCGCCGCCGCCGTCGGCTACGAAAATGCCGGAACGGTTGAGTTCCTGCTGACCGGCAACGAAGTGTATTTCATGGAAATGAATACCCGCGTGCAGGTCGAGCACACTATTACCGAGCAGATTACCGGGGTGGATATCGTGCGTGAGCAGCTGCGCATTGCCGCAGGCCTGCCGCTCAGTTATCGCCAGGAAGATATTGCCTATCGCGGTTTTGCCCTGCAGTTCCGTATTAACGCCGAAGATCCGAAAAACGATTTCCTGCCAAGTTTTGGCCGTATTTCTCACTACTACGCGCCGGGTGGGCCGGGAGTCCGGGTCGATACCGCCATTTATACCGGCTATGAAATTCCACCGTATTACGACTCCATGTGTTTAAAACTGGTGGTTTGGGCACTGACCTGGGAAGAGGTGATTGCCCGTGGTCAGCGTGCATTGGATGACATGCGCCTGCATGGCATTAAAACCACCGCCAATTATTACCAGCAAATTCTCAGTAACGCCGATTTTAAACGGGCGGAATTCGACACCAGCTTTGTGCCGACCCATCCGGAATTATTGAATTATTCAGAAAAACGTCACCCCAGCGAAGTTGCGCTGGCCATTGCCGCAGCCATTGCCGCACACGCCGGCTGGTAATCCGCAGGAGGAATGAATGATGAGTAACGTGAAAAAAATTGAAGTCACCGATGTGGTTCTGCGCGATGCGCACCAGTCGCTGATCGCGACCCGTATGCGCACCGAAGACATGCTGCCGATTTGCGACAAGCTGGATAAAGTCGGCTACTGGTCACTGGAAGTCTGGGGTGGTGCCACCTTTGATGCCTGTGTTCGTTTTCTTAAAGAAGATCCGTGGGAGCGTCTGCGCCAGCTGAAAAAAGCACTGCCCAATACCCGCCTGCAAATGTTACTGCGCGGACAGAACCTGCTCGGTTATCGCCATTACGCCGATGACGTGGTGGAAGCCTTTGTGCAGAAAGCGGCGGATAACGGCATTGATGTATTCCGTGTATTCGATGCACTGAACGATCTGCGTAACATTGAAACCGCGATGAAAGCCGTCAAAAAAGCCGGCAAACATGCGCAGGGCACCATCTGCTATACCACCAGTCCGGTACACACGCCGGCCTTATTTGTAGAGCAGGCCAAAGCCATGCAGGCCATGGGCGCCGATTCGATTGTCATTAAAGATATGGCCGGTCTGCTCACCCCGTACGGCACCTATGAATTGGTCAAAGCCATTAAAGCCGCCATTGATGTGCCACTGGTTATTCACAGCCACTCCACCGCCGGTCTGGCACCGCTGTGTCAGCTGAAAGCGATTGAAGCCGGTGCCGACCGTATCGACACCGCGATTTCTTCGTTTGCTTCAGGCACCAGTCATCCGGCGACCGAGTCGCAGGTCGCGGCATTAAAAGGCACCGAATACGACACTGGTCTGGATCTGGAATTACTGGGTGAAATTGCCGATTACTTCCGTGAAGTGCGCAAAAAATATCACCAGTTTGAAAGTGAATTTACCCGCGAAGATGTCTCCGTGCAGATCAATCAGGTGCCGGGCGGCATGATGTCCAACCTGGCCAATCAGCTGAAAGAACAGAACGCGCTGGATAAAATTCGTGAGGTATTTGCCGAAATTCCACGCGTACGTGAAGACCTGGGTTTTCCGCCGCTGGTAACGCCCACCTCACAAATTGTTGGCACCCAGGCGGTGTACAACGTGCTGGCAGGTCAGCGCTATAAAACCATCACCAACGAAGTTAAGCGTTACCTGCAGGGTGGTTACGGTGCCGCACCGGCTGCAGTTAATGCCGAGCTGCAGAAAAAAGCCATTGGCAACGAAAGTGTTAACGATGGCCGTCCGGCAGATTTATTAAGCCCGGAAATGAACAAACTGCGTGACGATATCGGCACTCTGGCGCAAAGCGAAGAAGATGTACTGACCTTTGCCATGTTCCCGGATCTGGGTCGTGAATTCCTGCAGCAACGTGCCGATGGCACCCTGAAGCCGGAAGAGCTGCTGCCGCTTGATCAGAAGGGCAAAGGTCGCATGGCTGAATCGATGGCGACCGAATTCCGCATTGATGTACACGGCGAAAGCTACGAAGTGGCTATTACCGGGGTCGGTGATTCCGGTGCCGGTAAGCGCAAGCTGTATCTGTCGCTGGATGGTATGCCGGAAGAAGTGATTTTTGAATCACTCAACGAATACGTCGCCGAAGGTAGCAGTGGCCGTAAGCGTGCGACGCAACCGGGCCACGTCAGTGCCGCCATGCCGGGCAATATCGTCGAAGTGCTGGTGAAAGAAGGTGACAGCGTGGAAGCCGGGCAGTCGGTATTAATTGCCGAAGCAATGAAAATGGAAACCGAGGTTCACGCTAATATCGCCGGTACAGTGCAGGCGGTGCATGTCAGCAAAGGCGACCGGGTAACACCGGGCGAAGTGCTGATTGAAATCGGCTGATACCAAAGCGGATTGTTGTGTCGTAAGCGGCACAACAGTCCGCTGAGAAAATCATGTTTCTTGCGGAGGGAATACCGTATTCTTAGCGCCGTTGATAAGGGGAATTGCAGTGGAAAAATTGATACGTGGCGTACTGAATTTTAAGCAGAATGTGTATCCGCAACAGAAAGACCTGTTTGGTGCGCTGGCCGACGATGGCCAGAATCCGGATGTACTGTTTATTACCTGCTCGGACTCCCGTATAGACCCGAATATGGTTACCGGCTCAGCCCCCGGTGATCTGTTTATCTGTCGCAATGCCGGTAATATTATTCCTCCGCATTCCAACGAAACCGGTGGTATGACGGCCTCTATTGAATACGCCGTTGCCGTACTGGGTGTGCGCCATATTATTGTTTGCGGCCATACCGACTGCGGCGCGATCAAGGGCGCACTGGATATGACCAAACTTAAAGGTCTGCCGCACGTTAAAGAGTGGTTGGGTCATTGCCGTTCAGCAATGGAAATTGTGCGTGAACGTAACGGCATTCCATCCGATCAGTGCCTTGAAAGCGAACACCTGAACGAAGCCATCGAAGAAAACGTATTACAGCAGGTACAGCATCTGCGTACGCATCCGGTCGTTGCCGCCAAACTGGCAACGAAAAAAGTCAGCATTCATGGTTGGGTATACGACATTAAAAGCGGCGGTATTCGCTGCTGCAGTCATAACAGCGATACCTTTAACGATTTTTCTGCACACTATGCGGAGATCATTGAACGGGTTGCTGATTGATCCGCGCAACATTCAGTATCTGTCTCGTTCATACTTCGACATGTTTCCGTTCGCCTCGTCGGTCCTGAGCTTGTCGACCCTTCGACTTGATCCCGTTCGTCCTGAGCCTGTCGAAGGGCGCGCTCAGGGCAATCGGGTTTATATTCATACACATATCCCCCGCCCGATCACCCTGAGCTTGTCGAAGGGTCGGCAATCTCAAGAGGACGTGTCGAAGGGCAGGCTCAAGATAATATGTAGAAGGGCTACGCCAAATCTGTTTGTTAAACCCTTCGACTGCTGCGCGCTCAGGGTGACCGGTTTTTATTTAAACACAGTTCATACTTCGACTTTGGTCTCGTCGGTCTCGTCGGTCTCGTCGGTCTCGTTGGTCTCGTTGGTACTGAGCTTGTCGACCCTTCGACTTGATCCCGTTCGTCCTGAGCCTGTCGAAGGGCGCGCTCAGGGTGATCGGATTTTATTTGAACACCGTTCGTCTCGTCGGTCTTGAGCTAGTCGAAGGGAGCCTGTCGAAGGGCGCGCTCAGCATGTCCAATAAATCCGCTTTTTCAGATCGACCATCACCGGCCCATCGCTGCAGCCGCCGACCTCTGTTGCCGATTTGTCCTGCGCCGAATTAACAATAATCCATTGGCCGGATCGTGGGTGCCAATACAGCTCGCCTTCGTCAATTAACCCCAGCGGGAATACCCCGGCGCGGTCGTTATTGGTCAGATAAATTTTCCCCTGCTTTATTTCCGTATCCAAAAGAATGCCGGGCATGTGCGGATGCTCGGCGTAGCGTTGTTGAAATACATAGAAACCGTCGGCCAGTGGCTGTGCAGGAATTGTTGAGGTGCTTGTTGAGGTTTTTTGCGAAGTTTTTTGTGAGGGAAGAGCCGAGGATATTGTAACGGGAGCTGCGTGAGCTGTAGCCGTCGTTAAAATTCCCAGTAAAAGCAGCAAGCGGGTGCAATTCATCATCAGTCCTTTGAAGTGTTTTCGGCAGACGTTTTATTTTTCTTTATAGCGCGGCAATACCAGATTCCAGCGGATGGCGCTGAGGCGTAACAGAAAAATAAAAACCCCGGCAATAAGTGCGGCAGCACCGATATTAATGTCGTTGTGAATCAGCAAAATATACAGCAGCGAACCGCTCCAGGCGGCGGTCGCATACCACTGGCCCTGAAAAACCAGCGGGTCCTGATTCAGCAGAATGTCGCGCAGAATACCGCCAGCGACGCCGGTAATCACGCCCATAAAAGACGCCACCAATAAATCGGCACCAACACCCAGTGCCGCCTGAGTACCGGCAACAGTGTACAAACCTAATGCCGCGGCATCGGGGATGACAAACCAGCGACCGGATAATTTAATCCAGCGTGCCAGAAAGAACGTTGCCAGAGCACCAAACCAGGTAAAAATAAGGTAACTGGAATCTGCTACCCAGAATACCGTGCGGTCGAGCAGGGTATCGCGCAACGTGCCACCACCAAGGGCGGCACAAAACGCGATAATCATAATGCCGAACAGATCAAACTGCTTGCTGCGTGCATCCAGCACACCGGCAGATGCCGATAAAATCGACGCAAACATGGTTGACCAGTACATCACTTCGGCGGTGCTCAGAACCATGATGATTGCCCGGCGTTAAGTAATATTAAGCAGCGCTTACAGCGCCGCATAACGATTTTGCAGATAAGCAAATACCGCGCGCATGCCCATTGCTTCACCACCCAACGGACGGCCCGGCAATTTACGGCGGTTCCAGGCCATGACGTCAAAATGCACCCACGGCGTGTTATCAACAAAATGCTCCAGATACAGCGCCGCCGTAATGGCCCCGCCAAAAGGCCCCGGTACCGAGTTCACCAGATCGGCAATCTCGCTTTTTAACGAATCGCTGTAGGCTTTATGTAAGGGTAAATTCCACACCGGATCGGTAATGCGCTGACCGACCTGCATTAAATCCGAGGCCAGTTGCATCTGGTTGGTGAAAAAGCCCGGTAATTCGGTGCCCAGCGCCACGCGGCAAGCGCCGGTCAGAGTGGCGAAATCAATAACCAGCTCGGGTTTTTCACTCACCGCTTCGGTTAAGGCATCGCACAACACCAGACGGCCTTCGGCATCGGTGTTATCAATTTCAACGGTTGAACCTTTACGTGTATTAAGGACATCACCCGGGCGGAAGCTGTCGGCGCTGACGGCATTTTCGACCGCCGGAATCAGCACGCGTAAACGCACCGGCAGTTTCTGCGCCATGATCAGATACGCCAGACCTACCACATGCGCTGCGCCGCCCATATCTTTTTTCATGGTGCGCATAGCATCGGCGGGTTTTAAATCCAGACCACCGCTGTCAAAGCACACGCCTTTACCGACCAGAGTAACCAGCGGATGTTTTTCATCGCCCCAGCGTAAATCCAGCAGACGCGGAGCATGGGCACTGGCGCGCCCGACGGCATGAATCATAGGATAATTTTCGCTCAGCAGCTCATCACCCACCACCTGCGAAAACTGCGCGCCAAATTCTTTCGCCAGAGTTTCCAGAGCGGCCGCCAGATGCTGCGGCATCATATCGGCGGCCGGAGTATTCACCAGATCGCGTACATGACGGGTAGCCGTGACCAGCTGTCGGGCATAAACCAGTGCGCCGCTGTCGGCCAGTAATAAACGCGCCTGCGGCTTGCCCGGTTTTACATAACGCTCAAAACGATAAGCGCCAGCCCCCCAGGCAAAGGCAATGCTGATTAACTGATCGGTGTCGCTGATATTGTCGATAATGTAATCCGCGGCAGGCAGCTGATTAGCCAGCTCACCACAGGCAAACATATCGTCGAGACTGTCGCAGACAAACAACGCTCCCTGCAAAGAACCATCTGCCGCCGGTAACAGCTGTACGCCCTTGCCACTGTATGCACAGGCCTCCAGCCAGGCTTTAACACCATCAGCCTGCTGTCCGAGCCAGCGCGGAAAATCACTGCTTTCAAGAATGGTAAGAGGGATACCTTGCTGGCCAGCGGCTAAAACATCAGACATGGAAACTCCGGACTACTGAAAATAATGTTCACAGTATAGGTAATTCCCACAAATTACAGAATGGCAGCGAAGACCGACCTTGGTTTATGCGCACCAGGTTCCGTTTTACATAAAAAGCGTTCGACAAACCTGCCGTCGCAGGAAGCTTACCAACCCGTTATCCCTTCGACTTTGATCCCGTTGGTCTCGTCGGTCCTGAGCCTGTCGAAGGAAGCTTGTTGAAGGAAGCTTATCACTGCGTTCGTCTCGTCGGTCCTGAGCTGGCCGAAGGAAGCTCATAGAAGGAAACTTACCCTTCGACTGCTTCGCGCTCAGGGTGAACGGATTTTATTTGAACACCGTTCGTCTCGTCGGTTCTGAGCTGGTCGAAGGGCGCGCTCAGGGTGAACGGATAGGGTGAACGTATTTTATTTAACTACCGTTCGTCCTGAGCAGCGAGGTACGAGCGTGTCGAAGGGCTCGTCGGTTCTAAGCTTATCGAAGGAAGCTCATAGAAGGAAACTTACCCTTCGGCTGCTTCGCGCTCAGGGTGAACGTATTTTATTTAACTACCGTTCGTCCTGAGCAGCGAGGGACGAGCGTGTCGAAGGGCCAAGGCAGCAAGACGCAACGCTCAGCATCGTTTAGAATGCCGCACTGTTTTGTTCAGGTATTTCCGATGATTAACGAACTGATTCCGGAGTTGATTGGCGGCACGCTGATTGGTCTGGCGGCAAGTCTTCTGTGGCTCGGCATTGGCCGCATAAGCGGAATGACCGGCGTACTCTCCAGCCTGTTTCTGTGGCGCGAACAACAACGCCACTGGGCATTCTGGTTTCTCGCTGGTCTGGTATTGGCCTATCCATTGTATAAGCTGCTGGGTTACAGCGCGCCGCTGCAACTGACCAGCAACAACACCTTATTGATGGCCGCCGGCCTGCTGGTGGGTTTTGGCACCTACATCGGTAATGGCTGCACCAGTGGCCATGGCGTTTGTGGAATAGGGCGTTTATCACTGCGCTCGGCCATCGCTACCGTAACCTTTATGGTTGCCGGTATTGCCACCGTTGCCGTTATGAACCTGAGCGGAGGTGTTCTGTGAGTGCTCGTATTCTGAGCCCGCTGGTGGCTCTGGCCAGTGGTCTGATCTTTGGT
The DNA here is from genome assembly GCA_002733205.1 of Thalassobium sp. GTDB lineage: Bacteria > Pseudomonadota > Gammaproteobacteria > Pseudomonadales > Oceanobacteraceae > Venatoribacter > Venatoribacter pacificus. The sequence continues at coordinate 93,848 of NVUW01000014.1, read as the reverse complement.
TTAGGTCTGTTAATCTCCGGCATGAACGACCCGGCTAAAGTGCGGGCTTTTCTTGATGTCTTTGCCGCCTGGGACCCATCATTAATCGCCGTCATGGGATCGGCAATACCGGTGTTTGCGGTTTTCTTTTACTTCGGCAAGCGACGTAAAGCACCGCTTTGTGCAACGACGTTCCACGAACCACAACTGACGCGTATCGACCGGCGTCTGCTGACGGGTGCCGTAATGTTCGGAATTGGCTGGGGACTGGTTGGACTTTGTCCGGGACCGGCACTGGTTAATCTGCTCGCCTTTGAACCCGGCGTACTTATTTTTGTGCTGGCGTTGTTAGCAGGTAACCGTATTGCGCACTGGGTCGTCGGGCCTGCCAAATAACGCGGCATGGCAGCCGTTCGTCTCGTCGGTTGAACGTTCATACTTCGACTGCTTCGCGCTCAGCACGAACGGTAGTTATATCGTTCCTGTAGAGATTTAAACCCGTTCGTCTCGTCGGTTTCGTCGGTCTTGAGTTAATAGAAGGAAGCACCGAGCCTTTCGACAGGCTCAAGAGACCGTGTCCAAGGAAGTCAGTCTAAGGAAGCCGCGAGCCATCAATCCAGCCCAAAAAACCCCCCAACCTGCTCAATTAATAACCCGCCAGAACCGCTAAAATAAGAATCCATAACGACCTCCCAAAAGGATTCAATATGGCATTCTGGGTTTACATACTGCGCTGCAATGATGCCAGTTATTACACCGGCCACACCGATGACATACATAAGCGATTATACGAACACACCGCCGGTACACACCCCAATTGCTACACGTTCAAACGCCGTCCGGTTGAAATGGTCTTTATGCAAGAATTTCCATCAAGAGAAGAAGCGCTAAGATCAGAACAACAAATCAAAGGCTGGAGCAGAAAAAAGAAAGAAGCCATGATCCGGCATGACTGGAATGAAGTAAGACGATTGGCAAAACCAAAAAAACCGGATTGAAACTCAGAGCGCGCTCAGGGGGGGCGGATTTTATTTAAGCACCGTTCGTCTCGTCGGTCTTGAGTTAGTCGAAGGAAACTTATGACTCCGCTCGTTAAACCCTTCGACTTGATCCCGTTCGTCCTGAGCCTGTCGAAGGGCGCGCTCAGGGTGAGCGGGTTTTATTTAACCACCGTTCGTCTCGTCGGTCTTGAGCTAGCTGAAGGAAGCTCATCGAAGGAAGCTCATCGAAGGAAGCTTATCACTCCGTTCGTCCTGAGCAGCGAGGGACGAGCGTGTCGAAGGGCTCGTCGGTTCTAAGCTCATCGAAGGAAACTTACCCTTCGACTGCTTCGCGCTCAGGGTGATCGGGTTTTATTTAACCACCGCTCGTCTCGTCGGTCCTGAGCTAGTCGAAGGAAGCCTGTCGAAGGGCGCGCTCAGCCCCAACAGTGGTTTTATTCAAACCCGTTCAAATCTGCTTAATTATAAAATCATTGCCAAGGTAAGCCCCCGGCTCAATATAAAACCGGTTACCCAGTAAAAGCTCGCCATCGCTGATGCTGTGTCCATGTATTAAATAATCAATCCCTTTAACCACATGATTCGCGCGGGCCTCAAAATGGCGGCGTGACCACAAACTCTTCTGCACCAGCTCCAGCGTAAAATACTCCAGCTCATCCCAGTGCGCATGAGGATAATCGGCATGAATAATTCCATAACGCTTACCATCATGGCCAACCACCTCAATTGCCAATGGCAACGCTTCAAGCTGCTCAAACCAATGCGCCCAGCGGCTGCGGTCGGCGCGCGTAATCCAATCGCCACCATGCTGCAACCAAAGCATTTTGTCGCGACTGTTCCCATATTTAAGGCCGCTCAGCATCAGATATTCATGGTTGCCCAGTACCGCAAAAAACCAGGGCTCATCCAATAAATCCAACGCCTGTTCCGATTCCGGCCCACGGTCAATTAAATCGCCAACACAAATAACCCGGTCGTGCAGCGGGTTAAAATTCAACCCCTCCAACTGGATCATCAACTGCGACACATGGCCATGCATATCACCAATAACAAAATCGCGGCCCAGCGTATTTTTATCCAGCTTTAACAGGCTCGCCTTAATATTCATAACGCCCCCATTTTACCCGCCGAAGGTGATTTATAACTGCGCAACTGCGGCGTCGCCGCTGCCTTATGCGGAGCCCAGCGCGCAATAACTGCCAGCGCCAACACCAGCATAAACATAAAAGCATTGGCCGGAATCTGCAGATTAAAATCGACCAGAGAATGAATACTCAGCGCAACAATCCCCATGCATGCCGAAAACCCCAACCCCTTATAAAGATCAGAACGGCGCTGACGCATCGCCATAATGGCCCAAAACAAACAGCAACCCACCACCGCCACCAGCGCGGCAAACGCCACTGCACCAAACTCCGCCAGGAACTGCGCGTAATCATTATGCGCATTGTTATAAAGCTTGGGCGAGGTAACATCGGCCCCCTTAAATGCCGGATAGGTATAAATAAACGTACCAGCACCCGTCCCCGTAACCGGGTGTCCACGCCACATCGCCAAGGTATCGCGCGTTACCTCATCACGGCTTTCGGTTTGCGAAGATGTAGCCTGCAAGCGCTCAGCCACTTTATCCACACCAAAAAACGTACCCACAATCGCAATATCAATAACCAATAAGCTCGACAGTAAAATCGTCGTTGAGCGCGTTTTATTACGCATCAGCAACAACGCCAGCCCACCGGCGATCATCAGGCTGGCAAAAAAGGCTGAATTCCCCATGCGTGAACGGGTAAGTACCAGCGCAATCACCATAACCGCCAATAACAAACGCAAAATAACCTTATCGCTCAGCAGCATCGTAATCAGCTGGCGCAAGCGTTGGCGCAACGACCCCGAATAATGCGCAGACTGAGCCAACAACACACCAATACCCAACGCCAGCGCCATCTCCAGGTAACCCGCCAAATGGTTACGGTTAACAAAGGTTCCCGTTGCCGTACCCAGATACGCCGTCTTCTCAATAAAAAAGCCAAACTCCCAGCCGGTTAACACCATCAGCGCACCAAACAACGCCTGAAACGCCGCCGCCAACACAACCACCCACACCGCACGCATCACCCGTTCACGGCTATGCAGCACCAGCAGCGTCAGCGCAAAAAATGCCGTTAGCCCCAGGCCCTTCAATAAGCTCATATAAGAATCAAAAGGCGAAAGCGAAAACACCAGCCACTGCAGCGCCACCCAGCCCTGCACTGTCAGCAGCACAGCAACTAATGGCAAACCCCGGCGGAACGCCTCCGGCAATGGCAACCGTTCCAGCTGGTTAACCTGCTGCAACAACACCACATGGCGCAGCTCCGCAAACAATAAAATAAGCGCCGCCGCCGCAAACCACGGCCACGCCCAATCAGCCACGCCACCAAAAGGCAGAGGAAGAATAAATAACAACAACTGATAACACAGCCAGCGATTTGTCTTCATTGCGTAATCCATACAGGCCAGAGGAAAAACAAAACAGCACAACAGGGCCCTCGAACGAAGCGCTGCAAAATGATTCAAAAAAGCCCCGTACCGCCCATAAAAAAAGCCCGGCGAACCGGGCTATAACACACTCAACAACAACGCATCAGATTGGGCTGATATCATCAGGAGTGGTTGGATTAAATGGCGCTGGGGTCTCAGGCACAGGTGGAGCAGTCAGTACAGGAGCTTGCTGCTGCTGAGTTACGTTACCCGCCGCGGTTGCAGGCTGGTTAGTAATAAAGCTAGTTACAGCGTTGTCAACAGCGGCAACATCCATGCCCAGGTTACCAGCGGCCTGCTGAACAGCAGCACCGGCATCCGCAACAGAAACGCCAGCTTTAGTCGCTGCAGACATTACCGATGCAACATCAGCACCAGATGCCAAAGCAGCCTGAGTGATGCTTTCAACAGCAACACCAGCGGCCAGCATATCGGCAAAGATCTGCTCATCACAGTTACCGCCACACTCAGCAGAAGCGGCCTGATAAGCTTCCTGTACGCTCTTGCCACTGCTCAGGTCTGCTGCAATGTCAGCGAACGCAGGCAGGCTGGCTGCCAGCAGGATCCCTGTAAAAATCTTACGCATCATAGTCATATCCCTATTAGGTCAATAAAAGAAATTCCGCGCCATTCTATCGGCGAGAACACATGATGCCAACACATGGTTACGGAAATATGCCAAACCATAAAAAATTGACCCATTTGACGAATCACAAGATCAGTCAAAAGTATGATGTTGGTGATTTGTTGCACACAAGATGCAGGGGCGATAACAGCCGAGAGGAAAAGTCAGTCGAAGTCAGGCAGCGCAGACGCAAAACAGGCAAAGACAAAGCCGCAGCAAGAGTGGTGAAGAACCGACAAAAATGCCACAAAACTGGCGCGTTATGACAGAAGAGTGGTTTTGAAGTAACCGGTAGGCCAAAGATGAGATTTTGGCAAGAACACGGGTTTCAATACCCCGCCGTTTTTAGTATCTTTGCGCCGAAATTGATAACCAGCGCACAAAAAACAGACAGCGTAATAAGCCGGTTGACTGAGAAGTGTCACCGAATTGTCATCGTGCTGTTGTGTGATGCCGGATTGCTATTTTTACATAGCAAATCGCACATAGCTTGGAGTCCTTATTCGTTAGGCTGTGAATTCTTAGCGAGTAATATTGAATTGTGATGGATTATGATCAAAAAAATGCTTGGCGGAAAATTATGGAGGCTTGTGCACTTTGGAACAGCAGCAGGAGTTCAGGCCATAGCTGTACTGGTTTTTAACACTGTACTGGTTGGCACTACTTCAGCAGAGGATTATGGTGTATATGCTTATCAATTTGCGCTTTCATTTATAATCTACGCTTTATTTTTGGAACCTCAGCGACTTCTATATTTAAGAGAAGGGATTGATAGGACTGAAACTTGGTCTCATACATTTAAGTTTTCATTTTTTTGTTCTTTTTTATTGGCCCTGATTTTTTACTATTTAGAACTTGTGCCTTTGTTTTTTGCATTGATGCTATATGAATACTCTCAGGCTAGGTCAAGAACAGAATTTAACGGGCACGGTTTCGTATCATTGCAATTTGGCAGGGCTATGTGCGTATTCATTGTGGCGGGTGGATTGCTATCATATCCGGATGGTGTGAGCTCCACAGAAGCTTTAATGATATTAATGCTAACTTATTTAACTCCATTGATTGTATTTCGTACGTACAAAAACGATGGATTGAGAAAAAACAATATCAACGAAACCAAAAGGCTATTGAAACTTTCAGTAATGCTTTTGCCTCAATCATTATCGATGGTCTTCCTATGCTATGTCGATCGTTTATTGCTAGATATGTTAAATTTCAATACAGTATTGCCCTACTCTTCCTATTTGAGTGAGTTGTCAAGGCAGTTTGTTCTTTTCCCCATGTCTATTCTAAATGTCCTTATGTTTAAGGATGATGTACATATATTCACTTCTGGTCTAGGAGTCACCCGAACGGTACTCATTCGCAGCATTTCAGTATTATTTTCATCTATTATTGCCATTGCATTTTTATTTTCCATTGTTTTTTGGTCTCCGGACTTAATAGATGTTGGGTATATAAGTTTTATTGGCGATAACTACATATTTTACGTTATGGCATATGCGCTTATTGCAATTAAGTTATATATTGTGGATGTTTTTTTTATTATCAGGCAGCGGTATGCCTTGTCATTTTTTTCTGGTTTGGCTTCAGCATTGTTATATTGCTTTGCTTATGTATACGGGTTGGAAAAGTTTGGCGTTGATAATTTAGGAGTTATAGTATTTATATCGGCATTGGTCTATTTGTTAATAACGATTATTTTTAATGCATGGGGGGAGTATTTTGCTTAATGTGAAGAAAGCTACAGGGTTGTTGTGGGTTTTTTTGTTTTTAACGATGGGTGTCTCTGGTTTGAATGGCATCTCTGCTTTTGGTGAGTTATCAATAGAGTTGTATAGTCATGTATTTCTTCTGATAGCTCCATTCTATGCATATAAGCTGCTTTCAAATTTTAAAGATCCTATGTTTGATCCTGTGTCGATTCTTTTTTTAATTCTTTTTTTTGTTTCGGTATTGTCTCTGATTTTAAATTTTAATGATATTTCCGAATCTTCATTGCGTGGTCGGACTGGGATTAATAAGTATTTTAGCTCAATGGCCGTTTTAGCTTTTGCATTTTTGTTCTACTTATTTGTTCGTATGGTAATAAATATATCGGGCGTTGATTTTCAATATCTTATGGTAAATGTTATTTTTCGACTTGTTCAGTTTTATACAATATATGCGGTTTTTGAAATCTTGTCGTGGTATGAGAGGGACATGGGAGTTGTTAATTTCGTTTCTCATTATATTAATGGTAGAGTCTATGAACTGACACCATTTCGTTTGCGAGGATTAAGCTCGGAGCCATCATTTTTTGCAAATACACTTCTTTTTTGTGCTCCATTTTACTTGTTCTTATATGGTGCACGCAGGTATTTATTTTTAACTATGTTGGCTGGGCTTGTATTGTTGAGTGGGTCGAGAACAGCTTATATCGTTGCTATCTTGATGATTTTGGGAGTTGTTGTTTACACTTTTTTTGGGAGAGGGTGGGTTTTTAAAGCTGCTTCATCCTTCATGCTAGTCATACTTTCTCTATTTTTTATATTGGGTTTTCAGGGGGAAACTCTTGGGTGGGTATTATCTGATTCTGATAGTGTTTCTAATCTTTCTCGATTTTCTAGTCTTTATGCTTCATTTTTAATCTTTATAGATAACCCAATTGTTGGGAGTGGGCTCGGGCAGTATGCATTTAATGCATATAACTATATTCCTTATTGGGCAGAAACTAGCTATGAAATTGTCGCTTGGTTCTCAGATGATGATGCTGCTTGGCCACCGGTATTTAATTTGTATGCAAGGATTTTGTCTGAGCTCGGCATTCTAGGTTTTTTTAGTTATGCAATTTTCATGATGTATATGGCTAGGAAAATTATGTTGAGTAAGTTGGATCGACATTGGGATTTGTTTTTTTTGATGCTGTTACTATATTGCATATTGATTCCGATATCATTTGATTCATTTAGGAATCCTTATATTTGGATAGCATTGGCCATGAGTGTTCATTTACCTAAATATTTGACAAGGAGTTCATGTGGTAAAATTTAATGAGGTGATAGTTGTTACGTCTTATTTTAATAATAAAGACGAGGTGTGTCGAAGTATATTGTCAATACATGAGCCTGTTGATGTTCTTGTTGTAGATGATGGCTCAATGTCAGCTCTTTCTGAAGAGTATCTAGATTCACTTAGGAGTGAATCTCGTATTTCAAATTTATTCTATATGAGGATTGATGAGAATGTCGGAATACCTGCTTCTTTGAATAAAGCATTGGGGTGGATTAATTGTTCTGGTAAGTATCGTTTTTATTGTAGATTGGATTCAGGGGATGTGTTTTATCCAGAAAAAATAGAGAAACAATGGCTTTTTTTACATGAAAATCATGATTATGTAATGGTAGGTTGCTTTGCTAACTATCTTGTTTGTGGGGATGTTGTCGATAAATGGGAAAAGCCAATTTCTGATGCGGAAATTAGAAAAGCAATGTTTTTAAACTCACCATACATTCATTCAGCATGCATGATTCGTTTGGATGCATTAGCTCTTGTTGGAGGGTATGATGAATCATTTCTTGCTGCGCAAGACTATAAGCTGATTAGTCGACTTCAGGTTGTTGGCAAACTTTATAATTTACCAGTGGTCTTAATGGGCTATGATTATTCTCCTGATAGCATTAGTACAAAGAAAAGACGCCTGCAGATTAGAAATAGAATTAGGGTTCAGTTGGAAATCTTTAACTTCTCATTCGTATCTTTTTATGGTCTTTTTAGGTCATTCCTTTTAATGCTTCTGTCTCGAAACTTTGCTAGAAGTTTGGAGCGGATTTTAAAGTTTCCTAGGTGATTTGTGGTTGATTTAAAGGTTTTACACATTACAGAATCTTTTGGTGGAGGTGTAACCTCCGCAATAAATACATATGTTTCGCACTCAACTCAATATCACCATTTTTTGTTCGCGACGGTCCGTGATGGTGATGCGACCGGAGAAGAAGGGGATGGTCTTTTTGATGAGGTAGTTTTAGTCGAAAGAAATATCAAAGCAATATTGAAACTGCATTATTATATTAAGGGATTAAATCCTGATGTGATACACGTGCATAGTACTTATGCTGGTTTTTTTGTTCGGTTGCTCCCTTTCGTTGATACTAAAAAGATAGTATATACTCCGCATGCATTTGCATTTCTCCGAAATGATCATCCATTAAAACTTCGTCTTTATTATTCTGTTGAGCGTTTGCTGGCAAAGCGTTGCGCTGTTATTGCGGGCTGTGGTCGTGACGAGCAGTTATTGTCTCAAAAGTTTAAAAAGGTAGAAGACACTTTTGAGCTTATTAATGTTTGTGGCTCGATGCCTGTAGTTAATACTAAAGATAAAAGGGAAGAAAAGTTAGTAGTAATGGTTGGTAGGATTTGTGAACAGAAAGGATATGATTTTTTTTCTCAAGTTGCTTCTCTCGTAGGCTCGGATGTAAGTTTCCTTTGGGTTGGAGGAGGGGATGCTGACAAGGTTGAGGTTCTTCAACGTGCTGGAGTTAAAGTAACAGGCTGGTTATCCCGTAAAGAAGTGGTAGATGTGCTCTCTTCTGCCGATCTTTATTTTCACAGTGCTGCCTGGGATGGATTTCCTATATCAGTGCTGGAGGCCGCGCACTATGAAATACCGACAATGTTAAGACGCATTGGCCCTTTTACTGCAGAATCTTTATTAGTGGAGAATACTGTAGCTGAAGCAGCCGATGGAATTCGAAAATATTTCAATAATGATAAGGATTCCATCAAAAAATATAGACACAACTCATCAACTATACGAGCTTATCATTCATCTGAAAACTTATCAGTTGCTCTCGATAAACTTTATTCAGGTTTCCGATTTTCGTAAGCCAGTCATCTATACCCCTCCGGATTATTCTTCTGCCAATGCCAGCTGTCCTTAACCATATCGTTTAAGTTCAGGCTGGCTTGCCAGCCCAGTAAGCGCTCTGCTTTATCGGCTGAGGCATAATACGATGCCACATCGCCGGGGCGGCGGGGTGCAATTTCGTAGGGTATGTCTGTTTGGTTGCAGCGGCTGAATGCATGGACCATTTCGAGTACCGATACGCCTTTGCCTGTTCCCAGATTAATGGCGTGCACGCCGGTCAGTTCGGATGAAATAAGCTTTTCAACCGCTTTTACATGCCCTTTGGCTAAATCGACAACATGGATGTAGTCGCGTACTCCGGTTCCGTCAGGGGTGTTGTAATCGTTACCGAATATCGACAGTTTTTCCCGGCGTCCTACGGCGACCTGGGTAATAAACGGCATCAGGTTGTTTGGGATTCCGCTCGGATCTTCCCCTATTAAGCCGGATGGGTGAGCACCAACCGGGTTGAAATATCTTAATAAGGCAACAGACCAAGGCTTAGTTTCGGTGTCACTTTTGTTGCGTGCTATGCGGTCTGCTTCTGGCAGGTCGCTCAGCATTTGCTCAACCAGCAGTTTTGATCTGCCGTAAGGGTTTTCGGGTCTGGTTGGCATGTCTTCTGTTAGTGGTACTACGTCAGGGTCGCCATAAACGGTCGCCGATGAGCTGAATACCAGGTTTTTTACCTGTGCGCGATCCATTGCTTCACATAGCGCGATGGTGGAATACAGGTTGTTGTTGTAGTAGCGCATAGGGAATTCACAGGATTCGCCAACGGCTTTAAAGCCAGCAAAGTGAATAACGGCTTGTATTGGATATTGTTGGAATACCTTATCGAGCAGGGCGCAGTCTCTGACATCGCCGGTTACCAGCTCTGGTGTCTTTCCGCTTATTTTGTGGATTCTTTCCAGTACAACGGGGTTGGCATTGGAGAAATTGTCGATAATGACAACGTCATGCCCTGCATTTAACAGTTCAACACAGGTATGTGAGCCAATATAGCCGGCTCCGCCGGTGACAAGAATCATAGGTCTTCCTTGTGAATTTTTTTGAATTTTAACATTAGTGGCTGTGGTTTTTGAAAGTTAATCTTGGGGATTTTGATTTAAATATTTATTGTATTTTTTGATAAGGGCTAAGGCTTATCCGTTCGTTAAACCCTTCGACAAGCTCCCTTCGACAAGCTCAGGGCCGACGAGGCGAACGGATTGGCGCGCTCAGGGCGAACGGATTTAAATGTGGCTCTTCGATTAGCCTCCTTCGATTAGCTCCCTTCGACAAGCTCAGGGCAGACGAGGCTGACGAGGCGAACGGATAAAGGCTTATCCGTTCGTTAAACCCTTCGACTGCTTCGCGCTCAGGGCGAACGGATTGACGAGCTTTTTCTGCGAGGCGAACGGATTTAAATGTGGCTCTTCGATTAGCCTCCTTCGACTAGCTCCCTTCGACAAGCCCAGGGCCGGCGAGACGGACGAGGCGAACGAATTTAAATGTTGCCCTTCGACTGCTTCGCGCTCAGGGCGAACGGATAAGTGAGCGGAGTATATAAATACCGTTCGCACTGAGCTTGTCGAAGTGCATGTTCTCTTGAGCATGCCGACCCTTCGTCTTTATTCCGTTGGTCCTGAGCCTGTCGAAGGGCGCGCTTCCTTCGACTAGCTCAGGACCGACGAGGCGAGCGGATCACGGCTCATACGTTCGTTAAACCCTTCGACTGCTTCGCGCTCAGGGCGAACGGATTGGCGCGCCCAGGGCCGACGAGACCGACGAGGTGAACGGATTGATGAGCGAACGGGTTCATCGTCCCTTTTTCTGGCCTGTTTTGAATACTTTTTCTGTTGCGCAGCTGCGGCTTGGTTAGTCCTTTCGTATGGTTTTTGGCTGCCAACTGCTCACTTTGTGCGCTCTGTTTTGGCGTGTTTTCTGCGGGTAGACCAAGGGCGTAATTTTGGCCACTTTGTTTGCCCGGCAGGCATGGACATTCTGTGACGCAGTCGACATAATGCGGCCCGAAATGAATGATTGGCTGTCGGTTATCAGCCGCAGTATGCACAGGGAGTGAATATGTCTCATCAAGGATTGATCCGCTCAAATCAAAACAGTTTCAGTGTGGTGTATCGGGTTGTTGATATGGCCATTGTTATGCTGACTCTGTTGTTGGCCGTGCAGATGTACGGCGTTCAGTTGTCTTCTCTTTATTTAATGCCTGGCCTCATTGGCATGGTTTCGTTTCTGCTTATTGCCGAGTCGGTCGAGCTGTACCGTTCTTGGCGGGCTTCTTCTGCGCTTCGTATGGTTACCATCACATCGGCGGTGTGGGTGTCGGTGTGTTTTGCGATTTTGCTGCTGGGGTTTTTTGCCAAGGTCAGTGAGAGTGTGTCGCGCGTGGTTATGGGCAGTTGGATGCTGGGTACATTAATTTTGCTGTGCGGCTGGCGTCTGGCGTTGCGTCAGTTGCTGTTTGCATTGCGTGCGCGCGGTTATAACAGCCGCCGCGTGGCCATTGTGGGTATTAATGACAGCGCAGTGCGTATGCGCGAGCAGATTAAACGTTATCCTAATCTGGGTTATCAGTTTCAGGGTTTTTTTGATGATCGCCATGCCGACCGGGTAGCAGAAGATTACCCCGAGGCGGTGTTGCAGGGCTCTATTGATGAGCTTATCACGCGCACCCAGCAGGGTGAGTACGATGTTATTTTTATTGCTCTGCCGCTTAAGGCGCAGAAGCGCATTGCCGATATTCTGGATCGCTGCGGTGATACCACGGCCTCGGTTCATCTGATTCCTGACTTTTTCACTTACAACTTGCTGCATGCCCGTTTGGCTGAGATCGGTTCTATGCAAACGCTGAGTGTGTACGAGTCGCCTATTTTCGGCATTAACGATGTGCTGAAGCGTCTGTTTGATATTGTGTTTTCATTTTCGGTATTGGCGGTTATTGCCATTCCTATGTTGCTGATTGCGCTGGGCGTTAAGTTGTCTTCGCCGGGGCCGGTTATTTTTAAGCAGGTGCGCTACGGGTTGGATGGTCGTCGTATTCTGGTGTGGAAGTTCCGCAGTATGACAGCGATGGATAACGGTAATGTGGTACGTCAGGCCACTAAGGGCGATGCCCGTATTACGCCGTTTGGTGCGTTTATCCGCCGTACGTCGCTGGATGAGTTGCCGCAGTTTATTAATGTGTTGCAGGGTCGTATGTCGGTTGTCGGGCCTCGTCCTCATGCGGTTGCGCACAATGAGGAGTACCGCAAGCTTATTCCTTACTATATGTTGCGCCATAAAGTTAAGCCGGGCATTACGGGCTGGGCACAGATCAATGGTTTCCGCGGTGAAACCGACACGCTGGATAAAATGAGCGGTCGTGTTGATTTTGATCTGGATTACATCCGCAACTGGTCGCTATGGATGGATGTAAAAATTATTTTCCTTACGCTGTTTAAGGGTTTTGTTGGTAATCACGTTCATTGAGTTGTAATTAATGGTGCCTGTTTTTTTGCTGTATGGCACATTGCTGGTGATTTTAAGCGGGTGTAAATCGGCGGGGTTATTTCTTCCCTCTATTATTGCACTTGAGCACTGGTTTGGTGGCGATAAATGGATGCATTTTTATCTGGCGCTGGTGTTGTCGCTGTTGGCCAATTTTGCTGCCGAGCGTGTGATAAAACTGTCATGGTTGCCACGTATTCTGTTGGTGGCTGCGGTTCTTATGGTGGCGTTAATTCTGGATGAAATGCATCAGTATCTGGTAGCGCTGCGTCGGTTTGATCTGCAGGACAGTGTGTGGGGTGGTGTCGGTGTTTTAGCTGGCGCGGCATTTTACAGTCTGTGGTTTTTTTTGGCTGATCGATGGGTCAGTAAAAAAATTGGCACTTAATTGAGAAGTCGGCGCAAAGTGAGCATTATTGTCATTCTTTTGACTGGTCTAATCGCTTTAGTTATCCGATAATGCCGGCCTTGTAATTTGAATGTTAATTGGGCTTTGCCCATTTATTTGAAACTTTAGGGGAAGTTTATGAAAGCTTGGAAGCTACCTGTTGTTGCAGCTGCTGCATTTTGTTCTGGAGCCTATGCGGTTGAGCCGGAAGGAATCCGTGCCGGTAGTGGCGTTACGCTGCTGCCAACCGTTGATCTGACTATTTCTGATGATAACAACATCTACAGTCAGGATGCCGATACCACCAGTTCTCTGGTTACCCGCTTCAAGCCAGGTCTGGGCATTAAAGCCGATCTGGGTGCTACCGAGTTAACCGCTCTGTATCAGGTTGAGATGGGTCAGTACAACGAAGACGACAATGACGATTACACCGATCAGTTGTTTTCTGTGGGTGCGCGCTCTGAACTGAACGCCCGTCACGAACTGGCTTTTGCCGCCAAACTGAACCAGGCACACGATGCTCGTGGTGCTGGTACGGTTGAAGGCAGCGCAGCCCTGACCGTTGAAGATCCGGACGAGTTTGACGAAACCTCTGCCGATATCAACTACATCTACGGCAGCGATACTTCCTTCCTGAACCTGGATACCTATGCCGGTTACTACAAGAAGGAATATCAGAACAACGAGCAGTTCGGTACTGCTGATCGTAACCACGATAAAACCAAAATCGGCGCATTGCTGAGCCTGAATGTAAGCTCTGCAACTAAAGCTCTGCTGGAAGTTCGCAGCACCGACATCGCCTACGATGAAGATTCTGCTATTGCTAAAGGCCGTGAAGGTAACGAGCTGAAAATTCTGGCGGGTGCAAGCTGGGATGTAACCGGTAAAACCACCGGTTCGGTTAAAGTGGGTAGCGCAGCACGTAGCTTCGATGACAGCGATGTAGACAGCAACACTCGTCTGAGCTGGGAAGCTTCTGTTGTTTATGCTCCACGCACTTACTCAACGCTGACTCTGCTGAGCTCACAAAACAGCAACGAAACGAATGGTGCCGGTAGCTACATCGCCAGCGATTACACCGCGTTTGGCTGGACTCACACATTCTCTCCATTCGTATCGGCGATGCTGGATGTATCTCTGGCAAAAGATACCTATGTTGATGATGCAGCGGGTCGTCACGATGAGATCCTGGGTTATGGTGTGACGGGTATTTTCTCGCCAACCAAAATCATCGATGTAAAAGCGTCTTACAAGATGACTAACCGCGATTCCAACATTGATGGTCTGGATTACGATCGCGATATCATCTCTTTAGGCTTTGCTCTGGCAATCTGATTTGCCGGCTTGTCCGCAAACGGCCTGTTATTACAGGCCGTTTGCGGTTGTGCCGTAAGTTGTGCCATAAGCCTTAAGTTGTACCGTAAGACTTTACAGGACCTCCTCATGTTATGCCGTATTACTCTGCTGTTTCTGGCAGTGCTTTCTTTTTCTGCCTGGTCTGCCGATAGCTATTACCAGCTGGGTGCCGGCGATGTCATCAGTATCAGTGTTTACGACGAGCCGGACCTGAGTCTGGAAGTGCGTATTGGTTTATCCGGCGATATTTCTTACCCTTTGTTGGGTGATATCAAGGTGGCGGGCTTAAGTCCGAAAGCGCTGGAAAATAAATTGGTAGAGGGCTTAAAAGGTCCGTATCTGATTGATCCGAGTGTCACGGTTTCTATTGTTGAATACCGGCCTTTTTATGTAACTGGCGAGGTTGAAAAACCGGGCAGTTACGCATTTCACCCCGGTCTGACCGTCGATAAGGCGATCTCTATTGCCGGTGGTTTTACTGAACGCGCCTCTAAAAGCCGTATCTATGTGATGCATGATGGTTCTGTTCATGCACAGAATGAAAGTGCAGAGAAAGGCCGCTCAGAAAAAGAAGCGATCCGTTTATTTGATGTTGTTCAGCCCGGTGATGTGATCACGGTTGAACAAAGCTTCTTTTAATGGAAATTGATCATGGATATGAAAAGCAGGTTTCAGGGCATGAATAACACAGCCGCGGTCGAGGTTATCGACCTGACTCATTACTGGCATGTGGTACGCCGCCAGTTGAAAAAAATTGTGGCCCTGAGTGCCGTCGTTACTTTACTGGCGGTGTTGGTTGTGCTGACAATGACGCCGGTTTATCAGTCAACCACTACCTTGTTGATTGAGTCGGATGACGCCAAAATTCTTTCGATTGAAGAAGTGTACGGCCTCTCTGGTGCATCGTCTGAATATTTCTTAACGCAGTTCGAAATTCTTAAATCGCGCGAGCTGGCTCGTCGTGTGGTGATGGATCTGAATCTGGTGGCATCGCCGGAATTCAACCCTTATCACGAGGCCAATAAAAAATCGTTTTCGTTACGCGAAATGATTCTGGGGCCGCAAGAGCCACCCACAGCGGATGAAATTCTGGCTAAAACCACCGATAACTTCTGGGAAGCCATTACCATTACCCCGGTGCGTAAAACCCAGTTGGTTAAAATTACCGTACAGACCGAAGATCGCGAACTGGCTCCGCGTGCAGCTAATGCCGTGGCTGACGCTTATATCCGCAGTCAGCTGGAAGCGAAAGTCGGGCTGACTCAGCAAGCCGCAGGTTGGCTGAGTGATCGTTTGGGTGGCTTAAAAGATAAGCTCAACGAGTCTGAAAAGAAGCTGCAGCAATATCGTGAGGAAAATAATCTGGTCGATGTTGAGGGTGTTGATACCTTGCTCTCAAAAGAAATTGATCAGATTACTCAGCGCCTGGTCGAAGCGCGCAGTAAGCGTCTGGAACTGGAAGGCACGTATCGTCAGCTGCAGTCACTGGAAGATAAAAGTTACGAAAGCCTGAGCAGCCTGCCAACCATTCTTAACAGCCCGTTGGTGGTTAAGCTGCGCGAGAGTGAAACGGCCGCCGAGCTTAAGGTGTCTGAGCAGAGCAAGCGTTATGGCCCGGCGCATCCGCGGATGATTGCCGCGCAATCTGATCTGGATGCGGTGCGTGATTCGGTTCATACGCAAATGAAGCGTCTTGCCAACGGTATCGAAAATGATTTTAACGTTGCCCGCGCCAAAGAAGCTTCGTTGCAGGCGGCATTAAATGACAGCAAAAGCCAGGTGCGTGATTTAAACCGTACCGAATTTAAGCTGAACGAATATGTCCGTGAAGTGCGGGCGAATCGCGCGCTGTATGAAACCTTCTTTAACCGCATCAGCGAAACCACTGCAACCGGCGATCTGCAAACGGCGAATGCGCGCGTGATTGACCCGGCGGTGTTGCCTGAAAAGCCGGTTAAACCGAATAAAAAACTGGTGGTCGCCCTGGCTCTGGTGGTCAGTGTGATGTTTGGTATTGCTTTGGCTTTTCTGCATGATGCCCTGGATGCCACGGTTAAAAATGCTGAAGATGTTGACCGCAAACTGCGTTCTTCTCTGCTGGGCGCTGTGCCTCTGGTGGCGAAGGCCGCAGGACGTAATGCCGATCCTCAGGCCGCACAGGCTTTGGTGCGGGCCTTTGTTGAAGGCTCGGATCATGGTTTTCAGGAATCTATCCGCACGCTGCGTACCAGTATTACGCTGGCCGGGCTGGAGCAGCCGGTGCAGGTTATGTTGCTGACATCATCGGTTCCGGGCGAAGGTAAAACGACGACGTCCAGTAATCTGGCGGAAGCGTTCGGGCAGATGGAAAAAGTATTGTTGATTGATGCTGACATGCGTCGCCCGACCGTTGCCAAAAAACTGAACCTGCCATCTTCCAGTCTGGGCTTATCAACCGCAGTGGCTTACCCGGAGACGCTGGACGATTGTATTCAGCACGTTGAAGAATTGGGTATTGATGTGATTCCTGCGGGGCCGGTTCCGCCGAATCCTCTTGAATTGCTGGCGTCTAAAAACTTCCGCGAATTGCTGGAAACGCTTAAAGGCCGTTATCAGCGCATTATTATTGATTCGGCACCGATGCACGCCGTCAGTGATGCGTTGTACCTGTCTACCCTGGTGGATGGCGTGGTGTATGTGGTGAAAGCCGATGCTACCAAAGACAAGCTGATTAAAGCCGGTCTGAATCATCTGGAAGATTCCAATGCCCGCGTTCTGGGTGTGGTGCTGAATCAGATGGATGTGGAAAAAGAAGCCCGCTACGGCGAGCAATATACCTACACTGGTACTTATGGCTACACCTCGGACGTCTAAGGTTAGGCCGCGCCTGCTGGCCGTTGCAGCGATGCTGTTGCTGCCGGCTTTACTGGCGCTGCATTTCGGTCTGGTATCGGTGCTACTGGCGCTGGGATCTTCGGCGGCGGTCAGTACCGGCAATAATGTCTGGTTGTCGGCGGCGGATGCCATTTCCCACAATAACCCGGAAGTGCATGTGGCTATTGCCCGCTATGAACGGCAGCGGGCAATCATTACCGCTGACGGTTTCCGCGACATTCATTTGCAGGAATCGTTAGCGCGTTGGCAAAAAGCGCAGCAGCTTCGGCCGTTATGGCCTTACTATCAATTGGGTGCTTTTGATGCCGAGATATTGCTGGATGCTCCGGCGGAAGTGATACAGCAGCGGATGAATACGCTGATGACTCTGGCTCCGAATGAGCGCGGAATGGATCGCTCTTTGTTAGAGCTGGCGCTTTTTGGCTGGCAGAAACTGACGCCTGAGCAACAGGTCTGGAGTCTGGAGCGTTTGGACAGTGCGCGCTATGAAACGCGTAAAGCGGTATTTCAGACTGCCGCACGCATAGGCGTTAAGCCGGTGCTTTGCTCGCGTATGTCATGGAAGAAAGTCCGTACTTTCTGTCGCTGAGCGCGCGCGAATTTTATTCTGCAGAAATATCTTCTCAAGCGGCCATCTTCAGGCCGCTTTTTGTTTATAGCTGCCAGGCTGCAGACTGACGGCACTTGTTTCTCTGACAACGGTCTCTGAAGCCACTTTCTCTGCCAGTACGCTCTCTGAAACAGCCGTTTCTGAAACTACGGTATTTAAAGGCATAGACATAACCTTTTTTATACTGCGGTTAAGCGCCATGGCAGCACCAAACTGCTGATTAATGCCAGCCAGAAGATCAAAGTAAGCTGTTATCCTGTGATTGTGGGTGTTGTCTGTCTGTAATGTCATCAGGTACCTTCCCGGCCGTGAGCCGTTGGTGATTGTAGGCTGAATGATACGCACGCAATCTGAACCCGAGCTGAATTGCAGTTCAGGTTGCGGAGGAGATTTATTCAGCTTCGGTTCACCTGCGGTGGCTATCCTGTTTAAATTGCCCGAATACTGATTACAGGTAACACATTCTTGATCATCTCTTTCTTGTCGCTGCAGCGTTTGTTCAGTGTCCGGATGTCTCCGTCAGCGGTAAAAGCACGGGCTGTTCTGCTGGCCGTTGTACTGTTGTCGGGTCTGGCATTGCCGGTGGCTGCCGGGCAGGACGGACAGAATGAGCAGACAGCAGAGCCTGCGGCACAAGAATCCGATTGGGTTGAAGAAACCATCAATCCAAAAACCGAATGGGTTGAAGAGGTGTTCACTCCGTTTAACCGTTGGGTTGAACGTAAAATTCAGGGCAAGCCGACCACGGCCGAACCGCCTGCGTTACCGCCACAGGATGTGTTTTCTCATCAGGTTAATCCTCCGGCTAATGCTATTTCTCCGCAGGAAGCCGGGCGCTTACTGCGCTTGTTGTATCCGGGTGAAATTCTGCGCATTCATTTTGAGCCCGGCCCGCCACCGTTTTATCTGATTAAGCTGCTTGGCAGTAAAGGCAACATCGCCAGTTATTACATGCATGCGATTGACGGCACGTTGCTGGATAGCACTCCCCCTGTAACTGATACCGCTCCGGCACGGCAGAACAAAGCACAAGGAGAACAGCGATGAAAATCCTGATTGTGGAAGACGACGCGAATCTGCGCAGCCAGCTGGCTGAAGGTCTGGATAAAGCCGGCTTTCAGTGTCAGCTGGCCGCCGATGGGTTGGAAGGTTATTTTCAGGCCAGTGAATATCCCTACGATATGGCCATTATTGATCTGGGCCTGCCCAAAATTGATGGCATCGAGCTGATACGTCGTCTGCGTAAAGATGGCTGTGCTTTTCCGCTGCTGATCCTGACGGCCCGTGGTGGTTGGAAAGCAAAAGTAGAAGGGCTGGAAGCCGGAGCGGATGATTATCTGGAAAAGCCGTTTCATATCGAAGAACTCATTGCGCGCAGCCGGGCATTATTACGCCGTATTACCGGCCACAGTGCCGTACTCAGGGCTGGTCCGCTGGAGCTGGATGTGCAGAGTCAGCAGGTGCTGCTGGCGGGAAACCGTCTGGAATTAACGGCCTTTGAATACAAAATTCTGGAATATATGCTGCGCCACAGCAGTGAGGTAATTTCCAAAAACACCCTGACCGATTATCTGTATGCCCAGGATTTTGACCGTGACAGCAATGTGATTGAAGTGCTGATTGGCCGGTTGCGAAAAAAACTGGCTCAGGCGGATGGCTTTAGTCCGATTGTTACTCTGCGTGGCCGGGGTTATCAGTTTATTGCGGAAAACAGCGGATGCTGAATTCGCTGCGCGCGCGGCTGATGCTGTTTACCACGCTGCTGCTGGCATTACTGATGCTGGGTATTGGCGTATGGCTGTATCAGTCGTTTTATTATGCGCAGGTAAGCGGCTTGCAGGAGCGGTTGCGGTTGCACGGTTATTCGTTATTGGCGCTGGCGGATTATCGTTCGGGTAAGCTCTGGGTGCCGGATTATTTACCGGAAGAGCGTTTTAATACGGCAGGCTCTGGTTTGTATGCCAAGATTCTGGACGCCAATGACACGGTTGTCTGGCGCTCGTTATCGGCCAGGAATTTACCGCCAGTCAGTGGTCTTGCCGCAGCGCCCGGAGAATGGCGTTACAGTTTTGCGCATATGCAGAACGAAGAATATATGATTGCCCGTTTGGGGGTTAACTGGGGAGCTGCTGGTAACGACAATCCCCAATTTAATCTGCTGATGATAGAAAATCTGACGGATTTTAATCAGCAATTGGTGAACTATCGCAACAGCATGGACTATGCGCTGGTTACCTTTGCAGTGCTGTTGATTATTATGCAGTTACTGATTTTACGCTGGGGTCTGGCGCCGCTAAGGCGGGTGAGCCATGACCTGGAGAAATTACAGCGTGGTGAGCAGGCCGACTTAACCGGTGATTATCCGCGCGAGTTACAGCCGTTGACCACTAACCTGAATCAGCTGCTGCAAAGCGAACGGGCACAGCGTGAACGCTACCGTAATATGCTGGCCGATTTATCGCACAGCCTGAAAACGCCGCTGGCGGTCATGAGTGGCATGGTGCATCAGCCGCAGCTCAGCGATGACGACCGGCAAGAGCTGGAGCGGCAGATTAATACGATGAGTGAGCGTATTCGTTTTCAGCTGCAGCGTGCGGTCAGTCAGGCGCAAAGTTTCAGCCTGCAGAAAGTGGCGGTAAAACCGGTAGCAGAATCGCTGCTGGGGGTTATGAAAAAGGTGTACGCCGATAAACAGCTGACATTGCAGCTGGTTGCCGATGATGACGTCTTTTTTCTGGGTGATGATAACGATCTGACCGAGATTATCGGTAATCTGCTGGATAATGCCTGTAAATATGGTCACCGGCAGGTGCTGATCAGCGCGCATAATACATCATCCGGTTGGCAGCTCTGCGTTGAGGACGATGGCCCCGGAGTTGCTGAAGAACAGCATGAGCATATTCTGCAGCGTGGTGTGCGCCTGGATACCATGACCGCCGGGCAGGGACTTGGGCTGGCGCTGGTCAGTGATATTCTGGCATTGTATGACGCCCGCCTCGGCATTCGCGAGTCGTTGTTGGGTGGAGCCTGTTTTATTCTGGAGTTTGAAAATCAGGGAGCTCTCTGAGGTGTCGATGAACAAGGGATTAATCCGATACAGGGCATGGCGCAATATCAGCGTTATGCGCTTGTCTGTGCTGGTGGGGTTGCTGTTTCTGACAGCCTGCTCCAGTGTCACCATTCGTCCTTATGGCGGCGAAAAAGACACTTCACCACCGGATTATCAGTCGAGCAAAACATTTTATCTGGCTGGTATTATTGGTGAGCACGAGGTGAACACCAGTGTGGTTTGTGGTGAGCGGCGGGTGATGCAAATGCAGGCGATCACCAGTTTGTCTGACTGGTTGCAGAGTATGCTGACGCTGCTGATTTATACGCCGCGCACCGCCAAAGTGTGGTGCGAGCATCCGGCAGAGGAGAATCGCGGTGGCTAAGTTATTTCTCATACTGGCCTGTTGTGTATTGTCGGCCTGCAGCACGATTCATTTTACCCACGACCTGAGCAGCAACCGCCAACCCGCCGAGCCGCTGCGCACTCAATGGCATGACACCACCATCGACGGCATGATCGAAATCAGCCCACCGGTGAATCTGTATCGCCAATGTCAGGGTAAACCCTGGAGTAAGGTCACGGTGGAGTTCAGTTTTTCTAACGGTGTTACCACGGGTTTAATCAGCGGCGTATTAACCTCTGTGGCACCGGCTTTTAATTGGGTCACGCTGTACTCGCCCTGGTCGGTACAAACCTACTGTTCTGTATCTGTCAGTGATCCGCAGGCTGCTTCAGCCGACAACAGCGACTGAGATTGGTTATTTGCAGCACCGGCAGTGCTGCAAATAACCGTGCAGTTCAGCTGGCGAACTTTCTGAATAACCATTCCAGCGGTCCGTAACGAAAGAACTTTAACCAGATAACTGAAAATACAACGCTGGCCGTAAAAAACAGCGCCGAAGAGAGCAGAGAGTATTCAATACTTTGGTTTTCCAGCTTTCCGAATGCTTCAAGCAGTCCCATACCAATAATCACATGCGCAACATAGATGCTGAGTGATAGTTTTCCGGTTTGAGAAAGCCAGCCGATTATGTGATTTTTGGGTAGTTTTTCCGCGATATAAATTGCCATTATCAGTATGATCAATGCGCTGCTTCCTGCAGAAATAATGTACTGAGGAAGTGGCGGAATCATTGAGGTAGACAGCAGAAAGTTGATTTCTTCTTCGGTTATTATTCCCTTCCCCCGGATTACCGAGCGCAGCATGAAAAATACAGACTCGCATGCAATCCAGGTCAGGGCGGAATATCCCAGCAGTTTTCTTCGCAACAGCGGATTGCTCAGATCCTGTCGTCCGAGCCACATTCCCAGCAGAAGAAATGAACACCATGGAAAAACCGGGTGGAAACCATTGAAAAATATATGCCGGATCATACTTTCAGCATTCCAGATATTCTCATAGGTGAGTGTTGCCCAGTTCCAGCCATCTTCATAATTGAAAAAGATCATTAAAACCGGAAAGCTGAGTAATACCGTAATAGTCGAAATCAGCAGGCCACGGTTGCTGCTTGTGAAAAGAATGGCTGCCAGAATAAAGTAGAATCCGTAAAAATGCAGAATGTCGGCCTCCCATATCGGGGTGTACAGAAGACCGGTAAAGATCAGTAATGCACCACGTTTAAGCAAAGACTTCCGGGCTTTAATGTGTGATACCGGGTCGGCAGAAAGGCGCGCTTTATTGGTCAGAAGTGTAATGCCAACCCCTGCCAGAATTACAAATAATGCTGAAGCCCGGCCCTCAAATAATGCGGAAAACCACTGCAATATGGCGGAACCATGCTCTGCATGCATGGCCAGTTTGAAGTTAACAATAATCATGCCAAATATGGCTAAAGCTCTGGCAAGGTCCAATCCGGTTATACGCTTTTCCATAGTAATGCCTGTTCGGTGATCGTGCTGGTATTGATCAGAGCCTGCTTCAATCCTTCAGCAGGCCCTGACTGAGTATGGCGCAGGAAATCCCCGTTGTCAGAACTGGTAATTCACCTGCAGGTAAGTACGGTCACCACCTTCATCTTTATCAAAACCATGGGCGTATCCCAGGCGTACCGGCAGAGCAAAACCGTACAGCACAACAACCTCTGTCATCAGTTCCACACCGGCGCTGGTGAGATAATGTGAGCGCTCACCTTTCTGCCAGGCGGCACCATGATCGGCAAAGATATTGGCGTTAATACTGCCAAGACCAATGGGTAATAAATTCCAGCCACGCTCAATGTTGGCCAATGGGAAGCGGTATTCAAGGCTGTTGGTCTGTATGCGGTTACCCTGCTGTACGTTCTCCTGATAGCCGCGCAGTGCCCACTGATCACGGCCAAATAATGACTGCTCCAGAACGCCTTCTTCACCACCCAGTTCAAAGGGTTCCGGTTGCTCAAAGCCATAAGCGCCGCTGCTGTGCAGAGCCAGTACCTGATTGCCGGGCAAATCAATAAAGTGGCTTATACTGGCGTTGATGATGTCGCCATTGTAATCGCTGTCGAGATAGTCATTCGATTCCCACAGCAGAGTCGCCTGGGTTCCCCAGCTGACAGAAATTGACTGGCTGTACATCTCACGGTTATCAAAATCCAGACGGGCACCGACAAGCGAATTATGGCGGCTGTTTTCCAGCCGCAGTAAATCATCGGCAGGAATATCGTATTCGTGGCTACGGTTAATACCGGCGCTTAACTGCAGTTTATTTTCCAGAAAATCGACGATGTTAGTACGGGCCAGTTCTACCGTGTCATCGCGGCGGATGCGTTGCAATCTGTCATTATCATCGAGGTAATAACTGTGCTTACGCTGCGCCAACAGTTGCCACTGATTATTGTAGGAATACATCAGATTACCGCTGGCTATATCGTTTTCTGTATCAACAAACAGCGTGCTGCTGTAATCATGCCGTCCGAGAGCATCCTGGCCAGAAGTGCTCAGTCCGATGGCGTTGTATTCTTCGGTGCCTGAGTACACAGGCAACCACTGTTGCGGCATCAGGCTCGACCAGGGGCTGTATTCTTCGGCTTCGCTATGCGTCTGTGGCTGATTATACAGCGGGGCATAATCGTACTGGCTCTGCAGCTCGGACAGCGGCAATACCGCCAGCGGTTTACGCTCGGCAGCCGGAAGGCGTACGTGGCTGAAACCACGGGCCTGATAGCTCTGAAAATAAATATCTTCGCCGACCAGAACCGGTTGTACTGCGCCGCCTAATAAATGGGTCAGCTGAGTGACCTCTCCGCTGGTCATATTCAGACTGAAGATATTATAGGTGGCATCTGCGCTGGTTAAGTCGACACCTTTAATGCTGCTGTAATCGGCGCTGAAAATAATATGCTGATCATCGTGGCTGAAGTTCGGACTGCCTTCGTTGGCACGGGTATTGGTCAGCGGCTGCCAGCGCGGTTGTTCATCATCAGTCTTCAGTAATTCAAGGTTCCAGCCTTGCTGTGCTCTTTTTATGCTGGCAACGATTTTTTTACCGTCATGGGATATGGCGTAATCGCTGAGCACATCATCCAGCGTTCCCTGCCAGAGCGTGCGGATAAATTGTCCGTTTTTATCCAGCATATCCAGTTGGCTGATACCGGCCTGAATACGTTTGGCTATTAAATAGGGTTGTTGCGGGTCGGCTGAGTTTGGCATCCAGCGTACGGCACGATAACGCTGATTGCTGGTCAGGCGCTGTTCGCCGCCGTTGCGCATAATAAAAATATCACTCCAGCCGCGCAGGTCGGCACGGTCGGTAATACGGGTATAGGCAATATCGCCCTGGGTACTGACATCCAGACTGAGCATGCCGGTGGTTTGCAGTAATACTTCGCTGACCGGATTTTCGCTTGTGTTGCTGGCGGCGCGGACTTTAACCAGGCTGTTGCGGTCTTTACCGTTTTCGCGCAGGTAATAGTAATTTTTACCATCGCTGGCGGCCGCATCGATGGATAAACCTTCGTTGCTGATAGCCTGTACATGGGTGTCAGCGGTTTTCTGCAGTTCAGCAATTTGTGGAGCAAAGCGCTGCTGCAGCCAGACTTTAAACTCCTGCCATAAAACTTCATGGCTTTTGCCGAAGACTTTGCGCGCTTCATAGTTCTGGAAAAAGAACGGAATAATATTGTGCGAGTATTCATTCAGGTAATCGCGGATTTTGTCATCGCCATAAGTGTCGGCGATAAACTGCCAGTAGTAGTAGCCGTACAGGTAATGCTTACCCAAAGGCCAGTCACGCAGGGTAACCACTGCCTGAGATAAATCGTCGATGCCGTTAATCACCTCCATACGCATCATCATGTCGTAGGTGGTGCTTTGGCCGCGGCCATAACCCTGAGCTGCGCTTGTTTCTTTATAAACCGCCAGCCCCTCGATCATAAAGCCCGGAGTGTAGGCATTGGGAAAGGTCAGTGGATTGCGTCCCAGTACCTTCCGCACTACCGCCGGAATGCCGCGAGCCATATCAACATGAATGATATGCGTCAGCTCGTGGGTAATAAGCAGATTCAGCCAGTCGTCATAGGCTTCCAGGGTACTGTTGCCATCCGGTGGGCTTAAAAAAAGCCGGATCTGATTAAACGGCTCCGGATGTGCCCAGCCGTTGGAGTAGTCAAAGTCGTCGGTCAGCACTACATGAACGCGGTCTTTAGGAGTCCAGTTAAAATCCTGCGTCAGTTCGCTCCAGGCCCGTTCGGCAATCACCGCTGCCCGTTCAGCATGTACTTTATGGGCCGGGATAAAATGAAAGTAAAAGTGCTCGCTGCTGAATGTCTGCCATTCCATACCGGGCAGGTCCGGGCTGACTGCCATCGGATTTTCGGCATGCACTGCTGCAGGCAGAATCATGGCCGGACCAGCCAGCAGAAGGCTGATCACGCTGGCCAGCAAGTGTTTGCGGCCCATGAGTGGCTGTGATGCGAGTGGGTTTTGATTGTCAGCAGGTAATAAAGTCAGGGGCAGGGTGGTCATACAACAGTCTCCGTTAAAAACCGCGGCAGTATAGAAAGCAGCCACTGAACCCGTGGTGAACCATAAGACGGTGAATGATTCAGTCGCGGTTCAGCTATAACGGTGGGCACAGGGGGTTGTGCAAAGATTGATCCGCCATCAGACCTCTGATAGACTCCGCGCTCCTTTTTATCCGTATATTGGCCCTCGGGCGAACAACGGACTCCTTGCCTTACCGGATGGGCCGGAAGGCTGGCAACCCATAAGGAGTTGACAATGCGTCACTACGAAATCGTTTTTCTGGTTCACCCAGATCAAAGCGAGCAGGTACCTGCGATGGTTGAGCGTTACACTAACTCAATCGAAGCCGCTAACGGCAAAATTCACCGTTTCGAAGATTGGGGCCGTCGTCACCTGGCTTACCCGATCAACGACGTGCATAAAGCCCACTACATCCTGATGAACGTTGAATGTACTCAGGAAGTTCTGGACGAACTGACCACCAACTTCCGTTACAACGACGCTGTTCTGCGTAACATGGTGATCCGTTGTGATGAAGCCATCACCGAAATCTCTCCGATCAAAGCAGCTGAAAGCCGCGAAGATCGTCGTCGTTCCGAGCCACGCGCTGAAGAATCTGAAAGCGCTGCTGAAGAAGCGGATGACGCTGACGAGAATGATTCTGACGATAACGCTGAATAAGAGAGGATTTGAGTCATGGCACGTTTTTTCCGTCGTCGTAAGTTCTGCCGTTTCACTGCTGAAGGCGTAAGCCAGATCGATTACAAAGATCTGGATACTCTGAAAGGCTACATCACTGAAACTGGCAAAATCGTACCAAGCCGTATCACTGGTACCCGTGCAAAGTATCAGCGTCAGCTGTCTACTGCGATCAAGCGCGCGCGCTACATCGCTCTGCTGCCGTACACTGATCAGCACGACAACTAAGTTTTCTGCCTGCCTGCGTCGTCATAACGGCGTCAGAAATGGTCTCGAAGTGCTCACTGGTTTACCAGAACGCCTGAAAAGGCGGCCCGCAGGGGAGCGAAGCGAATCTTTACAACACGTAAACTCCGCCTTCTCGACCATTTCTTCCTTGTTCTGACTTCCTCGGCTACGCCAGAAAGTCAGAGCAAAAGGCAGCGTAATAACTTAGGACTGTAATATGAAAGCACTGGCTAAATGGGCTATGAGCGGTCGCTGGCAAGCAATTGTTGCTGCTGGTGGTTGTCTGGCTGTGCCGTTGTTGTTCTGGATCGGAGCAGCAATTCTGGCGTTGGTTGTCCTGCGTCAGGGTGTTCGTGAAGGGGGACAGGTGGTTTTATGGGCGGTTTTACCGGCCATCGCCTGGAGCGCCATTGGCGACCCAACCCCTTTAATCGTTGCTATTGGCACCAGCGCCATGGCAGCGTTGCTGCGCTACAGTATCCGCCTTGATTGGTCGATGCTGCTGGCCTGTGGTCTGGGTGTGCTGGTGTATCTGTTGTTGCCGTTGTTGTTGTCTGAGGTTCTGCCTCAGGTTGTGGCCAGCAGTGAAACCGCCGTCAGCGGGGCGTTAAAAGATCAGCCGGAATTACTGGCTCATCTGCAACCCCTGATAGCCCCGATGATCAATGGAGTGCTTGCCGCTCTGCATGTGCTGGTATTTATTTTGTGTCTGTTACTGGGACGCTACTGGCAAAGCGAACTGTATAACCCCGGCGGCTTCGGCACCGAGTTTAAACAGCTGCGCCTTCCTTTGGCTTTCAGCTTACCGGCGACGTTGGTTTGTCTGACAGCCGGTCAGTTGCAGCCCGATCTGGCAGGATTAACGCCCGTATTGACGGTGCCGTTAATGATTGCGGGTCTGGCTTTGTTCCATGGTGTTGTGAAAATATCACAGGCCAGTCCGAACTGGATGTTGCTGGTGTATCTGGCACTGATGCTGTTCGGGCCTTACATGTACACATTACTAATTTTCGTAGCGTTGCTGGATAGTCTGTTGAACATCCGCACGCGACTAAAAGACACGGCGGGTAATGAATAGTCGCCCTGTAATGAGGATTTTAAGATGCAAATTATTCTGTTAGAAAAAGTAGCAAACCTGGGTTCACTGGGTGATCAGGTTAATGTTAAGCCAGGTTACGCCCGTAACTTCCTGTTCCCACAGGGCAAAGCGGTTCCTGCAACCAAAGCAAACGTTGAGCATTTCGAAGCTCGTCGTGCTGATCTGGAAGCTCAGGCAGCGGCCAAACTGGCTGATGCACAGAACCGTAAAGAGAAAATCGAAGAAATCGAACTGTCTGTTGCTGTTAAAGCGGGCGACGAAGGCAAACTGTTCGGTTCTCTGGGTAACCGCGACATCGCTGACCTGATCTCTCAGGCTGGTGTTGAAGTGAGCAAGGCTGAAGTTCGCCTGCCAAACGGTCCTCTGCGCAATGTTGGCGAATTTGACATCGCCATCCACCTGCACGCAGAAGTGAACGCCACTCTGAAACTGCACGTAGTAGCAGAATAATTCAGAGGCTTATGGCTGCCGCCCCGGCTGATGCCGTGTGGCAGCGATGAGCAGAATCAGGCACTATTAGCGACCAGCTGATAGTGCCTTTTTTATGCCCGTCTTCCGGGTGGAGGCGAGTCGCTATCGCCCATTATTATTGTCTGATCATCTCCGGGAATCGTCTGCATGAGTGAAGAGTATTCTGCGCAGCCACATGAGCATAGACAGGAAAGCAGTCAGCGCACGCCGCCGCATTCGGTAGAAGCCGAACAGTCGGTACTGGGCTCGCTGATGCTGGATGAGCGTGCCTGGGAAAGTGTGGCCGAAACCCTGCAGGACACCGACTTTTACCGCCATGATCATCGCCTGATTTTCCGTGCCATCCAGCATTTGGTCAGTCAGGAACAGCCGATCGATGTGGTGACGGTTGCCGAAGAGCTGGAAGAACGCAGCAAGCTGGAAAGTGTCGGTGGTGCCGCCTACCTGAGCCGTCTGGTGGATATGACGCCTTCTATCGACAACTGCTCCGCCTACGGCGAAATCGTGCGTGAGCGCGCACAGCAGCGCCGCCTGATTGAAGCCGCGTCCGACATCATGGCCAAAGCCTACGAGCCGGAAGGCGAAACCTCGCTGACACTGGTATCGGATGCCGAAAAAGCCATCGCCCAGATTGCCGAGGGCAGCCGTAAAGATGGTGGCCCGCAGCTGGTGGCACCGATTCTGAAGAACACCCTTGAACAGCTTGATCAGATGTTCAACCAGCCGGATGGTCTGACCGGTATCACCACTGGCTTTAACGAGATCGACAACCGCACCTCCGGCTGGCAGAAAGCCGATCTGGTGATTGTCGCGGCGCGTCCGTCGATGGGTAAAACCACCTACGCCATGAATCTGGTGGAAAATGCGCTGCTGGCGACCAAGCGGCCCTGTCTGGTGTTCAGTCTGGAGATGCCGTCAGAATCCATCGTGATGCGTATGCTGTCGTCCATCGGCAAAATCGACCAGACCCGCATCCGTTCCGGTAAGTTAATCGACGAAGATTGGCCGAAACTATCCGCCGCCGTGAATCTGTTAAAAGATCTGCCGCTGTATATCGACGACACACCGGCACTGACGCCGCAGGAAATGCGTGCGCGTGCGCGTAAGGTCTACCGCGAAAACAACAACGACCTGGCGCTGATTATGGTCGACTACCTGCAGCTGATGCGGGTGTCCGGGCCGTCGGAAGGCCGTACCCAGGAAATTTCCGAAATTTCGCGCACCCTGAAAGTGATCGCCAAAGAATTTAATTGTCCGATGATTGCCCTGTCGCAGCTTAACCGCTCGTTAGAGCAACGGCCGAATAAACGCCCGGTCAGTTCTGACCTGCGGGAATCGGGCGCAATCGAGCAGGACGCCGATATCATTCAGTTTATTTACCGTGACGAAGTGTATAACGAAGACACGCCGGACAAAGGCGTGGCTGAAATTATTACCGGTAAACACCGTAACGGCCCGATTGGTATCGACCGTCTGGCCTTTATCGGCAAATACACCCGCTTTGAAAATCTGGCCCGCGCTTATGAAGGCGGCGATGACGAGTATTAATTAAACATCCGCCAGCCCCATGGTGGCGGATCGTATCTCCTGGATATCAGCATGAAATTTACCCCCGAATTATCCTTCTCCGGCGGCCGGGTTCGGCCACTGACTTACGATGACGTGGATGCATTATTCGAACTGTATCAGCAGCCGGAATTACCCGGTCAGCGCGTGCTGGAGAATAAAGACAACCTGGTGCGCATGGTGGATCTGAGTGTGCAGATGGCGGCGACGCAGCGCGGCATGATGTGGGCGCTGGAAGTGGATGATCACATTATTGGCATGGTCAGCGCTTTTGACTGGCAGCCATCGTTACTGCGTACCATGTTGCGCGTTGATGGTCTGCCGCAATTAACGCTGGCGCAACGCAGTGCTGCCTTAAAAACCTGTATGGATTTTATGGCCGATAAATATCACCTGCGTAATTTTGGTTACCAGTGGATTGAAGGCCAGAACGACGCCATTAAAACCATGCTCACCGATCTGGGTTTTCAACAAAGCGCACTGATGCGCGATGCCTGGCGCAGCGGCGAACAATCCTTTGCCAATGTGGTGCAGTTTAATTATGTGCTGGATAAGAAAAAGCCGGTTGCCGGACGCCTGGGTGAAAACAGTGATATTAACCCCGGACAAAACCTGAATGCCGCAGATCACAGTAACGGAGGTGATGTATGAACTGGAATTTTCCGGCCGGTAATTTCACTCTGCGCCTGCCGCTCGTGGATCAGGATGGTGCAGCACTGTACGACTTATTAAAAGAACAGACACGCGTTGATCATATTCCGCGTTTGGCCATGAGTGTTGAAGCACAGGCGCTGGATGAACTGCGCCGTATGGCCATGCGTTTCGAAACCCGTGAAGCCGCCTTCTGGCTGGTCGAAGGTGCGTATGATCAGCAACTGCTAGCACGCATTGGCATCCAGAAAATTAACTGGATGCTGAGCAGTGCGCAATTACAGTGGGAATTAAGTGATGCCGCCGATCTTCCGGTATTACAGGAAATAATGCCGGCGGTACTGAATTTCTGTTTTGCCGAACTGGGCCTGCACCGCATTGAAATGCGCCTGCGTGCCGGTTCTGAGCCGCACGAAACGCTGTTGCAGCAACTGGGCTTTCACTACGAAGGTTGCCTGCCGGCACAGGTTGAATACAACGACAGTAGCGTGGATATGGCGTTGTATTCTTTCCTGGCCAGTGATCGCGACTGATCGGACTCTGTAAATATCGTTTGCCCTGAATTAAAACCACTGGTTTTCCCGATCTTGTCTTTCGAATATTTATACCGTTCGTCCTGAGCGGCGAGGCACGAGCCTGTCGAAGGGAACGCTCACACTTCGACTGGATCCGTTGGTCCTGAGCTTGTCGACATTCCGTTCGTCCTGAGCTTGTCGAAGGGCGCGCTCAGTACGAACGGATTGATCCGACCGGTTTTTATGTAAACCCCTACTACATGTTTAGCCATAGGGTGCGGCCTGGTTCATTAATGCATGCGGTGCTCCAGTTAATTCCGCGACAGCTGATAGCAGAATAAGTGTTACAGCATCAGTGCCTGAATGGCTTGCTGCCCGTCGTGTTCGACAGGATCTGACATGGTGCTGAGTTCCTGCAGCAATACCTTCAGCGTTTTGTTCCAGTCGGCGATAAATTTATCGCCAGCTTTGCTATAACGCCTGATATTGGTGTCAATCCAGAACAGTTCACCGTTATCGTCCGTCATCATATTACGGAATGATAAATCCCGGTATACACAGCAGGCATCGCGCATACGTTGCAGATCATGCACCAGCTGCGTCAGTATTTTTTGCCGGGCAGTCTGATCACAATGGCGGAAATGGTGTTTGACGATGTCCGCCGCCAGGTGCTTTTCCATCAGGTAATAACCGGTTACTCCCCATAAATGCCCCGGAATAAACGCCATGCCGTATTCCAGAACCCTGGGTACGCGCAGGCCCAGATTCTGCAGGAAAATACAGCTTCTCAATTCTGTGGAAATTTTACTGGCACCCCAAAAAATACGCAGATTATCGTGCCAGGTGCGCTGCTTAATGTACTTAACGATGTAGCCTTCGGACGTTTCAATTACGCGGGAAATTTCATCGTCTTTAATTTCGTGGGCGTTTTCTTCCTGCCAGTGCGGCGCCTGCGGTTTTCTGTGGATAATAAAAAACTGGCGCTGTTGGCCTGCATTGATCGTTTTAACTTGCAGGCTGTGCTGGGGAAACTGATTCAGAATAGAGGTAAAAAAAGGCATAAATTTCCTGCAAAAAAGTACGCTTCTGTTGTTACAGGTTTGGATGACAAGTATTGCAGTGTATACGGTATTTGTTCTGCATTCCCGGATAATATAGGCTGGTAAGCACACGGGTAATCAGTACTTGTAGTGCTGAACCTATCTGGCGGAGAGATCTTCGCCGCTAACCTAAAAACGATCTGCCGACAAGGAGTCTGCAATGCTTAACGCCGTCATTGATCTTTCCCACCATAATCAGATCAGCAGTTTTCAACAGATAAAAGACGCCGGTATTCTTGCTGTGATTCATAAGGCCACTCAGGGGCTGACCTATACCGATCCGACGTTCAGCCGCCACCGCGACGCCGCGCTTGAAGCCGGACTGAAATTCGGTGCATATCATTTTGGTAGCGGCGGTGATGCCGTTGCGCAAGCCGAACATTTTCTCAGCGTGGCTGGCAGCGATGGCTTACTGGTACTCGATTTTGAAGACAATACTCAGGGCCAGAGTATGACACTGGCGGAAGCGGAAGCCTTTGTCAGCCATATTTATGCCTGTACCGGCCGTTATCCGGGATTGTATTCCGGCCATACTTTAAAAGAGGCACTGGTGGCGGCGAATATTTCTCAGCCATCACAAACGGTATTGTCGAATTGCTGGTTGTGGCTGGCACGCTATGGCGCAGCACCGGTTGTACCGCCGCTTTGGTCACAATGGACATTATGGCAATACACCGATGGTCATGTTGGCGATCAGCCACATACGGTCGATGGGGTTGGCCCGTGCGATCGTGAACAATTTAATGGCTCTGCTGAAGAACTGGCGACATTCTGGGCGGCGCAATGCGGCTGAGATCATCCGGCAGGTAACGCGGCCAATCATGCAGTGCTGACGTGACATACGTCAGCGGATCGCACGGCGCTGCGGCAGAGAACGGTTACTGACGGTATCGTTCTCTGGCAAAAAACGCTGCATAACATCACGGGTATCAAAAGTATACGTCTGCGCGGATGTTCCGTGGCTGCGGGTCAGGCTGCGGAAATTCATTGTCTGCCAGCGCTGCGGGTTTAACAGTTGTCGGTAACGTGCAAGATTGCTGTGCGTAATAATATCCATGTGCCGCAGAATATTTGCTTCCTGTGCATCCGGCCCTTTGCCATTGGCGTGGTCGTAAATTATGGCCAGTGCCAGCGCACCATCCATAAACTGTCCTCCGGCGGAGGCGAATAATGAACCATCGTCGATGGCGTCGAGCGCTTCTGTTGTCCAGTCGGTACCGACAATCAAAATGTCTTTACCAGCCTGCCGTCCGAGCGCCTGTGTTTGTTGGATAACAGCCATGGCCATCACATCGCTGGCGGTCCAGATCAGACTGGCAGACGGATAGCGTTGCAATAATGCCCAGCTTTGTCGCTGGGCTGTTTTGGCTGACCAGTTAGCATGCACCAATTGCATCAACAGCGTATTGTCCTGCTCATTGATTGCCTGCAGCAGTCCTTCATTGCGCAGTACGGCGGCCGATGTATCACGCATGCCAGAGATACCAATCAGTTCTAATTTACCGCTGTCGTTCTGCAATGATAAATGCCTGCCTTCGGCGATCAGTTGTCGGCTTAATTCATAACTGGCCTGACGGTCATCCGGCATGATGCGCGCAAGAAAATGCGGGAATTTATCCTGCGGTGTGCCCGCGTCTTTCTGATCCTGTTGCGGAATATCGGTACTGATAAGCAGCGTGTAAACACCCGCTTTTTCTGCGGCCTGAAGAATCTGCCAGCCCTGAGAAAAAAAGTAATTACAGATCAGATAATCAGGAGGGTTTTCACGGTTAAGAATGTCGTAGGCTTGTTGCGTTGTGTGAAAGCGATTATCTGCGCCATACACAACTTCAAGATCAATCCCCAGATCAGCCGCTGCCGCCTGCGTAAACTGCGTTTGCATATTCCAGAAGAGATTGCTCGGGGTGCTTGGATTCAGCAAGGTAACGTGGATATTGTCTGGCGTTGCCTGACTCTGATTAGCCAGCAGCAGAACAGTTATAATCCCTGCCAACAGGGCGCTGCGTAACGTTCCGGTGTGAGCGGTCATAACCCGAATAATCCATTATTACTGTTGCAACGGGGCAGTATAACAGCGCTTATCGCGGTATTAATGTAACAGTGTGTTGTTAATCATTAACAAATTGATGGTTTTGTCATAATAATTCTTTGGCCGATACGGCTCCGGCCCACATTCAGCAGACACTGACGTTGAGCCGGATAAACCGTGGTATTGGCCGATGGTTTCAGAGGGGGTTGTCTTATTTAAACGCCCACTGCATTTTCAGCCACAGGGTGCGGCCTGGTTCATTAATGCGGGTGGTGCTTTCATAGCCCGGAATAGCCGCACCGCTGCGCGAAATATGTTCGGCGTAGGTAACGTCAAACAGATTGTCGATACCGGCGGTGAGCAGCATATCGTCCATTGGGCGATAACCGGCATTCAGCGAGAACACGTTAAAACCGCCGCTTTTGCCAATATCCTGGCCAACGATATTACCGCTGCCTTCTGCCACGCGGTTCTGTTCATCCACTAAGCGCCATAACGCACCGGCTGACCATAAACCGTTGTCGTAATTCAGACCGAAGCGGGCTTCGAGAGGAGGCATCTGGCCCAGTGCGCGGTGGTCGCTGTCGTTTTCACCATGTACCCAGGCGAGGGTGGCGGTGCTGTTCCAGCCGGGGGTAAACTCCCAGCGGCTGTCGGCTTCGGCACCGTAGCTGGTGGCGTCGATATTGCGCGCATTGCTGGCAAAGGCACTCACATCCGGCAGGGTTTCAATCAGGATGTAATCTTTGTGTTTGGTATAAAATGCCGACACCGATGCCTGCACATCTGTGCTGTTGTGCAACGCGCCGATATCCAGTTGGGTGGTTTTTTCCGGAGCAATATCAAAGGTCGATGCCATACCTGTCATCATGGTGCTGGTAGCCGCCGGGTTTTTACTGCGTTCCCAGTAATCGGCGGCACGTTCGCTGTGCCCCAGTCCGGCGTATAAACGGTTAGCGCTGTTCAGCTGGTGCTCGTAACGGATAAAACCATTGCGCAGCGTGTTGTTATCATCGATGCCGCTGGTGGTTTTATTGCTGCGTAAATCTTCGGCTTTATCTTTATTAATGCGAACACCGGCATGCACGCTGTGGCCAGCGTTATAGCGGTGATCCAGTTCGGCATAAATACCATTACTGGAGAAACGCATATCATCCACACGGCTCAGGCTTTCGTAATCCGGTGTTGCCGTCATGCTGCTGGCTTTACGCAGAGCGTGTTCGTTGCGCTGGCTATCAACGCCGATTTCCAGTTCGGTCGAGTCGCTTAATGCCAGCGTGCTGCTGAGGCTGGCGCCTTTGGTTTCACGGTCCGGGTTGGAAACCATTTTCATGCCGCTGTTAGCGCGTAATGAATAATTATCCATCACGTGGTCAACGTAATTACGGTAAATACGGGCTTTTACGTTATTGAGCAGCGGCGAAATATTGTCCTGTTCGTAGCTCAGGCCTAAGTTGGAACGATCGAATTTTACTCCATCCATACCACGGTCACCGTAGCGCGCTTCCCCGTCACTTTTCGCGCCGCTCAGTTCGATGCGGGTATCGTTATCCGGCGTCCAGCCTAATGCTGCGTTGGTACTCCAGCGGGTGTAGGCCGAGTGTACTTCGTTGCCGTCGCCGTCTTCGTAGTTATTGGCATCGGAGCGGGTGCCGCTTAAATCGATATAGCCTTGCTGGCCTCCGGCCAGCAGATGGGCCACCTGATCGTTACGTTCGGCGCTGCCTGCCAGCAGGCTGACTTCGCCCTGTACCGGCGTGGTGGAAAAATCCGGCGCTGCACGTTCAAACATCACCACACCGGCACTGTTGCCGGGGCCGTATTTAACCGTTTGCGGGCCTTTTAATACGGTCACTTCGTCATAAGCTTCGGGAAAAACATAAGCGGTGGGCGGGTCCATACGCATACCGCAGCCGCCGAGAATCATTTCGCCATCCAGCAATACGCCCAGACGTGATGCTGCCATGCCACGGAATACCGGATCGCCGTCGGTACCGCCTTTGCGGATCACCGAGAAGCCGGGAATATTTTTTAATAAATCGGCACCGTCATGGGCAGGAATAGGCTGGCGTGGCGCTTTCGGGTCGGTGGTGACCGTCAGCACGCCATTCATTGGCGGAGCGGTAACCACCATCGGCTCCAGTTGTGTTGCGGCTTCAACAGTAGAATCAGCATTGGCTGCCAGAGCGTTTTGGACGCTCAGAGAAGTAATCAGAAACGCTAACAGTGATGGTCGGAAGGCCGGCATAAAAACTCCACAATAAAAGGATAAATGCATCAATGGCGTGCAGGGTAACCGTTGGTGTGCGTGCGCGGGATGCGACAGGGTGTCGCAGCACTGATACGGGTCAGTTATTGCTCTGTCAGAGCCTCAGACCGGCCTGTTTAGCGAAAGGTCTGATGCCTGAGGATGGGTTGCGGTGTTAAGGTCATTGTTCTGTCATAAAGGCAGGCCATAACAACAAAATCTCCCGTTTCTGATCGATATGAGGCCTTTTATGGCAGAACGACACGACTCTTCGGCTCTGGCAGAACGCCATACCAGTCTGGGCAATCCACGCATGCTGTTTGCAGCGTTGTTGTTGTTGGTGGGCGTGCCAGCGCTGGTATTCCTGTTTCTGGCACCGACGCAGAATGAACAGGCCGCTAATGTCGAGACGTACAGCACGGCCACCGCCGAGCAGCGCGCGTTGCGGCTGGATGACGGTTCAGAATTACGCCTGCAGGAAAACAGCAGTGTGGCGGTGCGTTACAGCGCAGAGCAGCGTCGTGTGCAGCTGTTGCGCGGTGAAGTGCTGTTTATTATCGCGCCGGAAACAACCCGGCCGTTCTGGGCGCAGGCCGGTACGTTGAGGCTGCGCGCCGATGCCAGTGCGTTTTCGCTGAACATGGGCGACGGTGTGGTAACGCTTGAAGTACTGGAAGGCAGTGTGCGCGCTCAGTCCGGTGGCGGTGTGCAAACCCTGAATGCCGGTGAGCGGGTGGAGCTGGCGCTCAGTCGCTGAATTATTTTCCGTTGTAATGTCCCCCTTTGACGCCTTGCGGCGTCTTCTTCCCTTTAATTGGTGTGAACAGGCCCTGGAGCAGCGCATGGCTGCTCAGCCGTTCCGGCATCATTCGGGGGTTTATTCATCATGTTGTCATCCGCCGCTGGCAGATTGCGCCCTTCTGTATGTGATATCGGGGGCTCCATGTCAGCGGGCAAATCATATTCTGCCGGGGTTAAGTGCAATCATCCGCCGCCTCAGGCTTATGCTCAGCAGCTGACCGGGCATCTGCCGAATATCCGCAATTACATTGCCAGCCGGGTGTACAACCATCAGGACGTGGACGACCTGCTGCACGACACCCTGGTGCGCGCATTAACGGCGGTGGCGAAAAAACCAGTGGATAACCTGCTGGCGTATAGCCTGACCGTGGCCCGCAGTGTGGTTTTTGATTACTGGAACCGCAATCGCCAGCAGCCATCCGGCAGCGACAGCGTACCGGAAATGGCCTCCATCCCCCTGGACGATGTGCATATTCAGGCGCAGAAGCTGGAACAATTAGAAAAAATCCTGCAGCAGCTGCCGCCATTAAGACGGCAGGTTTTTATCATGCGCCGTTTACAGGGCAAATCGCGTGAAGCGATTGCGCAGGAATTAAATATGAACATCGAAGCCGTTAAAAAACACATCACCAGAGCCACGCTGAGTATTGCGGAAGCCATGGAAAAAAGTGGCTGTTAATCCGGCACCGGCCGACCGCCGGAAATGAAAAGTTAGTGCGGAACACGCGGTATATGACCATACAAACAACAGACAATGACATTCGTGAACAGGCCGCCGACTGGTACGACCGGCTGCATGAGCTGAACGCGGCAGAACAGCAACAATATCAACACTGGCTGATGCAAAGCCCGCAGCATGCGGCTGCCATGAGCTGGCTGCAGCAACAGCTGGGTGAACACGACGAGGCGTTATTAATCGCGCTGGAACGTGTAGCCACAGCAAACCACAAGTCCCCGCCCGTTGCGGCAGAAGAGGAAGCAGTGGTTGTGCCAGTCTGGAGACCAACCTTGCTGCAAACGCTGTGGCAAAAGCTGCGGCCAATATCCGGCCCGCGCTGGTGGCCGGCACCGGCTGCACTGGCCATGATGCTGGCACTGGTGCTGGCTTATCCGCTGCTACAGCAGCCGTCTGTACCGGTTGTTCAGCCGCTCAGTTTTAATACCGCCGTGGGCGAGCAGCGGCGTGAGCGTCTGGCGGACGGTTCAGAAATACACCTGAATGCCGGTTCTGCGGTATCGGTGGTGCTGGAAGAAAAGCAGCGGCTGGTCAGCCTGACCCAGGGTGAAGCGTATTTTTCGGTCGCAGCCGATAAGCAGCGACCGTTTTATGTTGATACCGGCAAGGTGCAGATCCGGGTTGTCGGTACTGCATTTAATGTGGATAACACCGCCGGAGCGGTCAGCGTTGTGGTTGAGCATGGCGAAGTAAGGGTAACGCTCGCCGGACAGGAATGGACGCTGCATGCCGGTGACGGTGTGCGCATCAGTGCTGACCGTGGCGAACGTTTTCAGCGTGCGGTGGTATCCGACTGGCGTCAGGACTGGCGCCGCGCAGAGGCGGAACCGCTGGCCGATGTGGTCGCGCATTTACAGCGCTATTCGGCGCGGCCCATCCGTTTGCAGGGCATTGAGCAGACGTTGCCGTTTTCCGGCCGTTATAACCAGAGCGATGTGGAAGGAACCCTCAGCCTGATTGCCAGTTTGTTTGATCTGTCACTGCAGGTCAGTGACGATCTGATATTGCTGTCGGGCGATGATCCGGAAACACGCTGAAGGGCAACGGAGCATGCGCCGCTGGCGCAGGGTATGGCCGCAGCTGGGGGTCGGTCTGCTGCTGACCGGCAGCGCTTATACACAGGCCGCCAACCGCTGCTTTTATGATGGCGTCAGCCAGACAACCCTCAGCCATATTATTCAGCAGGTGTCTGATCGTTATCAGCTGGCGGTGCTGACCAATTATCCGCAGCCGGATACAACCTGGCTGGCCCAGCCTCTGGGTGATTGTTCGCTGAGCGAATTTCTTAACTATGCCACCGCCAACAGTGGCTGGCATTACCGCCAGACGGCGGCAGGTGTTGTGCTGTTTTACGGGCCGCAAGCGCAGACGGAAGTTGCGGACAACAAAACGGCTGAAGAAGTCATCGTTACCGGTGTGCCTTTTATCCGCGATGCGTCGCTGGCCAGCCGTTATAACAGCAATACGCTCAGTACCCGCGCGACGTTATCCCGCGGTCAGCTAGCCGGAAATAATGATCTGACCTCGTCCGTTGCGGCAAGCAGCGCCGTGGCTTTCAGTCAGGAAGCCGGAATGGACCGTAACCTCAGTATTCGTGGTCTGGGGGCGGATTTTACCCGGGTATTGGTGAATGGCATGCCGATGCTGGCTACCGGTACCAGCATCGATGCGCGGGGCTCGGTGAATAATTCGCGCAGTTTTGATTTTGATATGTTGCCGCCGGGGCTTTTTACTCAGGTCGAGCTGGATAAATCTGCGGCGGCGCGAACGGAAGAAGGTGCCATTGCCGGTTCGGTTGATTTACGCACGCCGCTGCCGCTGGCGGATAACAACGCCGGCCAGCAATGGTTCGCGCTGCAGAATGAACAGAACCTCAGCCATGATGGTAAGGGTTTTGCCTTATCGGGTGGATTACAGGGGGCCCGTGATAACGGCACGGCAGGAACCATCGGCTGGTTAATCGGGCTGAGTTACCGCACCCGGGCAACTCAGGAGCGGGGATTTTCCACCGTACGCTGGCAAACTGCCGACTGGGGAGAGCAGCCGGCATTAAGTGTTGAACAGCAGACGCAGCTGGAACATGGCGAGGTCTTTTATCCGCGCCATAACCGTTACGATATTCTCGATCGTGAACAAACTTCCTACGGTTTAAACAGCGCACTGCAATGGCACAATACCGGCTGGGGCGACTTTGACCTGACGGCCTTTATGGCGCGCAGTCAGCAAACCATGCACGAATACCATATCAGTTCGGCCGGACTGAAAACCCAGGACCTGAGTCATATCCGGGTTAACGATTTTGACACCCGTCATGCCGGTATGGTGTACGGTAATTTTTCCGGCGTTGATATCCGCAGCGAACATAATTACGAAACCGACGAAACCCGCCTCGGCCAGTTAAAATTTGACTGGTATTTACCGTTATCAGAACGCGTACGTCTGCATTCGGCACTGGGTTACCAGCGCTCGGTTTTCGACAGTCCGGACCACGATAAAGTGACGCTGATGTCGTACGCTCAGGACTTCAGTTTTGATCTGCGCCAGAACGATCGCTTTGCACTCAATCATTACGGCTTTGATATTACCAATCCGCAGGAATGGCAGCTGTACCAGATTAATCTGCGTGAAGATCAGGTAATGAATCAGTATCGCGTTGCTTCCTTTGAGCTCGACATTAAGCACAATGATAATTTCAGACACTTTGCCGGGACGCAGTTGCAGGGCTTTTTAAATGACCGCGCCGAGGGCGAATATAATAACAGTGATATTAATGGCCCGGTCGGTGAATTTTACCAGCGTACCCCCGGTGATTTTTCCGCTGGTCCCGGGCCATCCGGGCTGCCGCATCACTGGATTGTTGGCAGCCACGCGGTTATTGACGCCCTTGGGACAAACACCGCACTGGTGCATGATCCGTTACAGCAGCGGCGGTTAAACGAATATACCTGGTCGTCTTGGTGGCAGACCTCTTACGAATTCTGGCAATGGCCGTGGCCACTGCGTGGCGATCTGGGCCTGCGTTATTCGGCTACCCGTCAACTTGTGCGCGGGCGCTGGTCGATAGACAGCGACAGCAGCGCCGTTAATAACCGCTCGGATTACGACAACTGGTTACCGGCGTTTCATCTGGTGATGCAGGCGCGCGATGATTTATTGCTGCGTTTCGGTTATCGCCGTGATCTGGCGCGACCATCGATAGAAGACCTGACGTCACCCTTATTATTACGCAGCAGTGCCCGGCTGGTGGAAGGTGGTAATACCCAACTGCAACCGTCGCGTGCGCACTCGTTTGATGTCTCTGCGGAATGGTACGGTGATGAGCAGCAGTTTTTTTCCACCGGATTATTTTATAAACGCATCGACAGCCTGGTCGTCGCGCAGGTTGAAGAGCTGACGCTGGAGCAGTTGCCATATTACAACCCGCAATGGGATCAGCTGGCACTGAGCGACGGTTTATATACTTACCGGCGGCCGGTGAACGGGCCGGGAACCGATATCAGTGGTCTTGAACTGAATCTGCAACTGCCATTTTATTTTTTGCCCGCTGCGCTGCAGAATTTTGGTGTGCGGGTGAGCTATGCACTGAATCGCGGCCTGGTCCGTTATCCGCTGGATGACGGCGTTACTACTTTGCCGGCACCGGGATTGTCACGCCATGTGGTGAACGGCGAATTATGGTTCCGCAACCAGAGTGTCAGCGCTGGCCTGACATTAAAGGCGCGTTCGCAATATCTGACGCGGGTGCCGGGCGCGAATAATAATGATCGCGAAGGTGTGAATGCGTCATTAATTACCGGTGCTTATCTGCGCTG
Organism: Thalassobium sp.; assembly: GCA_002733205.1. Lineage (GTDB taxonomy): Bacteria > Pseudomonadota > Gammaproteobacteria > Pseudomonadales > Oceanobacteraceae > Venatoribacter > Venatoribacter pacificus. The sequence goes on along the minus strand of NVUW01000014.1, from coordinate 52,173 downwards.
GAATGCCAGCCATCAACTGACATTTTCTCTGGATGCCCGCAATCTCGGCAACGAACCCTTTGACCTTTTCGTTGATAAAACCAACCGGGTTTACAGTTATTCCACCACCGGTACAGAAATACTGGCCGGTATCAGCCTGAATTTTTCTGATCACTGAATATTTATCGCCCCTGACCCACTACTGTCCCACAGTTTTTAATCAGCACCATAAGTAGCAAAATCATTGTTTCAACATCAAGGCCTGTTGCCTCCCAGGGGAACTTATCCCCTTGCCGGCAGGCCGACCCCAGCTTCGCGCTTTCTGGGCCGTGAGACTCCGGGCGTCCTGCCCTTCGCCCTTCGGGCCAGCCTGCGGCTGTTCATTTTGCTCCTGCAAAATAGTCCTTGAAGCCTTGATATTTACTGGCCGCGCGCCTCATCGGCCATCCATGGCCGGAGCCGCTTGTCCGCATCCCTGCGGACAGACCAGACATATCAGCGGTTTCTGCGGCGGCCCCAGAGGCGCAGAAAACCATCACCGCGATTCCGCTTTTCAAATCAAACGTATTCTTTTAAGTCTCATGTTTCAAACACGGTTTCCTTTGATATGCAGCTGAGCGGATTACTTAAACCGGCGATCGTGCGGCGCCAGACAACCAGATGATTCTGCGGCCTTCAGAGCAAAACCCTGCCCCGGAACGATACAAATTATTGGTGTTTTAAAGTGTCGTTCCGGGGCGAATTGTTTTGCGTGCCGCATAATTATTGCCGTTGGCTGGATGAAGCCGGACGCGCCGAAAAGAGAGGATCGGAAGGAGATACCTCTCCTTGCAGGGGGCCAGGGGCTTGCCCTGGAAAGGCGTTTCAGATTGAAACACAGTAGTCGATGAATGCTGCGGTTTGGAGTGACACAATGTCACTCCAAACTGTGGGACAGCAGTGGCTCCTGACCACTCCCGCCCTGTGGATATCCTGTTAGGAAATCTTCACAGAACTGTAATGTCCCCTTGTGCTGCTTCAGCCGGTCTTCACTGGTGTCTCTCTCAACATAGATCGCATGCTTGGCATGCGGTTTATGTCTTTTTAAATCTGACAAATTTTAAATCCGACAACCAAGTGAACGTTATGAATACTGAAAAAAATCTGAATAAACGCAACGGTCTGTATCTGGCCATGGTCGCAGCCGCTACGCTGATGCTGAGCGCCTGCGGCGACGATAATAACGATGACAACAGTACGGCAGACATCAGTAAACCGGTAATGCCTGCAGGCCAGGGTTTTGAGCAATATGTAGCAGCCCCTGATGCTGTCTATCCTTTGCCGGTGATTTTATACGGTAAAAATAATGGTCACAGTACGCTGAAATACAGCATTCATGACAACCCCTATCCACATGCCCTGAAAGGTATTAACAGCATCTGGAAAGGCACCAGTGACGCTTACCAGAGTGCCGCCAGCGGCAGCGGTCCGGACAGTTATGAAGCTAATCCGATTAAAAATGCAGCGGTCTGGGCGGCCAATATTGCCTACGTTGAAAAAGTGACGGCTGAGCGTTCTGACGAAGCAGCAATCCGCGCTTATCTTGATGACCGCCGCGGTAAAAGTTATTCCGTGGTTGATGGTTTTGGCCCGCTGACCGAAGACTACGTGGCGAACAGCGGCACCTATTACGATATTGCCGAACCGACCGTGGCGCAGGTGCTGGAAGACAGCCATTACCTCGGCGACAGTGATGACAGCTGGACCTTTACCGGTGATGAAAACAGCGCGTTCGGCGCAGCCGTACGTTTCACCAATAATGTGCGTTACAACATGGCGTCAACATCGACCAGTGGTTCCAAATATATTTTCTCGACCCCGCGTCCGTGGCGTATGACCAGCACAGGTGCGGTGGAATATCTCGGCAATGATCTGCGTAGCTGTGTCGACAGCAGTGGTACACCGGCAGACATTAATTTCGATATGTATAACAGCGATGTCAGTGTGATTCCGGGGCTGGTATGTGCCCGCCGTAAGAGTAACAGTGGTGATGAACAGAGTCTGCGCAAAGACGGTGGCTATCCGAGTGGTCACACCAATGCCGGTGTGGTGTCGTCATTGTCGCTGGCGTATGCCTTTCCGGAACGTTTTGCCGAGCATGTTGTGCGCGGTTCTGAGCTGGGTGAAAACCGCATTGTTGCCGGTATGCACTCGCCTGTGGATGTGATCGGTGGCCGCATTATGGCGCTGATGAGTGCAGCCGATGCGCTGAACACCACAGCAGGTTATGAGTCCGGCCAGGCCGCTTACAACCAGCTGCATGCTTTCTACGAAACCAAAGCCGCCGAAGCGGGTATGAGTCTGTACGACTATGCCCACCGCACTCTGGCAGAAGGTGAAAGCGGCAGCGTTATCGAGGCCGACGGCGTTACCGTTAATGCCGATGTGTTTAACAATAATGACTACGACGACCACGCCGCGATCAAGGCGTTATACCGCTTCCGTATGACCTACGGTCTGCCACAGGACAGCAGCCAGACTGGTCAGCCTGCGGTCGTGCCTGAAGGTGCGGAAGCCCTGCTGAAAACCCGCCAGCCTTATCTGTCCGATGCCCAGCGCCGGGCGGTGTTGTTTACCACCGAAGTCGATTCCGGCTATCCGATTCTGGATGATTCCAACGGCTGGGGACGCATTAATCTGGTCGATGCGGCTGATGGTTACGGCGCTTTCCTGGGGGATGTGAACGTGACGATGGAAGCCAGTGATGGCGGTTTCTCTGCCCGCGACTGGTGGCGCAATGACATCAGCGGCGCTGGCAAACTGAGCAAAGCCGGCAGTGGTCACCTGACGCTGACCGGTAACAACAGCTACAGCGGTGGCACCGTGATTAACGGCGGTACGCTGGAAGCCGCGTCTGCTTCGGCCTTCGGTCAGGGCGATCTGTTTGTGAACTCCGGTACGGCACTGGTTGATGCCCGTGGTGCATTACAGCTGGGCGGCAATATCACCCTGAATGGTGCTGCAGTTCTGAAGCTGGCCATGGATGCTGACAGCACTCAGGTTGCCACTGCTGAAACCCTGTTTATTGATGGTGCCACGCTGACGCTCGATTTTGCCGGTCTGACGCCGCAAAGCGGGGCTGCTTATACCTTGCTGCAGGCAGGAAAGGTTGCCGGTGAGTTCAGCCATGTGGATGCCGGAGATTATGACGTAACGCTGGAGTACACCGGCACCAGCGTGCTCGCCCGCCTGAACTGATCGTTCATGGTGGCGAAAACCAGTGTTTTCCGCCACCGGGTCATGATGGGCCGCTGCTGGCATCTGGCGTGTTACGCAGCGGCCCGTGTTGTCCTGCCGCAGACAAGTTTTAATGTGGTACAAAAGTACCGCAATTGAATTGCGATGGGCCAAATAATAATCATAAATACGAAGGTAACTCTTATGAACAGATCCATGCTGACCGCCGGCATGATGCTGGCCGCACTCTGTGCCGCGCCTGCTCAGGTATCGGCCTCACAGGAAGGCAGCTTCAGTACGCTCACCTACAACGTCGCCGGTTTACTGGAATTGTTTTCCAGTGCGGTATCGCCGCGCCAGAGCGCCACGGAAGAGATCAGCTGTTATATCAACGAATTTGATGTGGTGAACGTGCAGGAAGATTTTAACTATCACGCCGCACTCTATGACACCTGCAACACCCATCCATACCGCTCCGCCACCACCGGCGGCATGGGCATTGGCAGTGGCCTGAATACCCTCAGCCGCTTTCCGTACAGCGACTGGGAGCGGGTCCGCTGGGCAGACTGTAATGGCGTTGATTGTTTAACCCCTAAGGGTTTCACCCTGGCGCGCACCCGTCTGGCAGAAGGTGTGTATGTGGATATCTATAACCTGCATACCCAGGCTCAGGTGGGCGATGCCGACCTGGCTGCCCGCCGTGGCAATATCCGCCAGTTAATCAGCTATATCGACGCCAATTCTGCCGGTAATGCGGTGATTGTGATGGGCGATACCAATACCCGTTATACCCGTGGCGGCGATAATATCTGGGAGCTGCTGAACCGTGGTTTCAGCGATGCCTGGCTCAAGCTGTCGCGTAACGGCGATGTGCCGGTCAGTGGCGCTGATGCCCTGACCTGTGATCCGCAGACCTCGGCCCCGGATTGCGAAATTGTCGATAAAGTACTGTTCCGCGATAACGGTTTTGTCGGGTTGGATGCGGTCTATCACCTGCTGCGTCAGGACGACAACACCAGCGATGGTCTGCGTCTGTCTGACCACCCGCCGCTGCAGACTGACTTTGTTTATTCCACCCCGGCCGACCGCCGGCTGAGCGATCCTTTTGGTGGCCCGCACGGTACGCATTTTAACGATGTGGCGGTATTACCGCAGAATCCGGCTGTAAGCGGTGTAAATATCCGCGCCGGTTCCCGCGTTGACCGTATCGACCTGACCCTGAGCAACGGCTTCGTGCTATCGCACGGCGGTAATGGCGGTACGGATCATGTGCTGAACCTCAACAGTGGCGAATACCTGACCTCACTGCAGCTGTGCAGCGGCCAGAAAGACGGCAGAACCCGTATCTTCTACAGCCGCTTTACCACCAGTCAGAACCGCAGCGTCGCGGCGGGCTCAACCACTGGCAGCTGTCAGACCTTTAATGCTCCGGCTGGCTGGCAGATTGTTGGCCTGCATGGCCGCGCCGGTGAAGAGCTGGATAAAGCCGGTGTGGTTTACGCACCGTTCCGGGCGGGCAATATTCCGCCAGCGGTGGACTACGTGCAGTTTATTAATAACGCCTCCGGCCTGTGTCTGGATATCAGCAATGCCAACATGAGCAACGGCACCAACGTAGGCCAGTGGACCTGCAATAACGGCAACTGGCAGAAATGGCATTACGACGCCAGCAGCGGATTAATCCGCAGCCAGCAGGACAACCGCTTTTGTCTGGATAATGGCGGCAACTTTGCCAACGGCGCTAACCTGATGATCTGGCAGTGCAATGGCAATGCTAATCAGCGTTTCAGCCTGAATGCCGACGGCTCAGTGGCTATGCGTACATTCCCGGAACAGGTGGTGGATGGTTACGGCAGCAATGCCGGCGATAACGCCGGAACCTGGTATAACTGGGGTGGGAATAACCAGCGCTGGACGCTGGTGCCTTAACGGTAGGGCTTTTGAAGTGTAATCAGCGCTTCATCATGATTTAAATAAAAAAATCCCGGAGTATTCCGGGATTTTTTTAACTTAACTGCTTCTTCAGTTCCTGCAGCCGCTGTTGCTGCTCTTTACGCGGCAGCGGTGTTTCGCTGTGTTCCGGCAGGGCTTTGGTTATTTCCATCTCAATACTTTCGCCATTCTGCAGGCGCTTTATCAGTATTTCATAATTGCGTTTAAACACCGGGAAGGTTTTTTCTTCGACGTTATTGGCCAGAAAAAACCAGTCGCTGGCTCGCCCGGCGTAATACACCGCCGGATGGCTCCAGTTGAATTCTTTTTTCGGTGATGGCGCGCGGCAGGCCTCCATAAAGGCGGCATGGGCCGAGGGTAAACCCAGGCTGTCGGCCACGTCGCAACGCGCCACAACTTCATGGACGTTGGGTAAAAAGCTGCTTTCTTTTACCGCTCTTTCGGCGGCGCGCATCATCACTTCGCCGCTGTATTCACCCAGCAGGCGTGCCCATAACCGCTTCGCCATAATCATGGTGTCGAGGTCGGGAAAGGCCTTTAAAAACTGGTTGTGATAATTAAAGCGGAACAGCTCAAAAATCTGGTTAATGGCTTCTTTCTGCTCCACGCTCGGCTCATGCGCCTGGGCTTCACCAGCTGGTGTCTTTGAGTCGCTGGACACTTGCTTCAGCTGTTGCGTAACCCGGTTGAGCAGTTGTGTGCTGTCCGGTGTGCGTGCCATAAGATTCTCCTGACGAAGTCTGGGCTAAACGCTTGCCCCATTGCTGTTTAACGTATTGCAGAAAACGGCTGTTCCAGCTGTTGTGTACCTGATTGGAGTCGCGCCAGTAAAGCACAAATTCCGGCACCAGATCCTGAGCGAACTGGCGGTCTATATGGCCCATGGCGAGAATGTCGTAACAGTCTTCCGCCGGTTGCCAGTTGTCCGGGATGCGGGTGGGCAGGGAGGAATGCTCCACCGAGGCGCTGTAGCGCGCCCATTGCTGGCGCACCTGCTGAATAAATTTGCTGTTCCAGGTTTTGAACGCGTCGCCGCGCTCAGCCCAATAGAGCACAAACTCGGCCACGGCATCGGTAATAAACTGTGGGTCGATACCGGCGCGCTGCAGTATCTGGCAGGCATCCTGACTGGGTTGCCAATCAAGGCTGATGGCGGCAGCTTCATCCTGCACGGGCTTAAACGCGCTGCGTTCCTGATGGTTGCCGGGGGGCTGAACACCGCCCTGAAAACCACGCTCAAGGGTACGCTGCTGCTTTTGTGCATCGTTCTGAGTGAATACCCACTGACTCTTCACATAACGGAAAAAGCGGGTGTTCCAGTCATTGCGGTTCGCGCCCTGTTCCTGCCCCTGCAGAATAAAGGTATCCATTTGCGCCCAGGCAAAGCTGCGCGGTATGCCATGTTGCTCAAGGCGGGCGAGGGTGTCTTCCTGCGGCTGCCAGCGTGATTCCAGCGGCTGCTTAAAGTGGCCTGGCTGGGCAGAGACTTCCGCCTGGGCACGGGCTGCCGGGGCCATTGGCCGGGCCGCGGATGGCGGTGCTTCGGACGGATAATAAGGCGCTTGCTCGGCGTTAAAGGCGTAAATCAGGCCATCGCCATCGGGAAACATCGTGCCCTGCAGGCTGAGCAGGCCTTTATCGAGCAGGCTGCGCAGCACCCGGCGGATACTGACATCATCCCAGAACGGTAACTGGTTACGCAGCGCCTGATAATGCAGCCGCGCCCATTGCTGACCCTGAATACTGGCGGCATCGTTCAGCACGGTCAGCAACACGGCCTCTTCCAGGCCAATGGTCGCCGCCAGCGTTGCCGATAGGGCAATGGTTTTGTCGGTAAACAGTGGATGACTGGGCATGGTGGTTTCCGTAGCGGGTTTGCGGCCAGAGGGCAGCGGGTGTTTTTGCCGGACAGGCCTGACATAATGGCCGCCCGGCGGATTCTGCCGGCATTGTACTCCGGCGGCCCTGCACTAAATACCCGGCATACCGTATCAGCAACGATTCCCGCCTTATGGCGGCTCTGCGTTATTGATACCGGCATCACTGGTTGTGGCGGGGCCAAAGCGCTATTGTACCTATTTTCGAGGTTGTTCCCACGCCCATGACACGTCCAACGCGCGCATTAATCAACTGGTCTCACTTCCGCCACAATTACCAATTGGCCAAATCCAGCGTCAGCGGGAAAGCCTATGCGGTGATCAAGGCCAACGGCTATGGCCACGGGCTGGTCAACTGTGCACGCGCCCTGAGCAGCGCCGACGGCTTTGCTGTGGCCTGTGTTGACGAGGCGCTGGCCCTGCGCGAAGCCGGTATCCGCCGTCCGCTGGTGGTGTTGCAGGGCGCTTACGACGCGCACGAATGGACACTGGCCGCCGAACACAAAATTCAGCTGGTGGTGCATCACCGTAAACAGCTGCAGGACCGGGCCAGCGCCACGCTGAGTCAGCCGGTAGGCGTGTGGCTGAAGATCAACAGCGGCATGAACCGCTTAGGGTTCCGCGTCAGCGAGGCCGACGACATCCTCGCCCTGATCAGCGCCGACGAACAACTGGAATTGCGCTATGTAATCTCGCACTTCTCCAGCGCCGATGAATGGCAGTCGCCGGTACTCGCCACTCAGCTTGATACCCTCTACAGCCACGATTGGCCGGTACCGCTGAGCATCAGCAACAGTGCTGGCCTGCTCACCGAAAAACGCATCAACCATGAACTGGTCGCCGAAGGTTTAAGCCGCCCCGGCATCATGCTCTATGGCAGCTCGCCGCTGAATTATAAAAGCGCCGCCGAGCTGGGCCTGAAAGCGGTGATGAGCCTCGAATCACAATTAATCAGCACCCACGACGTACCCGCCGGTGAAACCGTAGGTTACGGCGGTGACTGGACGGCTGAACGCGATACCCGCGTTGGCGTTGTCGCCATTGGTTATGGTGACGGATATCCGCGCCATGCCCCGGCCGGTACGCCGGTGCTGGTGGATGGGGTTGAATGCCCGCTGATAGGCCGGGTGTCGATGGATATGATCACCGTCGATCTTACCGACCATCCACAGGCACAGATCGGCTCGCCGGTTGAACTTTGGGGTGAACACCTCAGCGTCGACCGCATCGCAGAACTGTGTGGCACCATCAGCTATGAGCTGTTTTGCCAGCTGACGCCGCGGGTAAAACGCGTGGCGCGCGAACTGCCCAGCGATGGCGCAACCGTACTGAACCCCTGATCCCTGAATACGCCATATAAGGACGTAAGGCATGAAAAAACTGCTGTTACTGGCCGCGGCTGTCGCGGCCTATATTTACCTGCCGCTCGGCGACACCCTGAATGACTGGTTTGCCCGTGTCAGCGGTTCCGGTGTGTATGACAGCGCCGGAAATCCACGGGCGGTGTTGCTGATTAACAGCGGTTGCGGCGAGCCCTGCAATGACGCCAGCGCAGAACTGCGCCGCCGTTATATTGATGCCGAAATTGTTGTTACCGACCGCGACCCGCAAGGCGCAGAGCGTTACGGCAACCCGCGTACCGTGCCCACTCTGCTGGTTGGCCGCGAACGTATGCAGGGCTACAACGCCGCTCACTACGCCTCGATTCTGGCCAATAACTTTGGCGAACAGGCTTTAACCGCGCAGGAACAACGCATTTTTGCCAAACACTTTGATGACAACGGCGCTCCGCGCATTGTGCTCTATGGCACCACATGGTGTGGCTACTGCAAAAAGCTGCGCGGCGAATTTGCCGAACATAATGTTGATTATCTGGATTACGATGTGGAAAAACCCGCCAAGCAAACCTGGTTGTTAAAAGCGCTGGGCATTGGCGGCTATCCAACGGTATATGTCGGTTATCAGCGTGTGCGCGGCACCGATTATGCGGCGGTTAAAAAACTGCTTTAAACGTATCAGACTTCGTTATTGTCAGGTTTCAGATTATGAATTTTCAGACCCTGCGTACTTACCTGCTGAGCAAGCCCGAAGCGCTGGAGGATTTTCCCTTCGGCCCGGATGCTTATGTTTATAAAGTACAGGACAAAATGTTTGCCCTGCTGTACGAAAAAGACGGCAAAGCGCGCATTAACCTGAAGTGTGATCCGCAGCAGGCTGTGGAATTACGTGATGTATTCAGCGCGGTCATTGCCGGCTACCACATGAATAAAACCCACTGGAATACCGTGCTGCTGGACGGCGATGTGCCCGACGGCGAGCTGGAACGGATGGTGGATCATTCTTACCGGCTGATTTTTCAGAAATTAACCAGAGCACAGAAGCGCTACCTCAGCACCCGTTACAGCGATAAAGAATTATGTGCGGAATAGTGCCTGTTTGGCTGTGCAGGACTGGGCTGATCTGAGCTGGGCGTCAGCTCTGTCAGGCTTTTAATTCCGTTCAGGTTTTAATGTCCGGCGAGCGGAGACTTTTGCTGTAAAACCCGGACTGATCAAAACAGCACACCCGCTTTTTACCCGAGGCGAGCATATCGCAGGCGTTTTCGATACGGGTTACGCGGGTTTTGGCCTGCTTGGCAGACTCAATCCAGTGAATCCAGTCGACCCGGGCAATGGTGGTTGTTGCTTCCCATACCGCTTTAGCTTGCGGTGAGGCATCAAGACGGGTCTGAAAATCTTCGGGCAGCGCAGGCTCCGGTTCCTTTTGCATGGCAGCAATTTCTACAGTAACCGTCTCACCTGTTGTTGCGCCACAGGCCTCATACAGGGTTTTATCCATTTTAAGCCAGTGGCTGAGCTGGCCGTCCGGCTCCAGAGTTACCTGAAACGGGTGATTATTGATGGTGCCTTCGACACTGGTGCGGCCACGGCGGGGCAGCAGATCGCTGACTTCTTTAGGCAGAATAAGAAATGCCCGGAGATCATCACCAGCGGCTTTTGCCGGAGCAAATAACTGCGCGGTAAATATGGTTTTTTCTGCATCCTTGCTCATAAATAATTCCGTCGGCACTTAATGAGTAACGGAATGATAGTAGCGGCTCAGACTGCGGCTGTTAACCTCTGTGACTGCGCTGCCTGCTTATTATTGTGTAAATTTTATCGCATAACCTTGCATGCCCGGCCTGACCATTCCTCACAATCCCTGACCCAAGCTTAAATTTAAATCCGCATACTGGTAATGGACTCATTTGTTATCAGGTATGCGTTATGGATATTAAAGGACTGGTGAATCTGTTCCTCAGCTCTGCCACGGATCTTGCCCAGCAAGGTAAGCAGGGCGCAGAGAAAGCACTGAATATTCCTGCCGAAGGTGAGGCGCGCAGTGATACCTTATCGACCCTGGCCAAAGGCGCTTTGGGTGGCGGTGCACTGGGTTTGCTGCTGGGCTCAAAAAGCGGCCGTAAGCTTGGATCAACCGCGCTGAAAGTCGGCGGCAGCGCCGCGCTGGCCGCCGTTGCCTTTAAAACCTACCAGAGCTGGAAAGCCGGAAAAAACACAGCGGCTGCTGGTAGCGACCATGATGCCGCACTTCAGACTCCGGCCGCGGCTTTGTCAGAACAGGCCGCTATCAGCGCCCCCGCACCGAACGAACGTGAAAGCCTGCTGCTGTTATCTGCCATGATTGCCGCCGCCAAAGCCGACGGCCATATCGACGACGCCGAACAACAACGCATCAGCAACGCCGTACAGGCCATGGGCGCAACGGCAGAGGTAAACCGCTTTGTTGAACAGGAACTGCGCAAGCCACTCGACCCGGCAGAAATCGCTGCTCAGGTAAAAGCCCCGGAAGAAGCCGCCGAAGTCTATCTGGCCTCGGTGTTAATCGTGGATGAACAGAACTTTATGGAAAAAGCCTACCTGCAGGAACTGGCCCGGCAGTTAAAGCTGGAGCCCGGTTTGGTGGCTGAACTGGAAAAACAGGTAAAGCTGGCGGGGTAGGGGGGACTGATTAAGGACAGCGGAGTTGCGGCAGGTTTAGGGATGGTAGTGCGGGGTTCTAACGCTTTGCTGCGCGGCAATAAAATAGCTGGCTAAAATTAGCGAGGAGCGAGCAAAAGCCAGCTTTTTTGTCCGTTTAAACAACTTGTTAAAGGGCATTGGTATGAGGTTATGAGTCTTTCTTAAGCTCTAATACACCTGCTGTATTTTTTCCATTTTGCCAACATCTATTGGTCCAAAATACCCCTTTCATTTTCATGGTCGATATATCTAGAACTCTAAGCCTAGCCGCCCCCTCATAGAAGCTAGTATCTGTTTCAGACGGCGTATCATTTATTCCTTTAAACATATATTCAAGTTCAAAACAATCATCATCAGTTCTGATTACTTTGCAGTAATTTGCGTAAGTTCTACCTACTGTAGTATTACCTTTCATTCTAATTGAAAAGAAATCAGCTTCAATTGTAATTGGGAACTTGACGGTAGTGCCGCCATTAAAGTTTGACTCAATTGTACCCAGCCACCTGCCATTAAAATCAGGACAAAATTTGTTTTTGAAAAAGTCAATGTATACAAACCTCCAAAGATATTTACCAAAAACCCATGCTAAAATTGTTATAGCTGTGATTGTATAAGAAATAGATCTAATTAATGGTTGATCGAGGTATTGATTAAAAAATAAATAAATTGGAATTGCAATTGCAGCTGGAAGTCCATACTTAACATTTGATGGAAAAAGTTCCCACATAATTAGCGTCTCCAACCGTTAAATATTTTTTTTCGTCTTAAAGTGGTAGCTGGCTTAACTTGGACATGAATAGCCTGAAAACCTTTTACCACTCCGTTATGAGTAATCATACACTCCATAGTGTGTGTTCCTGTATATGATGTATCTCTTTTATGGCTCTCATTTAGCCTCCCAATAACCTTATGCCCAATATCATTAGCATCTGTTGCTTGACCTCCTACATTCCTAACAGTCCATTGTGCATCTGAGTAAATATTAAATGCACTCTGGTTACATATTGTAAAGGTAAGAGAGTCACCTTTCTTAACTGTCAAATTATCAGTGGTTATTGTTTCAATGTGATTTCCATCTTTGTCATATCTGCAAATGGATATTTCAGGTACCGTAACTACGGCTGGTAAGCCTGTTGTCCCCTCAGAAGGACTTATATTTACTTGCGGGAAGTAATGCTGAAAAAGGTTTGAAAAATTAATTCCTTTATCAAATTCAATTGAACCTATACAGCTAAGGCATATGGCTTTTAATTCATCGAGCTTTTGGTGAGCAAATCTTTCTGAGTCCTCGGGCATTGTCAGGAGGTTGCTTCCACTTAATGGATTCTTTACTACAAATGTGGACTCTAGTTCTTCACATATACTTAAGGCAGTATGAAGAAAAGAGTCATCTTCTCTATCATGTTTTTTCATATGCTGAGCAACTAAAACGTTCACAGCTAGCGAGGGTATTTTTTTAAATCCTGTACCTTGCCATTTAACATTGATCCAAGCTTTTAAGTAGCGAACAAGGCGCTTCATCAGTGCTCGATCCGTTTTGTCGCTGTAGTAGTTCGTAAGCCAATCCTGAATAGCCTTTGGATCACTTTCAACCCACCCGTCATCCGTAGCTAATTTAATATTAGAGCCATCAATATAATAGATGGGCGTATCAATAGTAAGGAATGTCGAATACTTAATCCCTTCGCAAGCGTTTTTTGACTTTTGAGGCTCTGCTTCATCATTTATTTGACAATATGAAGACAAGGCATCTTTTAGTGTTGATTTCACATCCTTAGAATCAATACCTTCAGATTCTGCGTCAAAAAACAAATAAACACCGATATCGATATCATAGGAAGAAAATTTATCAGCCGGTTTAATTAATGTATGGCTTTTATAAGAGCCTTGTAACCAAAAATGGACTTCACATTCAAAGGCTTCACTTAATTCAGGTCGAAGAAATTCAATCAATTCATCTTTTTTAGTAATGCCTTTTGACAAAATAACATCTGATAATTTTGTTCTTTGGTGAAGAGTTACATCGGCATCGTTACTAGAAAAAAACAGTTCATTACAACTCATATTAACTTTCCTTGAGAGCTCACAGTTGAATGCAGAAGCTTGATTTGCCCTCTAACAGCTTATTAGTGTGCGTTCGCATTAATTTGGGGAGACTCTTTCGAGAAGCTCCACTTAACTTATTGAGCAAGCTGAGAAACCTCTCACAATTCCGAAATCCCTTCCAGAAAAACGCGCATGCATGTTAATTCTGGCTTTCTGTGCAGCTAACTTTACACCCAGCTTGTAAAGCTGAGTGCAAGTTATTGACTCATTTAACGTTTAAGTTACTGGCCTTCGGTAAAACGAGTCTAATTTCGTTAAAATCCGGAAATATACTGTGTGTATATCAGTACTTCTTTACATTCAACGTTTTGCCATTATCCACTGAAAAGCCACCATTGATTGCTGAGCAGTTGCTTTTCTTTCACACACGCTACCGCCCGTCCTTGTAAGCGCAGGGCAGGAATTGCGTGATAAAACAGTGGATTTCAGGCGGGGAGGGTATCGGTGCTGAGTCAGATAAACCGACCTGACGGTCTGAATTCTGGTGTTGTTATATCGGCGGATACGGCTTCCCTGCTGGACTGAAGAGTACTGAAGTTCCGGGATGGGTTCAATAATTGATAAAAATGGTTACAAGTGGCAAAGGGCGACAGTGGAAATCCGCCACCTATTGCTGAGCAGTGGCTTTCCTTTCAGATTATTTGGTGGGCAGTGCCCACCCTACATTTGGGTGTGAATGACAGGCTCTTGTCTGTCGTGGATAAGATCCACTCCTACGATTCGGCGGCTGTTTCATATTCGGCTTTGCGTGATTGATGGTTTGTGCTCCTGCACAATCTGCATTTCCGCCATCCATGACCGTCAGGAGTAAACGCCCGACCTCTTTGAGGGGGAAGGCCCCTCAAAGAGGTCATAAGGCCGGGCGGTAGCTCAAAAAGCCAGCCCGCGCAGCGGCTACTCAGTCCACGCATTTGCTACAACTCAGAACACAACTACCTCCAGCGGCAGCACTACCACGCAGAGCGTGGGAGCGAGTAGAAACCAACTATCGCGACTGAAAGTCGCTCCCACAAGTCGCTCCCACAAGTCGCTCCCACAAGTCGCTCCCACAAGTCTCTCCCATAAGTCTCTCCCATAAGTCTCTCCCACAAGTCGCGGATAAGATCCGCTCCCACAACATTGGGCCTGCCGTTGCCACCAACACTGTTCGGCAACGCCCGCTTATGGCAGCATTCCCTTATTGTCATCTTTGATCACCACAGGCCCGAGCCTTTATGTCCGATTCCAATCCGCTGCTGCTCGATAAGCAATTGTGCTTCTCTCTGTACGCCACCTCGCTGGCGATGACTCAGGTGTATAAACCTCTGCTGGAGCCGCTGGGGCTGACCTATCCGCAGTATCTGGTGTTGCTGATTCTGTGGGAGCAGGACGGTCTGGGGCTGAAGGATATTGCCGCGCGTCTGGGGCAGAAGCCGGGGGCGTTAACGCCGGTGATCAAGCGGATGGAGGCTGAGGGCTTAATCAGCCGTTCGCGCAGCAGCGCCGATGAGCGTCTGCTGGAGATTCGCCTCAGTGAGCATGGCCGCAGCCTGCGCGAGAAGGCGTTGCAGGTGAATGCCTGTGCCGCCAGTCACTGCAATGCGGCTATTCCGGAGCTGCTGGATCTGAAAGAGCGGCTGGATGTGTTGCGCCGCGCATTGCAGGGGGAATGATTTTGTATTGCATGCAATAGATTATTGCGATAATCTTTTCTCCGTTCTGGCCGTTCAAGGCCATTTTTTAAAATCGTATAGTTATCGCGATAACTATACATTGGCGGCAGCGGGCAGCAACAAACAGCAGCAGACGGTGCCGGCAACGACTAACTGAAAACGGAGAATCGTATGGAAATTCTGTATACCGCTAAGGCAACCTCAACCGGCGGCCGCGATGGCCGTTCTGTATCGTCCGATCAGGCGCTGGATGTAAAACTCAGCACGCCGAAAGCGCTGGGCGGTGCCGGTGGTGATGGCACAAACCCGGAGCAGCTGTTTGCCGCAGGCTACTCTGCCTGTTTTATCGGCGCGCTGAAGTTTGTCGCCGCGCAGGACAAAGCCGCGTTGCCAGCCGACACCGCCATTACCGCGCATGTGGGCATTGGCCCTAATGATAAGGGCGTGGGTTTTGCCATCGACGTTGAGCTGCACATCAGCCTGCCGGGCATGGATAACGCCGCCGCTCAGACATTGGTGGAAAAGGCGCACCAGGTGTGTCCATACTCTAACGCTACCCGCGGTAATATCCGTGTTGAGCTGGTGCTGGTCTGAAGCATAACCTTCCCATGCTCAGGCACTACAATGGCGTGTAAACAGCGCACGCCAGCCCCTGCTTACGTGTAACGACGAAGCCCATTTTTTATGTCAGGAGAACAACCATGATCAAAGCCTACGCAGCCTTCGAACCGGGTGGTGAACTCAAGCCGTTTGAATACGATCCGGGCCCTCTGGGTGCTCATGATGTGGAAATCGATGTCGATTTCTGCGGCATCTGCCACAGCGATCTGAGCATGCTGAATAACGAATGGGGCATGACCCGTTATCCGTTTGTACCGGGACATGAAGTGGCTGGCCGCATCAGTGCGGTGGGCGAGCATGTGAAAAAATTGCAGGTTGGCGATCGCGTCGGCCTGGGTTGGCACTCGGGTTACTGCAATGAGTGTCAGACCTGTATGGAAGGTGATCACAACCTGTGTGATGGCGCACGCGGTACGATTGTTGGCCGCCACGGCGGTTTTGCCGACAAAGTACGGGCGCAGTCGGCCAGTGTGGTGAAGCTGCCGGACAACGTCAGCAGCGAAGTGGCCGGGCCGTTGTTCTGTGGCGGTGTTACGGTATTTAACCCGATTGTGCAGTTCGGTATTAAACCTACCGCACGCGTGGGCGTGGTAGGCATTGGTGGCCTGGGTCATATGGCGCTGCAGTTCCTCAACGCCTGGGGCTGTGAAGTAACGGCCTTTACCTCGTCCGAAGCCAAGCGTACCGAAGCGCTGGAGCTGGGGGCGCACCGTACGCTGGATTCCCGTGATCCACAGGCGCTGCAGGATTCCGCCGGTTATTTCGATCTGATTCTGTCGACGGTGAATGTAAAACTCGATTGGGGCTTGTATGTGAACACCCTGCGTCCAAAAGGCCGCCTGCATCTGGTGGGTGCGGTACTGGAGCCGGTTGAGCTGAGCGTGTTCTCGCTGATGGGCGGACAGCGTTCGGTGTCGTCGTCTCCGGTTGGCAGCCCGGCGGTCATTGCCCAGATGCTGGAATTTGCCGCCCGCCATCATATTGAACCGAAAGTAGAAGTGTTCGATATGGCGGATGTGAACAAGGCCATCGACCGTCTGGAAAACGGCAGCCCGCGTTACCGCGTGGTGCTGAAAAAGTAAGCAGCGCAGCTGTTTTGCTGCTGTTTTGCTTAAAGCCGCCGCCTTTTTCGGCGGCTTTTTTATGCCTGCAACACAATGCCCAGACACTGATACAGCCACAGCGATTACAGATAGCACCTGTCGCGTGTAGCGGGCACTGGCGGGTGGGCAGGACTCAGCTAGATTGAGAGCACGTATACCCTGTATGCGAACTTATTCCGGAGTGACTATGTGGTTTGATAACAGCAAAGACAAAATTCAGCAGCTTGAACGGGCACTGGCCGAAGCTCAGGCGTTGGAGCAGGCATTGCGTCAGGATACTGCAATGATCGAATTTGCCCCGGATGGCACCATTACGGATGTAAACGACCTGTTTCTGGCGGTGGTCGGGTATCGCCGTGAAGAGGTGGTGGGTCAGCATCACCGTCTGTTCTGCAGTGCTGATTATGCGGCCTCAGAAGATTACCGTTCTTTCTGGAAAAAACTCGCCGCCGGGCAATTTGCCAGTGGCTCTTTTCCGCGGATTAATAAACAGGGTGAGCGCCTGTGGTTGCGCGCTACCTATTTCCCGGTGCAGCTTAACGGCCGTGTAACGCGGGTGATTAAACTGGCTCAGAACGTAACGGCTAATACCGAAAAACGTCATCGCCAGGAAGCGGTAATGGATGCGCTGGATCGCTCGCAGGCCATTATCGAATTTACCCCGGATGGCACGATTCTCGACGCTAATGAAAATTTTCTGCGCACCATGGGTTACCGGCCGGAAGAATTGCGCGGCAAACAGCACCGGATTCTTTGTGATGACAGTTTTTACCGCGAGCATCCGGATTTCTGGCAAAAACTGGCGCAGGGACGGGTGCAGACCGGCAAATTCGAGCGACGCGATAAACGCGGCCGTACGGTATGGCTGGAAGCCAGTTATAACCCGATTTTTGATGCGCAAAAACGGGTGGTTAAGGTGGTTAAGTTCGCCAGCGATATTACCGAGCGGGTATTGCAGGCCGAGCAGGTGCGTGAGGCATCGGAGCTGGCACGCAGTAATTCGGCTGATACCGTTAACCTGGCCCAGAACGGCAGTGGCCTGTTGCGCAACAGTGTGGCCGCTTCCGCCCAGGTGGCTGATCAGGTGGGGGATGTGGCACAGAGCATCAGCAAGCTGAGCAGTAAATCGGCGGAAATTTCGGCCATCGTCACCACCATCAGCAGTATTGCGGAACAGACTAACCTGCTGGCGCTTAATGCGGCGATTGAAGCAGCGCGCGCCGGTGAACATGGCCGGGGGTTTGCGGTGGTTGCCGATGAAGTGCGCAGTCTGGCATCGCGTACCAACAGCTCGACGCTGGAAATCGACGAAATGGTAAAAGCCAATGAGGCGTTAACCCGGTCGGCGATGGAGCAGATGAAAAAAACCCAGCAGCAGACGCAGCAAGTGGGTGAACAGATTCAGCAGGCGGCTGATGTGATTGAGCAGATCCGCCACAGCGCTGAGGATGTGGCGGCCACGGTGGCGCGCCTGAATCAGTCCTGATTGCCCGGCATGCCTGGCGGCTGCAGATATTGATCGCGCAGCGTCAGGATTTGCTCATCACTCAGGCACTGGCCTTTATCCCAACTGCTTTTCAGTAAGCAACGCAGCGCATGCAACTGATTGCGCTGCTGTTGCAGGCTGGCTAATAAAGTATCGATATCCTCCAGCCGGCCATTCAGGGTGGTCATCACCCGTTCATGATCGACGCCTTGTTGTTCATCGCGCAGCAGCGCCGGAATATCCCCCAGAGCAAAGCCCATATTCTGCAGACTGCGGATCATCTGCAGGCGTAACAGTGCGCTGGCATCATAACGACGGCTGCCGCCAGCGGTGCGTTGTACTCCGGTCAGCAGGCCTTGCTGCTCGTAATAGCGGATAGTGGATGCTGGCGTCTGGCTATGGGCGGCCAGTTCACCAATGCGCATTAAGCGGGTATCCGCTTTGCCGGGGAGTGCAGCAGAGGGTTTATCGACAGATGAAAACGGCATAAAAAACCAGTTGAATTTAAAGTTAACTTTAAGTTTAGCATCGTGTTTATCGAATCTTCACACAAATTGTTCCGGAGTAGTTATGACTTCAACCGTGTTTACCCCGCTGACTCTGCCCAATGGCCAGCAGCTTATAAACCGCATTGCCAAAGCGGCGATGGAAGAAAATATGGGCGATGCGCAGTTACTGCCAGATGCGGCGCTTACTCACCTGTACCGTCGCTGGGGACAGGGCGGCAGCGGCCTGATCATTACCGGTAACGTGATGGTCGACCGGCTGGCGATGACCGGCCCCGGTGGTCTGGCGCTGGAAGCGCAAACGCCATTGGCACCTTTTATTGCACTGGCAAAGGCGGCGAAAGAACAGGGTGCAAAAATCTGGATGCAGATTAATCATCCGGGCCGTCAGGTGTATGCCGCACTGGGTGGTAAGGCATTATCGGCATCGGCGGTCGCGGTTGACCTGGGCAAGCATTCGCATTTATTTGCCCGGCCGCAGGCGATGACTGCAGCAGAGATTGAAGATGTTATCAGCCGTTTTGTAACCACCGCGCAGCAGGCTGAACAAGCCGGTTTCGATGGTGTTGAAATTCATGCCGCACATGGCTATTTACTCAGCCAGTTTTTATCACCGCTGACCAATCAGCGCACGGATGAATGGGGCGGCAGTCTGGAAAACCGTGCGCGTTTATTACTGGAAATTACCCGCCGTATCCGCGCTGCGGTTAAACCAGAATTTGCCGTTGCGGTTAAATTAAATTCCGCCGATTTTCAGCGTGGCGGTTTTGATATTGCCGATGCCAAGGCCGTAGTCACCCTGCTCAACGACCTGCATGTGGATGCGATAGAAATTTCCGGTGGTAGCTACGAGGCACCGGCAATGCAGGGGCGTACTGCCGATGGCCGCACCCTGGCACGCGAGGCGTATTTTCTCGAATTTGCTGAACAGATTGCTGCGGTCGCCAATATGCCGGTTATGAGTACCGGCGGTATCACCCGTTTGCACACTGCAGAGCAGGTTGTTAATGCTGGTGTCGCGCTGGTCGGTATGGCCAGTGCACTGGCCGTGTGTCCGGATCTGCCGCAACGCTGGCAGCAGAATCCGGTGTTTGAATTGCCGTTAGCGCGTATTGAATGGAAAGACAAAGCCATCGCCAGCGTCGCTACCATGGCATTAATCAAACGCCATTTACGCCGCTGGGGTAATGGTGCGAAAAAAGAAACGGTATTAAATCCGCTGTTAAGTCTGATGCTCGACCGGGTGCGGCTGAAGAAACTGATTAAGCGCTATCGTAAGCTGATTGGTGCCTGAATCCGGCAGGAAAAACAGGCGTCCATTAACGGACACCTGTTTTTATAAGCTTCAGGCATGCTTCACATTCATGGTGATATCGGCGGTAAAGCACAGCGTGTTCTGGTCGTCATATGCGGCGACCGGAATATGCACTTCTCCGGGCTGGGAAAAATCCACCGCGCTGCAATCAGCCTCAACCTTTAAATCGGTTTTGGCTTTGGCTACATATTTCACACTCATGCCCGCCGGAATCCAGCGGGCGCCAGCCGGGATACTGGCATCAGTCACAATACCGGCCATTAATTCTGCCGCGTTGCACATGGCAATCGCATGCACAGTACCAATATGGTTATGCACTTTTTTCTGGTTGCGCAGAATCATACTGGCGTAGCCCGGACGCAGTTCGGTGACTTCCGGATCAATGGTGGAAAAATACGGAGCGACCATGCCGATACCGGCCGAAAATTGTTGTGCGCCCAACTGTTCAAACATTTTTAAAAACTGGCTCATGGTTTTCTCTCTCTTATTTGGGTGAGTTATTGCGGTGAATTATCGTGGTGAATTAACGGTAAAACTTATTGCAGCAACGGCAGCAGTTGCCCGGCCCAGACGGAATCGCGGTAGCGCTCGCGGAACCAGCCCAGATGGCCGATTTTCTTTTCACCGATATCCGCCGGTTTCAGGCGGATCATGGTGCGTGGTGAATTCTGATAAAAACTGTGCAGCGATTCGACATTGCGCCGGGACATCATTTCGTCGTCGCTGAAGGCAACCGAGGTAATAGGAATGGTGACGCTGGCAAAGCGTGCGCGCATGGCTTCACCTTCGGCACCCACCGCATATTCGCGGTTAAGGCACCAGCGCCGCCACTGGCGCATCACATTGGCGGGCAGATCGCCGACCATGTTTAATCGGGCACCGGGAAAATAACCGGCCAGCGGTACGCTTAATGGTGCAATGAAGTACCACAGCAGCCAGGCCACGCGCTTGGTTGGTGGTGAATTTTCGCGCCAGTAACCACTGCCGGAGGCCACCGTTATGGCCTGATCAATCTGATTAACGGCGGGAATCATTCCCAGCAACTGGCCGCCAACACTGTGGCCGATCCACTGTAATTTCAGTCCGGGGAAATAATCCCGCGCGAAGCGGATAATGGCGGTGCAGTCTTCTTCGCCCCAGTCGCTGATATTGGTCTGGCAGTGGCGCAGAGGTGTCTGTAATGATTCGCCCATGCCGAAATAATCGAAGGTAATCACGCTGTGACCCTGCTCGCACAGGAAGCAGGCAAACTTTTCATAACAGCTTTGTGGTACGCCCATCGCACCGGCGACGACAACGACCGAACGAGGCTCGGTGGCGCTAAATACGCGCGCACTGAGCAGGCGTCCGTTATTGGTTGTTAAGGGTATTTTTTGCATGATATTCATCTCCGGCAGCTGCTCAGAATTCGTTCAGTAAGCGGTTCAGAAAACGCAGGATGACCTGAACTTCCTGCTCATTAAAACCTTCGGTCATGGCGGCATTCAGCTGGCTGATTAATGGTTTGGCGCTGTTGATTTTGCTGCGCCCGAGCAGGGTCAGATAAAGACGCGAGGCGCGGCCATCCAGCTCACAGGGGCGGCGTTCAATCAGGCCGTTATGTTCCATCCGTGCCGCCAGACCGGTCAGGGCCGAATTATTCAGGTTCAGACTGTGCGCCAAATCCTTCAGCAGGCAGCCTTCATTGGTGGCAATCAGCATCAGTGCGCCGAGTTGAGTAACGGAAATGCCCAGCGATTCTTCGGCCTTCTGATCGGCGTATTTGTATACCCGCTGGCGGGCGCTGTTGAGCAGATAGAAAAGACGTTTATCCATTGGTAATGACCCGAATGCGCATTTATTTCATATGTGAACTAAATGTACTTTACATGTGAACTAATTGGCAAGTGTTGTTTTCAGGACAGGCAGACCGCTGCGGATACTCTTTCTTGTGAGGAAACTCAGTATCAACCGGTTATGAGGACGGTAACAATCGGTTGTTATCTTACCGGTGTGACGATAGCGTTATGCAGCAATAACGGGCAGCCTGATGTTTACGGCGATGGTTATTCCCGTGTTTGTATTCATGTAGCGGAGACAGGATTTTGCAGATGAGTGAAAGCGAATGGCGACCGATGACCAATATTGCCCACGAGTGTTTTGGTTGTGGGCAGCACAATCACCAGGGGTTGAAAATGCGCTTCTATACCAACGAACAGCAGGTACGTTCTGATCTGGTTATTCCCGGTCATCTGCGTGGTTGGAGTAACCTCGCGCATGGTGGCGTTATCACGACGGTGCTGGATGAGGTGATGGGCTGGGCGGGCATGTATCTGCTCAATCAGTTTCTGCTGACGCGCGATATTAAAGTGCGTTTTAAACTGCCGGTCCGTATCGGCGAGCCGGTCAGTGTTTATGGTTTTATTGCCGAACAGAAAAATGACCGTCAGGTTGTTCTGGCGGCCGAGTTACGTAATGCCAAAGGCCAGGTGGCGGCCAAAGCGGAAGGACATTTTGCGTTATTTTCTGCCGAAAAATTCGCCGCGATGAATATCATGCCGGCTGATGAACTGGAGCGAATGAAGGGTATGTTCTCTTCTGTACAGCGTGACAGTGTGGTGGCATTTCAGGCGGCACGCACAGCAGAAAAAGCGCAGCCGGAAAGCGCAGACAGCTGATGATTACCGTTGACTGTGATTAATGGCTGCGTCGGTCATTAATCATGGTGTCAGCCATTTTTACGGTGTTTTTCACACAAATTTCTCAGCATAATTTATTACTGTTAATGGCGATGCCCCGATCATCGGTGAAGTTTTTTGGGCAGAGTATCCCTCTTTTTTATCCGTCTTTTCTGCATTTCCAGAGTGATGATATTGCTCATTTTAAAGGATGATATCTCCCCGGTTTTTTCCTGTCGGTATCGGCATTCTGTCTACACTGGTTAGCAGCTAACGCTTTAACCCTGCTTGCCGGAGATGGACTATGCCACGTCTTTATCAACATCTGATTGCGTTCCTCTACCTGCTGCTCTGCTCCGCCGGGGCTCTGGCCGGGGACGAAGCGCTGATGAGTCCGAATGAATTACTGGACCTCATCTGGGTGTTATTGGCGGCTGGGCTGGTGTTTTTTATGCAGGCCGGTTTCACCATGCTGGAGTCGGGCATGGTGCGGGCAAAAAACAGTTATAACGTGGCGGTTAAGAACGTCAGCGATTTCCTGGCGGCGGTGTTGTCGTTCTGGATGGCCGGTTTTGCGTTGATGTTCGGTTTGGGTCATAGCGGGTTGGTGGGCAGCGGCGGATTTTTTGGCAGCCTGCTGTCGACACCTGCAGATTATGCTTTCTTCCTGTTTCAGGCGATGTTTGTCGGCACCGCTGCCACGATTGTGGCGGGAGCGGTGGCGGAGCGCATGAAATTTAATGCCTATCTGATTATCTCGGTTGCCATCAGTGCTTTGATTTACCCGGTATCCGGCCATTGGATCTGGGGCAGCGCCTTGTTGGGCGATACCAGCGGCTGGCTTGAGAGTCGTGGATTTATGGATTTTGCCGGTTCGACGGTGGTGCATTCGGTGGGTGGCTGGGTGGCGCTGGCCGGAGTGATTGCTCTGGGGGCGCGCAAGGGGCGCTTTAACGAGCAGGGCGATGTGCAGGAAATTCCCGGTCACAATCTGTTGTTATCGACTCTGGGGGTGTTCATTCTCTGGTTTGGCTGGTTTGGGTTTAATGGCGGCTCAACCCTGAAAGCCGATGGTGCGGTGGCGCTGATTATAGTTAATACCGTACTTGCGGGCTGCAGTGGCGGGCTGGTGGCGCTGTTGCTCAGCAGCCTGTTAAACAGCGGCAAGGTTGCGGTGGAAAAAGCGTTAAACGGGATTCTCGCCGGACTGGTCGGAATTACCGCAGGCTGTGCCTTTGTTGGTCCCGGCAGTGCATTGTGGATCGGCGCTGTTGCCGCACTGATTGTCTACACCGCGGAATATCTGCTGCTGTATAAACTCCGCCTGGACGATCCGGTGGGGGCCATTGCAGTGCACGGTTTTGGCGGTGTCTGGGGCACGCTGGCCCTGGCATTGTTTGCCCCGGAAGCGAACCTGAATCTGCCTCGCGGTGAACAGATCTGGGTACAGCTGCAGGGGATTCTTGCTGTGTTTGTCTGGGCGTTTGGTATGGGGCTTGTGGTGTTTTATGTGCTGCGCCAGTTCCACGACTTACGGGTCAGCGACGAAGAAGAAGATCTGGGGCTGAATGTGGTGGAGCACGGTGCCCGCACGGTGTGGCTGGATACAATGAAAACCATGCAGCACATTGTGAGCACCGGTGATCTGCGTTCGCGCGCGGAAATTGAGCGCGGCACCGAAGCAGGCGAAACCGCCATGGCCTTTAATCAGATGCTGGATCGTTTTCAGCGCAGCGTTAAATTGATGGCGCAATCGGCACAGGATGTCTTCGGCCGCAGCCGGGAACTGGATACGGCGGTCAGTGCTAATCGCCAGGGCTCGCAGCAGCAGCAACAATTGATCGGCGAGGCGTCGGTGCTGATGCAGCAGGTGCTGGACTACGCCCGCCAGACACAGGACAGCGCCAGTCGCGGAGCCGGATCGGCGGCGGATACCCGCAGCGATGCACAGCAGGGCATTGCTCAGGTTGAGGCACTGGCGGCGGCCGTTGGCCGTTTATCGTCCGAGTTGGAAGAAGCTTCGCAACGGGCCGATCAGGTCGCGTTGCAGACCCATAACATCAGCGAGGTGGTCGCACTGATTAACAGCATTGCCAAGCAAACCAATCTGTTAGCGCTGAATGCCGCAATTGAAGCAGCGCGTGCCGGAGAAAATGGCCGTGGCTTTGCCGTGGTTGCCGATGAAGTCCGTGCTTTGGCGCAGCGTACCCAGGATGCGACCGGTAATATTCAGGCTGAAATCGGTAAATTACAGAACGAAGCCGAGCGCTCTGCGCAGGAGCTGCGTCAGTATTCAGAAACCGCCAGTGGTAATGCTGAACAATCGGCGCTGACATTACAGTCGCTCGAAGCTTTGGTGCAGGCGGTGGAAGGCATTACCCGCCTGAATGAAGAGATTGCCCATTCCGCCGGGCAGCAGGCGCAGTTATCGCAGCAGGTGAATACGCTGGTAACGGATGTGCATGGCATTAGCCAGGAAAGCGAACGTATCAGCAGAACGCTGGACGATACCTCATCGGCGCTGCGCAGCAGTGCCGGCCAGTTCAGTGACTCGGTGAATCGCTACCAGTATTGATGCTCTCACCCTGCTGGCGGAAGCGCAGCGGCGAAATCCCACCGTTACGTTTACGGAAGGCGCGGCCGAAATTCGCCGGATCGTTATAACCCAGCAAATAACTGATCTGCTGCACGCTGAGGTGGGTGGTTAACAGATACTGATGAGCCATTTCTTCACGCCAGATCTCCAGTAATTCCTGATAGCTGGTGCCTTCTTCTGCCAGTCGCCGGCGCAGGGTGCGGGGTGACAGCGACAGCTCGTCGGCGACCTGTTCAAATCCCGGAAAACGGCCTTTGGCCCGGCCCAGCATCAGGCGTATCTGACCGGATAATTTCTGCCTTTCCTGCCACTGTTTTAATTGCTGCTCGCATTGCTGCGCGGCCTGACGCTGTACCTGAATATCGGCCAGGCGTGAGCTGATGCTCAGGTCTTCAGCGGGCAGAATAATCTGATTCTGTTCCTGATTAAAACGCACCGGGCAGGGGAAAAAGGCTTCGTACAGTGAGCTGTATTCCGGCGTCTGGAAGGCAAAGTTTACCTGGCTGACCCGTGCCTGCCCGCCGGAGACAAAATCAATCACGGCCAGCAGCGTGACGGTGAGGGTTTCAAGAAAGGTGGCGCGGATATCCCCTAACGCATACAGCTCGTCCATGGTCAGCGATACCTGCAGGCCTTTCTTTTCCAGTCGCAACGATACCAGTGGCGTTCGTGTTGCTACGTACTGACAGGCCAGCCGGGCGGCATCGCCCAGTGTCGGGCTGCTCATCGCTGCCAGCCCGAGCAGGCCGTGAGTGGTGATGGTCAGCTGACTGCCTAAATAGAGACCCAGGCCGGGTTCATCAATTTCGTTGCGGCTTTCGCGCAGCGCGCCACTGAACTGCTCCCAGCTGATCTGGCCTTCGATGGCATCGACCAACTCAGGGCTCAGCCCGCTGCGCTGCATCATCTGCAAGCCATCACCACCACGACCTGCCACCAGATCAAGCAGGTTGCGCAGGTAATTGGTGGGCAGTTGTATGGAGGTATCTGATTGTGCTGTTTTCATCCTTTCATCTTACTCCGCCCGGTTGGTGTGACCAGATTGCTGGCCCCAGATGACCATTCTCTGTCTGGTGCTGCTGTAACCCGGAAATCCCGCCGCGCATAGACTGATGCCTGTCCACTGTGCTTCCCGACAGGTGAATGCGCAGCTAATAAAACAATAAAGGTCATTTGGTCATGCTGTCATTTTTTAGTAAGAAAGCCCGACAAGTCACCCTTGCCAGTACGCATCAGAGTTTTACCGCTGAAGCGGGAGAAACCATTTTGCAGGCAGCCCTGCGTGAGGGCATCCGTTTTCCTCACAGTTGCCGTGTGGGGGGCTGTGCTGCCTGTAAGTGTCAGCTGCAGCAGGGCAAAGTCAAAGAATTAACCGAAAGCGCTTATGTGCTGAGCGCTGACGATCTTGATAATCGCTACATTCTCGCCTGCCAAAGTGTGCCTAAAACCGATCTGCTGCTGAATATTCCTGACTGGGATGACCGCAGTCCGGATCATCCGCTGCAAACCGTATCCGGTGTCATCAGCGCTGTCCGGGCACTCACCCACGATATCAGCGCTCTGACCATAACACTGGATAAAGCGCTGACATTTACTCCCGGTCAGTACGCGCAGTTAAGTCTGACAGGGATTAATGCTCCTGCGCGTTCGTATTCGTTTGCCGGAACCTGTGCCGCCGGAGGCAGTAAAGAGCTGGAATTTTTTATCCGCCATATTCCCGGTGGCGCGTTATCTCCGCTGCTGCAGGACAGTGCGCGCATTGGCAGTGCGGTGCAGGTGGAGGGGCCGCTGGGCGATTTCTGGCTGCGCCCGGATGACACGCCGATTTTTGCCATTGCCGGTGGCAGCGGTCTGGCACCGTTGCTGAGCATTTTGCGTCAGGGTGTGGCAGAGCAATCACGCCGCCCGGTGACGCTGCTGTTTGGCGCCCGTACGCAGGAGGATCTGTATTGCCTGGATGAGATTCAGCAGCTGGTGGATGACTGGGCCGGGCCGTTCGAATTTGTTCCGGTGCTGTCCAGCGAAGCCAAAGATTCGGACTGGGATGGCCTGCGTGGCTGGGTAACCCAGGCCATCGAAGGGCGCATTGCTGCAGACAGTCAGGTTTATCTGTGTGGCCCGGCGCCGATGATTGATGCCGCCATGAGCGAATGCCAGAAATTCGGTGTGCGCCCTAACCGCATGTTCTTCGACAAATTCCTCGACAGCCGTGACTTGTCGGGTGCCGCAGCGGCATTACCCGATGCAGCCAACGCCTGACTTATTATAAAAAAACAGGAGCATTCCTATGTTTAAGTACGCGAAATATACGTTGTTTCATCTGTTAACCATCCCCTTTGCTATCGGTCTGACACTCGGTGGCGATTGGATGTATCTGGGGCTGGCCGCTGCCGCCGGTTTTGTCGTTCTTGGTGATCTGTTGTTTGGCGACGATACCGTAGAGCCGGTATACGGCCATGAGTGGATTCTTAATCTGCAGTTGTACTCATCGCTGGTGCTGATTTTTGCGATGAATTTTTTAATGGTGTGGACGGTCGCTGATATTGATGTGCTGGGGTATGGCGCGTTTGTGCAGCAGCTGACCGGCTATGACGCCGCTGCGGCGCGCGCCGATAATACGTTGCTGCAATATGCGGTGGCGATTCTCAGCTGCGGTCTGTTGTCGTCGGTGGTGGGCACCATTGTCGGCCACGAATTAACGCACCGTACCTGGGACCCGGTAGCGATGTTCATCGGCCGCTGGTTGCTGGCCTTCAGCTGGGATACCGGTTTCTCTATTGAGCATGTTTACGGCCACCATATTTATGTCAGCACCGTCGGTGATCCGGCGACCGCCCCGCGTGGCCGCAATGTGTACTTCCACATTCTGGCTTCCACCTGGAAGGGGAATATCAGTGCCTGGAAACTGGAAAAGCAGCGCCTGCAGAAAAAACGCCTGCCGGTATTCAGCCACCATAATCTGTATATCCGCGGTTTATTAATGTCATTGCTGCTGGAAATTGCCGCCTTTGCCATGGCAGGCTGGATCGGTGTGCTGGTTTTTACCGCCTCAGCGCTGATTGCCAAAGCGTTTCTGGAAATTGTGAATTTTATGGAGCACTACGGCATGGTGCGTAATCCGAAAACGCCGGTGCAGCCTTACCACAGCTGGAATACCAATAAACGCGTCAGCTCCTGGGCAACCTTTAACCTGACCCGCCATTCTCACCATCATGCCGAAGGCGATGTTCCTTTCCATAAACTGCGCTCGTATCAGGACGCACCGATGATGGTGAATGGTTATCTGACCACAATCTTCCTGACACTGATTCCACCGCTGTGGAACCGCATTATGGTGCCGAAGGTACTGGACTGGGATCGCCGTTATGCCAGCGCAGAAGAATTAGAGCTGGCGATGGAAGCGAACAAGCGCAGCGGTATTAAAGAATTTATGCAGCAGGATTACCGCGAACTGATTGCCGCGAAAAAATCCGGGTTTGAGAAAACAGCGAAAGCCGCCTGATTTCAGCGGATTTTTAAAACACCTGAGGGTGTGACCTTTGCCGGAGTTCCTTAACAGGAATTCCGGTTTTTTTATGGCTATGTGTGGCCAGCAGGCTTGTTACAGGTCAATAAATAACAGATCAGCCGCAGATGTTCGCTTTAAGCACGATTCTTTACATGCAAAGCATTGGGGGGCGGAGGATAATTATCGGATAACTCAACGATCAGGAGACTTCTAATGGCGGCTCTTATAGCGCGTAAAACTCTGGTGTCGGTACATTTGTACCTGGCATCCTTCTTCGCACCGATAATCATTATTATGGCGATTTCCGGCGGTCTGTATTTGTTTGGGGTAAAAGGCAACACCGCCTATACCGATGTTGGCCAGGTTGATGGCGTGACGCTGAGTGCAAAAAGCCCGACGCTGAGTGACGATGTTCAGGCGGTATTAAAAAGCGCAGGCATCGACAGTCGTTTTGAATATGTAAAAGACAAGGGCAGCAGTTTCTATACCCGCCCGACCAGCCGTGAACACTACCTGCTACAACAGCAGGGCGATAATATTGTGATTAAACGGGGCGAGCCGGATTTGCAGGCGGCGTTGATGGAATTACATAAAGGCCATGGCCCTTCACTGTTTAAATGGCTGGAAAAAATATTCGCCATTGCTCTGGTGCTGATTATGGCCAGTGGTCTGTATCTGGGCCTGCAATCACCGATGCTGAAAAACAAAACGCTGGCATTAAGTGGTGCGGGTCTGGCTGTGTTTATTGTGCTTGGGTTGCTGTAAGACTTAACGCACCGGCGATAAGCGGCAGGCCAGACTACCACGCAGAGCGTGGGAGTCAGATGACAAACAAGTAGGGTGGGCACAGCCCACCAGAACTCCCCAATGCTGAAAAACAAAACGCTGGCATTGAGTGGCGCTGGCTTGGCGGTATTTGTGTTGCTTGGTTTGCTGTAACACTGACTACCACGCAGAGCGTGGGAGCCAGATGTCGGCCAGATGACAAACTGCGTGAGCGAGCAGCCAGGTGCAGAAATAAAAAAGGGCCTCAACGGAGGCCCTTTTTTATTGCTCGTTATTTTCAGCAGGATTGCTTACTGCACCTGCGCTCCGGCATCCAGCCATTCACTGATTAAGCGCAGCTCTTCTGCATTGAGCATATTGCTGTGGTTAACCCGTGGCGTGTTTTCGTCTGGGTTAAACAGGTAGGCGTTGTGATCCGGGTCGTTGGCGAACAGTTCAAAAAAGTTAGCCGATTCCAGCGAGCCCAGCTCGGACATCAGTACACGGCTGTAGCAGGTAAAGCAGTCGTTGCCGGGTTGTTCAACAAACGGCAGTTCCTGCTGACGGCGGCAGTGGTTGCTGCTGACCGGGCTGAATTGGTTAGCCAGATACATATAGTTCGCACGCGGGCTGAACAGTTCGCGGTATGACACGATATTGGCTTTATCCAGTGTCACGCCGTCCCAGGTCAGATCCAATCCGGTCGCGCCGGAATTGTCGTGGCAGGCAACACAGCTGCGACCGCTGTTGTCGCGTCCGCTTTTTTCCCACAGCGGCTGCACATGGTCTGTGTAGGTGATGCGGGCGCGGCAGTCTTTATCCCAGCGGTTAATGCAGGCGTTGCTGGTGGGGGCGGTGGTATCCAGCTGGCTGTAGCTGTAGTTAATATCGGCCGCGGCGTTGCTCAGACTCCACACGTCCTGATAATTAATATCGGCGCTGACTGCGGGCAGGTTTTGCTGATAGTCCACCAGAGCTTCGGCCATGGTCTGACCGTCGCTGTGGGCAATAATCGCTGCGTTGGTATGGGCAAACGCACGGCCTGCCTCACCTCCTGGATTGACCTCAGAATCTTGCTGATAGTGCAGGGTTTCACCGGCAGCGACGTTCAGCGTGTGCGCTGACAGGACATTCAGGTAAGCATAATGCTCGTTCTTGCTGGCCAGTGCTTTCAGACGGCTGTTCACCACTTCCAGCGTGAAATCGGTGTTGGCCGGTACCTGAAACAGCGCGGAACCATCCGGCTGAACAGCGGCGTAACCTAGCAGTTCTTTATTGGCGGTAGCGCTGACGACGCGGATAAAACGTTCGCTGCGTTCATTCAACGGATGCACTGACAGATCACGCAGGGCAATAATTCCGCCCTGGCTGGCCGCCATATCAACACCATCGACTTCATAAATGCTGCGGATATTCACCACTCCGTAGTCATTCTGCGGATCAGTCGGATCAGTCGGATCAGTCGGATCAGTCGGATCAGTCGGATCAGTTGGATCAGTTGGATCAGTTGGATCAGTCGGATCAGTCGGATCAGTTGGATCAGTTGGATCAGTAGGATCGGTCGGATCAGTCGGATCAGTCGGATCAGTCGGATCAGTCGGATCAGTCGGATCAGTTGGATCAGTTGGATCAGTCGGATCAGTCGGATCAGTCGGATCGGTTGGATCAGTCGGATCGGTCGGATCGGTCGGATCGACATCATCGCAATTTTTCTCTTCTTTATAGGTCACGATAAAGGACGTGATTTTAGGATCCTTAAAGAAGTTATATTCAGTCCCTTCCCTTGAGAAGAAACTGGCTCCGGTTAAGTCTTCACCCACCGGGCTGTGTGAAGTCGCACGCACAGCAATGGTAAATTCTTCACCACGGAACGGACCAACCACTCCACCATCGGTGTTGTACCAGTACTGGTAGTCACCAATATAATGCTTACCGGCAGCGTCGCTATTATTGAAGGCGACGAGTTCGTCACCATCATCCGACAGAATTACCTGGTCAACCGGAACGCCTGTAGCATTCAGGTTGTTGTCGGTGAAGACTTCAAAATACACTTTGTTATCGCTCTGTCCGGCAGCATCTTTATTAAAGAAGAAGTACAGGAAAAGATCGCCGTCATTCAGCTGGCCACGAGGTTTAACCGCCGGGTTATTGCTGTATCCCAGTGCGGCATGCTCTGCCGTCGATTCATAAAAGAAAATATGAGCCGAGCTGTCTTTGGGCTGTGGCAGCGCATCGTTATATTCGTCTCCCACATAGGTCGGATGCGCGGAAGCACTGTAGTAGTTGTAACTGGCATCCGGCGTATTCGCGCCTTTGAAGGAGGTGATATTGCCCAGGAATACATCCTTAACCAGTTTGTCCGGGTTATTTTCATTGGCTTTTGCCGCCCAGATGGATAACGATTTGCCGGGCACACACATCTGGTCATCAGCAACCGCTTCAATCATGACGGTATCCGGGGCGCTGACACTCTTACCGTCACTGACTGTCAGCTCGATTACATAAAAACCTTTCTCGACCAGAGTCAACGTAGGCTGCTGAGCCGTAGGGTCTGCCAGAATTTCGACATCGGTCTCTGCCGGGGAACTGATCACTCTCCAGCGGTAAGACAAGGCATCGCCGTCAGCATCGGAACTTGCGCCACCATCCAACATCACGGTCGTACCCACCTGACGGTTCAGGATATCTGCGCCCGCATTGGCAACCGGCTTATGATTCGTAGGATCGGTCGGATCGGTCGGATCAGTCGGATCAGTCGGATCAGTCGGATCAGTCGGATCAGTCGGATCAGTCGGATCAGTCGGATCAGTCGGATCAGTTGGATCGGTCGGATCAGTTGGATCAGTTGGATCAGTTGGATCAGTTGGATCAGTTGGATCAGTTGGATCAGTAGGATCAGTAGGATCAGTCGGATCAGTCGGATCAGTAGGATCCAGTAAATCAGCGACACTGATGATCAGCGTGGTGCTGGTGGTCAGCGGGTAAATAACACTGCTTTCGGCATCGCTGTCCTGGCTTTTTACGGTCATGGTCAGGGTGAAGTCATCGCTGAGACTGGACGGCCACAGCAATTGCAGAGCGCCCTGATAACCGTTGTCGAGTTGCCAGCTGTTTGGATCAATACGGGTAGCGTGGCTCAGCAGGGCTTTTTCCGGTACGCCGGAAATAACGGTACTCAGAATGGTTTCAGAACCATCCGTATCCAGCAGCTGGGCACGGGCCGTCACTTCGACGCCTTGTGCAAAAATCAGCTCGCCACCCTGACTCAGGTTTTCAATGCTGCGGTAGGTTACCGAACCACCACCAATAAATTCGATACGGCCGGCATATTCACCCAGAGATTCAAGATGGCTGACCAGTGACTGGTCAATAATCAGGTGATCAAAGCCATCACCGCCATCAATATCGGTATTAACAGCATCGGACCAGCCTTTAATCTGGATAACATCATCACCTTCACCGCCATTTACGCTGCCGGCATTAATCTGAATCAGATCGTTACCA
The DNA here is from genome assembly GCA_002733205.1 of Thalassobium sp. Taxonomy (GTDB): domain Bacteria; phylum Pseudomonadota; class Gammaproteobacteria; order Pseudomonadales; family Oceanobacteraceae; genus Venatoribacter; species Venatoribacter pacificus. The sequence goes on along the minus strand of NVUW01000014.1, from coordinate 19,310 downwards.
CGGCCGCCATTAACGCTGCCGCCCAGCATTTGCACGATGTCATTGCCATCGCCGGCATCGACACTGCCACGATTAATCTGAACAACATCATCACCCGCAGATGCCGAGATGTTGGCATCGCTTGCAACAATCCACTCATCGGCTGCACCGGTCTGAATATCGCCACGGTTCTGCGCGGTACCGACCAGTACATAATTACTGCTGTTCAGCTGGCTGATGACCTGATCTATATTCAGGATCGCGCGATTTTCCTGCAGATAGGCGCTGGTAAAACGGTCGCTGGCCAGTGGCTGCTGTGTCAGGGTTAATTGCGGTGCGTCGGCGACGGCTTCAACAGCTACATTAATCAGGCCGTTAAAGGTTTTGCTTTTACCGTTGGCGCTGTAGGTAACGGCAGTTTTCAGAACAGCATCGGTGCCGCTGTGTTCGGCTGGAATAAATTGCGCTTCGGCCAGCTTGTTCAGGGCGATGGTCCAGCTGCCATCGGCATTGCGTACGCCGACATTAAATGCAGCAGCGGGAGGGACATCACGAATGGTCAGATCCCCCATTGAGCCATCGTCAATCCAGCGCTTATAGGCGGAGAGATCAATATTGAGTGCCACGGCAATATCTTCGCTGGTGTTCAGCGTGCCATTAATCGCGGCACCGGTTGGCTCTGCCGGATCAGTCGGATCAGTCGGATCAGTCGGATCAGTCGGATCAGTCGGATCAGTCGGATCAGTCGGATCAGTTGGGTCAGTTGGGTCAGTTGGGTCAGTTGGGTCAGTCGGATCAGTAGGATCAGTCGGATCAGTCGGATCAGTAGGATCAGTAGGATCGGTCGGATCAGTTGGATCAGTTGGATCGGTCGGGTCAGTTGGATCGGTCGGGTCAGGAGTCACTGGTGCAAAATTCAGATTGCTGCCCTGATACGGATAAGCAACCGCCAGTTCGGTATAGACCACACCGGATTTACCATTAATGACCGGCTGGCGGGTGTTGCTTGCCGGGTCGTAAGTCCATACACCATAACGGGCGCTGACCGAATCAAAGTCGGTGCTGTCACTGCAGGTATCCGTCAGACCACTTTTTTGGCTCAGACACTGAGTCCAGCTGATCAGCATGCGCCCGCTGCCATCACGATAAGGCCAGAAAGCGCTGTACCAACCGCCACGGGAAATCTGTTCGGGATAGACGTTTACTTTACCGCCGGTATAAGACTCCGGTGATAAACCAGCAAACACGGTGTTGGCCTGCTGGCCCCCGGTAATGGTAATAACATCACCGCCCATCAGGCTGTGGTTCTGGTGTTTGATGAGTGCGCCAAGGTGACCATCGGCATCTTGCACAACGTTCATTAATTGCAGGCTGGCTTCGGCACTGCCGAGCGGAATTTCGCCGCTTGCCAACTCTTCCGGTTCGCTGTTGTCGTTGTTCAGGCGTAATAAACTGTATTTTTTACTGGCGGCAACGACACCGTTGGCATTGACGCAACGGCTGGCGCTGATGCTGGTCGGTTGCAGTTTGTTGCTGTCATTTTCGCAAACGGCGGTTTCAGAACCGGAGCCAATACGGATAAAGACCAGGGTGCCATCGGTCATCATGGTTGGCTTGTAGTCGTAAACACTGCCGCTGGTGAGCTGGGTCAGGTCGCTGCCATCACGGGCCATTTTAAACAGTACGGATGCGCTATCGTTGTTTTGTCCGCGGGTGGAGGAAAAAACAATATCAGCGTCGTTGGTATAGGCCGGGTTGGTATCCTGTCCGCTGTCGGCCAAAGTGTCATCGCTGATGATGCGGCGGACATTGCCCTGATCAAAATCGTATTCGTACAGGTTCCAGCTGCTGTCTTGTTCATTCAGGGTGCGGGCAGCAAAAATCAGAAAGCGACCGTCGGGTGAGACGTTCAGGTCTTTAACATCGTAGTGATTGCTGCCAATGGCCTTGGCCAGAATTTCTTTATCGGTGGCGTTGGACGAGACGCGCTCACGGATAATCAGCTGTGCTCCTGCCTGATAAGCCTGGGCAGAAGAATCTGCTGTGCTGCTCAGCGTTCGCTGTACATAGGCAAAAGGAATATCGTTGGTAAAGGTGGTGTCACCTTCGTTGATTTTCGGATCAACGCCAAGATCTTCACCACAGCCCGCCAGCAGCAGGCTGCCGCACAGTACGCCAGAAGAACAGAATTTAATTACAGCTGATTTCATTATTGCTCACCCTTGAACTTAAAACCGGAGACACTCTCAAAAACAGACTGCCGTGCCGGGCACCTACACCAGATAATCGTCAGAGATATCCGGACCCGAAGTTGGGCATCGCTATTGTGTCATTTTGTTAAATGGGAAGATGGAACATGGTCACAAAGTACTGAGGGCAAAGAGGGCAGTTTCCGATATTGTGAACCAGTACTGATTTGTCAGAGAGGGTTAAGCGAAGTCAGGTTATATGCGGGTTTTATTGCGCTTTTTTATTTGCCAAGGCGCTGTCTGACCAATCAGAAAATACACCAATTAAGCCGTTTTAAATGAACGGCCCGATATATCTTCTTTCTGTTTTTTACGTAACTGAAATGTTGCCCAAAGAAGATTCGGCAGAGTAAATCTCCCCGTAAAAAAGGATACGGAGAGAATTATTCTAACAATGCTGTTCAGCTCGGAATCAGTACAAAGGTGTACTGCACTTTGGTGGGTGCAACTTTGTCTTCACCAAAGTTAATGCCCGATACTTTAGCCAGCATTTTTTGCTCAAGGTCCGGCATGCTCAGATCGCTGCGGATTAATCTCAGCCGCGATACGGTACCGTCAGGCTCGACCACCAGTTCAAAGACAAACTTGCCACTCAGATCCGGATGCTGACGTAAGGCTTTGGCGTACAGTGCATACACGCTGCCTTTGGTATTTTCGATGGTACGGCGAATGCTTTCCATATCACGTCGGCCGCGGGCCCCTTCGCTGTAGCTGCCACCTTCATCCGGTAAATCGAGATAAGCAATCGGACTGTCGATTGCGGTACCCTGATGCTGCGCCAGAGCGGCACCTTTTACCTGCATATCCATGTCGGCGTTTTTCAGGCCGCCGCTGCTGTTCAGGTTCTCCTGACCCAGACTGGAGCGGGTATTGGCTTTTGCCTGTCCCCCTTTTTCCGACAAATTTTTATTCTGTAATTTACTGACATCCACTTTGTTTTGCATGGTGTTCAGCGATGACAGAGCAGCCAGTGCCTGAGCCGGTGCTTTGCCTCCGGCTTTGGGCTGTGGCCGGTCGGCAGCAGTAACCGCTTCCTGTGGTTTTGGCTTGGGTTTTGGCGGTGGTGGCGGCGCCACTTCCTGTACCGGCTTTGATTGCTCCGGCATTTTCGGTGGTTCCAGCATCACTTTGGTGCGCACCACCGGAGCCTGTTCTATATCGCTGAAATGCACATCCCAGGTCGGTAAAAAAGGCACGGCAATAAACAACACCAATAGCACAATGGCCAGGCGTTTAACCTGGCGGATAAAGCGTTGGTTATTGTCTTCATTAACGCTCCACGGCAGATCAAGCTGCAATGAAACAAACTGAGCGCTGGCTGACATATTACTGTCCTCCGCCGGTCAGTACACTGGCGGCCACCTGATTAACGGCCAAAGAAACATCACGGAATCCGTAGGCACTGCAGGTAGTCATCACCGCTTTTAATAAATCGTACGGCACACTCTGATCGCCCATGATGGTGACGGAGCGGCCAATTTTCTGTTCGACTTCGGTTAACTCACCGCTTTCTTCGGCAAAGGCTTTTAACGCTTCGCCCAGCGGTTTGTTTACTTCACCCGGCCGGCGATCAACGTCGCTGACGGCGACAATATTCTGGTTGTCGATCATGATGGAATCCTGAGCGACGTTAATCACCAGTTGTCCATGCAGAGCGCCGTCGGCATTGGAGTCCGGCAGCTTGACGAAATTGGCTTTGGCCAACTCCTGACTTTCGCCGGTATTCATCAGCAGGAAGAACACCAGGATAGTAAAAATATCCATCAGCGAGGTCAGATTGAGAGTGGCTGTTTTGGTGACTTTGCGCTGAATAAAGCTGTTTGAGGCCATATCCGTTACCGTTTTTTATCCCCGAGAGAAATTTCCGGGAAGAGTTCAACTTCGACCAGGCTGGCTGCTAACACGGTTTTATAGGATTTAATGGTATCCATCGTGGAAATCAGGGTCTGGTACTCGACGTTTTTGGCAGCAATGATGGTTGCGTCTTTTTTATCACTGAGCTGATTTTTAAGATCACGCATCAGTTGCGACAGCTCGCGGTAATCATATTGATTCTCTTTGAGCGGGATTTTTTTCAACAGCTTGCCGGTCGGGAAATACACGGCAAAGCCTTCGCTGTCGACCATCACATCCAACTGCGACTGACTGAGTTCTGCTGCCGATTGGCCACCACTGAGCTCGGGCAGATTAATATCCAGCACCCGCACCTTGGTAAAGGTCAGGCTGAGCAGCAGCACCGGTACCAATACGATCATCAGGTTCATAAAGGACGTGATATCGATATCGGTGTCTTCCGCCATGCGCCGGTTCATTTTAAAAGCCATCAGGATGCCTTTTGATCGTCGCCACGGTTGTCTTTCGGATAACCGGCTTCAACAGCACGGTTCAGGGTCATCACATTCAGGAACTTCATCGCCGCCATTTCGATACTGCTGACAATGGCATTGGTTTTATTATTGATCACTGCACTGGCAATCAGCAGTGGAATCGCGGCAATCAGACCGAAAGCCGTGGTGTTCATCGCTACCGAAATAGACTGTGACAGCAGCGCGGATTTATCCGCCGGATCGGCGTTAGCAACGGCGGCAAACGCAGCAATCAGACCAATAATGGTACCGAGCAGGCCCAACAGAGTGGCAACGTTTGCCAGCATGGCCAGATAGTTGGTACGGTTTTCCAGGCGTGGCAGAACTTCCATTACGCCTTCGTTCATGGCTTGTTCAATATCAGCACGTTGCTTGGTGATTTTCATCATATCCAGACCGCAGCCAATAATGCGCGATACGGCAGCCTGATGATCACGGGTAAACAGCGTCATTTTTTCATGATCGTTGGTACGCAATAATGGCAGAAAGTCCTGGAAGGTTTTTTCGTTGCGGTTTTTCTCGCGCTTCAGAAATATCCAGCGCTCAAAAGCAATCGCCAGGCCCAGTACCAGTACGATGGAAATCGGATACATAAACAGGCCCCCTTCTTTCAGGAAGTTGACCACGATGCTGTAGATATCGCCCATTTTAGTTAGCCTCAGAATTTAAACTTGGGTTATTTTCAAGATTCATTTCGTCATAGATGCGCATCGAGCGCAGCATCACATCACGATCAATAGCGTCCAGACTGTTGTCGTACCGGTCTTCCACATTCTGGTAAAGACGGTCGACGCCGCTGGCTTCCTGCCAGGGCACAAAATAACTGACCGATGGCTGCTCTTTATCGCCGACGATCTTACTTTCCAGCTTGATCGCTTCTTCGGCCATTAACGGCAGGCTGAACAGAGACAAAAGCAGCAGATTGCTGATCATTTTCATAATTTATTCCGCCGCCAGTTTGCTGCTGTTCTGGGTTTCTGGCCCGGTATCAATAAAGCTGGCGGTAATACCAGTACGACTTTGTACTTCCTGATACCAGTCTGTAGCTGCATGCGTCTTTTTATTGGTTAAAAACAGGTAGGCTTCATAGTGTGCCTGAGCCTGTTGCGGAATATTCAGATACAGATCGTAGAGCACGCCCAGATTCAGATGCGCTTCAGGAAAGTCGGGCCATTGCTGCAGCGCTTTGGCGTACGTATTTTGGGCCGCAATAAATTGTCCCTGACGGCGCTGGGCTTCACCAAGGCCAAGCCACGCATTAACATTGACGTCGTTAATCGTCAGTGCTTTCTGATAATAATCTGCGGCTTCGGCATAACGCTCATTGGTCATACTGATATCCCCCAGCATGACCAAAGGGCCCGCCAGCGACGGGTCTTTTTCCGCAATCACTTTCAGCTTTTGCACGGCGGTTTTTTCATCGTCGGCCGCCAGTGCTTTTTTCGCTTCAATAAACAGCAGAACAGACCCTTTGCTGATGGTGCCGGTTTGTTTCAGGTAAGGATTCTCTGCCGCAACGTAGGGGATTTTCAGTCCTTTCTCATCGTACGCCTGGTGTGGCAGGTACTGAGAGGTCTGCGTCAGTGTCAGAGTGTCTGGTGTGGATTTTGGCTGCTGCGCGGCACAGCCGCTGAGCAAGGCCAGAATCAGCATGGGTTTAACGAATTTCATCGCCATACCTCTTTTGTTCTTCAGATTTGTTAAAGCGTGCAGGAGACAGCAGTGCCAGTGCTTTGAAACTGTCATCAATCCACTGGTTAAAGTGACCTTTCCAGCCTTGCTCGACGTTGCTGGTGTATACCGACAGCGCGAGCTCCAGCATTGGGGCAGCCTGCTGATTAATCAGGCTGCGGAACATGTCTGCATCCTGCTCCGACATACCGTCAGGAATGGGCAGGGTTTGCAGTTCGTTGGCCATCTGCTGATACAGGCGGGCAATTTTAAAGCTGCCTTGGGTGGTAAATTCCAGCAGCCCGTATTCGGCTGCCTGCTGATAACGGCTGACCGCATCCTGCAGACTTTGGTTTTTCAGTGGTAAATTGCGCTCGAGATTGGCCGCAAGGCGACGCTTATTAAATTCACCGGCAAAATAATCGCCGTATTCATTGTTGGCCCAGGCGGCCAGCCACTGTGAACGGTCGGTACGGCTCTCTCCGGCACTGGCATCACCCTGTACGATACGACGCAGCCAATAAAGCTTACGACGCTCATCATTTTTCTGACCATAAATCAGCGCGATGTGGTAACGCGATTCCATGCGGTTATCGAATGGCTGTTCGTAATTACGCGCCCAGGTTTTGTAATATTCGAGGGCGGTATCCAGTTGACCGAGCTTTTCATACAGGCCGGCTGCGGCGAACAGGGCATCACGTTTTACGTCGGCGCTTTTATCGTTGGCGTACAGGTAGTCGTACGTTTTCGCTGCTGGCAGCATTTGCCCGTCCTGCTCGTAGCCATAAGCCAGTTTGCGCGGAAATTCGGCCGCCAGTTCATGCTGCGGATAGAGCGCACGCAATTCTTTTAATTCGCTAATGGCTGACTGCCATTGTTTTTCCGCCAGTAGCGTAACGGCGGCATCGTATTGAGCAATCACACGGACTTTGCTGTCAGGTGCAATGGTTTTAATGCGCAGCTGTTGTTCTGCTGCGGCCAGTTTCTGCCCGGCGGCCATCATTCCTTCTGCTTTTTTATACACCGCGGTTGCCATGCGTTCGCTGACGGCGACGTATTGCGGATGCTGTTTACCCAATAGCTGACGCTGGTTGTCGTAGTTCTTTTCCGCTTCCAGGAAATTTTTCTGCTGGTAATACGAGTGCGCGATAATGCCGTAGGCGGTTTGCTTCAGGTTTTTATCCAGCGCTTTATTGCCGCTAATCAGCTTACTGGCTACGTCAATCGCTTGTGGGTAACGGTTCAGGCTGAATAAATATTCGGCAGCGTTCGTCAGTACCGCCGGCGAGCGTTTGTCGGTGTCATAGCGTTCGGTAAACCGCAGCATACTGGCGACGGCATTTTCCTGTGCGTGGGATTTTTCTTTTGGATTCTGTTCCAGTTCCGCAATACGCTGCTGGTAAGCAAGAATGGCGGCGTAACCGGAGCGGTTGCCGAATTCTTTATCCTGATACTGGTAGCTGACAATTTCATAGTCCGCGGCAGCCTGATCGTACTGGCGGGCTTCAAAATGCGCTTCTGCTTTCAGAAAACGTTGTTTGGCCAGATCGCTGCTTTGCGGAAAACTGCTCAGGTATTCGCCGTAATATTGTGTGGCGCTGGCATAGGATGCGGCGGATTTCTTGTTCAGCTCATCAGCACCTTTGATTTTTGCCGCTTCTTTTTCACCCGCCAGTTTGGCCTGAGCTTGTGCCTGAGCGTGAAAGTGCGCCGCCATTTCGGTCAGGTAAGGTTTCAGGTTCGCGCTGATGTCGTTGCGCAATGTCTCGCTGGCCTGCGCCCAGTAAGCCGACTGCATGCCGTACTGCGCGACATAAGATTGTTTGGCCAGCAGAACGTCTTTAGCAAAGGCCCCTTTAATGTAGGCGGCAATCAGCTTGCTGTGCATACCCGGTGTGCGTGTATCCAGCGGATAATGGGTAATAAAATGCTGATAGGTCGCGGCGCTGTCGGCGTAACGGTTTTTCTCCAGGTAATAGGCACCCAGATTTTCATACACTTGCCAGATATAGGCTTTGTTGCGCAGGCCTTTTACGTCGCTGATTTTTTCGGCACCACCGAGGTTGACCAGTGTCAGGCTGATGGAGTGCAGGCTGTCGTCAACCAATGGCTTTTCGGCATTGCTTAATGTCTGGCTGCTTTGCTCATCGAGAACAACGGATAACACATAGGCAAAGGATTCCAGCGCATCATCAAACAATCCGCGTTTATACAGCGCCCAGCCCAGCATATAGTGCGCGTTAAGTTGCAGTGTTGGTGCATTAGCGGTGGTGACGGTGCGGTAATGGAATTCCGCCTGCTTATAATTCTCGTTGTTGAAGTTAATGTCGCCCAGACGGAAGTGCGCTTCGGCAATGCCGGAGTAATCCGGATGCAGAGCCACCAGACGCTTCAGCATGGCTTCTGCATTTTTCGGCTCGCCTTCCATTTCATAGGCTTTTGACAGCTGGTAAAGCACTTCGGCGTTATCCGGGGAATTCGGATATTTTTCCAGAATGTCGATATAAGAATTAATGGCGTCGCGGTAGTAACCTTTGCTCGGCTTATTTTCCGGGCTGGTCTGCAGATGATCGCCTTCGGCCATGGAGACACCGGCGATGCGTCGCTCAATTTGTTCTTTCAGAAACTTGTCATCAACCAGTTCCAGTAATTCCTGATATTCCTCCCGTACCTGATGGTGGTTCATATCAGAAAAATCGAGATTACTTTCTTCGGTTTCCTGGCTTTTTAAACTGCCAATGGTGTCGTTGCCGCCAAACAGGCTGCATCCGCTCAACAATATAGGCAAACCCATCAGCAAGCCTATGTGGTTCAGGTGTTTCATTGTTGTGCTCCGCTGCTGGAATCTTCGATGTTGTTCAGGGCTTTATCGTAAAGCCGTGCTTTGCCCAGACGCGCCTGCGCCCAGTAATACCGGATCCGCTCTTCGTGTTTATCCAGCTCGGCGGTAATCACACCGCGCATCACTTTTTCCAGCGAGCGGATCAGGCTATTGGTATTGCTGAGTTCCTGTTCTACTTGTGCAGCCAGTTTTTTACTGCGCGCCTGTAACTGATAACTGAGTTTGTAAGGCTCTTTGATGGCGGCCACCTGGGTCACTTTGTCACCCACCAGTTCAAGGTCTTTCTGGGTGTTTTGCCACAGGCTGGTAAAGCGTTCCTGATCACGTTCGGACAGGGTCAGGGTGGTCAGCTTCTGCTCCATCAGACCGTCTTTATAAAAGCGGAATTGTTTCTGGCTGGCGTTGACATCAGCCATCAGTTTTTCCATACCGGTCTGATCACGGCGAATACGGATAATGAGTTCGTGTTCGTGAATCTGCATCTGCCAGAATTGCAGATTACGGCGGATACCATACAGATCGCGCAGCTCTTTAATGACCGAATAAAAATTGTTGGAGGCCATTAATTCGGTGAGAAAGGGTGTCAGCTTGTTGTAATCAAGGCTGGGCTGCATGCCGTACCAGTCCGATTCATCCAGCATGGCTTCGAGGTTAATCACGAATTCTTGCGGAATTTCCTGCGAGGCGATGACTTTGCGCGCCATCTCGATGGCATTCAGGCCTTCTTTAAATGATTTTTCCGCCAGCAGGTATTGTTTCAGCGAGCTGCGTTTCGCGCCTTCAGTTTCATAGACATGGGCCAGCAGTACCTTGGCTTCCTGGGTTTCAGGAATGGTAATGGAGCGCTGATCAAGCAACCGCAGGGCGGGAACCGCATCACTGTAGCGCTTCAATTTAATCGCGGCCCAGGCATAGGTTAATAATGCGCGGTTGGAATACAGGCCAGTGGTGCGCACGCCCTGCAGATAATTCCAGGCGGAGAGCAGGTTTCCCTGCGTCATTTCCAGCTGTGCCAGGGCATGGCGTGCCCGGTCGGCCAGTACCGCCAACTCTTCACTTTTATGCGTCACGGCGGCTGTCATCACACGGTTCAGGTTCGCCATGGCTTCGTCCGTTTTTCCGCTTTGCAGCTGGCTGACGGCCAGGTTGTAAATCAGGTAAGGCTGAAAACGGAGATTGTCTGACAGTTGGTCAATACCGGCATTCGCGGCATCGGTCTGACGGTTACGGATATTAATCAGCGTTGCCAGATAGTTGTATTCGCCGGCAATTTCCTGCGGTACCTGACCGTTGATCTGCATCAGAGCGTGCGCAGCACGTGGGGTGTCGGCTTTCTGATAATAGAGCTTTGCCAGATAAAACCAGGCGCGGTTACGTTGCTCCGCAGCCACATCCGGTGTCAGTAACTGGCTGAAAATGTCTTCGGCCTGACCGGCAATACCGTAAGACAGGGTCATGCCTCCCTTTAATAACCGGGCTTCATTGCCGTGGTGTTGCAGGGCATTCTGGCTATTCGCGTATTCGTACTGCACCAATGCGGAAAAATAATCCTGCTGATAGTAATCAAACAGAATACCGCCGTACTCGAGGTCTTTAACCTGCGCGGCGGTGGCATATTGGCTGGCAATAACAAGGGTCAGCAGAAAGCGCGTTAACGTTCGCATAAGCACTACCACTGATTTATGGAAAACACAGGTTCCTGGCGGGCTCTGTCATCCGTGATGGCCAGTTCCAGATATTGGCTTGCTTTGCCTTTTTCCAGCGTCAGCTCGGCGGCTCTTTTATAGGCGCGGCCATTGGGGCCAATGCCGGTAAAAAAGGCGGTGACTTCGTGTTTGCCTTCCGACAGGTTGGTCATAAACAGTTTCTGTACACCACCGCGGTTCAGGGCTTCGCGTTGCTTGGCCGAGTACAGGTGAGTGGAAACCATTTTATCGTCGATTTTCAGTTTGACGCTTTCCAGAGTAAAAAACTGACCACCTTCAACAGCAACAAAAACAGAAAACTGGGTGTTGGTTGGAAATAACAAAGCTTCTTCCATTACACGCAGATCTTTGTTTAAAGTGATGACCCGGTTTTTTAACGCCTGAATATTGCCGGACAGACGCTGAACTTCGCTCATGGCTTTGTTCGCTTTTTCTTCTGACTTCTGTTGGCCAAAATCAATATTGGCATCCGCTGCCAATAATGGTGCAGATACGAAACAGCTGATAAAAATTGATAACAATGCCCAAAAACGCACGTCTGTTACTCCTGCCGCTTTGATGCTGACGTTGGACGGTCGGGCATTATCTGCACTTCTGAATTTAAAAACCTGCACCTGTTCAAAAAACGGCATTGCGCCATTTTTTTTTCTCGTTAATCAGACCTGCGTCACACTTTTGCTGCAACGCCCATCACAGTGTGAACAGGTTAACAGTCGGAAGGTGATTCACTGCCAGACAACGGAAGGCGCTTTTCCGTAAGATGCCCGCCGAATCTGTTATGACGACATCATCATGCAACGACACCTGATACTGGTGCTGAGTCTTTGCCTTTGGGCTTTTCCTTCTCTGGCACAGCAAAACAATCCGGCGCAACAGGAAAACCACAAGGCGCAGGAAAAACAACCTCCGCAGGTTTCCAGCGACGATATCAATCAGGCTCTGAAAGTAGAGGTGATTGACCCATACCTGGAGCTGCACACTGGCCCGGGGCGTGGCTATCCCGTTATTTATGTGGTGGAAAAAGGCGAAGAAATTGCTGTAATCAGCCGCCGCACGACCTGGTATCTGATTGCTGACAGGCGCGGTAAAACGGGCTGGGTAACCCGTGAAAGTCTGGCGCGTACCCTGCTGGACACCGGCACACCGGTTGCTTTGCCAGAAACCCGCCACGGTGATTTTTTACGTCATAAAATACGCTTGGGATTTACCGTTGGTAAGCAGGAAGGATCGGATCAGATTGGTTTGCTGGCCGGATACCGGCTGAGCCGGAATTTTGGTGTGGAAGCAGAGTATGGCCAGCTTTTTGCCGAGACCGTTGATGGTTATCAGCAATCCATCAGCCTGATTGTTGAACCGACGGATCGCTGGTCGTTTACCCCGTTTCTGGCTGCGGGCTTTGGCCGGCAGGAATTGCAGCTGAAAGAAAAATTGCCGGGTAATAAGCCGGTTAATGACGATTTTCGCAGCCTGGGTATCGGTGTTAACGCGTATATCGGCTTCAATTTTGTATTACGCGGTGAGTACCGCAACCTGACGATATTTTCAGACAATGACACAGTGAGTAACGCGATATGGCGAATTGGTTTCAGCAGTTTCTTCTGACAGCAGTAGTCTTACTGCTCAGTACGTTGGCATTGTCGGCAGAAGAGAGTAATGATGGTTCAGTGGTGATTAATCCGATCAAAATTATTGAACCGGAGGGTCAGCAAAGTAAAAGCGATCAGGCAAAAATTGACAACGAAGTGTTCGAGGCCGGTTTTTTCCTTGGCATGATCAGCATCGAAGATTTCGGCACGCACCCTTTATATGGCGTAAAAGCGTCATTTCATGCGACGGAAGATTTTTTCCTGCAGGCAAACTACGGTCGCAGCGAAGCCGGGCGTACGAGTTACGAAACGATTAACGGCAGTGGCATTAATATCCTGACCGATGCCGATCGTGAGTACAGTTATTACGATGTACTGGTGGGGTATAACCTGTTTCCCGGTGAAACCTTTGTTACCCGCAACCTGACGTTTAATTCTGCGTTTTATCTGATTGGTGGTGTTGGTAATACCCAGTTCGCCGGAGATGAGCAATTTACTCTGGTGGTTGGCACAGGTTATCGCATTATATTTTCAGACTGGCTGACCTGGAATCTGGATTACCGTGATCACATGTTTGAGACCGAACTGTTAGGCCATAAAAAGCGGACTCACAATATTGAGTTTGCTACCGGGTTAACAGTTTTCTTTTAATCGTATAACGGTTTGTAAACGCAGGTCGCATTTTGTAGCCGCCATTCCGTTTACTATGCCAATGTTATTTTAAGGTTGGAGGCTTTATGGCTAGTCGGAATTTCGCAACAGGTATACTGCTGTCTGTTTTACCGTTGGTTTTCAGCAATATCAGTGTTGCCGGTTCACCCTCAGACTATAGCGAAGCCTGTGAATGTAAAACCTCAGAGAATGGTACTCGTACCATTCCGGTTTTAATTCGTGACTTTAAAACCAGCCATCCGGATTTTGAAACCATGGATGGTGTGGATTATGGCATTGTAAAAGAAGACCTGGGTGACGATGGCCGTCCGGTGTATGCGCATGAAGGCCGCAGCAAAACGACAACAGGCAAAGCCAATTTTGACCAGTGGTATCGTGATGTGCCGGATGTGAACATGGCCATCAGCAAGAGCCTGACGATTCGTGAAATTGCTTCCGGTTTTTGGGAATACAGTAATCACAGTTTTTTTCCGATTGACAGTGAAGGTTTTGGTAATCAGAGAAACTATCACAACTTCCACTTCACACTGGAAACGCATCTGAAGTTTTACTATGTGCCGGGCGGCCAGTTTACCTTCCGCGGTGATGATGACCTGTTCTTGTTTATTAACGGCAAACTGGCCATGGATATCGGCGGTGTACACGGCATGATCGAGAAAACCCTCGATCTGGATCAGGTTGCTGAGCGTCTGGGTATTGAGCCTTACCATACATATTCGTTCGATTTGTTTTTTGCCGAGCGTCATACCTCGGAGTCGCACTTTCAGTTTCAGACCACGCTGGAGCTTGAGTGTCTGTAAGTACGCTGTGTGTGGTCTGATTAAAAAGCATAAAAAAACCCGGCAATTGCCGGGTTTTTTTATGTCTGCGGGTTAAAGCACAAAATCAGTTGGCTTCAACGATGCGCTTCATGTCAGTCATGTAGCCACGCAGTTCCTGACCAATCCACTCAACCGGGTGGTTGCGGATGTTTTCGTTCACTTCGATCAGACGCTTGTTGTCTACAGAGTTAGACTTCAGCTTCAGGCCTTTACCGATCACGTCGGTGCTGATGTTCGGCATGAACTTCTCACGCAGCAGAGGTACTGCAGCGTGGGAGAACAGGTAGTTACCGTACTCAGCAGTATCGGAAATAACCACGTTCATTTCGTACAGCTTACGACGGGCGATGGTGTTGGCGATCAGTGGAGTTTCGTGCAGAGACTCGTAGTACGCAGACTCTTCAACGATGCCGCTCTCAACCATGGTTTCGAACGCCAGTTCAACGCCGGCCTTGATCATCGCTACCAGCATGATGCCGTGGTCGAAGTATTCCTGCTCGCTGATTTCAACATCAGAAACCGGTGCTTTTTCGAAGCCGGTTTCTGCGGTTTCTTCACGCCAGGTCAGCAGGTTTTTATCGTTGTTGGCCCAGTCAGCCATCATGGTGCGGGAGAATTCGCCGGTCATGATGTCGTCCTGATGCTTGCGGAACAGTGGACGCATCAGTTCTTTCAGGTCTTCGGCCATATCAAACGCAACGATTTTCGCTGGGTTAGACAGACGATCCATCATGTTGGTGATGCCGCCGTATTTCAGCGCTTCAGTTACAGTTTCCCAACCGAACTGGATCAGTTTGGCGGCGTAACCTTCGTCGATACCGTCGGCAACCATTTTCTCGAAGCCCAGAATGGCACCGGTCTGCAGCATGCCGCACAGAATGGTTTGCTCGCCCATCAGGTCAGACTTAACTTCAGCAACGAAAGAAGATTCCAGACAGCCAGCGCGGTGACCGCCAGTACCGGCAGCCCATGCTTTAGCGATATCCCAGCCTTCGCCTTTTGGATCGTTTTCCGGGTGAACGGCGATCAGCGTTGGTACACCGAAGCCGCGCTTGTATTCTTCACGTACTTCAGAACCCGGGCACTTAGGCGCAACCATCACAACGGTCAGGTCAGGACGGATCTGCATGCCTTCTTCAACAATGTTGAAGCCGTGGGAGTAACCCAGAGTGGCGCCTTCTTTCATCAGTGGCATAACCGCAGAAACAACCGCTGTGTGCTGCTTGTCCGGAGTCAGGTTGATCAGCAGGTCAGCCTGTGGCACCAGCTCTTCGTAAGTACCAACAACGAAACCGTTGTCAGTCGCGTTTTTCCAGGACTGACGCTTCTCAGCGATGGCTTCAGCACGCAGGGTGTAAGACACGTCCAGACCAGAATCGCGCATGTTCAGACCCTGGTTCAGGCCCTGAGCACCACAACCAACGATCACAACTTTCTTACCTTTCAGGAATTCAGCTTCGGAAGCGAATTCAGAACGGTCCATAAAACGGCAGCGACCCAGCTGATCCAGCTGTTGACGCAGGTTCAGAGTATTGAAGTAGTTAGCACCCATCTCTGGCTCCTTAAATTGAGGTTATGTGGATTAAAAAACGTTGCGGCGAATAGTAGGGGAAGATGGCTGTTGCGTAAAATGCTATATTTGCGTCATCTCGTTGCGTTTTATGCAACAACCTTATTTCAATTAAGGAAATGCGATGGATTACAAGGACTTGCAGGTGTTCCTCAGTCTCAGTTCGCTGCAGCATCTGGGCAAAGCCAGCCAGCAATTACATATGAGTGCGTCGACACTGAGTCGCCGTCTGGCACGGATGGAGGAAGAGGCTGGGGCGCAACTGTTCAGTCGTGATAGTTCACCCTTGCAGTTGACGGCCGCGGGTGAGTTGTTTCGCCAGCATGCTGAGCAAACCCTGCTCAGCTGGGAACAGTTGCGCAGCGCAGTGGGTACTCAGGTCAGTGATCTGAGCGGACGCCTGACGTTGTATTGCTCCGTGACCGCCAGTTACAGCTTTCTGGCGGACTTGTTGTCGCGCTTTCGGGAAAAATATCCGCAGGTCGATCTGCGCATTCATACCGGCGATGCAGCGGAATCGATCCCGCGGGTGGAATCTGGCGAGGCTGATGTAGTGATTGCCGCGCGTCCGGAACAGCTGGCTGGCGGTCTGACTTTTAAAGCGATGGCGGCATCACCGCTTCTCTTTATAGCGCCACGCGCACCGGGAGCTGTGTTGCCACTGAATCAGACGGAGATCGACTGGGCGCAGGTGCCGATGGTGTTGTCGGAATCTGGTCTGGCGCGCACCCGCGTCAACCGCTGGTTTGCCGCACGTGCAATTGCACCGCATATCTACGCTCAGGTGACAGGCAACGAGGCCATCGTCAGTATGGTCGCGCTGGGAGTTGGCGTGGGCGTGGTGCCGGAGCTGGTGCTGCGCAACAGTCCGATGGCCGGACGGGTTCGGGTTTTGAATGTGCAGCCGGAACTGGAACCCTTTGCCATTGGTCTGTGTGCCCAGAGTCAGCGTCTGCAGGAACCTTTGTTACAGGCGTTGTGGAAGACAGCCGCCATTTAATGCCTCATAATGAGCGGTTCTACTGAGGTGTGTTTATGAGCCTGCAACAAATGAATGATGACGACAACAAGGTTGTACCCCTGATGGATAACGAAGACGAAAGCGGACGTAAGTCGGCCAAGTGGCCAGGACGCAAAGGCATTTACCTGCTGCCAAACCTGTTTACAACCGGCGCTCTGTTCTCCGGCTTTTATGCGGTAGTGGCCAGCATGAACGGCCATTTCGAAAACGCGGCAATTGCCATCTTTATTGCCATGATTCTCGATGGTCTGGACGGACGCGTTGCGCGCCTGACCAATACCCAGAGTGACTTCGGTGCCGAGTACGACAGCCTTGCGGATATGGTGTCGTTCGGTGTGGCGCCAGCGCTGGTTGCCTTTAGCTGGGCATTGCAGGATCTGGGCAAAGTCGGCTGGGTTGCGGCTTTCATCTATGTTGCCGGTGCGGCATTGCGTCTGGCGCGTTTCAATACGCAGCTGGCGGTTGCTGATAAGAACTTCTTCACCGGTCTTGCCAGTCCGGCGGCTGCGGCTATTGTTGCCGGAACCGTATGGGTGTTCAGCGAAACCGGCACCACGGGTTCGGATATCGCCTGGCTGATGGCTGTTGTAGTTCCTGCGGCGGGTCTGCTGATGGTCAGTAACTTCCGCTATCACAGCTTTAAAGGTCTGGATCTGCGCGGCAAGGTTCCGTTTGTTGCCATGCTGGCCGTGGTATTCGTGTTTGTTGTGGTTTCCATCGACCCGGCCAAAGTACTGCTGGGCGTATTTATGACCTATGCGTTGTCTGGTCCGGCTTATGAAGCGTGGGTACGCTTGCGTGAAAAAAGGGCTAAAGGTTGAATTCTTAACCCAATTTGAGTCTAACCTTGCTCTGAGTCTTCCCGCGCGTCTCTTCTCTGATGTGGAGCCGTCGCGGGAAGGCGGTTAAACCGCCAGCCGAGGAGCTTCCATGATTATTAAGCCGCACAATCCTTCCGACCCTTTAGCGTCAGAAATTACTCCTCATTCCCTTTATCTTAAACGTCGCCAGTTTATTGGCCAAAGTGCTGCGTTAGCGTTAGCCGCCAGTGCCTTGCCTGTGCATGCGCTGCAAAGCCGGACAGAGCCCGGCAGTAGTGGTGCTCCCTGGTTGCGTGAGCAGATTGGTGCCGCACGCGAAACTTCTTTCGGAGAAGATGAAGTTCTGACGCCCTACAGTAGTGTTACTCAGTACAACAACTTCTATGAGTTCGGTACGGGTAAAGATGATCCTTACCGTTATGCCAGCAAGCTGAAAACCGATCCATGGTCCGTTACTGTAGATGGGGAGTGTGAGGTAAAGGGTAGTTTCACGCTGGAAGACCTATTGAAGGGGCAGTCGCTTGAAGAGCGTATCTATCGTTTGCGCTGCGTCGAGGCCTGGTCGATGGTGATTCCATGGATTGGTTTTCCGCTGGCCGATCTGATTAAACGCTTTAAACCCCTGGCCAGCGCTAAATACATTGAATTCATTACCCTGGAAGATAAAAAGCAGATGCCGGGTCAGCGCTCGGCGTTTTCAACCATCGATTGGCCATACAGAGAAGGTCTGCGTATGGATGAAGCCATGCACCCGCTGACGATTATGGCCGTTGGCTTATATGGTGAGGTACTGCCTAATCAGAATGGTGCGCCATTACGTTTGGTTGTGCCGTGGAAGTACGGCTTTAAAAGTATCAAGTCGATTGTTGCCATCCGCTTCCGCGAAACCATGCCGCGTACCACCTGGAATGATATTGCGCCGAACGAATACGGCTTCTATGCCAATGTGAATCCGCAGGTCGATCATCCGCGCTGGAGTCAGGCCAGTGAGCGCCGTCTGCCATCCGGCTTGTTCAAACCTAACCGCATCAGTACGCGCCTGTTTAATGGCTATGATGAGGTCGCTTCTCTTTATAGCGGTATGGATCTGCATAAGTACTACTGAACCGGGATTGTTTGCATGATCAGGCTGCGCCGCATTGTTCTCTTTGTATTAGGTATCACGCCATTCCTCTATATAGGTCAGGCGATTGTTCGTCTGCAGTCCGGTG
Source organism: Thalassobium sp. (assembly GCA_002733205.1). Taxonomy (GTDB): domain Bacteria; phylum Pseudomonadota; class Gammaproteobacteria; order Pseudomonadales; family Oceanobacteraceae; genus Venatoribacter; species Venatoribacter pacificus. The sequence continues at coordinate 795 of NVUW01000014.1, read as the reverse complement.
AATGGGAAATCCTTGGCCCGGAGCCGGGTAAAGCTGTTGTCTGGTTTACCGGTACCTGGGCATTCAACTTTCTGCTGCTGACATTGGCAGTAACGCCGCTGCGCCGTTTGCTGAAGCAGCCCTGGCTGATTCAGCACCGGCGTATGCTGGGCTTGTTCGCTTTCTTCTATGCCTCTCTGCACTTGCTGTCTTACTTTGCGTTTCTTCTGGAGTGGCGTTTCGCTGAATTGGGGGCTGAAACGATTAAGCGGCCTTATTTACTATTAGGTATGACAGCCTGGCTGCTGCTGTTGCCATTGGCTGTAACATCTACCCGCGGCTGGCAACGGCGGCTGAAACAGGGATGGAAGCGCCTGCATAAGTTGATTTATCCGTTATCTGTTCTCGTGGCGGTTCATTATCTGCTGCAGATCCGTTCTTCGTGGTTTGAGCCTGTGTTGTATGCCGCGCTCGTACTCTGTCTGCTATTACTGCGGTGGCAGAAAGCCACGGCCGCGAAGCACCCTGATGGACATAATAGTTAAGTAATGTAAAAAGCAGTTGACCCCCGGATTCATATCCCTATAATGCGCCCCTCTTGACCGCTACGGTGTGTCGGGAAGATTGAAAAAGCTTTGCTTTTCAATGACTTACAAGATTCTAGCGAATAGTAAGTTGCTGAAAAATTCTCGAAAAAGGTATTGATTTCGGTCAGTAAGAGCGTAGAATGCGCCACCTGCTTTGAGAGTGGCTCGAAAGGGTTAACTGAAGCTAAGTTAAGTGGTTGATTTTAAAAGAGATTTTGAAAATTAACGC
>NVUW01000013.1 GCA_002733205.1 Thalassobium sp. | reverse complement strand
CTCCGTAGGTGCCGGAGCCCAGTACTTCTTATATTAGATAATCATCCCGGATTTCCTTGCCATCGTTCAGGTGGTCAAAGACGAAGTTTTGCTTTGTTACTAGGAACCTCCCGTCGGTTGATTTTTTGGATTGGCTCATTCTGGGGCTCGAGGAGTTTGTTATTGTGTTGGAGTCTATTTTTTTAATGCGGATTTAAAGCCGCTTGGAACCTTACTTTTCTGGGTTTTCCAAATTAAAATTTCAGATATTTTTATCATATATATCAGATCCGACAACTAGTTTATTAAATTTCATATACTTAGAATATTCCAATAATATTTGTGAAAGTAAATATAAACTTGGGACAACAACAATAACATTAATAACATTTAATTTTTTAATAATACAAAATGACATAAACGTCTTACCACCACCACACGCCACATCTAATATACCATTTTTATTAGATTCATAATGCTTACATGCATCATTAATAGCTATTATTTGATAATCATAAGGATGTGGTGTTTCATATTTTACAGATGTATTTGTCATGTTTAATATTATATTTTTATACATTTCATTAGTTATTGATGCAAAAAACACAGAATCTAAAATTAACATATTATCTGTATGTAATTCTTCACACACTTCATATGAATTAGTAACAACAATACCATTATTAAATCTATCAAAACAAAGACCAGGAAATGTTGCGATTTCATTGTATATTATTTTATTTTTTTTACTTCTAAATTTACACTGAATCGGATAATAATTACCATTTATTACTGCTAGCAAATCAATTCCTTTATCTATTTTAGGTAATTTGTGTTTAACAGTTAAACTATGAGGAATTTCTTCATATAACCAAATATCTGTTAAAATATCACTATAATACGGATGAATTTTTAATATTTCTTTTGTAAATTCTTCAAATAAACGTCCTTTTTCAGAATTATTTAATGTTGTCAAATATACTTCAAACATCTCATATGATTGATATTCATGCAATACTTTCAACAACTCCATTTATAGATTACATAAAATATTCAATAATTTGCATATGTTAAAAATGAATAAAAATAATACATAATAAATGAAATCATTTGAAACTAATGAAGAATTAAAATATGCTGTTGAAAATTATAATCTTCCCCATATAATATACACTTATGGAACTATTAACAATTGGGATGTTAGTAATGTAACTGACATGAGTGATGTTTTTAAATATTTTAATAATTGCATACATCCAACCACATGTGATATGCTTTTACAATTCATAAACAGTAGTATTTATTATATTTTAAGTAGTGGCAATACATCAATTAATTTAAATAAATGGGATGTAAGTAATGTCACTAATATGAATGGCATGTTTTGTTATTCTATATTTAATAGTGATATTAGTAGTTGGAATGTCAGTAATGTTACTAATATGAATGGTATGTTTGGTAATTCTATATTTAATAGTGATATTAGTGAATGGGATGTTAGTAGTGTCACTAATATGAATGGTATATTTTATGATGCTATATTTAATAATGATATTAGTAAATGGGATGTTAGTAATGTTACTGACATGCGTTATATGTTTGAAGGTTCTAAATTTAATGGTGATATTAGTAAATGGGATGTTAGTAGTGTTACTAACATGACTGGAATGTTCGCATGTTCTATATTTAATGGTGATATTAGTAAATGGAATGTTAGTAGTGTAATTAACATGACTGCAATGTTCGCATATTCTATATTTAATGGTGATATTAGTAAATGGAATGTTAGTAGTGTCATTAACATGACTGGAATGTTCGCATATTCTATATTTAATGGTGATATTAGTGAATGGGATGTTGGTAGTGTTATAGATATGACTGGAATGTTTGGAAATACTAATTTTAATAACGATATTAGTAAATGGAATGTTAGTAATGTCATTAATATGCGTTATATGTTTTTCAATTCTAAATTTAATAACGATATTAGTAGTTGGAATGTTAGTAATAATACTGATATTAATGATATATTTCGTAATAGTGTAATACATAAATCATTTAAATTTAATAAAAATAAAAAATCTTTTAATCTTAAAATTATTAAAAAAGAATGTAATATATGTTGGGAAGAAAATATAGATTGTTATGTCTTAGAATGTTTTCATACTCATGTTGTTTGTTTTGAATGTATTGAACATATTCATTTGTGTCCTTTTTGTAGAGTTCTTATATGACTTTTTAATATACATTTAGTGATGAACATTCTTTGGTTGAATTTGAAAGTTGTGATAATTTGTTAAAAATTCAATGGAAAGATGGTGAATTTGTTCATACTGTGTAATATATTTTTATAAAAATGAATATAAATAATATATAATAAATGAAAGTATTTGAAAGTAATAAAGAATTACGATATGCTGTAGAAAATTACGAATCCGATGAAATAGTTAGTAAATATGGTGTTATTGGTAAATGGGATGTTAGTAACATTATTGATATGAGTTATGTGTTTTATTATTCTAAATTTAATGGCGACATTAGTAAATGGGATGTAAGTAATGTTACTGATATGAGTGGTATGTTTGGATCTGAATTTAATGGCGATATTAGCAAATGGAATGTTAGTTCTGTTAAATATATGTTAAGTATGTTTAGTAATTCTATATTTAATAGTGATATCAGTAGGTGGAATGTTAGTAGTGTTGTTGATATGAATAATATGTTTTTTCTTTCTAAATTTAATGGTGATATTAGTAAATGGAATGTTAGCAATGTTACTAATATGGGTAGTATATTTAGTTATTCTATATTTAATGGTGATATTAGTAAATGGGATGTTAGTAGTGTCATTACAATGAGTTATATGTTTTATGCTTCTAAATTTAATAGTGATATTAGTAAATGGGATGTTAGTAATGTTACTGATATGAGTGGTATATTTTACGATTCTATATTTAATAATGATATTAGTAAATGGGATATTAATAATGTTATTGAAATGAATCATATGTTTAGTTATTCTTTGTTACAAGAATCATTTAAACCATATAAATACCATAATTTACAAATTGTAACTAAAGAATGTATAATTTGTTATGAAAGTACAAACTGCTATACACTTTCTTGTTTTAAGACACATGTTATATGTATTAATTGTATTAAATATATTAATAGATGTCCTTTATGTAGAATTCCTTTTTGATTGTTTTTTTGTTTTGGTTGTTTTGGTTTATTTAAATTTGATATTTATGGTCATGTAGTAAAATGAAAGTATTTGAAAGTAATGAAGAATTGAGATATGCTGTTAAAAATTATGAATCAGATGAAATTGTTAGTAAATATGGTGTTATTAGTGAATGGGATGTTAGTGGTATGCGTGATATGAATATGGTTTTTAAAAGGTTTAACGGTGAAATTGATATTAGTTTGTGGGATGTAAGTAGTGTCACTAATATGTATGGTATGTTTTATAAGTCTAAATTTAATGGTGATATTAGTAAATGGGATGTTAGATGTGTTAATTGTATGAGTTTTATGTTTTGTGGATCATTGTTTGATGGTGATATTAGTTTATGGGATGTTAGTTGTGTTGTTAATATGTTTTTTATGTTTAAAGTTTCTAAATTTAATGGTGATATTAGTTTATGGGATGTTAGTTGTGTCATTACTATGAGCCATATGTTTAAAGGTTCTATATTTAATGGTGATATTAGTTTGTGGAATGTAGGTTCTGTTATTGATATGAGTTGTATGTTTTATGAAGCTGAATTTAATGGTGATGTTAGTTTGTGGGATGTTAGTAGTGTCATTAATATGCGTTTTATGTTTTATGGATCATTGTTTGATGGTGATATTAGTTTGTGGAATGTTATGAATGTTACTGATATGGAGTGCATGTTTGATGAAAGTATGATACAAGAATCATTTAAACCTGTAAGAGGTGTGAGAAATTATAATTTTGAAATTGTTAAAAGTAAATGTGTTATATGTTGGGAAAGTGATGTGAATTGTTATATATTACCTTGTTTTGGGACACATGTTCTGTGTTTTGGGTGTATTGGTATGGTTAAGTTATGTCCTTTTTGTAGAATTGCTTTTTGAAGTTTTGTTTTTGGTTTTATGGTTTTGGTTTTATGGTTTTGGTTTTATGGTTTATGGTTAGTTTTTGGTTTAAATTTGATATTTTATTTAAATTAATTAAAATGGTTTATAATTACATTGAAAATTCAGGTTTATGTAAAGTCATGTGTGAATGTGAAGGTGTTATTGAATGGATCTATAATTTAGATTGTAACAGAATATTTAATGATGAAGAAAAAGAGTATTTTTCTGATGTTTTATGTGAAGAACGTGGTTATTCTGATATTCTGTATTTTAATGATTTGGAAATAAAGAATTTTATAAAAAGTGAAGATGTTAGTGAGGAATTTATTAACTTTATAAATTATTTTGATATTGTTGAATTTAGAACAATGCCTAAATATTTTTTTGGTTTAAATTTTGATTTTGGTGACATTACTTACAATTGTTTAATTCCAGTGATTAAGTATTATAATTGTGTTAGTGATTATGAAAAGTTATATGTTTTTAGCCAATATAAGTTAAAAAATTTAGATTTGTTTGAAATTTGTAAAAGTTTGTTGGAGAAATCTATTGAAAATGGTAATTTAAGTGGTGTTAAGTGGTTAAAAGAACATGGATGTCATTGGTATAAATATACATTTTCGTATGCTGCAGAATATGGTAAGTTAGATATCATGAAATGGTTGAAAGAAAATGGATGTCCTTGGAGTGCATGTACATTTGTGTATGCTGCGGAACATGGTAATTTAGATAATATGAAATGGTTGAAAGAAAATGGATGTCCTTGGAATGAAAGTGCATTTACATTTGCTGCGAAACATGGTAATTTAGTTAATATGAAATGGTTGAAAGAAAATGGATGTCCTTGGAATGTATATACATTTGAATATGCTTTACAGTATGGTAATTTAGATAATATTAAATGGTTGAAAGAGAATGGATGTCCTTGGGATACATGGACATTTTCGTATGCTATACATTATGTCAATTTAGATATTATTAAATGGTTAAAAGAAAATGGATGTCCTTGGGATAGATGTACTTTTTCTCATGCTGCGCAATACGGAAATCTTGATATTATGAAATGGTTAAAAGAAAATGGATGTCCTTGGGATGAACGTACATTTGCGTATGCTGCAGAATATGGTAATTTAGATATTATGAAATGGTTAAAAGAAAATGGATGTCCTTGGGATAAATGGACATTTACACATGCTGTAAAATATGGTAATTTAGATAATATGAAATGGTTAAAAGAAAATGGATGTCCTCGATAATATACTTATATATTTTATATACTTATATACTTATATACTTATATATTTTATATACTTATATACTTA
>NVUW01000012.1 GCA_002733205.1 Thalassobium sp. | reverse complement strand
CTCCATCAATGCACCGCATGTGAGGTGGGCGTGGCTCCACACCTCAACGCTATCCCGCCCATCAGACATTGTGGCATGCATGGTGGAGAGCATGAAACCAAACAGGGAGTTCAGTTTCTCTCTCCACACCCTCACTTTCTTGACAAGGGACTGAGGTTCAGGGTGCGCTTTCTCCTTGGCATCCTTACTACGGACCATATAACCACCGTCTTGCCACTTTCCGCGCCAAGAGGCTAAATCGGCGATGATTAAATTCTTGAGTTCCCCTGCCTTAACATTGACAGTTTCACGGTCTGCCATGTCAATGTAGGCCTCTGTGGGGTTGTGGGTCCGCTGCCACATCACTGCGTCCCTGCATGGAACCGGGACGGCTACCCCCTCCTGCCCATCACGCAAGGTTAGAACGGGAGGTGGCATTTGAGGCGGTTTTGGTGCCGCCTTGAGTCTAGCTTCCAGGCTAATGATATCCTGCACCCGAGCCAGGTAATCCAGCCTGAGCTGTTCAAGTGCTGTCTGTGCACCTGCTGCCGCATTCACCAGTTTTTGGTTCTCTTCGCTATTTTGTCGGATCCGTGCCTCCGACCGTGCCAATTCGGCGGATCTGGAAGTCAAATCGGCGGATGCCGTTTTGACCTGACTTTCCAGTTCTTTCACACCGGACTGACTTGATTTGAATGAGCGCTCAAAGGCCTCCGCCTTTGATCTCCACTCATTCCTGCTGGTTGTGAGCTCCTCACGGCGTTTACGGGCTCGTTCCACCCGTGCCTTCTCATCGGCCAGATTTTTCGCCGCAGTGAGTCGCTCAGCCTCCAGCTTAGCGATTTTTGCCTTCATGAGCTTTTCGGTCTTTGTCGGGCCGTCAGTGGGCTCTGACGGCCGACGGGACCCCGTGTCATGGCCCTTGTCGGATTTCTCCGTTCTTGCTTTGCCCGTTGTCTTGGGCTTGACCGATTTGGCTACAATGATCTCTGGTAGGACAGTCGGACTCATTTCAATGTCAATGTGCCCTGTGGTGTCACCACTAGTTGGTTTGGGCACCCCATTACTAGTGGAAGTCTTGGTCGGCTTTTCAGTTCCCTCAGCCACCTGTATGCCACGTGGCTTGAAGAGGGTGAAATCATCACCGACATCTGATGCCTCGTCCGTGTGGCACGGAGGCGATTTTGTCACCTCGGCCGCATGGCGCGAAGACACCTTTGATGGTGGGCTCTGGGTCCTAGACGAGCTACGAAGCTGCCTAGGACTGTCCGCCTGAGGTCGGGCCGAAACCCGACGCTCTGTCTCTGGTCCACCAGCTTGGACCGTGATTTTCAGCGTTTCTAAGCGCTGAACTTTCGGTACGGGTTCATGCAGTGCTGCTTCAGCTGCCAGCCGTTTCTGAGCCTTGTGTATACGGCTTCCCCACCCATGGGGGTTTTGATCCAAGCACTCAGCCTCTGTGTACCCAAGCTTCAGGGCTCTTTCTTTCARTCTTGGCCAGCAAACTTTYTGTTTCTGCGTCCCGCAGTACCGCCACACCTGCCAACCGATTTTGCCAGCCTTGGAAGCRGCCAGGGCGTTATCTGTCTTGACCACGTTGTAGTAGTGGTCCTCCAGGAACCGACGCACTACCACGCGGGCCAACGGCAGTTTATTGCCCAGCTGCTTCTTTTTCTGATACTCGCCATCGTGGTGCTTCCACAGATGACGGGCAGCAGCGCTAGCCGTTTTGAAGGACCGTTGCCAGCAGTCCGCATGATCGGTCTCCGATATGCATGGTAGCCACATGCATAACCCTTTCTGCATATGGAACGTTTGCCAGTGTTCCAATATGATGGTGTGTTTTGGTGCTAGTGAGGTTGGGTCTGTGGTCGTTCCCATACCCGGCATTATGCCTATTCCGTATATGCGGCCAGCCTTGTCACGTGGACACTTAATGATGTCCAGCCGACCAATGGGCTTCGCCAAAGTGTCGGTCTCCCATCCTTCTGACTCGCAGCCTGCCACGGGGCAACGGCAGTCACACTCGTACCAGGCACGGACTAGGTTTTCCTGCTTTTCGACCTCCCAGCTGGTCCATGGCAAGGCCCCATGGGCGACCTTGCACGCRGTACTCAATTCGGGGTAGCCCTTGCTACCCTCMAGCTCTCCCTYSAGCATTTTCCGTAYRCATTTWACYCGTTTCCAAAGAAGCGRGCTCAAMCCACTCTCCCTCTKATGCWKCGGGAAGAAKYGGGTCACYTCGTCMCACCAACTCGGCTGWCTTGCAAKTGRCAGCCACTGATAGCGCCCGTGCCGTTCAGCGCGGGTACGCTCCAAWACACCAGTGTCACTGTCGGGYGAGTCRAAAACCAGCACTTCTGAGTCACTTGTYTCRGCCGAAACGAGWGATTCTACTGTGGMYACTGGTTTGCTCACTRTYTTRMYTGYNTTTGCCKKCNNNTTNGACAAYGGCYCTAGCATCACCACCTTTWGCTAGGCCCTTGCCTTTGGTGAGCGMTTTGACTGCTACGGYCATCTGCTCWTGYGTCACCTTRCCAGATTTCYTGCCTTTCCCACTCTTTTTGAAATGAGTGGGTACCACCTTAGCAGGGTCAATGTCCAGCTGCATTGAACTTTCGGGGATGAGCTGGATGGACGGTCCAGACACCTCCCCTGCCTGCTTTGCAACAATGTCACCATCGGCCGGGGCACCTGATTCGGTGTCCATCGGCTCGCTCTGTTCGGTCGCCCCGCTTTCGGCGACTGTCGGCGGTCCGCTGTCGGCGACCGTCGGCGTTTTGCTTTCGGCGTCCGTCGGCGCTTCGGGAAGCACTTCGGGTTCGCCGTCGGTAGCCGATTTGATTCGGGAATCCCCGCCGGCATCACGAAGTGACGCTAGCCTTTGGGCGGACTCCTTTATCTGATCGGACACGGGACTGCGGGGTGAGCCGTGTGGTCKGGGTGACCTTGGTTTTCTGGGCGATCTCTTAGGGCTATCAGAGATCATTTTGGTGTCACTTGCCTCGGCCGAWTTGTCTGCCTYCAATTCGGTCGGGCTTTTGGWTTCTTCACGATGGCCGTCCTGGCCGTCGTGATCYGAGCCATAATCGGATACCACRGRWTCCTCGGCATCGAGCTYCAGCAATTCGTCTTCATTRCCTGTCTCGACTGCGGCYTCATCATCCTCCAGCTCMCCGGAGGAGGAAGAATCTGWCGATTCAACCCTCTCACGGGAGTYTCTGTAGGACAAATYGTCCATGTCATKATCAGAGGAAGTCATTTTCGGTCAAATAACTTGTTGSACCCCTGATTAGACTGAATCTCTATGGTATTTRCCAAATGGTTGTCACGATTTCGGTTGCCACTCAATTCGGTTGTCCCCAAATCGGTTGCCACGAACTCGTTCCCACTTGGTTAGCACTGTATACACCTTCCGACGGAGTAAACAGCCGTTTTCGTTCCGATCATGTTCTGCTTTATTTTGTGATCTATACGCCTTGCCACCACTGTATAGAATCACATTCTTGTATCAGACTGCCTTCTCCTTGTCTCCAATAAGGCAGACTGATCACTGTGCACCACTTTTCCTGTTTCAATCCCCCATCCGGCAGCACCGGGAATGAAACACTAACTCATTCAGCTTGCAACTTACAATAACTTAATTTTAATCGTTCCTAGCAATCAAGTTACTTTTCTCTCACCATCAGAGGACTTTATCAAGTGATAAAGTGAGCAGTTGGACGAAAGACAGGGATAGATTGGCTATTCCTGAGCAATTATCCACAACACAACTTGTCTCCTCCAGAACAAAAGTACTACTGAAYCAGTACTGGCGGCAAATTCCCCTCATAGTGACGCGTTACAAGCCACCACTATMCGGCCTGCATATGAGCCCGCAGCCTRGAAGTGGTTTGTTGTGCTCCGTCGCTTAGCAACGCAGCCGGCTGGTGCCTATAAGCCGTGTCTCAGTAGCGACGGCTTATTTACATTGGAGCTGTCGTATCTTGCTTTTAGGATGGCAAGACACACTTGACAGCTACATGTTTTTATTATGGACATTTAATTTTCATAGCTTGTCCATACTTTTATACCAAGTCAGTATAAATGTATAGAGAATTAGAGCATTATTTTGAAAACATCGTAAAATACTCTAATTTCTACACACAAACACCAAAAGTGGTTTTTCACGCCTTTTAGTGACTGACAAATTTAATTATGAAGTCAGAAATGATGTACTTGATTATTCCACCATTTCAATCTTTTTCACATAGAGATGACTACCCATACTCAACTTCTGGGCTCTATGTTACTAAATCTTTACTGACTAGTCGTCTGCAATAAGAATGGCAAATATCGCATCTTTACCATCAATGGTTCCTGCCACTCATACTGCCTGACAACAAATGCACGCTTTATTGTGACAGACATAATTATTTATTTGTAAGAATGTATTGGTGGGAATACACCCCTACCCTCTATGTTTAGAGACATTACCATGCCTGTCATCACTGTAATTTCAATGCAGTTCCACGTGAGCCCACAACTCACCGTAAACAGACCAATAATAAATCACKGGACTGAAATACTTGATGGAACACGAACAGCACTCAAAYTAGAGCAAATATTTAACACAGGCATATAAAGTCTGAAGGATTGATGCTACCCCCACCTATTYCCTCCCCAGAGCTGACACAACTCTGGAGAACAAATATAGAGATAACATTTCACTCCYAATMTGTTTGMATATGRTGCCTAAGCATCATAYRTGRCCTTTTATTTNANTRTACAAKYARTCATRAGACTRYYTGYCACMMWWACAAACAGTATWTACAAWAWRTACAWTGTTCTTCTCGTTGTGTCTGATCTTWTACCWCGTATAGCGCTTARCTATCRAGSCCATAARCATCGATRTGTCGCCGGAGCGACCTCCCGTCTGCTGCTGACAGCCCCGACCRTCATAGCCCGAAARCCATGAMCAGCCCGAGCCGGCATTCAGCGACTGCAGAGTAGCCCAGCAGCAATACTCATCGATGCTAACAACCCCCATAGCCGTGTAGCAGTTCCCCTGTCGGCGWGGAGCCTGTCGGGGACGCTCTTCAGMTKCCATCGCAGCATGCCTCMWCKCCCYGCCATCAACCGATTAGCAYTTYACCCACCGAGAGCTACCGAATCAYAMYAAGCCTGTCCGACGGCTCAGCACGACCGATTACCCCCAGGTAGCTAGYACTTGACCGAAAGATGCCCCAAGGAGRGRYAACACTTGCWTGMAGCTGGTGGTCGAAAGGGCACCGCCCCCGCATCTTGCCGTATGTCAACAGAGCCCCCGACTGCTTGTCGGGTGCTTTGAAGCCTGTCAGGACGGTTTACCCCGGGTCTGACCAGCATGCTAGCCGAATTACGCCGTTCTCACGCCGAATTACACTGTCAAGCGGAGAAGAGAGCAATCGATGCGGGAAGGGTTTTATAACTTCCTCCCCACTAGTAACTAGCACTACAGACCATTTCGACTCACATCTAGCCGTACACCAAGTAGATATAACAGTCGGCCGCATCCACCTCCCCATTAATGAGCGCCTCGCCGAATTGACCGTACGAGGTCTACATTCAATCCGAAATGCAGATTTTCACTAACACTCAATACTAGGAGGCCGAATTGACAACAACTGACCATTCTTGGTATACATCACGGGTTTAATGTTGCTTACATTAACCCACTTCTCAACCGTTCCATCACCACGGCCTCGAGCAGGCAGCCGTAGTAGGACGTCATGGTGGTCATGATCTACGTCCAGCACACGATAAGGACCGCGCCATGGTTTGGCATCGGCCTTGTCGCGGACCGCAGGTGGCCACCACCTCCATACCAGCTGACCCACTTTGTACCGCCGATCTTTAAAGCCGCCGCGCTCTCGGGTAGCTCGCTGAATCGACGCCGCTTTGCCTATGTGGCGACGGGCCATCTCTGACACCTCTTGAATCACGAGTCGCTGACGGACTACATATTCTTGATAGCAGGAAGGCATATCAGGTCGGGGCCTCCCGTACAGAAGATCTGCAGGAAGAATTGCTTCCTCACACCGACTGAAAAACAGGTGGTGTGGGGTAAACCCCGTCGTAGAATGTCGGGTGTTGTTGAGGGCCATGCGCACAAATGGCAGCTTGGCGTCCCAACTGTCCCTCCAGTAGTCCCAACAGAACTGTTTCAGCATCAATTTGATGGACTTATTGCTTCTTTCCACCATCCCGTTGGACCAGGGTGCAAATGGAGAAGTCCTTGTCTTTTTAATGCCCCAAACTCCCATCACCTGGTGCATTAGCCTTGAGTCGAATTCTGACCCCTGGTCAGAATGGAGTCTT
>NVUW01000004.1 GCA_002733205.1 Thalassobium sp. | reverse complement strand
GTATCTGTATTGTGGGATGTTTTACGCAGAAGAAACGCTATGTCTTTGCGCGAAACATTCCTGGATATTGAACACAGAGGTATATTTGCTATAATAATCATAATGATTGTGGCGGGCTTTTTGTCTACCGGCGTTGCACATCTGTATACCGTGCTAGTAGAAGCCGCCTATATGGCAAGTTCCACAGGATTTGATTACCATGTCATTGGTATTGATATGGTGCCAAGTGCCTTGCTCATTGCATTGGTTCTCATTGGTGGGTCAGCATTATCCACGGCAGGCGGCTTGAAAATTATCCGCATGCTCTTGCTGTTTCGCCATTTGAGGACAGATTTAGATCGTATGAGCCATCCTTCCCGGGTCATGCCTGTAAAGTTCCAAGGTCGAACAATTGATGATAAAGCATTTTTATCAATCTGGATGTATTTCTTTGGTTATACCTTGGTGTTTGGTGGTGAATTTGAAAGTCAACAACGAGCAACTAAAAACTTACTCATTGTAGTGCCAGCAGCGCTGATACTCATTTTTATTATTTTGTTCATTACCTTTAATTCACTCGCGACTGCGACGCTTATTTTAGCCAATATTCCTTTTGCCGTCATGGGTGGAATAATCGCTTTATATATTAGCGGTGAATATTTGTCTGTACCTGCATCGGTTGGCTTTATTGCTTTACTTGGTGTTGCGGTGGCAAATGGTGTTGTTATGGTGAGTTATTTTGAACAGACAAAAATGCTAATGAATGATTTAAGGCCCTGAGTCGCGAAATGGAATTTAACGCCGACCTGGTTGCCGTATCCGTTACCGGCAGTGATGCCTTAATTAATGCGTTGCATAAGTTGCAGGCGGCCGATCAGGCCTGGCAAACCGCGCTCAGCGTTGCGCAAACGGAAGTCGATGCCGGTAAGCGCTTAAGTGATTTATTCAATGCTCAGAACATCACCATGGAAGCCATGCGCCGGGTGCTGGATGATCCGCAATATGGCCTGCCGCCGGCGGCGGACGATGCCGAATCTGCTGCCGCGCACCGGGTGTTTACCGAATCCATGGCGCGTCCGCCGCAGATGTGGGCGACTCATCCGGCGAACCGCGACCGTGAAGAGAATGCCAAGGCACGCTACATTGCCGCAGAGATTGACGCGCGCAGCGCCTGGGAAGTCTTTGCTGAAGCGGAAGCCCTGCGTACAAAAATCAGCGCCGGGTTTTATAACGGCGAAAAGCATGATGAACTGGAAGCGGTCGGCGAAGACGACGCGGTAATGAGACATTTCTCGCACAGTTCCTTAAATCCACAATATCGCGGTAATTATCTTAACCGCGATGTGATGCGTAATTTTTCATCGTTAGCTGAGCTGCTGGACTGTGGTTCGCTGGAAGCCTCGGCAGCGCAATCCCTGAGTAAGGTTTACCCGCTGGAACTAAAAGAACAGCTGGCCGCAGCGCGCAGTCTGGAAAGTGAAATCAGCACCCTGAAAGCCTTAATGAGCGGTGAGCTGAAACCTTCCGGCGGCGTGATCCGTCACCGTGGTGAAGAACTGCAAAAAGCCGATATTCCGCAGGTGCTGGATCAGCTGGCAACAGAGCGGACGGAGCTGACCAAAGCCTTAAAGGAGCACGACGCCAGTTGTCACCGCGCGCATCTGCAGGCGGCGGCTGATATCGGCCGGGGGTGGGATGATTATCTGCACGGCTTGCTTGGCCTGTTGCACAGCTGCGAACATCTGGCGGCGGTGGTTCGTAATGAACAAGCCTTGCTGGGAAATACCTGGGCGGTGATCACCGCTGACGGTCAGATTGGTTTCTTTGAAAAGCGCCGCATACTCAATGTTGCCAGAGCCGTAGATGAGCGCATGTTCGAAGTGTCGGCGGGGATGCTGCACCTGCAGCTGACGGATAAACTTATTACCGCGCTCGGCGTTGAAGACTGGAAGGAACAGTGTCCGCAACTGGCATTGCCAGAGGTTGATAAAAAGAACTGGATTGAGTGGTGTCCGGCTGCACATGAGCGTCTGGATGGCATCGCCGGATTGCTGGAATATATGAGCGCTCTGTTGCTGGAAGATGTGATTGTTACCGAGCAATATTTAGCGCAGTCGGTTCAGCAGCCGGATGCTGTGGATAATACTGTGCAGGCACCGGCCGCCGGTGTGGCACCTTACCACTACCCGGTATTACTCCCCGGTGATGAACACCAACTGCAGAGCAAGCTGGATTTATGGAACCGTTTCCAGCTGGCACATGGTTTTATGCCGACACTGGCGCGTCTGTTCGTGGCCGGAGCCATTGTTGGCGGCACGGTTTACGGTGGTTGGGTAATTGCTTAATCTTTGCTTAGTGGCTGCTTATTAGCTGCTTGATTCAAGCGGATGAATAAAAAACAGCGGCTTTTAGCCGCTGTTTTTTATTCGGTATGTTGTATCGGTTTTGATCGCGCTAAGCGTATTCAGCGCACCAGCTCATACACACACATATTCACCGCCGACGCTAAATTCAGCGATTCAATCGCGCCACTGCCGCTGATGGTAAACGGCTGGGCGTTCATGGCGTCGAGTTGTTCACGCGGCACGCCGCGGGCTTCGTTGCCGAATACATAGCAATCAAACTCTTTAAAACTGCTGTCGCTTAACGCCTTGCCCTGCATATCGAGACAGGCGATGCGGGTATAGCGTTCGGCCACGACTTCGAGCGCCATGTATTGTTCCAGCGGCACATGGAAAATCGCCCCCATACTGGAACGCACAACTTTGGGGTTGTAGGGGTCAACACTGTTGGCACTGAGCAGACAACGGAAACCACCAAACCAGGCAAGGGTGCGCAAAATCGTTCCTAAATTGCCCGGGTCCTGAATTTCATATAAATAAATGGCGCGTTCGTTTTTTACTGGTTGTGCATTGGCCGGGTGGGCGCTGCTCGCCGGGGCAAAAGGCACGGCGGCAATAATGCCCTGCGGACTTTTGGTGTCGGACATCTGGCTCATGGCTTTATGACCGATGACCGTGGTGCGCAGATTCAGGCTGATATTCTCCGCCACCCAGTCCTGATACTGTTCGGTAATAAACAGCTGCGACTGGGCCAGATGTGGCTGGGTCGCCGCTGCTTTCTGCAGCTCCAGAATCAGGTGTTCACCTTCCACTAAAAAGTGGTGCAGTTCTTCACGGTATTTTCTGTGCTGCAGTTTTTTAACGTCATCAACTTTCATGGCTTCAGCCCTGTTTTCCGGCCTGAGCGATCATATCCAGTGCTACGGCTTCGGCAACTTTAATACCATCGACACCGGCGGATAAAATACCACCGGCGTAACCTGCACCTTCGCCGGCCGGATACAAACCTTTGGTATTCACACTTTGCAGGGAATCGCGGTCGCGGGCGATACGGACCGGCGATGAGGTGCGGGTTTCGATGCCGGTTAAAATCGCATCGTCGCGGTCGAAGCCACGGATCTGTTTGCCGAATTCCGGCAGAGCTTCGCGGATGGCTTCAATCACATAGGAAGGCAGTGACGGATACAGGCTGCCGAGTTTAACGCCGGGTTTATACGACGGCTCAACCTCACCGAATTCGCTGGACTCTTTTCCGCGAATAAAATCACCAACCAACTGGCCCGGTGCGCAGTAATCGCTGCCGCCCAGTTCGTAGGCTTTTTCTTCCAGTTTTTCCTGCAGCTCAACCCCGGCTAATGGCCCGCCGGGGAAGTCCTGCTCCGGATTAATGCCGACCACAATACCGGAGTTGGCGTTGCGCTCGTTACGGGAATACTGACTCATACCATTGGTAACCACACGGCCCGGCTCGGACGTGGCAGCAACCACGGTACCGCCGGGGCACATGCAGAATGAATACACCGCACGGCCATTTTTCGCGTGATAAACCAGCTTATAATCGGCGGCGCCCAGCTCCGGGTGACCGGCGTATTTACCTAAGCGGGCATGGTCAATTAACGATTGCGGATGTTCGATACGGAAGCCCACCGCAAAAGGTTTGGCTTCGACGTATACGCCTTTTTTATGCAGCATACGGAAGGTGTCACGCGAGCTGTGACCTAGCGCCAGCACCACATGACGGCTGTGAATTACTTCGCCATCGGCCAGTACAACGCCTTCGGTCTGGCCATCTTCATTGCGCAGAATCTCAGTGACCTTGCTTTCAAAGCGCACTTCGCCACCGAGCTTTTTAATTTCTTCGCGCATGGTCGATACCACTCCGGTTAACCGGAAGGTACCGATATGCGGCTTGCTGACGTACATGATTTCTTCCGGCGCACCGGCACGGACAAACTCGTGCATCACTTTGCGGCCGTAAAATTTCGGGTCTTTGATCTGGCTGTAGAGCTTGCCGTCGGAAAACAGACCGGCACCGCCTTCACCAAACTGCACGTTGGATTCCGGCGTCAGGGTTTTCTTGCGCCACAGTGCCCAGGTGTCTTTGGTGCGCTGGCGTACTTCTTTACCGCGCTCCAGTACGATCGGTTTAAAGCCCATCTGCGCCAGGGTTAATGCGGCAAACAGACCACAGGGACCAAAGCCAATCACCACCGGCCGCTCGTTCAGACCTTCCGGGGCATGGCCGACCGGGTAGTAGTGGGTGTCCGGCGCCGGGCGGATATGCACGTCTTTTTCAAAGCGTGCCAGCAGCTGCTCTTCGTTGCGTGCTTCCAGATCAATGATGTAAACAAATTTGATCTCGGTGTTTTTCTTACGCGCATCGTAACTGCGTTTAAACACCGTGAAGTTCAGCAGGTCGGCATCCTGAATGTTCAGACGCTCAAGAATGGCAGCGCGCAGCGCTTCCTGCGGGTGATCGAGGGGCAGGGCAAGTTCGGTAATACGGATCATAATACTTCCTGGCCGGTGACTCCGGCAGAGGTTAGGGGCAGAAGATAAATATGGCGCCATTCTAACCGATGTGCAGGCATTGGCCTATTGGCAGAGATACTGCCGAGACACTACGGAGAGTGACTTTCAGGTGGTTGGTTTGGCCGTGAGGCTAAGCAGGCTTCGGATTGACGTTATGTTGATCTGTATCCTGCAGGACGTAAATGGATTCTGGATGGCGAATATCTGTGGCAGCTCAAGAAGCTTAGGTTCCAGCCAACCACGGCGATGTTCGTAGTTTTCACCGCTAACCTGATCATGACCACAAAGAAAGGCGCGACGTACGCAGCGGGAAACGCAGTGATAGTAAGGTGTGGCTGCTGCTGCGATTTGTTGCTTGCGAGTTTGGGCATGACGTAGCTCCATCCGAAAGATGAAATTACAAAGTAGTTAATGCTCAAATATTGAGCAATCAGAAGAATGTGTTAGGGTGGGTGTCCTATTAATGCTCAGGGTGCTCCTATAAATATGCAGCTACTACCAAAAGACATACATTATGCGGTTAAACATATTGGTGAAGCCAGCTTGAGTGAAGGACGTTAGATATGAGTATAAATAATATTAAGGTTTTTCAAGATTCAGGTAAGGTTGATGTTCGGTTGGTTGAACGTTTTGAAAGGCAATTTGGTGTAGTATTTCCGGAGCAATATAAGAAATTTATATGTGAACATAATGCAGCTTACCTCGACAATGAGTATTTTGATTTTTTTTCGCCAGAGCAGGGTGTTATAGATACAACTAGTATTTGTTTTTTGGGATTTGGCTCTACTGAAGGGTTAGTGGTTGAAAGTGAGGATATAATTAATAATCAGAATTATGATGTTTACGGATGTGATAATTTAATTACCTTTGGGCGGAATGGAGGTGGCGATTATATCTGTTTCGATTATAGGGGGAGTGAGAAGCAGGGGCAGCCGAAGGTTATCTTTATGCGGCACGACGATTATGTTGACACAAATAAAATGAGAACTTTTGAGGTGTCAGACAACTTTGATAATTTTTGTAATCTATTATATGAATGGGAAGACGAATAGATAGGAACTAATAGGTGTCCCGTCCACACTGTCCAGATACCAGGCTTCCCTGATTTTAAACTAATGGAAAAACTAATAGGACACCCGTCTTGGAGATTAATAAGATGAAACGGCTACCGCCTAGCAATTAATTAAAATAATGAGCTATCTAAAGCTACCCGATTGACTAAATCAGAGGGTTGTAGTGTTTTTATGAGTGTCAGAAATAAGAAAATTCAGGTCGTACCTGGTTTTGAGGAGAGTAGTGTTTTTTTTGATAAAGCATTATTGTATGCGGTTTGGTTTGGGTGTCTTTTAGATGCTGGTAATTTCTCTGCTGATTAGAAAACAATGTTTTAAAGAGAATTGTGCAAAAATCTAGCGGAATATAACATTGAATTTGTTGGGCTTTTATGAGGATGTATGGTGAATATAATAGGTTATTTGGGTGGGAATTTGCTGGTTAAACTTGGTTCTGCTGAATATGTCCAATCATTTTTTGAATGTTTAGAAGAGTTGGATTTTGATGAGCCTGTTCGCTCTAAAATAGGGGATAGGCTATATAGAAAGTACTTGAAGTTAGATGATCTTGAATGTGCGTGTGAAGCAATGGGTTTGGTAAAAAATGTATTTGAAAGAACTAAGCTGTCAGAGGTTTTAAATTCTTCATATGTGTCTGAGCTTAAGGCTGAAGGGCGAGGTGATGAAATACTATATTCAATATATGCTGATTTTTTTTCTGGTTTTGAGGATGTTGTTGAGTCTTCGAGGTACTTTTATGAGGATTGGGGTCAATATAAGAGGGTTTTCATAGGGAGGGTTGATGTGCCTCACTATGATATGTATAAACGGATTCCTGATTCTGTTTTGGAGCAAGTTTCTGATAAGCCTGTATGGCTTAGGGCTGTGGTTGGGGATGATGTTCCTGAATTTAATTAGTTCAGGCATGATCTGACGCTCCTGGTTGAAAGGTGAAGGTTTCCCGTCTTAATAATTGTGCAATGGGTTGTAGGGGTTAATAATAAGCCCATTTTAAGGGGGCTGCTAATGTCAGGAGATGAATGCTAATTTTATAATCGTCTAAGTACCGCCTTGTCGCATTTCCTTGATATTATTTAGCGGGCTGAAAAAATGCTAAGGTTGAATTATTTTGATTGTAAATGGTGGCTGTCAGTTGCCGTTGTATGCTTTTAATAATGGTAGGGACTATTCTCAAATATCGAGGTGATAATGATAACTGATAATATGAATTTAAGGATGACGATTTTCGCGAATTACTAAGTTCAATCGTTCTTTTGGTTAATGGAAGTGAAGTTATTAAGGATTTGGATGATGTTGTTTCGGGTGTAACTTCATCTGCATGTGCTGGATTTATTGATCATTTTAAAGTTGGTTTAAAGGAGTGTGTTCCGGAATCTGCATTGTGCAATATTTATTTATAAGAAAATCGAGAGTAAGAGTATGGATTCTTCTTTTTTTTAACTTGATGCTGTTGGAGTCGATTGTTCGTATGCTGTTCTGATTAAGTTTGGCAAGTAAGGAAAATCAGTGGAACACCCATTCTGGGAAATGTAATGACAAATATAACATCCTCTTTAAAATAGTAAGTAAGGCATTTATTCTAAAATATCCCACTCGGTAGTGAATCTCGCCTGAAATGGAAGCGACAGTTGCAATCGGTATCGATAGTGCTTCTTATTAAGACGGTGTTCTGATTTTTGAGGCGGTAGAGTGAATATTAGGCAAGCAGAACACGTTGACGTTGAGTCGATGTTGAAAATGACTTTCAGGTTCCCTTAGCCTTTGAGGCTATGCAGGCTTTGAATTGATGTTATCTTGACCTGTATCCTTCGGGACGTAAATGGATTGTGACGCAGCCCTCTTTTCTGTAAAAACTGCGCGAATGATGATTAAAAAAACCGTATTATCCGCGCCCCCATACACCTTAAAAAGGACTTGTTTGTTTATGAATATTAAAGCGGCTTTGCTGGCTGTTGCGGTTACTTTGCTTGCCGGTTGTGCTTCGACCTTCCAATACAGTTCAGGCTCTGAGGAATATCGTAATAAACCGCTGGTAATTTCATCGGTTAAGGTTGAGGTACGACTGGATTCGGCCAAGCAGCCAAAGGGTTATCTGACCGAAGCTGAAATTGCCGAAACCGTACGTGCCGACATGATTCGCCTGCTGCAGGAACATGATGCCATTACTTACGCTGAGAATGCGGCGGATGGTCTGAGCACAACAGTTAAGCTGAACTACTTCCGTAAGTTCAGCTATGGCGACGCAATTGCTAAGCCGGAATTCAGCGGCAGTATCTATGTTGATCATGGCTCCAAACGTCTGGGTTCCCGCTCTTTTGCTAAGGCCACAACGAAATTTGGCGGCTTTACCGATGCTATGGTGAATGCTGAGGTTGCTGTTGGTAAGTGGGATCATGAAGATGAGCCGCGTGATCTGGAAGTGATTGCCAGTGTTCTGGTGAGCGATCTGGAAGACTTCTGATCCGCTCTCTTCCCTGGCCTGTTAATAACCATTAAACAGGCCCTCATCAAATGCCGGTTGTATCAGCATTTATCTGTTTGCCAGCCGCTACCTGTCAGGGCATCGGCTGGTGACTTACCCACTCCAGCACAAACTGAGTAAACGCCTTAAGCCGTGCCGGCATGACATCGCGGTCGCGGTAATAGAGGTAGACCGGTCGCTGCTGCCCCTGCCAATCGGGTAATACCGCCTGTAAACCTTCGGCCGACGTGTCGCTGGCCAGATAGTAGGTTGGAATCAGAGCGATGCCGAGCCCGGCTTTGGCGGCGTTGGCGGCAACATCAATATCGTTAACGCGCAGGCGCGATTGCGGCGCCAGACGAAAATATTCCTGATTGTGTTTATTCTGCAGCAACCATTCATTGATCGGGTAGGCAGCCAACAGCGGATGCTGATGCAATTGTTGCGGATGGCTGACCGGTTCCGCGTTTACCAGATACTCTGAGGATGCGCAGAGGACCATGCGGGTTGACCAGACGGGGCGGGCAATCCAGCTGCTGTCGCGTGGCTCGCCGACCCTGAAAGCCGCATCAATATGTTGCTCGATCAGATTTTCATATTGATTGGACAGAACCAGATCAAGCTGAATCCCCGGATACTGTTGCATAAAGGCAAAGAAGCATTGGCCCAGCCAGCTTTGCGTCATGCTGACCGGCGCGGTGATACGCAGGCGTCCACACAGGCGGGTGTGCTGATCGTCCAGCTGATTACGGATCTCGCGCAGCTCGGCTAACAGCGGTGTGCAACGCTGATAATAGTGTTCGCCCAGCTCGGTCAGCGAAAAATAATGCGCACTGCGTTCCAGCAGCCGGCCTCCCAGCGTCTGCTCCAATCCTTTCAGGCGACGGCTCAGGGTTGCCTGTGGAATGCCGGTGGCTGTGGCAGCCGCGGCGATACCACCATGCTGCACCACCTGCTGAAATAACCAGAGATCATCGAGAGAAAGCTTTGATTTCATTTATGGAATATAACTTGCCAAATGTCGCTATTTATTAACATATATGAAATCAATAGGCTAACCCCTGTATTAACGATCCATACCGGGTCGCAGCTTTTATCCGGAGTTTTGTTGTGAATTCAAATGCCAGTATCTGGTTACTGATTGTGTTCAGCACGTTGTTTTGGGGCAGTAATTTTAATGCTGGCCATGAAATTGCCGGGGTGATGCCGCCCCTGACGGCCGCTGCCGAACGCTTCTTTATTGCGCTGGTGATTTTCTGGTTATTCCGCTGGTGGTCAGGCAAGGCAGAATCTCAGCTGCATTGGCGCGATGCTCCGGTGCTTGGAGTACTCGGAATTCTCGGGGTTTTTGGTTTTAACTATGCGTTTTTTATTGCCCTGCACAGCACAACACCGCTTAACGCCGCGCTGATTATGGCGTTGTCGCCGCTGGTGTCTGTGCTGCTATCTGTGGTGCTGCTGAATGCGCGCATGAAAGTGGTGCAGATAGCCGGAATGATATTGGCTTTTGTCGGCGTCAGCCTGGTTATTACCGGTGGTGATTTCAGCCAGCTGAATGTTGCCAGTGGTGATTTATGGATGTTGCTGGCCTGTCTGGTCTGGAGCTTGTACAGCGTGGGCTCGAAAAAATACGCTCCGCACATTCCACCGCTGCAGTTTGCCCGCTGGACGGTCAGCATTGGGGCGATAGCCTTAATTGTTGCTGCGCTGGTGATTGAGCAACCGCAGCAGATTATTCCGCAACTGACGCTGAAGTCGCACAGTATTCTGCTGTATATGGGACTGTGTGGTTCGGTACTGGCCTATGTGTTCTGGCTGAAAGGCGTACAGCAGTTAGGGCCGGATAAATCAGCCATCGCCTTTAACCTTGTGCCGGTTTTTACCTTGCTGGTCAGCCTGATGCTGGGCGTTATGCCGAATGCGTTACAGGTTGGGGGGCTGGTGCTGGTGTTGTTTGGCGTATTAGTCTTCAACGGTAAGGTGGCGTTGCCTGCGGCTCTTAAACCATCGGCAGGCCGGGTGGGATAACGGCGAGGTCAGCAGCGAAAAGTGCAAAGCGCTATGGTTAGATAAAAAAACACCGCAGTGGTTATATCCACTGCGGAACTTTCTGTAAAATCCAGCTCAGCTTTGCCACTTTTTGGCGTAACCCGTTATGCCAAAAAGTGGCGCCTTGATCTGAACGTTTTAGTATGCCGAAGCAGGCACTGAATTATTCAGAAGTTCCTTAATAGTGAATAGTCCAGTAAGTCAGGCAAATAAAACATCCATCTTAATCTGTTGGAGTGGGGTTCTATGTCTCACCATTAGCTAACATTGAATCGTGATCGGTGACCATTTTCTTACGGATTATTGGCTCTCTGATTTTATGTTAAACGCTAAGCTGTACATCACAGGCAAAACGATTAATGTCAGCAGTGAAGCGAAGCCTAAGCCAAAGATAATGGTAATCGCCATTGAGCCGAAAAAGGCGTCTGAGATCAAAGGAATCATCCCCAGCATTGTGGTTATGGCTGCCATCATCACAGGACGAACACGGCTGATACAGGAATCCACTAAAGCTGCATAATCTGTTTTACTTTCACTGAGTTCAAGATTGATTTGGTCAACCAAGACGATGCCGTTTTTAATCACCATGCCTGATAGACTCAGCAAGCCAAGCAGTGCCATAAAGCTGAAGGGCGCATCAAAAATCAATAATCCTGCCGATACTCCGATTAACGCCAGCGGCACAGTCAGCCAAATCACCAGCGGCTGGCGAACAGAGTTAAACAGAAAAACAGTGATTAAAAACATTGCCAGGTAACCTATTGGAATTGAGTTAAATACTGCGGTTTGTGCTTCTCCAGCGGTTTCATGCTCGCCACCCCATTCCAGGTGATAGCCTGAAGGTAAGCTAATCGCCTCGACCTGGAGTTTTACTTTACGTAACACAGAATCAGCGGTTTCGTTACTGTCAATACTGGGGTCGGCTAATACCGCCAGCATACGCATACGGTCACGGCGCATCACTAATGGATTTTCCCACTGAGTATCAAAGCGACTGACTACCTGGGTGGCGGGAATAAAGCTATTGCTCTCACTGCTCCAAATTTGCATTTGCCACAAATTGTCGGCCTGCATTCGTTCTGCTGCAGGTGCACGCGCCACAATGGGTAACAAATGGCTGGTCTCACGATATAAACCGATTTGCTTACCGCTAAAGTTAAGCAATAGCGCATTGTCGAGATCTTGCTTGCTGATGCCCGATTCACGTGCCTGGGCGTTTTCAAGCTGAGGACGGATCACATTGACTTGGTTACGCCAGTCGTGACGAATGCCATCCATACTGGGTTCGTTGTGAAAGATGGTTATTGCTTGTGCCGCTAGACTGCGCAGTACTTCAGGGTCTTCACCATAAAATCTGGCTTCAATTTTTGCCGCAGGTGCCGGACCATTTTCCATGTTCTTGAAGCGATATTGCGCTTGTGGATAATTTTCCTCTAAGAATTTTTTCAGTTCTGGCATATAAGCTTGAACCGCAGCTAAATTTTCCATTTCCACAATCAGTTGGGCAAAGGCGGGATAGCCTTTTTCTGGCTGGTATGGCAATACAAAGCGTTGCGCCCCTTGTCCAATCACGCTGGATAAATGTACTAGCGCTGAATTCTGGTGATCATTTTGATGTAAGATTTCATGTTCAATGTCGGTAACAAAACGCTCGGTGGCTTTAATGTCAGTGCCTTCCTGCATCCAAATGTCGACAAAGAAAATTGGCGTGTTCGATGCTGGAAAGAACACATTTTTAATATGACCAAACCCGATAACCGCGGCTAGTAACATTGCGGTAACTAAGGCAGCGCTGGCTAAGCGAAAACGCAGAGAAAAGGTTAGTATCGAGCGATATCCGTTGAAGAACCAACCTTTATAGGGAGTAGTCTCGTCGATTGCAGGTACGCCATCTTTAAACAGTAGATGACAGAAATACGGTGTTAAAGTAATGGCCGTCATCCAGCTGATAAACAGGGATATCATTAGCACCTGAAATAGCGAGCGACAGAACTCGCCGGCGGCATTTTGCGATAAACCAATCGGTGCAAAGGCAATAATCGCAATCACGGTGGCCCCGAGTAGTGGCCATTGGGTTTGGCTTACAATCTGCTTAGCCGCTTCCAGACGGGTTTTTCCCCGGCTAAGACCAATTAAAATACCTTCGGTGACGACAATCGCGTTATCGACCAACATCCCCAAGGCAATGATCAGCGCACCAAGTGAGATAAGTTGCAGCTCAATTCCTAATAGTTTCATCACAATGAACGTACCAAGAATCGTCAGTAGTAAGATCAGCCCCATCAACAATCCCGAGCGCAGTCCCATAAACAGCAACAGTACTGCTATTACAATTGCTATCGATCCGAGTAAGTTAATCAAGAAGTTATTAACGGTTCTGTCAACCACCTCGCTCTGGTTATACACCGTGTCTAAGTTCATACCTATAGGGCGCTGGCTCTCAAGCTCGCCAAGGCGCTCATTCACTTTTCTACCCACATCGACGACATTTACGCCGCTGGAAAAAGAAATTCCAAGTGATAATGCTGCTTCTCCCTTATTGTGATATAAAATATCGGGCGTTTCGTCATAGTCTTTTTTGATGCTGGCAATATCGCCTAAATAGATAAGCTCTGCGCTCCCCGGAGGGCTGACGACTAAGTGTTCCAGTTCGTCGATCTGACTAAATTCTCCCGTAGGATGAAGACGGATTCGATTATTGCCAATCACAATACTCCCGGCGTTTGATACCCCATTTTGATTGTTTACCAGGCTGTAGATGTAGCTTTGATCTAATCCAAGTGCGGACAGTTTTTTCTGGGAAATTTCAATGACTACTTGTTCGGTAATATCCCCTTTTAATGATACTTTTTTCACACCTGGTATTAGTACCAGTTCGCGGCGCAGATAGTCGGCGTAGTTTTTCAACTCGCGATTATTAAAGTCATTGCCTGATAGGTTTAGTAAAATGCCATACACGTCACCGAAGTCATCAATGACTTTCGGCGTGGCTGTGCCCGGCGGTAAATGACTCGCGGTATCGTTAACTTTTCGACGCACTTCGTCCCACACTTGCGGCAGGCTGTCTTTATTGTACCGTTCTTTTATCTCAATCTGAATTTGCGACAAGCCCGTACTATTAATGGAGGTAATATGCTTAATACCGTCGAGTTGTTGCAGAGCATCTTCGAGTGGCAGGGTGACTTCTTCCTCAACCTGCTCAGGTGAAGCCCCGGGATATGCTGTGATCACCAAGGCTTGTTTGATGGTGAATTCAGGAAACTCCAGCTGGCCTAAACCCGTAAAAGCAATACTGCCACCCACGAGTAGCAGTAGTGCAAACATCCAGCTAATAACTTTATGACGGATGGAATATTCAGCGATGTTCATCCATTATACCCCGCGCTGCCAACGTAACGGCTTGACCTTCATTCCGTCTGATAACTGTGCGACGCCAGCGCTAACGATAAGATCTCCTTTAGCTAAACCTGAGGTCACTTCAACACCATCTGTACTGACGTGGCCCAGTGTTACTGCTTTGGATCGGATGTCACCACTCGCGGTTTGATACACCCATACTTGAACGCGGCCATCCTGGTCGCGTTTATCTATAGCTGATACGGGTACTATGACGCCTATGTCGGCTTGATTGTCTTTAACAAGAGCAAGTGTCAGCTCGGCACTCATCCCTGGCAGCAACTGAATATTGTCTGGTTGTGGAAGAGAAAATACCACTTCGTATGCCTGAGTTCCCGGGGTTACCTGGGTGGAATATTCTTTAAATTTTGCATCAAACTCAAGGTGAGCCAGCGCCGTAAATCGAACTTTTGCGTTAAATTTTTTTTGTTGAATGTAATAGTTTATTCCCGCCGCCATCGATTCAGGTACTTGAATACTTACATCGAGTAAATTGTTATTTTGTAGCGTTAAAATCCCTTGGTTTGCTTTTACTATTTGATGATTTTCCACTAAACGCTTGGCGATGGTGCCACTGAAGGGCGCTGTTATGCGGGTATAGCTCAGTTGATCTTTCGCAGCCGCTAGCGCGGCTTTGGCCGATTTAAGTTGAGCCTGGGTACTATCAAAATCCGACTGAGAAATCAGTTTGCGCCTGAGCAGTTCAGCTTTACGCTGATAGTCCGCTGCCAGTAGGTCGTGTTCTGCTTCACGGGTCATCAGGTTATTTTTAGCATCTCTGTCATCGAGTGCTGCCAGTAAGCTGCCTTCTGTGACCCGCTGACCTTCAATCAGTGCCAACTCTGTTAGCTGGCCCGTAATACGAAAGGACAATTCGGCGCGGTTGTTGGCCGAGACTTTGGCCGGGAAGGTGCGAAAGTATTCTGCACCGCTAGCACTGACTTCAAAAAGCTTAACAGGACGGATGGTAGGCGTCTGCATGGCACTTTCAGCGGGTGTGCAGCCGCTGATGATGACTGCAGCAGCGAGCGTTAGTGGTAACGCGAGATGAGTTTTCATGAGGATTATCCTGTGAGCAACAATTTTTCGACAATAACTGCTGCGAAGATAACGTGTTTCTGGTTTCATTAAATGGGATTGTTTTGGATTGTCAGTCCCATTATTTGGGTTTGACCGTATTGCAGATCTCTGTACAACGGTAAATGAGGTCACAATGAAGTACGCAAGGTGCCAGACGTGCACGCCATGTTATTGAGGTAACTGATGAAAACTGAAGACTTAGCCTTGTTTCACCGTATCGTTGAGACAGGCAGTGTGATGGATGCAGCGGACTTACTTAACCTGCCCAAATCAACAGTAAGCCGCAGGCTACAAATTTTAGAAGAAGAGCTAAATATCAAACTGTTTCATCGTCAGAGCCGGGCAATGACGCTCACATCTGCGGGTAGTCATTTTTATCAGCGCTCGCAAGATATTCTGGCCCAACTTGATGAAACATTATTTGAAATGACCAATGACGATGCAGAGATCAGCGGCCATTTACGCATTCAATTGTTTCCAATACCCGGCATGATGCAATTAATGGATGCCATTTATCGCTTTATGGATTTACACCCTAAGCTCAAAGTCGAGGTGATCAGCACATCAGAAGTAATGGATATCGTGAAGCATAATGTCGATGTGGCATTCGTCATTGAACCCGCCATTGAAGCATTGGAGCACTTTGTTCTCAGGCCTATCTTTCAGACCGAGCTGCGTTTTTATGCGAGTCCGGATTATTTGGCCCGCAAGGGGATGCCGGCTACGCTATCCGAGATTGAACAGCACAATGTGATTCTGTTCCGTGTGTCCAATGGTCGGGTGTTTAATGAAATAGTAGTGGGTGAAAATGAAAGGGTGAAAGTTCGTGGTAACTTCTGCACTAATAACCTGGATGTTGTCGCTGAGTCCGTATTACGGGGGCGTGGCATAGCCTATTTACCGTCGGAAGTAACCGCGGAGTATGTTGCCAATGGCAGTCTGGTGGCATTATTTCCTGAGACAAGCGCTCATCAGGGAGAGTGCTATTTGGCGTATCCGTCGCGGCGCTTCGTGAGTCTGGCGAGTAGGCGATTTATCGACTTTATTATGGAAAATTTAGCGCCTCAAGGTGTACCAACTCGCATGATTACTCAGCGAAAATCCACTTTTATTGGAGTCGGTAACCCCTTTGTTAACGACAAACAATAGGAGGTTGTTTTTAAAAATCGCACTGCTTCGTTATCTGCGTTTTGAACATTTAAGCCGATTTCTTCAAACGTTGGCTGATTTCTGATGTTCTTTTCGGTGTATCCGTGAAACGGTATAGAACTCAATATCGGTGCTGAAATATTGTCAAAACGCTTGCCAGGTGACAGTGAGTGCGGGCTTGTTATTCATGTTTATCCAAACTGGTGGCTGACCAGTGATCCCGCAACCAGCAACATCACAACACCAATTACACTGTCGAATATCCGCCATTGTTGCGGCGAGCTCAGATGAGTCCGCAGTTTTTTTGCACCCAGCACCAGTGTCGAAAACCACAGAAAAGACGCAAAGGATGCACCGACTGCAAACAGCAGCGGTAATTCCTGACGTGCGCCTACGCTGCCGATTAATACGACGGTATCCAGATAGACATGCGGATTAATCAGCGAAATAAGCATTGCCTGACCGGCGCTGCGCCAGGCACTTTCTGTGCTGGCCGCTCCGGCGGCGACCAGGGCTCCACCCTGATTTCCCCATGCCCGGATAAACGCCTGCAGGGCAAGCCACAGCAGAAGGCCGACGGCAAACCAGGTAAATAACGGAACCAGTGCCGGTATCAGATCCTGCACGTAGTGCATAAAAAACACACCGGTAAAAATCAGTAACGTATCCAGACTGATACAGACGGCTGCGATCGCGTGCGGGTTTTCATTGCGCAGGCATTTATTCAGTACCCAGGCATTCTGCGCGCCGATGGCAACAATTAAGCCCATGGTCACGGCAAAACCGGTAAGCATTGAAGTCAGGTAGGTGGGCAGGTGTTCCACGATGGTTTCCCGAAGGCTTTTATAAAGTGATGGCGCGCACAATAGGCTTTTGCTTATTATCAGTCCAAGTAATAAATCTTATGAGATATAAGGCATTCTTATGATGGATTATCGCGCTCTGGAAGCTTTGGTGGCCGTACTTGAATGCCGCGGTTTTGAGCGGGCAGCACAGCGTCTGAGCGTCAGCCAGTCGGCGGTGAGTCAGCGTATCCGCCAGCTGGAATTCCGGCTGGGGCAGCCGGTATTGTTGCGCACCTCGCCACCAAGGCTGACCGATCTGGGCCAGCGCCTGACCAATCATCTGCAGCAGGTGCAGCAACTGGAGCAGGGACTGTTGCTGCCGCAGGAAAGCGCAGAGTCGGTGAAAATCCGACTGGCGGTGAATGCCGATACGCTGGATACCTGGCTGGCACCCGCATTATTGCGCTGCGATGATTATGTGCAGATGGATTTTGATTTTGTTGTTGAGGATCAGGATGTCGGTCTTAAACGTATGCGTAACGGCGAGGTGATGGCCTGCATTTGTGCCACGGCGGCCCCGGTGAATGGCGGCCTGAGTCAACCCCTGGGGGTGATGCGTTATCGCGCACTGGCGAGCCCTGAGTTTATCCAACGCCATAAGCTGAAGCGCAGCCAGAAAGCGATTGCACAGCTGCCCTGTTTGATTTTCAGCGGTGATGATCGTTTGCAGCATCGTTTTTTACAAAGTGTTTCGCCCGAGCATGCTGAACCACAGCGCACGCATCAATGTCCATCATCCGGTGGTTTCGTGCGCATGGCACTGGCGGGGATCGGTTACGGTATGATTCCGCAGGTACAGGTGGCGGAGCATATTAAGTCGGGCGAATTACGCGATGTGGTGCCGGGCTATCATCTGGATGTGCCGTTGTACTGGCATTACTGGCAGACCGAAAGCTCATTACTGAAAAGCTTACGCAGCGCCGTGGTGGCGGAGGCGAAAAAGATTTTGCTGCCGCTTAAGAGGTAATGTTTAAAGTTCTCTTTTTCCAACTCTGAAATAAAAAAAGCCAGCAGATGCTGGCTTTTTTACTCGCGTTAAATTACTTCGGAACGTAACGCTTAGTGTTGATTTCCAGCTCGGCAGATTCAACATCGCTGCGCTTTTTCAGTTGTTCAAGTGCGGTCAACAGCTCGGTTGAGTCGTCAAAGCTGAGCAAAATGTAGTCGCTGCCAAAACGGGTTTCGCTGGCACCCTGAATATTCAGTGCGGTAACGGAGGTTTTAACCATAATAGCACCGGTAATTTTTCCGGTAGTGCGTTTATTTTCGGCCTGCATTAATTGGCCTTTGTATAAGCCGGTTTTTTGCCCGCTGCTCATTGTACCCACAGAATAAACCAGTGGAGAAAAGCGCTTACCGCCGCTTACCACCACAATGCTGGTGTCAGCCTGCAGATTGCTGTTGTCCTGAGCCTGAACGGTACCGGTTTTTTCGGTCAGCGGTTCCGGACTTTTGCTCATGGCCAGATACTGAACTTTCACTTCTGCCTGTGCTGTGCAGGTAAATACCAGGGTGGCGAATACTGCATTTTTAATCATATTCTTCATCATATCTTCCTTAAATCAGTGTCCGTAAATACGCAGGGATACGCTGTTCAGGGTACCGGTGGTGCTGTTGTTCGGTGAATCGTAAGCCAGCCAGTCTTTCTGGTTGGCCCGGTGAACATAAAATATAAAATCACCGTTATTGGTATCGCTTACTTTCACCGTCCAGGTGCCCTGCGAGCTTTCACCGTAGAAAGCATTGGACAGCAGTACGGTATCGTTAAAGTCTGCTGCTGTGCTGTCATCCAGATCCATCACCAGCAGGCTGCGCGGTTGCAGAACCATGGATTTGGTGCCGGCAGGCGATGTCAGCTCAATGGCGAGATCGGCATCACGGCCATGGATGGCGCTGATTTTAATCTGTACGGCTTCAACGGTCAGGTCATCGCTGACACTAATGGTTTTGCTGGCACCGGTATTACCTTCAGGAATGGTAACAGCGCTGATATCGGCTGGGACGATAAAGGCCGTTTCGCTGACGGCAGGCAGTGCAACGTAAGCAGGATCTTTGGCCATCGCAACGGCCGCTGTTGCATCGACCATACCGAAGCCGTACCAGTTATGAAAATGGTAACCGGCAGCGTTGGTCAGCCAGCCTGGCTCGGCAACAAAGGTCTCTGCATCATTGGTAATTTCAATCGGGGAGAAATTCGCATCAATTTTCTTCGCTGTGGCCGCCATAATATGACGGACATCACGCCAGCTCAGGTTGCTGTTTGCTTCCAGTATTAATGCCGCAACACCAGAGGCAACGGGGGCTGCTGACGATGTACCGTTGAAGGTAGAGGTATAGTTACAATTATCATTCTGGCTGGTATTGCCGTTAAAACCAGTCTTGCCGGTTTTGGCATAGCCACGGCTGCAGCCGGTCAGGTCGGTGGTGATCATTGCCGGAGAGCTGCTGCCGTATTCGCCACCGGGTGCTGAGACCCATACGGAAGCGCCAACACTTGAGTAAGATGACAGCGGATTGGCAGCATCAGCATTTACGGCAGAAATAACCGTCTGATAAAAACTGGAAGCTTCTGGTTCAACACCAGCGATATTGGCGCTTAAGCGTGGCGCTGTATCATCATTCCAATATTCTGTCGCGACGGCATCAATATCATTGCCAAAAATGGTCATTTGAGTATCAACAACCTGAAACGAATTGCCCGCCGACTTCAGCATAACAATCCCTTTGCCAGCATTATTTGTGCTTTGAACGGTTTTCAGATGAGATTCGGCTGCGTTATTCCAACCATCAAAGAACGTCTGAGGTCCGGCAATGTTTGCACCATAGCTCTGGTTGATAATCTGCACATCGCTGGTCTGATTACCACCATGGTTTTGTTGCCATTCAGCGAACCCTTGTGTTTCCAGCCAGTTAAAGCCGAGCAGGCTGGCGTTGGGAGCAACACCACGTCCACCGATATTATTGAAACCTTTGGCGGCAATTAAACCGGCCACAGAGGTTCCGTGATCGCCGCTGCTATCCGCAGGAGCATCTGGAGTCGGATCGGTATCGTCGTTGACGTAATCGTAAGAGCGGCCGACCAGCACGTTATCGGTAAGATCTTCGTGGCTAATTTCGAGGCCGGAATCCACAACGGCAACTTTGACGCCGTTACCTGTTGCGCCATCAATATGCAGATTGCCGATATTGATATCATGGCCAGCCGTTCCGCTGCTGGCAGAAAATGCATTTTGCCCGGTGTTTTTCAGGTGCCATTGCTGAGTGAGCAGAGGGTCGGTTTGGGTGGTAAAGCTCAGACCAGTCTGCGTATCTGCAACGCCATCAGTGACTTTCACCTGAAGAGTCACCTGTGCACTGTTGCTGCCATTATTTTGGTAGGTGAAGGTACCGTCGCTGTTGATATTAAATTCAACATCTGTCGGTAACGACTGTCCGGAGACCAGGCTGAAAGTCAGTGTGTCATCTTCGGCATCAGTAGCGCTCATGGTTCCGGTGAGTGTTTGATTGTCCCGGCCGGAAAAAGTCAGCGTTTGAGTATTGAATACCGGAGCATCGTTAACCGCTTCAATAGCGATATTGATCGTACGGATCACTTCATGCTCACCAGCTCTGACGACAATTTTAAAGCTGTCATTGCCGTTATAGTTGGCCTCAGGGGTGTAGAGGAACTGTGAGCCCGAAGACAGCAGTGCAACACCGTGAGTGGCTTGCTGATAAACGGCATAGCTCAGAGGGTCATTATCGGCATCGCTTGCTGTAACTTGCAGGGTCAGTGTGTTGTCTTCACTGATGGTGTTTTCAGTCAGAACATCAACGGTTGGTGCAGTGTTGCTGGTGCTGCTTCCGCCGCCACCGCCGCCACAGGCCGTTAATAAAACAGAAAGGGATACTACAGAAAGAAGGGCGTCCGTTCTCATGTCAGTCCTTGGTAAAGATTAAGAGCGGGCTATTTTGCAAATAATTTACTAATCAACAAGGAATATTTTGTAATTTGTACGCCAGTTCGCACTTTCGCAGGTTATTTGTCGTGCTGGGCCAGTCGCCGCATCAATAACACTTCCTGTTGTTATTGATGCGGCATGCCTGTTAACGCTGCAGCCGGCTGACACCCAGCATCACCAGCGCCATACCGGCGGCGGTCAGCCAACCAAAGGGTTCGCCCAGAAAGACGATGGCCATTAACGTAGTTGCGACCGGGCCTATCGTACCGCTGACACTGGTTTTCGCCGGGCCGATGCGCTTAATCGCTTCGCTGACTAAAAACGACGGCACAACGGTGGCAAATATGGCCAGTATAATGGTGCCCAGCCAGCGGGTGCTGTCCATTTCCGGCAGGCTGACGCCATAACTGATGCCGTAATGCAGCATGGTGGCCAGCGCCGCCGATCCCATCGCAATACTGGTAAACAGCAGGCTGCCCATATTGCCGATGGCGTTTTTGCTGAACAGAATATACAGCGAGAACGACAGGGCGCTGGCGAGTATCAGCAAAGTGCCTTTGGTGGTGGCGATATGGTCGGTGGCAAACTGCAGATCCTGTCCGTACACCAGTATCAGGCCAATGTAGGTCAGAATCAGCGCAACAATATGGTGGCGCTGAAACGTCTGACCAAAAAACAACGCGCCGAGAATCATCACCAGCGTCGGGTAGGCGTACAGCATCAGCCGCTCAAGCTGGGCACTGACATATTCCAGCCCGCGCAAATCCAGATAGGACGCCAGCCAGTAGCCGAGCAGGCCGGTGCCGGCGGCTTTTAACAGCTGCAGCGCCGTCGGTTTTAGCGGTAGGCGCTTCCAAGCCAGCCAGCCGACAACAACATAGACCGGCATCGCCAGCATCATACGCAGCCACATTAATGGCAGGGCGGTCATACCCAGCTCGTACAACCATTTGATGATGATGGGCTTAGTCGAAAACAGAAATGCCGCGCACAGCGCCAGCATCAGGCCGAAGCGGGCAGGGTTCTCCATGCTGTTTGCCGGGGCGGCTGTGGGTGATGGCGTGGCGGGCTCGGTGGCAGCCATGGTTCTCTCCTTGCGGGTATCAATGGAACGGGTTGGTCAGAGAGGCTGCGGTCGGGGTCGGAGGGGGCTTGTATCAGAATTGGCTTCCCGGCGACGGAGATCCGCAGCCGGTGGGGTATTCAGTTCAGAATCAGACTGTTAACCCGACGGCCGCACAGGCAGATAGCCACCACAGTTTACGGTTGCGCAGCAGGGCTGGGGCAACAAACCGGTGTTGGGTCATCGTGCTGGTCAGTACGGCGTGTGGGCTTGGTGTCATGGTAAATTCCGGGGTTTCCGGTAACTCTGTGTAAGCCGCCAGACTAACAGAGAAAAATGGCTGCTGGAAAGTGCCTTTTAATTTTACCCGGATAGCCTCTTCTGGTATTCTGCCCCCCCATCTTGAGCGAAGGTTCTACGCCTTCCGTTTTGTATTCATTTCTGTCTCGCGGACCTTCTATGACACGATTTATCTTCGTCACAGGTGGTGTTGTTTCTTCATTGGGGAAAGGCATCGCTTCTGCATCTCTGGCTGCCATTTTGGAAGCCCGTGGCCTTAAGGTCACCATGCTCAAGCTGGACCCGTATATCAACGTCGATCCCGGCACCATGAGCCCATTCCAGCACGGCGAAGTCTTCGTAACCAACGATGGTGCGGAAACTGACCTTGACCTGGGCCACTACGAGCGCTTTATCCGTACTACGATGTCGCGCCGTAATAACTTTACCACCGGTCGTATCTATACCGATGTGCTGGCCAAAGAACGCCGTGGCGATTATCTGGGTGGTACCGTGCAGGTTATTCCGCACATCACCGACGAAATCAAACGTCGTGTACTCGAAGGCGCTGAAGGCTCCGATGTCGCGCTGGTAGAAATCGGCGGCACCGTTGGTGATATCGAATCCCAGCCATTCCTGGAAGCTGTGCGTCAGATGAAAGTCGAGCTGGGCTCCAAGCGCGCGCTGTCGCTGCACCTGACTCTGGTTCCGTATATCGCTACCGCGGGCGAGACGAAAACCAAGCCAACCCAGCATTCTGTTAAAGAAATGCGCACCATTGGTCTGCAGCCGGATGTTCTGATCTGCCGCTCTGACCACAAAATTGATGCCTCTGCGCTGCGTAAAATTGCACTGTTCACCAACGTTGAAGAGCGTGCCGTTATTCCGCTGGAAGACGCCGATACCATCTACAAGATCCCTCGCATGCTGCACGATGCCGGCCTGGATGATCTGATTGTGGAAAAATTTGACCTGACCTGCGGCGAAGCGGATCTGTCCGAGTGGGATGCGGTGGCGGATGCCAAGCTGAACCCGGAGAAGAGCGTTACCATCGCCATGGTCGGTAAGTACATGGATCTGCTGGATGCTTACAAGTCGCTGATCGAAGCAATCGATCACGCTGGTATTCACCACAAAGCCAAAGTGAACATCCGCTACATCGACGCTGAAGACGTTGAGCGTAAAGGCGTTGATGTGCTGGCCGGCGTTGATGCCATTCTGGTTCCGGGCGGCTTCGGCAACCGGGGCGTAGAAGGCAAAATCCGCACGGTTCAGTACGCCCGCGAAAACAAAATCCCTTATCTGGGTATTTGCCTGGGTATGCAGGTTGCTGTGATCGAGTTCGCCCGCAACGTGGTGGGCTGGACGGATGCGCAATCAACTGAATTCAGTAACGACACCAAGCACCCGGTGGTCGGCCTGATCACTGAATGGCAGGACGCTTCCGGTAATGTCGAAACCCGCAGCAAAGATTCCGACCTCGGCGGCACCATGCGCCTGGGTGGCCAGGAATGTGTGCTGACCGCAGAGACGACTACCGCCAAAGCTTATGGCAAAGAATTGATTACCGAACGTCACCGTCACCGCTATGAAGTGAACTCTTCACTGGTGCCAGAGCTGGAAAAAGCCGGCCTGCGCATTGCCGGTCGCTCGGTTGATGGCGAGCTGGTGGAAGTGGTCGAAGTACCGGATCACCCATGGTTTGTCGGGTGTCAGTTCCACCCAGAATTTACCTCAACCCCGCGTGACGGTCATGGCCTGTTTTCGGCCTTTATTGCCGCGGCGTTTGATTACAAAGATTCCCATTAATTACAAAATAGAAAGCCTCTGTTTTCTGGAGACAACCAACTATGGCAAAGATTGTTGATATCAAGGCACGTGAAGTGCTGGATTCCCGTGGTAACCCGACCATTGAAGCGGACGTTACCCTGGAAGGCGGTTTTTTCGGTACGGCTTGTGCGCCAAGTGGCGCTTCTACCGGTACCCGTGAAGCACTGGAACTGCGTGACGGTGACAAAAGCCGTTACCTGGGCAAAGGTGTTCTGACCGCGGTTGCTAACGTAAACGGCGAGATCAAAAACGCTCTGCTGGGTATGGACGCAACCGATCAGCGTGCACTCGACAACAAAATGCTGGAACTGGACGGTACTGAAAACAAGTCCAAGCTGGGCGCTAACGCCATTCTGGCGGTATCTCTGGCGGCTGCCAAAGCGGCGGCTGCGGCCAAAGGCGTTGAACTGTACGCACACATCGCTGACATCAACGGCACCTCCGGCCAGTACTCTATGCCAGTACCGATGATGAACATCATCAACGGTGGTGAGCACGCCGATAACAACGTCGATATTCAGGAATTTATGGTGCAGCCGGTTGGCGCTCCGACGTTCGCTGAAGCACTGCGTGCCGGCGCTGAAATTTTCCACAGCCTGAAAAAAGTGCTGAGCGCTCAGGGCCTGAATACCGCCGTGGGTGATGAAGGTGGTTTCGCCCCTAACCTGGCTTCAAATGCCGACGCGCTGGCCGCTATTAAAGTGGCTGTTGCCAACGCCGGTTACGAGCTGGATAAAGACATCACGCTGGCTCTGGATTGTGCATCTTCTGAATTCTACAAAAACGGTAAGTACGATCTGAAAGGTGAAGGCAAAGTATTCACCGCCGAAGAATTCTCCGATTACCTGTTCGACCTGTGCAACGAATATCCAATCGTTTCCATCGAAGACGGTCAGGACGAATCGGATTGGGCTGGCTGGAAATACCAGACCGAAAAACTGGGCGCCAAAGTGCAGCTGGTGGGTGACGATCTGTTTGTAACCAACACCAAGATTCTGAAAGAAGGCATCGAGAAAGACATCGCCAACTCTATCCTGATCAAGTTCAACCAGATCGGTTCTCTGACCGAAACTCTGGACGCGATCAAAATGGCGAAAGACGCGGGTTATACGGCGGTGATTTCTCATCGTTCCGGTGAAACCGAAGACACCACCATCGCTGATCTGGCGGTAGGTACCTGTGCTGGTCAGATCAAAACCGGTTCTCTGTGCCGTTCTGATCGTGTTGCCAAGTACAACCGTCTGCTGCGCATTGAAGAGCAACTGGGTGACAAAGCACCGTACAAAGGTCGC
Organism: Thalassobium sp.; assembly: GCA_002733205.1. Classification (GTDB taxonomy): domain Bacteria; phylum Pseudomonadota; class Gammaproteobacteria; order Pseudomonadales; family Oceanobacteraceae; genus Venatoribacter; species Venatoribacter pacificus. The sequence goes on along the minus strand of NVUW01000004.1, from coordinate 459,227 downwards.
TCTGAGATCAAAGGCCAGTAATACGGTCTGCTAACGAAAAACGGGCTTAATTGCCCGTTTTTTGTTAGGAAAAGACGGATATTATCGCTGTCTCAGTGATTACCGATATTCTGGTCGGTATGACCGTCGAACGGGTCGTCGGGACGGTCGTTGATAGAGTTACCGGGAAACGGATATGTCAGACAAACTTATGCCTCATCTTCGCCTGTTATTATGGGTTGTACTGCCGGTACTTTTGTTGCTGGTATTGCAATACCGTATCTGGCTGGATGATAGCGGTGTGGTCGCCAGCCGCCAGTTGCAGCAGCGTATCGCCTTGCTGCGTGAGGACAATGAAGTACAGCAAAGTGAAAACGACGCCTTGCTGGCTGAAGTTGAAGACCTGCGTCACGGGCAGGCGTTGCTGGAAGAAAAAGCCCGTGAAGATCTGGGGCTGGTGCGCGACGGCGAGACCTTTATCCTCTTTGTGGATCCTGCAGACGGCAAACAGAAATGAGCACACCGCGTTACTTTCCCGTTCTGCCGGCCGCCGGGGTTGGCAGCCGCATGCAGGCTGACCGGCCGAAGCAGTATCTGCCGATTCAGGGACGCTTTCTGCTGGATTACACCCTGGATGCGATTCTCAGTTACCCCGCATTTGAACAGGCGGTGCTGGTGTTATCGGCCGATGATCCTTACTGGCCGGACAGTGAATACGCCAGTGACGAGCGTATTATCCGTGCTGCCGGTGGCCGTGAGCGCTGCGATTCGGTACTGAACGGTCTGGCCGCACTGCAGGGCATTGCAACAGAGCAGGACTGGGTGGTGGTGCACGATATCGCCCGCCCGTGTTTGCGCCACTCTGACCTCGATGCACTGCTGGGCCAACTGGCCGATCCCGGCGCTATTCTTGCCGCGCCAACCCGCGACACCATGAAGCGTGGTGTACTGCGTGACGGCTGCGTGGTGATTGATCATACCGTCGAGCGCGAGCAGCTGTGGCATGCACTAACGCCACAGGTGTTTCGTTATGGCGCTTTGCAGCAGGCATTAACCGCCTGTCTGGCACAGGGCCTGAGCGTTACCGATGAAGCTTCCGCGATGGAGCAGCAGGGTTATCAGCCGTTGCTGGTGGCTGGCCGCTCCGACAATATTAAAGTGACGCGGCGCGAAGATCTGGCGCTGGCGGAACTGTTTTTATCCACCTCTTTATCTCCACATTCCTGAACGAGAGTTGTTATGCGCATTGGTCATGGCTTCGATGTACACGCTTTTGAAGACGGCGACTTTATTACACTGGGCGGCGTGCAGATTCCGCACAGCCACGGCCTGAAAGCCCATTCCGATGGTGACGTGGCTTTGCATGCACTGGCCGATGCGCTGCTGGGCGCTGCGGCGCTGGGCGATATTGGCCAGCATTTTCCCGATACCGATGATGCCTGGGCCGGTGCCGACAGCCGTATGTTGCTGCGCCATGTGGTTGGTCTGATTCACGACAAAGGGTATCAGGTGGGGAATGTCGACATCACCATCATTGCCCAGGCCCCGAAAATGGCACCGCACATTCAGGGCATGCGCGAGTGCATCGCCGCCGACCTGAACGTGCGCCTGGATGATGTCAACGTGAAAGCGACCACCACCGAAAAGCTCGGTTATGTGGGGCGCAAAGAAGGCATTGCCGTGCATGCGGTCGCTTTACTGACGGTCTCCGGCCGCTGATTCCAATTTTTAATACACAGACATATACGAGAGCCCTTTGACAACATCACTCCTGCCTGACTGGCCCAAGGCCTACCCGGACACTGGCGCCAGCGCCTTACTGAAACAGCAGAATGACGACTTCTGTGTGGAAGAAATCCCCCAGGCACTGCCCTGTGGTGAAGGCGAGCACGTCTGGCTGCATATTGAGAAGAGCGGGGCCAACACCGCCTGGATTGCCAAACTTCTGGCAGCCCATGCGGGAGTTAAGGAAATGGATGTCGGCTACGCCGGCCTGAAAGACCGCAACGCAATTACCCGCCAGTGGTTCAGTATTTATCTGCCAAGGGTCGAAGCGCCGGATTTCAGCGTGTTGAATGACGCCGAAATGACAGTACTCAGCCAGAGCCGTCATTCGAAAAAGCTGCGCCGCGGCGATCTGCTCGGTAACCGCTTTACCATCCGTCTGCGTCAGGTGCAGGGTGAGCGTGCGCTGATTGAAAGCAATCTGGAGCAGATCAAAACACTGGGTGTGCCCAATTATTTTGGTGAGCAGCGCTTTGGTCATGGTGGCGGCAACATTGAATCCGGCCGCGCCATGCTGGCCGGTGAAATCCGTGTGCGTAATCCGGGTAAGAAAAGTATTTATCTGTCCGCCATCCGCTCGCTGATTTTCAACAATGTGCTGGCCGAACGTATTCGTGCCGGGCTCTGGGGACAAACGCTGGCTGGTGATATCGCCGACGACAGCGGTTTAAGTACCGGACCACTGTGGGGCCGCGGTCGTCTGAACAGCAGCGACGATGCCTTAGCCCTGGAATCCCGCATTGCAGCCGAGCAGCCAGAACTCTGTGATGGCCTTGAGCATGCGGGTCTGAAGCAGGAACGCCGCGCTCTGGCCGCATTGCCTGCCAATCTCAGCTGGCAGTGGCAGGAAGACGCCGGTACGACCGATTTAGTGCTCACCTTTTCATTGGCTGCCGGGTATTATGCGACCTCCGTAATCCGTGAACTGATGCAGGTACAGGAACCAGAGAGGGTGAATGCGCATGACGCTGATGCTGTCGAATGATGATGGAGTACACGCTCCCGGCCTGCGCACGCTTGCTCAGGCTTTAACCGATGCCGGGCGAGATGTTCTGGTGGTTGCGCCCGATCGTGACCGCAGCGGCGCGAGTAACTCGCTGACCCTCGACCGGCCGTTACATCCGGTGCATCTGGAAAACGGTTTTATCAGTATCAATGGTACGCCGACCGACTGTGTACACCTGGGCGTGAACGCCTTTTATACCGACCGTTGTGAACGGGTGATCGCTGGTATTAATGCCGGCGCGAATCTTGGCGACGATGTGCTGTATTCCGGCACCGTTGCCGCGGCAATGGAAGGACGTTTTCTGGCAAAGACACCGATTGCGGTATCCCTCACCGGCAAACAGCACTTTGCGACCGCCGCGCAGGTGCTGCTGGAGCTGTTGCCCAAGCTGGAGCAGCTGCGTCTGCCGCCGAACTCGGTGATCAACATTAACGTGCCGGACCGCGCTTACGCTGATCTGAACGGCTTTGAAATTACCCGTCTGGGTCATCGTCAGCGTTCTGATAACCCGGTGCTGACCACCAACCCGCGCGGCAAAGAGTGTTACTGGATTTCCGCCGCCGGTGATGTTGCCGATGCCGGTCCGGGAACCGATTTTCACGCCATAGAACAGGGGAAGGTTTCCATCACCCCAATCCAGATGGATATGACTCAGCATACTGCTCTGGAGCAGATGGCTGAGCTTCTGAATTGAGCAGGATCTCTGAGTGAACGAGCAGCAGCTGACCGGCATAGGAATGACTTCGCAACGAACCCGCAACCGCCTGGTGCAGCGTCTGCGCGAAGCGGGTATTAAAAATGATGAGGTGCTGGAGGTTATTGCCCAGACACCGCGGCATTTATTTGTGGATGAAGCCCTCGCTCATCGTGCTTATGAAGATACTGCACTGCCAATCGGCAACGGTCAGACCATCAGCCAGCCCTACACCGTGGCGCGCATGACCGAAATTCTGCTCGCCGCCGGGCCGCTTAACCGGGTGCTGGAAATTGGTACCGGTTCAGGCTACCAGACTGCGATTCTTAGTCCGCTGGTTGGCAAGTTGTTCAGTGTTGAGCGTATTGAACCACTGCACGAAAAAGCCCGTCTGCGTTTGCAAAAACTCAATTACCGTAATGTTCACCTGAAACTCTCCGATGGCACCTGGGGCTGGCCTGAACATGGCCTTTACGACGGCATTCTTGCCGCCGCCGCGCCTGAAGATGTTCCCGACTCGTTGTTACAGCAGCTTGCCGATGGCGGTCGCCTGATAATGCCGGTCGGTACACACGAGCAAAAACTGGTGCTGATTACCCGTCACGGGGAACACTTCAGCCGTAAAACCCTCGAAAGCGTGCGCTTTGTGCCTTTTTTACCCGGTGTACAACGTTAGCCGCTGCAATCTTCTGTATTTTACTGACAACCCTTCATCTATAAGGACAAGGACGCGATGAAACACTTCTGGCTGTTCCTCAAAGGTATCGCAATGGGGGCTGCCGATGTGGTGCCCGGCGTTTCCGGCGGCACGATCGCCTTTGTAACCGGCATTTATACCGAGCTGCTGGATTCCATTAAAAGCATCAACCTTCATGCTCTTAAAACCCTGTTTAAAGAAGGCCCGCGTGCATTCTGGCAAAGCATTAACGGTACGTTTCTGCTGGTACTGGGAAGCGGTATTCTGCTGGCGCTGTTGTCTCTGGCGCGTGGCATTCACTACCTGCTGATGAACTATCCGGTGTGGCTATGGGCCTTCTTCTTCGGTCTGATTCTGGCGTCCTGCTGGCATATCGGCAAAGAGATTAAGCGCTGGGGCCTGCCACAGCTGGCCTTATTGGCAGCCGGAGCCATTGTGGCAGGGTTTATCAGTACGGCGTCACCCACCTCCGTCACGGCAACACCACTCATCATCCTGCTGGCCGGCAGTATTGCCATTTGTGCGATGATCCTGCCAGGCATCTCCGGCAGCTTTATATTGCTGCTGATGGGGCTGTATGAACCGGTGTTGGGTGCGGTAAAACAGCTGGATATCCAATTGCTGGGTACATTTGCGGTTGGTGCGCTGATTGGCCTGATGGCTTTCTCACGCCTTCTCAGTTGGTTGCTGCATCATTATAAAGATGCCATGTTTGCCCTGCTGACGGGGTTTATGGCCGGTTCTTTACTGAAAGTCTGGCCCTGGAAAGAAACCCTGAGTTCCCGACTGAACAGTCAGGGTGTGGAAGTGCCTTTTATCCAGAGCAATGTGCTGCCAGATAGTGATATATCCTTATTATTGGCGCTGGTTTTAATGGCTGCAGGGGCTTTATTGGTTCTTGGGCTGGAGCGCTTTGCCGCCGGAACAGCGAAGTAATTTTTGTTCGCCCAGAGAGAACAAGTGTTAACTAAAAACAAAAATTCGCAAGTAAGCCATGCAGGTTTTTTGTGAGAACGGGTAGAGTTCCGTATATAAGCCGCAAATCTGATAAAAACTTGGATTTTTTTAGACTTGTTTGGAATAAATAATTAATTTTTAAGTGTCTTTGGTTAAAAACAATCAGGCGCGCCGCAGGGCTCAAAAAGCTGTCATTTTTGAGTGTCAAAAAACAACCACCGACGGACGACGATGAAAGCACTGACCACTGTCATATTAGTCACGATAGCTACACTATTAACAGGGTGTCTTTCTGGCCGAGAATTCATCTCAGTTGAAGAGAAGTTCAGTAAAGGACAAACCGTGACGGGTTTCCATCTTGTTGAAAGAGGTGAGACCCTGTTTTCCATAGCGTGGCGTTATGGAATCGATTACCGGGAGTTGGCGAGTGCTAACTCAATAGCCAGCCCTTATGTTATCTACCCTGGTCAAAAAATTGACATCAGAAATATCACTAAGCGCTCTTCTTCCCCCGTTGTAGCCAGCGTCGAAAATCCGTCAAAACCGCTGCCAAAAACTCAGAGCCCAGCTAAGCTGCCAAAGAAAACAAGTCATAACCCGCCAAAAATAAGCGCCAACAATGCCGATACTGACTGGAAATGGCCGGTAAACGGGCGTTTGATTGGTCATTTTTCAACCAAAAAGCCCGTAAACAAGGGGATTGATATCGCCGGTGCTTTGGGAGAATCTGTTTTGGCAGCAGCGGCAGGAACCGTGGTTTACGCGGGTCAGGGCTTACGCGGTTATGGCAATTTAGTCATCGTCAAACATAACGATACTTACCTCAGCGCCTACGCCCACACCAGCCGCATTCTGGTCAGCGAACAAGAAGTCGTTAAAGCTGGCCAGAAAATTGCCGAAATAGGATCTACTGGTACCGACAAAGTGAAACTTCACTTTGAGATCCGAAGAAACGGCAAGCCGGTTGATCCGCTCAGATACTTACCCAGCCGACCTGGGTAGAGCGGTCGAAAAATAATCAGTCGTTCTGGCACACAACCTGTTTCGGTTCAGGTTCAGGACGATAACCAAAGGCGGGAATGAATATGGCAGTACAACAACGAGAATTACGCGAAGAAGACGTTTTTGATGATGTAGAAGCGCTGGCGCTGGTGGAAGATGCTGAATCTGAGCAGGACTCAGCGGAAGAAACTCCGGAACGCTTTGCCGCCGATACATCGTACAAAACGATGGATGCTACTCAGTTGTATCTCAATGAGATTGGGTTTTCCCCACTGCTGTCTGCGGAAGAAGAAGTGCACTATGCACGTCTGGCCCGCAAGGGTGATGAAATGGGTCGCCGTCGCATGATTGAAAGTAACCTGCGACTGGTGGTTAAAATTTCACGCCGTTATGTGAACCGTGGCTTGTCACTGCTGGATCTGATTGAAGAGGGCAACCTCGGTCTGATCCGCGCCGTAGAAAAGTTTGATCCGGAACGCGGTTTCCGCTTCTCGACCTATGCCACCTGGTGGATTCGTCAGACGATTGAACGCGCCATCATGAATCAGACCCGCACCATCCGTCTGCCGATTCACGTGGTAAAAGAGCTGAATGTTTATCTGCGTGCTGCCCGCGAACTGACGCAAAAGCTTGATCATGAGCCAAGCGCAGAAGAGATCGCAGCCCTGCTGGAAAAACCGGTAGAAGATGTAAAGCGCATGCTTAAGCTGAATGAGCGTGTAACGTCTATCGACACGCCACTCGGACCGTCATCCGACAAATCGATTCTTGATACCATCGCCGATGATCGTGTTACCGATCCGGGCGAGGAGCTGCAGAATCAGGATATTCAGGCCAACCTTGATCGCTGGATCGAAGAGTTGCCGGAAAAACAGCGTGAAGTGTTGTCCCGTCGTTTTGGTCTGCGCGGTTATGAAACCAGCACGCTGGAAGATGTAGGCCGCGAAATTGGCCTGACCCGCGAACGTGTGCGTCAGATCCAGGTTGAAGCGCTGAAACGCCTGCGTGAGATCATGGAAAAGCAGGGACTGAACGCAGCCACTCTGTTTGGTGATGCTTAATCACCAGACAGCAGCCATAAAAAAGCGGCCATTGGCCGCTTTTTTATTGCCCGGTATTCAGCCGATGCAGTCGATCTGCAAACTCAGCGCTCGAGGTGCTGAAGCTTGTCCGGAACACCATCCCATTCTTCGGCATCCGGCAGTGATTCTTTTTTCTCGCTGATGTTTGGCCATACGTCAGCCAGTTCGGCGTTCAGTTCGATGTACTGCTCCTGACCGGCGGGTACTTCATCTTCCGAGAAGATCGCCTCAGCCGGGCACTCAGGCTCGCACAGGGCGCAATCGATGCATTCGTCCGGGTGAATCACCAGAAAATTCGGACCTTCGTAGAAACAGTCAACCGGGCAGACTTCCACGCAGTCGGTGTACTTACATTTCACACAGTTATCAGTAACGACGAACGTCATCTGGGGTATCTCCTAATCTCGCAAATCATCGGCGCTGTTCCCCGGTTCTTGGCAGGCGGGTAAGGATACCAGCCTCCGGGTGTTTGAATAATCCGCCATTCTAGGTACGAGCGGGCAGCGGAGCAAGTTCGCACGATAGAAATATGGGTTATAGCCTGCAGACTAATGGTTCTAACGAAGCCAATTTACTCCGCAGGCTGGCTATAAGCTGACTGCTGCGTTTACAGCAGCGTCTTCAGTTCGTACATCAGTTCCAGCGCTGCCCGTGGTGATAATTCATCTGGATTCAGGGCGGCAAGGCGCTCTTCGACGGCCGATGGCATTACCGCGAACAGGTCATTCTGCAAGGGGTGATCCGCTTTGGCTGAGGCCTTGTTAGCCGTACTTTGAGCGGCTTGTGGTGCGCTCTGTCCGGTGCTGCTGAATGATGGCGGCAGTGCCGTCGGGCTGACCCCGGAACTCTGTTCCAGATGCAGCAGTTGCGCTTTGGCCTGTTGAATCACGCAGTCTGGTACGCCGGCCAGTTGCGCCACCTGTAAACCATAACTCTGGCTGGCTGGCCCTTGCTCGACCGAGTGCATAAAGATAATACGGTCGTCATGCTCGGTCGCTTTCAGGTGAACGTTCACTACGTTGCTGTGATTGTCCGGCAGGGCGGTCATTTCAAAGTAGTGCGTGGCGAACAGGGTGAATGCGTTGATGTGTTCCGCCAGATGGGCTGCGCTGGCCCAGGCCAGCGACAGGCCGTCGAAGGTGCTGGTCCCACGGCCGACTTCATCCATTAATACCAGGCTCTGTGCTGTGGCGTTGTGCAGAATATTGGCGGTTTCGGTCATTTCCACCATAAAGGTCGAGCGGCCACCGGCAACATCATCGGAGGAACCCATGCGGGTAAAGATCCGGTCGATCGGGCCAAGGGTGCAGCGTTCGGCGGGCACGTAGCTGCCGATGTGTGCCAGCAGGACAATCAGTGCAACCTGACGCATATAGGTCGATTTACCGCCCATGTTCGGACCGGTAATGATCTGCATATTCTGCTGGTCATCGAGGCAGGTGTCGTTCGCCACAAAAGGATCGACGATCAGGTTTTCAATTACCGGGTGGCGGCCCTGCTGGATGTCCACAACCGAGTCGCTGACCAGTTGGGGTTGCACAAAGCGCAGGGTTTCGGCGCGCTCGGCCAGGTTGGAGATCACATCCAGTTCCGATAACGCAGCCGCACACACCTGCAGTGGAATCAGGTCTTCGGCCAGGGCCTGCACCAGTTCCTCGTACAGTGCTTTTTCGCGGCTTAAGGCGCGGCTTTTAGCGCTCAGTGCTTTATCTTCAAAGGTTTTCAGCTCCGGGGTGATAAAACGCTCGGCATTTTTCAGCGTTTGACGACGGATATATTCGGTCGGCGCAGCATCGGACTGGGCTTTGGATATTTCGATGTAATAGCCGTGTACGCGGTTGTAGCCCACTTTTAAGGTGCTGATACCGGTGCGTTCTTTTTCCTGCTCTTCAAGTTTGATCAGGTAGTCGCCGGCGTTTTCGCTCAGTGCGCGCAGTTCGTCCAGCTCGCTGTCGTAGCCTTCAGCAATGACACCGCCGTCACGGATAATCACCGGTGGATTTTCAATAATGGCTTTGCTCAGGCGTTCAACCCACTGCGGAAACTCCGGTGCGCGCTCCAGCAATTGTGCTGCCAGAGAGCTGTCGAGACGAGTCAGTTGCTGGCGGATATCCGGTACGATGGTCAGTGCATCGCGCAGCCGCGCCAGATCGCGTGGACGGGCAGAGCCCAGCGCCACGCGCGATAAAATACGTTCAATATCCCCCACCTGTTTCAGGCTGCTGTGCAACTCTTCGGCGGCGTAGTGCTGAATAAGCTGGGCGATGAGCCCTTGCCGCTGTTGCAGTAAGGCCTGCTCGCGCAGTGGGCGGTTAAGCCAGCGCTTGAGCAAACGGCTGCCCATCGCCGTGGCGGTTTTATCCATAATCCAGGCCAGGGTGTGCTGACTGTCACCTTTCTGGTTGATGTCGATCTCCAGATTCCGGCGGCTGGCGGGGTCGATAATAATGGCGTCGTCCGGTTGCTCAATCTGCAGCGAGCGGATGTGCGGCAGGTTATTGCGCTGGGTTTCCTGGGCGTAATTGAGCAACGCACCGGCAGCACGGATCGCGACTGTCATATGCTCACAACCAAAGCCGCGCAGGTCGCGGGTTTTTAATTGTTGAGTTAACAGGCGGAAGGCGGTGTCTGATTCAAAGTGCCACGGCGCCTGTAATTTGGCCCCCTGACGCTCGCGCATTCCGTTTGGCTGGCGCTGATCTTCATTGAGTAATAATTCGGCCGGACGCAGACGTTCGACCTCGGCCAGAAGAGCATCTTCACCGTCAACTTCCAATACCGAGAACCGCCCGGAGCTGATTTCCAGTACGGCTAAGCCATGACGCTGCTGTTCGGAGCAGAGGGCAACCAGCAGGTTATCCGAGCGTTCATCCAGAAACGCCTCATCGGTCAGGGTGCCCGGTGTAATCACGCGCACCACTTTGCGCTCAACCGGCCCTTTGCTGGTCGCCGGATCACCGATCTGCTCGGCAATAGCAACGGACACGCCCTGCTTTACCAGACGGGCGATGTAGTTGTCGGCGGCATGATAAGGAATGCCGGCCATTGGAATCGGTTCACCGCCACTTTGACCGCGCGCGGTTAAGGTGATGTCGAGTAACTGCGCCGCACGCTTGGCATCGCTGTAAAATAATTCGTAAAAATCGCCCATGCGATAGAACAAGAGAGTGTCGGAAAATTCGGCTTTGATGCGGAAGTACTGTTGCATCATTGGCGTGTGCTGGGCAGTTGCCTGGCTCATCGGGCGAGTGTCCTTAAAAAACGGGCGTGTTAATGTAAACAGCTGATTGTAAGTGATTCCGCGAGGATACAGAAATGAGCCCTGAACTGAATGCTTCCATTACCGTGCTGGCCGAAATACTGCAAAGCCGTAACTTGCGGCTGGTCACCGCGGAGTCCTGTACCGGTGGCGGTATCGCCAGTGCGCTGACGGATATGGCGGGCAGTTCGCAGTGGTTTGAATGTGGTTTTGTCACCTATTCCAACGAAGCTAAAATTCGTTATCTGGGTGTGCCGCCGCTGGTCATCGAACAGACCGGCGCGGTTAGTGAAGAGACCGTGCGCGCCATGGTGGCGGGAGCGGTCAATAATAGCCTGGGCGACCTGGCGGTGGCGGTCAGCGGTGTGGCCGGCCCCGGTGGTGGATCCGACGAAAAACCCGTTGGCACCGTCTGGTTTGCCTGGGGAAACGACGAGCATCAGATTACCGAGTGCTGCCATTTCCCCGGCAATCGTGAGCAGGTGCGCGCGCTGGCGGTGGTGCATGGTGTTCAGGGATTGTGCCGCTGGTTATCTTGCTGATGCCGTATCCGGTGTTGATTGATGCCGGGTCACCGCCGCTTAAAAAAGAAGGGTTGGCGCTGGCAATAAGCTGTGCTTAAATACTGGTTAAATTTACAGTGATTGGTCCGGTGCAAGACAACAGACCTCTCAGCCTGAATCACCACAGTTAAACACAGACAGGACAGAGCGATGGATGCTAACAAACAAAAAGCACTTGATGCGGTACTGAGCCAGATTGAACGTCAGTTTGGTAAAGGCGCCATTATGAAAATGGGTGAACAGCCGCGCGAAGCCATTCCCGCTATTTCTACCGGTTCATTGGGACTGGATATCGCTCTGGGTATTGGCGGTCTGCCGGTTGGCCGTATCGTTGAGATCTACGGCCCGGAAAGTTCCGGTAAAACCACACTGTGTTTGTCGGTGATGGCACAGGCGCAGAAAATGGGCAAATCCGTTGCCATTATTGATGCCGAGCACGCACTTGATCCTCTGTACGCCGAAAAGTTGGGCATTGATCTGGACAGTCTGCTGGTGTCTCAGCCAGATACCGGCGAGCAGGCGCTGGAAATTTGTGACAGCCTGGTGCGCTCTGGTGCGGTGGACGTCATCGTTGTCGACTCCGTTGCGGCTCTGGTTCCTAAAGCTGAAATTGAAGGCGATATGGGTGACAGTCATGTTGGTCTGCAGGCACGTCTGATGTCGCAGGCGCTGCGTAAAATCACCGGTAACGTTAAAAATGCCAACTGTCTGGTGATCTTTATTAACCAGATCCGTATGAAAATCGGTGTGATGTTCGGCAGCCCGGAAACGACTACCGGCGGTAATGCGCTGAAGTTTTACTCTTCCGTACGTCTGGATATCCGTCGTATTGGTTCGGTAAAACAGGGTGACGAAGTTATCGGTAACGAAACCCGTGTGAAAGTGGTGAAAAACAAAGTATCGCCACCGTTCAAGCAGGCCGAATTCCAGATTATGTATGGTCAGGGGATTTACCACATGGGCGAAGTTATTGATCTGGGTGTTAAGTGCGGACTGGTGGATAAATCCGGTGCCTGGTACAGCTATAAAGGCGACAAGATTGGCCAGGGTAAGGCGAATGCTGCTTTATTCCTGCAGGATCACCCGGAAATGGCCAGTGAGATTGAAGCAGGAATCCGCAGTCAGATGCTGGCGGTAGCGGTTACATCCGACACGACCAGTGAAGTGGATGAAGAAACCGAAGCCTGAGCTGACGCAGGTTGAATTACGCCGGGCAGCCGTTGATCTGCTGTCCCGGCGTGATCATTCCCGCCGCGAGTTAACACGCAAACTCTCACCGAAAGCGGCCGATCCTGAAGATGTGGACAGGGTGCTTGATGATCTTGCCGAACGTGATTGGCAGTCTGATGAACGTTTTGCTGAATCCTTTCTGAACAGCCGCTGTCACCGTTACGGCCCTTTGCGCTTGCAACAGGAGCTGCGTGAAAAAGGCCTGAACAGTGAACAGATTCAGGCTGCTATCGCTAACTTAGCAACCGATTGGTTCGAGCTTGCGGCCGAGTTTGCCCAACGCAAATGCAGTGGCGGGCTGGAACGTAACGATGTGCGTGAACGCGCCCGGTTGTACCGTTTTCTGGCTTATCGCGGCTTTAATGGCGACCAAATCAATTACGCACTGGAACAATTGCAGGCATCCAGCTTGCCGGAATAAATCAACTTTCCGGTGCTATCTAGTGAATTTTCCTGACTAAACTGCCTTTTTCACGACATTATTTCCACTGTCGCCTCAGTCTATTGACACTCTCCTCACTGCTAACCATGATCGAATTGGTACATTTATATATAGAACGTCTGTTCAATTTCCGGTGGAGACCGGCAATTAATAATCATAAGATCGTTGGGGAGGGATATGAGCCCAACTGTACAGGTCGATATCGTACTGGTGCAGCACCTGCTGAGTTTCTGGGACAGTCAAGGTATTGATATCACTCCTGTCTGGAGTTTATTAAGCATGACGCCGGCGCAACCTATGCCGCCATGGGTCGATGCTGACAAGCTGAAGCTTGCCCACCAGTATGTCGCCGCACAAAGCAGCGATAGACTGCTGCCTGCCCGTACCGGTCGATATCTGGCGCAACGCGATTTGCCGCTTAGCCGCTTGTTAAAATATTCTGAGAACCTCTCTCAGGGATTGCCGGCCGCGTTACGTTTTATGCACCTGTCGGTCGGCAGTATTCACTTCGTTATCAGTGCCGGAGAGCACAAAGTGGTGGTTCGGGCTGAGCCCCATGCCGGATTGCAGCTTTTGCCGCAGCAGTTACTGCAAGCCGTGGTTACCCTGGCGGAAGCCTGCCATCAGGTATTGGGCAGCGGTTATGCCGACCATGATCTGACCGTATCTGCACCGCTGGATTCTGCACATATTGCCGAGCTGAACGATTTTCTGATTCCCGATGTCAGGGCCGGCGAGCACTATACGCTGGAGATATCGGCTGCCGCCTGGCAGCGTCTGAATCCGCGGCAACAGCCTATTTTGTACGTCAGTCTGTTGCGCGATTTTGATCGTAATGCCGATAAGTTTCAGGAGCAGTTGCGGCTGTACAGTGAGCTGCGACGCATTCTTCAGGGCTGTTTGCTCAAGCGTCAGGTTTCTCAGGAGGAGGTTGCCGCCCAGTTGAGCATCAGTGTGCGCAATCTTCAGCGTCGGCTGAAGGCGCTGGGCACTACTTACCAGGCGTTGCTTGATGAGAGTCGTCAGACCATCGCCATGCGTTTGATCCGGGACGAGAGTCTTCCGTTGTACGAAATCGCATTTATGGTTGGCTACGCTGAACCCAGTGCGTTTTATAAGGCCTTTAAACGTTGGACGGATGCAACGCCTGGTGATTACCGCCAGGCGTTGACCACTGAAACCAACGAAGCCTGAGGAGGCTCAGTGCAGCTTCAGGCGTGGCCGGATCACTTTGTTTATGTGGCCTACCAGACTCAGTAGCAGCGTGTGCCAGTAGCCGTGTAAGGCAATCTGGTGCAACCGATACAGTGACACATAAACAATCCGCGCCAGTCTCCCCTCAATCATCATCGAACCGCTGGTCAGGTTGCCCATCAGGCTACCTACCGTACTGTAGCGGCTGAGAGAAACCAGCGAACCTTTATCGCGGAAAACAAACTCCGGCAAAGGCTGACCCTGATGGTGAGCGCGCAACGCTTTAACCAGATGGCTTGCTTGCTGGTGAGCGGCCTGGGCGCGTGGTGGAACGGGCTTGCCGTCGCTGTGCATAACACTGCAGCAATCGCCCAGAGCAAAGATATTGCTGTCTTCTGTTTGCAGGCTGGCATTGACGATCAGCTGATTGGCGCGGTTGGTTTCCAGCCCCAGCGTTTTCATGAATTCAGGCGCCTTGACGCCGGCGGCCCAGACCTTAAGGCGTGCCGGAATAGTACCCTGATCTTTGGTCACAAAGCCTTCTGCGTTGGCTTCGGTAATCAGTGTGCCGGTGCGCACTGCGACGCCCAGCACTTCCAGCTCACGCGTGGCGGCCGCTGATATTCTCGGTGGCAACGCCGGAAGAATACGCTCGCCGGCTTCAATTAAAGTCACTTTCAGCTGTTCTGGTGATACGTTTTTCAGACCGTAGCTGCTCAGTACTTCAGCGGTGTTGTACAACTCGGCAGACAATTCCACCCCGGTTGCACCGGCACCGACAATAGCGATTTCCAGATTACGCGGGTTCTCGCTGTTGCTGGCACGCAGAAATTCGTTGAGTAATGTGCGGTGAAAGCGTTCGGCTTGCTGACGACTATCGAGGAAGATGCAGTGATCTTTTGCGCCGGGGGTGCCGAAATCATTCGTTACGCTGCCGATGGCAATCACCAGGGTGTCGTAGCTGACGCTGCGCTGCGGAACGATTAATTCGCCCTGTTCGTCATGAATCGGTGCCAGCACCACTTCACGTTGTTCGCGGTTCAGGCCGGACAGACGTCCAAGCTGAAAATTAAAGCCATGTACCTTGCCATGGGCGCGGTAGTTAAGCTCATCGATTCCTGAATCCAGTGCGCCGGTGGCGACTTCGTGCAGCAGGGGTTTCCACAGGTGGGTGGGGTTGGCATCAATAAGAACGACTTCGGCTTTGCCGCGCCGTCCGAGCTTGCGCCCTAATTGGGTTGCCAGTTCCAGTCCGCCTGCACCACCGCCAATAATGACGATACGTTGCATGGTGAGACTCCGGTAAGTGAAAAAACTGCCGCCATTATACGGACAAAGCTGTCACTATTGGCCGCTTTTATTCATCAGAATTTCACATTAGCGGAGTATGCCGGTGAACGCTGTGTTTCAGCGATCAGGAAGAGGTGGTGTCTGCTGCCAGATGCCCAGTAAATGGCTGGCGCCGGCTAATAAAATGCCTGTTGCCAGCAGTAACAGTATCCGTTGCAGCCAGACCGGCATTGTTTTCCAGCGCAGATGCCAGTGCAGGAAACGCACGTGGCCAAAAGGGCCGATGGCGAGATGCAGCATCAGCAGCACCATGGCCGGAACCATGGCAATCAGCACAGCAGTGATCATTATATTGTCCGGTGATGGCCGCGCTTATTCGGCGCCTTGCCATTGTTGCAGGTGATTGGCGCAGACCTGACGATTCAGGGCTTCTTCTGCACTCAGTACCGGCAGTTTAACGCATTGCTGCAGCAGTGTGATCATGCTGTCGTGGTACTTATCCTCATCCAGCCGGGCGAGGGCATTAACATATTCGTTGTAGATAACCGGCAGCTGGTTCTGCAGTTCCAGTGCGCGGCTGAATGCTGCCAGGGCGCGGCTTTCGGTTGAACCATAAGTAATGCGGCCGACAAAGGAACCAACACGCTCAACCACACCGGCATGCAAGCCGCCCAGCATGGCCGGATAGAGCGCCTGTTGTGGATAACGTTCCTGCAGATTGGCCATGGCATCCTGGGTGTCGCCAAGAAAGCCGGTCGCCGTGGCGGCGCTGGTATCCAGTAGTTCGAGAATGCGGGCATGAGCATAAGCCAGGCCAAATTCGGCGAAAGCGTAGTCCGGTGCAAGCGGCAGTAAACGTTCAGACTCGGCGGCTGCTTCACGGAAGGTGGCAAGCTTGGTGTCTTTGTCCTGCACAATCAGTGCGGCGTACATCAGCTTGGAATACAGCGCAGGAATCGCACCAGCAGGCCCGAGTTGTTTGCCCAATTCATAGGCTTGCTGAAAGCGGCCTTCATAATGCAAACGCCAGACCTGCTGGCTGGCGGCTGCCAGTGGCTGCAGGTCGTCGTTGAGCAGTGCCTGTAAAGCCGGGTGAGCATCCGGTTGGCGTGCCTGGGCTAAGGTAAATTCGGCGAGTTGCGGATATGTCGCCATCATGTCGCGGAGAAACGTTTCATCGGGATAGGGCAGGCCTGGTCCCTGATTCAGTTGTGGCCAGAATTCCTGCAAGCGACTGTCGCTGTAGTCGAACTGCGGCAGTTCGGCAGGATACGGTTGCCAGTCAGCAGCAAATGTCTGACAGCAGAAAAATAACAATAAAATAGATACAGAACGCATAAACCCTCCGGATGACGGCGGGATTATAGCGGGGAAGGTTGACCGGAACCTGTGAATTCCGGCCAATGTCAGCGGGTTATTCTCTGCCAGTCCTATTATTGGAAGGCTTTACCGGTGCTGACGCCCAATTTTTTCAGAATCATCGCCAGTGGGCAAAAACCACTGAATGCCGCCTGAAACATATTGGCACCGACGAACGCGGTGAACCATAACCAGTAGGGGCTGTGAATCTGTGACAGGCCAACGCTGATCAGAACAAACAGGCCGGCAATTGCGAAAATCATGCGATCGACATTCATAACATCACCTTTCTCTAAATTAGAATATGCTCATATAGTTATCTTTTGGGATTGAATCGTCAAGTGGTCTTTTATTGCCGGTCTGTCCACGGGATATATGACAGCTTGTGATGATCAGTGACCGTCAGGCGGCGCTAGCCACGGCTCAGATAACGAACCCTCACGCAGGGACTCGGCCTGAAGCGCGCAAACCGCTATACTCCTTCTCCTTTAACTTTGACTAACCGCTTCCGGATACCCGCAGCCGTATGAAAAGCTCAGACATTCGCAAGGCATTCCTTGATTACTTTGCCTCCAAAGGCCATGAAGTGGTGCCATCAAGCCCACTGATTCCCGGTAATGACCCGACATTACTGTTTACTAATGCTGGTATGGTGCAGTTCAAGGATGTGTTCCTTGGTCAGGACGAGCGCAGCTACAGCCGCGCTGTATCGTCGCAGCGCTGTGTGCGTGCCGGTGGTAAGCATAACGATCTGGAAAACGTCGGCTATACCGCGCGTCACCACACCTTCTTTGAAATGCTGGGTAACTTCAGCTTTGGTGATTACTTTAAAGAAGACGCCATCAAGTTTGCCTGGGAATTTCTGACGTCGCCGCAGTGGATGAACCTGCCGAAAGAAAAGCTGATGGTCACGGTTTACGCCGAAGACGACGAAGCCTATGACATCTGGAACAAACAGATGGGCATTCCGGCGGAGAAAATCGTGCGTATCGGCGACAACAAGGGCGCGCGTTACGCATCGGATAACTTCTGGGCAATGGGAGATACCGGCCCGTG
This sequence comes from Thalassobium sp., assembly GCA_002733205.1. GTDB lineage: Bacteria > Pseudomonadota > Gammaproteobacteria > Pseudomonadales > Oceanobacteraceae > Venatoribacter > Venatoribacter pacificus. Next base: position 441,632 of record NVUW01000004.1, on the reverse strand, counting down.
TGGCCCGTGCACCGAAATCTTCTTCGACCATGGTGAACACATCTGGGGCGGGCCTCCGGGGTCAGCGGAAGAAGACGGTGATCGCTTCATCGAAATCTGGAACAACGTATTTATGCAGTTCAACCGTCAGCCTGACGGTGAAATGCTGCCGCTGCCAAAACCCTCGGTCGATACCGGCATGGGGCTGGAGCGTATTTCCGCGATCATGCAGGGCGTACACAGCAACTACGAAATCGATCTGTTCCAGGCGTTGCTGCAAGCCGCCGGCGAACTGACTGGCTGCAAAGATACCGAGAACAAGTCTCTGCGCGTCATTGCCGACCATATCCGTTCAACCAGCTTCCTGATTGTTGATGGTGTGCTGCCATCCAATGAAGGCCGTGGTTACGTGTTGCGCCGTATCATCCGCCGCGCCGTACGTCATGGTCATATGCTGGGGGCGCCGGTGGGTTTCTTCCACAAGCTGGTGGCCGCTCTGGTTGAGCAGATGGGCGAAGCGTATCCGGAGCTGCGTACGTTGCAGGCGCACGTTGAAAAAGTGCTGCGTCTGGAAGAAGAACAGTTCGCCAAAACGCTGGATAAAGGTATGGCGATCCTGAACGATGCTATCGCCGGTCTGAAAGGCGACACCATTCCGGGTGAAACCGCTTTTAAACTGTACGATACCTATGGCTTCCCACTGGATCTGACCGCCGACGTAGCGCGTGAGCGCGATCTTAAAGTCGACGAAGACGGCTTTAACGTCGCGATGGATAAACAGCGTGAAATGGCCCGCTCGGCAGGCAATTTTGCTGGCAACTACGGCAAAGGTCTGGAAATCGACGGCAGCACTCAATTCCTCGGTTACACCCAGCTGGAAAATACCGGCAGCGTGAAAGCCCTGTTTAAAGACGGTGTGGCGGTTGAGCAACTGACAGCCGGTGATGAAGCCGTGCTGGTGCTGGATGAAACCGCCTTTTATGCCGAAAGCGGTGGTCAGGCTGGCGACAGTGGTTTCCTGAAAGCCAACGGCGTTGTCTTTCAGGTCAAAGACACCAGCAAAGAAGGCAAAAACCACCTGCACAAAGGCGTGCTGGTTGAAGGTTCTGTAAAGGTCGGTGACCAGCTGACCGCGACCGTGGATGCGGAAAAACGCCAGTCCACCGCCATTCACCACTCGGCCACTCACCTGCTGCACGCGGCCTTGCGCAAAGTGCTGGGTGAGCATGTCAGTCAGAAAGGCTCGTTGGTAACTTACGACAAGCTTCGTTTCGACTTCTCGCATCTGGAAGCGGTTAAGCCAGAAGAGCTGGCCGAGATCGAAAGCATCGTTAACGCTCAGATCCGCGCCAATACCGAAGTAACGACCCGCCTGATGAACATCGACGATGCCCGTAACTCCGGTGCGATGGCACTGTTCGGCGAAAAATACGACGACGAAGTGCGCGTGCTGTCGATGGGTGTGGATGACTTCTCGGTCGAGCTTTGTGGTGGTACTCACGCCAAGCGTACCGGTGATATCGGCGTGCTGAAAGTCAGCAGCGAAAGCGGTATTGCCGCCGGTATCCGCCGTATTGAAGCGGTCGTGGGTCAGGCAGCGCTGGACTTTATTGCCCGCGAAGAATCCACCCTGAACGGTATTGCCCGCAACCTGAAAGGTTCGGCTGATAACGTTGGCGACAAAGTTGAACAACTGATGGCGCGTAACCGTCAGCTGGAAAAAGAACTGGATGCGCTGAAATCCAAGCTGGCTTCCAGTGCCGGCTCCGATCTGGCCAACAATGCGCAGGATATTAACGGCGTGAAAGTGCTGTCAGCCCGTCTGGATGGTGCCGATGTGGAAGCGCTGCGCACCACGATGGACCAGCTGAAAAACAAGCTGGGTTCTGCGCTGATCATGCTGGCAGCAGAAACCGAAGGTAAAGTGACACTGCTGGCCGGTGTGACCAAAGACCTGATTGGTAAAGCCAAAGCCGGTGATGCGGTTAAAGAATGCGCGCCTTATGTCGATGGCCGTGGTGGCGGTAAGCCGGAAATGGCTCAGGCCGGTGGTCAGAAGCCGGAAGGCATCGACGATGCTCTGGCGGCCTTCAGTAAGTGGGCACAGGCGCAGCTGTCTTAAGCGAAGGCAACACCAAAACAGCGGGCATTGCCCGCTGTTTTTTTATCTGCAGATTGGCGGTTTATACGCTTTTCCTGACCGCGCTAATTTAAGCGCGGAGATAAACGCTGATCAGGTATCAGACTGTTGCGTTTTAAGCCAATAGGCCATCTTTCTTGTTGTGTGCATTTGTTGTTTAATGAGCGCCCCTTCAACCAGTCAATCCCAGTAAAGACACATCATGGCACTATACGTACAGAAATACGGCGGTACATCCGTAGGTTCTATCGAACGCATCGAGGCCGTTGCCGATAAAGTTAAGTCTTTCCACGACGCCGGCCATCAGTTAGTCGTAGCGGTTTCCGCAATGAGCGGTGAAACCAACCGTCTGATCGGTCTTGCGAAAGGCATTTCCGACAGCCCGACTCCCCGTGAAATGGATGTGCTGGTTTCTACCGGCGAGCAGGTGACGATTGCCCTGCTGGCGATGGCGCTGCAGAAGCGCGGTGTGAATGCCCGTTCTTTTACCGGCTGGCAGGTCGGCATTAAAACCGACAGTGCTTATATGAAGGCCCGTATCGAAGATATCGATACCCAGGCGATGCGTAAGCAGCTGGATGCCGGTGGCGTAGTCATTGTCGCTGGTTTTCAGGGGATTGATGACGACAACAGCATTACCACGCTGGGTCGCGGTGGTTCCGACACGACAGGCGTGGCATTAGCCGCGGCACTGGGTGCCGATGAGTGTCAGATTTATACTGATGTCGATGGTGTATACACCACCGATCCGCGCGTAGTTCCCGCAGCGCGTCGCATGGATAAAGTAACCTTTGAAGAAATGCTGGAAATGGCCAGCCTGGGTTCAAAAATTCTGCAGATCCGTTCGGTTGAATTTGCCGGCAAATACAAAGTTCCCCTGCGTGTACTTTCCTCATTTAAGGAAGGTAACGGCACCTTGATCACGATGGAGGAGATCAGCTCCGTGGAAAATCCAGTAATTTCAGGTATCGCATTCAACCGCGACGAAGCAAAGCTTACTTTGAAAGGCGTACCCGACGTACCAGGCGTTGCATCCCGCATCCTGGTGCCTATCAGCGACGCCAATATTGAAGTGGATATGATTGTGCAGAACGTGTCGGAAGACGGTACTACCGACTTTACCTTCACCGTTAATCGCAGCGATTATCAGAAAGCGCTGAAAATTCTGGGCAACCTGTCCCAGGAACTGAACGCCCGCGAAGCGACCGGAACTGATGACATCTGTAAGGTGTCTATGGTGGGTGTGGGTATGCGTTCTCACGCCGGCGTTGCCAGCAAAATGTTCAAAGTTCTTGCTGATGAGAATATTAATATTCTGGCCATCACCACCTCAGAAATTAAAATTTCTGTGGTGATTGCAGAAAAGTATCTGGAACTGGCGGTCCGCGCCCTGCATACAGCCTTTGGCCTGGATGCAGAAGAGCAGGCAGAATAATCTCCGTCCTTCCGTCCCCATTAGGGAACGTTCAATGACTGAGCGTTCCCTAATAACTAAATATTCTCAATAACGTCTCTCCTTGGCTTCATTTCTGACCATAGTGGTCAATACTGAGCATTGGAACGTGAGAATATCGGCTTAATCGCCAAAGCACCCTAGAACCGAACAGGAATGTCAGGAGAACTCCTATGCTTATATTAACCCGTCGCGTAGGCGAAACTTTGATGGTGGGTGACGAAGTCACTGTTACCGTCTTAGGCGTAAAAGGAAACCAGGTACGTATTGGTGTCAACGCGCCGAAAGAAGTTGCCGTACACCGTGAAGAGATTTACCAGCGCATTCAGCGCGAGAAAGACGGTGACGAAGGTCACGAGGAAAGTCCGGGAAATTACTAACATCTTCATTTTGTTAAATTTTTTCCTTTGATTTTTGTAAGAACGTGGTATCATGCGCGCCGTGAACTGGAGAGATGGCCGAGTGGCTGAAGGCGCACCCCTGCTAAGGGTGTATAGGTTTACCCCTATCGAGGGTTCGAATCCCTCTCTCTCCGCCACGTTTTTCTGCTCCCGCAGATGTGTATTAAAAGCGTTGACAGTTAGCACTGACTCCCTATAATACGCGCCCCACGATGCGCGCTCGTAGCTCAGCTGGATAGAGTACCTGGCTACGAACCAGGCGGTCGGAGGTTCGAATCCTCCCGAGCGCGCCATTCTTTCCCCTAAGACAGAATGCCCCTTCGTGAATTGTTATACCTGATGCGCGCTCGTAGCTCAGCTGGATAGAGTACCTGGCTACGAACCAGGCGGTCGGAGGTTCGAATCCTCCCGAGCGCGCCATTTCTTAAAGCTTCGTCCGAAGCATCCGAAATAAATCACACGCAGTAAATTATCGTATCCGCCGTTAAGCGACGGAGGTGAGATTAATTCGTCGGGAACGAATTAATGCGTAGCCCGCAGGGTGAGTATCAGGATGATACGGACAGTCTCCTCAGGTTCGACAAATTGCCAGGAGCAATTTAGTCCGCTGCAAGCGCCAGCGAACGGAGAGCGCGTAGGCCGAAGGGCAGGCTTCCTTCGACAGGCTAAGGATCGACGAGTCCTTCGACACGTTCGTGCCTCACTGCTCAGGACGAACGGATAATATGAGTGAAATATAAACACCGTACGCACTGCGTGTCTCACATAAAACACCGATCGCACGGTGTGTCTCACATAAAACATGTATGCACAGCGTGTCTCACATAAAACACCGATCGCACGGTGTGTCTCATATAAAACATGTACGCACAGCGTGTTTCACATAAAACACCGATCGCACGGTGTGTCTCACATAAAACACCGTTCGTACTGAGCGCGAAGCAGTCGAAGTATGAACGGGGTAATGCAAAATAAGCCATACATATTCCGTTCGCTGATCCATAGTTGTCGTTGTGTCCTGACGCTGTTTGCAGTTTCTGAAGCCAATCAAAAACTCCAGTTTAATCCTGCATACATCTGCGTCTTCTGGTTTTTCACATCGCGTTGCCAGCCCATCTCAAAAGCTTTAAACAGAGTAAAACCCGCGTGAATCCCCGCTACTTTATCGGCATCAAGCTGCAGTCGTGGGCCAATAAAGACCGTCGACAGTGTGCCGGGCACAGGAATTACCCAGTCAGCTCCAGTGGCGGCATAATAATCACCGGCGTAGCGGGCATCCTGCTGAATGCCGATATACGTGCGCCAGAAAAAATCCGGATTTTCGTTATGCCAGCCAAGGCGTAATCCCTGGCTGTCTTTGCCTGCCTGATAAATCTGAGTATTTAAAAAAGCCTGGGCTGGAAAAGCCGCCGATAAAAACAGAAGGCAAACAAGCACTGGCCGGAGAGATACGCGCGAAGTAATTAAGCGGGGCATAGTGAGATGACCTTATGATTAATCAATAAATTGCTGCGCGAATGTTTTATTCTGTTGTCTGAGCCATTGCAGCAGGTCAGGAAACTTTTCCGGGCTGAAGCAGGGAATACCGTGCTTGCTCAGCAGGGCTGCCGTTACGCCCATACCTTCACGCAGTGTGGCATTAAACTCACCGTTATAAATACCGTCACTGCCGCAGGACGGTGAGCGTGCCGCCAGCAATGCCGCAATCACACCGTGGCGCTGCGCGCAGGCCAATGCCTGTTGAGCGCCATCGATAAACTCGCGGGTAAAATCTTCTGTGTCGCGTGAAATGATGCGCGCTTTGCCCTGCAAAACTGCCTCACCATCTCCCTGATCAATTTCCGCAGCCGGACGGGGCGTTGGCAAACCTCCGGCGACTTCAGGACAAACAGGAATCAGAATCCCCGCCTCTTGCCAACGCTGTAACTGGTGGCGGAAGTTGTCGGTCTTGTCGTCGTTGGCGCGGCCATCGTAGCGCACCGGTTGGCCCATCAGACAGGCGCTGATTAATAGTTTCATCATCAATTTAGTATTGTTGAAATTGGGTGTTATTAGACGCAGACTGAGGTGTAAGTGCAATGAGCGCCATGAAGTTTCAACTCAGCGTTATTGCTGTCTGATACAAGCAGTGTGCTTGTTGCCCTAACGGTTATTGGTATATGTATCTGGCTTGCGGAGAATTCTATGCACCTGTCTATGAGTCGATTTATACCATCACTGGCGTTGGTTGCGGGTCTGCTGACTCTGACGCCGTCTGCTAGAAGTGCGGATGACACAATTGATAATAAAGAAGTCATGAATGATGCGGTAACACGTATTCAGGTCTTGGCTATTGAGTATCCGCCCTTTACCAGTTCAGGCAGCGTTGCTGATGGCTTGTCTTTCGTCAGACTTAACCGCATTTTGCAGCCTTATGGCTGGCGTGCTATTGCTGAATTTTTACCTCCGGCCCGAGCCCCGATGGAAGTCAACCAGACGGCGGCTTGGCTGGCGAGCTTTTTTCCTCCCAAAATAGGCAGCCCGCATGCAGAGGTGGTTATTGTTGCTCCTGCGGCTATTCGTATGGGGCTATTCCGCCAACGTAAGAGTGGAGGGTTTTCCTGGCAGACCTTAAGCGAACTGCGGGATAGCTCCCTTGCTACCATCCGCTCCGATTCCAGCAGTGCTTATGTCACTCCTTTTGTTAAAGCTGGTATGAATATGGTGTTCGTAAATAGCATTGAGCAGGGTATTCAGATGCTGGCAGAAGGACGGGTAGATTATGTGCTTACTGTTGAAGATACTGGCTGGTATTACGCAACGCAGCATGGCCTGGGCAGGGAGCATCTGCAGTTTTCAGACAGTATTATCGCGACCTTTCCGCATGTACTTTACGTTAACCGAACACACCCGCTGGGACCTGAATTAATACGCCTGCTGCGGGAAGCTACGCGCTGACGTAGGGTTGCTGTTTACGCGCCAGAAAATGCACATAGCGTCCAAACTGCCGGTAGGGCTGCAGCGTTCCGAATTCGAGATCGGCTTTATTCACCGCGTCCTGACCAATGCGGTCACGGATTTTCTGATGCATATGATCGTGCACACAACGAATGCCGCGCCAGCGCTCCACGTTAAAGCCGAGGGTATTCAGCGCCTGTTCGATGGTATCCGGGTCGAGGGGGTGTTGCGGCGCATTGCCTTCATCGCGCAAACGCGGGTTGGCCGACTGTGGAGCATGGGTGCGGCCGTTCATTAACTGGCGGAATTGATGGCCATGCAGGTTATAAAACATCAGTGATAACCAGCCGTCGGGTTTTACCCGCTCTGCGAGCAATGGCAGTGCGGCAAAGGGATCTTCCAGCCACTCCAGTACCGCATGATTAAGCACAATATCGAAGGATTGCGGAAATTCTGCGGCCACGTCCTGCAGTGCACACTGCTTTACCGTTAGCGGCAGTTGCTGAGCGGCAAACTGATCGCGCGCCAGCTGCAGCATTTCGGCGGAAATATCACACAGACTGACCTGTGCTCCCTGTTGCGCCAGCTCCAGACTGAACTGCCCCTGGCCGCCGCCGATATCCAGTACGCTAGCGTCCTGCAGTGTAATCTTCAGATCAGCAAAATCGGCACGTAACGCCATCAGCCGCAGTTGGCCTCTGGGTGTGGCGTAAATGGTGCGGGCAAAGCGTGCGGCCAGATCGTCAAAATTACGGTCGGGGCGGGTATCGGTGTCTTTGGTGCTCATGGCGTTTTTCGTTGCGTGGCAGTGTGCCGATCATAACAGCAGCGGCGCCGCAGGCAGAGATAAGCTGCATAAAAAGCCGGCACTGAGGCCGGCAAGGGGGAGAACTTATTGAGAGAAGATGAGTTCTTAACCATGATTATTAATTGGCAACAATCAGCTTATCCATACGTTCCAGATCGTTAATCACGCGCCAGTCACCGCCACCTTCTATGACCCGGTGCTGCCAATTTGCGAGTCGGTTGAGGTAGTCCCGCGGGTCAATGTTATCGCTGCGTAGCTTAGTGACATTGAGAGCAACCACGTGAATGTTATCCAGACTAATTGGAAAGTTTCTAATGTGATCATGGGGTAAATCCTCTTCTAAATCGGAAAAAATAAAGACGTATTTATTACCGGCACCGGTTTCGTTCAGATATTGCGTGGCCTGCAGCACACCGCCGGTGATATCGGTATTGGCGCTGCCTTTTTTCAGGTTGGCGGCGAACTCATCCATGGCCAGCTTGAACTGGCGTTTCTGATCATTGGCGGTGCTGGGGCGCATATCGAAAGTGGTTTTGGCGATGATGTCTTTCTCGCTGAAACTGCCACTGTCGATACGGGCCACGGCAATGGAGTCGCCACTGTCGAGGTTGGCCAGCAGGTAGTTGAGAATGGCCTGTGCTTTGTTCAGCTCCTGGGTGTAGGTGCCCGAGGTGTCGATCAGCAGGTAGACCGCTTTATTCTGTGGGGCTGGTTCGTCGCAGCCACTGAGCAGTAAGCTCAGGGGCAGAGCGGCGGTGGCAACCAAGCGTTTGAAGCTATTCATAATCGTCACTCCTCTGATTCAGGCGACGGCTACAGCCGCGTCGCCGCTGGTGCTGTTGCTGTTGTTTTTGCTGCGGCTTTTACGGCTGCGTTTTTCTTCGGCAGCCACATCCGGGATGGCATCGGCCAGCTCGTCGGTGGTCTGGCTGTCATCAAACTGCACCGCAGTTGCTGCTTCGCGCTTACGGCTGAGCAGGCGCTCGATGCTTAACGGCAGCATGATCAGCAGGTCGTAGGCGTGGGTCAGCAGGGTGGCGCTGTGACCGGCCAGATTGCCGAGCAGACGGGCGGCAATGGCGACCAGACGGATCACCGCGACCAATGCCAGACCCAGCACGGTGCGCAGCGAGTGAATAAAGGACTCCAGCGGGATGGCGATAAAGGCCAGCGCAAACGGCAGGATAAAGCCCATCACCATTTGCCCGATGGATGGAATCCAGCGGAATTCCGCATTGCTGGCCGCCAAACCGGAGGCATTCGCTGCCATGCTCAGTGATTGCTGCAGGGCTTCTTTATCCAGTGCCAGCAGGTCACGCATATAGGCCAGTGAGGCTTCGATACCCGCCAGAATGCACAGGATGCTGAGGCTGATAATCATCATGCGGCGGCGCATCTGATCATCCATGCTGCTGATGATCGGAAACAGGCGGGTAATGCGCAGTGATTCCAGCAAAAACAGACCCATCGCAATTTCAATCAGAATAATCACCAGCGCGGCAATGTCCGACGTTTTCACGCTGCCGATATAACTGGTGCCACCCACCATTTCTGACATCGGCATGGCAATCAGCTGGAAGTTGATCAGGCCGCCGAGCAGGGCGATGGCCAGTACCAGACCGGCGATAAAAAACTGGGTCAGCGAGCTGGAGGTCAGGCTGCGCACGGCGGCATCTTCACCACGACGCACTTCTTCATACTGCTGCATTTGCTTGTCGAGCTGGTGGGTGCGGTTATCGAGGTTATCGATAGTGCGTGCCACTTCGTCCATTTTGCCGTTCAGCGTGCGCCATTCGGGCTGCATTTTGGCCAGCAATTTATGGCGCTGGTCGGCACTGGTCTGCCAGGTTTTCAGGGTTTCTTTATGGGTGTCGTGCACCGCGTCTTTAATATTGCTCAGAATCTTCGCAACCGCCGGATCGCCATGGCTGGGCAGTGCGGCAATGGTATTCACCACTTCACCCCAGGCCGGAGGCAGCGGCGCGCTGTCGCCGGATTCCCGATAGCTGTTCTCGACACTGTCGATGGCGGTGCTGATCTGGCGGTGCAGTGCCGGGTAGCCGGATAAATCGCGTGCAACCAGGGTCTGGATACGGGCAAACTCGCGTTCGATACGGCGTTCGGCATCGTTGCGCGCGGCGGCCAGTAACACTTCGCGGTTACGCTTGGTCAGGTGGCGTTCCAGTTGGCTCAATGCGCGACTGGCCATGCGCAGTACATGGCGCAGGCCGTGACCGCCGGTCAGCAGAATACGGTGTGCCGGATTGCGGCCGAAATACAGCAGGGTCATCGCCAGCACCAGCCAGATCGCGGCGGATACAGCGGTATTGGCGGACCAGAGAGTGAGTAGGTCATTCATGATTCTGTCCTCGTGTTGCTCGGAAAATAGTGGCTGCGGAGAGCCGATGAATACAGATTGCGTGATGCCGGTGAAAAATCGGTGAGAAGAATGTGATTTCTGTCGCGTCGGTTGTGTCCGGGCGTCTTCACGGACGGCGGCTGGTGATATGCTCGGCATAGCTGGGAGGGAAAAATGATCAAAATTTTCTGGGTTGAAGATCAGAGCCACTGGATCGACAAGTTCCGGGCCTTGCTGGAACGCACCGATTTTGCACCGGGCGCCGAAGCCGACCTGCCGGACGCTGAGCACAATAAGCTTGAGGTGTTTAAGTTTTCAGAGGCGGCGCTGGCGCGTATCAGTCAGACCGATGACGCCGATGCGCCGCATATCGCGATTCTCGACGCCAGCCTGAACGGTAATGATGACGGCGGCTTCAGTGTGTCGCGGGCATTGTTAAAAAAATGGCCGGCGTTGCCGATCGTTTTTTTATCGGAACATTCCGGCACCGGTATCGAACAGAAAGCCTTTGAACAGGGCGTTACCCAGGATTTTATCGCCAAGCATCAGCGCAACATCGACGGTGTTTTGCTGTGGCGCATGAAAGCCCTGCTGCGCCAGAGTCTGACCCCGGCGGCGAATAAAAAATCACAGTTAGTCAGCGGTGAATTACGCATTGATCTGGTCAGCTGGGAAGTGTGGTGGAAAGGTCAGAAATTAATGAACCCGGCCAATCAGACCCGGCCTCTGGCACCGACGCCGCGCAAAATTCTGCGCTTTTTAGTCGAAGCATCGCCACGCCCGGTCACCACGCTGCAAATGGCGGAATGGCTGGATGCCGATCTGGAAAAGTTTTCCTACGCCAATTACCGTCAGCATATTAAAACACTGCGTAAATCGCTGGCACTGGCCCACGGTAACGAAGACGAATTTATGAATCTGTGTAAAGCCGGGCAGGGTATTGCCACCTTTGGTGCCGAAGGCGCCTATTTATGGAAAGCACCGGCCTGAGATAAAAGCCGCTGAAGACTTATAAACGGAGCAGCAATGAAAGACAGCAACAGAGCGGAAGAGACTCTGCAGAAGGAAGACCGCGGCGATAAATTTATCTTCAGTATCCGTTATCCGTGGCGCACCTTATTAGCCGCTAAATTACTGCTTTTTTACGCCTTGCTGTTGCTATCGCCGGGGCTGGTGGACAGTCTGAAAATTCCGGCGGTTGTCTTCAATGCCCAGTATTTTATCGCCGCATTTGGCGGTTTTTTAATACTTGCCTGGCTGGATTTCAAACACTTTTCCCGCCAGCAGCAAAAGGTCAAAGCCAGTCTGCAACAATTATGGAACAGCAAACGTCAGCTGCAGCAGCGGGCGCAGACCTCGGCCAGTCATACCGACAAACTGAAACTCTTTATCAGCGATAAACTGCTGGAATATATGGAGTACGACGAAAAATACCTGCACTTTAAAAGCATCGCGGCCGAGGTTCGCCATAACGGTGTTATTTCGTTCGATAAGGTACAGTCAGCTTTAACCTACGCCGCCAGTCACAGTCTGCCGGATGAGCAGGGTAATAATGCGCTGCTGTATCAGCAGGCGCTGGTGGGCATGCGTTATTTGTGGGATTTGCTCGATTTATCCACCACCGACAATATGGCGCTGCACATCGGCGCTAACGTCAGCCGCTGTGAAGAATTACTGTTTCAGGCGGAGTTACAAGGCACGTCATTGAATGAATTGCCAATGCTGCCAACGTTCGATCCGCAGCGGGCGTTAGTGGATACGCTGACGCTGCATCTGGGCGTCACCCTATGCGATGAGCAGGGCAATCCGGAGCCGGCGTTTTTATACGATTCTCAGGCGCTGGCAAAACAACCGCTGCCGTTATTGCTGACCGACAGTGAGGGTCTGTACCGTATTGAACTGCATGCCTGCGATGATTTGCTGGGCAATGCCAACCATATTGTTTTGTTGCTGGAAAACCTGCTGCGCAATGCCCAGTTTTTTGCCACTAAACGTCAGTATAAAAGTCGTTTTGCCCCCATCGCTATTCGCCTGTGGGAAGCGCAGCAATGTTTATGTGTGAGCGTGTACAACCGTGGCCCGCATATCAGTGACGAAGCGCGCGAGCAGATTTTCCAACTGGGTTTTTCCACCCGTCGCGCGCGTGAACACAACGGCAAAGGGCTGGGGCTGTATTTTGCCCAACAAATTGTGCAGGGTTTTGATGGTGATATCGGCTTCGACAATATTCACAACCACCACGAACGCTATCACCTGCGACTGGAACTGGCTGGTGGCGAAGTGCAGAACCTGAATCTGGACGTCGAGTTGAATAGCGCGGGTGAACCGCTGGTACGCCTGGCTGACAGCAACGAAGAGGCCGCAAAGCAGTGGCAGCTGAGCCCGGGCAAGCGTCTGCACAGTATTGAAATCAGCAGCACCAGCCAACCACAGGTCGCCCGACTGACGATGGAAGAAGGTACAAGTCAGTGGTTTGATCCACACAATCCGGCGCAGCCGCAATGGCTGATCAGCCTGAGTGGGCGCAAAGCCGACCTGCTCAGTTTTATGCCGCTGGATATCCGTGGCGTGCAGTTCAGTGTGCGCTTACCAACCCTGAACGGCAGGCTCGACGGGGTTGGTGCTGCGGGGCTGGAACCGGATGTGGATGAGCTGGGCGCCGGTTTACGTTCGCCGGATGATTTCTGACAGATTTGTCACTGAAATCTCCGGCAAGCGGCTGATCTTCGGCTAAACTTTGAGCGTTAATTGGCTCTTGCCTCCGAGTCACCGCGCTCAGCAGCGGTTCACAACAACACACTTAAGTGGGCAGATGAACGACGTCGCGTCATCCGGACAACCTAAAAGCAGTAACCAGACAATCCCCGCATGTCCGGTCGGGGAGCTGAGCTGCCCCGTTATTGATGAAGTGCAGTTGCTGCGCGAGCAGGTGGCGACCGATCCGCTGACGGGCCTGTACAATCTGCGTTATTTCCGCGAGGCGTTGGAACAGGAGCTGGAGCGAACCCAGCGAACCCTGATGTCTACCGCACTGATGATGGTCGATCTGGATCATTTCAAATCCATCAACGATACCTGGGGTCATCCCGCCGGTGACGAAGTGCTGAAACAAACCGCGCGACTGATCCGCGAAAGCACCCGCAAACTGGATGTGCAGTGCCGTTATGGTGGTGAGGAATTCGTCATTATTCTGCCTTCCACCGAGCTGATGCTGGCCGTGCAGGTGGCTGAGCGGCTGCGGGAAAATATTGCCTCTACCCGGGTGCAGATAGACGGTGGTGAATTACAGATTACCGCCAGCATCGGCCTGGCATTACACAGTGCGCAGGAGCCGCACAGTGCCAGCAGTTTGATTGGCCGGGCTGATCATTATCTTTATCAGGCCAAACGTCAGGGGCGTAATCAGGTCTGCTTTGAACATCCGGATATGGCTGAAACGTCGGTCAGTGGCGATGAAAAAAGCCTGCTGCATGATTTATTCGGTGGCGTGGACAGCGCCGACGATGCCGATGATTTTATTGGCGATGGCGAAGAGTTTATGGCGGATGACGACGGTACCTGGCCGGAAGAATAACGTTCACCTGCTTTAATTCTCTGCTTTTTATATTAGCGTTTTTCCTATCTGTATTTATCCGCAGCTATTGTGTACTGCTTTTTCTGAATTTTGCCGGTGTCATTCCCTGCCACTTTTTAAAAGCATGAATAAAACCTGCGGCTTCTGAATAACCAAGCAATAATCCGATCTGTTCCACACTGGTGGACGAATTAAGCAGCAGGTGGCAAGCCTTCTCTGAGCGCACGCGATCCAGAATCAGTTGAAAACTCTGACCTTCATCGCTTAATAAACGGCGAAACTGGCGTTCGCTTAAAGCAAAGGTGGCGGCGCATTCTTTAATCGCCGGAAAGCGCTGGCTGAACATCGACAGATACTGCTGCAAGCGTTCGCTTAATGCTTCGGTTCTTACCTGGCTGCGTCGTTTTAATATCTCATCACACTGACTGCGATACAGCGCCAGCGCCGTACTGTTGCCGCCGGGAAACGGCAGGCGCAATACCTCGGCGGGCAGCACAAAAGCAGCTTCGTCGCGGCCAAATTCAACCGGACACTGAAATTTATCGCGGTATGCCAGAGCTTCTTCAGGCTGTGGATAAGGCATATACACAGCCAATGGTTTCAGCTGTTGGCCGAGCATGGTTTGCATCATATTCAGGAAGTGCCAGGTTCCGGCTACATCGCGATCAACAATAAAGCGCAGCAAATGATCGGGCAGGCGATAGGGTTTCAGCCTGAGCAAAACGGTGTCTCCGTTCAGCTGATAATCGAGTTCGCTGAACAGATAACTCAGTTGCTGATATTTAATCCCCAGCGCAAAAGCCTCATACACCGAACTGCAGCTCATCAGCATCATGGCGAACGCGCCATAACTCGACAGACCAAAAGTGGAGCCAATGGTTATAGCGGCTAACGGATCGTGCTGAATCTGATCCGCAAATTCCGCCAATATGGCCAGCTCATCGGCCTGACTGATGGTGGCGTTGGCATCCAGATGGGCCTGTTGCAGCCCATGGCGAGCGAGTATGGCTTCGGTGTCCAGCTGATAATGCTGGTGCAGCTGTTCAACGGTAAATGTCAGGGCAAGAATTGAGCGCAGAGTCATGATGGCCGTTTTTATCAATTTATTGTTTTTTCCAGCATAGCCAGAGCAGCCGCCGGAAACGTAGATTCAGATCATGGCCGGAGCAGCTTTGCGGAATAAACCCTGCCCGGCGGCCTGAACGAATAACAAAAAAGGTGAATACGATGACGGAACAAAAAAATACAGCCGGGAATAGCCAGACGTTGCCCGCAAATACCGAGGTGGTGATTATCGGTGCCGGTTTTGGCGGTTTGTGTATGGGCATTCAGCTGAAAGAAGCGGGCATCAACGATTTTATTATTCTGGAAAAAGCCGATGAAGTTGGCGGCACCTGGCGTGACAATACCTATCCGGGTTGTGCCTGTGATGTGCAGTCGCATCTGTACTCGTATTCCTTTGCCGGTAACCCGGAGTGGAGCAAACGTTATGCATCCTGGCATGAAATTCAGGATTACATTTTAAAAACCACTGATGACTATCAGATGCGACCGTTCATCCGTTTCGGTCATGAAGTAAACCGCAGCCAGTTTGACAGTAAAACCGGGCTGTGGACCATTGGCACCAAAGGCGGTGCAGAAATCCGCGCGCGTTATTTTGTGCTGGCATCCGGTCCGCTGCATCACCCGGCGATTCCGGATATTCCCGGTCTGGACAGTTTTAAAGGTAAGGTCATGCATTCTGCACGCTGGGATCATGGCTACGATCTCAACGGCAAACGCGTCGCGTCGATTGGTACCGGTGGCAGTGCGGTGCAGTATTTACCGGAAATTGCGCCGCAGGTGCAGCAGCTGGATGTCTATCAGCGCTCTCCGGCCTGGGTTATCCCGCGTGACGAACGCCGTTATGGTGAAATCCGTAAAGCGCTGTTTCGCACGTTTCCATCACTGCGAAAATTGCACCGTGCACGCTTGTACATTACCAATGAAATGCGGGTCTGGCCGATTTTTCATCCACGCCTGGCAACCGCGTTGCAGAGTCTGGCGAAGCTGTTTATCCGCATGAAAGTCAAAGACCCGGTTGTGCGGAAGAAACTGACGCCGGATTACACCATTGGCTGTAAGCGAATTTTAATTTCCAATAAATACTACCCAACCTTTAACCGCAGCAATGTGAATTTGATTACCGATGGTATTCAGGAAATCCGTGAGCAAAGTATTGTTGACCGTAATGGTGTGGAGCGCCCCTGCGATACCATTATTCTGGGCACCGGGTTTATTGTTGATCCACGTGGTTTTATGAAAGACTTTACGCTGGATGGGCTGCCGGGCCACAGCATTATGAAAGACTGGGCCGATGGTGCAGAAGGCTATTTGGGGACGGTTGTATCCGGTTTTCCTAATCTGTTTCAGCTGGTTGGGCCGAACACCGCACTGGGTCATAACTCGATTATTTTTATGATTGAAGCGCAGGTTAATTACATTATTCAATGTATCCGTAAGGTTCAGGAAAAAGGCGCGGATTACTTTAATGTGAAAATTGAAGAGCAGAATAAATACAATGCAGAAATTCAGGGGCGCATGAAAAATACCGTCTGGACGTCTGGTTGTAAAAGCTGGTATCAGCAGGATAATGGTAAAAACTTTACTATCTGGCCGTCATCCACACTGGAATACCGCGCACGCACGAAAAAAGTGTTCGCGCCGCATTTTGACTGGATCAGCATTGCGGATCAGAAAACCGAAGTGGCCGATAAAGCGGAGAAACGTGTCGGTAAAGAGAAAAAATCAGAGCCGGTATCAGCCTGACAAAAATCAGAGGCCTGCAGTGCAGGCCTTTGTTTATCCTCCGCGCTGAATTTCCAGTTCCAGCTCGCGGGCACTTAACCCCTGCTGGCGTTTGCCGTTTTCCACTTCGTGAATCAGACGGCACAGCGTACGGTTTACCGGGGTGGGGACGCCCAGTTTTTCACCTTCGGCGGCCACGGCACCATTAAGAAAGTGGATCTCGGTCAGGCGTTTTTGTTGTAAATCCTCCCACATGGATGAGCGCGCCTGCGGGTCAATTTCCAGCATCTTTTTCGCCAACCGGTGAAACAGGAAATCCGGGCTGTTAATCAGACTGGGCAATAATGCCGGTGGCAGTGCAGTCATCCGTGCCAGGCTGATGCCTTTTTTCTTGGCAACCGCAGCCAGCTCTTTCATGGCGGCACTCAATACCCGGCGATAGCCACGCTGTTCGAGTTCCTGTTTTAACGGAATATCGGCCAGCGCATTAATGGCATTGTTTAAATTAAGCTGCAGTTTGCCCCAGGCAACCGACTGGAAATCGCGTTCCAGCAGACAGGGAATCTGTTGTTCGAGGAGGGCGTCGCGGATCGGCATAAAGGCATCGTCGTCGCTCAGATGAACTGCACCGTCGGTCCCCCGGTGGAAGTGGCCATTATCCTGATGCAGTACGTTGAAGCCAACAATCCCCTGAGACACAACCAGCTGCGGACACTGCTCGCGCACCACGCGGTCACTGCCAAGGCCATTCTGCAGACAGATAACACGGGTTCCCGGACGGCAATAATGCGCAAGAGCCGCCGCCGCTTGTTCCATGGCCAGGCACTTCAGGGTCACCAGCACAATATCGGCCTGCGCCAGAGCCGCTTCTTTGTGTTCAAAAGGAACATCGGTGACCAGTTGATCGCCGCCGATGTAGTCGCTGATATGAATGCCACCGGCCTGCTTTATTTCGTCCTGAATACGGGGGCGGCCGAGCAGGGTAACGGATATTCCTTCAAGATGCAGGGCTGCGCCGAGATAGCAGCCAATGGAACCGGCACCATAAACAACAATGTGCATAAACGGATCTCTTCACCAGATGGAATCGCAGTGTGCGTTGCTTTACTGCTGTCTAACAAGTGAGAAATGTGAGAATCAGTTCTCACTTTTCAGGGTTTTCTCTGTTTTACCAGCCAGCGGTCAAGGGCGTTGGCAAACTGTGCTTTGTCACGGTCGGTGAATGCTGCCGGGCCGCCGCTCTGTATGCCGCTGGAGCGCAGGGTTTCCATAAAATCGCGCATATTCAGACGCTGGCGAATGGTTTCCGGGCTGTAAGTCTCGCCACGGTTATTCAGTGCAATGGCCTGCTTTTCAATGACTTCAGCAGCCAGAGGAATGTCCTGGGTAATCACCAGATCACCGGCGTTACAGCGCTGCACAATGACGTTATCAGCCACATCGAATCCCGCTTCTACCTGCACCGCTTTCAGAAAAGGTGAGGGCGGCAGCGGCAATAAATGGTTGGCAACAAAATACGCCGTCATTTCTGTGCGTACCGCGGCTTTACAGATGACATCGCGAACCGGGCGTGGCGTCGCATCGGCATCAACCCAGATGATGGGCATGGGGTTATCCTCGGAATAAAGGGAGAACAGGTATACCTGATGACTCCGGTTGGGCCAGTGTTGCGGGGTTATTGTGCCAATCTGTGTGCTATCAGGCCAGTTTGGCATTTAATCACCTGTGCGTTCATCAGGGGAAGGCTTAGCGTGACAGCAGGATGTAACAAACACTCCGGAGCTGCCAGTAATAATAACAATCACGCTCTCACATTTTAATGAGGACCTGCTCATGAATACCTCGGTTACCACCCACACGCCGGCGGATGTCGAAATCAAACCGCGCCGCATGAATTTTCCTTTCAGCAATATTAAAGATCGTTTCTTTTTTGCCGGAAACTCACTGTTGTCGGTATTTTTTGGCGCCCTGTCATCGACTTTTCCACCGGGTGAGGCCGAATTTATTGCCTCGGTGCGGCAGTACCGTGAACGCATTAGCGATCCTTTGTTAAAGGAACAGATCCGGGGCTTTATTGGTCAGGAAGGCCATCACAGTCATCAGCACAAGCTTATTAATGAGGCGCTGCGCGATCTTGGCATTGACGCCATCAAACTGGAAAAACACCTTGAACGTGATCTGCAGCGTTTTACCAAACGCAAGTACGCGACCCCAAAATTCCGTCTGGCGATGACCGTCGGTATGGAACATATGACGGCGATTATGGCGGAGTTTGTATTAAAAAATCCGCAGGTTCTGGCGCCGCTGGAAGAGTCTGTCAAAGACTTGCTGTACTGGCATGCAGTGGAAGAAATCGAACATAAAGCCGTGGCTTTTGATGTGTATATGCAGATGGAAGGCGACCGCAAATATCTGCGCCGTGTACTGAAACTGGCGACCTTTATGTTTAATGTACGCATCGCGTTATACATGGTGGCCTTGCTGTGGTGGGCGCGTAAATTCCCATCATGGAGCGATATTAAAGGCTTTCGCCGCTTTATGTACGGTGATAAGGGCCTGCTGACCAATATCCGCCAGCCATACCGTGATTTCTTTAAAGAAGATTTTCACCCCTGGGATCACGACAACCGTGACCTGATCGATAAATGGCAGAATGAGTTACGCAAAGACAGTGAAGCTGTCTGAGCGGAGTTGGGAAGATCGCCACGGCCAGTCCTTGCCCGGTACAAACCAAGTCCATTCAGGGCCTGTTTAATTCGTGTTAACAGAGCCTGGCAAAGGACAGATGCTGCTTCCCTTCGGCTCTGTTCTACCATAGGCACAGACCGTTTTAGCGATAGCGCCGGGTGATAATTGCTGCCCGGCGGTAATCGCGCGATACTTCGCGATCTTGTTGCCCGCTGAGATCCGCCATGAAAACCACTCTCCGAATCGATATTGTCTCCGATGTGATGTGCCCCTGGTGTGCCATCGGTTATGCCAGCCTGCGTCAGGCGTTAACCGCCATGGAAGACAAAATTGTGGCCGATATTCATTGGCAACCGTTTGAGCTGAATCCGGATATGCCGGCTGAAGGCCAGCACCTGCGCGAGCACCTGGCAGAAAAATACGGCAGCAGTGATGAAGAAAGCCGTGCCAACCGTGAACGCATTACGCAGATGGGTGCCAACCTGGGTTTTACCTTTAACTTCCGCGATGAGCAGCGCATTCTCAATACCTTTGCGGCTCATCAGCTGCTGCACTGGGCGGCAGAAGAGGGCAAGCAAACCGAACTGAAGCTGGCATTGTTCAGCGCTTATTTCCGTGATGGACGTGACGTCAGCAAGGCCGATGAATTATGCGCGATAGCGGCAGAGGTTGGACTGGACGGCGCAGCTGCCGCGACGGTATTGGCTGACGGGCGTTACGCCAATATTATCCGTGCGACTGAGCAGCAATGGCAGGAAATGGGAATCCGCTCGGTACCTGCGGTTATTCTGAACCAGAAATATCTGGTTTCCGGTGCGCAGCCGCCGGAAAGCTATGTCAAAGCATTAACCGAGATCATGCTCGCCGCGGACGAATAATCCAGCGTTACTTTACTGTCCGCCGTTATCCTTCTGATAGCGGCTGACAAGCCATAGCGCCAGCATCATTACCGCCGCCCCTGCTGCCAGACGCAACAGATCGGTATCGCGGTTCCAGATCAGAAGATTGACAATTAATCCCGCCGGAATCAGCGCATTATTCATAATGGCCAGTTGGCCGCTGTTGACACGGGTTGCTCCCAGATTCCAGAAGAAATACCCCAATCCGGAAGCCACAATTCCCAGCCATAATAAAATGCCCCAGTGCAACGGACTGCTTGGGTACTGCTCTGTGCCCAGCATTAGCCAGGCCGGTAATACAACCAGCAATGCGCCCAGATAAAACCAGCCGAAGACCTGGTGCTGCACCACAGGCTTGGACGATGGCCAGGTTTCCAGTAAACGTTTATACAACACCTGCCCGCTGGCAAAACAAAGGTTCGCCCCCTGCACCACAAAGAAGCCAAGCCAGAAATCCGGGCTGAGCTGGTTGTAGCGCATGATCGCAGCGCCGAGAATGGCAACCACGGCACTGAACAGATAAGCGGCGCGGAAGCGCCGCGCCAGCAGATCATAAATAAGGGTGACGTAGACCGGCGTAAAAATGGTAAATACCAGGACCTCCGGCACCGTCAGCAGCAGAAAAGACTGGTAATAAAACAGATACATCATGCCCAGCTGTATGGCACCAATCGCCATTAAGCGCAGCGCCAGTGCCGGAGCGATCGGATTGCGCAGCAGCAGCGGCAGAAACATCAGCGAAGCGAGCACAACCCGGGTTAATACGGCAAAATAGCTGTCGACCTGACCGGCCAGATAGACGCCGATCAGCGAGAAAGAAAAAGCCCACAGCAGGGTAACGGCCCACAGAATTGGCATACCCGAATATCCATAAACAATGCAGTAAAGGCGGCAGCATGCAGCAAACACCGGAGCGAATCCAGCACCTGTGGAGCCGGTTGGTAACCATTGGTGGTTTTACATACGAATCCCGTCCGGGGCCACGTTCACTGACCGGTTGGCAAGGGGAAGGGCATGGGCGTGTGCAGGTCGATGAAGCCATTGCCGGTGAGTTGCATTTCATCGAGCAGGGGCATTTTCAGTTGTCCGGTGGGCAGAATATTGAAATGCATAACCGCTTCATCTGGCGTAAGACGACCGCGGGTATTGCCTTATCCCATGGTCGTCGTGGTGAGCCGGTATTTCTGTTTGAACTCATCCCAACGGCTGATGGATTATGGAAAAGCGCGCAAGATCACGTTTGTATTAATGACTTATATTCCGGAGAGTTGCGCGAAAGTGCTAACGGCTTTGAGCTGACCTGGCATATTGATGGCCCGAAAAAAGATGAACATCTGTTTTATCGTTATTTTCCTGACAATTCGTAACACGAAAGCACCTTGAGTCATTACTCTAATCCTTTTACTGTGTCGGTATCTGATAAAAATAAAGATAAGGAGAAGTTATGCTTGGCCTGATTATGGATCGTCCGCTGTTAATTTCCGGTTTGCTGGAACACGCTGAACAAACCCATCCCGGCAGCGAGATTGTCAGCCGTCGCTGTGAAGGCGATATTCACCGTTACACCATGCGTGATGCTGCACAACGAGCGCGGAAGGTGGCTAATGTATTGGCCCGCATGGGAATTCAACAAGGTGATCGTGTCGCCACGCTGGCATGGAACGGTTATCGCCATTTTGAACTGTATTTTGGTGTGTCGGGCTCAGGCGCCGTACTGCACACCATCAACCCACGGTTATTCGCTGAGCAATTGTCGTTTATTATTAATCACGCAGAAGACCGCTGGATTTTTGTTGATTTAACCTTTGTACCTCTGCTGGAAAGCATTAAAGACCAGATCACCAGCGTCGAAGGTTTTGTCGTGCTGTGCGACGAAGATAAAATGCCACAGACATCGCTGCCGAATGCGCACTGCTATGAAACGCTGCTGGCCAAAGAATCCGACGTATTTATCTGGCCGGAATTTGATGAGCGTAATGCGGCCAGCATGTGTTACACCTCCGGTACCACCGGTAATCCGAAAGGTGTGGTGTACAGTCACCGTTCTACCGTCATTCACGCCATGGCCTCCATTGGCGAAGAAGCGCTGGGTCTGGCCTCAACTTCCTGCTTCCTGCCGGTTGTTCCTATGTTCCACGTTAACGCCTGGGGAACGCCGTATTCTGCCGCCATTACCGGTGCCAAACAGGTATTCCCCGGACCGGGCATGGATGGCGCATCGCTGTGGGAACTGATTGAAGCAGAAAAACCCGATTTATTACTCGGTGTACCAACTGTGTGGCTGATGCTGCTGAATCATATGGACAGCATCGGTAAAAAACTCGAATCAGTTAAAAACGTTGTTGTTGGTGGTTCTGCAGCGCCGCTATCCATGATCCGCGCGTTCCAGGAAAAACACGATGCGTTCCTGATTCACGCCTGGGGCATGACCGAGATGAGCCCGATCGGTACCGTCAACGCACACAATAACCACATGGAACAGCTGCCGCTGGAAGAACGCTACCTGCTGCAGGCCAAACAGGGTCGTCCTGTATACGGCGTAGAGATGAAAATCGTCAACGACCAGAGCGAAGAACTGCCACGTGATGGCGAAACCTTTGGTCGTTTATTGGTTCGTGGTCCGTGGATTATCAGTGGTTATTATAAAAATGATGACCGCAGTAATTTCATTGATGGCTGGTTTGATACCGGTGACGTGGCAACTATCAGTCCGGATAATTACCTCACCATTGTTGACCGTTCCAAAGACGTTATTAAATCCGGTGGTGAATGGATCAGCTCGATTGATCTGGAAAATGCCGCTGTCGGGCATCCGGAACTGGTGGAGTGCTGTGTGATTGGTGCGCGTCACCCTAAATGGGATGAGCGTCCGTTACTGCTGGCTATCCGCAAGGAAGGCAGCAACCTCACAGAGCAGGATATTATGGATTACCTCAGCGATAAGATCGCTAAATGGTGGATGCCGGATGCGATTATCTTTGTGGATTCTCTGCCGCATACTGCGACCGGTAAGCTACTTAAAGTGAATCTGCGCAAGGAATACGAAAACCATTTGCTGACAACCGCCGAGGCCTGAGACTGAAGCGATTAAAGCATCAATACAAAGCCCCGCATCATGCGGGGCTTTTTGTTCATGTCAGATAGCAGCCAGTACGGACCTCCAGGCGATTTAGCCCGACTGCCTGGGATAGCTTTTCTTAATAAGTCTGATTGGAAATTAAATATTACTGAATGGTTATTTAGGTATATATTGAGTGATATAAGGTCACTGAATGAATGCTTTCCGGCACAGTGGCTGGAAACGGACATGCTGTAAGGAGCTGCCCATGAGCTGTGATACCAAAATCAAACCACGCAAAAAAGCCCCGGAATCTGGCGCACAGGTTTCACAATCGAATATTGAGGAGAAGAAAACTATGAGTTCAACAATGGTTCGCCGTGAAATGCCCGTATTTTCCATGGAAGCTTATGATGCTAAAACCGGCCACTTCATTACCGTTACAAATGACGATTACAAAGGAAAATGGGCCGTTGTGTGCTTTTACCCGGCAGATTTTACCTTTGTTTGTCCCACAGAAATTGCTGCAATGAATGCGAAGTATGATGAGTTTCAGGCGATGGGCGTCGATATTCTGGCCGTATCGGTCGACTCTAAATTTTCACATAAGCGTTTTGTAGAGACAGAGCCACTTCTGGCTGGTCTTCAGCTTACCATCGGGGCCGACACCACTCAGGATGTCAGCCGTGATTTCGGAGTTTTGATTGAAGAAGAGGGGGTGGCATTACGTGGTCGCTTCCTGTTTAACCCGGATGGCATTTGTGTGGCGCAGGAAGTTCAGGCGGATTCCGTTGGGCGTAACGTCAATGAGTTTTTACGTCAGGTTGAAGCCTGGCAATATGCCACTAAAACCGGTGAAGTATGTCCTGCAGGGTGGAGACCAGGTAAGAAAACACTGCCTGTTAATACCGATGCAGAGCAAATGACAGGCCGTGTTGGTGACTACATTACCATCGAAGAAATTCTTAGCTGAGCATTCTTGAAGATTAAAATCCCGCTTCCGGTAAGAAGTCCTGAAGCGGGATTTTTTAACACACTCAGAGCACTTCAGGATACCGCGTCAAACACCCTGCTGAAGCTGGATTGTGCATTGATATCAATCGGCAGTTGCAGCTTGCGTGAGATATCGCTGGCTGAAAAAATGCCGCGAATCTGGTGCATCTGCTCATCCACGACCAGACAATGCTGTTGGTGGTTGTCTTTCAGAAAGTTAACAACATCACTGATGCTGGCACGGTTTACCTCATCAATATTCAGCGCCAGTAAATCTTTTTTACGGATCATCAGATCGGTTACCTGAATATCTTCACGGCTGTGATGCAGCTGTGCGGCACGCGCCATAATATTTTGTTCGGCTAATTCCTGTGAACTGATAACACCAACGAAGTGCTCATTTTCATCCACCACTAATTTCATCCGTACGTGGGTTTTAATCATCGTGTTACGGGCATCAAGGGCCGATACCGTCGAGTCGATAACCAGCGGTTCTGTGGTATAGAAGTCGGTAAAAAACTGCATGGCGCGGCTGTCCAAGGTATAGCGTGGAGATTGTTCCGGATGAACCAGTTCATCCACACTCACAACCGGGTAAAGCGTTAATTTAGGCATAATAATCTCCTGATCATTCAAGGGTGCCATCAGCTGGCGGCAAACGGATAAACCTGAAAACGGGGCGTTTATATTCAGGCTGCCGGCGGGGCACGGATGGGGGATAAAGGCAGGTACTGATCATTGAATGACGGCCAGGTAATAACCGGGCTGTAACCATCAGAGAGAAATAAGGTAGGGAGGCCGATCCAGGCCTGTTCCGGATCATCACCGCTACTGTTATCGGCAACGGCCTGCGGGCCGGAAAAATCGTTGGCCTGCATGGTATCCTGTGTGCCGTTTTCTGTTGCAGAAGAAGCTCCGGCCAGCGGACTGGAGTCTGGGCTTAACAGCAATAAACAACAGAGTAGCGTACGCAACATCAGGGAGCAGTCTCCGGTGACCTGACTGAGAGGATACTTTCAGTCTAGTTCGTATGATCCGTGCCGACCACGTGGGTTCCGTTAACTTATGTTATGAATGTTAATCTGAGCTTTCGTTTATACAGGAATAATCCATCCTGCGGCGCAGACGTAGTACTATGTCTGCGTTCGGTCCTGTATTTCTGAGTGATTTTTATGAGCCGTCAACACACATTATTTGATCGTTTCAGCGGCACTCTTGAAAAGGGCAGGCTGGACTGGATTGGCCTGCGCCCGGCACGGCGCGAAGCGGTGATCAGTGTGGAGCAGACCTACGCGATTGCTGACCTTGGACTGGAAGGTGATCGTCGTTGTCAGGGCACACCCGGTTCGGCGCGGCAGGTCACACTGATTAATGCTGAGCATATTGAAGCGGTGGCAAAACTGTTGCAGCGCGAGGTCATTGACCCGGCCTTGCTGCGCCGTAATCTGGTGATCAGCGGTGTAAACCTGCAGGCATTGCGTTATCAGCAGTTTCGCATTGGTGATGCTGTGTTTCTTGCCACCGCGTTGTGCCATCCCTGTTCGCGCATGGATGAAGTACTGGGTCTGGGCGGTCATGCGGCGATGCTTGGGCACGGCGGTTTGTGTGCCCGGATTCTGCGCGCCGGAAAAATTCAGGTCGGCGATGCTCTGGTATGCCTGGCCGAAGGCGAACGTCTGGCGGAGTAACATCTGCCCGCATAGCCAGCCACCGGCGCAGGTTCGCTTTGGTCTTATTTACCCGGTTTTTACCTCTGCAGCGGCTATACTGTCTGAAATTTATTGGCCGTCTTTTTATTCCCTGTACGTTCTCGCTCCCCCGACTTTTTAATGTGTCCCGGCAGCACTTTATGTACCGTTGTTGCAGAATGAGGAACACGCTTGAACAAGAAATACCCGCTGCTCATGTTGCCACTGATGTGTTGGCTGCTGACATGTCTGGCATTCCCGGCCGCAGCCGTTGTGGTAAAGGCTGACGATCAGGAAATTGTGCTGGATTTACACAGCCGTTATCTGGTCGATGTGGGAGGGCGGGCCACACTGGCAGAAATCCGTAGCCGTGATGCAGAGTTTGCCGCAATTGATGATCGTCGCCAGCTGAATTTTGGCTATACCCGCGATGCTTATTGGTTACGAATTGAGTTGCAGCCGGAAATCACGCATCAGCAACAGTACATACTCGAATTTGAGTATGCCTATCTGGATGATGTAACGCTGTACGTTGTCCGCCCGGCATCGGTCGGGCAGCTGCGCGCCGGGCGCTATATTCCCGTT
The DNA here is from genome assembly GCA_002733205.1 of Thalassobium sp. Lineage (GTDB taxonomy): Bacteria > Pseudomonadota > Gammaproteobacteria > Pseudomonadales > Oceanobacteraceae > Venatoribacter > Venatoribacter pacificus. The sequence continues at coordinate 415,283 of NVUW01000004.1, read as the reverse complement.
GTACAATGGCCCATTGCCGGGCGTAAACCGGCTTTTCCGTTGATGTTAAATCCGCATGAACCTCTGGTGCTGTATCTCCGCGTGGTCAATCATGCGGCCATGGCGTTAAACACGCGCTTGCTGTCGGTGAGTGAATATTCGCTGAATAATAATCAAACGCTGATTGTGCTGGCGTTGTATTTCGGCATGTTGATCGCGTTAGGCAGTTATAATTTTCTGCTGTTTCTCGCTCTGCGTCAGAATACCTTTCTGTTGTATTCCGCTTTTGTATTTACCTTTGGCTTTGCGGCTTCCAGCATGAATGGTGTCGGGCCTTTATTACTGTGGCCGGAAATGGCACTGGCCGGAGGTGCCGATCGTATTGTGCCAACCGGCTTTAGCGTCGCCACGGCGCTGGCCATGATGTTTGCCCGCAGCTTCCTCAATATGCAACAACTCGCTCCGCGCTGGGATCGTTTTCTGGCGATGGCCATTCCGCTTTGGTGGGGAGGAGCCCTGTTAACGTTAATTTCCGGTGTGCAGTTAGCGTTACAGATTATGTCGGTGATGGGCATTATGACCACGCTCACCCTGCTGGCTACCGGTATTGCCGCGGTGCGCCGCAATGTCCCCGCCGCACATATTTTTGTCGCGGCCTGGACGTTATTACTGATTGGCACGTCGTTGCTGTCCATCCGTAATGCGGGCTTAATTCCATCCAACTTTCTGACTGTGTATGGCATGCAACTGGGTTCTGCCGCCGAAATGCTGTTGCTGTCGTTTGCACTGGCGGCGCGCTTTAACGATTTAAAACGCCAGAAAGAAAAAGCCCAGCAGACATTACTGGATACTTTGCTGGAGCAGGAACGGGTTCTGGAATGCCGCGTTTCCGAACGGACGGCTGAACTGGAAAAAGCCAAAGACCAGCTGCAACGTCAGGCTACTGAAGATGCCCTGACCGGAATCAATAACCGTAATGGATTGCGCCAGTTTTTCTCACGCATGAAAAAACATGGGCCGGAAAATGAAACCGTTGCCATTATGCTGATTGATCTGGATGATTTTAAACCGGTGAACGACCGCTATGGTCATGGTGCCGGCGATGAACTACTGCAGGAAATTTCTGCACGTTTACAGGCAACGGTTAACGATAATGACACCGTTGGCCGGATGGGTGGCGATGAATTCGTGGTTATTGGCCGGGCAGTGAAAAGCTCACAGGACGTTTATGATTATGCCAACCGGATACTGTCGTCTGTCAGCGCTCCTTTTAAACTGAAAAATGGTACAGAAATTCGCGTTGGAGCCTGTATTGGTATTTGCATGCGCCGTCTGGAGGGCCAGACCATGAGCACATTACTGCGCTGTGCCGATGAGGCCATGTATCAGGTTAAACGTGGCGGAAAACAGGGAATTTCGCTGGATTATGACCACGAGCCCGGGATGGCCGGTAGCCCACCAGACGTGTAACCAGTCGCGTAAAAACCGGCCACCGCTCATTACGGAACTGCGACCATCGTTGTAGTCATTAATGTATTCCAGCGTGCCGTTACGGCGCCCAGACCATCACCGAACTGGCGCTGCAGCTGGGGTATGCCAAGGTAGCGGTATTCAGCCGGCATTTCCGCCGCTGGACGGGAATATCGCCACGGGCGTGGCAGAAGCAGCACCGGCCTTAGAGCTGGTGACAGAAAGGTTTCAGGGAGCTGCCAGATAAGGTGTAAGAAGGTGCCAGAGATACTCTGGCAGGTTCGGATGGCTGAGCTTTAAACGTATTTAAATACCGCCAGATCTTGTTTGGCTGAATATTGTTTGCCGTTGGACACTTCGTCAGTTTGACTTTGGTGTCCGGTTTATCGTGGAAATATAGAGTTGTTATAAGCAGTCTCACCGTGACAAGTGGAATGCTTGGATAGCCACATGAACTTCCCGGTTTGGGTCATCGTTGATATGAAACCTATACTGATACCAACCTTCTTCAACCTCATTGACGAAGCCCAGATGGTTAGGGTGCTCTGAGGTCACATCCTGTATCGTCTCAAGTACTGTGCTGAATTCTTTGTTGGGAACAAACATCACCACTGCTGCCTTAGAGTCTCTCCAGGTCAAATAGGAGAGTAGCTGGGTAATTGTTTCCAGATAACCCTTCTTCCCATGCCAATATTTCAGCTCGGCAACGAACACATTTGAGTTTTCATGGCGTAAAAGAATGTCTGTTTTCCCTTTCTTATTGAAGGTTTCGCCAGTTGCAGCCCCTTCAAAATTGGGCTCTAAGATCAGTAGCATGTGATCACGAAGATGTTCTTCGTCTTTGCCCGCGTAGGTACTCGGCAACCGCTCAAACTGCTTTCCTACATCGTGGATAATCTTGAGAATCTGGCGATAAATAGCATCATCAAGCGTTGGTTCCGGCTTATAGCCTTTGGCCGTTACTTCTGGCTTTGGTTTACTTGGAATTACAGGTGTTCTTTTGGCTGGCACAGAGAAGGTTGATGGTGTTCCCGTCGCCTGACGAACAGGAATTCCCAATGCGGAAATTACGTCGTGCTTTTTAAGCAATTGGGCTTTTCTTGCATCGAAAGCCTGAGTCAACTGTGCTTCTAGCGACCCATTGAATTTTATTAGATCGTTTGTAAGGTGTTGATTTTGTGATCCAAGCTGCGAGACGACATTGTCAGCTTCACGCTTGATCGCATCAGCTTGTTGATTGAAGTTGATGATTTCAAAGCGTATTTCCTGACCTGCAACCATGATATGCGGAGCTGACATACTGAAAGTGCTAGCACGAACCTTCAAAAGTTGGGGATCACCCGTAAACGGAAGATGAAACGTATACACATCTTTCAGATAAGACCGACCGCTATCGACCCAGTACGAACTCGGATGCCTTTCGGCAGGAATCATTTGCTCTTTCACCGACACAGATAACTGATCTTGGTGAATTTCCAGCGGCAGGATCGAGTACTCTGAAACCAAATGCTCCACATACTCGGCCTTATTGACGTTCAGAATGTAGTCGTCGTTTTGGCTCGTAATCGCCAGCAGGGCTTGGCCCTTCCTATTCTCGAGGACGCCGAATCCATCCAATTCTGAGAACGCCACAAAATAGTTATGCCCGTAACGACTCATCTAACCTCCAGTTGCTTATAACGCTTCAATCAGGCTATGTGATTGCGATTGGCTGCATTGTCTTGTTATATTTTGATTATACAGCATCAACCACAATTTTTAACTGTTCGAAAACGAGTCTAAAATTTTCAAACGTTGCTGACGGCTGACCAGTTACCCATTCTGAAAATCGGGTTTTAGAGCTCTTTTTTACTTTTTTGGCAAGGTACTCACTTCCATCTGGGAGATGGTTCGAATAGAGTTTACTTAGATTGACAATGGTTGGAAGCTCTGGATCATTTGCTTTTGCTATGCGATCTTCAAGCTCTATAACTCCATCATTTAATGCCTGGTTTATCACCTCAGCAGGAAACATGAATTCAATTGGCACTGGTAGGTTGATTTCCTCACCTAGATTGTTTTTAACATCATGTTCAATAGAATGAAGTGCTTCGGGTAAGGGAAGTAAACCAGCATATAGTTTACGTTCTGAAGATATCTCGAAAAATTCGGTTCCATTTATACTCCCACTGGAAGAGAAATCTTTTATTTGCTTTCTGCCTTCTTGATCTCTGTCGAATAATCCGATAACAGCATGAGAGAATTCCTTTGAAAGTACTTTCGCGGATTTCAGGTAAGGCGGTATATTAGTAGCTCCTCCAGCATGCAAAAATTCGCAAAAAGGCTCTTCACTCGGATATAGCTTCCGGAACGCCTCCTCCATGATTGTTTTATCGGTAATACCTTCCACAATTACATGAGGAATTGCATGTTGTACTAGCTCTGCATCTAATCTAGTTACGGTGGTAGTTAATGTTCGTATTTGATCGTATGCTTCTCTTGCACGATCGGCCACTAGTGCTGCCACACCTAACTTACGGTCTAATATCTCTTTGGAAGATACTTTTTCAGCTTGAGTTTCATTACCGCCTTCCATTTCATTTTGGGACACATACCATTTAGATACATGAACTCCTGATAAATCGTAAAAAGCAGGGGAATGCGTCGTCAGGAATATTTGGTTTTCTTTGCAAAATTCCTCTCTGAACTGTGCCGCAAGATCAAACGCCGGACCAAGTTCTAAAGACGTTTCCGGCTCTTCATAAGCCCAGATATGATGTGTGTTTGTATGCTTAGCAATGAAGTCAAGAATATAGGGGATATGTCTACTTTGTATGCCATCACCTCTTTTTTGAAGAGGAATGCTGTGTTCACCATACTCAGTTGAGAAATCCAAGGCATTGAATAGCACTCTCAGATTTGTAGGAGGTTGTATGGTGCTTTCTATGCCTACCCCTTCCTTAATTCTCTCACTCATATCCTGAGTGCTATCATTCAGAGTACTCATTAGCTGGTCAGTTGATGTAATTAATCCCGCTTTTTCATCATCAAGCAGCGCATCATGGAGTAGTGATAGGTAATGGCTAAATATATTCCTGCCACGTACAGCGGGCACGTAGTGAAAAGAGATTTTATTTAAGAATCTAGCAATTGCGGTAGAGGGGAGTCCCTTAGGATATGTCACTTCTGGCTCATTAGTATAGCGGTTCCAAACCTTTTTTATGACAAATTCTTTTGGAAGAGATTTCCAGTTTAAAAAATTATAAAAATGAACTTTGATCCATATAGTTGCACGCCCCTTTGTATCCCGTGCTTCTTGTTCTCTCTTTCTCGTTAGGTCATCTGGGAAATAGTAATCTTGACCTAATTCTGTCTTGTTGTTAAAAAACAAATTAAGGGACTTTAATATATTTGACTTACCGCTGTCATTTCCGCCTATCAGAATGTTCAAGTCATCAATGTTCTTCAAGTCAATTGAATACACCGACCTAAAATAGCTGATCTCAACCTTTTTAATTATTTTCACAAAGTAACGTCCAGTATTTAGCTAATAGTCTCAATGCTTGTTCGAGAAATTTAACGGCGTCCTAGTATGCTATTGCATAATTAAAAGAAAATTTCCAAGGTAGCTTACACAACCTTCTGATTGCACTGAACCTCTGCATCACCGCAGAGACCTCACCGGACAACAGAGCTCGCCGTTCGCCCTCACCCTTTACCTCCACCGCTGCCTTCACCGGCCCGATAGGCAGATCGTATTAATAACAGAAAAATCAGCATTGCTGGCTAGGTATAAAGTACTGGTTTTGCGAGTGAAAGGCGGGGGAGGGATTGAAACCGGGAGTTAGAGGCCGCGGGGCCAGAGGTCGTGGGCTAGGAGTTATGGGATAGAGATAGCTGATCAGCAATCCTGCGGCCGATCAATATCCTGCACTATGCCTTCATCTTCTAATGGCAGCAGGTAAATATCCTGCGGGTTGTCGGCCAGCAGACGGCGGGCACCTTCGTCACCCTGACACTGAATCAGTGCGCAGGCATAGTTGCGGCTGAAGCCGACCGGGTGGCCGTTTAAGGTTTTTCCTGTGCCTGTGCCTGGAGCTGCGCGTTGCAGTACCGGGCGCACAATTTTGTGCTGGTGCAAGGCTGCGGCCACGCGCTGATAGGTGGCTGGCTGGATAAAAGGCATATCGGCCAGCGCAATCAGCCAGCCATTCCAGTGCTGGGTGGCGTGTATGCCAAAGGCCAGACTATGGCCCATTCCCTGTGCCGCTTCCGGGCAGATGCCCCAGTCGATACTGAGCTTATCCAGAGCATCGCCCCATTGCTGGTCACCGGGGCGCAGAACGACAAATACCGGCAAACCGCTGGCACATATCTGCTGAAGGGTAACAAACAGCATGGGTTGCGGTTCTGCAGATTCCGGCAGCGCTATGCTGGCCAGACGCTTGTCGCCGCCAAAGCGTTCGCTTTTACCGGCGGCCAGCAGAATCACACCAATCGGGGCATCGGTATTGCTCATATTCAGACAGTGCTCCGCACAATCGAAGGCTGATGACAGTACCACAGCAGGCCCAGAGGGAATATGTCGTATTAGCTGCGCTGCGGACGTTCCGCCAGCAGGTGGGCGAGCACGGATAAGGCAATTTCGTACGGCGTTTTACTGCCGATATTGAGGCCAACGGGCGCATGCAGGCGCTGCAGCTGAGCAGCACTGACGCCCAGTCCGGCGAGACGCTCGCGACGCTTGGCCGAGGTCGCCAGTGAGCCCATGGCGCCGATATAAAAAGCGCGGGTGTCGAAGGCATCGAGCATGGCCATATCGTCAAGGCGCGGGTCGTGGGCCAGCGCGACAATGGCACTGTGCGAATCGGCAAAGCGCTGGTTTATAACTGTGTCGGGCATGGCGCACAGCAGCTCGGCACCGGGGGCGTCGAAGCCCTGCAGGAATTCCTCACGGTGGTCGCAGATGGTGACGGCAAAACCGGCCGGTTGTGCCAGTGCCGCCAGATGACGGGCAACTTCGCCGGCACCGATAATCAACAGCTGGTACGCCGGCTGAAACGGCTGGATAAAGTATTCAGAGGTTAACTGACAGGTTTTCGTAGAACCATGCTGCAACAGTGTCAGACGCTGCCCTGACGCATGCAAACTCACTTGGCGTACAAAGGGCGTGCGTGAACTCAGCCAATCCAGCATCTGCTGGATACCGGCCAGATCATCTTTACCAAGCCGCTGCAGCAATATCTGCAGATGGCCACCGCAGGGCAGACGATAACGCGCCTGCTCGGCGGCATTATTACCAAACAGCAGCAGCTGTGGCTGGCTGCCATCCACCTGACCGACGCGCAGCCGGGCAATCAGATCTTCTTCGACGCAGCCACCCGACAGCGAACCGGCCATCCCGAAGTCGGCCGACCAGGCCAGCAGCGAACCCACCGGACGCGGACTGCTGCCATAAGTGGCGACCACGGTGGCGAGCCAGACCGGGCTGCCAGCACTCAGCCATTGCGCGGCTGAGTGCAGCACATGCTGATCAGTGCTTGGAGAAGACGGTTGCATGCGGTGCCCTGAGCCTTACGCCAGCTGCAACGGCAGACGGCGCAGACGCTGGCCGGTGGCGGCAAACAGCGCATTAGCCACCGCCGGTGCCAGTGGCGGCACGCCCGGCTCACCCACACCGGTCGGGTCGTACTGGTTGTCGGCAATATCGACCACAATCTGCGGCGCTTCCGGCATCCGCAGCATGTTGTAATCGTGGAAGTTGCTCTGTTGTACGGCACCGTCTTTCAGCGTGATATTGCCGTACAGCGCGGCGGTGAGGGCAAAGTTAATGCCGCCTTCCATTTGCGCGCGGATCATATCCGGGTTAACCGCCTGACCGCAGTCAACGGCGCAGACCACACGCTTAACGCTGAAGTTTTTTCCCTCAACCTGTACATCGGCAATCTGCGCGACCCAGGTGTTAAAGCTTTTATGAATCGCCACGCCCTGATGGCAGCCTGGCAGCGGCCGGCCCCAGTCGGCCAGTTGCGCCACCCGGCGCAGCAGACTTTGCGCACGCGGATGCTGCGCCAGCAGCTCAAGGCGGAAGTTCAGCGGGTCCTGCTTCTGCTGGTGGGCCAGTTCGTCGATAAAGCTCTCGGTTACAAAGCCATTGTGCGAGAAGCCCACCGAACGCCAGTAACCAACGGGTACGCCGGGTTCGCTGTGGATAAAGCGCACGTCGATATTGTCCAGCGCGTAAGGCACATCGTTGGCACCTTCGTAGCCGGAGCTGTCTTTCGGCGCCAGAATGCCTTCGCCCAGCTTGCCGGCACTGGCCAGCATCGGGAACATAAACTTCGGCATAAAGGGATACTGCGCCGGGGCGGCATCGCCGACAAACCACTCGAACACTTTCGGGTGAGCAATGCGGTGCTGCCAGCCGCTGGCTTTGCCGTCGGCATTAATCGTTGCCTGTAGACGATGCAGGCTGGCCGGGCGATACCAGTCGTGGGCGGTGTCTTCTTCGCGGCTCCAGATCAGCTTCACCGGCTTCTGCAGGCGGTCGGCAATGACTGCGCATTCGGCGACATAATCCTGCAGGATACGGCGGCCAAAACCACCGCCAATCCAGGTGGTGTGAATCACAATGTCATCGAGGCTGTAGCGGCTGTGTTTACCGGCCGCGACCCGTGCCATGCTGGCGGACTGGGTCGGCGCCCAGACTTCCATACCATCGGCGTCGGCTTTCACCACACAGTTCTGTGGCTCCAGCGTGGCGTGGGCCAGATAGGGCAGCTGGTACTCGGCGGTTAAGGTGCTGGCGGCCTGTTCGGCGGCAGCGTCGAAGTCGCCGTCGTCGCGTACCTGTTCACCGTCTTCGTTATCCAGATCGCGGGTGTACTGGGCAAAAATGGCGTCGCTGCTGGGCGCGACCTCCGGCGTCTGCCACTCGATCTGCAGTAACTGCTGCGCTTTACGCGCCTGCCAGTAAGAACGGCCCACCACGGCTACACCTGAACGACCGGCGGCTTCCAGCGGGAATACATCAACCACACCGCTGGCGGCTTTGGCCGCGCTGCTGTCGAGGGTTTTGACCGTGCCACCAAAGGCCGGTGCGCGGCTGATTACGGCGTAGAGCATGCCCGGCAATTCAACGTCGATGCCATACACAGCCTGGCCCGTTACTTTTTGCAGGGCATCCAGACGCTTGTTGTATTTACCGATATAGCGATATTCATCCGGCGATTTCAGCGCGGTGTCTTCCGGTACGGAGAAGGTAGCGGCAATGCTCGCCAGTTCGCCGTAGCTGAGGGTTTTACCGCTGCTGTGAATCACCTGACCGTTGTCGCAGTGCAGGGTGCTGGTGTTCTCCAGCGCCCAGACCTGAGCGGCGGCCTGCTTCAGCATTTCACGCGCGCTGGCACCGGCCAGACGGATGCGCTTAAAGCTGCTGGCCACACTGGTGGAGCCACCGGTGATCTGCAGTTTGTACAGCGGGTTATCGTAGGCGCTGCCGACGCCGGCAAACTCGACCTGTACCAGCGCCGGGTCGACTTCCAGCTCTTCCGCCAGCAGGGTGACCAGACCGGTATAGGTGCCCTGACCCATTTCTACGCGGTCGAGAATAAAGGTAATGCGGTTATCGGTATCGATGCGCAGCCAGGCGTTGCTCTGCCATTCTCCGGCGCTGACCATACCCTGATTTTTCATGCCGATGGCGGCACAGCCGGGCAGGGCAACACTGAGCAGCAGGCCACCGGATGACAGGGCGCTGGCTTTTAAGAAGGAGCGGCGGCTGAGGCCACTGTTTAATGACTTATCCATGGCTCAGCTCCTCTGAATTGGTCGCTTGCGGCAGAGTGACTTCACTGAACAGCTCGCCGTTGCGCGCGGCCTGCGGATGGCTGCCGGCGCTCATCATGCCCGCCGCTTTATGAATGGCAGAGCGGATGCGCGGATAAGTACCGCAGCGGCAGATATTGCCGCTCATGGCGTTGTCGATATCGGCATCGCTGGGATTCGGGTTGCTGGCCAGCAGCGCAGTGGCGGCCATGATCTGTCCGGACTGGCAGTAGCCACATTGCGGCACGTTCAGCTCCAGCCAGGCCTGCTGCACCGGGGTGAGCTGCTGCACGCTGGCGTTGGCCGGGCTCAGCCCTTCGATGGTGGTGATGTTCTGCCCGGCAACCGCCGACAGCGGCATAATACAGGTGCGGATCGGCTGACCATTCAGATGCATGGTGCAGGCGCCACACAGGCCCGCGCCGCAGCCGAACTTACTGCCTTTTAAGCCCAGAACATCGCGTACCACCCATAACAGCGGGGTATCGCCCTCAACGTCCAGTGTGTGCTCCACATCATTTACGGTCAGCCTGATCATGGTTGCCTGCCTGTTGCTTGTGTTAGGTGTTATAAAATTTCTAAGTGACCCAAGGTTACCACCGAATTAATATCAGTAAATAGCCTGAACGCAGTGTTGCTTTTAAAACGCAGAATTCTGGTTATTCGCGGCCATACGCTGGCACTTTGCCGTCACTGCTGATAAGCAGTGCCTCACAATAAAAATACAGGGTTAAGCCATGAACAATACCGTGCTGTACCAGTACGAAATATCCCCATTCTGCGCCAAAGTCCGGCGCGTGCTGCAGCTCAAAGGGCTGGCTTATGAAGTGCGTAATATCGGCGCACTGGCAACACAGCTGGGCGAGGTCAGACGTTTGAGTTCACAGGGTAAGTTGCCGGTGCTGGAGCTGGGTGGTGAGCGTCTGGCGGATTCGAGCCTGATTGTGCGTGAACTGGAGCGGCGCTTTCCGGCGGTTGCGCCACTGCTACCAGAAGACGAGCAACAGCGTGCTCAGGTGCATCTGTGGGAAGACTGGGCCGATGAGAGCCTGTATTTCCTCGAGGTGTATCTGCGCTTTGCCGTAAAAGAAAACCGTGACTACTGGGCTGGGCGTGTCTGTGCCGCCGACCCGGCCTGGTTTGCCGCCATTGCCCGGCCGATAGTGCCGGCCACCATGATGAAGCAGCTGAAAGCGCAGGGCATGGGGCGTAAATCATTGGCGCAGGTACTGACGGAACTCGATCAGCACCTGCAGATGCTGAATGCCCTGTTGTATGAGCGCGACTGGCTGGTGGGCGGGCAGATAACGCTGGCTGATATCGCGGTGGCCGTACAGTTACAGGCGATTGCTGCCACGCCGCAGGGCAAACAAGCCCTGCTGGCTTACCCGGATGTGCAGTCGTGGCTGGCGCGCAGCGGTGAAAACGGGAAAGCATAAATCAGGGCAAACCGGGCCAGAGCTGGTCTGTGGTGGATCAATCCGGGCCAGTTCCGGCGTCACTGTGGAAAGAGGGCTGACAGCAGAGAGGGTCTGTTGTAAAAACAGGCCAACAACATAGAACGATGGTTCTATATTGCTGGTAAAAATAATAATAACCTCTGGCTTCCCGCAAGCAGAGGTCGCTCGTTCTCTGCACAGGTGACGCTATGAAAACAACCCTGAAAACAACCCTCGCATTTTCCCTTGGTATGCTGGCTTCTGCCGGTGCGCTGGCCATGAGCTCAACCCCGCCAAGCGACCCTATTACCGATTTTCAGAACAGCTGGGCAGGCAAAGCCCTGGCTCATCAGCGCAGTATCGATATGAACTCGCCGCTGGCGGATAACAGCATGCTTGGTTCGCACAATACCTATAACTCCTCGGTCTACAGCGATCCGACCCGTTATATCGATCCGCAGCAGAAGCACTCCATCTACGATCAGCTGCGCATCGGCGCGCGTTTTGTTGAGCTGGATGCGCACTGGACCGCACACACCCATGGCTGGCCGTGGGAGTGGGGTACTGACCTGCTGCTGTGTCACTCCGGTATCGGCACCGAATGGGGCGATCTGCATGTCGGTTGCAGCCTGACCGACCGCCGCGTCAGCGATGGTGTGCAGGAAGTGGCGAACTGGCTGAACGACAATCCGCAGGAAGTGATCATTCTGTATTTTGAAGATCACACCGATGGTCATCATCAGGAACTGCTGAACATTCTGAACAGCAAACTGAACGGAAAAATCTACGCCAGCAATGGCTGTAAGAGCATCCCATCCAACCTGACCAAAGCTCAGGTGCGTGCCGCCGGTAAACAGGTTGTGCTGTGGAAAGACGGTGGCTGCTCTGATAACAGTGGTATGAAAAACCTCGCCTTTACCGGGCTGGGTGACATTGGCCGTACCTGGGAAGACCGCACCGCCGTGGGTGCCATTGGTGCCTTCTTTACCGGTGGTGCTGTGAACCGTATCGAAAGTGCCGACGTGGTGCAGGCATTTAAAAACGGCGTGAATATCGTCAATCTCGACAAGCTGACCTATAACGACGGGCGCATGGCGGCCGGTGTCTGGTCATGGGATAACGGTGAGCCGAATAACTACAACGGCAATCAGGATTGCGCCGTGCAGTGGGGTAATGGCCGCTGGGATGACGCTGACTGTAACAGCAACTACCACTTCGCCTGTGAAGACAACAACGGCAACTGGGCTATCAGCGCCTGGGGCGGTCGCTGGACCGATGGTGCGCAGGCTTGCTCACAACTGGGTGGCAGCTACCACTTTGCCGCACCGACCAACAGCAAAGCCAATGAAGCGCTGAAAGCGGTTAAAGGGGGGATGAGCCATGTGTGGCTGAATGCTTCTGACCGTGCACAGGAAGGTAAATGGGTGGCGAACTGATTGTTTAATCAGTGAATGCAACCCGAATAAAGAAGCCCGCATTTGCGGGCTTCTTTATTATCTGGCTCCCACGCTCTGCGTGGTAGCCCTTGCTGGCACAGTTGCATTCCCACGCAGAGCGTAGGAACGAGGAAAGTGAACAGCATTACGCATTTGCGGGCTTTTTTATTATCTGGCTCCCACGCTCTGCGTGGTAGCCTGGCTGGTTGCACGTTATTCAGACACCGGCATTAACCTGCTTTCCCACCACACGTCCAGCCGCTGGCTGATAGCGGTTACGGCGCTTAAAGGTCGCCAGATCATTAAATGGCACGCCATTTTCTTTCATCACTTTATGCGCGGCTTTTGCCGTCAGCTGGCGGATATAAAAAGGTTCGCCAACCACAAAGTGGTGAATGCCGTGGGTACTGCCGAAATTAAAGCAGAATAACTGCAGCGGCCAGAACAGCGGGTTGGTTAATACCTGTGTTTGCTGCAGTACGGAATTAACGTTGCCGTAGTAGTGCATATTTGAGCTGATAAAGTTAATGCTGAATGAACGCAAATAAAACGGCGCAATTAATACCACCACCCATGTATCCAACAGTTCAAAGCGTGCCAGAGTTTCGGCCGACCACGCCGGAATAACACCAAAATAAGGCGCGATTACATTAATCGCATGGTAGCCCAGTACGCTGTACCAGACGGTTGCGGTGATCCACGGCAGAGGGAAATTGGCGGCCAGCACACGGGCGGCGTGATACAGCTTTTTACCCTTCGGCGCTTCGACCAGCGCACGGGTGAAATTGCCGACAAAGGTATCCAGCATAATCAGCCAGCGCAGTGGCCCAAAGGTGCGGCCATTTCCGATACCACGCTCTTCAATATCGGCCTCGGTACCTGAGGTTTTATGATGCAGAAAATGCAGGTGGCGGCGAATCCACGGATTAATCGTACCGGGGCGAAAAATCCATACACCGGCCATCATCAGGTGGTGAATCAGTTTATTGTTTTTAAAGTACTGCCAGTGAATTAAATCGTGCTCCAGCTCATGCAGCAGCGAGGTTAAAAAAGCGACCGTCGGAATACACAACCATGCGCTGATCATGCCCTGCCAGTACGCAAAGCCCGTCAGCAGAATGCCGCTGATGGCAAACAGAAAAATGCTCATACCAATCAGATTCTGATTGGCCAGAATCGGGTAGCGGCGGCGGGCGTCGTCACCGGCGCTGCGGATAACGCTGCGGATGGTTTCAATACGCTGCGCATCGGATTGCTGCAGCGTATTTTTCCCGGATGCCGGTGAGTCCGGAATATATTTTTTTATTATGCTCATAACCTGTTTCCTGTTGCGGATAATCCTGTCACTCCGGCGGCTGCGGTAAAACAGTGCAAATGGCCGCCGGTTCAGAATGCATTAGCCGCTAATCCGGTTGTTAAGGCTACCTTAAAAGCGTTAAATGGCCTCAAACCCTATGGTTCTTGTCCGAAAGACCCGGTTTCTTGTCCGCACACCACTCAGGAAAGACGATGAGTCAGCTACAACAACAGGCTATTTATCCGGCCGCCGAGCTGTTTCTGCTGAAGCAGTTTATGCGCCGCGAAGGCATTGCTCCGGCGCAGGCGCTGCTTGGTACCGGGCTGGATGAAGCACAGCTGAGCCGGGCTGATTCGCTGGTGTCGTCGGAGCAGTTTGACCGGATTTACCGCAATCTTTACCGCCTTGCGGCGCGTGCGGATTTTGGTCTGGCACTGGGGCAGGCGCTGAATCTGTCGCGCTGGGGATTATTGTCGGCAGCCCTGTTCAGCAGCAAAACCCTGGGCGATGCACTGGCTACCGCCAATCAGCTGCGGGTGTTATTGCGCAGTCGTTTTACCCTAAGTGCCGCGATGCGTGAGGGTGGTTACGATATTGAGGTGCGTAAACGCGAGGGTATGGAATATCCGCTCAATTCGGTATTTGCCCATGAAATGTTGTTTGCCAGTCTGCAGGTGCAGATTGCTCAGTTATTGGGGGCGGATTTTCGTTTCAGCGAGGTGCGGCTGAATTATCCGCCACCGTCTCATACCGCCGAATACAGCCGCTATTTTTCCTGCAAGGTGCTGTTTAATGCGCCGGTCAGTGGCTTCCGTATTGAACGCGATACCATGCATCAACCCCTGCCACTTGCGAATCCGGCGGCCAAGCAACAGGCGATGCTGGTGGCCGAAGCAGAGCTGAAACGGGTGCTGCAGGTACAGAAGGGCGATATCGGCTGGCAGGTGCGGGCATTGATTCAGGGCAGCGAACAGCGTCTGGCATTAGATGACGTCGCCGCCGGTTTAAATCTTTCGCCGCGCACATTAAGACGGAAATTACAGGAAGCGGGGCTGACCTTCCGCCAGATCAGCGATGAAGAATTCCTGAAAAAATCGATGCTGCTGCTGGATGATCAGCAACAGAAAGTAAGCTCTGTTGCGGTAGCTTGTGGCTTTAAAGATTTACTCAGTTTCCGCGAAGCCTTTAAACGCTGGAGCGGTATGACGCCGCAGGAGTACCGGCGGCGCTGATACGGCAGGTTCAGCGTGCAGGTATTCAGAGGCTTTTTAATTCGCCAATAAAACGATAGCCAACCCCTGCATCGGTTTCTATATAGGCCGGTTTGGTTGGGTCATCGCCCAGTTTGTTGCGGATCTGGCGAATAAATATGCGCAGGTAGTGGCTGTCTTCCAGATGGCTTTCGCCCCAGTATTTGCGCAGCAGATATTGCTGCGTCAGTATTTGCCCGGGGTGCTGAATTAATTCCAGCAGTAATTCATATTCCCGTGGTGAAAAGCGAATGCGTTCGCCCTTCACGGTAATGGTGCGCGAGGGTAAATCGACTTTTAAATGCCCATCGTCATAGCCCAGTGGTGCCTGCTCTTTACCGCTGGCACTGCGCAAAACAGCGCGGATACGCGCCAGTAATTCTTTTACACCAAAGGGTTTTTCTACGTAGTCGTTGCAGCCGTTATCCAGCGCTTCGACTTTTTCCCGTTCGCTGTTGCGCACCGATAATACGATTACCGGTGTTTCGCAGAAGGTGCGTAATTCGCGCAATACCTGCTGGCCATCGATATCGGGCAAGCCGAGATCAAGAATAATCAGATCGGGTTGTTCCAGCGCAATCTGCTCCAGGCCGTGGCGGCCATTATCGGCTTCGCACAGCTGATAACCCTGTGACTCCAGACTGATGGTTAAAAAACGGCGGATCTGAGGTTCATCATCAATGATCAGAATGCGCGTCATAGCGTTCCCCGGTTGGTGTTATCCATAGGCTCAGCATGATTTCCAGGCACGGTATTGTTTCCAGGCACGGTATTATTTACAGGCACTGCATTATCCATAGGCAAGCTCAGACGGAAGCAGGTGCCCTGGTCTGCGGAGCTGTAAAGAATTGCGGCGCTGCCACCATGGGCGGCGAGAATTCCCTGGCAGATGGTCAGGCCGAGGCCGGTGCCGCCGGTTTGCTGATCGCCCTTGGCGAGGGTAAAAAACATATCAAAAATATGCGGCCAGTGTTCCGGCGGAATCCCCGGCCCCGAGTCAGCAATATCAATCAGCAAACTGTTGTCGCTGGCATGGGCATTAATCTGAATATTTTGACCGGCTGGGGTGTAGCGTACGGCATTTTCCAGCACATTAAAGGTGGCCTGTTCCAGCAATGCCGCATGAACATACAGCAGGGGTAATTCCGGCTCGATCTGAATATCAATATTCTGGCCATCGAGTAATGGCTGCAGGCGTTTAAGCGAAACACTGAGAATATCGTCGATGCCGGCCCAGTCACGCTCCAGCTTTAATTCACCCTGGCCGATCTTGGTCATATCCAGCAATTTCTGAATATAGCGGTCCAGTCGTCGCGCTTCCGACAGGGTGTTGCGCAGCAGTTCGTCCTGCTGCTCTTCGCTCAGGCTGGGGCGTAAATCACACAGACTGCTGACCGAACCGATCATGGTGGCCAGTGGTGTGCGTAAATCGTGGGAGATGGATGATAATAAGGCCGAGCGTAGTTGTTCGCGCTCTTTAATCACAGTTTCCTGTTGCAGATTTTCTACCAGTAATACCCGGCTCCAGGCGAGGTGGAAGATTTCGGTAATGGCTTCCAGGCGGGTTTTCAGCCAGGGGGTGACCGGGGCTTTCAGTGGCAGTTTAATTTCGTGCTGCTGGTAGCTGTTGTCACACAATACAATATGAAAGCAGTCATGTTCCCAGCGGGTATTCAGGCTGCCTTTTTTTACCTGATTGCGCTCTTTTACTGGTGTGGTGTTCAGGTGAATAACACTGGCGTTCTCAATTAAATCAGGTCTGAACAGGGCCTGCACTTCCTGTAAAAAAATACGGATCAGTTCATCAGCCTGCATACAGGACGCCAGGGACTGTGCCAGCATCATCTGCTGCTTAGTCCAGCGTTCGCTGCTCTGCAATGCATCGACTTTTTCGCGTAAGCCCGCGGCCAGTTGGCCGGTAACCAGCGCGACCAGAATCAGTAAAGATGCGGTGAGAATGTCTTCGCGGTGCAGAATAAACAGGGTGAAGTGCGGGGCGGTAAAAAAGAAGTTGTAAGATAAAAAGGATAAAACCGCACTCAGTAAGGCCGGGCGAATCGCCGTAGACACTGCCGTCAGCAGTACCGCCGCCAGATAAAATAAAGCGAGGCTGGCGGCCGGTAAATAATCGGCCAAAAACCAGCACACCAGCGTGGCCAGTAGCGGTGCTAATAAAGCCAGCAACCAGTGTGACCAGCGCCACCTGCTATTATCGTTCAGCAACATACCTTCAACCTCTCCAGAATACCGGGCTCAGCAGCACCATAACGGTAAGCAGCTCCAGGCGGCCAAGAATCATGGCAAAACTGAGAATCCATTTTGCGCTTTCCGTCACCTGGGCAAAGTTACCCGCTGGGCCAATCATATCACCTAAACCGGGGCCGACATTGGTCAGGGCTGTTGCTGCTCCGGTCAGTGAGGTTACAAAATCCAGCCCGGTTGCGGCCAGAGCAAGGCTGGTGATGGTCAGGGTCAGAAAAAATAAAAATGAGAATGCCACCGCCGACACCATAATATCGTCGGAGACGGTTTTACCGTTATAACGGATAGAAAAGGTGCCGCGCGGATGCACCAGTTTATTCATCTGATCGCGCAGAAACAGCCACGACAACTGAAAACGAAAAATCTTCATACCACCACTGGTCGAGCCGGAGCAGCCACCAATAAAGGTAACAAAGAAAAACAGACCAACGCTGAACACCCCCCACATGGTGTAATCCTGTGAGGCATAACCGGTCGTGGTAATCACCGACACAATATTAAACGCCACATGGGTAAGGGTGGTGAAAAAATCACGCTCCTGAGTCAGCAAGAGTTGCAGCGTCAGCAGACCGACCAGTGCAAATACCAGCAGTAAAAAACCGTACACCTGCTGATCACGCAGTGCCGCCAGACGTTTTTGCGCCATAAAGCGGATAAATAACGTAAATGGCATGCCGCCAAGCAGCATAAATACCACCGAAATCCACAGAATGCTGTTGTTAAAGCGCCCCATTGAACTGTCATCGGTGGCATAGCCGCCGGTCGAAACCGTGGTCATGGCGTGGTTAATGGCATCAAACGTTGTCATCCCGGCCAACCAATAACAGAACGCACACATCAGGGTAAAACCGCAGTACATGGACAGCAGGGCGCGGGCGAGATCGTGGAAACGCGGCAGCGATTTATCCGACCAGTCGGATGATTCGGTCTGGAACAGACGCATACCACCGACGCGCAGGAACGGCAGAATAGACACCGCCATACCGATCACACCAAAGCCACCGATCCACTGCAGCATTGAACGCCAAAGCAGAATGGAGGGTGGCAGTGTATTAAGCTGCGACAACACCGTAGAACCGGTGGTGGTAATGCCCGACACCGCCTCGAACACCGCATCGGACAGATTTAACGGATGGTTAGCCAGAATCAGCGGCAGGGCGCTGTAAAACGACAGCATCAGCCAGCTCAGACTGGTCAGCAGATATAACTGGCGCGCGTTTAAGGCAAACGGCCGGTTCAGGCCCGGCACAACCAGCGTGCAGCCAATTAACGTAACGATACAGGCGGCAAGAAAAAACGCACGGTACTCACCGTCACCGCAGAATAAAGAATAGAGGGCCGGTACCAGCAGCAGGGCGGCTATCACAAAGGCCAGCAGACCACAGACAAACAAAACCGGACGAAAAAGCCTTAACACGCTGCACATCTCCTCACCGGACAGGCAATGACGCTATTGTCCGGCCGGAGGCTGTAAAAATTCGAGACAGCAAAGCGCGGGTTGCCGTAAAAATTCCGTAAGGGTTTTACAGGAGAGATGCAGACGAAGTGCAGGGGGAAGTGCAGGTGACATGCAGCGGTATCACTGCCGGGGCTGCCATGCCTTTTTGTGTTGTGTGGATGTGCAGAGTCAGTACATTGCTGAGGTGCCTTAAATAAAGCACTTAAAACGCAAAATCCCCGGTTTATGCCGGGGATTCTGACGTAGATAGCGCCTGACGAAAAAGCTTACTTGCTTCGTCGATTGCAGAGTCTGTTTCAGTAAAGCAGATTCAGCGACAGATTATCGAAGTAGACATCATTGTCGGAGCCGGCTTTGCGTTCTCCGCCGATTGAAACGCGAGCCGAGCGGGTTCCGGCCGGAACCGCCCCTTCAATCTTCACTTGCTGCCAGGATTTGGCACTGGATACACTGCGCGGCTCATCGCCTGACCAGTTAATAACCTGGCCGCTATCATCCAGAAACTCCAGCAGAATTTCCGGTTGGTCGGCACCCGACCAGGTGGTCGCCATTACAGAAAATTCGACAAATACACTGCCTGCATCTATTTCGGAATGGTAAGTGCTGAGGTCGACGACCTGTGACTGACGGTCGGTACAGCACGCAGCAGAAGTGCTGTGACCAAAGCCGCGGCCAGCGAAATAATAGTTGCCGTCTGCGGCGGCAAAGCCACCGTTGTCGCTGGCGGTGATGGCGCTGATCAGACCGGCGTCGAGCGTCCAGCTGCTGGTATCTCCGGTTTCAGCATCACCATTCACCAACAGGTTATCGGTGCGGGTACCGTTCAGACGAAACTGATTGTTATCGCTCCACTCCGACCAGTTCATCTCGTTATTCCTTACCCGTGCACGCCAGTAGTAAGTTGAACCGGGTTTCAGGCTGAGCGATGGCCATGGCTGACCGGCGTAGTCATCGTAGGATGATGTGTGAGTGTTCTGAGACGAGAAACGTTTATGCCAGCGGAAATACTGATCGGCACCGGGGCGTACAGTCTGCTCTTCCATGAGTGCAATCAGATCCAGCTGGAAAATATCAGCATCCTGCTGGGTATTAATGGCGTCAAAACCGAAGGATTTATCGCCGGTAACGGCGGCGGCTTCAGCGTAATAAAGGTTGGTGTGACGGGTATGGTTACCCCAGACATCAAACACGGTAGCGGAGAAGTCGGCAGATTCAGATAGCTGCCACTGCACTTCATGCACATTCTCGGGCAGAGCAACCTGAATACCCAATGTGATTGCGCTACGGTCGGCATCACCGGTTCCGCTGACCGCGTGAGGAACATTGCTCTCAACGCCGGGCTGGAAAACCACCTGATCAATGATGGCAAAGCCGGTATCGCCATCAAAACCGCCTTTTCTGCGCACCAGTGTCAGCGTGGGTTCACTACCAAACTGATAGGTCAGCACACTGTAGCCAAACTCACTGCGGCTGATTTCAAACGTGTCGTAATCGCGCAGCTGATTTTTCTGATGCTCTTCATCGTTTAACGGCTCGATATAGCCCGACGCGCTGGCCGCGTTGAGCCACAAATGCGGCACGTTCATCGATTGTCCACGGGAATAAGCATGGGTATGACCAAATAAATGTCCGGTAACCGCGCCCGTATGCTGACTGAATTGTTCCAGCTCAGTGACCAGTTCACAGGAGCCGATACTTTCGCCCACGTTCCACATTTCTGAAAGACAACCATGATGGAACATACCCATTACAAACTGGCTTGAATTCAGCTCGGCATCTTTCAGAGTTTCACGCAGCCATTGGCGTTGGACAGCCAGGGTTTCAATATTAAAGCTGCCGTGCGCACCAGAAATCGGATAACTGTCGAGTCCGATTAAACGCAAATTCAGATAGTCCAGATAATACCAACGTTTGTCATAACCAACGGAACCGGTATCCGGTGGTGACATATAGGTGCGGTACAGTTCCAGCTCAGCATTGCTGTAGTAATCATGGTTGCCTGGTACGGTAATTAACGGCACGTATGGCGTAATGTCGGCCATGCGTCCGAAGAACTGGCTGCGCCAGTTATCACGGTTGCCACCGGTCTGAACAACGTCACCAGAAACGGTAATACCGGCAATATTTTCCGCACAGGTTTCTGGCTGCGCCGCATTACACTCGATGGTCATAAAGCCGTCTTTTACCACATTGCGCAGCACTTCTTCGTTACTTGCGGTATCCAGCTGAGTGTCACTCAGGGCAATAAAACGCGCTTCGCTGACGTTATCAGTCGTGGCCGGCCAGGTTTTAAAAGCAAAAGCCTGAGTTACATTCTGGGTGTCAGCACCATTGGCGGACAGCACATAATATTCATACAGAGTATTGGAGGTTAATCCGGTTAATGGTGCACGATAAACCAGCCCATCTGCAGATACCGCAGTGGCGGTGACTTTTAAAAACTCACCTTTTGTGCCAAACGGACGAGCCCACACCTGAGGAGCAGAGTCTTGTGTCTCAAACATGACCGACATCGTGTCGGTACCCGGAGACTGCAGATAAGGGCGAACAATAAAATCGGGGGCTGTCGCTGAGACCGGAGCCGCGACATCCGGCAGTCCGGGGGATGGGTCTGTTGGATCCGTTGGTTTGCCAGGATCTTCGGTGTCCGGTACATCCGGGGATGGGTTTTTGTCTGAATTGTCGTCTGCGCCACAACCGGTCAGCAACACTGCCAACAGGGTAAAAGCCATGAAAATACTGCGAGAATGAATCACTGTTTTCTCCTGATCTGGTTTTCTCTGCAGAGGGCTTCTCTGCAAAGGGTGGCGGAACATTAATCAGGATATGTGTCTCAGGCATTAACGATAAGTTACAGAAAACTTACAGTTTTATTAATAGTGACTGGGGCCAGTTAAATGTAGCAATTAATATTGGCCTGTGTGGAATTATAAAGGCGTTCTTTTACAAGGTCTGTACAGTTAAAATTTCCGGGTGTTGATGTTTAAACCAGGCGTCATTAAGGCACCCCTGAATCATTCCGCACCGCTTCGCGTGAGTGCTGCAAAGTGCTTTTGACAAGGCGCTGACTGCAGTGAATGGCGAGTCCTTTTTGAAATTGACAACACCGGCAAACGCTTTAGTGGCTCACTCCCCGCTGGCTTTCTGAAACAATCCAGCTCGCTGCTGCCGGGTTTTTGCGTAACTCGTTATGCCTTCACCGTGGCGCCTTGACCTGAACCTTGTCAGTAAGCCGAAGCGTGCACCGAATGATTCAGAGGTGCCTTAAATAATTAATTTTTACCGTCGGTAGAAGCTGGCCATTGATATATTTTTTGAAACAGGATGGACGAAAAAAATGGAACTCAACTAATGACCTGTTATTCGTTTCTTTGAAATTTTTATAAGGTTGCGCAGCAACGGAGAGTATGAATGCACGTCCAGATAACGTGAGTATGCAATTCTGCTTTTGGTGGTTATCGCGCTGAGGGATGGTGATGGTGCTCGATCTCAACTTATCCTTGGTCATGGCCGCAGTTTTTTGGCTCTCGCTTCTCTTCAGTTGGTTATTCTTTTTTTAAACCCGGGGAAGCTGTTTCCAGTCTGTGGTGTAACCGGGTGACAGATGATTACGGTTCATTGCCCAGGCTTTGCCAGCACCCTGGCTGGCGAAGAACACTTTTCCACGCTGCTGTTGATTAATGCGGTCGACTACTTGCATCAGTCGTGCGCTGCTCGGGCTGATCACCTGTTGGGTAAACAGATCCGGCTGCGCCACTCCACGGTCGTAAAAGTCGCTGAGAGTGATACCGGCTTTTGCGTAGCGGTAGCCGTCTTTCCAGATGGTCTGTAGTAATCGTCCGCCAGCTTGTAGTAACAAGCGGGTGTCATCCGTCGGATAATCCAGCCGCAGACTGGCGCTGTTGCTGTAGCGCGGATCGCTGAGGTTGAACAACCCGGTGCGGATGTAAATGCTGATAAACTGACATTGCTGCTGCTCATGGCGAAGCTTTTCGGCGGCGCGGGCAACGTAGCTGCTGATGGCTTCGTGCAACTCGGTATAGCGGGTAACCCGCTGACCAAAGCTGCGACTGCACAAAATCTGCTGCTTGGTGGGAGTAATGTCTTCCAGCGCCAGGCAACTTTCGCCATTCAGCTCGCGCACGGTGCGTTCCAGCACCACCGAGAAGTTACGCCGGATATCTTTCGGATTCTGCTCTGCCAGTTGTAAGGCGGTGGTAATACCGATGGCATTCAGCCGCGCGCTGAGCTTGCGCCCCACGCCCCAGACCTCATTCACCGGCATTAAACCCAGCAACTTCTTTTGTCGTGCCGGGTTGGTTAAATCCACCACGCCACGGGTGGCCGGATATTGCTTGGCCGCATGGTTCGCCAGCTTGGCGAGTGTCTTGCTCGGTGCCATCCCGACGCAGACGCTCATGCCGATGTGTTGCTGTACGGTGGTCCGTACCTGCAGCCCGAATTCAGTCAGCTCCATCGCATTCGCCACGCCGGTTAAATCGAGAAAGGCTTCATCAATGGAATACACCTCAACCGCCGGTGCCAAGGCTTCGAGGGTTTGCATTACCCGGTTGGAGATGTCGCCATACAACGCATAGTTGGATGAAAAAACCTGAATGCCCTGTTGCTGAATCTGCTCCTGAATTTTATGCACTGGAACGCCCATTCTGATGCCGAGGGCCCTGGCTTCTTTCGAGCGCGCCACTACGCAACCGTCATTGTTCGAGAGTACGACCACCGGTGCATGGCGCAGATCGGGGCGGAACAGCTTTTCACAGCTGGCGTAGAAGTTGTTGCAGTCGACCAGGGCAAACACTGTCACTGGCGCAGGTTCCTGACCACATGGGTTACCACACCAAAAATCTCCAGCACCATGCCTTCACTGATAACCAATGGCGGATAGGCAGGATTGCAGGCGCGCAGCTGCACTGGCGGTGGGTTCAGGTGCAGCTGTTTGACCGTCATCTCCCGTTCCAGGCTGGCAATGACAATGTCGCCATGGCGGGCGGTCAGCGACCGGTCGACCACCAGAATATCGTTCGGGAAGATGCCGGCACCGGTCATGGATTCGCCTTCCACCCGCACAAAGAACGTGGCAGCCGGATGGCTGATGCACAGCTCATTCAGATCCAGAGTCTGTTCAATGTAATCCTGTGCGGGGGACGGAAAGCCCGCCGGAACGCGCTCTGTGTATAAGGGCACACGCCATGCGGCAGTTACCGGGCCTTCGATGGCGTTGCCAAGTAAGGTGATGCTCATAGTGATTATGCTTACATGAATACTGTTTATATATACAGTATTTTAGAAAGGTAAGACTGGCAAGAAAATCCAGTGGTGGCGGGTAACGGATATCGTGACTTTATTACAGCTCTTGGAGTTTATGACCCTGGATTTTTGACTGGGCATTCAGGGCTGTCAGGTTTTTTGGGGGGCAAACTGTGCGGTAAAGCAGAAAATGAGCACATTTCTAGATAACTTGAGCATATTGATCCAAATTTCGCTCCAACAATTGGCTTTTTCGCTGCATTATTAGTTTATTTTGATCGATTGCATGGTGCTACTCGTTAGCGAAATACAACACTCCAGCACTCACCCTACCTTTTCGATGGTCCGCCTGAAGCGACCTAAAGCGATCAGGAAGAAGACCACAGAAGATGCAATCAGTATCAATATTGGCTGGCTGACCATTGTAATATTCCCTCCTCGGTAGAGTACGGTCTGTGCGAAGCTGACGTAATGGGTGGAGGGTGAAAGCTGCATGAGTTGCTGAACCACTTCGGGCATGCTTTCCATGGGGGTTGTACCACCGGACAGCAGGTTCATGACTACGATAAACGGAATAATCAGCAGGCCGAACTGTGCCATGGTGTAGGTCATGGTGCCGAGCATAATTCCCAGGGCCGTGACCGAAAACAGATACAGCAGGGTGCCGGCGGCAAACAACAACACAGAGCCCTGCACCGGCACCGCCAGCCAGTGATGCACAACCAGCCACAACGACAGCAGAGTGACCACCAGAATCACCAGGGTATTGGACCAGATTTTCGCCAACATAATTTCCGCCGGCGTTACCGGCATCACCAGTAAATGCTCAATGGTGCCGTGTTCACGTTCACGGATCAGGGCAGCACCGGTCAGAATCAGACCGAGCATGGTGGTGCTGTTAATCAGCTGCATCACGGCGTTAAACCACAATGAGCTGCTGTTGGGATTAAACAGCTTGCGCACGTTAATGCGTACCGGCATCTGATCCTGCCATTTCATACCCGGTGCAAGATACTCCACCACTTCATTGAAAATGATCTGTTGAATATAGACGGCACCGTTACCTGCCTGCGAAACGGCCGTAGCGTCTATGTTGAGCTGCAGCTCCGGGCGGTTGCCCTGCAGCAGTTCTTTTTCAAAATTGGGTGGAAACACCAGAATAAACACATAACGTCCCTGCTCCAGTGCGGTGGTCATCTGCTCGCTGCTGATGACCTCGGCAGGCCGGAACTGCGGCGGTAACAGGGCGGCCGTGATTTTACGGCTTAACAACGACTGGTCGTCGTCGGCCACCGCTACGCTGACGTTATTCACTTCAAAATTCACTCCGGTAGCCACTGAGTAAATAGCAAAAGAGAAAATATACGCAATCAGCGCTATCAGCACGGTATCGGATTTAATGCTGAACAGCTCTTTGATGCCAAGGCGAAAAATATTATTCAGATTCATCAGCGCTCCTGCTTATTCAGGCCGAGCCAGGCCAGCAGAGTAAAAATCACTACAAAGCCCGCCAGCGCCACATGATTCCACCACAATTCCTGCCAGCCCAGTGCCTTGGTAAAGGTGCCAATACTGATCTGCTGAAACCAGGAGGATGGGAACGACAAAGCAATCAGGCGGCCGCCTTCATTCAGGGTGGATACTGGCGTCAACAGGCCGGAGAAATTCACCGACGGAATAACCGTGAGTACGGCGGAGGCAAACATGGCCGCCACCTGAGTGCGGGTAACGGCTGAGATCACCAGGCCAAAGCCTGTGGTGGTGAACACGTAGAGCAAGGCACCGGCAGCCAGCGCGCTGAATGAGCCTTTAACCGGCACCTGAAACAGCCATACAGCCATCATCATTAAGGTGATAAAACTAAGCAGGCCAATGAGCAGGTAGGGTGTTTGTTTACCCAATAAAAATTCGAGCCGCGTAACCGGTGTTGAGTGAAAATTCGCAATCGAGCCGGTTTCTTTTTCGCGCACAATGCCCAGCGCCGTCATCATGGTGGGAATCAGCACCAGCATCAGCATGACCACGCCGGGCACGATGGAATACACACTTTTAAACGCCTGATTAAACAGAAAGCGGGTGCTGATTTCGGCGGGCATGTGCGTTACTGGCATATGCGGGTCGCGCTGCGCGATCTGCATCAGCTCTGCCACCGTCATGCCGGCAATATAGCCGGCGCCGGTTTCTGCTTTAAACGGCATAGCGCCGTCCAGTAGTATCTGTACTTCCGGTTGTTGATGGCGCATATAATCGCGGCCAAAGTTGGGTGGAATATCAATCACCATCGTCAGTTTGCCGCTCTGCAGTTGCTGCACGGCGGACGCATAATCATGAATGGCCGGCTGCTCGTTGAAATAACGTGAACTGCCAACAGCCTCCTGCAGCAAACGGCTTTCGCGCGACTGGTCCTGATCCAGTACGGCGTAGCTCAGTTCCTCGACATCAAAGGAAATACCGTAACCAAATGCCAGCATCAGAAACAGGGGGCCGAGCAGGGCGAAGGTCAGACGCACCGGATCGCGCTGGATTTCCAGCATTTCACGGTATGCGTAGGCCCACCACCGGCGCAGACTGAAGGCTTTTTCCTGCTTTTTATGGTTAGTACTCAGGCCGGCTTCCGGTACTGACAAGGCTGATTTTACTCGTGTACTGCTTTCCCCGGCGGCTTGCTGAAGATAATCGACAAAGGCGGTTTCCAGCGATGTCTGCCCACGGGCCTGCGCCAGCTCAGTGGGTTTTCCCACCGCCAGCACTTGACCTGCGTGCATTAATGATACGCGGTCACAGCGGGCGGCTTCGTTCATAAAGTGGGTGGAAATAAAAATAGTCACACCCTGTTCGCGCGATAAGCGGATCAGGTGATGCCAGAACTGATCGCGGGCAACAGGGTCAACACCGGAGGTTGGTTCGTCCAGAATTAAAATATCGGGTTTGTGCAGTACCGCTACCGCCAGTTGCAGGCGCTGGCGGATACCCAGTGGCAGGCTTTCCGGTAATTCACCGGCTAACTCCAGGAGGCCGAAATCCTGCATAACGTCTTGTATGCGTTGTTCGGCGTCTGCGCCTTTCATCTTGTACAGAGAAGCGTGCAGTTGTAGGTTCTGCAGTACGCTGATTTCGCTGTAGAGTGAAAAACTCTGCGACATGTAGCCAACACGCTGGCGGGTGCTCATGTCGTTGGCTGCCGCTTTTTTTCCA
Source organism: Thalassobium sp. (assembly GCA_002733205.1). Classification (GTDB taxonomy): domain Bacteria; phylum Pseudomonadota; class Gammaproteobacteria; order Pseudomonadales; family Oceanobacteraceae; genus Venatoribacter; species Venatoribacter pacificus. The sequence goes on along the minus strand of NVUW01000004.1, from coordinate 388,425 downwards.
AAAAGACGGGCTTCACCGGACGAAGCAGGCAATAAACCGGTGAGCATTTTCATGGTGGTGGTCTTGCCACAGCCGTTGGAGCCCAGGAAGCCGAATATCTCACCACGATCAATGCTGAATGACACGCGGTCGACGGCGATAAAGTCGCCGAATTTACGCGTTAATTCGTGAGCTTCAATAGCCGGTTCACTGAGGCGGTTCATCAAGGGAGGAACACTGACTGTCTGATGTTTACTGCGCTTTTCTGGAGGTAGCAAGTGAATAAAAGCCTGTTCCAGGGTGTCGGAACCGGTTCTTTTCAGTAGCTCTTCCGGTGTGCCACTGGCAATAACGCTGCCATCATCCATGGCTGCCAGCCAGTCAAAATTCTGCGCTTCTTCCATATACGCGGTAGCGACAATCACGCTCATGTCCGGCCGCCCGTCGCGGATATGGTGGATTAACTGCCAGAATTGCTGGCGCGATAAAGGGTCAACCCCTGTCGTGGGTTCATCCAGAATCAACAGATCCGGGTCATGAATCAGTGCACAGCACAAGCTTAGTTTTTGCTTCATGCCGCCTGATAACTTTCCCGCCGGACGTTGCAGGAAAGGGTGAAGACCGGTGGCTCGGGTGAGGGCATCAATGCGCAGTTTTCGTTCGGTTTTGGGCTGGCCAAATAAATTGGCGAAGAAATCCAGATTTTCTGCCACGCTCAATGTGGGATACAGATTGCGTCCCAACCCCTGAGGCATGTAGGCAATGCGGTGTAAGGATTGTCGCCGGAAGCTGGATGAGCGGATATTGCCATCGAGCACCTGAATATCACCATGCTGAAGATGTTTTACTCCACTGATTAACGCCAGTAAGGTGGACTTTCCCACACCATCGGGACCGATTAGTCCGGCCATGATCCCCGAAGGAATGCTCAGTTTTTCAATATGGAGTGCGTCTTTTTTTCCATAGCTGTGCTGCAGCTGGTGAATTGAGGCTGCATAACCGGGATGAGTCGCCTTGTTGCTCGATTCGGCTACCATACTCAGGCTTCCGGTAACGTCACAGCCAAATCAGCAGGCCATACTGCATCAGGCGCGGTGCGCAGCCACACGTTGCCACGCACACCGGATTTTACCCGTGACTGATATTGTTGAAGTAAGAGCGGGTCGATACTGATTTTTACCCGGAACATAAGATCGCTGCGCGCGTCCCGGGTTTCGACTTCTTTTGGAGTGAATTGCGCTTCGGGTGCCACAAAGGCAATCTTGCCTGGAATTACATATTGTGGCACTGCGTCGAATATCAGGCGTGCATCATCCTGAAGCGCCAGCAGGGCAGCCACACTGGCCGGAACAAATACTTCCATATACACATCCAGTGTATCCAGTAGCGTCAGTACCCGGCCGCCTGCGGCAATCACCTCTCCGGGGCGTACCAACTGATACTGAATACGGCCGCCGCGTGGGGCCCGGATCTCGTTATCGGCCAGGACCGTTTGCAGCTCGTCGAGATTCGCTTGTGCTGCCTCTGTGCTGGCTTTGCTGCGTTTGAGGGTGGCTTCGGCCAGACGCAGGGCTGCCACCGCCGAGTCGTATTGGGCCTGGGCCTGATCAAGTTTTTCCTGCGGTGCGACATTTTGGCGATATAGGGTTTGTGCGCGCTGCAGATCGGTAGTTGCGAGTATCAGCAGACTTTTACGTTGGCTGACGGCGGCGTTGGCTTCGTCACTGGCGAGGTGGGTTTGTTCAATGATGGCTTCAATTTCGCGCTTTTTCGCCAGTAATTGTTCGCTGTCCAAAGTCAGCAATAAATCGCCTTGGTTGACGGTATCGCCTTCTTTTACCAGGACATTGGCGATGCGGCCGGCGTGCTTGCTGGCAAGAGTGATTTGTTCGGCTTCCAGGCGACCATGTGCCATGGTCAACCCGTATACTTCCGTTGATTTATATACGTAGAGCCAGATTCCACTTCCCGCGAGTGCGAGGACAGCGATCAGAATCAGCAAACGAGGATGGCTCATAGAATTCTCTCTGGAAAATGGGGTGTTTTTATTGGGGGTTTTAGGGTGTCAGCTGCAGCAGCGTCGGAAATGAAGCCGGACTCCGGCTTGTGGCCGGATCCGGATGAATGCGGGGCATACGCCCACATCCGCATACATAGACTGCTGCAGCTGAAAGGAGGGTTATTGGCGTGCCTGTAAATCCAGTGCCACATCAACAATCATATCTTCCTGCCCGCCGACCATGCGGCGTTTGCCCAGCTCCACCAGTATATCCACGGCTTTCAGGCCATATTTTTCGGCGGCTACTTCGGAGTGACGCAGGAAGCTGGAATAAACGCCGGCATAACCGAGAGCCAGAGTTTCACGGTCAACCCTAACCGGACGATCCTGCAGTGGACGTACGATGTCATCGGCAGCATCCATCAGGGTGTAAAGGTCGGTGCCATGGTTCCAGCCCATGCGTTCGGCGGCGGCAATAAACACTTCCAGCGGCGCGTTACCCGCACCGGCACCCATACCGGCCAGTGAGGCATCGATGCGGTCGCAACCTTCTTCGACAGCGACAATGGAATTCGCGACACCCAGCGATAAATTGTGGTGAGCGTGCATGCCGGTTTCAGTTTCCGGTTTCAGCACATCCTTCACGGCGCGGAAGCGGTCACGGATATCCTGCATGCTCATCGCACCGCCAGAGTCCACCACATAAATACAGGTGGCACCGTAGCCTTCCATCAGTTTTGCCTGCTGCGCCAAATGCTGGGGTGTGGTCATGTGGCTCATCATTAAAAAGCCCACCGTGTCCATGCCCAGGGTGCGCGCATAATCAATGTGCTGACGGGAAATATCCGCTTCGGTACAGTGGGTCGCAACGCGCACCACACGGGCGCCGGCATCGTAGGCATTTTTCAGATCGTGACAGGTGCCGATACCCGGTAATAACAGAGTGGCAATTTGGGCGTGGGACACCACGTCCGCCACGGCTTCGATCCACTCCAGATCTGTGTGCGCACCAAAACCATAATTAAAGCTTGATCCTTGAAGGCCATCGCCGTGGGCCACTTCGATGCTGTCAACTTTGGCTTTGTCCAGTGCACGGGCAATGTCCTGCACATTTTTAATAGAATACTGATGGCGGATTGCATGGCTGCCATCGCGCAGGGTTACATCGGAGATGTAGAGTTTTTTTTGTGGGTTAAACGTCATAAAAGTCTCCTTAACCCTGAATCAGGGATTGCGCCATACGCTCGGCGGTCGCCATGGCGGCCGAGGTCATAATGTCGAGGTTGCCGGCGTAGGCCGGTAAATAATGGGCTGCGCCTTCCACTTCCAGAAATACCGATGTTTTTAAACCGGAAAAGGTGCCGTGGCCTGGAATGGTGAGCGGCTTGTCGGCCGGAATCACTTCAAATTGCACTTCCTGCTTTAAGCGGTAGCCCGGCACATAGGTATGAACCTGCTGAACCATGGACTCAATATATTGACGTACAACTTCAGGATCGGCAGCTTCCGACAGCACGTACACGGTGTCGCGCATAATCAGTGGTGGCTCGGCCGGGTTCATAATAATAATGGCCTTGCCTTTGGCTGCACCGCCAATCACCTCGATGGCCTTTGACGTGGTTTCGGTAAATTCATCAATATTGGCACGGGTACCCGGGCCTGCGGATTTACTGCTTATAGAGGCGATGATTTCCGCGTAATGTACTTTGGCTACGCGCGATACCGCTGCCACCATAGGAATGGTCGCCTGGCCGCCACAGGTCACCATGTTGACGTTGTTCTTACCCACATGTTCATTAATGTTCACAACAGGAACACAGTACGGACCAATGGCCGCCGGGGTTAAATCGATGCAGCGGATATCCGCTTTGTGAGCACGTAAAAACGCATCGTTCTTAACGTGTGCGCCAGCAGACGTGGCATCAAACACAATATTAATATCGTCAAAGCAAGGCATGCGTACCAGACCATCTACCCCTTCGTGGGTGGTTGCTACACCCATGCGCGCAGCCCGTGCAAGACCGTCTGACTCAGGATCGATGCCTACCATAGCGACCACTTCAACGCTTTTACCGTGGCGCAGGATTTTAATCATCAGGTCGGTGCCAATATTGCCGCTACCGATAATTGCAGCCTGAATTTTTTTGCTCATTTTTTACTCCTCACACCATTTTGCAGGACACAGAGCCCAGATTACCGATACGTGCCTGAATCAGATCGCCGGCGCGGATATTCACCATTGGGCCCAGTGCACCGGATAAAATAATTTCGCCGGCTTTTAAACCTTCACCGAGCTCAGCCATCTGACAGGCCAGCCAGTAGGCGGCGCGCAACGGATGGCCAAGACAGGCTGCTCCGGAACCAACGGACAGGGTCTGACCGTTCACATCCAGCTGCAGCCCCAGTTCTGCCAACGCCAGTTGACCAATGGCCACCGGTTGATGGCCGAGCACATACAGACCACAGGAGGCGTTGTCCGCCACGGTGTCGGCCAGAGTGATCTGCCAGTTGGTGATGGCACTGTCGACTATTTCCAGCGCCGGAAGCGCGTAAGCCAGCGACGCCAGAAATTCTGCATAACTGGGTTTTTTCTGGCTCAGATCGCGGCCGACCACAAAGGCGACTTCACCTTCGATTTTTGGCTGCAGTAAACGACGGCATGGCACTTCATCACCATCGAGGTATTCCATGTCGTCGAATAAAACACCAAAGTCCGGCTGATCGACGCCCAGTTGCTGTTGCACAGAATGAGAGGTCAGGCCGACTTTTTTGCCGACAATACGTGCACCTTCGCTCACGCGTTTATGATTGTTCAGCGCTGCAACAGCGTAGGCATCGTTCAGACTGGTTACGCCGAATTGTTCTGAAATCTTTCCGACGCTGACACCGCTTTTGCGGGCGTTGAACAGCACCTCTGCTGCACTATTAATATCGGATTTCATTACCGGTTCTCCGCAAAAAAGTTATATTGCTGCAGCGCTGCCAGAGGTGGCAGGTTGGCTGATAATTTGTGCTTGTCCCTGACCCATCTGTTTTTTCAGTTCGCTTACTGCTGCGTTCAGGTTGTCGGCGCGAACGACGGCAAAAGTAAAGCGATCAGGACGTAGGATGGCGACGGCGTTTTTGTCTCGACCGGTTTTGCGTAGCCATGTTGTCATTAGGCCAGTCATATCCTCCACTTCGGCCAGATCTTTGGCTGTAGCGTGGTTAATATGCAGGCCTTGAGGGCGCTGGCCAAAGTCCACTACTGACAGGTAACGGGTATCTAGTTTCGCCAGCCAGGACTGATTGCTTTCAGATAGTGATTCACGAGGGTCTGAACCCAGGCCAATAAGGCTGAAACTGGTACCGCATACATCATCCAGCAGTGCTTTCTGGCCATTGATTAAACGAACTTCTGGCTGTGGCGCCAGAGTACCTTCAGGGCTCTTTCGACCTTTCCTTTTCAGACCCATGTAGTGGTTTTGCGTGTAGGAAGGTTTGGGTTTGAACTCCCCCTCCTGAAAGTACTCACGCAAAGGTTTAACCGCCAGAATGGCTTTGATACTAATGTCCCGGAGCGTCGTGAGCAGTGGGTTGGTCATAGACACCATGTCTTTCAACTGCACAGAAATATCAATCATCGCTTTGGCATGGTCGTGACGTTCTTTGCCATAGGTTTCCAGTAATGACTCAGACGCCTGACCTTTGAGAACCGCACTCAGTTTCCAGCCAAGATTGTATCCGTCCCTGATACCGGCACTTGCCCCCTGACCCATAAATTGCGGTGTCATGTGTGCTGCATCACCGCCAAGTAATACGCGCCCTTCCTGCCATTTTTCAACGATCAAAGCGTTAAATGTGTAAACCAGTTTGCGTTTGACATTAAACTTATCAGGATCAACGTAACGTGAAATCAGACTGCGCACGGTATCCGGGTGTTCCATATATTCTTTGGTCTGGCCGGGCTTAAGCATGAATTCAAAACGGTGGAAGGCGCCAGGTTGTATACAACTGACGACTGGCTGACCCGGGTCGACGACAAAATTGAAGTAGGGCATATGACGCAATTCATCACATCCCGGTTTTTTCTCCAGATCAACGACGAGCCAAGGTTCTGGGAAGCTTTTCCCAGTCATTTTTATGCTAAGTTTTTCTCGTACGAAGCTGCGGCCACCGTCACACCCCACCAGGAATAAGGCTCGGATATCCTGAGAGTCAGTTATGCCGTCAGACATCATCTTGCGGTCACCGGCATCATCGAACCGGAATTCCTGCGTGGCTTGATGAGTAACGGTTACTCCGTCACTGTCCTGCCTGAAGTCTACGACCTCACGGCCACGCAACACGGTAACATTCGGATAGCGCGAAAGCGCATCAGTAAGAGTTGTTTCCAGATAAGGTTGGTAAAAGAAGTTAACGACAGGCCAGCCAAACGGACGCTTTGTAGGAAGGTACTGACCCATTACAGTACAATCTGTGCGTACAAACTGAGCAGGCACGTCTGAAAGCACGTCCTTACCAACTTCCGCAGCACAGTTGATGTGCTGAAAAATTCGCATGCATTCATCATCGGTATAGACAGCTCGGGCATTACCGTAAAACGCCGGTTCTTTCTCCAGTACGGTCACCCGATGACCGCGCATGCCAAGCATGTGCGCCAGAATGAGGCCGGTGGGTCCGAGCCCGGCAATCACGACTTCCGTATCAGCGGCTGAGTAGTTGCTTTTCATTGTTTTCTCTTATTGTTATTTTTTACAGTGGTGAATGTTCTTTGCGGGTCAGCGAAAGAATGCCATTCCAAAAGTTGACGGAATTAACCCGTAAAAAATTGATCAGTCCCGGGTTTTGTGGCTTGTGGCCCCACTGACTGATGCGGTCGTAATGCTGAATTTTCCAGTTGGCTTCATCCACGGTGCGCGCATTCCAGCCCACCTCTAACTCAAAGCCAGATGGCGATACCACGTAGAAGGAAATATCGTGGTCGTTCGGATGACGACCCACCTCCCGGGCAATTTCATAGCCAAGTTTTCGTACGCGCTGCAGAGCTCCGGTCAGGTCTTCGACGGTTTCGACCATCAGGTTCATGTGCTGAATTCGGGTACGGATTGGGTCCAGTTTTACGCCCTGCGAGGCAGCAATCGCAACGGTATGATGACGTTCGTTAAATCGTAGGAATGTGAAGTCGAGCGTGACACCTGCAATGGCCTGAGTAATGTAATCCGTCACGCGGGCGTCCATGATGTCGGTGAAGAAATTCAGCATTTTGTCGGGTACGCGCGAAATAATCGCGGCATGTCCCATGCCACCAACGCCGGTTTCGAAGGCACTGATGGGTGTTTTTAAAGGCGTGTCATCCAAAATTGGCTGGGTGTAATATTCAAACTCAATGTCTTTTGGGCCGCGGATTCGCCAGAAATTTTCTACCCCGCGAGCTGAGGCTTCGGAGCCCGAAGATTCAGTCATATTGATATTGTGCTGTTTCAGACGACTGCGGATCACTTCCAGTGTGTTGAGATTCGCGAGCTCCCATCCAAAGGCGACGACGTCTTCTGCCGGACCATGGCGTACGATCAGACGACAGGCATGGTCGTCCATTCGGAAGGTCATAAGTTCTTTGGTGTTCTGCGCCAGATGCAGTCCAATGCCATCCACCAGAAACGATCGCCACTGATCCGTTTTCCGCGATTCAATGACGACATAACCTAAACTGATCTGGTTAAAAATATCGATCTTTTTATCCGTCATAACGTTTACCTTTTATCGTTTTAAAAAGATTACTGTTTGGCCAGCGTATGCTGACTAAGGAAGCTTGTAGTGATTGCGTTGAACTCGTCGGCACGCTCCCACTGCGCCCAATGACCCGTTTTGCTCATGACGTACAGGTCGCAATTGCGCATGGTTTTTTGCAGGCGAGGACCGCCAGAAGGACGATTGACTTTGTCGTCGGCGCCCCAGATCACCAGAGTCGGCGTTTCGCAGCTGGCAAGGCGTTGATCACGGGTGAAGTCCATGCGGATGGCGCCTGCCAGACCGGTCGGACGGCGCAGTGGCGGAGCCGCGATGACGTCCGGATCAATACTCGACAGATAGCGTTCCTGAATAACAACGTCACTGACCAGCTTGCCGTCGTACACCAGGTAGTTACGGATAAAGTCAGTGAGTTTTTCCTTCGATGGACCTGTACCTCCGTAATAATTGAGCAGCTTATTCAGGCCCTTGGTTGGCAGTGCTCGGGTCGTGCCTATGCCTCCGGGGCCCATCAGTACGAGTGCCGATACCCGGGTAGGTTGATCAAGTGCCATGCGCAGAGCGCAAGCGCCGCCCAGTGAATTTCCTACCAGATGGGCGCAGGAGATGTTCATTGCGTCCATCAGACCGAGAATGCCGCTGGCGAGATCGCCGAACGGATCATCGCGGTTCACGCCTTTGGTTGATGCTCCGTACCCCGGCATGTCGGGAATGATGACGCGGAAATTTTGTGCCAGCGTTTGCAGGTTGCGCGAGTAATTGGACATGCCAGATGCTCCAGGACCTCCACCATGCAACATGATCAGCGGGTAACCAGTACCGGCTTCTGTTACATGGATGGTCTTCTGGCCGACCTTCACACTGTGAATGGTGGTTGGGTACTTATCGTTATTCTTCACCTGCGAATCCTCGTTACGTTGACGACTGATACGGAGCATCTTATTCTTGATGTGACGATATCGTCAATATGACATTAGTGTCATTTTAGTTGTGATTGCTTTACGGGACATGACAAATAAGCAATTTGGTGCCCGCGTTGCGGCCCAATAACAATGAATGTTGGCAACCAATGGCCATGGCGCTGGGTTGCTGTTACTGCCTGAGGAAAAATATGAAGCCGTCACTGAGAGGTAAGGTCGCCATTGTCACGGGAGCGAATACAGGGATTGGGCGCATCACTGCCATTGAGCTGGCGAGACAAGGAGTAAAGGTATTTCTTGCCTGTCGCTCTGAGTCGAAAACCAGACCCGTGCTGGAGGAAATTGGGAGGCTTACCGGTGATGTTGAGCGGGCGCAGTTTTTGTCGCTGGATCTGGGCGACCTCAAGTCTGTGCAGCATGCGGCGCAGGTGTTTTTAAGCACAGGGCTGCCGCTGCATATTCTGGTGTGCAACGCCGGTTTGGCTGGGCAAAAAGGTATGACCTCATCCGGCTTTGAGCTGGCTTTCGGCACTTGCCACGTTGGGCACTTTCTACTTACTAAGCTGCTGCTGGAATGTTTGAAAGCATCGGCACCGGCAAGGGTCGTGGTGGTGTCCAGCAAAGCGCACCGGCACGCTAAAGACATCGACTTCGCGGCGCTCAGACAGACCACAGCCAGCACCGGAGGTCTGAAAGAATATGCCGTAGCTAAACTTGCCAATCTGTTATTTGTATCCGAGCTCGCTAACCGCCTGAAAGGGACTGGCGTGGATGTATACGCCTTGCACCCGGGAGTTGTGGCGTCGGATGTCTGGCGTTCTGTGCCGGCGCTGCTGCGTGTGCTGATCAGGCCGTTTATGATTACCCCCGAACAAGGCGCTGCGACCAGCTTGTGGTGCGCCACGGCGCCGGAACTCTGCGGTCAGAGTGGTGGCTACTACGAAAACTGTCGCGTTCAGACGCCATCGGACGTAGCGCTGGATCAGAATCTGGCGGTGCGTCTATGGCAGTCATCTGAGGATTGGACGGCGCTGCTACAGCAATAACTTCAAAATGGGGAACACATGACAGATGAGACTATGAACCACCGCACCCGGGTTGGGCAGGAACGGCGGCTGAAAATGCGCAATCGCCTGATAGAAAGTGCATTGACCGTGTTTGCCAGCAAGGGCGCCGATGCATCAGTCATTGATGATGTAATCTCGGCCGCCGGCGTGTCGCGCGGTACGTTTTACAATTATTTCAAAACTAACGCTGAACTCGTGGCGGCCATTGGTGAAACGCTCTCGAATGAGCTTGTGGATCTGATTGAAGGCCGAGTGGCTGAAATGGACGACCCGCAGGAAATACTAGCAACTGGCCTGCGTCTGTTTTTGCATACGGCTCGTGCTTGTCCGTCTTTTGCGCAATTTTTATGGCGTGCCGGATTTAATATCAGTGCAGCGGGACACTTAATCTATCAATATCTGCCTGCGCATATTATGGGGGCCATGCAGGGTGAAAATTTTCGTGTAAAGGATGTAAACACGGGGATAGAGGTAATGGTTGGAATTATGCTGGCAGCGATTTTTGGGTTGTCAGTTCGCACCCCTGAAGACGACTATCCAGAGAGGATGGTGTGCCATACGCTGCTGGCTTTTGGAGTTCCAGAGTCGGATGCCAAGCGCTTAGTTTCTCTTAGATTGCCAACTATTGAGTTTCCAGTGGACTCGTTGCTGCAACGTATTATGCAAACTGGTGATCACTAGTGTTCAAAGTTGTATAATCTTGTCTGTTAACATTACTGATTTTGAGGATGACCTGCCATGGATCAACATGCTCTGTCGGCAATTCAGCGGCGCATTCATGCAGCGGCAATTCGTTTGTTCGCTGAAAGGGGAGTGGCACAGGTCACAGTCAGCGAACTCGCTGACTATGCGGGGATGGCACGGGGTACTATTTATAATAATGTTCCATCACTGGAGACGCTGTTTGAGGAGGTTGCTTCACATCTTGCCTGGGAAATGAACGAACGTATCGTCACCAGTTTTCATTCGGAAAACCCGGCAGAACGACTAGCGATGGGGGTTCGAGCTTATCTGCGGCGTGCTCATGAAGAGCCGGAGTGGGGGCGCTTTATTGCACGATTTGCTCAGACTACGGCGTCACTTCGGATGCTGGTGATGGGGGAGCCGGCGAAAGATGTGTGCATGGCCATGAAGGCTGGTCATTTTCGTTTGAGCGAGGATCAGATCCCCACCGTAGTGGCCATGGTTGGTAGTGCTGTAATCGGCGCGATCTATCTGGTGCGCGAAGGGGTAAAAACCTGGCGCAGCGCGGGATCAGAAGTGGCTGAGTTCCTCCTGCGCGCACTCGGAATTGATGAGGCCGAAGCCAAACGCATCAGCCAGAGCGAGCTGCCACCCTTGCAGGATATACACTGAACAATATGAAAATTGCCGTACTTGGTGCCGGAGGTATCGGTTGCTATTACGGCGCACGTCTTATTAGTGCCGGCTACAAGGTAGTTTTTATCGCTCGCGGTGAGCACCAACAGGCATTACGCCGGCAATTAAGTTTAACTCACCCCGGATTTTCCTTTTCGGCTCCGGTTGACTCCATGACGCTGGAGGAGTTCGGCAACGCCCAGAGTGCGAGTAGCACCGAGTTGATTCTGGTGTGCTGCAAAAGCGCCGATACTCCTGGTTTACTGCAGCAGCTGAAGCCTTGGCTGGCACGGAATCCCCTCTGTACCTTGTTGTCTTTGCAGAATGGCGTCACTAACGAAGATCACATGCTCCGTGCGCTTGGAGCTGAGCGCACTCTCAGTGGGCTTGCGGTGCGCATCGGCGCCCATGTGCTGGCCCCAGGTGTGGTTGAAGCCACTGGTCGTGGGGAAATTGAACTGGGTGCCTGGCCATCGGTACAGGCCAATCCAACAGCCAGTCTGCGGGCGCAGGCTATTTTCAATGTGCTGCAACAAGCCGGTATACCAGTGACCTTGTGTGCTGATATGCGTTATGCCAAGTGGCGCAAACTGGTTATCAATAACGGCGTAAATCCACTGTCGGCGCTGACATTTCTGGATACCCGGGGCATGACGCGCGACCCGGTGCTGCGGCCGTTTATTCACGCTCTGATGCAGGAGACCGTTACTGCTGCAAATCTTGCCGGGGTGGCGATGGACGCCTCGGTGGCGGACGACATGCTGGACTTGATCACGGGCTTCGATGCCATCAAAACGTCTATGCTGGTTGATCGCGAAAAAGGCCGGCCACTGGAATTGGATGATATTTGCGGGCCGGTAATTCAGCAGTATGAGGCTGCAGGCCTGGTCGCTACACACACAGCGCTTGTCAGTACGCTGCTGCAGCACAATCTGTCTTTCCCCTATTAATTTAGGGGTTAATTTCCGACAATTTTTCCGGCCTTCAGGCTGACTCCTGCGGTTTTTGGGCCTCTGCTGGGTCGTATTTCCGCCATTTCTTGTTCTAGATCAATTCCTGATCAGGTTGTTTCCTGCCATGCGCCGGAATTCAATTTGTTTCCTTTTCGCGGTGAACACTTGTGTTCAAATATGAACAAATATAGTCTTTCTACATCGGCAGACGGCGGCGGATCACTCGCCAGAAGGTGTTTGCCTGGACTGTTCAGGAATCTCTTATGACGCGAACAAACACAAATATCGATGCTCAGACCTACCGCTCCGTCATGGGGCTATGGCCCACCGGGGTATCTGTCGTGACCGGAACCGGGCAGGAATCCAGACCGCTGGGCCTGGTGATAGGTTCTTTCACTTCCGTCAGTCTTGATCCGCCACTGGTCGCGTTTTGCCCGCAAAAGTCGTCGTCCAGCTGGATGCAGATGGCGGCTAACCGCCACCTGTGCATCAACTTTCTTGGCGTGCACCAGAGTGCCATGTGCTGGCGTTTTGCTTCCGGCGATATCCATACCCGTTTTGATGGCCTGTCCATCAAGCTGAATCCTGAAGGAGCGGTGAGACTACCGGGCTGCTGTGCCTGGCTGGATGTCGAAGTGGAGCACGAAATTGACGGCGGCGATCACTGGATTGTGCTCTGCCGCGTTATTCGGATGGACAGGGGCGAGACAGATTCGCCGCTGACCTTCGTCAAAGGACGACTGTGTTCGTCTTCCCCCGTGGTCGAGCTGGCCGAAGATCATCTTCAGGTCTGGGAAAACTCGATCAATCAAATACAGAGTCTGTAACCCGGAGAATAACCATGAATAACAAAATGACTAAGGCCGACAGCCAGGCCATTGCCCGCGAGCTGTTGCAGAAAGCCCGTGACCTGCAGCCGGTGTTGCGTGAGCGCGCGGCCAATACCGAAACACTGCGTATGGTCGACCCCCGCACGGTGGCGGATTTTCAGGAAGCAGGATTCTTTAAAATGTTCCAGTCGTCGCAGTGGGGCGGTTACGAATGTCACCCGGCGGACATTTTTAAAGTGCAGGAAATTCTGGCTCAGGCGTGTCCGTCCAGTGCCTGGATTATGGGGGTAGTCGGCGTGCATAACTGGCAGCTGGCGCATTTTTCTAAGCAGGCGCAGGAAGATGTCTGGGGTGACGATGCCACGGTGCTGATGTCCTCCTCTTATGCACCAACCGGCACGGTGGAAGAAGTGGAAGGTGGCTGCATTCTGCGTGGTCGCTGGTTTTATTCCAGTGGCGTTGATCACTGCGATTGGATTCTGGTCGGTGCAAATATTGTAAAAGAAGGTATTGCGCTTCCTGACTACCGCACGTATCTGGTACCGAAAAGTGATTTTAAAATCATCGACGATTGGCATGTCATGGGCCTGAAGGGCACCGGCAGTAAATCGGTGGAAATTAAAGAAGCCTTTGTGCCCGATCACCGCCAGCTGCCTGCCATCGCCAGCCAGATGAACATGACACCGGGCATGGTGGATGGCACTGCGGATGCGCCGTTATTTCATGTGCCGTTCCCGACCATTTTCGGTGCCTGTATTACGACACCGGCCTTGGGAGCAGCACAGGGTATTCTGGATATGTTTACCGAAGCCTCAAAAACAGCAACCAGTCTGTACAGCGGAGCCAAGTGGGGGCAGGAGCAGGTAACACAAATGCGCATTGCCGAATCGGATGCTGAGTTGCGTGGAGCGCGCCTGCAGATGGAAGCCAATTTTAACGAGGTGATGGCAACCCTAGAACGCGGCGAAGATCTGGAGCTGCTCGACCGGGGACGAATCCGCTTTGATCACTGCAACCTGGTTGATATGGCTGATAAAGCGGCCGATCGCATTTTTGTTGCAAGTGGCGCCCGTTCCTTAATGGTGAATCAGCCAATACAGCGTCTATATTGCGACATTCAGGCCGCCCGTGTGCATGCTATTAATAATCGCACTAAATGGGGCAGCACCTTAGGGCAGATGGCCATGGATCATTACCCGGATGACATTCTGTCGATGTTTATCTGAGCGACGTATGCGGCAGCGATTCCTGCTGCCGCTCAATGTTTGAATGAGGACATTTACAATGACAGAAGAATTAAGTTTTGATTTTCTCGCCGACGAGCTGAGCGGCAAAGCGATGACTCTGGGTAAGCTCGGCACCAGACTGAAGTTTGTTTTTGAAGGCGAAGGCCAGGTTCACATTGATGCCACAGGCGATACTCCAGTGATCAGCCGTGATGATGCAGAAGCCGATATTACGGTAACTGCACCGCTTAAAGTCTGGCTTGATCTGCGTTCAAAAAAGCTGGCACCGCATGTAGCAGCGATGACTCGAAAAATCAAAATTAAAGGTGATATAGGCAAGGGCATGAAGCTCGCGCCACGCATTATGGCTGTGCTCTGAGGAGTGTTTGCTCATAGTAATGCATTAATATACTAATTCAAAAATGAACACTTGTGTTTAAATGTGAGTTTGGGTGTAATTTATGGATGGACAGTCAGCCTCGGAGTGAGGGTTGATTACCTTAATCCCTGTATGAGAAGGGGGTTGCTCAGATCCCATATGGGATCTGAGACTTTTTCTGGACTCACCGATATGAAAAATCTGATTCTCCATTCTTTATTTATCCTTATTATTCTGGGGGGGTATACCCCGTTCTCTGGCCGATCCTGGTGTCGCTGCCTGTCTGCTTGTGTCTGATGTAATACTTTTTCGTTGTGAGGGGTTTAATGAAGACTACTGTAACCGCTTTCAGGAAGAGTTGAGCGATGTTCTGGGCAGTAGTTTCAGTACTGAAATGGAGATATACATCAAAGATCTTGCTGATTACCTGACTCAGGTGACAGAGATGAAAGGCGATGAATTATTTCCCTGGCGGATAACGACAGACGTTCTGCCCGTATAACCCCTGTTCTTGAACAGATGCCGCCGGAGCCTGCTGACGATACAGATATTGCAGGACTTATCGCTTACCTGAATATGCAATACCAGTTCAGGGCTTATGTCGGAACTTACGAGTTACCCTGGGAAATGAAATCTGCATTTGTTTTGTGGGACGAGGTGAGGCTGGTGCCCGTAATTGATGCATACCTAGCGGACAGCGATTCCGGGCGCTATGGTCGTTGGAAATTTCTTAAATCATCATTTATGGATATGAACAGTGGCAGTGCCACACTGGCAACGGTATCCGGTAAGCCGTATGCGCCCGTAGCGATGGATTTTCATGCTCGAGCGCTTATCAGTGACCTGTTGTTGCAGGATGATTAATGACGTAGTTTATCGGCTATTTTGATCAAGGGTGAGAGCAGTCGACTTCGCAGGCGTACCGCTGCCGGTGCGTGCTGGTACCGGGGAGCTGCTTGTACCGATTGGCCTGGGCGGGTATATGCAGGAAATAACCTCAGGGCATTGTCGCGCCCGACAAGTGTTTTACTCAGCCCCGCTTCCATCATTGTTTTTTCCAGAGCAATGGTCTGATTTTTTATTTCGTCAAGGCTAAAATCACCGGCACCGGATCCGTATAACAGGTGGTGGTCACCACCCAGTTCCTGCATGGACGCAATTTGAAAGCTACTGTGTGATCGGGTAGTAACAAAATAAAAACGGCGCAGGTAGTTCATCATTCCCATCGGAATATCTGTACTGTATTCAGCCATGGCGTTTGCCAGAGACACACGCCAGCTGATGTAAGGAAGAAAACCGCCACCTTCAGCCAGTATCCAATTAATGCTGGGGTATCTTTCAAGTGTTCCGGACAGAACCAGATTGAGGGCTGCACGGGTTATATCGCACGGCGTTTCAACCAGAAATTCCGGTTGTTGAAGGTTAATCTGAGCGGTGTTCGGATGCAGTGCCGGCACCAGCATTACGGTTGCCTGATACTCCTGTAATTGTTGCATTATACTGTCAAAGGCTGGATCTCCTAGAAAGCGGCCCATAGTATTTCCGCTTAACATCAGACCGTCCATTCCGTATTGTTCAAGGCAGCGTGTGATTTCAACACCCGCCTTATTAAGGTTGTACAAAGGGATATAGCCAAAGCCTCCAATCTTTCTCTTCGACACTTTACTGATACTCGCTATCTTCATGTTGCAGGCCGAGGCCAGATCATGAGCATCTTTTTCATCCTTTACTTTTTCTAGATCCGGGCAACCTATAAAAATATGATTGCAGGCACTAACAGTAAGGTAGTTGTATAGATCGGTATCCGCTGACAGTGTATTGTCAGAGATATGAATTTTCTGTTGCTCAAGATAATTTTGAAGAACAGGTGGTGTAAAACGTACATTGATGTCTATATTCATAATATTTTTCTGGTTAACAGTTGAATCAGCGGGATCGGATTTTTTCGACGAAGCGTCCACTTAGTTCGGATTTGAAAGCATTGAAAGCTTCGGAGAAACTTATGTTGCTGCGGAGAACTCTGGTCGTCTTAATTTCATTTCCTGATGCGTATTTTGGGAAAAGGCCAATCGCGTTATGGCGCTGAATTAAATAGCGCTCCTGTTCGCTGAACACTTTACTTTCTTTTAGTGTATTGATTTGCAAGGGAGTCACTGGCTCGGGGGCGAATGGAAAATCGCTGCCAAAAAGGATCTGAGAAGCTGGCACCAGTTGTTTGACTACACGGCTGGAGAAGTTTGACGGAGATAGGGCAGTATCATAGTAGAATTTTCTGGCTTCACTTAACACGTCGGTCCCCTTTGCTGTAAATCCCTGTAGTGCTTCTCCGCGCCAAGCAAGTGCGGGCAAAAAACCACCGGAATGCGACAGTATCCAGCGGATATTAGGATAACGGTTGAGCACGTCGTACCTGATCAGATTCAAAGCGGCTCTGGTGGTATCACATAAAAACTCCATCAGGAAGCCGGGAATAGATAAGCCGTTATTAATACTTGTCTGATGTAAGTTGGGATGAACAAAAACAACTGACTTTCTTTCGTTCAACAGTGACATTAATTCATCAAGCGAAGGGTCCCCGAGGAATAATCCCTGGCTGCTGCCGAGTAAAACGATCCCCTCAAGTCCCAATACATCCAGCGCATGCTCCGCTTCCCGGCAGGCAAGTTCAGGAAAGTTGGTCGGTAACACAGCAAAAGACCCAAAACGATCAGGGAAACGCGCGATGATTCCGGCGCTGTACTCATTGCAGGCTCGGGCAAGATCTGCCGCCGCCGCCGGGCCATCGCCAAAGTCAGTACCGGGTGCTGACAGTGACAGGATTGCGGTCTGAATTCCGTTTGAATTCATAAGCTTAAGAGATTTTTCTGGTGACCAGGATGGAAGCGGCGCCCCGGCAACTAACGGGATGCCTTTACGTTCCATTGTCTGTCGGAACACTGGAGGGATCAGGTGGTGATGTACGTCAATCAGGCCTTGTTGGATGGGCATCTTGGTTCTCACGACATAAACATGTCCATACACTATACATGATTGACCTCAAATGAACATTAGTGTTCAAATAAGGTCACGATTGGTTCCTTTGTCGTAAGTCCGCCGAATGGGGCCAGTGACTTCAACAAAAATAAAAAGGTAGACCTTATGGCAATGTCATTCAGGTATTTATTAGCGCGCAAACCGCTGCCTATCGTGCAGGGATCATTTCTGAGTCTGGCGTTGATCTCATGTTCAGCGCAGGCTGTGGAGTTTCACATTGGAGAGCTGGAAGGCAGTTTGAATTCTGATTTCTCTTACGGCCAGGGCTGGGCGCTGCGTGATGCCGACCCGGATCTGATGCGCAGTTCTGTCATTAATGACGGGAAGAGAAATTTTAAAAAAGGCGACGCCTTTTCCCGTGTATTCAAAGGTATGCATGAACTCGAATTACGCTATGGTCAGGCAGGAGCTTTGGTGCGTGGAAAATACTGGTACGACTTTGAACTGGAAGACAATGATCAGCGCTATCGGAATGTGGAATCAACGGGCCGGGTAGAAGCAGCAAAAAATACTGGTTCGGAACTGATGGATGCGTTCGTCTGGTATGAGTCTGATTTTGGTGGCCGGCCCGGCTCGGTACGCCTTGGTCGTCAGGTTCTGAGCTGGGGTGAGAGCACGTTCATTCAGGGCGGAATCAATGTGATTAACCCCTTCGATGTGGCAGCATTGCGTCGTCCGGGCTCTGAAATTAAAGACGGACTCCGTCCGGTCAGCATGTTGTCGATTTCTCAGGGGCTGACGGACAATTTATCGGCAGAGATCTTTTACCAGTTCGAATGGGAGCAAACGGTAGTCGATAACTGTGGAACCTTCTTTTCAACCAATGATGTCGTCGCCGATGGATGTGGCCCTTTGCCGGTTAGTGTCTCCGATGATCCGGCGGTGCAGGCCGCAGCCATAGCGGCACTGACACCGGAAGGCGTTCAGTTTAACGATGAGGGGCTTTCTGTTCAGCGTGCAGAGGATATAAAGCCGAAGGATAAGGGCCAATGGGGTACCGCTCTGCGTTATTTCAGCCCAGAGGCCGATACGGAGTTTGGTTTTTACTACCTCAATTACCACAGTCGCATGCCATTCATCAGTGCTATCAGTAGTCCGCACATGGCCGACCTTTCGTTTGCACCCGACATTTGCGCTAACCTGGGAGTACCAGCCCCTGCTTGTTCAGGATTTCTGGCAAGCGAGCAGGGACAAGCTCTGGTGCAGGCCTATCGCATAGGCACTTCGCAGTATCTGATTGAATATCCGGAAGATATCCATTTATACGGACTGAGTTTCAGTACGTCCCTGGATTCCGGCGCTTCTCTGTCTGGTGAAGTCAGTTACCGTCCTAATATGCCTCTCCAGTTTAACCCGGTGGATCTGATTTCTATGGGCGTTGGTGTCGAGGCTTTATCCCCCTTGCTGTATTCCGGAGAGGTGAACATTGAAAATTCTGCGTACGTAGAAGGATACAACCGTAAGCCTGTTACTCAGGCTCAGGTAACGGCGATCCAATTCTTTGATGATGTTTTCAGTGCAGATCGTTTGTCTGTCGTTGCAGAGGCAGGCATGACACATATTGCTGATCTTGAAGGTCCTGGCGGCGTGCGCTATGGACGCAGTACAAACTATGGACAGGGGCGTCTCTATCCTGACAATAGTCTGTGTACCGGTTACACAAACAATAAATCACCAGAGGACTGCAATAATAAGGGATTCGCCACTGAATACGCATGGGGTTACCGTATGCGGGCAACTCTGGAGTACAGCCAGTGGATTGCTGGTGCCAGCTTCAAACCAAGTATTGCTTTCTCTCACGATGTGAATGGCTATGGCCCGGAGCCAGGCTTTTCCGAAGGGAATAAGGCGGTTACTGCAGGGCTGGATATGGAGTACATGAATACCTACCGGATGTCAGTTTCCTACACAGACTACTTCGATGGAGATTACAACCTGAATACTGATCGTGACTTTGTGTCTGCGAGCGTTGGTGTTTCATTCTAAGGTGCATGCTATGAAGTATTTAACAATGGTTGTATTAGGGTGCATTTTTTTTGCAGATAGCACTCTGGCAGCGGTAACCGCTGAGGTCGCAGCGCGCTTGGGAAAAGATCTCACGCCTATCGGTGCGGAAATGGGAGGAAACTCCTCAGGCTCTATTCCAGCCTGGACGGGAGGGCTGGATAAAAGTGCGGGGAAAATTCTTGGAAACAACTTTCTGGAAGATCCTTACTCGAAAGAATCACCATTATTTACAATAACCAGAGATAATGTTGAACAGTATAAAGATCATCTGACGGAAGGGCAGTTGGCTTTATTTAAGCGATACGCCACTTTTACTATGCCGGTGTATCCGAGCCATCGAAGTGCAAAGCTGCCGGAAAACCTGTATAAGGCGGCTCGCTACAATGCTGAGCATACGGAGCTGGTCGAGAATGGAAACGGTCTGCAAGACTTTCATCAGGCAACTCCATTTCCCATACCGGAAAACGCACTGGAAGTCGTATGGAATCATCTGACTCGTTATCGCGGAGGCAGCGCTAAACGTACTCACGTGCAGGCAACACCGCTTGCCGATGGCAGCTTTATCCCTGTTTCATTTCGTCAGGAATTTGCTTTTCAGAGTGCGATGCCAGGGTATGATGAGAATAAAGGGGATGACATTCTTTTCTACTACAAGCAGTTGATTACCGGCCCTGCGCGTCTGGCCGGAGATATTGTTCTTGTGCACGAACCTATCAATCAGGTGAAAAATCCGCGCATGGCCTGGATCTATAATGCCGGTCAGCGTCGAGTGCGTCGGGCGCCACAAATTGCGTACGATGGACCGTACCCAGCCTCTGACGGTCAGCGTGTAGCAGACAATTTGGATATGTTTAACGGTGCAGTAGACCGATATGACTGGAAGCTGATTGGTAAAAGGGAAGTTTATATTCCTTACAATAGCTACAAACTGGAAAGTCCGGATGCGAAGTACAATGACATCATTCAAGCCGGTCATATGAATCCGGAATACACCCGATACGAACTGCATCGAGTGTGGGTGGTTGATGCGACAGTTAAAGATGGCCAACGTCACGTCTATGGCCGCCGTACCTTTTATATCGACGAGGATTCCTGGCAAATCAGCATAGCCGACCATTACGACAATCGTGGCGATCTATGGCGTGTGGGTATGGGGCATTTCGTGCAGTTGTACCATGTTGATGTTCCGTGGCTGGGAGTGGAGGTTCTCCATGATCTCATTAATGGCCGCTATCTGGTGTCGGGTATGCGAAATGAAGAACGTAACTCACTAACGTTCGGCACAGATCCAAAAGTATCCGAATATACGCCTGCAGCGTTAAGATCTTCCGGGGTAAGATAAACTAGGTAAATGTAGAGGGAAGGCTATCAGAGGTAATGATCTATACTCTGGGGCCTTCTCAATGCATAAAAACTCAATATTGCTAATATTTATCAGGAGGCTAAGCAGGCTCCGCTAACTGTCTGTGTCTGAAATCTTTACTACTCCCAGAGTTCCCTTGGCATAAAGGCTCAGAATTAGATACACATACACTGATTAATCCAGCGGCCATCCGTTCTTTGCTATGGAATCAGCCAGGAATATTCGCAGTTAGGGTATTAGTATGCAGCTCTGACTTCGGCACTATTTGGTACTAGTCAGAATTACGGATGGTTGAATCACTGTGTATACTGAATATTTTTTTGACTTATATTCAACATTCTGGAGGCTTGATCAGAAGGTTACTTCTGGTGTCTATGCTGTAGTGCCGCCTGCGCAATCAATGGTGCCTTTAGGTTCTACCCGTTGCAGCCCTTGGGTATTCAGAGTTTTTGATCGTCACAATAGGTAAAAGATACTTAAGTCTGGTCATCAGAGACTATGTTAGAGCCTCTTTAAAATTGCTTCTCGTAGCAGATCGTCGTGTTCAATGAGTCGTCCAATATTTCGGGCGTCATCAAGTCCGGAGTGGTGTTGGCCTTGAAAATGTAAACCAGACAGCTGTACAGCTCTGGCAAGGCCTACCCTATGACCACGTTTGCGGGCAAACAGTTGTTTGATGTTGTGGTGCGGGAGTAATGCTATTGGATTGGGGATAGATTTACTGACTGCCTCCGTCTCAAACTGTCGGGCATCGAATTTCCCCCAGCTTCCCCAGGCCGTTGGCGAGTACTCTCTAAGGAAGTCCGTTAAAAGGCGGAATGAAGTTTCAAGTTCAGGTGCGCAATTGACCGTCTGCTGCTCAATCCCGGTGAGTGTGGTGCAAAACGGGGTTAATGTCGGATGAATTGTGGGCCGAACATAGAGTTGTAATTCATCGATTAGAGAAAATCCTTCCACCCTTAGTTGCCCCAAGATTGCTCCTATTTCGATAATTTCAGATTCTCCTTTTGGCAGCGGCGGGTCGTCATTGCAAGTGCATTCGAGGTCAATCAAAAGAAATCTAGACGGTTTATTCATCTCGCTTATTCCGCCTTTCCTATTACATCTTGGATTTTTAAGTTAACAAACCGATCCGCTTTGTCTTTCCCATCTTCCGATAACGAAGCAAAATGTACACAAAGGTCCTACAGTATGTTCGTTATTGCTCCTTATTATTAGATAGTAGTCTGAGAGCCTCGGCCTTTGCTTGCTCTGGATCTAACTCACCGGACATGATCTTTCGTAGAAGTTCTTTTTGTTCATCGCTAACCACAATACCGGATAGAAGGCATGAACCGATCACCTGGTCTATTTTGAATTGATCTGAGCGAGCCTTGTTCATCATACATCTCCATGGATGCCAGGGCAGAATAGACTAGCGTATTCTGGTAAGCGTATAGAGTGGTAAATAGTCAGGTCAATCTGGTTCTTTCCGCTTAAGACCTGTTCGTGTGTTTTGTTACCGTCAGAGCGAACTCCCGATCATTTTCATTCATACCTGAGCGCGCAATGATGCTGGGCCATTCTTGCAGGGCCAATTTGATGCTTTCGACTATCCGCTGAGCTTCTTCAGGGCTGAGGCCAAAGCAGCGTATGCCTGCTTTTTCGGCGTCTTTAAAGGAAGGTAAATACTGGCTATAGAGGCAAGAAAGCTGATGCTTGGTATCCAGATTCTCATTGGGTACCACATCATAAATTGGAGATAGCTTCCAGCCAGTCTGGTCGCGAATGAGTGAAAAATTCCGCAAGTGATCATCAGTGTTACGTACAGCCATATTGATTAACATCTGGCCGAACAGGGTCCCCAGGTCTGTTTGGGGCTGATAGCTGTAATGCCGGATTATGTCAGCCAAAGCTTCATAGCTAGCAAACAAGGCATCGTCCTGATCGTGCTCATTCTTTAACAGTGAGTTAAAAGTCAGCATGTGGTAGCGTCCGCCACTTGGCATGACATCAAATCGCTCTACTTTAAGAGCAGCTCGTCCTGAAGGGAGGGTCATGCACTCCGCGGCAGGTACAGGTAGTCCTGCACGCCGGCAGAGTTCCAGACAGGCCCACTCGAGATGAGCATAATTAAAGGGATCTGAGGAGCGGTTAAATTTTACGAGCCAAAATCTGGAGCCTTGGGTTTGCTTTTCAGTAACAATCAGCTTAGGTCTGGCGCCACCTGCCTGGCTTCCACCACGAATAAGCATCATCAGCGTATCTTCTCTGTTGCGTAGTTCATCCAGGTCACCATCCCAGACCTGATCCGGAATGGAGTGTAGAAGATCAATATCCACCCCTGTATCCCATATGTGTTCTTCTAATGGCTCGCGAGGACTAACGATTTTGATAGCGCCAAGGGTGCTATGGATTCCGGAGTTTTCAATCACTTCGCAGACATTGAGGAAGCGTTTTTGGATATGAGCGGCAATAATTTTTTTACCCCAGTCATCGGGTAGGAAATCATCAATGAAGCCGGGTAAGGCTCGGCCATTGCTACCAAAAGTCAGGTCGTGCTCATCTGTTGAGTGTCTGGGATCCAGTCGCTCAGTTTCAGGTCGGTAGTTGAATTGTACCTGTTCAATACGTTCTCCTGCGCCGATGACCAGCGTCATGGTTCCAGCATCGTAGACTTGCCCGGCAGGGCTCATGCGTTTGAGTAAAAAGTGCTCGTTATGGCTCATATACAATCTCCCAGCTGGGGTTTTACCGGACGTTTTACAGCCGCTCATAGGCTTGTAGTCATTATTAGCTGGAGGAGCGTATAGCGAAGACATCCCGTTTATGCGCTCAACTGGTTGTACAACGCCTTTGACGACCACTTGGTGCCAGGCGTGTTGTTTTTGGATTTAAATTAGGATGTCAGGAGGGAGCGGATGTGTGTCGCCGTCTTACAGAAAGTGTCCAAATCTCCTGTCAATATTCTCTCGATAGGAGAGCACCCATCAAAAAAAGGATTGTTATTCTCCATGCGCATAAAACCGAGAATGTTTTCGGGGTTTGAGAATAATGCACGCAGGCATAAGTCTATGTCGACAAGTAGCGCAATTCTTTGGACTTGCTCTGACTCCAGTTCAATTCTGGCCAGGCTGCCATCAAGAGCTTCCAGTATTATGGATGAAGATACCATTAGGATGGTTGCAGACTCTTCAGTTGTTATTTGCCAGCTAGCAAGAATTCGAGCCCCTAGACGCAAGGCGAGCGCCATTTTGGTCTCTGAGAGCACCAATGGCTTAGAGGCATCTCTAGCAAACTCAGCGGGTGATAAATCCATAGAGCTTTCCTCATACACATTCGTGTTGTTTAACTAAGATACTCCTGTTTGTCTCGTCCTGAATAGTGTTGATACTTTCCAATCCCAAAAAACAGGCCTTAAGAGCTAGGTGTGATTAATGAAGAATATCCTACGCTCTCTTGATAAGAGATGAAATTAAAATACTCTGTGGGTGAAAATCTATTGTAAATACACTCTAGCAGAACTTCCTTTTCTATATAGGCCAAGTACTTGCATGCTATGTCAATATTGCAAATGACTGCGTGGTGAGAATATATATTTTGTATACGGCATTGTCTTTTTTCTGAGTCAACGAGAAGGGCTAATGCTCCTATGAGCTTATCGACGCTATCCTTTTGTGAGTATCTGGCGAATGACTTTACCAAATCAAATTCATAAAGATATTTGTAGGTATGCTCGCTCGAAAGGATTTGATATGAGTTTGTCGGATCGTACTCCCCTATGATTTTAGTAAGCCTGGGTTTAACTGGGGCGATAGATGCTTTTAGAAAATCGGAGCTTGGAGGCTTTTGTGTCAATAATCTCCATATTGGATGATTAAACCAAGATCGGCTTCCTGGGTATAGCTCCTCGACTCTGGCTAACAGACTTTCGCTCGGAGTAATTTTTCCCGAGCGATACTTAGCCCAAGTACATGGATAGATAGTATTACCATCATCGTCTTTTTTAAAGTTTTGAGGAGAAAACTCTAGCTCCAGCTCGTAGGCACTGCGAAGACCATTTTCAGAGACAAAATTGAACCACGATTGAACACGATATTTATCTACGGGGTCTTTACGAGGCCTTCCCGATTTCTGATTCATAGTAATATTCTCTAAAAAGTTTCACTAGTTATGGATACTCGACATTAAATATCAATACATATCAAAGACTTAGTAATCGTATGCAGTTCTGAAACCCCTGTCTAGAGAACTCTATAAAATTGGCATTAATAAAGCGTTAGAATGTGACCAGATGGGTCTAGAGTTTGAAAATTATGGTCGAAGACGATTTGGTGGAGCGGATTGAATCCAGCCTGATGCAGGAATATGGCCCCCTATTGACGAATGAAATTTTGGCAAAATGCCTAGGGTATCCGTCGCTAAATGCATTTAGAAAAGCACTCAGTCGTAACATATTACCCGTTAAGGTTTTTGCTATTCCCAATCGTTCGGGAAAATTTGCATTAACCAGAGAAGTTGCAATTTGGTTGGCCAGTCAAAGAGATAACTCGCCTTATAAGGAGAAGAGTTTATGACCTAAACAATAAAGCCGAAACCAATTGCTTGATTCCGGCCTTAAGGGAGGCGATGCCTCGGTGTAGAGGCCTAAAGTATCTCCCCCCTTATTTCCGACGTCAAGCACCTGTAATCGAATTTTTTATGTTCGAGGCTCCAGCTCGCTCGTTAGTTAGCGAGGTCCGGCCAAGAGCAGGGAGACACTCACATGTTAGAAAACAAGAGATATCAGCAGTACCTTACGTCGGAGCACAAGCTTTCAACACCAGCCATTGAATACATCAACCAGACCAGGGCTTCTGAGCCTGCGCGTGCAGTGGGTATTCATGCCCGCACCAATATCGTGGCCGCTGAGGTCTCAATGAAGATGGGCTGTACTATCACCAGTGAAAGCCATGCGGAACGATCAATAGCCACCCAGTTTGAGCTTGATCCGGAGGTTCTCGAATACTGGGAACAGCCACCCACGATTGAGATTCTCAAAACGGACAAACGTGGTAGTCGTCGCCGCAGGCCTTATACGGCGGACTTCCTTGTTTTGTCTTCGACAGGT
Source organism: Thalassobium sp. (assembly GCA_002733205.1). Lineage (GTDB taxonomy): Bacteria > Pseudomonadota > Gammaproteobacteria > Pseudomonadales > Oceanobacteraceae > Venatoribacter > Venatoribacter pacificus. The sequence goes on along the minus strand of NVUW01000004.1, from coordinate 362,491 downwards.
CCTGTCGTGAAGGAGGTAAAAACGCTTGAGGAGGCAGAGCAGCTGGTTAAGTCCGAGCCTCAGAACTGGGCCAAAACGGAGTCAGGCTTTGACTTCATTCCCGCTCGTGAAGCCTATCAGCTCCAGTACGGGCTTCGCTTCGAAATCGTTGTTGTAACCCGCCGGGATCAAAGAGTCGCCGAGAATATACGCATTTTGCTGGCCTCTCGGGATACTCCTCAATACGACCCGATTCTGGGGCTGAGAGCTGAAAAGCTTCTGACAGAGCAACCTGTATGGCGGCTAGATGAATTGGTGACTGAACTTGGTCTGCCTGATTACTCCGCTGCCATCCAGATGATTGATGCGGGGCGTCTGTCCTTCGACCAGGCATCCGCGAGTCTCGCAACACCAGAGCGTTGCTATGTAGCCTCTAAGCCAGCGCTGCTATTGGGTACGCTGTATAGGGAATCGGCTGTTCTGGCAGCTGTTCAGGCTGCCGATGAGATGGCACCTGTCTCGACGGAATTAATGCCTGAGAGTCGTGTAGCTGAGCGCATTTTTAAACGACTACAACGCATAGAATCAGGGGAAAAAAGTAGCTCTGTTCGCCGATGGAAGGCGCAGATTGCCGAGGGGCGTAAAAAAGGCCTGGTTCCATTCCAGGCTCTGGTTGACGCGGACAGAAACTTGGTTGGTCGAAGCTCTAAACTTGTTCCGGGAGTTAAAGACTTTCTCGACTACTTCGTCGATAACGTCGCCTTGTCGATGAGAACGGAGTCGTCTCTTCAGATTTACTACGAGTACTGTTCGCAAGCGAAGGAAGTACATCCTGATCATGCTCCAGTGAGTACGCAGACGCTCTATAGCCGACTGGCACAGATAGCTCCCGAACTGGTTGGTCAGGCCAAAGGTGGCAAGCGCATGGCGCTCGCTATGGCTGCACCAACCGATCCGACTAAACGGCACCTGGCTCCACTACTTCCCTGGATTAAGGTCAGTGTTGACCACTACAAGGTCGACCTGTTTCTGGTGGTTTTTGAGGATGGTGACAACATCTATGTTGCCAGGCCCTGGCTGTCCGTCATGATTGATGTTGCCAGCTCAGAAGTGCTGGCATTCGCAATTTCGTTTCAGGACCCTTCCCGGAGGTCTTGCGCGAAACTGATCCGCGAATGTGTGCGTCGCCATGGCAAGCTGCCACGGGAAATCCTGGTCGACCACGGTTCGGATTTTACCTCCGTGTACTTCCGGTCGCTTCTTGCTCACTACCGTATTACCCATTCGCTGCGTCCTGCTGCAAATCCCCGTGCAGGATCAGAAGTCGAGCGCCTGTTTGGTGAGTACCGTCAGCAATGGCTTAGTCAGCGGCCAGGGTTTGTCTTTGGTCTGAAAACGCTGCGAGCAATCGATGGTAAGTACGCGCCGGACAAATCTGCCGTTCTTACTATCGAGGATCTCTATCAGGAGTTAACGGCGTTCCTAAACTGGCGATCCTCTAAACCGCGTGGCGCTGCCAGTCAGTCTTCTGAAGTGGTTTATAAAGGACTGATCGAGAAATTTCCATTCATCCCTATCAGAGTTGAATACAACGATGCGTTTGTTCTGGCGACCAGCGTTGAGTCGTCTGAGTACAAAATCGATTTCCAGCGCGGGATTCATATTAAAAACCTTCACTACTATTGCCCTCAATTGCGGGATCTGCAGGGCGTAAAGTCCCGCGCGGAGGTTCGGATTGATCCTGAAAATCCATTCGTTATTTATGTCCGGATTAACGGGAAATGGTGTCCTGCCTATAACAGTAACTACAACCGCTACGTTGCAAATTCGCTGCAGAAAAGGATCGCTCAGGGCATTGAGGTGTACGAGTGCTCCGCAATGAGAAGAAATCTTAACGTTAGGAAGGGGGTTGATCTCGCACTGATCCGAAAAGGTTTCGATGAGGCGAAAGAGCTTACAACATTAATTCCGGACTCTAATCACAGTGATTTTCAGAATCAATCAGAGTCGAACCAAGATTCCGAGCATGATGATGAAACGTTCACAATCCGTGATATCCCTACAGATAGTTGGTCATGATGAAAATTTTTGATAGGAACATCCAGCACCGAAACTGGGATGAGGCGTTGTCTCATTTGTATATATTGTTAACGATGGTTAATCCGGGAGAAGTTATTTCGATTACAGGTCCATCAAGATCAGGGAAAACTAGTCTGATCAATAAAGTCATGAGTATGCTGGACGCGCCTGGTGAATCTGATCGTTCTGGGTATATGAATTCGATATATCTTCTAGCTGATAATGATGGAAGTCGTGGAGGGTTTTCTACCAAATCCTTTATTTGGGATGCTCTGAACGAGCTGCGACACCCAATGTACGCATATTCAGATGGGCCGGCGTTAACGAATTACGACAGAACATCTGAAAGCATCATGTCCAAAGCATTGATTAATGCTTTAAAACAACGGAAAGTCCGGTATGTTTTTTTTGACGAAGTTCAACACGTTAAATACGTATCAAAAGATTCAATTGCACCTCATGCGGTAATGGATTCGTGGAAAAATCTTGCGATGAAGGCTGGTGTTGTTCTTATCCTTTCAGGATCTTATCCAATGCTGGAAATAATACGAAAATCGCCGCATTTGGTTGGTCGTCAGCACAAGGTTCATCTTCCAAGATATTTTGAAACGATGGATGATCTGAACGAATTTGCTTCAATAGTTAAACAGTTTGAAAAGCTGATGCCTGAATCCTGTATACAGGATAGTCTGATTTCACATACCAGATATTTGCAGGCTTACACTTATGGGTGTATTGGTCTTTTACGTAAATGGCTAATTGATGCTGTAATCGTTTCAATACAAAACCGCTGTCCTTTGGATAGAGACATTTTAGAGAGAACGAGATTTAGTGATGACGATATCGAGGCTATTGGTCGTGAGATATTAGATGGCGAACGAATGATGGGGAATTCAAATGAACCCAAAGGATATTTGACGGTTGAAAAGCCAATGACTGCTAAAACAAAAGCGGTGAAGAAGAAAAATTTAAAGCCATTTAAAGCAAAGCCAAGGCGATATCAGCCTGGAAATAGAATGGATGGAGATCAAGAATGACGAGGCTATTATTTCCTATCGATCTTCGTGGAGCAGGTACTTCAGATGTTGAATCACTACCATCCTATATTCATCGGATTTCGATTGCTCATGGAGTTGATGTCGGGCAGTTGCTGAAGATTGTTAACAGCGATATGCCGAAGCTTCTTCAATTTAGCAAAAGTTATATGCGGCCAGAGGAAATGATATGCAAGGGTAAAACGACAGATAGTCTAATTGAAGCATTTGAGTGCGCTACAGGTCAAAACCTCTTCGGCTCAACCTTGTGGATCGTTAATAATCTTGTAGGGCGATCCACAGGGGAGGTTGTTGACGGATTTAGGTGGTGTCCGGAGTGTATTGAAGAAATGAATAAGATGGATGGTGCCTATTTTAAGTTGCTATGGCATATGAAGTCTATCTCCGCTTGTTCTGTGCATAGAACGCGGCTTATTTCTAAGTGTCAGCATTGTGGTCATGATCAGACGTCCTATCGGAAGCGTCATGATTTGGGTTGTTGTCAGAAATGTGGCCAATCCTTAGGGTTGAGGGTAAAGCCTCTCAGTCCTAAGGGTATTGTGAGTAGCTGGAGTGATATCGGATATGATGTCGTTGAGCTCTTTAAGGAAATTGCAGACCTTGATCCAATCGTAATGAGAAGTGATGGTCCATTTGTGTCAATTTCTGATCTTCACCGATTCTACTCTGAAGCGGGGAGAATTGATGATTTCAATAGAGTTCTAAACCCTGAAGATCTCAGGAGTCTTTTGTATCGTCATAAGCCAGTCAGTCTTATGGTAGTTCGCCGTATTGCTTTTGGATTTGGTATCCCGTTGTTAAGTTTTCTGAAGGGTGATGCCTTGAAGATGATTCCACTGATAGAAAATACAAATTTTTGTCATCTTAAAACCGGATATCTGGAATCCAGGAAGAGTAACAAACGTGATCATTCAGAAACTTTGGAGGCTATTAACGCAGCTCGTACAATATATCCTCCGCTATCATTAAAGGCATTGGCCAAGTATGTTGGAGTATCAAAGGGATATATAGAATATCGATTTCCGGTAGTTAAAAACCAAGTTGTTGCAGCATATGCAGATTACATAAAAGAGAAGAATTATAGGAATCTACATCAAGCTCAGGCTAAAGCTATGGCTTATTTTTTTGAAGAAAAGTACTCAAATAGTCCTCAATCTCGAAAGCAGGCGTATCGGATTCTTAGAGAAGAAACGGGATTGCCGAAGTTTGTATTAAGAAAGGCAATCCAAGGGGCATATGAAGTGATGATCGGCAACACTAGTAAGTCAGAGTTGAAATAAGACTTTCTTGGCCTCAGGAGCATGTCGTGATGCTGCGGGAGGTACTGTAGGTAAAGATCCATCCACTGACGGCAAAGGATGTTTGCGAACTGGCGGGTGTATCGACTGGCTACTTAGCCTATCACTACCCCATTTTGTACAAAGGGATCGTTGAGAAACGGAAGGCTTACGAGGAAGAGCAACGCCTGAAAACCATCTACCGGGCGCAGGCTGCAGCTTTGGAGTACTTCATTAGTGAGAAGTACGCCGAAGCTCCGAAATCCCGTAAGCAAGCCTACCGGCGGCTGCGGGAGGAAACCGGGCTGCCGAAGTGGGTGCTGAAGAATGCGATTTAGACGGCTTATCAGGCGTTATCTTAGTTGTTAGCAACTACATCAGAAGTAGTTGACCTCACAATCCATCCAAAGGTCTGCTGTCATTTCTCGGTTTTGATCACACCTGGAAATTCGTTCATACCCGTAAAATTGAAGAAAGACATCCGATTTTGCAAGTTTACAAGGTCGTAACAAGCAGAATGGTGGTCACTAGCCCTTACATTTGTAGACCAAAAAGTAAAACCAATGTCAGATGTATCCAGCTCTACCACTAGTGCAGACACGTCCAAAGCTTTACATGACTGTAGTGTTTTATGCTTCATAGATGGAAATTTGGTCTTGAATATCTCGTTATAGTGAGGCTTGAAATAGCGAATCAATCCAGCCTCAACCATTGCTATCTTTTGCTTTTTATTAGGCGGATTTCTGATAGCCTCCATCACACGTTTATCGTTCGAGTCGTCAGCTATAGCGCCAGTAGCTCGACCATCCATTGACGTGAACAAATTCTCATGATCAAACTGAAACATGAACACAGATATTTCATCGTCAGGCGTTTCGTGTGCTGATAACGCGAGGATCTTCTGAAAAGTCGAGTGACTTTTCAGGCGCTGCTGGGCCGAACGGTTGCCTTGGCCAATAGCCTGCCCTACATAAAGAACCTCAAAGCAGTTCAGCACGTCATCAGAAATCTCAGGGGGCAATATCGACGCCAAATAAGTCGCTGCAATATAATGGCATTGCTCACCTGCAGTGTTGTATGTCCATATTACATGGTATGGATAGTCGCACCGTATTTCGGTTGAACCATCCAAGAATTTGAATTGGTAGTCTTTGAAATCAACACGGTGCTCTACGCCAGAAATTTTATAGCCAATCTGTCCCGATAATAGTGCTCCATCATGCTTCAGGCTTTCCGAAATGAAATATGGCTTGGGCCGAGAAGCTATTATATAGATATGACATTTATCAATCTGATCTTGCCCCTCGATAGGAAGCCAGCCAGACATAAGCTGATGGGCCGTCATCATCGAGGTATAACTATTCATATAGCCATAGGCATATTCTGTAATATTTTTTCTTTTCATCTACCTTAGGACCTATTTTAAACTATTGATATCTGGAGCGCTTTATTTAAGTCAGAGTTGAGTGCCATAAATGCGAATCTACTCAAAAACAAAAACCTTCAGATTTTTGGGTGCTAACTATCCGTTACAGACCAAGTTACAGTCGTAAATGAGGCTGATTAAGGCAGCGGGCGCGCTGATAATCCTTTGACGGAGTGTACTAAGGATTTCGGTGCTCTTTAGAGTCTTCGCAGCCTCAAACCATTCAAACCCTCCATTAGAGCAACCAATTGCTCAACCACTCCTTCATCGAAGTCATCACGATCCTGCTCCTCGTGAGTGCCTTTGTTTAGGTATTGCCATATCAACGTCTGCTCAGGTATTCCAAGAATCTGCTCCAGAGCATCCAACAACGGCTGCTTATCACTATGTTCGAAAGTATGTGCACCATTCAGTCTTGCACGGAGTCCTTCACATAAATTTCGTAGTGAGGGCTGATCTCCCACACCCGCCAACTTTACGCTGATTAAGCCTAGATCGCAGTTCCCTAGCCATCGCCATACCTTGTTAGCGAGCATTTCTAACGCCTGACGACACGGTTGTAGTGCTCCACGATGATCACCTCGCTCAACGGCGGCCCTAGCATTTATAAGATAGGCTTGCGGCGGCAAATTCCTAAGAACACGCGGATGATGATCACCAGTGTGATGACGGAACGTGTAAGACACCCACTGAGCACGATCAACGTGATTTTGGATGTCCTTGATGAATTCATTGCTGTGGCAGGTCACGATAATCTGTGTATTAGCAAAGCGCTCACTCTGGAACAAAGCCTCCCGAATACCTTGGCGATGCTCGTGGTCGATAGCATTGATCGCGTCATCGAAGATCACCGTAGGTGCTTGGATACTAGAAGCTTTTGCCAACAGAATGGCCAACCCTAAACACCGGACGTGTCCCTCGCTCAGAACCTGAAGTGCATCAACACGCGCTGTTGGAGAGCCTCGAAAGCTCATCTCGATACGTTCGTTCCCGGTAACCGGCAGGTGTAGCACAGCCAATTTGTCTTCGTCGGCGTCACGAACGTTAAATTCGTTGTACAGCTCCATGGTCACCTCGTTCAAACCCGCCATTAACGTTCTCGGCAACTCCGAGCGATAACGCCGTAGCAGGCCGAGAAATCCGTTGTAGGCAGTTTGAATTCTTACGTCCGCTGCAATGCGAGTCTCCTCACTAGCCGCTGCGGCGATCAGTCTTGCGTTCTGTGCTTCAAATGCATCAAGACGCTGGCGAGCAACTACAATCGCTTCCCTAGCTTGTTGGCGTCGAGTTGCATGTTCAGTCAGTGCGATGCGAGCATTTGTAAGGTGATCTCGCTCAACAATTAACTGTGCCCGCTGCTCCAGATTTTGCCTAGTAACGGCATCCTCCTCCTCTAGCTGACGCGCGTAATTAACTGCCTGCTGTGACAGTGAGATGCCTCCTGCATCTGGGGGGTACCCTGCCTTCCACCATGCGGTTCCGGGTTGAACACCTGGATTTGCCAGATAGCGTAAAACTTCATTTTCACTATCAATCCTAGCTCCGACGCGCTGGGCAAAATTCGCGAAGAACGCTCGCAAAGCATCCGAGGCAACATTCCGTTGATCAATTGCCGCTCGGTGCCGCTGCTTGAGCTGAGTCAGATCCCTGAGATGCTCCAGCTCCTGCGTAGCCTTTGCAAAAGGATTTGCATGCACATGCTCCACTCCAACAATTGCAGTCTCGCAAGCAGGGCATTGATCTGGAGACAGTGCCTGTAGCTCAAGAACCGCAGTGTAGAGGTCTTGGTATGCTGCATTGTCCTGCTGTAAGGCCAGCTGTTCAGATAGTTCCTCGACGAGATTTTGAGATTCATCAGCAGTGCTATATGCCGTAAGGAGATCTTGCTGCCGGATGCCGTACAAAGCTGGCGCAGGTTGGTTCAGTATTTCTATCAAAGCCTGTAATCTACCTGGAGCGTCAGCTGAGCCAACCGCCTGCTGCAACTGGGCATACGTCATTCCGGGCTGGAAGTCTTCGGCGTACTGCCGCTCAGCCTGATCGAATACAGCAATTTTGGCCGGCTCACCGGCAAGCAGCTCGGTGTCATGAGCGATTGCTTGCCGTTTGCGTGTAAGTTCGACACCTTGCACAGAATGAAGAGTGAGCTGCGCATCAACTGACTCGTTAAATTGACCCACAAACTCATTGAAATCGTCCATGCCGAACAGCGCAGCGATCAACTCTGTCTTCTGACCAGCGGGTTTTGCAGCGATTCTGGAAAATGAGTCGATACGGTTCTTCTCAATGAAGCAGAACCGATATGCATCGGCATCTGCCTGAACGGCAACCTGCCGGCCATGTGCATCCAATGCTGCCAGCTGAGGAGGTGCAAACCGACCTTCATGGATATTACGGAGGTACTGGGCAGCATCAATTCGCTTTTGCGCCCCCTCATCAACAGTTCCGAGCAGGCCAAACTCAAGCGCCTCACAAAGACTGGTCTTACCGCTTCCATTGGGACCATAAAACAGCACTATGCGATGTGCTAGATCAAACGTTTCGGCATGGCGAAAGCCTCGGAATGGCCCAAGCGAGAGTTGTAACAGCTTCCCCCAGCTCCACTCTCCTCCCAAAGCAGTGACGTCCAGCTGTGGTTGCTCCGGAGTGGTCGTGGAGAGTCGTTGGCGCGCAAGATTTACCAAAAGCACCGATCGCTGACTTCGATTACGAGAAGTGGAGCTAACTTGTTCAAAATTGTCGAGCACTATCCGTGCAAATCGGCGCACATCCTCTGACGCACGGACCTCGGGTCGATGAAGCCATTGTATGAAATGCTGATAGTCATGTTCTGCAGATGCCATCGCTACCTCCCATGTAACTGGCATGACCGTTAGTCGCAATACTAACAGTAGGGTTGTATGGTATCGAACTTAGGCTTTGGCTGGAATCGGATTGATCATTATACGGCAGCTGCGGGAGGAAATCGGGCTGCCGAGTGGGTGCTGAAAAAGGCAATTCAGACCGCGTTTAGTGCTTTGAGTTAGTGGTTGATATGCGACTGGTTCGACGCCAAGCATCGGTTGCTGGGTCGCTCTTTTAATAAGGCAACGGACATGCTTGAGCGGATGGCTTTACTTTATTACTATTGAGGAGCTTAGCCCTTGAGGGGTTAAGGTTTGCCACAAGCTGTCAACCAGAAAGTTCCTGCAGCAATGCAAGAGTCGTTCAGTTGAGCAGCCACAGTAAGCCAGTAGACACATGTCGAACACTCCTGTGACAATGGTACAGTAAATCATATCTGACAATCGTGGCTCGGGTCGGCAAGCAGGCCCAAGATGGCGTAGTGAATTACGTTTGTTAAGCCCGGAGCGGAGCACGGAAGGCCACAATCCATATCCGCTCCGGGTTTTGCAGATCTCTCCAAATGGAATTGACATGTTCAAGAAAAAGCATCCCTGGTATCGCTCCCGTGGATACTTGCACTTTGATTCACCTATATCGTTTAAAAAAGCACAATCGATTGTGATGAGTTGTGATCGGGTTGCTAAGCATTCTTTCTATCCATTGATCAATTACCAAATAGATAGTTACAAAGTTGCTAAGGATGAACTTGGAAAACTTCAAAAGAAAGTCAAAGAAAGACCTATTGCTTATGCATCACATGTGGATTCACACATATATGCATATTATGCATGGCGCCTAAATACTAGTTATGAACAAAAGATTCAGGCCGCAGGACTTAATGATAATGTTTTAGCTTTTCGCTCACTGGGTAAAAGTAATATTGAGTTCGCTGATTCAGCCTTTGAAGATATCAAACGACGTAAGAAATGCTCTGCTGTTGCTTTAGATGTCAGTGGTTTTTTTGACAACTTAGACCATCAGCTGCTCAAGAAATCATGGGCTGACTTAATTGGGGTTGATCAGCTGCCGCAAGATCATTTTAACGTTTTTAAGTCACTAACTCGTTTTTCCAGCGTCAATAAGGATAGGTTGTATGCTATCTTGAATATATCAGCTTCAAATCCAAAAAATGCACGGCATCGTGTATGCGAAGCAAATGTGTTTAGAGACGCTGTTCGCGGAGCTGGATTGATTGACGTAAACAGGAATTGCTTTGGCATTCCTCAAGGATCGCCTATAAGTGCGCTTTTATCAAATATCTATATGTTGGAGTTTGATAAGCGGGCAAAGCAAGTAATGGATGAGCAAGGTGGGAGTTACTATCGGTATTGTGATGACATGCTATTTATTACAACTGAAGAGTACCGAGATGATATCGAGCATTTTGCACAGGAAGAAATTAAGAAGCTAAAGTTATCAATCAATGTTAAAAAGACGGAAAAACGGGACTTCTGGATTAATGCGGGAGTACAAGTATGTAACAAACCACTCCAATATTTGGGATTTACTTTTGATGGTCAGAGGAAGTTGCTAAGGTCTGCAGCTTTAGCGAGATTTTCCAATAGGATGAAGCGTGGTGTTAGGCTGGCAAAGGCTACGCAAAGGAAGCGTAATGCTATCAAGCGTAATAGAGGTTTGAATGAACGTGAGTTGTATAAGAGAAAACTCTATGAACGATACTCTCACTTGGGGAAGCGCAACTTTATAACTTATAGTCATAGAGCGGCAGATCATATGAAGTCAGATGCTATCAGGGATCAAGTTAAGCCTCTTTGGACTAGGCTGGAGAGAGAAATGTCAGATTAGGTCTGAATAGCTATGGTTAACCAGATGTGATCGACCGAAAATTATCTCTCAGATCTGCATGAGTTTGCTCGATTGATTGGTTCCATATTTCAGACAGAATATTTACAGCTATATCACTTTCCCATGGCATCAGCATGTTTCCTCTATGTTTAGCAAACGGACCGTCTGTCTCGGTCAATATCCTGTCCCGAGGAATAATTGAAACTAGTTCAACCCCTTTTTTGGTATTTAACATTGCTGGGCCTACAGAAAACCAGCAACCGATATCAATCGCTCTCTTCAGTTGACTCTTGGTTCCTGTAAACCAATGAAGCACGGGAGTACCGTCAATTCCTTTGAGCTCATCAAGCACAGCTGCAGCACTCGCGCGACTGTGTATTGACATGATTCTCCCACCAGCATGATTTACGGCATTAAGTATGTGTCGAAATACTTTCAACTGGACATCCCAATGGTTCTTGAAGCCACTACCTCCATCGAGACCAATCTCACCCACATATTTAGCTTCCGGGAGCAGGGCATCGAATAATTCCAACTCTTGGTATCTTTGGTGTGCAATTTGTGGATGAAGCCCTAATGCCGTTCGTATCCGCTGACTATCTTTAGACAGCCTACACGTACCCTCCCAAGCCTTCGGCGTCGTTGTCACAGACAACACGTAAGTCCCTCGTCTTTTGCACTCCTCGGCAACTTTAAACGGCTCAGGGTACAAATCCAGGTGGCAATGCATGTCAATACTCACAGTGCACCCTCAGATTTCAGAAAGGCTTTGACTTCATCCAACCCATCAATAAAGACCTTTTGAAAATTCTGGAAGTCTGCTGCTGGCAGAGGCCCGCTGTCCGCAATCCACGCTCCCGTTTTCCGAGTTGCTTTCTGTGCAACCGCTATTCGAAGGGCCAGGAGATCATCTCGACGATCTGTCTCATTCAGGACATCAGCCACTGTATCAAAGGTGTATCCAATATCTTCGCTGATGCCACCTGCATGCAGTGCCGCACGTCGAATAATGCATGGCACGCATATTCCGCATTGTTGATTTGACCGCTTCCAATGGCTGCATGAGACCGTACTGTCCACGACACCCTCAAGCAACTGCCTGTTATGACAGCCCGCCACCATCTGTCCTTTGGTCATAAACTGATAAGGATTGATGATTCGGCAGGGAATTTGCGCCGACTCAAAAATCCTTTGGATACTATCGATGAAGTGCGGATGAGTAGTTCGTGTACTCAAGGTCCCAACACGTCTGGGCGTCAACGGTGCGTTTAAAGAAATAAAACCGTTTTCAGGTACGAACAGGTCAACTTCCTCTTGCTGAGATACAGCCTGAACGGCACAGGCACCGACCGCAGCAAATGCAAGGAAGTTAAGGCTACGCGTCCGCATTGTGATGTCGGTCTCCCCAGTGTGCAAATGCGGATCAGCATTGACTTTGAAACGGGAGTATCGCCCTGTAAGCGCTTGTGCAATCTGGTCTTGATGAGTCTTATCTCCCTTGTAGGAATGGCTCACCAATAATGGAGCGCGGCCCTGCGACAATAAATCGATAGCACCAATAGCAGAATCCAAACCACCCGAGAACAAGCATACTGAATCAAGTCCTCTGAGCGGTACTAGATGGAAACGATTTCGCTGGTGATAAGGTACCGGTGGGGGATGGCCGCCATCCAGGAATTCGAAGTCCCACATGTCACCGCTGAGAAAGTGCAATGCTCTTTCCAGCTCCTTTTTCAAAGGCACCCATCGATCAGGTTCGTGTAGTGGTAGCTGCATGGCGAACTGGCGGGTCCAGCCATCCTCACTCTCGGAACGTCGCACAAAGGTATCAGCTGCTGTTACTGCGAGCGCGATCGTCAGGAAGTCCATAACCTGGCTGGGGATGCGCACCCCCAAACGTCTCACCTTCTCGATGACCGGATTCCCGATGACAGAGATATCGCCTCGACCTTGGCCGCTTAAACCGTACAATTGAACCGGCAACAAACCTTCTTTGGCCGGAGGCAAAAGCTGGTGATTGTGGTGAAATACTAACCGTGTCATTGATAGGCCTCCCATTCCTTCCATGCATCAATGATGGCCTGGCGCTCAATCTGAGCCATTTGCTGACGGCTAACGTTCCTTACATTCCCAGCTAGTTTGGGGGCCATATGCTTGTCCACAACGACCTTAATGAGTTCCCTCAGCTCGGTTTCTGCCCGCATCGCCTGGGCAGGGGTATCGGCCTTGTTCCAAGCTTTATCAGAATCCATCACCATCTGCAGGAAGATGCTCTCAGCCAAGTAGCCGATCATGGTATCGACGATGACATCATCAGTGATGCACTGAGGGTCAAAGGTCTCTACGCCATCCAACGCTTCAACCAAGGCGTGATTCATCGCAGCGCGGATCTTATCTGAATCCCCGTCTTCGGTGGTCAGGGCCTGTGTAATAGCGGAAATCGCCAGCTCGCAGGGTAGGCCTGCTAAACTGCCGAGATCGACACTGGACTCACCCGGGGCAGCGGGCGCACCGGCCAGCGCTCCGAAGAGCCCGGCACCAGCCTGGGTGACGCTCCCCATTCGTCTGGCAGCGCTGCCCCCACCCCCGCTGGATTTGCGCGCGTAGTGGCCAACTGCACTCTTGAGATCGTTGCGATCGCCTCCGGATACAAATCTTCCCAGCGACTGCCGGAAGGCCATAAACCTTGCCTGCTGGGGTGTTGCTTGAGGTTGTTGTGGTTGGTCATCCGCCCATGGCGGTACCAGAGGTGAACCGCCACCCGGGCCGGTACTTGATTGTGAAGTCCCCATTAAGCGTCCTTATGCCACTGCTCTTCTTTGAGCGCTGCTGTCATCCATGGGGGGCGTTTTTCCCCCAAATCCAATTCCTGCAGATACCGTACAAGGACCTTGGCCGCATCCGCCGAGTGACGGGCCAGTAGGCAAGCGCCTGCAAATCCTTTGGGCTTCCTGGACCAATCGGAAATCTGCCTTAGATGGCTGATGACCCCCTCCATCACCGGGATTTGCTCTTCCAAGGGGAGGGTATCCAATAACTTTTCCGCTGTCGGTGAGCTGGTATTCTTCGTGTCCACCAGCACATCCAGTATTTCTCGTCCCGCAGGGGATAACCCTACCACATAAGCACCGATCGGCATGGTTTCCCGGGACAAGTAAATGGCGGCCCTCAGGTCTACCTCACTCAGACGGGGTTCCAGCTGGGCCCAATCACTGATGAAGGATTTGGTGGTGGGATTGTCCGTCCATGTCTTTGGGGCATCATCGGGGATCTGGCCACCCTCTTCCTCCAGCCGCTTGAGCAGTGTAGGCACTCCCTGTTCAGCATCAACCAAGCGATAGAAATCAGCCGTTGCTTTCACGCCAACGCATCGCTCGAAGATCACCAGCTTGGTGATGATGGCTTCATCCAACGGCATTGATCGGCGCCGGGCAATCTGTGAACGCATTTTAACGACATTTAGCAACCGTTTCACGATCCGTGGATTTCCGTGGATGATCGGGGAATTGGCCAGTACCGGAGCAATACGGTCTGCCCGGGCAAACGCCCTCGCTAAGTCACCGTCTTCTGACTCTCCAGTCATAGTTAGGGCATCCTGACGGGTAATAGGGTCATCCTTCCAGGATTGCTGCAGCGCTTTCTCCAAACCCTCCCGGAGCGTTTCGAGCTTTTCTGCAGGCAGGCGGTGATCAATGGCGTAGAGCATAAAGAGATATGAGCGGATCTCCCGAACGCCAGCCTTGGGGACACGTACGGGGACTTGAATCAGCTTATCCAAATAATCGATCTGGTGACGGTCTGACGCCCCCTTGAAGTAATCAGCCACCGAGGAGCGGATCATTTCTTCGTCGGCCGCGATAATGAAGGCTGTATTGGTCAGGAACAGGAATAGCCGGATTGCCTCAAGGGTATGGATAGCGTTGGTTGGCAGGCAGCGATCGAGGTTATCAATAACGACCACCAGCGGTTTACCGAGCTCTTCCAGAATTTCCCCGTATTCCTTCCGGAATGCATCGATCTGTTGGGGTGGACTTTTCTTTGTCTCGGGTCTCAGCAACCCACCAGCCTGTTTCTTGGCTTCTTTAGCGGTTTTGCCTAGGGTCTCATATTCCTCCTGGTCTTGAATGCCATCAGCGGCACCTCCCAGGGCGCCAACACTTCTGGCTATCAGCCCACCTGTTGGGACCCCTGCCAGCAGGGCTGCCCCCTCGGCCAGTAGCCCCATAACCCTGAATTCATCGACCCGGGCCAGAAGTTTCTTGGTTTTCGCGGCCAGACTCGCGTTCCCGTCCGCAGCCTCTGTCAGGGCCGTAGCAATTACCTCAAGGAGCGCGGCCCGTGCATCGTCATATCCCTGATACAGCCAGGCATCGAACTTGATGACGATCCAGTTTTTATCATCCTGCTCCAGCTTCTTCTCGATCAGCTTCAGTAGCGAGGATTTGCCGGCCCCCCAGTTACCGAAAACGCCAACAGAGACCGGCAACATGCCATCGGCTGTAAGAATGTCGACGGCAAGCTGCGAGACTTCCCCAAAATTAAGGTAATCTTTATCGGATTCGGTATCTGACCACATGCTGTTATCTTTTTTTGTTAGATTGGGAGAGAACTGAGCCTGCTAATTCTTTTGATGCATCACTGTATTTTTCGCTACGCATAACTAACGACGCTAATGACTCCATTTCCGAACTGGTCTGGTTTTGTGTTCCTGATTGTGAAAGTGCTGATCCTGCAAGTTTCTTGGCAGTTGCAGACGCATTTGGGTCTTGTAGCACTTTCGCTGCCAGACTAGCTACTGAGTCTGAGGTTTGTTTTTTATTCATGGCGTCATCTCTATATAGTGAAGTTAAGTTGTAGCTTGGGGTGAGTGCGCAGAAATCAATGTATTGCGTATACTCAATTAATAGAATTGATAATTAAGTATGAGTATGCCTAGGGTTGGTGCGGGAATGGTTTTATGTTGTGCTTCGGAGAATAATTGCTTTCTGGCCAAGCCATCTTTGCGTGAAATGTGCGGCGGCCTGCTCAAGTTATCTAGAAACTCAGCATTGATGCGGTTTACAGGGAGATTTGGTTTTCAGGGATGAGGTTGATGTGCTCAAGTTATCTAGAAACTGAGGCCAAATCTGGCAGAATGCTCAAGTTATCTAGAAATCTGCTCACTAGGAGCATTACCGCACACAAACAGAATTTGGACAGGAAAAAAATGGTGGGCCCACCCAGACTTGAACTGGGGACCTGCCGATTATGAGTCGTCGGGGTATCACCTATAAACCCTTGTTTAAAAAGGAGTTTTTATTTTCTCCTGAAAAGTTGACATGAATTTGACATAAAAATCAGATTTCCGGCAGCCTATCGACCGCCTCCTGCTGGCTCGCTTCTCGCGTGTTGAAGTAGCGCATGGTGGTCGTAACGCTGGCATGGTCAGCCAGTTGCTGCACCTTCTGCGGGCTTTCACCGTTGTTCAGCAGCCAGGTAATCAGAGCGGCGCGCATTCCCCAGTGAAACGGCTTCACACCACCCGGCAGGCCAGCGGCTTTACAGGCGCGGGTCATGGCTTTGCTGATGTGTGACGGGTCGGCATACCAAGGGTTGCCCCGGCCATCATCCAGATACCAACGCTCTGCCGGATCGCGGGCCGCAAGGTCATCACGCAGGAATTCATACAGGCGGTTATTCATAGGTTTATTCGGCCAGCGATTTGCCTTGTTCTTCCAGCCCAGCTCTGGCACATCACGAATACGAACCAGCTTTACATCCAGATCAATGCCGGATAGCGGCAATGCGCCGATGGCACCCTTACGCAGCAGGGCATTGGTGGCCAGCATAAAAGCGCGGTACAGGTTACGGGCGTTAACGGCAGGCCGACCCTGGGCAGAATTTTCAATATTAGACAGCAACCACTTTTTCAGTTGCTCCAGGTGTTGCAGGCTGAATACTTCCATCTCCTTCACCTTGGGCTGTGCCTTCTTCAGGCGCGGTAACTTGTCGATCATCTCGTTATCATTCGCCCAGCCCAGAAACACAGCCAGCTGACGCATGTGCATATTCTGGGTTGCTGCTGAAATGGTACGGTCACCACGGTTAACCGCTTTAACCTTCGCCAGTTCATCAAAAAACCTGATGTTATGTTCGCGGCCAAAATCGCGCAGGCGGTGGTCGCCAACGGTAGATAAATACAAGCGGATCGTCTGCGCATAATGCGCAACGGTTGATTCCGAATTCACCACAGCCACATGCTTCAGCCAGTTATCAGCAGCATCCGAGAACGACATATTTTTACGCCGGTATTCCGCCTGCTTGCGCTTTTCGTCGGCAACAAACTGCACTTCGCGGATGCGCTTTTCTTCCAGCTTATAGCGTTCTTCGGCCAGCTTTAATGCCACATCAAGCGGCATCTGACCGGCCTCTTTAACATTCACCAGACGGCGGCGAAGCCCTCGGCGGCAATCCTGAAAACCGGCATTAATATCGTGCGGAAACTCACCGATAATATGCCCGGCTTTGTCGATATGAATTAACTGGCGCATGGTTATGACTCCAGATATTTCATGGCCAGCAACGCAGCCTGTTCGTTAAAGTAATCAGCGGCAGAATTCAGTGAAGAAAATGCCTTACCTTTGCACTTGCCATAAACCCCATAGGGCCGGGCCTTTGGCTGTACAGTGGTTGTGGATTCGTCCGGAAATTCACCCAGTTCAGTTTCATATGGCTGAATCGAGAAAGAGAGGGTCGGAGTTTTTTTAGGCTTTCCGCTTTTAAACTTAGAATGCAAAAAGAACATGCCGGAAAGGTACTCGGTTCCGTCTACTTCAACAGCCGCAAGGTTGTGCATAACAACCCAGCCAGCATCAGCCATTGCCGTCATGGTTGTTTCGGCAAACTCCGCAGGGTCACGCTGTGGTTTTTGATTACGATACTTTTCTTTTTCGTACTGAATAACATGGTCCGGCGTCCAGTCATCAGGAAGGGGCAGCGGCTCGCCAATAATTTCCAGCTTCTCAATCATATAGAATTTGAATTTGCCGGTTTCCATGCACTTAGCATGAAACTTATGACCATTAACGCGGATAGGCGTCAGCTTTCTGGTAGCGCCAGGCTGGCTTCCACCATGATAAATAACGTCTAAAACTTCACCGGCTTCTGCCGCCAGTTCTAATCTCTGAACAATATCCATAAAAATCCCTATTCATGCATTCTCTGGAGAAGTATTTAACAGTTCAGTGAATCGACTTAATTCACCTAGACCAAAAATAAGTACCATTAAGAAATCAAACTGATTGCCATGGTATCTGGCGTTCAGAGTCCATTTGCTTTTATCGCTATCAAACTCATAAACTGCGCACCGCAGCATCCCATGCTCAATGGTTGTATCAACAAAGCCAGAGGGAAGGCCTTCTTCGACTTGGATCATTATCTGTTCGTGCTTGTGAGATATAAGATCGCCTGTCGAGAATTTTAATATTGGGCTCTGTAACCATTCAGAGAATGTGCTTAACTTTCTTGTCTCTTTATCTGTACTGCGACGCTGTACGTAACGCAGGCCAAGTGCCTCCCTGAAGCAATAACCAACATTGAATTGCCACTGATCTATACCAATCTCGTTGTTTAATATTTCTACGATAAATGGATTTTCTAACTTTACTGGCGAATAAACAGGTGCATCCAGAACCAATCTGGGTAGTTCACGTTCAAACGTCTTAATCCTTTGCCCAACCCGGTAAACTGATTGGCAGCGGTCAACTATGTACCGAGTATTATTTTCAGGATGTTGAAAAGTCTTTAAATACTTAACCTGACTCAGGCGAACATAATCTCTACGAGTACGGGTAAGCATCGACTCGAAATGACTTGTTACATTTTCTTTGGTTAATTTCATAACGATCCGTGTTTCTTGAAGTACTTAATCTGTGCATCCAGCCGGTGACATTCATCAGCCATTGCGCGGGCATGAGAGGCAAAATAAATTGCATCTGCCAGAGCTATCTGGCGGCGAATTCCAACGCGCCAGGCACACAAAGACAAAGAAATAAATGGGATTAAAAATAACGCACCGCTGAAGGTGGTCAGGTTATTTATCAGGTGATCTTGATGAGTCAGCCAGTAAACCAACCCATAACGGATTAAGCCGGGCCAAACGATAAAGAAAATAGCAGCGGCAAGCGCAGAGCCAGACAACAGTGCACCAGCATTCCAGAAATTAAACCACCGGCTGCGCAATGCAGCCCGGCGCTTTTTATCAAAATCTTGCCAGCTATAATACGCCTGGTCACGTTGCTCCAGTGCAGTTCTCAGCGGGTCTTTCTGTGGCTGGGCGTGGTGGTGATGTGTTTCCTGAAATACATCACCATTGGCAGCAATGCTGTTGGGGCCGCTGGCGGTGATATTGGTAAAATCCGTCACGCCAATCCTCCTTAATATTACCGGTCAGATCCTTTCTTCACATTTCCGGCAGCAGCAATACTGCCGTCGCCGCTGGACACAATGTTAGTACCGTGGCCAGCGGCACTTATGCCACCTTGATGCGAGCTGCCGCCCTTCAGCAACTGAAAAACCTGCAGTTTCAGCGACAAATCCGCTTTGCGGAATAGTTCCACAATCTCGATCTCATCTTTGGAAAACTCAGGCGCGGATGCTGTGGGCATGGCTGGTGCTGGGGTGCCGTCCGAATACATCGGGCCTTCACCTTTACCAAGCCATAAGAACTCAGTGCCGGTGGCATCGGACAGGCGAATCAGGTTTTCACGGGTGGTATCAGAGCCAGTACGCAGGCGGTGAAGCTGCGCAGTCGATATGCCCGTTTTTTCAGAAATGCTTTTACGTCCGAACTGTTTCAACAGCAGATCAACACGGTCTGCAAACGTATTCATAAACTACTCCATGTCTATAATTCGATACAGATGTATCCAAAAGGGTTTGACAACTCTTAAAGGATGCATATATTGTTCAGTGTATCGAAAGGGAGACACTATCTAGGTATTCAGCAAGTACCCATAGTACACAGTTTCTCCCTCTAGTCCACAAATGACATAGGGGACACTTATGCCTGTTACTCAGCCAAACCTTGCCGGGCTTGCTCCCGGCACCAGAATCAGCCAGGTGATGTTGGCTGATCTCATTCATGTGACCACTAAAACCGTTCGCAATTGGAAAGATCAGGGAGTTCTGCCTGAACCGTATCGTTTAGGAACCATTGAGTTCTGGACTCCTGAGCAAATCCAACATTGGCTTGCGGATCAGAACCTTCCGGACGGCTATATCAAGTCCGCATCCGAAACGAACGCGCACTAAGGGGGCAGGCATGGATAAGCCAATCAGCGCCCGGCGCTACACCGCCCAACAGACGGCGGTTATCACCGTAAAAAACACGCAGGTTCACGTTATGGCAGAGGGCGATGTCTTCGGTATTCGCATTCATAACGGTTCGGTCTGCGCGTTCTCAAATTTTTATACCGCCGACCTGAGCCTTACCCGGCTGGACGGCGGCACCTATCTGGATACCGGCGCCATGTTGCTGGGGCCAATCGACGACGACAGCGCCCGGAAAATTTCCGGGCTTTTGATGCCAGTCATCCACTAAAGAATTTTACGAATCGCACAGCACCCTGAGCGAAGGCGGGCGGGAAGCCCGCCGACTTTTACACGACCTAAATATGAGGATTAGTCAATGTCGAATCAAAAAGATTACTTAATCGGAAAGGCCCAGAAAATTCTTGAGTGCGGAATCATCATAGACACAGAAACAACCGGTCTGGGTGAGAACGACACTGTAGTGGAATTGGCAGCCGTACGAGCATCTGATGGTGTTGTTCTGGTTAATTCGCTGACTGCACCAAAGAGCATTATGCAAAAAGCGGCTGAGAAAACTCACGGGATTTCTGAGTATAAAGCACTTTCGGCACGGCCTTTCTGGAAAGTGTGGGACGAGTTGGATGGCAAAATAGTAGATGGAGAATACTTCACATCATTCAATCGCGGATTCGATGAACGGCTTGTTCGTCAGAGTCTCTTCCTTTGTGGCTTTACTGGTTGGCCGTGGAATGTTCCAGACAAAGTTTTCTGCATCATGGGATTAGCAAACCGGTATTTCGCTGAACACCTTGAATGGGATTCAGAGAGAAGTCAGTTCAAACGTTTGTCATTAGCGCGTTGCCTTGAAATTGCTGGTATTGAATTTAAGGGCGATCCACACAGAGCCTTAACTGATGCTATCGCAGCGCGGGATTTATTAATTTATATCGCAGAGGGACTTTGAAATGACGACAGAAATCACACTGAAAGAGTTTGAACAAGAAGTCGTTTTGCCAACGCTGGTTAAAACACTGGCTGATCTTCAGCAGCTGGTACACCAGCGCAATGTAGACGCGGGGTGGTGGCACGACATTCATACCGGCGAAAAGGTGCAACGGAATAAAGGCGAGCTGCTGTGCCTGATTCATTCCGAAATTTCCGAATGCATGGAAGGTGTGCGCAAAAACCTGCAAGACGACAAATTACCCAATCGCAGCATGGAAGAAGTGGAACTGGCCGATGCGCTTATTCGCATTCTGGATTACGCCGGAGGCTTCGGACTCGATGTGGCTGGAGCAATGCTCGAAAAGTTGGAATACAACGCCAGCCGGGCAGACCACAAGCCAGAAAACCGCCGCTTAGAAAACGGCAAAAAGTTCTGATAGTTGGCCCCCTATATCAAGGGGGCTTAGTTTCAAGGAGGTCATATGGCAGCACATCAAAAAGCAGAAATCAGCCTGGGCATTCTGCACCAGAAAAAAATGAACATCAGCGAGGCGGCCGCCGCTTTAGGCATGAGTCGCACCACGTTTAATAAACACCGGGCTGCAGGCCAACTGCCGCACAGCATCAGCATAGCTGGCCGTGAAGTCTGGCTGGAATCCGATTTAGAGCAGTGGATCGTTGACCAGAATCCGCACCTGCAGAAGGAGCGGTTGCTGCGTCAGAGCGTGCAGGCTGCGGGTAAAAAGCTGGCGGCAATGCGTAACAGTGGACAGCTGAAGGCGGTGAACTGATGAACGGCTCAGAAGGTATTTTAATTACTTTGTTTTTGATGGCTCTGGTTCTGGGTTCGTTTTTGGGTTCTTTGTGTGCGTTGGCGTTTGTTAACTTTTTGCATGGGATGAGGAAATAGTTATGCCATCAACTTCAGTTGTTTATCAAAACCAAACTGAAAAGGTTAGCCTTTCTGCAGCTATTTATGGTGTAGGGAAGTCGAGAATTTCACGCTGTTATCTGCGTTTGGATGTGGGGGATCACCGTTCATCCGTCGAATTTAAAAGCGAAGAATCACTCAGGGAATTCTGCGCTAAGCACAATATCGACGTTAAGGAAGAGTGAGGCAGAGTAATTATGATGAACTACTACTGCCCTACCTGCCGCCGTGAGCACTTCAGCCGGGAAATGGTTACCTTCTGCCAGCAATGCGGAGACGGTGGCATTCAGCTGGCACACGTCAGCAATATTCAACAACCTGTTCAGACGGTTCAGGAAGTTCATGCCGATTTAGTGGACGGGCTGACACTGGAAGAAATTCAGATTGTTCAGCGCCTGGTCAAAGAACGATTTGACCAGGTGCTGCATTACTGCGCTACCGCCGCACAAACCACGCAAAACATTATTGAAGCGAAAGCCAGCCAGTATCACGCCGAAAAATTAATGGCGTTGTCCGGAAAACTAAGCCGCGAAGTGCAGCGTAAAACTGATGCAGAAAAGAAAAAGCTGGAGAGTGCAGCCTGATGTCAGAGTTTGCATTGGTCGGCGCACCGGCAATGAAGAAGACTCCTTACTGGGAACGTCAGGCGGCTGAGGTTACAGAACGGTTTGGCGAATTTTCCCGCCCGTTGCTGAATGACTGGAAACGCGTTGTTAGCCGCGCAAAGTCGAACGGAATCCGCAATGCCAATCAGCGTCTGGATGAGCTGCGCAAGCAGTTCAAGATTGGTGATTTTCTGGTGCATCAGACCCATGACCAATATTTAGAAGACTACATCACGGTAAGGGCTCGATCCTGCATTTTAAAACTGACTGGCTGGCCAGACAGAATGACCACCCCTGATGCTGTACATCGGGTTATCAGTGTTTTTGAACACCATGAATTTTCAGATTACCAAAGTTTAAACGGGTATTTGATCGCACTGGAAACACAGAGCGCGATAATGGCTTCTGCTGAAAAAAATAGCGGTTATTTAACGCCGAAAGAAGCTGAAGAAATGACCAAGGCCGAAGCGAAAGAAGGCGCTTTGCTGCCGCTGGTTACCGGATTATTAAAGCGTTGCCAGGATGAAAACTGGTGGCGCAGAAAAATGCGCCGGGCACAGGCGCAGAGAATAGAGAAAATAAGCCGTGAGCTGAATCAGGTTGTTGTAAATAAAAACGCTTATTGCAGCCCGGTTGGTCGCCGTGAGTGGCAGCGCCGCCAGCAGATGAATTTAGACATGCTGGAACACACCCTGATGGAGAATGAAGACGGCGAGCAGTACACGCTGGCTGATCTATCTGAATTGAGCGTTGCCAATCCGGAGGTACGCCG
Organism: Thalassobium sp.; assembly: GCA_002733205.1. Taxonomy (GTDB): domain Bacteria; phylum Pseudomonadota; class Gammaproteobacteria; order Pseudomonadales; family Oceanobacteraceae; genus Venatoribacter; species Venatoribacter pacificus. Next base: position 339,439 of record NVUW01000004.1, on the reverse strand, counting down.
CGCTGAATTGATGGTGCGGATTGCCGGGTTTGAAGAATACGCAAAAGCCAACGGTTATGAAGGCTGGTTTTACACCATTACTACACCGTCAAAATACCATTCAACTCGCGGCTGTGGCCGCAATCCTAAGTTCAGAGGGGCCAGCCCACGAGACGGGCAACAGTATATGTGTTCGCTTTGGGCGCGCTTTCGCACGTTAGCCGGGCGGATTACCCGGAATAAACCGGAGAAGTGGGATTTTTTTGGATTCCGTGTTGCAGAGCCTCATCACGACGGCACGCCTCACTGGCATTTACTGCTGTTTGTCCGTCCGGATCAGGCTGACGAGGTAACAAAGGCGCTGCGCGGATACGCTGAAAAAGAAGACCATCACGAATTGCTGAATGCAAAAGCGGATGTGCGCTTTAAAGCCGAAAAAATCAAAACCGGAATTAATCCGAAAACCGGCAAGGAATATTCCGCTGCCGGTTATATCGCCAAATACATCGCCAAAAATATCGATGGTGAACACGTCGATAAGGACTTGTATGGCAAAGACGCTAAAGCGTCGGCAAAAGATATTGTCGCCTGGAGCAGCCGCAATGGCATACGTCAGTTTCAGCAAGTGGGTGGGCCATCGGTAACGGTCTGGCGTCAACTTCGCCGCCTTGCTCGATTACCAGAAGAAGAATGGACACCGGAAGAAGAACCGCTGCGGGAATTCATTATGCAGTTGGATGCCACCGCTCAGGAAAGCGCAAGTGCTGCGTGGAAGACCTATTGCGAGTTCTACGACGAGAACGGGTTAAGCCTGAAAAAAATCCTGAAGACAGTCACCGAAACTATGGAATACCTGGACGAAATCAGCGGCGAGAAGTTCCAGAACGAACTGACGCGGCCAGCCATTAACGCCTATGGCGAAACCGGAGAAAAGATCATTGGTGTGATTGCCGAAGTCGCGGGCAATGCCATTGAGAAAATCAGCCAATGGCGGTCATGGTTTCGCGTAAACGCCAGCAAAGATGAAGCCTTTGCCGTGCGCCAGCGCCGCAAGGCTGAAAAGGCTGCCCGCGATCTAATCCGAGCAGAAGCCCGACAGGCCGAACGTGATGCGGCGAATGCCGATGGTTTTGATTTTAAAGCGGCGCAGCCGCCTTGGACTGGTGTGAATAACTGTACTGGCCAGCCGGTTGAACGAAGTTCACCGCCACCGCAGCAACTGGAAATGATCGAAAACTGGCAAATTGCATGAGGAAAGGACGATGAAAGCGAGCAATAAAAAAGAACTGCATGAATACGAACAGACCGAAAAGCAAAAACAGTATGCCCGTTACCTGTTAACGCTGGATGCCGGACGCCGTAACGAAATGCTGGCCAATATGCGGCTGCCGCTGCGCACCAAAATGCGCGGTTTTATCCGTGATGCCTGGGCGGAGAAGGTCGCCGGTTTTGAATCATCAGTTAAACGCGCCTATCTGGAACGGCTGCGTAATACCCAGCGCCAGGAATACAACGAATTATTGCCACTGGTTGCCGCTTATGAAGCGGCTGCCGGCCAAAAAATGGAGAAAGCAGCATGTTAGTTTTAGCGCGCCGGGCGGGCGAATCGGTAGAGGTTAACAACAGCATCAGACTGAATGCGCTGGACGTGTACGGGCCATGGCACAGCCCCCGCGCCACGCTGGATATTGTGGAACCGGGAAAAGAAAACATCCGCTTGCACGGTATGGCCGTTGGTGAAGAACACCAACTGACCGATAACTGCCGGATAAAAATTGTGCGGATCGTCGGGCGCCAGGTGGGCATTTTATTTGATGCCCCGAAAGAGGTGGCCATCTGGCGTACTGAACTTTTACCGCTGATTAACTGACAACGCCGCATGGAGGCAATGCTATGAAAAACACCCTGATAAATACCCTGAATAAAGCACCGCTGGCAGCCATGCTTCTGGCGCTATTAGCAGTAACTGCAGCGCGGGAAATTGCACTGTTTACCAGCTTTGCCGGTAATGGAGCAGACACAGCGCTGGCCGTAGCGTTTGCACTGGCGCTGGTTATTGCCAAACCGTTAATGGCCGCCGCTGCAAAGCAGCAAAGCAGACGGAAAAATAAACCGCTGGCCGCAGCTTGCTGGCTGCTGGTTGTGCCGTTATTGCTGCTGAGTGTGGCCAGCACCATTGCCTATTTTGAATCCGCATATCAGGTACAGGCGACCGCTGAAAAACAGAACAGCAGCGCATACCAGAACACGGCCGCACTGATTGCGGGAAAACAAAAAACAGCCGAGCAACTGAAACGCACCGCCGCTGAAGCAGAACGTGCAGGCAACAGCTGGAACGCTGGCGAATTGCTGCGCGAAAGCCGTGCGATTGAAACCGAAGTACAGGCGCTGCAGCAGGAGCTGGCCACCATGCCCGCCGCCGCGACCAGTGCGGCTACGGTAAGCGGTGATCGCCTGGGCGGCTGGCGCTGGCTGGCGTGGGCTGCTGTTGCTGTGGTGGCTGACCTGCTGCAAATCGTGGCGGTGCTGTTGCTGAATGAACAGAGAAAAGAACAGAACAGCCGCCAGAACAGCGAACAGAAAACAGAACAAAAAGCACAGAACAAAACAGCCGAAAACAAACAAACAGAACAGCCAGAACAGAACAAAAAACAGAACGGCGAACAGAAACAAGGCAACAGCGTTGCCCCCGGTGAACAAACAGCAGGCAACTGGCTTGCTGATCAGATCAGCACAACCGGGCAACTGCCAACCGTGCGCGAAGCGAAAGCGGCAGGCGTGAACTACGGAAGTTATACCGACCAGATTCAGCAGTTGCTGGCTGCTGGCGTTATTCAACAAAAGGCCAGTGGTAAAGGCTGGATGGTTGCGGCGGTATGACTGAGAACCAGCTGGATATGTTCGCGGAATATATGCCAAAGCGTGCACCTTGCCCGGTGGCGTTTTGGGTATTCAGCCAGGGCGGTTTTGCCGTCCGGGTTATTGCCATGACAGGAGTCAAAGCGATTAAAAAAGCGCGGGCCGAATGTGATGGGCAAGGCCGTTTTATTTATGCAGTTGCAGAGGACGAGTTGACCATGATGAACCAAGAAATGATGCAGCTGGCAAAGCTGGTAAACATAACACCGGAAGGAACAGATCAGCAGCAAGCCATACAGGTGGCCGCTGCTGCCATTAAGCGAATTGAATGCCTTAAGCACGATAACTGGAAGCTGCGCAGAAAGCTTGAAGATGCCCGGCTTGAATATCTGACACTGACAGAAAGTAAGACAACGGAATTGATCAGGATGATAGAGGCTGCCATTAAAAGCGGGTTCCTGAAAAAAAAGCATCTTGAATTTATTACAAACGATTAATCAACAGAGCGAGAAAAAACCATGCAACAGCCATTCAACCAACACCAGACCGCCATGAACAACAGCGCCCCGAATCCTGCAGCCATGAGGCCGGCGGGTTATGCCTTTGTACTCGATGAAGCCAGCGCAGAAAAAGCGGGGGATATGCCGTTTATTACCGAAACCGGCGAAGTGCACGCCACCATTACCCGCGTTGAATACCGCCGCAACGAAACCGGCAGCCATGCTGTGCTGGTGCGCTTTATGGATGATGAAGAAAAACGCGGCACGGTGTCGCTGACGTATCTGCAGGCCGATGGACAAACGCCGGTATTCGGTGCGAATTTTATTAACGCCATGCTGTACCTGATGGGCCTGCCGGGGTTCAGCTGGGGCGTAGGTGTTAACGATCAGGGCCAGCAGGTGCAGGTGGCGCAGGAATTTACCGGCCAGCGTGTTGGCCTGGTGGTTGAGGCTGTGCAAAACCAGAACAATCAGGGTTCACACCTGGAACTGCGCCAGGTGTTTGATATTGCCAGCCGTTGTACCGCCAGCGAAGCGAAGAACGGCGAAGCGGCGGAAGCGGTGGACAAGCTGCTGAAGCGGCTGGGTGTATAAGCAACAGATAACGGGGCCGAAGGCCCCGGTGTGACAGTCTAAGAATCAAATGTTTGTTATGATGCCGTCAGGCAATCGGGAGGAATTGAGCGTGGAAGAAATTTTATTTGTGGGTGGCCCAGCCGACGGGCAAAGAGCTTTTGTTGAGAACGTGCCGCATGTACGCTGGCAATTATCGGTAGATCCAGGCGCCTGTGTCGCTGCTTGGACTTCAGGTAAAGTACCGCCCCTGGAAAAGGAAGATTGGGTGGAGTACAAGCGAATCACTATAGGTGACTTTGACGTGATGTTTTTTGATGAAGGCATTCACCCGCTGAAAAAACTGATCGACGGCTATAAGGCATAACCCGGCAATCAGAGGTGAGCCATCATTAATGGACGCGATCATTCATTGGTTAATGAAATAAAAAAGCCCCGGCAAGTTCCGGGGCTTTTTACTTTATGGCCGGGAAATTAGTGGTTAAGCACACAGCCGGTCATGGTCGGGAGAAAGTTTAACCGCTGCCTGCGCTGTTTCGGCCAGTGTGGCCGGTGCCTTGTCGTTGCTCACCAGCCATTCAGCCACTTCCGGCCACCAGTACAGCGGGGTTCCGGTTTGCAGGCCGTAGCGGGGCGCTGGGAAGCCCTCACCGCGTCGGCCTTTGGCGTAGTGGTCAAGGGTTCCTTTTTTGATGTCAGCCATTGCTGCTGCACCGGTCACCGTTACATAGCCCGCTTCCTGAATGGATGCTGCCTGCAGGCCAACTTCGGCCAGCTCTGCCAGTGCAGTGCGGATAGCCATTTCTGAGTTTTCCGCCTGGCGCTCAAACTCCAGGTATGGGGTTTCGCCGCAGAAGCACAGCAGGGCATCGTCACAGCCAGCCGCTACAATGCGGTCTTCCAGGTCTTCGGTGGCCAGATCAACCCCGGCCAGCATGATGGTAAATTCGTATGTGTTCATATCCTTCTTCCTGTGTGTGTTCGTTCAGTGCCTATCAATTCCCCATCTTCGCCAGCCTGCCCCCTATTCGGGGGCGCACCGCCTGACTTTCTTTAAGATCATTTCAGCATGATGCTGGGGGTTTTTTGGGGTACTCCAGACAGAGAAAATACAATCTCTGTGTTCTGCTGTACCGCACCGGAGCCTGCAGTAACAGTGGGCTGACTTGCCCGGCTCCACCACCTCCCAACCCGCTGCCAGCGCCACTTCAATCGCGGCTCTGATCTCTTTGTTGGGGTGTTTCTTCATCGACTTGGCACCTCCCGTTTGCTGTTTCGATGTAGACATAATACTACAGTGTAGATAAAAGTCTACATTATTTAAGTAATTTTATGGCGGCAAGAATGAAGCCGTCGAGCTGACGGCGCTTGGCTTTATCCAGCGCCATATAGGCGTTTATCCAGGGCGGTGGGTCATCTTCAAGGTTGAGCAGAAAGGCCAGAGGAAGCCCCGCAATATCTTGCAGGGCTTTTAACTGGCTGAAGCTGTATTCAGCCAGATCGCGTTCTACACGGCTGACCCGCTGCCTGCTGGTGCCTATTTTGTCTGCCAGTTGCTGTTGACTCATACGCAGTATCTCTTCCCTGATGGCCCGCCACTCACGACCAGTGACCATGTATAAAAACCGGGTTGCTCAAATTTGCGCGAATAGTAGACAAAAACTGTCAGTCATGCTCATGGGTGAGCACAATAGACAGTAGTTTTTCGATAATATGCTGAGTGTCAGTTATCGAACCGGAAAAGCTCAGAAATGGGAATTGAAAGGGCGGTGGCCAGGTCGGCAATCAGCTCTAAACGCGGACCATGCTTGCCGCGTTCGATATTACTGATGGATTCAACCGACACCCCGCAAGCCTCTGCCAATTGCAGCTGTGTGATGTTGCGCGCTATGCGCAACTGACGCAGGCGACTGCCGAACCGTACCTTGATTGATGACATAGAGAGGCGCTTAAAAAGCGTTCACGGTATGGCACAGGCGCAGGTTGTTGAATGAAGTTAACTTCAAGTCACTGTGAGCAGTGACAATAAGACACGGAGAAGGACGAATGTCAGACGCAATACCAGTAGTGCAAGCACTTGATAATGCTGAAGAGATACTCAGCGGACTGTGCGGGCTGCTTGCAGCGAAAGCACCAAATCAGGATTTAGTGCTTTCAGACAGGGAGGTGGCCGGGGTAACGCTGATACTGGAGCAGGTAAGGGAGATAATCAGGAGATCGATGGAGAGTTAAAAAAACAGGGGAGGGTTAAACACGGGCGGCCAGCTGCTGCACAAGCTCTGCACGGTTAGCGTGGGGCAGCTGGTCAAAGAGCATTTCAAACGTTAGTTGAAGGGCGGCTTCTTTCGGATTTATCCAGTGGCTGAATGCTACATGGCAGACAAAAGAATGGTCGAACTTTTCACACTGGCGATTGGTGCAGCGGGCATAAACAGAGTTCATATCATCGGAGGTATTGGCGCGGCTGTAGACGGTGGCCTTCTGCTGGCAGTCAGGGCATTTGATACGCATGGCGGAAACCTCGGTGATTAGCTGGCGCGGCTCAATAAGAGCACGCGACAAATTATAACCACGACTGTGCAAAATATCAGCATTCACGGGCTTTTCGTTCGGGATCACTGAATGTCAACTCCGGTGTCAAAGTCAAAATCAAACACACGGCGCCCCAGAATGTCGTTCATTTCCATAAAGGGCTCTACCTGGGCGCGGACTTCATTCTGGCGGTAGAACCGCTGAATCTTTTCAATGTCACCAAAGCCGCCGGCATTGTCCGGTGCCATGCCGGCCAGTGCCGGTTGCATTCCGTGGGCGATCAGAATTTCGTTTTTGCTGATCGTTTTGATGGTGTTGAATTCGTCTTTCTGGCCAATATCGCCAACCGGGATCAGCTTCACCGCGTCTTTATCACCACCCGGAATATTTAGGTACATGCTGCGGAAATTGCCGGGGCCTTTGCTCTGTTTCACGGCTTCTGCAATTTTCTTTTCCAGGTCTTTGTCCATGTTCTTGTCGGTGGTGTACAGGATGTACCCCATGTGCGAGCCGTTCAGAAAATAGCGGCGGCGGAACAGGGTGCTTTCGCTGCTTAAAAATACGTCCTGCAGTCCGCCAATCCAATCTGGCACGCCGTAGATGCACTGGCCGGTGTCGTACTGCAGCCCCATGTGAATTTCACCAGGTGAAAATTCAATTTGGCCTAATGAACCGTTAACCAGCATCAGATACTGGCCTTTCGGGCGCACACGCATATTCAGCGCCGGTACATGGCGATAGCCCAGTGTATTGCCGAGTACGCCGCGGATTTCCTGAAAAAAGAAGTAACCGAAGGTCTGAAGATCACGCGCACAGCGGGCGAAATCGCGTTTCGGCATGCCGTTTGTCTGCGGCTGATAGCAGATGCTGGCCTGCTGCACTTTGAAGTTAATACAGCGGCGATGAATGCCGTTTTTACGCGCCAAAGTATCTAACCCGCTAGGTAGCAGGGGCGGGGTGTAATAATCGGCGTCTTCGTAGTAATAGACGCCCAGAATGTCGGCCAGACCGTTTACCACGGGTTCCGGATCGCCGAACGAAAACCCAACGGCACCGGCCGCCGCCTCTGCCGTGTGCTGATGTTTTACGGGCTGTTGTGCGGTTTGTCGTGCTGATTTACGGCGCTTGCTCATTACGCGGCCTCACTGATGATAACGGTGGTTTTCTTGTCGTTTGGGGTGTCGGCGGTCAGGTCTTCAACCTGCAGTGCGTGCATGATTGCCCATGCCACATCGGCGTGGCCTATCTTGCTGTCACGGGCGGCCACATAGCTGATGCCGCTGCCAGTGGCCTGACGGCGGATGGCCATAAACGCCATCGGAATGTCTACATAGTCGGCTGACCAGCGGATGCGGTCTTTTGAAATAACTGCCTGGGCTTTCAGCACCAGACGGGTTTTTGCGTCCACGCTGTAGTGGATCGGCGTCGCAGCCGGGTAGAAGTTCTGCACTTGTTCAAAAACGCCGTTACCGGGGCCGGTGCAGTCAATGCCGATAAACACCACGTTATAGCGGTCGCACAGCTCCTTAATGCTCTGCGCCTGGAACTGCCAGTTTTCGTTTTTCATGCTGATGCGTTCCAGCAGCGTGAAGCGGCCACCGGCTGTTGTCGGTATCGCCAGCACAACCACTTCGGCCCAGTCGCGGGTCCGGCTGGGATCGTAACCAATGGCCACCGGACGGTTGCCATAGGGGCGTGCAGCACCGGGCTTGAAGCCGTGCCAGCGGTCATCATTGGCGGCGCAGCCCAGAAGCTGGTTAAGAATAAAGGCGCTGTTCTGGTCGTCGATGAATTCGCATTCATACAGCTGCCGGAAGACTTCCGGCACGTTCTCAATTTCTAAATCAGACAGGCGGAAAAGATTACAGCCACCGGCCATAGCATCGTGAATGGTGATGACTTTGCGGTACATACCATCATTTGCCGCATGACCAAGCTGTAATTGTTTTTTGGTCGGCATTTCAAAGGTTGGCAGGTGCGGCCGTTTTTCTTGTACCTTCTGATATTCCTCGCCGCTCCATAGTGCATAGGCGTCGTGCGATTTAACGGACGGCGTTGAAAAATACGTTTTGCGGTAATGCTTGTGCGATGCAATGGCACCGGCCAGCTTATTCAGCTTTTCAAAGTCCCGAATCCAGAACACTTCATCCAGATACACATCACCGGATGGCCCCTGAGCTGTGCTGCTATTGGTGGATAAAAACCAGAACGTCACCGGGCCGTGGTCGGTGTGGATGGTAACTTCATCACCGCCTTTTACTTCAACGCCGAACCATTCCATTGCGAACGCCAAAATATAGCGCTTAAACAGGCGTGACTGATTTTTACTGGCTGACAAAAAGGCTTTGTTGCGGCCTTCCAGAAGTGCAAGCGCGAACGCTTCGGCCGAACAGTAAAACGTCCATCCGATCTGCCGCGATTTTAAATAAAAGCGGCGGCGGAATTTTTCGTTATCAGGGTCGTTAAGCAGCTTCTGAAATTCTGCCAACTGGTACGGGAACAGCTTGCTTTTCAGCTTTTCCAAAATCTCATCACGGCTGATGCCGCTGAAGTCGTTCTTCTGCCTTTTCTTTTTACGGCCGCCTGTCACTTCAGCATTGTGCTGTGCCTTGACTGCTGCCTGGTGGTCAGCATCAAGCGGCAGATTGCCCTGCAGGTGGTGTGCCTGCATCTGGATAGGGTCAGGGTCGCCGGGCAGGGTTACTGCTGCAATGCGGCCCTGAATTTTCTGGTGCTTGGCCAGCAGCGTCTGCAGCCGCTCAATTTCATTCAGCTGGGCTGGGCTTAACGTGTCTTTGCTGTTCAATATGGTCAGGATGCGGCGGTTATAGGCTTCTTCAATGTCGTCTGTCTTTACCAAATCGTGCCAGCCGTCTTTTTCAATCCAGTCATAAAGTGTGCGGCGGGGGACGCCGGTTTCCCGCGCAATATCCGGAACCGTTACCCGCTTTATAAACAGGGTGCGCGCCAGCGCTTTGATGTCGTCTGAATATCGTTTCGCCATATCTGCAGAATTCTGTGCCGGTTAATGCGGTGATTTTCTGCAGTGTATAAACCCGGAGATATAAAAACGCGGCGAATATTTTTAAAGGCTTCTGGATATACGCAAATAGAAAAATAGCGAATTTTTGCTGCTAAAAAACCGCGTTTTAAATGGCTAGTCTGCACATCTCGAAAGGCAATAAGCCGAACGCAGAAGCGAAAACGATAAAGGGCGGGGATATGCAATGCCGGTAATTGATCAGTGGTTCACGTTAGCAACAGCAGGCGAAACCGTAGACGGCCGCGTAATTGAAGAGCAATGGCTGCGCGACATGGCGGAACGCTATGACCCGAATTATTACACCGCCGTTATTGATGCTGACCATGAGCTGGATTACTTCGGAGCCTATGGCCATGTTGCTGAAGTTCGATTGGGTGAAAAAGTTGGGCGGGTGTCACTGGAAGGAAAACTGAACGCTAATTTCCGGCTGATGGAAATGAACCGGATGGGGCAGCGACTCTGGTTCAGCATCTGGCCGAAAGAAGTGGAAGGTAAGTGGTATTTATTCCGTCTTGCGGTTACCGATAAACCATCAAGCATTGGCACCGACATGATGAAATTCAGCGCGCTGCCTAATGGTGAAAAGCCGCTGTTCACCGAACCTAAGCCGCTGGAATTTACCGTGCAGGATAGCCAGGGCGATAAGTTCACCAGCTTTATGGGTGGTTTGCGTAGTCTGATGGACCGCTTCAGCACCCACTCACCCATTCAACAGACACAAGAACCTGAACAGGACGAAGACGCTATGACACATGAACAACTGAAACAACTGACCACCGCCTTTACTTCAGCCATTGAAGCCCAGGGCGAAAAATTCACCGCAGCCATTGCCGAACTGAAAAAAGAACCGGAACCGGCAACGCCACCGGCTGGAGATGATGGCGACGATAAACAATTCAGTGCTGCTGAAGTCGCTAAAACTCTGAAAGCCATCCAGGAAGGCCAGAATAAACTTGAAGAGCAGTTCGCAGAGCTGAAAAAAACACCGGGCAATAACACTCAGTTCACTGATTTAACTGGCCCATCTGAAGACGAAGATACTTCTTGTATCTGCTGATTTAAAAAACCACTGAACGCAAGCAAGGCTGAACAGCTGAAAGAAAAGGGAAACCGATATGCGTAATGAAACCAAAACTAAATTTAAAAAACTGCTGTTCGCCATTGCCGTGGCAAATTCCGTTGCAGCCAGCGGCGTGGTTGCAGGTGAACAGTTTGCAGTTTCGGAGCCGATTGAAACAAAGCTGAACGACAGTGTTCAGGCGTCGTCCGAATTCTTGACAATGATCAGCATGCACCCGGTTGTTGATATGAAAGGCCAGGCGTTGGATATGGCCGCCGTTGGCATGATTGGTGGCCGTACCGATACCAGTGGCTCTGGTGAGCGTTCTGGTACCGAACTGGGCGCACCGGATGGCACCACCTGGGAAGTGGCACAGACAGACTTTGATGTGTACATCAAATATCCGACTTTGGATATTTGGGCCCGCTACAAAGACTTTTACAGCCGTTATATGAAGGCAGTGTTTAAAGCCATTGCGCTGACCCGTATCACCATTGGCTGGCACGGTACTCATGCGGCGGCGACAACCAATAAAGCAACCTATCCGCTGGGTCAGGATGTGAATAAAGGCTGGCTGCAGGTCATGCGTGACCAGGTACCAGAAAATATTATTGGTGAAGGTAAGCACCCTGGTATGGGGAAAATTTTTATCGGTCAAAGTTCATTTAACGAGGATTACCAGAATCTGGATGCAGCAGCGTATGACCTGTACCAGATGATTCCTGTCGAGCGTCGTACCGGTGATGAAGTTGTGATTGTTGGTGCCGCTCTGGTGGCAGCTGACATCGGAAAGACCCTGACTGAACATGCGGGCAAACCTTCTGAAAAGAAACTGGGTATCACCACTCTGTCTGCAACCTATGGCGGTCTGAAAGCCGTGCAGGTGCCGAACTTTCCGGATAACGGCCTGGTGGTAACCGACCTGAAAAACCTGCACCTGTATTACCAGGAAGACCGCACCCGTCGCCAGAATCAAGACGAGCCGAAACGTAACCGCATTAACGACTGGATCAGTTCGAACGATGCCTATGCAATCGGTGATCGTTTTGCAATTGCAGCGTTTGAGCCTGCATCTGTAGTTATCGTTAACGAAAAGACCCCGGACACGGTTTTTCGCACGACTTGATAACGGAATAGCCACTTAATCGTGGCTATTAAATGCACAAAAGAAAATACACAGGATAACCACCATGACTACACCAGCACGCCTTTGGGCAGAACGTAAACGTAAAGAACGTGAGCAGGCGAAGACACGCGCTGCAATTGAATCTGCTGACGCAGAAGCCGTTAACGAACTGACCACGACAGCGACAGGCTTTGAAATGCTTTGCATGAATCTGGAACAGGATCTGGTGTTGTTATCTGGTAAGTCACTGGAAGAAAAAGCGGCAATTAAAGCTGAGCGTTTTGCCATTTATATGGAACACGTCGAAACCTACAAAGCGCAGGGCGATGTGTACGCAAACCCGATTCTTGTGGAAATGATGATCTGGTGTTTTGACCTTCTGGTAGCCGGTCACGCAGCGGGCAATGCTGTGCTGTTTAAAGAGTTGGCACTGCAATGCGTAGAGGAGGGCCAGCGCTTGCCGCCACGCTTTACTACAAAAAATATCGCAACATTTATTGCTGATGCGGTCATGCAGTGGGCACAACAGCAAGTGAAGTTATCACATAGCCCGGAACCGCTATTTTCTGAAATTGCTGCACTGATTACGGATTGGCCGGTACCGCAAGCCGTAAAAATGAAATACCACAAGCTGGCCGGACAGCTGGCAACGGATAACGGCGAATGGGAAGCCGCATTTGTGCAACTGACCAAGGCCGACTTACTGAGCACGCCGAAGCATCCGGCGAAAGTAACCACGCTGAAAAAACAGGTGGTTAAAGAACTGGAAAAGCAGGGGATTCCCCTGCCCAGTGTGGACAACGATAGCAAGGAAGCTGACACCGAATAACGACTCCTGCACCACAGGGTGGCCCTTAACCTTCAGCAGCTCAGGCAGAGGCCTGTCTGAAAGGGTTAAGTAAGCCGCCTACCTATTTAAACCGGGCAGTTAACAGCAGGCCAGATGATGAGTGATTACAGCTTTGCCCCAAAAGCGCAACTGGTACGGGATAACAGTGACATTCCGAACGGGGCTTTTTGGCCTGCACTAAATCAGGCGGATTTTTGCGAGCAGTACGCGATAGATGATGACTTGCCCAATGCCATGATTAAAAACGCGCTGGTTATTGCCGCCGCGCGTACTAACCGGCGCCTGAACAGCTTTCGTCACCAGGTGGAGAGCAGCGGCGCGGTAAGTTTAGAAAATGCAGATAGTTCAACCGTGGCGGAATTATCGGTTGTTGTGGCGCTGTACCTGCAGGCAGTTTACAGCGATGCAAAAGCACAGCTGATTACCGACAGCATTACCACCGGGCGACGTGTTGATGCAGAAAACTCAGCACGCACGGGTGACGAGCTTGCGACCCATTATTTTGCCCAGGCTACAGGTGCGATTGCTGAAATTCAGGGCGTAAGTGCAACCGGGGTTTATCTGATATGAAAACCCTTAATTCACTGAATGAGCTGATTTATCAGTACCGCAAAGTTCTGAACGTATCGCTTAACAGCTTTGATGTGTTTATGGAGTCGGGAAAGCTGGAGGCAGGTAGCAACAAAGAAGATGACAACGGCCTGCACTATGCCGATTACCGTTATCAGGTGGTGCTGCAGATCGAGAATATGCACGCCGACCGTGGCGGCATTTTACTGGTGCTGCTGCATCAGTGGGTAACCGCACTGGAATACCGCAGCGACCTTGACGCGCCGGACATTGTGACAACGGTACTGACCGGCCAGAAACTTGACGTTGAAATGACACTGGAAGTACGCGACCCGATTTATTTAACGCGGGATGACGAAGGCCCGATTGTTATCAGAGGGCAGAAGTACAGCTTTGGTGACCATGTGCTGAATGTTGCTGAAAGTGTGACGGTGACCGGGAGCATAAAGCTGTGATTACAACCCGGATGCAGGGCGAGATGAAGCTGATGAAGCAGCTGCAGGCTCTGGCAATGCCAGCGGCAAAGCGGAAGAAGTTTCACCGTGAAGTGACGCGCCTGGTTATCCGTGAGGCCAGAGCGAATACAAAAGCACAGCGGACAGTAACCGGTGAAGCATTCGCACCGCGTGTAAACCAGAAGAGAAAAAAGCCGCTGCTGAAAAATGTGGCGAAAGCTAAAAACCTGAAAGCCTATGTCGGGCCAAATAGCGGAAAGGTCACATGGCCTAATAGCCTGAGCGGGAAGATAGCCAGGGCGCAGCAGGAAGGCCACACAGAAACACTGACCGCCGGAAAAATGAAAAAGATTCGCGGTGTTCCGGACTATGACTCACCGGCTACAAAAGCGCAGGCCAAAGCCTTGCTGCAAGCCGGGTTTAGACGACCGACGGGTAAATATAAATCCGGCGTTAAGAAAGGCCAGACGAAAAGCCGCCGGGTTAGTAGTAAGTGGATCATGGAAAACATGACGCTTGGAAAAGCTGCTTTGGTTCTTCGGATATTGCTGGATAAGAAAACCAAAGCGTCATGGCCGGTAACGGTAAAAGCGCGGCCATTCTTCGGTCTGCGTAAAGCTGATGTGAACGAACTATCAGACAGATTAATTAAAAACATTTTGACGGACGTAAAACGTGCCGCTTAAAGGAGCCTGAATCATGGCATATCCAGTTGTTTCTATTAACCAACAAAATAACAGCCAGGGCGGAACCAGTGACGTGGAGCGCACGGCGATTTTTGTCGGCCTGAATGACGAAAATGCAGACAGCGCAGTCACCAGTACCGTAAGCGGTACACTGCACTCCATCGGGGCAAGTACAAACCTTGATGACATTCTTGGCGCGGCTGACAGCAATCTGAAAGACCAGATTAATGCCGCCCGCAATAATGCTGGCCCTAATTTTACTGCCTGGGTTGTGCCGCTGTATTCGGTGCTGGGGGACGGTGAAACCGGAACGCCGTATGAAAACCCATTCACGGCAGTTCAATTTGCGCTGGAGCCGCCAAACAATATTAGTCCGGAGATGGTTGTCGTAACAGACCCGGTAACAGCAGACGATTTGGACGACATTCAGAATTCCTGTCTCTTGGCCATTAATGCGCTTAGTAAATACATCACGATTCATGCGGCGGTGGCGGGTATCGCTGATCAGAGCTGGTCTGAATACATTGCAGCGACGAAGGCCATTAGCGGCAATGGTGTGTATGACCGTGTTCATCTGGTACCGCAGCTGCACGGCAATAATCTGGGTGTGGTTATTGGCCGCCTGATGAGCGAAAGCGTTTCGATTGCTGACAGCCCTATGCGGGTTAAAACCGGCGCTGTTCAGTCGCTGGGTAATGCGCCAAAAGATAACACCGGGGTGGCTTTAAACCTTGAACATCTGAAAGAACTGGCTGGTGCGCGCTTCAGTGTGCCGTGGTGGTACAACGGTAAAGACGGCATTTACTGGGCAGATCACATCAGCCTGGATGCCAGTGACGGTGATTTTTCTGTTTACGAAAACCGCCGCGTTATTGATTACGCAACCCGGCGTGTGCGCCTGCTGGCAATTAACAAAGTGGCAGATCGCACGCTTAACGCCAGTGAATCGAGTATTGCTTACCACGAAAGCTACTTTATGCAGCCACTGCAGGATGCAGCAAAAAGCGTAACGCTGGCCGGTGAACCCACTGCGGGCATGGTGCAGACACCGGCTGATGGCGATATTGCAATCAGTTGGCCGAACACAAAAGAAGTGCAGGTGGCTATGCAGGCGGCACCGAAAAACAGCCCGAAAAAAATCACTGTATACATCAGCCTCGACCTGACACGACTGGAGAGCTAAGGCATGAGCACAAACCGTATTAATGGCAAATCGTTTGATATCCGGGTCATGGGCTTAATGCTTCATGTGGAGTCGTTCAACTTGTCGATTGAAGACAACAGCACAACGGCAAAAAACAAGGGTGTGCCGGATGGCACGCTGGCCGGTGATGTGGCCGCAAGCGGTGAAATCGAATTGGACATTGCCAATTTTATGATTCTTTCGGCTGCTGCCCGCGCTGCAGGATCGTGGCGGAATATTCCTACTTTTCCGATTGATGCTTATGCCAGTGGTGAAAGTTCACGCGGTGACGAGTTGATGCACGTTCGCGCCCATGGCTGCAAGTTGCGTATCAGTGAGGTTCTGAGTATTGACCCGAACAGCACTGATAAAAGCAAAGTGAAATTGCCGTATGACGTGACCAGTCCGGATTTTGTCTGGATTAACGGCACGCCTTATGTACCAGGTTCTGAATTCGAACTGTTCTGATTTTAAGGGGAAAGTATGTCTGTAAGCGTTCAACAGATTGCGCTGAGTTTGCGCACCACGATTGAAGCGGCCCTGACCCGCTTTAATTTGCCAGATTCTGAAGCGGCGGTTCGTCTGTTGCTGATGATTGCTGCACATGAAAGCGGCGGCTTTATGTATTGCCGTCAGAAAGGTGGCCCAGCGCTGGGGCTGTTCCAGATGGAACCGGCAACCTATGAATTTTGCCGTGATTACCTAGCACGGACAGGACGATTTATGTCTGTGCCAATGAATTGCCCGGCCAGCCGACTGGTAACGGATTTGATTCTGGCTGCGGGCATGGCGCGGGTTTATCTGTACACGGTACCGGAACCCTTACCGGATGCAGATGACCTGCAGGGTCTGGCTGAATATGCAAAGAAATACTGGAACACAGAAGCCGGTGCCGCCACGGCAGAGCAATATCTGAAAGCATTTAAGCAGCATGTGTGGGGTGATGAACATGAAAGCGATTAAAGCACTTTTGGCCGTGCTGGCGGGAAGTACAGGCCTGAGCTGGAAACTGGTGCTTGATGTGCTGGCTGCTGTGCTGGGCCGTATTGCTTGGCCGATTATTATTGAACGGTTATTTACCCGCATTGCTGTCAGCCTGCTGGAAAAGCTGGCTTCGATGAGCACCAACCGTCTGACTAAAGAAACCGTGGCCGACTTTAAAGCCCAGCTGCTGAAAGACGGGCTGAAAAAAGCGCTGGAATAAGGACTGGCTATGGACCCAGCAGAATTGCAAAGGCTGGTGCGCGAAGCGGCCGAGGAAGGAACCGAAAATATCTTGCTTCGGTTGGGTCTGGATGCGTCTGACCCGCTGACGGTTCAGAAAGATTTCGCTTATATGCGCCAGCAGCGCGAAACGTCAGAAAAAATTGGCGGTTTTATCCGCTCATCTTTGATCACCATTGCGCTGACAGGACTTGCGTCTGTGTTGGTAATGGGCGTCAAAGAAGCACTTAAATAATTAACTGTGGAGTAAGAACATGTCTGAAGAAACCGGTAAAAAAATTGGGCTGACCATTGGTGAAGACGAACTGCGCTTTAACGTAAGCCTGTCGGCATATAACAACTGCCTGAACTCGATGACTGAAAGCAACAAAGTAGCGCCGAGTTTTAACTTTGCGATTGCAACGGTTCATCCGGAAGACAAAGAAAAGCTGATGGTCTGGTTAGACCAGGGACTGGCCACTGATATTGCTGGCCACCTGATGACCGAGTTCCGGCCAAAAGTGCAGATCACCGTAAAGGCATAAGCCGCGCAGCAGAGCGGCTGAAAGAAAATTCACTGGGGCAGGCGCTGGTATTAGCCAGACTGTTTTTTAAGGATGAAAACCCCAGTGAGCAGACCCTTGCTGATGCTGTGTGGCTCTATGGCGATCTGCTGGAAAACATGAGTAACGCAGTTAATAACGGAATCGCCAAGGCATTTAAAGAATGAGTGTTTCAGCTCTGGAAAAACTTCAGTTTGTAGTAGGCATGACCGATATGGTCAGCGCACCACTGAAGGGAATTAATAAAAATCTGACAGGCATTAAGAACAATGCCAATGCCGGGTTTGATTCTATTCGGGGAGGGGCCATTGGTCTGGGTGCGTCATTTCTGGGTGTTAAAACCCTGATGCAGCCAGTGTATGACATGCAGGAAGCGGTCGGCGAAGTTCGCAGTCTGAATGTTGCAGAAGGCGAGTTGAAAAAACTGCAGGACGAAGCGCTGAATTTCTCGGTGGCTTACGGTGAAAGCGCGGCTGAGTTTGTGCGTTCATCGTATGACATTCAATCGGCTATTGCCGGGTTACGAAATGGCGAACTGGCAAAGTTCACTGAAGCCAGCAACGTGCTGGCTAAAGGCACGAAGGCAGACGCCGGCACGATTACCAATTACATGGGCACCATGTATGGCATTTTCTCTGACCAGGCTGAAGCAATGGGAAAAGCCAAGTGGGTGGAGCAGCTGACCGGCCAGACCGCAGCTGCTGTGCAGATGTTTAAAACCACGGGGCAAGAAATGAGCAGCGCCTTTACTTCGGTTGGGGCGAATGCGACCGCTGCAGGTATCGGTCTGTCTGAGCAGATGGCCATTCTCGGAACGCTGCAGTCCACCATGAGCGGCAGCGAAGCGGGGACAAAGTACAAAGCGTTTCTTGCCGGTGTTGCCAATGCCCAGGATAAACTGGGTATGAGCTTCACTGACAGCCAGGGCCGAATGCTGCCGATGCTGGATATTCTGAACAAGCTGAAGGGCCGGTTCGGTGACACGCTGGAAGTTGCGGAAAGCAAGCAGCTGAAAGAGGCGTTCGGCAGTGAAGAAGCTGTTGGCCTGATTAATCTGCTGATGAAGCAGACTGACGGCCTGAGCGCCAGCATTACCAAGCTGGGCCGCATTAAGGGCATGGACAATGCCCGCGATATGGCCAAAGCGATGGTTGACCCGTGGGAGCAGTTCAGGGCGGTTACAGAAGGGCTGCGGATTGCTTTTGGCACAACGCTATTGCCAACCATTAATGACGTGCTGAGCAGCATGACAAGCGGCCTGACCGTGGTAATGGCATGGACAAGGGAATTCCCGCACCTGACCAAGTGGGTGGGCCTGCTTGCACTGGGAATTATCCTGCTGGGTGGTGCGGTTGGTCTTATGTCGGTGATATTTGGTATCGGGCGGGCTGCGCTTGCAGGGTTCGGAATGCTGCTTTTACCTTTCCGGGCAGTGGTCATGGCTGCTATGTGGGCGGTTAAGGGTTACAGCTTGCAGCACATCATTATGGCCACACTCTTTAAGTTGGGCTCTGTCGCTGTGTTTGCATTTTCAAAGGCGATGATGGTTCTGAACTTTATTCTGAAAGCAGTCAGAGCCGCGATGATTTTTATCACAAGCCCGGTCGGGATTTTAATCGCAGCCATTGCCTACGGAATTTATAAGCTGGGCGAATATTTTGGATGGTGGGACAAGCTGAAGAACCTGCTTAACAGCACTAAGTGGGGACAGGCGCTGATGGCATTCCTTGACAAAGTTTTTGAAAAACTGGGTCAGGCTTGGGAGTGGGCAAAAGAGCTGTTCGGGTTTAATGAAATTGAGCTGTCAGCCACTCAGAATTTTAAGGTTAATAAACCAGATATGCCGGATATGTCGTCATGGAAAGACGATATTCCACAAATCGAAACACTGGGTATGAATAAAGCCCAGGTAAGTGGCCCAACAGCCAGGGAAAGTGTTACTCAGATGCTGAAAGGCAGTGATGGGTCTAAAAGTAATTACTTTGGCGGGGTTACTTTCAACGTGGATCAGATGCCAACCCCTGAGCAGCTGGAAGCCTATTCACTGTTAGGGGCGGGTTGATATGAGTACTTATATTGACTTGCTGATTGAAAACGATGACATAGCAACGGATGAAGCCGGACAGCCACTACTGATAACGGATCGTGATGTTATTGCACAAGATATTAATCACGCTATCCGTGAAAGTGGGTTGATGTCTGACTTGATCGGTGAACGAAATCAACAGCGCCGGGCGATGATTCGCAAGAAGCTGCGCACAGTCGTAGAGAATGACAGCCGGGTAACACCCGGCACCAGTTCAGTATCTGAGACATTGAGCAGTACGAAAGAAATTTATCTGGTAATTACTGCCGAAACAGAGTTCGGGCTGATTACGATAGGGGCAAACTGATGGCTGATATTGAACGGGCGTCTCTCGATAGCACGCAGCAGTATTTTTATGATCAGGCAAAGGATGCCGGGCTGCCAGTGACAACGGCTGATATAGAGGCCGAATTTCAGAGTAAGGCTGATGCTGCCGGTCTGAAGTTTAACAATGACAGCAAGTTTTCACCGTTCTGGAAGTTCTTGCGGTCGGTGGCTGTTTATCCGTTTCAAACGCTTATTGCCTTTGTGATTACTGGTGTGATGCCGAATCTGTTTTTGAAAACAGCTGCTGGCGTCTATCTGGAGATGATCGGATGGAGCCGTAATGTAGAGAAGAAAAAGAAAAAGGCACTGAAAGGGGTTATTCAGTTTAACCGCGATAGCACCGGATCCAGTTTGTCGGTTAAAGCCGGTACTGTGATTAAAACAGCCGCGATTAACGGCAGGGTTTACCGGGTTATTACGACGGAAGAAGGTATTTTTACCAGTTCAGATTTAAGCATTGATGTTCCGGTTAAAGCTGAAAATCCCGGATCTGAATACAATCTTGCAGCGGGTTACTTCACGTCTCTTGTTACCCCTATCACCGGAATAACCAGTGTAACGAATACAGAGAACTGGATTACAACACCAGGAACGGACGATGAAGAGGACGACGATTACCGCGAGCGGATCAGGGCGCGATTCCCGTCGGTTTCTGACTGGCATGTAACAGCGGTTTATAAGTCGATCATTGCCGAACAGATCGGCATTGATTACAGCAAGATTTATATCGAGTACAACACCGCACCACGGGGGGCAGGCAGTGCTGATGCTCTGGTGGTTTTTGATGATGGCGTTTCGAACAGCGAATACCTGGATAAAGTGAATGCGTATATTACTGATCAGGGCTATCACGGTCTGGGTGATGACCTTCGCGTTAAACCATTTCCGGAGACGCAGCACAATATTGTGGCCGCTCTTTATGCTATGGCGGGTACCAGCGCTGCTGATATGACGGCTGCTGCAGATACGGCTGAACAGATTATACGCTGTGCATTTCGTCAGAATTCTGCTTATGAAGTTGAAAAGACCTGGTATTACAAGCGCTTTTCTATGTCAAAGCTGGCTTCGGAAATTATGGAACGGATTCCGGTCTTAACGTCTGTTGAATTTAATATCGGCGATATTGTCAGCGAAGCAAATATACCGCGCCTGCAAACGCTGGCGGTTTCCATTACTGAGGATGCAGCCTGATGAATAAAATCAGCCTGGTGTTCTGGCAGAAAGGAACCAAAGAAAAAGCAGATGCGCAGGGGTTCGCCAGCTTTCTGGATGAGTGGTGGCAGCAGTGCAGGGAATGGCTTGCGTGGCCTCTTAAAGCACTTGATCCGGAAAATGCGCCTTTGTTTATGGTCGATCTGCTGGCCTATGAGCGTGATGTTCAGCGGTATAGCGGCGAGCCAGAGAGCCTGTACCGGTTACGGGTAAAAACGGCTTACGCAAATGCGAAGGATGCCGGAACTAAGGCAGGGTTAGAACGAATCTGGGCCCGGCTTGGGCTTGGGTATATCGAGATCAACGAACGGGAAAACGCGGAAAACTGGGATATTGTCCGGATTAACGTGACGGAAAGCGTCATTTCAGAAAAGCCGGAACTTCTGAAAATCATTGTTGAAAAGTATGGCCGCACTTGCCGCCGTTATGAATATACAACTGTGGCCAATATGGACTTAAACATTCTGTCCGCAAGCGTTGAACACTTCACCGATAACATGACGGCAAGACTGGAGCTTTAACCATGGCTGTTATTACACATGCAGGGGAAACCCTGATCAGGAATAAAATTCAGGCTGCTGAAGCACTGAATATTGATTCGGTGGTATTTGCTTATATTCCGGGTCTGGATCACACCGCAATACCGGACAGGGCGGAAGGAATGCCGGTGCTGCTGGATACTCTGCCGGTTACGAGTGCTGCAAACGTGAATGAAAATTCCGTTGTTTATTCGGTCACTATGCCCTCGTCGCTGGGTACCTGGACATTTAACTGGATGGGGCTTTATGCGTCTGCAGATGACACGCTGGTTGCAATTGCTTATCTGCCGGATCAGGAAAAGCGTGCAACCGTTGGTGACAGTATCGGTAACGTGCTGACTAAAAACTTTGCGATTGAGTTTAACGGTGCTGCTGATGTTACTGGTATTACGATAGCGGCTGAAAGCTGGCAGATTGATTACACCGGGCGGCTGCGCTCAATGGATGATATTCAGCGCAATGCGATGAAGGCTGTGTTCGGTAATGCAGCGTTTGAAGGCAATGCGTTTAAGGTTGTGTATTCGGCGGGCGCTTATCGGATTTCAGCAGGGGCTGCCGTGGTAGGCGGCCTTGAAACCGTGCTGTCTGAAGAGCTGGTCGTGACAACAGGCACACTGCCGAAAACTGTTTGGCTGGATGTGTATCAGCAGCGAACGATGGCAGGAATTGAAAACGTATGTGACGTGATTCTGAATGATGGCGCCCTGTTACCTGATTATATGGACGGCGATATGACCCACTCTTTGGTAAAAGTGGGGGTGATTAATTCAACGTCTAATATCGTCGATCAGCGTGGAGTTGTTGTTGACAGCCTTTCACGGCTTTCTATGGCAACTGAGAACAGCAGGGGATTAATGCTGCTTGCATCTGCTGCTGAAGCACTGGCCTACGAGAATGCAGAAAAAGGAATTACGCCGGCCACTCTGGGGGCTGCGGCTAAAAGTACAAACTCAGCCGGTAAAATTGTTAAGCGTGATGCGAACGGAAACTTCAGCGCGGGAACCATTACGGCGGCTTTGAACGGTAACGCAGCAACTGCCACAAAACTGGCGACAGCGCGAAACATTGGCGGTGTGGCGTTTGATGGTTCCGCCAGTATTGATCTGCCAGGTGTTAATAAGCCTGGCAATCAGAGCACCACCGGTAATGCAGCAACGGCCACAAAACTTGCAACAGCGCGCACCATTGGTGGTGTGGCGTTTGATGGCTCGACCAGTATTAATCTGCCAGGTGTAAATACGCAGGGTAATCAGAACACCACGGGCAATGCAGCGACAGCCACAAAACTGGCGACAGCGCGGACTATTGGCGGCGTGCTGTTTGATGGCTCCGCCAATATTAATTTGCCGGGTGTTAATGCTCCAGGTAACCAGAACACTACGGGAAATGCAGCAACGGCCACGAAACTGGAGACACCGCGCAACATTGCATTAACCGGCGATGTAAGTGGAAGTGCATCATTTGATGGCGGTTCAAATGTGTCTATTACTGCCGTTGTAGTGGATGACTCACATAACCATAGCGCTATGAGAATCTCATCTATTTACCCTGGTGTTGCAGGAGCTGCCATTGCCGGAATCTCTGCCGGTTCAAAGGGCGCGCATGTTTACGCCAGGCACGCCACTGTAAACTCGGCTTCTATTACTTATGGCGCAAATTATTCCGGTGCCAGTCTGTATACATCAGGGGTTTCCGTTTTTTTAAGCGGTGATCAAAACCAAGCCGGTGTCGGGGCCGGTGGGCAACTATCTGGCACATGGCAGGCAAGAGGAAGCTGTTCGGCTATGGGTGGGTCGCGTTATGCATCGACGTTATTTGTGAGGATTGATTAATGAATGCTTTATGTAAAAACCCAAAATACAACGCTAATGGCAGTATTGATATTGAGGTAAACCACCCTGTTCATGGCTGGATTCCGTTCACCGCTTCACCAACCGATACGGAATCACACGGAATTTTAATTTTTCAGGCTGCGGTATCGGGGGCTTATGGTGATGTCGCGCCTTATATTAAAAGTCAGGAAGAAATTATGTCCGAAGTGTTGGCAGAGCGTGACCACCGGGTTTATGCAATTGATCAGGTTGCCGTGAATCCGATTCGCTGGGGTGCGTTAACTGATGAAGAAAAGGCCGCAATGGCTGACGCGCGTGAACGTCTGCTGGCTATTGAGCAGCAGGCAGGATTTCCGGAAAACATTATCTGGCCGGATATGCCGGTAAACCTCTGATAAATATTAATGGTGTCTTATGTGGCGTTCGGCTGTTAGATCATCACCGTTATGGGCTTTTGATTCTGCTACTTTAGCGAGTCAGAGCGGTGCGCTTTCTGCGGTCGTTCTGCCTGAAAATATTGCTGAATCAGGCAGCCTTCAGGGCAGTATTGATATAAGTGCCAGAGCAGAATTAAACGCATACCGTCAGACGATGGATACTATCTGCATTACGCCATGGAATGCCGGAATTTCTGACCGCTCTGCGCTGTCGATGGCGTCAACATTAACGCCGGAAACCGCGCAGAGTATTCTGGCTGACCATGCAGCGGGCTTTGACGCAGTGCTGGCATTTTTAGTACCTGCCGACAATGCAGGGCAGTTGGCTGATGGTCTGCGGGCGCTGAATTCTGCAGTCCCTTCTGTACCGTTATTACAGGCATTGCGACATGCTGAAGCGCTGATTAATCACGATAAGCAAAAAATATTTATCAATCAGAATGCTGTGAATCTGGCATGTGAAACCAATGGTCAGATGACTGGACCAGGTAATCAGTTGAATGATGCCAGCATGGTTGTGTCATTGGGGGAATCTGTGGCGGGAGATACTGACCCGGTTGCGATACTGCAGGGCTTTTTGTCAGAAAGAAGCAGCAGACATCAGGAACAGGCCGTAGCGATGGCTGCACATGGTGGCCCTGTTGATTGGGCGCTGTATTTAGCCGGTGATATTCCGGCACAGCTTGAATCTGTGACTGTTCCCTCTCCTGAAGCGCCGCTGTGCGTCTTATTCGCTTATATGGGCAGCGCGGATGCTTTGGCCCCGTTGAAAGCAGAGGTTGGCTTATGATTTTGGAAAGAGACGGGAAGACGACAGAAATTAAGCTGAAGGACTTGTCCACGTCGCTGAAGCTGCCGATTAAAACTCAGGATGCCAGCGGTAACAGCAGCGCTACAACGAAACTGAACACAGGGACAAAGGCAAAACAGATTAGTGTTAGTGGCCGGATTGGTTTTAAATATGCTGGTGATTTAACAGAACTGATTAAATTAGCCGAAGCGCTGGAAGATGACGGCAGCAGAGCGGTGTATACCATCGTGGATGAAACCGCAGACGCAGCCGATATTACCCGCGTTATTTTTGATGGCGATCTGGATGCGCGGAAGGTTCCGGATTTGCTGGCGTGGGCTGTTACCTTTTCATTCTCTGAATATTTGAGTACTGCGGAACGGGCAGAGGCAATCCGTAAGGCAGGAGCTGCTGCCGTGGTAACAGATAGCATTTCTGGTGAAGAAGTATCCGGCAGCTCCGAATCTGATTCGGCGATAGATAAAGACGGGTTTGTTTATAAAGCACTGCAGAAAGTGGAAGGCTTTTTAAGTGGGTTTGATTCCTGATGCGTATTGACCACCGGTTAAAAATTAATGGCGAAATGGCAGAGCGCATAAATCACATGGTAAGGCTTGAGGTGATAACACCGGGCCGGGGGATCATCACTGCGAAACTGAATTCTGTGCCTGCTGTAGGGCAGGGCGTGGAGCTTGAATCTGTTCTGAATGACTCAGGCTGGCGGCCTTTGCTTTGGGGCTTTATTGAGCGCGTTTCTCAGATTAATAACGATGTATGGCAGTTAGCTGTGCGCGAATTATCCGCGCTGGCTAACCGTCGAACTCCGCTTAATCTGAGACATTGCTTGCCTGCGGATGTGTTGGCAGAAATCGGTACTCAGACCGGCCTGACGTTTGTCTTACCAGATCAGCCGTGGACAAAGCAGCAGATGCCGCGCTTTCAGCATATTGGCGGTGGTTATGGTGCGCTGGATAACATTCTGAGGGTGTGGCAGGTAACGTCCGGCATCTGGAGTCAGCAACCGGACGGGCGCGTTTATATTGGCGAGCGGGCGCAGAGTCTGCAGGGCAGCAAAACCATAAAACTAGACCCGGCAATATTTTCAGGATTAACAGCAACCGGCGGCACTATTCCGCTGCTGCCAATACTGCGCCCAGGTGCAAGTATTCAGATCGGAGACGGCAGCACACAGGTACTGCATAGCATTGATATTACAGACGATAAAATGCGCTTGCAGTGGCAACCCACGTTAAGCAGCAGTTATATCAGGGCGATTGCATGAGCGATGATTTAAGGCGTCAGATAGTGCGCCAATTCCCAGAGCTGGCGGCCGGTTATCACTTGCCGGTGATGGCAGAAATAACGGCAATACCTGATGCACCGAAGACCGGCGGCGTCAGCGATAATTACCGGCCGCGTCTGGCTGTTGATGTGCAGCTGCTAAACAGCAGTTACCAGGAAACAGGAATCAAACTGGATGCGGTGCCGGTTGGTATTGTTGGTGGTGGTGATGAGCGCGGATTTTTTGCGCTGCCGAAAAAAGGAACCATCGTGGAACTGGCATGGCTGAACGGATCACCGGAACGGCCTTTTGTGCGTAGCATCCTGGGCGAGCGTCAGGCGCTGCCGCACATGGATGCAGATGATATGGTTTGGCAACAGTCGCAGGCAGCGCGGCAGTCTGTCGATAAGGCAGGCAACTGGATCAGGGAAACAGACCAGAAAATAACAGACAGCTGCCATACGCTGGATCAGGTTATTCAGGAAGTCATCCGCACAATTGGTACCGAAGCAAGCCGGGTGCTGGGACACAGCCATGAGGATATAACCGGCACAAAAGCAGTAGAGGCTGCAGCAATCCTTTTGCTGGCTGAAACGGTTGTTAATATCCTGACGGCAGGAAATATCAATCAGGTGGCCGGTGCCAACATCACGCAGAGCGCAACAGCAGAACTGCGTCAGGCTGCATTAAAGATCATCGCAAAAGCAGGGGCTGATATTACGGCGGAAGCCGGCGGAAGTATCACACACCAGGCTGCGGTAAATTTCAGCGCGAAAGCAGCAAAGGTTCATATCGGGCCAGACGGCAATAACCTGCTGAAACTGATCAGTGACACCATGGCCCAGGTATCAACAGCAATGCAGCAGATAGCGCTGCTCACGGTCACCTGTACAGCTCCGGGCAGTCCGTCAACGGCACCGTTAAATGCTGCAGCATTCGCAACCGTGAAGGCCAGCGTGGACAGCCTGAAAACAACGCTGGACAGCATCACGCTGTAACAAGAAAACTATCCGCACATCAGCCCGCCGGTAAGCACATTACCCGCGGGCTTTTTTATTGTTCAAAATCCGGAACAAAAAAAACACGCAAGCGGGCAGCCCAGCCAGCTACGGCGCGCCTTCCGAATATTTTCTCCTGATGAAACTCCCCCCAGCCCAGTAACCACACATAAAAACCTTCCAGCCAAAAAAAACACTCCTCCTCACCACACCTGCGGGCCTTTCTCAGCAAATTTGTGCGGTTTTATTGTGTGTGCAAATGAGACAAAAGCCGCGCCAGCACTGGGGCTGATAGGTGGAATGCTCAATTGCACGAAGTGCGGAATAGTGCAAAGCAGCGCGGATGCTGGAAGAGAGGGGCGCGAAGAACGTCAGGGAATACGTGGGGTTCCGGTCAGTTTAGCGAATTGCACAAGTGTGCGGATGAAAGCGAATCAGGCGAGAAAAGTTGACATGAAAGTTGACATTTTTACGCGAAAAAACGCATTTGACATGCTGTTGACATGAAGTGATTAGAGTAGCGATTTTTGTGTAAGGCTTTGATTATAAAGGGTTTATTGGTGGGCCCACCCAGACTTGAACTGGGGACCTGCCGATTATGAGTCGGATGCTCTAACCAACTGAGCTATGGGCCCTTTTGCTGCAGTGGCTGTTTTGTATAAAAAACAACCACTGAGAAAAGTCGCTGCGGAACAGCGAAGGGCATTATAAGCAGCTCTCACTGTGAGTTCCACTGCTTTGATTTGCATAAGAAAAGTGTCGCGGCAGCAGCCGGTGCATGCGGATGGCTGTGGTGCGTCTGGCTTACAGCCAGATAAGCAGTACTGACAGGCTGAATACCGAGCCGAGGGTACTGAGCAGAATGGTGCGTGACACCACGGCGGCGTTTTGCTGATAAAACTCGGCCAGCATATAAGGCCCGGTACCGGTCGGCAGGGCGCTGAGCAGTACCGCCGCGCTGGCCCACAGCGGCGGCAATGCAAATACATAAGTGGCGAGAAGCCAGGCGAGCAGTGGCTGGGCAAGCAGTTTGATGCTGACCAGAGCTGGTGCTCCCTGCGCTCTGCCGGGTTGTTTATGGGCCAGGAAAGCGCCGAGGGAAATCAAGGCGCAGGGGACGGTGGCATCGCCGAGTAAGGTCAGCAGTGCGCCGGCCACCGCTGGCACATCCAGATTCAGCAGGTTCCAGGCAATACCAATCAGCGGCGAAATGACCAGTGGGTTTTTCAGCAGGGCGATGCCGACTTTAGTGATAGCCCGGCTGATGCCCTGGCCTTTCTGCAGGCTGACTTCAACGCAGATCACAGCGATGGCAAATAGCAGGCTGACGACAATCAGAGTGGCGATCAGGGCTGGTGCGAGGCCGTTGTCGCCAAGTACAAACAGGCACAGCGGAATGCCAACGTAGCCGGTATTCGCATAGGAAGCGCCGAGTGCATCCAGGCTGGCGGTAGTCAGTGGCGCACCCCGGTGGGAGCGCCACAGCAGGGTAAGGATAAACGTGCCGAGGGTGGCCAGAGTAAAGGTCAGTACAAAGCCGGTATGCCAGATGTCGGCCAGTTCGGCTTTGGCCGTCAGGTTAAACAGCAGCGCTGGCAGGCACAGCCAGACCACCAGACGGTTCAGTTCGGAAGCGGCGCTTTCGCCCAGACGATGAGTTTTGCGCAGAATAAAACCGAGCAGAATCAGGCCAAAAATGGGCGTCAGAGTATTGAGAATAAAAGACATTGTTGTGCTACTGCATTGAGTACGCTGTCAGCATAGTGGGGTGGCTGCGACGTCACAATCTGGATTTAGTCGTAGTCGTGCTGTGCTCGGGGTTGCTTTATCGTCTGATCTACATGCGATCAGATTTTCCGCGCAGCCTTCCGCTGCGGAGTGCGGCGAATCTGTAGCTGTTCCAGCAACCATTGTCCGGCAGGCCCAAGAGGCGTGCGCCGTGACCAGGCAATATCGATTTCTACCCCGCGTGGATAACCACTCATCGGTAGCTCCACCAGATTCTGACCAAAGCGTTTGACGACGGTGCAGGGGAGTTCTGCCCAGCCGAAACCACGTTCGGCAAATTCCAGCAAGGTCAGATAATCCGGTGCTGACCAGGCCTGACCTTTACTGTGCTGATGGCCGGGTGCGTAAGTGCGGATCAGCAGCTGGCGCTCGTTTTCCAGGTCTTGCCGACGAGGGTTACTCAGCCGGGCTAATGGATGATCTCCGTGCACATACAGGCCGAATTCAGCTTTTTCCGGCAGGCGGGCGGTGGCAACGTCGGCGGGGTACTGACTTTGTGCGGCGAGGATGCCCATATGCACCTGACCCTTCTGAATCATATCGATCACGTCGGCATCTTCCGCCGGGCCACAGCGCAGCTCGGTGTGGGGAAAGCGTTCGGCAAAGCTGGTCATCACTTCGCCATGAAAGACGACGCTGTAGATATCGGTCATCACCAGTGACAGCAAGGGTTCAATATTGGCCGCCAGCCGCTGTGCCAGGGCATCGAGTTGTTCACTGGCGGCGAGAATGGCTTCCACCTGCGCCAATACCTGACGCCCGGCTTCGTTCAGTTGTGGCTGACGGCCGCTGCGGTCGAACAGTGGGCAGCCGATATCCGTTTCCAGATTGGCAATGGCGATGCTGATGGTTGACTGGCTTTTGCCCAGACGCCGTGCCGCGGCGGAAAAGGAGCCGCTGGCGGCCGCCTCAATAAAGGCTTTCAGGGATTCCGGAGAGTAACGCATGTATTGATAAAACCGATGGAAGCTATGTTTTAAGTATCTGTTTTATGAAAGATCATAGCAATCCGGTTCATTCACCAGACGACAGAGCATGAAGACCATCCTGAGCAAAGAACGCATTATTCACGCCACCGGTTTCGAGGCGATTGCCATTCTGCTGTTTACCCCATTAATGGCCTGGACACTTAAGACTGAGGTGGCCACGACTGGCGCTCTGACGGTGATGATGTCGTTGCTGGCGATGCTGTGGAATATGGTTTACAACGGCCTGATTGATCGTTACCGGACAACGGAGCGGCAGCACTGGCGTTTCCGCGTGCGCCTGCTGCACGGTGTCGCCTTTGAGGCCGGGTTGGTGGTGATCTGTCTGCCGCTGGCGGTCTGGATGCTGGATCTGACACTGTTGCAGGCGTTCTTTATGGAGCTGGCATTCTTTGTCTTTATTCTGCCTTATACCGTGTTCTATAACTGGGGCTTTGATAAGGCGTGGAGGCGTTGGCAGGACAGTAAAGAGCCGGCAGATCCCGCCGCGTTATTTTCGCTTCGCGAGTAAGAAAACATGGAAAAGGCGCATAAAAAAACCCGCACGTGGCGGGTTTTTCTATGGCAGCGGACGATTACTCGTCGATAAAGCTGCGCAGGTGATCGGAGCGTGAAGGGTGACGCAGTTTGCGCAGAGCCTTGGCTTCGATCTGACGGATACGCTCACGGGTTACGTCGAACTGTTTGCCGACTTCTTCCAGTGTGTGGTCGGTATTCATGTCGATACCGAAACGCATGCGCAGTACTTTGGCTTCTCTTGCGGTCAGGCCGGCCAGCACAGAGCGGGTGGCTTCGGTCAGGCCGTCAGAGGTGGCCACATCGAGTGGAGACTCGGAGTGAGTATCTTCGATAAAGTCGCCCAGATGTGAATCTTCATCGTCACCGATTGGGGTTTCCATGGAGATAGGTTCTTTGGCGATTTTCAGTACTTTGCGGATTTTGTCTTCCGGCATTTCCATGCGCTCGGCCAGTTCTTCCGGCGTTGGCTCACGACCCATCTCCTGCAGCATCTGACGGGAGATGCGGTTCAGTTTGTTGATGGTTTCGATCATGTGCACCGGAATACGGATGGTGCGCGCCTGGTCGGCAATCGAACGGGTAATCGCCTGACGGATCCACCAGGTGGCGTAAGTGGAAAACTTATAACCACGACGGTATTCGAATTTATCTACCGCTTTCATCAAACCGATGTTGCCTTCCTGAATCAGATCGAGGAACTGCAGACCACGGTTGGTGTACTTTTTCGCGATGGAGATTACCAGACGCAGGTTAGCCTCAACCATTTCTTTCTTGGCGCGACGGGCGCGGGCTTCACCGATGGATACGCGACGGTTAACTTCTTTAATTTCCGGAATGCTCAGACCCACGCGTTCTTCAACGGCGCGGATTTTTTTCTGCGAACGGAAAATTTCCAGACGGTAAGTGTCCAGTTTTTTCGAGTAGCTGTGACCGGCGGCGATGAGGCTGTCAATCCAGTCGTTGCTGATTTCGTTGCCCTGGAATCCTTTGATGAAGTCTTTACGGTCCATGCCGCATTTACGCGTCATCATCACCATGATCTGGCGTTCCTGAGTACGGATCAGATCGAGTGAGCTGCGGGCGTTGGTCACCAGGGAGTCGAAGTATTTTGGCGTCAGTTTAATCGGCGCGAATAATTCGGCCAGTTTTGCCAGCGCTTCTTCGGTTTTCTTGTGTGCACGGCCATTTTTTGCCAGGGATTTCGTCATGGCGTCGTGCGCATCGCGGATTTCATCGAAGCGACGCGTGACTTCGGTCATGTCGATGCCGCTGTCTTCGCTGTCATCGTCATCGTCGGAGTCATCGCTGTTGTCGTCGCTTTCTTCGGCGGCAGCTGCGGCTGCTTCAGGGCCGGCCTGTGGGCCTGGCTCAGGATCGACATCGGACGGATCGATAAAACCGGAGAAAATATCGCCAACGCGGTTTGGATCTTCTTCGGCTTCACGGAAGGCGTTCAGAATGGTTTCTGCGGCACCCGGATAATAAGCCAGAGCCGACATCACTTCGCGGATGCCTTCTTCAATACGCTTGGCGATAACAATTTCGCCTTCGCGGGTCAGCAGTTCTACGGTACCCATTTCGCGCATGTACATACGCACCGGGTCAGTGGTACGGCCTACGTCGGATTCAACCAGGGCCAGGGCGGCGGCGGCTTCTTCAGCGGCGGCGTCGTCGGCGGCATCAGACATAAACAGCGAGTCACCATCGGGCGCAACTTCAGATACCGGAATACCGATATCGTTAATCATGCGGATGATGTCTTCGACCTGATCCGGATTGGCAATATCGTCCGGCAGGTGGTCGTTTACCTGGGCATAAGTCAGGTAGCCCTGCTCTTTGCCTTTGGCGATAAGTTCTTTAAGACGGGATTGTTGCGTGTTCGCTGACATAGAAGCCCTGTGTTCCGTTTTTTAAGGCGGAAGAAAAACGCCGAAGTATAACTTTTAACCGATCTTTAGGCCATAGGCGCGACGTTAGGTTCCACTGTTTTTGCGGATGCCGGCGCCTGTGCCCGAAGGAGGCGGTTGCTTGCTTCATCATCTTCAGCAAAGTCAGTTAACGTGGGAAATCGGCCTGGCGAAAATATGCCCGGATGTGCCGATGCTGGCCTCTTGGCTCTGTCACGTTGGTTGCTGCGCTGCTGCAGTCATGTATTGAATCGGGCACCGGTTGTTACGCCGACGGCGTGCCGGATTCAGAAGTTCTTTGTATATAGGGGCAGTTTGCCCGATCTCAAGGCCTGGCCACGGTTTTCTTTAACGCATGGCCTGGCTGTTTCTGATTTTTTAATGACGGGCGTAAATACGCGCCCGTTTTTTATTAATGCTGTGCAATTGTTTGTGCAGCTCGCGCTTACGCGCCTGTTCTTCGCTGCTGAGTTTTTCGCCGCGCTCAAATTTACTGGTCAGAGTGCGCAGTTCGGCGCTGAGTTTGCGCGCGTTCATTTGTTTCAGAACCACGGCGATATCGGCGGCGGTGGGTTTCATCTGGCGGTCGGGTCGGTCGGCCAGTTGCTGCAGCTCTGCCTGATAGGGCGAGCCGATCCATTGAATCAGTAAACCCACGCTGCTCTGTTGCGGTGTTTGCTTCAGTTTGCGCAGCACCTCTATTAACAGGCGCTCGTACTCACTTTCCGGCTCGGTATCGGGTAACTCCAGTTCGCTCGCCAGCGATGGCTGTTTGACCAGTGCGGTCAGTGCTTTGTGCACCAGCGGAGCAAGCGTGTCGGCGCTGTGATCCTGTTGCGGCGGCTGCGGCTCGTGGCGGTCGTCATCCAGATAAGCCGGCAAAGGCTCTTCGTGGTCGGGCAATTCCGCGCTGGCAGCGGTCGCGGAGGGCGCAGATTCAAGACGGTCGAGGGCGACGCTGTCGGCACCGAGTTCATCGCGCAGTTTGTTACGCATCAGGCTGCGTAACATGCCTTTCGGCAGTTTATTAATTAATGGGGCGGCCAGTTGATCCAGGCGCGCTTTGCCATCCAGGGTGTCGAAGTCGACCTGTTCTTTCAGGTGGTCGAACAGGAATTCCGGCAGATGTACGGCCTGATTCAGGCGTTGCTCGAAGGCGTCTTTGCCTTCCTGGCGCACCAGGGTATCAGGGTCTTCGCCATCGGGAAGAAACAGGAAGCGTGCCTGTACGCCATCTTCGAGTACCGGTAATACGGTTTCCATGGCCCGCGCAGCGGCGGTACGCCCGGCCTGATCGCCGTCGAAACAAAAGATGACTTCCGGTACGACTTTGAATAACCGTCGCAGGTGGTGCTCGCTGGTGGCGGTGCCGAGGGTGGCGACGGCGTAATGAATGCCGAATTCGGCCAGCGCGACGACATCCATATAGCCTTCGACAATGACGATGCGGGTCAGCTTCTGGCGGATTTTACGCGCTTCGTACAGACCATAAAGTTCGCGGCCTTTCTGAAAAATCGGCGTTTCCGGCGAGTTCAGGTATTTGGGTTTTTCATCATTCAGTACGCGGCCACCGAAGGCGATGTAACGGCCACGGGCATCGCGAATGGGAAACATAATGCGGTCGCGGAAGCGGTCATAGGTGCGGCCGTCTTCTTTTTCGATCAGCATGCCGCAGCTGATGAGTTGTTTTATCAGCTCGCGTTCGCCATTGGCGGCAAGATAATTCTGCAGGTTGTCCCAGCCTGGTGGGGCGTAGCCGATGCCGAAAAACTTGGCGGCTTTACCGGACAGACCGCGATTTTTTAAGTAGTCGACGGCTTTGCCACGCTGCTCATGACTGCGCAGCATTTTTTCGAAATAGCTGCCGGCTTTTTGCATCAAATCGAACAGTGGCTGGTGTTGCTGTTCCTGGCGGGCTTCGAAGCTGACCTGTTCTTTCGGTACTTCCATGCCGGCTTGCGTCGCCAGCTTTTCCACGGCGTCGGGGAAGCTGAGGCCGTCGAACTCCATGACGAATTTAAGTGCACTGCCGGATGCGCCACAGCCAAAGCAGTAATAAAACTGTTTGTCGGGACTGACGGTAAAGGAGGGCGACTTTTCGTTATGGAAAGGGCAGCAGGCAGAATAGTTTTTGCCGGTCTTTTTCAGTTTGACGCGGCTGTCTACCACATCGATTACATCGACGCGGGCGAGTAGGTCATCTATAAAAGACTGGGGTATGCGGCCTGCCATAAATGCGGTGCCTGTTGTGCTGAGCGTATATTTGATTAAGCCGTATAAACGACAAAAGCGCTACACACCGGGATGGGTAGCGCTTCTATTGCCTGCAGAGCAGAATCAGCCCAGTTGAGACTTCACCAGTTGACTGATCTGTGCCATATCGGCACGACCTTGCACTTGTGGTTTCAGGATGCCCATGACTTTGCCCATGTCCTGCATTGAAGCAGCACCGGACTGTGCAATCGCATCAGCCACCAGTTTGGCCAACTCTTCTTCGCTCAAGGCTTCTGGCAGAAACTCGGACAGTACATCAATTTCATACTGTTCGACGGCTACCAGGTCGTCGCGTCCGGCGGCAGCGTACTGCGCGATGGAGTCACGACGTTGTTTGGTCATTTTATCGAGAATGGCCAGAGCACGTTCGTCGTCGATTTCAATGCGTTCATCGACTTCAACACGTTTGAATTCTGCCTGCGCTAAGCGCAGAGCATTCAGCCGCTCTTTTTCTTTGGCGCGCATTGCCGCTTTGACAGCGTCTTTAAAACTGGCAACCAGAGTACTCATGCGGTCTCCTTTATTCCCGTAATCCGGCTCTTAGTAGAGACGGACCATTTTACGCTGTTCGCGCTGCACTTTTTTCAAGTGACGCTTAACAGCGGCTGCCGCTTTACGCTTACGGATCCAGGTTGGCTTCTCGTAATGCTCACGACGACGTACTTCAGACAGTACGCCTGCTTTTTCGCAAGAACGCTTGAAGCGACGGAGTGCGACGTCAAACGGTTCGTTTTCTTTAACTTTTACAGCTGGCATCCAATCACCTACGTTTTAAATCAGTCTGTTTATGGGGAAACCACAGGCCCCAGTTAGAGGGCGGGCATTCTAAATCCTTTGTCCGCGGATTGCAAAGAGTAGTTTGAGTATTGGCCACAGGCAATGTGCAGGGCGCGTGGTTGCTGGGTTCTTGCTAAATACCCGCGGGGTTTATCCTGTCATTCCTGCGCGCTTTAAGTGTATGTTGGGCTGTTCGGGAATGGATCCGGGAATTGCGGGTAGCGCCAGCTCTGGTGCGGCAGTATCATGCGCCCCTTCGTTAGATCGTGTGAGAAGAGATTATTTATGCGGGTTTTAGGTCTGGAAACATCCTGCGATGAGACCGGCATCGCCCTGTATGACAGTAAGCAGGGTTTGCTGGCACACCGGGTTTACTCGCAGATTGCACTGCATGCAGAATACGGCGGTGTTGTGCCGGAACTCGCTTCCCGTGATCATGTGCGCAAAGCGCTGCCGCTGATTCGCGAAGTGTTGCACGAAGCGGGCCTGACGCTTGCAGAACTGGATGGTGTGGCTTACACCTCAGGGCCGGGACTGGTGGGTGCTTTGTTGGTGGGTGCTTGTTTAGGCCGCAGCCTGGCCTGGGCGCTTGATCTGCCAGCCATTGGTGTTCACCACATGGAAGGCCACCTGCTGGCGCCGATGCTGGAAGATAATCCGCCGGCTTTTCCTTTTATTGCCTTATTGGTTTCCGGTGGTCATACCCAGCTGGTTCAGGTTGATGGCATCGGTCGTTACACATTATTAGGCGAGTCTCTCGACGATGCCGCCGGTGAAGCCTTCGATAAAGCCGCAAAAATGATGGGACTGCCGTATCCCGGTGGCCCTGCTCTCAGCGCGCTGGCGACCCTGGGCGATGAAAAACGCTTTAAATTTCCGCGTCCGATGACCGACCGTCCTGGTCTGGATTTCAGCTTCAGTGGTTTAAAAACCCGCGTGCGCACGACGATTCTTGAATGTGCGGTGGATGGTGTGTTGGCGGAGCAGGATAAAGCCGATATCTCTGCCTGTTTTCAAGCGGCCGTGGTCGATACGCTGGCGATTAAATGCAAACGGGCGATGCAGCAAACGGGTATTAACCGGCTGATTATCGCCGGTGGTGTGGGGGCTAATAAGCGCCTGCGCGAAAAATTGCGTACTACTGCCGAGGCCTTGGGTGGTGCCGTCTTTTATCCACGTCCGGAGTTGTGCACTGATAACGGCGCGATGATCGCTTATGCCGGTACCCAGCGCTTACTGGCCGGAGAGCATTCTGATCTGGCGGTCTCGGTTGTGCCACGCTGGCCGATGACCAGTCTGACGCCGGTTGATTGTGTTGCTGTTAACGTGAATGCAGAGCGTGGTGCAGAGCATGGATAGAGTTTTTATTCGCGGCCTGAAAGTCGATGCTGTTATCGGTGTTTATGACTGGGAAAAGCAAGTGCGTCAGCCTTTGGTTTTTGATCTGGAAATGGCCTGGGATATTCGCCTGGCGGCTGCCACCGATGATCTGATGCATGCATTAAATTATCAGGCGGTTACCGAGTTTATTGAGCGCTTTGTTCGTGAGCAGCATTTTCAATTGTTGGAGTCCTTGCTGGAGCGCCTGGCTGAAGCATTGCGCAAAGAATTTGGCATGCCCTGGCTGGGTATTCAGGTGGAAAAACCGGCGGTGGTGCCACAGGCGCGTGCGGTTGGTTTGTATATTGAACGCGGTGATGAGCTGGCGGGAGATAATCGCTGATGTCGCGGATTTTTCTTGGCTTAGGTTCCAATATTAATGCCGAGCAGAATCTGGCGGCTGGAATCGCCCGCCTGAGTGAACGCTATTCTTTGTTGCGCGTATCGCCCTGGTATCGTTCACCCGCACTGGGTTTTGATGGTCCGGATTTTATTAATCTGGTGGTCGAAATTGACAGTAACTGCTCTCTGACCGAACTGGCTGGTACATTAAAACAGCTGGAATTTGATTTTGGCCGCACGCCGGATGCGGTGAAATATTCATCCCGCGCACTGGATATCGACATCTTATTATTTGATGATCTGGCTGGTGATTTTTCCGGATTGCAATTACCGCGTACCGATATTCAGCAGTTCGCTTTTGTATTGCGGCCGTTGCTGGATATTTTCCCCGACGGTGTTGATCCAGCTGATGGCACACCACTGGCGCATTACTGGCCAGCGCTGGCCGATCAACCGTTGTATCCGGTACGCGCCAGCCAGCATTCGATTGCCCGCGGTTAATCCGGGCTATTACTGTTCTTTCCGGTTATCGCCTGGAATTTAGGGCCTTCAGTTTCTTTCCAATGTTGTAAATGATGATCGCGTGCTTCGTCCAGTGCGGCTCTTATGGCGGCACCCTGGTGTCCCTGCGCTATGATGTCTTGCACTCGGATTGTTAATGCTTCTTTTAATGCGGCGCGCACATAGTTGGCTTGCGGATATGGTGTGTTTTCCAGTCCGGTACGGCCTTTGGCATCGGCTTCACACACCCATAAAAATTGTTCAAAACGTTCAGGTTTACGCCAGGCATCGAGTTGGTTAAATACCTTGTTAAGCGTGCTGCCTTTTAATTCGAAGGCGCGATGAATATGGGTATGAAATTCGCTGCTCAGCAGCGCCAGGTCGGCGGCATCGCGCGGTGCCTTCAGGCGTTGATGTAACGCTTTTAAGGGTTTTTTGCCACGGGCTTCGTGCGCAATATGGCGTGGCCATTCGGTTTGTGGCGTTAATGCTTTGCCCAGGTCATGCGTGAGTGCGGCCCAGCGGACAGCAATGCTCTGGCTGAGCTTTCCGGCAGCCGTCAGTGATAATAATGCGTGAATACCGCAATCAATTTCCGGGTGATGTTGTTCCGGTTGTGGAATGCCAAACAGGGCATCAATTTCACCGAACCAGACTTTCAACGCGCCGCAATCACGCAGTACCTGGAAGTAAACGCTGGGTTGTTGCTCGCCCAGTGCGCGCTGGGTTTCATTCCACACCCGTTCGGCAACCAGGTGATCCAGTTCTCTGGCATTAACCATATTGCGCATCAGTGTCATGGTTTCGTCGGCAACGTGGAAACCTAAGGGTGCAAAGCGTGCAGCAAAGCGGGCAACGCGCAGAACCCGTAATGGATCTTCGGCAAAGGCGGGCGATACATGGCGCAGTAAACGTCGGTCAAGATCGGCTTTGCCATTGTAGGGGTCAATAATATTGCCCTGATCATCCTGTGCCATGGCATTAATGGTCAGGTCGCGGCGTAATAAATCTTCTTCCAGGGTAATGTCAGGACTGAAGTGACAATCAAACCCCTGATAACCCTGGCCGCTTTTCCGCTCGGTGCGGGCCAAAGCGTATTCTTCGTGGCTTTGCGGATGCAGAAAAACCGGAAAGTCGGCGCCGACCTGCTGAAATCCCTGAGCCAGCAACTCGTCCGGTGTGCTGCCTACTACCACCCAATCACGGTCTTTTAAGGGAATATTCAGTAGCTGGTCGCGTACCGCGCCGCCGACAAGGTAAATCTGCATAACTAAAATTCCGTCAATAAAAAAGCCGCCACAATATTGTGACGGCTTTTAAGTTTAGCCTTTCAGGCATCAGAGCAGAACCTTTGCCGGTTCTGTCTGGCCGGAATCAGAAATAGAAACCGGTTTCCAGCGCAACACCTGCTTCTTTTTCAGGATCGCTCGGGTTTGCCATCGCGGCGATATCCAGGTGTACGCCAAACGGCGACAGACCAAAACCAACGGACACCATGTCGGAATTGCTTGCGCTCATATTGGTACGATAACCGGCACGCAGTTGCAGAGTACTGAACAGATCAAACTCGGCACCAATCGCGGCGTATTGGGTTGGATTTTCGAAGGCAATCGGATCGTTCTCGGTCAGGTCTAAATCCACCGCGACATTAACCCAGCTGCTCTGGTAGGCGAGGCCGGCGCGGAACTGAGGGTTTAGTTTTACCGAGCCTCCATCGATGGTATAAGCCGGCTGCAACGGATCCGGATTGCCATTGGAGTCTTTTGGTGTAACCAGTACATCGGCGTAGTCGAACTCGCCACCCAGTAAGTTTTTACCTACCAGGCCAGCTACCCAATTGCCCTCAGAGCCGAAGCGGTATGACGCGCCGATATCCAGGTTTACTTTGCTGTAGTCTTCTTTGGAGTCTTCCAGATCATCTTCGTCGACTTCATCAAAACCATCCACCTCATCGGCATAGTGATAGGTCGTGATTTTCTGCAGTTTTGGCGTCAGGCCAATGGCTACTTTTTCACCGGAGAAATCAAATTCGCGGGAGAGTGATACGCCCAGGTCGACAATGGCGACCGCAACAACTTCGGCGGTTGATGTCAGGTTGGCATCACTGGCGTCGTCGGTCAGTGCACCATTGCTGAATATACTCGTGCCATTCGGGCTGGTGTATTCATAGGTTTGCAGGTTATCAACGGCACTTTGCAGATTCAGTGCTTCTGTCGGGGTGATTGTATTATCAGCAGTGGCGTCGTCAATTCCTGTAGAGACATCATCGGCTGCATCAATATAGCCTTGTGCCGCCGGAACGTAACTGTTCAGTAAGCCCAGATCACTGTCGGTAAAGTTGACCCGGGCAGATACGTTTGCTGTTCCGGAAAAACTGATGGCTGCAGCAAATTTTTTGCTTGGAATGGCCAGCGCACCACCTACGCCAAGGCGCGCACTGAGTGGGCTGCCAGAGATATTATCCAGGGATTTTGTCAGATCAGAAATCGATGACTGAGTGACTACAAGGTCATCATCGACGTCACCAAGTGCGGATTTAAGGTTAGTGTTGGCGGTAGCGATCTGGGCTGCATCACCGGTTCCAATGGCGGTTTCCAGTTGAGAGATCCGGGTCGTCAGGGTATCAAGGTTGGCATCAAGGCCACTGGATAAGCCGCTGCCTTCAATGGCATTTTCAAAAGCAGGGAAAATTTCGTCAGAAATTAATTCTGCTTCATCGATCAGTTCCCCTTCATCCGCCAGATTGACGCCGATTTGAGGAAACAGCAGAGCGAAATCATCGTCTTCGGATGCTTGTGACAGCAGCGAAGGGTTATAAGCCGGGGCGTGGGCGCGTTGGGCGCTGGCAACACCGGTGCTTCCCATAGCCAGACCACGGGCATCCATTGGCAGGAAAGGTGCAGCCTGGACAGATTGAATGCTGAGTGTTGCGATGGCGACTGCCAATAGTGAACGTTTGATCATGATCCGAGTTCCTTGTTTATCGTTAAACGAATGATGCTGGTTGGCTATGTGCGAAAAAAAACGATCTTCCGGGAATTATTCCCAGTCAGTTATTGTCTTAGTCCGTTTTGAACATAATGCCGTCAATCGTACAACTATAGTAGTCAGTATTCGCCACCCTTGCATAACGAATATGGCAAGTCTATCCTGCCGAATCTGTGTTAATTCGTTAACAGAATAAGTAGATCTGAATGTTAAACGTCATCTGTCCGAAACAAGCTTTTGCCACTATGGCCGCGCCGCTGCGAATTCGCCGCGCCATGGTTGTGCATGCCCGTTTCCGGCGGTCGTTTTAGTCAGTTCGCTCTGTTCTGTTTAAAAGGCCGCTTTCGCGGCCTTTTTTGTGGGCTGCAGGTGGTGTTCTGGTTTCTCCGGGGTCTGTGTTATGCCTGTTGTTGTTGCTTATCTGCTGGTGGTTTTTATCTGGTCCACCACGCCCATTGCTATCCAGTTCAGTCAGGACGGATTGGATTTTTTTACCGCTCTGACGCTGAGAATGTGGCTCAGCGCTCTGTTATCTTTGCCCATTCTTTTGCTGCTGCGTCAGCCTTTGCGTCTGAATCGTGCTGCATTAATGAGTTATCTGGCCGGTAGTCTGGGCGTCTATGGTGCAATGATGTCAGTCTACTGGGGCTCTCTTTATATTCCATCGGGTTTGATTTCGGTGCTCTATGGTCTCAGCCCTATGTTGTCCGGTGCGCTTGCCTGGTTCTGGCTGAATGAACGCGAACTGACGCCCGTTCGGGTGCTGGCGTTGTTGCTGGCGCTGTTAGGACTGACGTTTGTGGTTGCCGGGCGACTGGCACTGGATGACGGTGCCTGGCGTGGCATTTTGGGCACGCTGATGTCTGTTTTTTGTTTTGCCGCCAGCGCGGTATGGGTAAAGCAGGTCAATGCGGGTCTGCATCCGATGGTGCAGACCAGTGGTACGTTGTGGTTGTCATCATTTGTCTACCTGCTGACACTGCCATTATTTGGACTGCATCTGCCGGATGAGTGGCCTTTGGCCAGTCAGCTGGGGCTTGGCTATCTGGTGGTGTTCGGTTCTCTGCTGGGGTTTATGTTGTATTACCTGGTGCTGCAGCATCTGCCTGCATCCCGCGTGACCCTGATTACTCTGATTGCGCCGGTGCTGGCCGTTTTCTGGGGCTTCTGGCTGAAAGACGAGCGCCTGGCCGCCAGTTCGGTATTGGGTGCCGCATTGCTGCTGGCCGGTTTGGCGCTGTATCAGTGGCATGCCTGGCCGGATCGCAAGTTGCGTGACCTGTGGTTTTTCTCGCGCAGAATAAAAAAAGTTTAAATTTTTGCCGTCTCGGCCGATAGATGACCTAACAGGGGAATCTCTGTCCGCAAACCATGCCGGCTGTTATGGCGATGAATAAGGACAGATTCCTGCGCCTCAGTTGTTCGGGAGATTGTTATGAAGTGGCCTTTCATGCTGGCAGGCAGTGCCATCGCATCCATGATGTTGCAGGGGTGCTCAAGCGCTCTGATTGAAGACAGTAATCTTAGTGAAGACCCTGAGGCGTATTTTCAGCCGGTGGAACAGGAAATAGACCCGATTGCGCCGATGGTGTTACGGGTTGTCGGTTATGGCGCAATGGATACGGACAAGAAAAAAAGTGAAGTCCAGCGACGCCTGATGGCCATTCGCGCATCCAAAATGGATGCCTACCGCTCAATGGCTGAGCGGGTGTATGGCACTTCTATTCAGGGCAGCACCACGGTACGCGATATGGTTGTGCAGAATGACCGTTTTCGCAGCTATGTGGAAACCTATATGCATGGTGCGCGGGTCGTATCGTCGGATGTGATGCCGGATGGCAGTGTTGAAACGCTGCTGGAGATGGTGATTGACCAGGGATTCCGCAATTGTTTACAGACGTCAGACAGCCAGCGTTTCAATGTTGATTGCCGTGCATCATTAGGCAGTCCGTCCGGCAGCAGTAACTTTGCTTCCAGCCAGCGTCAGCGTGTTCAGGGTGAAGCCAGCGTACCTGAAACCGGCTTTTACTTTATTGAGTGACAGCCAATCTGGCGAGGAGGCTTTATGCGTATCCTGAGCGTGATGTTCATTGCTTTATGTTCACTGCCTGTTGCCGCTCTGACGGTCGAAGTTACCGGTGAAGCACCGCTGACTGGTGCTGTTTCTTATGCCCGTGAGCAGGCATTGCAGGATGCCATGCGTCAGGCCAGTCTGCGCGCCGGTGCTCAGGTCAGCAGTACGCAGCTGATGAGCGATGGGGTGGTCAAACAGGATGATGTACAGGTGCGTTCGCATGCGCAGCTAAAAAATATCGAAGTGCTGTGGGAGGATCAGTCTGGCGGTTTATATCAGGTAGCTATCCGTGCCGATGTCAGCCCGCAGGCGATGTGCCCGGCCAGTACCCAGCGTTACCGAAAAGCGGTGGCCGTGGCCGGATTCGGACTGGCGCGTCCGCAGCAGGCCACACTCGGACAGCTGCAGAACATTGAGCAGGACTTACCCCGAGTGTTGGTTAATACCCTTAACAACCGCGGTGCAATCCATGCG
Organism: Thalassobium sp.; assembly: GCA_002733205.1. Lineage (GTDB taxonomy): Bacteria > Pseudomonadota > Gammaproteobacteria > Pseudomonadales > Oceanobacteraceae > Venatoribacter > Venatoribacter pacificus. The sequence continues at coordinate 296,744 of NVUW01000004.1, read as the reverse complement.
TTGGATGCCACCCGTACCAGTCTTTATCAGGACCCACGGCGCGCTCCATCGATGGAAACAGCGCAGCAGCGCTTAACCACATCGGTCGCACTGGCGACCCAGTTGGGGGCGCAGTATGTGGTGTCGGGCGTTGTGCGGGACCTGGCAATGATGGGGGAGGCGGGTAATGATTCCGGCCGCAACCGTGGCTCCGATAGCTGGCTGGATTTATTGGGTCTTGAAAGCAACAACCGCGACCGCCAGTTCGTGATGGATGTTTTTGTTCATGATGGCCTCAGTGGCGCCATGTTGTTTCAGCGCAGCTATTCGGCTCATGGTGCCTGGGATCGTCCGGCGCGCGAACGGGTGCCCTTTGCTTCTCCTCATTTCTGGCAAACACCTTATGGGGCCGAGGTGCGTGAATTACTCAGTGGCGTGGTGGATGATGTCGATGAGGTGTTACGTTGTCAGCCGTTTATGGCGCGCATCGTAAAAGCCAAAGGCAACCGCCTGCACATTGAAGCCAGCGCCGGAGCTGGTATTCGCCCGGGGGATAAATTTCAGGTTTACCGTACCGGTACTTTTTATAACCTCGACCTTGAGCCTCGTACCGAACTCAGTGATATGGCGACCGAGATTGTCATTAAGCAGGTACAGCCGCAGTTTGTTGTTGCAGAAATGAAACTGACCGCCGAGCATCTGGCGATTCAGCGCGACGATATGGTGATTGCCTGGTAATGCTTTAATGGCGCAAGGCGAATAGTCTTCGCCTTTGCGCTTATTTATATTTCTGTCAGTAATGCTACCCTGCCTGCCCTTGTTCTCTGTGGATCGTATCCATGCTGCAAAATCGTCATCCTGCTTTCGTCGCGGCACTGTGGATGTCAGGGGCGCTGCTGTCATTTATGTTGATGGCGATTTCCGGAAGGGAATTGTCACATTCGCTCACTACCTATCAGATTCTGTTTTTTCGCAGCGTGATCGGTGTTGTGGTGATCGCTGTTCTGCTTAGCCGCAGTGGCTGGGAACAAATAAAGACGCAACGGCTTAAAACCCACTGGTTGCGGAATATTGCTCATTACGCAGGGCAATATGGCTGGTTTTATGGTCTGGCTTTTATCCCCTTAGCAGAAGTGATTGCGATTGAATTCACGACGCCGGTATGGACAGCGCTGCTGGCATTTTTTCTGTTAAAAGAGCGCCTGACCGGACCACGTTTGCAGGCTTTGGTATTGGGTATTGCCGGGCTTTTGCTGATTTTGCGCCCCGGTGCGGGCGTGCTTCAGCCCGCAGCGTTTGCGGTGCTGGGCGGTGCTCTTGGCTATGCTTTTTCTTATATCCAAACCAAATCGCTGACCCGAACCGATACACCTCTGTGCATTCTGTTTTATATGACGCTTATGCAGCTCCCATTTGGTTTGGTGCCGTCACTGCTTAACTGGACAACGCCTGCGCCTGATACTCTGCCCTGGATTTTACTGGTGGGTATTACTGCGATGAGTGCGCATTTCTGCATGGCGCATGCGTTTCGTTTGGCGGATGCAACCGTGGTGGTGCCAATGGATTTTCTGCGTTTACCGCTGATTGCGCTGGTGGGCTACTTGTTTTATCAGGAAAGTATTGATCTGTTTGTGCTGGCCGGTGCCGTGTTGATGTTCAGCGGTAATCTTCTGAACCTGCGGGCGGAATACCGGCGCAACTGAATTCTTACTCATTTACGCCGGGTTGACTGGGACTTTTACTCCTCAATGAATGTAGAGGGGCAGCTTTGGCGTTTGATCATGCGTTCTTCTTTATACGTTTCCAGATGAATATCAAATCCCCAAAGAAAATGCAGGTGTTTAAGTACTTCATGGGTATCGTTTGAAAGCGGTGTGCCGTTTTGCATGGTGTGACGCAGAGTCAGTGAGCGATCACCTTCAAGATCAACCGACCAGATCTGAATATTCGGTTCGCGCACTGAAAGATCATACTGACGCGCCAGCATTTCCCGCAGCTTCCGATAGCCGCGTTCATCATGAATGGCGTCGATAAGGTATTTGTTTTTTTCATCGTCGTCGTAAATGCTGAACAGATGAAATTCGCGCATCATTCTGGGTGACAGAAACTGCTGAATAAAACTCTCGTCTTTAAAGTTGTTCATGGCAAAGTGCAGTGTCTCCAGCCAATCGGAACCGGCAATATCCGGAAACCATTCACGGTCTTCAGCTGTTGGGTTCTCACAGATACGTTTAATATCCTGAAACATATTGAATCCCAATGCGTAGGGATTAATACCACTGAAGTAAGGTGAGTCAAAACCGGGCTGCATAACTACGTTGGTGTGTGATGTCAGAAACTCCATCATAAAACCATCGGTGACTTTGCCCTCATCGTAAAGATGATTGAGCAGGGTGTAGTGCCAGAAAGTTGCCCAACCCTCATTCATGACCTGAGTCTGGCGCTGCGGATAAAAGTACTGGGATATCTTGCGTACTATACGAATCAGCTCGCGCTGCCAGGGGGCCAGTAAAGGAGCATTCTTTTCCAGAAAATACAGAATGTTCTCCTGTGGTTCGCTGGGGAATTGACGTTTCTGGTTGTTCTTTTCGGCCTTTAACGATGTGGGTAGAGTGCGCCACAAATCATTAACCTGCTGCTGCAGAATGTTCTCCCGTTCTTTCTGCCGCGTTTTTTCTTCTGCTGCTGAAATGGGCTTGGGCCTGCGATAACGATCGACGCCATAGTTTTGCAAGGCATGGCACGCATCCAGAACCTGTTCCACTTCTTCCTGACCATAACGCTCTTCACAATGGCGTACATAATTTTTGGCAAACAACAGGTAGTCAATAATGGAGCTGGCATCCGTCCAGGTGCGGAATAAATAATTGCCTTTAAAAAAGGAGTTATGGCCGTAGCAGGCATGAGCAATGACCAAAGCCTGCATCGGCATGGTGTTTTCTTCCATCAGATAGGCAATACAAGGATCGGAGTTAATAACGATCTCGTAAGCCAGGCCCATTTGCCCACGCTTATAGCCTTTTTGCGTGGCAAGAAACTGTTTGCCATAAGACCAGTGGTTATAGCCGATGGGCATACCCACCGATGAATAAGCATCCATCATTTGCTCAGCACTGATGATTTCTATCTGATTCGGATAGGTATCCAGCTTATACAGCTTGGCAATGCGATCAATCTCACGGTCATAAACTTCAAGCAGCTCGAAGGTCCAGTCGGAGTCGGTAGACAGATATTCTCTGACTTTTTCGCTCATACAGCCTCCTGATAACGATCCTTGGCAAACAGTTCGCGAAATACCGGATACAGATCGCCGGGATTACGGATCTGGGCCATCGCAAAGCGTGAGGAAAATTGTCGGCTGAGGCCGGTGTATGCTTCCCACAGAGCCTGATGCTGGTTGGGAGTGATTTCAATATAGGCAAAGTACTGCACCATGGATAACAGCGAATCCCCCAGAATTTTTGCGCACAGCGGTGAGTCATCATCCCAGTTATCACCATCTGAAGCCTGGGCTGCATAAATATTCCAGTCGCTGTTCTGGTAACGTTCCTCAACAATTTTTTGCATCAGCTTTAATGCACTGGAAACAATGGTTCCGCCGGTCTCACGGGAGTAGAAGAAATCTTCCTCGCTGACCTCGCGGGCGCTGGTATGGTGGCGGATAAATACCAGTTCAATATGCTCATAGTTCTTCTGCAGAAATAAATACAACAGAATATAAAACCGTTTGGCGATGTCTTTAATATCCTGTGTCATCGAGCCTGAAACGTCCATAATGCAGAACATAACCGCCTTACTGCTGGGTGTCGGGACTTTAACCTGACTGCGGTAACGTAAATCCAGATCATCGAGGAAGGGAATGGTTTTCAGTCGGCGCTCAAGGTCGGCAATCTGTGCTTTAAGCGCCAAGGCTTCGCTGCTGTCATCCAGTCCGCTCGCCGATAGCCCGGTTAATGCGGCCTGTAATTCCTTCAGTTTTTTACGTTTTCCTACACTCATGCCGATGCGGCGCGCATGAGCATTGCGCAGCGAGCGGACAACCGACAGGTTGTTGGGCGTACCTTCTGAGACAAACCCGGCGCGACGGGTTTTAAATTCCTTTGACTGGCTCAGTGTTTTTTTGATCATGTTTGGCAGCGCCAGATCATCAAACAGATAATTCAGAAACTCATCGCGGGTAATGTAAAAAGAGAACTCGTCTTCCCCTTCGCCCTGATTACTGGCTTGCCCTGAACCGCTGCCTCCGCCACCTTGCTGCGGTTTGTCCAGTTGATCGCCGGTATGGAACTCTTTATTACCAGGGAATACCCGATGTTGTTTTCCACCGGGACCATGACTGATGCTGGGTTCATGGGTATTACGGGTCGGAATACTGATCTGTTCACCGCGCTCCATATCGGTAATGGAGCGGCGGTTGATCGATTCTGATACCGCCTCTTTGATATGTTGCCGGTAGCGGCGTAAAAACCGCTCCCGGTTGACCATGCTTTTGTTTTTACCGTTCAGGCGACGGTCAATAATGTAAGACATGGTTTACTCCTTATCTGCCGACAGGATTTCTGTTGCGGTCGTTACTGCGACTTACGCACACGCAGGTACCATTCAGACAACAGCCTCACTTGTTTCTCGGTGTACCCTCTCTCGGTCATTCGGGCAACAAAGTCATCGTGTTTTTTCTGATCGTCAGAAGACGATTTGGCAGAGAATGAAATAACCGGCAACAGATCTTCGGTGTTGGAGAACATTTTTTTCTCGATCACGGCGCGCATTTTCTCGTAAGACTGCCAGGACGGGTTGTTGCCATTGTTGTTGGCGCGTGCGCGTAATACAAAATTAACGATCTCGTTGCGGAAGTCTTTCGGATTGCTGATGCCCGCTGCTTTCTCTATTTTTTCGAGTTCTTCATTAATAGAAACCCGATCAAGCATTTCGCCGGTTTCCGGATCACGGTATTCCTGATCCTGTATCCAGAAGTCAGCGTAAGTCACGTAGCGGTCAAAAATATTCTGGCCGTACTCTGCATACGATTCGAGGTAAGCGGTCTGAATCTCTTTACCGATAAAACCAACGTATTCGGTCGCCAGATATTCTTTAATAAAATTCAGGTAGCGGTTGTGGGTTTCTTCCGGGAACTGCTCCTGTTCAATAGCTTGTTCGATGACATACAGTAAATGAACCGGGTTGGCGGCCACTTCGGTTGAATCAAAGTTAAATACCTTGGACAGAATCTTGAAAGCAAAGCGCGTCGAGATGCCATTCATGCCTTCATCAACCCCGGCTGAATCGCGGTATTCCTGCAGCGATTTTGCTTTTGGGTCGGTATCTTTCAGGTTTTCGCCGTTATAAATACGCATTTTTGAATAAATGCTGGAGTTCTCCGGAACTTTAAGGCGTGAAAGAACTGTAAATTGCGCAAGCATTTTTAATGTATCGGGTGCGCAATGTGCGCTGGATAATGAGCTTCCTGATAGCAATTTTTCGTAAATTTTAACTTCTTCATTGACGCGCAAACAATAAGGAACCTTGACGATATAAACGCGGTCAAGAAACGCCTCATTGTTTTTATTGTTTTTAAAGGTCTGCCATTCCGATTCATTGGAGTGAGCCAGAATAACGCCCTGGTAAGGAATGGCGCCCATGCCTTCGGTGCCGTTGTAGTTACCTTCCTGAGTGGCGGTCAGCAGTGGATGCAGCACTTTAATCGGTGCTTTGAACATTTCCACAAATTCCATCAGACCCTGGTTAGCACGGTTCAGTGCACCTGAGTAGGCGTAAGCATCCGGGTCATCCTGTGAATAGTCTTCCAGTTTGCGGATATCCACTTTACCCACCAATGCAGAAATATCCTGATTGTTCTCATCGCCAGGTTCCGTTTTGGCAACACCAATCTGGTCGAGGATTGACGGGTAGAGTTTAACCACTTCGAATTTACTGATATCTCCGCCCATCTCATGCAGGCGTTTAACAGCCCAGGGAGACATTACATGGCCAAGATAATGACGGGGAATTCCGTAATCTTCCTGCAGAATCTGCGCGTCTTCTTCCGGGTCAAATAATCCCAGAGGCGATTCAAACACCGGAGAGCCTTTAATGGCATAAAACGGAATGTGTTCAATCAGGTGTTTAAGACGTTCAGCCAGTGACGATTTACCACCACCAACAGGGCCTAATAAATAGAGGATTTGTTTGCGTTCTTCCAGCCCCTGAGCAGCATGACGGAAGTATGAAACAATATTTTCAACGGCTTCCTCCATGCCATAAAACTCAGAGAAGGCGGGGTAGCGTTTGAGAACTTTGTTGGAAAATATGCGGCTTAAGCGCTGGTCTTTGGCAGTGTCGATTAATTCCGGCTCGCCAATTGCCATCAGCATTCGCTCGGCGGCGGTGGCGTAGACACTTTTGTCCTGTTTGCACAATTCAAGGTACTCCTGCAGGCTCATAACTTCTTCCTGCGTGGCGGAGTACCTGTCTTTGTATCGGCTGAATACGCTCATAGTTCACCTCTCCGGTAGCTATTGTGCAGTCTTGTAATTTTTTTCGGTTACATAAAATTCCGTTGATTAATGCCTGTTTCTCTCAGACCAGTATGGTTCAGTTTGGTTGACCCGTGCCAGTAAATATTTTTTTTGGCCAAGGTTTTTGTCTGGTGTTCAGAGTTAAGGAGTGACTGTTTTTCGACGCCTTAATCTGCCTGTATTTAATTATGCATTGAGCGTGCCGCTTATCGCAGAAGGTAATAAAAATGAAATTATTGGTAATTCAGTTAACAGGAGATTGTCGTTGCAGGAAGGGTATAAACGCAGGGCGTTGTAGCGAGAGGATGTTGACAGTTAACCGGCACCGGAGCTGACACAGAAGGAGGTGCAGAGCGAAGCCACAGCCGTGCTGTGGCCCGTTGTCATCCGTTGTGTTCGCACCATTCAGGGAATGCCAGCTTCCACATTTCGTAACCGCCATCCAGGCTGTAGACATTGGTGTAGCCCTGCTCGCCAAAGAACTGCGCGGCGCCCTGGCTGGAGTTGCCATGGTAGCAGCACACGACCAATGGCTGGTCTTTGTCGGTGGCAGCGATAAATTGTGTCAGGCTTTGGTTGTCTACACGGGTTGCCGCCCGGATGTGGCCAGCATCGAAGCTCATCGCATCACGGATATCGGCAATGGCGACATTGCCTTGTTCAAACAGGGCTTTGGCGTCGCCTGCGTTGATGTGTTTAAACGCACTCATAGTATTACCTCAGTTGGCCCCCTGGCAGCGGGAGTGGTTATACGGGCTGTGCCGGCACCCGGAACCATTGCTGGTCGTCGAGGCGCAGGGCAGATAATTCACCGCCCCAGACACAACCGGTATCCAGAGCATAAACATTGGTGCCATTCGCTTTGCCTTCCAGTGCGGCCCAATGGCCAAACAGCAGGCGGGTGGTTGCTGCGGCGCGGTTTTCCGCTTCAAACCAGGGCTGGTAACCCGGCGGTGCCTGGTCAAGTCCTTCTTTGCTGAGTAAATCCAGCTGCCCTTCAGGGCTGATAAAGCGCATGCGGGTCAGATAATTGACGATCAGGCGCAGACGCTCCATTCCTTGCAGTCCTTTCTGCCACTGGTCGGGCAGGTTGCCATACATCTGGCTGAAGAATGCGCTGCAGTCATTACTCTGCAGCACCGCTTCGACTTCCTGTGCCCGTTTGCGTGCCTTGCGTGCACTCCAGGCGGGCGGAATCCCGGCGTGGCTCATGCACCAGTTGCGCGCTTCATCCAACACCACCAACGGCTGGAAACGCAGCCAGTCGAGCAGCTCGTCGCGGTCAGGCGCATTGAGCACCGGTGTCAGCGTGTCGTTGTTGCGACTGCTCTGGCCACCGTAGTGCATGGCCATAAGGTGCAGATCATGATTGCCCAGTACGCAGCGCGCGCGGTGGCCGAGGCTTTTGGCAAAGCGCAGGACTTCCAGTGATTGCGGCCCGCGGTTAACCAGGTCGCCAGCCAGCCACAGTTGATCTTGTTGTGGATCAAACTGCACCAGTGCCAGCAAGCGCTGCAGAGGTTCGTAACAACCTTGAATATCACCAATTGCGTATATTGACATCTAGCAATCTTCTCGTCGAGGCGTTGTGGGCAAATGTCAGTTCAGAGCGTTGGGCGTCGCCAGGGTAAACACCGGAATGGTGGCATGAAACAGAGTGCCGTCATCCGCTTCCATCACATAGTAACCGCGCATGCTGCCAACCCGGGTAGCGAGCACTGCACCGGAAGAATAGCGGTAGCTTTCCAGTGGCTCGATGGTCGGTTGTTCGCCGACCACACCTTCGCCTTTGACTTCCTGCACATCGTTGTTGCCATCGGCAATAAACCAGTGGCGCGAGCGCAGCGTCGCCGCCTGCTCGCCACGGTTATGAATATCGATATGGTAGGCGAAGACAAAGCGCTTCTCGTCCGGCACTGATTGCTGGTCGAGATATTCGCACTGCACGCTGACCACAATGCTGTCGTCGAGGCTCATGCCTGTTCTCCGCTGTCGTCAGCGTTTGCATCAGGCGCAGCCTGCTGCAGTTCGTAAACGGCATCGGCGATGCGCACGTATTCTTCCAGCGTCAGACGCTCCGGGCGCAGCGTGGTATCAATGCCAATGGCTTCCAGCTGTTCGGCGCTGATCAGGTTTTTCAGTGTATTGCGCAAGGTTTTGCGGCGCATGCTGAAGGCTTCGCGCACCACGCGCTCCAGTGTTTTGGTGTCTTTCGCCGGGAACGGCAGTACATCGTAAGGGCTCATGCGCACGATGGCCGAATCCACTTTCGGTGGTGGATTGAATGAACCGGGGCCGACGATAAACAGCGGCTCTACCTTGCAGTAGTACTGAGCCATGATCCCCAGGCGGCCGTAATCGGAAGTACCGGGGCCGGACGCCAGACGATCAACCACTTCTTTCTGCAGCATAAAGTGCATGTCATGCACGATGGTGTGATGCGCCAGAAAGTGAAAAATCAGCGGTGTGGAAATGTTGTACGGCAGGTTACCGACAATCCGCAGTTGCTGGCCCGGCTGCAGCAGCTGGCGGAAATCGAACTTCAGCGCATCGCCTTCGTGGATACGGAATTCCGGAAAGTTAAAAAACTTGGTACGCAGAATCGGGATCAGATCGCGGTCGAGTTCAACCACATCGAGCTTGCCGCAGGCGTCTAACAGTGGTTCGGTCAGGGCGCCCATACCAGGGCCGATTTCGACCAGGCAGTCGGAATGCTGCGGATGAATTGCGCGCACAATCTTGTCGATAACATGGTTATCGTGCAGAAAGTTCTGGCCAAAGCGTTTGCGGGCTTTATGCCCCTGGGCTTTCGGGGTATGACCCTGAGCCTTGTGGGCATGACCCTGAGCTTTGGAGTTGTGTCTTGTCATATCAGTTTGCCATTTGCAGTGCGACTTCGATGGCGGTCAGCAGGCTGCCGCTGTCGGCTTGCCCGGTAGCGGCAAGATCGAGCGCCGTACCATGATCGACCGAAGTCCGGATTACGGGAAGTCCCAGAGTGATATTGGCGGCGCGGCCGAAGCCATGAAACTTGAGCACCGGCAGGCCCTGATCGTGATACATGGCCAGGGTTGCGTCCGCCTGTTGCAGATGCTTGGGAGTATAGAGGGTATCGGCGGGCAATGGGCCAATCAGATCCATGCCTTCGTCGCGCAGCTGGTCGAGGGTCGGAATAATAATATCCAGCTCTTCACGGCCAAGATGGCCATCCTCTCCGGCATGCGGATTCAGACCGGCAACCAGAATGCGCGGTTTGGCGACACCAAAGAAGGTTTGCAGGTCGTGATGCAGAATACGGGTGACGCGCTTGATGCGATCCGGGGTGATGGCATCGGCGACGGCGCGCAGCGGTAAGTGAGTGGTTACCAATGCGACACGCAGATCGCTGGTGGCCAGCATCATCACCACTTCTTCGACACCGCAGTAATCGCGGAAGTATTCGGTATGACCACTGAAGGCGATACCGGCGTCATTGATGATGCCTTTGTGCACCGGGGCGGTGACGATTCCGGCCCAGTGCTTATCCAGTGCGCCCTGAACGGCAACGCGCAGGGTTTCCAGCACGTAGGCGCTGTTGGCTTTGTCGAGCTGTCCGGCACGCACCGGGGCGTGCAGGCTGACCGGACAGACGGTCAGCTCACCGGCGCCACTGGCAACCGGGGGGCTGGCCGGATCAAATTCACGCAGGCGCAGTGGCAGACCGAGCAGTTTTGCCCGTTCTTCCAGCAGACCCGGATCGGCAATCACCACCCGTTCGCAGCTGTGTGGTAGTTGCGCAATCTGAATGCACAGATCTGGGCCGATACCGGCGGGTTCGCCGGCGGTGATGGCCAGACGCAGCGTCATGGACGCTCCTTAATATCAACGTAAGCTTCGGAGCGGATTTTACGCAGCCAGATGGGCAGTTCTTCTTCAAAACGGCGGCTGTAGAGCATCTGGCGTACCTGATTGCGCTGGTTTTCGGCGCCGACATCGGTCTGACGACGGTCTTCAACCTGCAGGATATGCCAGCCGAACTGGCTCTCGAATGGGGCGCTGATTTTACCGGCCGCGGTTTCCTGCATGGTGGTATCAAATTCCGGCACCATATCACCCGGATTCACCCAACCCAGATCACCACCGCTGGCACCGCTGCCCGGGTCGTCACTGAATTCCTGTGCCAGAGTGGCAAAATCTTCACCGGCCTGCAGGCGCTGATACAGCTGGTTGATCAGTTCTTCAGCCTGTTGCTGATCGCGTACTTCGTTGGTGCGGATCAGAATATGACGGGCCTTGGTCTGGGTAATCAGTTGGGTATTACCGCCGCGCTTATCTTTCAGTTTAACGATGTGATAACCGCTGGCGCTTTTGATCGGATCAGAAATGCCGCCAACCTGCAGCTTGGGGGCAACCGGGGCGAAAATGCCCGGCAGCTGAGCTTCTTTACGCCAGCCGAGATCGCCGCCATCAAGCGCCGTGCGACCGCTGGATTCGGCAATCGCCATCTGGTGGAAATCGGCACCGTTGCGCAGTTTCTTAACCAGTGCCTGAGCTTTTTTCTCAGCGGCCTGCAAATCGGCCGGTGAGGCTTCAGAGGGGACGGCAATCAGGATGTGGCCGAGGTTGTATTCCGCGGCGGAGGCCATCTTACCCAGATCGGAGGCGAGGAAATAATCGACATCCTGATCGGTAATCTGAATGCGTTCGCCCACCTGAAAACGCTGTACGCGGGAAATGCGCATTTCATTCAGAATTTGCTGGCGCGCGCTGGCAAAGGACACGCCTTCTTTTTCCATCGCTTTCTGGAATTGTGGCAGGGTCATATTATTCTGTGCGGCGATGCGGCCCAGCGCTTCGTTCAGTTGGGCGTCGCTGATGCGGATACCGCCACGATCAGCCATCTGCAACTGAACGCTTTCCAGAATCATGCGCTCCAGCACCTGAGCACGCAGCACATCGGCTGGTGGCAGTGCGCCACCGGCGTTCTGGCGGGTGACACTATCGATGCGTTCGGCCAGTTCGCTGGCCATCAGGATGTCGTCATCGACAACCGCCACCACTTGATCAATGGGGACCGGAGCGGCCAGTGCGTGCTGACTGGCGAGAGCAAAAATGCTGCTGAGCAGGAGGGTTTTAATAGTCATGGTATTGTCGTCTTGAGTATCCGGTTATGCCTTCACTGATAATGTCGTCGGTGCCACTGCCGAAGCTGCCGAGACCTTTGAGCTGAATGCTGAGCATAAAGCCGTAGCGTTTGTCGGTGCTGAATTCGGCATCAGCATCGGTATCTTTGGGTGAACTTTCGCGGTACAGCATCTGTACCCGCCAGCAGCAGTTCTGGTATTCGAAACCGGCCAGGGACTCAAGTACCGGGCTGACGGGGCGTTTTTCACTGCTGTTACTGTCATAAGTGCGCAAATCGCGCAGCTGGCGTCCCACCAGTGCCCAGCGGTCGGTCAGCGACCAGAAAAAGCCTGCATCCAGCTGCTTGGTACTGGTCAGCACTTTGTCGGTTGTGTTGTTGTAACTTTGCACAGTATTGGTGGCAACGTTCAGGAAGCGGTTATTCAACCCTTCAAAGCGCACACCATAACGGCGCTGACGGGCGAAGTCTTCATAGGTATCCCATTCCAGCGTGTGGTACAGCGACCACTTTTCATCCGGGTTCCACTCCACTTCACCCAGCGTACTGGATGTGGCCTGAGTATCTGCGTCGGGGATGGCGCTACCGCTCAGTTGCACCAGACGGTCTTTGTTGTACCAGATACGACCGGCACTGGCGCGGAATTGTTCCAGACCGTCATCGCGGATAAAGCGCGTGGTCAGACCCGCACTGATCTGATCAAGGTCGGCCAGACGGTCGCCACCGGTAAAACGGTCGCCGTTGAACAGGCTGGCGTAGGTGACGGTGGTTTTGGTGCTGTCAAAATTAGGAATCTGATCCTGCCCGGCCAGATACGGGCTTTTCACCCAGAACAGGCGTGGCTCCAGTGTCTGCTGATAGTCGCTGCCAAACCAGTTGAATTCGCGCTCAAAAAACAGACCGGCATCGACGCTGTAGCGGCCGGTTCCCTGGCTGACGTCCAGCTCGGTATCGGTAAGCGTGTCGTCGGCGTTGGTGAGGTTATAGCTGCGCTGGCGGTATTCCGCTTTGGGGCGGAGAAAGCCGAATGGCCATTCCAGCGGATAAGCGATGCTGGTGTCGGACAGCAGACGGTCGCCATTCAGGGCAGCAAAGCCGCTGAGGGTTTGTTCGCTGTCGTTGATAATGGCTTCGTCTTCGCGGGTAAAGCGCGTGGTCTGCAGGCGTTGCTGAATCTGCAGGGCGTTGATCACCAGCGGCTGATAACTCAGGTTCAGCTGCGGCAGACGGCGGTAAGGCCGGTTGCCGAGGGCGATGGTTTCGTCGATGGTCTGAAAGCTTTCGGCAGTAATATCAAAATGCCAGCTGTCCTGATCCCAGAGAATTTGACCGCGGCGCGGCAGGTGAGTGGTGCGGTCGACGGCCGCGGTCGGGCTCATATCGCTGAGGTAGTCTTTGTCGCTGATGTTGTTGTACACCCAGCGGTGCTGCCAGCCAGCTCCCAGCTGTCCAGACTGCTGATAATTCACCAGCCAGCGTTCTTCACCTTCGGTGGCGTCCTTATTCAGATAGCCATAATTCAGCTCACCGTCACCCAGCCAGCGGGTTTTATGACGCAGCTGGGTTTCCCATAGCATGCCGCGGTCGAGAATATGATGCGGCACAATGGTGGCATCGGCGTTGGCGGCGATGTTCCAGTAAAACGGCAGTTGAATATCTTCCGCCTGACCGAATTCATTCAGGGTGAATTTCGGATCGAGGAAACCGGTCATACGCTGGTCGCCGATGGGAAAGCGGTAATAAGGAATATAAAGCACCGGTACTTCGGCCACGCGCACACGGGTATGCCAGGCGCTGCCGATGCCTTTATTCTGGTCGAGGTGCAGCTCGCTGGCGGCCAGGTCCCAGTCGTTCTGGCCGGGCTCGCAGAAGGTAAAGGTGGCGTCGGTTAAATTAATCTGGCCGGCTTCAAGGGTTTCGATATGGCCGGCGGAACCCCGGAAATGACGTTCCGGTACCGAATATTCCGCATCGTAAAAATGCACTTCTCCATCGTTCTGGCTGATGCTGGCTGATTCACCCTGCAGCACAACCTGAGGTGCCTGCAAAGACACATTGCCATGGAACTCACCGTAGCCGCGGCTCTGATACCAGCTGGCACGGTCGGCACGCAATACGCGGTCCTGTTGCTGCAGCAACACGTCACCACTCATTTCGGTGTCGCCGTTTTTATTCAGGGTGGAGTTGTCGGCTTCTGCTTCTATGCGGTCAGAATCCAGCGCGGTAATGGCCGGAATACGATAATTACCGCTGCAGAATTCTGGCAGTGCCTGTTGCTCTTCTTCGTTCAGCTCGGTGCGGTCGTACCAGCTCAGTGGGTGTGTGCTGGTATTGATGCTGGGTGCTGCACTGACCGGCTCTTCTGCTCTGGCTGGAAGCAGCACCACCGCACTGACCAGCGCGCCGCCAAACAGGGTGCCAGGCAGCAGCAGGGTGGCAGTACGGCGCAGGAATGCGGGAACCAGGCGCTGAATGTAAGGACAAATCTGAGTCATGTGCGGCTGTAGCGCCTATCCATATTGAGTATGTTATCTTAACGCGCACAGTAACTTATTAACCGGGGTGCCGCGCAAGGCGCCCAATTCTAGAACGACTAACCCTGAGAGGCCAGCATGGATCAGCGGCGGGACAATCTCGCTCAATGGGCGGTGGCGATGATTCGCCAGCATTCTGAATTTAATGTGACCGCAGAAATGGACATGGTATCCGGCGACGCCAGCTTCCGGCGTTACTTCCGTCTGCGTTGTTTTAACCACAGCTGGATCGCTGTCGATGCGCCAGCCGATAAGGAAGATAACCCACGTTTTGTGCGCATAGCGCAAGCCTGGCATAAGCATGATGTTGCTGTTCCCAAAGTGCTGGCCCACGACTTTGATCAGGGTTTTATGCTGCTGGAAGACTTTGGTGACCAGATGCTGTGGCCTGCCCTGCACGCCGATGGCGTCAGTGCGACAGCGGTACAGCACCTGTATCAGCAGGCCATCGACCAGTTGCTGCATATTCAGGAATTACCGACAACCGATCTGCCCGTTTACGATGCGGCGTTGCTGGATCAGGAAATGGCGCTGTTCCGCGACTGGCTCTGTGTGCAGCAACTGGGCATGACACTGAGCAGCGCAGAAGAACAGCTGCTGGCCGACACCTTTGCCTTATTAAAAGCCAATGCGCTGGCACAGCCGGTGGTGGTGGTACATCGCGATTATCACTCGCGTAATCTGATGCTGCGTGCGGATGGTTCGCTCGGTGTGATTGATTTTCAGGATGCCGTCGCCGGGCCTGTTACCTACGATCTGGTATCGCTGCTGCGTGATTGCTATGTACGCTGGCCGACCTCGCTGGTCGATGAACTGGCTGCGTATTATTGGGAGCAGGCACGACCGCAGGGGATTTATCTGGGTGAATGGAATCAGTTCCAGCGCGATTTTGATTTCATGGGGATGCAACGTCACTTAAAGGCTGCCGGAATTTTTGCACGACTCAATCTGCGAGACGGTAAAAGTGGTTATCTGGCGGATATTCCCAATACCTGTCAGTACCTGCTGGATATCAGCGGCCGTTATGAAGAATGCAAGGCCTTCCATCAGTGGCTGGCCGATGTCTTTATCCCGCAGCTGGATACTTTGCCGAGCGCAGGTGCTGATCAGCGTCGAGACAGCAGCGCCGAATGAAAGCCATGATTCTCGCCGCCGGTCGCGGCACCCGGATGGCGCCGCTGACCGATAACTGCCCCAAGCCTCTGCTGCCGCTGGCGGGTAAACCGCTGATTGTTCACCACATTGAAAAACTGGTGGCCGCCGGTATTACTGAACTGGTAATTAATCACGCCTGGCTCGGTCATATGCTGGAGCAACAGCTGGGCGATGGTTCGGCTTTGGGTGCGCAGATTCAGTATTCGCCGGAGGCCAGAGCACTGGAAACCGGCGGCGGTATTTTACATGCACTGCCGCTGTTAACCGCAACAGGGCAGGAGCCGTTTTTGCTGGTTAATGGTGATGTCTGGACCGACTGGGATTACCAGCAGGCGTTGCAGGTTTCACTGGTGAATGATTTGGCGCATGTGTGGCTGGTGGATAACCCGGAACATAATCCCGCAGGTGATTTTACCCTGCGTGATGGCAGGGTTTTGAGTGGCGGGAATATTCACCATGATCGTCTGACGTTCAGTGGTCTCAGTGTGTTGCGGCCACAATTGTTTGACGCTCAGGAAGCGGGGGCATTTCCGCTGGCACCCTTACTGCGAAGGGCGATGGACGCCGGCCGAGTGGGTGGCACTCACCTGCGTCAACGCTGGGTGGATGTCGGTACGCCACAGCGGCTGACAGAACTGGATGATTATCTGCGGACGACGGCTTTATGAATTTCTGGTTTGGTAAAGCAATGGGTGCGGTGATTGGTCTTTTCAGCGGCGGCCCTTTTGGTTTGCTGGTGGGTGCCTTTGCCGGGCATCTGTTTGATCAGACGCTGGGTAAAATGTTGCTGGGTCAGAGTGCGATTGAATCGACCGGGCCGCGCAGCGAAAGGGCGCAGGTGCAGCAGGTATTCTTCCGCGCGACTTTCCGTGTAATGGGACGGCTGGCTAAGGCCGATGGCCGGGTCAGCGAGCAGGAAATTGATGCCGCCAGCCATATCATGGATCAGATGGGATTAAGCGGACCGCAACGCACCAATGCCATCCAGTTTTTTACCGAAGGCAAAGACCCGGATGTTGATTTAATGCCTGACCTGAACCGCCTGCGTGAGCTGTTCGCTCAGCGTGCCGGACTGGCGCAGATGTTTCTCGAAATTCAGCTCAGCGTAGCTTATGCCGATGGCCGCCTGTCGATTGAAGAGCGGCGTCTGTTTGACCGCATCTGTCGCGCGCTGGATATCGGGGCTTTTCAGTTTGAATGGATTAACGGCCGGGTGCAGGCGGCGATGCGCGGTGCCGGTCAGCGCCAGCAGCAGTCGCGGCCGGGCGCGCAGCCACAAAGCCAGTTGCGCGATGCTTATACCGTGCTTGGCGTAAAGGCGGAAGCCTCCGATGAAGAGCTGAAAAAAGCCTATCGCCGGCTGATGAATCAGCATCATCCCGACAAACTGGTGGCCAAAGGTTTACCGGAAGAAATGATGAAGCTGGCGAAAGAAAAAACCCAGGAAATCCAGACCGCTTACGATCTGGTGCGCAAAGCGCGGGCTTAATCTTTATGCCGGCTAGCGACCAGGGCGGGTGAAGCGCTCGCTGGCTTTTTTATCCAGCCAGCGTCCGAGCCGGAGCAGTTCCAGATAGGCATCCGTAATTCTCAGAAATCCTTCACCTTGCCGCGCATATTTTTAATCGCACCGCGTTTGGTTTTACTGTCGACCCGTTTCTTTTTCGCAGAGCGCGTCGGACGGGTGGCGATGCGTTTGGCCTGAACTTTGGTTACGCTCTGAATTAATTGCTGTAAGCGGGTCAGGGCATCCAGCCGGTTCTGTTCCTGGGTGCGGTATTGCTGCGCTTTGATAATAATAACGCCGTCCTGGGTCATACGCTGATCACTCAGGGCGAGCAGTTTCTCTTTATAAAATTCCGGCAGATTGGATGCCTGCACGTTAAAACGCAGATGAATGGCGCTGGACACTTTATTCACGTTCTGACCGCCGGCGCCCTGAGCGCGGATAGCGGTCATGTCGATGTCAGACCAGGGAATGCTGACGCTGTGGCTGATAAACAGCGGGTCGGTAATATCGTTCATGCGTTACTTGGGGGTCGCCTTACTAATGTTGGTGATGGTGCTCATTGTCTCGCAGCGCTGCTGTAAAAATGCTGTCAGACCGGTACTTTGGCCAGATGAAAGGCGATGGCCCAGAAATGACAGAAACCACCGCCGATCACGAATAAATGCCAGATTTCGTGAAAGCCAAACCATTTTGGCCAGGGATTTGGCCATTTGGTGGCATAGACCACTGCGCCGATGGTGTAGCTGAGACCACCGTAGGTTATCCATTTCAGTGCGTCGGCAGGAATCTGATCCAGCAGCGGGTAAACAAACACCACCAGCCAGCCCATCAGTACATAAATCACCGTCGAGAACCAGCGCGGCGCGCTGATCCATACCAGTTTAAGAATCACACCGGTCAGCGCCAGCGCCCAGACCACGCCAAACAGCCACCAACCGCTGTTGCCGTGCAGAGGCACCAGACAAATCGGTGTATAAGTGCCGGCAATTAGCAGAAAAATCGCCATATGATCAATGCGCTTCAGCCACTGAATCACGTCTTCTGAGGCGTGTATCAGGTGGTACACCGTACTGCTAGCAAACATCAGCAACAGTGTGGCGCCAAAAATCATAAAAGACACCATGTGCCAGACGCCGCCGTACATGGCAGCCTGAGCGGCGAGAATGCAAAGGGCAACAATAGCAAAAACAGCACCAGCCAGATGCGTCAGGCCACTGATGGGATCACGGAAAACAGCATGCATAGCGTTACAACTTATTGATGGTTTGGTGAGAGTCGGAGCATCTCTGAAATATTCACAGGTGCACCGGTATGATACGGCTTTTTATCCGGGCCTGTTAAATTAGTCTGTTCAGGCTCTGAACCTGTCTGCATTCAGCCTGCCACCGTGAGGAATTATTGTGTCTCTTTCGCCCCCGGATTCTGATTCTAACTGGAACCTGTATCTGGTCCGTATGGCCAGTGGTCAGTTGTATTGCGGAATCAGCACCGATGTTGAACGGCGCTTTGCCGAGCACTGTGCTAATGGCGCTAAAACCGCCCGAGCCCTGCGTGGTCGCGGGCCTCTGACCCTGGTTTATCAAACTGCGGTGGGCGCACATGGCGATGCGTTGCGTGCGGAAATGCGGGTAAAGAAACTGCCTAAAACAGAAAAAGAGAAGCTGGTGCGGGGAGAGCGTTCCTTGCCCTGAATGTTATCAGGGCAAGGGTTTGTGCTGCCGGGTGGGTTGTCAGCGACGGCGACGGACAACCGCAGCCAGCGCCAGTAACCAGATCAGGGCACCTCCGGAGGAACCGGATTTTTTGCCTGGTTCTGTTGGATCAGGATCGGCAGGGTCAGGATCGATAATGCCATCAGCATTGCCATCCATTAACATGGCTTGCGGGAGTTTTAGCCCCGGTGCCTGTTCCTGAGTGCCAAACACCCACAGTGTTTCATTCTTACTGTTTTTACTCTTATCCCAATCGCTGAACCGCAGGCCATCACAGGCATCAGCGGCGCTGGCGCACTGGATATGAGCCAGATCGAAGTTCTGGTTAGGAATCAGGGAACCGTATCCTTTACCTTCGGCACGCTTGGCCAGATCACGGGCGGCGTGGGTGTCTGTTACATCAGTCAGCGTCATTCCACCGCTTTCACCGGTCAGAGCGCCGATAAAACCGGTGGGATTTTCGTCTTTCTCTGGTAGGTGCACGGTACTGATCACCCGTAACAGGGAGCTGTCTTTCATGGCACCGGCAATCCCTCCGGCACGGGCATAAATCTGTTCGTCGAGATTGACCGTACCACTGGCCAGGGAGTCACTGATGTCAGTTATGTTCATGGCGCCTGCAAGAGCACCGATTTGGGTCCGGCCGCTGGTAATAGTGGCGACAAAGCTGCGTTTAACCGTACTGCTGATGCTCGGGCTGGTGGACGAGGTCGCTGTCATTCTGCCAACCAGACCACCGATATTTTGATCACCGCTGACGTTGCTCTGTACGCCTGCTTCATCAACATTGCTGTCGCCGAGGTATCCAACCAGTCCGCCGCTGTTTTCTTCGCCGCTGACGGTGGTTTTCAACAGAATACGATTGATGGTCAGCTCTTCACCTGAACCGATCAGGCCGCCGTTATCACGGGCATCGCAGAATGGCTGGCAGTTTTGTACTTCGCTGGCGGTGGCTGTTACTTTTGTTTCGGCCTGAATTTTCTGGAACAGGCTGCGCCAGGCGAAGCCTGCCAATGCCCCGGAGTTACCACCACCTTTAATATCAGCGGTCAGTTTCAGGTCATGAATGCTGGCGAGTTCCAGATAGCCGAACAGTCCGGTGAAGTACTCGCCGGGACGATTGATCGTGAGATTGAGTAGCGCGTGGCCCTGGCCATGAAATTCTGTGGCGAACTTCAGATTGAAGTTACCAATCGGCTCAAAGCCTTTGCCGTCATTCCAGAACTGATCCCCTTCATCGAAGCGGCCATTGCCGTTGGTGTCGAAATTCAGGTCGCGGGTCAGCTCGTAGCCATTACAGCCGCTGTCCGCGCAACCACCATTGGCGCCGTACAGATGGGTGCCGTGAATTTCACTTGGGTGCTCGTCCGATGTGTTATTGCGGATCTCGTTCAGATCCTGCAGATCTTCGATTTCAATCAGACCGTTGTGGTCGCTGTCATAGATATCACGCGGCGCGGCAACGCTGAGTGCCGAGGTAAAAGCCAGCAGGGCGGGGATAAAAGGGGTAAAACGCATAAAGGCTCCGGACGTCCTGTTCGCAAAGGCGGAATGATAATAGATACAAATTGATACAGAAATCAGAAATGTATCGATTTCACTGTTCCGCTGACGAAACAAGTAATCTGAGCGGCAACCGCTTCGTCGTGTTGTCTGTCAGGCTGTTCGCGGATTGGCAGCACTCTGGCGGATTTGGATAGTGACCACTGAATAGTGGTGTGGTACAAAAGTACACAATTGCCAGACAATAACAATAAAGGTCGTTCTCATGCGTGTTCTTCTCTCGCTGTTGGTGTTCGTCTCGCTGACGGGCTGCGCAGCTACTCAGGAAATTTTTGTTCAGCAACCTTCCGCTCATAACATCGCGGCAGAAAAAGTGCCGACGGCAGGTGCGGTATCGGTCGATATTACGCCGCCGCCAGGTATGCCGATGGGTGGCTATTCGGTGATGGCCAACCGTGGCCAGGGCTTCCGTACCCGCATCAAAGCGCGGGTGGTGTACATCAATGATGGTAAAGGTCAGTCCGTGGCGCTGGTGCAGACCGACCTGACCGCCGCTTCACTGTTACTGCAGCACGAAGTTGCGGCGCGGGTAGCGGAAAAAACCGGGCTTAAGCCAGGCGATATTGCCATTACGGCTTCCCACAGCCATTCGGCGCCGGTGAATTTCTTTGATAACGATTTTTATAACAAGCACATGTCCAGCGGCCAGTGGCTCGAACCCGACTTTCTGGAATTTGCCGCAAGCCGGATCAGTGCCGGCATTATTCAGGCTTATGAGTCGCGTCGTCCGGCTAAAATTGCCACCGGCAAAAAAGACATTTACGGCTATAACCGTAACCGCTCCCTGGATTCTTATGTGCTGAATAACGATGTACAGGGTGTGGAGCTTGATGATCCACAGGCTAAATTTGAGGCGGTAAACCCATCGCTGTATATGGTGCGGGTGGATGTGCGCGACGATGACGGAAAATATAAACCGCTGGGTGCCTTCTCCAGTTTTTCGGTACACGCCACGGCGCTGAGCGTACCGGTTGAAGTGTATAACGCTGACCTGTTTGCCTATGCGCAGAAGGATCTGGAATGGAAAATCCGTGACCGCTACAAAACCTCATGGCCGGTTGTGCATGCGCTGAGCACGGGTACTCAGGGTGATATGGCACCGGCACTGGAAGAACATGGTGATAACTACTTCAGCCATTTTGATGTCGACTGGAAGGCCGCGAAGAAACTGGGGCAGGGTATCGGTGGCGAAGCCATCAGTCTGTTTGAAGCACTGGGCTCAGAGTTGAGCAGTGACATTCAATTGGCCAGTGCTGCACGCGAGCTGAATATCCGTGAGCACACCAAAGCCGGTGACGTAGAAATCTGCCATGACGCAGCGGTAGGCAACACCGTCGCGGCGGGTGCTTATGAGCGCCGTACCCCGTGGCTGAGCGCGATTCCGTTTTTCCACGGTGGCAATGTGATGGCGCGTCGCTGGTGGTTCTTTAAAGATGGCTGTCAGGGTAACAAACGCCATCTGGGGTTCTCTTTCCTGCAGCCGCTGCTGGAGCCCAAAGACAGCTTCCCGAATACCGTCATGTTCCAGCTGCTGCGCATTAACGATATGGTGATTCTGCCGCTGCCATTTGAAACAACGACTGAATCCGGTCGCCGGATTTCAACCGCCGTCAGTGACGCTTTTACTGCGGCCGGTCAGGGGGTGAAATACGTCTGGGTGGCCAGCAACGCCAACGGTTACTTTGGCTACACCACCACGCCGGAAGAATACTCGCGTCAGAATTACGAAGGCGGTCATACCTTATATGGCCAGTACACCACGCCTTATCTGGCAGCGCAGCTGGGTACGCTGGCGCAGGATTTTCTGCAGGATGGCCGCGTGCAGGAATTAACACCGGAATGGCGTTATGAGCTGAAGGTTAACCACTTCCTGCCGGAGGCTGTTGTCAGCAATGGCAAGCGCGAGTGGCTGCAGCTTCCGCATGAGGTAAGTGCCGAAGAACCAAATGAAGAAAGCTACGTCGCAGTACAGTGGCAGGACATCGGGCCGGATCAGATTGCCTTTGATCAGCGCCTGGTGCGTGTCGAGCATAAAGTCGGTGACCAGTGGCAGCAGCTGATTATTAATGGCGAACCGGTGCACGATGATGGCTACGATATCGAAGTACGCTATCTCGATGACAGCGCCAACGGCATGGCGGAATACGAAAGCCGCTGGTATAACCCGGTAGCAGGGGGCGAATACCGTTTTGTGATCGAAGCGCGGGATAATCAGCCGCGGATGACGTCGGCCAGCTTTACCTATGGCAGCGGCAGCGCAGGTGTCGCCTTAGCGCAATAAGAGTTCAGGTGCGCTGCGTGTTGGTGGAATAACCCCGTCGCAGCGCCGGAATTGACGTCCGATGCCGGAGGTTCTGTAAGAATCTCCGGCTTTTTTACAGTAATGTCATATTGCTCCTTTAGATTTAGCGCCCCCGTTGAGTAGAATGACCCGCTGATATTTTCAGGGATAACGACAAATACCATGTTCAAAGCCACTTGGGCGGCCCGCTGGTTTGTAGTGCTGGGCGTTTTAACCTTCATTTTTGTTCTCGTCATCAATACCCCGCTGCACTTTGTCTGGCGCTATGTTGAGCCGCTGGCCGGGCGCTTGCCGTTAAAAATTGAACAGGTGTCCGGTACGTTGTGGGATGGGCGTCTGCGTTTCGCTGTTCCGCAACTGCGGGATCTGGGCAGTCTCGATGCCCGTTGGCAGCTTAGCCCTCTGGCGTTGCTGACCGGCCATGCCGATCTCAATGTGCGGGTTATGGGCGATGGCGTGCGTTTAAAAAGCGCCGTCCGCGTTGGCCTTGATCAGCAAGTGCAGATACTGGGTGCCGATGGCTATCTCAATGCCGATAAGATCCAGCCACTGCTGAATCGCAACCGGGTGTCGGTTGCCGGTGAGTTTGAGCTGAACCGCTTATTAGCCAGCGTTAATCTGCAGACCCGTCAGTTTGCAGATGTCTCTGGCCGTCTGGTGTACAGTGGCGGCGAGGTCAGCTTCCCGGTGGATAACAAGCCCATCCGTGCGACCATGCCGATGCTGATCGGCACGCTGGGTATGGAGCCGGAAAAAGCCGTATTAAACGTCGAAACCACCGAAGGCCAGGCGCTGATTCAGGGCTTTATGCAGCAGGATGGTTGGGGTGGTATCGCTATCCGTCGGCGCTTTCTGGATGTGTTAGGACAGAAGTGGCCCGCCGAAGCCACGGAAGAAACAGTAATTTTTGAAGTGTCCCATAAGGTTCTGTAACCTTGGGCGCTTCGTTTACGGAGTACGAACGTTTTGGCAGATAACGTGGCTGAGTTAATGAGCTGGCAGCGCTGGACGCTGGTGCTGGGTAAGACAGCCCTTACGGTCCTGTTATCCTGGCAGCTTGCGCATCTGACCTGGCTGATTGTTGCCCCGGAGCCGCTGCTGCTGAAGGCACCATCGCAGGCCAGGGGCGAGTCACAGGGTGGCGCATTAGCCGGAACGGGCCAATATCATCTGTTTGGTGATGTCAGTGCCGAACCGCTGGAGGCGGTTGCAAAAGAAGTGGATGCCCCCGATACCCGCCTGCGCCTGCAGTTACTGGGTGTAACCCGCAGCACCAGCAATGAAGCATCCAGTGCCATCATTGCGCCGAAAGGCGGCCAGGGAGAATTTTACCGCATCGGAGATGCGGTGCAGGGACGGACGCGTCTGGCCGGTGTCTATGACGACAAAGTCATCCTCGACACCAACGGCAAGCTGGAAACCCTGAAATTTGATGAAGAATCCAACGCTGGCATCAGCGCCAGAGCCGTGGCGGCTCCGCGTGCCGATACCCGCAGTTCCGGTTCCCTGCGTGAGCGTTTTAAGCAGGTGCGTAACCCCGGTGATTTTATGAGTGTGGTGACCGACGAAGTTGCCAACGATGCCGAAGGCGCGATGCGTGAAATGGGTCTGGAGGCGATTGGCTCCGGTCAGGGCTATCGTGTGCAGCCGGGCTCTATGCTGACGGCGTTGCAGATGCAGCCCGGAGATATTGTGTTATCGGTTAATGGTCAGGCGCTGGGTGATCCGCAAAGCGATCAACAGTTATTGCAACAGGTCAGCAGTGAAGGCAACGCGCGCATTGAAGTGCAGCGTGGCAACAGTCGCTTTGTTGTTAATCACAAGCTTAATTAAAGGATATTTAGTGTGTTAAAGCAGTGGGCATTCGTCATCATGCTGTTGGTCAGCGCCGGAGCACAGGCCGCGCAGGACAGTTGGCAGATTAATCTGAAGGAAGCAGATATTGGTGCCTTCATCAGTCAGGTCGCTGATATTACCGGCAAGAGCTTTGTGGTTGATCCGCGGGTAAAAGGCAAAGTAAACGTGCTTTCCAGCGAAGCCATGAATCAAGAAGGCGTTTACGAACTGTTTTTATCAGTATTGCAGGTGCAGGGTTACGTTGCTGTACCAGCCGGCGATGTCATTCTGATTGTGCAACAGAACGATGTGAAACAGCAGGGCCGTGATCTGGATGAGCGTGTTGCCGTCGACAGCCAGGAGATGCTGACCAAAGTCATCATGATTAAAAATACTCCAGCGCTGGATCTGGTACCGATTCTGCGTCCGCTGGTGGCTAAATACGGTCACCTGGCTGGGGTTAAATCGGCGAATGCGCTGATTATCTCTGATCACGCCGCCAATATTCAGCGTATTGAACAGATTATCGACCGTCTGGATAAATCCGGCAGCGAAGAGCTGGAAGTGATTCAGCTGAAAGAAGCCTGGGTGGGCAACGTGGTAACCATGCTGCAGAGCCTCGATCCGGCTAAGGTGTCGCAGGGTACGGCCGCCAATGCCAACGAAAATACCGCCGGATCGATCCGTGTGGTGGCCGATGAGCGCAGCAATCGCCTGATTATTAAAGGCGAAAAAAGCGCGCGTGAACGTGTCCGTAAATTAATTGAAGAACTCGATCAGCCATCGTATTTCTCCGGCAGTGCCAAGGTTATCCGTCTGCAATATGCCGATGCGAAAAAACTGGCCGAACTGCTGAAAAATTTACTCGCCGACGCCTCTTCTGCCGCCGATAAAGACGCCTCGCAGGCCAAAGGCAAAGCCGGTATTCATGCCGACGAAGAACTCAATGCGCTGGTTATTCGCGCTGAACCATCATTAATGAAAGAAGTGGAAGAACTGGTGGCGGCGCTGGATGTCCGTCGTGCGCAGGTCCTGATTGAATCGGCTATTGTCGAAGTCACCGGCGATATCACCGATGCGCTGGGCGTGCAGTGGGCAACCGGTAATCTGGATGCACCGGTCGCTGGCACCAACTTCTCTAATTCCGGCCCGTCACTGAGTACGATTGCCACCGGCATTGCCACCGGTAATCCGGCATCTGCACTGGGCAGCGGCCTGACCATTGGTGGTTATCATGAAGTGAACGGCGAAGTGGATTTTGGTGTGATTCTGCAGGCGCTGGCGAGCAACAGCCTGACCAACCTGCTGTCGACGCCAAGCATCATGACGCTGGATAACCAGGAAGCAGAAATTATTGTTGGTCAGACCGTTCCGTTCCGAACCGGCTCTACCGCTTCCAGCAGCAACACCAATCCGTTTACCACCATTGATCGTAAAGACGTGGGTATTTCGCTTAAGGTTAAGCCGCACATTCATAATGGCGAAGCGATTCGTCTGGAAGTGGAAGCAACAGCCGAGTCGGTATCGCAAACCACCATCGACGGCAGTGCTGATTTGATCACCAACAAACGGTCGATTAAAACCATGATTCTGTCAGAGAACGAAGAAACCATCGTACTGGGTGGTCTGATTCGTGATGATATCCGTGAAGTGGAAAGCAAAGTGCCGTTACTGGGTGATATTCCGCTGCTGGGCTGGTTATTTAAATCGAAATCGGTAACACAGGTGAAGAGCAACCTGATGGTGTTTCTGCGTCCGACCATTGTTAACAATACCGGCGTGGCCCGTAAGCTGACGGAAGATAAATACAACGGCATCTGGGAGTTCAGCCTGTCCGATAAATTAGGCCGCGAAGATGTGGACGCTGAGCTGGAAAAACTGTTCCAGGGATTACCGGGTAATCGTAAGAAAGATTAACAGCACCTGCGGTTACTGCTGGTAAAAAGCCCCGATTTTCGGGGCTTTTTACTTTTCGCCCTGTTAAATTATTGCGCAAGTTCCAGTGGGTTTAATCCGGCCTTGCGCATTAAATCGATCAGGCCGATCAATGGCAGGCCGATCAGACTGTTGCCATCACGCCCTTCCAGTTTTTCGAATAAATTAATCCCCAGCCCTTCCACTTTAAAGCTGCCGGCGCAGTCGTATGGTTGCTCCAGTGCTACGTAATGCTCAATCTCCGCGTGACTCAGATTGCGGAAATGCACATGGAAAGGTTCGGTCAGTGAATAATATTCACCGCTCGCGCTGTTCAGCAAACACAGGCCGGTATAAAAGCTGACCCGCTGGCCATTGGCGCGTTGCAGTTGCGCTACGGCGTTGTCGTGGTTGCCGGGCTTGCCGCAGATCTGGTTGTTTAAGACACAGGTCTGATCGCTGCCGATAATCCAGTGTTGCGGATATTGTGCGGTTAATGCACGGGCTTTTTCGTACGCCAGGCGGGTGACGTAATCCTGTGGTGATTCGTCTGCCGATGGTGTCTCGTCAATATCCGGGCTGGCGCAATCAAAGGGAATGCGTAACCGGGCCAGTAATTCACGGCGGTACGGCGAGCCGGAGGCGAGCAGTAGCTTCATAGTGTTTCCGTTTTCTCAGAGGCACAGACATAAAAAAACCGGGTAAAAACCCGGTTTTCTTTTTACCACAAAGGCTGATTAAGCAGCGAAGTTCGCGTTAGCGAATTCCCAGTTAACCAGAGCCCAGAAACCTTTCAGGTAATCCGGACGTACGTTGCGGTAGTCGATGTAGTAAGCGTGTTCCCACAGGTCAACAGTGATCAGTGGGGTCAGGCCTTCAGTGATCGGAGTTGCAGCGTTGGAGGTGTTAACAATGTCCAGAGTGCCGTCAGCTTTTTTCACCAGCCAGGTCCAGCTGGAACCGAAGTTGTTAACAGCCATATCGTTGAACTTGGCCTGGAAATCAGCAAAAGAACCGAATGCTGCGTTGATAGCGTCTGCTACCGCGCCAGTAGGTTCGCCACCGCCGTTAGGGCTCAGGCTGTTCCAGTAGAACGTGTGGTTCCAGATCTGCGCTGCGTTGTTGAATACGCCACCGGAAGACGTTTTGATGATGTCTTCCAGAGTTTTGCCTTCAAACTCAGTACCGCCGATCAGGCCGTTCAGCTTAACAACGTAGGTGTTGTGGTGCTTACCGTGGTGGAAATCCAGGGTTTCGGCAGAAATGTGCGGTTCCAGTGCGTCTTTTGCGTACGGCAGGGCAGGTAATTCAAATGCCATGGTGTCTCTCCATTCGTTACTGAGTCGGGTTGCATATGTCTTGCTGGATTATCAAAGCTCTGCAAGTATCGGGCATGGCAATGCTCAACCGGACAGAGCTTCTTTAGAGCCCGAATCATAGCACCCCTGTATTTAGGGTGCTATTCATGCGGTTTGTAAGGGTATTGAACAGACTGTCTCTGTCCGATTGCTGTCGTCTATGTCGCAACCGTTACGCAACAGGCGGAATGCGTGCGGAAGACGGTGGGAAATAATAACAGCGCTCAGAATTTATACTGACGGCAGATGCCGTTATACTGGGCGCAATAATAATGATGATATTTTCGTGGGGACAAAAAATGGATAAAGAAAAAGAACCGCTGATGCCGGATATGAAACCGTCACAGGAAGATATTGCACTGCGCCAGAAACAACTGCAGGCGCGCCGGATTGCAGCCCAGCGCGCTGCCGCAGCAAAAACAGGCCCGACAGCGTCTGTTGCCGCTCCGGCTCCGAAACAAACTCTGGCGGTTGCCGCGCTGGTGATTGCTTTAGGTATGGGTGGTCTGGCTGCGTTCTTGTTTATGCAGCTGCAAACTCTGCAGGGTCAGTTTGCCAATGCCGAAGCGGTGCTGAAGAGTCAGGCCGCCAACATTAATGTGCTGAATGAAAAGCTGTCGGTTACCGGTGAAAATGCCAACCTGTCGCTGGATGCTCTGAAGGTCATTATCAAAGAGCACGATACCGAAATCCGTAAGCTGTGGGATGTGGCGAATAAGCGCAATAAAGCGGATATCGCCAGCAATGAAAAAGCCATTGGCGCTATAAAAGGATCGCTGGCCGGTCTGGATAAAGAGCTGAAAGCCAATACCGATAAACAGCAGAAAGCGATCGCTGCTGGCGATGCCGCCACGCAGAAAAAACTGGATGCCAGCCTCGCTGACATGAAGAAGAAAATTGCCAAAGTAGAAGCGCAGGTCCTGGCGATGCCGGCTGAAACTGAACTGCGTGTTGCGCAAAATACCGAGAGTATTCAGTCGCTGGAAGCCGCGATGACCAAGATGCGTCAGAGCGGAGCCGGTGGCAATCTGGCGGATATGAAGCTGGAGATTGAAGATATTCAGATTCGTCTGGACCGTATCCAGAATGCTCTGGGTGGCAGCGCGCAATAATGTCGCTGTGTGCTCAATGGCAGACCGGGGCTTGCGCTCCGCGTCTGTCGCTCAGCCGGGACGCGGTGCGGTTGCGCCGCGAACTGGCAACGTCTTTTCTTACCCATACGTCTGTTGCAACGGCCTGGCAGCTCGGTTTACGGGCGGATACACCGGGGACGGCGTTTTTCTGTGGCTATCAGGCCGCCATGCGTCAGCTGGATCCGGCGCTTGCTGCTGATGCCTGGGCGGCGTTCTGTATTTCTGAAGCCGGGTTACGTTCTCTGAGTCAGATGCAAACCCGTTTTAGTGCTGCAACAAGCTGCCTGAACGGTGAGAAATCCCATGTCATGCTGGCAGAAAACGGGCTCGATTTACTCTATGTGGTTGCCGCCAGTGACGATGGTCTGCTGTGCGTGCAGGTTGCTGCCAGGGCGAATGGTGTTGAGGCATTAATGGCTCGTAAAGCGCAGCCATTTCTGCCGGATGTGCCGCATACGCCGGTGCGTTTTAACGACGTACAGATTACTTCCGGCTATCGCTGCGAGAATGCTCACCAGCGTTTGAATAAACCCTTCCGTTACTGGGAAGATGTGCACGTGGCACTGGCGTTCAGTGGCTGGTTGCTGGCCAATATTTCTGCTGAGAAGGACGTTTCTGAACTCAACATCAATGACGACATCAGCGGCAACACATGCAGCAACACCAGCGGTAATGCCAACACCACCGCCGGTACGCAGAATTTGATCGCTGCTGCAGAAAAGCTGACGCAGTGTTTTGCTGCGCAGCCACGGCAATATTCGCTGTCAGCGCTGGATGCTCTGGAAGCGTTGTTGGTGTGTCAGGATGCCATGCTGCCGCTGCTGACCGCAGACGCTCGCACGCTTTGGCAGCGCGACCGTATTTTGTTGCAACTGGCGACACCTTTGCGCGCAAAAATCCGCACCAGCCTTACAGGGTAATGCGTTTCTGTGCGGATTTTTTGCTGTGTCTGGTGAGCGACAATACCCAAAAAGCGACAATACCCCAAAAAGCGATCATGCCCGAAGAGAGAGTTCTGGCTGTCAGCGTGCTGTCACGGTAACGGTCGTGGCGCCGATACTGACGTTAGTTGGCAGACTCAGTGGTGCTGCTTCTATGGTCGGAAGTTTTTCGTTGTCGCGCGCGCTGAGGGTTTCGCTGTCCAGGTTTTCAGTGTTCTGGGCTTGCGGGTCGACGTCGATGCTGTCAGGCGTTTCGACAATGGTCTGCGCCATTTCTTTGTTCAGCAGACGTGAAAGCGGGATGCTTTGCGAGGTTGAGCGGTTGTAGCGCTGAGCATGACTGTAATCGTAATGATGCGTGCGCTGCCTGGCTTCTTCGATGGCAGTAAAAATATCGTTCGAGTAATACTCGTCGTGTGGATTGGCTGCCACCGCGCTCAGACTCAGCGCGGAAGCAGCAGATATGCCCAGCAGACCGATAACGATTTTTTTCATGGCAACCTCCGGTACAGTCAGGGCTTGTAGCTGGCCTTGATGGTCACGGTTGCACGGATATCCGTGACCCGGCTGTTTTCTGAGCGGGCTTCGCGAACATAGATTTCTTTTGATCGCTCAACCACGGTCTCGTCGTCGGGTTTATCCTGCTTTTTCTTGGCTTCGGCCAGCGTTTCCTGCTTGCTCTTACGTCCCTGAGCGACATCGCGCACGGGTTGCTGAGCTTCAAGAGCGGCGGCTTCACCGGCAGCGGTCGGGCCCATTGCGCCTTCAATGACTTCAGCATCCATCTCGGTGTTGAGCAGTTTAGGCAGAGGGAAGCTTTTCGATGTGGTGCGGTTATACCAGGAGCGGCCGACATACTCGTCGTTGACCGGATTGCGCTTGGCATCTGCAACCGCGTCTTCCAGATCAGCGGAATAATAGGATTCATTCACCGGTGCAGCCTGTGTGGAGGCGGCGGTCAGTGTCAGCAGAATACAGGCAGTGATGTAACAGGATCTTTCCATGTGTTGACCCCTTTTGTTTTTGTTATTTTTTGTAATTATGTCATCATAGCAAGCTGAGTTTTTTATGTACACTGGCCAGCCGGTTTTGCGTTGTAAATTTTGTCGGGCACAAGGCTCTGGCAGACAACGTTGCAGAGCGGGCGCCTTATGTCGTCAGGTACTGCTTTTACCCAACACGGGCAGGAAAATAATAATGATAAGAATCGTGTCGCTTGGTCTTTCTTCTGTGCTGCTCTCACTGCTGCTGGGCGGATGTACCATTCATCAGTCTGTCGGGGACAGTTTCGGCTCGTATGTCTCCGAGCCGGACGGCCAGAACTTCAAACCCGTCGGTTACCGCTGGGATTATGAAAATGCTGCATTAATCTACGTCTACCGTCCTGCGACTCAATGGTCAATGGATGAGCTGGAAACCCCTAGCTTCAATGTTGATGGTGAGCGCCTGTTCAATATCAAGGGGGGCGGTTACACCTGGTATGAAATGGAGCCCGGTGAGTACGATGTGGTTATCCGCCGCGGTCTGCTGGGGTTGGAAGGTGTTGGTGAATTCGTCATTAAACGCGTGGCGCAGCTCAGGTTAGAGGTGAAACCAGGCAAAGTGTATTACCTGCGCTATTCCGAAATCGATCCGCCATCGATTCAGCCGGATCTTGAAGAAATCCCGCTGGGAGATGGCCCTTTGCAGCTGGTTGCACCCAGCATCGCCTTGTCGGAATTGCCGGTAACCAAAATGATTCATCATGGCCGCGATCGTCTGAAACCTCGTCCGCCGGCAGAAGATGAAATGCTGGAACAGGTGTTTGATGGTAATCCCGGCGCTGCCGATGACAGCACAACCGATGAGTCCGGCGCCAAGGCCAAGCCTAGAACTAAAGCCGAGGAGTGGTGGCCGTTCTAGACCGGCAGTAGTTGGGGTACAATAGGCCGACTGTAACGCCCACCGACGTGGGCGTTTTTACACCCGCGAGCCTATGAGAGAGAACCCGTCATGACTGTGATCAAGCAAGAAGACCTGATCCAGAGCGTCGCTGATGCACTGCAGTACATCTCGTACTATCACCCGAAAGACTTCATTGATGCCGTGCATGCGGCTTATGAGCGCGAAGAGTCCAAGGCTGCGAAAGACGCCATGGCGCAGATTCTGATCAACTCCCGTATGTGTGCCATGGGCCACCGTCCGATTTGTCAGGATACCGGTATTGTTACCGTGTTCCTGACCATTGGTATGGACGTGAAGTTCGAAGGCGACATGAGCGTTGAAGATATGTGTAACGAAGGCGTACGCCGCGCTTACACCCATCCGGACAACGTGCTGCGCGCCTCTGTTCTGGCCGATCCGGATGGCAAACGTGCAAACACCAAAGACAACACGCCGGCCATCATCCACATGAAACTGGTTCCGGGTAACACCGTGGACGTGCATGTGGCAGCCAAAGGCGGCGGTTCTGAAGCCAAATCCAAATTCGCTATGCTGAATCCGTCTGACTCCATCGTTGATTGGGTACTGGAGCAGGTGCCTAAAATGGGTGCTGGCTGGTGTCCGCCGGGTATGCTGGGTATTGGTATTGGTGGTACGGCGGAAAAAGCCATGCTGCTGGCCAAAGAAGCGCTGCTGGAGCCAATCAACATTCAGGAACTGCAGGCTCGTGGAGCACAGAACCGCGCTGAAGAACTGCGTCTGGAACTGTTCGAAAAAGTGAACAAGCTGGGCATTGGTGCGCAGGGTCTGGGTGGTCTGACCACCGTGCTGGACATCAAAGTGATGGATTATCCAACCCATGCGGCGAACAAGCCGGTGGCGATTATTCCGAACTGTGCAGCAACCCGTCACACTCACTTCGTGCTGGATGGTTCCGGCCCGGCGGTTCTCAAAGCGCCGAAAGTGGAAGACTGGCCACAGATCACCTGGGAAGTGGGTGATTCCGTACGCCGTGTGAATCTGGATACCATCACTCCGGAAGACGTAAAAGACTGGAAAACCGGTGAAACCGTCCTGCTGTCCGGCAAGATGCTGACCGGCCGTGATGCGGCGCATAAGCGTATGGTCGATATGATCGCTAAAGGTGAAGAGCTGCCGGTCGATCTGAAAGGCCGCTTTATCTATTACGTGGGCCCGGTTGATCCGGTACGCGAAGAAGTGGTTGGACCGGCTGGCCCGACTACCGCCACCCGCATGGATAAGTTCACCCGTACCGTGCTGGAAAAAACCGGTCTGCTGGGCATGATTGGTAAATCTGAGCGTGGTGACATCGCCATTGAAGCCATTAAAGATAACGAAGCGGTGTATCTGATGGCGGTTGGTGGTGCGGCGTATCTGGTGTCTCAGGCGATCAAAGGCGCTAAGGTTGTTGGCTTTGATGATCTGGGAATGGAAGCCATCTACGAATTTGAAGTAGAAGATATGCCGGTAACCGTGGCGGTGGACACCAAAGGCGAGTCGGTACACAAAACCGGGCCGCAAACCTGGTACGCCAAAATTAACGCAACCGAAGTCTGACCAAAGACGGGTAAGCGTTAAACCGCGATGAATAAAAAGGAGCTTCGGCTCCTTTTTTTGTGCCTGTCGTAAACCCATCGTATGAATGACATTGGCGCAGAAAAGACTCTGCAAATCCGGATTTTCTCGCTAATGTGATGATTCCGCTTCAGGGAGATTGGCGATGAGTGATGACCGTATTGATGAGCCGCAACTGCAGCGCTGGCTGGCAGAGCATCCGCATTGGGCACAAACCCTGGTAGCCGGCGTTCCGGCATTGCAGCGCAGTATCAAACTGAACGATTTCAGTGCAGCGTTACACCTGGCCAACAGTATTGCCGTTCATGCCGAGCAACAGGATCACCACCCACAGCTGACGTTAAGTTGGGGGAAGCTGGAGGTGTTATGGTGGAGCCATGATGTGCAGGGGATTTCAGCCCGCGATCTGCGCCTGGCAATACAGACCGACCGCGAAGTGACTGAAACTCAGCGCCGTAATCCGATATAACCTGCCGCAGAGCCATCGCAGCCAGGTGCTGAGATGGCTTTGCATTTCAACAGCGCTGACGAGCACATTTCCGCTCAGCGACGTCTTTACGGCGACTGTACGAACGAAAACGTTTTGATGGTTTTCTGCCGCAATTATGCTTGTTTCCCGCCGTAAAAAAGTCAAAAGACGCTCTTTCTTCATTGCTCAGTTGATATACAACGACAACCGTTAAATTCTTGAATGGGTCGTGCGTATTTATCGTAAAAAAATTGGCGCATAACGGCATTGGTCATAGCGGATTTATGATTAACTATTGTTAAGTAATTGGTATAAGTATCGGTCAAAACATCGGTTTCTGAAATATGAACTAAGCTGGGGGGAGAAAAATCAGGATTCCTGATACAAGGAAAATGCATGAAATTCCCGACCCTGTTAAGACCCCTGATGATGGTGCTCAGCACATGGCTGTTGAGCACTATCGCTTGTGCCGATAATAAAGCAGAGTTGCCACTGGCTTCTCAGGCGCCTTCTTTATATACCGGCTTTGAGCAGCTGCTGGATGACGATAAAACTCTGGTGATGGAAGAGTTAATCGACCTGGATGCCAATATTCGCCGCGTTGCCCTATATCACAATGGTGATCGTCTGCATCGTCAGATTCCTAAGCAGGTGCATCTGATGATTGAAAATAAGTTGATGCACCGGATTATGGAAAGCGGACGCTTTGAGATTATTCAGTGTATTGAGTGCCGGACTACTCAGGTAGCGATGCGCGCCGATAAGCTGGAAATATCCCATGCAGCAGAATCGAACCAGGCGCTGCGCGCGCTGGCCAAGCATGTTCGTGCGGATGCGTTTATTTTCTGGAATGCATCGGTTCATGACGACAAGTTCACAATCAACCTGCGCATGGTGGATGGCCGTAATAACCAACTGTTGTGGCTGAAGGAATATTCGAAAAAAACCACCCGTGAGCAGGAGGAACAAGGATTTGATTCAGCAAGTTATGAATTTACAGTGGGTGCCTGGGGCATTGATGGCAGCCGCAAAAATTCTGTAACCAATAATTCTGAAGAAGTGAATGGCGTGACAGTGTTTGGTTTGCGCCGGCGTGAAACCACCAGTTTGGATGACAGTCTCGAATATACCCTGGCGGTGGAATACTTCCGCAATTTCTCCAATAAAGACTTATTTAATGTTTCCGGTATTAATCTGGAAGGCCGGATTATTGCTGACATTCCAAGTATGGATAAATTAATCGATACCAAGGTTTACTTGGGTATAGGGCAGGCATTCTTTAACGATGCGAACTCGCTGGTATTCCGCTTTGGTTTCGAATTTCCATTCTTCAGTGATGGCTTTATGGATTTTGGTGTGACGTATCTGCCGGAAAGCGATGTGCAATGGGAGAAAAAATCCGGTTATGAGGAAACGGGTAAATTCGGTGGATCAAGCTATGACCTGACGCTGGGAGTACGATTCTGATGATGAAATTTAATGCATCAATGAAACTCCTGTTTCTGACCATTCTGCTGTTACCGGCGGCGTGCAGTTACCAGCGCAGTAATGAGGTTGTTAAAGGTTACGGAAATTCCGGTTGGGTATCCGAAACTGAGGCGATCACGGAAGAGCTGATGACAAAATCCGACATTGCAGAGCAGGCAAAAAAACAACATGGTCTGATGCATATTCACCGCTATGGTGAAGGGTATGACGTGTTGTTAACGCTGGATGCCGGTGACAGTGATGTGAAGTTCGTCATGGACTTACCAGGGAAACCGGCAACAACTGAAGATGACGCTGTGCCGGAAACGAATGAAGATATTACCGAAACACTTAATGACTCAGAAGCTGAAGCTGCGCATGCGCAATTAAATCAGGAAGCGCAGCAGCGGGAAAAAGACAAGAATCAGCAGGTAGAGAATACCACCAAACACATTCTTAATGCCCAATCACTGTTTTATAAAAAACAATATTGGCAAGCGCTGGACGAAACCAATGCCGCATTGGACAGCCTGCCGGATTCTGCTCAGGCCCATGCGCTGAAAGGCAGTATCTATTACAAAATGGGCCTGATACCGGAAGCGCGTGCCAGTTGGGAGCAGGCCCTGTTGTTAGACCCAAGTCTTGATCAGGTTAAGGCCAGCCTTGACCGGCTGCAGCAATAGGAGATGATGATGAAAACTCTTATTGCCATATGCTGTCTGCTGACCACCGCTGTTTTTGCGGAAGAGCAGTCGTATGAAGTGCTGGTAAAAAAAGACGATCTGGAAGAGGCACGCTTTAAAAATGAAATGGAAGCGCGGCTGGCACGGGATATTAAATCGTATCTTGGCGATAACCGCTTTATTATTCAGGTCGAGGCTACGCTGCAAAAAACCCGCACCATGGTAAAAGACAGTGATCCGGTATCCCCGAATCCTGCGTTGCCTAAGCCTCCGGTTCGCCAGCCCATTACCGAAATTCGTCCGCGGTCAGTGAAAACCTTTGATGCTAATGAGTTGGAGGCCCTGCCAGGATTGCCGGTTAATGAATTGCCCTTGCTGCAGGAAAATCAGCAGGAAATTCAGGCGCTGCAAAATAAAGTACAGCAGCTCGAGCGTGAGCGTACCGATGTGCTGAATTATGCTGACCAGCTCAAGCAAGAAGCAGAAACCAAGATTCAGACCATCCGTGAAAAGACCCTGGGATTTCGTAACAGCATTAAAAAGATGACCATCACTCTGGTGGTTGAACGAACGCTGAATGATGAGCAGGTCGAATTCTTACGCAATCTGATCACGCGTAAATCCCAGCTTGATGAATTGCGCGGCGATACACTGAATATCGTACGCACAGAATTTAAACGTCTCGACACAGATAAACCGACCCCGGCGAGCATCTGGGATGAATATGCTCTTTGGTTCTGGCTGGCTTCTCTGTTGCTTATTTTATTGCTGATGGCCTTAGGTATGCGGGCTTTGAGTCGCAGGATGGTGCCTGCTGTGCCGTCTGTAAGTGCGGTGTCTGCAATGTCAGGTGAGCCGCGAAATCTGGCTTTTCCGCAGGAAAATGATCAACAGATCGAATTGAAGCGCCAGGTAAACGAAATCCGGCAGGAACTGGTATCCACCGGGTTATCGCAGCCACAATTATTTCAGCAGCTGGTACAGCAGAGCTTTCAGCGTCAGCAGTATTCAGAAGTAGCCGCCATGCTGGAGTCTATGGGGAAACCTCTGCTGCGCAGTTTGATACCGGCCCTGAGCAGCAGTCAATGGCAAGAACTGGAGCAACAGCGCAGTGAAATCGACTGGAACAGCGACAGCCTGTTGCAATCGCTCAGTGCGTTTCAGCAACGTCTGCAACAGGGGCTGGCGGATAATGCCGGTGGCAGTTCGCCGTTTTCATTTCTGGAAAAGCTCAATGACTCACAGGTGCTGTATCTGATTAAAGATGAAGATACACGCATCAAAGCACTGGTTATGTCACAGCTTCCAGCTGAACGGGCCGCCGATATTATTCAGCGTATGAAAGAAAAGGATCAGGCCTCGGTTGCCTATGAACTCGGGCAATTTGATACCCTGCCGGTATCTGCTTTCCGCGATGTGGCTGATCGTCTGGCACATGCATCATTGTCGGTGCCAACCTTTGAAAACATCAGCGCCGATGGTTTATCGGTGCTGATTCGTATGCTCGATAATATGAACAGTGCCGAAGAAACCCGCTTACTTAAAACGTTAAAAGGTGAAAAACCGGAAACCTATTATCGTCTGCGCCAGGTGTATTTTACCTTTGCGGATATGGCCCGTGCACCGGAACGGGTGCTGGCCAATGAGCTGCGTGATATTGACCGGACGGTGCTGGCTGCTGCGCTGTGTCATACCTCGACAGAATTCAAACGCCATATCCTGGCAGCATTACCAGCCAAATTACGTGCTGCGGTGATTGCTGAACTGAAAACAGCCGAAGCCGACATCGCACAGGAAGCGGTAGAAAGCGGGCGACAACAGGTTGTACAAAAAATGCGGGATGTATTAAAAGCCGGTCGGTTTTCAATGGAAGAACTGACACCTATCGCCCAGAACCATCAGGGGTAAGGAATACATGATGTTTTCATTCAGTACTCTGATTGGCTTTTGTGCCGGTATTGGCTTATTTGCTTTTGCGATTGTCAGCAGTACCGACCATCATCAGATTTTTATGAGTCTTTCCAGCCTGGCGCTGGTACTGGGCAGCACCCTGGCGGCTTCATTAATCAGTTACAGCACCGGTGATGTGCTGATTGCTGTGCGCAGTATGATGGCCACATTTTTTCATACGCCAACGTCGCAAAAACATTTACGCAACCTGGTCAGCCGCTTTGTCGACTGGACAAATCTGTATCGCCAGGGTGGCATCAGTGCGCTGGAGCAAAGCCTGAGTAAAGAAGAAGCTAAGGATGAATTTCTTGGCCACGCGATGGAGCTGATTGGCTCCGGTTATAAAAGCCATGAAATCCGCATAATGCTCAGTGATGCGATGGATGCCACCTGGCAACGGCATACGCTGGAATCGAAAGTGCTGAATACCATGGCAACCTATGCGCCTGGTTTTGGCATGGTCGGTACGATCATCGGTTTGATTATCATGCTGGATAATCTTAATGGCGATATGGCCGGGTTGGGACAGGGGTTAGCGCTGGCGTTGATTACCACACTGTACGGTGTGGTATTGGCCAATCTGTTTTTTAAACCGGCTGCCAATCAGGTGACGGAAAAACAAGAGGCGCTTTATTACCGTCACCAGTTAATCACCGAAGGCTTTGTGCTATTGGCCGAGAAGCGTGATGCGTTGTTTATTCAGGATCGTCTGAATGCCTTTCTTAAACCTTCTGTCCGTTTGCAGTTTGCTGATGAAACACTCTGATCTGATAACTCCGGAGATCTGTCGTGGATGAAGCTGTAAAGCGCCGGGGTCTGCGTCGTCGTCGGCCAAACTTCGATGACTCGTCCAGTTCATGGCTGGTGACCTATTCTGATGCGATCACTCTGTTGCTGGCTTTTTTCGTCATGATACTGTCTGTTTCTGATATTGATCAGGGCAAGGTTGAAGCATTACAGGAAGGCTTGTCGACGGTAATGACAGACCGTCAGCAGACAACCCCTTTTACCGATATCAAAAAAGCGTTGGATGATTATATTGCCCAGAATGGCCTGCAGGATCAGCTATCGGTGGTGCTTGATCAGCGTGGAGTCAAAGTGGAGTTTGCTAATGTGGCACTTTACGATTCCGGTTCGGCCGATTTAAAAGCCAACGCCATGCCCTTGCTGGAAAAAGTGTCTGCAATTATCCGCGATACCAGTCATGAAACCCACATGATTGAGGTGGAAGGTCATACCGATGATATTCCGATTGCCAATGAACAATTTCCCTCGAACTGGGAATTGTCGGCAGCCCGTGCGACCCACGTTGTCAAATACCTGATGAGTCAGGGCGTTGCCAAGGAGCGCCTGAAAGCATCCGGCTTTGCTGATAGCCGGCCGAAAGAAACAGATTCTGCTCAATCCATCGAGCAGCAGCGAGCCGCTAATCGGCGGGTGGTGGTTCAGGTCCGACGCTATTGATATCTGTAATATAACTGTCTTTTATATGTCATAAAACTGCACGCTTATTGTCATTTTTCTCTACTAGCCTAGCGCCTCAGGAAATAACTCCTAATCGGATAGTCTTAGAGAGAGATGACTATGGAACTTTTTCAAAAGAAGCGCCTGTTTCAGGCGATGATCGTTGCTTCCGCAGCCACTCTGGCGGCGTGTGGTGGTGGTAACAATAACAATAACAATAATGACACTCCAAAATCTTCATCTTCAGTGACCCGTTCCACCGTTTTTGCGGCGAACACGACTTGTGCCAACGGTGGTATTACGGTTGAAAGCGGTATCGATGATAACCGCAATGGCGTGCTGGATGATGCTGAAGTAGACAGCACCCAGCAGGTATGTAACGGCCAGGACGGCAACAACGGTCAGGACGGCAATAACGGCAGCCCGGCATTTATGAAATTTGTCGGTGTTAATGCGCCGGCCACTGACGCTGAAAAACGTGAAGTATCCGTTTCTCAGGCGATCGTAAACGGCAAAATCTATGGCGGTGAATATAATGTATTCGCACGCTCCGGTGATGTTATCAGCGGTGTGGCTTTCGGCCAGCTGGTTGATAAAGCCGGTACGGTTCTGAAAGAAGATGACGGCTCTGCGCGTATTTCCGACTCCAATGAATTTACTTCTCTGCTGCCAATCGGCAACAAACTGTATTCTGTTTCTCAGTTTGAAGACCGTCCGGGTGCAATGTTCCTGATGGAACTGGATCAGAATAAAGACAACGGTAAGCTGAGTGTTACTAATCTGACTCAGATTGATCAGTCTGGTGTTGACGGTGGTTGGGTACACTGTGCCGGTTCTGTGACTCCGTGGACCACTCATCTGGCATCCGAAGAATATGAGCCGGATGCTAAATCGCAACCGACCAATGTTGAAGCGGCGGCTAACGGCTATTCAGCTCCGATGCTCGACTACTTTGCTGATGCAACAGAATGGAACCCGTACTTCTACGGTTGGAACATTGAAGTGGCTGTTGCAGAAAATGCGTCTGTGACCACAGCAAAACACTATGCAATGGGCCGCCTGGCGTTCGAGCTGTCTTACGTTATGCCAGATTCTAAAACAACCTATATGACCGACGATGGTACCAACGTTGGCCTGTATATGTTTGTTGCTGATACCGCTGGTGACCTGAGTGCAGGTACTACCTACGCCGCTAAGTGGAATCAGACCGATTCTACCGGTGTTGGTGCAGCAGATCTGACCTGGATCAGCCTGGGTCATGCTACCGATGCAGAAATCAGCGATTACGTTCACGGCACTAACGGTAAAACGAAAGTAACCTTCAACGATATCTTTGAATCTGAAGCGCCGGTTGCAGATGCCTGTAGTGCAGGCTTTACCTCCATCAGCGCCAATGGTGTTGGTCAGGAATGTCTGAAAGTTAAAGCCGGCATGGAGAAAGTTGCTTCACGTCTGGAAACCCGTCGTTATGCCGCGATGCTGGGTGCGACGACTGAATTCCGCAAAGAAGAAGGTATTACCTACGACAGCAAGCGTCATAAAATGTACGTAGGCATGTCTAACGTTGCCAAGTCTATGCTGGCTGGTACCTCTGGTGATGTCGGTGGTCCTGACCACATGCAGCTGGATGATCAGAACAAGTGTGGTGCGGTTTATCAGATGGACCTGGGCCCTGATTCAGTAATCGGTTCCAACTACGTTGCACACAACATGTACGGTCTGGTTGCTGGTCGTCCGGTCAGTGCATCTGACCCGCAGGTTGCTGGTTTTGAAGCGAAGAACAGCTGTCATATCGACGGTATCTCCGAGCCGGATAACGTTACCTATGTTTCAGGTTACGACATGCTGATTATTGGTGAAGATACCGGTTCAGGCCATCAGAACGATGCGATCTGGGCGTATGACTTTGCTACTGAAAAACTGACCCGTATTCTGACCACTCCATATGGCTCAGAAACTACCTCTCCATACTGGTACCCGAACATCAATGGCTGGTCTTACCTGACCACTGTTGTTCAGCACCCATATGGCGAATCGGATAGCAATCAAAATACTGGCGCAGGTGAAGCGCGTGCTTACACCGGTTACGTTGGGCCTTTCCCGGCTGTAAACGTACAGTAATATTTGACGCTTAAGATCAGGGGCAGCTACGGCTGCCCCTTTTTTGTTTTTGGTAGATTTATGAAAACGTATCCTTTGTTTATTGTTGCCATGCTGTCCTCGGTATTGTCCGGGTGTTTCACCGCGTCTGAAAGTGATCAGTCCAAACAGCCTCAGGCAGATAGTGGGGAAAATATTCCGGCAGAGAATAAAGTGAATCCGGTTGCGTCCAGCTATTCATTCGGAACACTGGTTGATATCACGAGTGACGCCACCATTAATCCTGTGCCTTATATTCCCCCTCAGTGTTATACCGACCCGGTAACCGATCAGGGTGTCCAGAATCCTTGTTATGCCTGCCACACGGAGAGCAAGCGTCCTAATTTTCTTAACGATATTGATGTTCAGGTAGCCTATGCTTTCCCGGAAAGTGGCCTTGAAAATAATTGGGATAACCTGTTTAAGGACCGTACAGAAGCCATTGGTAAGGTGTCAGATCAGGAGATACTTTCTTACGTCAGAGAGGATAACTATTTCTCCGATAATGGCGGAATCATTCTGTCAGCTAAATTAGCAAACCCACCTGCTGAGTGGGATCGCAACAAAAATGGCCAGTGGGATGGCTATATTCCGGATGCCTATTTTGCTTTTAATGAGCAGGGGTTTGATATTTCACCGGCGGGTGAATATACCGG
This sequence comes from Thalassobium sp., assembly GCA_002733205.1. GTDB lineage: Bacteria > Pseudomonadota > Gammaproteobacteria > Pseudomonadales > Oceanobacteraceae > Venatoribacter > Venatoribacter pacificus. Next base: position 254,823 of record NVUW01000004.1, on the reverse strand, counting down.
CTGGCGGGTGTTTGCGTATTATCCTTTTCTGGGAACCTTTATGCCGACCAATGGCTCGACGGATGATGTCATGATTCGTCTGCCTGACGCATTCCGTAAGAACAACGAGGGTATCTTCGATCCGGTGACTTACGCTGTTAACCTCGCCATTGTCGAAGCACTTATCAAAGAACAAGACATTCCCATTGCTGCCGTCGATGAAAATAAGTACGGCGTCGATCTGGATAAAAACGGCGTTCTGTCGGTTGCTCAACGCATAACGTACGATTGGCAGCCAAAAGAAAATCGTCTGATGAGTTACGTGGGCCAGGCCAAAACGTTGCAGGAACAAGGTGCTGTACACCTGGCGGCGCGTTTGTATCCAGAAGGTACCGAGTTCCTGCATACCGTACGCTATCTTGATGTTGCGGATGGCAAAGTGAAAATGGCCAGACGTATGAAAGAAGTGCGCTATTCGAAAAAGAATTCCTGGAGAAACTATTATCAGTTGCGCGGTATCGTTGATGATGAAATTAAAGAACGTCATGATTTTCCATCCCGTACAAAGTTAGCCTTAGGTGATATGGAATCCGGCTTGACGGTTGCGCAGGGATGGACGTATCAGGGGTTTATTGAAGATGATGCCGGGCAGTTACGGCCGCAAACCTACGAAGAAACGTATTTTTGTACCGGTTGCCACGGTTATATTGGCTCCTCCAATGACACTACTATTTCGTTTGCACGCAAGTTTGATCATGGCAGCTTCCGTGATGGATGGTATCACTGGCTGGAAAAAGGTTTAGAGGGCGTTGCCGATCCTGCGCGCGAGGATGGTCATGGTGAGTACGCTTATTATCTTGAACATAATCCAACCGGTAATGAGTTCCGTGATAACAACGAAGTTCTGAACAAGTTCTTCAATGCCGACCGCAGCCCTAAAGTTGAGGAGTTCTCAAAGCTATCTCAGGATATCAGTCATTTATTGCTGCCGGGCGCAGAGCGCGCTCTGATGCTGAATAAGGCATATCAGATTGTGGTAAAAGAGCAAAGCTACAGACTGGGACGTGATGCAGTGATAAAACCGGTGACAACCGTGCATGAAGCGGTCGAATCGGAACAAGAAACCGGCATTAAAGATATTCTTAGTTATTACTGATAAAAAAAGCGGCTGCTGTTCAGCCGCTTTTTTGTTTCTTTATTTTCATGTCGTCAGCGGGCTACGATTTCATAGCATGGCGTATAGTCGCCGCTGATCTTCATGCGCCCGTGTTTCACCATGGCAGTTAACAACACGTCCATCCCTTGCAGAATGCTTTTATCGCCCTGTATCTGATACGGACCGTGCTCCTGTACGCGGGTGATTCCCACCTCCTTCACATTACCGGCAACAATACCGGAAAAGGCGCGGCGCAGATTAGCAGCCAGTTCATGGCCAGGCAGCGATTTGCTCAGGCAAAGATTGCTCATGGCTTCATGGGTCGGATCAAACGGCAGCTGAAAATCTTCCACGATGGTTAAAGCCCAGTTAAAAAAGTAGGCATCGTTGCTTGACTGACGGTACTGCTCAACTTCGGCAATCCCAGCTTTCATCGCGCGTGCAACCGCTTCTGCATCTTGAATAATAATCTGATAACGTTGTTGGGCAGTGGCTCCCAGAGCCGTGCCGATAAAACGGTCAATGGCACGCAGATAATCTTCTGTTTCGGTCGGGCCGGTAATCACAATCGGAAACGGAATTTGCTGATTGTCAGGGTGTGACAGTACGCCGAGTAAATACAGCAGTTCTTCGGCTGTTCCTGGTCCACCGGGGAAAATCACGATGCCATGGGCAAGACGGATAAATGCCTCCAGGCGCTTTTCAATGTCTGGCAGAATTACCAGTTCATTGACAATCGGGTTCGGCGCTTCGGTGGCGATAATGCCTGGTTCGGTGATGCCGATATAGCGGCCATCGCGGTTGTGTTGCTTGGCATGACCAATGGCGCAACCTTTCATCGGCCCTTTCATGGCACCGGGGCCGCAACCGGTACCAACATCCAGACCGCGTAATCCTAATTGGTAACCAACATCTTTGGTGTACTGGTATTCATTACGTGGAATGGAATGACCACCCCAGCAGATCGCCAGGTTTGGCCAGCGATCTGGCTTCAGCACGTTAGCGTTACGCAGCAGGTGAAAAACGGCATTGGTGATGTCGTCGCCGTTATTCAGATCAAAGCGGTGTGCTTCGAGGATGGACTCCTGTGCATAGAGAACATCGCGCAGTACGGAGAATAGTTGCTCACGTACGCCGCGAATGATTTCGCCATCGACAAACGCACTCTGCGGTGGATTTTTCAGGCTGAGGACAATACCGCGGTCTTCCTGTTGTACCTGAATATTAAAATTACGGAATTCTTCTTTCAGTTCCAGATAATTATCCGACTGACTGCCAGCACTGAGAACAGCGTAACAGCAGCGTCTTACCAGTTCGTGGACGTCACTGCCTACTTCGCGCAGTTGTTGTATTTCATAGCGGGAAAGAACACGCAGGTGGGTTTTAGGGTGAATCAGTTCATAGTGTTTTGTCATGGTTTCTCCTGTCCCCGGAGTAAAAATTATGCCCAGAGTTCCATTGGGCCGTAATGCCGGAGTAATTTCAGAATATCGGTGCGGGTAATTATTCCGCACAGTCTGTGGTTATCATCGATAACGGGCAGTGCGCCGATGTTGTATTCAAAAAGGATGTTGCTGGTCTGGCGTATATCAGTCGTTTTCAGGGCACAAATCACTGGGTGAACAGCATAGTTCATGATGTTATTTTCCCAGATATCCGGCAGGCCGGTTGATCGGCTGGTTTGTTGCATCAGGGCGTGCATTAAATCGCGGTCAGAAATAATGGCATTCACTTTATTCTCGTCATCAACCACTGGCAGGTGGTGGTAGCCACTTTCCGCCAGTTTATTCCAGGCATCCTGTACGCTGTGATCCGGCGTTAGCGTCATGACCGGTGTATGCATAATGTCGGCGGCAAAAGCGATGGAGTCGGGTGTTTTTTGCTGATGCGCATAGTGTTCCAGAACCTGCTGTGCCTGTCTTTCGGCAGGAGACTGAGAGTCACCGGTTCTTACCGGCTGAATAGCCGAGGTCGCTGCGGTTGCTTTTATCCGGTTTTTATCTGGCCGCAGAGGCGTCTCAACCCGTATACCCATATCGAACACGATTAATGACATGATTCCTGGCCGTTGCAGAGTGAGTTCCTTTAAAGCGCCTATGAATTATTCCGAGGTGCTTTAACTGCAATATAGCAGTGCAGCGAACGTTCTGTCAGCCTGAAGCTGGTGCGTGCTGGTTTTGTGCTGCACTTTTCTGGTGCCGGAATATTTTCACAGTCATGGTTTTTTCTCTGCCCTGCGCTCACGCCGGTATATTTTTCCGTTCATTGTTCTGGCACAGGCTTTGCTCGCTGTTGATAAATAGCGTTGATAAATATCCCAGACGCATAGTCTGGATGAAAAACACGGCAGCACGTTTGCTCTTTGTCTGAACAGCCAAACAGGTAATGTTATGAAATGGATTGTGTGGATCGCATTAAGCAGTGTCAGTGTTCCTGCGATGGCAGCTACGTCGGCCGCAGAATTGAATATCAATACTTTATGGGTGGTGATGGCAGCAGCGTTGGTGTTTTTTATGCAGGCGGGTTTTGCTTTGCTGGAAAGCGGTATGTCGCGGGCAAAAAATGCCGTCAACGTAATGATGAAAAACTACATGGACGTATGTCTTGGCAGTCTTATTTTCTGGCTGGTGGGTTATGGCCTGATGTTCGGAGAAAATTTCACCGGGTTTTTCGGTGCCAGCCACTTTGCCCTTTCGCCAACAACGTCGGTCGAAGCTGAATCCTGGGATTACACCGTGCTGCTGTTTCAAACGATGTTCGCGGCGACGGCGGTCACCATTTGCAGTGGTGCGATGGCTGAGCGGACAAAATACGATGCGTACCTGATCGCGACCTGCGTGATTACGGCGTTTATTTATCCGGTATTTGGCAGTTGGGTTTGGGGCGGTATGTACGGTGGCACGGGTTGGTTGGCCAAGTTAGGTTTTATCGATTTTGCCGGTTCGACCGTTGTTCACTCTGTCGGTGCCTGGTGTGCATTGGCGGGTATTATCGTGTTAGGCGCGCGTACCGGGCGTTTTGACCGAACCAGTGGTGCTGCACGCAGTATTCCGGGCCATAACCTTTCTTTGGTGGCGCTGGGCGGTTTTATTTTATGGCTCGGCTGGTTTGGTTTTAATGGCGGCAGCACGCTGGCGGCGAATGCAGAAATCGGCTTGATTGTACTGAATACACAATTAGCTGCGGCTGCCGGAGCAACCGGAGCATTGCTGTTCAGCCGTATGAGTAAACGTCCGGTGCTGCTGACCTCCACGATTAACGGCAGTATTGCTGGTCTGGTGGGTATCACCGCAGGTTGTGCGTCGATGACGCCGGAGTTTGCTGCCCTGACCGGTCTGATTGCCGGAGCAATATCGGTTTACGGTGCGGGCTGGCTGGAGCGCCGTCGGCTGGATGATGTGGTGGGTGCTATTCCTGTTCATGGCTTCGCCGGTGCCTGGGGAACATTAGCGGCCGGGCTTTTTCTGAAAGATAATATGTTTGATCCGTCGCAGATTGCCGTGCAGTTGGTGGGGATTTTCTCGGCGTTTTTCTGGGCGTTTCCGTTATCGCTTATTCTGTTTTTTCTGATTGATCGTTTAATCGGTTTACGTGCAAGCACTCAGCATGAGCAGCAGGGGCTGGATTTTACCGAGCATGATGAAGTGGGTTACCCGGAGTTTCATCAGAACGTTACTTATCATCGTGAATTATGAGTAGCCGCTAATGACAATGACGATTGAAGTAAAAAGACGGGCAGTATTTACGGTTCTTCAGGAAACCCTGCAAGGGGATGGTTTATGGCGGGCCATGTGGCGTTGGCAGAATCATTATGCGCAGAAATCACAATTTGAACTGAACGGTTTTTTGTCGGATTGCAAAGATATTCCCGAGGTGGCGCAGAATCGCTCCCATTTGTATCGCCAGCTAATCGGTATTCTGATGGACAGCAGTGCACAACTGCAGCCTGACCCGATGAATGACATGCTGAAATATCAGTCTGCTCAGGCAGAAAGTGGCAGTCTGGATGAGATGGAATTATTTCAGCAGCCAGATTGGAGTGATGTTTATTCGTCGGTATTAACAACGCTTTTCGGCCAGTTGCGTTCGGATACGGTCCGGGTGGTAAAACGTTACGCGATGGAGCAGTCTTTGCGGCATAACATTTCTCAGGAGTTGGCGTACGCATTTAATCTTTGGGGGGATGGCAAGCATGCATTGGTTGTGGCCAGTGCTCCGCTGAGCGATTTGAAGCGCTTGCTTAACTTTATTTATATCGGCGTGTGTGAGTGTCTGGGGCCGGTGGATGCTGACCGAATTTTAAGCCTGAGTATCCGCACTGCAAACGAGATAAACCAGAACCCGGCAACAGATCCAAGGCTGTTGCTGGAAAAGTAGCTGCGGCTTTAGCGCGGCTTTTATTCAACGGCAGTGAGAGCTGATCTGGCGCTGAAATAATCAGCTGGCTGCGATGCGGCTCAGCTGATCAATCATACTGTTGGTGTAACGCATCACCAGAAAAGGGACTAACCGGGCTTCGGCATTAGTTGCGGATTTTTCGACAAATAACCATTGGCTGCGTATGCGTTGCATTGAAGCCTGTGCCGGTACGCTGAGTGTGGCAGCATCCAGAGCGTCGAGACCGTGGGCGAACTCCTGGCAGAGCAGGTTGATGTCCTGACCATTGCTGAGTGGTGCTCCCATGGATGAAGCGGCACGTTCCAGATACCGTTCAGTAATTCCCAACAATAAGCGCTTCTGATTGCGCGTCCAGCGCTCAATACCTGATACCGAAAACTCTCCGCTGGCGCGCAGTTCATCGCCAATCTTTTCCAGTTCGCCGATCATGGCACTGGATGCATCGCGCATCATGGCGACGACCTGTAATTCGGGGAAGTCGTTCACTTCAATTTCGTGAATATTCTGCTGCATCAGGGTACGGAAGCGCTGCCAGTGGCTGTCGATCATCTGCGGGTGAGTGTTATCGCCGGTCAGTTGGATGCTCAGCAGTTGTTGGCTGACATTCTGCTGCTGCTCATCGACTCTGCTCAGGTTGCTGTTGAGTTCTTTGAGCAGTTGCTGATTCCCCTCATCTGCCTGTACATGGTAGTACTGCAGCAGCAGCGTTTTAACACCGACACTGAGATCGAAAACATTCTGTTCCAGAGAATTGCTGCTCGCCTGGGCTGAAAAGCCGACAAACAGGGTGAGAATCAGGGATCTAAGGAGTAACATAGGCGTCTCTCCGATACTTATTATTGTTTTTAATGGCTTCAGTTGATCACTTCCCCCGCGCAGGTGCAATAGCCTTTCGGGCCAGAGTGACAACCTTGTAAGTCTGTAGTGGATTTCTATGGAACGAGTATACCGTTTAACGATTTCCTGCCCTGACCGGGTGGGCATTGTGGCTAAAGTTGGCCAGTTCTTTTCCGCCCATGGTGGCTGGATTGTTGAGGCAAACCATTATTCTGATCCGGTTACCGGACGCTTTTTTATGCGTCACTGTATCCGTGCCGATTCGCTGTCTTTTGATCTGGATGTGCTCAAGGCGGAGTTTGCTCCGATTGCAGAAGAGTTCGATATGGACTGGCAGGTGAATGATTCCGGCGTGCCGAAAAAGGTCGTTCTGATGGCCAGCAAAGAAAGCCACTGCCTGGTGGATTTGCTGCACCGCTGGCACAGCAAAGAGCTGAGCTGCGATATTCCCTGTGTAATTTCCAATCATGACACGCTGCGTTCAATGGTGGAGTGGCATGGTATTCCGTTCTTCCATGTACCGGTGGAGCCTGGCAATAAAGCTGAGCACTTTGCGCGGGTTAACGCCATTGTTGAAGAACATAAAGCCGATACCATTGTGCTGGCGCGCTATATGCAAATTATTCCGCCGGAACTGTGTGAGCGTTACCACGGCCAGGTGATCAATATTCATCACAGTTTTTTGCCGTCTTTTGTTGGCGCCAAGCCTTATCATCAGGCTGCTGAGCGTGGGGTAAAACTGATTGGTGCGACCTGTCACTATGTCACTTCAGAACTGGATGCAGGCCCGATCATTGATCAGGACGTAATCCGCATCAGCCATAACGACACCGTAGAAGATATGGTGCGTCTGGGTAAAGATGTGGAGAAAATGGTATTGGCGCGCGGTGTACGCAGCCATCTGGAAGACCGGGTGTTGTTGCACGGCAACAAAACCATCGTCTTCTGAAGCTATCTGTGTCGGCATTGTGTCGTTACAAACCGGCCATCCTCGATAAAGCTTCAGGGTTAGGCGGGTTGCAGACATAAAAAAACGGGAGACGTTTTTCAGCGCCTCCCGTTTTTTTATGGGTTGTTACTGGTCTGAGATCAGATCAGTTCGATTGCAACCGCTGTCGCCTCACCACCACCAATACACAGTGCCGCAACACCTTTCTTACCGCCGGTATTTTTCAGCGCGTTCATCAGAGTAACGATCAGACGGGAGCCGGTTGAACCAACCGGGTGACCCTGGGCGCAGGCACCGCCATAAATGTTTACTTTGTTGATATCCAGTTCCAGTTCATCAACCGGCATCATCGCAACCATGGCGAAAGCTTCGTTGATCTCGAACAGGTCCACGTCGTCTTTGTTCCAGCCGGCTTTGGCCAGAACCTTCTCAATGGCACCAACCGGAGCAATGGTGAATTCAGACGGATGCTGAGACTGAGTAGCGTGTGCCACGATACGGGCGATCGGGGTCACGCCTTTCGCGGCAGCAGCCGATTCACTCATCAGTACCAGTGCGGATGCGCCATCGGAGATAGAGGAAGCATTAGCGGCAGTAATGGTGCCGTCTTTGGCGAACGCCGGACGCAGGCTCGGGATTTTTTCGATGTTGGCATTGAATGGCTGCTCATCCTGCTCAACTACGGTTTCGCCTTTACGACTGGTTACAGTAACCGGCACGATTTCGGCGCTGTTCAGGCCTTTTTCAATCGCATCTTTGGCGCGGGTCAGAGACATAATGGCGTAGTTATCCATCTGCTCGCGGGTATAGCCTTTCTGATTGGCCACATCCTGAGCAAAAGAACCCATCAGGCGGCCGGTTTCGGCATCCTGTAAGCCATCAAGGAACATATGGTCCTGCGGTGCGCTGCCAGCGCCCATGCGGAACCCGGTGCGCACGCCTTCCAGAACGTAAGGTGCGTTAGACATGGATTCCATACCACCGGCAACGGCAATCTCTACCGACCCGGCTTTGATGGCATCGTGCGCCATCATGGTGGCTTTCATGCCTGAACCACACAGCTTGTTGATGGTGGTTGCGCCCGCGGCATCCGGCAGGCCCGCTTTGCGCATTGCCTGGCGGGCCGGACCTTGCTTCAGGCCGGCTGGCAGCACGTTACCCATAATCACTTCCTGCACGTCGGCGGTATCAATGCCGGCACGTTTTACGGCTTCGGCAATCGCCAGTGCGCCCAGATCGGTTGCGCTGACGCTGGCCAGGCTGCCCTGGAATCCACCCATTGGCGTGCGTGCGCCGGCTACGATAACCACGGAATCTTGATTTGACATGTGCTGCTCCTGAGTCAGATATCTTGAAATTGGCCGCCATTCTAGAGGAATGGGGCGCTTTTTAACAATTAAGCGACCGCCAGGCTGCATCCGGGGAGCTGATCGCGACAAAGTAGGGGCAACCAGGTGCCTGCTACGAAGGTAGTGTTACGTACGGATACAAAATGAGAGGGTGATTAGCAAGGAATCATACTTTTGAGTGATGAGGGTGCGTGGCGGCCAGATTATAGTCATGGGCATCTCTTTGGGGGTATGGACACACTCAAACCCTGAAAGTGCACCAATAACCATAAAAAAACAGACAGGTAGCAATATGGTGAAGAAGACCCTTCTCAGTCTGGCCATCGCAGCCACGACCGCAGGCCTCGCCGGCTGTAATATCAGTAGCGTTGAAAAACACAATAACGAGGTAGACTCCACGCCGGTTAATGCCGGTAAGCCGGGTTTCACTCCGTCACGTGTCGCGCCGATTTTTTCTGCGGGTAGCAGTAACCTGCCAACCAATATTGATCTGCTTTTTGCGAAGGCAGGCGACACTGATGGTACTGCTCAGGTAACGGATTCAGCTCCGCCTGTGACCACCATGATTAATGATCTGACTGGTTTTTCTTCTACAGCCACGATTGACTTACCTTTTAATGCAGCACTGAACCCAGCGACTGTCGTTGCCGGGCAAACAGTTTTTCTGATAGAAATGCTCAGTAATGCAGATGACTCTACAGTTGATGCTCTGGATGTACAGAGCAGTGTCAATGCCAGTGCAAATTTTAATGGCAGCCCATTTTCAGCGGATCAGCCGATTGCTGGAGTTGATTACACCGTCGATTACGTCGAGATGGATAATGGCGCATCCCCTACTATCCGTATTTCTCCACTCAAGCCTCTTGATTCGAAAACCAAATATTTGGTTGCTTTGACTAATGGCTTAAAAGGTGCAAATGGTGAGGCAACGGCTCCTTCAGCAGAGTATGAATTATTACGCGGCAATCTTGAGTTACCATCCTCAGCATTGCTGCCGGTGCGCGGTGCTGTTCAGGGGTGGGAACAACTGGCGGGTGGTTTTCTGGCGCAGGCCTCCAGTGGGGCTGTGACTCAGAGCAATATTATTCTGACCTATGCCTTTACGACTGATGCAAAAGAAGATGTGCTGCTGTCGATGGCGGCACCGGAGAATTATCTCTTCGGCTTGCTGAAAAATACTGCAGGTATGGAATCTTTGTTGCCGGATGCAAGTATTGATGCTCTGGTAGCTGGTGCAGCTCAGGCGATTAATGCCGCTAACGCTGCGACTGAAGGTTGGGTTAATCTGGATCCGTCGGTCGCTGCTGATCGGATTACCATCCGCCTGAATACCGTATATAAAACTCTGGTTTCTAATACGTTAGCTAAAGCCATTATTAATGGCGGAGCAGCTCAGACAGCGGCTACTGGAATTCAGGGTAATAACCCAACAATTATTGGTGCAATTAACCTGTGGAACGCCAATAACGCCACAAAACAAATTTCACTCGATCCTACTCAGTGGGATGATGCTCAGAAAGGTTATATCGCCCAGGCATTGGGTCAATATAATGACGCTACTGATAACGCAACACTGGTGGCAACGGCGGCGAATGGCGCTGGTGCACTGCTGAAAGCGGCTTCTCATCGTCCGGCTCCGCGTGCTTTCTTACCAATTGGCACCGACCCTAATCTGGATGGTGACTTTAGTGATGGTTCGGTGGTCGCTGTACCAAACGCGTTATTGGGCCTGCCAGTAAGTACTGCTTCTATGCAGGGACAGCTTTCCCTGCCACAGTTTATGGCTAAGAAATCGGATGATGCCTCGTCTTTCTGGACAGCTTCAACAGATGTTGGCGGTGTAATTGATGCTGCTCTTGGCAATACTGCGGGCACAACGCCGCCAAAAGATGATGATGACAGTCTGAATGTCACTTATCGTTTCCCATTCGCCCAGTATGTGGAAGATGTAAAAGTTCCTGTGCTGGTTACTTATCCAACGGATGCGGGTTGTGTTAAACCAGGTAACGGCTGGAAAACAATTATCTTCCAGCACGGCATCACTACTGATCGTACAAGCACATTAGGCTTTGCTAACCAGATGGCTGCACCTTCAGCAGGTTGCTACGCAACCGTAGCCATTGATCACCCTGTGCACGGTGTTGATGCCTCGACCACCGATCGCAATGGCAGCCCTATACGTTACAAAGCATTTAATGGCTTTAACGTGGCTGGTTACATTGATGCAGGTGATCCAACCAAAACTCCATTTGCAGCCACCCTCGCTGGTGTAGCGCAGGCCGCAGGCGCTCTCGATCCATATGCCGGCCTGGCTGAACGTCATGAAAATCTGGCGTTGAATGCTTCTCAGCAACCTGTTGCAATGAGTTTTGTTGAAGGCTCGGAGTCAGGCAATTCTGGTGATTTCTTTATTAATCTTACCAATATGCAGCAGACTCGTGACCATCTGCGTCAGTCGGTGATGGATCTGCTAAACCTGAATGCTTCGATTGAAAATATCGACGTTGATGGCGATGGTGTTGGTGATCTGGATGAAACCAATCTTTACTTTGTCGGCCATTCACTAGGTGCGATTGTAGGTATGACTTATGTCGCGGTGAATAATGCCGTGGCTAATAATGCCAACATCGTTGCTAAAGATATCAATCCTATTAAGGCGGCGATCTTTGCTCATCCAGGTGGCCAGTTGCCTAAGCTGCTGGAAAACTCACCGACGTTCTCTGCACGGATTCTGCCAGGACTTGCCGCTGCGGCTGGTTTGACACAGGGTATGAGTGATCTGGAGAAGTTCTTCGGAGTCTTCCAGGCACCATTGGATTCTGTAGATCCTGTGAACTTTACTTCTCTGTTGAAAGCAACCGGTACACCGGTGCTGATGTATGAGATTGCCGGTGGCGGTCTTGTCGACGCGCTTGATAGTAATACTGACAGCGGTGACATGATTCCGGATACCGGTCTTTCGGATGCACTGATAGGTTTTGGTACATATCCTTCAGACACTGTGGTTCCGAACAATGCGAATCCGGCACTGAATAATGTTGAAACAGGTAAGTCTTATCTGACAGGTACAGACCCACTGATATCTCTGTTGGGACTGACGACCGTCACCGCGAGCATTCCGGATAACGACGAGAAGCAATTGCTGGTCAGTAAGTTTAACCAAGGTACTCACGGCACCATCGCTTCTGCTGATGCACCAACAGTATTTGCAGAGATGGTTAAGCAGGCTGCTTCCTTCTTCGCAGCAGATGGTGAAGCGCTGGTTGTTACCGATGATACCAAGTTAGCCACTGATAACTGATTGGTGAAGCCCCCGGCGAGCCGGGGGCAGCTATTCGCAGCAATTATAAAAATATTCTGGAGTCAGATATGAGTATAAAAAAAGAGAACTGGCTGATGATGCGTAAGATCCCATTAGCTATTGCAATTTCAGCTGTGTCCGTTGGGGCCTGTGCAGTTGAATTTAATTTTGGGGATTTAGGCGTTCAGGTTGATAACACCGTGAGCTACGGTGTGGCATGGCGGACATCAGATCGTGATGCCGATCAGATCATGCCAGCAAATGGACCGGCAGCCGGTCTGACAGCAGGTAGTGGTTCTTCTTATAACTACGATGACGGTACTCTGAACTACAGCAAAGGTGATATTTACACCAATGCGGTTAAATGGAGTGGTGATCTGGAAGTTAATTATCAGAATTTTGGTGGTTTTTTCCGCGCCCGTGCTTATTACGATACGGCTCTGATGGATGAAGATACCGATTTCAAACAGCTGAACGACGCCACCAAAGATGCAGCCGGTAAGGGTGCTGAGTTACTGGATGCCTACGTTTGGGCGGATATGGATCTGGGGTCAACTCCGGTTAACCTGCGTGTCGGTCGTCAGGTGGTCAGCTGGGGTGAAAGCACCTTTATTCAGGGTGGTATTAACAGCATTAACCCGGTGGATGCCTCTGCCTTCCGTAAGCCTGGCGCTGAAGTAAAAGAAGGTTTACTGCCGGTTAATATGGTGTACACCTCCATTGGTCTGAGCGCTGACGTTACTCTGGAAGCGTTTTACCAGCTGGAATGGGAAAAAACCCGTACTGACCCATGCGGCACCTTCTTCTCAACGGTTGATTTCGTTGCTGATGGTTGTGGCCCGGTTATTCTTGGCGGTGACGCTGATGAGCGCGATATTCTGGAGTTCCGCCAGACTGAAATTGACGCTGGTGTCCCACTTGCAGACCGTGTTGCTCCAACAACGGAACGTCTAGCAGACGACCAGCCGAAAGACTCCGGTCAGTATGGTCTGGCAGTACGTTGGTATTCAGAGGCATTAGGTGATACTGAATTTGGTTTTTACCATATGAATATTCACAGCCGCGTGCCTTACATTAACGGTGCAGTGACCAACCAGGATCGCTCAGGCGTTCTGACGGGCACACCGAATATGCAGGTAAACCCGAACGCCAGCTACGATACCTACCGTCCGCTGTATCAGATTGCTTATCCTGAAGATATTCAGATTTCTGGTATCAGTTTTGCGACCAGTACTGAGGGCGGTGCGTCTATTTCCGGTGAGATCAGCTATAAGCCTGATATGCCACTGCAGTGGAACGCTTTCGAGCTGATTCTGGCAGGTAACGGTGCTCCATACAGCCGTCTGTATCAGCAGCGCGCCGCTGAAGCAGGTAACGCATCTGATCTGTATGGTGAAATCGCAGAAGGCTACGATCACTTTGATATGTGGCAGGCACAGATGACGTTCATCAAGTTCTTTGACCGTGTATTCGGTGCTGACCGTCTGGCGCTGGTGTCTGAAATTGGTATGACGTATGTCGATGGTTTGCCAAGTCTGGATAAGGCCCGTTATGGCCGTTCCGGTGCGTATGGTATCGGTAATAACGATGGTGTTTGGGCTAATCCTTCTGATCCTCAGGCTGCAATCAATTATTGTACTGATGGCGGTTCTGCGGCTAACGTCCAGGCCAAAAACTGTACTAACGATGGCTACACCACAGAGCTTTCCGGTGGTATCCGTCTGCGTGCATCCATGGACTATAACAATGCCTTTGCTGGCGTAAACGTAACCCCAACGTTTTCTGTTGCGTATGACAAAGGTAATGGCCCTGAGCCCGGTGCTCAGTTCCTGGATGACCGCCTGACTACGGGTTTGGGTGTGTCCTTTGTTTACCTGAATAAAACCTCGGTTGATCTTTCATACACCAACTTCTCTGGTGGTGACTACAATCAACTGAAAGATCGCGACAACGTCAGCCTGTCCGCGAAATATTCATTCTAATTTACTGGCTCAGACAAGAATTACAGAGGTCTATGAACCATGTTGAAAAAACATTATAAAACCTGGGGCGGCGCCATTGCGCTGTCCCTGATGGTAAGCGCAGCAAATGCCGCCGTTTCTCCAGCAGAAGCGGCAAAAATTGGTAAAGAACTGACGCCAATGGGCGCGGAAATGGCTGGCAAAGGTGAGATTCCAGCCTGGACGGGTGGTATTACTACGCCTCCGGCCGGTTACGTTGCGGGTGGCAAACCGGTTGATCCGTATGCCGCCGACAAGGTGAAATTTGTTATTACTGGTGCTAATTACAAGCAATACGCTGCCAACCTGACCGAAGGTCAGAAAGCGATGTTTGAGAAGTATCCTGATACTTATAAAATGCCGGTTTACCAGACTCGTCGTTCATCAGCCTACCCGCAGGCTGTTTATGACCAGACCAAAGAAAATGCTACCAAAACCAAATTGCTGGAAGGTGGTAATGGTCTGGAAAACTACGTAGAAGGTGCGCCTTTCCCTATGCCGCAGAACGGCATGGAAGCGATCTGGAACCACATCGTTCGTTATCGCGGTGGCAGTGTGCGCCGTGTGGTTGGTCAGGTAACTCCTCAGGTGAATGGTGACTTTACTCTGGTTCGTTTCCAGGATGAGTTCACCTTCCGCGACAAGCTGAAAGACTATGATCCTAACTCAGATCAGAATGTGTTGTTCTACTTCAAGCAGGATGTACTGTCTCCGGCCCGTCTGGCAGGTAACGTGCTGCTGGTTCACGAAACACTGGACCAGGTAAAAGAGCCACGTAAAGCCTGGGTATACAACGCCGGTCAGCGTCGTGTTCGTCGTGCGCCACAGGTTGCTTATGACGGTCCAGGTACTGCAGCGGATGGTCTGCGTACTTCTGATAACTTTGATATGTTCAACGGTGCACCGGATCGTTACGACTGGAAACTGGAAGGCAAGCAGGAAGTTTACATTCCATATAACTCTTACAAACTGAAGAGTGCGGATCTGAAGTACACCGATATCGTCAAGCCTGGCCATATCAATCAGGATCTGGCTCGTTATGAGTTGCACCGTGTATGGAAAGTGACCGCGACCCTGAAAGAAGGTAAGCGTCATATCTATGCCAAGCGTGTGTTCTACATTGATGAAGATACCTGGCAAGCAACTGAAATCGATCATTACGATGGTCGCGGCGAACTGTGGCGTGTTGCGGAAGCACACAACCTGATGTACTACGATACACTGGTGCCTTGGTATGCCATTGAAACACTGTACGATCTGAACTCCGGCCGTTACCTGGCGCTGGGTCTGGACAACGAAGAACAGGGTTCTTACGAGTTCGGTTTCGAGCGTAGCCAGCAGGATTACACTCCGGCAGCTCTGCGTCGTGAAGGTAAGCGTTAATCTGAGTAATATCAGATAAATAAAAAAGGGGCTTCGGCCCCTTTTTTATTGCGTATCGTTTTTATTGTGTGTTTTTTGTGCTTTTAGCTGAGGAATCCGCTTACCGGCCATCAGAAATTCAGAACAAAGCTCGCCTGGTACACTGATGATGCGTCTTTATTGATGTACTCGCCGCGCACATCCAGTTTCGGCGTTAAGTGAAAACCGGCACCGGCACCCAGCAGAATGCCGTCATCATCGCCGATATCGAGTCCAAGTCGTGCAATGGCAAATAAATTGGGATTGATTTCCGGCAGTTGCTTTTCGGCAACGCCAGCGAACCAGAATCCTGAAATATCACTATCGGGACCGTTGAAGAAATCATCGGTCTGGGTGTAGCCGACTTCTACGGTTGTTTTAACCTGATCAATATCATTATCGAGCTCGTAACCGGCAAAAATACTCAGACCTGTTGCATCAACGTTACTGCCACCAAAAGGACTGTCGATCACGTTTTGTGAGAGGCTGCCACCGAGCTGTAAGCGCTCAGGTTGGAATCCCTGACCACTGTTGTCGGCTTGTGCCATCATCGGCAGTGCGCTGAAGGCAAGTAACAAAGGAAAGTGTTTTTTCATTGTAATGATCCTGTTGGTTGTCGAATTCTTGCTGTTCCGTTTCAGTACTGCGGCATGCTTAGTGGGCCTTCCTGCAAGGCTGCCAGTTGTTCACGCAACATAATAATGTGTTCAGACCAAAAACGATGGCTGTCGAGCCAGGGAAAGGCGGCGGGAAATGCCGGGTCATCCCAGCGAGAGCAAAGCCATGCGGCATATTTCATCACACGCAGGCTACGCAGAACTTCCATCAGCGCCAGTTCATGCTGCGGAAACGGGCGGAACATTTCATAGCCCTCTTTAATGACCAGTAATTGCTGGCGTTGTTCCTGTTCAGGGCCGCTGAGTAGCATCCAGATATCCTGCATGGCCGGGCCCTGGACACAATCGTCGAAATCGACCATGTACAGTGTTTCGTCGCGCAGCAGCAGGTTGCCGGGGTGAAGGTCGCCGTGCAGGCGCAGGGTGTGTACGTCATCCGGTCGGTAAAGTTTACCGGCCCAGTCAGTTAGTGCGGTGGCCAGACTTTCATAGCTGGCGTGGTAATCAATCGGCATCAGGCCTGAGCGCAACACCTGTTCACCGGCCAGCGCCATATCGGCCGCGCCCTGTATGCGCGGCCGATGGCGAAAGGCCGAGTTGGCTCCCACCTGATGCAGTCGGCCGAGCCAGCGACCCAGTAATTCAAGGTCGTCATCGCTGCTGAGTTCCGGTGCCTGACCGCCGCGGCGCGGGAACAGGGCAAAGAAGAACGGGTCGCTGAAAAACAGCGTCTGGCCATTAACGGCGATCGGTGCAACGACCGGCAGATCTTCGCTCTGCAGCTCAAGCAAAAAGTCGTGCTCTTCCTGGATCGCCTCACGGCTCCAGCGTCCGGGACGATAAAATTTGGCGATCAGCGGTTGCTGATCTTCAATGCCGACCTGATAAACCCGGTTTGCTCTGCATCCTTAATTGACTCATCTATGTATATTGTCTAGAGGCCTTGTAATTACTGGAATTGGCTGTATCGACACCAAAATTTATGTACATTCCGGATTTGGCGCATATTATGTACAAAAACGGGTGAAAATGTACATATCGGCCCACTGGATTTGTCAGATGTACGCAGATGGCTAAGTTTCAGAAATTACCTTCTGGCCTTGATAAGGGCTCTTCCTGCAGGTTGGCGAACTGCTCGCGTAGTTCCAGTACATGTTCAGCCCAATAGCGTTCGGTATTAAACCAGGGGAACGTTGTCGGGAACGCAGGGTCATTCCAGCGTCGGGCTATCCACGCTGCATAGTGCATCATTCTGAGCGTTCTTAGTGGCTCAATCAGGACGAGCTCAGCGTCATCAAATTCATGGAACATTTCATAACCTTCCAGCAAGGCTTCGAGCTGATCGGTCTGATCCTGCCTGTTCCCGCTAAGCAGCAACCATAAGTCCTGTACTGCAGGACCCATGCGGCAATCATCAAAGTCCACGAATACCGCACGTTCATCGCGCCATAGAATATTGCCAGGGTGGCAATCAGCATGAATGCGAATGGATTTGTACTTACATTGTTTGAAGCGAGCT
Source organism: Thalassobium sp. (assembly GCA_002733205.1). GTDB lineage: Bacteria > Pseudomonadota > Gammaproteobacteria > Pseudomonadales > Oceanobacteraceae > Venatoribacter > Venatoribacter pacificus. Next base: position 237,317 of record NVUW01000004.1, on the reverse strand, counting down.
TCTATGGCGAGCAGAATGTCTCTCGTCAATGTCTCATAGGCTTCATGCAAGCTGTCGGGAATGTATCCGCTGGACAGCAGGAACTCACGACTGTCGACACCATAAGACTGAATATCAATAGCCGGCCGGTGCTTGAAGGTAGAAGATGCGCCAATAGCGTGAAGACGGCCGAGTGAACGACCCAGTAATTCGATGGTGTTCAGATTATCCAGCTCTGGTGCATGTCCGCCAAAACGAGGGAACAGTGCAAACGTGAAGTTGTTGATCTTATGGGTGGTGGCACCATCTGGGGACTGCATGGGCGCAACAATTGGCCATTCTGCAGCTTCCAGTTCCAGGCTAAAGGCGTGCTCTTCTGCTATTTGCTCATGACTCCAGCGCTCTGGACGGTAAAACTTGGCAATGATCGGCTGGGCATCTTCGATACCTATTTGGAACACTCGATTCTCATACGAGTTAAGGACCGTCAGGCGACCATCACAGAGGTAGCCCTGAGCCTCAATCGCATCAAGGATCCGGTCTGGGGTTAATTCGCTATAGGGATGTTGTGACATTACAGGGACGCTTGGTGAAGTTGACTTTCATTATACCGAACCGCTATTTGTCACGGGAGGTGTGGGGTTAGCTAGTATGACTTTGTTTGTTATTGAAGTCGGTAGAGGGCCGGTCGTCGTCCGGGTCTTACTTGGGGAGATGCAGTTACAAGGCCCAACTATTTAATCTAGGAAAGATCTTTCATTTAACAATTTGCAGGGTCTAGATTAAATAGATGATACCTATGCTTCAGCTTTTACATGATCGATATTCCTATCTTTCAAGACGAACTCGAAGTCGCCTCGCTCGTTCTTGGAAAGCTGTTTCCCCCCCTTCAAGGGTGTCACAAACTACTTTGCGGATTGCAGTATCTTCTAGTCCTCCGGCTTTGTAGCTAATTGGAGGCAGTCCACCTGATAGATGTGGTCCTGCTTCGGCGATGATGATCTGATCAGCGTCCGTATTGATCACAAGATTGGCGTTGTGTGTCACCATGATCACTTGGCGTTTCGTTTTGGCTGCGATGAACAGGGGCACTAGCTCGTCGAAGACTGACTTTGGATCAAGGTTTTCCTCTGGCTGATCGATAATTAATGGCCGGTCGTCGGAGTCGTCTAGGGCGAGGTAAAGCAGAAGTAGGACGATTCCTCTTGTGCCTGGCGATAATTTACGGATGTCGATACCGTCATAGGCAATCTCGTAGCGGACGGATATGTGGTCAGTTCCGAAGAGCCAATTAGCAAATTGCTTTGACCACTTGCGGAATGTAGTTTGCTGCGTTTGAGAAGTAGGAGCATGTGATAAGAGGTCTTTCAGGTAATCTCTCATAAAAGCTGTCATAGCGGTCTTAACATCAATGGCAGAGCCGGCTTCCCATGCAGTTTTGAGCGCGTCCGTTGCAACTTCGATCAAAGCACCACGTCCGCGGAGAGGACCTTCCTTTCGTAGGTCAAGGAGATTTTCTTCGGCAAATGCCCCCCAAGCTTGGACGTCAGCTATTCTACGCACTGAAAAGCTCAGTTTTGTTAGAGTGCCTGATGATAAGGAAAGGCGCGCCATCAGAGGTGCGTATAGCTCAGCCAGTGTGTTTTGCTCGCTAATGATGGCCTCGAACACTCGGAGATAGGCGTTGTCGCGTTCAGTCTGAAGATCCTTCCGTCGATTTTGTGCTCCTTTGGCATCGGTCAGCCGTGCTTCTAGTGCCTGAAGCGCAGAATTCTCTTGAGCAATTCGCTTAGTAAGCGCAGCGTATTGATCACGAACAATCTTATCTGCACCCAATAGCGCCTCTAGTCGCGCCATCTCTGCTTCGATCGGTGCTAGAGGAAGAGCAGAAATATCAGCATTATCGGCAATTAGGGCAACATTGGGGTCCTTAGGCAATGGTTGGGCACCATTGAGCTTGCTTATCTCGTTATCTGCCCATGTGGTATAGTTTGCGAGGCTTTTCTCGACATCGCCTTTATAAATCAATAGGAATTCATTCCACTGATTGGCATCTAGGCCACTATTTTCATGCTTCGACTGGATCTGACGGAGCATTTCGGGCGCGCCGGTAATGCGCATGCTATGAACCTCGTCCTCTAATGCGGCGAAGGTTCGTAGTTGATTGTTATAGCCCTGTATCTTAATCCTTAGCTTCTGCGCCGCCTCGCTGAGCAGGGTGTGCTTGGCGGCCTGCGCTTCAGTTCCCTTAACTACTAGCTTTGCCTGATCGGCCGTGTAACCAGAGATCAGCTTCTGCTTTTGCTCAACTTGCTTGACCAATCTGGCAACAAGATTCTCTTTTTCAAACTCGGTAGCTATGCGGTCGGATATGTCGGCAATAGCCTCCGCCTCTCGTTCGCGAGCTTGTTGGAATCGAGCTGTTCGTTGTTTACGGAGTTCGTTGAAATCAATTGCCCAATCGCGATCGCCCGGCGAATGTGAATCGAAGATAACACGCTCAATCTCTTCAATGAGGCCATCGGAAGCTCCTTTGGCTGAGCACAGCTCCTCGACAAATTGTTGAGAAAGATATCTAGCACGAGGGAATGACTTAGGTCCGTTCGCGTCTTTGCCGTCGAGTGCACGGGTCTCGGTCTCTCCTCCACCCCAAGTCAGTGTTGCTGAGGCGCTGCCGATTAGCTTTTGTGCGCGTGCTAGGAAGGATGGACTGACGTTCTCGTCAGCCTTCCAGCCTGCTGGAGTTATTGCATCGCAACCGGCAGCAATAACATCGGCCAGTGCAGTCTTGCCTGACCCTCGCGCACCAATGATGGCCACTAAACCTGGGTTGAGCAAAATATCGGGCGTTATCGCCCAACCTGCGTTCTCAATTTGAACACGAGATATGACCTGCGAAGGCATGGCTGAATTTGGTGGTTTCTCTCCGACATAGGCCCTTCCTTCAGGGTCTATGCAAGCCTGTCTCAGGGCGTCAAATGTCAGGGCCCCTTTTATCCAAGAGAAGCGATTGTTGACAGGCTGTCCCACTGATTCCTGAGCATGAGAATCGCTACCGTGTAAGCATGGTTTGCATCCACCATAGCGAGAGCGCAGTTCTTCTATGCTGAGGCTCTTTTGGCCGATCCAAAATTCACGCTGCGCTGGGTTGCTAGCGAAAATAATATGGGCGAATTTCTCTATCTCTTGACGTAGTGTTGCGTCGGCAGCCTGATTTAGGCCAGAAGTGCCGTCACCTGAAGCACCAGCAACAGCGATCAAAATGTTCTTTTTGGCCCATTGACTACTGCCTACAACCTCTTTCAACTGGTTAAAGTTAACTTTAAATTGTGTCGCACCATACCGAAGCGCTGCTAGGTCATCTGAGATACCTGTGCCTGCGCGCTTACCTAACCTGATTAATTCATCGCGCGTGCAGTTAAAGCAGTCATCAAATGCTTTGAATTGCAGTCGTTGCAGGATACGTTGTAGCTCTAACAGATGATCTGGGTCTTCAGGGCTGACTAACAAGTGGGCGTTGACGAATCCTTTTTTGGCTGCTACGTCGAGCCGGAGTTCTATGTTAGGAAAGACCAGTGATACACTAGGAAGCCGTCCTGACTCCTTGTGCTTTAGGAACTCCTCGTATGTATCGGTAACGTAATAATCTGTGACCGCAATGGCTTCGATTTTGGGAGTCAAATCTTCGAGCGTAGAGAGATAGTCATCCCAAGGATCAGCTCCCTTAAACTGGTTGTTGAGGATTGTGCCGGGCGCATGGATATGCGGCTCCCATCTGCGCCATTCAGAACCACGTTTGATCACTTACATCTCCATGTAATCAGAGTTAACTTTGTCACTCTGGCCTATATGTAGCCAGGACCTATGAGTTTGCTTCCATATATGCACGTCTGGATACCGGCTTACTTCCTTTGCTGGATACAAGGAGGGGTAGGTCTTTCTCCTGCTGCAAGCGTGCCTACACTTGCTGGCTACGCTAATTGTAAGCTTGTGAACGTGCAACCCCCGTGTATATTATAATTCTATCTAATTTCTAAAAGTAACCTTGTGAGTGGGGTGGCTAAAGATCCTATGTTTGACGTGGGTTGCTGCATGAACTTTGTGTTATCTGGATTACATCTGACGCCCTGATGAGGATTGGACTGCCATTCTTGAGTAAAGCGGTGTAGCCTCCTAAACGCCCCAGTACAGATACACAAGCATAAGATGTGTTTTCGGTCGTTAGTGTATAGCGAGCTTGTGGCTCGCTAGACTTGAATTCAACCATAAAGGACAGGCTAATCATGACAAGCGGCCAAAAGAAAAACTGATTCGCCATAAACCGCTGTAAACCTGTCACCCATCCTTTTTTAATTGGAACAGTAAAGATTTTTTGCAACGAGTAGTAAATAGTGGCTATTGTCAGGAGATATACTCCCGCCGAACCAAAGGGGTGGTTTAAAACATAGTAATATCCGCTTGAAAGGTCAGCGTGTACAAAGTACTCGAACCCAAAGCTCCGAAAATAGAGCCATCCGACAGTATGAGCAAAAACAAAAAAAATGGCGTTCAGAAATGTCAGCTGCATAGTGAAATCTTCAATTTTCACGCTTATATCTTCCTTTTCATCTTGCGAATGTGGTGGGGCGCTTCAACCCTGACTATAAAAGACTTTTGGGGCCTTTAATGCTCTTGGCTCCATAACCCATCTTCATCGTGCCTTTGGGCATCGTACTCGAACGATTTGGCAAGTTTTTCGATCAATGCAGAAAGATTGGGTTTTGTGTTTTGCCAGTGTGATGAAAAACGTCTGAATTCATCAGCAACCGCTCGCTCTTGTGCTCCACCGTCATAAGGCATACGTGAGGTCACTCCTCTGGCGTTGTGTACCCCCGTATGAAAGCCTCTCCTGATGTCCTCATGTTCATCTTTATCCAATAGTTCAGCAATGACTGGCACTGGCCAACTTTGTAAATCCTTGCCTATTGGCCAATCTGAAAACCAAGCTCCAATCGTTAAATCAGTAGTAGCTTCTCTATCTTTCTCCTTGGCGAGTTCACGTACTCTATTGATCCATGAAGAAAATAATTCTCGATCAATTTTTTCACTGGAGATTTTTCCCGGTACACCACGTCCGTCCATGATCACAGCTCCGGCTGTTTCTGCTGCTGTATGTAGATTTTCAGGTAGTGGCTCACGCTCAGAATGTTGTGGCTTGAATACAAGGCAAATAAGCTCCATGAATGAATCAGGGTTTTTCAATAATTCTTCTATTAGGTGAGGTGTTCCATATTTGTCATTTTTTAGCGCTGGGTAGTAAGCGAATTCCAAGCTGACCAGCTCTGACGGGTGTGATTTACTCTTTGATAGTGCCTTAAAAAGACGGCTAATATGCCATGGCTTTGGAAAATCGATGTGTCCTTCCTCACCTGACAATATTTGCCTTAATATTCTGATGAGAGTTTTACTGCTCAGTTCTTCTGCTCGATCTCCCAAGGCTGACAATGCTGTTTTAGGTCTTTGTGAATCTAAAAGCTTTGTTATGCAAAAAGACAAGTGTTCACTGGTACCCTGAAAGTAACGGGGGGTTGTCACTTCCCAAAAATTCTCTCCTACTGCGGGAGAAAATCTCTCAACAAGTTTCCACAGGTCCATGGATTGTGGAGCGTTGACCATAACGCCAGCAATTTTCTCTGGGAGTTTTGTTTGCTTTTCAAGAAAGTGGAGACATGTTTTTAAAAATTTAGTGATTTCTTCCTGTGGTAATGCATGCAGTACTCCTTGGGTCAAGGAATCGAATACCGAATTATTGCGCAGATTTAGGTACCACTGGCACAGCCAAGGTATCAAGTCATCTCGCTCAAATGGTTTATTTATGAGCTTTAAACCTATGAGTCTTGGTTCGCCACAACGTTTAGCCAAACGTTCAATGCCTGTCCAGCCAAGGTTTTCATATATTTCTTTGATGGCTCTCTCGCGTAGCAATGCCCTGGCTTTGTCTGCTACTTCACAGTCTTCTTCCCTTCCGTCTGGAAGTTCTATCCATCCATTTGAGAAAATCCAAGTATGCCTTAATACCAGATCACCGGGCGCGAGATCATCGAATAGTGGTCTCAGTTTGTCCGCTGAAAATCGATCATGCTTGTCGCCTGATTGATTATACGAATTCTCCCAGCTAAGGAACTCCCTGACTGCACTGCGAACAATTTCTCGATCCTCATCTTGGAGTTCTTTCGCTTTCGAAACCAATGAAAGGATTCCTTCACGAAAGTTTTCATCCACTGAATCAATCTTCGGGACCAGTTCTGCGATACGTTTTGCATTCCTCTGAGCTTGCTCAAGTAACAAGTCTGCAACGGGCAGTATGAGTTGTCGAATCTCTTCATCAGTAACGACGTCGCCAGCTCCTGAGTCATCATCCCTCCATTGTGGCTTCATATTGGGGGACGCCATCGAGTGACCCGCTGGTAATAAAGCCATTAGCAGGTTCCAGCCAACCTCCGGCGCGAGAGTTATTACCTTTTCGATGGCAAGTAGTCTCAACTCGACTGGCGCAGCCGTTTGTGGGTACCAGGAGCGGAAGAGAGATAACAAAGAATTGAAGGGGGTATTACCCCAGTTACCCTTTATTTCCTCTTTTGAGAGTTCAGTCAGTATGTTTGAAACTCTGCTAAGTCGAGTGGGATGCCAGGCTAATAGCTCAAGTGACCAAAGTAGTTCTGCGTGCCAGCAGCGAGCAAAGGTTCCTGCGTGTTGGGTTTCTCTGATCAGTCGAGTAACTGGCTTATTAGCATCGCGTAGACTTCGTTCTATGGCGCGCAGAAACTCGTCTGGAGCTGCTTCTGCAAAGGATCGAAGGAAGGAGGAAACCGACAACCAGCGCTCCTCACTGGCACTTTCCAGAAGGTTAGTGACAAATCTTCTTACGTAATTATTTAGCTCAAGATTTCCTCTGTTTTCTGAGAAATATCCCAGTTTTGTGATGGACTCAGCCATGGCTTTCAGTACTACACTGGTCTGCTCTCGTACTTTCCCATGTATGGCAGCCATCCAGCGCTTGTCTTCTTCGAGTTCAAGAACTGGATCAGGTTCAGCGAATACTGCGTTGGCGACATCGAAGAATCGTATCAATATGGAACCTCTCAGCTTGGGGGCCACGAGATGCAATAATTCAAGCGGTGCCTTTGCTTTCCATAGTGAACCGATTTTCACAACTGGAGCGTCATCAATAGCAAGTAAATCTAATAGTTCGTTTTCAATATCCTCGTAGGGCCTATTGGCTATTTCAGCAATGCAAGCTTTGTCACCTTCAGATGCAGAGTTCCAAGCTCCCACTAACGTAAGAATAAGCAGGCTTGATGTGTAAGCTGCATCGGTCCAGATGGGCTTTTTGATGGAGGGTTTTTGGGCTAGCCAGCGTCTGAGCACGGTCCATGATCGACCCAGGGTACGGGTATACCGGCTAGCATCTGATTTGGCTATGCCCAACTCCAAAAGAGCTTTCTCAAACTCTTCTGGTTTAGGACGCCGCAGCTCAATGGCCCCCTCTTCTGCGGCTTTTCCTCCAATACCGCCAAGATTGAATTCTTGATCACCAAACGCCATTGGTACAATCAGACTCATTTTATCGCGTGGGGCTCGATGGTCACTTAAGCGATTGTCGGTTATCACAACCAGTTCTATGCCAGAGTTTGCATCAACAAATTGCCACCCTTCCTGTGATGTAATACATGCTGAGCGTTGTGAATAGCCTTCGTCGATAAGTAGGGCGCAGACGAACGCAACCGCTTCTGATTGGCTATCTGCCATAACTGGAATAAGTGGCTGCTCTCTCTGGATGCTGTTTTTTAGAGCAGTTTTTGACTCTTCCCGTCCGCATAGCAGTGCTTTTGCGGTAGTTTGTGGGCTAGATTGATCACTCCAGTGCTTCCAATAGCTCTCAACAGTATCTACTCCGTGGCCTGCGATACCTAAGTTCATACCGAACCACAAGGTCGTTGGAAATGATGTTTCCAGCCAAGCTTCCAGGTCATCTGCATCCCAAGCCAAAACATTGGCCCAAACGTTGCGTTTTCTTGCGCTCTCCAGCCATGTATTTTTTCTCGGCCAGCGGCGAGGGGTTACAAAAACGAATGTGGCTTTGGCTGCATCTACTTTAGATATTTGGTTCAATCGTTTCTCAAAGTCACTTCCGGCTTTGGAGCCCGGATCTTTTGAGGTTCCAAGCTCCCAGTAGCTAACTCCATCAGGGACCCAGGCATTTCCTTCTACCGATTCCACTACTCCGTCCCACCCTGAAACATTCACTGAGTCACCACCAGGCATTACAAGTGCGGTAACACGAGCGGTAGACGAGATCAGCCTTCTCACTACCAGGGGGAGCATGCCTTGGGCATCACGTGTGTCCGACCATTGCACGAGCTGGGTTGTAGTTACACGCATAGTGTGGGGTACCTCATAAAGCCATGACGATAAGCCGATATTAGTGGGTGTAGTGGCCAAGTAATTCCGGAACAATATATCAATGGAATATGCTTTGAGGACAGGTAAGTAATTTTTCAGTAGCCTGCTGCAGCTTCAGGACATATGAATCGCCACCACAATGCAGTCGAGTTACTGACCAAATTCAGGCGCTACGATTTTATTCAAGGTAATAGGCTTGCGGGATTGCAGCCCAATTTGCTGGCGATCTGGTAGAGCTTCTCTACTGTGATGTTCACCTCGCCGCGTTCAATACGACCCATGTAACTGCGGTCAACGCCGCATTCCAGTGCTAGTCCATCCTGAGAAATGCCCATTTCTTTTCGTTTGGCTCGGATGTTGGCTCCTAACGTTTTGGCGAGAATCTTCATTGCTACTCCAGAGTGAGAGCAGCAATGTTTCGTTTTGCGGCATTTATAACCACGGATTATAATCCGTATTTTTCAGAGCAGTCAGAGAATGAAAACTTCCTCCATTGCCCTTGATCGGGTTATTTACCGCATTCTCATGGAAGAGGAAGTAGGCGCGTTCACAATCATGGAGCTACGCGACAGGTACCTTGAACAGGTTGACCCACGCGACGTTTCGCCACCCAAGTTACGGGTTTATATCTACGACCACATCCTCCGGATGGTTAGCCGTGGATGGGCTAGGTACCACGAAGAAAAGAAGACCCGAGGGCAGCGATTCGTGCTGCTTTCCAAGCCTCAGAAGCTGAAGGTTAAGCTCACCCCTCCGGCTCGTGGGATGCAAGAGCGTGACCTTGAAAAGGCTCAACCTTCGGCTGTGGAGGTTGCTGCGGATACCCCTGTCCATAAAGAGCGTGGTCAACCTGACGTTGATCAGGTACTGCAGGCACTCAAACAAGCGCAACTGGACTTCCTGTCCTCCTACGGTGAAGCCGAAGAGTATGCTGAGCTGATTGAGCGGTTTCCTTCGCTTCAACCCCAGCTGGAGTCTGAGAGGGTTGCAGCAAGGGACCGCAGTGGCATCTTGACCGGGAAAATCAAATCTCTCAGATACACATTGAAGATTCTTGGGGTGGAGTGATGGCGCTACGCGACTGGCAAGTCCGGTGCATTCACAAGGCTGTTGCTCAGTACTCTTCCGGGGTGCGGCATTTCTTCTGTCAGGCGACTCCTGGGGCTGGCAAAACCCGGATGTCAGCTGAGCTGGCCAAACAGCTTTTTGATCAGAATCAGATTGATGCCGTGGTGTGTTTGGCACCCTCATGCCAAGTGGTTGAAGGTTTTCAGCTGACCTTCACTCAAGTGCTGAACAAGGCCTTTGATGGCCGAATGGGTGCTGCAGGCATGGCTATGACCTATCAGGCGCTGGAGCATCAGGGAGATGTGTTCTGGAGGCTGTTTCGGAACATGAGAGTTCTGGCCATTTTTGACGAAATTCATCACTGCTCTGTTGGGGATGGCAAAGAGGGTGCGAATCTTTGGGGTCAGCAGATCCTTCAGAAAATACAGGATGTTGCCGTGTTCACCCTGGCACTCTCCGGCACCCCTTGGCGCTCAGATCAGCATGCAATTGCACTGGCTCGGTATTCGACCCCTGAGGGCAATCTGATTGTGGATTACCAGTACTCTTTGAGTAACTCAATCGCAGACAAGGTTTGCCGGGTTCCGCACATCACATTGCTCGATCACTCCAGTGTCACGATCCGGCATCCACAAAGGGATGCCAAAGCCTATGCCGGGTTTGCACAGCTACTTAGGGGCTCGGAAGTTACCTATGAGTCGCTGGTGACTAACCCGGAAATCAATATCAAATTGTTGGAGCTGGCCAAAAAGCAGCTGGATAACGCCCGTCAGGGGCTCCCAGATGCCGGTGGGGTCGTTATTGCAAGCAATATTGATCATGCCCATAGGTTGGCGGAGCTTTTGCGTCAGATGGGCGATGAGGCCGTTGTGGTTTCAACTCACCGTCCCGATGCCAGTGCTGCGATTGATAAATTTCGAATGGAATCCAGTCGCTGGATAATTGCCGTCGGAATGATTGCTGAGGGCACGGACATCCCTAGGCTTGCGGTTTGCTGTTACCTCAGCCGAATCAGGACAGAGATGCATTTCCGGCAGGTTCTCGGGCGAGTGCTGCGACGCCGTGGTGACATCGATAGCGATGCATGGATGTTTATACTCGCCGAACCGCTATTGGCGGAGTGTGCCGAGCGGTTAATGGACGACCTGCCGGAGCATCTGGCTTTCTGTGAGCATCTGAGATTTGTGGCTATCGACGCGGGTGATGCGGCCCAAACAGAAGGTAGTAATGAATCAGGCGGTGACGCTCCGACGAACGACTCTGAAAGAGATTCGAAGAGTGGGTCTAGTGTACGTTCGGAGCGAGACCAGGCCGGCAGTGCTCTCGCCAGCATCGTATTGAGTGGCTACTACCGGGAGCGACTGCTGGCGTTTTTCTGATGGGCTCAGTACGGGATATCGGTGCTGTCGGGATCGACAGTGATATCAACCACTGGGCCAAATTTGGGGACCTCTCCGCCAAGACGGCGAATGTTTTTGGCCATCTCTGAGTTAAGGTAAAGCAAAGACATATAGCGGCTTTGGGCAACATCCAAATCCCTTTTTAGTTGCTCAATTTCACTCGTTTGCTTGGGGTTCTGCCTGATCCGCTTTTGTTTGGCTGGTCGTGGTTTTTCACCGGCAGCGTCAATCTCGGAAATCAGCGTTTCAAACCCGGGGCGGTTACGAATGGAGCCTCTTTTGCGACCGGCCTCCAAAGCAACGGTGTCCTTGTTGATCGGCCCGTTCTTTGGAACATGGAGCGGTACATTCTGTTTGAGACGGTCCAGAGCCGTGAAGTATTCCTGGACTGTTTTTGAAACCTTCACGCGTTCTTCTCTCCCGCTTCCAGGTATTTTTTCTTAACGAATTCGATTTCCTGAGAGATCAGTTTATGGGGCCTGCTGTTGGGGGACATCATTTGCTGGTCGAACTGCAAACTTTCAACGTAAATCCTCAGCTTTTCTGGCTTCAGGATTGCGTCTTTGCAGCCACTGGTGCATGGAAGAACGAGGTCGACTGCGAAATGAGGACAAGAACCCTTGAGTGTGCAGCCGCCAACCGTGGTCTCTTTGTAAGCGTATCGTCCCTGTTTTACGGCCTTTTCGGTTTCTGCCCGATCTGACAGCATTTTGGGTAGTGTGCCCCGATCCTTGCCCCGTTGAATGTCACCTCCAATGGGACCAAGCAATGGGGTTTCAGATTTAATCACCTGTTCGTGGAAACGCACGCTGGTGTTGAATGCCTGCGAGTCACGGAAAGATTGGAAAACGCTGTTATTGTCTATTGGTTTTCCCTGCTCATCGACCAAAAATGACTCTGCATACGTTGAGTTTTCAGCGTACAGGGCCGTCATTACTTCGCTCAGGTGTTTGTATTGGGTTTTGAGGGTAGGCAGCGACACCATCCCGGAACGGCTGGCATAAACCGCTACAGAGCGCCTGAACTGATGGGAAGTGAGAGGCCAATATGCGCCGATGGCAAATCTTGGGTCGGAATCCCAGTCTCGAAACGCATCGAACAACCTCAGCTCCTCCAGGTCGTTCCCTTCAATAACCAGGCCTAAACTTTCGACGCAAGCCTTGATGTAGTGGGTTTTATGTATGATTCGCGTGAACGGAACACGGTAATGGTTTTGGTGATTGTTAGCGGGAATACTGCTGCCAATAAACAAAGGAGTGTTGTCTGGCAGTTCTTCATTTGCTGGTTTGTGTCGGAACCAATTTATGCGGGCAAGTTTTTGGGCCGCTTTGACTGCAAAGATCCCCTCTTCTGACGTTGCCCAGACCAAGGCTCTGCCGAAGTTTCCTGTTTGTGAAAATTTTTTGAGGTGAGATACCAAAACAGGTAACTCCCCGAAGCCCTTGGCGGCTTGATGGATAATCGGCTCAAAAGGCATAACCTGAACCTCTGAAGATCGCATACCGGTGAATGCATGAATAACCAGAGCACACATCGTTTGCAGTTTTGTTATGCAGTTTTTGAAATTCGTGAGCGATGGAAGCCCAAAGATTTTGGCGCACTCGGAAAGACCAAATTTTTCTAAAGTCACCACTTTAGGGCTCAGGGCTCGCTCCAGTTTGCTAACTGGAGGGTGTGCGCTGTCGGGATACATTCGACGAACCGTTGTCAGCCGTTCATGGTAGTCGAGACGAGTATCCGCCAATAGTGTTGGGTCGGCATAAACTGCTTTAATGAACACCTCAACTTTATCGAGATAAGGTTCCGCTGCCCTGATTTGCTGCAGCGCGTTTTCAATGAGCATGCCCATGATTCGGGTAGGGATTAGAGGGGTTTGTTCTCGCTTCGAGAGCTGAGTTTTTCTGATTTTGTATACCAAAATTAGTATGTCGCCAAGCTTGTCTTCCGGAACGAGACGGGGGATCTCGCATTGAATTGAGTCAACATGCTGCCAGTAGGCTGTATCCTTAAATAAACCATATAGTGTGTAAACGTGGCCAAAGCCTTTATCCGAGGTGCTGATAGACGTTCGTAGCGCCACCTGAAATTTACTATTTTGGTGGGCTTTGGTTAGAGGTGTTTTTAGTACATACGCTATTTTGGCAATGGCCTTCAGTATTTGGGGTAGGTTAACAAGCGCGCCGAGCCCACGGGATCTTGAAGCATTCGTTGTTGTTTCAAACGCCGTCATCCAGTGAAGCGTCTTTATTTCGTCGGTGATTTGCCGGGCCAGTTCGTCCATCGGACCTTCGGAAATATCACTCCACCAACTGGCAAGATAGAAGGGTGATATTGCTCCGTATGGACGATAATCCCATACGTCATCCTTAAACCGGCTCAATACATCGCCATCCCTAGAGCGGGAAATGACAAAATCCGGGTCGATGCCAGTGTGTGGGATATTGTCAATGGTATCTGGAGCTTCGGTTTTTTCGGGGTTAGCCCAATGGATTTGAAATGCCACGTTATGACTCCTGAGCTTCAATGAGGGCTGTAATTTTTGCCTGCCAATAAGGGTCTCGCTCACCCTGCTGGAAGCGGACGAGTGCTTTTTCCACCAGTGCCTTTAATGGGAGCTCTAGGTCTTTGATCCCCTCGATGATCTGTTCAATGCGATTTTGGAATGGGGCGAACTTTTTGTAGTGCTCATCGATATTGGCGGAGTTTATGCGGCTAGTTGTCTCTGCCCAGTGACTTATCGATAACAGGGTCAAGAGTTCATCCTCGTTTGCGTGCAGGCCGAAATGAATGCAAAAAATACAGGTCACTGGCGCTCCGCATCGTGGTTGAATTTCTGTTCCTGCAAGCGCCGGAATCAGTTCAGGCCCTTCCTGTATTGTGTCGCAGTGTCCTGAACCGACTGATTCGCCGCCCTCAATTATTCTGATCGCCTGAACCCCAGCATCGCGCAGTTTTGCCGATTTAGCCTGCGCTCTGAAATACTCTGTCATACTCTCTGCGGCCTGAAGCTGATTGGCAAATGCGTAGTGCTTCTCAATCGTTTTTGGTTTTGCGTACTGCATGGCAGCTACTACGGTGTAATTTCCTTTGGTCGCTTCCAGCAAATTGACCGATTTGTGCTTGCGCGCTGCACGGGTGGCTAGAGATGGCGCTTTTTGGGGCCAGAGCGAAAGCTGCTTCATTGACGAATAGGTCAGATGGTAAGGAATGCCTGCCCTGCGGCCTGCTCTGGTATCTCCGATCAGAAATATTCCACGTGTTGGTGGATTCTCAACCCGACTCGACATCCAGGCCCGCAGACGCAGGTATTTTTTCCAGCAAGTCTGTGCGAACCGGGCATCGACGAATTGATGTTGATCTTCGAAACCAGACCGCCCCTTTATCGCACGCGAGCGCGCCAAGCCAACGGCCTTTTCAAGCCTGGTTTGGTTGCAGTCGATGCTTGCTAGGTGCTGTGCATTACAGCCTGATTCTGCCAGCATCAGATAACCAAAATGCCTGGCAGCGATATTTGCCATATTCTGCAATACGACTGGCGAAAATTCCGAATTATTGTTCTGGAGTCGTTTGAAAGCGCTGGTACCTATTGGGTCAATTCCGATCTCGCTTAGGAGTAGATTGAATTCTTTTGGAGAGCCGGAAAAAATACCGTTCTTGCTGTAGAAAACTGACTTCCAGTCAGTTCGTTCATCTTTCGAGGATTGGCTCCAGCCATTGGCATTGTTGGCGTTCTGACTGTAAAAAATGACATCATCGAATCCAAGATCCGACAGTATCACTATGGCCGGAGGATGCTGATCGTTAAGAACAGCATCGGCAAATGCATCGAAAAAGCGTCGATGAATGGAATGAGCCAGTGAATGCTCATGATCCGTTGTCGCAGGTGCAGGTACACCATTATTCTTGATTGTCGTGATGGAAATTGACCAACTTTTAATCGTGCTAATAGGCATTCCGCAGCTCTGCGAACAAACATAGGCCAGAGCCTGCTGGTATCGGTTTGCAGTCGAGTTCGACAGGCTGTTTTTATTGCGTTTGCTCCCTGTTTTTGAAAGCCGACGTCGATGGTTAAGGTGGTGAGTGAAATCCTGATATATCGACTTGGCCCCATCAATATTGTAAAGCTGCTCGTTGCGACTTGCTGCATCCACCCAATCTAATGCTGTCTCAATGTCTGTGAACAGAGGCAGTCCTGACTGACCCTCTAAAGCGCTCCGGATGTATTTTGAAATCAGGCGGGTACGTTTGAGGCATAGGCTATTGATATTGACTTTTTCTCTGTCTTTGAGTTTGGCATCTTTATCAATTGCCACGCGATCCAGGTAGCAAACGCGGTATGGTCGCCAGTAGCGTTGCTTTTGGTGTCTGTTGATACGCAGTATGGTTGTTTCGGCGACAAATTCGGGCGCGAAGTCATGGCTGCCGACATCGAAGCATTGCAGCTCTGGAACAAGGTAGATCGTTTTTGAGTTCATTTATTGATCAGTCCACCGATGAAACGATTGAGTCGGCTGTGGTGGAAGTCACTGGCTAGTCTTACGATGTTGTTGTTTTCATTAAAGTTCAGGTAACGCTGTGTGGTTTCAAAACTTGAATGCCCCATGCGCGCTTTCAATTGGTTGCGAACGTCTCTGATACCTGCTGCATCTGCATCTCGCACAAAATTCATTCCGAAAGTTGCGCGCAGATCATGGAATCGGAATGGTGTGAAGTCAGGGTCATGCTTGCGGATATCGTCTATAAGTCTGGCAAGGTAATTTCTTACGGAATTCCCCTCCTGGATTGTGAATTTGACCCGGTCCTTTGCCGATACTCTTTGGCTGAATTCGCTATTTTGACGGTCTGCAATTTCTGCTGTGCTGGTATAATACGGCGAGCCATTCGATGTCAAAAAAACGTAGTTCAATTCATTCTCACCGTAAAAGCTCTTTTGTCGACGTTTCTTGGCTTCGGCAGAGTGGGTGTAGTCGTGGAGTGCTTGTACCAACATCGCAGGCAGATGGAGTCGGTAGTTCTTCTGGTTTTTGGTATCGATTCCAGTTCCTGCTCCGACCTTCAGGAGCACCTCACCATGGCGTGGTTGCTGATTGGATAACTGCTGGATGTCCTTCAAGCGAAGAGTACAAACAGTCTGTATTCGCGCACCCGTAAATAGTGAGATTATGCACATTAATTGGAATACCCTGTTTTTTTGTTGTTCCAGATGATCCAGCAAGATTTTTTGCTCTTCATCATCAAGAGGCCGAAGCGTACCCCCGTCTCGGATGGTTCCTATGGTTTCGCGATGTGGGACTCGAAACGTGAAGTTTGTGGTTTTGACTGTTTTGATGAGTTGCAGACCAACTGCATTCACTACGGGAATGCCGGACAGGGATTCCTGGAACGGCACATTCTCGATATCACCTGACTCGACTAGCTCCCATTGATCCAAGCCTCGATAAAAATTAACTACTGCCTGCATTCGCATTTTGACAACCCGTAATGAGATTGGCTGTTCGGGCTGACGTAGCAGTCGGCGTAAATATCTGTAATACGCCCATGTGACCCTCCGTTCCTCCGCTTCTGGGAAATGCAGCTCATGAATTTCGTTTCCCTCATTTTTCAGGTGCTCAATCCACCGGAGGTACATCATGAGATGTTGTGCAATTTTCTTGAATGTTGCGACACTGGGAGGTGCGAGTTTGGCCATTTCAGTGAATTTGCGAATCAGGTATAGATTTCCCAGATCCCACGGTGTGCCATCTCCTCTGAGAATGATGGGGAACTGATGAATGACTCCATCGTTTACTGGAGACAGCTGGAGAGAAAGGTCTGTGTATCGGTAGGGACGAAATCTTGCTGTAGTACCTGCCTCGGTGTCGTCAAGATCGACCTCAGCAGGAACGAAGACATTGATCAGAGACAGGCGAGCGTTGGAATTGAGAATTTGATGGGATTGTTTGTCGGGGCGCATGTTTCTGACCAATCATCATTGATGTACATTGATCATTGCATGTTAGGGGTTTTATGTACATGCATAAACGTTAGGGGTGTCATAGCTGTTGAGGGGGAATATCCGCGCGTCGCAGACGAACCCTTGCGCTTCGATGGCATCCATCACGCGTTCCGGGGTCAGCTGGGTGTAAGGGTGTGTGGATATCATGGCCGCTCTCCTGATAGGTGGCGGCATTATGCCCGTATCGCTGTTGCCAACCAATGGCGCTTATGGATTGTTGTCCCACTCCGGCGGTGGCGTGCGGGCCAGCGCCCAGATACCAACGATTGCCGCACCCTGTTGTTTGAGCGCCCGCGCTGCGGCATTGGCCGTAGCCCCGGTCGTTATAACATCTTCAATAATGACGATATGTTTGCCCTTTAGCTGCAATTGGCCGGGTTGTAAGGAGTTGCTGAGATTTCTTTGTCGCTGACGGGCGCTCAGACCACGTTGATCATGGCCCGATGTTTTGTACAGAGCGTTATCGATTAGCGGAACTCCGAGTGTTTTCGCCAGCCTGCGGGCCATAATTTCGGTGATATTGAATCCCCGGCTGAACAGCTTGCGCCGCGTGCTGGGAATGAAGGTGATGGCATCGGCCTGGGCCAGCGCCGCCGCAGGGTTAGTCAGCATCAATCCGGTCAGGCGTGGCAGCCACAATAGTTGGCGCCGATCTTTGCAGGCTTTTATCCACAGACTCATAGGCGGCTGGTAAAGAAAAGGGCAATCGCTGTAATCAAATGCCGGAGGATGTTGCTGACAGTGCCCGCAGCGTCCGGCACTGGTTATCGGCTCTGAGCATTGAGAGCAGGAGTGCCTGGCCCGTGGTAGTTCTTTAAGACAGTTATGACACAGAAAAAATGCATTGCTGGTCGCTTGCAGGCAAAGCTCGCATTCGCTTGTCGGTGTTAATTTGCGGATTAAATTTAACCAGTAGTTTACTGTTTTTCTGACAATGGTTGACCACATGGTAACGCCTTCTATCATCGCGCTAATCGCATCGATGTTACCAATATCAGGGGATACCACTATGAGTCTGTCGGCTGAAAATAGGCAGGACATCCGCCATAACTGGACGCTGCAAGAAGCACAGGCATTGTTGAATCTGCCGTTCAACGATCTTTTGTTCCGGGCGCAGAGCATGCATCGCCGTTACTTTAATCCTAACGATGTTCAGGTCAGTACCCTGTTGTCGATAAAAACCGGAGCCTGTCCGGAAGACTGCGCCTACTGCCCGCAGAGTGCACGCTACGACACCGGGCTGGAAAAAGAAAAGTTACTGGAAGTTCAGGCCGTGATTGACAAAGCCAAAGCCGCAAAAGCCGCCGGCTCAGACCGCTTTTGCATGGGGGCTGCCTGGCGTTCACCGCGCAACAAAGACATGCCTTACGTTGTCGCCATGGTTAAAGGGGTTAAAGCATTGGGTCTGGAAACCTGCATGACACTGGGCATGCTGGACGAAGATCAATCGCAACAACTGGCCGAAGCCGGGTTGGATTATTACAACCATAATCTGGACACCTCGCCGGAGTACTACGGAGAAATTATCACCACCCGTACCTATGCCGATCGCCTGGCAACGTTGGCTAATGTACGCAATGCCGGTATGAGGGTCTGTTCGGGCGGAATTCTGGGAATGGGCGAAAGCCCGCAGGATCGTGCCAGCTTGCTGGTTCAGCTGGCTAATCTGCCGCAGCACCCGGATTCCGTACCGGTTAATCAACTGGTGAAAGTCGCCGGAACACCGTTGGAAGCTGAGCAGGATCTTGATCCAATCGACTTCATCAGAGTGATTGCGGCTGCCCGCATAATGATGCCCGCGTCACGGGTTCGCCTCAGTGCCGGACGCGAACAAATGAGCGAAGAGATGCAAGCCATGTGCTTTTTTGCTGGCGCAAACTCAATCTTTTACGGTGAATGCTTACTGACGACCCCTAATCCGGCAGCCAATAAAGATCAGGCTCTGTTGCACAAGCTGGGAATTAACCGTGATCACCGTGTAACGGCGGCCCCGTCGACGCTGGAAACATTACTGACCGCCGGCAATGATACTGAACAAACGTTATTTTATAATGCTGCGCAGGCTTGAATATAACCAATCCGTCTAATCGTCAGGCACCGTAGTACTGGTAAATTCCATGGATATTGGTTAAATTGTGATCAATAGCCCTAAAACCATTGCGAGGTGCTTATGAATATTGGATCCACTACCGGCTCGGCGTTCACCTCTGGTGCATACGCCGTCGATCAGGGAAATGCTCAGGTTAAGCGTGCCGCTCAGGACGTTGTTGATGCAACGACCAGCCGTCCGGTTGAGGGCGTTGGCAACCTGGCCTCAGCGATGACCGATCTGAAACAGGGTCAGGAAACCGTTGCTGCTGGCAGCAAGGTACTTGAAGCTGCCGATAAGCAGCTTGGCACCCTGATTGATACTCAGGCCTGAGAACTGAGAGCCTAATCATGCAAGTTTCTCCCGCTTCCTCGCCCACTCTGAGCAGCACGCTTCCCAGCGGAAGTGCGGCTGTGCAGATATTGGCAAAAGAAGGAGAGAACGCGTCTTCCACGGTTTTTGCTCCGGTCGAGGAAGTGTCGCTCAGTGCGGCTGCGACCGATGCGGGTATGCGCAAATCGCAAACGTCTGCTGAAACATACTCCCGTCCGCGTCGCACCGCCGATGCCAGCACGTCTGCAACAAAGGACTCTGCTGAGCGTGTAGCGCCTCAGGCGGAAGATGCACAACAGAACCAGGCGGCCGAAGAGCAGATTATTGCCAGAATAACTCAGCGCAACGAACAGGATCAGGCCCTGGCCGATGCTGAGCTGCAGCAGATCCGTGAGCTGAAGCAGCGGGATCAGGAAGTGCGCGCGCATGAACAGGCCCATGCCAGCACCGGCGGCAGTTATGCCGGCAGTGCTAACTTTACCTATCAGCAGGGGCCGGATGGTGTTCGCTACGCGGTGGGTGGCGAAGTGCCGGTTGATGTCAGTAAGGTTGCTAATGATCCGGCGGCGACGATCAGCAAAATGGAACAGGTGCAGCGCGCTGCTCTGGCACCGGCAGAGCCCTCATCGCAGGATCGCCAGGTGGCTGCACAAGCCGGGCAGGTGGCTGCACAGGCGCTGACTGAATTGTCAGAGCAGCAGCGTGAAATGCGCGGCGCAGAGTTGGATCGTATTCAAAGCCAGCAGGAGAAAGTGCGGGCTGACATGGATGAAGCGAAGAAACAGCAGGAAGATGCGGATAAAAAACTGGCAGATAAAGAGCAGATTTCTGCCGCTGAACGCTTTGCTGAACATAACGCCCGTCTGCGTAAAATTAACGAAGTGCTGCTGCAAATCAGCATTCCTCCTCCGGTTACTGCAGGTCAGCTGCTGAACGATGTGGTTTGAGGGTGAATAACGTGACTGAACCGGCAAATGCCGGTTTTTTTTCGTCTCCAATATGGCCCGGGTGGCTAAGCTTTACCTGTCTTTACCGGGGGAAGATCGTGCCCGGGGTTGACATTAATCGGTGGCGAACGTATGTTTCAAACACTTGTTTGAATTGGTGGTGTTTCACTGCCCTTAACTCAACAGCAGCGTTGCTGCAAGAACATAACAGGCTACGAGGTCTTTCCTATGCCAGATTACAAGGCTCCCCTGCGTGAAATTAAGTTCGTAATGGACGAACTGTTGGATATGCCAAGCCACTATGCCAGCCTGCCGGCTTACGCTGAAGTCGCTACTCCTGACATGGTTGATGCCATCATCAGCGAAGGCGCTAAATTCTGCGAACAGGAACTGGCTCCGCTTAACCGCGTTGGTGACCTCGAAGGCTGTACCCGTCATGACGACGGTTCTGTTACTACTCCGACTGGCTTCAAAGAAGCCTATGCCAAGTACGTTGAAGGCGGCTGGCCTTCCCTGGCTCATGAAGAAAACCACGGCGGCCAGGGCCTGCCAGAATCTCTGGGCATTGTAATGTCTGAGATGGTTGGTTCTTCTAACTGGTCATGGGGTATGTACCCGGGTCTGTCTCATGGTGCGATGAACACCATCGAACTGCACGGTACTCCTGAGCAGAAAGAAACTTACCTGACCAAGCTGGTTTCAGGTGAGTGGACCGGTACCATGTGTCTGACCGAATCCCACTGTGGTTCTGACCTGGGTATCCTGAAAACCAAAGCTGAGCCAAACGCTGATGGTTCTTACGCCATCACTGGTAGCAAAATCTTTATCTCTGCCGGTGAGCACGACATGGCGGGCAACATTGTCCACATCGTTCTGGCTCGTCTGCCAGGTGCTCCGGAAGGTACCAAAGGTATCTCTCTGTTCATCGTTCCTAAGTTCCTGCCAAACGCTGACGGTACTCCGGGCGAGCGCAACAGCCTGATCTGTGGTTCTATCGAACACAAAATGGGTATCCACGGTAACGCGACCTGTGTGATGAACTTCGACGGTGCCAAAGGCTGGCTGATCGGACCTGAGAACAAAGGTCTGAACTGCATGTTCACCTTCATGAACACGGCCCGTATCGGTACGGCTCTGCAGGGTTCTACTGCTGCTGAAGCTTCTTTCCAGGGCGCTCTGGCTTATGCCAAAGACCGTCTGGCGATGCGTTCCCTGACGGGTCCTAAAGCACCTGAAAAAGCCGCTGACCCAATCATCGTTCACCCTGACGTACGCCGTATGCTGCTGACTCAGAAAGCTTTCTCTGAAGGTGGTCGTGCACTGGTTTACCTGACTGCACAGCAGAACGACATCGTTAAGAAAGGCGAAAGCGAAGAAGCGCGTAAAGCGGCTGATGAGCTGCTGGGCTTCCTGACACCGATCGCTAAAGCATTCCTGACCGAAGCCGGTTCTGAAGCGGCTAACCTGGGTATGCAGGTATTCGGTGGTCACGGCTTTATCGCTGAGTGGGGCATGGAACAGATCGTTCGTGATACCCGTATCTCTACCATCTATGAAGGTACTACCGGTATTCAGGCTCTGGACCTGCTGGGGCGTAAAGTGCTGATGACTCAGGGCGCTTCTCTGCGTACCTTCACCAAGCAGATCCACAAGTTCTGTCAGGCTGAAGAAGGGAATGCTGAACTGGCTCCGATGGTTGCAGCTCTGGCTGAAATCAACAAGGAGTGGGGCGATCTGACTATGAAGATCGGTATGTCTGCGATGAAGAACCGCGATGAAGTCGGTGCTGCGTCTGTAGATTACCTGATGTACTCCGGTTACGCGGTACTGGGTCTGCTGTGGGCTCGTATGGCGAAAATCGCTCAGGATGCTCTGGCGAACGGTACTTCTGAAGAAGACTTCTACAAAGCCAAGCTGACCACTGCGCGTTTCTACTTCGCCCGTATTCTGCCACGTACCAAAGCACACGCAGCGACCATGCTGGCTGGTGCTGATACGCTGATGGATCTGGCTGAAGAACACTTCGCGTTCTGATCCTGAGTACCTGTTTGTAAAAGGTACATCAGTAAAAACCGCGCTTCGGCGCGGTTTTTTCGTATTCTGGGCTGGGCAAGCGGGTCAGAGTAAGTACAATAGCGGCATTTTGTTATCCGGTGGCTGATTGTAAGCGTGGGTAACAGTAAGCCACAGCTAACTTGAGGTGAAACATGGCTGATTACAAAGCACCATTGCGCGACATGCGTTTTGTTCTGAATGAAGTTTTTGAAGCAGACAAACTGTGGACTTCTCTGGCCGGTCTGGAAGGCGCCGTTGATATCGAAACGGCTGATGCCATTCTGCAGGAATGCGGCAAGATCGCCAGCGAAGTCTTGGCGCCGCTGAACCGTAACGGTGATGAAGTCGGTTCTACCTGGAAAGACGGTGAAGTTACGGCGGCACCGGGCTTTAAAGAAGCTTACCAGACCTACGTTGAAGCCGGTCTGAATGGCCTGGGCGGCAACCCGGATTTCGGCGGTATGGGTATGCCGAAGACTCTGGTGGGTCAGATTGAAGAAATGGTACAGGGCGCCAACATGGCGTTCGGTCTGGCACCGATGCTGACTGCGGGTGCTTGTCTGTCTCTGAGCGCTCACGGTTCTCTGGAACTGAAAGAAAAGTACCTGCCTAACATGTATTCCGGCGTTTGGGCCGGCGCTATGGATCTGACCGAGCCTCATGCCGGTACTGACCTTGGCATTATCCGCACCAAAGCTGAGCCGCAGGCTGATGGCTCTTATGCTGTTTCCGGTACCAAGATCTTCATCACCTGGGGTGAGCATGATATGGCCGAAAACATCATCCACCTGGTACTGGCCAAGCTGCCGGATGCACCGGCGGGTCCTAAAGGTATTTCCCTGTTCCTGGTGCCTAAATTCCTGGTCAATGACGATGGCTCTCTGGGCGAGCGTAACACCCTGTCCTGCGGTTCTATCGAACACAAAATGGGTATTAAAGGTTCTGCGACCTGTGTGATGAACTTCGACGGTGCCAAAGGTTGGTTGGTCGGCGAAGAAAACAAAGGTCTGGCCTGCATGTTCACCATGATGAACTACGAGCGTCTGGGTGTGGGTATTCAGGGTATTGGTGCGGCAGAAGCCTCTTACCAGAGCGCTGTTGAATACGCCCGTGACCGTATCCAGAGCCGTGCGCCAACCGGTGCTGTGGCCAAAGACAAAGCCGCTGACCCAATCATTGTGCATCCTGACGTCCGTCGTATGCTGATGACCATGCGCGCATTTAACGAAGGTGGCCGCGCATTCTCCACTTACGTGGCCAAGTGGCTGGACATCGCCAAGTTCTCTGATGATGCCGAAACCAAGCAGCACGCCGATGCCATGCTGGCTCTGCTGACGCCGGTAGCCAAAGCCTTCCTGACCGATAACGCACTGGAAACGGCTATTGCCGGTCAGCAGGTGTTTGGTGGTCACGGCTTTATCCGTGAATGGGGTCAGGAGCAGTATGTGCGTGATATCCGTATCACTCAGATCTATGAAGGCACCAACGGTATCCAGGCTCTGGATCTGATCGGTCGTAAAGTGGCGGCGAATAACGGTGCGTTCTACAAGCTGTTTGAAGCCGACATCAATGAGTTCATCGCCTCTCAGGCGGATAACGAAGCGATGGCTGAGTTCATTGAGCCGCTGAAAGCCGCTCTGGAAAACCTCAACGACCTGACTCAGTGGGTAATGGATGCTGCGGCAAACAACCCGAATGAAATCGGTGCTGCTTCTGTTGAATACCTGCACGTGTTCGGTTACACCGCACTGGCGTATATGTGGGCTAAAATGTCTGCCGTGTCTCTGCCAAAAGCGGATGATGCGTCCGGCTTCTACAAAGCCAAGCTGGCCACTTCACGTTTCTATATGAAGCGTCTGCTGCCACGTTACATTGGTCTGAGCGCTGCGGTTAAAGGCGGCTCTGAGCCCCTGTTTGAACTGGACGAAGAGCTGTTCGCAACCGCGTAAGTTCTGCTGTTCACAAAAAGCCGCCTCCGGGCGGCTTTTTCGTTTTTGCGGTCTGAGTCCGGCACTGTTAGCATGAATCGCCCCGGAGCCTCCTATGACCCTGTCTGTCTCATCTGTTGCTGCTGATTCTCCAACCCGTGCCCAGTTGTTGCAGGCGCTGTTATCGCTGATGGCCGATCATCCTTTTGCCGCCATTACCGTACAGCAGATCACCCGCAGCGCCGGTCTTGCACGACAGACGTTCTATCTGCATTACCGCAGTCGCGAAGACTTATTGCTGGATTATGTCGACAGCGTATTCGCAGAATTTTATGACGATATTGCCGATATGGTTGGTGCCTCACCGGAGCTGGACA
This sequence comes from Thalassobium sp., assembly GCA_002733205.1. GTDB lineage: Bacteria > Pseudomonadota > Gammaproteobacteria > Pseudomonadales > Oceanobacteraceae > Venatoribacter > Venatoribacter pacificus. The sequence goes on along the minus strand of NVUW01000004.1, from coordinate 212,704 downwards.
GCGATATCAGCCAACGTCTGTTTGAACAGTGGAATCGTCATCGTGATTTCAGCCGGTTGATATTCAGTGCCGGACTTGAGTCGTTGCTGATCAAGCGCTTCCAGAACTACATTGCCCGTGTGTTAGGCCTCTATGTGCGCCAGCATGGCATACCGGTCAGCGATGCCGAGCAGTTGGGTTTTATGATTGATTACCTTGCCGGAGCATCATGGATGATGCTTGATCGCTGGGTGCGCAACGATTTTCGCTATCCAGCGGAGAAACTGGCCAGTTTATTCAGCCAGTTAAGCCGCCCAGGCTTTCTGGATGTTATGTTGCAACGTCCGCAGTAACACACTCTGGCACAGATAGACGATTGTCTATAAGATTCAGCGGCGTATGCTTAAGTACAAATAAAATAACAAATTCGGGTAATCCTCTTACCTGTGGCGACCACATCATGAGTAAAGAACTGGATAAACGTGTTGAGCGCTCACGGCGCTTGCTAATGGGCACTCTGCTGGAACTGATGGCGGAAGAACCCTATGGCAAAATTTCCGTCGCACATATCTGCGAGCGCTCTGGTGTTGCGCGTCCGACGTTCTATCTGCATTACCGCTCGAAAGATGACCTGCTCAAAGGTTATATCGAGAGTATGTTTATGCAGTTTTATGAGCAGATTGATGCGTATCTGACGCAGTCTCCCAATGCTGATCCGATTATTGCTGAAATCATGTTCCGTCAGTGGTCTGACAATGCCACTTTTGCCCGTTTGTTGATTGAGGCTGACATTGAAGCCTTAATGCTGAGTGAATTTAAGCGCTATGTGGCGCGTATTATGGAGCGTTACATTGGTGCCCATTCTTTGCCTATTAAAGACACCAGTCTGATGAATTATGTGATCGACTTTTTAGCCGGCGCATCGTTTATGGTGATTGTGCGCTGGGTGAAAGACGGTTTTCCGGTGGATGCCAAAGAAATCGGCGCGTTGTATGCCAATCTGGTACGGCCGGGATTGCTGCAGGTATTGCTGAGCGGTAAGTTGTAAAAACGTTAGTTGCAGACATAAAAAAAGAGCCCGGCGGGCTCTTTTTTTATGTGCGTTGGTTTACTTATTCAGCCGGAGCCATGGTGGTTATACGACGGTTTTTATCGACCCGTTTGTCATGAATTTTCTTTACTTTACGCTGAGCTTTTTCAAATGCGTCGCTGACCGCAAGATACATATCTTCATGTTCGGGGTTGTCGTGATGATCGCGGGTGATGGCAACGGTCTGGCCAGGCAGGCCGACCTCCAGTGACACGTGGGCAAGCTTACCTTTGCTGCTGTGATTGTGAGGCATCGCCACAACCGCACGTATGCCAATAATATCGTCAAAAGTGGAGGTTAATTTTCCGGCTTTTTCGCGGATGTGCTGCTCGATAGCGTCAGAATGACCGATGTCGCGGAAGCTGATTTCCAAACCTTTCATAGTCGCTCCTTTTGTTGATTGACTCAGGAACTTCGGACGCTTTTCCGTCGGGAAGTTCCTTCGGGATGGTCAACTCAGACTACATCAGCCAAAGGTAACGTCAAACAATTTCGCACAAATTTCGTAACCTCAGGCTGGGATCACTCCGGATCCTGACTTGAAGCTATACTGGATTGTATCGCTATTGTTTTTCGTCACAGGCAGGTGTATGCACCCCATTATTGCGTTCTATTCAGGTCAGGGAACCGACCATCGCGGCCGCACGCTGAGTGGTATTCTGGCGTTCTCAAATAATGAACTGGAAAGCTGTCACGATTATATTCAGTGGTTGTTTCCGTTGCGCGATCCGAGTCCATACAACCCCGAAGCGCCGGTCATTAATGCTGATGTCATTGCAGCTTTTCATTCTTCCCATGAATTACAGAGCCGGTTGCATCAATCGTTATTACGGATGCTGCAATTTTATGGGATCGTTATGCGCGAAACTCCGCAGGGATTTGAATTACTGATTCCTGCCGATGTGGACAATTGCCACTGGATGACACCGGATAATCACAACCATCGCCGCGTCAGCCGCATGCTCGCGTCCCTGAAAATACTGGGTTTGGATGCCCACGTTACCGCGCTCTGGCAGGGACTGCAGAAACTGGCGGTGGCTCATCCTGAAGCTATTTCTTCCGCCACGGTTACCCATTGGCGATTAGCCGCTATGGGGCTGGACAGTCCCTTATGATAGTCTGAGCAACTTGTTTTTAGCGCTGAAACGGATGCACCGATGCAGGTCTACGATGTTCCTGTTGTATTTTTTGATCTGGATGATTCCCTGATCAATAAGGACGCCAATAGTCTGTGGATTAAATGGCGTTTTCGCCGTGAGCGCTGGGCGGTAGTTGAGGCCATGCTGGCGTTAGCGTCTCTGTATCGTGCGTACAAAAAAGGCCGGGTGACTCACTGGCGTCTGTCCAATTACTATCGCACCCGCACCCGTGGTATGAGTCTGGCGGAATATCAGAGCCGCGTTGAGCGTTTTTTTAATGAACGCGGGCAACTGCATATCTATCCGCAGGCGGCATCACTGCTGTTTGCTTATCAGCGCAAGGGCGCGCAGCTGGTGATGATTACCGGTTCGGACGATGTGATTGCCCGTGCCTACGGTCAGGCGCTGGGATTTGCTCATGTTATCAGTAATCGTCTGAGTACCGATGGTCAGCGGATTACCGGGCTGGAGCGGCCGATGTGTTATGGCCCAGGTAAAGTCGAGCTGGCGCGGCGTTTTCTCACGGAACGCGGTCTGAGCTTCAGTGATGCCGCGTTTTATACCGACAGTCACTCCGATATGCCATTGCTGGAAATGGTTGCACAGCCAGTGGTGCTGAATCCTAATCCTCAGTTACGCCTTGCAGCGCAGCAGCACGGCTGGCCCTGCCTGGACTGGCGGGCGGAATAGTCGGGCAGGGATAGGCATCTGCTTCTTGCTGCCCGTCTTGCATGCCGTTATAGTTCTGCCTACATATAACCCGATTATTCAACGGAGCCCAGCGGTGTTTTTTCAATATAACCGCCCCCTGCAACAGGGTCAGCATCTGACCTGTCGATGGTGTTAAGCGCAGCTGCCAACCTTTCCGGCCGCATGGCCATGTATTTTTGCGCTTATTAATCTTGAAGGTTCTTTATGACTCCGCACCAATTTGCTGCTCTGGCTGAGCAGGGTTTTAACCGTATTCCGGTATCACGCCAGGTTTTGGCTGACCTCGACACACCTCTGAGTACTTACCTGAAACTGGCTGCTGCGCCTTATACCTACCTGCTGGAATCTGTACAGGGCGGTGAAAAGTGGGGCCGTTATTCCATGATCGGCCTGCCTTGTCGTGATGTTCTGATCGTGCGTGGGCAGCAGGTTGTGTTACAGCGCAATGGTGAGGTGATCGAAGAACATGAAGTCGTTGACCCGTTGGATTTTATCAGCGACTTTCAGCAGCGCTTCCGGGTTCCTCAGATTGATGGCCTGCCTAAGTTTGATGGTGGTCTGGTTGGTTATTTTGGCTACGACACCGTGCGTTATATCGAACCGCGCCTGCGCAAATCCTGCCCGCCCGATGAGCTGAATACGCCGGACATTCTGCTGATGGTGTCAGAAGAAGTTGTGGTTTTTGACAACCTCAGCGGCAAATTGCATCTGATTGTTATGGCCGATCCTGCGGTTGATGATGCTCTGGCGAAAGCTGAGGCCCGCCTTGATGAATTACGCCAGCAGCTGCGCCAGCCATACTCCGGGCCGGTTGGTCGGCCGCTGCAGGCTTCAACGCACGTTAAAGAAGATGATTTCCGCTCATTGTTTGGTGAGCAGGCATTTATGGATGCGGTTGAAAATATCCGCGAGTACATTCTGGCCGGCGATATTATGCAATGCGTTATTTCCCAGCGTATGCAGGTGCCTTACCAAGGCGATCCGGTCAATATTTACCGCGCGTTACGCACGCTGAACCCATCACCTTACATGTACTGCATGAATCTGGGTGATTTTCATGTGGTTGGTTCTTCTCCTGAAATTCTTGCCCGCCTGGAAGATGGCGAGGTAACGGTGCGTCCGATTGCCGGTACCCGCCAGCGTGGCGAAACAGTGGAAGACGATCTGGCGCTGGAGCGCGAGTTGTTATCCGACCCTAAAGAAATCGCCGAGCATTTAATGCTGATCGATCTGGGACGCAATGATGTCGGCCGTGTTGCCAAAACCGGTGAAGTCAGTGTCACCGATCAAATGGTCGTCGAGCGCTATTCGCATGTTATGCACATCGTTTCGAATGTAACCGGCAAAGTAAAAGACGGCATTACGGCTATGGATGTATTACGCGCGGTACATCCGGCCGGCACGTTAAGTGGTGCGCCGAAAATCCGTGCGATGGAAATTATCGACGAATACGAATCAACCAAACGCGGGGTTTATGGTGGTGCCGTAGGCTACCTGAGCTGGAACGGTAATATGGATACTGCGATTGCTATCCGTACCGCAGTGATTAAAGACGGCATGCTGAATATTCAGGCAGGTGCCGGGGTGGTAGCGGATTCAGTTCCGCGACTGGAATGGAAAGAAACCATGAATAAAGGCCGGGCAATGTTCCGCGCCGTTGCCATGGCGGAAGCCGGACTAGACCAGTAACCACAGCATCATTACGGCGTGTAAAAAAACGCGTCGCAGGAGTCACAGCAATGTTAGTCATGATTGATAATTACGATTCGTTTACCTACAACGTCGTACAGTATTTTGCCGAACTGGGTGCCGATGTGCGCGTGTTCCGCAACGATGAAATTACCATCGAAGAAATCGAAGCATTAAAGCCGGATCATCTGGTGATTTCTCCCGGTCCGTGTACACCAAATGAGGCCGGGATTTCTATGGAAGCTATCCGCTACTTCGCCGGTAAATTACCGATTCTGGGAATTTGTTTAGGTCATCAGAGTATTGGCCAGGTTTTCGGCGGCAATATCATCCGTGCCGGTCAGGTCATGCATGGCAAAATTTCTCAGATACATCACGCTGACAGCGGCGTTTTCCGTGGTCTGAAAAATCCTTACAACGCTACCCGTTATCACTCACTGGTGATTGATAAACAGAACCTGCCTGAATGTCTGGAAATTACCGCCTGGACAGAAAATCCTGACGGCAGCATGGAAGAAATTATGGGCGTGCGTCACCGTGAATTACCGATCGAAGGCGTGCAGTTTCATCCGGAATCCATCCTGACCGAACATGGACACGATCTGTTGAAAAACTTTTTGCAGACAACACTGAACTGACGAACGGCAAGCGCCACTGACTGGAGATGAATAATGGATATCCGTACTGCCCTGGCCCGCGTTGTTGAACGTCAGGATTTAACCACCGATGAAATGACCGATGTCATGCGCCAGATTATGACCGGCCAATGCGATGAAGCGCAGATTGGTGGTTTTCTGGTTGCCTTACGCATGAAAAGTGAAAGCATCGACGAAATCGTCGGTGCCGTAACCGTTATGCGCGAGCTGGCTAGCGGCGTAAAAATTAATGCCCGCCATGCCGTTGATATTGTCGGCACTGGTGGCGATGGTGCCAATTTGTTTAATGTTTCAACCGCATCGTCTTTTATTGTGGCGGCAGCGGGCGGAATCGTGGCAAAACACGGTAATCGCGGTGTTTCATCCAAATCCGGCAGTGCCGATCTGCTGGAAGCGGCTGGTGTGAATCTGAATTTAACCTCAGAGCAGGTCGCCCGTTGTATTGATGAGCTGGGAGTGGGCTTTATGTTTGCACCTTCTCACCACAGCGCGATGAAGCATGCGATTGGCCCGCGCAAGTCGCTGGGTATGCGTACTATTTTCAATATTCTTGGGCCAATGACCAATCCTGCCGGTGTCAGCAATCAGGTCATTGGTGTTTTTGCCAAAGCACTGGTCCGGCCGGTGGCTGAAGTTCTGCAGCGTATGAACGGCGGCCATGTGCTGGTCGTACATTCTAAAGATGGACTTGATGAAATCAGTCTGGCGACGGAAACCTACGCCTGTGAATTAAAAAATGGAGAGTTGCGGGAATTCGTTATTCGTCCGCAGGATCTGGGTGTTGAGCCTCAGGTTTTATCGGGTCTGGATGTCGACAGTCCGGCAGCCAGTCTTGCTTTAATTAAAGATGCACTCGGTAAGCGTGAAACTGCAGCCGGTAATAAGGCGGCAGATATTCTCGCACTCAACGCCGGTGCAGCGATTTATGTGGCGGGTCTTTCGCAAAGCATGAAAGACGGTGTAGCGATGGCGCAAGATGCCATTTACACCGGTCTGGCACTGGAAAAAATGAACGAGCTGGTCAGCTTCTCCAAATACCTGGCCGAAGATGAAGTGAAAAACGCATGAATACTCCAACCATTTTGAAAAACATTCTGGCCACCAAGGCTGAGGAAGTCAGCTATCGCAGTAAAACACTGCCGCTGAATGAACTGAAAGCCCGTGCACTGGACATGGATGCGGCCGAATTGCGTGGTTTTTATCGCGCGATGCAGGCTAAGGTCGATGCCGGATTGCCTGCGGTCATTGCTGAAATTAAAAAAGCTTCTCCCTCAAAAGGTGTCCTGCGTGAACATTTTGTTCCTGAAGCCATTGCTGAATCTTATGAGCAGGCTGGCGCTGCTTGTTTATCGGTGCTGACGGATCGCGATTATTTTCAGGGTCATGAAGATTTTCTTAAAGCCGCGCGCAGCGCCTGTTCTTTACCGGTAATCCGTAAAGATTTTCTGGTCGATCCTTATCAGATTTATGAAGCGCGCAGCATTAATGCCGATTGCGTACTGCTTATCGTATCGGCTCTGAGCAAAATGCAGTTGCAGGATCTGGAAGGGATTGCCCATGAGCTGGGCATGGACGTGCTGGTAGAAATACATGACGAAGAAGAGCTACAGACGGCGTTAACCATGCAGACTCCGCTGCTGGGGATTAATAACCGCAACCTGCACACGTTTGAGCTGACACTGGATACGACATTCGGACTGTTGGACAAGATCCCGGCCGGTAAATTACTGGTAACCGAAAGCGGTATTCTGACCCCGGATGACGTTGCGCTGATGCGCGAGCGCAATGTGAATGCGTTTCTGGTGGGCGAAGCCTTTATGCGGGCGGACAATCCTGGCGATGCTTTGCGGGCTTTGTTTTTCTGAGTTTGTTATTTTTGCATACAAAAAAGCCGGCACTTGCCGGCTTTTTTGTTTTTGCTGTCAGTCTGGAAACTGTCGGCGAATATCGAGCATTGCATCAATATTCTGCATCAGCAGTTCGACCAGTTTCGGATCAAACTGATGGCCCGATTCTTTGTTAATCAGATCGATAATATCTTTATCGGCCCAAGGCTCTTTATAGCAGCGCTTACTGCCCAGCGCGTCGAAAACATCGGCCAAGGCGGTAATGCGTCCGGCAATATGAATTTGCTCACCTTTCAGGCCGCGAGGATAACCTGCTCCGTCCCAGCGTTCATGATGCTGGCTGGCAATAATCGCCGCCAGTTGCAGAATGCGCCGATCAGATTTGCTGAGAATATCCGCACCGATCTGGGCGTGTGTCTGCATGGTGCTCCATTCGGCGGCATCATGTTTACCCGGTTTATTCAGAATGCTGTCGGGAATGGCGATTTTGCCTACGTCATGCAGCGGGGCAGCCATTTTAATCAGCTCGGCTTCCTGTTCCGGTAAGCCATAAGCAACGGCCAGTAAGCGGGAAATCTGGGCAACCCGTTTAACATGGGCACCGGTTTCTTTTGAGCGTTTTTCTACCGCTTCACCCAGCATGTACACCAGCTCACGCTGGGTTTCGATGATTTCGTCGCGCATTAACAGATTTTCATAGGTGATGGCGACGTTGGTGGCGTAAATTTCCAGCAGTTGTTTATCAAGCGCGGAGGGTTCGCGGTGATAGGTGACATAAAGCAGGCTTTCGCTGCCGCGTTCGGAAGCAAAGTAGCCAATGTAGTAGTTTTCGTAATACTGGCTTTCGCGGAGATTCATCGCTTTTTCAAAACCTTCGCGTACATGCTCCGGGATGCTTTCGAACGACTCCAGATCGGTCAGTTCCTGCATTTCGCCGGTGGCAGCGAGTACCCGGAAGCGACGCACGCCGAGCAGCTGATCCTGCTGATTGGTGCTGGAACAGTACAGGGCACTTTGTTCCAGCCCGAGCAGATTGGTGACCTGGGATAAAACCGCAGAAGCAAACTGACTGATGGCGCCGGTGCTGAAGACCTGGGCGGATGCCTTAATCACACGTTCAAGGCCACGACGGTGCTCATTCAGCGTGCAGATATCGCGGTAACTGCGCAGAGTGGCGTACATCAGCGTGTTGAGCTTGGTGGTGGTCAGCTCGGTTTTGTCTTTGTAATCGTTGATATCGTACGTGCGGATCACTTCGTGTTCGGGAGCCTGGCCAGGCTGGCCGGTACGTAGCACGATGCGGGTATAGCGGTTACGTAATTCTTCGCGGATATAACGTGCGACATTGAGGCCGGCATGGTCTTCTTCCATCACCACGTCGAGTAATACCATGGCAATGTCATCATGTTCGGCCATGATCTGACGGGTTTCTTCGCCGCTGTAGGCGCTGAGTAATTCTACCCGGCGGCCATCAAACTGAAACCCGGAAAGCACCATGCGGGTGATGCGGTGTACGTCGGGTTCATCATCGGCTACCAGTACGCGCCAGGTCTGTTCCGGAGTGCTGACGGCGCTGTCCTCGCTGAAGAGGTCATCGTCGGCAAAAAAGGAATCATCGGCCATAACCGGCTCCGTAAAATGAGTAATTTACTGAGTTTAGAACAGGGCGGCAGTATTCGCTGTAGCGGATGAGTTTTTCTTTGCCCGGCGGGTGGGTTCAGCGGGTGCCGAACACCACCATGGTTTTACCCTTCACCGAAACCAGACCCTGTTCTTCCAGATCTTTCAGAACCCGGCCCACCATTTCACGAGAACAGCCGACAATGCGGCCGATCTCCTGGCGGGTGATTTTAATCTGCATGCCATCGGGATGGGTCATGGCGTCCGGTTGTTTGCATAAATCGAGCAACGTTCCTGCTACCCGACCGGTCACATCCAGGAAGGCGAGGTCGCCGGCCTTACGGGTTGTGCGGCTCAAGCGATTGGCCATTTGGCGGAAAATATGAAACAGCAGCTGAGGGTCTTGTTTGACCAGTTCCTGCGATTTGGCGTAACTGATCTCGGCCACTTCGCATTCGGTCTTGGCTTTTACCCAGGCGGTGCGTGGTGGCTGCTGATCATCAAACAGCCCCATCTCACCAAAAAAGTCGCCTTCATTCAGATACGCCATGATCATCTCGCGGCCGTCACTGTCTTCAATAATGACGGTAACGGAGCCTTTCATCAGGTAAAACAGCGTATCGCTTTCTTCGCCCGCATAAATCAGTGTCGAGCGGGCAGGGTAACGCCTCTTGTGGCAGTGTGACAGGAAGTCCAGGAGGTGTTGGTGTTTCGATGGCGCTTGGGGAAGGCTCATGCTCAGGCATCCGATCCGGTAATCGACCACTGATTATCACTCATTAGCGTGCGAAGGTGAACCGTTATGCCACGACGGCCTCTTTGGCTGTCTATCAGGCTTTTTTGATCTCTGACGATTTATCCCCGGCCCCCGGGTATGGTAACCTCCGCGTTTTTTCCAGTCAGACCTCAGGGGCCAGAATGAAAGCAACGGTTAAGTGGGTTGATAATGCCATGTTTATCGGCGAGTCCGGCAGCGGCCATGCCGTTGTTATGGACGGGCCGGCGGACCACGGTGGCCGCAATATGGGCATTCGTCCGATGGAAATGCTGTTGCTGGGCCTGGGTGGCTGTACCAGCTTTGATGTGATGAGCATTCTGACGAAACAGCGTCTGGCGGTCAGCGATTGTGTCGCTGAAATTGAAGCTGAACGTGCTGATGCGGTGCCCAGTGTGTTCACCAAAATTCATGTGCACTTCAAAGTAACCGGCCGGGCTCTGAAAGAGTCGGCGGTGGAGCGGGCAGTGAAGCTGTCGGCAGAAAAGTATTGCTCGGCTTCCATTATGCTGGAGCAGGGTGGTGTGGAAATCACTCATAGTTTCGCTGTGATTGAATCTGAGTAAAACCAAACCCGTTCGCGCGGTTGTGTGAGGATGAACTATTGAACAATAAATTGCGGTTGCATGGTTTCAACAATCTGACCAAATCCCTGAGCTTTAATATTTACGATATCTGTTACACCAAGACAGAAAAAGAGCGTCAGGAATATATTGAGTACATCGATGAGTTGTACAGTGCAGATCGTCTGACAAAAATTCTGACAGACGTTGTTGATATCATCGGCGCGAATATCCTTAACATCGCGCGTCAGGATTACGACCCGCAGGGTGCCAGTGTGACTATTCTGGTGGCCGAGCATGAATTGCCGCCCAGCGAAGACCTGATGCAGGAAAAACCCGGCCCGCTGCGTGATACCGTGGTTGCGCATCTCGATAAAAGCCACGTGACCGTGCACACCTACCCGGAGAGTCATCCGCATGGTGGTATCTCGACGTTCCGTGCCGATATCGACGTTTCTACCTGTGGTCTGATTTCACCGCTGAAAGCGCTGAATTACCTGATTCACAGCTTTGATTCTGACATTGTTACCGTTGATTACCGCGTGCGCGGCTTTACCCGTGATGTCGATGGTGTGAAACATTATATCGATCACAACATCAACTCCATCCAGAAGTATCTGACCGAAGACACCCGTAACGCCTATCAGATGATCGACGTGAACGTGTACCAGGAAAATACCTTCCACACCAAAATGCTGCTGAAAGATTTTGAGCTGGATAATTACCTGTTCGGTGAAGGTGTAAAAACCATGGATGCTGCGGAACGTACTGAAGTAGAAGCCAAACTGCGCAAAGAAATGTTAGAGATTTTCTACTCCCGCAACATGCCATAATTTTAACAAGTCTAAGGAGACTGCTGTGCCGGTTTTAATCTGGGGATTGATGCTGGCACAGGCGCTGGCTCTGAGTGCCGCACCATTGATGGTTTTTGCCGGTGGTATCATCGGCAGTCAGCTGCATTCTGATCCGCGACTTTCCACGCTGCCGGTCGCGGCCATGATTATGGGAACCGCACTGGCGGTGTTGCCCGCCTCACAACTGGCTGGCCGTTTTGGCCGCCGTCCTCTGTTTTTAAACGCCATGCTGTTCGGTTCCTGTGCTGCCATTGCCGCCGCCTGGTCTGTGCATGTGCAGTCGTTTTGGGCCTTTACCTTCAGCGCTTTGTGTTTTGGTGCTGTAGGGGCGGTTGTGCAGCAGTTCCGCTTTGTCGCGATGGCGGCGGTGCCGGCGGTACAGACGCCCGTGGTCGCGGCGCGTCTGTTGCTGGCAGGCATTGTTTCGGCGTTTCTCGGTCCTGAGTTGACCCGTTTGGCGGCATGGTGGCCGCAGTGGGGATTTGCCGCGTCCTTTACCGGGCTGGCGCTGTTCTTTGTTCTGGCGGGTGTGGTGCTCTGGTGGTTTATGCCGCAGCAGAAAGCAGCGGACAGTCAGCAAGTGGCGGCGGCCCGCCCTTTGCACGAACTTCTGCAGCAGCCGGTGTTATGGCTGGCAATGTTGTCTGCGGCCTGTGCTTACGGGGTGATGGCTTACATTATGACGGCAACGCCGCTGAGCATGACAGAAGGCATGGGCTACGCCCTGAGCGATGCCAAATGGGTGATTCAGAGCCATATCGCGGCCATGTTTCTGCCGTCGCTGATCTCGGGTCATCTTATCCGCTGGGCCGGGCACTGGTGGATGATTATGACCGGACTGATGGTGATGGTTGCGTGCCTGGTCATTGCCTGGTTTGATCAGACCATATTGCACTATTGGTTGGGATTGGTGTTGCTGGGGTTGGGGTGGAATCTGCTGTTTGTGGCGGGGACATCCTTGCTCAGTCAGTGCTACCGTCCAGCGGAAGCAACACGGGTGCAGGGCGTTAATGATCTGGCGGTTTTCGGTGCGCAGGCGATAGGTGCGCTGGCTTCCGGTGCGGTGGTTCTGCTGATTGGCTGGCAGGGGCTGCTGCTGACAACAATTCCGGCGCTATTGCTGCTGCTGGTGGTTTTGTTGCGCATGCCGCGAACGTCCTTGTCCGCATAAGTTGCTCATCTGGGTTCACTGCATCGGTCTGTCAGCGAAAGCGCTGATCATCTTGCGTTTTATCCAGAGGGATTTCCTGCGGCAGCAACGTGCGTCCTGCGCGTTGCAGGCAAGCGAACAAGCAACCACCGAGTAATAAGCAGGCAAGCAGGCTGTAGGTCATCATGGCGGTATCCTCACAGAGATTGATCGTTGATTGGGCTCGTGGGCGAGGCCTGTGAATCAGGCCTGTAAAGAGTCGACGAACCAAGCCTAGCTGCGTCGCCGGGCAACCGGCCGCCGGATGTTTGCCACGTGGCTGCTCTGGCGCTTATCTTTTCTCTAATACTCTGTTTTTAAACGGAAAACTATTTTGTAACCAGACCTTTGTCAGCGTCAGAATTGTCCTTGTACGGTGAGATACCACAGAGGTTTCAGATTCTGATACTGACGGATGCCATCCTGGCGGATAAACGGACTGGCACCGGGCGTCAGGTTAAGGGTTGCGAGCCCCCGCCAGCGGCGATTCCATTGGTACTCGGTGTACAGGTCGAGGTTCTGCGCATCACTGGTGTCCTGGGTGATGTAGCCATCGCTGCTGAGGGGGGCGGGCAGTATCTGTTCACTGCCGCCTTGTACCCGCCAGCAGACGCCGTGCCGCCAGGTATCATTGATCCGTTGCTGCACGCCGATACGGGCCATGTAATCCGGTTGATTGGGTAATCTGTGGCGATAGGGCAGTTCGGCGGTGGCCTGTACGTCGGAGCGATAAACACCGCCACCCAGCTCCAGACTCAGATGGTGATCGTTCAGAGGCACTTCTATATCCAGCTCCGCTCCGCGCAATATGGCGCTGCCAGCGCTGTTCTGGGGCCGCAGTATGGTCAGTTCAGTGATGCCATCGCTGTCGGTCTCACGGCGCGTGGTCTGCAGTATGGCCTGATTGATAATACGCTGGAACGCACGCAGGTAGAGTCCGCTGTGGCGGTCGGCGCGGCTGTCACTGCTGGCGCGGAAGTTATGTTCGTAGCCAATATCAATATTACTGATCAGTTCGGCTTCAAGTTCGCCATTGCCGCGCCAGAGCGTGTTGCCCTGGCGGAACTCATGGGGAATACGGTCGGTTATTTCAGGCTCGCGGGTGTTCTGGCTCATGCTCAGGCGCAGGCGGCGTTTATTGTCGAGATGATGCAGCAGGTGAACGCTGGGCAGCCAGTGGGTGTCGGTGGAAATACCGGAGTTGCCATCGGCGACGAAGGAGTCCTGGCTGAGCTCGTAGGTGCTCATATGAACACCGGCTTCAAACAGAGTGTTGGGCGTCAGTTGCCAGCGATCGAGGGCAAAGGCGCTGAGACGGTTTTCTTTGTAGTCAAAATTATACGGCAGGCCGCTGCGATCGTTATTACTGGTCAGAATGGCGTTGCTCAGGCTGTTATTGATGCGCTTCATCTGTTGCATGCTGAGGCCAATGCTCCAGCGGTGTTCGTTCAGCATCTCGTTTAGCTGCCAGCCGAATTGATAGCGGCTGTCGTCGATCTGGTTGGTCTGAGCGACTGACAGAGGATTGTCGTGGCTCAGGCGGATGTCCTGATCAAACTGTTCGGCGACGAAAAACGCATCCAGAGACAGATGCTGCCAGTTAAGACGCAGGTTTCCGCCCAGGCGCTGGGTGATGCGCTCACTGTATCGCTCTACGTTGCTGTCGGTCAGTTGCGGTGTTTGCAGTGTGTTGGGACTGTTCAGCGGATGTACGCCCTGCAGGCGGTCGTCGTTGTCGGCTTGCAGGTACAGGGCGTACAGGTGCAATGGGTGGCGGTCGTTGAGCAGGGTGTCGAAGCTGAGCAGCAGACTGCGACTGAGATCGCGGGTCTGTTGGCGCCAGTCACCATTGCCGGCGGGAGTGCGGCTGAAGCCTTCGCTGTTCTGACGGGCTACGCGGCGTTCAGCGCTGAGACGCAATGGCGATTCACCGCTCAGTAGCTGAATGGAACCGGCCAGCTGCGCATTCAGTGCTTCACCGCCGGTACTGATCTGTAATTGATTGCCTCCATCAGGGTTGTTCAGCACCACATTGATGGTTCCTGCCCCACCACCACCGGCATCTAAATCGGCGCGTGAGTTACGGTCAATTTCAATATGATGGACCAGGCTGGCAGGAATCTGGCGGGTATTCAGGCTGCTGTTACCGGCACCGCCCAGCAAGGGATGGCCATTGATCAGCAGTGTCAGATACTGTGACGCTAAGCCATGCAGCTGAATTTCCAGCTCGCCGTCCGCTTGCCAGCCGAGGCTGACTCCCGGCAGGCGCTGTAGCAGGTCGAACAGGGTCTGAGGCGCGTAATAGCGGAAGTCTTCCGCCAGATACACTTCCTGTGGGTAGGCGACGGTATTGAGCGGTTGTGGCAGCGACTGGGCACTGTGCGCGACCAGCAGGGCAGCAACCAGCAATAACGGCTTTAAGTGCCGACCGACAACGCTGGCTCCCTGCATCATACCTCTCCCAGATAAGGTCAGCCGTTCTGCACGCAGAGCAGCTTAAAGCCTTTGTCCTGCACCATGATTTCGACCTGGCGGAACTGCTCAGCGGCCCAGTCTTCATAGGGCAGATGGCGGTTGGCAACAATCCACATCTGGCCGTCGCGGGTCAGATGCTGGCGCGCTTCACTGAACAAGCGGCGGGCAAATTCGTAGTCGGTACCTTTGCCAAGATGAAAGGGCGGGTTACTGAACAGGTAGTCAAACTTGCCTTCTAGATTACTCAAACCGTCGCTGGCCAGGATGGTGGCCGGCAGATTCAGGCGGGCGCTGTTCAGCTGGCTGCTGCGGATGGCAAAGGCATCAATATCGGCGAGGGTGATATCCAGCGCCGGTTCGGCGGCTTTCATACTCAGGCCAATCACTCCCGAGCCGCAGCCCAGATCCAGCAGTTTGCCGTGCGCCGGTGCCGGAACATGTTCCAGCAGCAGTGCGGTACCGGTGTCGAGTTTACCGTGGTTGAAAACTCCCGGCAGGGTCATGAAGGCATGCTGCTGGCAGTTAAACGACTGGGCGAGTTTCAGCCAGTTAAATTCAGTAACTGTTTTCAGTTGCAGTTGCCACAGAGTGCAGTGGCGCGCAGAGTCGGTTTTTTCGGCGCTGTCGCTCAGTGCCGCACAGGCTTTGCCGATGCTTTTGCCGCCGGCGTCATTCGCTCCCACAATCCAGCATTCGCTGACTTGTGTTGCCATCAGCTGAATAAGGGCCTGCGCCTGTTGCTTGGCTTTTGGCCACAGCAAAATCACCTGCTTGCCACTGAAGTCACCGCTCTGCGGAATGGCGAAGCGTACCTGTGGCTCAGCCAGCGGGCGATGGGCCTGCGCGGTAAGCCAGTCCCAGGTCAGAAGCTGGGCGCCGCTGTTTTTCAGCAGCGCCTGCCAGGTGGCGGGCAGATCCGATTCGGCTCCGACAATCAGGGTATTGGCAGTGATCAGGTCAGGGTGGCGTAACAGTAATTCGTAAACAGCGGTGCTCATTCAGGCAGGCTCATCAGCAGGTCGCGGATGGTCAGGGCCGCCTGGTGGGTATCATCGCCGAGGGTAATCAGACCATGTGCCAGCAAGTTGCTCTGGCTGTTGCTGTTATAACCGGTGACAAAAACAGGTAAACCGCCTTCGCGGGCCAGACGCTGCAGCTGACCAAGCTGCATGTCGTTCTGGTCGGTACCAATATGGAACAAAGCCGCTTGCCAGCGCTTGGCCTGCAGCAGCTCTGCGAGTTGATTCGGGGTCAGCATGCCACTGAACCACAGCGGGCGCAGGCCCAGTTGCTTCAGTAAAATGGCTAACTGCAATTGCTGAATGTCGTCTTCCCAGGTGCAGTTGGCGATTAATACCTGGGGTTGTTCTTCGCTGTTCTGCTCATCGCTGTATTGTTCCGTCAGACGCGTTGCCAGACGGGATTGCAGTATCGCGGCATAAAAACGCAGGCGCGCCATGCCCAGGGTCTGGCTGACGTTATCGCGCAGATGATGATAGAGCGGAATAAACAGAAAGCGCATGGCGACATCAACCGGAAAAAACTGGCCGACTTCGTGAAACAATTCAGCGACCTGTTGCTCGTCAAAATCCTGTACGGCCTTATGCAGACGCTCACGGTAATGTTGCCATTGGGAAGGCTTGGTCGGGGTGTTGACCGGCGCGTCGGGTAATTCTTCGCCATTGCTGATCATGGCCTGTGCCTGGGATATCGGTATGCCGCGATTGAGTAAGGTGACAACCTGGCGGATCAGGCGGATATCCTGTTCGGTATAGAGCCTGTGTCCTTTGGCGGTGCGTTTAGGCGTAATCAGGCCATAACGTCTTTCCCAGGCACGCAGGGTGATGGCGTTTACGCCGGTCTCACTGGATACTACCCGGATCGGGAAATAAGCCATGTGTGGATCGCTTGCGGGGTTTGACATCGCCGGTGGTTCTCCGCTGGCTCTTGTTGTTGCTACTGCCGGGGTTATTTCTGTACCGGATTGTGTACCGGGGCATTGCTGTACAAGGTTATTCAGAAATTTCCCAGATTCTATAAGTACTTATACACAAAGTAAAAAAACAGCGCTGGTATGAGTGACATACTTGACCGCGAACACCATGGAAATTACCTTGAGCGGACTAAATAGTGGAGGCGACCATGGTCAATGACCTGAACGATGAGCAGGGCCCGATCAGTCTGGAATTGTTAAAGAAGGCCGTTGATGCATCCAATGACGGCATCGTGATCGCAGAGCAGGAAGGCGATGACAACATTCTGATCTACGTGAATAAGGCGTTTGAACGTCTTACGGGGTATCGTGCTGACGAGATTCTGTACCAGGATTGCCGTTTTTTGCAGGCCGGTGACCGCGATCAGGATGGATTAACAGCCATCCGCAGCGCGATTGTTGATGGCAAGAGTTCCAGAGTTGTCCTGCGCAACTACCGTAAAGATGGCAGTCTGTTCTGGAATGAGCTGAGTATTTCGCCGATTTATAATGACGATGACCAGCTGACTTATTACATCGGCATCCAGAAGGATGTGACCGCTCAGGTGGAGTTTGAAGAACGTGCTCTTAAAGCTGAGCGCGCTCTGGCTGATTTACAGGCCGCGCAGCAGGCAGGGCAGAACTAGGGCTCCTCTGAATTATTCAGAGGTACTCGAGAGACAATAAAAAGGGAGCCGAGGCTCCCTTTTTATTGTGCTGATGTGTCCGCAGGCGGTAATCAGCCTTTTTTCGCAGCTTCAGCTTCAGCGGCTTTAACGATCATGCCACGGGCTTCTTCTGCATTGCCCCAGCCCTGAACTTTAACCCACTTGCCTTTTTCCAGATCTTTGTAGTTTTCAAAGAAATGGGCGATCTGGTCGCGCAGCAGTTGTGGAACATCGTCGATGTCGTTCACGTTGTTATACATCTGGGTCAGTTTTTCATGTGGCACAGCAACCAGCTTGGCATCGCCACCGGCTTCGTCTTCCATGTTCAGAACACCGACTGCGCGGGCACGGATAACGGAACCTGGCTGAACCGGGTAGGGGGTAATAACCAGTACGTCCAGCGCATCGCCGTCGTCTGCCAGTGTGTGCGGGATGTAGCCGTAGTTGGCTGGGTAAAACATGGGCGTTGCCATGAAACGGTCAACCAGCAGGCAGTCCATATCTTTATCGATTTCGTATTTGATTGGCGCATGGTTGGCCGGAATTTCGATGACAACGTAGAAATCGTTAGGCAGGTCTTTACCGGCCGGAATGGAGTTGTAGCTCATAGGGGTTTCCTAAGGGTTAATGAACAGAATGCGCGGATTATATCGACTGGGCCTTGCTCTGTCAGTCTGCCATAAGTATAAAGCGCCTCAACGTTTACCGATGGCACACTGGCGCCTAGACTCCAATAAAGTCTCTGCATGCGTCAGTACCCGTTAACGCGGTTCCGTATAGCCCGAATGGACACCGGGTATTGAGCAGGCAGGACGTAAAACTGAGTGCTATTTCCGACTAATACCGGGGTTCTGGTGTGTAGAATGACCAAAACAACCATGTCAAAAACATTAACCATATTCAGCATATGTGGCGCTTTGATCGCATCAGAGGCGTTGCTGGCGGACGAATATGACGATTTTGAGCTGGATGCACCCTTCGTCCTGGATGACGACATTCCGGTGGTGCTGACAGCATCCCGCCTGAAGCAGCCCCGTGCCGAGGTTCCGGCCAGTGTGACCGTGATTGAAGCCGCACAGATTGCCGCCTGGGGGGTACGTACCCTGCCTGAGTTGATGCGCTTTGTGCCGGGCATGAGTATGGGTCATGGCGACGACGAAAATAATGCCTCAATTGCCTATCACGCTTCCAATCCTAATATTATGCGTCGTTTACAGGTGCTGGTGGATGGACGCTCGGTGTTTAAAGCGGGTATTGCTTCGGTGGTCTGGGATGATATTCCGGTGGCGATGGAAGATATTCTGCGGATCGAAGTTACCCGTGGCCCAAACGCGGCTACTTATGGCGCAAATTCTTTTCTCGGTGTGATCAACATCGTCACCAAGCATCCGGGCGATACTCTGGGTACCCGCGTACGTTACCGTAGTGGCAATAACGGCGTGGACGATGGCTTCGTCAGCTATTCCGGTGAACGTCATCAGAACAGTTATCGTGTTACCGCGCAGATCCGGGCTGATGATGGCTTTGACGGGCGCAATGCGACCGGTGGCGATGATGAGTATCGTGACAGTCGCCGCCATGGATTTGTTAGTGCCTATTTTAATCGTCCGGTCGACAGCAGCACGCAGCTTAGTCTGCAGGCATCGCTGAAGCAGGGAAACACGGATATCCGCCGTGAGTCTTATGAACTGGATGCTCCGGATCAGGAGACCAGACAAGGGTATCTGTGGACCCGGGTGCGTAAGGAATTCAGTACCGCCCACAGTTCGCACTTGCAGGCTTACTGGCAGACCGACAGTCGTAAACAGCGCAGCTCCGCCTGCTTGCCGACCATTTCGCTGGATCCGGAATTATTCAGTTTGTATCAGGATAATCCGCAGTGGAGCAATTCGGTTCTGGGAATCACCAGTCTTATTGGTACAACGGATGGTGATAACCTGGTCGGTGGAATCGCTGCTGGTCTGGTAACGCCTGATCAGGTTGAAGCATTACTTCTGGCGAATCAGGGATTGGCGTTGGATATTACTCAGGAGCAGTTAGACAGCGCCCGCAATATCTATACCCGTGGTTTTAACGGAACCGATTTCTCTCAACTCACCGACATGGTTTGCGGCGATACCGAGCGCGATTTACGTGAGGATCGTTACGATATTGAATGGCAGGATACGATGCAGTGGAGCGACACATTGCGCACTGTTTCCGGAGTCAGTTTCCGCCGTGACCAGGTAGATTCACAAACGTACTTTAATGGTCAGGTTCATAACGACACGTATCGCTTATTTGCCAATGCAGAATGGCGGATGACGTCTTATCTGTTGTTGAATGCCGGTGCTATGTATGAAGTTGAAGACACCAACGATAACGCTTTCTCACCACGGGTTGCGCTTAACTGGCTACTCGCGCCGCAGCACAGTATCCGTCTGGTATATTCCGAAGCGGTGCGTTCTCCGGATCTGCTCGAACAGGAACCTGAATATTCCATTCGTGTGAGTAACCTCAGCGATAATTATCTGAACCTTGATGATGGTCGGATTTATGTTAATCAGACGGCTGATTCACGTGATCTTAAGCATGAAAAAATTACCAGTACAGAGCTTGGTTATTATGGAAAATTCTCCGACCTGAATCTGGAGTTGGACGTAAAAGTCTATCAGGACAAGCTGACACAATTAATTTCTGATCATATCGCCCTGAATTCTTTGTCGGTTGAATCTGATACTAAGATGAATATCAATGGCGCAGAAATGCAGTTACAATGGCAGGCTGACAGCCATAACTGGTTTTGGTTGACAGCCGCTTATATTGATGCGGACGTAACCCTTGGGGATACTTCTGAATTGACGGAAAAACAACGTCGTTCTCTGTCGGTGGTTGAATTACGACAGACCGCAAAAGATAATCTGGTCGTCAGCTGGCACCATCAGGGCGACAGCTGGAGTCTGACCGCCTCGCACTTCTGGCTGGATGCTTATAACGACACCAACCGTTATCGTCGTTACGAGATTAATACCAGGAAAACCTGGTCTCTGGGTCATTACAATCCATGGGCAGGTTTCTTTTTACAGCACCTGATCGATGATGATTCCCTGGCTTATGCCGATCAGCGCTATTCAACCCGTGACTTGTATTACTTTCAGGTAGGGCTCGATTTTTAATGGATTTTTGTTGCAAGGATGCACATCACGTTTATCGCTGGCTTGGTACATGTTTACTGACATGTATGCTGGCATTTTCTGCGCATGCAGAAGATGTGCGTGTCGCGTTTGTCGCCCATGAAAAACTCCCATCCGTTGAACAGCTGGTCGAGAAAACAACCTCTCTTCTTAATGTCGGATCCGAACTGCGGTTGCTGAATGAGCCACCTTCGGCCGGCTGGCAATCTTATAGTGCCGTTGTACTGGTTGGCCCCCAGGCGTTGGAAGCCTGGTCTTTTAACGATTCTCCGGCCGCTGTTGCTGTGTTTGTCAGTCGCGATGCGGTAGCGGCTTATCGGCAGCAACTGGCGTCAGCACTCTATCTTGAGCCTCCGCTTAAGCGTCAGGTGGCGATGGCGAAAAGTATTCTTGGCCATGATCGTCCATTGGGTGTGCTGGTACAGGATAAATCGCAATGGAAAAATAGCGGTTTGTCGGCAATGCCGCTGCAGCAGTCTCTGGTGACGCCTTATTTTGTCGATCAATACGATAACCTTAATCGAGCGTTGCTTGATTTGTTGAAAAACAGTCACGCTCTGATCGGTACATACGATACCGAACTGTACAGTTCGACCAATATTAAAAACATTCTCATCACCGCTTATCGGCAGAACAAACCGTTAATTGGTCCATCAAGTGCCTATATTAAAGCCGGTGCGTTAGCGACGACGTACAGCGATATTGATGATGTTGCCCATCGCCTCAGTGAAATTCTGCTGACTGGTCTGAAAGAGCAGGTATGGCCGGATGCGGATTACAATCCTTATTTCAAAGTCCGCTATAACCAGCAGGTTGGTCGCTCTCTCAATTTATTACTGCCTGACGCAGACGCCCTGGCGGCGCAGCTGGCAAAAGGCGAGAGGGAACACTGATGAGCCTGCGTCAGTGGTCGATCCGGCGGAGGATTCTGCTGGTCGGTACTGTGCCGGCTTTAATCGTTGTGCTGTTGCTGACGACTTACCATATGGTCAACCGCTGGTCTGATATCCGTCAGGAAAATCAGAGCATCGCCCGTATTGTGCTGGAAAATATCGGCGTATCTGCCGAATACCCGATTATTTCCGGCAATTACGAATTGCTGTCTCCTCTGGTTCACTCGGCATTATCTCAGCCGGCAATTGTTGCTATACAAATTCACGATGCTGCCGGGCGCATCGTATTGGATGAAAAAACCGCACGTTTTACTGACGTTCCGGCTGAAGATATCCGTTATCTGCGTTATGACATTATTCGCCAGGTTCAGAGTTTGGATGAATTCTCTGAATTTGGTGATGGCGCAACCGAGTCCACAATACTGGGTTACATTCGTCTGGGAATGGCCGATACATTTACCCGTGATCGGGAAATAGCTACTCTGCAACAGTCATTGCTGGCGGGCTTGGGTGTGGTGTTGCTGGCTTTTTTTATTGGCCATGCGGCTTCGCTGTCGATTATTCCTTCGCTGGAAAAGCTTGCGCTGTTTATTGCCCGTCTGGCGAATGGTAATACCAATGATCGTATTAACGTCGATGATGGTGCTGAAATTGGTCATCTTCAGGTGAATGCCAATCAGCTGGCGCAGTCCCTGCATCAGGCAGAAAAAGATCAGCAACGTTACACTCTGCAATTAATGACTGAACAGCAGAAAACCCAGCAGGCGAGCCGGGCTAAAAGTGAATTTCTGGCGATGATGAGTCATGAATTACGTACACCATTAAACGGTGCTATCGGCATGCTGCAATTGCTTGAGCAGGATATCAGCCGGGAAGAGTTTAACGATTATAAACGCACCGCTGACCAGTCACTGACTCATCTAACGCAGTTGCTGGAAGACGTTCTGGTGGTGGTTGATACCGAGAAGAATAAATTACCGGTGGTGTTTAAAGAACAGAAATTACCGGATGTTCTGCATAACCTGATTCAGGATTTTTCTTTGCGTGCGCTGGAAAAAGAACTGTCGCTTGTAGTGGATTACGATGCTGCATTGCAGCGTGATGCCATTCGTTTTGATCCATCGCTGGTGCGTCAGGTCGTCCGCCATTTAGTCGATAACGCCATTAAGTTTACAGATAGTGGCATGGTCGTGGTCCAGCTGCAGTTAATCAAACGCGACGAGCATGACTGGCTGACCATCAGTGTCACCGATACCGGTATCGGCATTCCTGAAAATCAAAAGCAACAGGTACTGGAAGCGTTCGCCCAGGTTAATTCGTCGTTCAACCGCCGCCATGCCGGAATCGGTCTGGGTTTAACCATCAGTCATCACATCAGCCGCATCCTGGGCGGCCAGATTGAAATTTTTGATGGTATCAATGGCGGCACCAAAGTGTTGGTTGAGTTTCCGCTTGGGCGTACGCCAGTGAGTGAACACAGTCCGCATGCCGTGGCTGCACAGGGATTGCGTACCCTGATCGTCGAGGATAATCCGGTGAACTCTAAAGTGGCCGAAAAAATGCTGCTGAAAGTATGTCCGCAGATGCAGGTTAATACTGTCAGTTCAGGAGAAGAGTCACTGGAGCGGGTTAAGTCTCAGCAGTTTGATCTGATTCTGATGGATTGTCAGATGCCGGGACTGGACGGCTTTGAAACCACCCGGCGTTTACGCGATGCCGGACTGACCACACCGATTGTGGCCTGTACCGCCAACACCACCGATCAGATTCAGGATAGATGCCGCGACGCCGGCATGGATGACTATATGGCCAAACCGCTAAATGTCGCGATGGTTAAAGCGATGGTGACCAAATGGCTGTTGCAGGAAAGTACGGAACTCTGACTGCAGCCAGCAGCCGGCAGAAAACAGCCCTAAAAAAACCCGCAGCAGCGGGTTTTTTTTTAGGTCCGCCATTTGTGGCGGTCACGCTGCGGGCCGTGCTCTCGCACGTTAAGCCCGTCAGGTTCAGGCGTGGTAGCGGATAACGGTTTCCACTTCGTCGGCCGATCCCATAACGACGGATACACGCTGGTGAATACTGGTCGGTTCAACGGCGACAATGTCTTCAAACGCCGTGGAAGCCTTACCGCCGGCCTGTTCGATCAGCATGCTCATCGGATTGCCTTCATACATCAGGCGCAGTTTGCCAGGCTTCTGTGGCTCGCGGCTGTCGTAAGGGTACATAAAGATGCCACCACGGGTCAGGATGCGATGAATTTCGGCCACCATTGAAGCAATCCAGCGCATGTTATAACGCTTACCCAGCGGACCTTCCTCACCCGCCAGCAGATCTGCAACATAGTTCTGCATTTGCGGCAGCCAGAAACGCTGGTTCGACATATTGATGGCGAATTCTTTGGTGGTAGCCGGAACCTTTACATGTTCGCGTTGCAGGAAAAATTCGCCAACACGTGGATCCAAAGTAAAGGTGTGGGTGCCGTTACCGGTGGTCAGTACCAGCAGTGTTGATGGGCCATACAGTACATAACCGGCGGCAACCTGCTGCTTGCCGCTTTGCAGGTAGGTGGACTCATGGGTAGCGTCGTCGTTGGCGGACGCTTTCAGCACCGAGAAAATGGTGCCGACGGTCACGTTAACATCAATATTGGATGAACCATCGAGAGGGTCGAACAACACCAGAAATTCGCCATCCGGGTTGCAGGCCACCGGATCCGCTTCTTCTTCACTGGCCATGCCTTTGACTTCCGGCATGCCTTTCAGGCAGTACTTGATCAGATCGTTAGAGATAACGTCGAGCTTTTTCTGGCACTCACCCTGAACATTTTCCTGCTCGGCACTGCCCAGTACGCCGGCCAGAGAGCCCATGTGTAAACGGTAGGCAATATCTTTACAGGCCACCATCAATCCGTCGATGACGGCCACCAGTGCCTGATCATCGCAGTGGTGGTCTAAAAAAGTCCGTAAGCGCTGCATCTTGTCTTCCCCAAAGGTCGGAATCTGTTCAAATTGCGGCGCATACTACCTTAATTACCACCGGATTTCAGCGCTGCTGTCAGGAAAAGCCGGCCGGAGTGGGAGGAATCGTACGTAAATCATCGCCGTTGCCGGATGCTTTAGCGCAGAACAGGCCTTGGTGCTTGGGTACGGAGAGCGTTATCAGTACACTAGCGCGGTTATTCATCCAAAAGCGGTAGAAAGCATGCGTCTGCACATTCTCGGTATTTGCGGCACCTTTATGGGCTCTCTGGCACAACTGGCCAAACAGCTCGGGCATGAGGTCTCCGGCAGTGATGCCGGCGTTTATCCGCCGATGAGTGATCAGCTCGAAGCCGCAGGCATTGTGCTCAGTGAAGGCTTTGATCCGGCCAATATTCCCGCCGATACCGATCTGGTGATTATTGGCAATGCCATGTCGCGCGGTAACCCATCGGTGGAGCATGTACTTAATCGTGGTCTGGCGTATATGTCCGGCCCGCAATGGCTGGGGCAGTATGTGCTGCGTGGCCGCTGGGTCGCGGCGGTATCCGGCACCCACGGCAAAACCACAACCAGCAGTATGCTGGCCTGGATTCTCGAATACGCCGGTATGAAGCCGGGGTTTCTGATTGGCGGTGTACCGCAGAATTTCTCCGTGTCAGCGCGCCTGGGTGAATCCCCCTTTTTTGTTATTGAAGCCGACGAATACGACACCGCGTTTTTTGATAAGCGCTCCAAATTTGTTCATTACCAGCCGCGTACGCTGATTATGAACAACCTTGAATTTGACCACGCCGATATTTTCCCCGATTTGGCCGCGATAGAACGTCAGTTCCATCATCTGGTGCGTACCGTTCCGGCCAATGGCCAGATTGTTCTGCCCGCAGGCGAGGAAGCGCTCGAACGCGTTCTGGCACAGGGCTGCTGGACGCCGGTGGTGCGTTTCAGTGAGCAGGACGACGCCGACTGGCAATGGCGTCTGGATGCGGCGGATGCTTCGGTGTTCAGTCTGCGTAACGTTGCCGGGGTGAGCGAGGCCGGGGTGAGCGGAGCCGGGGTGAGCGGAGCCGGCGACCAGTCTGCCCAGGTGCGCTGGAATCTGACTGGCCTGCACAACGTCAGCAACGCCATTGCTGCCATGCTGGCCGCCCGCCATATGGGCGTAACGCCAGAAATCGCCGCGGCGGCTTTGAGCGAGTTTGCGTCGGTTAAGCGCCGTATGGAGCTGGTGGGTGACGATAACGGCATCAAAATTTACGATGACTTTGCCCACCACCCAACCGCCATTGCCACCACGCTGGAAGGTGCCCGCGCGCGTTTGCAGCAGGAAAATCCGCAGGGCCGGATTCTGGCTGTGCTGGAACCCCGCTCCAACACCATGAAGCTGGGGGTGCATAAATCTGAGCTGGCGGCTTCCGTCGATGCGGCCGATCTGGCGTTCTGGTTTCAGCCCGACAATATCGACTGGTCACTGGCCGATGTTGCCTCTGCCAGCCGCATTGCCGGACAGAGTTTTATTGATCATCAGACCTTAATTGATGCCGTCTTGGCAGAAGCCCGCGCCGGAGACCGTATTGTGGTGATGTCGAACGGCAGCTTCGCCGGCATGCCACGTAAATTACTGGCAGCTTTGCAGCAGCGAGGAGCAAGGGTATGAGTTCGCGCATTTGTGTCGCCATTACCGGTGCGTCCGGCAGTCTGTATGCCTTGCGTTTAATTGAAGTTTTGCTGGCTGCGGGCGAGCAGGTGGATGTTATTGTGTCGAAGGCCGCGCAGCTGGTATTTGCCACCGAAACACCACTGGCCCTGCCAGGTAATCCGGCCGCTCAGGCAACGTTTTTACAACAGTATTTTCAGGTAGACGGGCAACGATTACGGGTGTTTGGCCGCGAAGACTGGATGGCTCCCTGGGCCTCGGGTTCCGGTCAGCCAGGACCATTGGTTATTTGCCCGTGTTCTACCGGAACGCTGTCGGCCATCGCCACCGGAGCCAGTAATAATCTGATCGAACGGGCGGCGGATGTGGCGTTAAAAGAACGGCGCAAGCTGGTTCTGGTACCGCGTGAAACGCCGTATTCAGAAATTCATTTGCAGAATATGCTCACTCTTACCCGCATGGGAGCCGTCATTCTGCCGGCCAGTCCGGGCTTTTATCATGAGCCGCAGAGCATTCAGGATTTAATCGATTTTATTGTCGCGCGTATTCTTAATCAGTTAGGCATCGAACAACAGCTGATGCCGGCCTGGGGCAAGGATAACGTGCCGCAGTAGTGGCATGATTGGATATATCTGTGCGCGCTGTGCGTCTGCCGCCGCGACACATATCACAAGAGTTAATTATCAGTAATTGGGGAAGTACGTATGAACGAGCAACAACCAGCGGCACAGGATGTGGATTACCCGAAGTGGATTGGTGTGGGTTTTATCGCCGGTATTATTATCGCTGTGCTGGCGCTGGAATATTACGGCTATATCACCCACCCGTCCGAACAGGACAGTGCGGTGGTTGATGAGTTTCGCCTGCTAGCCATTACGCCGGAAAACGACCTGAAAATATCCCAGAAAGATTCCGGTAAAACCGCCTTCTGTGTCGGTGGCTATCTGTTACTGCGCCCGGATAATGGCAAAGAAGTTGCCGGTATTCTGGTGGATGAAAAAAACCGTGGCATTCATTGCCGTCACAGTATGAATGCCCAGCCCGACCGTGACTCTTCTGACCATAATGCGGACAGCGATAACACAGCCGTCAGCGGTGGTGAAGCAGCCCCGGCAGAGACAGGCAGCACGGCTCAATAATAAAAATAATACTCAGCAGATAAATTATGCATTCTCTTTTCTCACCTTCTTTTGTGCGGTCCTGTTCTTTTATGCAGGCCAGCGCGCGTCATTTGCTCTGCGCCTCGTTTTTATTCAGCGCCGCGTTAGGCAGCAGCTCCAGCCTTGCGGCACTGAATGATATTGATAACGACGGCATTGCCGATCAACTCGATACTGACCGCGATGGCGACGGCGTATCCAACTTCCTCGAACAGGCTGCCGGCAGTAATCCGGATGTGGCCGACCAGACCGATGTCGATGATGATGGTATTCCCGATGCTATTGATGACGACTGGGATAACGATGGGGTGGTTAACCGCAAAGATGATTTCCCGCAGGATGGCAGTGAGTGGCTGGATACTGACCGTGACGGTGTCGGAGATAATGTTGACCGCGATATAGACAACGACGGCATCCGCAACGACCTCGAAGTGCAGCTGAATTACGATCCGCGTGACAGCCGCTCGACACCGGTTGACCGCGATGGTGATGGCTGGCCAGACCTGCTCGACACCGATATGGATAACGACGGTGTAGACAATGCCGACGATGCTTTCCCGCTGAATGCCAAAGAATGGGCTGATCTGGATGGCGATGGTATTGGCGACAACGCCGACCCCGATCTGGATAACGACGGTGTCAGCAACGAGCTGGAATTACAGGCCGGTACCGATCCGCGTGATCGTGACTCGGTACCGCCAGATCTCGACCGTGACGGTATTCCGGATGTTCTCGACGACGATATGGACGGCGATGGCGTGGCCAACGCGCGCGATCAGTATCCGCAGGATGCGCGTGAATCGGCCGACACTGACGGCGACGGTGTGCCGGATAATCAGGATGTCGATGCGGATGGTGATGGCATTCCCAATGTATTCGAAATGCATCTGGGCACCGACCCGCTGGATGCTTCGAGCAAACCGGCCGACGCTGACAACGACTCTATGCCCGACACCTTTGATACCGACCGCGACGGCGACGGTACCGAAAACCGCTTTGATGCATTTCCGGATGACCCGCAGGAGTGGCGTGATACGGATGGTGATGGCATCGGTGATAACGCCGACCCCGACCGCGACAACGATGGTTTCAGTAATGATATTGAACAACAGGCCGGCAGCGACGACCTCGACCCGCTGAATAAACCGGCGGATCTGGATCAGGACGGTATTGCCGATGTGATTGATCCTGATATCGATGGCGATGCCATTGCCAATGAGCTGGATGCTTTCCCTCTCGACCGTTCAGAGTGGGCCGACTTTGACGGCGATGGTATCGGCGATAACAGCGATACCGATCAGGATAACGATGGCATCGATAACGAATACGAACGCACGCTGGGCTTTAACCCGATGGATGCGGCGAGCGTGCCATTGGACCTCGATGGTGATGGTGTTCCTGACGCCCTCGATAGCGACCTCGATGGCGATACCATCGGCAATGCGATGGATATCTTTCCCGCAGATCCGTCCGAATGGTTTGATCTTGACGGAGATGGCATTGGCGATAACAGCGATCCGGACCGCGACGGCGATGGTATCCGCAACGATCATGAACTGTTGGCCGGTACCGATCCGGCGGATGCCGCCTCGGTACCTGCTGATCTCGATGGTGACCGTCTGCCGGATGTTATCGATGATGATATCGATGGTGATGGCCACCTGAATGACGCCGATGCCTTTCCGCGTAATCCGCGAGAATGGGCCGACCTCGACGGCGATGGCACGGGCGATAACAGTGACAGCGATATCGACGGCGACGGCATCCGCAACGACTGGGAAGTACAGTTAAACTTCGACCCGCGGGATGCGCAAAGCACACCAGCCGATCTCGACGATGATGGGATTCCTGATGTGCTCGATACGGATATCGATGGCGATGATGTGGCTAACGCCGACGATGCTTTCCCGCGCGATGTCAGCGAATGGGCCGACCTGGACGGTGATGGCATCGGCGATAACAGCGATGATGATATTGACGGCGACGGCATCAGTAATGATTACGAAGTGGCGATGAATACCGACCCGCGCGATGCGCAAAGCACGCCGGCCGATCTTGATCGTGATGGCATCCCCGATGCACTGGACGACGACCGGGATGGCGATGGTCATCCTAACGATGCGGATGTCTTCCCGGATGACCCCCGCGAATGGGCGGATCTGGACGGTGATGGTATCGGCGATAACCGTGACCCGGACCGTGACGGCGATGGTTATACCAACAGCGTTGAGCAACAGGAAGGTACGGACGAATGGTCTGCGACCAGCTTCCCTGACCATGAGCCACCGGTGCTCGACTATGTGCGCTGGTCTGCGACGGAGCCAACGCTGGTGCAGGGCATGGCCTATGACGATGGCATGGGACTGGCGCGTATCTGGTTGCAAAGCCCGGCCGGAGATATCTGCGAAGGTGAAATTATTTACACCGGCCACTTCCGGGTGCCCTGTGCGCTGAAAGCAAACAGCGTACGCTGGCAGCTGCTGGCGGAAGATAAAGCAGGCAATATTACCCGGCTTGATATGCCGATGCCGTAAATATAAGCAGTCAGCACCCGATCATTGGGCTGTGTCAAAGAATGGGAAGAACCAGTTGTTTTTTTGCACATATTCCTTAACATCTGGCTGCTGATTTATTCTCAAACACAAGGACGTATCTATGTACTATCAGAAACATCTTCTGACGTTGGCTGTTGCTGCCTCATTGGTTGCCTGCGGTGGTAGTGGCGGAGGCTCATCCTCTTCGGATCGTAAGCCAGATCCGGTTGCGGTTAGTGAGGGCAACCTTTCACAAGCGGTTCAGATTCAGGGTGCTGTTCCTGTACAAACCACCATCCCGGAAAATCTGACTCCGATAAGTCTGTCGTATAGTGAGCGGGTGGTTGTATCGGCGAACTCATCTTTTTCACTGAATCTGTCTACTCCGTCAGTGGCGGGAAAAAATGTTGCCGGGTATCTGATTGAGTTTCCGGATGGTACACAACAGTTTATCCGCGCAGCACAGCCTTCAGCGTTAGCGGCAAATGTACAGGCGGCTTATGCTGAGCCCGCTAAAAAGCAGTCTGTTTCTGCAACGAAGAGCAAATCTGTAAAGCGGATTTCTCAGGCGTATTCTCCGGCACTTGCTGAAGCTCCGCGCAGTGGAGAAACCACACTGACCATTTCCGGCTGGAGCAATGGAAGTTTTGTTTTGGATCAGAGCCTGGAAAATCTGACTCTGAGAATTCTGCCCCTGCTGGTGAATGAGAGTGTTGCTAATATCGCTGAGCTGACATTTGCACAAATTCTGGCTGCCGACGGGTTTGATATGTCGATGGTGCAGGAATTGGCTTTGGCTGTTGAAGCCGTTGCAACCAGTACGGTTCAGATTTCACTGACCTGGGACACAGAAACTGATGTCGACCTCTATGTACTGGAACCGGGTTTTGAGTACACCCCACCTTCGTCCGGTGAAGTTATGCCGGTTGCTGTTGTGGCTGAAGATCCTGCACCGGATCGCCTTGTATCCTATTTTAATACGGTTTCTGCGACGTCCTTAGGCTGGCTGGATCGTGATAATACCGAGGCTTATGGTCCGGAAAACATCACCTTTAATTATCAGATGCCAGCGGGTGAATACGAGATTGCGGTTAACTATTATTACGGGATACCCGAAACCAATTACACCGTAACCATAACAATTGGCGATAACGCTCCGGTTGTCCGTAAAGGTACGTTTGCTGAAGACAGCAGTAATGAGGGCGATCTGGCGGATGATGCCGGAACCGATGTGGTGTACAGCTTTACAGTCGGTAACAGCCTCAATAATCAGCTGGCTGACAAGGTCTCTTTGTCTCAGTACCGTGGCTTGTGGCAATTACCGGAAGAGGCTTCACAGCAGGGGTATATCCGGATCGATAATGACGCCATCAGCTTTTATCGGATTTTCTCTGCTGAAGGTGCTTCATCCTGCTCCTTTGAGGAGTCGTATGATCTGGCTTTCCTGCCAACAGGTTTCCGCGTAAATGGTGGCTTACAGGTCAGCGACGCTTTCATCTCTGGTGAAAATAATTATACCTATGCCTACCGTACGTTAATGCAAGTCAGTGACAGCGCCATTGAGGGCTGCAGCATTTCGCAAGGCGAAGAGTTACTTTAATAAACCAGGCTCTGCTGTTTGTGAGTCCTGAATGAGACGGCTGCCTTTGGCAGCCGTTTTTTTTGATTATTTAAGCCACCCATTGGTGATTACATTCAGCGTAGCCTGCTGATCAGACAAAATTGACAAGAGCATGCTCTGTGACGATGACATAGACAGTCTGCTCTTGCAGATAGTATTCGTTGTTATTTCTTATACAAAACGGCAAAAAATTAATGAATGACATTTAAGTCATAATATTGAATCGTTAAAAATTGTACATGCAGGTGCTTGTTGTACAACTTTTATTAGAATAGAGCGCATCGTCAAAGGAAATTGTTATGTCGCTCAATTGTGTATTTTGCAGTAAGCCGGTGTTTGGTTTGGGTGGGCTCACCGTGCCGCTGAAAGGACCCGCTCATCAGCCTTGTTTTCAGGCCTTTAATGTCCTGAAGCGAACGTTTCAGAAGCTGGATATTACTGAGCTGAACGATGACGAGTTACGCGATCTTAAGGATCTGGTGCTGGCGGAAGAAAACGATCGCCGCCGCCGGAATGAACCTGGCGGCGATGATATTGAGCTGTTTTAAACCGGCTTGGCTTACAGCCTGAATTTTAACAGCAATGCATTAAGCTGCTCTGCCAGCCGCGCCAGTTCCTGGCTTGACGCGTTGGTCTGATTGGCCCCGGCCGATGTCTGGAAGGACAGATCGCGGATAGCGACCAGATTCTTATCAACCTCACGGGCAACCATCGCCTGTTCTTCTGCCGCGCTGGCAATGTTGAGGTTCTGCTCATTGATCTGACTGATCAAACCGGTGATTTCTCCTAATGATGTCCCTGCTTCGTTGGCCATTTTCAGGGTGCTCATGGCCCAGCGATTGCTGTTTTCCGTATTGACCACGGCGGCGTCGGTTGCTGTTTGTACCGTCTGAATCATGCGTTCGATTTCTTTGGTGGATTCCTGGGTGCGGTGTGCCAGTGCCCGTACCTCGTCTGCAACTACGGCAAAACCACGACCGGACTCACCGGCACGTGCCGCTTCAATGGCGGCATTCAGTGCCAGTAAGTTGGTCTGTTCAGCAATGGAGCGGATCACATCAATAACCTGGCCAATGTCTTTTACATTGCCTGCCAGTGCAGAAATACCGTCGGCGGTATTGCCGATTTCTCCGGCGAGCTGATCAATGGTGCGGATGGTTTCATCCAGTGTGTTCTGTCCCTGACGGGCTTTGTCATTGACCTGTTCGGAATTGGACGAGGTCGTGCTGGCACTGTTGGCGACTTCATCCACAGCCACGGTCAGTTCATTAACGGCCGTCGCCGCCTGCTCCAGTTGTGCGCTTTGCTGGTGGACAATTTCACTGGACTCGTTAGTGACCACACTGAGTTCTTCTGAGGTCGTGGATAACTGCTGCGATGAATCGGCAATATGATTCAGCGTGCTGCGTAACTGATCCTGCATCTGGTGCATGGCGGCCATCATATCGGCGGCTTCATCGCGACCATGATCGCTGATGCTCTGGCTCAGGTCGCCACTGGCGATGCGTTGTGCGGCCCTGACGGCTTTATCCAGCGGTGCGACAATACTGTTGCTGAACAGGCTGGCGAGAATAACCACGGCGAGCAGAGCGGCGGCAATGGCGATATAGATAGCCATGCTGGATGTGCTGTAGGAGGCGGCGGCCGTTTCGGCAGCCTTAGCAGCGACTTCACCTTCGTAACGGGCCAGATCATTCAGCCCATCGGTAATACCAATACTCAGAGCATCAATATGCTGTACGCGGAATTTGCGGATGGCTTCCGGATCTGCGTCGGCCATCATACTCAGCAGTTGTTGCACTCGCTGGTCGTACTCGTTTTTATCGCTGACGATGGCCTGTAATTTTTGCTTCGATTCCGGCGTATTGACGCGATTTTTCATATCCGCTTCGGCGGCTTTATAGCTGGCTGTGACTTCTGCCAGACGCTGGCTGAATTGTTTACTTTGTTCTTTGGTTTTGCTGTTAACCAGGTTAACCGCATAGAGACGGGTATAAAGGAAGTCGCGGCGCATTTCACCAATGCCTTCGACCTTAGGTAAGGACTCTTTACCGAGCATATTAACGCTGTTATTCAGTCGGCTGAGTTGCTGAACAGAAAATAGCCCGAGCATTAACGTAATCAGTCCGAGCAGACCAAAAAAAAGCATCGCACGCTGGGCGACGCGCATATTTCTTAACATCATGTTCTCCGTTTTCTGACAAGTAAGCTGCTCATGCCGTGGCTGTTGGAATTAATAGATTGGCTGAACAGTAGAAGGTGAGAATCTAATAATAGATTACTTTTTAAGAGTTGCCTGATTGCTCAGAACAAGGTGTTGAGCTGATACTGAAATTGCGTGAAATCGCAGAAAAGGGGATTAAGCCTGTGCCAATATCTGCAGGTTCAGCACGGGCTTAATCGGGTGATAAGCGGTTGAAACTATGTGTGTGGTTGCAACCAATCGGCGTTATTCAGCGCTGGCCAGATACTGCTCCAGTTCGTCGCTGCCGCCGATTAAACGGCCGCCGATAAATACCTGAGGAACGGTTTCGCGGCCACTCATCGCGCGCAGTGTGGTGATGGTGGCATCGCGTCCGACCAGGACTTCTTCATAACTCAGACCTTTGGCGGCTAACGATTTTTTCGCTTTGGCACAGAAAGGACAGCCAGGTTTGGTGAACAGCGCAATAGATTCCGGCAGGCGTGCTGCGGCGTTGATATAGCGAATCATGGTATCGGCATCCGACACTTCAAACGGGTCGCCTGGCTTGTTGGGCTCGATAAACATTTTTTCTACCACGCCGTCTTTTACCAGCATGCTGTAGCGCCAGCTGCGTTTGCCAAAGCCCAGATTGCTCTTATCGACCAGCATGCCCATGCCTTCGGTAAATTCGCCATTCCCATCGGCAATCATACGGATGTTGGCGGCTTCCTGATCACTGGCCCAGGCATTCATAACAAAGGTGTCGTTCACACTGACGCAGACAATCTCGTCAACGCCGTTGGCTTTAAATACGCCAGCCAGTTCGTTGTAGCGTGGCAGGTGCGTGCTGGAGCAGGTGGGGGTAAAGGCGCCGGGTAATGAGAATAAAACGACGGTACGGCCGTTGAATACTTCGTCGCTGCTGAGATTTACCCAGTCTTCACCAACCCGCATGGGCCAACTGACGGAGGGAACGCGCTGACCTTCTTTACTGGTTAATTCTGTCATAAGTACTTCCTTGGTTAAGTGGGCAGAAAGGATTGAGTATGGCGTATGTCTTACGGCTTTTCCCGGTCTCGCCCAGAAGGAGCAGACCTCTGCTGATCTGGGTCAGATTATTGACCGCTAATGCTTGTCATCGGCCCGTGGCCGTAATGTGTATAATTGCCCCCCCTTTTAGATGCGAGCTGCCGGAGAGTGTGATGTTGATTGAAAATACCTCGGATCTGATTGTCCGTTTGGAGCAGCGCCAGTTACCTTCAGGCATCAATGTCGATCTGGCTGCCTTACAGAATGGTACGGTGCTGGCCATCAGCGCGGATGCGTTAGCCTTGTATCGTTCGTTCGACGCGGTGGGGGATGCGTTAGGTAACGGTTTGATTGCCAGCGTGACTCTGCCGCACACCTTACCGGCAGAGAACGACCGTTTGGTGCTGGAACACCGCGCCGGTTATGTCGGGCTGGCGGGCGGTTTTGTGCTGCTGATTACGCTGAACGACGTGCAGTTGTTCGGCAGCAAAGAGGATGCGCTGCGTAACCGTAATGAAATAGCGCGTTTGTCACTGGCGCACTGAATAACGCGCTTGTGTCAGGGCCTGTTTAATGAAAGTGAACAGGCCCTAAGAACCTGCCGCCGGGCAGAGGCAGGTTATCCGCCATTACGGACGCTGGTACAACGCTTCCAGCGTGGTTTTTGCCAGAGCATGGCCATTCAGATAGTAACCCACCAACGCGCCGGAGCTGTCTGGCGCCAGATCCAGTTTCTCTGTATTTAAGGCAAACACGGTGAACTGATAGCGGTGAGCCTTATCGCCTTTGGGCGGGCAGGCGCCACCAAAGCCTGGCACGCCGTAATCGGTGCGGCTTTCGACGCTGCCATCTGGCATAGCCTGGCCGCTGGCACCGGTTTTCAGACTGGTGACATCCGCCGGAATATTAAAGGCCAGCCAGTGCCACCAACCACTGCCGGTCGGTGCGTCCGGATCATAGGCGGTAATCGCAAAGCTTTTGGTGCCCTCTGGTGCGCCTGTCCAGCTCAGCTGTGGTGACAGGTTTTCTCCCTCACAACCAAAACCGTTGAACTCCTGAGCTTTGGGCATGCTCTTGCCTGCACGGATATCGGTGCTTTGCAGGCGGAAATCAGCCAGTGCGGCCTGGCTCCAGAGGGCCGCGGCGGATAGCAGTATTAACATGGATTTCATCGTATTCTCCTTTTGACTCACGGTTAAGCAGTTGCTTGAGTGCCTTAAAGCTTACGTTACGACAGCGTCTGGAGTACGCCTTAAACGGTCAAGGTTAAGCCTGAAACCGTCGTTTGCCGGATCAACGTTTCTGGGTCCTGGCTCTGGCGTAATTCTCCCGGACTGGTACCGAAACGTTCGCGGAAACGTTCACTGAAGCGCGAGGCAGAACGGTAACCACAGGCATCGGCAACTTGCTGCACACTGAGGCTGGTGGTTTGCAGCAGATTCAGTCCCTGTGTCAGCCGCAATTGGCTGAGCAGGTCGCGAAAACTGCGTTGTTCGTCAGACAGCTTGCGCCGCAGAGTGGATTCGCTCACGGCTAAGCGTTGGCAGACCTCGGCAATCTGCCAATCGTGGCTGAGGTCTTCGCTGACAACGGTTTGCACGCGGCGGCTTAATTGCTGTTGCAGGCCGCTGCGCAATTCGGCGCTGTAACCCAGTTCGATCAGACGCTGAGTGATCTCACGGCGCCGGGCCTGCAGCAGTTGTTGTGGGTCAGACAGTTGTGGCTGTAACTGCAGCCACTGCTGCATCAGGGTCAGCAGCAGTGGATCTGAATGAAAATTTTGCAGTTCACGACTCACCGGTCCCCGCCCCAGTGGCAGCAAATCGTCGGCCGGTAAACTGATCACCCAGGCCAGATACTGGCAATGCTCATCGGGTTGATTGGTAAAGGTGAGTTCGCAGCCTGCGGGAATCAGCAGCATGCGTCCGGCGGGTAACTGTTGTGGCGGATGAGCGGCGGGGTGTAATTGTTTTTCGCCCTGCAGGATCAGCATCAGACACGGGTCGGTAAAGGGGACACGGCGCAGGCTTTGCGGCAGACGGGTGCGAAAGGGCAGGATAAGGCCATTCGTGCTTTCAACCGGTTGCAGCGACAGACTGCGTAACTGGGCAATAAGTGACATGGGATATTCGCGTTCGGCGGATGAGTTTTCAGCATAACCAAGGTTGCTGTTCAGCCCAAGCGGGGGCGTGGCGGCAGAATAAAAAAACGGGCGCCTGGCGCCCGTTCTGATACTTCATTTTGTCTTTGCTTGACGGTTACAGCGCCCAGCGCAGACCGGCAGCGAAGGAGTTTACTTCGGTTGTCACTTCACCATGCAGACGCGCACCGGCCGTTGCCAGATCATTCTGATCAATATCGCGTTTCTGCGTCATGGTGTGCTGGTAGCCCACATCCAGCGTCATGGCTTCGGTCAGAACGTAGCTCATACCCAGAGAAATGGCTTTGTAATCGTCAAAGGCAAAATCGATTTTCGTTTTGTCTTTGTCGATGGGGGTCATATCGAGAGCAAAACCGCCGCGCAGGGTCAGTTGCGGATTCAGCTGATAGTTGGCACCCAGCGCAAAACGCTGTGACTCGTTCCAGTCGTAAACCTGAGGCGCAGAGGCAAGAGCCGCGACGGTACTGTTTCTGCTTTCTACCTGCAGCTTGTCGAAGCGTGACCATTTGGTCCAGGATGCATCCGCCTGCAGCGACAGATTACCGAGCTGGTGGAAGTAACTGATGTTGGCCGTTTCCGGGGTTACAAACTGTACGCGACCATCGGCTTTGGTGCTTTCAAGACCGGCCAGGTTGGTGAACGTTTCGGCGGCGGCCGGGAATTCGACGGTCGCGCTGCCGGTCAGTTCATGGGCAATACGTGTGCGGTAGTTCAGGCCCAGGCGGCTGTGCGGAGTGAACTCGACCAGGGCGCCAAGGTTAAAGCCAAAGGCGGTGTTGTGACCTTCCATCACAAAGGTGCCATCGTAGGTTGTGCTGCCCAGGTTCGCCGGATCAATGCCAAGGCTTCCACAGGTGGCGGCATCCAGTTCACCCAAACAGAGTGCTGCGGTATTAATGGCCACCGCGGTTTTCGCATTCATATACTGCGCAATAATACTGCCGCCAATGCTGACTTTTTCGTGCACACGAAATGCCAGGGACAGACCGGCATCGATACCGGTAATCTCACTTTCGGTGGTCTGGTAACGGGCGATGGAATCATCACCAAAGTCGGTTCCGGTGGCGTACGGAGCGTTAATAAAAGCACCGGCTGAGAAGCCTTCGCTCAGGTTGCGGACAAAATACAGCGTCGGCAGAAAATCGAGGTTATCGGCTTCGGCATCGTCGCCGCTAACAGGGACACTGCCATCACCGGTTTCAGCGCTGCCTTTTAATTCAGAACGAACAGAAATAGCGGCCACGTTGATGGCCAGTTCATCACGCACCAGCAGCATCGCCGCCGGGCTGTAGTAAGCGGCAGAGGCGTCGCTGGCCGACGCGGCACCGCCGGAGAAGGCATCCCCTAAGCGCAAGGCAGACTGTTCGTCGACATAGTAGCCCTGAGCAAAAGCCGGGTTAATGGCCAGTAAAGCGCCCAGTCCGGCACAGGTGGCCGCGATGGTTTTAGCAAGGGGTTGGCGTTTCATGTTCGTCTCCATCCAATATTGGTCTTCTTATTAGTAATGCAATATCGGCACTAAGGTACATAAATGCAGCGTGATTGCCAAACTGAAATTACGCAGATATTGGCTGTCGCCAGGCAAAGCCTGCCAATGCGAGCGTTTGAAGGGGAATAAAAAAGCGGATCACCGTTGCCGATCGGGTTACAGGCGGCTGTCGAACAGTGCAGATCAGACGATCTGCTGCTGACCATCGGTATCAGGCTGTTGCAGTGGCAATGCGCAGCTGCGGTTACGACCCTGTTCTTTCGCCTGATACAGCGCCTTATCGGCCTGTTGGCAGAGAAGGTCTTGTTGTTCCCGTCTCTGAGGAATGTCCGCACAGAGGCCGATGCTGGCAGTTACGCTGAGCAGCTCGTCCTCATGATTTATGCGCAGGCGATCAATGCGTGTACGTACTTGTTCGGCAACCTGCATGGCTCCGCTTGCATCGGTATTGGGCAATAAAATCGCAAATTCTTCTCCACCATAGCGATACACACTGTCTTGTGGGCGTTTGACGGCCTGCTGCATGGTCTGTGCAACTTTTTGCAGCACGCTATCGCCAAGCTGATGGCCATAGGAATCGTTAAATTGCTTGAAGTGGTCAATATCAATCAGGAGTAACGCCAGTGGCGTTTGTTGTCTGAAGGCATCCTGATACAGGGTGTAAAAGCGTTGATCAAAATACCGCCGGTTACGTACCCGGGTCAGGGCATCGGTGGTGGATTCTTCCTGTAAGCGCTGGTTAAGCAGCTCCAGATCTTCTGTGCGCTCGCGGACTTTCTGATCCAGCACCGCGTTGGCTTCACGCTGCATATTGATGATCACATCCTGCGCCGCCAGTCGGGCCTGGCGTTCGCGGTTATGGCGTTCGGCCATGCTCAGCGCCAGCAGCACAACCAATATGATACTGCCCAGCTCGGCGGCATGTTCAGTAATAATGTTGACCGGAATCACGCCAAACTTCTGCATGGCATACAGGAAGAGACCAATCAGCAGTGAAAAGGCGGCAAGAAAAAACAGAAACACATCCCGTGAGCGGGTTTGCCACCACAGGGTCAGGCCCAATACCAGTGCCGACAGACTCATCAGCACTGCCTGGCCTGTTAGCAAACGGATCATCGTGTGATATGGCAGATAAAAAGCCAGCAGAGCAAAGGCACTGGCGGTCACAACGTAGCTGCTGTACAGCATAAAAGCGCGTGGATGCAGTCTGCGCAGACGCAGGAATGACAAACCGAACAGGGCAAGAAAGATCTCAGACAGGGCCAGGCTGAGCAAAATGGCCAGATCGTTCAGGTGAGGAGACTCTGACCACAGTAACGCATAGGTCCAGCCATGCAGTCCGGCCATCATCATCGAAAAGGCGCCGATGCTGAGTGAATACAATAAAAAAATCACATCACGGCTCAGCAAAAAAATCAGCAGGTTGTAGGCCAGCATACTGAACAAAATTGCATGGAAGGCGGCATCGAAGGTAACGCCAGCCACCCGTTGTTGCCAGTAATCCTGTTCCGGAAAAACCCGTACAGGAATCTGTACAGATGACTCGGAATTTACGTAAAGGTACAGCCAGTCGGCCTGACTCAGAGGTGGGATCGGGAAAGCAAATTCCGGTACAGGTAAGGGCCTGGCGGTAAAAGGCAGGTCATTACCGGCATCGGTATGCAGCAGCACAACATCACCGTGCATAATATAGAGTTCGATATGGTCGAGCAGAGGGTATCCCAGTTCCAGAATCCAGGGTTGCTGCTGATAATCAAAGGGCAGCTGGGCCAGAGGCATACGAATCCAGATATGCTCAGTGCTGAAACCGAGATTGATACTGGCGGCCGGAATATTCTGCCATTGGTCGTCTGCAAGTGCTTCGAGCTGCGCCAGGCCGATAAACTCCGGCGCATGATAATACTGGGCCATCAGAGCCGCAGAGCTTGCGGGTTCGTTGCTGCTGTAGCGTGCCGTCGCAAAGGCACCACCGAGCAGGAACAGTGCGAGTATGAACAAGCGATAATATAAAGACATAAGCACTACAGACGACAATATGCCCTGAGTATAGACGGACTGCACAAATGCACGTCGTGATTGACCTTCGGGCAGGGTATTATGCTCGCTGTTATGCACAGCAGCCTGACGCTTGGCCTACCGCACAGGAGACACCGGATTTTGGCAATCAGCAGTTTTCACAGCTTTATCATCGGCGCGAACCGCCCGGTGGGACATTTTCTTACCCGCAGTCTGGCGTCTCAGGACCTGATGTATAAAGGCATCGGCCTGGAAAGTCGCGAGCGTCTGGCGCTGGCGGCTGCGAGTAAACCGTTCTTCGTGCTGGTGCCGTCGCTGTTTCATCCGGATGACTATGCGCATATTCCCTTCTGGCTGGAACAGGCCGAAGAGCAGGATGTTCCTGTGCTGCTACTGTCGTCGATGGCAATCTTCCGTGCCCGTCCGGATGCGGTGTATCAGGAGACCGACGAAAACTACGCAGAGCATCCACTGGCGCTTGATTTACTGGCGCTGGAAGCGTTAACCCGTAACAACCGCCGC
Source organism: Thalassobium sp. (assembly GCA_002733205.1). Classification (GTDB taxonomy): domain Bacteria; phylum Pseudomonadota; class Gammaproteobacteria; order Pseudomonadales; family Oceanobacteraceae; genus Venatoribacter; species Venatoribacter pacificus. The sequence goes on along the minus strand of NVUW01000004.1, from coordinate 172,059 downwards.
CACATTATTCTGCGCATTGGTCAGGGGTTTTCGTTAATGGCCGATGACTTTGCCAATCGTCTGCTGACCGCTATCCGCGATGAGCATACTCTGAGTCTTGATATGCAGCGCAAATTCAGTCCGACTCCGGCGGATGATATTGCAGAGGTCATTCTGGCGATGCTCAAGCAGGCGGCCTGCAGTGATCATTTATGGGGAACCTACCACTTCTGCGGCGTCGAGCCGATTTCCTCATACGCATTTGCCGAAGCCTTGCTGGCCGAAGCCGGGCAGTATGAAAATCTCAGTGGTGTGGAGCTTAAATCGCAGGAAGGTGGTCTGATGCCGGCCGTCTGGGCGCCGGTTGCTGATAATACGCTGCTGTTTCATACCTTTGGTATCAAGCCCAAAGCATGGCGCAAAGGATTGAGTCGTTTGATTCGTCGTTACTATCGTGCTGAAGGCTAGTGGCGTGCTGAAAGCGAATGGCGTGCTGAGGGGCGTGGCGCGCAGAAAACTGAGGATGAATGCCGGGCAAAAGCAGAACCGGCCTGTAACATCAGGCCAGGTTCAGCGCTGAGGATTCCTGATACAACTTCATCAGTTTGTCGGTGATGATGGTGCGGATACCTTCGCGCTCCAGCCCTGACAAAGACGTCAGTTCTTTCAGACGTAAACGATGCAGGTGCAGACAAGGCAGCTGGTCGTTGAATTCACGCAGGTCGCCTTTCATCAGTACCGGCAGAAATGGATCTTCGGTATTGGAGCGACGCAGAATCTGGCGGATACCTTCCTGGAATGGAATAGGCACCGAGCGTACGTTTTTATCTTTGTGTGAAATGACCAGGTACAACCCGGTTTTGCCGATCAGATTGCCGGGAATAACATGCAGACCGGTCGATTGTACGGCATCCGGGCTCAGATGGCTGAAGGTATCGTGGAAAGCATAGGGGTCGGGCAGAATCACCATCTGCCGGTTGGCTTCTTCCGGAAAGAAGATACTGTAGTTGGTGTACAGCTGACGCACGGAGCCGGAAAACACGCAGAAACGGTTCTCAAACTGTTTAACGAAATTCATGGCGCGCTGGTGCTGGTGGATTTTCTCCAGGTCCCAGACCAAATCTGAATTTTGTTGTTTGTTTACGGCGCTCATTGCGAACATCCTCTTAGGTACATACTCAGCTTAGCATCAGGTCATATTATTATATTTTAACGTTTTCACCACGGTGTTTAACGTTAAAAGGCATAATGTGACAAAAATTGTCATCAATATATGGCAATTGCCGCCATTACCTCAGCAGTATCTCAGTTAAATACCATCATTTCTGTGACACCCGTAGTGCTGAAACTGTTAACCAGTCGTCAGCCTTACACCTGTTAACAGTACCGTTAACTCACTTAACAGAAGCCACGGGTCTTCGCCACTGCCTTTAATGGCAGCGTCGATCTTCTCCGCTTTGCGCAGAGCAGCATGCAGTTGGGGAGCCCGCAGATTCTGCAGGGCTTTTTTATAAGGGGGTTGTTGTTTTGGCCAGATATTCTGTGCCTTAAAGGCTTCGCTCAATTGTTGGCCACCGAGATCCTGCATGGCAATCAGCTGACGTATCTTGCGTGTCAGAGCGCCGAGAATCATTAAGGCGTCGACGCCTTCACCTTTTAAATGCGAGAGGATACGGCTGGCCTCGGCCAGATTGCCGAGCAGGCAGGTATCGGCCAGACCAAAGGCGTCGAAGCGTGAGCTGTCGCCAATGGCTTCGTTAATCATTTCTTCGTTGATGGTGGTGCTGCCAAGCAAACGCAGTTTTTCGACTTCCTGTACGGCGGCCAGCAGGTTGCCTTCGGTCTGATGGGCGAGAGCCGCCAGTGCCGGTGGTTCGATCTGTAAGCCCGCAATCTGCAGGCGGCGTTTCAGCCAGCCCGGATACTGTGAACGCTCGATGGGCCAGATCGGCAGGAAGACACCGGCTTTATCCACGGCTTTAAACCAGGCGCTGCGCTGAATGGTGCTGTCGAGGCGTGGACAAATAATCAGCAACAGGTTGTCGGGGTTGGGATTATTCAGGATTTGCTGAATGGCAGCGCCTTTATCGGACGGTTTGCCATTGCTGATACGGACTTCCAGAATCCGGCGGCTGGAAAACAATGACATGGCATTGGCTTCTTCCAGCAGGTGGCGCCAGTCGAAGCCGCCTTCGGCATGAAACAGTTCGCGATCATCGACGCCGGCCTGGCGCGCGGCAGCACGAATCTCATCGCAGGCTTCCATCACTAACAGCGGATCGTCACCGGACACCAGATAGCAGGGTGCCAGTCCTTTAGCCAACAGACCGCTGAGCTGGTCCTGGCGGATCTTCACGATGGACTGTCCGTGGCGTTGTCGCTGTTGCGGGTCTTGCTCAGACTCTGCAGGCGGCGCAGCAGCTTATTAACCAGTTCGCGTTCCAGCTCCGCCCGCTGCTGGGTTTCAGCGCTGGCGGTGCCGACCACGTTGTTTACATCATTGGTCAGGGTGCGGCGTGCTTTCAGTTCAATTTCGACATCGGTATCGCGGCCGATATGCAGGATATGTGCAGTCAGGCGACCGTTCAGTTCGAACTCGCCCACCTGACCACTGCTGCTGACCGACAGCGTACGCCGTTCGATATCGACCGGCTCGATGCGCAGAATCGCCGGAGCGTCTTCGGCACTGGCCGTCAGCACCACATCGTTGAACTCCAGTTGCAGCTTTAACTGTTGGTTAAAGCTGTTGCTGGCCTGACTCTGCAGATACATCACCCGGTACTCCGGCGGTAGCGGCGTAACACCACGCAGATGCCAGCCGCAGGCCGTGAGCAGAATAAGGGAGCAGACAACAAGTGCATGACGCATACGGAATTCTCTGTCGATTCTTTGCTAAGACGCCCGCTGTCGGACGCCGGACGTGAGTCGTTCGGCGTCCGCAGCTCGGATCAGTTAGCGACGATATTAACCAGCTTACCTGGCACGACCACCACTTTACGCACGGTTTTGCCGTCGATCTGCTTTTGTACCGCGTCGTCAGCCATGGCCAGCGCTTCCAGCTCGTCTTTACCAGCCGATGCCGGTACTTCGAGCTTGGCGCGCAGCTTACCATTTACCTGTACCACCAGTTCGATGGAGTCACGCACCAGAGCGCTTTCATCGACCTGTGGCCAGAGTGCATCAATCACCAGTCCGTCGTTGCCAAAGGCTGCCCACAGCGCCTGGCTGATGTGCGGCGCAATCGGTGACAGCATACGGATGATGGCATCGATACCTTCGGCAACCACTGCTCGGCTGCCCGTGGCGCTCAGATCCAGCTTCTGCAGCGTGTTCATCAACTCCATAATGGCGGCGATACCGGTATTGAAGTTGTAGCGGCGACCGATGTCATCGCTGACCTTCTGGATGGTTTCGTGCACTTTACGGCGTGCGTCTTTTTCATCTTTGGACAGGTTCGCCGCATCACCACGATCGGCCTGTTGCAGCAGCTCGTAGCTTAAACGCCAGACGCGTTGCAGGAAGCGCTGGGCACCCTGAACGCCGGAGTCGGACCATTCCAGCGTTTGTTCCGGGGGCGCTGCAAACATGGTGTACAGACGCACGGTATCGGCGCCGTACAGCTCAATGGCTTCCTGCGGATCAACACCGTTGTTTTTCGACTTCGACATCTTACTCATGCCGGAGTACTGCAGTTCTTTACCGTCGCTCTTGCGTTTGGCAGCGGTCAGGCGGCCTTTGTCGTCGCGCTCAACGCTGACTTCGGTCGGGTTAACCCACTCTTTGGCACCGTTTTCAGTGGTGTAACAGAACGCATCCGCCAGCACCATGCCCTGACACAGCAGGTTTTTAAACGGCTCATCGCTGTTCACCAGGCCGGCATCACGCAGCAGCTTGTGGAAAAAACGCGCATACAGCAGGTGCAAAATGGCGTGTTCGATCCCGCCGATGTACTGGTCGACCGGCAGCCAGTAGTTGGCTTCTTCCGGGTTCAGCATTTGCGTGTCGTCGTTGGGCGAGCAGTAGCGCGCGTAATACCAGGACGATTCCATAAAGGTGTCGAAGGTATCGGTTTCGCGGAACGCCGGCTGGCCGTTGTATTCGATGTTTTCGAATTCCGGGTTGTTTTTGATCGGTGAATTCACACCGTCCATCACAACCTCAGTCGGCAGGATTACCGGCTGCAGGCTTTCCGGCGCAGCAATGGCTTCGCCGTCCTGGGTGCGGATGACCGGAATCGGCGTGCCCCAGTAACGCTGACGGCTGACGCCCCAGTCGCGCAGGCGGTAGTTCACTTTGATTTCGCCTTTGCTTTCCGCTGCCAGTTTGGCGGCAATGGCGTCGAAGGCGGCTTCAAAGCTCAGGCCGTCAAATTCGCCGGAATTGATCAGGGTGCCTTTTTCGGTGTAGGCGGCTTTGCTCAGGTCACACTCGTCGCCGTCGTTGGCGGCGATGACCTGATGAATCTCAATGCCGTATTTCTGTGCAAATTCCCAGTCGCGCTGATCGTGGGCCGGAACGGCCATGACTGCGCCGGTACCGAATTCCATCAGTACGAAGTTGGCAACCCACACCGGCACTTCTTTGCCAGACAGCGGGTGGATGGCGGTAAAGCCGGTGGCCATGCCTTTTTTCTCGGCGGTGGCCAGGTCGGCTTCAGCGGTGCCGGATTTCGAGCACTCTTCGAGGAAGGCGGCCAGCGCCGGATTGTTGGCTGCAGCTTCTTTCGCCAGTGGGTGACCGGCGGCAACGGCAAGATAGCTCACGCCCATCAGGGTATCCGGACGGGTGGTGTAAATTTCGAGGTTATCGGCGCGGTCTTTCAGGCCAAAGCGCATCTGCACACCACGGGATTTACCAATCCAGTTGCGCTGCATGGCTTTTACCTGATCCGGCCAGCCGTCGAGCTGGTCAAGGTCATTCAGCAATTCTTCGGCGTAATCGGTAATGCGGATAAACCACTGTGGGATTTCTTTGCGCTCAACCACCGAGTCACAGCGCCAGCAGCAGCCGTCGATGACCTGCTCGTTAGCCAGAACAGTCTGGTCATTCGGACACCAGTTAACCGCGGATACTTTTTTGTAGGCCAGGCCTTTGTCGATCAGCTTGGTGAAGAACCACTGTTCCCAGCGGTAGTATTCCGGATCACAGGTCGCCAGTTCGCGGTTCCAGTCGTAACCGAAGCCCAGCGATTTGAGCTGGCCTTTCATGTAGGCGATGTTTTCTTTGGTCCATTTGCCCGGTGCCACCTGATGTTTGATGGCGGCATTTTCGGCTGGCAGACCGAACGCGTCCCAGCCCATTGGCTGCATTACGTTTTTGCCCTGCATACGCTGATAACGTGATACGACGTCACCAATGGTGTAGTTGCGTACGTGCCCCATATGTAGTCGGCCGCTGGGGTAGGGGAACATGGACAGGCAATAAAATTTCTCTTTATTGCTGTCGACGACGGCTTTGAATACCTGATTTTCTTCCCAGTGAGTCTGTACGGAAGGTTCGATAATATGGGGCTGATAGGTCTCTTGCATCATGGCGTAATGTCTGAATCTGAGCGCAGTTAGAAAGGCTGGAAGTGTACCTGAATGCGGGTGCAGGGCACAGCCCCTAATCCATGGCGGTTGCGGTGCGGCCGCCGGATTTATGCAACAGCGGCCGCCGTTCGCTGTTCGCGCTTGATACAGGTCAGCCTTTAATTAGAAAAGGCTAATACGAAAGGCGATTAGCTATTGGCCTGACGAGAGCAGGCGCGTATGTTTCACTCCCTAATAATAAGTTAATCAGGGTATTCTGAGTGTCTTGTCACTGTTGTGCAGTTGGCAGTCGCTTTGAGTCACTCCATAACGGCAACAGAACAGAAAAGTAACGCTATGAACAGATTAAGCAGTACGTTGGCAGGATTGCTTCTCTTACTGGGCAGCCAGGTGCAGGCCGAAAGTGTGGAATCCATGCTGCAGGAAATGGCCATCATCGAAAAAAATACGCCGCTGTTGCAGGCCGCTATCGAAGATGGCGTCGAGCGGGCGCAATTGTGTTTCCGCTGTCACGGTGACGATGGCAACAGCAAGCGCGATTACATCCCCAATCTGGCCAGCCAGAATGCCGCTTATCTGTTTACTCAGTTTGAGCACTTTGCCAACGGCGTGCGCAAAGATTATGTGATGAGCAAACTCGCCACCGCTTTGACCAAAGAAGACCGCATTAATATTGCGCTCTACTTTTCGCAAAAGCCGGTGGTCGTGCGTGAGCAGCCAGTAGCCGCGAGCAGTAAAGGCGAACAGATTTATAAAACCACCTGTTTTGTCTGCCATGGGAATGCCGGTCACGGCAGCAGCCAGTACCCGCGTATTGCCGGTCAGCCGTACGAGTATCTGACTAAAACGCTGATGCGTTTTATGCACAACGATCCGGATCGTAAAAATTCGCCAATGATCGGCGTGGTGCAGAATATGGATGAGCAGCAGCTGCGTGATGTGGCCTCTTATATTGCGCATATGCCATAAGCTCGCATGGCGACAATACGGGCATCCGCAAATATTGCTCAGATGTCGTGAACACGCATGGCGACAAAATGATATGTCGTCACGCGGCGTTTTATTGCTGGCATTGCTGCTTTGGGGTTGTGCCGGGTTGCCGCAGTATTCGCATCCTGAGCCTGAGTTACACCCTCAGGCCTCAGCGGCCAGTCCACTGGCTTTATGGGCTGAGCCACTGCTGAAACAACACCCCGGCCAAGCCGGACTGGTGTTGCTGGGCTCGGGCACCGATGCCTTCCTCGCACGTTTGTTGCTGGTGGCCGGTACTTCTGAACGCCTTGATCTGCAATATTATCTGTATCACAACGATCTGACCGGCAAAGTCTTTACCTGGGCATTGCTGCAGGCCGCTGATCGCGGTGTGCGCGTACGTCTGTTGCTGGACGATATGGCAACCCGTGGCGCAGATAACGAACTGCGCCTGCTGAACCGTCATCCGAATATTGATATCCGCCTCTTTAACCCATTCCTGCGTGATTACCCACGCGATATGCAATTTCTTACCCGCTACGGGGTATCTACCCGGCGCATGCACAATAAAGCCATGATTGCCGATAACACACTGGCCATTGCCGGTGGCCGTAATATCGGTGACGAATATTTTGATGCGGCGCGCAATGCGGTGGTGTTCGGTGATCTGGATGTGCTGACACTGGGGCCGGTGGTGGATGATGCTTCAACGGAGTTTGACCGCTACTGGAACAGCGGCCTGGCCGTGCCGGTTGAGTACGTGATAAACGACGGCGAAGCACAGGATGAAACGGCATTAAACACACTGCGTCTGCAGTTGCAGCACTGGTTACAGAGCAATCGGCAGCATCCTTATGTGCAGGCGTTGCAGGCCCGGGCTCTGAATCTGGCTGAACACTATGAGCAGCGGCTGTTCTGGGGAAAAGCCTACGTGGTCGCCGATGCACCGGATAAAATCCGCAGTCGTCATTATCAGTCGCCTTTATTCGGTAATCTGATCACCTTGCTGGAAAATGCGCAGCAGGAGGTCTTGCTGGTATCCCCTTATTTTGTGCCGGGCGATGAAGGGGTTGAGTTTCTGGCGGCGCTGGTGGCGCGCGGCATTCATGTGCAGGTGCTGACCAACTCTCTGGCCAGCACCGATGTGGCGGCAGTGCATTCGGCCTATAAACATTACCGTGCGGCGTTACTGCGTGCCGGCGTTGAGTTGTATGAGTTGCGTCCGGACAGTCAGGCTGCGGGGGAGCACCGGCGCTGGACGGGTTCGTCGTCTGCCAGTCTGCACGCCAAAGTACTGGTGATTGATCAGCGCTATTTTTATGTCGGCTCGATGAATCTCGATCCGCGCTCGCTGCGGGAAAATACCGAAATGGGCGTGTTGTTTGAGCAGCCGCAACTGGGACGCGAAGCCAGTCTTAATCTGCAGGCCAATCTGGCGCAGGAGAGTTACCGGCTGTTGCTGCAGGGCGATGAATTACGCTGGCAGGAACAACGTACTGACGGTACGCCGCAGATTTATCATCATGAGCCGCACGCCAGTCTGTGGCGGCGTCTGCAATCCTGGGTGCTGGGCATTCTGCCGATTGAGTCAGAACTGTAACGTTGCGCGACTGAAGCGGGTAAACTCGGATTTTTTTCTGCGGGCCTGAATCATGTCCACTGCATCTGCTGAAATTTCCCGTTGGCAATTCTGGGTCGACCGTGGCGGTACCTTTACCGATATCGTTGCCCTGACACCGGCCGGTGAATTAATTACCCATAAATTACTGTCGGAAAATCCGCAGCATTATGCCGATGCGGCGGTTGAAGGCATCCGTCAGCTGCAGGCCCGTTCCCCGCACTACGACAGCGCTATCGCCAGTGTAAAAATGGGCACGACGGTCGCCACCAATGCGTTGCTGGAACGTAAAGGTGCGCGCACTTTACTGTGCATCAGTAAAGGTCTGCGCGATCAGCTGCGCATCGGTTATCAGACCCGCCCGGATATTTTTGCCATTCATATTGCTCAGCCAGAACCGTTATACGAACGCGTGTACGAAGTACCGGAACGTATACTGGCCGACGGCACGGTGGATTATCCGCTGGATGAAGAAACTCTGCTGGTGCAGTTAATTGAGGCGCGCTCACTGGGTTACGACAGCATCGCCGTGGTGCTGATGCATGCCTATAAATATCCGCAGCATGAAATCCGTATCGGTGATATTGCCCGCCAGCTTGGCTTTAAACAGATTTCGTTAAGTCACCGCGTCAGTCCGTTAATTAAACTGGTGCCGCGTGGTGATACCACGGTGGCCGATGCGTATTTGTCGCCGGTATTGCGCCGTTATGTCCATCAGGTGGAGCAGGCTTTACCACCAACATCCCTGCAGTTTATGCAATCCAATGGTGGTTTATGTGCGGCGCAGAATTTTCAGGGGAAAGATGCGATTTTATCCGGCCCGGCCGGTGGTGTGGTCGGTATGGTTCGCACCGCCCAGGCCGATGGTTTTAACCGCATTGTCGGTTTTGATATGGGCGGAACCTCGACCGATGTCAGTCATTTTAACGGTACGCTGAATAACGATCTTGAGCGTGAAACCCTGACCGAGGTCAACGGCGTAAAATTACGTGTACCGATGATGAATATTCACACCGTGGCCGCCGGTGGCGGTTCGCTGGTGCATTTTTCCGCTGGCCGCTTTCAGGTCGGGCCGGAATCCGCCGGCAGTTATCCCGGCCCTGCCTGTTACCGTAATGGCGGCCCGTTAACCGTGACCGACTGCAATGTGTTGCTGGGTAAATTACAGCCGCAGCATTTCCCTTATGTATTTGGCCCTGAACAGAATCAGCCACTGGATGCCGGTATTGTGCGGCAGAAATTCAGTGAGCTTGCAGTACAGATCCGCAACGACAGCGGTCAGGAATATTCGCCGGAAGAAATAGCCGCCGGTTTTCTGCGCATTGCGGTGAATAATATGGCCGCGGCGGTGAAAAAAATATCGGTGCAGCGCGGTTATGATATCCGCGATTATGTGCTCAACGCGTTTGGAGGTGCCGGTGCCCAGCATGCCTGTCTGGTGGCGGCCGAGCTGAATATTAAACAGGTGTATCTGCATCCGCTGGCCGGGGTGCTATCGGCCTTTGGTATCGGTCTGGCTGAACAGCGCTGGCTGGGCGAAGACGCGGTAGAAATACCATTAACCGATGCTGCGGCGCTGACCAGTGCAGAAGAAAAATTTGCGGCGTTAATGCAGCAGGCTGATTTCACCCCGGACAAAGAAAACCCCGTGCAGGAATTGCGCCGTGCCTATCTGCGTTATGAGGGTTCCGACACCCAGCTGTTGGTCAGCTTTGCCGACGCCGCTGCTATGCGTGCTGAATTTGAGCAGCAGCACCAGCGGTTATTTGGTTTTATCAGTGCTCATAAATCCCTGCGCTTAGATGCGGTACAGCTGGAGTTGGTCGCGGCCGGAAACAGCGCTCCGGCGATTCCTTTTGCCGGCGGCGAACAAGCTGCACAGGAAAATGCACCATTATATCTGGGCGGGCAATGGCACAGTGTTCCGGTGCTGGCACGTGCGCAACTGGCAGCGGGTTTTGCAGCTACTGGCCCGCTGTTATTAACCGATGCCAACAGCACCATTGTGGTGGAACCCGGCTGGCAGCTTGAGGTATTAACCAGTGGCGCTTTATTGCTGAGTGATCAGGGAGAAGAACTTCCGGCGGCTGCCAGTGGTCTGGCCCAGCGCGATCCGGTCACGCTGGAAATATTCAATAATCTGTTTATGTCGGTTGCCGAACAGATGGGCTTTGTGCTGGAGAAAACCGCCAGCAGTGTGAACATTAAAGAGCGGCTGGATTTTTCCTGTGCGCTGTTTGATGGCCATGGTGAGCTGGTCGCCAATGCACCGCATATTCCGGTGCATTTAGGTTCAATGAGCGAAAGCATTAAAGTGGTGATGCAGGGGCATGCGGATATGCGCCCTGACGATGCTTTTGTATTAAATACCCCTTATAACGGCGGCACGCATTTACCGGATGTTACTGTGGTTAAACCGGTTTTTATCCGGCCATTTACGGCGGGTAATAAAGCCGATTTTTATGTCGCCGCGCGCGGTCATCATGCCGATATCGGCGGTATTACACCGGGCTCGATGCCGGCGGAAAGTACCCATATCGACGAAGAAGGTGTACTGCTCGATAACCTGATTTTAATGCGCGATGGCCAGCTTAAAGAGCAGGAAATCCGTAACGTTCTGGCGGCGGCCACATATCCGGCGCGTAATCCGGATCAGAATATTGCCGATTTAATGGCTCAGCTGGCCGCCTGCGAAAAAGGTGCAGCGGAATTACAGCGCTTATGTGCGGCCTATGGTTTGCCACAGGTGACGGCCTATATGCAGCATGTGATGGATAACGCCGAGCAGACGTTGCGTGACTGTCTGGCGGATTTACCGTCCGGTGAATTCAGTGCGCAGATGGATGATGGCACCACCTTTAAAGTGCGCATTGAGGTTGACCGCCAGCAGCGTCATGCCACGGTCGATTTTTCCGGTACGCAATACCGGGCAGAACAGAAACAACATCCAGGCAATTTTAATGCACCGACCTCGGTGGTGATGGCGGCGGTGCTGTACAGCTTCCGCGCACTGGTCGCCAAACCTATGCCGTTGAATGCCGGCTTTTTCCGCGCGCTAACGGTTAAGGTGCCACAGGCTTCCATTATTGCGCCGCAATATCCGGCGGCGGTGGTGTCGGGGAATGTCGAAACCGCTCAGTATCTGGTGGATGTGGTGATGGGCGCGCTGGGCTTAATGGCCGGTTGTCAGGGGACTAATAACAATTTCACCTTCGGTAATCAGCAGCTGCAATATTACGAAACCCTGTGTGGCGGCATCGGTGCCAGTGCGCAGGGAAATGGCGCGAGTGCGGTACACAGCCATATGACCAACTCACGTTTAACCGACCCCGAGATTCTTGAACAGCGTTTTCCAGTGGTGCTTGACTGGTTTCACGTGCGGCCACAATCCGGTGGCGGCGGGCAGTATGCTGGCGGTAATGGCGTAGAGCGGCATATCCGTTTTCTGCAGCCGATGCGCGCCAATATCATCAGTGGCCACCGTCAGGTTGCACCGCATGGGTTACACGGCGGTCATGATGGTAAAACCGGGGTCAATTTCGTGCTGCGCCATCAGGGGCGGATGGAGCGCTTATCCGGCTGTGCCTGCGTTGAGCTGGAAGCCGGTGACCTGTTCTGCATCCATACGCCGGGCGGCGGGGGTTTTGGTCTTGATGTATAAGTTAAGGCACCTCTGAATCATTACATCAGTCAGATCTTTGGCAGGAGCCCCGGAAAGATAACCATGGTCGCAGCATGAGAAAGCATAAGATTGAGCTAGTCTTATGACAGAATTTACTAAAGGCATGCACCATGAGAAATAACCAGCCAGTAACGAACCACGAAGTTACTTTTGCGGCTGAGCAAAAATTAATCTCTTCTACGGATATGCAAGGAATTATCCGCCATTGTAATCAGGCGTTTGTTGATGTCAGTGGCTTCAGCCGGGAGGAGTTAATTGGCCAGCCACACAATATCGTCCGTCATCCGGACATGCCGGAGGCTGCATATCAGAATATGTGGAAGCACCTCAAGGCAGGACGGCCATGGATGGGAATGGTTAAAAACCGTTGTAAAAATGGGGACTTTTATTGGGTTAATGCCTATGTCACACCATTAATGGAGAACGGAAAAACCATTGGCTATGAATCGGTGCGGGTATGTCCGGCGCGCAGCGATGTTAATCGTGCTGATGCTCTGTACCGTAAGTTGCGCGAGGGTAAATCGCGCACGGCTTTTATCTCCGCCTTGCCGCTGCAGATTTATATTATGCTTGCTGCGGCTTTGCTTTCCGCCATCCTATTCTTTAATGGCTCACCACTGGCTGGCTGGTGCGTGTTGCTGGGCGGAGGGATTATGAATGCATGGCGTTCTCTGGCTACACGCCGGAATACACTGAATATGATTATGTCCAGCATGGACAACGCTTTCAGTGACAGCCTCGCCGCTCAGGTCTTCACCGATGATCATTTGCCGGTGGGCAGAATCAAAGTGGCCATCCTCAGTCAGCAGCGCCATCTGGATACCGTGCTTACCCGTCTTGAAGATTCCGCCGAGAAAGCCAGTCAGCGTGCTGCGCTGGGCCTGGAAGAAATGCAGGACACCTGCCGCAATCTCAAAGTTCAGCAGGATGAAACCGCCAGTACCGCCACGGCAGTACAGGAAATGTCGGCCACCGTGCATGAGGTTTCAGGCAACATTCAGAATACCGCACAGCATGCCGACAGCGCACGCAAGCAAGCAGAAGAAGGGCGGCAGGTGGTGCTGCAAACAAGGCAGTCTATTGAAGGTCTGAAGCAAACCGTCGATGATATCCGTCAGGCGGTGAACGATGTTTCCCAGCAAACCCAGAAGATCGCCAATTCAGCCCAGGTTATTGAGCAGATTGCTGAGCAGACCAACTTATTGGCGCTGAATGCGGCGATTGAAGCCGCCAGAGCCGGAGATCAGGGTCGGGGTTTTGCGGTGGTTGCTGATGAAGTGCGTAATCTGGCGATGCGTACCCGTGAGTCGACGGCGGACATTCATTCCGTTGTGAATGATCTGGTCAGCCGTACCGGGCAGTCCGTGGCGGTGGCAGAGCGTGGTACTGCCGCTGCCGAACAGGGATTACAGCGTATGCGCGAGGCGGAAGAATCACTGGCTGACATCGCAGCCTCGGTTGGCAATATTGCCGATATGTCGATTCAGATGGCGGCCGCGGTGGAAGAGCAGGTGCAGGTTGCCAATGAGATCAGCCATCAGGTAACGCGCATCAATGAGCTGTCACAGCAGAGTATGCAGTCGGGACAACGCTCAGCCGGCAGCATGGAAGAAATTCAGCAGATTGCGCAGGATTTGCACGAGCTCATCGTGCGCTTCCGCTGACATACCCCAGTGGCGCTGTCAGGCTTTTGCCGCTTTGTGTTAGAATCGCGGCAATTGTCATCCAACGCTTGAGAGAGAAGACCTATGGATATTATGCAGGTCATCAAAGACCAGATCGAAACCAACGACATCCTGCTGTACATGAAAGGCTCACCGAACCAGCCAATGTGCGGCTTCTCTGCCCGCACCGTGCAGGCGGTTATGGAGTGCGGCCAGAAGTTTGCGTACGTTGATATTCTGTCCAATCCGGAAATCCGTACCAACTTACCGGTCTATGCAAACTGGCCTACATTCCCACAGCTGTGGGTAAAAGGTGAGCTGGTTGGCGGTTGCGATATCGTGACCGAGATGCACACCAAGGGCGAACTTAAGCCTTTGCTGGAAGAAGCCGCGCCACAGGCGTAAGTGCTTCAGCATGTCGGCCTCAGAAAACCAGCCTTCGGGCTGGTTTTTTTATGCCTGCGCATTCGACCTGCTTATCAGATATCCCGCCAGATCCGGCTGATAAGAAAGATGATCGGCAGACCTTTTTATTAATTATGTGAATAAAAACAATTGCTATTTAAATATTGAAGTGATTCCCGTTTGTGCTATCTTGCTCGCCGATTTTATTGCCATTTATCCCCAAAGGATTCTAACGCTATGAAAACCCGTGCTTTGCTGCTGGCTGCTGCTATTACCTCTTCCAATCTGGCTCTGGCCGACGATAACGCTCAACTGAAAGCCGAAATTGAAGCGCTGAAATCTCAGCTGAACAGTCTGGCTGATACCGTTGAACAGCAAGGTGTTGCGTCTCAGAGCAACGGCGTACACATCGGTGGTTACGGCGAAATGCACCTGAACCTGGTGAATGGCAAAGACAACGAAATTGATTTTCATCGTTTTGTGCTGTTCTTCAGCAAAGAGTTTAACGAGCGTACCCGCTTCTTCTCAGAGTTCGAGCTGGAGCACAGCCTGGCCGGTGAAGGTAAAAAAGGCGAAATCGAACTCGAACAGGCGTATATCGAACACGATCTCAGCGCCAGCACCCGCGCCAAAGCCGGTCTGTTCCTGATTCCTGTTGGTATTCTCAACGAAACCCACGAGCCTGAGACTTTTTACGGCGTTGAGCGTAACAGCGTCGAAAACAAAATCATCCCGACCACCTGGTGGGAAGGTGGTGCCGGGCTGAGTGGCAAAATCGCTGACGGTCTGAGCTACGATGTGGCCATGCACTCCGGTCTGAATACGGCTACCGGCGAGTTACGTAACGGTCGTCAGAAAGTGTCTGAAGCACCAGCCAATAAAGCCGCTTACACCGCGCGCGTAAAATACACCGCCGTGCCGGGTCTGGAACTGGCTGCGACTCTGCAGTATCAGGACGATCTGCTGCAGGGCAGCGGCAGCAAAGAAATCGGCGCCCGTCTGATCGAAACCCATGCGGTGTATCAGAGCAATGGTTTTGAACTGCGCGCACTGTATGCGCAATGGGATCTGGATAAAGACATTAATACCCTTAATGCGGGTGCCTCCAAGCAGACCGGTTTTTATGTTGAGCCGTCTTACCGCATGAACGATGTCGGTGTGTTCTACCGTAACAGCGGCTGGGATACCAAGGCTGGTGACCGCACAGACTCCAGGTTCGAACGTCACGATGTGGGTGTGAACTACTGGCTGGCTGAAACCGTGGTATTCAAAGCCGATTACTACCGCCAGAAAGAAGCCGGTGATCTGGATGAAACCGGTTACAACCTGGGTGTAGGTTACAGCTTCTGATATGCGGTTATTGCGCGTTTTACTGCCTCTGATATTGCTGCTGTCCAGCGCTGTTGCGCTGGGCAAAGGCACCTACCTGACGTTGCCGCAGCTGCTGAACGACTGGTTTCCGGCCGGGCAGGAAGCGCGCACATTATGGTTAAGCACCGAGCAGAAAGATCTGGCCCGTGAGCATATCCGTTACGATCTGCGTCAGGCGCGGGTGAAGTACTGGGCGCACAACGGGAAAAACCTGTGGGTGCTGAGTGAAATCGGCAAAGAAAAACCCATCACCTTTGCGGTACTGACCCATAACGGCGTGCTTGAACGCATCGAGGTGATGGTGTTTCGCGAGATCCGCGGCGATGAAATCCGTCTGCCGGCGTTTACCGCCCAGTTTGCTCAGCTGAAATTGACCGGAAATGGCGAGCTGAGTGGCAATATTGACGGCATTTCCGGTGCCACCTACTCGGTGCGCAGTATGGAGAAAGTTGCTAAACTCGCGCTCCTTCTCGACCGCTGGGCAGCCACACCGGATGAAAACCTCCACTAGACGCCAACTCCGTTTCTGGCTGCACAAATGGCACCGCCGCGCGGGTCTGCTGGCGGCGCTGATTGTTATTCTGGTCACCCTCACCGGCCTGCTGCTGAACCATATTGCCGCCACCGGCCTTGATCGACTTTATCCGCAGAATTCCCTGATCCTCACGCCTTACCAGCAAGCGCTCAGTCGTCCGCTGGGAGTGGCTCTGGGTGAGCATTGGCTATGGAGCCGTGATGGCCAGTTGCAGCTCGATCAGCAGATATTGACAGACTGCCGCCAGTTGCAGGGCTATGCCCGTGGCCGTGATTCGCAGTTTGTCGATTGCAGCAGCCAGTGGCTGTTACTGGATAGCAATAATCAACTGCTGGAAGTGCTGGAACCTTCGCTGTTCAGTGAAGAACCGGTAACGGCGGTGGTCTGGCAGGGCGATGCTTATCAACTGCAGATTGGTCAGGACTGGTTTGCGCTGGATCTGCTCAGCTATCAGCTGACGGCGGCTGCAGCACCTGCTGCAAGTGCGGAACCTCTGCAGGTTTTACCGCCACAACTGGCTTCGGCCCGTAATGAATCCATCAGCTGGCAGCGGGTGTTGCTGGACCTGCATTCCGGTCGCTGGTTCGGAACCTGGGGTGTCTGGCTGGTGGATGTGGCCGCGCTGATTCTGCTGTTTCTGGCATTATCCGGTGCCTGGATCTGGTTCAGCCGCAAACGGGGTTTCTGAATGTGGCTGGCGGTCTTCTCCGCCCGGTAAAACACCCTGCCAGTATTACCCGTAAAGAAAGGTCATGGTCTGACCTGTAATGAGTACCGATGCGCCACTTCGTGTAATATGCAGAATAACTCAACCACCGGAATGTCGTTGCTGTCAGTCTGCGACGGTGGTTTTTGATCCGTTAGCCGAGTCAGACAGTTTCATGGTGTTTACAGCAAAACCCGATGCCTCTCAGTCGCCCTGGCTGGAATCTCTCGATCAGAAAGCCGTAGCTGCCTGGGTGACGCTTAAATGCCGTCGTCCGGACGCACCGGTACATGCACTCGACCGCGCAGCCCTGCTGCTTAATGCGCTGGAGCAGACGCGCGTGGTCTGGGTCAACGCCCCGGCGGGTTACGGGAAAACGGTATTGCTGGCGGATGCTGCACGGCAGGCCGAACGCAACGGCACTTCTGTGATCTGGCTGACCCTCGACAGTCGCGATACCCCCGACGCCTTTTTCCTGCGCCATTTTCTCGAAGCGGCGGAACGCCAGCTGCCTGGTGTGGCTACCGATGCGCTGGCGCATTGGCATGAAACCAAACGTCGCGGGCGGGTGGATGTCGAGCAGGTGCTGCTGCTGTGGTTGCAGGAACTGGCCAGTTTTGAACGGCCATTACTGCTCTGTTTTGACGATGTACACAGCCTGCAGGACAGTGACAGCTGGCAGGTACTGAATCTGATCGTTGAGCAGCTGCCTGCCGGTGTCAGCATGGTCCTGGCATCGCGTTATATTCCTAATCATCTTGGGCGTTTACGCCTGAATACCGCTTTGGGCTGGCTGGGCGTCAGCGAGCTGGCGTTCACTGATGACGAAACCCAACAGCTGCTGTTACTGCACAGCGTCGACATCAGCCCGCAACAGATACAACAACTGATTCAGCGACTGGCCGGCTGGCCGGCCGGGCTGGCCATCTGGCTGGCGTGTTATCGCGCGGCGGGACGCCCGCTGGAGCCAGCGGTGCAATTGGCACAACAGGAATTGAGCGATTATCTGTTGGGCGAAACCCTGCATCGTTTACCCGCAGAAGTGCAGCAGTTTGTGCAGCAAGCAGCGGTGCTTGGCAGCTTTAATGAAGAACTGCTGCAGCACTGCACCGGCTCGGCGGATTATCACCAGCCATTGCAGCAGGCATTACGTCTGAATCTGTTTATTGAACCGCAACTGCATCGCGCCGGCTGGTTCCGTATGCACCCGGTGATGGCTGATCTGCTGGCGCAACAGCTGCCGCAGCAAGAGTGCCGCCGCCTGCACCGTCTGGCTTATGACTGGCTCAGCCAGCAACAGCAGCCGGTGGCAGCATTGCATCACGCCCGCGCAGCGGGGCTGAGCGAAGAAGTACAGGGTTGGGTAGAACACGAAGCGGAAACCATTCTTGCCAACCTCGATATTGCCGGGCTGCTGTCCTGGTTTGAATTATTGGGCGACGAGCTTTTGTATGCCTCACCGCGGCTGATGGCCATTGCCGCCTGGTCGTGGTTGCTGACCCATCAGCGCGAAAAAGCCGAAGATATGATCGGTCGTTTGTTGCAGCGTCAGTGCCTGTCCAGCTTTGAAGAGGCCGCGTTGCAGGGTTATCTGGCGCGGCTGAAAGGCCAGCTCAGTCAGGCCGAGCCTTTGTGCAAACAGGCTTTGGAACATTTACCACCGACACGTTTTACCCTGCGTATTCTGATGAGTTCGACACTGGCGCAGTTGCGTCTGGCGCAACATGACGCCGATGGCGCGCGTATCTGGAACCGCCTGGCACAGGATCTGGCGCGGCAGAATAATGCCCCGGCGATGGAAGCTCTGGCGCTGTTTGACTATGCCCGCATTGAACTGAATCGCGGCCATATTGCCCACAGCCGCGAAATTGTTGAGCGTGGCCTGGCTCTGCTGAGCGGCTATGGCGAACACGGTGAGCTATTACCCCGTGGTCGCTTGTTGCTCTATCGTGCGGTACTGCGCTGGCTTGGCGGCGGTGACGACGCGATGCTGGAAGAAACTCTGCAACAAGGCATTGCCGCCAGTACTCAGGTACACGATGTCTCGGTGTGTTATGGCTACGCCATTATGGCCATGCGTTTTACCGCTACGGGCGAATATCCGGCGGCGCTGAATGCGCTCGACAGTGCTGAGCGCTTAATGCAGCGCTGGCAGGTGGAAGTGGACAGTTACCAGTGGCTGCTGATGGTGAAAGCCAATGTCTGGATCTCACAGGGGAAACTCAGCCGCGCGCAAAGCTGCATCGATAAATTGCTGCAGGGCCAGAGCTGTGCACAGCTGCCAAGGCCAGAGCTGTTCCCGATGCTGCCGGGTCTGGCAGTGGCGACTCAGGCACGTTTATACCTGCTGGCCGGGAAGCCGGCGGAGTGTCTGAATGAAATTGACAGCTGGCTGCGTCAACGCAATCACAACCTGAGTATGATGTTGCTGCAACTATTGCGCGGCGCGGCGTTGCGTGCGCAAAACCAGCAACTGGAAAGCCAGCAGATTTTCACTCAGTCAGCACGGGTGCTGCAGCGCGAAGGCATTGGGCTGGATTTACTGTCCTGGGTGCCGAATCTCAGCGATTCACTGCCACCGCGGGCGGAAAACGAGACACCGGAACTGGCGGTTAATCTCAGTGAGCGCGAACTTGAAGTGCTGCGAAAAATCGCCAAGGGATTGTCCAATCAGGAAATTGCGGATCAGTTGTTTATCTCCCTGCACACCGTCAAAACCCATGCCCGCAAGATTAATGTCAAACTGGCTGCCAAAAGCCGTACTCAGGCGATTCATCGCGCCAAAGAGCTGCAGCTTATCTGAGTGATTGCCTGTCATAAGGCTTGTGCCGCCTCCGTCAGTGGTATGAAAAGCGGTATTAGCCAGCCATATATCAGTCAATCCGGCTGGCAGGATGGGTCTTCCTCAACTAAACATTGAGGAGGACTGCAATTTGATGGATCGACTATGACAACGCGATATACAGCGGTTGTACTCAGTAAAGAGCCAGACGGAAAACTGGGCGATCAACTGGATGAAAAATACCACCTGCTGCACGCGGCTGATGTCCCTGAGACGCAACAGCTGGCCCGTGAGCACGACCTTAAACTCATTCTTATCGATGGCAGCAGTATCGCGGCGGAAGCGGTGATTGAAGTCTGCCGTGAGCTTAAAGACAACAGTGAATTGCCGGTTGTGGTACTGGGGAATCAGGAAACCCTGCAGCATAAGCTGGATGCTTATGATGCCGGTTGCGACGATTACCTGTCACCGTCAATGATGTTTGAGCTGAAAGCGCGGCTGGACCGCGTTCTGTTCAACAAAATTGCCAACGATCAGCTGAAAATGCAGCTGAAACAAGCCAACGAAATGGCCTTTATTGCCATGTCTGATACGTCCGATCTGGGCGTTAATATTCAGTTTTTACTCGACGTTAACCGCTGTAACAATATTGATGAGCTGGGCATGCGTTTGTTTCAGGCTTTGCAGAGTTACGCGATTAACTGCAGCCTGCAGATGCGCAGCCGCTATGGCGTAAAAAATATGGAAGCCAACGGTATGGCTAAGGATATGGAATCCGTACTGATGAGCGAGTGTAAAGACAAAGGTCGCTACGTCGATTTTGGCCGTCGTTCGATTATGAATTACGGCGGGGTTTCATTACTGGTGAAAAATATGCCGGTGGATGACGAAAAGAAATACGGTGCCATTAAAGACAACGTTTTTTCTTTATTACAGGGCTGCGATGCACGCATTCAGGCGTTGGATAACCTGCAGTCGCTGGCGCTGGAAAGCCGCTTGGTTAAGCGCCTGAGCAGTCAGATGAGCCACATCATGTCGACCGTCGATGCATCGTATCAGCATGTTATGCGCGATATTGCCGACGTGGTTGAGAACATGGCCGACGGCGTTGAACAAAGCCTGCAGTTTTTGGGGATGGACGAGCGCCAGGAAGCAACAATGCAGAAGATTATGGAAACCGGCATTACTGAAACCAGCCGGGTTTTTAATGAAGGTATGCGGGTCGATGAAGGCCTGGGTGAATTGCTGCAAAAAATTAATCAGGTCTTCTCCGGTGAGCATGTTGATCCGCAACAGGTGCAGGCTCTGCTGGATATGATGCCGAAAACCGGCGATGCCTGATAACAGGCAGAATCACAGCGGCTTGCGGAAACGCAGAGTCATGCGGTCGCTTTCACCAATGGCCAGGTATCGGGCTTTGTTGGTTTCTCCCAGACGTAACGACGGCGGTAACGTCCAGACACCATCAGGATAATCTTTGCTGTCGGCGGTGTTGGCATTCACTTCGCTGCGGGCTTCCAGAACAAAACCGGCGTTTTCCGCCAGCTGTTGCACGTAAGATTCGCTGACGTACCCTGATTTAACCATGTCGTCCCGACTGAACCCCGGCGGCGCCCGATGCTCGACCACTCCCAGAATACCTCCCGCCCTTAGTGCGGCAAACATACTGTCAAAAATGGCCTGCTCCTGATGGTTACGCATCCAGTTATGCACATTGCGGAACGTGAGAATGCGGTCGGCCTGTATATCCGCGGTTAATTGGTTCTGGCGTGGGGGTTCGAGAATCAGCACGCGAACCGGCCCGTATGGCTGCTCTGGTTGTGTAAATTCCTGATCGAACGCGGCGCGGCTGTTACGGAAAAATGCGACCGGGGAATCCGCTGCCCAGTGCGCTGCAATATAGCGTCCGTCAGCCTGTAAATAAGGCGCAAGAATGCGGCTGTACCAGCCGCCTCCCGGCCAGATCTCAACCACGGTGTGCTGTGGTTCGAGCTGAAAAAAGGCCAGCGTTTCTGCCGGATGGCGATAACGGTCACGCGCGCTGTCTGCAGCCGGGCGGACACTGTTATCGATCACTATTGCAGTATTATCAACGCTTTGGGACGTGGCATTAAGGTTGTTGGCCGGACTGCTGCAACTGCTGAGCGAAGCCGTCAATGCGGCACCGAGTGTGAGAAGCAGGGTGGAATAAATTGCATTTATAGCCGCCATAAAACATCCCTGTAAGGCTGTGTCGGATCTGGTTAGGCCGTGCTCAGTGCACGGCTGGTTTCTGCACGTCGTCTGTTTTGCCTGTATCTCCGTTTGGACAAGCGCTTTCCAGCAACTCGACTTCCCAGGGTGGATTAGGGCGGATGCTGTCGATGACGAAATCGACGAAGCTGCGGACTTTGGCCGACAGATGGCGGTTGCTCGGGTACAGCGCATGAATCGGGCTGGCTTCAAACGGCCAGTCACACAGCACCGGTACCAGATTACCGGCACGGATCGCCGGAGCGGCAATCAGCATGGGAACTGGTGAAATGCCGGCGCCGGACAGGGTCAGTGCATACAGGCTGGCAAAATCATTAACCTGCAGTCGTGGCTTAACCTGCACGGTGTATTGTTCTTCCTGCGGTCCGCTCATTGGCCACTGCAGCCACTGTGAACCGGTCAGCAGGCGGTGTTCGTGTAATTGCTCAGGATGGCTTGGCATGCTGTGGCGTTCGAGGTATTCCGGGCTGGCGCATAAAATAGCGCGCACATCGCCGAGGTAACGGCCGATCAGTGAAGAATCTTCCAGCTGACCGATACGGAATGCCACGTCGATGCCTTCCTGTACCAGATCGAGACGCTGATCAGACAGCACCAGATCAACCATCACCTGTGGATGCTGTTCCATAAATTCAGCCACCAGGCTCGACAGAACGGTAGAACCAAACAATACCGGAGCGGTGATACGCAGTGTCCCGGTTGGGGTGCTTTGCATCTGGGTAACGGCGATATTGGCTTCTTCAATCTCGCTGAGAATACGCGCGCAGTGGTTGTAATAAGCGTTGCCGGTATCGGTCAGGCGCAGGCTGCGGGTGGTGCGCTGAATCAGGCGTACGCCGAGACGTTCTTCCAGCTGGGTGATCTTACGGCTGACCGTGGACTTGGGCAGTCCAAGGTTTTTAGCGGCACCGGTAAAGCTGCCGGCTTCTACAACATGAACGAAGATAGCCATCTCGTTCAGATCAAATTCTTCACGCTTACCAATCAACATGGGACAGTTCCTCTTGCGAATGGATTCAATATAGGGGCTATTGCCGAATTTTAAAGGTGATTTTGGAACAATAGCTATAAAAAAAACGTGATTGGCTAAAAAAATGGCTGTCTTTAGCATCAGCGTCCCAGTCTGGACGTGTATGATTAAAAAATGTACTTTAGTTCCAAAATAATAAAGAGCGAGGCTGCAATATGCAGAACCTGAGTTTTCGCCCCTGTGTGGCTGCTGATGTCAGTGCGGCGGTTCCCCTGATTTACAGCTCCGGTCCCGGAGCTTTCAACTACGTGTTCTGCAGCCGCCATGAACGGGAAGCGCAGGATTTTCTCCGTCATGCCTTTATTAACGGTCGTTCTGAATTTGGTTTTCAGCAGCATCTGGCAGCCTTGGTGGATGGTGATGTTGTGGCGGTAGGAGCATTGCGTACTCAGCCAGAAAGTGCAGGCTTTATGCTGGCGGCGTTGCGTGATATCGGCAGTTTTTATGCGGCGCGGCAAGTTCCCGGTGTGATATTCCGCGGCTTGCGTACCGAGCAGGTTATCCGGCCACCACAGGCAAACCGCGGGCTGATTTATCAGTTGGGGGTTAAGCCGGAGTTGCGAGGTCGTGGGATTGGTGAGCAATTGGTGCAGCAGCTGATGCTGCGGGCTAAAGCATCACGCCTGACGCATGTTGCGCTGGATGTGGCGGATAATAATCCACGGGCGCGGGCCTTGTATCTGCGTTTGGGATTTAAGCCGGGGATGATCCGCCATGGTGGCTTTAGCTCGGCCTTTGGCGGTGTCGGCAGTCATGAATATATGGAACTGCCCATCGTCTGATGGGCATTGCGTATTCGTTCACTGATCAGAGTTTGGCTTTGATACCAAAAGAAATAATGGTGGGCAAATCGGTGACTTCTTCTTTTTCGCTGTAATCCGCGCCTTTGTATTCGTAGCCGGTGACGTTATCACGTCCGTAAAGGTTAAGAATTTCTGCATAGAAATCCATTTCCCAGCCGCTGAAGCGATACGTACGGTCCGCCCGGACGTCCAGTTTGTGATAGGCCGGTAAGCGCTCGGAATTGACACTGCCATAAATCGGGTTATACAACGCCGGATCGTCGGCATCCTGAATCGCGTCTTCCAATGGAGTAATCAGCTGGCCGCTCTGGTAGCGCCATTTAAAACCAATTTGCCAATCTTTATTCAGCTGGTAATTCGCCACGCTATTAATAATAACCGGCTGGTCGTAGTTATAGCTGAAATCATCATCGGTTAAATTATTGGTACGGAAGGTACGGGAATATGCGACCGACACCCAGCCATACCAGCGCTCGGTCAGGTTTTTATTCAGGAAGAATTCCATCCCCCAGGCCTTGCCATCGGCATCGTTGGTATAAAGCGGCAGATCATTGTATTCAGCATCAGTCAGACTGGCGTAATTTTCCTGCCCCGGGCGGGAGACGATGATATTTTCCAGATCTTTATAATAAACCTCGACCTTCCACAGCATGTCGTTATCCAGCTGGTTTTCCAGCCCTAACTCATAATGCGTGGCAGTGGGTTGTTTCAGGTCGCGGTTACCAAAGGGCACGACATATTCGCCGAGGTTATCCGGTAAAATATGATGTTGACCATAGGCACTGGTAAACCACCAGTCCGTGCTGAACTGCCAACGGCTTTGCAGGCGTGGCTCAGTGAAATACTGCTCGGTGTAATCGTCATAAGACAGTGCAATACCCGGCGTCAGTGTCCAGTCCGGGGTGATATCCCAGGCATCAGCCAGGTGCGCATCATAATGGTAAATAGTGGGTTTACCGTCACCTTCCAAAACTTCCGTGCCATCGACAATGCGGCAGTCCGGGGTGAATTCATCACAGGGCGGGGCTTCGAAGCGGCCTTTATAGCTGATCTGGCTTTCGGTGAACTCCAGTCCCCAGCGTAACTCATGCTGGTAATTCAGCGGGTAGCTGAACTGGCTGCGCAAATTGTAGTCGTTTACTTTTACATCGATTCTGTTATCTCTGCCGACGTTAAAGCTAAACTTCTGCTCCATTTGCGACAGGCCGATTTTATGGGTCATGCCACTGTTATACAGTTTTTCCCAGACCAGCCCCTGGCTGTTAAAAAAGGCTTCAAAATCCAGACCGCCGGATAATCCCGGGTCCTGCAATACAAAATCAGAGTCTTCTGCGAACAGTAATCCGGCTTTATCGCGTGAGCCTATGGCCTGGAATGACAGTGTTTCAGTGGCGCTGATGCGGTATTCGTATTTACCCTGATAATCGTAGTATTCGGGAACGGTGGTGAATTCAAAGTCTTCGTCATCGAGGAAGTTTTCGATGTAGTACTGGAATAAACTCTGGCGGGCGGCAACGTAAA
Source organism: Thalassobium sp. (assembly GCA_002733205.1). Taxonomy (GTDB): domain Bacteria; phylum Pseudomonadota; class Gammaproteobacteria; order Pseudomonadales; family Oceanobacteraceae; genus Venatoribacter; species Venatoribacter pacificus. Next base: position 147,207 of record NVUW01000004.1, on the reverse strand, counting down.
AACTTTGGTTTTCACTGATAGGTTGTTCGATAAAAATACCGGCCTTCAGCAGGCTGGCATCAATAATAAACTGGCTGCGATCGTAATAAGGGGAGCGCGACGTTGCATCAATCACTGCGCCGGTAGCATTGTTGTATTGAGCCGGAAACGCCGCCGTTTCGAGGGTGAAATCTTCAACAACGTTATCGCTTAAAATACTCGATGAGTCGGTATGAAAAATATAACCAACCGGGATAAAGTCGATAATGTAGGCGTTATCATCGGGTGACGAACCACGTACCGCCGGAGCCGATGTCCGGCCACCGGCAAAGGTTACGCCGGGCAGGCTTTCAATCGCCCGTAACGGGTCATTACCGGAACCCGGAATTTTCAGCAGTTTTTCGGTGGAGATTTCCGTCAGTTTTTCTTCCTGGCCGCTGATCTGAACGGTATCCAGTTTAACACTATCGTTTTCTTCAGCCGCCGCGACAGGTGCCAGCAGCAATGCCGGAATCATCAGCGGCAGCAGGTGCGGGCGGCTGGCTTTAGCAGAATGGCGACGTAGTTTGAGCAGTGATTTCATCGTACGGATTCCCTGTTGCCTGATCACAGACGTATTCACAATATTGCTTATGTTAACAGCTGAATATGAATGCAAAGTGAACCATTGTCACACATTGCTGTCGCCTGCCTGGCTACTGCAGCATTACCTGTTATCAGATGTTATTGGTCATTGGCTGGGCTGCCGGAATGGGTATCGTCGGAGCTGGTATCGCCGGAACTGGCATTAACCGGCATCGCCGCAGGATACTGATAGCGGATATCGGCTTTGTAACTGTTACCCTGCTCATCAAGAATATTGCTCAGTCCCCGGTAACGCAGCAGTCGCTGGGTTGGACGCTCGTAAGTCAGCTCAATCGGGTCCAGCAACCAGGATAACAGACGTGATTGAAGACGCATGCTGAGTACTAACTGCTGTTCATTGGCGGATGTCTTTTGCAGCCGGAAACTGACCAGATCCTGGCGGGCGGCGGAAGCAAAACTGAAGTTGACCTGATCACCGGCCAGTAACGCTTGCCAGTGGCGGCGAACAAATTCATCGAATCCGGCATCAATAATCAGGTTGTCGGGCAGGTTTTTTATGCGGCTTTTTTGCCACTCCTGCCCGTCACTTTCCTGCAGGCTTAATGTCAGACTGCCATCGTCGTTATAGAGTGCCTGCTCGCGGTAGTTATTACGCAGATCGTGCAAACGGAAATCCGGAGCGGCAGCATTGTTAAAATAACGATTCTCTTTTTGTGCAATCTTTTTACCTTCTGCATCGAAGTAATTCACTTCTCGCTGATAAGGCAAGCCATTGCGTAACTGCAGTTGATGCTCTTCGCGGTAGATCAGGGTTGTGGGATCATCCAGAGCGTAGGCTTCACCATGGTAAAAGATGACATCGGTATTGTCGGAGTTATCGGTATTGTCGGCATGTGTATTACCGGCTAGTGGTAAGAATACTGCCAGCCCATACAGGATTGCCGCGCAATGCTTAAACAACGGAGTAAACATGATTTATTTCTCCCGCCAATAGAGACTTAATGCTGCTAATAATAACGCCCAGGCTACGGCGATCAGTACCAGCACCGGCGCCGTAAGCTCAATCACATTAAACAGCGAACCGGCATAATAACTCCAGGGAGCGGCAATCCCACCGAGCAGGGCGGCCAATAACGGTTTTTGCAGTAACCACGCCATGGAGTGGCGCAACGTCGCGGCAAAGGCACTCCATAACAGCATCAGCCATAACGGAATAAGGGCTCCGTCATGGTCAGGAAAAGCCATTAAATTCAGGTTCAGCAATAAACTGTCAAACAAGCTCCCGCCAAGGGTTATTAAAGCAATCAACCATAACTCTCCGGGCTTACGTTGCGTCCAGTGCCAACATAAAAACAACGGTACGCAGACGGCTGCCCATTGCGTACCGCCAATCACACAGGCCGCCCAGCAAAGCTGGAAACCAATGATATTCAGCAGCAACGCAATTTTTTTAGCGGAGGCAGACGTATTCAGCAGGACATTCATATCACGGTGCTCACTCAGCGTTAACAGCCCCTAATAAAGGAGGGCGACGATTTAATGGCTTGGCAAAAATTAACTGCACATCACCAATCACCCGTTCCGCAAAGCCACCTTCGCAGTAAGCGAAATAAAAATCCCATAAACGGATAAAAGTATCATCATATCCCAGCGCTTTAATCTGCTCTTTATTGCTGAGAAATCGCTGACGCCAGGCGTCCAGTGTGCGGGCATAGTGTGGCGTAATATCTTCCATATGAATCATTTTCATATCACTGGCGCGACTGACCGCCTGGCTGATGGCGGTAACGCAGGGAATGAAGCTGCCTGGGAATATATAACGCTTAATAAAATCGACTTCATTTTTTGCCTGTTCATAGCGCTGGTCGTCGATTGTAATGGCCTGAATCAGGGCGATACCGTCATCTTTCAGCAGGCGGCTACAGGTTTCGATATAGGTATTCAGAAACTGATGACCTACCGCCTCGATCATTTCAATCGACACTAATTTGTCAAACTGACCTTCCAGTGCGCGGTAATCTTTTTTCAGCAGGGTGATTTTATCTTCCAGACCTTCTTCGCGGACGCGACGTTCGGCCCAGGCAAACTGCTCTTCAGAAATGGTGGTGGTTGTGACTTTACAACCGTAGTGTTTGGCGGCATGAATGGCCATGCTGCCCCAGCCGGTACCAATTTCCACCAGATGATCTTCCGCTGTGAGTTGCAGCTTCTGGCAGATACGATCCAGTTTATAAACAGAGGCTTCTTCCATGCTGGATGTTTCTGCAGGAAATATTCCGCTGGAATACATCATGGTCGGATCAAGAAACAGCTCGAACATATCGTTACCCAAATCGTAATGGGCTGCGATATTACGGCGTGAGCCTTTTTCGGTATTGCGATTAAGGTAATGAAACCCTTTGAGCAAGACTTTACCGATATTGGCCAGACCACCGTCGATGTTGTCGACCACATCTTTATTGCGTGCCAGAACGCGGATCAGCAGGGGCAGGTTATCGCTGCTCCAGTCGCCGGTCATATACGATTCACCGGCACCCACGCTGCCATTCAGGGCGATATTTCGATAAGCCTCGGCATCGTGTATCTGCAATGAAACATCGTATTCCGGATCGTTGGCATTACCAAAAATATGCTGTTGGCTGCCTTCGTGCAGACGGATACAACCGGTATGCAGATTTTCCAGGGTGCGGAACAGCGCATTACGGCACAGGCGATCCAGCCAGTGCATGTTTTCCGGATTCATGGTCAGGCTTTTCATCGTGGTTGCTCCTGGCCAGAGCTGGCCTCAGACTTGGAATGTATTGAATGATCGGGAGATGACGTTCCCGGGTGGTCGTAAAACGTAGAACGGCGGAGCCAGAGTTTAAGAGCATTCCAGTAAATTCCGGCCATAACTTTCAGTGTCATAAACGGAAAGCGCCACAGTACTTTGCTCATCATGGCGCGGGAAAACTCATGCCTTTCCAGCTTCATGGTGGCATCAAAATCTTTATGACCCTGATTCTCAAGGTTAAACGTATCCATATGAATCAGCAGTTCTTCTCCCGGTTGCTGGATGACCCAGCGGTATTCCATCGACATGGGATTAAACGGCGATACATGGAAGTTCTTATTAAAGCGATATTCGTAGCCGTGGAAGCCTTTAAAAGAAGCGCTGACCAACTGGCGGGATGGTGCAATGCCCTGCTGTTTTTCTGATGAGGCGTTGTCAGCTGTCGCCAGCGTATAATGAAAGCGCTCATCCCAGGGGGTATTGGTTATTTCGGCCAGAATACCTGCAAGGCTGCCATCAGCACGGTAGCCAAAATAAAAACTGACCGGATTAATCAGGTAGCCAAAGCTGCGCAGGTTGGTCAGTAAAGAAACGCGCTCAACACGCTCTCCAAGCTCCTGATAAAAAGTATTCACCAGCAAGCGTTTCAGATCGGAAGCCTGATCACAGATTTTTTGTTCCGCTGCAAAATAGTCATCACGGCAAAAACGAATCAACGCCAGTCCCTTGTGGCCACTCTTCCATAATGGGTGCAATGCCATTACCTGATCAACTTCATCCAGGTCCAGCATGACCATGCAGACGTTATAGCGCAGCTTATTGTCTGCCCGGGTGAAACGGCGATGACGAACCCAGCCGGTATAAACCGCGCTGTGGCGGATCATATCCAGCGATTTTCCGGTCTGCATCGCAGAGTCACCGCGGCTGAATATCATAGAGACACTCCCAGAGATTCGGTTACGCGCAGAGCACTTTTAACACCGTCTTCATGAAAACCATTAAACCAGTAAGCACCACAGAAATGGCTGCGGTTATTACCGCTGATCTCAGCATGACGTTTTTGTGCAGCCATACCTTCCAGCGTAAACACCGGATGAGCGTAACGGAATGAGCGCAGGATTTTTGTCGGATCTATATCCTGCGTTTTGTTCAGGGTTACGCAGAAATCCACCGGCGCATCATCAAAATTCTGCAGACGGTTCATGTAATAGGTAACCGCGACGGTGTCCTGATTTTTTTGGCCGATGTGGTAGTTCCAGGCGGCCCAGGCTTTTTTACTGCGCGGCAAAATGCTGCTGTCGGTATGCAGGACAACATCATTCATTTTATAAGGAATAGCGCCAAGGATGTCCTGCTCGGTCTGAGTAGGCTGTGCCAGCATTTTCAGCGCCTGATCACTGTGGCAGGCAAAGATAACCTGGGAGAAGCGTTCGGCACCACGCGCTGAATACAGCATGACACCGAGACTGTCGCGTTCCACACGGGTAACTTCAGTGTTCAGATAAATCTGATCTGCGTTGAGATCCTGCTCAATTCGTCTGACATAACTGCGGGAGCCATTACTGATAACACGCCATTGCGGGCGCTCATCCACACTGAGCATGCCGTGGTTATTAAAAAATCGCAGGAAAAAGTACAACGGGAAATCCATCATCATGGCTTCGCTGGCTGACCAGATCGCAGCGCCCATCGGGATAATGTAATAGCGGCGGAAATAATCGCTGTAACCCTTACGCTCCAGGTAACTGCCCAGAGTTTCGCTGTTGCTGACCGTTCCGGATTCCAGTTCAGCTCGGGTTTCTTTATTAAATTTCAGAATGTCACGGATCATCCACAGAAAGCGGAAATTAAAGATATTTTTTCGTTGGGCAAACAGGGAGTCCAGCGTATGGCCATTATATTCTATGCCTGAGCGCTCACATTTAACGCTGAAGCTCATGTCGGAATCTTCTGCAGCAACTCCCAACCGATCCATCAGTCGAATAAAGTTCGGGTAAGTCCAGTCGTTAAAAACAATAAAGCCGCTGTTCACCGGATACGTTTTACCGTCAACGTTAATATCATTGGTCTGAGTGTGACCACCCAGGTAATCGCCAGCTTCATAAAGGTGAACGTCGTACTTTTCACGCAATAGCCAGGCCGAGGTCAGACCGGAAATTCCAGAGCCAATAATTGCAATACGTTCTTTCATGAGTGACGGTCTCCGGTTTCCGGCTGTTGGTTATTACGTGCCATGGCACTGGTGATTTTCAAACGCAGGCTGGCGGGTAGTGCGCCAAGTACCCGCAGTATCAGGGTGAACAGGAAAGGGAAACGAACTTCCAGCTGCCGTTTTTTCAGACCGTGAACAATAATGTCTGCGGCTTTCCCGGCATCGATTTTTCCCGGCATAGGGAAATCATTACGGTCGGTAAGCGGCGTCTGAACAAAGCCCGGAGATATAATGCCGACATCAATGCCTTTGTGTTTCAGGTCTGCCTGCATGCATTCGAGAAAATGGCGAACAGCGGCTTTGCTGGCGCCGTAGGCCTGGGCACGCGGCATTGCCAGCCAGGTCACACTGCTGCTCATGCCAGCAATGTAGCCACGCTGACTTTCCTGCAACAGTGGCAGGGCTGCCTCAACGGTATTAATCAGACCGAAAAAGTTGGTTTCATGAACACGCCGGATTAATGCCGAATCAAAGTGATCAACATCGACATATTCACAGGTACCGGCATTGGCTATTAATGTATCAATATGACCGAATTGCGCTTTAATGGCCGCTGCCGCCGCCAGCATCTGTGACGCATTGGTAATATCCGCAACCTGGATACTGACATTATTGTAGTTTTCCGCTAATTGCTGCAGTGCCTCAGCATTACGGGCACTGATAATCAGATGGCGGCATTCAGCCTGTAATGCATGCACCAGTGCTTCGCCAATGCCGCTGGAGGCACCGGTCAGCCAGATAACCTGTTGTGAAAACGGCAGTGACTTGTCACTGTTTGGCCAGGAAGAGGTCATTGCATACGCTCCTTCAGCTTACGGATAGCCCAACCAAAGACCGGCAGGTGTTCGTACAGCATGGCACCGGCGTCGAAAAAGTCGCGATGGTAAACAATGCGATCTTTTTCCCAGCGCAGTTCACTGCAACCTTCAATGCTGATTAACTCACCGTTACGCAGGCGCGGGTGGCGAAAATTCATGGTCCAGCGCAACATGCTGCGCTCGTCCTGGTGCCAGTTGCTGGTGAAAATAAAATCGATATGGTTAACGTTGCTGTACATGCCGATAAAATAGTCGGTCAGTGCACTGATGCCTTTAACCTCATGGAAAGGATCACAGAACACGATATTATCCGCATAGCAGGTACTTAACAGGTTACGTGAAACGGTATCGCGGTTAAGACCGTGATAAAGCGCCTGAAAGCGTTCTGCTTTGCTGCTGTCAGCAACGGCGAGAAGTGTATTCACGACGATTTCTCCACAGGCTGTTTCAGGGTTAACTGGCGTCCTTCTGCCAGTACATGACGAGGCACAGGATTAAGTTCGCGTACGATACCAACCCAACTCATGGCCTTAAGAATCAAATAGGTGATATCCAGCTCCCACCAATAAAACCCCTGGCGGGCAGAAACTGCCCAGCGGTGATGGTTGTTATGCCAGCCTTCACCCAACGTCAGCAGCGCCAGAAAGGCGTTGTTGCGGCTTTCGTCTTTGGTCGGGAAACGTTTTTTGCCCCAGATATGCCCCAGAGAATTGATCGTAACGGTCGAATGAAACAGCAATACCGTAGAAATAAAGAAGCCCCAGACAACTAACTGCAAACCATTGGTATTTAACTGCGGTGCCGAAGCCTCCAGCCATTCACCACCAATATAAAGAAGAACAATAAGTAATAACGGTGCAAAGCTGTCGTAACGATCAAGCCAGCGTAATTCCGGGAAGCGGGTGAAATCTTTAATGCGCTGATGCTGGGTACGAAATGATGCATCGCAGGTAAACCAGCCAGCATGACTCCACCAAAAACCACGTTTTACCGGTGAGTGCAGATCCTCGTCGGTATCGGCGTGCTGGTGATGAGCACGGTGATGAGCGGCCCACCACAGCGGTCCGCGTTGCGCTGCCATATTTCCCAACAGGGCAAAAATAAATTGCCAGAAACGATTGGTTTTGTAAGCGCGGTGGGAAAAATAACGATGATAGAACGCGGTAATAGCAAATAACCGCAGCCAGTACAGGCCAAAGCAGAAAGCTACCGCGGTGGCGCTGACAGGCAGAAAAAAAGCCAGCAAACAAAGAAGATGCAGCACAATAAATGGCATCACTCTCAGCCAGTTAAATTCTGTACTGCTCATGTCTTCATGACTGCCGATGTCGGAATCAATCCAGCGCAGTATATTGCGTAGCAACCGCCTGGTGGGCGTAAGCCCTGAGGATGATGCGTCCTTATTCGTCATTGTTCTCTCCGGCGTTGGCCGTGGTTAACGTCTGTTTAAAAGCATCCAGTGCCCGCTGGCGGGCGAATTTATGTTCCACTATCGGTGTTTCATAACCGCAGCGCTGACGCTGTAAATTGTCAGGCTGGTGGCGGGCAGCCGCGGGTAATTCAGCCAGCTGTGGAAGGTAGCGGGCAATAAATTCACCGTCGGCATCAAAACGTTGTGATTGTGTGGTTGGATTAAAAATCCGGAAATAAGGCACGCCGTCGGCACCGGTTGATGCGCTCCACTGCCAGCCACCATTATTGGAAGCGAGATCGGCATCCAGCAGCCAGTGGTTAAAAAAAGCTTCGCCTTTACGCCAGTCAATCAGCAGATGTTTGGTTAAAAACATGGCACTGATCATGCGCAGACGATTGTGCATCCAACCTTCTGCCACGAGTTGTTTTTGCGCAGCATCGACAATCGGATAACCGGTACGACCTTCGCACCAGGCTTTGAAATCAGGCTCGCTGTTGCGCCATGGAACCTGCTCGGTATCGGGTTTAAAGGCTTTGTGTTTGCACAGTTGTGGAAACGCGACCAGCAGATGGCGATAGAATTCCCGCCAGATTAATTCGCTGATCCAGGTATCGAATCCGGGATTATTACCGGTTAATTGCCCTTTGTTATGGCTGAGAGCCACATGCAGGCATTGACGCGGTGAAATCATTCCCAGAGATAAATAAACAGACAGACGGCTGGTCGCATCTTCGGCGGGCAGATCGCGTAATTCTTTATAGGCGCGGCCACGCTCCTCAGCAAACTGATTAAGGCGCTGGTGCGCTTCGTCTTCGCTGGCAGGCCAGAGTTCGTCGGCCACTGTGTTTGTGGCGGGGATATTTCCCTGCAGACCGGCAAGCCCGGCTAATGCGTTCTGAATAGCCGGGTCGCGTGGCTGCGGCTGAGGCAGTGGTGCGCCGATGCGTCCATCGGCCTGTTGTATCCAGGCACGTTTAAAGGGGGTAAATACCTTGAAGGGTAAATCCTGTTTGGTCCGCACTTCACCCGGAGGCACCATGCATTGATCGTGAAATTTATAAACCGATATCTGCTGCTCACGGCACCAGCGGCTGAATTCAATATCGCGCCGGCGCTCATTCACTTCGTATTCGATATTAAAAGCAACCGAGCGGATATTCAGTTGAATAATAATGCGCTGCAGGGTCTGGTTGCAGTCAGCAAAGGTGTCTGCCGGAATAATAAACAGGGGGATGTGCAGCTGCTTAAGTTCCGTTTTTAATGCCTGCATCGCGTTTTCGAGCAATTGCATTTTCCGCTCGCCCAGCCCGTGCTGTTGCCATTGCTGGCGGGTAACAAATACCACGCCGATAACGCTGTCCTGCGGATTTTTACAGGCATGCCACAGCGCCGGATTATCACGGCTGCGTAAATCGCTGCGGAACCAGACTAACTGAGTCAATGGAAACCTCCGGTGTGCGGATTAGGCGTGACGGCATTCTGTTCTGCGATGCCGGTAATAAAGGTACGCACTTGTTTGGATAACTGATCCGGCAGGGCAATTAATGTTGCGTCAGATGTATCGGTAACGGGCACCGCACCGGAAATAAAATGGGGCAGGCGGCATTGTTCAAAATATTCCTGCCATTGTTGTTGCTGTGCCGGATTCAGCGGATGGAAATGGACCCACACATTGGCGGCAGGAATCATTGCCAGTGTCAGTTGCAGATCGGCCGGGGTTGAGTTTGGGCCAAAATATTCAACGCGGAATTCGGCGGCACCGAGGGCGCAGGCACAGGCCAGTGCGTCAATTTCGGCGTGCTCATGATTGGTGACCAGTAATAATACCGGCCCTTTGTTATGTCGCTGCTGTTGCAGCAGCATGGCGCCGAATTTACGCTTCAGCAGATGTTCCAGCGCGTGAATCACAATGGGTGGAGTACTGCTGCTGCGCAGAAAATTAAGCACCGGTAACAGGCAGCGCTCATAATAAACCGCCAGCGGATAGCTGGAAAAACCGGCGTTCCAGAGTTCATCCAGATGCTGGGTATTCAGGCGCTGGGCTGCACGAATGACCTGTTGCTGTTGTTCAAGCCAGTCATCACTGTTGTTTTCGGCACTTTCCGGCCCGTCTTTCAGCAGCAGCTTTACCTGACGGATAGGGTAGCCCTGATCCAGCCAGTAAAGGATATGACGCACATGCTGAATATGCTCTTCGGTATAAAAGCGGTGGCCTTTTTCGGTACGCTCCGGTTGGATAATACCGTAGCGTCTTTCCCAGGCACGCAGAGTCACCGGGTTAACTCCGGTGATGCGCGCAAACTCGCGGATAGGGTAAGTTCCGCTGTCGTCAAGCCGGTTCATAAGGTGTTCCGTAATCCCAGTTCATAGGGATGCGGATTAAGATAGACCTGCTGACAGGCGTACTGATTAACATCGCCATGATGATTCAGATGATGTTTTAACAAGGTCAGAGGCACGACAAGAGGCACAATCCCCAGACGGTACTGATCAATGATTTCGCTCAGCTCGGCTTTATCGCCGGCGGAAATGAGCTGTTTTAAATAGCCTTGCAGGTGCATCAGGGTATTGGTGTGCATTTTACGGCTGGCAGGCTTGGCAAGGGCGGTCATCAGCTGGACAAAATAATTGTTGGCCAGGGTGTCGAGGTTACCGTCCCGCAGGTTGGCCAGCAGACGCCCCATACTTTTGTAATGCAGCGAGCTGTGCGCCATCACCAGATATTTGTAGCGCGAGTGGAAATTAATCAGCCCTTTACGGTCGATGCCAGCGGCCTGAAATTGTTGCCAGTCATGATAGGCAAAGACACGGGTCATAAAGTTTTCACGCAGAGCGGCATCGTTCAGCCGCCCGGCTTCCTCAACCGGTAACAGCGGCTGGGCTTTGCAGAACGCGTCGGCGTAAATGCCGCGGGTACTGCCTTCAGGATGACCATTGGCCAGATAGCGTTTGACGCCAAATACGCCGCAGCTGGGACTCTTTTGCATGAAAATGTAGCCGCACAAGTGCTGTTGCTGTTGTGCCTGGCGGGTACCGTATTCTGCCAGCGCATCGGTAACATCGATGCTGTTGTCGACCACTCCCAGCGCGCGCACGCTTTCATCGGCGGAATTCTGGCTGACCAGGCGGATAGGCTCGCGTGGCGTGCCCATACCAATGGCCACTTCCGGACAAATGGATACAAAGTCGAAATACTGACTCAGCGTGTCGGTGCAGAAGCGCGAGCGCTTGTGTGAACCGTTAAAACGTACCGCTTGACCCATCAGGCAGGCACTGATGCCAACCGGAATACGGTTAAGGCCAGTGGTGTTGCGTGTGGTCTTTAAGGGATGCTGCTGAGCCATATGTATAACCTATGCATCGTTTGTTGTATAAGTTTATTCTGGCGCTAACAAGTTCTACAAGTCAATCATCTTTGTACAATATTTCTTGGTTTTGTATAAGGTTCTGATTTTAAAGAAATCTTTACGCCATCGGTGATAAGCCGGTGGGCATGATCCCGGACCGCAGATGCATTATTCGCCAGTGAATAAAACACCATAGTGCAAAACCGGGGCTACCGTCGGGCGCTGGAAACAGCGCTGAAAGGTGGCCGCGGATGTTGCTGGGCAAGTGGCTGTGCTGCGGATAAGCCGTTTTATCGGGGTTATGGATAGGGGCAAAGCAGGGTCAAAAATAGTGGCAATGAACAGGCTCGTTGAGCAGGGACGATTAACAGGAGCGGGGAGGTATACAGAAAGGAGCTAGAAGACGGGATAGCAGGTCGTACAACGAATCGCTGAGCCAATTGCGGAGGCGTTCGCCGGAGTACGCTGAGGCAGAGTATTCCGCGGTATCAGCAGCATCAGCAGGCAGCGGTGTTATCCGATCCTGCTGATGATGCAGGGTTACTGCAGTTGTCGCACAACCACCTGACTGATCGCATTGGCGACTTCAGGCTCCAGGCCGATGGGAGTGTGTAAGTGGATACTTACTTCGATGCCCTGCTGTTGCAACTGTTGCTGCAGTTCTTCAAGCATGGCCGGTACGTCTTTACGCAAATGGCGGCCAGCGGCAAAGAACAGAGGCAGCACATCAATCTGCCGATAGCCGTCAGCGGCCAAGCGCTGTACCTGGCTTTGCAGTGACGGTTCTGCCAGTTCCATGTAAGCCAGCTCTACCCGCGCCTGCGGGTTGGTCAGGCTGTCGCGAATGCGCTGCAATAACTGATCGAATGGCGCCAGCCAGTGCGGATCGCTGCTGCCATGGGCGAGCAAAATCGAAGCGTTTTTTAAGGTCATAGTGGTTCTTCTGCCATATTCGGGAGTGTGGTCAGTAACGTACGTGCAGCCTGTTGGCCGCTCAGCCAGGCACCTTCAAGGCTGGGGCTGTGGCACCAGTCGCCACAGACAACCAGATGCTGGCCGATGTCACTCAAAGCGCCCAGTGTAAGGCTATTGGCCGGTATTGCGTACAACCAGCGGTGCAGCCACAGGGTGTCGGGTTGTTGCTGTGGTTGTTGCAGTGCCGCAAAGAAAGCGCTCAGCAGTTCCTGTTGCACCTGTTCACGCGGAGCATCGACCTGCTGGCGGCTCCATTCGTGACTGGCCTGAATCACCCAGGCCTCTTTTTTATCCCGACCGGGTTTGCTGTTGTTACGCGCAATCCAGCTCAGCGGACCTTGTTTAACAAAAACGGCATCCGCAGCGCTGCTCATCGCTTCCGGCAGTGTCAGCAGCAGTGTCCAGCAGGGCAACATATCCACTTCTTCGCATTGAGCCGCCAGTTGTGGCGCGGCACTCAGGAGCGGTATGGCCTGTTGCGGCGGGGTGTTGATCAGCAGGCCGTCGAATGGGCCGAATGTCTTACCATCATCGCTGCTCAGTGACCATTCACGTGCGCTTGCCTCGCGGCTGGCGCTGATAATGCGGGTGCTGGCGACAAAGGCGGCTGCAGGTTCCAGCAATGAGCGGCTGAGGCCGGTCATACGTGGCATGCCGACATAACGTTGCACATTATCCGGCGAAGGATGCAGGCCACTGGCATCGGCAGTCCAGGGGGTAATGTTCCATTCGTCAACCCAGCCGTATTGTTGCCACTGCTGCAGTTGCGCGGTAAAGGCGGCACTGTGAGCACGGATAAACTGCGCCCCCATATCCCAGCTGGCGTCATCAACCTTTTTACTGGCCATGCGCCCGCCTGAGCCACGGCTTTTATCGAACACTGTGACCTCATGGCCTTGTTCCGCAAGATATTGCAGAGCGCTCAGGCCAGCCATGCCGGCGCCAATGATTGCTATGTGGGCCATATAAAATCCTTATCGCCTTTGTACAAGTTTCCCATTGTAGCGCTTTTCCTTGTGATGTATAACTATTGCATAGCTTTGAAAGTGCTTTGCATCGATTTTTGATGCCTTGCGCGGCTTTATCAAAATTAACTGCCGTTATCGGCCCGTTGAACAATGAGGATACCCCATGAGTTATCAGGCTCCCCTGCGTGACATGCAATTTGTGTTATATGAACTGTTGAAAGGTGACGAAATTTTACCGGCATTGCCAGGCTATGAAGACGCCACCCGCGACATCATGGACGCCATGCTGACCGAGGGCGCGAAGCTGGCACAGAATGTTATTGCGCCAACCAACACCAACGGTGACCGCCAGGGTTGTCATTACGACCCGGAAAGCAAAAACGTCACCACGCCCGATGGTTTTAAAGAAGCCTACAAGCAGTTTGCTGAAGCGGGCTGGACGGCGTTGTCTGCGCCGGTGGAATATGGCGGTCAGGGTATGCCACATACGCTGAATACGCTGGCTGAAGAGATGATGTGTTCAGCCAACCTGTCGCTGGGTATGTATCCGGGCCTGACCCACGGTGCTGTTAATGCGCTGATTGGTTACGGCACCAACGAGCAGAAAGACTACTTCCTGCCACGTCTGATCAGCGGTGAGTGGACCGGCACCATGTGTCTGACCGAACCGCATTGTGGTACCGACCTGGGTCTGATCCGTACTAAAGCTGAACCGCAGGCCGATGGTTCTTACGCTATTTCCGGTACCAAAATCTGGATTACCGGCGGTGAGCATGATCTGGTGGATAACATCATCCACCTGGTGCTGGCCAAACTGCCGGATGCACCGGGCGGTTCCAAAGGTATCTCACTGTTTCTGGTGCCTAAGGTATTGGAAGATGGCAGCCGTAACCCGGCGTTTTGTGGCGGCCTGGAACACAAAATGGGTATCAAGGGTTCCGCAACCTGCGTGATGAACTTTGAAGAAGCCAAAGGCTGGCTGATTGGCGAACCGCACAAAGGTCTGCAGGCGATGTTCGTGATGATGAACAGTGCGCGTCTGATGGTCGGTCTGCAGGGGCTGGGGGTTGCTGAAGCGGCTTATCAGGTTTCTTTAGGCTTTGCCAAAGACCGTCTGCAGAGCCGCTCGCTGGCGGGCCCACAGGCACCCGACAAGCCTGCAGATCCGATCATCGTGCACCCGGATGTACGCCGTATGCTGCTGCGTCAGAAAGCCACCATTGAAGGCAGCCGTGCACTGGCGTACTTCACTGCGTTGAATCTGGATATCGCACACACCGCAGAAGATCCGGCCGAACGTGAACATGCCGATGATATGGTGCAGTTGCTGACACCGGTGGTAAAAGCCTTCCTCACCGATGAAGGATTTTTCTGTGCCAATGATGGTCTGCAGTTAATGGGTGGCTCAGGCTTTACCCAGGATTGGCCACTCGAGCAGTTGGTGCGTGATGCCCGTATTACCCGTATCTACGAAGGTACCAACGGCATTCAGGCGCTGGATCTGGTGGGCCGTAAAATCGGCATGAACGGCGGCCGGGCGCTGAAGCGCTTCTTCGCCATGCTTGACGGTTTCATCAACGACAACCCGCAGGCTCCGCACCTGCCACAGCTGAAAGCCGCCATTGCCCGGTTGCAGAAAGCCACCATGTGGCTGATGCAGAATGGTATGAGTGACCGTGAGCAGGCAGGTTCTGCGGCCACGCCGTACCTGCGCTTATTTGCGCTGACGGCGGTGGGTTATTTCTGGAGCCGTATGGCGTTGACCGCACAGCAGCAGCTGGATGCCGGATCGAGTGAAACCGACTTCTATCAGGCGAAAGTTCATAGTGCGCGTTTCTATATGGACAAACTGCTGCCACAAACCGAAGCTCTGCTGACAGAAATTGAAGCCGGTAAAGACAGCCTGATGGAGATGGCCGTCGGCCAGTTCTGAGTCGCTCAGGCGAACCACCGGTAAGGAGAAAACGATGACAGAACAACGCATTCTGATTACCGGCGGTTCCGGCTTTATAGGTCAGGCCCTGATCAACCGCTGGCTGGCACAAGGCGCTGCTGTTACCGTGCTCAGCCGCCGCCCGTCCTGGGTGCAACGGCGCTGGGGCGGCGTAGTGAAGGCGGTATCGGGGTTTGAGCAGCTCAGCGGTCAGTTTGATGTGTTAATCAATCTGGCCGGTGAGGGCATTGCCGATAAACGCTGGACGCGTGCGCGCAAGCAGGCGCTGCAGGACAGCCGTATTGCCCTGACCCGCGATCTGGCGGCCTGGGCCAGCCGCAGTGGCCAGCGTTTCCGCGTGGTGCTCAGTGGTTCAGCCATTGGTTATTACGGCGGATATTCTGGTGCCGATGACACGCCACACGGCGAACTGGATGCGCAGGGGAAAGACTTCGCGGCGCAGCTTTGTGCCGATTGGGAAGCGGCGGCAGAACCTCTGCAGCCGTTAACCGAGCGTTTTCTGATTCTGCGCACCGGCGTTGTGTTGGGAGTGCATGGTGGCATGCTGAAACGCCTTTGGCTGCCGTTCAGTCTTGGTCTGGGGGGCGTGATCGGTGATGGGCAGCAGAATCTGTCGTGGATTCACTTGCAGGACTACTGTCGTGCGGTCGATTTTTTACTCAGCCACAGTAACAGCAACAGCGCTGATAAGACGGTAAACGGTGTCATCAATATGACGGCACCACATCCTGTGACCAATCACGACTTTACTCAGAGCCTGGCGCGACAGCTGCAACGCCCTGCACTGTTTCCGATGCCGGTATTTATCGCAAAACTGCTGTTTGGTGAAATGAGTGATCTGTTACTGAAAGGCCAGGATGTCCGGCCGCAGCGGCTGCAGACACTGAATTTCAACTATGACTTTGCAGACATTGATACCGCGCTGAAAGACATTGTGCAGCACTGGTAAGTAACAACATGCGCAGTTATCTGCGCGTGCCGGAATCCGGCAGAACAGCGCCGGATTTCCTCCTTTGTAATATTCTGTTTGTATCCTGTAACACAGCAAAAGTTTGACGCCTGACTTTCCTATCAATTCTTTCCATCTGCAGGTAAACAACGTCGTTTTTTAACTGAAAAATGACACTTACAAAATATCTGTAGATTTGTGTTATTACGCATTGCGGTGACATCTTGCGGCGACTAAACCTAAAGGTAACTCGCCAGTCACCGATATAGGTTTAATTTATTCATGAGTATCAGCCGCCAAACACTCGATCAATATTTGTACGAATTCGATCAGGCGTATCGTGTAACCTACGTGAACTATTCACGGGCTAACGAGCTGACCGATGCCCAACTTATTCTCACATTGGAACGTGGCTGTGAACGTAAAACCTTTGCTTTTTCTCAGCCTCATTTTAACGATGTCGATAAGAACCTGATTGCCTGCCACGGCCTGTATATCGCCGCAATCAAAAGTTCACCGCTTTCCCCTAACCGGGTAGAAGTGGGGGATATGGAAGGCGGTTTCTCTTATTTCACGGCCAAAAACGTTAAGAATATTACACCGACGGCGTAAGCCCGCGGTACGGATACCGTCAGCCAGGAGGCGGGCAGAAACATCCTGGCACAATTTACTGAAGCACCCTGAACCTCATTGATCACAGCACCCGATCAAACTTCGTTCTCCGAGCAGCCTGGCTGCTCTTTTTTTTGCCTGGCCGTTTTGTGCCGTCACTTCTGATCCTTCTGTGCATCACAGCGTTTTGTTTGTCAGTAATGACAGCTAAACCTCCAGCCTCTAAGCTGTGGGCTGTTTCTGAGCTGGCTCAGCTCAATCGCCGGAGATGTCTGATGTCTGATGAAGTATTTTTGATTGCTGCTTATGGTGTGATTGTTTTAGTCGGCCTGTTGGGGCTGGTGGCGCTGGTCGTGGTTGGCTGGATATTGGTGGCCTACATCGTGGATATTACCCAGACCCGCCATACCGTTCGCCGTAACTTTCCGGTGATTGGCCGTTTCCGTTACTTCTTTGAGCATCTTGGGGAATTTTTTCGCCAGTATTTTTTTGCACAGGATCGCGAAGAATTACCGTTTAATCGCGCCGAGCGTGCCTGGGTTTACCGCGCCGCTAAAAAAGAAAACACCACCATTGCCTTTGGATCGACCCGCCGACTGGATGTGCCCGGCACTGTTTTGTTTGTGAACAGTGCTTTTCCGGCACTGAAGCAGAATTTTGCCGATACCGGCCCGATTACTCTGGGTGAGCATTGCCGTACGCCTTATACCACCTCATCACTGATCAATATTTCCGGTATGAGTTTTGGTGCCATTTCGCGCCCGGCGGTTTTGGCCTTGTCGAAAGGTGCTAAGTTGGCCGGTTGTTGGATGAATACCGGCGAGGGTGGTTTATCGCCGTATCATCTGGAAGGCGGGGCTGACATCGTCTTCCAGATCGGCACGGCAAAATACGGCGTGCGCAATGAATTCGGTGAGCTGGACGAAGAGAAACTGCATGCCATTGCCGCTCACGAACAAGTGCGGATGTTTGAAATTAAACTCAGTCAGGGGGCAAAGCCGGGTAAGGGCGGTATTTTACCGGGCGAAAAAGTCACCGCCGAAATTGCGGCTATCCGCCACATTCCTGCCGGTGAAGATTCCATTTCTCCCAATGGTCATCCGGAAGTCCGCTCGGTGGATGATCTGCTGGATATGATTGCTCAGGTCAGAGCGATTACCGGTAAGCCCGTGGGCTTTAAAGCGGTGCTGGGCGATATTGGCTGGATTCGTGATTTATGCCGCGCTATTCATGTGCGTGGAACCGAATCGGCACCGGATTTTATTACGCTGGACGGTGCCGAAGGTGGTACCGGAGCGGCACCGCAATCGTTAATGGATTATATGGGCCTGCCGTTGGCGCAGGCATTGCCGATGCTGGTGGATGTGCTGGATGAATATCACCTGCGGCCGCGTATCCGTGTGGTGGCGTCGGGTAAATTGATTACCCCTGACCGGGTGGCCTGGGCACTGTGCGTGGGGGCTGATTTTGTTACCAGTGCGCGCGGGTTTATGTTTGCTCTGGGTTGTATTCAGGCGCTGCAGTGCAATAAAAATACCTGTCCGACCGGGATCACCACGCATAATCCACGCTTGCAGCGCGGACTGGTACCAACGGATAAAGCCGCGCGGGTTGCGCACTTTGTAGAAATTCTGAATCAGGAAGTCGGTATTATTGCCCACTCCTGTGGCGTCGATGAGCCGCGCAAATTAACCCGTCATCACGCGCGTATGGTGCAGCCGAATGGTGAAGCAAAATACCTGTCGGAATTATACGGCAGCGATCAGTTTCATCCCGGCACCGAATTGGTATTTGATGAATAAGACTTTGCTTAAAGGCATCAGAATTATGCGCTTGCTTTCAACCAGATTGACGGTTGTTCCGGTCTTGCTCGGCTTATTGTCCGCCACCCTGTTCAGTTCTGCGGTTCAGGCTGCGGACGTTATGGTGGCTGTGGCCTCCAATTTTTCCCGACCGATGCAGAAAATTGCTGCTGATTTTGAAAAAGACAGCGGCCATAAGGTGTTACTGGCGTTTGGCTCATCGGGGAAGTTTTTGGCGCAGATAGAGAACGGTGCGCCGTTTGATGTGTTTCTCTCTGCGGATCAGGCTAAACCCCGGCGTCTGGAAGGAAATGGCTTTGCCGTCGCTGGCAGCCGTTTTACCTATGCGCAGGGACGTCTGGCGCTGTGGTCGGCAACGGCTGGAGACGATGTGCAGGCACAGTTAAAAGCCGGTTCCTTCAGCAAGCTCGCGCTGGCGAACCCGCGTCTTGCACCTTACGGTCAGGCGGCCACAGAAGTGCTTGAGGCGCTGCAATTAAGTACGGCCACCCGGAATAAACAGGTAATGGGCGAAAATATCAGTCAGACCTGGCAATTTGTAGCCACCGGCAATGCCGGGCTGGGTTTTGTGGCGCTGTCGCAGGTGATGAGCGGCGGCCATATCAATAACGGCAGTGTCTGGATTGTGCCCGACAATCTGTATCAGCCGATCCGTCAGGATGCAGTACTACTGAAGAAAGGCGAACCGAATCCGGCGGCCAGAGCATTTCTGGCTTTTCTGCAATCGGCGGAAGTAACGGAGCTGATCCGTGGTTATGGTTATCACCGGGAGTAACGCATGTTGTTAACTGCAGCAGACTGGCAGGCGGTCTGGCTGACGCTGAAGCTGGCGACACTGGTCACGATGTTGCTGTTGTTAATCGGCACGCCGCTGGCGTGGTGGCTGGCGCGCACGCGTTCGGTCTGGCGTGGGCCGGTATCGGCGTTGGTGGCGATGCCGTTGGTGCTGCCGCCCACGGTGCTCGGTTTTTATCTGTTATTGGCTCTGGGGCCCAACGGTCCGCTGGGCCAACTGACTCAGGCGCTGGGGTTTGGTCTGCTGCCGTTCAGCTTCAGTGGTTTGGTGCTGGCCTCGCTGCTGTATTCACTGCCTTTTGTCGTACAGCCCATTCAGAACGCGATGGAGGCCATGGGTGAGCGCCCGCTGGAAGTCGCGGCCACTTTAGGCGCTGGCCCGCTTGACCGTTTTTTCACGGTGGTGTTGCCGCAGGCCAAGCCCGGTCTGTTAACCGCTGCCGTATTGGGCTTTGCCCATACCGTGGGTGAGTTTGGTGTGGTGTTGATGATTGGCGGTAATATTCCCGCAGAAACACGGGTGATATCGGTGCAGATTTACGATCATGTTGAAGCCCTTAATTACACTCAGGCGCATGCGTTGTCGCTGTTGATGCTGGTGTTCTCTTTTGTGGTGTTATTGCTGATGTACAGCCTCAACCGTAACAGCCGCCTGAATTTTTCCCTGAGCCGCCCATGACCGATCTGCATCTGAACATCGACTGCCACCGTGGCGACTTCCGTTTACGGCTGGATACGACACTTGCCGGACAAGGTGTGACGGCGGTATTTGGCCCGTCAGGCTGCGGCAAAACCACGTTATTGCGCTGTATCGCCGGATTGGAAGCGGGTGGTGAGGTCCGGCTGGGTGAGCAGGTCTGGAGCAGTCGGCAGCGTTCTTTGCCGGCGCATCAGCGCCCGCTGGCGCTGGTATTTCAGGATGCCGGTCTGCTGAAACATCTTAATGTACAGGGCAACCTCGATTACGGCGTTAAACGGGCGCACCAGCGCGGTTTAACCCCGTTGGCCCATGAGCAGGCTCAGCAGGTGCTGGAGCTGCTCGATTTATTGCCGCTGCTGCAGCGTCCGGTGCAGCGTTTGTCTGGCGGCGAGCAGCAGCGCGTGGCGCTGGCGCGGGCACTGCTGATCAATCCCCGGCTGCTGCTGCTGGATGAACCGCTGTCAGCACTCGATACCGCGCGTAAGCAAGAGGTTTTGCCGTATCTGCGCCGTCTGCATCAGGTGTATCAGGGGCCGATGTTGTACGTCAGTCATGCGCTGGAAGAAGTGGTGCAGCTGGCCGATCAGTTATTGTTGCTGGAGCGCGGAGAGATGCGCGCTCAGGGCGGGCTGGCCGAAGTGTTAGCGACGCTGAATCTGGGCGATGAAACCGGCGTGGTGCTCGAAGGTACCGTGGTTGCCCAGGAGGCTGACGGGCTGGCACGGCTGGCTCTGACGGCAGACGGAACAGCCGCTGGCAGCACAGAGCTGTTACTGAGTGCGCCTCAGGCCGCCATCGGTGATCATCTGCGGGCGCGGGTACTGGCGCGGGATGTGAGTATCAGCCTCAGCCGTGCGGACGACAGCAGTATTCTGAATATTCTGCCGGTGCAGATTGACAGTCTCAGTGCTGACGGTACATCGGTGCTACTTAACCTGCGTTTACGCAGTGGTGGTTTATTGCGCGCACGCCTGACGCAACGCTCGGTGACTCAGTTGGGTTTACAGGCGGGCATGTCCGTCTGGGCGCAGGTTAAGTCGGTCGCGCTGGCCGGTTAAATTGTGCTCCATAAAAAACGCCGCTGCGGGAAACCGCAGCGGCGTTTTATATGGCCAGATTCTATCCGGTCTGAATCTGTAAGCCCTTGTTCTGGAACGCTTTATTCTCTCAGGCCAGTGGTTCAGCCACGCGTTGCAGACGGTTATCACCGTTCATGGTGCGGTAGCTGCGCGCATGGTAGCTGCTGGCGGAACGTTTCAGAATTTGCGGCACGTAGTACCAGTCGGCCTGTACCTGCTCGCGGCTGGCGCTCAGCAGGATAAACCCATGCTGGCGCAGTTCGGCAAATTTAATGTGCGGGCTGGCATCCATAATGGTCTGTGCGCCGGCTTCGGCAATCACCGGCGGGAAGCCCGGAGAGGTGACCGACGGACAAACAAATTCCACCGCCAGCGAACCGTCACCGTTGTGACGGTTGTAGTTATTGCGGTCGTAAGGGTTATCGCTCAGGTCGGCGGCAAAGGAGCTGAGCACATCGCCGGTGAGAATCACCACGTTATCAATCTGTTCGTTACGCAGCAGCGCCAGTAAGCGGTCGCGGGTAGCGCTGTAGCCGTCCCAGCTGTCGAGCCAGAGAGACGCGCCGCCGCCAAAGTGATCCGGCAGGTTAATAAAGTAACGCTGCGCCATCATCACCTGCTGACCGACAATCTTCCAGCGTGCGCTGCTGCTCTGTAACTGCTGATGCAGCCAGGCTTCCTGCTCAAAACCAAGCAGGGTGCGGTTTTCGTCTTTGGCTTCGCGTTGTTTATCGCTGCCTTCTGGTGCTTCGTCACGGCCTTCGATGCGGGTATCGAGCATCAGCAAATCAAGCAGATCGCCGTAGCGCAGGTTGCGGCTGATGCTGCCGTTGCTGTTTTCGCGAATCGGCATCCATTCAAAATAGGCTTGTTTGGCCGCGGCTTTACGCTCGTTCCAGTCACCTTCGCCATCGTTGTGGTTTTCGGCACCGTAAGCGTTGGAATCGTTGGCAAATTCGTGGTCATCCCAGACGGTGATAAACGGATGACGCTGGTGGGCGGCTTTTAAATCTTCGTCCAGTTTGTACATGGCGTGGCGGCGGCGGTAATCGGACAGGCTGACAATTTCATGAGCCGGAGCCAGCGCACGTTTTTCGCGCAGCAGCAGTTCGCCGTATTCGTCCTGGCCATATTCGTAGATATAGTCGCCGAGGTGAATGACGGCATCCAGATCGTCGCGGTTGGCCAGCGCGCGGTACACATTAAAGTAACCGTGCGGGTAGCTGGAGCAGGACACCACGGCAAAACGGGCGCTGTCGATATCGCCTTCCGGGGCGGTGCGGGTACGGCCGATTTCGGAATCTTTGCCCAGGGCACTGAACTGGTAGAAATAGATGGTGCCGGGCTGCAGGCCGTCGGCATCGACTTTAACGGTGAAGTCGCGGCTGGCGTCGGTGCGGAAGTCGCCGTTGCGTACCACCTGAGTCATATTTTCATCCAGCGCGACTTTCCAGCTGACGGTCAGCGGCATATTTACTTCTGGCAGAAAGTGAGTCCAGAGGATGACACGGTCGGCGCGCGGGTCGCCACTGGCAACGCCGTAGTTAAAGTGGCCGGGATCATTGGCTTCAATTGGCGTCGGGCTGCTCATCGCCATGCTCAGACCGGACTGACTCAGGGCTCCCATACCGGCAACGCCGGCGCCGGTGCGGGATAGAAATTTACGGCGGCTGATATCCATGTCGGACTCCTTTTTTATAGGTGGATCGGCATACAATCCACGCGACGGGTGAGTGTGGTGCGTGCTAAAGGATGAGCGAGTCTAGGCAGGCTCTGTGTCAGCGCCGTGACAGTTTTTTGAAACTTTGGTACTTACGTTCTACCACCTTGGCCCGATTGTTCGCATGGCTGGCGTAAGGGGTGTAAACAGTCCCTGACGGCGCAACGCAGCGGTGCAATCTAGTGGCGCAACGCAGCGGTGCAATCTAGTGGCGCAACGCAGCGCTGCAATGTCATGGGGCAGAACGGAGAAAAGAGCGTGGCATTAGAGCTGCTGACAGAAGAGAAGATTGAGATTTCCGGTTTTGGCGGCATCCGCGAACGGGTGCTGGTAATGGACCCGCGCCAGTTTGGTCATTATGTGCGCGAGGAATGCTGGCCGGGTTTTGGCGCCTGTGTTTATTTAGCCAATGCCTGGTTTTTACCCGGAGGTTCGACCGGACTGCACAGCCATGAGCAGATTGATATCGTCAGTGTGATGACCCGTGGTGAGCTGCATCATCAGGGCAGTATCGGCGATGGTGAAGTTTTACAGGCCGGACAGGTGCAGTTACAGCGCAGTGGCGCCAAAGGCTTTCGTCATAACGAGCAGAATCCGGGCGCGGATTATCCGGCTATGGTGCAGATCTGGCTGGTGCCGCAGAGCCATGAGGGCGAGGCGTGTTATCAGGTTATTGAGCTCAAGTCTGGCCTGACCTGTGTATACGGTGGCGAAATGTTTGCAGCTTCAACCCGGATGGATGTGCTGCAACTGGCGGCAGGCGATGAGTGGAAGCTTGAAGATGATGCGCTGGGTTATGTATTCCGTGGCACGGCCATCAGTGCCGATGGGCAGCGTTTACAGCGCGGGGATTTGTTCAGGCTCAGCGGACAGTCACTGAGCCTGACGGCAGAAAGCGGTTTTGCGCTGGTGATGATCCGCGAGGCCTGAGTGCGCAATTACCACTCAATACCGGCCTGAGCTTTCACTCCGGCTTTAAAAGCGTGTTTTTCCATTTTCATCTCGGTGACGGTATCGGCCAGATCGCGCAGTGCCGTTGGTGCACCACGGCCGGTCAGAATCACATTCTGCTCCGGCGGGCGGTTTTCCAGCGCCGTTTTTAATTCATCAAAATCCAGCAGATCGTACGCCAGCATATAGGTGATTTCATCCAGCATCACGGTGCGTAGCTCTGGATTGCTGAGCATGGCTTTGGCTTTTGGCCAGACCGCATCAAAGGCACGCTGATCCTGCTCTTTATTCTGTGTTTCCCAGGTAAAGCCCGAGCCCATTACTTCATGGGTAAGACCCGGCAGGGTGGCGAGAATTTTGGCTTCGCCGCAATCCCAGGTGCCTTTAATAAACTGCACCAGACCAGCTTTGTAGCCATGGCCCAGCGTGCGGATAACGGTGCCGAAGCCGGAGCTGCTTTTTCCCTTGCCGTTGCCTGTTAGCACGATGATGACGCCACGTTCTTCCTGAGCGCGGGCGATGGCGGCATCGACCTTCTCTTTATGCTTCTGCATTTTCTGCTGGTGGCGATCGGTATTAGCTGTTTGCTCGCTGTTACTCATACTTTTTTGTGATTCCTGAAAGGTGGGATTTCCGCTGGCTAACGGGTGTTCACTGAGTCCTTAACTATACTGGATTACAACCATCGCCTGAACCGGGAATGCACAATGGATGAACGCAAGTTAAATCAGGATGTTACGGTCGATCCTGATCCGCAGGAAACCAAAGAGTGGGTCGATGCCATTCACTCTGTGATCCGCGCCGAAGGGGTCGAACGCGCCCATTTTCTGATCGAACGTATCGCCGAACGTGCCACCCGTGATGGCATGCCGCTGCCTTATGCGCTGAATACGCCTTACCGCAATACCATTGCTCCGGAAAACGAAGCGCCGATGCCCGGTGACCTGTTTATGGAACGCCGCATCCGTTCATTGGTGCGCTGGAATGCGCTGGCGATGGTGTTGCGCGCCAACAAAGAAGGCGCTGGTGATTTAGGTGGCCATATTTCCAGCTTCGCCTCCAGTGCCACACTTTATGATGTGGCTTTTAACCATTTTTTCCGCGCGCCTAATGCCAATAGTGATGAATCACCACTGGGCGATCTGATTTATTATCAGGGCCATGTGGCGCCGGGTATTTATGCCCGTTCTTATCTGGAAGGGCGTTTTCAGGAATCGGATCTGGAACGTTTCCGCCGTGAAGCCTTAGCGCCGGGATTATCGTCTTATCCACACCCGAAATTAATGCCGGATTACTGGCAATTTCCGACGGTATCGATGGGGCTTGGACCCTTACAGGCGATCTATCAGGCGCATTTTATGCGCTATATGTCAGCTCGGGGCCTGTTGCCACGCAAAGGCCGCAAAGTATGGGCCTTTTTGGGGGATGGCGAATGTGATGAGCCGGAAACCCTGGGTGCTATTGGTCTGGCCGGACGGGAAAAATTAGAGAATTTAATCTTTGTGGTTAACTGCAATCTGCAGCGTCTGGATGGCCCGGTGCGGGGTAATGGTAAAATTATTCAGGAGCTGGAAAGCCAGTTTCGTGGTTCTGGCTGGAATGTGATTAAAGTGGTGTGGGGGCGTCACTGGGACCCGTTATTAGCCAAAGACCGTAAAGGCATGCTGCAGAAGCGCATGGACGAAACCGTTGATGGTGAGTATCAGAATTACAAAGCCAAAGGCGGAAAATACACCCGCGAACATTTCTTTGATAAATACCCGGAGCTGACGGAATTAATTAAAGATTTATCTGATGAAGATATTTTCCGTCTTAACCGTGGCGGCCATGATCCTTATAAAGTCTATGCCGCCTATCACGCGGCAGTAAATCATAAAGGACAGCCAACGGTTATTCTGGCTCATACCATTAAAGGCTACGGCATGGGTGCCGAAGCTGAAGGGCAGAATCAGGCGCATTCGGTTAAAAAACTCGATATCGAAAGCATTAAAGCGTTCCGTGACCGTTTTGATATTCCGGTACGTGATGAAGACCTGCCGCATATGCCCTTTTACCGGCCACCGGCGGATAGCCCGGAGCTGACATACATGCGCAAGCAGCGCGAAAAACTCGGAGGCTATTTACCACTGCGCACAGAAAACTGGACGGCATTAACCGCACCGGATCTGGCGTTTTTTAAAGCCCAGACCGAAGGCAGCGGTGAGCGTGAAATATCCACCACTATGGCCTTTGTGCGCATTATGTCGCAGCTGGTGAAAGATAAAATCATGGGCGATCGCGTAGTACCAATCGTGCCGGATGAAGCGCGCACCTTTGGTATGGAAGGTTTATTCCGTCAGTTGGGTATTTATTCATCCGAAGGTCAGTTATACGAGCCGGTTGATCAGGGCCAGGTAATGTATTACCGCGAGGATAAAAAAGGCCGCATTCTGGAAGAAGGTATTAATGAAGCCGGTGCTTTTGCCGCCTGGATGTCAGCGGGCAGTTCGTACAGTACCAACGGTCTGGCGATGATTCCGTTTTATATTTATTACTCCATGTTTGGCTTCCAGCGCATTGGTGATCTGGCCTGGGCGGCTGGCGATATGCAGTGTCAGGGATTTTTGATTGGTGCAACTTCGGGGCGGACAACCCTGAATGGCGAAGGCTTGCAGCATCAGGATGGTCACAGTCATATTCTGGCGTCCACTATTCCGAACTGTGTCAGCTACGATCCGACGTACGCTTATGAATTGGCGGTCATTATTCAGGATGGTCTGAAGCGCATGTATGAGAAGAAAGAAAAAGTCTTCTATTACATAACCAGTCTGAATGAAAACTACGTTCATCCGCCGATGCCGGAAGGTGTGGAAGAGGGGATTAAACGCGGGCTGTATCGCCTGAAAACATCGGCAATTAAAGGTGCGAAAAACAAGAAGCCGGCGCGTATTCAGCTGCTGGGCAGCGGCTCTATTTTACGCCAGGTTGAACAGGCAGCCAGGTGGTTGGAAGAAAAAGGCATCGCCGCCGATGTCTGGAGTGTAACTTCTTTTAATGAGCTACGTCGTGATGGTCTGGCGTGTGATCGTACCGATTTATTAACGGCAGGCGAACAGATGCCCCAGCCCTGGGTAACCCGTCAACTGGCGGACAGTGAGGGCCCCATCGTTGCAACGACCGATCATATGAAAACCTATGCCGAACAAATCCGGGCATTTATTCCCGATGGACGTCGTTATAAAACACTGGGTACTGATGGTTTTGGCCGCAGTGATTCGCGTGAAAATTTACGCCGCTTCTTTGAAATCGACTGGCAGCATGTGGCCTGGGCGGCCGGTACCGAGCTGGTAAAAAGTGGCGCGTTAAAAGCCGCTGATCTTGAGCAGTGGCGCAGCGAGCTGAATATTGATGCTGCTAAACCTGACCCACTGTACAGCTGAGGATGGATGCATGACGACTTTAAAAATTCCGGATCTCGGCGGTCCCAGTCAGGTTGAAATTATCGAAATTTTGGTAAGCGCCGGTGATAGCGTGGAAGCGGAACAAGCATTGATTGTGCTGGAAACCGATAAAGCGACGATGGAGATTCCGGCAGAAACTGCCGGTGTGATTAAAAGCCTGAGCGTTAAAGTGGGCGATAAAGTCAGCAGCGGTGATGTATTCGGTGAACTGGATAGCGATGCTTCAGGTACTGAAGAAAATGCTGCTGAAGAAAAAAACGCTGAAAACGCTCCTGCAGCAGAACAGAAAACAATGGAAGTTCCGGTAAAAAGTGCTGTAGAAAGTACTTCGCCACAGAGTGCTGAACCTGCTGCTGTGGATATTGTTATCCCCGATCTGGGCGGATCTGAACAGGTGGAAGTGATTGAAGTGCAGGTCAGTGCCGGTGATGAGATTGATGCCGAACAAACGGTGCTGGTGCTGGAATCAGATAAAGCGTCGATGGAAATTCCGGCGGGCCAGGCTGGCACCATTGTCAGTCTGGCGGTAGCCGTCGGCGCTAAAGTCAGTGCGGGTGATCTGATGCTGACGCTACAGCCGAAAGCGGCATTATCAACAAAAACAGAAATCGCTAAAACACCACCGAAAAAAACAGAAACGGCGGAAAGCGAAGTGGCTGCGGCATCTGAACCTCAACGGGCAGCGCCAGACACTGTGACTTCATCATCTACCCCCCAGGGAGAGGTTCATGCCGGCCCTGCGGTGCGTAAACTGGCTCGGGAATTTGGTGTGGAGCTGGCGTTAGTTAAAGGTAATGGCCCTAAGCACCGGATTACTAAAGATGATATCCAGCATTATGTAAAACAGCGATTAAGTGCAGCGTCTTCAACGGTGCAAACGGGAGCTGGAATTCCTACCGTTCCGGTCGTCGATTTCGCTAAATTCGGGCCGGTCAGTGAAAGCCCACTGAATAATATTAAGCGTGCGACAGCACGGGCGATGACAACGGCCTGGCTGAATGTGCCACAAGTCACGCAATTTGATCAGGCCGATATTACCGACCTGGAAAATTATCGTAAGCAACAAAATGATCGCTATGCCCGCCAGGGAATAAAATTTTCCATTGTACCTTTTGTGCTTAAAGCGATTGCCAAAACACTGGAAGATTTCCCTGTGTTTAACGCTTCGCTCAGTGCCGATGGCGAGAAACTGATTCTGAAACAGTATGTTCATATCGGAGTGGCGGTTGATACGCCGAAAGGACTACTGGTGCCGGTTATTCGTGATGTTAATCAGAAGTCGGTTACACAAATTACACAAGAGCTTACCGATAAGGCCGAATTGGCCCGACTGGGTAAGCTACCATTAACTGACATGCAGGGCGGCTGTTTCAGTCTGTCCAGTCTCGGAGGTATTGGTGGTACAGCGTTTACCCCCATTGTGAATCCTCCGGAAGTCGCCATTCTTGGTTTATCGAAAGCGTCGATGCAACCGGTATGGGATGGTTCGGCTTTTGTGCCGCGTCTTATGTTGCCACTGTCGCTGTCCTATGACCACCGGGTCGTAGACGGTGCGGAAGCAGCACGTTTTGGCCAGAGGCTGGTTATGTACCTGCAGGATTTACGCGATGTTCTGATGTAGTGGTGCTCTTGCGGCCAGACGTTCAGCCAATGCTGCATAAGCAATAAATAGTACCCAGAGAGTTGCCGGTGACCGATGATTCTGACGCCGGCAGTTTTCCAGATAACAAGCATAAGTAAGGGTGTGAGGAGTCTATGCTGAAAGCACTAATGTGGCCGGCAATCAAATTTATGGGGCAGCTGAATTATGCTGCCAAATTCGGCCTGATCAGTTTTTTGTTTATGGTGCCTCTTGTGGTGCTGAGTGGACAGGTGTTTCTTGCGGCGTTTGAGTCCATGAAAAAAACAGAGCTGGAGCTAAGTGGGCTTCAGAGCACTCAGCAATTATTTAATTTTGCCCATGAGCTTGAAGCATTCCGTGACCTGGCTGCCGTGGTGCCGCATCAGAATAATGATGAACTCCGCGCACGTGCAGAACAGCGTATGAACGAAATTCCTCAACAGATTCAAACGTTGCTGCAGACTACAGAAGATGAGGAGCTGATTTCCTTATTGAAAGGCTGGGAAGAAAAATATGCTCATCGTCTGAAAATGAGCGGTGAACATCGTCAGCCAACGTTCCGCGATCAGTACAAATATTATCAGATTGTTATCGATGAACTGTATCTGGTCATTCGTCAGTATACCCAGTCTTCCGGTATTTCACTGGATTCAGATGGTGATATTCAGCGTCTGGTCGGTATTGTTATGACACTGCCCGAAACCAATGGTGTTATTGGTATGGGCCATGCGTCGGGAATATACGCCTTCGTAGAACAGTATCTGCAGTCAGCAACCTACGATCTGATGAACGTTGTTTATGATCAGCTATTGGCGGCACAGCCGAATATGCAACTCATGGTCAGCAGCGCAGAAGCGATTGGTGATGCCGATTTATTAACATCCGCTCAGGCGGGTGTTAAAGCTGTAGAAAATATTCGTCTGAAAATAGACGAAGATATTATTGCTGCCGCAACCATCGAATCCAGCTGGCAGGATTTTGATCAGTTTTACCAGACTCAGTGGCAAGTTATCAAAGATCTTGAAAGCAAAGCCTTTCCGTTAATTAACCGTAAGTTGCAGTCTCGTCTTGATGGCCAACAAAAACGCATCGGTGTTCTTGCTCTGGTTCTACTGTCGGCACTGACAATCATTGTCTATTTGTATCTCGCCTTTTTTATGTCGATTCGCTACACCATTAAACGCTTTTCCGGAACCGCGCGGGATATTGCTAATGGTGATCTGACCCATGAAATAAAATTTAATGGCCGTGATGAAATGGGGCAATTACGCGATGCCTTTAATGAAATGATCGGTAACATCCGTAATACCCTGACCGCTGTCAAAGACAGTGCTGGTTCGGTGAGCGCCAATGTGAATGAAGTGGAAAGTATTGCCAACCGCAGCCGTCAGGCCGTGCAGATACAATTGGAACAAACCAATCAGGTTTCACAAATTATCAGCGACATGGCCGATCGTGCGGTTACCGTGACGCAACTGGCGGAAGAAGCAGAAGAGGCGGCGCACAGTGGTCACAAAAAATCGGATGAAGCCGGAAAAGTCGTGACTCAGGTGATGGATCAGGTGCGCAGCTTATCGGATGAAATGGCGAATTCAATGCAGGCGGTTAATCGTTTGGCTGAAAATTCGTCCAGCATCAGCAGTATCCTGGCCACCATCAAAGGGATTGCCGAGCAAACTAACCTGCTGGCTCTGAATGCGGCCATTGAAGCAGCCCGGGCCGGTGAACAAGGGCGCGGTTTTGCTGTGGTTGCCGATGAGGTTCGTACACTTGCCAGCCGTACTCAGGGGTCAGCGCAGGAAATTGAAGGGCTGATCAGCGAAGTACAGAAAAATATCATTAGCGCTGTTGATACGATGGAAGTGAACCGGAAAATGGTAGAAAGCACCGTTTCTCATTCTGAGCATGTCGGTACGACGCTGAATGAAATTCAGATCAGTATGGGCGATATTCAGAAGAAAACGACCGATATTGTAGTGACGGCGAACGAGCAGAAACGCAGTGCCACTGATCTGGAAAACAACCTTGAAGCCATTCGCGACAGTGGCCAGCAAACCTCAAGTAATGCCGAAGGAACGGTACAAGCGGTGCGGCAGACTCAGGCCATTACCGATTCATTGGCTCAACGGGTAGAGCAGTTTAAAGTCTGATTCCGGATCTGCCAGTAAGAAAATGCCCACCGATGTGGGCATTTTTTTTGGTTTTAACGCTCAATTATTGCGCATTATTATCGCGTTTATGCCGACTTTGCCAGATAACCTCCTGGCCATTGTCACGTCGGGCGAGAACCCGGGCGAGAATAAACAGCAGGTCTGATAAACGGTTCAGATAACGCAGCGCCAGTGTGCTTACTGTTTCACTGCGCGCCATTTCGACCAAAGAACGCTCAGCTCGGCGACAAACGGTACGCGCCATGTGCGCGCAGGCTGCACAACGATTACCACCCGGTAAGATAAAATCTTTTAACGGTGGCAGGGTATCGTTAAGGGCTTCCAGATTATCTTCAATATCCTGCAGCAGTTCTTCGCTCAGAGCATAAAACCCTGGGACAGACAGTTCACCACCGAGATCGAATAAATCATGCTGAATCTGATGCAACAGCGGTTGCAGGTCGTCATCAGCGCTCAATTCGGCGCGCAGTAATCCCATCCAGGAATTCAGCTCATCCACATCACCAATAGCGTGGATACGTTCGCTGCTTTTGCTGACGCGTGAACCATCACCCAGACCGGTTTCACCACCGTCACCTGTTTTGGTTACGATTTTTGATAAGCGGTTGCCCATATGATCTCCGTTCAGTCGATACTCAGGAAATTAATAGATTTAGGTGGCATTTGCAGTTCAATACGATTACCACTTTGAGTGTTGGTGTCGGTGTCTATTACGACGATACCAGGGTTTGTTTTATTGGAAACTCCTACCCAAAGGCGTTGGTTAGTATCGATTGCAATATCTGAAATAATGACTTCATTCAATGAAGTCATATTGAGCGACTGACCTATTGTCTTACTGGTTGGATTAAACTCATACACTTTTGACGATAGTGTATCGTAGTTTTTTTCAATATTTACCGTGACATAACCGTGTTGATCGCTGGCCAGTGCAACATCAGTGATATGGAAGTAAGTGTTAGTTTCAGTATTATTCAGAGATGTAAACGTAGTGTTGTTAATAATATTGCTGGAAGCAAATGTTGTCATATCTATTTTTTCCAGACCTCCAGTGTCAGAACCGAAGTTGCCGCGACCTGCAATGTAGAGATATCCATTGTTAGCCTCTGTTGAAATCGGGTTGGTGACAGATAGTGGAATACCTTTTAATCCGCTCGTGTTTGGATCGGTGTCAATTTCTGTGTTATCAGCAGTATCTATCACGGCAACATAAGCTGTTTGTGGTTTATAGGCAGCATCAAGACGCTGCATAACTACAAACAGTTTGTCGTTATAGAGCGCGGCTTCACTCATACGGGGAAAGTCTGAATCAGGATAGTTGTAGGCTGAAAGGTCAATGGTGTCGACAACCAACTGGTCGGAAGTTTCTGCTTGAGGATTTATTTGCCATACCGTCTTGGCGCCGTAACGGATTACGTAAGCCTTATCATCGGAGACATGAACGATTTTATATGGGTTAGATTTCTCCGCACCATTATCATTAGTACTGTACTCCCATTGGGCTACGTTCAGGCTATTGGTAGAATCATAGCGAGCGATACTGTCTGTGTTGTACCGACCGATATGGTAGAGGTATTTTCCGTATGTATTCACGGTGAAATCCGACTTATCTTTTACCAGAATGGTTTGTGAAACAGATCGCTCACCCAGAATGTTTCCGGTAACGACGGAGCTACTTGTGTAATCAGCTGCTACGGTTTGTACGGCATAGGAGCCTTCAGTCAGTGGTGTTGATTTTTTATCATCGTCGCCAAAGCATCCTGCTAATAATGCGCTGGCCAGAAGAATGAGTGAGTAATTTTTCATCTCTTTTCCTTTTTAAAAACGGGTGTTAAGAAAGATCAACCATTCCCGACCAGTCGTCGGGCGGTTGGTAAAATCAAGAAAACGGTTATTGCTGATATTGATCATGCGAAGACCTGCTTCGTGATCTGTTGCCTGGTAGCGGTATGATAGATTGATCAGCGCGCGTGCTTCGCCCTCAATCAGATTGCTTCTGTCTATGTATAAATCGTCACTGTATTCAACGCTGGATTCGATGTGATGTTTTGAAATGTTGAATCCAGTACTGGCTTTCAGGCTGGTGTGGTAAGTGCCAGGCAATTTCTTCTCATCAAACGATCTTATCTCGCTGGTTGTCAGGCTGTCATAATGACTGCCTGACAATGTGCCGAACCAATAATCGGCACAATAGGCTGCATTCCATTCAACTCCGGTCAGGGTTGCCTGGCTGGTGTTTTCGTAGCGGCCAATACCGCGTGCGTCATAGACAGGTACAATGGCATTATCAAGGTCGCGATAAAATACTGAAGCGGATATCTGCGTTTTTTCAGTAATGCGCCATAAATTATTCAGAGTAAGCGTATTGCTTATCTCCTGTTGCAGGTCAGGGTTACTTAAAAAAAGACCATGATTGCCATAGCGCTCATACAAGGTTGGAATTCGTGCCGCACGCTTCCAGGTTAAACTCCAGTCACTGTGATCTGAATACCAGAGATAGCCGATAGCAGCACCGATAAACGCATCACTCTGAGTGCTTTCATCTGCGATAGCATAACGTTGACGACTGATGTCGCTGGTATTCTGTCTGTATATATCGATATATGCCTGTTGTTGCTGACTCTTGCTATTCCAGTTAAGTTGCGATCCGATATTTGTACTTCGCTGAAATGAAAAAGCATCACAATTGCCTTGAGGCGTTAGGCAGCGCTTACTGTCGTTGTCCAAACGGTAGTCACTGCGATAGGTTTCTTCACTGAAGTTCAGGTCAACGCGGTGTTGCCATTGTGCCCAGGTCTTTATATTTGAAGCGGACAGATAATTTTTTTCATATCGATAGCGGTTATCATTTTGGCTCAGTCCTATCAGGCCCAGTGTATTGCGAAAGTTTTCAAAACGTTGAGAGTGTCCTATCCGCCATTGTTGTTGCATGCTGGAAAGGCTCTGTTCACCATTTAATTCCAGAACAGCATTACGTTCACTCAGATATGCATTATTGTCAGGATGATTACGGTAATAATCAGGAATGTTCTTTTTTTGTTGAGATAGACGCAGACGTGCCGTTAACTCCTCAGAGCCACTATTAACCTGTACTGATTGACGCGAAAAACCGGCATTATTCAGTGCCTCTTTGTTATTGCGGTTTTGACTATCGAACGCTGGGCTTGCGACCGGATACAGATAGTTGTTGTTACTCTGTTCGTGTTCCAGTTGAATATTGATATTTCTGGCAGCTTGTTGGCTTAACGATGCCCGGTAGGTTCCATAAGAACCTGCCTGAATACCGAGCTGAGAATTGCTCTTTGTCTTACGGGTAATAATATTGATAGTGCCGCCAATCGCACGATCAGCGTAGCCATTACTGCTACCATCCTGAGAAATTTCAATACTTTCAATCTGGCTGATCGGTAACTGGTTTAGATCATAACCACCATTTTGTGCATCAGTACTCTCGATGCCATTAATTAACACTTTGGTTTGTTGCGCTGTTGCACCACGGATGGAGATAAGTGCCGGATTACCCAGTCCACTTAACTGTTGTACCTGTATCCCATTTACTTGACTGAGGAATTCACTAAGATTGGCAAAGCGACGTTCAATATCTGTCCGCGAAAAAAACTGATATCCGGGTCGATTTAACGTTTGCGGTGAAGACGCGTGCGTCTCTACTGTCCCCAGCTGAGCTTCTTCCGCATGCAATGATGCTTCACCGGCTAAACAAGCCAGCGTGAAGAGAGAACAAAAACCACAGCGTTGCAAAAAAACAGTATTCAGAGTGCTCACCCGCAAACCCAAAAAAGCGGTTGCAGTGGCGGAGGCGCAAAAAGCAAAGTGCGCTGCAATGATGCAGCAGTTATTGCGATCGGTCTCCGTCGCCCACCGCAACGTCAGTATCGTTATTCAGGCCGGTATCCGGGCTTACAACCTGAGCTGAGAGCAGCTCGCTGATAACACCTTCCCATGCACAGCACAGTGGCATTTGTTATCAGTATGGTTGATCACCGTTGCGGGGGCAGCGCTGGATTGGCGGTAGGAACACGCGACACCAGACTTCCCGTTTAACCCTCGTCAGTAAAAATGCTGAGGGCACCTGAAAGCGCGAAGGGTATAGAGCCCTGTGCGATGGGTCAATAGCGAGGGTACAAAAGGCAGTGAATTATCCACATGGTTGGCTTGAAAATAATTCATCTGATGTTGGTGTTTGTATGGGTGTTGGTGTTCTGAGTCAAAGTGATTATGCTTGGGTTCAATCACCCGCTGGCAGAGCAATCTCAAAACAGGCTCCGCCTTGCTGGCTGGCAGGGCGATAGCGCAGCTGTCCATGATGGTGGCTGGTAATGATGAAATAAGAAACGAATAAGCCCAGCCCGGTGCCTTCTCCCACGTCTTTGGTGGTGTAAAACGGTTCGAAAATATGCGCGGCAACGGCTGCGGGAATGCCTGGCCCATTGTCTTCCAGCACAATCACCTGCTGTTGGTCGCGATGTTCGATGCTGAGGTGAATCATGGGTTGCCAGTGCGTATCTTCCGACGGGTAATCGCTCAGCGCCTGCACGGCATTTTTCAACAGGTTCAGCAGCACCTGTTCGATCTCGCCAGGCAGACACTCGACCCAGGCGGGGGATGTGCTGGCGGAAAATTTCAGCTGAATATGGCGTAAACCAAAATCCCCGCGGGCGATGGTTAAGGTGTTATTGATCAGGGCGTTCAGGTCGATGTGTTGTTTTTGCTGTTGATCGCTGCGGGAAAATTGCAGCATGTTGGCAATAATATTGGCGGCGCGTTCTCCCGCCTGTTGAATATTATCCATAAACTGCAGGATATGGCGTTGCTGCAAATAAAGATCCAGATTTTCCAGCGGCAGACCGGTTTCTGCTGCAATGCGTTCGTTGGCCGGCAGGCCCGGCTGCAGACGGCGGCGAATATTTTGCAGGTTCTGTAAAATCGCTCCCAGCGGGTTGTTAATTTCATGGGCGATACCGGTTGCCAGTCCGGCGACCGTCATCATTTTCTCGCTGTGTACCATAATTTCTTCGAGCTGCAGGCGCTGTGATACGTCATCAATACGCAGTACCAGCTTTGCCTGTTGCTGTTCCGGCAACGGATAAATCATGGTGTCGGTCATCAGCGGCTGAATAAAACTGTTAATCGCTAGTCTTTCCAGTTTATGAGTGGCCGAATTCTGTTCGGCAGCATTCAGCAGATCGGCGTGGGGGGAGAGTTCCGGAATCAGTTGCAGCAAGTGGCGGCCGGTTAATTGCTGGCGCTGTTTACCCAGCCAGTCTCCGGCCTGCTGATTGCATTGCACAATACGCAGTTGGGCATCCAGAGTGAATAACGCCGATGGCATCGCATTAATAATACCGTCGAGCAGTGTCTGGGTATTTTTCAGCTGGGTTTCGATACCGCGCCGCACGGAAATTTCCTGCGCCAGGTTTTCGTTAATCTGGCGTGTTTCGGTGGACAGCCGGGTCGCTCGCAGGCGTGCGCTTTCTGCCTGTTGATGGGCATTACGTAAATTCCGGGTGCGTTGATCGTACTGCCACAGTAAATCATTCAGTGCATTGGTCAGCGGCTGAATATCCGGATCATCGCTGCGGATCGTAATGGCTTCTTCTTTTTCACCATCACGCGTGGCGCGACGCACGCTGCTCAGTAATTGCAGGTAAGGGCGCTTTTGCCAGCGTCGGGTCAGGGCGTACAACGCAAAAATCAGCAGGGCAGAAATGCTGACCACAAACAACGTGGTGGTCAGGGTATCAAGAATAAAAAAGCCGGGCAGGGAGCGATCACTGATCACCAGTAATTGCAGTTCACCACGCGGACTGCTGAGCCGGTATTGATGCAGTTTGCTGACCAGCAGGCTGTCGTCAAGACTGGCTGAAAGTTGAGGCGCGCGCCGGTAACTGTGGCTGATGCGTTCACCATGGCTATTGTAGAGCGCCGCTTCGCGGATCTGAAAATGACGGGTAAAACGCTCCAGCATGGATTGCAGTGTTGGCAGGTCGGTAATGTTGTGGGTCAGCTGAATCTGCAGAATATCGGCAAAAGCGTCGCTGATTTCCGGTGCTAATTGCTCGCGCCCGACGCGATCGGCGGCGGCAATATACGCCAGTGTGGTGAGGATAATAATCAGCGCACAGACCGTCACTGTGGCCAGCATGGTTTTCTGCCGCGCTAATAACATGGTGACTGAAGTCTCCTGTGCGTGTCCTGCTGCATCCTGCCAGTCCTCATTTTGTTTCTGTCAGTCGGATAGCTGCCGCATTAACCGGGCGGTCAGCGGCAGTGTCAGACCCAGGCTCTGTGCCTGCTGTTGCAGGTATCCACAAATAAACACCAGCTCGGTGGGTCTGGCCGCAAGAATATCCTGCAGTGTGGAGGAGCGGTTTGCGGCCGTGGCCTGCGCCACCTGCTGTACGCGCTCGCTCAGATCCTGAGACAGTGGCCAGTGCAATTGTTGGTACAGATCGGCTACTTCTGCCGCTAGTGCCTGTAACTGTGGCAGATAAAGCGGGTTGCTGACCAGCTCGCCGTTATGGCAACGCAGTACGGCGGTCAGCGGATTGATCACAGCATTTACGGCGAGTTTTTCGCGCATTCTGGCGGGAATATCACGGACGGACTCTATCCCCGGAGGCAGTGGTGTTGTGTCTGTGTTGTCATTATCGGCAGGGTTTTCCTGCGCCCAGCGCCCGGCGATGGTCTGTCCGGCACCGGCAAACACCACCTCGCTGCCTTGAGGGTTATTGGCGGCACGCCGGTAAGCACCAGCGGTGGAAATTCCGGCCCAGAGCTTTGTAGGCAGCCGGTGTTGTGCCAGCCAGTCAGCGCATTGCTGCTGTTGCCCCATTCCGTTTTGTAATAACAGCAGATTTTTGACCCGTGGCAGATGGCTGAGCCAGGGTTTTAAGGCCGTCAGTGTATCGCCGGCTTTGGTGGTCAGCACCAGCCAGTCGAGGGGTTCGCCCTGCCAGCAGGGGAGTTGCCATTGCTGATGCTCAGCTGTTTGCTGCTCTGCCGTTTGCGCTGCGGCAGTGAACAGATTAAGGGTAAACACAGATTTATGATCGCGGGGCAGAGCAAACACCTTGTGTTGCCGCCAGTGGCTGGCCATCAGCGTACCAACCGCCCCCATGCCCAGCAGGCCAATACTCAGCGGCGCTTGTGGTGATCGCTGCGAAGACGGTGAAACGTGATGAACGGAAGAGGATGAAGTCGTCATCGCACGATTATAAGCAGGCCGGGCGCGGAAAGCAGCCACGGCCCGCGGATGACGTTAATGGGGTATGACGCTGTCGTCTGCGGTTTCTGCTGTGGCCGGGCTGTCAGGGCTTATGCTGCTGTGCTCAGCGTCGGCAGCAATTCGGTTGTCAGCGGGTTCGGCATGCTCGGCGGTCGGATTGTCAGTACGTATGCTGGCCATGGTTGTGAGCACGGGTGCTGAGGGGGACCACTGTTGGGCCAATTTGTCGCGGATGTTGCGGGTGTGATCGGCCGGCAGATTACGCAGCCACAGCTGCAGTCGCACTTCATCTTCATCCACCAGTTTGGTCATGGCTTCCAGATGCACACCGCGTTCACGCAGCAGCCAGATAACCAATGGCATAAGGTGATGAAAGCGGCGGCGGTTATGTTTGTCGCACAGCTCGGCGGTGCTCAGATTAAACTGCCGGGCAACCAGTTGGCAGGCATCGTCGAACATGCGCTGAATGTCGTTGCGTGAATAGGCTGACTGAATTAATGCCTCTTTTTTCAGATGCTGATCGACCCACTGATCGCGTGCCAGCGCCTGATAAAGCGGATGGCTGCCGTGAATCAGATCAAGTTTGGGCTTGAACGGCGCTTTCATGACATCGATGTAATGCTGGGCGCGGTTACGGCGGCCATTCACCAGCAGGTTCAGCATGGACTCGGTATCGAGCCAGGTAGGAGGATGAGGCTCACGGTAATAGCGGTCGCTGCTCCATGGCCACAGGCTGGCATCGGCGACCAGAGCGCATTGCACCGGCCAGTGATGCAGCTGCAACACCAGATCAACCAGACTGGCACGTTCATCGACCAATAACACCACGCCCTGATCGGATAAAACCTGACGGCGTTTGTGCCAGCAGCGCTCATGCATGCTGTCGAAGGCGGCCTGGATATCGTCCATCACCTCGGTCCAGTCACGCTGGCAGCGCAGCACAAACTGCATGTGCTGATCGTCCAGAACATAAGCGAGCAGGCGGGTTCCGGCCACTTTGGACAGAATATTGAGGCCATATTCATACTCAAATACCGAGTTGAAAATGGGCTGGTCTTTCGCTCCGGTCACTGCGAAGTAATACACTCCGGCGCCGTGCAGGGTCATTTTGGTTTGCATAGCAAAAATTTTAGCTGACTTTTGTATAGTCGCCAGTGAGGCCATGCCGTCAGTACCGCCCTGCGGAGACTTTGGCTTTATCGGCCGTGGACGGTATACAATGCCGCTCTTTCGTGGAGCTGGCTGCTATCCCGCTGGCTCCCAGATTTTTACCGGCCGCCTTCAGGCCCTGATAAGGAGAATTTTTATGCCTTCATTTGACGTCGTATCTGAAGTCGACAAGCACGAAGCCCAGAACGCGGTCGATCAGGCCAATCGTGAACTGAGCACGCGTTTCGATTTCCGTGGTGTGACCGCCAGTTACGAGCTGAAAGATCTGATCGTGACCATGACCGCTGACCATGAATTTCAGATCGACCAGATGAAATCCATGCTTACCGGTGCCATGACCAAACGTGGCATTAAGGTGAGTTGTCTGGAGTTTGGCAAACTGGAAGGTGCGGGTAAGCAGGTCAAAGTAAAAGCGACCATGCGCCAGGGCATCGACAGTGATCTGGCCCGTAAAATGGTCAAAATGGTCAAAGACAGCAAGATCAAAGTGCAGGCGTCTGTGCAGGGTGAAACCGTGCGCGTACAGGGTAAAGCCCGTGACGATCTGCAGGCCGTGATGGCCATGTTCCGCAGCGAAGAAAGCATTGATATGCCACTGGCGTTCAAGAACTTTAAAGACTGATGATCATCCCTTATTTCCGCATCCCGCCGGAGGTAAAGCGCTGGCTCAAAGAAGCCTGGGAAATTTATCGGCAGAAGCCGGTATTGGTGATCACCCTGTTGGGCTTCAGTGCCGGATTGCCTTACCTGCTGGTGTTTACCACGCTGACGGCCTGGCTGCGGGATGAGGGGATAGAACGAACCACCATCGGTTTTTTTGCCTGGGTCGGTATTACCTACTCGGTCAAAGTGTTCTGGGCGCCGGTGGTCGACCGCCTGCGGTTGCCGGTGCTGAGTCGCTTTGGTCAGCGTCGCAGCTGGATTTTTCTGGGTCAGTGCGGCATTGCCGGTGGCCTGTTGCTGATGAGTTTTGCCCATCCGCAAGACTCGTTATGGATGATTGCCCTGGCGGCACTGCTGGTGGCTTTTTCGGCGGCAACACAAGATGTCGCGCTGGATGCGTTGCGGATTGAGTCGGCGGACGATGAGCAACAAGGGGCCATGTCGGCGGCCTATATTTTTGGTTATCGGCTGGCCTTGCTGGTGACCGGCGCCGGTGCTCTGTATATCGCTGAATTTGCCAACTGGCACATCGCTTACCTGACCATGGCCCTGCTGATGGTCGTGGGCATGCTGGCCATTTTCTGGGCCGATGAACCGCCTCATCAAACGGCAGACGAGCGTGGCCGTAATGAAATTTTGCTGGTCGATGAAATCATGGGGCGGCCAATGCACCTGCAACAGCGTCCGCGCTGGCAGCGTTGGCTATTAGGGGCTGTTATCTGTCCGGTGCTGGAGTTTTTCCAGCGTAATGGCCAGTTTGCATTGCTGATTCTGGCTTTTATCGCTTTATTCCGCCTCAGTGATATCACCATGGGTATCATGGCCAATCCTTTCTATCTCGATCTCGGTTACAGCAAAGCGGAGATCGCCAGTGTGGCCAAAGTGTTTGGCTTCTTTATGACCATTTTGGGCTCTGCACTGTGCGGGGTTCTGGTGGTGAAATACGGCATTATGCGGCCCTTGCTGCTGGGCGCGGTGATGGTTGCCGTGACCAATCTGCTGTTCGCGCTGCTGGCGCTGATCGGTAACCTTGGTACGCCACCGCTGACAGCGCTGGCGGTGGTTATCAGCGCTGATAACCTCAGCGGGGGGATTGCCGGTACCGCCTTTATTGCCTACTTGTCGAGCCTGGCTAATAAAAACTACACCGCTACACAATACGCGCTGTTCAGTTCGCTGATGACGTTACCGGGGAAATTCATTTCCGGCTTCTCCGGCTGGGTGGTGGATGTTGCCGGCTATATGGAATTTTTTATGGTCGCGGCCGGACTGGGGTTGCCCGCCATTATTCTGGTACTGGTGCTGATGCAACATCAGCGTCGTGAAGCCGAATTGTCAGAACCATTATCAGCGCAGGAGCCTGCGGGCAGCACCTCCGAAATGCGTTAGCCCTCGGCGCTTTCTTTGTTATCAACCACGGCTGCAGAATCAGGCTGTGGTGATACGCCCCTCTTTAAATATTCGCCGCAATTTTGGCAGATTGAAGGCACCTCTGAATAATTCAGCGGTGCCTAAAACACGGAGCGTTTATTGACGCAGAATACGGCGGCCTTTTTCGGCAGCCTGTTCAAGCCACTGCTGACGTTGTTTGGCGCTGGATTTGATCACCGGCCCGAACAGCGTGGTGGTAACCGGTTTGAAACCACAGAAACCCAGGGTGGCATGGTTCAGCTGATACACCGCCGGAGCTTTCTGAAACCAGCGGAAATACCAGGGCGGGGTATCGAGCGTCAGAAACACTTCGGCACTTTTACCGCGCAGCAGCTTTTCCTGCAGGGTTTGTCCGGCTTCATAGCGGAAGGCAAAACCGGGCAGTAAGGTGCGGTCAAACAGGCCTTTCAGGCGGGCCGGAACACTGCCCCACCAGACGGGAGCGACCAGCAGCAGATGATCGCAATCACGCAATGCCTGCTGAAAACTGAGCAGATCGGGCTCCAGCGGAGCTTGTTCGGCATAACCCTGGCTGAGGTTGGCATTGAACTGCATGTCGGCCAGATCAAAGCGCTGAATCTCAGCCCCCTTATCCCCCTTGGCCGCCGCGTTCTGGTAAGCGTCAGCCAGCGCCCCGCACAGACGGTTACGGTCCGGGTGGCCGTTGAGGATCAGAATGTGTTTGGGCATAAGCAGAAAACTCCGGTAGGTATGATTGGGTTTTCAAGTATCGGGTCTGCCCCTAAGGGCAGAGTCAAGACCGGGCAGGATTAAAGGACAGCATCATATTTTCTCTGCTGGCAGCAGCGGACAATCGCTGATGCTGTGCAAACAATGGTCGAGCTGCTGCAGGCGTTGTTGCTGGCGCATCACTTCGGCTTCGACTTCACCACGGAACTGCAGCAAAAACGTGCGCAGCGTGCTCCAGTCAGGCTGTTGATTCTGATAACGGATGGCGGCTTTCAGCCGTTGCAGCGGAATACCCAGAGCACGGGCTTCACGGATCAGCAGCAACAGATCGATATCGGCCGCCGAAAAGTGGCGGTAACGGCCGATCCGCTGCGGTCGGATCAGGCCCTGCTGTTCGTACAGGCGGATGGCTTTCTGGCTCAGCCCGGTCTGTTTTGATACCGCGCCGATCAGCATGCCGCCGCTCCCAGCCAGGCGGCACCGCGTACGCCGCTGGAATCACCATGCAGTGCCTGTTTCAAGGGTGTGCTGACGGAATCGGAGAACACGTATTCAGCCCAGAGTTTAGGGACTTCCTGATAAATGTCGGGCAGGTTGGATACACCACCGCCCAGTACAATCACGTGCGGGTCGATCAGGTTGATGACACCGGCAAGGGCTTTGGCCAGACGCCGGTAGTAGCGCGCAAGCACCGCCTGCGCCTGTGGGTCCTGTTGTTCAGCCAGCGTGTTCCACTCCTGCGCGCTGAGGCTGATGCCGGTTTCCTGGGCCGCCTGCTGACGCAGTCCGGGGCCGGATAACAGGGTTTCGAGGCAGCCTTTCTGGCCGCAGTAACAGTCGATTTCAGTGTCGGAGGCTTCACGCCACAGCAGCGGGTTGTGCCCCCATTCACCGGCAATGGCATTGGGGCCACTGAGCAGACGGCCGTTGATCACCCAGCCGCCGCCGCAACCGGTGCCGATAATCACCGCAAACACCGAGGCAAAACCGGCGCCGCTGCCGTCGCTGGCTTCGGACAGGGCAAAACAGTCGGCGTCGTTGGCCAGTACCAGCGGGCGTTGCAGCAGAGGGTGCAGTTGCTTTTGCAGATCGCCCTGTAAATCGCGGCCGATCAGGCAGGTGGTGTTGGCGTTTTTGATCAGTCCGCTGGCGGGGCTGACCGCACCGGGAATACCAATACCCAGGGAAAAGTCATTGCAGCTGAGACGACTGGCGGCACTTTCCACCATGGCCGCGATATTGGCGACAATGGCGTCATAAGAGTGTGTGGGAGTGGTAGTACGCTCGCGCAGCAGGGTGTTGCCCTGTGGGTCGAGGACGATGATTTCGGTTTTGGTACCACCCAGGTCGATGCCGAATTGCAGCATGGTGAAGGCTCGTCAGAAAGAAACTGGCGGCAGTGTAACAGCCTGTAGGCGCTCGCCAACAGACTGTTGAAGGAAGAATCAGGGCCTGTTTAATGAGTATGAACAGGCCCTTAAAGGAGAATTACTCGTGCGCGTGGCTGTAGCCTTTCAGCATGACGTCAAAGGTGTCGTCCTGCTGGCTGATGCGGCAACCGCTGCCGTAGAGGCTGGGGGTGATTTTGTCACACCAGACGACTTCAGCACGGCATTGGCCGGTACGGCGGCTGTTGGCGTGCGGGGCAATGTCGACCAGATCAATCTGCAATGTGGTGCCGGGTTGCAGTTGATCGTAGGTGGAAATCATCACGCCCTGTTCCGAGCAGTCGACCAGCAGGCCAAGGTATTCCTTACTTTGCCGTTCGAATACACTGACGTTGCTTTTCAGAATCCAGCGTGGGTGCATGCGTTGTTCGTGGTCAGAGTTCGTACTCATTGATCTTTCTCTGGTAAGTTTCCATTTTTCTAGTGTAGACCCAAGGTTACTAAACAACATGAACAGGCTTGAACTGATTCTGGGCGGCGCACGTTCGGGCAAAAGCCGTTACGGCGAGGCTCAGGCAGAGCAGCTGGCCGGAGAGGCCGCAGAGGTGGTGTATATTGCCACCGCACAGGCGCTGGACGGCGAAATGCAGCAACGCATTATCCATCATCGTGAGCAGCGCCCGGCGCACTGGCTGACGCTGGAAGAGCCTTTGCAGCTGGCAGTCGCGCTGCAGCGTGTGCGGACAGAGCATCCGGCGGCGGTGATTCTGGTTGACTGCCTGACCCTGTGGCTGACCAACTGCCTGCTCAGTGATCAGAACGATTACTGGGAACGGCAGAAAGCAGCGTTAATGGATGAGCTGCA
The DNA here is from genome assembly GCA_002733205.1 of Thalassobium sp. Lineage (GTDB taxonomy): Bacteria > Pseudomonadota > Gammaproteobacteria > Pseudomonadales > Oceanobacteraceae > Venatoribacter > Venatoribacter pacificus. The sequence continues at coordinate 102,868 of NVUW01000004.1, read as the reverse complement.
ACAGTTACAGCAGCCGCTGCTGCTGGTGTCCAACGAAGTGGGCTATGGCATTGTGCCGATGGGCGAGCTGAGCCGGCGCTTTGTTGATGAGGCCGGACGGCTGCATCAGGACATTGCCCGGCTGGCGCATGATGTGACGCTGGTGGTTGCGGGTATTCCCATGGCGGTTAAGCGCAGTTAAGGTGCACGCCTTTTACAATGAATGTTTTATCAATAAATTAAGACAGGTGTTATGACCGTTGAATTCTGGTGGCAACAGGCCACTGCTCCTCTTTCTGCTGAAACCCAACAACAGGCGCTGGAGCGTCAGTCACAATTAACCAAACCACCGGGTTCTCTGGGCCAGCTGGAAGACATTGCCGTGGCTTTTGCTGCCTGGCAGGGGCAGGTTAAACCGCAGATTAATAACCCCCAGTGCGTGGTGTTTGCCGGTGATCATGGTGTGGTGGCGCAAGGCGTATCGGCGTTTCCGCAGGCGGTGACGGTTGAGATGCTGAAAAATTTTGTTGCCGGCGGTGCTGCGATTTCGGTACTGGCACGCTTCCATGAGATGGGCCTGTCGGTGGTGAACTGTGGCACGGCGTTCCCGGCCGACCAGCTAAGCGGCGTGATTCAGCGCGCGGTGATGCCCGGCACCAACGATTTTTCACAGCAGGCGGCGATGAGCCATGAACAGGCCCAGCAGGCTCTGCAGATTGGCGCCGAGCAGATTGAGCGTCTGCATGGTGAAGGCTGTGACCTGTTTATTGCCGGTGAAATGGGCATTGGTAACACCTCGGCGGCCAGCTGCCTGAGCGCCTTGTTATTAAAGCAGGATGTGAATGCGCTGGTTGGCCCGGGCACCGGTGTACAGGGCGAAGCCCTCAGCCATAAACAACAGATTCTGGCGCAAAGCTGTGAGCGCGCCCGGGCGCTGGCGGATTCGCCACTGGCCGCGCTGGAGCAGGTGGGCGGACTGGAAATTGCCGCCATGGCCGGCGCTTATCTGCGTGCTGCGCAGCTTGGTATTCCGGTGCTGGTGGATGGTTTTATTGCCAGCTCTGCAGCCTTGCTGGCGGTGCAGCTGAATGCCGGTGCCCGTGACTGGATGCTGTTTGGTCACAGTTCTGCCGAACCGGGTCACCGCGCCTTACTGACCGCGCTGGATGGTAAGCCGCTGGTGCAGCTGGGTCTGCGTCTGGGTGAAGGCTCCGGTGCGGCGGTGGCGGTGGGTCTGGTACAGCAGGCGCTGGCGCTGCATAACCAGATGGCGACCTTTGCTGAAGCCGCAGTACAGTCCGGTAACTGAAATAAGGAAGCCGCTGATGAGCACCACCCGTATCGATCTTATCCGTCACGGCGAACCGGAAGGTGGCAACGTCTTTCGTGGTCGTACTGACCATGCCCTGACTGAGCTTGGCCGCTGGCAGTTTGCCGAACGGGTGCGCCGCTTTGACAGCCGCTGGACGCGGATTATCAGCTCGCCGTTAAGCCGTTGCCACAGTGCAGCGGAACAGCTGGCCAGCGCCCGTCAGCTGACGCTGTTGTGCGATGAGCGCTGGGCGGAGATTGATTACGGCGACTGGGAAAACCGCGAGGTCAGCGAGGTGATGGCTGAATATGCCGATGACTCGCGCCGTCTGTGGGCGGATCCGCTGAATTTCTGCGCGCCGAATGGCGAGCCGGTACCGCAGTTGCAGCAACGGGTGCTGGCTGCCTGGCAGGAATTACTCGACGTTCACCGTGGAGAACATCTGCTGCTGGTCAGCCATGGTGGCGTGATGCGTGTATTGGCGCAACACCTGTTGAGTCTGGCGCCGGAAGCCATGAACCGGCTGGCCATTCCGTATGCCGGTTTACTGCGCTTTCGCATTGATCACAGCGAGTACGAAGGCAAGGCACAGGTTTGGGTCAGTCTGGAGGGCATGGACGGCTCGGTCCTGCGCCCGGACGATGAGGAGGCGCTGTGAATCTGCACTGGTGGGCATTCTGGTATGCCATGGCTTTTCTGACGCGTCTGCCAACGCCGTATTTAAAACGTGTGGACGATGCGGTCGCGGCCCGCTCGCTGGTGTTTTATCCGCTGATCGGTTGCTTGCTTGGCCTCAGTTTGCTGGCTTTTACCGCCGCCTGCGTTTTTTATAATCCGCAGGTTTCGTTGCTGCTGTTAGCCGCTTTATTGTTAACCATCTGGGTGGCGTTTAGTGGTGCTTTGCATCTGGATGGTCTGGCTGATAGTGCCGATGCCTGGGTGGGCGGACTGGGCAATAAAGAACGCACGCTGGCGATTATGAAAGACCCGCAAAGCGGGCCGATGGGCGTTACCGTGGTGGTGGTGGTTTTGCTGGTTAAATTTGCCGCCATTTATGCGTTGCTGGATAAAGCGTCTGGCGTTAATGGTTTATGGAATATCTGGTTGTTACTGGCCGGTTTTATGCTGGTGCCAATGCTCGCCCGTGGTTCTGTTCCGGGTTTGCTGGCAACCACACCTTATGTTCGTAAAAAAGGCTTAGCCAGTGCGCTGGTGGCGGGGGCAACGCCGTTAGTGGTCGGCATTACCGGAACGCTTCTGGCATTGCTGGCCGGTGTGTTTTTACAGACGCAGGCGCTGTTTATTCTGGCTCTGTGGCTGACCATTCTGATGATGGCCCGTGCGGCGATGATAAAACGCCTGGGCGGCTGTACCGGTGATACGCTGGGTGCCACCATCGAAATTCAGGAAGCTCTGCTGCTGGCGGCCATTGCTTTGTAATGTTGTTTTCCGCTGATGCAGTGCAATGTTATTCTGCTCATCAATATAAAAATGATCCGGAATACCCTTGTGCGTAACGTATTAATTCCCTTGTTAACCCTTTTTTTACTGGGCTGTGGCCCGGAAGTCGACGATACCGATCAACCCGTTGGTACGACCTCATCGGTGACGATATACAATGAAGCCTTTACCAGCCTGAAAGGTTTTTATCTTTCTGACGGCAGCGGCTATGGCCCCAATCAGATTGAAGGTAAATTTATTTCTACCGGTCAGAGTTATACCGTCAGCGATATTGAATGCGGAAAAAGCTACACCATGAAAGCGGTGCGTACCGATGCGGCAGAAGTGATTCAGAAAGATGTTCTGCTCAAATGCGGCTTTGATTATATATGGAGGGTGAAGTAATGCTGCGCAACAATATATTACTGCCGGGTGTGTGTGGACTGATTTTTTCTGCGGTTGTTATTGCTGGCGAACAGAATGTATCTGCTAATGGAAGCAGCTATCCGGATACCACCACTGCCGAAGTGGATTCTTCTGCTTTCGGTAATTATTACGAGTTGGAAGAGCGGTCTTCAATGCAGGAAATTATCCGCGAAGTGGGTGAGCCGGTGGGTTCTTCAAAGTACATTCCGCGCCAACCTGACCATTCGCTGCCTGCTGAGCAGGCAGAGTTCACACAGCAGTTCGATTGATGCCGAAAATGAAATTACTGGCGACTGGCCAGTAATTTCACGCCCAGAGCAATCATGGCTCCGCCTAAAATACGGTCAATCCAATGGCCGAAGCGTTTAAAGCTCGCTGACACCGCCGGACGGGACAGCATCATGACCACCGCAGAAAACCATGCCATCTGAATAAGCATGATCCACACACCGTAAATCGCTAACTGATACAGCGGCATATCGGACGATAAAACCAGCGTAAATAATGAAACAAAATACACCGGTGCTTTAGGGTTTAACGCATTGCATAAAAAACCGGCACCAATGCTGCGTGCGGCCGTTTTTGGTTTTGCTGTTATTGCTTCTGTGGGAGCATTGTCCATGCTGCCGGCTTTACTTTTCAGCCCCTGAATACCCAGATATATCAGATAACAGCCACCGGCGATTTTCAGTATCAATAACGCGAATGCCGAGTTAGCCATCAGCGCAGCCAGGCCAACGGCTGAATACGCTATATGTACCGACAGCCCGAGCGAAATACCTAAGCTACTGAGCAGTCCGGCTTTGCGCCCGTGGCGTAAGGTTTGTTGGCTGACAAAAATAAAGTCGGGGCCGGGAGAGGCGGCCGCCAGCAGATGGATGGAAGTAATCAGTAATAAGCCCTGCAGTAAATCCATAGGAATGTGCCTGCTGAAAAGTCAAAGTGTACCTGTCTGCTCTTCCTGATAACAGTCTCAGCTGCTGAACGGTGCCTGCCGGATTTTTTTCAGAAAGCCCAGCCGGATCATGGGTGCCATATAGCTGTGTGGCTTGGCGCTTATCTGTTCGTTCAGCAGTTTTATCATTCCTTCTTTGAATTCCAGTCGCGGATAGTCATTCAGTACTTCATGCAGTGTCTGCGGGTGAATGTCATTCAGCCATAACCCCGCAACATCGGCCCCCGCACCGAAGTGCAGCAGAGCAATTTCGGCATCTTTTTTATCGGCAATCCCGACGGAGTTATGCAGTGCAACCATTTCATGCACCAGATCCGCCCGGCTGTGGCTGAGGTTGTGTTGCAGGCATAACTCTCTGGCGGCACGTGCTCCGGCGACCTCAAAGGTTTCTTCACTGTGGCAGTGCTCTGTCAGTCCCAGGTCATGCATGACGGCACCAAGGAACAACACTTCCTGATCAATTTTTTGCTTGGTTTTATGGGCCATTGCAACGGCGAATGCATAACTGCGCAGGCAGTGATTAAGCAAAAACTCCGGGCTGCTCTGGCGTACCAGCTGCAGCGCATTGTGACAGGCGGCTGAATCCGGCATGGCATAGTGCTGACGGGCGACATAGGCCAACTGTTCTTTACTGAGTGCGCGGCGGACGCGCCCTACGGCCGTGGTCAGGTCGTGGCGGATAAAAGCGTGCAACAGGCTGCAATGTGATGGGGCAGGTTTATGGCTGGTCAGTGTCATAGTGTTACCATTTTTGTACCGTTTCGCATAATATAAACAGATGGAAATTCATGGATCAATGTTTTTATGCAGAACAGTACAAAAATACCGGCGCGACGCGGACGCCCCCGTCAGTTTGATCGTGACCAGGCGCTGAGCGCAGCGATGCAGTTATTCTGGGAAAAAGGTTTTGCCGCCGTGTCTCTGGATGAATTGGCAGGGGCGATGAATATGAACCGTCCCAGTCTGTATAACGCCTTTGGTAATAAAGAAGCTGTATACCGGCAGGCTTTGCAGCTTTTTGTGGCACAGATCAGTAGCCGGCTGGAGGAGGCTCTGTTTAGCGGCCATGATCTGAAGGTCAGTCTGCAGCGGTTTTACGCAGCGGCGCTGGATATTTATCTTAGCGGTGAGCGGTCGCTGGGGTGTTTTGTGACCTGTACAAGCCCGGCCGAAGCTTTGTTGTTTCCGGCGATACAGGAAGAGTTGCAGGATGTGATCGTGCAGGTTGATGCCGTGTTGGAGCGCAGACTGCGTTTGGCGCAGTCTGCTGGCCAGTGGCCCGCAGAGCGTTCGGCCGGGGCTGCGGCGGTGGTATTGCATTCGTTGCTGCAGAGTCTGGCGCTGAGAGTGCGCGCCGGAGAAGAGCGCGCGACGCTGGAAGCGATGGTAGGTATGGTGCTGGATACATTGTGCTGAGCCTGACGCATTGAGCACGTTCTATCGAGTGCACCATCGTGGTCCTGCAGGCAGCACTTACTGGTCGTACATGCTCTGAATCATTTCAATCGCCGGACGCAGCGTAACGCGCCAGATGCGTTCCAGCTCGGCATCAAACAACGGGTCGTGTTTGCTCAGCGTTTCCATCAGTGCATCCATCCACAGGCTGTAATGCGCCGGATTGATGTTCATATTCTTGCGGCTGTGGCTTTCACCCAGCGCGCGGATTTTACTGTCTGACATGCCACGGGCGTGCATTACCAGCCACATAATGCCACCGCGTAACAAACCGCGTTGCGAGTCCATATTGGTGTTAACGAACATGGCCCGGATATCGGCAGATTTGTTCATGAATGCGTTGTAGAAATCTTCGTAAAAAACAGGGTTGTTACAGCTGCGGCCATAGCTTTGAAAAACCTTATCGGCATCGCCCATGATTCTGTACCTTGTTGATAGCGCTGTTATGGAGAGAGAAAAGGCGGCGCAGGGTACGGATTTTTGTCGCAAATTGCAAAAGGGCTTTCGTCGTAATGTTGTGACACTGTGTTACCGCGGCCGAAATTGCTGCAAGGCGCTATTGAGTTTTTGCCAGTTAATATTCTGTTTTACGCTGAGGGCCAGACGATCGAGTTGCTGTTCACGGATGCTGTTAAAGTCAACGGTCTTACTGTCAGACAATCCCGCCCAGTGCAAAATCTGCTGCAGGGCTTGCGGCGTATCAAAAATACCATGCCAGTAAGTGGCCATTATCTGACCATCGTTACTGAGCCAGCCGCAGCCGATATCCTGAACATCGTCGTTGCTGAGTGAAATTCCGGCATGAATTTCATAACCCTGAGCCACCACAACCGGCTGATCCGGCAAGCGTAGTTCGCCACTGGCGAGGCGTAACGTTTTATCGGCTTTTAATTCGCTGATTAATGGCAGATACCCCAAACCCACGCTACTGCCGGCTGGTCCTTCAAGGCCATGCGGATCGCTGATGCTTTCTCCCAGCATTTGCAGGCCACCACAGATTCCCAGCAGTTTTCCGCCATAACGCAGATGTCGCTGCAGATACTGCGGCCAGTTGCCGGGTTGTGTTTGCAGCCAGTTAAGATCGGCGCGGGTATTTTTAGAGCCGGGCAGAATCACAAAATCGGCTGGCGGTGGTGTTTGTTCCGGGCCGACCAGAATTAAATTGACCTGCGGATGTACGCGCAATGCGTCAAAGTCGGTGTGGTTACTGGTGCGTGGATACACCGGCACCACCACATTAATGACCTTGTCTTTATCCTGCTCAACCTGCTGCTGGCTGACGGCATCTTCGGCGTCCAGATATAAACCGTGCAGGTAAGGCAGAACCCCAAGCACCGGTTTTCCGGTTTTTTCTTCCAGCCAGTCGAGGCCATCCTGCAGCAGGGCAATATCGCCGCGGAAACGGTTAATGATAAAGCCAACCACCCGTGCGCGCTCACTGTCACTGAGGCAGGCTAACGTTCCCAGTAAATGCGCAAAGACACCGCCGCGATCAATATCGGCAATCAGAATCACCGGGCAATCGACGGCTTCAGCAAAGCCCATATTGGCAATATCATTGGCGCGCAGATTAATTTCTGCCGGACTGCCAGCACCTTCGACCAACACCCAGGGATAGCTTTGCTGCAGGCGCTGATAAGAATCCAGTACCGCATTCATGGCGGTTTTTTTATAGGCGTGATAATCCTGCGCCGGCAGATTACCGACCGCCTTGCCCTGAATAATTACCTGAGCGCCGGTGTCACTGTTGGGCTTAAGTAATACCGGGTTCATATCGGTGGTGGGGGCCAGACGACAGGCCTGTGCCTGTAATGCCTGCGCGCGGCCAATTTCTCCACCATCGGCCGTTACTGCGCTGTTGAGTGCCATATTCTGCGGTTTAAACGGTGCGGTGCGGATATGGGCGTCGGCCAGAATGCGCCCCAGTGCGCAGACCAGTGTGCTCTTGCCGGCATCGGACGTGGTGCCCTGCACCATCAGCGTTTGGTGTGTGGGCAGCATTGGCATAACAGCGGAGAAGTCGGACATCTGGTACACTTGGCGTCTGAAATTTACCGGCCATTGTATGACATGATTCCCCTGTTCAGTGGATTTTTTCCCGCCGGCGTTAGCCATCTTCCCCCGTTGTTGCTGTTGTTCTTTATGGGCGGGCTTATGCTGCTGGCATTGGCGTGTGATCGTCTTTTCGGCGAACCGTCGCGTTTTCATCCGCTGGTGGCATTCGGCCGTTGGGCGGCCTGGCTGGAGCGGCGTTTTAATATTCCTGAAAAAATGGCTGAACCTGTCACCGCTTTACGTGGACTGCTGGCACTCATTGTTGTTTTGTCGCCATTGCTGCCGCTGGCAGTATTATTTATCTGGCTGGCGCAGCAATCCTTGCTGCTGTGGGTAATCGTACAGGTGCTGGTGTTGTACAGCTGTATCGGCTGGCAAAGTCTGCAGCAACACGTATTGGCCGTGGCCAGTGCGCTGGAACAGAACAATATTGCCTCTGCCCGGGAAAAACTGGGCTGGATTGTCAGTCGTGATACCGTGCAGTTATCGGCCGACGAAATTGCTCAGGCCGATATTGAAAGCCTGCTGGAAAATTCATCCGATGCCTTATTCGCCTCATTATTCTGGTTTGCGCTGGGTGGTGCATTACCGGTTCTGCTGCATCGTTGGGTGAATACGCTGGATGCGATGTGGGGCTACCGTAATCCGCGCTTTAATTATTTTGGCCGTGCGGCTGCACGGCTGGATGATGTACTGGCTTACTGGCCAGCCCGTATTACCGCCTTGTGTTTTATTCTCGCCGGGCCGAACAGAAAAGATGCCTGGCGCTGCTGGCGTACACAGGCAAAACACTGTGCCAGCCCGAATGGCGGTGCGGTAATGACCGCCGGTGCCGGTGCATTAAATATCCGCTTAAGCGAACGAGCCTGTTATCACGGCGAGTGGAAGAATAAGCCGCCGATGGGTTGTGGTATCGCTGCAACGCCACAGCATATTGCACCGGCGGTGAAACTGGTTAAGCGCAGTCTGTCTCTGTTTTTCCTGTTCTGGCTGTTTGTCACTCTGCTGCTGAACGCCATTATTCAGCTGGTTTTCGGCGGCTGATATGCAATTAATTGACGTAGCCGAAACCGTTATTCATGGTGCCGATCTGCAGCGCGCGATCAAACAATTTGGCGGTGAGCCACAGCAGTGGCTGGATTTATCCAGTGCGGTCAGCCCTTACTGCTGGTGGTCTGAACAGGGGAAGGAGCTATCCTGCCCAGTGTCTTTTATTCATGAGTTGCCCGGCATTCAGCCTGACTTAAACCGTGCCGTCCGCACCTATTATGGTCATGACGGTTTGCTGGTTCCCGGCAGCCAGCGCGCCATTGCGGAATTACCCGGCTGTTTCAGTCGTGGCAATGTGTGGATTCTGGCCGGTACCTATGGCGAACATGCATCGTGCTGGAAAAAAGCCGGGCATTCTGTGTATGAAAAAACCGCAGACGATATTCGTCAGGCATTTAATGTGGCTACCGATAACGACTGCGAATTACCCGATATGCTGGTGCTGGTTAATCCGGGGAACCCCGGTGGTGAACGTTTCAGTGCGGCTGAATTACGCCGCTGGGCTGAACAGTTACAGCAACACCAACGCCAGGGGTGGTTGTTGTGTGACGAAGCCTTTATGGATTGTACGCCAGACGACAGCCTGTTAACTCAGACACTGGCAGATAATGTGCTGGTATTACGCTCGCTGGGAAAATTCTTTGGTCTGGCGGGGCTGCGTATTGGTGTGGTATTTGCCACGGCCGATGTGCTGCAGAATCTGGCGAACAGACTCGGCCCCTGGCCGGTGGCCGGGCACAGTCTGTGGCTGACACAGCAGGCGCTGAGTGATGAGTCATGGATTGCCCAGCAGCGGTCACGTCTGAAAGACAATCATGCATTAATGGCGCAGTGGCTGAATGGTTTTTTTCTGGCCGGGAAAAGTAATTTATTTTTTACCCTGAAATTTCCCAATGCCGAACGAGTGCAGACTTTTTTAGCCGAACGCTATATATGGAGCCGTTGCTTTAAACAGCAGCAGTTAATCCGCCTGGGATTGGTGGGCGACGATGCCTGTAAACAACAGCAGCTACAGCAAGCGCTGAATGAACTGAGAGAATTCCTTTTATGATATTAAATGCATTACGGATACCAGCTGCATTGATCGTGCTGTCTTTCTGCAGCTCTGTGCTGTTTGCTGCGGCAGAAAAAAGTCCGGAAAGCCTGTCCGATACAGACAGCAAGGGATTCAGCCTGACCGATGATGCCGGTACGGTGCATCATTTTTCACAACCGGCACAGCGTATTGTCAGCCTGATTCCGCACAGCACCGAGCTGTTGTTTGCGGTGGGCGGTGGCGATGCCATTGTTGGTGCCGTGCAGTATTCCGATTATCCGGAAGCCGCAAAAAGTATTCCCCGGGTTGGCGGTTATTCGGCTTTGAATATTGAAGCCATTGTGGCCCTGAAACCTGATTTAATTATCGCCTGGCCGGAAGGTAACCCGACCCGTGATTTGTCGCGCCTGAAACAACTTGGTTATGAAATTTTTGTCAGCGATCCGAACACCTACGAAACTATTGGCCGTAATCTGGAAAACTTTGCCACGGCGTCTGGCCATAAAGCAGAAGGCGAAAAGGTAGCGGCCGATTTCCGCCGTCAGGTGGCGCAGTTACGGGCGGAATATTCTGATAAAAAACCATTAACGGTTTTTTACCAGGTCTGGCATCAGCCGTTATTAACCCAGAATGGCGATACCTTTATTTCCCGTGCCATTGAACTCTGCGGTGGCCGTAACGTGTACGCCGATCTGGAAATTAAAGCGCCGCAGGTCAGTATCGAGTCGGTGCTGGAAATGAACCCGGATGTGATTGTGGCTAGTGGCATGGGCGAAAGCCGCCCCGACTGGTTAGATGCCTGGGGGCAGTACCAGCACCTGACGGCGGTTAAAACCAATAGTCTTTATCATATTCATCCGGATTTATTGCACCGGCCGACGCCGCGTTTTTTGCTGGGTACCCGTCAGCTGTGTGAAGCCATGGAAAAGACCCGGCAAAAACAGCAATCGCCGGAAGACTAAGGCCCCGGGGCATACATAGTCAGCCTGTTTCGCGCTGCTGTCTGATCCTGATGCCGCAGATCAAGTGGTCGGCAGCGCTTTTCCGCTACACTGCGGCCAGCGTTACTGGTGTGGTGCTCTGTCGGGCACAGCTCAGCTGACGATAAGCGGAGACTGATATGTTGGAAATCTTCACCCGCCTGGCCGACTGGTTGGTATTCGATTTAGCAGGCTTGTCCGCCCAGAGTAAGTGGGGCGATGCGCTGCATTTCTTTGTTGAAGACGTCAGTAAAATCTTTGCCCTGTTACTGCTGATGATTTATATCATCGCCCTGCTCAGAGCCTCGCTGAATGTTGAGCGGGTGCGCGATTATCTGGCGCGCAAACATACCGGGCTGGGCTTATTGCTGGGCTCGGCCTTTGGTGCCATTACGCCGTTCTGCTCCTGCTCCAGCATTCCTGTTTTTCTCGGCTTTACTTCTGCCGGTATTCCGGTGGGTATTACCATGGCCTTTCTGCTGACGTCACCGCTGATTAATGAAGTGGCCGTACTGTTGCTGATGAGCCTGCTCGGCTGGAAATTCACGCTGCTGTATATCGTTACCGGCATGGCTGTCGGCATCGCCGGTGGTCTGGTATTGCATCTGTTAAAAGCCGAACGCTGGCTGCAGCCTTTTGCCGCCCGTGCTTACAGTCAGGCGCAACAGGCCGGTCATACCGGAACCGCAAGCACCGGCAGTATGACCCTGAAAGAACGTCATGAATTTGCCAAAGAAGAAATGACCGATATTTTTTCCCGCGTGTGGAAGTGGGTCATCTTAGGTGTCGGTCTGGGCGCCGGGCTGCACGGTTTTGTGCCGGATCAGTGGGTGTCTGACACACTGGGGCAGGGCGAGTGGTGGTCTGTACCGGCTGCGGTACTGGCGGGTATTCCGCTGTATTCCAATGCCACCGGGGTGATTCCGGTGATGGAGAGCCTGATTACCAAAGGCCTGCCGGTGGGTACTACGCTGGCGTTTTGTATGAGCACGGTTGCCGCCAGTTTTCCCGAATTTATCCTGCTGAAACAGGTCATGAAAATCCGTCTTCTGGCGCTGATTTTTTTCATGCTGTTGGTGGCATTTACGCTGGTGGGTTGGGTGTTGAATGCACTCACTCCGTATCTGTAAAACAGCCGTTTTTATGACGGTAAGGAGTCATGATGAAAATCGTTAAAGTATTGGGTTCAGGATGCAGTAAATGCGAAAAAGTCGCGCAGTCGATCAGCGCCATTGCCGCAGAAAAAAAGATCGAAATAGAATTAATTAAAGAAACCAGCCCGGAAGCCATGATGAGTTATGGTGTGATGCGTACACCGGCGGTGGTGGTGGACGAGCAGTTGGTACACAGCGGCTCAATTCCACACCGTGAGGATATTGAAGGCTGGCTGCAATAAAACAGCCAGCCTTATGGGCCTGAGTGATTATTCCTCCAGCAGCGCGCGCAGCATCCAGGCGGTCTGCTCGTGAATGGCCAGCCGCTGGGTTAATAAATCAGCGGTTGGTTCGTCGGATGCTTCTTCCACCAGTTTAAACAGACTTCGTGCGGTACGGGCGGTGGCTTCATGACCATCGGCCAGAATGCGGATCATCTCGGTGGCTTTTGGCGGCACTTGTGGTGCATCCGGTAATGAAGCCAGCTCAGCAAACTGCGCATACGAACCTGGTGCAACATGACCAAGCGAACGGATGCGTTCGGCAATCGGATCGACGGCGTTCCACAGCTCGGTGTACTGGGTCATAAACATCGCGTGCAGGCTGTTGAACATCGGCCCGGTAATGTTCCAGTGAAAATTATGGGTGGTTAAGTACAGCGTGTAGGTATCGGCCAGTAAGCGGCCGAGTCCTTGGCTGATGGCTTCACGGTGTTCGGCACTGATGCCAATGTTTACAGTCGTCATAAGCTGCTCCTGCGGTTGCTTTGATAAAAGTAGTCTTTTGGGCTCGCTCTTAACCGAGCGTGGTATCCAGAATCATCATTAAGGCAAAACCGACCATTAACCCCAGTGTGGCGATGGTCTGGTGGCCATTGCGGTGGGTTTCCGGAATCACTTCATGGGACACCACAAACAACATAGCACCAGCGGCCAGTCCAAGTCCGATCGGATAGGCGAGTAATAATCCGCCCCCCAGGCTTACACCCAATAATGCTCCGACCGGTTCCAGCAAACCGCTGCCCGCAGCGACCAATACCGCAAACAACGGGCTGAAACCGGCGGCGCGCAGCGTGAGCGCAACTGCCAGACCTTCGGGAATATCCTGCAGGGCAATGGCCGTCGCCAGTGGCAGACCTACGGTTAAATCGCCCTGGGCAAAGCTGACCCCCACCGCCATACCTTCCGGCAGATTGTGCAGGGCAATGGCGAACACGAATAACCAGGCTTTACCGCAGCGCTCGTGGCCCGGACCGCAGGGGCCGGTTTTGTCATGTTCATGCGGGGTAAATTCATCCAGCCCGAGCATCAGCGCCACACCCATAAACATACCGAACACCACGATCAGCCCGCCCTGTGTGGCGCTTTGCAATAACTCCGTACCGGCTTCAATACCGGGTAACAGCAGAGAAAATGCCGAGGCTGCGAGCATCATACCGGCGGCAAAGCCGAGCATCGCATCTTCCGCCGCCTGAGGGATTCTTTTCAGCATTAAGGCGGGTAAAGCGCCAAACGCTGTGGCGATAAAACCGGCACTGCCGCCCAGCAAGGCATAACGGGTAAACAGGCTGCTGTCGGTGGTCAGTACATGGATCAGACTCTGCACCAGCAACACGATGACCAGTGTCAGGGCCGTAGCCAGCGCAGCGGCAATGTACGGGTGTTCGATGACATGCTGGCGAAAGATCGCCATCCATTGATGGTTGGGGCGTTGGCCGATGTCCATGAAAACCTCACTGAGCCGGAATCTGTTGTGTTGATGGCTTTATTGTAGTGGTACTGATAATAGAATCTATTTTATTAAAACGATCCCTTATTAAGTTTTTAACTATGATTCAGAACAGGTCGAGCTGATCCGGGCTGGCTTTGATTTTGCTGCTGCCGCTTTTGCTATCACCGCTTTTTACCGCACGGCTCTGACGGCGTTTGCGCGAGCCATGTTGATGACCAATGTCGGCGGCATTGCTGAAATATTGCGGTTGCTGGCGTAACTGGCGGATATGCTCGCGTGCCAGCCGGGTGGCCTGCTCAAAATCGACCAGCGGCACCGGGTAATCGCGGCCAATGAGCACGCCGCACTGCGCCTGTAAGCGCTGACTCATGCCCCAGGGCTGATGAATCCAGCTGTCCGGCACCTGTGCCAGTTGCGGCAGCCAGCGGCGGATAAAGACGCCCTGCGGGTCTTGTTTCTGTGCCTGCAGGGTGGGGTTGTACATACGTGGCGGATTAATGCCGGTGGTGCCTGACTGCATCTGCACCTGCGGGTAATGAATGCCGGGTTCATAGTCGGTAAACCAGCGCGCCAGATGCAGCGCCGGTTGTTGCCAGGGCAGCCACAGCGGGTAGCTGGCCAGTGACATAAGCATCGCGCGCATGCGGAAGTTGAGCCAGCCATGGTGCTGTAAGTACTTCATGCAGGCATCGGCCAGTGGCCAGCCCGTCTGGCCGTTAGCCCAGGCGGCGTACCACGCCGCGTTAAACTGCCGCACTCCGGCCCAGGCCGGGTGTAAGGGCTGGCTTTCCTGTTGCGGAGCATCCTCAAGCTTCTGAATAAAATGGCAGTGCCACCATAAGCGTGATTCGAATGCCGCCAGACTGTTGCGCCAGCGTGTATCCGGTGCCTGTTGTTGGGCGGCGCGCACCGCCTGCAGCACTTCACGCACACTCAGGCAGCCCCAGGCCAGATAAGGACTTAAGCGTGAAGCATGGTGTTCGGCCGTCAGCGGTGAGCCTAATGAGCCACGGTAAAAACGCCCGCGGCTGTGCAGAAAACTGCTGAGCAGGGCCAGTGCAGCACTGCGCCCACCGGGTTGGCGACCGGGGCAGGGGGTCTGATCGTAACCGAGGTTGGTGGGCAGTGCTGTTACCGGCAATGCATCCGGCAGCGGGCAGGGCAGCCACGGACACTCGCTGAGCAACGGCATTGCGTGTTGCGTCTGTTCCATAAACGCGGCCCAGTGGGCAGCCCAGTCATCGCGACTGTGGGGACGGCTGCGGCTGGCGCGGCGCACACCAAACTGGGCAAATTCATGCCAGGTTATTTGGTGTTTCCGGCACCATTGCCCGACAGCCAGATCGCGACGGTAACTGAACAGGTTACCGGTTTCTTCATGGCTGTAGAGTGAGAAGGATTGCCCTTTCGCCTGCTGCTGTTGCCACAGTCTCTGCAGCACATCGGGCATATCGCCGGGTAAACACCATAACGCTGCATCCTGCGCTAACTGCTGCTGCAGATCGAACAGAGCTTCGCGCACAAACTGCCACTGGCGCAGGCTGCTGTCAGGCTGGCTCCAGACGCCGGGTTCGATGACGTACAGCAAAGCAAGGCGGCCACCCTGCTGGTGTACGGCGTTGATAGCGGCCGTCAGCGCGGCATGGTCGTACAGGCGAAGATCACGTTTTAACCAAACCAGATGCAGCATCAACGGCGCCTCAGGTTGCTGCTGGCAAGGATAGGGGGGCCGGCCACAAAGACAGTGTCGGGCCAGCGCTCTGATGCTGTTGCACCTGGCTCAGGGTTACGCTGCCCAGTTCCGGCAACCATTGCTGCAGATGCGTGAGGTGCGGGTCGTACAGTTCCAGCTGTTTGTTGAGGTTAAAACAGCGACCGCCGCGCGGGTCCTGACCGCAACCGGCGATATAAGCCCAGTTGCCCCAGTTGCTGGCGACATCGGCATCGATCAGATGTTGCTCAAAAAAGCGCGCACCGAGTCGCCAGTCGAGCCCCAGTTGGTGAATAAAGAAGCTCGCCAGCCATTGCCGCATGCGGTTGGCGCTGTAGCCGGTGTGAATCAGCTCACGCAGGCCGGCATCAATCACCGGGTAGCCGGTGCGGGCTTCACACCAGGCCTGCCAGCGTTGCTGATCAAACGCTGCGGGGGCCGGATTCTGGAACAGCGCAGACCCTTTGATGCGCAGCGTCCAGTGAAAATACTCGCGCCACAACAGTTCTTTCTTCAGCCAGCCGCTGTGTTCATGGTCTTGGTTGTTCGTTTCCCAGCGCACAATCTCGGCCCATACCTTACGCACCGACAGTGCGCCCCAGGCCAGCCAGGGACTGAGCTGGCTGGCAAAGCCCGGACCGCCGAGCTGATTTCGGCTGTCTTTGTAATGGCGGATAGCGTTGTCACGCCATAAATAGCGGCTGAGGTGGCGTACCCCGGCGTCTTCCCCACCGTGAAATGTATTCACCGGCACCCGTCCGCACCAGGGCGGCATTTGATGCAGCTGATGATCGGGCCACTGTACGGCGGCGCGGAATGGCGCCTCATACGGATCGGCGCGCAACAGCGAGGGGGGCAATGGCGTGGCGATGTCCGCAAGCCGCTGGTGCTTATCCAGCCAGCGGCTGAAGGCGCTGTAACTGGCTGGCCAGTCTGCGTCGTTAAGCAGCGGCGCCAGTTGCCCGGCGCTGAACAAGGTGTGTGTGGTGTAAGTACTGAGTGGCGCGAATGTCGCGATTTGCTCCAGCCAGGCAGCCTCTTCCGGTGCCTGTGCACAGGCGGTGTGCAGATGAAAGGGTTGCTGGGCGTACCAGCGGCGCAGTAACTCAACCGGCTCGCCGTAGAGCAGATTCAGGCGGATATTCTGGTCATACAGGCTGCGCTGCAGATCAATCAGGCAGGCGCGCAGAAAGCGGGTTTTCGCCAGCCCCAGTCGGGTCTGACCCTGTCTGTCAGGCTGTTGCCAATACGCTGGCAGAATAAAAGCGACGGCCAGACCGGGGCCGTTGGACTGCGCTGCCAGTGTATTGAATATGGGCTGGTCATGCAGGCGCAGATCATTGCGCAGCCATACCAGATTGATCAGATTCTGTGACGCTGGTGATGAAGTCATCAGAATTCATCCTCCACCGAACCGGCGGCACATATATTGGCCGGTGTTTTTTGTGCCCTGTGTTTGCAACCTTTGCTGCAGTACTTTACCTCGTCCCAGCTGCGCGCCCATTTGTGCCGCCAGCAAAAGGGACGGTGGCATTGAGGACAGGTTTTTACCGGCAGGTTGTGTGGGTTACGGAAGCCATCCGCGACGCTCATGGTTACAACGCCTCCAGATTGATCAGGCAGTGCTCTGCCCGGGCCAGAATGGCCTGCTGTTTGGTTTCTGCCATGCGCTCATAACTGCGATACATCATGGCCATGCGCGGATTACGTGCGAAGCTGTCGCGGTGGCGGATTAAAAAGTGCCAGTACAGGCTGTTGAACGGGCAGCTGTCCGGCTGGTCGCTGGTTTTGACGTTGTAGCGGCAATGGCCGCAGTAGTCGGACTGACGGGCAATATAACTGCCGGAAGCGCAGTAAGGTTTGCTGCCCAAAAGGCCGCCGTCGGCGTGCATCATCATGCCCAGCGTATTGGGCAGCTCTACCCAGTCGTAGGCGTCGGCGTAGACCGCCAGATACCAGTCGCAAATCTCCTGCGGGCGGATTCCGGCCAGCAGGGCGAAATTTCCCGTCACCATTAAACGCTGAATATGGTGCGCGTAGGCGTTATCAAAGGTGGTACGAAAGCACTCACTCATGCAGTGCATTTGGGTGTTGCCACTCCAGTAATAGTGCGGCAGGGCACGGTCATTGTGCTGGCTGTTACGGCTGGCGTATTGCGGCATATAGGCCCAGTAAATGCCGCGCACATATTCGCGCCAGCCGATGATCTGGCGGATAAATCCTTCGGCGGCGGCCAGTGGCACCTGGCCGTGGAAATACGCCGCTTCAGCGGCTTTGCACACTTCCAGTGGTGTCAGCAGGCCGCAATTGATATAGGGCGACAGCAGGCTGTGAAACAGAGTGTCGGCACGCTCGCCAAGTGCCTCACGGCTGACCATGGCATCCTGATAGCGGCCAAAATGCGGCAGGCGATGTTGAATAAAATGCTCCAGCGCCGTGAGCGCCTGCTCACGCGTGGTCGCCCAGCGGAAGGGGTGTAGCTGGCCGGGATGCTGATTGTGCGGTTGAGCGAAGCGGTTGCTCACCAGCTCAAGTACGTCGTTATCGATAGCATCGCGGCTGAAGTTCAGGGCGTCCGGCACCGGCACTTCGCCTTTATAGGCGGCGCGGTTGTCGGCATCGAAATTCCATTGCCCGCCAACGGGTTGGTCGCCTTCCATCAGCAGACCGGTTTTGCGCCGCATATCGCGGTAGAAGTATTCCATGCGCAACTGTTTGCGGCCGTTGGCCCAGCGGGAGAAGTCGGCGGTTGGGCAGATAAAGCGGTCGTCTTCAAAGACCTGAAGCGGCACGCCAAGCTGCGCTGACCATTCGTTGTTCATGGCGTGCTGCAGGCGGTATTCGCCACACTGGGTCAGCACCAGCTCGCTGCAGCCTTGCGCAGTGACGGTGCGCTGCACCACATCCAGCAGACTGTGGTCATTATCCGGTGCATCCAGCGGGCGGTAGATCACGGTCCAGCCAGCACGCCTTAGTTCTTCAGCAAAGTGACGCATCGCCGAAAACAGCAGGGCAATTTTCTGCACATGGTGGGCAACGTAGGTGGTTTCTTCCGCCACTTCCGCCAGCAGCAGTATGTCCTGTTGCGGGTTCAGCGCGCGCAGGCTGGCCAGCGAGGGAGTAAGTTGATCGGCGAGAATAAGACCCAGTTTTGGCATTAGTTATACATAGGAGGCTTGATGTATAACTAATGTATAGCTTTATCGTTACTTTTGCCAGACACGTGATACCCTGCGGACAACCGTGTCGCGCTGATTTTCCTGCCGTATTCCGCGCAGCAGCTTGACCGGTTATGCCGCCGGGTTAATTATACAGGGCAGGCAGTACGCCCATTCGTGACCACAGGCTCTGGGAATTTCTATGCTTAACACGCGGATCCAGCATGGCGAGTTTGTTATAACCACCAATGGTAATATTCTGGTCGCCCGTTTATCCGGCAGCTGGAATGAAGA
This sequence comes from Thalassobium sp., assembly GCA_002733205.1. Classification (GTDB taxonomy): domain Bacteria; phylum Pseudomonadota; class Gammaproteobacteria; order Pseudomonadales; family Oceanobacteraceae; genus Venatoribacter; species Venatoribacter pacificus. The sequence continues at coordinate 84,132 of NVUW01000004.1, read as the reverse complement.
AGCGGCGCGGGCTTTTGACAAGGCCTTGCGTGAGCATGCCGCGGAGCTGTCATCCTCTCCCTGGGGGCACATGGTTCTGCTGGATGAATGGCAGTTGGGTGTGCCGGAAATGGGACCGATTATTGAGGTTTTGGTGCATTGGTGCATTGACCATGGTTTGCGCCGCGCCGCCCATGTTTACACGCCATCATTATTGAAGAAGTTACAGCTCGAAGACATGGTAACGGAGTCGGAGCAGGGTTTTCATCGCCGCGCTTTTGCCGACACTGAGGCGGCCTTGCGCTGGCTTAAAAAGGAAGGTTTTGAACTGGCCACAGCACTGGACCCGTTATTGCGCGCTGACGACGTTCAGGGAACGCTGTAGCTTTGGCGTATCGCCCGGATGACCTCCGGGTTTTCCTGCATAAAACGGTCAAAGCGCTCGATCAATTGTGGGTGTTTGATGCTCGATAAATAATAAGCATAACGGTAGGGGGCAATGCTGTTCAGCGTGATCAGAGTTAAAGGTTCTGCGCGTTCAGTGGCCGCTTCCTGCGCCACACGGGTATTGAAATAGATACCGTCAATGCGCTGGTTTTCCAGCATTTTCAGCATCTGCTCCATGCCATTTACCTGAGTCAGGGACAGCTCTCCCCGTTTAATTTCTGCATTAATACCGGGGGTGGTGAAGCCCAGAATGGTGCCGATATTACGCACCGGCCCCTGATGATCTTTGAGTATCATCACCGCTTCGGTCACCTGCACCACCGGCTGGCTGTAGTGGATGGTGAGTCCGGCTTTGAGGTTTTCTGACCACTGAGGATTATCGGGGAATTTAAAGTCGAGCTGTTGTTGGGTAAATAACATAAACAAGCGCGGCACCGGCAGCGGATAATAATCGGCCATCAGGTGGGCATCGGTCAGAAAGCTATCGAGGATATCCCGTGCCAGACCACTGTAGCGGTCATTTTGTATATGGTAGTAGGGTGCATAGTCGGTCGTTTCCACGCCGATCACCAGGGTGTCAGGTGCAAACTGGCCGTTGGTTAAGGCAGCAGATTGGTTGCCGGAAGCAGGCTCCGCTGATGCTGGCGCTGACAAGAGCATGAATGCGGTTATCAGCCAGAAAAGACGCGATACTGTACCCATGATTGGTTGTTTGTTAGCCAATGTTTCCACAGACTAGCAGAGAAATGTCACTGAGATCAGTCCCAGGTATGAATTTTTGTCAAATTGAGCCGTTACCGGCATCGTGGCCGACTTCATTCACAACTCATCTGCTCTTATCATGACGCCCTTTTTCAGCTTTCATGCACACACCCTGTGTATCCCCCATCACTATATGACCTTGCCTATGGATGCTGCCCATGACCGTCATGCCTGACCTGCCGCCCGTCCGCCACTGGCATTTGTTCTGCCGGGTGATCGATAACTTCGGCGATATCGGTGTGTGCTGGCGTCTTGCCCGGCAATTACGTCAGCAGCATGGCCAGCAGGTAACGCTGTGGGTGGATGATCTGGTCAGTTTTTGCGCCTTGTGTCCGGCGCTGGATATCAACCAGGCCGAGCAACAACAGCAGGGCATTATTATCCGTCACTGGACAGAGGACTTTGCGCCGCTCAGTCCGCAGCAGACCGGTGATGTGGTGATTGAGGCCTTTGCCTGTGAGTTACCCGACCGTTATATCGCCGCCATGGCGCAGCGCCGTCAGGCCGCGTGCTGGATTAATCTGGAGTATCTGAGTGCCGAAGATTGGGTGCCTGGCTTTCATCTCAGCCAATCGCCGGTGCACAACATGAGCAAGACCTTTTTCTTTCCCGGTTTTGTCGCCGGTACCGGTGGCCTGTTGTATGAACCGGAGTTGGCGTTGTTGCCGCAACACATGGCGCAGCCGCTGGCACGGCAGGCGTTTCTGGCCGAGTTTGGCCTGGCGGAAACTCTGGCCGGATACGCGTTGCAGATCAGCCTGTTTGCCTATGAAAACCCGGCACTGGAAGGGTTGCTGGATGCGTTGGCCGCGCACCCGCAGAGCGTGCATCTGTTGGTTCCGGCGGGGCGTATATCGGCCGGTCTGGATGCCTGGCTGGGCGAAGTGACGGCGGCAGGTAATACCTATCGCCGCGCATCATTAAATATTTCTGTGATGCCGTTTATGTCGCAGCAACGTTATGACCAGTTGCTGGCGATGTGCGACCTGAATTTTGTGCGCGGAGAAGAATCGTTCGTGCGTGCGCAGATGTTGGGCAAACCGATGCTGTGGCATATTTACCGTCAGGAAGACGACGCACATCTGCTTAAGCTGGACGCTTTTCTGCAGCATTATCTGCACGGCACGAAGCGCTTTGAGAGTGGTGATAAACCCTCATTATCGTCGCTGCTGATAACGGCATTCAGGCACTGGAATCAGGCCCCTTTGGCGGCACCGCTTAATGGCTCCGGCGCCCATGCAGACTGGGCTGAGGTGCTGCAACAATTACCGCTCTGGCAGGCCCATTCACAGGCCTGGCAGCAGCAGCTGTTGACGCTTGGAGACCTCGCATCAAATCTCGTGCATTACGCCACGGATCGGGTATAGTGCAGCGCATTTTTAACGACTGATATCCGGTAATTCTCTATGAAAACTGCTAACGAATTTCGTGCCGGTCAGGTACTGAGCCTGAATGGTCAGGCATGGGTTGTCCTGAAAGCTGAATTCAACAAATCCGGCCGTAACGCCGCTGTTGTAAAGATGAAACTGAAGAACCTGCTGACCGGTGCGTCGCAGGAGCCGGTTTTCAAGGCTGACGACAAACTCGAACCGATCATTCTGGAACGCAGTCAGGTAACCTACTCTTACTTCGCAGACCCGCTGTACGTGTTTATGGACGAAGAGTACAACCAGATCGAAGTGGAAAAAGAAAACCTGGGCGATACCCTGAACTTTATGACCGACGGCATGACCGACGTGTGTGAAGCGGTTTTCTATGAAGGCAAAGCGATCAGCATCGAACTGCCAACCACCATCGTCCGTACCGTGTCTTACACCGAGCCTGCGGTTCGTGGTGATACCTCTGGTAAAGTGATGAAAATGGCCACTCTGGAAAACGGTTACGAACTGCAGGTTGCTGCATTTGTTGAAATCGGTGATGCGGTAGAAATCGACACCCGTACCGGTGAGTTCAAAGGCCGCGCAAAAAGCTGATCTGCTTTTTCCCGCCACATAAAAAAGCTGCTTCGGCAGCTTTTTTTATACCTGTCATATCTCTTTCAGCCTCTTCTTTTGATTCATCTTTTGGCTACATCGTCTTTTCGAAGCCATGTTCGGCTTTTCTTAAGCCTGCAAAAACTCAGCTTTTAGTTGCAGAAGTATCGACAGATGTTTTGTCTTCAGCGGTCAGGCAGCACACTCAAATACTGGCACTGATCTTGAAAGAGGTCTGACTAACCGTCCCGACTCAATGGCAACTTTGTTCGCTGTGAGCCTTTTTGGTGCGTTCGGTAACGCCGTTGAAATCCAGCTGCGCTACAACAGGGCGCGACTACTGGGAGCTACAACAGTACGCAACAACAGGACACTGCAGCAGAACGATGCGGCAGGACGAGATGGGACTGGCGGAACAGAAACATTGCGTCTGACAGCAGACGGCAAGGAGTGATATGTCGATCGAGTGGAAGGAATACACCCCAGAGGGTGAGTTTTATGACGAACTGTTCAGCAGTGCCGGCAACCCCCGCCAGCCCGCCAAACGTCTTGTTAACTATCTGAGTTCGCTGTCGGAAGACGACATTATTTCGCGCAAAATTGCTGCCGATGCCACCATCAAAGAAATGGGGGTGTCGTTCACGGTATACACCGAAGGTGGCAATATCGACCGTGCCTGGCCTTTTGATATTGTACCGCGGGTTATTTCCCGCAGTCAGTGGGATAAAACAGCAGCGGGCCTGAAGCAGCGGCTGACGGCGCTGAATATGTTTATTGACGATCTGTATCACGATCAGAAAATTATCCGCGACGGCATCATCCCGGAGTTTGTCCTCAAGCAATCCAAAAATTACCGTAAAGAATGCGAAGGCGTCAGACCGCGTTTTGGCGTCTGGGCTCATGTCTGCGGCACGGATCTGGTGCGCGATAAAGACGGCCAGTTTTATGTACTGGAAGATAACCTGCGCGTACCGTCCGGTGTGTCTTATATGCTGGAAAACCGCTCGATTATGAAACGGGTTATTCCGGAAGTATTCGAGAAGGTGAATATCGCTCCTGTGGGTGATTATCCGGAACATTTATTCGAAACCCTGAGTTCGCTGTCGCCGCGTCGTGTGAGTAAACCGGTGATTGTGGTAATGACACCGGGTATTTATAACTCGGCGTATTTTGAACATGCCTTCCTTGCCCAGCGTATGGGGGCAGAATTAATCGAAGGCAGTGATCTTGTCGTTGGTGATGACGACTGCGTGTATATGAAAACCATTGCTGGTCTGGAACGGGTTGATGTGATTTATCGCCGTATCGACGATCTGTTTCTTGATCCGGAAGTTTTTGACTCGGAATCTGTATTAGGTGTGGCGGGCTTAATGCGTGCCTGGCGTGCGGGTAATGTGGCTCTGGCGAATGCTCCGGGTGCCGGTGTTGCCGATGATAAAGTGGTGTACGCCTTTGTCCCCCAGATTATTAAATATTATCTGGGTGAAGAGCCCCTGATTCCGAACGTTGAAACCTTTTTGTGTTACGACGATAAACAACGTGAATATGTATTGGCCAACCTCGATAAACTGGTGGTGAAACCGGCCAACGAATCCGGTGGCTACGGTATGCTGATTGGTCCGCACTCGACCAAAAAAGAACGTGAAACCTTTGCCGAATTAATTAAAGCTAACCCGCGTAATTATATTGCTCAGCCAACGCTGGCACTTTCTACGGCACCGGCGCTGATCAGTAAAAACAAACTTGAACCACGTCACCTGGATTTACGTCCGTTTATTCTGCAAGGCCGGGATACTTATGTAACGACCGGCGGCCTGACCCGTGTTGCCATGAAAAAAGGCTCGCTGGTGGTTAACTCTTCGCAGGGCGGCGGCAGCAAGGATACCTGGATTGTCGATAACGTAACGCAGAAGCAAAGCCAGAGCCAGTCGCAAGGCAGCAGTGATAAGACAAGTAAGGCAGGTGAATAATGTTATCAAAAGTTGCAGAACGGATTTATTGGGCGGCGCGTTATCTGGAACGCGTGGAGAGTACGGCGCGCCTGCTCAGTATTTATGACAAATTGTTATTCGACTTGCCACGCCAGGTTAATCTGGGCTGGTATAACCTGATTGTGATTAACAGTCTGGAGCAGGATTTTAACGAACGTTACTCCGTGCGTGATGAACGTAATGTGGTGAAGTTTCTACTGGGCGACGAAAGCAATTATTCCTCCGTTATCAGTTCATTGCAGGCAGTACGGGAAAATATCCGTACCACCCGCGATGTGATTCCACCGGAAACCTGGGAAATGGTGAATGAGTTAACACTCTATGTTCAGGAAAACCTGACTCAGGGAATTAACCGCAGTAATCGCCATGAGTTTCTCGATAATATCATTAAAGCCTGTCAGCAGGTGGTCGGTCTCTGGTATGTCAATATGCCACGTGACGAAGCCTGGGATATGGTGCAGCTGGGTCAGAATCTGGAGCGTGCGGATATGACCACACGCAATCTGGATGCCGGCGTCGCGGCGATTCTGCAGGTTGAGGACGATGACTTCGCGGTCAACAGCCGGCAGATTATCTGGGGCAATGTATTGCGTTCATTAAATGCCGATCAGCCATACCGACGGACAACACGATCGTCGGTGAAGGGCGATCTGGTGGTGCGCTATTTGTTGGCTGATGAGGATTTTCCCCGTTCGCTGCTGTATTGCGTCACGCAAATGACTGATGTTGCCAGCGGTCTGCCAAAATCCAAAGCGGTGGTTACTTTTTTACGCCAGCTACAGGAAGAAATTCCTGCTTGTGCTGAACCGGAAGAATTAGGCGAAGTCTTCCGCGATATGCTTAATACCCTGCAACTGACCATGGCCGAAGCGCATACTCTGATTGGAAAAACCTGGTTTTTATCCGATCAGTAATCGTTGCCAGCCAGATTGTACAAACAGGCCTCAGTAAATTTGTGTCGGAGACACTATGACCATCCGGGTTGCACTACAGCACAATACGTATTACCACTTTGATCGCGCGGTTAATCTTTCGCCTCATGTGATCCGTCTTCGTCCGGCACCTCACAGCCGTACTCCTATTCACAGCTACAGTCTGAAAGTGACTCCGGCAGAGCACTTTATTAACTGGCAGCAGGATGCCTACGGTAATTTTCTGGCACGTATCGTATTTCCGGAGAAAACCCGTGAATTATCGGTTGAGGTGGAAGTTATTGCCGATATGACGGTTATTAATCCCTTTGATTTTTTTCTGGAAGAGTATGCTGAGAACTTTCCATTCAAATACGATAAACAACTGAAAAAAGAATTAACGCCTTATCTTAAAACCAGTACAGAAGGCCGGCGATTTGCTAAGCAATTGGCTAAGGTCCCGCGACAAAAACAACGCACGATTGATTTTCTGGTGGCGGTGAATCAGCAGGTACAGGCATTGGTTGAATATTGCGTCCGGCTGGAACCCGGCGTGCAGACACCGGAAGAAACACTGAAGTTGGCCAAAGGTTCCTGCCGTGACAGCGCCTGGTTATTGGTGCAATTACTGCGGCACAGTGGTCTGGCTGCGCGTTTTGCTTCCGGTTATCTGGTGCAGTTAACCGCCGATGAAAAAGCGCTGGATGGCCCTTCCGGGCCGGAAAAAGATTTTACCGATCTGCACGCCTGGTGTGAGGTATTTATTCCCGGTGCTGGTTGGGTGGGTCTTGATCCAACCTCCGGATTGTTTGCCGGGGAAGGGCATATTCCTCTGGCATGCACACCCGATCCGGTATCAGCCGCGCCGATTCAGGGGGCAACGGATAAATGCAAAGTCAGCTTTGATTTCAGCAATACTGTCGAACGGATTCTGGAAGATCCCAGAGTCACCAAGCCGTACAGCGATGATCAATGGGCGGATGTTATAGCCCTTGGAGATGCGGTTGATGCCATGCTGGAACACGACGATGTGCGTCTGACCATGGGGGGCGAGCCGACGTTTGTATCGGTTGATGATATGGAATCGGCGCAATGGAATACCGCTGCGCTGGGCAAAGAAAAATTGGCTCTGGCAAAGAGTTTATTGCTGCGTTTACGTAATCATTTTGCGCCACGCGGTTTGCTGCATTACGGTCAGGGAAAATGGTATCCGGGTGAAGAAGTTCCGCGCTGGGCGCTGGGATTGTTCTGGCGTACCGATGGCGAACCGTTATGGCGTAATCCGGGTCTGTTGGCTCGGGTGGATCAGGATTATGGACACGAGCTTGCTCAGGCTGAGGCATTTTCCCGCCTGCTCTGTACCCGTCTGGGGTTGGATGCCGGTTATGTACAGCCGGCCTATGAAGATGGCCTGCATTATTTATTACAGGAGCAAAATTTACCGGCCAACCTGGATGCACAGATTGCCGGCAGTAAAGACAGTCTGACGCGCCGGCGTCTGGCGCGTGTACTGGATCAGGGGTTGGATACGCCAACCGGATTTATTTTGCCGTTAAGCTGGAAAATGAGCAGCAATTGCTGGCAATCCAGTTTGTGGGAGTTCCGTCGTGGCCGTCTGGTATTAATTCCCGGCGATTCCCCCATCGGTCTGCGTTTACCGCTGGACAGTCTGCCTTGGGTGAAAGAGTTACCGCCATCAATTGAAGCGGACCCTTTCCGTGAGCACCCGCCGTTGCCTCCTCATGAGCAGCTGGCTCAGGTGGCGTTTGCTCCGTTATCGGCTGTGCAGTCCGCCGACGTGCAAAAACAAGCGCCACAAGGTGTTAAAAAAGAGGCAGAGGAAACAACAGAAGACGCGACTGCGAATGATGCTGAAGACGTTGTGCGTACGGCCCTGGCGATCGAAGCGCGGGACGGAAAATTACATGTGTTTATGCCGCCGTTAAGTTATCTGGAGCATTACGTTCAGTTATTGGCGCAGCTGGAGGCCTGTGCGGCGCAATTAAAATTACCGTTAATGATCGAAGGCTATGAGCCTCCGCGTGATCCTCGGCTGCAGAAATTGTTGGTAACACCCGATCCGGGTGTGATTGAAGTGAATATTCACCCGGCCAGCCGCTGGCGTGATCTGGTCAGTAATATGACCGAGCTTTATCAGGCTGCCCGTGAGTCACGTTTGGGTGCCGAGAAATTTATGCTGGATGGCCGTCATACCGGTACTGGTGGCGGTAATCATATTACGCTGGGAAGTCACTCGGCGGCGGACAGTCCGTTATTGCGCCGGCCGGATTTGCTGCGCAGCTTTGTTACGTTCTGGCAGCATCATCCATCGTTGTCTTATTTATTCTCCGGTGCTTTTGTTGGCCCGACCAGTCAGGCGCCGCGGGTGGATGAAGCACGTGATGAATCACTGTATGAGCTGGAAATCGCTTTCCAGCAGATACCCGATGGAGAAGTGCCACAACCCTGGTTGGTTGATCGTATATTGCGTAATTTATTGATCGACGTAACCGGCAATACCCATCGTGCTGAATTCTGTATCGATAAATTATTTGCCCCCGGCAGCAGCAGTGGTCGTTTAGGCTTGCTCGAATTCCGTGGCTTTGAAATGCCACCGCATTCGCGTATGGCGCTGGTGCAGGCATTATTAATCCGGGCGCTGGTCGCTCGTTTCTGGCGCCAGCCTTATAAAAAACCTTTGGTACGCTGGGGCACACAATTACACGATAAATTTATGCTGCCGCATTTTGTCTGGCGCGATGTCTGCGATGTGGCGGCAGACCTGCAGGCGCATGGTATTGATTTCCGCGCTGAATGGCTGCGTCCATTTGAAGAATTCCGCTTTCCACATTATGGCCGGGTACAGTTGGACGACATCAGCATTGAATTGCGCTGGGCGATTGAACCCTGGAACGTATTGGGCGAAGAGGTCAGTAGCTTTGGTACTGCCCGTTATGTGGATTCATCGGTTGAGCGCCTGCAGGTTAAAGTGACGGGTATGACGGCTGAGCGCTATGTGCTGGCCTGTAACGGCCGCCGCGTTCCGCTGAGTGAAACCGGGCGCAAAGGTGAATCTGTGGCTGGCGTGCGCTACAAAGCCTGGGCTCCGCCTTCGGCGTTGCATCCAACGGTCGATATTCATGCGCCGCTGGTATTTGATCTGATTGATACCTGGAATGGCCGCTCGATTGGCGGTTGTACTTATCATGTCAGCCATCCCGGTGGCCGCAGCTATGACAGCTTTCCGGTCAATGCTTTTGAGGCGGAGTCTCGCCGGGTGAATCGGTTCAGCGAGCTGGGCCATACTCAGGGTGTGTATTCACCCCGACCGGATATTGATGCTTTACGTCAGTTCTTCCCGCACCATGATCCGAAACCCATGAGTCCGCCGCCGGAAGAAGCGCCGGCCGATTATCCGAATACCCTTGATCTGCGCCGGATGGGTTAAGATGAACATCAGGTTCAACCTGAGCGGCAGGTACACAACAATGGATATTGCGGTTTTATGAGTGTTTCTCCAGCCAACAACAACCCTGCGATGATCTACCAGCCCGTCAGTGGGTTGGTGGATGATGCTTTCGATGCCGAAGGTCAGATCAAACCGCACTGGCATTACCTGCTGGGCAGTCTGGATGAATTGGGCGCGGAAGCCTTTGCCGAGCGTCAGCAAAAAGCACTGCGTATCCTGCGGGATGATGGGGCAACCTATAACATATACGGTGATACCAGCTCGCCTGCGCATACCTGGGGACTTGATCTTGTCCCGAATATTATCAGCAGCGATGACTGGGCCGATGTTGAAGCCGGTCTGCTGGAGCGGGCGGAATTATTCAATCTGTTGTTGCGCGATATTTATGGTCAGCGTCGTTTAATTAAAACAGGCGTGATTCCGCCAGAGGCTTTATTTTGCCATCGCGGATTTCTGCGTGCCTGCCATGGTATTCAGTTACCCGGCGATCATGACCTGATTATTCATGCCGTGGATTTAATGCGCGGTGCTGACGGCCGTATGTGGGTGCTGGGTGACCGTACTCAGTCACCCAGCGGAGCCGGTTATGCGCTGGAAAATCGCACCGTTATGTCGCGGGTATTTCCCAGCTTGTTTCGCGACAGCCATGTGCATCGGCTGGCGGCTTTTTTTCAGCGCCTGCGGGCGAAGCTGATCAGCCTGTCTCCTAATATTCATCAACCCAGAGTCGCGGTATTAACGCCGGGCGCGCACAACGAAACGTATTTCGAGCATGCGTATATGGCGAACTACCTCGGTTTTCCGTTGGTGCAAAGTGACGATCTGGTGGTGCGTAACGGATTTCTGTGGATGAAATCCCTTGATGGTCTCAGCCGGGTGGATGTTTTATTACGCCGGGTGGATGACTGGTTCTGTGATCCGGTGGAATTACGCTCTGACTCGCGTCTGGGAGTGGCCGGTTTACTCGAAGTTGTGCGGGCTGGCAATCTGGTGGTGGCTAATCCGTTAGGTTCCGGGGTGCTGGAAAATCCGGTGTTTTTACGTTATTTGCCGGAGATAGCCAAAGCCCTTCTGGGGCGGGAATTGCGTTTACCATCGGTGCCAACCTATTGGTGCGGTGATCAAAATGATCTCGATTTTGTGCAGAAAAATTTCTCCGACCTGGTCATTAAACCCGTCTACCGCAACCTCGATAGTCGCAGTGTTCAGGTCGCCGGTTTAAGCGCGGATGAGCAACAACAATTACTGGCAAAAATTAAAGCCGAGCCGCTGCAATATGTTGCTCAGCCTATGGTCGTTGCAGGACATATTCCCACGTTTGAAAATGGCAATGCACTGGTTCCGCGTCCGGCCATTCTGCGTTCTTTTGCCGTCGCCAGCGATTCTTCCTACACCCTGATGCCTGGTGGTCTGACCCGGGTTGGCAACAGTGAAAACAGTTTTGTTATTGCCAATCAGGCCGGTGCCCGCAGTAAAGATACCTGGGTTGTGGCTTCCGAACCTGAACGTGTTCTGGCAGACAGTGCGCAGGATGACAGCGTGGTGGTGCGTGAAGCCGATCTGATCAGCCTGCCCAGCCGGGTGGTGGAAAATCTGTTCTGGATGGGACGTTATGCCGAGCGTGCAGAAACCACCCTGCGCATGTTACGCACAACCTTTATGCTGCTGAATGGCGAAGAGCCTATCAGTGACGCGGTTAAGCAACCCTTACTACAGGCCTTGCTGGCGGTGGCTGCTATACCGCTTGCCGCGCCTGCCGACGAAGCCAGCGATAATCGCTTCGTTGCCGCGGAACAGCGTCTTCAGCAGCTGGTGTCTGACGGCAGCCTGACCAACAGCATTGCTACCAGCCTGAATGCGATGCTGTATTGCGCCGACGAAACCAAAGAACTATTGTCGTCCGACACATTCCGCGTGATTAACGATATCCGCGATGCATTGCAGGTATTGCCCGGTAATTTGAACGCCAGTCTGGGCTCGGCACCGGAAGAAGCGCTTGATCCTTTGGTCACTGCATTAATGGCCTTTGCCGGGCTGACGCAGGAAAGTATGAGCCGTGGATTTGGCTGGCGTTTTATGGAAATGGGGCGGCGACTGGAACGCGCACAACAGATCAGTCTGGCGGTGAATTATTTACTGGTTCCGGAATTTTCATCGCAGGATCAGAATAAACTGGCGGAGGCGTTATTATTATCGCTGGAAAGTCTGATCAGTTACCGTCGCCGTTATCGTGGCCGGATGGTACTTGATACCAGTCTTGATCTGGTATTGCTGGACAGTAGTAATCCGCGCTCATTAATTTATCAGCTGGGGCAATTGGGGGAGCATTTACGTGCTTTACCGAAAGCGGCCGTCGGCTTGCACGAACTCAGCCGGGAAGAGCGAACTCTGCTCGAAACCGAAGTGCTGATAAAATTGGCATCGCTGAAAAATCTGGTTCAGACCGATGCCGGTCTTCGTCCGCATTTACTGGAAACAATGAGCCGCTGCCGGGAGTTACTGGCTGAGATCAGCGAGCAGATTACCGATAAATATTTTGATCACCGTGAAGCTTCCCAGCAGCTGGTGCACAGCAACCGGGAGAGTCTCTGATGCGTTACCGCGTGTGTCATATTACCGAGTATCAGTATCAAAGCCGGGTTTCTCATTGTTATAACCTGGCGCATTTAATGCCACGCAATACACGGCGGCAGCAATGTATTAATACTCAGCTGGACGTTCAGCCAGCGGCTTCGTTCAGCGTGCGCCGTGAAGACTATTACGGCAACTGGGCGCAGCATTTTGAGATTCAACAGCCGCATAAAATCCTGCGTATTATTGCCACCACCGATGTGCAAACCAATGTTCAGGATACGGTAATGAATCTGGATCTGGGCATAACCTGCGGCGCGGCGCTGCAGCAGATGCAGAATAATCAGGATGAAGCCGTTTTAATGGCGCGTGAGTTTATGCTGGATTCGCCAATGATTCGTGCCAATGATGCGTTGCGTGACTATGCGGCTGGTATTTTTCAGCCGGAAAAGTCATTACTGTCGGCGGTTATGGCGTTAACGCAGAAAATCTACAGCGAATTTACTTACAGCCCGCAGGCGACAACCATCGCAACGCCTATTGATGAGGTAATGCAGAACAAACAGGGCGTATGCCAGGACTTTGCCCATTTGCAGATTGGGTGTTTGCGTGCACTCGGATTTGCCGCCAAATACGTATCCGGTTACCTCGAAACGTTGCCGCCCCCCGGACAGGAAAAAATGCTTGGTGCCGATGCCAGCCATGCCTGGATTTCCGTATTTGCTCCGGGAGAAGGATGGTTCGAATTTGATCCGACCAATAATTGTATGGCCGGTGAACAGCACATTATTACCGCCTGGGGGCGGGATTATTTTGATGTGACGCCCTTATGCGGCGTTATTTTTGGCGGTGGGGAAAATCCGACGCTCAGTGTATCGGTGGATGTGCGCAGGCTATAACCCTGCGCGCATTACCTTTTATGCCGGTCAGTTCAGGCGAAAGCCGCTGATGACCGTACTCCGCTCTTCGCTGGCGGCTGCAATGTCTGAGTTCAGATCGTTGACGCTGTTCAGACTGCTGAATAACCCCAGAATCTGATCGTTGGCTTTAGCAAAAGAAGCCGCCATCGAAGCGCTGGTATCGGTGCTGTTAGTCATGGCATCAATAGAGCGATTGGCATTTTGTTTCAGGTTTTCAATCAGCCCCTGAATTTCTCCGGTACTGCTCTGGGTTTTGCTGGCCAGATTACGTACTTCATCAGCAACCACAGTAAAACCACGGCCTCGTTCACCGGCACGTGCCACTTCAATGACCGCATTAAGCGCCAGTAAATTGGTTTGTTCTGCAATGCCGCGGATTGTTTGCAGGATGCCGTAGAAATCGACACCCGTACCGGTGAGTTCAAAGACCGTGCAAAAAACTGATTGGCTTTTATTGCTGCATAAAAAAAGCTGCTCCGGCAGATTTTTTTATATCTGTTCTTTTTATGCCAGCTACATACTGAGAAATTCAATAGCGATACCACCGGAGCTTAACTCGCGGTAGTAATCCGCCAGGTCACTGTTATAGCCATGACTGACCCAGAACATCAGCGGCAGGTTGCCCATAACAAATGAAAACTCGGCACGTACTGTGTTAAAACGGAATGTATTTTCTGTTCCGGTAACATACTGCAGGAATATTTTTTCGCCTCTGAGCAGAGCATTGCCCAAACTTATATCGCGCTTATACGACAGACTGATGCCATCGACTTTTCGCCGGTTTTTTCCTTCACGGTCATTTTCCCAGCTGTTGTATTCTTCTGCTGGTCCCTGCAGTAAACCATCATCCAGAAAATAATGCAGTTTCAGAAATGTCGTCACCCGATGGCCACTGTCTGAGACCCAGTTCTGGCTCCACAGGGCACCGACATAATCCCAGCCGCGGCTGATGTAATCATCAGCGTATTTTAAATCTTCCCCTTGTAACGCCAGTTCCAGCTCCATTGCCAGATAGCTGTTGTAATCACCGACGTTCTGACCATTGGATTCGTGGCCGTACATCAGATCAAAACTGCTGGCGGGCAGATTGCTTCCGGCTTCCGGTAGCAGCCAGTAGCGGCCGATCAGTTCCGGATTAAAGCGTTTGGAAATCACCGGTGATGATTCCCGCGTGCCGATGTACTGACCGAAACGACCACTGAAATCAAAGTAGGGGTGTGGCAGAAAACCAAAGGCAGCGGCTTTGGGTTTGGCATCGTGCCAGATGGGATATTTCAGCGAGAGTTTGAAGTCCATAAAACCGACATCATCTTCATCCCAGGTGTAGCCGATGTAAATAGGTTCATGACTTTGCAAACCCGCATAACCACTGTTGTCTTCATTTGCCTGAAGCATCGCCATAGGCAGAAGCAGTAACACCAGTGCAACCGGGTGGATACAGCATAAAGACCGCTTCTGCATGGTTGTTTTCCTTTCCCTGTAAATGGTTGCTGCAAGCATAAATAGCTTTGCCGGATTTGAGAAGTGGCCTTTGCCTGTTGAGCATTGGCGGGTCTGTTCGCCGGCACCGCTGAACAGGCAGCTTTATGCCGAAAGATTCAAAGCCGCCAGAGCCGCTTTTACCCTGTTCCGGAACTTCACTTCAGATAATAGGTGCGGATACTCAGATCACCGAAGTTATGGTCACAGACTTTGTCATATTCGCGCATCTTGGCCGGCAGATTCAGATAGGCAGATTCCGTCAGCAGGATTTCCCAGGCGGCTGCGGTATCTTCACCCAGTTTACTGGCTTCATTAACCGGATCGCCGAAGATTTCACGGTCGTGAAAATTAAGTAATTCACCAAAGGCGATACCTGCTGCAATTTCGATATTGTGATGATGGGGGAATTGCTGGTTATCCTGATGTAATAGCTCACGTATTTCGCGTAATGCATTCAGGGCAGAAGCACTGTCGGCAAATAATACAAAAGCATCGTCGGCCACGTATTTGATCAGGGTACCGTTAAATTTTTGGGTGACGGCTTCAACGATGCCCTGCATACGCTGAATTAATGCCAGGTAATAGACAATGCCCTTTTCCTTGGTAATGGCCGAAAAACGGCTCATATCGGTAATCAGTACCGCTGCTGTTGTTCCATAGGTTTGCCACACTGCCTGCGCTGAATCCGGACAGTTATGATTTAAGTGATGCTGCTGCAGTAACTCTGCAAGCAGTGAATGATCATTAACCCGCATAATACCTTTCCTGATGTTTTATCGTTCATGCTGTCGTTCTGATAGTGATGCATGATGGTATTACATAAAAATAATTCTGTCCCTGAGCGAAATTGTCCGGATTTCATACAGCTCTGGTCAAGGTTTTTATGGTGCAGGCAGAAGGTGAATAAAGATAGATATTCAGGTTCAGCGGAAAGGTTGTTAAGGCCGGTGATCCTGTGGGTGATCCAGGGGGAGATCCTGAGGGATGGTACCGCTATGTAGCCTGATTGCGAGAAAAATTAGCACCACTGCAATGCGCATCACCTGCGTATTGCAGTGGCCTGATATTCAGCTCAGGCGAAAGCCCTGAATCATGGTTTTTAATTTGTTGGCAATACCGGCCAGTTCAGACGATTTGCTGCCGGTAGATTGGGCGGCCTCGCGGGTATAGACCGCAATTTCTTTGGCTTCCTGCAGGTGTTGGTTAATACCACTGATAACGGTGCTTTGCTCTTCACTGGCGGCAGCAATTTCAGAGTTAAGGTCGTTAACGGTGTTCAGGCTGCCGAATAATCCCAGAATCTGATCGTTGGCTTTAGCAAAAGAAGCCGCCATCGAAGCGCTGGCCTCGGTGCTGTTGGTCATGGCATCAATGGAGCGATTGGCACTTTGTTTCAGGTTTTCAATCAGACCCTGAATTTCACCGGTGCTGCTCTGGGTTTTGCTGGCCAGATTACGTACCTCGTCGGCCACGACCGCAAAGCCCCGGCCTTGTTCACCGGCACGTGCCGCTTCAATGGCTGCATTCAGTGCCAGCAGATTGGTTTGCTCGGCAATGCCGCGGATTGTTTGCAGGATGCCGTAGATACCATCGACCTGATTGCTCAGCTCGGCGACATCGGAAGAGCTGCTGTTAATAATATTACCCAGTTCTCCAAACTGATTATTCAGTGCCTTAATATCGTTGCTGAGTGCGCGGCCGGTACTGTTGACCTCAGATACCTGAGAGTGGGCCTGATGAACATTACGGGTAATTTCGGCTGATGCAGAAATTAATTCGCTCATGGCACTGGATACACCGTCCATAATACGCGACATACTTTGCGCATGGCGGGTATTTTCAGCGGAGTTATTATTCAGTACTGATGAACTTTGGTTCAGTGCTGCCGATGCGTCGGCCATACCTCCGACCATATCATCAACGCGCTGCATAAATCGGTTAAGGCGTTCAGCCAGAGGTTGCAGTTCATTCATATTTTGCAACGGCACGCGATAGGTTAACGGGGTTTCTGGCCGTGACAGAGTCTCGACCGATGAAGTCAGATGGGTAAAACCATTGGTGATCCGGCGCACGGTGAGCAGCGATAAGATAATCAGCACAATGGACACTGCGGTCAGAACGGGAATAGCGACGCTGGCTTGTTGGCTGAAAATTTCCTGCCACTGGCTGGCCATAAAACGTTGCAGTTCCTGCTCTGAAGGGACTGTATCCTTGTTGGCCAGATAACGGCTGACCTGATCGATAAGGTAGTCGCGTTGAACCTGCATATCGGCAATGGCTTTGCCCATCACCAGAATGATGGTGAGTATGGCAGGCAGAGCTGCAGCAATTACCAGCTTACGTTGCACGGTCATGAGGGGTGGCATCCATTCTGAGTGAAGATGCCTTAAGTGTAGACAACGACGTCAGATATGCGTTTTTAGCCTGTTGCTGTGCGTACTCTGAGAAATAAAAAAGCCCCAACCAAACTGCGGTTGAGGCTTCTCTATTTGTATGGTGGAGATGGCGGGATTGACTGATGTCCTTCGGACCAGCGTCGTACCTTCGCTGTTGTCTCGCCAGCTCGACTACGCCCGCTACGTGGCTTCAATGCGATCGATAAAATGGTTCAGGCCATTTCCCAGCGCGCTGAGTTCGTTTATATCCCGTGCCTGCAGGCGATAGGAGAGCGGGGTAGCGGGATCGGCGATGCGGGTAACACCTTCAGCCAGATTATTCAGACCGGCGGTAATGCGTTTAACGCTGGTCAGTGCAACGAAAACCAGAACCGGAATCGCGATTTCGGCTTTTTCATAAAAAAATGTCTCAAATTCGCGGCTGATGAGCGTGCGCAAAGCGTATTCATCCGGTACCGCTGGCATAGCGACGATCTGGCAGCTGAGGCTGTCGACCAGGTTATCGCGTTGGGCAAACATGTCGATGACCGCTTTCGTGATGATCACAAACAGCGTCAGCTGGGCCGGAAGGGCAGAAACAATGATCAGTTTTCGTTGGACGCTCATACCAGCTGTCCGTTGGGTAGGTAGTAAAACTGATAATTCTAGTAGCAACTTCCGTAGATGCCCGGCTTACGGATAAACCGTGCTGCAGGCTTGCCACATTGGCAGCTTTGGTCCTGAGTGGGGCCGGAAACAGTTGACCATTACACTAGTTTCACCCCTAAAAAGTTGATGGCGTTGGTGTATGATCTTGCGCGCTTTCATCGACTTTATTTTAGGTCGTAATTGGAATATATAACTTCGGAAATCGTAATTTCTGTAAAAATCGATGCTATTTGTTAAGGCACCTCTGAATAATTCAGTGCCCGCTTCGGCTTACTGAAAAAGTTCAGATCAAGACGCTATGTTGAAGGCACTATATTGAAGGCATCATGGGTTACGTCAAAACGTGACAACACCGAGCTGGATTTTTTTCAGCAAGCCCCTAAGGGCGTGGGCTGCAGAGCGTTTTGACGGTGTTGTCGATTTTATAAAGGACTCGCCATTCACTGCAACCGACGCCTTGTCAAAAGCACTCTGCAGCACTCACGCGAAGCTGTGCAGAATTATTCAGAGGTGCCTTAAACCCTAATTGGTTAGATATATACTCTACACGATCTGAAACATTACCTTTCACAACCTTGTAAGCAATGTCACGCCGGTTAAGCTCTTTCTCGTACCACTCCTGTTGACGTTGGCGGAACGCCGGATCTTGCCGCGTACCATCCTGAACAAAGTCAAAATCTGCGGCACACAGAAATACGTGGTCATAGTGTCGGGTGGCTAGCACTTCTAACGCTGGATCTACGTGGTCAAACAAAACCTGGGAATAGAGAGCTGTGGTGAGTGGGCTGGTATCGCATACGAGCCATTTATTGGATTTTTGTGCGAGAGCCTGTTCACGAGCGACCTGAGTTTGTCCGATATGGAGCATATCTTCGAATATAAGTTTGCCGTTGCGCTCATCCCAGCGCTCCCGACCATATTCTGGTGCCCATTGTGTCTCTAACTCCGAAGCCAGTGCTTCTGCCAACGTCGTCTTACCCGTGGACTCGCCACCAAGCAGAAGAATTCGTTCTACAAAATCGGCGTAGACTTCAGGTGCCATAAAGTGCCTCAAACTGTGCGGGCCAGCGCGTAGCTGTGTTCCGGATACGGGAATCTTCTGTCGATAGCGATCGACACTTCGGTGTACCGTTTCTGGAGCTTGAGGGTCTGTTTGGCGAAAGTACTTCGTGAGTTCGGCTGCAAATCCATCTCCGTAATCTTCACTGGTGAATACTGCGTCTATGTGAGTATTAAACAGGTGCTGACATAGCCAGCCACAGAAGTAGCGGTGGTCGTTGTCAGGGGCATCGTTGTCAGGGATATCCGGCGGGTTGTCTATGCCCTGGTTCGTAGCAGCGCGTTTTAATTCGCTTTGATCCAGAACCAATATTGGCAGTTTCGGGAAGCGTTGGCGCAGCCAGGATTCGCGACGGGAGCGATTGCATCCCGGCAGCTCGGGTTCACTGTACGAAATCAGATAAAGATTTTCACATTCTGCCTGAGCCTGAGTGATCAGAAATTCGTGACCTAAATGCAAAGGACTGAATTTTCCGACCACCAGACCGTTGATAAAGCGTTGCTGGTTAAGCTGGGACATTGGCTGATGCTGTTGCGTCTATGTCTTTTGTGAGCTGTGAACGCCAGTAGAAGAATGCGACGATGGCATTCACCCAATAGCAAGCGTACAGGAAAGACGTGAGATACAGCTCGCGGCTAGCGAAAAGGGGCACTGCAATGGTGTTGACAAGAAGCCAGAACCACCATGCTTCGAGGCGGCGCTGCATCAGTAACCATTGCGCAATAACGCTGAATGTCAGGACCAGTG
Organism: Thalassobium sp.; assembly: GCA_002733205.1. Classification (GTDB taxonomy): domain Bacteria; phylum Pseudomonadota; class Gammaproteobacteria; order Pseudomonadales; family Oceanobacteraceae; genus Venatoribacter; species Venatoribacter pacificus. Next base: position 64,776 of record NVUW01000004.1, on the reverse strand, counting down.
AATCCAGAAGTGGTGCGTAGGCGTCGGTGAAACGGTGGAGCATCAGCGCGTATAGCGAGGCGACAAGCAGACCGAGCGGTGCAATTAGTGCAACATGGCGCAGACCTGCACGGGTGATCGGCTTTGCCTGACCATTATTTCCGCGTCGCCAATGCATCCAGCCATAAGCACTGGTGACAACAAAAAATATCTGCAGCGTTACATCGGCATAAAGCTGAGCCTGAAAGAACAGTAACCCGAACAAGACACAACCAATAATGCCGGTCCACCAGGTGTGTACGCTGTTGCGCCCAGCCAGCAGAATAGACATGGTAGTGATCAGATTAGAGGCGATTTCCAGCGCGCTCATTGCAGTGTCCCTCCTTTCAGATTGCTTGTGTACTGCATGATTTTATCTTCTTTCTCAATGGACTTTACGTTTATGAGCTGATTGCCGAAAACAGATGCTAATGCGCTGAGGCAGGCAGGCGCATAATGCATAGACACCGGTGCGAGTGATAAGCAGAGTGAGCCGTCCGCGTTCTGATGCAAACCGAACTGAGCCAATGGCAGTGATTTTAATGCGTGAGTGATGTCGATATTGTTGACCCAATCACCGCCTTGCGTACGGAAGCGTACCGGACTACGCCCGCTCAGACCTTTAAGCAAAGGGCCTTCTGGTGAATAGGCGAGTGAGGCGAAATCGCCGGTACGATAACGCAGAAGTGGCAGGCAGAAGTTAAATCCACCGGTTAGTGTAATTTCGCCGCGTTGACCCGGGGAGACGGGCTTACCTTCGGTATCCAGAATTTCTACATAGAGTTCGGGCTGTAATAGCAGGTGTCCGCCAAGAGCTTGATCGAAAACCGCTACAGGCCCTGATTCATTTAACGAATAAATGTCGAGCACGGGAGCGTTAAAGTGGGATTCAAGTTCTGTTCTCAGTCCATCCGATAACATCATGCCAACAGATATGAGTGCTTTGGGGCGGGTGCTTAGCGGCAGATTTTTCAGTGCGCTCAGAGACAACGGATCACCCGTGTAAATCTCCGCATTCAGCGCATCGAGATAGGCTTCACGGTCACTGGGCTTTCCCCAGTCGTCAGTGTGCAGGTTGATTTTTGCCAGGCCGGATTCGCCCAGTTGCGGTGTGACCGAAATATAGGTGAAGCAACGACGCTGATATCCGACCAGCACAACCCCAACGTTATCAGGGCCGTGGCTCAGTTCGATGCCAAACCGGCGCAGTGCCCGGCGATGAAAACACAGATATGTCGCAGCGATACGGGGATGTGATGGTAACAATAATGGATTGCCACTGGTGCCTGTGGTCTGGAAATTGATCATGCGATCGAGTGGGACGCTGTCAGGCACGAAGGCGGTAATATCGCGACTGAAATCCGCTCGGGTCACTGGAGTTATGCCGCTAAATTGGGGCACTTGTCCCTGCGACCGGTAAAATGGGACGTCGCGATACACGTTATCGACAAATGTATTCAGCCAATGTGGAAGTTGACGGTCATTCCAGTCGACTCTGCTGTTATTCAGTTTTCGCTCATAGTCAGCCAGCAGGTTCAGATCCTCGGAGGTAAGCTTATTGCCACTACTGTTGCGGTAGATTGGTGCCTGTGGATGTTCGCGAAGAAATTTGAGCATACGGGCACCGTCTTCGCTCAGAGTAGGATAGCGTTCCGGGTCTAAATACGGATTCATTCCCGTGTCCACTTGTCGGCAGATTCTGCGGCCGCCTGCTTTGCGAGAGCTTCACGGATAGCCCGCGCGCGGGCTTCTGCTTCACGGCTTTCCTGTAGCAGACGATTGCGCTCAGTCGTGCTCAGGGCACTGAGACGATCTGTCGCTTGTGTAATACTTTCGCCCGCAGGGCGGTAGTCGAGGCGCGCCAGAAGGAAACGCGCAAATTCTTCACGGCGTTCACTGTCATTAATGTATTTAGTCGCCGTACTGACATCGGCCAGTTGCTGCATCGCCAGGTCGAGCAGGGACAGCAGTGCATCGGCATCATGTAATGTGCTCTTAAACCAGTCATCGTTCAGTACCCAGATGGCCAATGCTACCAACCTCAGTCGGTTGTGATCCTTTTCTGCATGACTGCCAGTGAATCGTTGCAGTTGTTCAGCAGTGGCCTGATGGCCGGTCTGGCGGAGTGTATCGTGCACCAGCGCGGCAACTGCTAGGTCGCCACGGCCATGCATTTTCGGATCATCCAGAAAATCCGCTGGTGTGGCAGATATCCGCCGCAACAGGTGTTGCAGATCTGGTCCAATGTTATTCACGCTGAAATCCTTGTCATTGAGTTCACCGGGATTATTCCGCGTTAAATTTGGCTGATGGGAGAGTACCTGAGCGCTGGCCATAGTGCCGGTGGGAGAATTCACGGGCAAATTCGAGCAATTGAGCAAGATCTGTCACGGCATAAACCTCCCAACCTTGCTGATCCCGTGCCTTGCGCAGGTCGTTTGCGTAGGTGGCGTTCTGTGTTGTCCATTCGCGATACAGGTTCAGAGCCATGGTGCCGCCGGCACGGCCCTTTTCCAGAGCCATTGCAGCGATATCCCAACCGCTGTTGCCCTGCTCATCCTGATCAAACATGGTGGTGATACCGTCATCGGATATGTGCAGGATATGACAGTCGCGATCCTGTAGATCACGCTGGGCAAAGGTGTCGCGCAGTTTGTGAATCGGAAACGCCGTAGCTCCTCCGAAATGGCCGGTTAATATACTCAGAATGCTGTCTTCGTCACGAACGAATCCAGGTGTGGAGACACACTGGTGTTTGCTGCTCCATAACGTGGCTTGCACGCGCGCTCCGCTGCGTAGAGCCGACAGGCAGATAACGGCTCCCGCGAGAGCCATATAAGAAATACGTTGCTGCGGGTTTGGCATAGAGCCTGAGCTGTCGACATAGATATCCAGATCCACTGGACGTGTCGCAGGTTCTGCACCCGCGACCATGCCATACCGGCGTTTCAATGTGGTTATGCCTGGCACTGGCTGTGGTGAATAGCTGAGGCTCTGTAGCCAGTCGATTTCGTCCAGGGCGTCACCCATCTCCCATACCTCGAGTCCTTCCATCTGTGGCTCCAGAGTCTGTGGTGCAGCACGCTTAGGAAAGGGGATCAGATAGGGTAAAGCGGCTTCGCGGTAGTAGCGGACAGCCAGTTCATGGTCGGTGAGCTTCAGGCCTGCTGCACGCAGAATTTCGCCATATTCGAACGGTTCCCGACGTTGTCCCCGGCCGGGAATTATCTGTTCATCCCGTGGAGTGTCTGATGCTTCTTCTTCATCGGGTTCAATGTCTGTGATCAGAGGATCTTCCGACGGGTGCAACTGCGGCACCTTTTCATCATCGTCAAAATCAATCAGACCTGTGGGTTCGCAGTCCTGACCTGCTGATTGAGTATCCATGAGTTGTTGAAGAGCTTTTTCCTGCGCTTCTTTTTCCTGCTCTGCCGCATGTAGATAGGGCAGCAGTAACGCGGCAAATCGCGCTCCACCGGTCAACCAGTCATTGGCGTACACCCGCACAAGACGCGCTCCCAGCCACGCATGAGTATTGAACAGGCTGTCTTCAACCATTACGCCGAGCGCACCGCGATCAAGTTGCCATAAAATTTCGTAAATCCGCAGGTAGAGGGCCCATACACCTGACTTCCGGATAGGATCGTCATAGTCGACCAGACGTTGATAGATGGCGTGCATACGCAGCCCGCTTTGTCGTTGCAGGCGATCGTTGATCAGTAGGTCGGTATAGAGGTTCGCCACCATTGGCGCGTGTTGCTCAAGTGTTGGCAGGCCCTGGCGGATTCGTGCCAGCAGTCGATAGTGATCACTGGCGTTGGCCGGAGCTAATACATGGTGGCCGATTTCGTGGGCAAGAACTTCGACTGCAAAATCCTGCAGCTTCAGCCTTTCTATGCCTTCAAGATCGACAACCACACTCTGGTCGGCCAAACGGATCATAGCGAAACTGCTGGTAAGTCCTTCTTTGGCTGCAGTTACGGACGACTGACATAGATTCGGATCAGACAAGCGCGTGAATTGACTCCAGACAGCCAGAGCCTGGGGCCAGGCGGACTGCCAACGCTCCAGCAGTGAAAGAGGCTCTGCAGATCCAGTCATAATAAGGGCACGATACTGATGGAAAAACTGTAGGGCGAAGTCAGTGCCGCAGTGTATGCATTCCAGGTCAGTTGTAACCCATCGGCAGGCAGAGGAATGACAACGGAAGAATTCGCATAGATCAGAGTATTGGCACTTAGCTTGGGTGGTCTGCCTTCCCTTGCCGCATGTCCGGCGCTGTCAAATTCAGCCTGAGTCGCTGGCAGCAGCACAGCACCAAAGCCATCAGCGATAAGCTGGAAACAACGGTCGCTGCTTTTGACGATGAAGCCATCGTGGGTTGCACGTACTTCGGGTGGCTCTGCAAACTGTCCTCCAAGTCCGGTGAACGCACCTACCTCAAGAGCCTTGTCTGAGCGTGCTATCAGCCAGGGATTCTGTTCAGCCAGGCGCAGTTGTTCCTGCATATCACTCTCTGGCGTTAAATCGAGCAGTGTGCAACCGATATGTGGAAGACGTGCTGCCGCTTGTAATGCGGGCAAGCGGAAGTGTGCGGCACCTGCGCGCCATGCCGCGAGCACTCCTAGTTGCAGCAGATCATCGGGAGCTGTGAGGCTACCGCCGTATTTTCTGAGTAGTTCCAGCCATTGATTGGGACGGGCAGCGGGCAGAGCTTCGAGATTGAGCAGTGCATTGCACAGGGCGCTGATCAACAACGAAGGGCGGTCAGCCATAGCCGATGTCAGGGTTGGTAGGGTGTCTTGCCATAACGCTGTAAGTAACTTCCCCCGTGGGTGAGCGCCTGTCAGTTCGCGGCCCACGAGATCCAGCGCAATGTCGAACGCCGAGCTGGCAAAAGCACCGCGGTTTGCTGCGTCTATATTGACGATCATCGGATCGACGCACTCCTGCAGAAACAGGGTGAATTCATCGGTATTAAAACCGCGGTAGCGGTGGTGGGCTTCGGCGACCCGGGCATTAAACTGCGGCCTGCCAGCACGCAGCAGTTCAGCAAATTCGGTAGAAATACTCATCGTTGTAACTGCAGCCAATGCAGATAATTGGTGTAACGCTGGTGCAGATATTTCAGTTTGAGTAAGTCATCGTAGATATGGCCATAGAGCTTCCGGCCTTTACACCATTCTCCGACCAGTCGCTCGATTCTGCCTATTCTTGTCCGGACTTCACTTTCAGTGAGCCCATCTAACCCAGCAGAAAACTCAAGATCAAGTTGTTGCACCGGATCATCGTGATCCAGGCCCAGACGTTCAAATTCTGCATTGGAGAGATCAAACAGATGGCGTAGCCAGCTTATGCTGTCTGAACGGAAGGCGGCATTTTGAGGTAACGCGAAAAACGGTGCATCCAGGTCGGGCGTCAGTTTGTCGTTCAAAACGAACGGCAGAATCTGACGCAGATCTTCGAGTTCGACAGAGGTGTTGCCGCGGAAATAGGCCAGCGACTTAGCGTAAATAATAAGCGTCATCAGATTACGCACCGACAGGCCATTCAGGGTCTGGCAGCCGAGGTCTTTGAGACGGTCACGCCCGTTATCGGCTGCGACCAGTTGTGCCCAATCGATGGCCGCTAATCGGGCAGTGTCTTTGGTCATGTACTCGAACTGAGCACCGGCGGCTTCTGACAATTCAAACTGACTGGTGAAAAATTCCAGGCGGCGGCGCAGCGGTGGCGGCAGTTCGATCTTAAGAATATCCGCGTTCATCTGATCAATTTCGGCTTCAGTGAACACAATGTCTTTCGGAACCACTTCTTCTGGTCGCAATCCTTCTTCTATTCGCATCAGTAGTTCGCCAAGAAAGCGTGGATTGAACGCCAGTGCCTGTACTATCACATCAATACGATCGCGCAGTGCCTCAATTACCTGATAGGTGCCGCCACCCTGATCGTCATTTGCGGTTAGATACCAGGCGGAATCCGGGCATTCGAAAACATGGTTCAGCACTTCGGCGTAATTGTCGCCCATGACCGTTAGCAGCGCGCTCTGAGTGCGGGTTGGGATGCGGTTATATTCGTCGATGATCTTGACCCGCATGCCCAGCCAGTTACGCCAGGCGATACGGATGTCTTCCATACGCTGGGCACCGACGAGATCCGCGGGTAGAGGATTTCCCAGCAGATCCGCGATCGTCATTTGTGGATGGCCGTGCTGCATGGCCCTGCGTACTTCTTTTACCGGGTAGCCGGCGAGTACGCCCATGAGAATGGCACTGGCGGTTTTACCGCGCCCTGGACCGCCGACAAACAAACACTTACGCCGGGTAGCGAAGGTAAGCAGAGGGAGTAACACGTAACTTGAATAGCTCTGTGCTGACGGCAGTGTCAGGCGTCTTTTGCTGTCACCGACAATGAAACTCTGTGGTGGAGTGAGGTTATATTCAATGTCGTAGTGCGGACTGATGATCGCACTGTTCACAATCCAGAAATACGCCTGACGCAGCTTCTCATCCAAAGCGATGGCAGCTGGTGCCGGATCAAACTCGGATTGCAAAGGGCCCTGATAGAGATCCGCCACATCAAACTGCTTCGGTCGGGTGACTCGTTGCGGATTGGTGGGGGCAGCGGAAACTCGTTGGAAAATTTTGAAAGGCATCAACTATCCCTATTGCGGTACTGTATTCGCATTTTCTTTTAAACAAGGATGATGCGTCAGCTCGTTTAGATTCGCAATTGGGCAGGATAGTTATTGGGGCTGCATCGAGATATTTAAATTAAAAATTATCATCAAGTTTGACTCGTCAGGTTCTATTCATTTGCTAGATTTCATAAATATTATCAAGGAAATAAAAAGCCCCTGATGCGAGTTCGATGGGGGATTGCACTCGGTACATCAATTTACCTCGCCCTTCGGGCTGCTTCGCAGTGCAAAACGGCTGTCCTGCCTTTTATGGAATCCAACTGTGGCAGGTGCAGAATCCCCGCTTCAGCAAGTAAAAAAGGCCCGGCGCTTTCGCGTCGGGCCTTCTCTATTTATATGGTGGAGATGGCGGGATTTGAACCCGCGTCCGCCAATCCTCCACTAGAGGATCTACATGCTTAGCCGTCTCTATTGATTTAGTTCGTCACGGGCCGAGGGGCAGGCCGTTCAGAACGAGCTCGATTAAGTTTAACTCTTTGGCTACGAGCGAAGCCTCCAAGCGATCCTATAAGACGTCGCCCTCGTCCCCCGGCTATAGGAACCCGAGTTCGGAGGTAAGCGGGCTTAAGCCGCTAGTGCGTAAGTTTCGTCGTTTGCGACTATAACTATGTATAACGTTTATTTACGAGATCGCTATACACTCTCGGCATGCACCCATAGCTTTGTAATCAACGTCGAATCCTAATCATCCCCGAATTCGTCGCCTGACAACGTGCTCAGGTCTTAGTGTCTTATATGAGGACAAACCGGTGTTTTTCAACCCCTGCCTGTCCGCAAACAAGATTGGTGAGCTTACCACAGTTTCCTGACGGCTGTCAGCGGGTGGTGTGCTTCATGATCCGTTCTTTTTGTTTGGCCCAGTCGCGGTCTTTGGATGCATCGCGCTTATCGTGGCTTTGCTTACCTTTGGCCAGAGCAATTTCTGCTTTGACGTTGGGGCCTTTCCAGTAAATCGCAGTGCAGACGCAGGTGTAGCCTTTGGCCTGAATTTTCTGGTTCAGACGGTCGATTTCACGACGATGCATCAGCAGCTTACGTTCGCGCCGTGGCTCGGTAACGATATGCGTTGAGGCTTGTTTCAGCGGAGTGATCAATGCGCCGCTCAACCAGGCTTCGCCTTTGTGCATGACGATATAGGAATCAACCAGCTGACATTTGCCTTCGCGCAGTGCTTTTACTTCCCAACCGGTCAGCACCAGTCCGACTTCCAGTTTGTCTTCCAGGAAGTAATCGTGACGGGCTTTTTTGTTGAGGGCGATCGTGCCGCCATTCGTTTTGGGTTTTTTCTTGGTACTCATGATCGCGAGTATAACTGACGAAGTGTAGAAAAGGCAGTAGCTGTCGTGTGGCTTTGGGTTGAGGCGAACGAGCAAATCCCGGACAATACGCCGAAATGAGGATTGGGTAAAAAGAACGATGAGCGCAGACAAACGCGGAATGCACGGGATTTGGGGTAATCGCTGGACATTTATTCTTGCCGCAACCGGATCAGCTGTAGGCCTGGGGAATATCTGGAAGTTTCCTTATATGGCAGGCGAGAATGGTGGTGGTGCCTTTGTATTGATGTACCTCCTTTGTATTCTGAGTGTCGGTATACCGGTGATGATGGCCGAGGTATTGCTGGGTCGCAAAGGTCGTATGAGTCCGATTAATACGATGCGGGAAATGACCAATAAAGAGAATGCTCCACATGCCTTTCGCGGCATCGGCTGGATGGGTGCCGTTGCGGGTTTCTTTATTCTGTCTTTTTACAGTGTGATTGCCGGGTGGACTCTGGCGTATGTGGGGAAAATGGCCAGCGGTGAATTTTCCAGCGCTACGGCAGAAGTTACCGGTGATGTTTTTGGTCAGTTGCTGAGCGATCCCTGGATGCTTACCGGCCTGCATACAATCTTTATTTTGATGACAGGTGCCGTGATTGCCCGTGGGGTTAAACATGGCCTTGAGAATTCTGTTCGTATTCTTATGCCGCTTTTATTCGTGATGCTTGTACTGTTGCTTGGTTACAGCATGACAACACCTGGTTTTTCGCAGGGGTGGAGTTTTTTGTTTAATTTTCAGACAGCGGCGCTTACATCCGATGCACTGGTCTCTGCTTTGGGACATTCCTTTTTTACCCTGAGTTTGGGCATGGGCGCCATCATGGCGTACGGCGCTTACATGCCTGCCAATGCGTCGCTGGGCAAAACCATATTAGCGGTTGGTGTTCTTGATACGCTGGTTGCTCTGACGGCCGGCCTGGTCATCTTCCCTATTGTATTTTCTTATGGGCTGGAACCGGATTCCGGTCCTGGTTTGCTGTTTCAGACCCTGCCTATCGCCTTTGGTAATATGCCGGGCGGAGCAATGATTGGTACGCTGTTTTTCCTGTTGGTACTTATTGCGGCCTGGAGCTCGGCCATTTCAATTGCGGAACCTGCCGTTGCATGGGCGGTTGAACGTGGCTGGGGTCGCCTGCGGTCAACCATCATTGTCTGTGGTTTTGCCTGGTTGCTCGGATTAGGAACGGTGATGTCGTTCAGTGATTGGAGCGGCAAGCAAATTTTTGTGACTGAAACCGTCAGTCATGCCGTCAATCCTGAACTCGTGGCAGAGGAGGAAGCCGCGACAGAAGCGGAGGTTGTGAGTACAAAGTTTCATTGGTACGCCGATGTTAACGAGCTGAAAGCTGCAGCGGCCGAGGGTTTCGTTGTTAAGACCGAAGGTAAAACCTTCTTTAATGTGCTTGATTTTCTGACCACCAATCTGATGATGCCGCTTGGCGGATTGCTGATTGCGATCTTTGTTGGCTGGTTTATGACACGGGAATCGGTCGCTGCTGAAGCGCGTGTTAAAAGCCCGGTACTGTTTAATCTCTGGCGGTTTATGGTGCGTTACATTTCACCGGTCGCTATTTTCTTTATCTTTATAGAAGGCCTCGCCTGAGGCTTCGGAGCAGTTGGCGCGAATGACCAGTATTACGCGTAGTGCGTTGGTAATGTATAGCGCTGAGCAGATGTTTGATCTGGTCAATGATGTGCGTCGTTACCCTGAGTTTCTTAATGGCTGTCAGGCGACCGAAGTGCTGGCCGAGGGCGACGATTTTATCGAAGCCCGGCTGACCATTGCCAAGGCCGGGGTGAACCAAAGCTTCAGCACCCGTAACACGTTACAGCGTCCGCTGCGTATGGAAATGCGTTTGGTTGATGGGCCTTTCTCGCACTTTCATGGTGTTTGGCACTTTCAGCCGCTGTCGGATGAAGCCTGTAAGGTTTCATTGGATATGGATTTCAGTGTGGGCAATAAGCTGGCCGGAGTGGCACTGGGAGCGGTTTTTAAACAGGTCGCCAATATGATGGTGGATGCCTTTGTTAAGCGAGCAAAAGAAATTTATGGCTGACATGATTCGCGTTGAAGTGGCTTATGCTTTGCCGCACAAGCAAAAAATCCTCAGTGTTGAGGTAGAGGAAGGCACCAGTATGCTTGATGCTGTGCGCCAGTCGGGTATCGAAGCTGAGTTTCCGGAGCTGGTGCTGGCAGAGGCTAAATTCGGGATTTTTGGTAAAGCTTCGCGGGCACCGGAAAGTGATGTGGTGCGTGAAGGTGAGCGTATTGAGATTTATCGACCGTTGCTTATTGATCCTAAGCAGGCTCGCGCTAACCGGGCGGCCAAAGCGCAGAAGTAAGTGTGATACACGCCGGTGACACAATATACATAGTATAAAAAAGCCAGGCACTGCCTGGCTTTTTTATGGCTGAAATGGCTGCTCTCAGATGTCTGTCGGTACGGTATTCACTGACGTTTCTTCTTTTGGCAGCGTTTTCAGTTGATCTTCTTCTTTAAATCCCTGATCGGGCAGGGTGCCGGTATAGTGGGTGTAGTTACCCTGGGCATCAAAGTAGACACTGATGGTATAGTTTTTAATCACTTTGTCGCGCTGTTCCAGAGTGTAAAGGTAGTCCCAACGCTGTTGCTCGAATGGATTGCGTACCACAGGATTACCCATCACATACGCCACCTGACGGGCATTCATGCCGGGTTTAAGCTGTTCCAGCATGTCGGCGGTGACGATGTTGCCTTGCTGCACGTTCAATTTGTAGACCCCTGGGAAGACACAGCCGGAAAGGGTTGCAAAACCGAGTAAAAGGGTCAGAATTGAGATTCGCATAATAATAGGTGTTGTCTCTTAGTGCGTTGTAGTTGCATTGTTGTTGCGTTGTGACTTAGACCCGCGATAATACCCGATAATTCAAGTTGCTGTGAAATATTCGAGGAAAGCAATGTCCGATCAGAACGTGGAGTTGCGTAAAGCAGGCCTTAAAGTCACTTTGCCACGAGTGAAAATCCTGAGCATTCTGGAAACCAATATCGACGCTCATATGAGTGCCGAAGATGTTTATAAATCCCTGATTGAAGCGGGTGAAGACGTTGGCTTAGCAACGGTTTACCGGGTTTTAACTCAGTTTGAAAGCGCAGGTCTGGTGACCCGTCATAACTTTGATGGTGGTCATTCTGTGTTTGAACTGGCGCGTGGTGAACACCATGACCATATGGTGAATGTTGATGATGGTACGGTGATCGAATTTACCAATGCGCAGATTGAACGTCTGCAGCATGAAATTGCTGAAGAGCACGGCTTTGATCTGGTTGAGCACAGCCTGGTGCTGTACGTTCGCAAAAAGAAATAAGCCTGTATTGTTGTGCATAAAAAAGCAGCCACTGGCTGCTTTTTTTATGCGTGTCGGTTAGCGCTTCTGTGTGTCAGTATCGCCGTGCTGGCACCGGTCTACCTGACCAGCGCCAACATTTCCTGCGCATGCGCCAGGGTCTGTTTGGTGATATCGACACCGCCCAGCATGCGCGCAATTTCCTCTGAGCGCTGTTTCTCACTCAGTTCACGAAGCTGGGTGTGGGTTGCGCTGTCACCACTGATTTTACTGACCTGATAGTGCTGGTGTGCTTGTGCAGCAACCTGTGGCTGGTGCGTTACACAGAGCACCTGGCTGTCTTTGCCGAGGGTGCGTAACAGGCGGCCGACTCGTTCAGCCGTACCGCCGCCAATGCCCACATCAACTTCATCGAAAATCAGGCTTGGCGTTTCGCTTACCGCTGCGGTAACTACCTGAATCGCCAGACTGATGCGCGCCAGCTCGCCTCCGGAAGCGACTTTGGCCAGCGGGCCACCGGGCATGCCGGGGTTGGTCTGTACAAAAAAGCCGATCTGGTCGATACCGTGTTTGTTGCCACTTTCGGCGCTGCCGCTTTCAACCTGAGTGATAAAGCGGGCGCGGCCCAGAGCCAGTGCTTCGAAGTGAGCTTCCACTTCGCTGTCCATGCGCGCAGCGGCGGCCTGGCGGGCACTGCTGAGCTGTTGTGCCAGCGTACTGTATTCGGCTTGCAGTGCCTGCACCTGTTGTTCGAGTTCGGCCAGATCGTCGTCGCTGAGGTTCAGTCCGGCGAGTGCTTCTTCCTGTTCCTGCCAGTAAGCATGTAATTGTTGCGGCTGAATCTGATGTTTACGCGCCATGCTGTAAATATCGCTGAGGCGGCTTTCAACCTGCTGTAGCCGATGCGGATTGATATCGACCAGCTCCAGATAATGCTGCAATGAACGCCCGGCTTCTTCCAGCTGGATTTGTGCTTGTTTTAGCAGTTCGCGGGCTTCGTTCAGCAGTGGGTGCTGGTCATCAATGTTATCGAGCCGGGTAATGGCCTGATAGGCCAGCTGGGTTGCCGCCAGTTCGCCATTGTCGTCACCGTAGCAGGCGGCCATCGCGTATTGGCCGTTAAGCAACATATTCTCGGCATTGGCCAAACGCTTGTGTTCGGCTTCCAGCTCTTCGAGTTCGGTTTCGCCCGGTGCCAGCTGGCGCAGCTCTTCGACCTGATAGGTCAGCAGTTGGCGTTGTGCGGTGACTTCGGCGCTTTCTTCCTGCAGCATGGCCAGGCGTTTGGCATGTTGTTGCCATTCGGACCACACCAGAGAAACTTCGGTTGTCTGCAGCTGCAGGCCGCCAAAGGCATCGAGTAGCTGACGCGGGGTGTCTTTTTGCAGCAGACGCTGATGCGCATGCTGGGAGTGAATCTCAATCAGGCACTGGCCGATGTCTTTAAGATCGTTAGCGGAGGCTGGGCGGCCATTGATATAGCCGCGTGAGCGTCCCTCGGCGGAAATAATGCGGCGCAGAATAATCAGGTCGTCATCGGTCGGAATATCGCGTTGCTGCAGCCACAGCCGGGCCTGTTCATTCAGTGTGAACGAGGCCGACACCTCCGCCTTCTCGGCACCGTTGCGGACGCAGCCGGCATCGGCCCGTTCGCCCAGAGCAAGCCCCAGGGCATCCAACAAAATGGATTTGCCAGCGCCGGTTTCACCGGTAATAACCGACATGCCGGGTTGTAGTTCGAGTTCCAGTTGGTCGACTAACGCAAACTGGTGAATGGACAGATGAGCCAGCATAGGGATGCTCCGTATCTGAATGGATATACAGTGTTTTTATATACAGTATCTGATTCTGTCAAGAGAATGTTGTTGCTCAGCCCTTGAATCTCATCTATTCGTCCCCCATATAGCGGACAGTTTCGAAAATAGTGACCGAGGAAAGATACATGTCGGAAGAGCAGAAAGTTCAAGAAGAACTCCAGGAGCAACTGGATACTGAAACCCTGGTGGATGCAGCGGATGCCACGGCAACAGATTCTGCTGATGATCAGACTGCCGCACTGGTGGCCGCAGAGCAGGAAGTGGTAAACCTGAAAGAACAGGTGCTGCGTGTTCAGGCAGAAATGCAGAATGTCCGTCGCCGTGCTGAGCTGGATGTGGAAAAAGCCCACAAATTCGGGGTTGAGAAATTTGCCAACGAAATGCTGGCAACGGTTGATAACCTGGAGCGTGCTCTGGCGGCCGCCGTTGCTGATGATGAATCAACCCGGGCACTGCGCGAAGGTGTGGAAATGACACTGAGTGGTCTGGTCGCGGGTTTGGAAAAATTCAAAGTAGAAAGCGTTGATCCGGTCGGTTCTGCGTTTAACCCTGAATTTCACCAGGCAATGGCAATGGTTGAAAATCCGGATGCCGCACCCAATACCGTGATTGCCGTGATGCAGAAGGGTTACACCTTGCAGGGACGTCTGCTACGTCCGGCAATGGTCGTGGTGAGTAAAGGCGCACCACAAATCGACGAAAACGCCTGATTTAATTGTTACCGGAGGCCTTGAAAGCCTGTTTCCCGGACTCATATAGAAAGCAACACAAATACAACGGTTAATAGTTCACGCAGCGTAAGCTGCCATGAATGGAGAATTTGAAAATGGGTAAGATTATTGGTATCGACCTGGGCACCACCAACTCTTGTGTGGCAATCCTGGATGGCGACAAAACCAAAGTGATTGAAAACTCTGAAGGCGACCGCACCACACCTTCTGTCGTTGCTTATGCTGACGGCGAAGTACTGGTTGGCCAGTCTGCCAAACGTCAGGCCGTTACCAACCCAAACAACACGTTGTTTGCGGTTAAGCGTCTGATCGGCCGCCGTTTCAAAGACGCTGTGGTGCAGAAAGATATTTCCATGGTTCCTTACAAAATCATGGAAGCGGACAATGGTGATGCGTGGGTGGAAGTCAAAGGCGAGAGATACGCGCCACCACAAATCTCTGCTGAAATTCTGAAGAAAATGAAGAAAACCGCAGAAGATTATCTGGGCGAGAAAGTAACTGAAGCGGTTATTACCGTACCGGCTTACTTTAACGATTCCCAGCGTCAGGCAACCAAAGACGCCGGTAAAATCGCGGGCCTGGAAGTTAAACGTATCATCAACGAGCCAACCGCTGCGGCACTGGCTTATGGTATGGATAAAGAAGGCGGCGATCGCACCATCGCGGTATACGATCTGGGGGGTGGTACCTTCGATATTTCCATTATCGAAGTGGCTGACGTCGATGGCGAAAAACAGTTCGAAGTACTGGCAACCAACGGTGATACATTCCTTGGCGGTGAAGACTTTGACCTGCGTCTGATCGAATATTTAGCAGCTGAGTTCAAGAAAGAAAGCGGCATCGATCTGCACAACGACCCACTGGCCCTGCAGCGTCTGAAAGAAGCGGCAGAGAAAGCCAAAGTTGAGCTGTCTTCTGCGCAACAGACCGATGTTAATCTGCCGTACATCACGGCCGATGCGACGGGTCCTAAGCACTTAAATGTGAAAGTCACCCGCGCCAAGCTGGAGTCTCTGGTCGAAGAGTTGGTCACCCGCTCTCTGGAGCCTTGCCGCATCGCACTGAAAGACGCTGGCCTGAGCTCTGGTGAGATCGATGAAGTAATTCTGGTAGGCGGTCAGACCCGTATGCCACTGGTACAGAAAAGCGTTGCAGACTTCTTCGGTAAAGAGCCGCGCAAAGACGTGAACCCGGATGAAGCTGTAGCCGTTGGTGCTGCCATTCAGGGTGCTGTACTGTCCGGTGATGTAAAAGACGTACTGCTGCTGGACGTAACTCCGCTGACTCTGGGTATCGAAACCATGGGTGGCGTTGCGACGGCGGTTATTGAGAAAAACACCACGATTCCAACCAAGAAATCTCAGGTGTTCTCAACCGCTGATGACAACCAGACGGCAGTAACCATTCACGTGGTTCAGGGTGAGCGTAAGCAGGCTGCGCAGAATAAATCACTGGGTCGTTTTGACCTGGCCGATATTCCGCCAGCACAGCGCGGTATGCCACAGATTGAAGTGACCTTTGACATCGATGCTAACGGTATTCTGAACGTAAGCGCGAAAGACAAGGCAACCGGTAAAGAGCAGTCCATCGTCATTAAGGCTTCTTCAGGTCTGAGCGATGATGAGATTGAAAAAATGGTAGCCGATGCCGAAGCGAATGCGGATGCTGACCGTCAGTTTGAAGAACTGGTGCAAGCGCGTAACACCGCCGATGGCCTGATTCATGCGACCAGGAAGACTCTGGAAGACGCGAAGGACAAGGTAACCGATGACGAGAAAACCGCCATCGAAAAAGCCATCGCTGATCTGGAAGCGGTTATTAAAGGCACCGATAAAGAAGACATCGAAGCCAAAACTCAGGCTCTGACTGAAGCGTCCAGCTCACTGGCACAGCGTCTGTACGCCGAGCAGGCTCAGCCTCAGCAGGGCGGTGCAGAAGGTCAGTCCGGTAATCAGGACGATGACGTTGTTGACGCCGAGTTCGAAGAAGTTAAAGACAAGTAATTAACGGCTGCATCAGTCGTTAAGCGAACGCGGCAGTTTTCTTTCGGAAGCTGTCGCGTTTTGCTTTGTTATCACAACACGTCAGAAGCGCAGCAATGCGTGCTGGGTTTGTTCCTGTCGCCAGAGTGGAGCAGCTTCCGGGTGGCAGACCAAAAAACAGGTGAAGTATGTCTAAACGAGATTATTACGAGGTTCTTGGCGTCAGTAAGGACGTCGATGGGCCAACACTGAAAAAAGCGTATCGTAAGCTGGCGATGAAATATCACCCGGACCGTAATCCGGACGATAAAGATGCCGATGCCAAGTTTAAAGAGGCAACCGAAGCTTACGAAGTGCTGGGCGATGAGCAGAAGCGTCAGGCTTATGATCAGTACGGTCATGCCGGTGTGGATGGTCAGGCCGGTGGCGGCTTTGGCGGTGGCGGTGCTAACTTCAGCGATATTTTCGGTGATGTATTTGGCGATATTTTTGGTGGCGGTGGTCGTGGCTCGCGCGGAGGACCGCAGCGTGGGTCCGACCTGCGTTACACCATGGAGCTGACGCTGGAAGAAGCGGTACGGGGCGTGGAGAAAAAAATCCGCATTCCAACGCTGACCGCCTGTACCACCTGTGATGGCAGTGGTGCCAAACCAGGAACAACGCCTAAGACCTGTAACACCTGTCATGGTGCTGGTCAGGTGCGTATGCAGCAAGGGTTCTTCTCAGTGCAGCAAACCTGTCCGAGCTGTCGTGGTCAGGGCACGCTGATCGAAGATCCATGCACCAGTTGTCATGGGCGTGGCGTTAAAGAAGAAACCAAAACGCTGTCGGTTAAAATTCCGGCCGGTGTGGATACCGGCGACCGTATCCGTTTGTCCGGTGAAGGTGAAGCGGGAGCCATGGGCGGCCCTGCCGGTGATCTGTATGTACAGGTCAGTGTGCTGGAGCATAAGTTGTTCCATCGTGATGGTCGCAACCTGTATTGCGAAGTACCGATCAGTATCGTCGATGCGGCGCTGGGTGCAGAGCTGGAAGTGCCGACACTGGATGGGCGGGTGAAGCTGAAAATTCCGGCAGAAACCCAAAGTGGTAAGCAGTTCCGTTTGCGTGGTAAGGGTGTGCTGCCGGTCCGCGGTGGCCCGGCTGGTGATCTGTTGTGCCGTGTGCAGGTCGAGACACCGGTCAGCCTCAACGCTGAGCAGAAAGATCTGCTGATGAAATTCCAGGCTTCTCTGACCGGCGAAAAACACTCGCCACAAAAGAAGAGCTGGTTTGAAGGCGTGAAAAAGTTCTTCGAAGAAATCTGAGCCGCTGTGCTCTCTGCAGGTGCGGCCTTCGGGCTGCGCCTCGCATCTCCTGTTGAATCGCTATATCCTTAGCGCCATTCTGAAATTCTGTCTGGGTATTTTTCATGACACGCATTGCAATTACCGGTGCTGCCGGACGTATGGGGCGGGTGCTTATCGAAGCAGTCCGCAATGCTGATGACGCAGAACTGGGTGCTGCCGTTGTGCTGGTAGACGATCCGTTAGCGGGTGTTGATGCCGGCGCCATTGCTGGTTTGGGCGTTACGCTGAATGTTGTTGCGGCAACTTCTGTTGAAGCCGTGCTGGATCAGTTTGATGTGCTGATCGACTTTACAGCGCCAGAAGCCACGATGGCCAATATCGAACTGTGCCGTAAGGCCGGGAAGGGCATTGTGATTGGCACCACGGGCCTGAATGACGTACAAAAAGCGGAAATGAAAGTGGCAGCCGCTGATATGGGGATTGTGTTCGCGCCGAATTATTCGGTCGGTGTGAATCTGTGTCTGAACCTGCTGCGTATGGCCGCCTCCGTTATGGGTGAAGACAGTGATATCGAAGTGGTGGAAATGCATCACCGTCACAAAGTCGATGCACCATCCGGTACCGCCTTGCGTATGGGTGAAGTCGTTGCAGAAACCCTCGGCTGGGATTTAAAAGAAGTCGCGGTTTATGGTCGAGAAGGCTATACCGGCGCGCGTCCACAGAAGCAGATTGGTTTTGAAACCATTCGTGGGGGGGACGTGGTTGGCGATCATACCGTGATGTTTGCTACCGAAGGTGAGCGCGTGGAAGTAACGCACAAAGCACAAAGCCGTATGACCTTTGCCAAAGGCGCAGTACGCGCCGCTAAATGGGTCAGTGCGCAGCCAAACGGTCTGTACGATATGCAGGATGTGTTGGGCTTCTGACGCCCGGCATTGAATAAAAAGCCGCTCAGTGAGCGGCTTTTTATTGTCTGAGTTTTGGCTCAGATGCTCAGGCTTTTACGCCAAGCATGTGATCGAAGCCACGTTCGACCATTTTTTCCATACCGCGTGGTTTGCCATTCGGATCGAACACCATGGATACCAGCATCTGCGCATTGCCCAGTGCCCAGCGAGCACGTTCTTTGGGTGCCAGACCCTGTTCCAGAATGCCTTTCTTGATGCCTTTGTCGATTTGTTTGGCAATCAGATCCAGCAGCTTGTTCTGGAATTCCAGATACTGTGGCCAGATTTCTTCCCGTACCGATGCGCTCCACTCAAGCCAGACTTTGATGTAGTCCGGATTTTCTTCACAGGCGTTGAGAAATGCTTTGACATGCAGACGGATAGCTTCGAGTGGGTTGTCCTCTTCGGCATACACGGCCTCGGCCAGATTCAGCAGAAAGCTTTCTACTTCTTCCAGAACGGCTTCGACCAGCGCTTCGCGGGTTTTAAAATAATTAAATACCGTTGCTACAGAGACACCACCGATTTCGGCAATTTCTGTATGACCGCCACGGCCGATTCCCCGGCGGGCAAATACTTCAACAGCATTGGTTAATAATAAGCGCTTACGCTCTTCCGGTTGCAGACGACGACGACCATCTACGGCTACAGGCATGGGGCAGACCTCTTCATTATGGTTTTAATTGTTGTTGTCCTTATTTTCTGACTTATTAGTCAGATATTTAAATGTTTAAAAATATCTTTAACTGTTAATGAGTCAGACAGTAGTTTTCCCTCTCAATATACAACTATGAAATGACTCATTTGGATCTGTGTGAAGTTATATTAAGTGTATATTTGTATGTTACAAAATGTAAACTTATGTATCTGGCCATTTAGTATTGGTTTTATCATTAATTTTCGGTGTTGTATTGATACTGTTCCGGAGTGGTTCCGGTAAAGCTGCGATGCTTATCGGAAGGATATTTCAGATGCGGCGCTTGAGTGATAACAAGCCGAGCTGCCTTACGGAAGGACGTTTGATTACGGGGAAAGGATATCGGGGAGCAGGTTCTTGATGTGCTGAAAACAAAGTGCGGCCTTAGGTGCTGCTTGTTGGTGCGCTACTGATGCACAATCCGCCAGCTTTAATGGACACAAGCCCCTGTTTTCAGTATCATTTAGGGTTAGTTTATACACGCACTGCGGTGATCGTTTTTTGTCGCCGGAATCCGCTATCAGTCCATAGCGAGTCATAAGCGGGATGGAGTCAATTTGTCGCCATTCCGCTTTTTTACGACTGTAGATTCTGGTTCAGACCTCCTCCGGCCCGGTGCGGTAGTCTGCAAGTTTATTCTTTGTTCGGGGATTTAGCCTTGTCTACGCCAGCCATTCTAGCTCTTGAGGACGGCAGTATCTTCAAAGGTACCAGCATCGGTGCCGAAGGCCTGTCAGTGGGAGAAGTTGTTTTCAACACCTCCATGACCGGTTATCAGGAGATTCTGACCGACCCTTCCTACGCCAACCAGATCGTTACTCTGACCTATCCACATATTGGTAACTACGGTACCAACAGTGAAGATGAAGAATCCAATGGTATTTATGCCAAAGGTCTGGTGATCCGCGACCTGCCGCTGATCGCATCCAACTTCCGCAGTGAACAGGCACTGGATGTTTACCTGCAAGAGCGCAATGTGCTGGGCATTGCCGATATCGATACCCGCCGCCTGACCCGTATTCTGCGTGAAAAAGGCTCCCTCAATGGCTGCATTCTGGCGGCTGCGGATGCGCATTCTGAAGAGAGCGTGGCAAAAGCGCTGGCCGAAGCCAAAGCATTCCCGGGCCTGAAAGGCATGGATCTGGCGAAAGAAGTAACCGTTAAGGAAGCTTACCGCTGGACTCAGACGGATTGGACGCTGGGTAAAGGTTATGGCGAACTGACCGAACCAAAATTCAAAGTCGTGGCGTACGACTTCGGTGTTAAACGCAATATTCTGCGTTTACTGGCAGAACGTGGCTGTGAGCTGACCGTTGTTCCGGCGCAGACTCCGGCAGCCGACGTTCTGGCGCTGAATCCGGACGGTATCTTCTTGTCCAACGGCCCTGGTGACCCGGAGCCTTGTGATTACGCCATCAAAGCGATTCAGGACATTCTGGAAACCAATATTCCGGTGTTCGGTATCTGTCTGGGTCATCAGCTGCTGGCCCTGGCTTCGGGTGCTAAAACCATGAAGATGGGTCATGGCCACCACGGTGGCAACCATCCGGTACAGGATATCGAAACCGGCCGGGTGATGATTACCAGTCAGAACCACGGCTTTGCGGTAGAAGAAAGCACGCTGCCAGCCAATATGAAGGTGACGCATAAGTCATTGTTCGATGGCACCCTGCAGGGCATTGCCCGCACCGATAAGCCTGCTTTCAGCTTCCAGGGTCACCCGGAAGCCAGCCCTGGCCCGCGCGATGTTGCGCCACTGTTCGACCACTTTATTGATTTGATTGTTGCTGCCAAGGCCGCCCAATAACAGGACAGACTGAGTTATGCCAAAACGTACTGACATAAAAAGTATTTTGATCATTGGCGCCGGCCCTATCGTTATCGGCCAGGCCTGTGAATTTGACTACTCCGGCGCTCAGGCCTGTAAGGCTCTGCGTGAAGAGGGCTACCGTGTAATTCTGGTGAACTCTAACCCGGCGACCATCATGACCGATCCGTCGATGGCGGATGCAACCTATATCGAACCGATTACCGTTGATGCGGTTGCCAAAATCATCGAGAAAGAGCGTCCGGATGCACTGCTGCCAACCATGGGTGGCCAGACCGCACTGAACTGTGCTCTGGGTCTGGAAGCGGCTGGTGTACTGGAAAAATTCGGTGTGGAAATGATTGGTGCCAACGCTGACACCATCGACAAAGCCGAAGACCGTAACCGCTTTGATAAGGCGATGAAAAAGATCGGCCTGGAGTGTCCGCGCGCCGGTATTGCGCACAGCATGGAAGAAGCCCGCGAAGTACAGAAGACTCTGGGCTTCCCGTGCATCATCCGTCCGTCCTTTACCATGGGCGGCACCGGTGGTGGTATTGCTTACAACAAAGAAGAATTCGAAGAAATCTGTACCCGTGGTCTGGACCTGTCGCCAACCAATGAGCTGCTGATTGACGAATCTCTGATCGGTTGGAAAGAATATGAGATGGAAGTTGTGCGTGATAAAAACGACAACTGCATCATCATTTGTTCCATCGAAAACTTTGACGCTATGGGGGTGCACACCGGTGACTCCATCACCGTTGCTCCGGCACAGACCCTCAGTGATAAAGAATATCAAATCATGCGTGACGCCTCGTTGGCGGTGCTGCGTGAAATCGGTGTTGAAACCGGCGGCTCCAACGTTCAGTTCGGTATGGATCCGAAAACCGGCCGTATGGTCGTGATCGAGATGAACCCGCGTGTGTCCCGTTCTTCGGCGCTGGCTTCCAAGGCAACCGGTTTCCCGATTGCTAAAGTGGCGGCCAAGCTTGCGGTGGGTTACACCCTGGACGAACTGCAGAACGATATTACCGGTGGTCGCACCCCGGCATCGTTTGAGCCATCGATTGACTACGTGGTGACCAAAATTCCACGCTTCACTTTCGAAAAATTCCCGCAGGCTGATGGTCGTCTGACCACGCAAATGAAGTCCGTGGGCGAAGTGATGGCGATTGGCCGTACCCAGCAGGAATCCATGCAAAAAGCGCTGCGCGGTCTGGAAGTGGGCTCTACCGGTTTTGATCCGAAGGTGGATTTGAACGATGCGGGCAGCAAAGATAAAATTATCTCTGAACTGCGGGTGCCGGGCGCGGACCGTATCTGGTATGTGGGCGATGCCTTCCGTGCCGGTATGAGCGTTGATGAAATTTATCAGTATTCCGGTATTGATCCATGGTTCCTCGTACAGATTGAAGATCTGATCAAAGAAGAAGGCGCGGTTGCTCAGAGCAGCCTGACCTCGATGGATGCCGATCGTATTTACCGTCTGAAGCGCAAAGGTTTCTCCGACGCTCGTCTGTCAACACTGCTGGGTGTGACCGAAAAAACCTTCCGCAAGCAGCGTCAGAAACTGGGTATTCGCCCGGTTTATAAACGCGTGGATACCTGTGCGGCGGAATTCGCCACTGACACGGCGTATATGTACTCGACCTATGAAGAAGAGTGCGAATCGAATCCATCCGACCGCGAAAAAATCATCGTACTGGGTGGTGGTCCTAACCGTATTGGTCAGGGTATTGAATTCGATTATTGCTGTGTGCACGCAGCGCTGGCGGCAAAAGAAGAAGGTTACGAAGCCATTATGGTGAACTGTAACCCGGAGACGGTTTCTACCGACTACGACACTTCTGACCGTCTGTATTTCGAGCCTGTTACTCTGGAAGACGTGCTGGAAATCGTCGACCGTGAAAAGCCAAAAGGCGTGATCGTACAGTACGGTGGTCAGACGCCGCTGAAACTGGCCGACGAGCTGGAAGCCGCGGGTGTGCCGATCATCGGTACTTCTCCGGAAGCGATCGACCGTGCCGAAGACCGTGAGCGTTTCCAGCAGATGATTCAGCGTCTGGGTCTGAAGCAGCCGGTTAACGCTACTGTTACTTCTGCTGAAGAAGCAGTGATTAAAGCTGCAGAAATCGGTTACCCGCTGGTGGTTCGCCCATCCTATGTTCTGGGTGGCCGGGCGATGGAAATTGTGAATAACGAAGCCTCACTGCGTCGTTATATGACTGAAGCGGTAAAAGTATCCAACGATTCTCCGGTATTGCTGGACTACTTCCTCGATCGTGCGGTTGAAGTGGATATCGACGCCATTTGCGACGGTGAGCAGGTTGTTATCGGCGGTATCATGCAGCATATCGAGCAGGCGGGTATTCACTCCGGTGACTCCGCGTGTTCTCTGCCACCATACAGCCTGCCGGCTGAGGTGCAGGATGAAATGCGTAAGCAGGTCGCGGCGATGGCGATGGAGTTGGGCGTGGTTGGCCTGATGAATACGCAGCTGGCGTGGCAGGACGGCGAGATCTATGTGATCGAAGTGAATCCGCGTGCTTCCCGTACGGTACCTTTCGTGTCGAAATGCATCGGCACCTCGTTGGCCGCGGTTGCTGCCAAGGTTATGACCGGTAAGAAACTGGCTGAACTGGGCTTTACCAAAGAAATCATTCCACCGTACTTCTCCGTAAAAGAAGCGGTGTTCCCGTTCAACAAGTTCCAGGGTGTTGACCCGATTCTTGGACCGGAAATGAAATCCACCGGTGAAGTGATGGGTGCCGGTAAAACCTTTGGCGAAGCGTTCTTTAAAGCGCAGCTGGGTGCCGGTGCGAAATTGCCGGACAGCGGTGTGGCTTTTGTTTCTGTGCGAGATGCCGATAAGTCCGGTGTGGTTGCTGTTGCTGAAGGTCTGATCGAGCGTGGCTTTAAACTGGTATCGACGGAAGGTACCTGTAAAGTGCTGCAGGCCGCTGGTGTGGCTGTTGATCGCGTCAGCAAAGTGACCGAAGGTCGTCCACACATTGTGGATATGATTAAAAACGACGAAATTTCTTTGATTGTGAATACCACCGATGGCCCGCAAGCCATTGCAGATTCTGCTGACATCCGTCGCAGCGCGCTGCAGCATAAAGTGTATTACACAACGACCCTGGCGGGCGCAGAAGCGGTGGTTGAAGCGCTGCGCTCCGAAGGCCTGAAAGAAGTTCGCCGACTGCAGGATCTGCATGCGACCATTTAATGGTCGCATTCAAATAGTTAGGGAGTCATAACAGTATGCAAAAGTATCCAATGACTGTTGAGGGTGAAGCGGCTCTGCGAGGAGAGCTTCAGCGTCTGAAAACAGTTGATCGGCCGCGTGTTATTGCGTCGATTGCTGAGGCGCGTGAGCACGGCGACCTGAAAGAGAACGCTGAGTATCATGCCGCCCGTGAACAGCAGGGTTTTATTGAAGGTCGTATTCAGGACATCGAAGGTAAGTTGTCCAATGCTCAGGTGATTGATATCAAAACCATTCCGCACACCGGTAAGGTTTTGTTTGGCACTACGGTGCGCATCATCAATGTGGATACTGATGCTGAAGTGGAATACCGCATTGTCGGTGAAGACGAAGCGGATATTAAAGCTAACCGTATTTCTATTTCCTCACCGATTGCGCGTGCGCTGATTGGCAAGGAAGAAGGCGATGCGGTTACCGTTAAGATTCCCAGCGGCACCGTTGAGTATGAAATTGACGAAGTAAAACACGTCTGATTTCTGCTCTTGTTGCCGACATAAAAAAACCGCGCATTGCGCGGTTTTTTTATACCTGTTAACCGATAGTGCGGCTCAGGGACACGGAATCAGTGGTAAATCGTCAAAATCATCTGAGCCATCGTCACGCTCAATTGCACGCATCATGGCCTGCAGTTTTTTCTGCGCCTGGCGACGTTTCAGCGCTTTATTCCAGCGCCGGATCTGTACTTCATTTTTTAATTCCAATTCTGGAACAGGGGTGGGTTTGTTGTCGTCTCCCATGGCGACCATGGTAAAGAAGCAGGTATGCGTGTGGCGAACAGTACGCAGCTTGATATCTTCAGCAACGACTTTGATGCCAATTTCCATCGAGGTGCGGCCGGTGTAATTAATGGTCGCCAGGCAGGTGATCAGTTCTCCGATTAAAATGGGCTCTTTAAATAAAACATTATCGACCGAGAGGGTGACGGCGTAATGTCCGCTGTAACGCATCGCACAGGTATAAGCGACTTTGTCTAACAGCTTGAGTAATTCGCCGCCATGCATGTTGCCGGAGAAGTTGGCCATGTCCGGAGTGACGAGTACCGTCATCTCGGTTTGTATGATCTGTCCCACAGGGATACCTCACAGAATGATGCCGTCAGTTTAACGGAAATCAGTCAGGAGATAACGTGGGAATGTTGAGAAGGTCAGGCCCTGTCAATAATGACAGAACCTGAACAGCAAGCGGTGGCGTTCAGAAGTTTTCAGTGGAGGTAAACAAACCCACACGCAGATCTTTGGCGGTATAAATTTCGCGGCCATCCACTTCCATTCTGGCATCAGCAATGCCCATGACCAGTTTCTGTTCCATAACGCGTTTGATATCAATGCGGTAGGTAACTGTTTTGGCGGTTGGCAGCACCTGGCCACGGAATTTCACCTCGCCGGAACCGAGGGCGCGACCGCGACCGGGGTTGCCACGCCAGCCGAGAAAGAAACCAACCAGCTGCCACATGGCATCCAGACCCAGACAACCAGGCATGACCGGGTCCGTTTCAAAGTGGCAGTCAAAAAACCACAGAGACGGATCAATATCCAGTTCGGCAATAATTTCGCCTTTACCGTAAGCGCCGCCTTCACTGCTGATGTGCACAATGCGATCCATCATCAGCATGTTGGGAAGTGGCAGGCGGGCATTTCCTTCACCAAACAGTTCGCCGCGGCCACAGGCCAGCAGTTCTTCACGGTTAAAGGAGTGTTGGTGAGTCATGCAGATTCCTCTTTTGGTCTTTTGCAGTCGTTATAAGTATGCCCGTACACTGACATATTTACAGCATGATAGCTAATGAAGGTTTTTTGAAAAAAAGGAATTAATAGATGGCATTTTCCGGCGCGGATTACGCCGGAAAATGGGGGCTGTTATCAGACTTTTTCGACTAAAAGACTGCCAATGGAATAGCCTGCACCAAAAGAACAGATCAGGCCTTTATCGCCGGAGATGAAATCATCTTTATGGCGGTGGAAGGCGATAACTGAACCAGAAGAAGCGGTATTGGCAAACTCATCCAGAACCACAGGCGCTTCATTCCCTTCCGGCAGCCGGCCGAGGAGTTTTTTAACGGCAAATAAGTTCATATTAACGTTGGCCTGATGCAGCCACATGCGTTTCAGTGAAGAAGCTTCCAGCTGATTTTCGCTCAGCAGATTCTCAATGAAGTTAGTAACCAGTGGCAGCAGTTCTTTAAATACTTTCCGGCCCTGTTGTTTGAAGGCGTAGCGGTTGGCGGGCACATTTTCAAAGCAGTAATCGGCGTAAGATGCATCGCAGCGAATATTGTCTGAATACTGGGTAAATTGTTTGGTACTCAGGATGCGGAAAATATGCTCTGACGTTGCCGTTTCTGCAGGCTCCAGAATTGCTGCGGTTGCAACATCACCAAAAATAAAATGGCTGTCGCGATCTTTGAAGTCCAGCCCGGGTGTGGTGAATTCAGGATTCACAAATAACACACACTTAGCGGTGCCAGCTTTCAGTGCGGTGTAGGCATTGATCAGACCGAAGGTCGCGGATGAGCAGGCAATGCCCATGTCGTAGGCGAAACCTTTAATGCCCAGTTCACGTTGAATTTCAACAGACATGCCCGGGTAGTCACGCTGGCGGAAGGTGCTTGAAACAATGACCATATCAATATCGTCAGCGGTTTTGCCGGCCTGTTGCATGGCTTCACGAGCGGCAGCAACCCCCATGGTGACCATTTCCGGGGTGGCACCTTCCTGTGTCATCGGGAATACGGGATGCATGATGTCCGGATTCACGATGCCATCTTTGTACATGGCATAACGTGCTTTGATGCCGGAGGCTTTTTCAATAAATTCACTGCTGGATAATGGCAGAGCTTCGGTTTCGCCCGCGGCGATGGCGTCGGCATGCTCTTCGTTAAAACGATTTGCATAGGCATTGTAGGCTTCTACCAGTTCATCATTGGTGATGGTAAAAGGCGGGATGAACAGGCCGGAGCCGGAAATTACGATATCGGACATGAGCATTGAAACCTTACTTTTTTCGCTATTATCACCGGAACAGTCCGGTCTTCCAACTCCCCTTTGGTGTAAGCTTGTTAACGTCAGGCTGATCTGGCCAGTCAGGCCACGGATTTATCTTTTTCTGTACTGATCCGGAGTATCCGGACGGAGTCATCGCCATGATCCGGCATTATCTGATTTTATTCCGTACGTTCTGGCTGGGCGGGTTGTGGGCGTGTGCGTATGTAGTCCGGCCACTGCTGGAACACCGCGGGTTCTTTCCGCAGCATGGTATGGACGTTATGCATGTGATGGTTGGGCTTGGTGGCGTGGCGGGGTGTGTGATTCTGCTGATGAGCAGGCTGTTTCATGCGCTCAGCTGGCGGCAATTGCCCGTGCAGTTGGTGTTGATTATGACGTTTCTGTCACTGGTGTATTTCGCATTTATGCCGTGGTGGAAGCTGCAGATGATGCTGATGCATGCCATCTCGGTTCTGGGGTTAGCCTGGTTGTTGATTGCGCCGGTGTCGGTGATCCGCCGGGATCATGCTCCGGCGGTCAGATAACCTGAGTGCTTCAGCGCTTCAGGTTGGACAGCTTAGGATTGGCTTTTGGATTGCGGCGCATCAGCAATGCGGTGTTGCCGATTTGCTGTGGCATTTCTGCCCCGGTAATGCGCAGAATCTCTGCCAGCACTTCTTTTTTAACATCACGGTCACCAACAGACACTTTGATTTTGATCAGCTCGTGATCGTTCAGTGCGCGGTTCAGTTCCTCAATGACCCCTTCGGTCAGGCCATTGGCGGCGACGGTGACAATCGGATTCAGCGTGTGGCCGATGGCACGATAGGCCTTTTTCTGTTCGTTTGATAATGCCATATAGATTCGGGAGCTCTGTAGTTCGGTAGTAATGTGGTTCGGTGGTAAACTTAGCGCTTTATATGCGGTGAAGACCGCTGGGGTCGTTTCCACGAATTAAACAGCCCTTAGTATACCTGACCTTGGAGCAAGTACCTGCATGGCGCGTTCAAAAACCAGTGCCGATTGGCTGAAAGAGCATGTTGACGACATTTATGTGCAAAAAGCACAGCAGGATGGCTATCGCACGCGTGCCAGCTACAAACTGATTGAACTCGATGAGAAAGACCAGCTCATAAAGCCCGGTATGACCATCATCGATCTTGGTTCGGCCCCGGGGGGCTGGTCACAGGTGGTTGGTCGTAAGCTGAATGGTAAGGGGGTGGTGATTGCCTCCGATATTCTGCCGATGGACCCCATTGCTGATGTTGAGTTTATTCAGGGCGATTTCACCGAAGAGTCGGTTTTTAATGAATTAATGGCGATTGTCGATGGTCGTCCGGTAGACCTTGTAATCTCCGATATGGCCCCCAATATGAGTGGAGTACCTTCAATTGATCAGCCTGGTTCTATGTATTTAGTAGAGTTAGCGCTGGATATGGCGCGTCAGGTGCTGCGTCCGAATGGTCAGTTTGTGGCGAAAGTGTTCCAGGGCGATGGTTTTGATGAATACGTAAAGGGCGTCAGACAATCCTTTACAAAAGTTTTGATTCGTAAGCCTAAGGCGTCTCGTCCGCGTTCGCGCGAGGTTTACGTTGTTGGGAAAGGTTTCCGCGCTTAGCCAATGCTTGCTAAGCTAGACAGTTAAAGAAGGGACGTCGGGATATGGCCCGACTCCGCAGCCAATGAGGTGGTGCCGGGTATGGCGAAGAATTTCATATTATGGGCGGTGATTGCAGCCGTTCTGATGATGGTGTTCAACAATTTCCAGAATGTGGGCAAGGGTAAGGAGTATTCCTACTCTGAGTTCATTACTGCCGTGGAAAGCGGTCAGGTGGAAAAAGTCACCATTTCTGGCCAGACCATCTCTGGTGTTAACAGCGGTGGCGAAGCCTTTGAGACCATTCTGCCGGTTTACGATGACAAACTGATGGACACCCTGCTGAACAATCATGTTCAGGTGTTAGGCGAAAAGCCTGAAAAACAAGGGTTCTTCACTCAGTTGTTGCTGGCATCACTGCCTATTCTGATCATTATTGCCGTGTTTATGCTGTTTATGCGTCAGATGCAGGGCGGCGGTGGCGGCAAAGGCGGTCCGATGGCGTTTGGTAAAAGCAAAGCCAAACTGCTCAGCGAAGATCAGATCAAAACCACCTTTGAAGATGTTGCCGGCTGTGATGAAGCCAAAGAAGACGTTAAAGAGTTAGTCGAATTCCTGCGTGATCCGGGCAAATACCAGCGCCTTGGCGGTAAAATTCCGCGCGGTGTGCTGATGGTTGGTCAGCCGGGTACCGGTAAAACGCTGCTGGCAAAAGCCATTGCCGGTGAGGCGCGTGTACCGTTTTTCTCGATTTCCGGTTCCGATTTCGTTGAAATGTTTGTTGGTGTTGGTGCCTCCCGTGTGCGCGACATGTTTGAGCAGGCCAAGAAACAGGCACCTTGTATCATCTTCATTGATGAGATTGATGCCGTCGGCCGTTCCCGTGGTGTCGGTATTGGTGGTGGTAACGATGAGCGCGAACAGACTCTGAACCAGCTGCTGGTTGAGATGGACGGCTTTGAAGTTAACGATGGCATCATTGTTATTGCTGCCACCAACCGTCCGGATGTACTGGATCCGGCGCTGTTGCGTCCGGGCCGTTTCGACCGTCAGGTGGTTGTGGGTCTGCCGGATATCCGTGGCCGTGAGCAGATTCTGAATGTCCACATGCGCAAAGTGCCGCTGGCTGATGATGTGAATGCCTCTATTATTGCCCGTGGTACGCCAGGATTCTCCGGTGCCGATCTGGCGAATCTGGTGAACGAAGCAGCACTCTTTGCTGCTCGTTCAAACCGTAATCTGGTTACCATGGAAGAGTTCGAGAAAGCCAAGGATAAAATCCTGATGGGCGCCGAGCGTAAAACCATGGTGATGTCGGAAAAAGAAAAGACCAATACGGCTTATCACGAAGCCGGTCACGCGATTGTTGGTCGTATGGTTCCGGAGCATGACCCGGTATACAAAGTATCGATTATTCCCCGCGGTCGTGCGTTGGGTGTGACGATGTTCCTGCCGGAAGAAGATCGCCATTCCATCAGTAAGCGTGGTATCGAAAGTAATATTTGCTCGCTGTATGGTGGCCGTATTGCTGAAGAGATGACGCTGGGTAAAGACGGTGTCACCACCGGTGCTTCCAACGATATTGAGCGTGCAACCAAATACGCACGAAACTATGTCACCAAGTGGGGCTTGTCCGAGAAATTAGGCGCGCAGCTTTACACTGAGGAAGAACAAAACGGTTATCTGGGGTCGTCTGGCGGTGGTCAGATGTCTCATTTATCGGATGAAACGGCGCGGGTCATTGATGCGGAAGTCAGAAATCTGTTGGACGTCTGTTATCAGCGTGCCAGCAAAATTCTGGAAGAAAACCGCGATAAGCTTGAACTGATGAAAGATGCGCTGATGGAATATGAAACCATTGATGCGGATCAAATCGATGACATCATGGCCGGTAAAAAACCGCGTCCGCCTAAATCCTGGGGCGATAACGGCTCTGGTCCGGCCGCTCCGGCAGAAGAAAGCCGTGATATGGCCAGTGATGCCGATGATGATGCGGTAGGTGATCCGGCCGGCGAACAGAACTGATTCGCTCTGCTGGATAGTTAAAAGGCGGCATTAGCCGCCTTTTTATTGGGTCGAATATCTAATCGTTGTACTCAGGATTTCGCGTGAAATTTCAGTGTGGTAATCGTCAGCTCGATCTCTCTGTTCCCCGGGTAATGGGGATTCTTAATGTCACTCCCGATTCATTTTCTGATGGTGGTCATTTTACCGCGCTGGATTCTGCGCTGCGTCATGCTGAGCAGATGCTGCACGACGGGGCGGATTTAATCGACGTTGGTGGTGAATCGACTCGTCCCGGTGCGGCGACGGTTGGTGAGGACGAGGAATTGGCACGGGTGATTCCTGTCGTCGAGGCCATTGCCCGGCGGTTGGATGTGGCTATTTCGGTTGATACCAGCAGTGCCGCCGTTATTCGTGCCAGTGCTCAGGCTGGTGCGCATCTGATTAACGATGTACGTGCGCTGACAAGGTCAGGGGCGTTGGCGGCGGCGGCGTCTTCTGATTTGCCGGTCTGCCTGATGCATATGAATGGCGAGCCACAGGTTATGCAGGCTGCTCCGCATTACGATATGCCGGTTGAAGAAGCTGTTTTGGCGTATCTGGCTGCACGCGTTGCGGCGTGTGAGGAAGCCGGAATACGGCGTGAGCGATTGTTGCTCGATCCTGGATTCGGCTTCGGTAAAACCTTCGAACATAACTACCGTTTGCTTAACCATCTGGAGCGTCTGCATGAATTGAATCTGCCGCTGCTGACGGGCTTGTCGCGCAAACGCATGATTGGTGAAGCCACGGGCAACAGCAATGCCGCCGAGCGAATCGCAGGAAGTGTGAGCGGTGCCGTGATCTGTGCATTAAAAGGTGCGAAAATCATCCGCGTACACGACGTAAAACAAACAACAGAAGCATTGCGTGTCGTAATTGCCACTCAGAGGGAAGGGCATGTCTAGAAAATATTTTGGCACCGATGGTGTTCGTGGTCGGGTGGGTGCATACCCTATTACCCCGGAATTTGTTATGAAATTGGGCTGGGCCGCCGGCAAAGTGTTCGCTCAACAGGGAAAGAGCCGGATTTTAATCGGCAAAGATACGCGTATTTCCGGCTATATGTTTGAGTCCGCACTGGAGGCCGGTTTGTCTTCGGCAGGTGTTGATATTGGTTTGTTAGGGCCTATTCCTACACCGGGTATTGCTTATTTGACCCGCACCTTCCGCGCGCAGGCTGGCATCGTCATCAGTGCCTCACATAATCCGTATTACGATAACGGCATTAAATTCTTTTCCGGCAATGGTGAAAAATTGCCGGATGAAACTGAGTTGGCCATTGAGTCCTGGCTGGATAAACCCATGAGTTGCGTTGAATCTGCGCAGCTGGGGAAAGCTGCCCGTATTAATGATGCTGGCGGACGATATATTGAGTTTTGCAAAGGCACGGCCAGTTCGCTGAATCTGCGCGGGCTAACCATTGTGCTGGATTGTGCCCATGGCGCGACGTACCAGATTGCCCCGGCGGTTTTTTCTGAGCTGGGGGCCACGGTTATTACCATTGGTGCTAAACCGGACGGTCTGAATATTAATGAAGGCGTGGGCTCTACTGAACCGGCGGCTTTGCAGGCGCGGGTGCTGCAGGAGCATGCCGATCTGGGCATTGCTTTTGATGGCGACGGCGACCGGTTGATGATGGTCGATCATCGTGGCGAGTTGGTTGATGGTGATCAGCTGCTGTTTATTATTGCTACCCATGCCAAAAAACAGGGCCGCTTAAATGGCGGAGTGGTTGGCACATTAATGAGCAATCTGGGCCTGGAATTAGGGTTGAAGGATCTGGGCATTGATTTTCTGCGTGCCAAGGTCGGTGATCGCTATGTGATGCAACTGCTTAATGAACATGGCTGGCGCTTTGGCGGCGAATCCTCCGGACATCTTTTGTGTCTGGATGCTAATACCACCGGCGATGGCATTGTTGCCGCCCTGCAGGTATTGCAAGCGCTGAAAGACAGTGAAACATCATTGCATGACTGGCAGAAGCGCATGAGCAAAATGCCGCAGGTTATGATTAATGTGCAACGCAGCCGTCAGGCCGATGTGATGAGTCTGCCGGAAATTGTTCAGGCGATTGCCGCGACCGAAGAAAAGCTTGCCGGTCGTGGTCGCGTATTGCTGCGTCCGTCCGGTACAGAGCCTGTCGTGCGGGTGATGGTCGAAGGCGAGGATGCTGCACAGGTGCAGACTTTGGCTGAAGAGTTGGCCGCAGTGGTCGAACGGGCGCTGGCTTAGGCCGCAGAATGCCTCTGCAGACGCGCTGTTGCTTGTCTCGCCGGGGCTTCTTAGATAGTATCTGCGCTCTTTGAATTTAGGGAGACGTCATGCGTCGTTTGTTGGTTGCCGGAAATTGGAAGATGAATGCCTCTGTGGCGATGACCCAGAGTCTGCTGTCGGAACTCCGTGCCGCTCAGATTGACCAGTGTGATGTTGCGGTATTTCCGCCGTTTCCTTATCTGACTCAGGCGGCTCAGTTGCTGTCTGGCAGTGCTGTTGCGCTTGGTGCGCAGAATTGTGCTGCAGAAGAATCCGGAGCATTTACCGGTGAAGTCGCTGCACCAATGCTGGCTGATGTCGGCTGTGCGATGGCGTTGGTTGGTCATTCAGAACGTCGCACCTTTTATGGTGAAACCGATGAAACAGTGCTGGCAAAAACCCGGCAACTGTTGGCCAGCAAAGTGACTGCGGTTGTCTGTATCGGTGAAACACTCGTCGAGCGTCAGTCCGGCCAGGAAGAAGTGGTCGTTGCTCAGCAATTAAAGCTGTTGCTTGAACAGCTGAATGCACAGCAGTGGCAACACATTATTCTGGCTTACGAGCCGGTGTGGGCTATTGGTACCGGAGAAACCGCTACGCCTGAGCAAGCGCAGGCAATGCATGCTTTTATTCGCGCCCAGTTGCAGATCTTGGGTGCGGACGTCGCGCAGGCGACACGAATTTTGTATGGTGGCAGTGTAAAAGCTGCCAATGCTGCGGAGCTTTTTTCGCAGCCTGATATTGATGGCGGTCTGGTCGGCGGTGCATCGCTCGACGCCGCTGAATTTCTGGGTATTTGTCGGGCATAAGGTAAATTATGGAATCCATTATTCTGATCGTTCATATCGTGCTGGCTCTTGGCATCATTGGTTTTGTGATGCTGCAGCAGGGTAAAGGTGCCGACGCAGGCGCATCATTTGGTAGCGGTGCCTCCCAGACTGTCTTCGGCAGCAGTGGTTCAGGTAATTTTCTCAGCCGCACAACGGCTATTCTGGCGACGTTATTCTTCGTAACCAGTCTTGGTCTGGGTATTTATGCCAAGCAAAAAGCACAGGGTTACACTGATTTAGGAATTCCTAGTCAGGAAGTGATTGAAAAGCTTGAGAAAGATACCCCACTTGTGGAAGAATACGCGCCTTCCTCTGATGCACCCGAACTGGATGCATCAACCTCTGATGAGCCTGCCGTGGAAACCACTGGCAACTAAGGTTAATCAGTTTTAGTGCGGATGTGGTGGAATTGGTAGACACGCCATCTTGAGGGGGTGGTGAGCCTAGCTCGTGCGAGTTCGAGTCTCGCCATCCGCACCAATTTATTCCGGGAAAGCGAACATGGTTCGCTTTTTCTGTTTAAAGCGCCTATAATGCGCGTGCTTTTAGAGAGCACTACTAAAAAGCCCCTCGAGTCAGGGGCTTTTTAGTAGTTGCTTTTCGGAAGCGATTCAAAGCGGCTGTGTCGTGTATGAATCTCACAGGAATCCGCTTGATAAAAGCGGGTTTCGGTCTGCATAAAGCAGTAGCGGACTGGGCACAACGTTGCCCAGTTTTTGTTTGTGGTGGGGGTAGTTTTTGGCAAAAGATACGCAATTAGCAGAGCTGTTAGCGCCGGTAGTTGAATCCATGGGATTTACCTATTGGGGCCTGGAGTTTATTCCTCAGGGGCGTCATTCCCTGTTGCGTGTTTTCATCGACCATGAAGATGGCATTCTTGTCGATCATTGTGCAGCCGTCAGCCGACAGCTGGGTGCGGTTCTCGATGTAGAAGATCCGATTGCGCAGGATTACACGCTGGAGGTTTCATCCCCGGGGATGGATCGTCCGCTATTCACACTCGAACAATTTCAACAATATGCTGGCCACATTATTGATGTGCGTCTGCGTATGCCCTTTGAAGGGCGTCGAAAATACAAAGGCCAGTTAATTGGTGTTGAGCAGGAAGATGTCGTTCTCGTTGTTGATGAGCACGAATATTTACTGCCGATTGAGCTGATTGACCATGCCAATGTAGTACCACAATTCAAGGACTAAGGTTGCAGAGCGAGGCTAGAAGATGAGCAAAGAAATTCTCCTGGTCGCGGAAGCGGTATCCAACGAAAAGGGCGTTTCAAAAGAAATTATTTTTGAAGCAATTGAGTCAGCCCTTGCAGCGGCCGCCAAGAAGCGCTACGAAGATGAAGAAGCCACTATCCGTGTGGATATTGACCGTAAAACCGGTGACTACCAGAGCTTTCGCAGTTGGCTGGTTGTCAGCAATGATGTGGTTCCGGGGCTTGGCGATGAGCTGACCCTGCAGGAAGCTCATGAAATTGATACCAATCTGCAACCTGGCGATACCTACGAAATCGAAATCGACAACCCTGACTTCGGCCGTATCGCCGCTCAGGCTGCGAAGCAGATCATCGTACAGAAAGTCCGTGAAGCAGAGCGTGCACAGATTGTTGATCAGTACCAGGATCGCGTTGGTGAATTGATTAACGGTACTGTTAAAAAAGTGACACGCGATAACGTTATCGTCGATCTGGGTAATAACGCCGAAGGTCTGCTGCCGAAAGATCAGCTGATTGGTCGCGAAATTATGCGTATGGGCGATCGTGTGCGTGCCATTTTGCACGCAGTACGTCCGGAAAACCGTGGTCCGCAGCTGATGCTGAGCCGCACCATTCCGGAAATGCTGATCGAGCTGTTCCGTATCGAAGTACCGGAAATCGCCGAAGAAGTTATCGAAATTAAAGGCGCGGCCCGTGACCCGGGTTCCCGTGCAAAAATTGCGGTAAAAACCAACGATAAACGCATCGACCCGGTGGGTGCTTGTGTGGGTATGCGCGGCGCGCGTGTTCAGGCAGTGACCAACGAACTGGGTGGTAACGAGCGTATCGACATCGTGCTGTGGGATGACAATCCGGCACAGCTGGTGATTAACGCCATGGCTCCGGCCGATGTTGCGTCGATCATTATGGATGAAGAAACCAACACGATGGATGTTGCAGTTGCTTCCGACAATCTGGCCCAGGCGATTGGTCGTGGCGGTCAGAACGTACGTTTGGCTTCCGAGCTTACCGGCTGGGAAATCAACGTGATGACGGAAGAAGAAGCATCCGAGAAACAAAATGAAGAAGCCTCCGGCTTTATCGAAGGATTTATGAAATCCCTCGATCTGGACGAAGACTTTGCCACCCTGCTGGTTGAAGAAGGTTTCACCACGCTGGAAGAAGTGGCTTACGTGCCAATGGAAGAGATGCTCAGCATCGACGGTCTGGATGAAGATGTGGTTACCGAACTGCGCAACCGCGCAAAAGACGTACTGCTGACCCAGGCCATTGCTTCCGAAGAAAAACTGGAAAATTCTCAGCCGGCAGATGATCTGCTGAACATGGAAGGCATGGAGAAACACCTGGCACTGGTTCTGGCAAGTAAAGGCATTTGTACGATGGAAGATCTGGCCGAGCAATCCATCGATGACCTGTTGGACATTGAACAGATGACTGAAGAAAAAGCGGCGGAATTGATTATGACCGCCCGCAAGCCCTGGTTTGAGGGCAACGACTAACCACTGCTCGGCATAGGAGAAACGTATGGCAGATGTAACAGTTAAAGAACTCGCCGACGTGGTAGGGACAAGCGTTGATCGCTTATTGTCCCAAATGAAAGAAGCGGGGTTGCCACAAACCGCAGCCAGTCAGTCTGTTTCTGATGATCAGAAACAGTCTTTGCTGCTTTTTCTGAAGAAAAGCCATGGTGAAGCAGCGGCTACGCCGAACAAAATTACGCTTAAGCGTAAAGTGACCACGACCCTGAAAACGGGTCAGGGTGGCAAAAAAGCCGTCGCCATTGAAGTTCGTAAAAAACGCACGTATGTAAAACGCGAAGAGCTGGATCTGGAAGCTGAAAAAGCCAAAGAAGAAGCTGCTCGTGCAGAAGCCGCCGCTCAGGTAGCTGCTGAAGCTGCAGCAGCACCGGCCGTCGCAGAAGCACCGGCAGAAGCCGTTGCTGAAGTAAAAGCAGAAGCAGAAGCAGAAGCACCAGCCGCCGAAAAACCGGCAGCGACCAGCGCCAAACCGGCCGCCAAAGCCAAGCCGGCCACGGTGGAAGAAGACGCTGCGCAGAAACGTGCAGAAGCTGAAGCCGCTCAGGCGCGTCAGGAAGAAAATCGCAAAAAGTCGAACAAAACAGTCGACAAGAAGCGCGTTGATCAGCGTGAGAACAGCCGCTTTACCGATGGTGGTGACGATGATCGCAACCGTTCCCGTCGTGGTGGCAAAGGCAAGACGAAAGGTGGCCGTGGCCGTCAGCAGTCTGCCAATGAACACGCCTTTACCCGTCCTACAGCGCCCGTGGTTCATGAAGTTGAACTGCCGGAAGCCATTACCGTTGCCGATCTGGCATCGAAAATGGCCGTAAAAGCTGGTGAAGTGATTAAAACCCTGATGAAAATGGGTGTGATGGCGACCATCAACCAGATTCTGGATCAGGATACAGCCACTCTGGTGGTTGAAGAAATGGGTCACAAAGTGACCAAGCTGATTGCCGATAACGCGCTGGAAGTAGCCGTTACCGAATCCGTTTCTTACGAGGGTGATGAGCAACCACGTGCACCGGTGGTTACCGTAATGGGTCACGTTGACCATGGTAAAACCTCGCTGCTCGACTATATCCGTCGTACCCGCGTGGTATCCGGTGAAGCCGGTGGTATTACCCAGCACATCGGTGCGTACCACGTAGAAACCGATCATGGCATGGTGTCCTTCCTGGATACTCCGGGACACGCCGCGTTTACCTCCATGCGTGCCCGTGGTGCTCAATCCACTGACGTGGTGATCCTGGTGGTGGCTGCTGACGATGGTGTGATGCCGCAAACCGAAGAAGCCGTTCAGCACGCGAAAGCGGCAGGCGTGCCAATCGTGGTTGCCATCAACAAAATGGATAAAGAGTCCGCAGACCCGGAACGGGTTAAAAGCGAACTGTCTGCCCGTGACGTATTGCCGGAAGATTGGGGCGGTACTGTACCGTTTATCCCGGTGTCTGCGCACACAGGTCAGGGTATTGATGAACTGCTTGAAGCGGTTCTTCTGCAGGCCGAAATTCTGGAGCTTAAAGCTCATTTCAGCGGTCCTGGTCAGGGTGTTGTGGTTGAATCGCGTCTGGATAAAGGACGTGGTCCGGTTGCCACTCTGCTGGTACAGAACGGTACGCTGAAAAAAGGCGACATCGTTCTGGCGGGTACCTGCTACGGTCGTGCCCGTGCTCTGCTGGATGAAAATGGTCAGCAAGTTAATGGTGCAGGCCCATCCATTCCGGTTGAGATTCTCGGCCTGAACGGAACGCCGGAAGCCGGTGACAACTTCATGGTTGTTGAAAGCGAGAAGAAAGCCCGTGAAGTGGCTGAATTCCGCGAAAACAAAATGAAGGAAGTGGTACAGCAGCGTCAGCAAGCGGCCAAACTCGATGCCCTGTTCAGTGGTATGGGTGAAGGTCAGGTTGCTAACCTCAACGTGGTTGTAAAAACCGACGTTCGTGGTTCGCTGGAAGCCATTGTTGCTTCCCTGCAGAAACTGGCGACCGACGAAGTACGCGTTAACGTTGTGTCTTCCGGTGTTGGTGGTATCACTGAAACCGACGCAACGCTGGCCGTCGCTTCTGGTGCTGTGATGTTCGGCTTCAACGTTCGTGCGGATAACGCGGCGAAGAAAGTGGTCGAAAACAACGGTGTGGATATGCGCTACTACAGCGTGATCTACGATCTGCTGGACGACGTTAAACAGGCCATGGCTGGTCTGCTGGCGCCGGAACTGCGTGAAGAAATCACCGGTATTGCCGAAGTTCGTGATGTCTTCAACTCACCGAAATTCGGTCAGATTGCCGGCTGTATGGTGATTGATGGTGTTATCTACCGTCACAAGAAAATCCGCGTACTGCGCGACAACGTTGTGGTCTATGAAGGCGAGCTGGAATCTCTGCGCCGCTTCAAAGATGACGTTGCCGACGTTCGTCAGGGTATGGAATGTGGTATCGGTGTTAAGAACTATCAGGACGTCCGTCCGGGCGACCAGATCGAAGTGTTCGATGTACGTGAAATTGCCCGTACACTCTGATCTGCATCAACACCTGTAACGGGCCTTCGGGCCCTGACAGCAAAGCCCGGCTCCGTGTCGGGCTTTGCTGTCTCTGACAGACCAATGATCAGGCTGAACACATGCCGGCCATTGGGTAACAGAGGATTTAAAAATGCCAAAAGATTACAGCCGTACCTCGCGCCTGGGTGAACAGATTCAGCGCGACCTGGCTCATATGATTCAGTTTGAAATGAAAGACCCACGCCTGGGTATGGTCACACTGAATTACGTAAAAGTTGCCAAAGACCTGGGCTATGCCGATATCTACTTCACCGTGATGGGTGCCAAAGGCGAAACCGATGTCGAGATCCGTAAGCAGACCTCAGCCATCCTCAACGATGCCGCCGGTTATCTGCGTAACGAGCTGGCGCGTATCATGCGCACCCGCATCACTCCGCATCTGCGTTTTCATTACGATGAGAGCATGGATCGCGGTCATCATCTGACCGGTCTGATCAAAAAAGCGCTGGCAGAAGACGAAGCTCATCATCAGGATGATGAAGACCCATCCAGCGACCGGAACTGATTCATGGCGCGTGGAAAAAAAGGCCGTGCAGTCAGCGGCATACTGGTTATTAACAAGCCGTTAGGGCTGTCGTCCAATCAGGTGCTGCAACGGGTGAAATTCCTGTTCGGGGCGCAAAAAGCCGGTCATACCGGTGCTTTGGACCCTCTGGCCACCGGCGTATTGCCGATCTGTCTGGGGGAGGCCACCAAGTTCTCGCAACTGTTGCTCGAATCCGACAAAGGTTACGACACCACCGCACTGCTGGGCGAAATCCGTTCCAGCGGTGATGGCGAAGGCGAGGTGATTGCCACGGCTGACGTGCCGCCGCTTACGGCCGCTGAGGTTGAAGCCATTCTTGCGCGCTTCCGTGGTGAGGTTGAGCAGGTGCCGCCGATGTTTTCGGCACTCAAGCTGGATGGTAAGCCGCTCTATGAGCTGGCGCGTCAGGGCATGAGCGAGGAAGAGATCCGGGCGGTGGCGGAGAAAAAGCGCCGCATCATCACCATTCATGAACTGCTGCTGCTTGAACAGCGCGCCACGGAGCTGGATTTGTCCGTGCGTTGCTCGAAAGGCACCTACATCCGCACGCTGGTCGAAGACATTGGCCAGGCGGTTGGTTGTGGCGCTTACGTCAGTAAGTTGCACCGTACTTTGTGCGGGCCTTACCATGCAGCCCAGATGGTGACGCTGGAACAGGTGCAGGAAGCGGCAGAGCAGGGGCATGATGCTCTCGACGCGTTGCTGCTGCCAACCGAAACGGCTCTGCCGGACTGGCCGGAAGTCGCACTGACGCTGGCTGAAGCGGATAAAATCCTGCACGGTCAGCCAGTCAGCACTGGCCTGCCTGCCTGTCCTTCTGTACAATTGTGGGCCGTTGAATCAGACGTCCGGCAATTGCTTGGCATTGGCCGCATTGAAAACGGCAAAGTGAAACCGCAGCGTTTGTTGCAGGTCACACTGCCTTAACCGGTCAAATCTGGTTTGACTGTCGCCACAAGGCGGCACGCATCTCACTGTTAATGTGCACGGTGACGATGATTACATAATCCCGGAACATCTTGTGATGTCCGCGCACATTCATGGAGTAAGTAAAGATGGCATTAACTGCTGCTAATAAAGCTGAGATTGTAAAAGAGTATCAAACTGCTGAAGGCGATACCGGTTCTCCTGAAGTTCAGGTTGCATTGCTGACCCACAACATCGTTGGTCTGCAGAGCCACTTCAAAGAACACGGTAAAGATCACCACTCACGTCGTGGTCTGATCCGCATGGTTAACCAGCGTCGTAAGCTGCTGGATTACCTGAAGCGTAAAGATGCTTCCCGTTACACCGCGCTGATCGGTCGTCTGGGTCTGCGTCGCTAAGATCTCAAAGCTTGCAGCAAAAGCCCTCCGGGGCTTTTGTTGTATCTGGCCAGTCAGGCTATCCTGTTCTGCTTCTGTGGAATAACAACTACCTGCCAAGCTGTGGTGCCAACCCCACGATTCATAGGAATGTGGTGGTGCTTCTAAATATTGGCTTTGCATGCGGACCACTTCTGCCCCGGCAGAACACCGCCATGCCAGAGCTAATGCTTAGAAGTACCGGCAGTCAGCAGGTTTATCGGTAAATTTAAGGAAATACGTATACATGAGCACAAAACCTGTTGCTAAGACCAAAAGCTTTCAATTCGGTAACGATACCCTCACCCTGGAAACCGGGCGCGTAGCCCGTCAGGCGGATGGTGCAGTACTGGCCACTCTGGGCAAAACCCAGGTGCTGGCGACTGTCGTTGCCGCTAAAAGCACTAAGCCAGGCCAGGATTTCTTCCCGCTGTCTGTTCACTATCAGGAAAAAATGTACGCCGCTGGCCGTATCCCTGGTGGCTTCCTGAAGCGCGAAAGCCGTCCTTCCGAAAAAGAAACCCTGACTTCCCGTCTGATTGACCGTCCGATTCGTCCATTGTTTGCCGAAGGCTTCATGAACGAAGTTCAGGTTATCCTGACCGTAATGTCTTCTGAAAAAGAAGTTGATCCGGATATCTGCGCCATGATCGCGACCTCTGCTGCGCTGGCCATTTCGGGTGTGCCTTTCAACGGTCCTATCGGTGGTGCCCGCGTTGGCTTCACCGAAGAAGACGGTTACATGCTGAACCCAACCCAGACCCAGATGCAGGATTCTCTGCTGGACATGGTGGTTGCCGGTACTAAAGACGCCGTGCTGATGGTTGAATCTGAAGCTCAGGAACTGACCGAAGACGAAATGCTGGGTGCAGTCCTGTTCGCCCACACCGGTTTCCAGTCTGCGATCACTGCCATCAACGAATGGGTTGAAGAGCTGGGTGTACAGAAGTGGGATTGGACGGCTGAAGCTAAAAACACCGCACTGTACGAAGCGGTTAAAGCCGAAGCGGCTGCTGGCATCGGTGAGGCTTACACCATCTCCGACAAAATGGCCCGCTATGCCCGTCTGGACGAAGTGAAAAAAGCTGCCGTTGAAAAACTGGCGGCTGCTGAAGGCGAAGAAGGTTTCTCCGCTGACGAAATCGCCGACATGGTTGGTGAGCTGAAGTATGAAGTGGTTCGTAACCGCGTGATTGATGGTCAGCCACGTATCGACGGTCGTGATAACGACACCGTACGTCCACTGACCATCGAAACCGGTGTGCTGAAAACCACTCACGGTTCTGCCATCTTTACCCGTGGTGAAACTCAGGCCATCGTTGTGACTACGCTGGGTTCAACCCGCGATGCACAGATGATCGACTTCCTGCACGGCGCCAAAGACGATCCGTTCCTGTTCCAATACAACTTCCCTCCATACTCTGTGGGTGAAGCTGGTCGTCTGGGCGCTCCAGGCCGTCGCGAAATCGGTCACGGTCGTTTAGCCCGTCGTGGTATTCAGGCGATGATGCCAAACCATGACGAATTCCCGTACACCATCCGTGTGGTATCGGAAATCACCGAATCCAATGGTTCTTCCTCCATGGCTTCTGTGTGTGGCGCGTCTCTGTCTCTGATGGACGCCGGTGTACCGATCAAGGCACCGGTTGCCGGTATCGCCATGGGTCTGATCAAAGAAGGCGACAAGTTTGCCGTTCTGACCGATATCCTGGGTGATGAAGATCACCTCGGCGATATGGACTTTAAAGTGGCCGGTACTGACGAAGGTATCACTGCTCTGCAGATGGATATCAAGATCGAAGGTATCACCGAAGAAATCATGGAAATCGCTCTGGAAAAGGCCAAAGCTGCACGCTTTACCATCCTTGAGCAGATGAACACCGTGATTGCTGAGCCACGCAAAGAACTGGCGGAAAATGCTCCGACCATGTCGACCATGAAGATCCCGTCTGACAAGATCCGTGACGTGATTGGTAAAGGTGGCGCGACTATCCGTGATATCACCGAGAAAACCGGTGCTTCCATCGACATCAATGACAACGGCGAGATCAAAATCTTTGCTGCTGGCAAAGAAGCGTCTGATGCTGCCCGTCAGATGATTGAAGCCATCACTGCTGATATCGAAGTGGGTACTACCTACACCGGTAAAGTGAGCAAGATCGTTGACTTCGGTGCGTTCATCACCGTTCTGCCTGGTAAAGATGGTTTGCTGCACATCTCTCAGATCAGCGAAGACCGTGTAGAAAACGTTGCTGATTTCTTG
Source organism: Thalassobium sp. (assembly GCA_002733205.1). Lineage (GTDB taxonomy): Bacteria > Pseudomonadota > Gammaproteobacteria > Pseudomonadales > Oceanobacteraceae > Venatoribacter > Venatoribacter pacificus. The sequence continues at coordinate 21,734 of NVUW01000004.1, read as the reverse complement.
ACCGAAGGTCAGATCGTTAACGTACACGTTGCCGATGTCGATCCTAAAGGTCGTATCAAACTGACCATGAAAGGTATTGAGCAGCCTGCTTAATTCTTTCTGAGTTAAAAAAACCGCCGCGGTGAAAACCGCGGCGGTTTTTTTATGGGGGTATTCTATTAGGGCCTGTCGACACTAATTAAACAGGCCTGTTATTGGCTAAAAATATCTCAAACAAGGCGCTGAGAGTGTGGCCTAACGGGTTAAGCGAGCGAACAGCAACGCTGGATGAGGGATTTTTAGCCATAACCCTTCGGGCTGAGGCCAGTTTTCCCCATTAACATCGTCGTTCGTCATTCATTTAGCCCGCTAATATCACTCCTCTCTCCTTGTTCTGAGAAAAACTGGCTCTCAGCAGGCTGGATTTACTTAGTGTCAACAGACCCTAGTTTTTAAGCCAGTGGCCGGTAAGGCTGGCCAATAGACTTGGGTGCACTCATTTTGGTTTTAATGGCATCGGATGACAGCCAGACCAGCACAATAATGGTCGCCACATAAGGCAGCATGGCCATAATGTTTGGTGGAACTTCAAAGCGTGTGCCCTGCAGTACCAGATGCAGAATGCTGGCAAAACCAAACAGGTAAGCACCGAGCAGAATACGTTCGGCTTTCCAACTGGCAAATACGACCAGTGATAATGCGATCCAGCCACGCCCGGCAGACATGCCGTCACTCCACATCGGGGTGTAAACCAATGACAAATACGCACCAGCCAGGCCGGTCATCGCACCACCAAAAAGCACAGCCATAAAGCGGATCTGCTGAACATTAATACCAATGGCATTGGCAGCTTCCGGATTTTCGCCAACGGCACGGATTTTTAAACCCAGGCGGGTGCTGCGGAATACCCAGAACACCAGAGCGAACAATGTCAGGGTTAAATACACCAGCGGATCATGCTGAAACAGCACCTTACCGATTACCGGAATATCGCTGAGCAGCGGAACCGACCAGACCTGAATGCCTTCAAGGCCGATACCAATATAATTAGTACCCAGAAAGGCACTCAGACCGCCACCAAAAATGGTCAGCGCCAGACCGGTTGCCACCTGATTGGAAGCCAGAGTGATTGACAGGTAACCAAACAAAAAAGCCATGCCCATACCGGCGAATATGGCGCAGAAGGTTGCCAGGAAATAATTGCCGGTTACCGATGCGGCAATAAAACCGACCACCGCACCCACCAACAACATACCTTCCTGACCCAGGTTCAGAACACCGGATTTCTCGCACACCATTTCACCCAGTGCAATCAGAATAAGCGGAGTGCCTGTCTTGAATGTTGCAAACAGAATGTTAGTAATTAAATCGATATCCATGACTCAGGCCCGGGCAGTACGAGGTTGAAAGACAATGCGATAACTGATCAACAGATCCGCAGCCAGCAGGAAGAACAACAGCATTCCCTGGAATAAACCGGTCAGGGATTTCGGCAGGCTCATTTCGATCTGCACCATTTCCCCGCCCATAAATGTCAGTGCCAGCAGCATACTGGCCAGCAGAATACCGAAGGGCTGCATGCGGCCTAAAAAGACGACAATAATGGCCGCATAGCCATAGCCAGGAGAAACATGCGGGATAAGCTGACCAATCGGGCCGGTGACTTCAGACACACCGGCAAGGCCCGCCAAGGCACCACAGACTAATAAGGCAACCCAGGTCAGGCGGTTGGTGTTGAAGCCGGCATAACGTGCGGCTTTGGCATCTTCACCCAACACCTGAATCTGATAACCAACCCAGCTGCGGGCCATGACCGTCCAGATAACCACGGTAAAAAACAGCGCAAACAGAATGGAAATATTCAGACGGTAATCGTCGCTGAATAAGGGTAGTAATGCGGCATCGGCAAACATGGCGGATTCCGGAAAGTTAAACCCGGCCGGATCGCGTAACGGTCCGTGTACGGCGTACAGCAGAGCATTCAGTGCAATGTAGTTAAGCATGATGGTGGTCAGAATTTCGTTGGCGTTAAAGCGGGTTTTCAGCCACGCTGCCAATGCTCCCCACAATAAACCACTGATGCTGCCGGCAATCAGAATCGGCACTAATACCCAGCGGCTTTCGGCATCAAGAAACTGCAGTGCGGCCATACTGCCGCCCAGAGCACCCATAATAAACTGGCCTTCGGCACCGATATTCCAGATTTTGGCGCGGTAACATAATGTCAGACCCATCGCACACAGTAACAACGGCGCTACTTTTATTCCCAGTTCAGTCCAGCCATAAGTATTGGTCAGTGGCGAGATAAAAAAGGTATACAGCGCGTGCAGCGGATCATGGCCCAGCACAGAAAACAGCAGTGCACCGGCCAGCAGGGTCAGCACAATAGCGATAAGAGGGGATACATAACTCATCAGGCGTGAGTCGGCCTGACGTTTTTCAAGCTTAAGCATGTGCGCTCTCCACAGCGGATGGATTGGCACTGTCGTGACCAAATTGACCGGCCATCCATTGACCCAGTGTTTCAATGCCCACTTCCTGGGTTGGTTTTACCGGGCTCAATTGCCCATCACAAATAGCACCGATGCGGTCGGATATCTGATACAGCTCATCAATATCTTCCGATACCACAATAATGGCGGCACCTTCGTCACGCAGTTGAATCAGTGCGTGGCGGATTAAAATGGCAGCGCCAATATCCACACCCCAGGTCGGGTGAGAACACACGAGCAATTTCGGTTGCTGTTCTATTTCGCGGCCAATAATGAATTTTTGCAGGTTACCGCCGGACAGGCTTTTGGCCTGAGCGTATTCGTTGGCGCATTTCACATTATATTTTTCAATAATATCGCGGGCGAATTCGCGTACTTTGCGGTAGTTAATCCAACCGTTGGCTTTTAAATCACGATGACTGCTGCTGAGCAGGGTATTTTCAACCAGTGACATATTGGGCACGGCACCGCGCCCCAGACGCTCTTCAGGCACAAACGCAAAGCCCAGGCGACGGCGCTGATCGGGGCTCATGGCACCGATATTCTGGCCGAGTAATTCAATGCTGTCGGCGCGGGTGATTTCTTCACCGCTGAGCAGAGCGCAGAGTTCATCCTGACCATTACCGGCAACACCCGCGATGCCGAGAATTTCGCCGGCTTTTACCTTCAGGTTCAGATTATTAAGGGTCACGCCGAACGGATCTTCCGGCGCAAAGCTGAGGTTGTTCAGGCTGAGGGCGGTCTCTCCGCCTTCGGCTTTCTGATAATTCTGATTCAGCGGGGTATCTTCACCCACCATCATCCGCGCCAGGTCTTCACTGCTGACATCCTGTGGATTGCAGCGGCCGGTAACCCGGCCATTACGCAGTACGGTGGCGGCATTACACAGCTCGGTGACCTCATCGAGCTTGTGCGAAATAAACAGAATGGAGCAGCCTTCGGCGGCCAGGGTTTTCAGGGTGCGGAACAGTTCGCGCACTTCCTGTGGGGTAAGAACCGAAGTGGGTTCGTCGAGAATCAGCAGCTTAATGTCTTGCAGTAAACAGCGGACGATTTCCACCCGCTGCTGAGCACCGACCGAGAGGGTGTGTACATGGCGATCAGGGTCCAGTGCCATTCCGTAGTGCGTAGAAATTTCACGGATGCGCTTACTTAGTGCTTCCATGTCACGGCTTTCTTCCGCCGGCAGACTCAGGGCAATGTTTTCGGCGACGGTCAGGGTTTCAAACAATGAAAAATGTTGAAACACCATACCAATACCCAGCTGGCGCGCGTGAGCCGGGCCGTTCATCTGAATGGCTTCTCCCTGCCAGACAATCTTACCAGCGTCGGGTTTGATAACGCCGTAGATGATTTTCATCAGGGTGCTCTTGCCGGCGCCGTTTTCCCCAAGTAAGGCGTGGGTCTCGCCGGCATTCACCAACAATTCAATATCATCGTTGGCAAGGCAGCCCGGATACTCTTTGCGGATACCGCTCAGATGCAGGCGCATGGTTGATTCTTGTGCTGGCACTAAGATTCCTCAAATTTAAAAGCTGACCACTTGGACAAATCGTTAGCAATTAGCTTGCCACATGCTGCTGCTGCACATTTCAACATGTTTTGTTATATGCTTGACCAGTTGGTCAGGAAATTGCAAAGCATTCCCCGGACAGAATTCTCTACTGAAATTCAGCTATGTCGGGCGATGCTGCCGGGAATACGCCTTTAAAGCGTACAGGCCGCACGGATAAACAGAGCTGTCGGGCAGAAAACAGGTGTAAGCGTGATTCGATTTAACCTAAACGGTCGCTGGATTGAAGACAATAAAATTGATCCAAATTGTACCATTCTGAAATACCTGCGCACCACGATGATGCAACCTGATGCAAAAGAAGGTTGTGCCGCGGGTGATTGCGGTGCCTGCACATTGATGCTGGGCGAAATGACAGAGCGTGGTATTGAGTACCGCACACTGAATGCCTGCATTGCGTTAATGGCCAATGCGCACGAACGCTATCTGTTAACGCCTTCCGGTATTGGCCGTGCCGGGCAATTGCATCCGGCACAGCAGGCAATGGTCGATTGCCATGGCTCACAATGCGGATTCTGTACTCCGGGATTTGTTATGTCGCTGGCCAACCTGTATCAGCAGGCGGGTCTGCATGCGCAGCAGAGCGCATTAACCGATGAGCAGATTCACGCCGCATTGTCCGGAAACCTGTGCCGCTGCACCGGTTATCGTCCGATTATCGAAGCGGCACATAAAATGGCAGAACTGCCAGCCTGTGATGTACGCGACATTTCTGCCCGCAGTGGCGTACAAACGTTTAACCCGCAAAGCGATGTACCGGCCGATGGTTCTCCGGTTGCGCTGCAGGATGTTGATGGCCGCCGTTTATTTATGCCATTAACTGAAGAGCAACTGAAAGCGTTGCTGTGCGACTATCCGGATGCTTGCCTGTGGGCCGGCGGTACCGATGTGGGTCTGGAAATTACCCAACGCTTTAAACAATTCGACACCATTATTTGTCTTAACCGCATCACTGCACTTGCTCAGACGCAGGCGCTGGACGAGCAGTTGTGGTTGGGCGCCGGTGTTACCTACAGTCAGGCTGAGCATGAGCTGGCTGATCTTTTTCCTTCGTTTGCTCAGCTCTTGCATCGAATTGGCTCACGCCAAATCCGCAATATGGGCACTTTGGGGGGCAATATTGCTAATGCTTCACCGATTGGTGATACGCCCCCCGTTTTTTTAGCTTTAAATGCCACGCTGGAAATTGACGGAAATCATGGCCGCCGCGACGTTGCCATTGATGATTTTTATCTGGGGTATAAACAGACCGTGCTGCAGCCCGGTGAATATTTACGCGCCATACGCATTAATAAATTACAGAGCAGTGAATCGCTGACGCTGCATAAAATCAGTAAACGTTACGATGACGATATTTCAGCGGTGATGTTTGCCCTGTATCTGGATGTACAGAGCGGCATTATTCAGAAAGCGCGTCTGGCCTGCGGCGGTGTTGCGGCCACACCATTACGTGCGTTAAAAACCGAACAGGCATTAATTGGCCAGCCGTTTTCGGAGCATACCTTTTTACAGGCAGCAAACTTAATCGATCAGGATTATCAGCCGCTGTCGGATGTCCGTGCCAGCAAAGAATATCGTCTGCAGGTCACGCGTAATCTGTTGCTGAAAAGCTATCTGGAATTAACCGCCGGACAGACAGGAGATGCCGCATGAGTCACGTTTCTTCAAAAGTAACGCCCTGGGAAGCGCGTCGTCAGCGTCCGGCCAAAGGTAAGAGCGGCAGTAAGCTGGCACATGAAAGCGCCGAAAAGCACGTACTGGGCACTGCGACTTACATTGATGATATGCCGGAATTAGCGGGCACTTTATTTGCCACGGTGGGTAAAAGCACCATCGCCCATGGCAAAATCCTGTCGCTCGATTTAACCGCCGTGCGCAATGCGCCGGGTGTGGTGGATGTGATAACGCTGGATGATATTCCCGGCGAAAAAGACATTGGCCCGGTCTTTAAAGGCGACCCGATATTTGCCGATGGCGTGGTTGAATTTCACGGTCAGGCTTTATTTGCCGTTGTGGCCGAAAGCTTTGAACAGGCAAAGCGCGCCGTATTGCTGGCTAAGGTCAGTTACGAAGAGCAACCGCCGCTGTTAACCATTAAAGAGGCATTGCAACAAAACGCTATTGTCCGTCCCGCACACAGAATGCAAAAAGGCGATGCGGCGGCAGCCATTAATTCCGCGCCGTTGCAGTTGAGTGGCGAGCTGTATGTTAAAGGTCAGGAGCATTTTTATCTCGAAGGGCAAATCAGTTACGCCCTGCCCGCCGAAGACGGTGGCATTAAATTGTATTGCTCCAGCCAGCATCCATCGGAAGTGCAGAAACTGGTTGCTGAAGTACTCGACCTGCCGATTAACCATGTGCAGGTTGAAGTGCGGCGTATGGGCGGCGGTTTTGGTGGTAAAGAAACCCAGGCCGCCCAGTGGGGCTGTATTGCTTCGGTCTTTGCCCGACGTCTGAACCGCCCGGTAAAAATGCGTCTCGACCGCCAGGACGATATGGTATTAACCGGTAAGCGCCATGATTTTTATAACCGCTATCTTCTGGGTATTGATGAGAGCGGCAAGATTCTGGGGGCCGATATTGAGCTGGCCGGTTTTTGCGGATACTCGCCGGATTTATCCGACGCCATTGTTGATCGTGCGATGTTCCATGTGGATAACGCCTACGATCTGAATAACGCGCGGGTTATCGGCCACCGCTGTAAAACCAACACCGTATCCAATACCGCCTACCGGGGTTTTGGCGGGCCACAGGGGATGATTTTTGCCGAAGCCATGCTGGATGATATTGCCCGTAACGTGGGTAAAGATCCGCTGGATGTACGTAAAGCCAATTTTTACCGCGATGGCGGCAGTACCCATTATGGCCAGCCGGTGGAAGATTTTTATCTTCCGGAATTAGTTGAGCAGCTGGAGCAGGATTGTGATTATCGCACCCGCCGTGCCGCCATTACAGAATTTAACCGCGCTAACCGCTGGAAAAAACGCGGACTGGCATTAACACCAATCCGTTTTGGTATTTCATTTACCATTCAGTTTTTAAATCAGGCCGGTGCGCTGGTGCATATTTATACCGATGGCTCGGTTCATCTGAATCATGGCGGTACCGAAATGGGACAGGGCTTATTCACCAAAGTCGCGCAGGTGGTTGCCCATGAATTTGATATCGACATTGATATGGTTCAGGCCAGTGCCACGGCCACCGATAAAGTACCGAACACCTCGCCAACAGCGGCATCGTCCGGCTCGGATTTAAATGGTAAAGCGGCACAGAATGCCTGTCAGATTCTGAAATCGCGGCTGGTGCAGTTTGCGCAACAGCATTATCAGGTGAATGCCAGTGACGTACGCTTTATCAATAACCATGTAGTGATTGGCAGCGATGATGACAGTGCGCAATGGATTTCTTTTGCCGAGTTCGTCACGCTGGCGTATCAGAACCGGGTATCGCTTTCGACCACCGGTTATTACGCCACACCGAAAATTCATTACAACCGCGATACCGCCAGTGGCCGTCCGTTTTTTTACTTTGCTTTTGGCGCCTGTTGTGCAGAGGTGGAAGTCGATACCCTGACCGGCGAATACAAAGTACTGCGCGCCGATATTCTGCACGATGTGGGCCGCTCGCTGAATCCGGCGATTGATATCGGCCAGATAGAAGGGGCCTTTATTCAGGGCATGGGTTGGTTAACCACAGAAGAATTATTGTGGGATGATAAAGGCCGTCTGCAATCCAACTCCGCAGCTACCTATAAAATTCCGACTTCGGTTGATATTCCTGAGCACTTTAATGTGCAGTTGTTCGACCGCGCCAATGCCGAAGATACGATCTATAACTCCAAGGCTGTGGGCGAGCCGCCATTTATGCACGGTATTGCTGTGTGGTGTGCTCTGCGTGATGCCGTCGCCAGTGTGGCGGATTATAAAATCAGTCCGCCGCTGGATACACCGGCAACCCCAGAGCGGGTATTAAATGCCGTGATGTTCTGTCAGCAGGAGAGCAAAGCATGAAATTTGTGCGCTGGTATGAAGCCATTGCACGCTGCCAGCAACGCAGTGAATCCTATGTGATTGCTACGGTGATGGGCAGTGCTGGTTCTGTACCGCGTGATCCGGGCAGTAAAATGGTGATCACGGCACAGGATCAGTTTGACACTCTGGGCGGCGGTCAGCTTGAATTTCAATTAATTCAAAAAGCACGGCAGTGGCTGTCTGATAGTGCGCTTGCCGGAGCAGAGTTTTGCTCGCAGAAAATGGAGAAAATTCCATTAGCGGCGAAAGCCGGACAGTGCTGCGGTGGCAGTGTTAGCGTGCTGTTAGAAATGTTTGTACTGGATACGGCCCCTCTGGTGGTATTCGGTGCCGGGCACGTAGCGAAGGCGCTGATGAATATTCTGGGCGGTCTGGAGCAGCGCGTCATCTGGGTGGATAACCGTCTTGAGCAGTTCCCGGCAATGGATGATCTGGCAGACAATATTGATTGTCGCTGCCTGGCTGATCCGGTCAGTATTATCGCCGAGCTACCGGCTGGTAGCGAGTTGGTGATTCTGACGCATAATCATCAGCTTGATTTTGATTTATTACAGGCCGCGTTAAACCGTGATGATTTTGCTTTTGTCGGTTGCATTGGCTCGGCGACTAAAACAGAACGCTTTACCCTGCGTTTGCAGCATGCCGGATTCAGTGCTGAGCAACTGGCGCAGCTGACTATGCCCATCGGTCTGGCAGAAGTCGGTGGCAAGTTACCGATGGAAGTGGCGATCTCTATTGCTGCGCAGTTATTGGCGCGTAAAACCGCGCAGGTATCAGCACGCAAAACCGCGCAGGCATCCGCCGGAATTGATAACGATAAAAGCCGCCGTAAAGGTCTGAGCTGGAAACACATGCAGGAGGGACTGGCCAGTAACTCTTCTCTGCAGCCGCAAGTGGATTTGAATAAGTAGTGTGTCATGGTCTGGCGACCAATAGTTTCGTCCAATAATTCAGTCAACTGATTCATGCAAACGATTCAGTCTAACAATGTTGAGAACCGATATGAAAAACGAAGTGCATCCTTACAGCGAATGGATTGACCTGGCGAACCGTCGTCTGGGTGGACAGGTGCTGAGTTGCAGTGATGATTTTTTTGCCGAGATGGAAAACCTGATCAAACCGGAAGCTCCGGTGTTTATTGATGGGAAATACACCGATCGTGGCAAATGGATGGATGGCTGGGAAAGCCGTCGTAAACGCGTTGCGGGTTATGACTGGGCCGTCCTTAAACTGGGTAATCAGGGGCGCATTAAAGGCTTTAACGTGTGCACCACACACTTTGCCGGTAATGCACCACAACAGGTATCCATTGAAGCCTGTAACAGCAAAACGGCACCGGATAACAGCACTGAGTGGACGATGATCGTACCGCAGCAGGATGTAAATCCGGACAGCAATAATTTTATTGATTGTGATTCCACTGGTGTATGGACTCATTTACGCATCAACAGCTTCCCGGACGGCGGTATTGCCCGTTTCCGTGTTTATGGTGAAGCGGTGATGGACAGTAACTGGTTCCTGCCAGGCGAGCCTGTGGATCTGGCTTTTGTGAAAAACGGTGCACGTCCGGTGTCGTGCAGCGATATGTTTTTCAGCTCCATGAGCAACCTGATCATGCCCGACCGTGGCGTGAACATGGGCGATGGCTGGGAAACCAAACGCCGCCGTGGTGGCCGTGAATGCGATTGGATCATTATTAAGCTGGCAGCAACCGGTTCCATTAAAAAAGTGGTGGTGGATACCGCACACTTTAAAGGCAATTATCCGGATGGTTTCTCACTGCTGGGCATTACCATGCCGGAAGGTGAGCATCCGCAGGAAACCTCTGAGTGGGTGCCGGTGATTGAACGCCAGAAACTGACCGCCGATGCCGAACATTTCTACAAAGATGAAGTGATCAGTGGCGAGCAAACCTTTACCCATATCAAGCTGAATATGTACCCGGATGGTGGTATCAGCCGTTTGCGTGTATTGGGTTTTATCAGTAATGGTGAATAAAGGCGCAACTATGACTTTGGATGAATTGAATAATCTCAGCGCCGCTGACGCGGCGGCAGCCTTTACCAGTTGCTGTGCCGCTGAACGCTGGGTTGATCTGATGGTCGCCAGCCGTCCTTTTTCCGATACTAACGAGCTGCTGAAAACCGCCCACAGCCATTGGCAAACCATGGCAGAGAGTGATTTTCTGCAGGCTTTTACCGCCCACCCGAAAATTGGTGATGTGGAATCATTACGCGCAAAATATGCCAATACCAAAGCGTTGGCCGCGAATGAACAGAGTGGCGCGCAGAGCGCCAGCGAGTCGGTATTGCTGGCGCTGGCCAGTGGTAACCGCGAATATGAAGAAAAGTTTGGCTTTATCTTTATCGTATTTGCGACCGGTAAAAGTGCCGGGCAGATGCTGGAGCTATTACAGCAGCGCCTGCCAAATAACCGCGCTCAGGAAATTCAGAACGCAGCGGATAATCAGATGCAGATTACCGACCTGCGCTTAAAAAAATTGCTGGGGCTGGTTGGCGGATAACGCTCTGGCCAGAAAACCCCTGGCCAGACATCCGTCTGAACATATGCCTGAAAAGGACAACGTAATGCAGAAAAGTGTGATTACCACTCATATTCTTGATACTCAGCGCGGTCGTCCGGCGGTGGGCGTTGAAGTAACACTGTACCGTGCTGCCGGTGCTGATATCAGTGCGCCTGATTGGCAGCACATGGCAACCGCCTGCACTAATGACGATGGCCGGATCATCGACTGGTTGGGCGATCAGCAGCGTGAGAAAGGGTTATACCGTCTGGTATTCGCCTGTGGCGATTATTATCAGCAGCAGGGGCTGAGCACACTTTATCCTCAGGTTGAGATAGTGTTTGAAATTGATGCGCCGGACGAGCATTACCACATTCCTTTGTTGCTCTCAGCCAATGGCTATTCGACTTACCGGGGTTCCTGATATGGCAGCGACGGATGTGACAATACAATTGACGCCACAACCGCTGACCGCAGAACGTTTTGCGCCGTTTGGCGAGCTTGTCAGCGCGCGTGGTAAGCCGATTATGATTAATAACGGTACAACCGAGCGTTATCATAATCTGGCGCAGGTCACGCTGGGCGATGCCCCGCAAGCCGGGCAGGGCATTATCAGTATTTTCCGTGCCGAGCCGCGATTGCTGCCCATGCCCATTACCATGATGGAGCGCCATCCACTGGGCAGTCAGGCCTTTTTACCGGCATCCGCCGAGCCTTATCTGATTCTGGTGTGTCTGAGTAAAACGGTGGATGGTGAAGAACAACCTGACCCGGCCACGCTGACACTGTTTTATGCAGAAGGTGCTGGCATTAATTACAAAGCAAATTGCTGGCATCATCCGTTGCTGGCGTTAAATCAAATCAGCGATTTCTGGATCGTAGACCGGCTTGGGCCGGGTAATAATCTGCAGGAATTTTTCTTTCCGGAACGCTGGGATATCAGCATTCACTTAGCTGATTAATTATTGAACGAGAGACATGACCATGAATTACCAGGGTTATCGCGCTGCGATTCTGCATTACACCCATGCACCAGCCAGTACTGCCAACAGCGCCGAGCCGGTTGCACATTATTTTGCCGACGGATTATTGGTTGTTGATGCCGATAACGGCACCGTCGTCGCGTGTGATGATGCCCAGACGCTGCTGGCCCAATACCCGAAATTGCCGGTAACGTGCTATGACAACGCTTTGCTGACCCCCGGCCTGATTGATACCCATGTGCATTATCCGCAGGTGGATGTGATTGCCTCCTATGGTGAGCAGTTATTGGATTGGCTGAATAATTACACCTTTCCGACCGAACTTAATTTTGCCGATCCGGCAGTTGCTACCGATGCCGCCGGTTTTTTCCTGAACGAACTGCTGAAAAACGGTACAACCACCGCTCTGGTTTTCGGTACTGTGCATAAAGGCTCCGTTGATGCCTTCTTTACCGAGAGTGAAAAACGCAATACCCGGATGATTTGTGGCAAGGTGATGATGAATCGTCATGCACCGGAAGGTTTGTGCGATACCGTGGAAAGCTCGGTTGCGGATAGCCAGGCGTTGATTGACCGCTGGCATAATAACGGTCGCCAGCTATACGCCATTACGCCGCGTTTTGCCATCACCTCAACCGCTGAGCAATTAGCCGCAGCGGGGGAATTACTGGCTGCTAATCCGGGCGTTTATATGCAAACACATCTGGCCGAAAATCTGGATGAAATTGCTTTTGTGAAAGAGCTGTTTCCGGAACGTAAAAGCTATCTGGATGTGTACGATCATTACGGTCTGTTGGGGGAGCGCAGCGTATTTGCCCACTGCGTGCATCTTGATGATGAAGACTATCGCCGCATGAGCGAAACCAATAGTAAGATTTCTTTCTGTCCCACTTCTAACCTGTTTTTAGGCAGCGGCTTATTTTCGCTGGAAAATCAGCCGCACCCGGTTGATGTCAGTGTCGCCACCGATGTCGGCGGCGGCACCAGCTTTTCCATGCTGCAGACCATGAATGAGGCTTACAAAATCTGTCAGTTAAAGGGCAGCAGCCTGTCGGCTCAGAAAGCGTTTTATATGATGACGCTGGGTAACGCCAAAGCGCTGTCGCTGGACGATAACATTGGTAATTTTGAACGCGGTAAAGAAGCCGACTTCGTAGTGTTTGATCTTGGCAGCACTGATTTAATGAAACGCCGTCAGGCCATCTGTAAAACGCTGGATGAAACCTTATTCAGCCTGATGATTCTCGGTGATGACCGTGCCGTTGCCGAAACCTGGGTGGCCGGCAAGAAACAGTGGCATAAAGCAGAGGGGCATTGCTGATGGAAGCCTATATCTTTGAGTGGCTGAATCTGTTCTTTCGCTGGTTTCATGTCATTGCCGGTGTCGCCTGGATTGGTGCTTCCTTTTATTTTGTCTGGCTGGACCTCAGCTTGCGTGAGCCACCGCAGTGGAAAAAAGATAAAGGTATTAAAGGTGATTTGTGGGCCATTCATGGTGGCGGGTTTTATGAGGTTGCCAAATATCAGTTAGGGCCGGGAAAAATGCCGCAAACCCTACACTGGTTTAAATGGGAAGCTTATACCACCTGGCTGACCGGTTTTACCTTACTGTCGGTGATGTACTACTGGGGTGCGGATCAATACCTGATTGATCCGGCGAAAATGGCGCTTAGCCAATGGCAGGCGATTGCGATCAGCCTGGTATTTCTGACCGGTGCATTTGCTATCTATGAAGCGTTAATTAAAAGTCCGCTGCGGGCGCATAATAAATCGTTTGCGATTATTCTTTATGCTCTGCTGGTCTTGGCTGCCTGGGGACTGGATCAGATTTTTTCCGATCGTGCGGCGTACCTGCATGTCGGTGCATTAATTGGCAGCATTATGGCGGGCAATGTGTTCTTTGGTATTATGCCGGCCCAGCGTGAACTGGTGCGAGCGGTAGAAGCAGGAGAACAGCCGCAGGCTAAGTTTGCCGAGCTGGCCAAATTGCGTTCTACCCATAATAACTATTTCACTCTGCCGCTGATTTTTATCATGATCAGCAATCACTACCCGATGACCTATGGCCATGAATATGGCTGGTTAATTCTGGCGGCTATCGGCTTTATCAGCGCATTCGCCCGTCACTTCTTTAATCTGAAAACCCAGGGCATTTTTAAACCCTGGATTTTAGTCGTAGCACTGATACTGATGCTGGGGCTGGCGGCGGTCATGGCTCCGCGTACGCCGCAGTTAGCGCAAGGTGAAACGGTGATTACTACACCACAGGCGTTGCATATTACCCAGCTGCGCTGTGTTGAGTGCCACAGCGAATCGCCATCCAGTGATATGTTCACCAGCGCACCGGCGGGTATCGTGCTCGGCAATGAAGTGCAATTACTGCAATATAAAGATCGCATGCTCAGCGCTTTGCAAACCGGTTATATGCCACTGGCGAATATTACCGCGATGACCGACAGCGAACGCACGCAGCTGATTCTCTGGTTGCAGGCGCAGCCCTGAAGCCGGACTAAAACTAATAAATCTCACTGCCCGGCGGCAGGTTTGTCGGCGGTGATGATAGTGTTGGGCGTATAGACAACGGCTTTTAACGGTTTTTTGTTAATGCTGTTAAGCATGTTGTTGTACGTCAGTTCGCCAATGCGAAAAAAATCGATACTGACCAGTGCGTGCAGTAATTGCTCCTGCATCAGCTGGTTGTATTCGGGTAATATTTTGCCAACACCGATAATCATCAGTGGCTTATTTTTACGCAGTTCTTCCTGGAACGGCAGCAGGGTGTTCCGGTATGCCTGGGGGTTGATCAGCGGCCAGCTTCCTACCGACAGCATCACATCGGGCTTTATCTCTGCAAGCGTAATGCGTATTTGCGCCAGTGCGCGTTGGCTGCTGTCACCGCTGTCCCAAAGGCAGCGTTCAGGTTCATGCCAGCCACCTTCACCGCGCAGAGGTTGGCCATCGGCAAAGTCTGGATTTCCGCTCAGCTCCCGCCTGACTCCCAATACCCGTAAAGCCAGGTTGGTATCGTGCTCCGCCGTCATTAAACATACCGAACCGCCGTTGGGGTGGCGGGCTTTGGCTTGTCTGGCGAGATCACGCCCGAACTGTTGATTGTCGGTACCGATATAACTCAGGCTTAAACTCCGCTCAGGTTCCGCGAAGGGGGAATCAAAGGTGATTACCGGAATCTCAGCCAACGAGACAGCACCGGCAATGACACTGGATTTAGTCACCGATATGGCCATGGCACGGTATTGGCGGCTGTTGATAGCACGTTCAATCGCTTGTGACTGCAGGCGGGCGCTGGCCTCTTGCTCAGGGCCAAGCAGTACACAATGATCCTGATTCTTTTGTGCCGCCGCCTCACATCCCCGCCAGACCTCGATAAAATTTTCATCGCTGGTGTTTTTGGCGATCAGGGCGAATTCAAGACCCTCAGCGGTAACGCTGCCTGACAGCAGGCTGATGAGTAACAGGTATACCTTCCGTGTAAACATAAACGCTCTCCGTCAAAGCACTCTGCAGCACTCACGCGAAGCGGTGCGGAATTATTCAGAGGTGCCTTAGCATTCCTGTGTATCTGATAACGTATTCTGCGGGTAATTACCAGTCTGATTTATCCGGAGAAACCCTGTTCATTGCAGGGAATAATCCGGCCCCGATGATGTGATGTGGTAACCATATATTACTATTTCAGTTGTCAATACTGGTAAAATGGCGATGGGACATTACGCAACCCTAAGGATTGTTCATGAGGTACAACCAGCAGGTGAGCACTAATATTGCTCAGCTGAAGGAAAAAATTGAGGCGGCAACCTGTCAGCAGGATTTGGTCAGAACGATTCGTTCATTGGAGAATCATCCGGGCCCGCTGGATTATAACGATAAGCTCTGGGTCGTTATCAGCATGCTGTTTCTGGGACTGGGAGGACTGACGTTATTCAGTATTTTTTCCCGAAGCCTGCCGTATGAATTCGATTATTGGTTAAGGGTCGTACTGATCTACAGCCAGTATTGGTTGCCTCTGGTCGCCACTGTCTTATGGCAGCTCTGGCGTGAGGAGAAAGGCAAGGTACGGTTCTTATCCAGACATTTTAAAACTCCGTCGCAGCGTGTCGTGGTGGTAGCCGGAGTAACACTGGCTCTGGTGTTGATTCCGTATTGGGGAGCGTTGTACTGGGGGGCATTGCAGATACTGACATTGCTTGTTTCCGGCGGAGGCTTTGCATCTTCTGAACTGGGTCTGCCAATGTTGTTAGTGGTTTCCGGAGGTATTATCTGGTGGCGCTCATATCGCCGTAAGCACTGGCGAAGACCCCTTTCTGAGCGGATCAGTCTGCTGGATATTCTGTTTAACAATGGACTTAAGGCTTTACCTTTTAAAAGAAAAGAGAAAGCCAAAGAGCTGGGTCAGCAGTTTAAGGAATTTATTCGTGGTAATGATCTGCGCGAAATTCAGCATTTATATCAGGGGCATTATGAGGGCGGGCTGCACAGTTTTGATTACCGCCTCTACCGTTTTCATTACGTTGTGCGTCGTACTGAAACCTACACCGATTCCAAGGGTAATACCCGTACCCGCGTGGTAAGAAACAGCTATTACCGTCATGGTCTGCTGTTGCACTTTCCATTTGCCAGAGGGTTGAGTCTTGAAGGTGGCAGCGGTATTTCTTTCAGCGGAGAAGAGTACACAACAGCTTCAAATGAATTTAACCGGTTATTCAGCGTCCGCGCTGATAAAGAGATTGCCGCGGCCCGTTTCTTATCGCCCGCTGTGATTGAAGCAATGCTGGCTATGGCGTCTGAGTACTCACGTCCAGTGCTGGAAATAAACGTCCGTGGTGATCTGTGCTTTGCTTTTAATAATGACGATATGCTGGAGTATAAGCGTCATTATAATCTGGAGAATCCCGTTGAATTTGCCAGCGAAATTGCCAAGCACGATGAACTGAAAAAGCTCGATGGCTTACTGTTTCAGATGCATAACCTGATGCGCCTGACGGATAATAATTTTGAACTCTGACCGGGTTGCCGGTTTACTTTTGTGGAGAGCGTATGAACGATTTATTTTTTTTACTGGTTCCGGTACTGCTGTTGATTGCCGTTGTCATTATTTATAACGGCATTGTGGGCAAGTTTAATGCCGTTGACCGCGCCTGGGCATCGGTTCTGACTCAGGAGCGTCAGAAAAATAAAATCATTCCCCATGTGGAAAAGTTGGTCGAAGACTACAAGCTGCACGAAAGCAGTGTTCTGGCGGATGTTACCCGCTTGCGTAACAGCATCGCAGAACTTGCTAAGCCATCGTCTGCCGCACCGGATACCGCTAAGCTGGCTCAGGCTGAAAAATACACGGCCAGTCTTTTGCAGGGATTAAAAGTGGCTGTTGAAGCTTATCCGGAACTGAAAGCCTCGGATCTGTATCTGAAACTGATGGCGGAAATATCAGAACAACAAGAGCAGATTGGTGCCGCCTTGCGTATATTCAATCGCAATGTTGAAGAGTTTAATAACGCGATTCAGATGTTTCCCGGATCGTTGGTGAACAGCCTGCTAAACCATAAACAACCGCTACAGAGTTTTACAGATAGCGAGGCTCAGGCTGGTTTTGATTACAAACCCAATCTCTGACGGGGTTTGATGCGACATAAAAAAACCGGCCATTGGCCGGTTTTTTTATGTCGTTACTATTAACAGATAACAGCAGGCAGCGGATTACAGCAGGCTGTTAACCGCTTCGACTACCGCATCCACGGTAATACCGAATTCTTTAAACAGCAGCGGCGCCGGTGCGGATTCACCAAAGGTGTCCATACCGATGATCTTGCCGTTCAGGCCCACAAACTTGTGCCAGTAATCTTTGTGCAGCGCCTCAACGGCAACGCGTGCGCTAACGGCGGCGGGCAGTACGGCTTCCATATAGGCAGCGCCCTGTTTGCAGAACACTTCCGCACACGGCATGGATACTACGCGCACGTTCTTACCGGCCAATTGTTCGGCAGCGGCGGTCGCCAGTTCTACTTCAGAACCGGTCGCGATGATGATGGCGTCCGGTGTACCGGCACAATCTTTCAGGATGTAACCACCACGGGCAATGGCAGCAACCTGTTCAGCAGAACGCGGCTGATGCTGCAGGTTCTGACGGGAGAAGATCAGCGCGCTTGGGCCATCTTTGCGCTCGATAGCGGCTTTCCAGGCGGTAGCGGATTCGACGGTATCGCATGGACGCCAGGTTTCCAGGTTCGGCGTGTTACGCAGGTTGGCGACTTGTTCTACCGGCTGGTGCGTTGGACCGTCTTCACCCAGACCAATGGAGTCGTGGGTGTAAACGAAGATGGAGCGTTGCTTCATCAGCGCGGCCATACGTACGGCGTTGCGGGCGTATTCCATAAACATCAGGAAGGTGGCGCCGTAAGGAATAAAGCCTCTGTGCAGAGCGATACCGTTCATCATGGCGCTCATGGCGAACTCACGCACGCCGTAGAATACGTAGTTACCGGCAGCATCGGTTTCGCTCACGCCCTGGCAACCTTTCCACAGGGTCAGGTTGGAACCGGCGAGGTCAGCAGAACCACCGAGGAATTCCGGCAGCAGCGGGCCAAACGCGTTCAGAGTGTTCTGCGAAGCTTTACGCGAAGCAACTACTTCGCCTTTGGCCTGACATTCGTCGATATAAGCCTGTGCCTGGGCAGAGAAATCGGCTGGCAGTTCATTGCCTACACGACGTTTGAATTCGGCTGCCAGCTCCGGGTAAGCCGCAGCATAGGCGGCGAATTTTTCGTCCCAGCTTTGCTCGGCGGCCTGACCTTTTTCTTTTGCGCTCCAGCCTTCATACACATTGGCAGGAATCTCGAAGGCACCGTGTTTCCAGCCCAGACGCTCGCGGGTGAGGGCGATTTCGTCGTCGCCCAGTGGTGCGCCGTGGCAGTCTTCTTTGCCTTCTTTGTTGGGTGAACCAAAACCAATGATGGTTTTGCAGCAGATCAGGGTTGGCTGCTCGGTGTTAGCGCGGGCGGTTTCGATGGCCTGTTTGATTTCTTCAGGGTCGTGGCCGTTAACGCGTGGAATTACCTGCCAGCCGTAAGCTTCAAAACGCTTAACGGTATCGTCGGTGAACCAGCCTTCCACTTCGCCGTCGATGGAAATGCCGTTGTCATCGTAGAAGGCAACCAGTTTGCCCAGACCCAGAGTACCGGCCAGTGAGCAGGCTTCATGGGAAATGCCTTCCATCATGCAGCCGTCACCCATAAACACGTAAGTGTGGTGATCAACCACATTGTGCTTGTCGCGGTTGAACTGTGCCGCCAGAACTTTCTCGGCCAGCGCCATACCGACGCCGTTGGCAATGCCCTGACCCAGTGGGCCGGTGGTGGTTTCAATGCCCGGTGCATAACCGTACTCCGGGTGACCCGGTGTTTTGGAGTGCAGCTGACGGAAGTTTTTCAGATCGTCGATGCTCAGATCGTAGCCGCTCAGGTGCAGCAGCGAGTAGATCAGCATTGAGCCGTGACCGTTGGACAGAATAAAACGGTCGCGGTCGGCCCATTCCGGGTTGTTCGGGTTGTGCTTCAGGTAGTCATTCCACAGGACTTCGGCGATATCGGCCATGCCCATAGGCGCGCCTGGGTGGCCGGATTTGGCCTTTTGTACAGCATCCATGCTCAGTGCACGGATGGCGTTCGCCAGTTCGGAACGAGATGTCATGTAACGACTCCTGATCAAGGTTCGGTTCTGGCCAGCAAGGTTTGCCCGGAGGCGACCAATTGCCAGCCTTTAAAAAAAGGGGCGCCATTGTCGCGCAGAAGGGCTGTTTCAGCAATGGCGCTGGTCAGTCTGCGGGCAGATAAATAGCAGACAAACCTGCATTCTCAGACCGTTATCATGGCCGATATTCACCGGGTCAGCGTCTTTGTCGCGTGACACACTGCGCAGCATTGGGTTCTTGCCGGAACCCGTTAATAACAATAACACCACCGAACGCCGCTGGCGGGACAGGGTTCAGGCTCAGAATTCAGGAGATACGCATGAAAAATTTCAATAATAAAGTGGCGGCAGTAACCGGCGCCGGTTCCGGCATTGGGCGTGCCCTGGCCATTAATCTGGCGCAGCAGGGCTGCCATCTGGCGTTGAGTGATGTCAGCGCCAAAGGTCTGGAAGAAACGGCGCAGATGCTGCAAAGCTCAGGCGTGAAAGTGACCACTACTATTCTGGATGTATCTGACCGTGAAGCGGTCTATGCCTGGGCGGATAACACCGCCAAAGAGCACGGCAAGGTCAACATGATTTTCAACAATGCTGGTGTGGCGTTGTCGGGAACGGTGGCTTCTCTGAGTCTGGAAGATTATCAGTGGATTATGGACATTAACTTCAACGGCGTGCTGTATGGCACCAAAGCATTCCTGCCGCATCTGGAAGCTTCCGGCGAAGGCCATATCATTAATACATCCAGTGTTTTTGGCCTGGCATCCCAGCCGTTAATGAGCGGTTATAACGCCAGTAAATTTGCGGTACGTGGTCTGACTGAATCGCTGCGTCAGGATCTGGAAATCTCCGGTTCGGCCGTTAGCTGCAGTTGTGTGCATCCGGGTGGGATTAAAACCAATATCGCTAAATCGGCGCGTATGGATGCCAGCTGCGCCGAGGTGACCGGCACTTCACAAGAAGAAGCGACCAAAGAATTTGAGAAGCTGTTTATTACCACGCCGGATAAAGCAGCAAAAACCATTCTTAACGGTGTGCGCAAAAACAGCCGCCGCATTCTGATTGGCCCGGATGCCCGGATGTTTGACCTGCTGGTACGTATGTTGCCGGCCACATATCAGTGGATTTTCACCAAGGCGGTGCAGATGCAGGCGAAAAAAGCCACCCGCCGGGCAAAAAACGCCTGATGACGGTGCGGTGCTCTTTCTCGTTCCTACGCTCTTCTTTCTCGTTCCTACGCTCTGCGTGGGAATGCAACTGTGCCAGCAAGGGCTACCACGCAGAGCGTGGGAGCCAGGTGAAAGCCAGGTGACGGGCAAAAAACGCCTAATAACGGTGCGGTGCTCTGAGCACGAATAAAAACGGGAGGCCCGCCTCCCGTTTTTATTGTTCTGCTCTGCTTCTTTTTCTTCTTCCGTGCAGCGTACCTGCTCTTTTCTATGAGTTTTCTCCGCCCCGTTCACAAAACCGACCCGCCTTCCTTGTTGATTTTTGACCTCTGCTGATAATATCCCGCTCAATATCGGAAGTGGACTTTACTGCAGGTCGCTTCATCTTCGCCCTATGGCATTTTTAACAAGGAGGTTGTTTGTGGAAACACCCGTATTGTATCCAGCCGGCCCGCAGCAGGTGCCGGCTGATCTGACCAAACCACGCGGTTCTTATCAGCGTCAGGCGTGGCTGGCAATGGCAGGTCTTACTCTGTTTATGCTGGGTTATATTGCCCTCGGAATCTGTTTTGCCGTAATCACCTTTAATGGCATCACGCACCTCAACACCTGGGGTTTTGATCTGTTCCGCCTGGTCATTACGGTGTGTGCGGGTCTGCTGACCCTGTTTATTGGTAAATCATTGTTTGCGGTACGCAAATCCGGTGACCCGCACGGTATAGAAATCAGCGAACAGGACCAGCCGCAATTATTCGCATTTATTTATCGACTGGCGGATGAAATCGGCGCGCCACGCCCGCACCGGGTGTTTCTGACGCCGGAAGTTAATGCGGCGGTATTTTATGATCTGTCGTTATTGAACCTGATTTTTCCATCGAAAAAGAATCTGATCATCGGCCTCGGGCTGGTGAATGTACTAACACTGGGTGAACTGAAAGCCGTACTGGCTCATGAATTTGGCCATTTTGCCCAGCGTTCGATGATGGTTGGGCGTTGGGTATACGTTGCCCAGCAGATCATCGGCCATATGCTGGCGACACGTGACTGGCTGGATAATCTGGTGCGGGGCCTGGGCCGTACCGATCTGCGCATTGCCTGGCTGGGGTGGTTGTTGTCGCTGATTATCTGGTCGATCCGCGCGGTGGTCGACACGATGTTCCGCCTGGTCATCATTGCGGAACGTGCCCTGAGTCGCGAAATGGAATTTAACGCCGACCTGGTTGCCGTATCCGTTACCGGCAGTGATGCCTTAATTAATGCGTTGCATAAGTTGCAGGCGGCC
>NVUW01000007.1 GCA_002733205.1 Thalassobium sp. | reverse complement strand
GGGGTTTTTTCATGTGGGCACTTCCCTGTGCCAACCCTTCAGGCAGCTCCGCTGTGCTGAACAGCATCCTGCCGTTCAGTCTTTGTCTGAATAAAATACCTGCAATAACTTAATGGCTCTTCGATGACCACCCTGCTGTACAGGCCACAGCCATAAAGGTGTTAACTTCGCCAACCAGGTACTTACTCCAAGCCTCTGTAGCTCAGCTGCAGGGGTTAGATGTAAGCCAAGGCCCTGCGGGATTGAATCAAGGCGTCTGGGATAAATACAACACTGTGTTTATTGAGTTCTGCAGGGCAACAGTCGCCATCACGTTTGCTCTGATCTGCCATCTATCTGTTTGAAGTGTACTGCCTCGGCCAACGAGTGCTGAATCTGCAGCGCTGTCTATTTTCCAGCTCTTTTAACGGCTCTTCAACATCGAAGCTGGTGATAGATTTTTGTTTTAGGTCCGCAATTATTGGATATGTCTGTCCAGTGGGATAACTTTTTTTGGTTAAGACAAAAGCTGGACGTGGGTGCGCAAATGGAGAGTGTCAGCGGGATTCTTTCAATAAAACAAAACTAAGGTCTTATTTATTTGTGTAAAGGGTACGGACGTACTTCTAATATTGATTGATGCTTTTCTGGCAGCCTGTAACCTAAGTTAACAAATTATAAAAAACATAAACAAGCGATCACCACGGTTACTCTCCACCTGTATTACAGTCATTAATAGTAATCTTCTCCGTGCTCGCTTTATTGTACCAAGGTGCCAAGTGATAAAAATAATCTTCACGCTTGTCCTTATCGTATCTATGCCAGCTGTCGCACTGGCAGCAATGCAACCCATGACTGACGAAGAATTAGGCGTCCAGACAGGACAGGCTTTTTTTCAGATTGATCGTGATACGTCAGGTTCTGTTGACTTTACGAAGTTCACTTTTGGTATGGACATTGACATATCCATGAACTCTGACCTTGTGGAACTTGGTCGATATGACCGTGCGGGTGAGGCTGCAGGAAGCAGTGATATCAGAATTAATGATTTTGCTCTTGGTAGCGTAAACTCTGACGGTACGCTTAATCCATTCCACATCACAGATCCTTTTTTCGAATTAGCTTTTGAAGATGTTAATGGCAAGGAAGAGTTAGTTGGTATTCGTTTAGGCTTTGGCTCTGCATTAGGGAAACTCAGTGGAAATATTGAGTATCTTACCGGGAATATTGAGGTAAAAGTTGCCGGTACTGCTGCTCCGATTATCGATCAGGCGAACGCTGGTCAGCAACTTCTTTTATGGTTTGCAGGTGTTAATGATAGTACCGAATTAGAAGCTGCAGCAGAGCTTGTTACCGCTTCGGGTGATCCTGATGCTGTTCGCGCTCAGTGGATTGGTGTGAAGAATGGTGACACTTTAGGGTGTCCATCTGGAGGTGGGAACTGTAGTGGCTGGACGGGAGGTTTGCTTAGTTTATTTTCTTCTGGGAACTGTGCCGTACTAGGTATCGCAACCTGTTTCCCTTTGAGTAACTTTCGTACACTGGACATAGGATCAGGTAACAATGCCGCGTCAGGAATGTTTATTTCATTTCAGACAAAGTCAATTAATTGGATTGATAATGGTGCCGGAACCCCCACTGTTTCTGGCGCTTTTATGAATATCCCAAATGGTGGTATTACGGTCGACTTTGAACAGTCCTTTAATGGCATTGAACGTATTCGTACCAAATTTCTGGATCCTTACTATGACTAAGAATCTTCGCTATGGAATGTTAAGCGCAGCTCTTTTATCTGTAGTCGTTCAGGTTAAAGCAGAACTTATCGGCTTGGATGATCAGGAGTTGGGAGATGTTGACGGCGAGGGTATCGGCTTTATTCTTGAGGATTTCGCTTTTGAAGCGGGTACTGATGTCGCCAATGGTAACCGGCTGGATATCAGCGGTATTAAAAATAAAAATGGTCAGGATGTCGTCCTGAGTGTTTCTCAGTTTTATGTCGCTGGCGCGAACAGTAACCGTGGGTCCAATGTTATTGGCAATCCGGTTAATCTTGGTCGTCTGCTCTATCCCTACAATCTGGAACTGGTGGATGGAGATACGATAGGTATTGCCGACAAGGCGGTATTTGAATACAGCGCACCGCAACGAAATACAGGTTTGTTGTCAGGCACGGATAGCATGCTTGTTTTGGCGACAGAGAACAGGACAGAAAGACGCTTCCCTAATCAGCAGCAGTCAACGGGCCAGCGTGTTGATCGTGTTACCGGCATCGACACGTCCGTATTAAACAGCAGAGCGGCAGAGCGTGCTGACTTCGGTATTCGTTATGACTTAAATGTTGCAGGTTCTCAGGCTCAGTCGCTCGAAGGACATGCCCAGGGGGTTGCTATCGATGGCAGTTATATCCGTCTGTGGGGTGAAAATAACGAGATGGTTGGCAACCTGGCATTAAAAGTCTTTGCCAGCGACCTGACGTTTTATGCCTGTGATTCGGCAGGCAATAATTGTGGCCAAGATGTTCGCTTTCAGAACTTCGTGCTTGAGAACGAGTTGGGCTGGGGGGAGAAGCAGCCGGTGACTTTTGAGGTAGATTCGAGTGGTAACTTCACCATTGAAGTTGGCCGTCTGAATAGTGCCTGTGCTGACTTGAATTCTTCTGGTGGCTGTTCTCTGGGGAGTGCGGGTTACTCTGATTTTTATAACAACGGCCCTCGTGCTGATATTCATATTGGGAAGTTATCTGTGGGTGGCTCAGACTTCGGTAGTGCCACCATTTCCAATATGCAGATTCAGTATCTGCGGGCAACGAGCAGAGACTTATGATGAAACGCTTACTGATCATCTTTGCTTCCTTTATGCCAACTTATGGCTTCGCATTGGAGCCTTTAAGTGCTGAAGACTTAAGTGCTGTATCCGGCCAGGGAGGGGTATACCTGTCTGGTGATATCACCATTAACGAAAACGGTGGTCCACTGAACGTTGATGGTCCGTCGGCCAATGGCTATAGCTGGCAAACCAGTTGTACAACAGCCTCAACCGATAAACGCTGTGGTGGACGTATTGCCGTCAACTCAGGTGCTGGCGGTGGTTGGTTGGTTCTGGATAATATTCGTGGACGCTTTTCTTTTGAAGGATTAACCCTGCGAACCCGAAAGATTAATTCAGATTTTGATGGCGATGGTGCGGCCTTTAATAGTGATGTTTTTGAAATCGGTTTACCCAATAACCTGAATTATGAAGATGCCTCATTCACCATTGCCAACAGTAACAGTGCCCGGCCGACGGATACTGGTTTTATGCAAACCGATATTATGACAGTCAATATCAACGGCAAAGCCAATTTGCAGGGGAACCTGCTGATTTTCCCAACCGGGGCGCCATGATGAAAAAAATAATAATAAGCAGTTTGGTTGCAGCGCCTTCATTGCTGAATGCTGGCCTGGTGCCGATGGCGGACCAGGAACTGCAGACAGTTAATGCACAGGCGGGCATTACGTTAGAAACTTCCAGCCATCTGACGGTCGGCGACATTACCTATACAGAGGATGCCAACAGACTGCAGCTACAGAATATCGAACGGGGTAGTCAGGCTGATATATCACTGCCTTCGTCCAGCAAGCAGGTTGTTGATGTGCTTGCAGATGGATCCTTACAAATTAACAGTGAGGTTTATCCAACCTCTTTGGCTATTGGTGCGATCCGTATCAATGACTCAGCAGCGAGCTTTGGTCAGTTCCGTCTGAATTACAGCGGCACCAATCTGATTAAGGTTGGTGCCAGTAGCTCGCTTGATAATTTTCTTGAAGGGAGCTTCCAGACATCAATCAGTGATGCAGAACTGATCTGGACAACCAATGGCAGCTCGGTGAGTTTTGATGATATCGGCTACAACGCTAATATTACCCGCCTGGCCATCGGTGAAGCGGTTGATGGCTCCCGGACAGGATTGAATTTTGATCTGGATGAATTCAGTTACTCCTTCTCTACTGGCGGCGTGAAGTTAGGTGGCGTGTCCCTGGGCACCTTGGCCGGACAGCTGGCATTGTCGGGTGATGCTCAGATTTTTGCCGGTGGACGTGATGGTGCGGAAGGTATCAGTCTTAATGCATCGTTAAGTATTCTGGATGATCCAACCAACTATGTACGTTTTACCGATGATGGCAATTCACTGTTTATGGGTAATTTCAGCGGCGCGCTGAATGTTACTAACCTTACTTTTGATGTGATGTCTGATCATCTGTTGCTGGGCTATGATCAGTTAGATGGTTCCTTTAATGCGAATCAAATTCTGATTGGTGATAGTTCCAATCCTGTTGGTGCTATTCAGCTGGATTTTCTGTTTAAAGATGGCAATGGCTATAGCAATCGTATGGCTTTTTATCCGGGTATTCGTCAGCCGGTTTACGCCAACCTGCCTGTTGCGATTCAGCCTTATGCAACCAGCTTTTATTCCGGTTTGAATAGCAGCAGCGACGGTATTTCGGCTGCGGTTGAATGGAATCTGGCGAATGCAGAAGCTGCCTATATTGATAATGGCCGTATGGTTGTTGTCAGTGGTATCGAAAGCTATGGTCGTGGAGACCTGACGCTGGATGTACGCTCATTTGATCACGATAACAATGCCGGAACCGCGGATAAAACCGCGATTGCCATGGGCATGAATCGCGTTCAGGGCAGCTACAGCATTGATGGTTTGCGTGTTGGTAACAAAACGGCACCGATTCAGGGCGGCGCTGAGTTGTTGCTGTCGTTGGAAGTTTTCCAGGCAATGGATTTCAATCTGGACGGCTATACGCTGATTACCGCTGGCGGTGTCAGTGGTGGCGGCATTCAGATTGACGGCGATTATTTGTTCAGTGATACCAATATTGGTTTGTCCATTGATGAAAACGGTAATGGCGTCTGGGCCACCGGGGTGAATTACGACATGCACCTGCGCGGTATTCAGGTGGATGTCAGCAATACCGGCCTCAGCGTGAACCGCACTGAGCAGTGGAGTACCATGAATATTGATAATATGCGCTGGGGCGATAAAAACAGTGGTCGCAGTCTCGGCCGTATTCAGCTTGAGCGGTTTGAAAAAGGCTCATCTCTGACTATTAATCCTGGCGGTTCTGGTGCCGTCTGTGTTGGTGCCAGTGGTGATGCAGCGAGTTGTGCCTCAAATGGTGGTCGTTGGGAAGATCGTGGTAATGAAGGGATGACGGTTGCGTTAAAAGCCGCTTTTGCACCAGAAGGTCCGACCAGCGATGGCTCCATTGCCCGTAACCGTCTGACCTGGGAAAACAACCGTGACCTGGATGGCAGTGGTAATCCTGTAAATGGTACAGGCACGCAGATTATTTTTGATTCTTACAGTACCAGTGATGGTCTGGGCGTAACCGATACCAACGATTATGGTTTCCAGGCGAATCTGAAGATCGATGTCTATGAAACCAAGGTTGCCAAAAAATTTACGGGTGAGGACGATAACAACATTTTCGGCAATCAGGGCGATGAGCTGATCTACGACGACGCTAGTCGTACCACGTATACCTACGTTGCAAACCCAACCGCAGCTCAGCTGGCCTTGCGTCCGCAGGGCTTCGCGGTGCAGGGGAATGTGTCCTTTAAGGATCTTCAGATTGACCAGGTTCAGCTGAAGCATCCGGATGTCGCTCTGCCACAAACCGTATTCTCCGGTATCGTGATGCAGAACCTGAATATGACCACTAACCTCACGGCGACACCTATCCGCTAATCTCATACGGCTGCTGCCAATCACTCTGATCGTGCGTATACTATGCGCTCGATTCATTGGCAGCGGAGTAGCACATGAGCCAGCAAGACCGTTTGGTCATTTTTGACACCACCATGCGTGACGGCGAGCAGAGCCCGGGCGCGTCCATGACCAAGGAAGAAAAGGTCCGCATCGGTAAAGCGCTGGAAAAAATGCGCGTTGATGTGATTGAAGCTGGCTTTGCCGCCGCATCTCCGGGCGACTTTGCTGCGATTCAGGCCGTTGCCGAAGCGGTACGTGAGAGCACTATCTGTAGCCTGGCCCGTGCGGTTGACCGCGATCTGGAACACGCCGCCGAAGCACTGAAAAAAGCCGAGCGCGCGCGTATTCACACCTTTATTGCTACCTCGCCAATTCATATGCAGTACAAACTGCGTATGCAGCCCGATCAGGTGGTTGAGCAGGCGGTTTACGCCGTGAAAAAAGCCCGCAGCTTTGTTGACGATGTGGAGTTCTCCTGCGAAGACGCCGGCCGCTCTGAAAACGATTTCCTGTGCCGCATTATTGAAGCTGCGATTAACGCCGGCGCGCGTACCATCAATATTCCGGATACCGTGGGTTATGCCATTCCGGAAGAATTTGGTTACAAAATCAAAACCCTGCTGGAACGTATTCCTAACGCCGATAAAGCTATTTTCTCGGTGCATTGTCATAACGACCTTGGTTTGGCTGTTGCCAACTCGCTGGCTGCTGTAGCCAACGGTGCCCGTCAGGTGGAATGCACCATTAACGGCTTGGGTGAGCGTGCCGGTAATGCGGCACTGGAAGAAATTGTGATGGCCACCCGTACCCGTCACGATCTGTTCAATATCAGCACCAATATCGACACTACCCAAATTGTACCGACGTCGCGTCTGGTATCGTCCATTACTGGTTTCCCGGTACAGCCGAACAAAGCCATCGTTGGCGCCAATGCCTTTGCGCATGAATCCGGTATTCACCAGGACGGCGTGCTTAAACATCGTGAAACCTATGAAATCATGAAGGCCGAAGATGTCGGTTGGGGCGCCAATAAAATGGTAATGGGTAAGCATTCTGGCCGTGCTGCATTCCGCAGCCGTCTGGAAGAGCTGGGCGTAACTTTTGATACCGATGCGGCCCTGAACGAAGCCTTTACCCGCTTTAAAGAACTGGCGGATAAAAAGCACGAAATCTTCGACGAAGATCTGCAGGCACTGGTGACAGAAACCATCAGTAACTCCGCACCGGAAGCTTATAAGCTGGTGGCGTTGGAGTGTCATTCCGCCATCGGCGAAACCCCGGTCGCAGAAGTGGTGGTCAGCCATAACGGCACAGAGCAGCGCTCTAAAGCCAACGGTAGTGGCCCGGTGGATGCCGCGCTGAAAGCCATTGAAGGTGTGGCCAACTCCGGTGCCAATTTGCTGTTGTACTCAGTTAATGCCATCACTCAGGGAACCGATTCTCAGGGTGAGGTAACCGTGCGTCTTGAGAAGGGCGGCCGTATTGTGAATGGCAGTGGTGCCGATACCGATATCGTTGTGGCGTCTGCCAAAGCCTACATTCATGCGCTGAACTTGTTGCTGACCGGCTCTGCACGTCAGCATCCGCAAGCCGACGGCGTATAACGGATGCGGGAGCAGCAGCGGCTCGATTATTTACAGGCGATAGGCATCGTGCAGTGGATGCCCCGCCAGCCGCTGCCCGGCGTCCCGGCACCACGCTGGTTGCCGGAAGATGCCCATGCTGCAGCGCCACGCCCGGCGCTGACGTCTGAGGGTGGTGGGCATATAGCACATCCCATGGCTGCGCAATTATTGCATCAGAACGTTGTGGAGCCTGCGCTTAAAACGCCCGCAGCGGCTACCGCTGATTCGGTCGCTGCGGTTCGTACCGGTACGATGGCAGCTCTAACCAGAGCGCCGGCTACTGACGCACCTGCGTCTGGGCAGTCTGTTGCTGCCGATCATCCGGTCACTCCTGTGGATGGCACGCCACCGCGTTTCGAGCTGCATTTCCTGCGCGTATCCGCCCGTGGTGTCTGGGTATGTGATGACGCCTCTCAGGCCGAGCGTTTGGCGGCCTTTGCTTATCGGGTGATGTCAGCCTTGCAGGCCCCGGCAGGATTGCTGCAGGCGCCGTTGTGCTTCCGCTGGCCGTTTATTGAATCGGCCCACGATGATCAAAGCCTGCCTGTCGCGCTGCAAGCGCTGTCGGCGCAATGGCAATTTTTACGCGACAACGGTGTGCAATACGCCGTGACCTTTGGCGATGGCAGTCAGCACTGGTTACAACAAGTGCAGGCACCGTTGTTATTCCGCGGGGCAGCGTTGCCGGATGTTATGTCTGATGCACGACAGAAGCGCCAGCTCTGGCAAGCCCTGCTAACCCAATCTGAGTTATAAATTCATGAACGTTCGCCCTGCTGTTGAGGCCGACTTTTCTGCGGTGTATCAGATTGAACAGCTGGCGCATTTTCACGCCTGGCCGGAAAGTGTTCTGCGTCGTTATTTTGCCCGCGAGCATGGTGTTTGGGTGCTGGAGAAAAATTGCCGGATTATTGCCTATGCCGTGATTACGCTGGTGGCTGGTGAATCTGAATTGCTGATGATCGCCGTTGACCCAAAACAGCAGGGGCAGGGTGCGGGTCGTGTGCTGATGAATGCATTGCATGATTTTCTGCTGGAACAGCAGGCGGAGCAGTGGTTTCTGGAAGTACGGGAAAGTAATCACAAAGCGATTGCCCTGTACGAGTCTATGGGTTTTTGTCAGGCCGGATGTCGACGTAATTATTATCCGACAGCCAACGGTCATGAGGATGCCCTGCTTTATTGTCTGGAGCTGCAGGCATG
This sequence comes from Thalassobium sp., assembly GCA_002733205.1. GTDB lineage: Bacteria > Pseudomonadota > Gammaproteobacteria > Pseudomonadales > Oceanobacteraceae > Venatoribacter > Venatoribacter pacificus. The sequence continues at coordinate 173,461 of NVUW01000007.1, read as the reverse complement.
ATTGACTCCGGCCTCCTGCCTGAAATGGCACTCTGGTGGTCGGCCATTCTCTCTGTTCTTTTATTAATTCCTGCGCTGCTCAGTTATAACTGGCAGGCGTTACTGAATATGCGCGCGGCGCAGCATTTCTTTTTTGGCAGTGTGGTTGTACTGGCTGTATTGTGGAATATGCAGGCCGGAATATTACCAGGGCTGAGTTTTCACTTAATGGGCGTGACTGCGATTACGCTGATGATGGGCTGGCGGCTGGCGCTGCTGTCCATATTACTGGTGCAGGTTATTCTGGTGCTGGTGGGAAAGCTCTGGTGGGCGGCTCTGCCCTATCAGTTTTTATTGGCCGGTGCTTTACCGGTATTATTCAGCTACGGTTTTTATCTGCTGGTTTACCGTCGTCTTGCACACAACCCCTTCGTTTATATTCTGGTGGCCGGTTTTTTAAATGCAGGTTTAACCCATGGATTTTCCGACTTTTTACAAGGCTTCAGTTTGTGGCTGCTGGATGTCCATCCGCTGGAATTAATCTGGCGTGATTATCTACGCTACCTGCCGATGATGATGTTCCCCGAAGGTGTGGTAAACGGCATGTTCATCACCGGTATGGTGGTTTACCACAGCCGCTGGCTGAGCACCTTCGACGAAGATTCTTACTTTAACCGCTGAAAACACCGGTCACTGACGGACCGTGCGGTTCAGCGCGGCGCGTATTTCTGCAGCTTCCGCTGCAGAGTACGGCGGTGCATATTCAGTACTCTGGCAGTCGCCGAAATATTCCCCTGTTGTTCATTTAACACGCGCTGGATGTGTTCCCACTCCAGCCGTTCTACCGACATCACGCTGCTGTTGTCCGGCAGTGGTTCCTGAGTCTGGCCTGAATCGTCAAAGGCGGCGATTAACTCCTGCAGGGTAGCGGGTTTGTGCAGGTAATTATGTGCGCCCAGTTTTACCGCTTCGACAGCGGTCGGAATGCTGGCGTAGCCGGTCAGCATCACGATGCGGCAGTCGGGGTGTTGTTGCTTCAGACGGCCGATCAGGCCCAGGCCGGATTCCTGTTCCAGCCGCAGGTCGAGGGTAACCCATTGTGGCTTGAGATCCTGAGCGGCCTGCAGAGCTTCATCACCGCTGGCAGCGACCGCGGTCTGATGGCCCTGACGCTCAAGGCTGCGTGCCAGTACCTGGCTGAAATGCAGATCATCATCAATGATCAGAATGCGTTTGTGCGCGGGGTTATCCATGATGTCGGCTCAGAGGCAGGGTGATACGGCACAGGCTGGCGCCGCTGTTTTGTGCAATCAGATGGACGGAGCCGCCAAACTGTTCAACGCTGGCATTGCTCAGGTAAAGGCCAATGCCCATACCGTGTTCTTTCTGGCTGTGAAATAAACTTTGCTGATGAATTCGTGTGGCTGCTTGTGGGTCGGGCTGCAGAATATTCAGATGCCACTCTCCACTTTGGACCACGCTGTGCAGATGCACCGGTTGCTGGCCAGCCTCGGCGGCGTTATCCAGCAGGTTGAGCAGTGCCTGATCAAGCAGAGGAGAAGATGGAATCTCGGCTTCACAGGCGATGCCATTATCCACCCAAAGGGCATTCGGATGACTCAGCCGCCAGCGATGCAGCAGATTGATTAACCAGGTGTGAGCCTGATGATGGCCAACCTGATGGGCGGTGCGTCCGGCGTTGGCCAGTTGTTGCAGAGACTGACGGCAGATGGTGACCTGTTCGTGCAGAATATGCAGATCATGGTTACTCAGCGGATGGTCGGGTTGCTGAGCGATGTCGTCGAGAATCATGTGCATCGTCATCAGTGGTGTGCCCATTTCGTGGGCGGTGCCAGCGGCCAGAGTGGCGATGCCAATCAGCTGCTCGTTTTTCAGCTGCTGTTCGCGCAGTTGCTGGATTTCCTGCTGTTGTTGCTGGGACGATTTCAATAACAGCGGAATAAAGGTGACCACAATCAGCGCGCTGATAACAAAGGTGAGCCACATGCCCGCCAGATGCAGATCAAACAGATTATGACTGGGCAGACCATGCACATGATTGCTGAGCAGCGGCTGGAACCATTGGGTCAGCAGGCTGTAGTCGGCAATGCAGAGCACGGTAATCAGCAGTGAATAGCTCACCGGCAGGCTATAGGCACTGACAACCAGCAATACCAGAAAATAAGAAATAAAAGGGTTAGTCGCGCCGCCGGTAAAAAACAGCAGACCGGCCAGTAGTTGGCACTCGAACGCCAGATGCAACAGCAAATGCCAGTCCTGGAGGTTACGGCGGTAACCCTGCCAGCCACTGACGGCCAGCAAGGGTACATACAGCGCTAGCAGTGCCCAAGCGATATCCAGGCCAGCAAAGCCCTGCCATTGCAGATACAGCAGAAACATCAGCCAGATACTGGCGATGGACAGGCGCAGCAGGGCGAGGCGTTGCAACAACAGGTTCAGTTTATGAGTCATGGCGGCATTATAGCGCCAGTGCCGTCGCGCGGCAGTAACAAGCAGCGTGTCAGAGTGTCACGTAAACACGATTCTTGATGCAGAGCAGGAATCACAGTCAGGTTCTCTGCACCGGGCCGGATACAGGAATCGTCTGGTCAATTGGCGAGGCTTTGCATATCATTGCGCCCCTCAGACCGGGTTGCGGCAAGCGTCCGGATATCTCCTGAATCCAGCGCTATGCTGGCAGGCCAGGCTCAGAAGAAGATCGCAAGCGATGTCGAAATCCCCATTTGAACTGGAAGTCGGTAAACGCCGTACTTTCGGTATTATTTCGCACCCCGATGCGGGTAAGACCACCATCACCGAAAAGCTGTTGCTGTTCGGTAATGCCATTCAGTTAGCCGGTACGGTAAAAGGCAAGAAAACCGGCCGTATGGCGACCTCTGACTGGATGCAGATGGAACAGGACCGTGGTATTTCCATTACCACCTCGGTGATGCAGTTTCCGTACAATGGCCGCATGGTTAACCTGCTGGATACTCCGGGTCACGAAGACTTCTCGGAAGATACCTACCGCACCCTGACCGCGGTCGACTCCGTACTGATGGTTATTGACGGCGCCAAAGGTGTAGAAGACCGGACCATCAAACTGATGGAAGTCTGTCGCCTGCGTGACACGCCGATTTTTACCTTTATCAACAAAATGGATCGCGAAGTCCGCGACCATATTGAAGTTCTGGACGAAATTGAAACCATCCTGAAAATCAAATGCGCCCCCGTTACCTGGCCAATCGGCATGGGTAAGGCATTTAAAGGTGTGTACAACCTGATCACCGACACGATTCATGTGTTTACACCGGGTCAGGGCAGTGTGGTGCCGGATGATATTCAGATTCAGGGGCTGGAGTCCGCTGAAGCAGAAGCCTTATTGGGCGCTGATTTAGTTGCCGAGCTGGTGGACGAAATTGAACTGGTGCGTGGCGCCAGTTATGAGTTTGATCTGGACGAATATCTGCGCGGTGAAATGACCCCGGTATTCTTCGGTACGGCACTGGCTAACTTTGGTGTGCGTGAACTGCTCAACTACTTCGTTGAGTGGGCACCGGCGCCACTGGCCCGTGAAACCGATAAAGGACCGGTTGCTCCAGCGGATGACAAGTTCACCGGCTTTATTTTTAAAATTCAGGCCAATATGGATCCGAAGCACCGTGACCGTATTGCCTTTATGCGCATCTGCTCCGGCACCTACAGCAAGGGCATGAAGATGAAGCACGTACGCATCGGTAAAGATGTAAAAATCGCCGATGCTGTAACCTTCCTCGCTGGCGACCGCTCGGCGGTGGAAGAAGCCATTTCCGGCGATATTATCGGTCTGCATAACCATGGCACCATCCAGATTGGTGATACCTTCACCTTTGGTGACGATATGCAGTTCACCGGTATTCCGCATTTTGCACCGGAACTGTTTAAGCGTGTGCGCCTGAAAGATCCGCTGAAAATGAAACAGTTGCAGAAAGGCCTGCAACAGTTGTCTGAAGAAGGTGCTACTCAGCTGTTTATGCCGCTGAATAACAATGACCTGATTCTGGGCGCAGTGGGTGTGCTGCAGTTCGATGTGGTACAGCAGCGTTTGCGGGATGAATACAAAGTGGAATGTATTTACGAGCCGATCAGTGTCAGTACCGCTCGCTGGGTGTACTGCTCTGATGAAAAAATGCTGGAAGAATTCAGACGTAAAGGCGGCGACAACCTGGCCATCGACGGTGGCGGTTACCTGACCTACATCGCCCCGACACGGGTGAACCTGAGCCTGACTCAGGAACGCTGGCCGGATATTCAGTTCAGTGCCACACGCGAGCATTAATGCTGAAAGGCTGAAGCAGCAAAACTGAAACAGTAAAAAATAAACCCCGGATATCCGGGGTTTATTTTTTGAGTTCTGCTCAATCAGAATATGACCTGAATATCGGCCGGAGCCAGTATTCAGGACTTTTTTATCATCTCAGCATCTTATGAGATGCGGGTATGGCTGGAGGTGCGGTTCATTTTCCGGCGCAGCAGCAGCGGGGTCATACCCAGCAGCCACAGCAATGAGCCGCCACCAGAGGATGATCCACCGGATGAAACGTTGCCGCTGTCCGTGCCGTCAGATCCATCACCGCCATCACCGCCATCACCGCCATCACCGTCGTCCGGGTCAGTCCGGTTATCGACCGGGTCGCTGTTATCACCGATACCATCACCATCAACATCAGACCACTCGGCCGGGTCATCCGGGAAAGCATCTTCATCGTCGATGTAACCATCAGCATCCGTGTCACGCAGTACCCGGCCCAGTGCGGTCAGTACAGGTAACTGCTCTGAGGTGCCGAAGTTCCAGAAGCTCACCGGCTGTCCGTCAGGTGCGGTATAGGTGCTGTCAGACCAGCCACTAAACAGTGTGATGTCCGCGCAGCTGGTATTGTCTGCATTCACTGCGCAACGCAGAGCGGCATCGCTTACCGCGCCGTATTCAGCGCTGTTGTCATCAAGCAGGTTGTTGCTGCCCCAGGGCTGTTGCGGACCACTTTCTGTTGTCCAGTAACTGTTGTTGATGCGCATAACGTCTGATTCCCCAACCATGGCACCGGCAATATCGGTTGCGCTGCTGATTACACCAGATACATACGCATTCTGAATAATGATTGTACTGTCTAAGCCTCGGCCAACCAGTCCACCGGCGCTGTTTTTCGAATTCACATTGCCGCGTACATAGGTGTTTATCAACGTGCCCTTGTTTCTGATTCGGCCAATCAGGCCGCCCGCTTCATAGCCGTTAACATCTCCGTAAACAGCGCTGTTACTGATGTCGATTCCGTCAGCGCTGCCTACCAGTCCGCCAGCTTGTGCAAAGTAATCATTATTAGTAGCGGTAACATTGCCCATGTTATAGCTGAATAAAATCTGGCGTGGCGTACCGCTATTGTTGATCATTATCCCTGCCAGGCCACCGATATAAGCCTCTCCGGTAACATCCCCTCTGATCCAGACACCGCTGATATTACTGTCCCAGACACCGCCGGCAATGGCGCCCACATAGGTGTTGGCAGTGACCGACATTAATGGACCGTCGAGGCTGAGTAAGCGTATATCGGCATTGTTAATAGTGGCAAACAGCCCCTCCCAAATACCTGATGGGCGGTTAATATAGAGGTTACTGATGCGGTGGCCATTGCCATTAAACTGTGCTTCAAACGGATATTTTCTTGACCCGATCGAGATCCAGCCTTCGCCGTCATTCCAGTATTCATCATTGGCGTCCATCTGGCCGTCGTCATTCGTATCAAAGTCGAGGTCAGCGGTTAATTCAAAACCATTACATAGGGTGTTGGGACAGCCGGCGGTAATACCATCCATGCTGGTGCCGTCCAGATTGTTGCGGATATTGTTCAGGTCAGCCAGCGTATTAATGTCAATCAGGCCATTGCCGTTAGCATCAACTACTTGATCAGCGCGCGAAGCACTTGGATCGAAAGGGAACGCATCGTCTTCGTCGGCCACACCGTCGTTGTCATCGTCAGGGTCGGCATTATTACCCATGCCGTCGCTGTCGTAGTCGGCCCACTCGGTCGGGTCGTAAGGGAAGACGTCATCGTCGTCGGCCACCCCGTCGTTGTCGTTATCAGTATCGGCATTGTTGCCTGTGCCATCGCCGTCACTGTCGAGCCATTCGTTACTGTCATCCGGGAAAGCATCGCGGTTGTCACCAACACCGTCACCATCGCGATCACTTGATTCAGTGTTGTCGTAAGGGAAGATATCTTCGCTGTTACCGACACCATCACCGTCAATGTCCGGATCGCTGTTGTCACCGATACCATCACCATCCGTATCGGTACTTTCACTGCCATTCGCAGGAAAGTCGTCTTCAGAATCAGGCACGCTATCACGGTCACTGTCGCGGTAAACGACGCCATTAATCATCAGGCCCGGCAGTTGGCTGCTGTTACCGAAATCCCAATATGAAACCGGTGTTGAGCCGCCGTTGTCGTAGGTTTGCGTTTCCCAGTTAGAATACAGCACTGAGGGGCTACAGGCGGTGTCTGTACCAGCTGTTGGGCATTGAAGTTCGGCCAGAGTGACACCGGCATTTCCGACAGAGGTTGCCGAACTGCCATTGAGCATATTGGTCCGGCCAGTGGTGTCGGTTGCCCAGTGGCTGTAGCTGATAAACTCATTACCATCGCGGTAAACCGTGCCCACCAGACCTGCGGGTGTTTGTGTTGATGTGTATGTGACGCGTCCGATGGCAAAAGCGTTTATAACCTCACTGTGAACCATTGATCCGACCAGACTGCTGGCTGATGAGTCGCCTGTAACGTTACCCGTGGCAAAGCCATTGCTGATGGTTGAGCTTTCCCGCAGAGTGCCGACCAGGCCGCCAGACATTACACCGGCTGACACTCTGCTGGTACCACTGATATTGCCAGTGGCAAAACAGCCTTCAATGACTGAGTTGTTTTCAACAAGGCCTACCAATCCACCCGCACGCCAGGAATCTGTGGTGACATCCCCTGTGGCGTAACTGTGTCTGACGATCGAGTTATTCTCTGCCGATCCGATTAATCCGCCACTGGTCGTGCCATAAGCGAAAACATCTGCGTCAGCGCTGGCGTTAATAATCTGTGAGTTTTTAACCATGCCTGCCAGTGGCGCGACAGACTTATAGCCGGTAACGAAACTGAGCCGCCCGCGCAAATGTATATTACTAATGGTTGTGTTTTCGACGCGACCCAGCAGCGAAGCATAGCTTTCTCCGGGGCGATTAATAAATAAATTATGAATCGTGTGATTGTTGCCGTTAAACACCGCACTAAAAGGCGCATTGCGTGTCCCGATATGTTGCCATCCGGCACCATCATTCCAATACGGGTCGGTTTTATCAATTACACCATTTCCGTTCTGGTCAAAATCTAAGTCGGTGGTCAGCTCGAATCCAACGCAACCCGTTTCCGGGCAACCGCTGTTGAAGCCATACAGAGTGCTTCCGTTCAGTGAGTGACGGATGGCATTGAGGTCATCTAGGTCGTTAATTTCGATCAGACCATTATCATTAATGTCATAGTCGGTGCGGCTATTATCAGCCAATATCTGAGCACTGCCGGTCAATAGCAGCACCGGCAGGAAATATTTTAGGGTCGTCATGGTTTCTCCTGGTGGCGGTAAACGCCTATTGGGAAAAAGAGTAGGGTATCGATTGATATTTTATCGATAAGTGCACTTAGCTTAATCCTGCAAAAGGATGGAAAGGCATTTTTAAAATGGGTTTTTTGAAAATTAAAAAAATAATAAAAATCGACGATGCTGTTTTTCTGTATTTATTTTCGGATGGTATGGATTGTTGTGAAATTGGGGCGGGTTATTATCGATTTTATTCAGTTATTTGAAAAATCATAAAAAACCCCGCGATGCGGGGTTTTTATTTCAGCAACTATTTGTCAGGCTTTTGACTTGCGACGTAAGGACACCATCGCTGCCAGGCCCAGCAACCAGATCAGTGCACCACCGCCGGAGCTGCTGCCACCACTGGTTGGAGATTTTGGCTCTGTGTTTGTCGGATCATCCGGATAGGCATCATTAAAGTCCCAAATGCCATCGCCATCACGGTCACGTAATACATAGCCCTGTGCGGTTAACACCGGCATTTGATTCGCGGTACCGAAATCCCAGTAATTCACCACAGTTTCGTCAGCCATTGTGTAGCTGTTTGTCCAGTCCTGGTACAGAGTGGCATCTGTCGTGCAGTCGGTATCATCGGCGGCAGTCGGGCAGCTGAGTACGCTTTGGGAGTAACTGCTGTTACCGACGTCATTGCTCAGGGTGCCGCCGCCATGGAGATATTGCTGGCCTGTTTCTGTGGTCCAGTGACTGTGGTTAACCGAGCTGTTATTGGCCTGGCCAATCAGTCCGCCGGCAATACCTGCCTCGTCGGAGACGCTGACATTGCCCATGGCATAAGCATAATAAATATTCAAAGAATAAGAATTGTGATATCCGACCAGGCCGCCAGCGATATCGGTGGCACTGACATTGCCGCTGGCATAAGCGTTAGCGATGCTTATGCTTATGACTTCACCAATTAAACCACCGGCTTTGGTGTTGGCCGTAACGTCGCCCAGGGCAAAACACTCTGTGACATTATTAGCGTTTACATAGCCTGCAATGCCTCCGGCTCCTGCTTCGCTGGCATTAACGTTTGCTGTGGAGTAACAAGACGAGAGAGTGCGTCTGCTATATGCTTCAGTCTGATAGCTACCAATTAAGCCACCAACGGCGTTCACGCCCTGTACCTGACCAGAGCTGCTGACACTGCTCACATCACCTTTGGTGATGATGCCACTCAGGATACCGACATTGTTCTGGCCGGTGACCGAAGTCAGTGATCCCGCGATAGCCAGATTATAAATACTACCCCAGTACACACGGGCGAATAAACCGACGTTATCGCTTTCAGGACGGTTGATATACAGGTTACGGATAACATGATTTTTACCGTCAAAGATGGCGCCAAAGGTCGGACTAGGGCTGCTGCCAACAGGCTCCCAGCCTAAACCGTCATTCCAGAATTCGTCACTGGCGTTGATAACGCCATCGCCGTTGGTATCAAAATTAAGGTCAGTGGTCAGTTCAAAACCGGTGCAGCCGCTTTCCGGGCAGCCTGTTGCAGTGCTGAGGTTAAATTCGGATTCTGCATCGCGGTAATTACGCATCGCGTCCAGATCCTGCAGGCTGTTGATTTCAATCAGCCCGTTGTCATCCAGATCGTAATCTTCGCGTGGTTCCGCAGCTAATACCTGAGCGCTAAGGCCAATAATGGCGGCGGCCAGAAGTGTTTTTTTAAATTTCATAGAGTCACCGATTATCCGTCATCGTCGTTATGTGATTGTTATTGGCTGCCTGATTATTCTGAAATTCAGGCAGGGTGTGTATGGTGAGACGGATGTTATTACCTGTTGCTGCGGGATTTTATCCTTCATAAGGATGAAATATGTTGCCGGGAATTTAATTGGAATTTTTCGGTGAGATACAGCAAATTATGACGGGTTACATTCTTTCGGAGGGTGTATATTTAAACTCAAAAGATGTACGTGCGACCACCGCTTTGTCAGCGTATTTGCACCGGTATTTATATTCGTTCTCAGTGTATCGCTGATTTGATGGTATGCGTATTCTTCGTGTTGAAATTGTCAGTGTCTGGACAGCGCTGTCGCAGGTGGATTTTCAGATATCACTGGACGACAGGTATAGCAGGCTGATTTATAAGGGATTTGTCTCGAATACTTACTTCTTTGGCATATCCGGCACCATCCTTTTGGCTGGTTACAGGTGGATTAATATGGAATATCATAATAGGCTTATGTGCGGCCTGTAGGATTGGGCATGGAGAGCTGATATGAAGATACTTCTGGTTGATGATCATCAGATGTTTGTGGATGGGCTAAAGGGCATATTATCCGCGTCTGATCTGAATGCTGAGATCGAAACGGTCAATAATGGCCGGGCTGCTCTGGAGCGTATGAGGTCGGTTAAGTTCGATATTGCGCTGGTGGATTTGCGCCTGCCTATTATGGACGGATTTATGTTGCTCGCTGAAATGAATAAGTGTGTCAATCTGACGCCGATTATTATTGTTTCTGCATCCCGCGATCCGGAGGACATGCGTAAAGCCATTGAGCTTGGGGCAATGAGCTTTATCCCGAAGTCATCGTCAGGCGATCGAATTGTTCAGACCATTGCTGATGTGATGAATGGCAAGGTGGTCTACTCCAATAAAACCGATATTAATGAAGAAGACTTTCTGTCTGACGGTGCTCTTTGGGCTGCCCAGCATAATATGACGCCACGCCAGCTCGAGGTTCTCAGGTTGGTTAAGAAGGGGTTGTCCAATCAGGCGATTGCCGAACAGTTGTGTCTGAGTGTTGCTACAGTAAAGTCCCATCTTAGCGCTATCTTTCATGCTCTGGGAGCACAGAGCCGCTCTGAGTCTAGTAAAAAAGCACACCAGCTGGGCCTTGATTAGGCAAGTATTTATGCAGCGATTATGGTTTGACCAAAATACTGCCACGTCATCCGAATATGAAAACGAGATCCTTGCTGAAAAAATCAGGGTAGTTCGCCGTAATACACCAATGATCCTCATGGGTAATTTGTTGGGCAGTGTGCCTTTATTAATTGTCTTCTGGGGAGGTGATTATGCGACGCGGGTAATTCTCTGGAGTATTGCACTTTACATTATGCTCGCAATCCGGATGGTGCATTATCATTACCCGGGTAATACGATCAGTACGCACAAAGAAATATTCCGCTACGGCAGAGATCAGACTTTTCTGATTTTTCTTACCGGCTGCGTATGGGGAGCTGGTGGTGCAGTACTGTTTGATGCAGAGAATATTAATAACCTTGCCTATCTGATACTGACCTTTATCAGCATGATCGCTGGTAGCATGGTATCGCTTTCATCCCGGCCAGTATCTTATATCCTGTTTTCAGCACCGCTTATGCTGCCGATGATCCTGAGTATGGTTACTCAGGATCAGTATATGTATCGCTGGATGGGATTTGGTGCCGCGGTGTATTTGTTTGCCACCTTTGGTTTCAGCCGGACGGTGCACAGAGTTATCGACAACTCTATTCGTCTTAAATACGCCAACCTTGATCTGATTGCCGATTTACAGCAGCAGACGGATCGGGCAAACCGGGCCAGTGAGGAGAAGTCGCGCTTTCTTGCATCTGCCAGCCATGATCTGCGTCAGCCGTTACAGGCGGTCAACCTGTATACCGAGATTCTTGCTGCAAAAGTGCGGGAGCCTGAGATGCAAACCGATTTGCGTAATATTCGTCAGGGAGTGGGGGCGCTTAATGAGCTTCTTGATGCATTATTTGACGTATCGCATCTCGACTCCGGCAATGTGCAGGTAAGTCGTATCAGCTTTATGCTGGAGGATATATTTCACAAACTGGAGTGTCAGTTTCAGCTGAAGGCCGGACAGCAGGGATTGGACTTTAATGTTGACTATGGGCGGCATATCGTTAAATCGGATCCCATTTTGTTGGAAAGGGTTATCACCAATCTGCTAGTCAATGCATTCCGTTATACCGAGCATGGTAAGGTGGATGTCCGTTTTGAGAGTGTCGATGGTGGTGCCGTACGCATGCATATCCGGGATACCGGCATCGGCATATCCGCTGAAAACCTGGAGGCTATTTTTCAGGAATTTTTTCAGGTTGAGAATCAGGAGCGGGACCGCCGTCTGGGGCTGGGGCTGGGGTTGGCGATAGTACGCCGGATTCTGGGCCTCCTGGGTCATGATATTGAGGTGCGCTCTGAACTGGGCAAAGGAACGGAGTTCATTATTACATTGCCTCCCGGCAAAGAGGAGGAACGCGCGCCTCCCATGTTGAATACTGCTGAGAGCGGCAGTATTTCAGGAAGCCTTAATGGCCTGCGGGTTATGATTGTTGATAATGAGGCATTGATCCTTGAAGCAACGGATTCTCTTTTATCGTCATGGGGCGCGGAATGTACAGGTTTTCTGACCACGGAATCTGCCCTTCAGGCTGTCCATGATGGATTCTGCCCACAATTACTGATTGCCGATTATCGTATGCCAGGAAAATACAATGGCTGTGACTTTGTGTCTGTGATCCGCTCGGTTATTGCGGATGTGCCGGCTTTGATTGTTACGGGAGATACCAGTGATGACGTCGTCAATGAATTCCGCCGCCTGCAGCTGGATTATCTGCACAAGCCCATCAAGCCTGCGCAGCTGAGAATGTTGGTGTCGCGCATACTGCGGCGCGATGAAGAGCAGAAAAGCGCACAGAGTGGCAATAAGGCTCGCTGACAGTACGGTCAGTGTTGTCTTGCGGCCTGCCGTATCTGAACTAGTCTTTAACCAGTTATTGTTCTGCAGGTTAATGATTATGGTTGCTTATTTTCTGGTCGGTATGGCGCTGGCATGTCTGCTTTGTTACGGCGCTTACTTCCTGTTGCAGGTAAAGGTTCTGGATGAAACGCTCACGATGGATGACGGCAAGGGCTATTTTCTGGTAGCCTGCATCCTGATTGGTTTTGTCGTCAGCGTTACCTGCTTCTATGTCGGGCAAACGCTGGGTTACGACCAGCAGGAAGACACCTCGACTATGATGGCCCTGGCCATCCTGCTCGATATCATGGTCACCATGCTGACCCTGATTTACGGTCTGGTGAAGTTCCGCGAGCCGGAACATTACTGATCAAAGCACAGCCAGCACAGATACCTGAACCGCCGCTTGCAGCCCTGCAAGCGGCGGTTTCTTTTACTGTGCCGGCGGGCGCCATCTCTGTACCGGTCCGGGCTTTGCCTGAGTTACCGGCCGGATCATAATTCATACAGGATTATGACTTGCGGAAGGATCTTCCTTCCTATAGAATGCCGCCCTCTTTTCGAATCAACATGCCCTTAAAGGCGAGAAATTGATGAAAACATACAGCGCGAAACCCGAAACCGTAAAACGTGAGTGGTTTGTAGTTGATGCAGCTGAACAGACGCTGGGTCGCCTGGCCACTGAGGTTGCTCGCCGTCTGAGAGGCAAGCACAAGCCAGAATACACTCCACACGTTGATACCGGCGATTACATCGTTGTTATCAATGCAGACAAAGTAAAAGTTACCGGTAATAAAACCAGTGACAAGATGTACCATCATCACACTGGTTACCCAGGTGGTCTGAAGTCTATTTCTTTCGAGAAACTGATCGACCATAAGCCTGAAATGGTAATCGAACTGGCCGTTAAAGGTATGCTTCCAAAGAATCCTTTAGGTCGTGCCATGTACAAAAAAATGAAAGTTTATGCTGGTAGCGAGCATCCGCATACCGCTCAGCAGCCGCAAGAACTGAAACTGGGATAATATGATGGCAGTCACTCAATACTATGGTACCGGTCGTCGTAAGACTTCCACAGCTCGTGTGTTCCTGCGTCCTGGTACAGGCAGCATTGTCGTTAACAAACGTCCTCTGGATGTTTACTTCGGTCGTGAAACCGCTCGCATGGTTGTTCGTCAGCCACTCGAACTGACTGAAAGCCTGACCAAGTTTGACGTTATTGTTAACGTTAACGGCGGTGGTGGTAACGGCCAGGCCGGTGCAATCCGTCACGGTATTACCCGTGCGCTGATGCAATACGACGAAACTCTGCGTCCTTCTCTGCGTGCAGCGGGTTATGTTACCCGTGATGCTCGTGAAGTTGAGCGTAAGAAAGTGGGTCTGCGTAAAGCACGTAAGAAACCACAATTCTCCAAGCGTTAATTCGCTCGAAGGATACAAAAAGAAGCGTTCATTGGCTTATGTCAATGGACGCTTTTTTTATGTCCAAAACCCCATGTTCTGTGGGTTTTTCAGGTTGTTTCCACCTCCCAATTTCTTTACTATGTGCGCCGCTCTGTATGCTACGCTGGGTCTGTGCAAAAAAAGTACAACAGGCTCCTGACCTTGTAGCACAAAAGAATTTTTTTGATGGGAGAAGATGGTAATGAGTCAAGACGGCGTGAATAAAAGTCGGCGTACTCTGCTCGTAGGCGCTACAGCCGGCGTCGGTGCTGTCGGCGCTGGCTTTCTCGCAGTACCCTTCGTGAAATCTTGGTTGCCAAGTGAGAAGGCGAAAGCAGCAGGTGCTCCGGCAAAAGTCGATATCAGCAAAATTGAGCCGGGTGCGATGCTCACCGCCGCATGGCGTGGTAAGCCGGTGTATATTGCCCGCCGCACTCAGGAAACTCTGGATAATTTACCGGCACTTAACAGTCGCCTTAAAGATCCGGATAACAGCGTAAAAGAACAGCAGCCAGCTTACGCCGACAATATCCATCGCTCACGTAAACCAGAATTTATTGTTCTGCTGGGTGTGTGTACTCACCTGGGTTGTGCACCGAAATACTTCGCTGAAGTTCAGCCGGAAACTTTTGATGCAAACTGGCAGGGTGGTTGGTTCTGCCCATGTCACGGTTCCCGCTTCGACCTGTCTGGTCGTGTATTCAACGGCTCACCGGCAGCCACCAATCTGGTTGTTCCTCCTTATTCCTTTGAGGGCGAAAACATTCTGGTGATCGGTGTCGACGAGGAGAACGCTTAATGAGTAAGCAGCAAAACACTCTGATGGGCTGGATTGACGACCGTCTGCCGGTCACCCAGACCTATGAAAAGCATATGTCTAAGTACTATGCGCCGAAAAACTTCAACTTCTGGTACTTCTTTGGCGTTCTGTCAATGATGATGCTGGCCAACCAGATCCTGACCGGCGTCTGGCTGACCATGAACTTCATTCCGAGTGCAGAAGGCGCTTTCGCCTCTGTTGAATACATCATGCGTGATGTTGAGTGGGGCTGGCTGATCCGTTACCTGCATTCCACCGGTGCTACCTTCTTCTTTATTGCCGTTTATCTGCACATGATGCGTGCGATTCTGTACGGTTCATACCAGAAGCCACGTGAGCTGATCTGGATCTTCGGTATGTTGATTTATCTGGCTCTGATGGCGGAAGCTTTCATGGGTTACGTGCTGCCATGGGGACAAATGTCTTACTGGGGTGCGCAGGTAATTATTTCTCTGTTCTCGGTTATTCCTTTTGGTATCGGTGATGCACTGACTGAATGGATTCGTGGTGACTTCCTGATTTCCGGTGCCACCCTGAACCGTTTCTTCGCTCTGCACGTGGTTGCGGTACCTCTGGTGATCGTCATGCTGGTGGTTCTGCACTTGTTGGCACTGCACGAAGTGGGCTCCAATAACCCAGATGGCGTTGATATCAAAAAACTGAAAGACGAAAACGGTAAGCCGCTGGATGGTATTCCATTCCACCCTTACTACACCGTGCATGACCTGGTGGGTATTGTCGTCTTCCTGATGATTTTCTGTACTGTGCTGTTCTTCTTCCCTGAAGGTAATGGCTTCATGCTGGAATACGCGAACTTCGAGCCTGCTAACGGCCTGAAAACTCCGGCACACATTGCTCCTGTTTGGTACTTCGGTGCGTTCTACGCCATCCTGCGTGCAGTACCGGATAAGCTGCTGGGCGTTATTGCCATGGCCGCTGCGATTGCCGTTCTGTTTGTTCTGCCATGGCTGGATCGCAGCCCGGTTAAGAGCTGGCGCTACAAAGGCTGGATCAGCAAAGTATTTATTGTTGTCTTCGCCGTAGCCTTCGTTGAACTGACCTGGCTTGGTACTCAGCCAGCGAACGACCTGAATACTTTCCTGGCTCGTTTCTGCTCAGTTATTTACTTTGGTTTCTTCCTGCTGATGCCGTTCTACACCCGCATGGAAAAAACCAAACCAGTACCAGAGCGCGTAACCGGGGGCCACTGATAATGAAAAAAGTATTCGCGTTAATTGCCGCATTTATCCCAGCGTTTGCACTGGCTTCTGAGTCAGGTGTGCATTTGGATAAGCACCTTACAGATCTGACTGACACTGCATCTCTGCAGCGTGGTGCTCAGACCTTTGCTAACTACTGCATGGGCTGTCACTCTCTGGAGCACGCCCGCTTTAACCGTGTTGCCCGCGACCTGGGTATTCCGGAAGAGCAGATGAAAGAGAATCTGATTTTTGCCGATAAGCAATTCGGTGAACTGATGACCATCGGTATGCACAAAGAAGACTCCAAGCGTTGGTTCGGTGCTACACCTCCGGATCTGACTCTGGTTGCCCGTGTACGTCGCCCGGATTGGGTATACACCTACATGCGCAGCTTCTACGAGGATCCAAACCGTCCTTGGGGCGTCAACAACGCCGTATTTAAAGACGTTGGTATGCCACACGTATTGGCTGGCCTTCAGGGTCGTCAGGTAAAAGGTACCGCCCAGGTTGCTGTTGGTTTTGATACCCTGACGGGTCAGGAAATCACCGAAGAGCACGAAGGTGTCCTGTATCTGGCCGAAGAAGGCACCCTGTCTGCTGAAGAGTACGACAAAGTTGTGTACGACCTGGTTAACTTCCTGGTGTACATGGCGGAGCCAATTGCCGTTGAGCGTGAGCGCATCGGCTGGTGGGTACTGTTATTCCTGGCAATCTTCTTTGTTCCTGTATATATGCTGAACAAAGAATACTGGCGCGACGTTAAGTAAGTCGTCCGGCAGTTGATTGCCTGCACAGCCCGTCCGCGTTTGCGGCCGGGCTATCTTTGTTTTTGGGTTTGCTAAGAGGTAAGGAAATTATGGGGGTTGTGGCTAAACGCTCTTCCATGACGTTCTATTCGGATGCGTCAGATCATTACAGTCACCGTGTACGTATCGTACTGGCTGAAAAAGGGGTGGCGGTAGAAATTCATGACGTCGATCCTGACAACAAGCCAGAAGATCTGGCATCACTGAACCCATACAACTCGCTGCCGACACTGGTAGATCGCGATCTGGTTCTGTACGAACCCAACGTGATGATGGAGTACCTCGACGAGCGCTTCCCGCACCCGCCGCTGTTACCGGTATACCCGGTTGCCCGTGCGCAAAGCCGTTTGTGGATTAACCGTATCGAAAAAGACTGGGGTGGGCTGATTGACACCATCCTGAATGGTAAAGGCAAAGACGTTGAAGCTGCCCGTAAGCAGCTGACCGACAGTCTGATTGCAACCAGCCCGATTTTTGCAGAACTGCCCTATTTTATGAGCGAAGAGTTCTCCATTGTTGATTGCTGCGTTGGCCCGATCCTGTGGCGTCTGCCGGTACTGGGTATCGAATTGCCGGAGAAATCCTGCAAGCCGATGCTGCAATATATGGAGCGCCTGTTCGAGCGTGAATCGTTCATCGCCAGCTTGTCTGAAGCTGAGCGGGAAATGCGCGACTGATGAGTAATACCATGACCCCCAGCCGTCCGTATTTAATGCGGGCGCTGAATGAGTGGATTCTCGATAATCAGTGCACACCCTACGTGTTGGTTGATGCCTTATTGCCCGACGTTCAGGTTCCGCAGGAATATGTGAACAACGGGCAAATTGTGCTGAACATCAGCCCTGGTGCGGTGCAGAACCTGCTGATCGACGAAAGCGGCTTATCGTTTAATGCCCGCTTTGGTGGTGTCCCGATGGCGGTATTCGTTCCAGTGATCGCCATTCTGGCGATTTACGCACGCGAGAATGGCCAGGGTATGGTATTTGGTTCTGAAGCCGGAGCGCCAGACCCGGATGATCCGGTTCCGCCGAAGAAAAAGCCCACTGCGGAGACTCCGCCCAGTGGTGCAAGACCTTCGCTGAAGGTTGTGAAATAAATCGACCCATATCGACCCTGATATTGGTTGTAAAAACCGCCGCAAGGCGGTTTTTTTATGCCTGCACGACATTCAGATACAGCGTGATCATGATTTTACGGTGCTCCTGATCGCGTTATTTCAGCGAAATTAATGCACTTTTGGCAACTTTTGAAAATTTATTGTGATAGCTATCGATAAATTAACATCGCGTACTTGAAGGGCGCTCATTGCTGAGCATAATGCCTGACCAAATGGTCAAGTATTAATGGTCGGATCGCTATGCGTGTCAGTACGATGAATCTGTTTTGTGCATTCTTATTATTTTTAACCCCCGCCGCCCAGGCACAAATCCGGGCGGCGTTTGTATATGTCGGACCTGCGAAAGAAGTCGGCTGGTCGCACTCCCATGACGAGGGACGTCAGTATCTGGAAAAAGTCTTCGGCGCCGATGTGAAAACGCAATACGTCGAGTTTGTGCAGGAAGGGCGTGCATCGGCAGAAACCATCCGCAAGCTGGCAGCAGAAAACGATATTGTTTTTACCACCTCTCAGGGATATATGGTGACGACGGCCCGGTTGGCGCGTGAATTCCCGGCGGTAAAATTTGATAACGCCACGGGTCTGCGCCTGAGCGAAAACCTGGGCAGCTACGCTGCACGTGCTTATGAACCGCGCTATTTATCCGGCATGATTGCCGGAGCCATGACCCGCAGCAATCGAATTGGTTTTGTCGCTGCTCATGCTATTCCGGAAGTTATCCGTGGCATTAATGCATTTACTCTTGGTGTGCGCCGCGTTAATCCGCAGGCCGTGGTCGAGGTTAAATGGACAAAGCAGTGGTATGCCCCGGAGAAAGCCGCAGAACAGGCCCGTGAACTACTGAAGGGCGGTGCCGACGTGCTGACCCATCACACTGACTCGCCAGCGGTTGTTAAAGAAGCAGAAGCCGCCGGTGTGTTTGCCATCAGCTTTCACTCAGATATGTCAGAATTTGCTCCGAAAACTCAGGTTGCATCCGTTGGTTACGACTGGGGTAAATATTATGCAACCCAGATTCAGGCGCTGAAGGACGGTAACTGGAGTGGCAAACGTCTGTGGCTGGGAATGAGCGATCACATTGCTCAGCTGAATAACATCAGTGATCAGATTCCGGCAGCGGTGCGCGAGCAGGTGTTGCAGGTCGAGCAGCAGATTGAAAATAAAACTTTCAGTGTATTTTCCGGCCCCATTCTCAACAGCCGTGGACGGCCATTGGTACGTGAGGGCGAATCTCTGTCCGATGAAGAGCTGCAGCGCATGAACTGGTACGTGGATGGCGTGGTTGGCGATATGCCGTCTTTCTGAGGGTAGTGCATTACAAATTGTGCTAAAGCGATTCCCCTGATGCTTTTCAGCATCAGGGGATCTACTTTGCAGCTCAGGCATCAAATGGGCTGTGCGGCTCCCACGGATGCGGGCGGTCGAACGCGTCTTTCTGTTCAATCATGGCCTTGATATTTTCCAGATTCAGGCGGAATACCCGCTCACCTTCGAACTGACTGACCCAAAATACAAAATGTTCAAAAACGGAATATTTTGTATGGTCGTCGAGATCACCTTCAAAGGTCAGGCGTGTCGTGCCATTGCCCAGGTCTTCATACAGCTGATAAGCGGTAAACTGAAAACGCTCGAATAATTCCCAGCTGGTGTTGGAGACATTATAGGTGCGCAGGGTACGGCGTTTGTATGGTTCAGTGGTCAGGGTACGTTCATCCCAGAAAAATCCTTCTTCATTGTCGTTGCGGAAGCAGCGGCGCAGGGCACCGATCTGGCCTTCGGCAACCGGTGAACTTTCCAGTGGGCGGATATGATCAAAAATTACTGACCAACCCTTCGCGTGGCGGTTATCAGAAAGAAAATCCCAGACTTCTTTGACGGGCGCATTAATAACAACACTGTGTGAAGTAACAACGTGGCGCTGGGCCTGAGCAATAAGGATAACAACAGACAAAGTGACAACGGCCACCAGTCCGGCTAATAGTTTTTTCATAAGCGTTTCCGGATAAATAAGGAGGGTGAGTCGTGAGAGGTCCGGCAGAAAGAGTGCCGGAAAATAATTCCGTCCGTGGTGCTTTTATTATGGTGTTATAAAACGCCCACCGCGGTTATCGGCGGTGGGCGTTGAGGGTCTTACAACTCTGACAGTTTTTTCTGCAGTACGTCCATAACCACCTGCGGATTAACCCCTTTGGCGGCTTTTCGCACCAGACCAATAAACGGCCCGATGGCTTTGGCGCGTTTATCTTCCGGAGTGGCCAGATAGCTTTCCACCAGTTTCGGGTTGGCGGCCAGAACTTCGGCGACAATGGCTTCGATTGCGCCGCTGTCGGATACCTGTTTCAGGCCCAGAGAGTCGACCAGCTTGTCGACGCTTTCTGCGCTGCCGTCACCTTTACCTTCGACCAGTGCATTAAAGACTTCTTTCGCGCCACCGTTGTTCAGGGTGTTGTCTTTAATCAGCTGCAGAATGCGGCCCAGCTGTTCGGCGCTGACGGCCAGTTCGCCGATGCTGATTTCCAGACGGTTCAGTGTGGCAGATACGTCGCCCTGCACCCAGTTGGCTGCCAGCTTATAGTCGTTGGCGATTTTTGCTGCAGTTTCGAAATAGTGTGCCAGCTCACGGTTGGCGGCCAGTACGGCGGCATCAATCGGGCTCAGACCGTGAGAGTGGGCAAAACGTGCGCGCTTGGCGTCCGGTAATTCCGGCAGGGTGGAACGTACAGCTTCAACATAGTTGTCGTCGATAATGACCGGCAATAAATCCGGGCATGGGAAGTAACGGTAATCGTTAGCCACTTCTTTTGAACGCATGGCGCGGGTTTCGTTTTTGTCAGCATCGTACAGGCGGGTTTCCTGAATGATTTTGCCGCCGTCTTCGAGAATATCCATCTGCCGCGCAATTTCGCTGTCGATAGCGCGCTCGACGTTACGGAACGAGTTTACGTTTTTGATTTCGGTGCGGGTGCCAAATTCCTCCTGACCTTTCGGGCGCAGGGAGACGTTACAGTCGCAACGCATAGAGCCCTGGGATAAATCGCCGTCACAAATTCCTAAATAGGTCACGATGCTGTGCATTTTACGGAAATAGGCCGCAGCTTCTTTGGCGTTGCGCATTTCCGGTTCGGATACAATTTCAATTAATGGTGTGCCGGCGCGGTTCAGGTCGATACCGGACATACCGTTAAAACCTTCATGGACCGATTTGCCGGCGTCTTCTTCCAGGTGCGCACGGGTAACATTAATACGCTTGCTGCTGCCGTCTTCCAGTTCGATATCAATATGGCCGATCCCCACAACCGGGTGGTGCAGCTGAGTAGTCTGATAGCCTTTCGGGGAATCCGGATAGAAATAGTTTTTACGGTCAAAAACCGATTTCAGGCCGATCTCGGCATCAATCGCCAGACCAAACTTTACCGCCATGCGCAGCGCTTCTTCATTAAACGCGGGCAAGACACCGGGCAAACCCAGATCAATGGCATTGGCCTGGGTATTGGCTTCCGCACCATAAGCGGTTGAGGAGCCGGAGAATATTTTTGATTTGGTGGCCAGCTGAGCGTGAATCTCAAGGCCGATAACAACTTCCCATTCCATGATTCGCTCCTCAGATGTCTGCCTGGTTTTTAAGGTCAGGTGTTTTCAGATGCCAGTCGGTGTGTTGCTGGAATTGATGCGCAGCATTCAGCAGACGGCCTTCGTCAAAGTAATTACCAATCAGCTGTAAGCCGACGGGTAAGTTATTTACCTGACCACAGGAAATCGACATGCCGGGCAGGCCTGCGAGGTTCAGGGCAATGGTGAAAATATCTTCCAGGTACATATCCACCGGATCGGCGGTTTTTTCGCCGCGTTTGAATGCCGGTGTCGGAGTGGTTGGTCCCATAATGATATCGACTTCGTTAAAAGCATTTACAAAGTCGTTTCTGATCAGGCGGCGAACCTGCTGCGCTTTTTTGTAGTAAGCATCGTAGAAACCAGCAGACAGGGCATAAGCACCGACCATAATGCGGCGTTTTACTTCAATGCCGAAACCTTCACCGCGCGAGCGTTTGTAAAGGTCATTAATATCCTGCGGATTTTCGCAGCGGTAACCAAAACGTACACCGTCCATGCGTGACAGGTTAGCGGAACACTCGGCCGGAGCGATGATGTAATACGCCGGAATGGCCAGATGGGTATTCGGCAGTGAAATCTCTTTCACTTTGGCACCCATTTTTTCGTATTCGGCGATGGCGTTGCGCACTTGCTGTTGCATGTCGGCACTTAAATCGCTGCGGAAATATTCTTTTGGCAGGCCGATGGTTAAACCAGCGATGCTGTTATTCAGCGTGGCGGTGTAATCCGGTACTTCACGATCAACGCAGGTGGAATCTTTGGCATCAAAACCGGCCATAACGTTGAGCATCATGGCGGAATCTTCAGCGGTACGGGTAATGGTACCGGCCTGGTCGAGGCTGGAAGCGTAAGCGATCATGCCCCAGCGTGATACGCGGCCATAGGTTGGCTTCAGACCGGTCAGGCCGCAGAACGCAGCAGGCTGACGAATCGAACCACCGGTATCGGAGGCAGTCGCGCCCGGCACCAGCTGCGCGGCAACCGCAGCCGCTGAACCACCGGATGAACCGCCAGGAACGCGCTCGCCATCCCACGGGTTTTTAACGGCACCGTAAAACGAGCTTTCGTTAGAGGAGCCCATCGCGAATTCGTCCATGTTCAGTTTACCCAGTGATACGGCACCGGCATTATTGAAATTTTCAACAATGGTGGCGTCGTAAGGGGCGATAAAATTACTGAGCATTTTTGAACCGCAGGTGGTCAGTACACCGTTGGTGCAGAAAATATCTTTGTGCGCCATGGGTATACCGGTCCAGGCGTCGGCGTTACCGGCGGCGCGGCGGGCATCGGCGGCTTTGGCCTGGGCCAGAGCCTGCTCTTCGCTGACGGTAATAAAACTGTTGTAGTGAGCGTCGGTATTTTTAATTCGGGTCAGCAGATTTTCAGTAATTTCGACGCTGCTGTATTCACCGGCCGCCAGATCGCGGGAAATGTCTGCGATGGTTTTGTTATGCATAAGGAATCCTTGTACCCGAGGCTGAACCTCAGGTTTTGCTGTTACTCAACGACGCGTGGTACGAGGTAGTAGCCGTTTTCGGTCTGAGGAGCGATCTGCTGGAAATGATCGCGGTTATTCTCTTCGGTCACGACGTCGGCCCGCAGACGCTGTACCGCGTCCAGCGGATGCGCCATCGGCTCGACCGCGGAGGTGTCGACAGCTGATAATTGGTCGACAAGGTCGAGAATATTGCTCAGATTTTTCTGGTATTCCGCGATTTGTGCCTCGTCGATTTGCAGACGGGACAGATCGGCAATGTCACGAACCTGTTGTTGGTCCAGAGCCATGTGCTTACTCCAGTGTTGATGCCTGTTGGAAAGCTGCCGAGCGTAGCATAAATGCGCCTTGCCCTAAATCCCCACCATTGCTAGAGTTACCCACAATTTTGCCACCTGTGAACAGGAATCTATTGGATGTTTAAGAAGTTAAGAGGCCTGTTTTCCAGCGATCTGTCGATCGACCTGGGAACTGCTAACACTCTGATTTACATGCGTGATCAAGGCATTGTCCTCAATGAACCATCCGTGGTTGCTATCCGTCTGCAGGGTCATCAGAAAAGTGTGGCAGCGGTAGGTACCGAAGCAAAACGTATGCTGGGACGTACGCCAGGGAATATTCAGGCCATCCGGCCAATGAAAGACGGTGTGATTGCCGACTTTGAAGTCACCGAAAAAATGCTGCAGTACTTTATTAAGCAAGTACACCAGAGCAGCTTTATGACACCCAGCCCGCGCGTAGTGGTCTGCGTTCCGTATCAGGCAACCAAAGTTGAGCGCAAAGCGATCCGCGATTCGGTACTGGGTGCCGGTGCACGTCGTGCTTATCTGATTCACGAGCCAATGGCGGCAGCCATCGGTGCCGGTCTGCCGGTTGATGAAGCGCGCGGTTCTATGGTGGTGGATATCGGTGGTGGTACTACCGAAATCGCCATTATCTCTCTCAGTGGCGTGGTTTATGCTGAGTCCGTCAAAGTGGGCGGTGATCGTTTCGACGAAGCCATCGTGGCTTATATCCGTCGTAACTACGGCAGCCTGATTGGCGAAGCAACCGCAGAACGCATTAAGCAGGAAATCGGCACGGCCTATCCGGGCGGTGAAGTACGCGAGATTGACGTACGTGGCCGTAACCTGGCAGAAGGTATTCCGCGCAGCTTTACCCTGAACTCCAACGAAATTCTCGAAGCGCTGCAGGAATCTCTGGCCGCCATCGTGCAGGCCGTTAAAGGGGCGCTGGAGCAGTCTCCACCAGAACTGGCTTCCGACGTTGCTGAGCGCGGTATGGTACTGACCGGTGGTGGCGCATTGTTGCGTGACCTCGACAAACTGTTAAGCGAAGAAACGGGTTTGCCGGTGATTGTGGCTGAAGATCCGCTGACCTGTGTGGCTCGTGGTGGTGGTAAATTCCTCGAAACGGCAACAGAACAGCAGCTGGAAATGTTGGTACTGGATTAATCGGTACGCGTTTCGGCAAACATAAAAGCGGAGCTTCGGCTCCGTTTTTTTATGCCGGAACATTTTGCCAAAACGCAGGTCTGTGATCCGTTCGTGCATTCTCTTCCTGCCTGTGGGTGCTGGTTCCTCTTTGTCCTTGGCGGTATAGTTAGTCACTTCCATTTTTATTCAGGCAGAACGTTATTAAGTCGCAGTTTCAGGTGCCGACCTACCAGCGGCAACGGGTTTCAGGGATTGTTGTGCTGGCACTGGTGTTGATGTGGCTGGACAGTCACGCCCCCTGGTTGCAGTCCGTTCGTTATATGACCGGCTATGTACTGGCTCCGGCGCAGCAGATGGCGTTGGTGCCTTCGGCGCTGGGCAATTGGTTTGGCGAGTCCTCGGCCAGCCGTCAGGAATTAACCAGTGAAAATAAACAGCTGATTGCGCGTAATCTGGTGCTGGAGTTGCGAGCCCAGCGTCTGGCGGCGCTGGAGGCCGAAAATATTGAGCTGCGTGAATTACTCAGCGCGTCTGAGCAGGTCGATGATCGTGTATTGGTTACCGCGGTGGTGGCCGTGGACCCCGACCCGTTCAGTCAGCAGATTCTGATTAATAAAGGCGGCGAAGACGGCGTATTTATTGGCCAGCCGGTGCTGGATGCCTATGGTCTTCTCGGCCAGGTGATTGATGTTATGCCATACAGTGCGCGGGTATTGATGATTGCCGATTCCAACCACGCCATTCCGGTGCAGGTAAACCGTAATGGGGTGCGCGCGATTGCTGTGGGTACCGGTGCGCTGGATGAGCTCGAACTGATTTATGTCCCCAATACTGCCGATATTGTTAAAGGCGATCTGTTGGTCAGCTCCGGCCTGGGCGGCCGCTATCCTCGCGGCTATCCGGTGGCGACCGTGAATAAAGTAGAAAACATCCCCGGTAAATCGTTTGCTGCGGTCACCGCAGAGCCAAGTGCTCATCTGGATCGCAGTCGTCATTTATTGCTGGTGTTCAGTCATGGTTCCGGTCAGGTTCCACCGGGCGATTTATGGCAGAGTCAGGAATGAATATCCGTGCAGTTATTCTGGTGGCCGTTGGTTTGTTTCTGGCGTTTGTGCTGGAGCATTTACCCATGCCCGATATTCTGCTGTGGCTGCAGCCCGCCTGGGTGCTGCTGCTGGTGACGCTGCTGGTGATGCACGCTCCGCATACCTTTGGTTTGTGGCTGGCGATACCGCTGGGGCTCATGCTGGACGTGGAACACAATTCGTTGCTTGGTATGCACGTACTCACTTTAGCTGTGCATATTTTTGTACTGCAGCTGCTGTACCGGCGTATGGCGATGTTTAATTTTCTGCAGCAGACCGCCGTGGTGTTTTTGCTGGTGGTGCTGCAGCAGTTGCTGAGTTACTGGGCGGTGGCGCTGGTCAGTGAAAATATGGTGCCGGTATCGCTCTGGACTCCGGCACTGACCTCGGCGCTGGTCTGGCCCTGGGTTTATGCCTTAACGCACATGGCGCTGGCGCGTCTGCATTTGTCATGAGCCTGAATGATTGTGGTCAGTTGATTCTGGCATCTGCATCACCACGGCGGCGCGAGTTGCTGCAGCAGATTGGTGTGAAGTTCCGGCTTGAAGTCGCCGATATCGACGAAACCCCGCTCAGCGCAGAAACCCCGGCCGCTTACGTTGCGCGACTGGCGTTGGGCAAGGCGCAGAAGGTAGCGGCAAATAATCCAGGTTGTGTCGTTCTGGGTTCTGACACCACGGTGGTGCTGGATGGTGAAATTCTGGGCAAGCCGGAAAACGATGCCGATGCCCGGCGCATACTGGCCACGCTGGCTGGCCGCCGCCATCAGGTCATGACGGCGGTTGCTCTGGTGCGGGACGATCAGCAGCGGCAGCAAACGGTGATTACCCAGGTGCATTTTGCCGCGTTAACGGCGGCGCAGATTGCAGCCTACGTCGCCACGGGCGAGCCCGCTGATAAAGCCGGAGCTTATGGAATACAAGGGCTGGGCGCTGTGCTGGTGGACGCCATTGACGGCAGTTACAGCAACGTGGTCGGTCTGCCGCTAACGGAAACAGCGGCCATGCTGCAAGAATTTAATATTCCCATCTGGGACAAGGATTAAGCCTGTGAATGCAGAAATTCTGATGAACGTTACCCCGACGGAAACGCGGGTAGCGGTGGTCGAGAACGGCGTAGTACAGGAAATTTTCCTCGAACGCACCAATCACCGTGGCCTGGTCGGCAATATTTATAAAGGCAAAGTCGTGCGTGTGCTGCCGGGAATGCAGGCCGCGTTTGTCGACATCGGACTGGAGCGTGCCGCGTTTATTCATGCTGCCGAAATTGGCAGTGGTGATGGCAATGCCCCGATCAGCCAGCTGGTGCACGAAGGCCAGGCGCTGGTGGTGCAGGTCACCAAAGATCCGATTGGCACCAAAGGTGCCCGTCTGACCACGCAGCTTGCCATACCGTCACGTTATCTGGTGTACATGCCCGGTGCTGGTCATGTTGGTGTATCGCAGCGCATTGATGACGACGGTGAACGTGAGCGCCTGAAGCAGTTGGTCAATAACTGTATGGAAGCCGAAGGTCTGACCGGCGAAGCGGGCTTTATTCTGCGCACCGCGGCTGAAGGCGTGGGCGATGACGAAATTCTGTCCGATACACGTTATCTGCGTCGCTTATGGCGCAAGCTGGAAGAGCGTATCAAAGATAATAAATCGCCGAGTCTGGTGTACGACGAGCTGCCCTTATCGTTGCGTACGCTGCGTGATTACTCACGCCCGGAAGTGACGAAAATCCTGATCGACTCGCGTGAGACCTTCCAGAAAATCGAGCAGTTTGTGCAGCAGTATGTGCCGGAGGTGGCCGACCGTATTGATTACTACCCCGGCCCGCGTCCGTTATTCGAACTGTACAGTGTTGAAGACGAAATCCAGCGCGCACTGGAACGCAAAGTGCCGCTGAAATCCGGCGGCTATCTGGTGATTGATCAAACCGAAGCGATGACCACCATCGACGTGAATACCGGCGGTTTTGTTGGTCGACGAAATCTCGAAGAAACCATTTTTAAAACCAATCTCGAAGCCGCGACCGCCATTGGCCGTCAGCTGCGTCTGCGTAATCTGGGTGGCATCATCATTCTCGATTTTATCGACATGGTGGAAACCGAGCATCAGCGCCAGGTACTGCGTATGCTGGAAAAAGTGCTGGAAAAAGACCATGCCAAAACCAAAATCAGTGGCGTATCCGAGCTGGGGCTGGTTGAAATGACGCGCAAGCGTACCCGTGAAAGCCTTGAACAAATGTTAATGGAACCCTGCCGCTGCTGTGGCGGACGCGGGTCAGTTAAAACCGCCGAAACCATCTGCTATGAAATCTTCCGCGAAATCCTGCGCGAAGAGCGTGCCTACGGGGCCGGAACCTATTCTGTGCTGGCCAGCCAGCAGGTGGTGGACCGCTTGTTGGATGAAGACAGCAACGGCCTGGCCGATCTGGAAGCATTTATCGGTAAGGCCATTAAGCTGCAGGTCGAGCCGTTATATACCCAGGATCATTACGACATCGTCCTGCAATAGGCATTGTTATGATTTGGCTGCGTGAGTTCTGGACACAAATCTGGATAACCCTGGTGGTCGCTGCGGTGACCCTGGCGCTGTATACCAGTTTGGGTCGTCAACTGATTCCGCTGGTGGAAACCTACCGCATTGATCTTGAGCACGAGCTGACCCGGCAACTGGGTCAGCCGGTCTCTATTGGCCAGCTGCAGGGTGACTGGAATGTGCTGTCGCCGCTGGTGCGTATGCAGGATGTGCAGATCGGACTGCTGGCTGACGGCATTCATATTGAGCGCATGGAAGCCGAGCTGGATGTCAGTGCCAGTGCTTTCTATCGCTTGCCGGTGTTCAAGCGCATCGAAATTCAGGGCGTGCGCGCCGACCTTTACCAGCGTGATCAACGGCACTGGTCGATTGGCCGTTCCTGGTTGGTCGATCTGAGTGGTATTAAGCGTCAGCCTGGGGCTGCCGACCAGGTGAAAATTGCCGCCTCCAGTAATCCGCTCTGGCTGAACTGGCTGGAGCTGCAACAGGCCATCATCTTTACCGATTGGCAGATCACCAGTTTCGATCCACAGATGACGCGCGAAGATGTGCAGATTGACCGGCTGGTATGGCGTAACCGTGGCGACAGTCATGAGCTGGACGGCAACCTGGCCTGGGGCCGTGAGCAGTTGGCGAATATCAAACTGATGGCCTCGGTTGATGGCGATCTCTGGCCCTGGCACCGGCAGAACGGCGAAGTGTTCCTGCGCATTGATAATCAGGAGTGGACGCGCTGGATTCCCGATCAGTTACCCGGCGGTCTGAGCATTGAGCGTTTTAGCGCGGGCGCTGAAGCCTGGCTCAGCATTCGCGATGGTGATCTGAACGCCTTGTACATTGATGCCGATATCCCTGAATTTACCCTGAATACCGCCGGTCAGCCGCTGGCGCTGAGCGGCGGCAGTCTGAAAGTCGGTGGTGAGCATAATGGCGATGACTGGCACCTGCGTGTGTTACCGCGCTTTGACCAGGCACTGCCCATCGACAGCCTGAGCCTGAGTGCTATCAGCCTGCCGCAGCAGAAGGGCTGGCAGATCGGTGTGCCGGTTCTCGATGTGGCCGCGGCGCGGCGCTTTATTCTTGATCATCAATTGCTGCCCGAGCCGTTCGATGAGTATGTCGCAGGCACCGATGGCCGTGGTGAAGCACGCAATCTGCGTATTTCTCTGCTGCCGGGCGAGCCCTGGCAGGTCGATGTGCGGGCGGATGTGGTCAGCGCCAGCAGCGCGGCTTATCACGGCATCCCCGGTTTCAGCGATGTCAGTGGTACGTTGCATCTGCAGCCTCAGGGCGGTTTGTTGCAGGTAGAGCAGGATGATCTGGGCGTGCATCTGGCGGATGTCTATAACCGTCCATGGACGTTGCAGAACCTGTCAGCCCGCTTCTATTGGGCGATTACGCCGGATTTTTACCAGTTGCAATTACGCGGTTTGAAGGCCGGGCTGCAAGAGGCTGACTCTGAACAGGGGTCACCAACGGCCTGGCCTGTCAGTGGCGAGCTGGCGATTAACCTGCCGCGCAGTCACAGCGCCACCGAGCCCACCCTGAGCCTGATGTTCGGTCTGCCACAGGCACCCGCCAGTCTGCGCGGGCAGCTGGTGCCGGATATTCTTGATCCGGCCGTACGCGACTGGCTTGACCAGTCGATCGTCAGCGGTGATTTCCGCGATGCGGCTTTTCTGCTGCACGGCAGCCTGCAGGAGGATCACCCGGACAACAGCCTGACCACTCAGTTGTATCTGGAAGTGGAAGATGCCGAGTTGAAATACATGCCTGACTGGCCCGCCATGACCGCCATCAAAGGCCGTTTGATGATGGATGCACCGGCGCTGGACGTCTGGCTGGAACAGGGGCGGACACTGGGTGGTGAGCTGGTGCCGCATTCTGGCCGTGTGCGTCTGCGTCCCGGTCATGATGGCCATACCGCGTTGTCGGTCGCAGGTCGTTTGCGCGGCGACAGCAGCGAAGGCTTGCGTTATTTCACCGAAACACCCTTGCAGGAAGTGGTCAATAACGCCTTTGATCATTGGCAGGGCAGTGGCCCAATGAACAGCAACCTGCTGCTGGAAATGCCTTTGGGAGTCGAGGATGCGCAGCCGGAAGTCAAACTGGAGCTGGAGCTGAGTGATAACCAGCTGCGTCTTGATGATCTGAATCTGGAGCTGGCGAATGTTAAAGGCCGGCTGCGTTACAACAGCCAGGTCGGAATGTTGTCCGACTGGCTCGAAGGCGATCTGTTTGGTGGCCATTTCAGTGCCGGTATCGAATCCGTCGGCCGTCCCGGCGGTTTTGATATGGTGCTGAGTGCGGTAGGCGATGCTCAGTGGCGCGGCTTTAAAGAATGGATGCCACTGTTTCTGCTGGATCCGGTCAGTGGTGTGCTGGATTACAAGGCGCGTTTAACGGTTGGCTCACAGGGCGTGGTGTTTAACCTGGATTCTGATCTGCAGGGTACCGCCATTGACCTGCCGTATCCGCTGGGGAAAACCGCCGATGCCGCGGCGCGCTCAGTGCAGGTGCGGATTGAGCCCGGTACAGAAACCCGTATTAACCTCAATTACGACAACCTGCTGCGCGCTGCACTGGCTCTGGATGATGAAGGCCTGAATCGCGGTCAGGTGTATCTCGGCGGTTCTGAGCCTTTCCTGCCGAGTGATAAAGGCGTGGTGGTACGCGGCCAGTTGAGTGAATCCATCATCGCTGCCGACTGGTGGGACAGCTGGCAACATCTGTCGGCATTGCTGGCGGCCGAAAGCGCGGGGAAAACGGCCACACATAACGCACCTGCGACCGCTCACAGTAACAATCCACTGCGCAGTATCGACCTGACATTAGGCGGTATTGATGCCTGGGGCACGGCCATGGGGCCAACCCATATCAAAGCGACACAGCAGTGGGATGAGTGGGATTTTGATCTCGACAGTACGCTGGTGAAAGGCAAAATCCGCATGCTGCCGGGCAATGAGCCGATTCAGCTGACGCTGGATTATATTCACCTGCCACAGGCTGAAGAAGAGCCGGGCAGTCTGGCGCAGCTGGATGACTCGCAAGCTGGCACGGGCCCTGATGACATCACCGTTGAAGCACTCAAGCCCGATCCGCTGGCGGCCATTAATCCGGCGGACTTTCCGCCCATGGATATGGAGTTGGGTGAATTTTACGTCGGTAACCGCAATCTGGGGCGCTGGAAACTCAGCAGCCGGCCGCAGGATTCAGGCCTGCAGGTCACCGTGCATGACAGCGACATGAAAGGCATGGTGTTCACCGGTGATATGTACTGGCTGAAGCAAAACGATCAGCATCAGACCCGTCTCGATACGCTGCGGATCAGCAGTAATGACATCGGCCGGGTACAGCGAGCTTTCCGTCAGGAGGCCGCGATTGAAGGCAAAGACATGCGCTCAACTCTGCAGCTGAGCTGGCAGGGATCGCCCCTGGCGTACAACAGCCAGACGCTCAATGGTCTGGCCAGTGTGCGGGTGAAGGATGGCAATATGGCTGCGGAAGGCGCCGGTGCGTTGAAAGCGTTTGGTGCGCTCAACTTTAATTCGGTTGCGCGCCGCCTGAAACTGGATTTCTCCGACCTGTATCAGTCCGGGGTGGCCTTCGACACGCTCAAAGGAAAGGCCAGAATCGACAATGGCTTACTGACCCTGACCGAGCCTTTGAGCATGGATGGGCCGGGCGGTAAGTTCCTGACCTCAGGCAGCACGAACCTGAATACCGAGACGCTGGACATGAAGCTGGCGGTGACCTTCCCGGTATCCAGCACCTTACCGATGGTCGCCTTGCTGGCCGGTCTGGCTCCGCCGGTGGCGGCCTCGATTTATGTCACCGAAAAACTGATTGGCGATGAATTGGCGCGTTTTACCAGCGCCAGTTACGACCTGAAAGGGACCTGGGAAAAACCGGATCTGAAGATCAATCAGGCCTTTGACGATAAGGTCGACGGTAAGAAAAGCCGTAGCTTGCTGGAACGCTTCAAGAGTATTTTCTACATCTTTGGCGGAGGCGATGACGACTGATGAAAACCGTGGCCGTTATTCAGTTCAGCAGCCAGCCTCAGATAGAACACAATCTGGCGCAGGCGTATGGTCTGTTGCAGCAAGCGGCGGCGCAGGGTGCGGTGCTGGCGTTGCTGCCGGAAATGTTTCTGACGCTGGATGGCAAACAATACAACGCCATCGCCGCTGATCCGCAGTATGTGCGGCGTCTGGCCGGTTGGGCACGGGAGCTGAAACTCTGGTTGGTGGCGGGGGCGGTGCCGATGGCCTGCCCGGATGGTGATCCGCGCGTACGCTCCGCTTGTCTGGTGTTTAACAATGACGGCGATCAGGTGGCGCGCTACGACAAGATTCATTTGTTTGATGTCGATGTAGGCGATGCCCACGGCAGTTACCGTGAATCAGAACGCTTTGCACCCGGTGATGAGGTGGTGCTGGTGGATACCCCGGCCGGCCGTTTGGGGCTGGTAATCTGTTACGACCTGCGCTTTCCGGGCCTGTTTCAGCGTTTACGCGATCAGGGCGCGGAACTGATTTCTGTTCCCGCGGCATTTACTCACACCACCGGTGAAGCGCATTGGCAGACGCTGTTGCGTGCCCGCGCGATTGAGACCCAGTGTTACGTGCTGGCGGCCAATCAATGTGGCTGGCATGACGACAAGCGACGCACGTTCGGGCATTCGCAGATTATTGATCCCTGGGGGACGGTGTTGACCGAGCTTGAGGAAGAGATGGGTGTGGCGCTGGCGCAGATCGATTTGCAGCAGCTGGCGGATGTCCGTAAAAAAATGCCGGTGACTCAGCACCGGCGTTTCTGATCGGATGGCAGTTAGTCGGCCATCTGTTCCTTAATAAACTGGAACAGCTTCTTATATGAGGTACCGGGTTTCGGTGGCTCACTGCTCATTTCTTTCTGTGCATTACGCACCAGATTGCGCAGCTGCTGGCGATCAACCGCCGGAAACTCTTCAATAAAGGCATTCAAACCATCGTTATCGCTGACCAGACGGGTACGCCACATTTCCTGTTGGCGGATACGACGGCCATAAGCCTGGCTGGATGGATCGAACAGATCCAGCTTGGCCTGGATTGCATCCATATTCTCATCGCCAACCAGACGGCCAATGTATTGCATATGGCGACGCTTGGCTTCGTGCTGCTTCAGACGGGCGTTTTCAACCAGCGCGTTGTACAGGGTTTCACTGATTGGCAGCTCTTTCCATTTGGCGGCATTCAGTTCGGTCAGGCGTTTGCCGAGCTCCTGCCAGCGGTGTGCTTCGCGTTTCATTTCGGACTTACTGACGTATTCGATTTCGTCGTCCGGGTAATCAGATTCGTTCATCAGGGGTACTTTAATGCAGGTTACAGATAGAACAGGGTAGCTAACCCCAGGAAAGATAGAAAGCCGATCACGTCGGTGACGGTGGTCAGCACAACGCTGCCGGCCAATGCGGGATCAATACCGCGCGCTTTAAGCAGCAGTGGCAGGCTGGCGCCGGTCATCGCCGCCACCATCAGATTAATGATAATGGCCGCGCCGATAATGATGGCAATGGCCGGATCGCGGAACCAGGCATAGGTAATCAGGGCGATCACCACCGCCCAGAGCACGCCGTTGATGGCGGCCACCATGATCTCGCGGTTAAACAGCCAGCGGAAGTTGCTGCCACTGAGATGACCCAGCGCCTGACCGCGGATGACCAGCGTCAGCACCTGGCTGCCGGCGATACCGCCCATGCTGGCCACAATCGGCATTAAGACCGCCAACGCAACCACCTGCTCGATGGTTTTATCAAACAGGCCGATAACCGCCGAAGCGGCCAGTGCGGTGAGCAGGTTAATGCCCAGCCAGACGGCCCGGCGGCGGCTGGTTTTCAGCGTCGGGGCGAAGGTATCTTCTTCGTCATCCAGACCGGCCATACTCATCAGCGAGTGGTCCGCGGTTTCGCGGATAACGTCAACCACGTCATCGATGGTGATACGGCCAAGCAGCATACCGGCGGCATCGACTACCGGCGCCGATACCAGATCGTGGCGCTCGAACAGTTTGGCCACTTCGCTTTCGTGCTGGGTTGCCTGAATGACGCGCGCGTCGGTGCTCATGACTTCACGCACGGTTTGCTGCGGATCGCTGACCAGCAGTTTGCTGATCGCCAGCGTACCGATAAATTCGTTCTGACGGTTAACCACCAACAGGTTATCGGTCATGGCTGGCAGGGATTTGTGGCGGCGCAGGTAGCGCAGCACCACTTCAAGGGTGATGTCCGGACGGATGGTCACGGTATCGGTGTTCATCAGACCACCGGCACTGTCCTCCGGATAGCCCAGAACCGCCTCAAGGCGGGCACGGTCCTGGTGGTCCATCGACTCCAGAACTTCCTGAGTAACGCGTTCCGGCAGCTGTTGCAGCATGTCGGCCACGTCATCGGTGTCGAGGTCAGCGGTCAGATCGACAACTTCTTCGGCACTCATGTCACTCAGGAAGTGGCTTTGCAGCTCTTCACTGAGGTTCTGCATGACCTCGCCTTCGAGTTCCTTGTCGACCAGTTCCCACAGCAGTTTACGGGCTTTGGGCGGAGAGGATTCGATCAGGTGGGCGATATCAACCGGAGCCAGGCCTGAATTCAGGATGCGACGCACCTGCGCCAGCGCACCACTTTCCAGCGCGGCGGTCAGGCTGTGTAACTTGGCTTTAGCCTTTTCGGTCTGCTGTGCCATGCGTCGCTCGGTTCAGGGGATGGTTGAATGCTCAGATTCTAGCCTGATTAGGCCTCTGATACCACGAAACTACTCGCAGAATTGCGCGTAGAAGATTGTTTTACGGCGTTATTCTTCTTCGTCAAAACGACGGTTAATCAGATCCGTCAATGCCGCCAGCGCATGTTCAGCGTCCTGACCTTCGGCGTGGATGTGGATGTTGGTGCCCTTGCTGGCGGCCAGCATCATAACCGCCATAATGCTCTTGCCATCGACCATGCGGTCAGGATAGCCGACTTTAACCTGACAAGAGTAGGCCGTGGCCGTAGACACCAGCTTGGCGGCAGCGCGGGCGTGCAGGCCAAGCTTATTAATGATGGTGATTTCTATGCTGGTCATCCGTATCAATCCTGATGAGAGTCGGCGCTGCCCAATTCGCGGTGGCGAACCTGAACATTGCTGTAATGATGACAGAATTCTGCCTTAAGTTGCTCGGACAGGTAAACAGAACGGTGCTGGCCGCCGGTACAGCCGATGGCAATGGTCATATAGCTGCGGTTGGCATCGACAAACGCAGGTAGCCAGCGCTGAATAAAGCCGCTGATATCCTGCTGCATGTGCTGCACCTGAGGCTCGTTACCGAGAAAGTCGATAATCTGCTGATCGCGTCCGGTGAATCCCCGCAGGGCCGGGTCCCAGTAGGGGTTGGGCAGGTTGCGCACGTCGAAGACGTAATCGGCGTCGATCGGAATGCCGTGTTTAAAACCGAAGGATTCAAACAGGATGGCGATATCGTTGCTGGTTTTATCTGCGACCCGCAGTTTGATCAGGCTGCGCAGCTCATGCACCGACATGTTGGTGGTATCCAGGGTCAGGTCGGCCAGGTTGGCAATGGGTTCCAGCAGCAGGCGCTCTTTATCGATGGCTTCGGCCAGGGAAACGCTTTTACTGGTTAGTGGGTGCTTACGCCGGGTGGAGCTGAAGCGCTGCAACAGGACTTCTTCGCTGGCGTCGAGATACACCACGTCGAGCTGGTATTCTGCACTGGGTAACTGATGCAGAACGTCATGGATGTTATCGAATGCGTGGGGCAGGTTGCGGGCGTCGACGCTGACCGCAACCTTGGCCAGCTTTTCTTCGATTTCGGTCTGACGGGCCAGTGCCGGCAGCAATGCAACCGGCAGGTTATCGATGCAATAGAAGCCAAGGTCTTCCAGCACGTGCAAGGCACTGGATTTACCAGAGCCTGAGCGGCCGCTGATGACGACTAAACGCATGCCTTGCTCCTCTATTGTTGCGTTTGCCTGAGCTTGATCAGACCCGCCTTATGTTCAGTATTCGCTTAATGCCCGCTGATAAAACTGCTGTGCATCCGGCGCTTTGCGCAGGGCTTCGCGGTAGGCTGGCTCGCTGAAATTCCGCGCCAGCATCGCTAATACCTGCAGATGTTGTTCGGTGGCTTCTTCCGGTACCAGCAGGGCGAAGACCAGATCGACCGGCTGGCGGTCGATGGCATCGTAATCCACAGGTTCCATCAGTCGCAGCAGTACGCCCATCGCCTGGTCACATTGTTTCAGGCGGCAGTGGGGAATGGCGATGCCTTCGCCAATCCCGGTACTGCCCAGGCGTTCACGGCTGAGTAATCGCTCGTAAATATCGTCGGCGGAACTATCGCTGAGTTGCTCAGCGATAAAACCTGCCAGGTACTCCAGCAACTTCTTTTTACTGGAAACCGGGGCATCAATCAGAGTGCGTTCCGGTGTGAGGATATCCTCGATGCGAATGTCCATTAATCAGCCTTGTCCGTGTTGCCGCGCCACCAGTTTTTCTTTGTGTTTCAGTACCTGACGGTCGAGTTTGTCGGTCATCTGATCAATAGCGGCGTACATATCGTCGTTTTCGGCGCTGGCATGCAGATCGGCACCACTGACGTGGATGGTGGCTTCGGCAATCATGCGCTCTTTGATCACGGTCAGGGTGACCTGGCCGTTGGTAATGTTGTCAAAGTGGCGTCCCAGCTTGGACATTTTTTCGTCTACGTAAGTTTGCAGAGATTCGGTAACGTCAACGTGGTGACCGCTGATATTAATCTTCATGTCCAACTCCTTGTTGCTGGCTTGTTGTTTTTCAAATCAATTGTTTACGTTCATTCGATGGCGGAATCATCATGGCTTCACGGTATTTTGCCACCGTACGCCGCGCCACCTGAATGCCTTTATCCCCCAGTACCGCCGCGATTTTGTTGTCGCTCAGCGGTTTGCGGGTGTTTTCTTCGGCAATCAGTTTTTTAATCATGGCACGGATTGCGGTGGAGGAACATTCGCCGCCGCCATCGGTGCTGACATGGCTGGAGAAAAAGTACTTCAGTTCGAAGATTCCGCGTGGTGTATGCATGTATTTCTGCGTCGTCACACGGGAAATAGTGGATTCGTGCATGCCAACGGCTTCGGCAATATCATGCAGAACCAGTGGCTTCATGGCCTCTTCGCCCTGCTCGAAGAATTCAATCTGATATTCAACGATCTTGGTGGCCACTTTCAGCAGGGTTTCGTTACGGCTTTGCAGGCTTTTGATAAACCAGCGGGCTTCCTGCAGGTGATCACGCAGGAAGGCGTTGTCGGTGCTGTTATCAGAACGGCGCACCAGTGAGGCGTAATCGGCATTGACGCGCAGTTTTGGCGCAATATCGGGGTTCAGCTCAACCCGCCATTCGTCGCGGATATTGCGCACCAGAACATCCGGTACCACGTATTCGGCCTGTTCGGCGCTGATGCCGGAGCCCGGCTTAGGGTTCAGTTCTTTGATCAGACGCAGGACGGCTTTGAGGTCATCTTCACGCAACTTGGTTTTGCGCATCAGCGTTGGGTAATCTTTGCTGCCGAGCAGCTCGATATAATCGCGGATCACCATTTTGGCTTCGCTCAGCCACGGGGTTTCGGCTGGCAGCTGCTGTAATTGCAGCATCAGGCATTCACGCAGGTCGCGGGCAAAAGCACCGGCCGGATCAAATTGTTGCAGACGATGCAGTACGGCCATCACTTCGTCTTCTTCGACGTCCAGTGCGGGGTCCATGCTTTCCAGAATGTCTTCGACGGTGGTGTGCAGGTAGCCGTCGTCATCGACGCCGTCGATCAGCATCAGGGCGATTTCACGGTCGGTGTCGGACATGGGGGTCAGGTTCAGTTGCCACAGCAGATGATCCTGCAGATCTTCGGTGCTGGCGTGACGCGAGTCGTAATCGAAATCGTCGTCGATGGCGTTACTGCTGCTGCCGGAGGCAACGCTGGCGGTGGTCTGGTAGGTATCTTCCCACTGACTGTCGACGGGCAGGTCGTCAGGTAATTGCTCTTGCGACCACTGTTCGTCCAGCTCCGGCGTGTCGTTGTGGCTGTCATCCTGACTGCTGACTTCGTTGCTGGTGGTGGTGTCGTGATCGCTGTTGCGTGACAGGTCGGGCAGATCATCGTGCTCGTGCTCTTCCACTTCGAGCATCGGGTTGGAATCGAGGGCTTCCTGAATCTCCTGCTGCAGATCAAGGGTGGACAGCTGAAGCAGGCGGATGGCTTGTTGCAACTGAGGGGTCATGGTCAGGTGCTGACCCATCTTTAACTGAAGAGACGCTTTCATAAAAGTTCAGTAATCACTCAGTATCGGCATAGTCTGTGCATTATACGCCAAGCGGTAAACCTTGGAATCTTTTGTGCATATTCCTTTGCGCTGAATCATCAGCAGCGTCCTGGCTGCCAGGGTCGCCATCACAGGCGGAAATCCTCGCCCAGATACACTTTACGTACCTGCTCGCTGGCGAGTACCTGCTCGGGGGTGCCTTCGGCAATAATGTGGCCGCCTCCGACAATATAGGCTTTCTCACAGATAGCCAGAGTTTCACGTACGTTGTGGTCGGTAATCAGTACGCCAATTCCCCGCGCTTTAAGCTGGCGGATGATGTCCATGATGTCAGCTACAGAAATTGGGTCAACCCCGGCGAACGGCTCATCGAGCAGAATAAACGACGGCTCTGCGGCCAGTGCGCGGGCAATCTCTACGCGGCGGCGCTCACCACCAGACAGCGACATGCCCAGGCTGCTGCGGATGTGCTGAATATGAAACTCATTGAGCAGATCTTCCAGCTTTTCCAGACGCTGCGCGCGGTTGAGGTCTTTGCGCGTTTCCAGAATGGCGAGGATATTATCGGCGACACTCAATTTGCGGAAAATGGAGGCTTCCTGCGGCAGGTAGCCAATGCCCTTTTGCGCCCGGCCGTGCATCGGCAGATGGCTGATATCTTCGTCATCGATTTTGATACGGCCTTTGTCGGCCTGCACCAGATTCACAATCATATAAAAGCAGGTGGTTTTACCGGCACCGTTAGGGCCGAGTAAACCGACAATCTGGCCGCTGTGCACCGACATAGAGACATCTTTAACCACTTCCCGGCCGTTATAGCTTTTTGCCAGGTTTTCGGCTTTCAGCGTTTTCATGGCTGTTCCTGCGCAGGAGTATCGTTAAATGTACTGTTATCAGTGCCGTTATTGGCCGCGTTGCCGGTGGCCGGTGGCTGTGACTCTTGGGCAGGAGCCTGCGGCTGGATAACCACTTTGATGCGTTGCTTCTCGCCGTCGCCAGCAGGCTGACCGGTGGTATTCGTACCGCCACTGGCCGTGACGGTTTCTTTGGTCATGTCGTAGAGAATGTTCTCGCCGCTGAATTGGTTGCCATCCTGTTGCAGCTGGGCGTTACCCTGAACTTTGATTTCACGCTGCTGGGCAAAGTAATGAATGCGCGTGCCATGGGCTTTGGTCAGCGGTTTGCCGGCATTAACCTGTTGCTGATAGCGCGCCGGATTGTCTGTGCTGCCTTCGGCAACGGCTTCTTCCAGCGTGTCGTTGGTGCGGATAATCAGTAAGCGGTCTGATTCAATGCGCAGCGTGCCCTGAGTCAGAACAACATTGCCTTCGTAGATCACCACGCCCGCTTTGCGGTCAAGTTCGGCGCGCTCAGAAAGAATGGTCATCTCCTGTTGCCAGTCGTCCGGCAAGGCCTGCGCGGCGGGCACACTGCACAGGAAAAACAAGCTGACCAGAAAGCGTTGATTATTGCGGAACATAGCGGGTATCCACCTGTGATTTGAATTCCATGCGCTGGCGCGCGATATCCAGTGTCATACCGGTTGCGTTAATACGGGTTTGGGGGCTGCTAATGATTACCGGCTGGTCGGTTTCGGCCAGCTGCTGGCGGCTGTGATAGGTCAGTGTGCTGGTCTCAACCAGTATGTCGTCGCTGGGTTGGGTGGGGTTCAGCGGACGGATTTCTACCTGACCAACAAGACGCAGTGATTGTTCGTCATCCAGCATCGTTCCTTCGAGGGCATTCACCTGCCAGGTCTGGCCTTCATCATCGGCGGACATCAGCAGTGGCTCGGCAAACAAGGTGCTTTTGGTTTGCGGATAATGCGTTGAGCGGGCTGCAACAAAGGTTTGTTGCAGCTTGCCACTGTTGTCGTACTGGCGGTTATACAGACCTTCACCATAGTAATCCGGCTCATGGTTCTGTTGTTCGCTCAGGGCAGGAGCCTGTTCCTGGGTGTAGCGATCGACTGCCAGCAGGGCCAGACCAAAAAACAGGGTCAGCAGCAGCAGCAGATAGCGCTTGCGCATCAGATAACGCCTGCGCGTAACAGGTCATGCATATTGATTACGCCAACGGTCTGGTCGCCGTCTTTAACCACCAGGGCGTTGATTTTGTTGTCTTCCATCAGCTTCAGCGCTTCGGCCGCAAGGGTGCCCGGCGTGGTGGTTTTACCGCCGACGGTCATAACATCGGCCATGGTGGCGGTGTGGATGTCGACACCGTTATCAATCGCGCGGCGTAAATCGCCATCGGTGAAAATACCGCTCAGCTTGCCGTTGTCCTGCACCGTGGTCATGCCCAGGCCTTTGGACGTTACCACCAACAGTGCTTCTGACAGCGTTGCCGCAGACGTTACTACCGGAATCTGGCTGCCACCGTGCATGATGTCTTCTACTTTAAGCAGCAGACGACGGCCAAGTGAGCCGCCCGGATGGGAGAAAGCGAAATCTTCGGCGGTAAAACCACGGGCTTCCAGCAGCGCAACGGCCAGTGCATCCCCCATGACCAGAGCACAGGTGGTGGAGGAGGTCGGTGCCAGGTTCAGCGGACAGGCTTCCTGATTCACTCCGGTATTCAGGTGCGCATTTGCGGCACGGCCGAGGGTGGATTCCGGATTGCCGGTCATGCTGATCAGCGCGGTGCCGAGGCGTTTCAGCAGTGGCAGCAGGCTGGTTACTTCGCCGGTTTCGCCGGAATTAGACAGGGCAATCACAACATCAGAAGGCTGAATCATGCCCATATCGCCGTGGCTGGCTTCACCCGGGTGTACAAAAAAAGCCGGGGTGCCGGTGCTGGCCAGTGTCGCCGCCATCTTGTTGCCAATATGACCGGACTTGCCCATGCCGGTGACTACAACGCGCCCTTTGCAGTTCAGAATTAACTGGCAGGCGGTGGCAAAATCATCGGTCAGGCGACCTTCCAGCTGAGCAATGGCCTCCTGCTCCAGTTTAATGGTGCGGCGGGCAGATTGCAGAAAATCAAAATTCATATCAGTGGTCATGAGTTAGCCATAAAAAACAGAGATGCCAGATAGCCAGCGTAGCTGGTGGTCAGGAACAGACCGGCGAAACGTCCAAGATAGCCCTTACGATAACTGATTAAAAACAGAACCAACAGGGCGAGGGTCAGCGCCATCATAACCGCGTAGTCGCGGTACAGCGCGAGTGGATCAACCACGGTCACAGCCAGTAAACCAGGAATCGGCATAACGGTGAGCAGGTTGAAAATGTTGGAGCCAATAACGTTGCCGATGGCAATATCGTGATGGCCTTTGAGTGCACTGGCAACCGAGGCCGCCAGTTCGGGCAAGCTGGTGCCGATGGCAACGATGGTCAGGCCGATGATTAAATCGCTGACACCATAAGCGCGGGCAATTTCGGTTGCACCCCAGACCAGCAGCTTGGAGCTGAACATCAGTGCGACCAGTCCGGCTACCAGCCAGAACAGTGCGATGCGCATCGGGGTGTTTTCTATTTCGGCGGCTTCGTCTTCATCAACAATGGCTTCACCGGATTCGCTGGTATCAAGAAACATCAGATACAGCGCGACCGCCATGGAGCCAAATAAAATGATGGCATCGGTCATGTTCAGTTCAAGGTCGGCCAGTGTCAGGCCACCAATAATGCTGATCAGGATGAGCAGCGGCAGTTCTTTTTTCAGCAGCTTCTTTTGCAGCGGGATAGGGCTGATGAGAGCGGTGATACCCAGTACCAGGGCAATGTTAGTGATGTTGGAGCCGAGGGCGTTACCAATGGCCAGGTTGCCGGCGCCGTCGAGGGAGGCAACGGCCGATACGAACATCTCCGGTGCGGAGGTGCCCATGGCAACAATGGTCAGGCCTACAACCAGTGGAGACATGCCAAGGCGGCGGGCGGAAGCAGCAGCGCCAATAACAAACTTGTCAGCACTCCATACCAAAATAATAAGACCAGCAATAACGGCAGCATAGGCTGTGAGCATGGGGCACCAGGGTTAATTAGCAGCAGAAAATTCAGCGCGTCATTGTACCCAAGGTAATTCTGCACGCAATTGCAACTCAGCGTTTTATTAGGAGCTCATTACAATAGTTTACAGCCGTTGGTTCCACCCGGACATTCCGCTATGCTAGCCCGACTATCCGTACCGAGTTAAAAGGACGACATTCATGTCCGTCAGTCAGCCCTACGTCTCTGTTCGTGGAATGAGCTTCAGCCGTGGTGACCGGCTGATTTACAATAATATGGATGTGGATTTTCCGCGTGGCAAAGTGACGGCCATTATGGGACCGAGCGGAACCGGTAAAACCACACTGTTGCGTCTTATCGGTGGCCAGCTGTTACCCGACAGCGGCTCTATTATGGTCGACGGGCACAACGTACCGGATTTATCGCGCAAAGATCTGTTTGATCTGCGCCGTAAAAAAATGGGCATGTTGTTTCAGACCGGTGCACTGTTCACCGACCTTAATGTTTTCGATAACGTGGCCTTTCCGCTGCGTGTTCACACCGACTTACCGGAATCCATGATCCGCGATCTGGTGCTGATGAAGCTTGAGGCGGTTGGTCTGCGCGGTGCGCGACATCTTTCTCCGGCCGAACTGTCCGGCGGCATGGCCAGACGGGTCGCTCTGGCGCGCTCTATTGCCATGGACCCGGAAATTATTATGTACGACGAGCCGTTTACCGGCCTCGATCCGATCTCCATGGGCATGATCGTTAAACTGATCCGAGGTCTTAATGAAGCGCTGGGACTGACCAGCCTGCTGGTGTCCCACGATGTCGAAGAATCCTGCGCTATTGCCGATTACCTCTGCCTGTTGTCCGATGGCCGGGTGATTGGTTTTGGTACGCCGGAAGAATTAATGAACGAAGGCAACGATGAAGTCCGGCAGTTCCTGCGGGGCGAGCCTGATGGTCCGGTGCCTTTCCATTATCCGGCTGATGATTACCGCGCAGATATTCTGGCAGGAGTGAATTAATGCTGGCCAAATTAATGGATAAAATACAGGCCGTCGGCCGCACTGGTACCAGTGTGATTGAGGCTATTGGCCGTGGCACGCTGCTGCTGAAAAATTCGCTGTTGTGGGGCGGGCCGGGCAGTGCGGGCTTTCATGATCTGCTCAAACAGATTTACTCCGTTGGCGTGCGCTCTCTCATTATTATTGTGGTGGCCGGTTTCTTCGTTGGCATGGTGCTGGGATTGCAGGGCTATAACATCCTGATCGATTTCGGTTCCGAAGCGGCACTCGGCACCATGGTATCGCTGACGTTGTTGCGGGAATTGGGCCCGGTGGTCACCGCGTTACTGTTTGCCGGTCGTGCCGGCTCGGCATTAACCGCCGAAATCGGTCTGATGAAAGCCACTGAGCAGTTATCCGCGATGGAAATGATGGGTGTCGATCCGTTTAAGCGGGTAATAACACCGCGTCTGTGGGCCGGTATTATTTCGATGCCAATTCTGGCGTTGTTGTTTTCCACCGTCGGTATCTGGGGCGGAGCCTTTGTCGCCGTCGATATGCTGGGTATCGACGATGGCGCTTACTGGGGCAATATGCAGGCCTCGGTAGAGTTTTATGAAGACGTGGTAAAGGGCATTATCAAATCGATGGCATTCGGTGTGGTAGTGACCTGGATCGCGGTGTATCAGGGTTATGATTCGGTGCCGACTTCGGAAGGTATCGGTAAAGCAACGACTCAGACGGTGGTGATTTCTTCACTGGCGGTGCTGGGACTGGATTTTGTTTTGACAGCCGTCATGCTGGGAGGCGTTTAATCATGCGCATGCGTTATATCGAAATTACGGTCGGAGCCTTTATGGTGATGGGCGTTGTCGCTCTGGT
The DNA here is from genome assembly GCA_002733205.1 of Thalassobium sp. Classification (GTDB taxonomy): domain Bacteria; phylum Pseudomonadota; class Gammaproteobacteria; order Pseudomonadales; family Oceanobacteraceae; genus Venatoribacter; species Venatoribacter pacificus. The sequence continues at coordinate 129,433 of NVUW01000007.1, read as the reverse complement.
GCTGATGGCGTTCCGCGTCAGTGGTTTATCACTGCAGGATGCCGGTGACACTTACACCATCAAAGCCCGCTTTGAGAATCTGGGCGGTCTGACCGAGCGCGCCAAGGTATCAATGTCCGGCGTTACCATCGGCCGCGTGACCAAGGTCTATCTCGATCCGGAGTGGTATTCCGCCGTGGTGGAAATGGAAATCAGCAAATCCATGAGCACTCTTACCAAAGACACTTCGGCGGCCATTCTGACCGCGGGCCTGCTGGGTGAGAAATACATCGGCCTGACCGTCGGCGCCGAAGATGACTATCTGCAAACCGGCGACTGGATTGAAGACACTCAGTCTGCTCTGGTGCTGGAAGAACTGATAGGACGCTTCCTGTTTAATAAGGCAGAAGAAGGTTAAGGGTTAAAAGGAGTTAGCCATGCGTTGGCTGCTGGTATTACTGTCGTTGACATTGGGCTCCGTTGCTTACGCTGCGGACTCAGAAGAGCTGGCGGAGCAAGCCCATGAGATGGTGAAGCGCACCACAGAAAAAGTGATGGTTTCCATTCATAAAAACCGCGCGATTTACGAAAGTGATCAGGCGCGGTTTTTCTGGGAACTGGAAGATGTGCTAGGCCCGATGGTCGATTTTCAGCGCCTGACCCGGCGCATTATGGGTAACTACTATCGCGAAGCGACACTGGAGCAGCGCAAACGTTTTGCCAGTGCTTTCAAGCGCAGTCTGCTCAGTTCCTACGCCACCGGTCTGCTCGAATTTAATGACTACGAAGTCCGTGTGTTGCCGCCGAAAGTCGGGGTGGAAAATACCCTGCGCAATACGCTGGTGGATCTGGAAGTCGTGACGGCCGGCGGTCATGTTTTTCCACTGACGCAAAGCATGTACTTTCACCACCGCGATCGTCGCTGGATGGCGCAGAACGTCATCGTAAACGGCATTAATGTCGGCAAATTGTTTGGTGAACAGTTTGAGCAAATGGTGCAGGAAAACGATGGCAATATCGGTGTTGCCATTGAAGACTGGATCGAATCCCTGCAAGAGCAGGGGCGTAAGCTGCGTAAAAAAGCCCCGGGTGTCTGACGCCCGTTACTTAGTGCCTGTTTACTGATGTGAACAGATCCTGGCCAGAATGAGGACAAACCATGAGCGTGTCGCTGACCCGTGTTGATGATAACCGCGCTGAACTGAGCGGCAGTCTGCTGGCTTCCACCGTTGTCAGCGTGTTGCCGACCGGTGAAAAACTGATCCGCGCGGCAGCGGGTGAATGGACGCTGAATATGGCAGCGGTCACCGATGTTTCCAGTGCCGGCGTGGCGTTACTGCTGGAGTGGTTGCGCTGTGCCACCGCCGCAGATGTGAGCTTTCATATTGAAAATCTGCCCGAACACATGAAGCCCATTATTGATATCAGCGATCTTGATGCGCTGTTCGAGCCGTTGCTGGCCTGATTGATGTTTCTTTGACCCGCTGACGCGGGTCGGCAGCTTGTGATTTGTTACCCGCTTTCCTCTTTTCATTACATATTGCTCCCGCCATTTACTTCGCCCCGACACATAAATCCGCTATGATTGGGCGTTTTCCCCCAAGCTGAGTGGTGAAGCGGTATGTCCCCGGCGGAAATTCTGCAAATTCTGCAAACAGAATCCCCTGAAGTGAGCTGGCACGTTGATGGTGACGGCTACAAATACGAAGTTGAAGCAGTTGGTGATGTGTTTGATGGCCTGAATGCCGTTAAACGTCAGCAGTTTGTTTATCGTGTGCTTAATCCTTACATTGCGGATGGTCGTATTCATGCGGTCACCATTCGTACCTATACGCCTGCTGAAAAAGCCGAATAATAAGAACCCCTATGGATAAATTACGAATTGTGGGTGGAGCGCGTCTGGACGGTGATGTCCGTATCTCCGGCGCTAAAAACTCAGCGTTACCTATTCTTGCGGCCACCTTATTGGCCGAAGGTGTGATGCGGGTGGGTAACCTGCCGCACCTGCACGACATCACCACCATGCTGGAGCTGTTAGGCTGCATGGGTGTGGAAGTCGCTATTAATGAAGATATGTCGGTAGAAACCGACTGTGCCGGCGTTAAAAGCTGTGTTGCCCCATACGATCTGGTGCGCACCATGCGTGCCTCCATTCTGGTACTGGGCCCGCTGCTGGCACGTTACGGCGAAGCCGAAGTGTCGCTGCCAGGCGGCTGTGCCATCGGTTCCCGTCCGGTGGATCTGCACCTGCGCGGTATGGAAGCCATGGGCGCAGAAGTGGAAGTGCTGGATGGCTATATCAAAGCCCACGTTCCGGGCGGCCGTCTGCATGGCGCCAATATCTTCCTCGATACCGTGACCGTAACCGGTACTGAAAACATTATGATGGCGGCGGTTCTGGCTGACGGCACCGTTACCATCGAAAACGCTGCGCGTGAACCCGAGGTGGTTGACCTGGCCAACTGTCTGAACGCCATGGGCGCGAAAATCAGTGGTGCCGGTTCCGACACTCTGGTGATTGAAGGCGTGGAAAAACTCTACGGCTGTTCATTCGATGTACTGCCGGACCGGATCGAAACCGGTACTTATCTGGTTGCTGCCGCCGTAACCGGTGGCCGGGTACGCACCAAAGATACCGACCCGTTAATTATGGAAGCGGTACTGCATAAGCTTGAAGAAGCCGGTGCTGAAATCACCACCGGCCCGGACTGGATTGAGCTGAACATGCACGGCAAACGGCCGAAAGCGGTGAATATCCGCACCGCGCCGCACCCTGCGTTCCCAACCGATATGCAGGCTCAGTTTATGGTGCTGAATGCGGTTGCCGAAGGTACAGGTACCGTGATTGAAACCGTCTTTGAAAACCGCTTTATGCACGCCCAGGAACTGGTGCGTATGGGTGCGGATATTCATGTCGAAGGTAACACCGCGATTGTGACCGGTCGTGCAACCCTGCAGGGTGCTCCGGTGATGGCAACCGACCTGCGCGCATCCGCCTCGCTGGTGATTGCCGCACTGGTGGCCAGTGGCACGACCGATGTAAACCGCATCTATCACATTGACCGCGGTTACGAATGTATTGAAGAAAAATTCCAGCAACTGGGCGCCAATATCCGTCGCGTATCAGCCTGATACGCACGCCCTGCCGGATCGCTGACAGACAAGAGAGGATCAGCAACACGATGACTCAGCCGTTAACCATTGCCCTGTCGAAAGGGCGCATTCTGGATGACACTTTGCCCCTGCTGGCGGAAGCCGGTATCCATCCGGCAGAAGACATTCATAAGAGTCGTAAGCTGATTTTTGATACCAACCATGAGCATATTAAGCTGGTGGTCATCCGGGCCACCGACGTACCGACCTACGTGGAATACGGCGCTGCCGATCTGGGCGTGGCCGGTAAAGATGTGCTGATGGAATACGACAGCAACAACCTGTGCGAGCCGCTGGATCTGAACATTGCCACCTGCCGTCTGATGACGGCGGCGATTAAAGATGCCGTGATGCCGCAGGGGCGCTTAAAAGTCGCGACCAAGTTTGTGAATACCGCCAAGCGTTACTTTGCCGAGCAGGGTCGTCAGGTGGACATCATCAAATTGTACGGTGGTATGGAGCTGGCGCCGATCATGGGCCTGGCCGATATGATTGTGGATATCGTCGATACCGGAAATACCCTGAAGGCCAATGGTCTGGAAGCGCGCGATTTAATTGCCCCGATCAGCTCACGTTTAGTGGCCGGACGCGCGGCCATGAAAGTAAAGCATGCGCAGATTCAGCCCATCATTGATCAGATGGCGGCGGCAGTAGAGCGCCAGCGCCAGGCCAAGGTTTAATTTTCCGGAGTAATATCATGACTATCGAAATCCGTCGTTTCAGTTCTGCCCAGCCGGACTATGCGCAGCAGATGGATACGTTGCTGTCGTGGGAAGCGGTGTCTGATGCTCAGGTGCAGAAAACCGTGTCTGACATCGTGTTTGATATCCGTACCCGTGGCGATGCGGCATTAATTGAATACACCAATAAATTCGACCGCATGAATGTGTCATCCATGGCGCAGCTGGAGCTGAGCCAGGAACAGTTGCAGAAGGCACTGGACGAATTACCGGCCGAACGCCGCGAAGCGTTACTGCTGGCGGCTGAGCGTGTACGCAGTTATCACGAAAAGCAAAAACAGGATTCCTGGGACTATACCGAAGCTGACGGTACTCTTTTAGGCCAGAAAGTAACGCCGATGGATCGCGTCGGCATTTATGTTCCCGGTGGTAAAGCGGCGTATCCGTCGTCTGTGCTGATGAATGCGATTCCGGCCCACGTTGCCGGTGTGCAGGAAATTATCATGGTGGTGCCAACCCCCGATGGCGAACTGAACCAGCTGGTACTGGCTGCTGCAGCCGCTGCTGGCGTCAGCCGCGTATTTACCGTGGGTGGTGCGCAGGCGGTTGCCGCGCTGGCGTACGGTACCGAAACCGTACCGGGCGTGGATAAAATCGTTGGCCCGGGCAACATCTATGTGGCGACTGCCAAACGTATGGTGTTTGGCCAGGTTGGTATCGATATGATCGCCGGTCCGTCGGAAATTCTGGTGGTCTGCGATGGCAAGACCGATCCCGACTGGATCGCGATGGATCTGTTCTCCCAGGCGGAACACGATGAAGACGCGCAATCGATTCTGGTATCGACCGATGCTGACTTCCTCGATGCCGTTAAAGCTTCCATCGACAAGCTGTTGCCAACCATGGAACGCGCCGAGATTATCCGTACCTCGCTGACCGAACGTGGCGCTCTCATTCACGCGCAAAGCGATGCCGATGCGATTGCCATCATCAACCGCATTGCACCGGAGCACCTGGAATTATCGGTAGAAGATCCGCAAGCCTGGCTGCCAGCCATCCGTCATGCCGGTGCGATCTTTATGGGTCGTTACACCGCAGAAGCGCTGGGCGATTACTGTGCCGGGCCGAACCACGTACTGCCGACCTCCGGCACTGCGCGTTTCTCATCACCTCTGGGCGTGTACGATTTCCAGAAGCGTTCGTCGCTGATTATGTGCTCGGCCGATGGTGCCTCTGAACTGGGTAAAACCGCCTCTGTGCTGGCCCGTGGTGAATTCCTCACCGCTCACGCCCGCTCGGCTGAATACCGTATTAAGGACTGATATCAATGAGTCAGTTCTGGAGCCCTTTTGTAAAAGACCTGGTGCCTTATGTACCGGGTGAACAGCCGAAAATGACGCGGCTGGTAAAGCTCAATACCAACGAAAACCCGTACGGCCCGTCGCCTAAGGCGATTGCGGCGATGCAGGCGGAAGTGAATGACGATCTGCGTCTGTATCCGGACCCGAACGGTGATCGTCTTAAGCAGGCGGTTGCTGATTATTACGGCGTCAGCACGGCGCAGGTATTTGTTGGTAACGGTTCTGATGAAGTGCTGGCCCATGCCTTTCATGGTTTGTTCCAGCACGGCAAGCCGCTGTTATTTCCGGATATTACCTACAGCTTTTATCCGGTGTACTGCGGCCTGTACGGCATTGAGCCAAAACAGATTCCGCTGGATGAAAACTTTCAGATTAATATTGCTGATTACACCCGTGACAAAGCCGGAGAAAACAGCGGCATTATTTTCCCAAATCCGAATGCGCCCACAGGATGTCTGCTGCCATTAGCCGCGATTGAACAGCTGCTTAAGCAAAACACCGAAACTGTGGTGCTGGTCGACGAAGCCTATATCGACTTCGGTGGTGAAACGGCTATTGCGCTGGTCAACCAGTATCCGAACCTGCTGGTCACACAAACGCTGTCCAAGTCACGTTCCCTGGCCGGTCTGCGTGTGGGTATTGCCGTTGGTCACCCGGATTTAATCGAAGCGTTAGAGCGTATTAAAAACAGCTTTAACTCCTATCCGCTCGATCGCATGGCGATTGCCGGTGCGGCCGCAGCCTTCGATGACCGTGAATATTTTGACGATACCTGTCAGCGTGTGATCGACAGCCGCGATACCGTTGTTGCCGGTCTTGAGCAGCTGGGTTTTGACGTACTGCCATCAGCCGCGAACTTTGTCTTTGCCCGTCATCCGCAAAAAGATGCCGGAGAACTGGCTGCGGCGCTGCGTGAACAGGGCATTATCGTGCGTCATTTTAAAACGCCACGTATTGCCCAGTTCCTGCGTATTACCATCGGCACGGATGAGCAGAACCAGATTCTGCTGGATGCGCTGAAAGGACTGTAAGTCTGGTAATGTTGGACATAAAAAAACGGGCTTTAAAGCCCGTTTTTTTATGTTCCATTTACAGATGTTATTCAAACACCTCATGCCCGGTCGGCTCAAAACGTTCAACACCATTAGCCTGTAAACGGAAGTCGGAAATATCTTTCATCACTACCCGGCGGGCGCGGTTAATGCCGCCAATAGGGCGGTGTTCTTCCAGGCTGTGCCACGGGTTAAAGGAGATGTTTTCGCAGAATTGCTTTTGTGCCTCTGAGGTAAAGCTCTGTGGCGGAATATTAATCCGCGCCAGCGGAATAAACGCTGAGTCTTCTTCGTCCCAGCTGATCAGGGCGTTTTCAGTCGGGTTATCTTTAGGATCTTTTTGCAGCTGAATTAAAAAGTCGAGGCAGGCACTGCCTTTGCTCAGCTGTTCGGCGAGGTTTTCGGCCAGATAATCATCAGAGTCGGTCATCTGTCCGGGATTATCGGAGCAGGTACGCAGACCATAGCGGACAACGGTTGGGTAGGTTTTTACGCCGTCACTGCCTTCCAATGGCAGGCCCAGCGCATAGGGCGTTACGCTGTTCCACTTAACGTTGAGCGGATTATTGTACACCTTGGCACCGCGCAGAATATTCCAGGCACCGCGTGGATGGGTGAGTAAAAAGCCCAGTCGCTTGCCGTTAAAGTTGGCATCAAAGAAATCGAAAAACTGCTGTGGGTTGGCGGCAAAAAAAGCATCGTGACCGAGGAATAAAAAATCCTGAGTGTGTTGCTCGTCGCCGGGTAACGGCAGGCGGTTGCCTTCAACCTGAGTCAGTTTTACTGCCAGGCCACGGAAGTCTTTTTCTTTATCGCTGGTGATTTCTTCGACCGAGTTGGAGAAGCGCATCCATAACGGGTAGCTGGCTGATGGCTGGAATATGCCATGACGGTAGCGTTCGTCGATCTGTTCATTCACCACAAAATTACCGCGGATGCAGCCGTTATCTTTCGGGTGGGTGTCGCGCAGTATATTTTCGTCGGCGTATTGTTCTTTCAGGTGGTCAGTCAGCAGGGTGCTGATGTCTTTGAATAATACTTCTTCACCTTCAACCGGCAGTTCCTGGCCTAAAGGCAGATCCGGGGTTTTGGTGCAGGCGCTGAGGGTGAATAAAGCACAGCCCAGCAGCAGGGCAGAAGAGCGGCGTACGCCGGGTGCGATGGCTCGCATGATAAGTTCCTTTTATCGTCAGAATGGCAGACGCCAGTGTACCGGCTAACCCTGCGGCTGCCTATGCGTGATCATGGGGGCGGCCGCACTTTTTGCAGAGATTATTGCTGGTGCGCTTTACGCTGGCCGGCGGTGGCATGGGTCTGCATTTTTTGTCCGGCGCGGATAAATTCCAGATCGATACCATCACCGGGTCGCAGTGCGGCAATCTGGTTCATGGCACTGCGGGCATTGGCGGCATCCTGAGCATTAATTTTTACCAGAATATCGCCAACGGCAAGCTTGGCCTGATCGGCGGGGCCATCCGGATAAATCCCGGTGACGATCAGGCCGGTTAACGCCTGCGGCAGGCTGAGGGCGGTGAGTAGCTGCGGCGTGGATTCCTGCACTTCGATGCCCAGCCAGCCTCTTATGGTTGCGCCGTGGGTGGCTATATCGGTGAGGGTGCGGCTGGCGACTTCGGCGGGAATGGCGAAGCCGATGCCCTGGCTACCGCCGGATTTGGAGAATATGGCGGTATTTAAGCCGACCAGTTCACCGTAAGCATTGATTAAGGCACCACCGGAATTGCCGGGATTAATGGCTGCATCGGTCTGAATATAGTCTTCATAAGTATTAAGCCCCAGCTGGTTGCGGCCGGTGGCAGAGACAATGCCTAGGGTTACGGTCTGACCCACGCCAAAGGGGTTACCGATGGCCAATACCACATCACCGATGCGCAGTTGGCTATCGTGGGCGACCTGAATCTGCGGCAGGTTTTCCAACTCTATTTTCAGCACGGCGAGGTCCGCTTCCGGGTCGGTGCCGACCACGGTGGCATTGACTTCACGGCCATCGTGCAGGGCCACCACAATCTGGTCGGCACCGTGGATAACATGGTTGTTGGTCAGTACATAGCCGTCTGGCGACATAATCACGCCAGAACCGAGGCTGGATTGCATGCGCTCGCTGGGCTCTGGATTGGTGCGAAAAAAACGCTGAAAAAACGGATCATCAAACAACGGATGGGTTTTGCGCCGTACCAGTTTGCGGGTAAAAATATTCACCACCGCTGGTGCCGCGCGGTCGACCGCATCGGCATAGCTGACCGGCCCGGCCTGACCAGCAGCATTGCTGCCGGGTTCGTTGCGCTGTTCGGGCATCGGCCCGATGCCGGCCAGTGGTGCGTAAGTGATGGCCGGTGCTTTAGGCGTCGCAGGCGTAACCAGCTCTGGTGCCCAAAGCAACACGGAAAACGCGACAACCAAACCTACCAGAATCGGTATGACCAATGTATTCACAATGAACTGAGCAGAACGCATTTGCTGTGAATCCCCCGTAACCCATAAACTGGGGGCACTTCTGAATTATTCAGAGGTGCCCCAAGCCATCAGAAAATATAATCCGGCATTTTATCAGAATATAAATGAGGCCCCTATCATGGTTGAGCGTCGTCAGTTACTGAAGCACCTTGACTCACTCTTACAAAGTGCCCGTTTCCGCGATTACTGCCCCAATGGCCTGCAGGTTTCCGGGCGTGAACAGATCAGCCATATCGTCACCGGCGTGACGGCCAGTCAGGCGCTTATCGATGCCGCCATTGAGCGCGGTGCCGATACGATTCTGGTGCACCATGGATATTTCTGGAAAGGCGAAGACGAGCGCATCACCGGCATTAAACGTGAGCGTCTGAAAGCGTTGCTGGTAAATGATATCAACCTGATTGCCTATCACCTGCCCCTCGACAGCCATCCGGTGTATGGCAATAACGTACAGCTGGCCGATGTTCTCGGCCTGCAGATTGATGGTCCGCTGAGCGAAGAAGATCCCAGTATCCCGGGTCATATCGGCCGTCTGCCGCGGCCGATGAGTGGTAAAGAATTCTGCGCCTGGCTGGGTGAATGTCTGCAGCGCGAAGCGCTGCATATTGGTGAAGAAACCGACACCATCGAAACCATTGGCTGGTGTACCGGCGGCGCGCAGGGGTATTTGCAGGTGGCGGTGAATGCCGGTGTCGATGCCTATTTAACCGGCGAAATCAATGAACCGGCGGTGCATCTGGCGCGTGAAACCGGCACCCATTTTTTCAGTGCTGGTCATCATGCGACCGAGCGTTACGGCGCAAAAGCACTGGGTGAATATCTGGCGGATGAGTTTGGGTTGAATGTGGAGTTCGTCGATATCGACAACCCGGTGTGAGGCGTAAACGGTAAATAGCGGGTTATGTCTGTTCTGCTTCCAGTTGCCGCACCAACCCCATAATCATGCGCATACCGGTGCTGACCAGCGTCTGTTGCGAGGCGCTGCAGCCGCTCTGTAACCAATAAGTCGTGACCTGACGCATAGCGCCGATAAACCCCGTACCCAACAGAGCATATTCTTCATCACTGAGTTGCCAGTGGGGGTGAACGGTACGCGCCAGTGTCATCACCATGTTGGCAAAATCCTGCATATAACCGTGATAGAAGCGGTCGGTTGCCGTACTGACGCCTTCCAGTTCGAGCATGCAGACCCGGGCAACACGGGCATCCTGCATCGCAGCAAAAAACGCGGCCAGCCCCTGTTGCGCCAGCGTTTCAATCTGCCCGCCGGGCTGCGCCTGAGAGAAGGCGTTAAACAGCTGCTGCTTGATGCCATCCATGCACTGGCCATACACCGCCTGCAGCAGGCCTTCGAGATTACCGAATTCACTGTAAAAGTAGCGGTCGGTCAGTTGCGCTTGTCTGCACAGACCACGTACGGTGGCATTGCGGAAACCTTCGGTGCCGAACACCTCAAGCCCGGCCTGCAGAAACTGCTGACGCCGCTGGGCTTTGCGCTGCTGCTGGCTTTGGCCAGCATAAACCCGGCCTGCAGTTGTTGACGATGTTGCAGCCGTTTTTGTTGCTGTTGCCGCAGTCGGCGCGGCTGCCGCTTGGGGGCTGTTGGCAGTTGTGGCTTTTCCCATCGGAAAAATTGTCCGGAAATAACTGGTTTCGCTATTTGACGACATGCGTCCTCAGAAGTAAAGTGAGGACAAATGTCGTCAGATGGCCGGGCGATCTTCATATAACAATAAAATTGCCGGCGCAGTCCGTGCAGAGAGGTTCTGTATGTCCAGTCATGGTGTGATCATTATTGGCAGTGGCTTTGGTGGTCAGTGCGCGGCAATCAATTTAAAAAAACGTGGCATCGACGATTTTATTATTCTTGAGCGGCGTGAGTTTATGGGGGGCACCTGGGCACAGAATACCTATCCCGGTGCGGCGGTGGATGTGCAGTCGCCGCTGTATTCCATTGAATCTGAGCCTTACGACTGGTCGCAGATGTTTGCCGAACAGCACGAACTGCAGCAGTACACGAATCATGTGATTGATAAACACAGCCTGCGGGAAAAGACCCTGACCCATGCCAATGTTGAAAAAATAGAATGGCACGAAGCTGATCAGCGCTGGCATGTGCATGTTGATGGCAAAGGCGTACTCAAAGGCCGCTTTGTTATTAACGCCTCCGGTCCATTAAGTACGCCGGTGATTCCGGAATTTAAAGGCCGCGACAGCTTTAAAGGGAAAGCTTTTCACACCAATAACTGGGACCACGATTACGACTATAACGGTAAACGGGTGGCCATTATTGGCAGCGGTGCCAGCGCCGCACAGATTATTCCGGCGATTGCGTCGGATGTCGGCCAGTTGCATATTTTCCAGCGCACGCCGCACTGGGTGTTGCCACGTCCCGATTATGTGTTTAAAAACTGGCAGCGTAAGTTGCTGCGTAACCGTGGTATTTACCGGGCACTGCGTGAGGCGATTTACTGGGGACTAGAAAGCCGCGTAATCGGTTTTAAATATTCTTCCCTGATGCTGGATTTATTGGCTGGTCGTAAAGCCCGCGCGCATATTAAAAAGCAGATTAAAGATCCGGTTTTGCAGCAGAAGGTTACGCCGGATTTTACCATCGGCTGCAAACGCGTGATTTTATCCGACACACTGTATCCGGCTTATTGTCGTGACAACGTGACCCTGCACGATAAAACCGATGGCATTGCTGAAATCAACGAAAGCGGCATTAAAACCAGTCATGGCGATCAGGTCGATCTGGATCTGATTATTTATTCCACCGGTTATGACGCCACCGATGGCGTGATTTCCTATCCGGTGATTGGCCGCAATCAGCAAACGCTGGCGGATGTCTGGGCGGATTTTCCGCGCGCCTATCTGGGGACGTCTGCACCGGGCTTTCCTAATCTGTTTATTGTTACCGGCCCGAATACCGGTATTGGTCATACTTCGGCGATTTTTATTATCGAAGCGCAGATGAACTACATCATGAAAGCCATCGAAGAAGTCGGCCGCCGGCAGAAAAACCTGATTGAAGTAAAAGCCTGTGCCGAAGACAGCTACACCCGTCATATTCATGATGAAATGGCTAAAACCGTCTGGCAGCAGGGTGGCTGTAACAGTTGGTATAAGAGCAAAAGCGGTAAGGTGATTGCGATGTTCCCCGGCTTCAGCTTTACCTTCCGCCGCTGGACAAAAAACTTCCGCGCCAAAGATCACGACTTTGCCTGATCGAACCTGTTAAGTGCTCAACGCAGCAGGTATAAAAACGCGATAACAATAAAATGAACAAGGTAAGGTTATGAAAAAAATCAGTCTGTTAATTCTGCCGTTGGTGCTGGCCCTGGTGGTGGGTATGGTTAACGGTGCTTATGGTCGTGTCGGACACTGGTTGTATGCCAATGTGACGGATCTTGAAGCCTCTGCTTATGGTTTTGAGCAAAGCGCGGTGGATATCGGCGATATGGAACTGGCGTTGTACAGCAATAATAATCCGGGCAAGCCCGCCATTGTCATGCTGCACGGTTACAGCGCCGATAAAGACGTATGGCCGCGTTTTGCCAAACACTTTGTGGATGATTATCAGGTAATTATTCCGGATATGGCCGGTCACGGTGATACCGGTTTTGATGCCAGCTGGGATTACAGCATGCCGGCGCAGGCCAAACGTCTGGCGGCGTTGCTGGATAAACTGGATATCGCTCAGGCGCATGTTATCGGTAACTCGATGGGCGGTTTTTTAACCGCAACGTTCGCCATTGCTTACCCTGAGCGTACGTTGTCAGCCACCATGGTTGATCCGGCAGGCGTGATGTCGCCGCAGCCAAGCGATATGATGAAAATGCTGAGCGCTGGCCACAACCCGTTCCTGATTCATAACCGCGCTGAATTCGACAGCTTTTATGCCATGACCATGGCTCAGCCGCCGTTCCTGCCGGGCATGGTGCTGGAAGCGATGTCGGATAAATACATCGAGCGCCGCGCCGAACTGGAAAAAATCTTTACCGATTTTCATTCCAGCGATTATCTAGAAGAAAAACTGGCCGACCTGAAAGCACCCGCCATGCTCTGGTGGGGAGATAAAGACCGCCTGCTGCACGTCAGTTCGGTCTCCGTGTGGGAGGCTGGTGTTCCTCAGCTGAAGACCCATATCTTTAACGGTGTCGGTCATATGCCGATGGTAGAAGTGGCGTCCGAAGCGGCAGGTCTGTACCAGGATTTCCTGCAACAGCTTCCGGCTCAGGTGGCGGCGGAGTAAACCGCAGGCAACGTTGGGCGGACACACAACGCAGGGTATAAACGCATGCGTTGCCGAATACAAAACGCCCCGCAGGGTTATCCTGCGGGGCGTTTTTTTGCTTTGTGATTCTGCCCGAACAGAGGCACCGTTATTGTGCGCGGAGTAGCCCGTTAATGGACCGCTTTGCAGCAAATCGGTGCGCTCAGCATCGGCTGCGGTGTGCTGCCGGAGGGCCTGAATGCGCTTGATTGGTCTGACCGTCAGACAATATGTAAGCTCAGTGAATTGGCGAACCTGCACCGCCTTTGTTGTTCGTTTTTGCACCAATTAATGACTCAAAGTGGACTTTCCGGTCAGAAATTGGCGCTAACCTTGCGTGACGGTTGTCATCATCCTGCCAATGTGTAATGTTCGCGCCCTTGTCCGTCTGTGCGCGCCAAGCCCTTTATATGAATAACTCTAACGCTGCTCTTGAGCTGATCAACATCCACAAATCTTACGGTAACCTTGAAGTACTGAAAGGCGTCAGCCTGACAGCGCAGAAGGGCGACGTGATCTCCATTCTCGGCTCCAGTGGATCCGGCAAAAGCACGCTGTTGCGTTGCATTAATCTGCTGGAACGTCCGAATCAGGGCGAAATCATTATCGGTGATGAACAGCTGGCTCTGATTCCGGATAAAAACGGCGAACTGAAAGCACAGAACAAACGCCAGCTGGAGCGTTTGCGTTCGCGCTTAGGGTTTGTGTTTCAGCAGTTTAATCTCTGGCCACACATGACCATTCTGCAGAACCTGATTGAAGCGCCGGTACACGTTTTGAAAATACCGCGCGATGTAGCCGTGGCACGGGCACAGGAATTGCTGCGCAAAGTCGGTCTGGCCGACAAACAGGACGCTTATCCGGGACATCTTTCCGGTGGGCAACAACAGCGCGTAGCGATTGCCCGCACGCTGGCGATGGATCCGCAGGTATTGCTGTTTGACGAGCCGACATCTGCTCTGGACCCTGAACTGGTGAATGAGGTGTTGGCGGTTATGCGGGAGCTGGCGGAAGAAGGCCGGACCATGCTGATCGTAACCCACGAAATGCGCTTTGCGCGTGAAGTGTCCAGCACCGTGGTCTTCCTGCATCAGGGACAGATTGAAGAAACAGGCTCGCCGGAAAAGGTATTCGACCATCCCGAATCCCAGCGCGTGCGCGATTTTATGGCGAGCCATCAGGCCTGATTCCGGTCTGCTTATTATCTATTGCTGAGGATTAATACCATGCAAAAATTCGTTGCCACCCTGTGTCTGGCTGCCAGTGTCTTGCTGTCACCGTTCGCATCCGCTGAAAAAATCCGCATTGCCTCCGAAGGTGCTTATGCGCCTTTTAATATGATTGATGCCAGCGGTAATCTGGTCGGCTTTGATATTGATATCGCCAAAGCCCTGTGTGCAGAAATGAACGTGGAATGTGACATCGTGGCGCAGGATTGGGACGGTATTATTCCGGGTCTGATGGCACGTAAATACGATGCCATTATTGCCTCAATGTCGATCACCAAAGAACGTCTGCGTGTGGTGAATTTTACCAATAAATACTACACCAACAGCCTGGCTTTTGTGGCTGCCAAAGGTAAAACACTGGATACCAGTATGGCCGGTCTGAAAGGCCTGAGCGTTGGTGCTCAGCGCGCGACGATCTCCGGTCAGACATTGGAAGATAAATACAGCGACGTGGTCAGCGTGAAACTGTACGACACTCAGGACAACGCTTACCTCGATCTGGCTGCTGGTCGTATTGACGCCATCCTGTCGGATAAATTCCCGGCCTATGACTGGCTGCAAAGCAAAGACGGCGCGAACTTTGAATTCAAGGGCGCTGATCTGGATATCGACGATCAAATCGGTATCGCCGTGCGTAAGGGCGACAAATTGCAGGAGCGTCTGAATAAAGCGCTGGATGCCATCGTTGCCAACGGCACTTACAAAGAAATTAACGCTAAATATTTCCCGTTTGATATTTACTGAGCGGAAACGGCTCAGAGGTCAGTCGATGAACGATAACAAACACCAGGATAGCGCTGCATGCTGATGGATTTACAGGGCTTCGGCCATCTGTTACTCAGCGGAGCGCTGATGACCATTCAGCTGGCCCTTGCCAGCTTAGCCATCGGACTGGTTATCGGCCTGCTGGGGGCGGCGGCTAAATTGTCGCCTTCGCCGTTTTTGCGTATTCCGGCCACGCTGTACACCACACTGGTGCGTGGCGTACCGGAATTATTGCTGGTTTTAACCCTGTATTACGGCGGCGCTCAGCTGCTGATGTGGGCGGCCAGTTTTTTTGGTTATGACGAATACATCGAAGTAGGCGCTTTTGCCGCTGGTGTTGCGGCCTTAGCCATTGCCTTTGGTGCTTACGCCACGGAAGTATTCCGCATGGCGATGCTGGAAGTACCCAAGGGGCAGTGGGAGTCGGCACAGTCGATGGGTATGAGTCGCGGGCAGACCTTTTTCCGCATTATTTTTCCGCAGGTATGGCGTCTGGCGATTCCCGGACTGGGCAACTTATTTCAGGTGTTACTGAAAGATACCGCACTGGTCTCGGTGATTGGTCTGAATGAATTAATGCGCCAGGCCAGTGTGGGCTCGGCGGCCACCAAACATCCTTTTGATTTTTATCTGGCAGCCGCCATTCTGTATCTGGCGCTGACCCTGTTGGCGACGCTGGTGACCGAAATTCTTGAGCGTCTGAGTAAACCTGAACTGCGTGGGCGACGGGCATGAACTGGGATTGGTCTGTAATCTGGGATTATTCCCCGCGCCTGCTGGAAGGTGCCTGGCTGACATTAGAGCTGGTGGGTTTATCCGGTATTTTTGGCATATTAATGGCCGTGCCTCTGGCACTCATGCGTGCTTCCGCGCAGCCATTGCTTAAAGGTCTGGCCTATGGCTATATCTTTTTCTTCCGTGGCACGCCGCTGCTGGTACAGATATTCCTGATTTATTACGGCGCCTCACAGTTTGATGCGGTGAAAGACTCGTTTCTCTGGCCGATTCTGAAAGAGCCTTACTGGTGCGCCATTATCGCTTTCACCATGAATACTTCCGCTTACAGTGCTGAATTAATCCGTGGTGCAATTCAGGCGATTCCCCATGGCGAAATTGAAGTCGCCGATGCGCTGGGCATGAACCAGCTGACCAAAATCCGCCGTATTATTCTGCCAAGAGCACTGGGCATTGTGCTGCCAGCCTACAGCAACGAATTTTTATTAATGCTGAAAAGCAGCGCGCTGGCCTCGACCATTACCCTGCTGGATATTACCGGTATGGCGCGTACGATTATTGCCCGTACTTATACGCCGCTGGAGATTTTCTTCGCCGCCGGCATGATGTACCTGATTATGTCCGCTGTGTTAATCGGCTTATTCCGCTTGATGGAATTAAGGGTTAACCGGCATAAATACATCAGCCGTGAAGGCTGATAAATACCCATAAAAAAACCTGCTTTGGCACACTACTGTCCCACCGTTTTTAATCAGCACCGCAGCTGACAAAAACAGCATTTTTTAACTTCAAGGCCTGCTGCCTCCCAGGGGAACTTATCCCCTTGCCGGCGGGCCGACCCCAGCTTCGCGCTTTCTGGGCCGTCACCCTTGAAACCTTGATATTTACTGGCCGCGTGCCTCATCGGCCATCCATGGCCGGAGCCACTTGTCCGCATCCCTGCGGACAGACCAGGCATATCAGCAGTTTCTGCGGCGGCCCCAGAGGCGCAGGAAACCGTCACCGCAATGCCGTTTTTCAAATCAAACGCATTCTTTTAAATATCATGTCTCAAACACGGTTTCCTATGAAATACGGCTGAGCGGATTACTGTAACCGGCGATCGTGCGGCGCCAGTCAACCAGATGATTCTGCGGCCTTCAGAGCAAAACCCTGCCCCGGAACGATACAAATTTTTGCTGTTTTAAAGCGTCGTTCCGGGGCGAATTGTTTTGCGTGCCGCATAATCATTGCAGTTGGCTGGATGAAGCCGGACGCGCCGAAAAGAGAGGATCGTAAGGAGATACCTCTCCTTGCAGGGGGCCAGGGGCTTGCCCCGGAAAGGCGTTTAAGATTGAAAAACAGTCGTCGATTAATGGTGCAGATTGGAGTGACACGATGTCACTCCAATCTGTGGGACAGCAGCCCTGCACTGCAGGGCTTTGTCTGGCATTAATAAATATAAGTGCAATGACTCGTGCTTAATTAAGCCCCGCCGCTGCCGCCCGCGCTGCATGCAGCTTTTTATAACTGGCAATCAAACGCAGGTGCTTATCCAGCCCTTCAAGCTGCATATTGGTTGGTGTTAAACCATAAAAACGTACACTGCCTTCAATGGAGCCGACCACAGCATCCATACGCTCGTTACCGTACATACGGCGGAAATTGCCGATGTAGTCTTCAGGCTCCAGTTCGTCATCAAGCACCACTTCCAGCAGAACATTCAGCGCCTGATAAAACAGCCCGCGCTCTACTGTATTGTCATTAAACTGCAGGAAGGTTTCGGTCAGCTCTTTCGCTTCTTCCAGACGATCCAGAGCCAGATAAACCAGCAGCTTCAGTTCCAGAATAGTCAGCTGACCCCAGACAGTGTTGTCATCAAATTCAATGCCGATCAGGGTGGTGATATCGGTGTAGTTATCCAGACCACTTTCTTCCAGGCGCTCGACCAGATCCTCCAGTTGTTCATCGTTAAGCGCATGCAGGTTGAGAATATCTTCGCGGAAATACAGGGCTTTATTGGTGTTATCCCAGATTAAATCTTCCAGCGGATAAACCTCAGAATAACCCGGCACCAGAATACGGCAGGCCTGCACGCCTAAATCGTCGTACACCGCCATATAGCTGTCCAGTTCCAGTGCTTCGAGGATAGCAAACAGGTTAGCCGCTTCTTCTTCATTGGATTTTTCGTTATTGGAAGAAAAATCCCATTCAACAAAATCGACATCGGCTTTGGCACTGAAAAAGCGCCAGGACACCAACCCGGTTGAATCAATAAAGTGTTCAACAAAATTATTCGGTTCCTGCACGGCCTGGCTTTCGAAAGTTGGCTGTGGCAAATCGTTTAAGCCTTCAAAGCTGCGTCCCTGTAATAATTCGGTCAGGCTGCGCTCCAGCGCGACTTCAAAACTCGGATGGGCGCCGAAAGAAGCAAATACACCGCCGGTACGCGGGTTCATCAGGGTGACGCACATCACCGGGAAACGACCGCCAAGTGAGGCATCTTTTACCAATACAGGAAAGCCCTGCTCTTCCAACCCCTGAATACCGGCAACAATACCCGGATATTTTGCCAGAACGTCCTGCGGAACATCCGGCAGCGCGATTTCATTTTCCAGAATTTCGCGTTTAACGGCGCGTTCAAAAATTTCGGACAGACACTGTACCTGTGCTTCCGCCAGGGTATTACCGGCGCTCATGCCGTTACTGAGGAACAGATTTTCGATCAGATTCGAGGGGAAATAGACCGTTTCGCCATCAGACTGACGCACATAGGGCAGCGAGCAGATACCGCGTTCAACATTGCCCGAATTCGTATCGTACAGATGTGAGCCACACAGTTCGCCATCCGGGTTATAAATATCCAGACAATATTCATCGAGAATCTCTTGCGGCAGTTCATCGTTCGGGCCGGGTTTAAACCAGCGCTCCTGCGGGTAATGAACAAAATCGGCGTTAGCGATCTCTTCACCAAAAAACTGATCGTTATAAAAGAAATTGCAGTTCAGGCGTTCCAGAAATTCCCCCAATGCCGAGGCCAGCGCACTTTCTTTGCTGGAGCCTTTACCATTGGTAAAACACATGGGCGAATCGGCATCACGGATATGCAGCGACCAGACGTTCGGCACGATATTCCGCCAGGAAGCGATCTCGATTTTCATACCCAGGTCGGCCAGCTTACCGGACATATTGGCAATGGTCTGTTCCAGTGGTAAATCTTTGCCCGGAATATAGGTCGCCGCATCGTCAGCGGGTAATGTCATCAGTAATGCCTGAGCGTCTTCGTCCAGATTATCGACCACTTCAATCACAAACTCCGGGCCGGTCTGCACCACTTTTTTAACGGTACAACGGTCAATAGAACGCAGGATACCCTGGCGGTCTTTCTCCGAAATATTTTCCGGCAGCTCTACCTGAATTTTAAAAATCTGGTTGTAGCGATTTTCCGGATCGACGATGTTATTTTGCGACAGGCGGATATTCTCTGTTGGGATATCCCGGGTCTGGCAGTACAACTTGACAAAATACGCCGCACACAAAGCTGAAGAGGCCAGAAAATAATCGAACGGACCGGGGGCTGAGCCATCGCCTTTGTAACGGATGGGCTGGTCGGCCACCACCGTAAAATCATCAAACTTTGCTTCCAGACGAAGATTATCGAGAAAATTGACCTTAATTTGCATGCACAGTACCAGAATAAGCAGATGATGGACGGGAACATTGGCAGCCCGCTGACAGGGCCCCGAACAATAATAGTCGCTATTATCCAGTTTTTGCGCGCCGAGTCTTGCTTGCTGTTTGGCAATACGTCACAAACCTTCTGCTCTGCCTTGTTTGTAACTGTCGAACCCCAAGGGCCTGTTAACACATGGTTAAAAAACGGTCATTTTCGGCACGCCACCTTCAGCGAGCTGTCCTCAGCACAACCAACCACCAACAGCACAACTCCGCACTCTTATTGTTAGCTCTATTCATAACCTTTTGGGCAGACGCTATACTGGCAGGCCAAGTCACGATCAGAGCAGGAATATGGACGTTACACCCGATATCAGGACATCACTGGAAGATACCCTGCAACGCTGGAGCAACACGCTGTTGAGCCGCAACAATAACCCATCAACATTCAGCAACAGCGCTGGCTGGCGGCAGCATTTCTTTGTTTTTGACGCCATTGATACCCAGCATGCGGTGATTACCTTCGATGAGCGTGAGCAGGCTTTTATTGCCAGTTACTGTTTTAATCAGGAACATTTTATATCCGATGCTTTTCCCACCGAGGCAGAAGCACTCGCCAGCAAGAGTTTTTCCCTGCGCAACAGCAATCTGCATCAACATCAGGCAATTTACCTTGGCAAACAATGGCAGGTACTGAACAGAGCCTGCGACAGCAGCACCTGCCCTGATGATGCCCCGAGTGCCTGTGACCGCTTTGTCCAGCGCGCTGGCAATAAAGTATGTGTCAACGATTACGACTGTCGTGAGACCAACAATATTGCTCTTTCTCTGGGCAATAAAACCTATGTGCAACCTTTTGATTGCAGCATCACCACAGAACCCCTGCCTGCGCACACACCGCCTGGTATAAAAGGCGATATGGCCTTTGTGATCTATGACCTGCCCGATGACGATGGCAAAAATGTTGAAATACAGTTTCGTTTAACCTTCGATTTTAAAACCAAAGGCAAAGCCTATCGTGCGCACAGCATTGTTCGCTTTTACGAAACGGAGAATATCGGCTGGTATGAAATTCCGGCAAAAGACCAGCTTAAATCGCAGATACATCTCTTTCTGAAAAGCGCCATCCTGCACAACAAAACGGAGCTGGAGAGAAAGTTTGGCGGCATTTTCAGAGAGGGACCAGCCTTTCCCGCGGACGACGAGAAGATTGCAGTGTTAGCGGAGAATATGTGGAGCCGGATTATGGTTGACTATATCTGACGGTTTATTTTGCCATCCTGATCCTGTGCTCACCGTGCAATAAGGTGACCGATGAGTACAGGCCTATCTTTATCATACGCTGAGACTCATCCCCTACGCCGCAGTGCTTTTTCAATTAAGTCCGCCTCCCGGTGTTTACCCATCGCCCTGAGCTCACGGGCAAAAACAGGCCATGGAGGAAAGTTAGCCATAAAGGGATTCGGGTCTGCGCCGGTGTACAGCCCACCGCCCGGACCGGCATAGAGCCCACCGCCCGGGCCAGTGTATAAACCACCGCCAGGCCCCATATACAAACCGCCCCCTGGGCCAGCATAAGCACCACCGCCAGGTCCGGTATACAACCCACCACCAGGGCCTTTATAAGCCCCGCCACCCGGTCCGCGGTTCAGGCCGCCGCCTGGGCCGACAGAAGCACCGCCTCCCGGACCGCGATACAGGCCTCCGCCGGGGCCGGCACAGGCACCACCACCGGTGCCGGTATAAAGATTACGAACCCACATGGCCGGTTCACTCATAGCAATATCCTTATTGTGTATTTTGCAGCCTGTTAAGCGGCTGATAATTCCATGTGCAGCAGAGGATAAGGCTTGCCCTGTCCGTCCAGTGGCGAGCGCCCGATAACCGAAAAACCCAGATGCTGATAAAACCCCAGCGCCTGCTCATTCTGTTCGTTCACATCCACTCTGGTCGCCTGCTGATTATTAATGGCATAACAGGTAAGCAGCTTCCCTACGCCCAGCCCCCTGGAGTCTGGTGCAATAAACAGCATTTCAATATTGCCTTCACTGACGCCGATAAATCCCAGAATCTGAGCATCAGTATCTTTTGCCACCGTCAATTCAACCGCAGCAAAATATTGCTCCAGAATCAGTGGTTTTAACTCAACCAGATCCTGCTCGGCTAAAAAATCGTGCGTTGCCCGCACCGATGCTTCCCAGATTTCGATCAGCTGCGGATACTCTGATGGTTTTGCCCTTGCTGTGTTCAACATAACTTACCACTCAATACGAATTGGTGTACCAACCCTGACCAGAGTCATAAACTCATCCATTTCTGCATCAGTGAGTGCGATGCAACCGTTCGTCCAATTAAAATATTGTGCAAGCGGCGCGAGCCACCCCAGGCCGTTGCGCTGACCGTGCACCATAATAAAGCCGCCCGGAGACACACCTTGTTTCTTTGCTGCTGCAACATCAACAGCATTCGGATAGCTGACATGCATGGCCCGGTAAAAAGCAGAATCTTCTTTTTTATAATCGAGCGTATAGTCACCCTCAGGAGTTCTTTCATCACCTTCCTGTTGTTTGTGGCCTTGCGGATTTGCTCCCAGAGCCACACGGTATTCTTTAACGATTTTACCGCCCGAGAGCAGGTACATTTTTCTTTCCGACTTATCGACCGTTACCAGATCAACGGTTTGCAAATCAGTCGTTAGAAAATCAGCACCGGCATCAGCAGATGGCATTGCAAGCAGACAACAGAAAAGACCACCACTCGCACTTTTAAACAACAATCTACGTGAGAATTTTATGGCTGAATACGCCCGTAAAATTATCTGTCGCACCGTAAACGCCCCAATTCTGTTATTGCATCCACGCTCAGATAAACCGTTCAGACGGCTATCAGCGCAACCAATCTGCAACGTATATCCCAGTAACCTTGGCAGCCAGTCTGTATTGCGCTGAGTACTTAGTCAATAAACCACAAACCAACAACAACCCACGGGTAAGAACCCTTAATTCATCAGCAAGGGCGATCCGCAGAATTATTCCGCTGCCAATCCACAAGCCGCTGACCTAGGATATTCATCAAGTGATGAAAACAGGCGATCAGCATGCAACAGCCCCCTTCAGAGAACACCCGAACCAAAGGTCCGGATGCAGCGCAAGCCGCTGCAACAGCCGCTGCTAAAAAAACACGCCGGGGCCGCCCGCTGGGCGATTCCGATGCCCGTGAGGCTTTACTGGAAACCGCCCGTGAACTCTTTGCCAACCGCCCCTACCGCACCGTGACCCTGCGCGAAGTCGCCCGTTATGCCGGAGTCGATGCCGCACTGGTGCGTTACTACTTTGGCGGCAAGGCCGGCCTGTTCGAGGCAATGATACGCGAAACCCTGGCACCGGTGCTGGCGGCGTTACGCCATGCAGGAGAACATCCGACCCAGACATCCGCTGAGCAATCACAACCCAGACAGACGGCATCCGGCCAGCAACAGGCTGAACATCTGATGCAGACCTATTACCGGATTATGGGTCGCCACCCGCATCTGCCGCGGCTGGTGTTCCGCATTCTCAGTGAAGGCGATGATCTGGAACCTTTTGCTATTTTAAGCCGCGTATTCAGCGACGTGGTGCAAGCCTCTGACAGTTGGCTGAAGCAAGCCTTATTACTGCCCGGCCAGTTTGATCAGAGTGTTAATCCACAGTTTGCCCGGCTGTCGTTTGTCAGTCTGATGGTCTTTCCATTAATCGCCCCGCCGCTCATACTGCGCCGCCTGGGCATTCACGTTACCCCGGAAACCCTCACTCAGCTGGCTAGCCATAACAGCCGCCTGTTCAGTCAGGGCGTCTTCACGCAATCAGAATCCGCTGCGGATACCACCACCAGCGGGGAGACCCCACAATGAAAACGCTATGGTTTGTATCCTTTTGCTTATTACTGTGCGCCTGCAGCAGTGACGATTCATCGGTTGCACTGGGCACTCTGGAGCGCGACCGTATCAGCCTGAGCGCGCCGGTCGGCGAAGTGATCCGCGCGCTGAATGCTCAGGAAGGCCAACAGGTTCAGCCCGGCGATATTCTGCTGACCCTGGACGACACATTGGCCCAAAGCCGTGTGCAGCAGCGTCAGGCTGAACTCGACAGTGCCCGCGCAGCTCTGGATGAATTACTCGCCGGGGCACGTCGCGAGGAACGCGCCGCCGCCGCGGCCGCCGCAGAAGCCGCCCGCGCCAGCCTGACCGAAGCCAGTCAGCGTCTGAACCGTAACCGCACTCTGTTTAAACAACAGATGATTGGTCAGGCCGAACTCGACAACGCCATCGCCCAGCACGATGCTGCCGCCGCCCGGCTCGATCAGGCCGAAGAACAACTGCGTCAGTTAACCAATGGCACCCGGCCAGAAAAAATCCGTCAGGCCCAGGCCGCACTCAGAGCCGCCGAAGCGCGTCTGGCCGGAGAGCAAAAGCATCTGGCCGATTTAACCCTGCGCGCACCGGTTGCCGCTCAGGTCGATCTGATAGCCGCCGAAGCCGGTTCTCGGGTGAACACCGGCACGCCCCTGCTGACCTTACTCGCCGATGCCGAACCCTATGTGCGGGTATACGTGCCGCAAAGTAAGATCGCCGCACTGAGTGTTGGCAGCGAACTTGAGGTGCGCATCGAAGGCCTGCCACAAGCCCTGCATGGCCGGGTGCGTAATGTCCGTGCGCAACCCGCCTATACCCCGTATTTCGCGCTGAATGAACGCGACCGCGCACGCCTGATGCATCTGACAGAAATCGTACTGAGCGATATGCCCGCCGGGCTCGCCAGCGGTCTGGCGGTTGAGGTTTTACTGCCAGACGACACTTCAGTACAGGGAAGCAAACCATGAGCGATCTGGCGATTAACGTCCGGCAAATGACACGCTGCTTCGGTAAAAATATCGCGGTCGATCATCTTGATCTGCAGATTCCGCGCGGGACTATTTATGGCTTTTTAGGCCCCAACGGCTGCGGTAAATCCACCTCGATCCGCATGCTGACCGGGCTGCTGACACCCACCTCTGGCGAGGTTGAAGTACTGGGTCAGCGCCTGCCTCAATACGCCGAAGCCCTGCGTCTGCGCATTGGTTATATGACACAGAAGTTCTCGCTGTACGACAACCTCAGCATTCGCGAAAACCTCAGTTTTGTTGCGCAGATCTACGGTCTTAACAGCCGCCAGAGTCGTGAGCGGGTGAATGAATTGCTGGCGCTGTATGCGCTGGATAAGCGCCAGACGCAGTTGGCCGGATCACTCAGTGGTGGTCAGAAACAACGACTGGCACTGGCGGCAGCCACCCTGCACCACCCGAATCTGTTATTCCTTGATGAACCAACTTCGGCGGTTGACCCGGAAAACCGCCGCGAATTCTGGGAGCGACTGTTCGATCTGTGTAATGCCGGAACCACCATTCTGGTCTCCACCCACTATATGGACGAAGCCGAGCGCTGCCATGCTTTAGCCATTCTGGAAAATGGCATTAAACGCGCCGACGGCTCACCGGCGGAGCTGATGGCCACCCTGGGCGCTCATGTACTGGAGGTTGAAGGCGACGATCTGCGCACCCTGAAAAGCCAGCTGACACAATGCCCGCAGGTTTTGTCGACGGCGCAGCTGGGCACCCGTTTGCGGGTACTGGTTCGCGATCAGACCGAACAACCACAGCAGTGGCTGCAGGCTCAGGTGAATGGCCGCCGCATCGAAGCCGTACGTCCCAGCCTGGAAGATGTGTTTGTGGCCTGCACCGGTCAGCATTCGGTTTCCTCAGCAACGGCCAGAGCGGGTTCGGATTCTGAGCAGGGGGAACGCCATGTTTGAATACCGCGTCAACAGCAATCCGCTGATCGCCACCTGGCGCCGCGTAGCGGCCATTGTGGTTAAAGAAATCCGCCAACTGGCACGCGACCGCATGACCTTCGGCATGATTGTGATGATCCCGCTGGTGCAGTTGTTGCTGTTTGGTTACGCCATTAATACCGATGTGCGCCATATTCCGGCCGGATTGGTCGACCTGAGTCAGTCATCTTACAGCCGCGAACTCATTGCCATGACCGAGGCCAGTCAGACCGTCGACTTTGTACGGGTCTACGCCTCAGCTCAGGAAGCAGAACAGGCCATTATCCGTGGTGATGTTAAAGCCGTGCTTTACCTGCCCGCCGATCTCGGTCAGCGCCTGAGTGTGCATCCGGCCTTTAACCGCGACAGCGGCCACAGTAACAGCCAAACCCTGCAACCTGTTGGCCAGTGGCTGGTTGATGGCGGTGATACCGTGATTGCCGCCAGCATCCGCAGCCTGCGCCAGCTGCCGTTGGATACGCTGGCCGGGCGGACACTAAAAGATAACGTCCCCACCTTTGAAGTGGTGCAGTTTTTTAATCCGGAGCAGCGCAGCGTGGTGAATATTGTGCCCGGTCTGCTGGCCATTATTCTGACCATGACGATGATCATGTTTACCTCCGCCGCCATCGTGCGCGAACGTGAACAGGGCAATATGGAATTTCTGATCGCCACCCCGGTAAAACCGATGGAATTAATGATCGGTAAAATCGTACCTTATGTACTGGTTGGCTTAATTCAGGTGGGCATTATTTTAGGCATCGGACATCTGCTTTTTTCGGTGCCGGTTCGGGGCGGATTACTGACCTTACTGGTGGCGGCCCTGCTGTTTATTTTCGCCAGCCTGACCCTTGGACTGGTTATTTCCACCATTGCCAAAACCCAGCTGCAGGCAATGCAGATGACGGTATTTATTTTAATGCCATCGATTTTATTATCGGGCTTTATGTTCCCCTACGAAGCCATGCCACAGCTGGCACAGGTTATTTCCGAAGCACTGCCGGCCACGCATTTTATGCGCATGGTACGCGGCATTGTGTTACGTGATGCTCTGCTCTGGGATTTACAGCGCGATGCGTTATGGCTGGCGGCATTTACCCTGGGCGGTTTAGCCTTTGCCGCGCTGCGCTTTAAAAAGCGACTCGACTGATGGCGGTAAATTTCAGTCGCCGGTTGGCGTAATACGGAACTGCTGAATAGAATCCAGCCCTTCCAGCGTGGTAAACAATCGCGCAACGCGGTTGCGATCAGAGGTGCGCAGTACCATACCGTGACGCCGGACCTGCTCTTCCGCGTCCAGCCGGTAACTGAAATTGGCAATACTGAAGCCATGCTGCTCGAGTAAAGCGCGCAGTGTTGCTTCGGTCATATCCGAAGTCCGCGCCACGCGTACATCAAAATGGTAATACACCTGGCTGGGCATCAGCGATTCTATCCAGCGAAACAGCGACAGCGTACCCAGCGTCAGAACAACAGAAATAAGCATCGGTACATAAAAACCGATACCGGCCAGAATGCCGATGGCTGCGGTAATCCAGATAGACGCCGCCGTGGTTAAACCACGTACCGAAATACCGTCTTTCATAATCACACCGGCACCTAAAAAACCGATACCGGTCATAATGCCCTGCGCCATCCGGGTAGGATCAAGGCGGATCAAATCAACCGATGTGCGCAGCCAGTGCGCTTCATAAACGGTGACCAGCATCAGCATACAGGACGCCAGACTGACCAGACCATGGGTACGGAAGCCCGCAGGCCGGCCGCTGTAAGAACGCTCGTAACCAATCAGAACACCCGCTGTCAGCGCCGTCAGTAAGCGCACCAGCATTTCGGTTTCATCACTGCTGAGTGTCAAAGGTCTGCTCCTTTACCCGCCTGAAAAATACAACCTGTTATAAAAACTGGTTCATATCAGCCGGTTCGTCAAACCGCCGCACACTGATAAGTGCGGCTGCGAACAGAAAAAGAAGAACGATAAAACGGGGATGATCGTGGCGCCTGAGCGCTATTTTTGAGCGCTACTTATGGGCACCACTTACGGGCACGACTTATGAGCACTGCGAATAAACGGCAGATTAAGGGCAGACTTTCTGAACAACCGCTTCAGCGAGGGGCGCAATAATATATTCCTGCGCCTCGGCGGCGCTGATATCCATGCTTTCAAACACCAACCCCGGTCCGCTGATGTTCACCGTTGCAGCGTGACAGTCGACCGTCACAGGAACCGACAATTCGCCGGATTTACCGCTGCGCTGCAGTGTCAGCCCTTCCGGCCGGGCAATATTGCCCTGCAGATACCATTCATCAAAATACGGGCCGCCGACTTCGTCCAGATACACCAAGACACGTGTATCGGTGCTGCTTTCTTCCTGAGCAGAAGCAAACGAAGTAAGAGCCATCAGCAATGCGGCGGCCACGAATCTGAAGACGATCATCAGAGCATAATTCCTTTTAAATTGAATACAAAAATACAGCATAACCCGCGTCAGGATCGGTTATCCGGATGACAGGGGCAATCGGTCATATGGTCGTTCACCAATCCCATACTTTGCATAAAGGCATAACAGATGGTCGGGCCGACAAAGGTAAATCCGGCTTTTTTCAGCGCCTTGCTCATGGCTTTGGCGGCGGCGGTTTCAGTCGGAACCTCTTTCATACTGGCGTAACGGTTGATCACCGGCTGACCATCGACAAAACCCCAGAGGAATTCGACAAAATCGACGCCCTGCTGTTCCAGTGCCAGTAATGCCAGCGCATTTTTACGGATGCCATATAATTTTAAGCGGTTACGGATCAGGCCAGTATCGGTCAGTAATAGTTCAATCTGCTCATCCGCCATGCGGGCAATTTTTTGCGGATTAAAGCCGTGAAAACATTGGCGGTAATGATCACGTTTACGCAATACGGTAATCCAGCTTAACCCTGCCTGTTGCCCCTCAAGACAGAGCTTTTCAAACAGTTTTTGCCGATCAAAATTGGGGACGCCCCATTCGTTGTTGTGATAGGCAAGATAATCATCCCCTTTCGCCCAGGCGCAGGGAACGAGTGCTTTTACAACAGAGGAAGACGATGTATCAGACATATTTTTGCAGCACCAGCAGACGATTATTGGCGGGCATGGCGATGTCTTTCATCAGACGCAGTTTTTCTTTACGCGCCGCCAGCACGATTTGTTCAAAGTCTTTAATGCCGGAGTCCGGGTCACGTTCACGCAACCATTGGTCCAGCAGCCGATTACCTTCACTGGTGAACTGACCGCCGTAATTAAACGGGCCATAAAAAAACGCCAGCCCGGTGTGCTTCAGTACCCGGCCAATGCCAGACATCATGGCGCGGACTTTAGGCCAGCCAATAAAATGCACCACATTGGCACTGAACACCGCATCCACTTGTTTGACCGGCCAAAGATCCTGAGCGACATCGAGCACCAGCGGCGGTAAAAAGTTGGCATTCTGGCTGTTTTCACGCCAGGCATTAATGTCGGCAATACGGCCAGCCAGTTCGGACGGCTGCCATTTGATCCCGGGCAGGCGGCGGGTAATAAACGCGGCGTGCTGCCCCGTGCCACTGCCAATTTCCAGCACAACCGAGTGCTCCGGCAGTTCGCGTGCCAGCACGTCAGAGATAGGCTGCTGATTGCGCAGACAAGCGTCGGAGACTGGCAGTTCAGCGCTGTTGGCGGCTTTCGGTTGCAAAACCTCCGGCTGCTTTCCGACCTCGACCATAACCTTATCTCCCGCAGGACTATTAACGATGGCGGAGTATGTCATAGCTGAGTGACTGCACAAGTAGGATACGTGCATTTTATGCGCCTCATAACAGCGCAACAGGGCATTATCCGTCATGAGTTACCCCCCGACACGCAAAGGCAAATTGCCGCCGGAGCGCGCAAGCGATAAAATCGCGGCAATCTCCTCCTATTCACTCATGTGGAATCCAGACAAAGCTTATGCGCGCCACCGAATTTCTGTTAGCCACCGAAAAAGAAACCCCGGCCGATGCCGTTGTTATCAGCCACCAGCTGATGCTGCGCTCCGGTATGATCCGCAAACTCGCGGCGGGCCTGTACACCTGGATGCCGCTGGGCCTGCGTACCCTGCGCAAGGTCGAAGCCATTGTGCGTGAAGAAATGAACCGCGCCGGCGCGCAGGAAGTATTGATGCCGGCGGTGCAACCGGCCGAATTATGGGAAGAAACCGGGCGCTGGTTTCAGTACGGCGGCGAGCTGCTGCGCGTAAAAGACCGCCACAACCGTGATTTCTGCATTGGTCCGACCCACGAAGAAGTAATTACTGATCTGGCCCGTAACCAGCTATCGAGCTACAAACAGCTGCCGGTTAACCTGTACCAGATTCAAACCAAATTCCGTGATGAAACCCGTCCGCGCTTTGGTGTGATGCGCGCGCGTGAATTCATCATGAAAGATGCTTACTCCTTCCATGCCGACGAAGCCAGTCTGCAGATCACCTACGACAAAATGCACGAAGCCTATTCGCGCATTTTTACCCGTCTGGGTCTGGATTTCCGTCCGGTACTGGCCGACACCGGGTCTATTGGTGGTGCCTTGTCGCATGAATTCCATGTACTGGCCTCATCCGGTGAAGACGACATTGCTTTCTCCAATGAGAGCGATTACGCCGCCAACGTCGAACTGGCCGAAGCGGTAGCACCGGCCGGTGAACGTCCGGCCGCCACTGCTGAACTGGCCAGCATTGCCACTCCGGCGATGACCAGCATCGAAGACGTTGCCAGTTTCCTCAAAGCCAGCCCGGCTCAGGTGCTGAAAGCCATTGTCGTACGCGGCGAACACACCGAAGAAAAGGCGCTGGGCGAACCCGCTCCGGTGGTTCTGTTCCTGCGCGGTGATCACCAGCTGAACGAAATCAAGGCCGAGAAAATTGCCGGTGTTGCCTCCCCCCTGCAATTTGCTTCCGATGCTGAAATCGCAGCCATTGGCGGCGTCAGCGGCTTTGTTGGCCCGCAGGGCATCCAGGCCAAATGCTATGTCGACCGCTCCGCAGCACACATGGCCAACTTTATCTGTGGTGCCAACGCCGCCGACACACACTTAACCGGTTTTAACTGGGAACGTGACGGCGAGCTGCCGGAAGTGCGCGATCTGCGTAACGTGGTGGCCGGTGATCCAAGCCCGTGTGGTAAAGGCACGCTGGACATCAAACGCGGTATCGAAGTGGGTCATATTTTCCAGCTTGGTACCAAGTACTCGGAAGCCATGAAAGCCAAAGTGCTGGACGAAAATGGCAAAGACCGCACATTGGTGATGGGTTGTTACGGTATTGGTGTCAGCCGTGTGGTGGCCTCTGCCATCGAACAGAACCACGACGATAACGGCATTATCTGGCCGGACGCCATTGCTCCGTTCAACATCGGCATTGTGCCAATGAACTATCACCGTTCCGACGTGGTAAAAGAAGCAACCGAAAAACTGTACACCGAACTGAGCGCCGCAGGCTTCGACGTGTATCTGGACGACCGCGACAAGAAAACCAGCCCGGGGGTTAAATTCGCCGATATGGAACTGATGGGCCTGCCGCACCGCATCGTCATCAGCGACCGTGGCCTGGAAGCCGGTAATGTGGAATACAAAGCGCGCCGCAATGGCGAAGCGCAGGATATCCCACTGGCCGACATCCTTGATTTTCTTAAGCAGCAGATCGGTTAAATGCACACCTCTGTGCAGGTTCGGTTAAAAAACCTCGCAGCTAAAACCAGCGGACGCCTCGGGCGTTCGCTGGTTTTTTTCTGTTTACTATTCACCATTACAGCCCTGCCCTCTTATGCTGTCGCACAAAGTGCCAACCAGCGCATCGACCCGGAATTGCGTAACGCCTTAAAAGAAGCGGTCAGCAGCAGCGAATCCTTTGAAGATCAATACGATGCTCAGGTCTGGCTGGTCGATATGTCGGCA
Organism: Thalassobium sp.; assembly: GCA_002733205.1. Lineage (GTDB taxonomy): Bacteria > Pseudomonadota > Gammaproteobacteria > Pseudomonadales > Oceanobacteraceae > Venatoribacter > Venatoribacter pacificus. The sequence continues at coordinate 98,302 of NVUW01000007.1, read as the reverse complement.
CGCCTGAAACGCTATATCAAAAACGATAAACAACGGCTGGAACTGCTCAGCCTGATCCACAAAGAAGCCAGCCGCGCAGGGCTGTCACCGGAACTGGTGTTATCGGTGATACAAGTCGAAAGCGCCTTTGACCGTTTTGCTATTTCGTATGTCGGTGCTCAGGGGTATATGCAGATCATGCCATTCTGGAAAAAAGAAATCGGGCGCACCGACGACAATCTGATGCATGCTGCCACCAACCTGCGTTACGGCTGCACCATTCTCAAACATTATCTCGATAAAGAAAAAGGCGACTGGATTCGTGCGTTAGCACGCTACAACGGCAGCCTTGGGCGCACCAAATACCCGGAGAAAGTCATGCTGACCTGGGAGAGGCACTGGTTTGTGAATTATTAATGCAGCACTAATGGCAAGACTGCTATAAATATTTAAATGTTAAGGAACAACATGACTCAGCGTATTATCCTGTTACTGCTCACTTCCCTTACCGCTATTCTGACGGCTTGTGGTGGCGGTGATGACACTAAAGATAAAGAAGTTGATATTAATCAGATTGAATTTCCGCAATCTCTGCCTGCCGTTAACCCTGCATTAGCAACCGATACGCCAAATGGTATCTGGATGGTGGTTTCTGACTCTGAGTTTAAACAAGGGGAAAAAGATTTCAGAACTACCTACCGTACCGACAAACGCCAGTTTATCGTTATTGAGCATACGCCAGAAGACTATTTTATACGGATGCAGATGTGTAATCTGGAATGGTATAACGAACCCCACGAGAATATTCGTCGAAAAGACTTCGACTTATCTCAACGGCGCCAGACAATAAAGTGGTTCACCCAGGACAATATCCTGACCACCACTTACGACTTTTATTTCAGCCAGGATTTCAACCACTTTTACGGTGAACTCAGCTACTGGAATAAAGCCTACTATGGCCAATTCAGCGCAGTAAACCCCGATAAAAAAGAACATTTCTTTGCGGTCAAAATATCAGACTCCACCGAGCTGCACACAGCCCCCGAATTGTCACTGGTTGTGAACAGCGACACTCCGGGAGGCCAGGAAGACTCTTGGGTTTTTTCTCACTGCATCAATTTAGAGAATAGCACGCTAACAATAGACGATGACTCCGACTCTTCATTCTCGTGGCATGAAACGAAAAGCATTTATTTCACAAGCTCTCCCTTCAATGCTCTGATCACTGAAGAGGCAGATATTAACGACGACAATGGAAAACTACATGCCGGACATCTCAACTACGGTAATTCCGGACTTATGACTTACGGAAACTTCGAGTGCTATACATCAGACGACTGCAGCGATCAGCTGACGATAAATACCAGCATTTATCAGAATGATAAAAACGGAATCAGCTATGCTGTTGATATTACGATTCCCGATTATCACGAAAAAGGTTCAGACCTGATCCTTCAGCCTCAGATAGCGTTAACCCTGAAAGTTCCACAGCAATAACCTTAAAAATACGAACATCGGTGTCGAAGAAAATTCTGACACATAAAAAAGCCCGCGACTGCGGGCTTTATATTTTACTGAATCTGATCCCCCCTGCTTTTCAGCACACCACCAATGCCGATATCAATCTGATAAGGTGTGGCATGTACGCCAAAGGCATCAAAGACTTTATGCTCGTGGTCAAATATTAACGGCAGCGTCAGGTTAAAACGCTGACGAAAAGGTTCTACCGCCTCCGCATTAACATAGTAAGAATTAACAACACCTACCCACTGGCGCTCCGGTGTGCTTGCTACCAGCTGATTCAGCTGCGCGATTTTATCTTCGCAGCCGGGAAAATGTGGCATCGGACACAGGGTATCGAGAAATACCAGGCTTAGCGGTTTTTCTGCGGTCAGTGTTTTAAGACTCTGCTCTTTGCCCCCGGCATTGAGCAACATGATTTCGCCCATATCAGCACCGGCCTGCGGCTTTTTCTGCTCTGCTGGCTGTTGTTTTTTTCTCTGCCGAGAGTCGGTGCTAACAACCGCCCTGTCAGCCTCGTTGTCAAAAGCCTTGTCAGCCGCAACGGCTTCCATTTTTCCTGTTACCGTCAGGCCCAGATAACGCCGGAGTTCATCGGTACTGCCGGAAAAAACGCGCTGCTCTCCCTGGTAAAGCACATGATAAGGCGATTCCCATACGCCCTCGCTGCGCATCAGGCGGAATTCTTTATCTAAAACCAGCGGCTGCAATTGCGGATAGTAGCCCGTAAACTCCTCCAACTGTGCGGTGGTGACATTTAACTGCGGCTGAATCCAGATTTGCTGGCTTTGCTGACGGAAACTGGCAGGCAGTCGTTCCAGTAATTGTTCATCGCCCCGGCCATCATAAATAGCCCAGATATCGGTAAACACCAGATGGCGGATTTTTTCGCTTTCTGTGACCACCGGTTCACCCCGAAAATCGGTGAATTCAGCCTGCACCGCCACCGGTGCCAGTAATAATAAAGACATCAGTCCTGCTTTCATTATTTGTCCTCCTGCTGGCTCCAGTCAGCCACTATATTTTCCAGCTGATCGGTCAGTAAAAACGTGCGGTAAGCCACGCGCCCATCACGGTCGATTAGAATATGCGTTGGCGTACCCACCACCCCATAAGCGGCGGTCAGCGCTCCGTTCTGATCAAAAGTGGTCGGCATGCTGTAGCCCCCGGCTTTAAACAGCTGCTGAATATTGGCTACCGAATCGTTAATACCGACATTCACACTCAGTACCTGAACAGGCTCTCCCGGCTGCTCATAAACAGACTGCAGGTACGGCATTTCTGCTTTGCAGTAGCTGCACCAGGTTGCCCAGAATTTCAGATACACCGGTTTCTTGCCGATCAGCTCGCTCAGCTGCAGCGTTTTGCCATCCAGTGTCTGCACACTGAAATCCGGCGCCGGATCGCCAACCGCCAGTGGTGGTTTCGCCTGCGTCAGGGTGGGAGCAAGAATCAGCGTCAGGCCAAACAGCAAAGCCGCCGGTCTGAGCAGAGGGTTACGTGGTTTACGCATTGCGTTCTCCTTATTGATTTAAAACAGAAACTTCAGAATTGTTGCAGCGCCTGCCAGCTGAACCACACAGCAGCCAGTAACATCAGGCCGGCCAGCAGACGCTGACTGAGCAGCAACCAGCGTCCGGATTTCGGCAGTCGTGCCAGCATGCCGCTGAAAGTGCCCGCAGCCAGCAGCAACGCACTCATGCCAAGGGCAAACACAAACATCAGTAACAGCGCCCAGGGCACGCTGCCCTGTCCGGCCACATACATCAGCAGCATGCCGAATACCGGCGACGTACAGGGAGCCAGCACCAGGCCCGATACCGCACCACTGAGCATGACGCGCATAAAGGGAGGCATTCGCCCGGTGGCAGGCACGTCAGGCAGCTGCAAGGCCGGCATTCTCAGCCAGCCGAGCATCCAGGCACTGAACAGCAGACACATAAACGCCACCAGCAACAGCGTGACAGGATGGCTGGCGACCGAGCCAAACAGCTGGCCACTGCTGGCCGCAAAAACACCGAGAATGGCGTAGGTCAGCGACAACCCCAGCACATAGAAAAGCGACAAGACAAAGGCCTGACGGCGGTCAGTAGTGTGACTGCCGACCACCGCCACCGTAATTGGCAGCATGGGATACACGCAGGGAGTGAGACTGGTCAGCAAGCCGGTCGCAAATACAGCCAGCGGCACCCAGACTGACCATTGCCCATCAAACAGGGCGGTTTGAATAAAACTGTCCATAACGGACTCCGTCGTTGGTGATGACGGCATTGATAGCAGGAAGCGGCAGCGTAGATATTTAAACGGGCTAAAATCTCCTTAAAATTCGCATAAAATTTATATTTCCATATAAATTTCAATAACTTACAAAATCGCATAAAGAACAACACGGTTGCCGGGAAAGTCAGCAATACCTAGAATGAGCACCTTACTTAAGGCAGCAAACGGCCCAGCGGATGACCAGGCAGTACCGATTTGACGCATTTACCTTTGACCCCGAGCGCGGCAGTCTTCTCAGCGATAAGGGCGAACACACCGTGCTGCGCCACAAGGTTGCCAACCTGCTGCACTATCTGTTGCAACATGCCGACCGGGTCGTCAGCAAAGAGGAGCTGCTGGCCGAACTGTGGACCCACGGCGATTACCGCGAAAATTCACTGACCCAGAGCATCCGGGAACTGCGTCAGGCGTTAGGCGACAGCGCTCAGTCTCCGCGTTATATCCGTACCTTCAATCAGCGCGGTTATCAGTTTATCGGCCGCCTGACAGCCGCTGATACAAATAGCAAAAACGAACCATCGCCAGGCCAGTCAATGGCACGCCAGACATGGCGCCCGAGCCTGCTGTTCACATTGCTGCTGGGCGGTGCACTGGCCCTTTTAATAAGCGCACTGATGTTCTGGCGGCCGGCCAGCACGCCGGTCTCCCCTTCCGGCAGCACATTATCCCTGCTGGTGCTGCCTTTTATTAATGCCACCGGTGAAAGCCAGATGACCTGGCTTGAGCTGGGACTGGCGGACATGATTGCCATTGATCTGAAGCGTCAGCAAAAACTGAGCGTTACCCCACCAGCTCAGGCGCAGTCATTACTGCTCGATTCAGGCCTGCCCTGGCCAACTCTGCCGGTGCATATCCGCACCCTGCTCAATGACCAGCAGCAGGACGCTGCGCTGTTTGCCAGCGTGCGTCTGCATAACCAGCAACAGGTGCTGGATTTTCAGCTGATTTATCGAGATGGCCGTATCCAGCAAGGGGCCATCAGCTACCCGTCGCTGCCGGCTGAGTCGCTTGCTATCAGCCAGCAACTGCTGGCCTTGCTGCGCCCGCAGCACGCAGAAAAACACCCGGCAGCAGCGACCGACCCGATCGCCGCCCAGGCACTGGCGCAGGGGATGCAGGCCCTGCGTCAGCAAGGTGCCGTGCGGGCACGGCCCTATTTTCAGGCCTCACTGACCATTGAGCCGGACAGCCACTGGGCCAGAGCCTGGCTGGTGCGTGCCCTGCTTAATCTGGGTGAATGGCAACAGGCTGCGCAGCAGCTGGCCGCGATTCCCGCCAGCGAACTGGACAATGATCTCAGCCTGAAAACCTTTGCCCTGCACAGTCGTGCACAGCTGGCCTCATGGCGCGGCGACAGCAGCAGCAGCGCGCTCGCCGATCAGGCGCTGCATCTGGCGCAACAAACCTCAGATCCGGAGCTGATATCTCAGAGTCTGCAACTCAAGGCACAACAAGCCTGGGACGCTATGGACTGGCTGGAACATCAGCGTTTGCTGCAACAGGCCAGCCAGCAAACCGAACCCTCCGCCGATATGCAACTGCGCGCAGATCAGCTGTTTTATCTGGGTAATCCCAGCAACAGTGGTCTGGAAAAGTCGCCTCTGAACGATCTGGACAGCAATCGCCTGCGGCTGGAGAAAGCGCTGAATTTTTATCGCCAGCTGAATAATCAGCCACAGATCGCCGCCACCGAGCTGGCGATTGCGCAGAATTATCGTTTCCCGCTGGATGAGCGCAGCATTGCACTGGCAGCGGCTATTACCGCCTATCGCACTCTGGAACAACCCTATGATCTGGCTCAGGCGCTTATTTATGGTGGCTTTTTTCAGCTGCAGTTACACCGGGGAGATCTGGCGCAGGATTATTTTCAGGAGGCGGCAGAAATCGCCCGCCAGCTGGGAGCCACTCCGCTGATCAGTCTGAGTGAACTCTATCTGGGCTTTGCCAGCCTGGATCAGGGACTCGACCAGAGCAGCCTTGGCCGTCATGGCCAGCACAGCGAATACCTGCACAAGGCACTGCAGCAATTTCAGAGCTTTATCGATACCGCGCCGACCAAACTCTATCTCGCCCATGCGCGCTTCTTCCGCGGCTGGGCACTGGCCGATCTGGCGCGCACTGCAACGACAGCAGAGCGCAGCCGCTATTTCGCTCAGGCGCTGGATGAGCTGCAGCAGGCTCAGACGCATTATCAGACCCTGCAAATGCCCACCAGCATTGGCTACAGCAACTATTCAATTCTGTGGATTTACCTGCAGCAGCAACAGTATGACAAGACCATACAGGCCGCTCATACTCCCGAGACAAGGCTGCAGGCCAGATATCTGGCCCGCGCCTACTACGAGCAGCAGAAGCCAGAGCAGGCGCAGCAGGTGCTGAAAAAGTTCCGTAAGCGCTGGCCGCAGCTCTGGCAGGAAGACGATACGCAGCGCTTACGTCTGTATCAGCAAGGGGACTATCAGCAGCTGCCTCCCGAGCCCCTGCCGCATCTGGTGTACTGTGAATCAGACTGGCTGGAGGGCTGACGTCAGGGCGCCAGCAAACCAAAGCCCAGTGCCAGCGGAATCAAGCCGATTACATTGAGTGCTTTCCGCCGCAGGGCAATAAAACCCGCAATAACAAAAACAGCATCGGCGCCACTCAGCAGGCTTGAGCTGGCGACCGGTGTGACCAGTGTCGCCAGTAACAGTCCGACAACCGCTGCATTAACGCCCATTAAAGCGTGCTTTAAACCGGGTTTAACCAGCCACTGCGACCATAACGGCTGCAGCGCAACTAACAGAATAAAACCGGGTAAAAATACCCCCAGCGTTGCCAGTAAAGCACCGCTCATCCGGGCCTCTGGCAATAATTCAGCACCTAAAAACGTGGCGAAGGTAAACATCGGCCCCGGCACCAGCTGTGCAGCGCCATAACCGGTCAGCAGGGTTTCGGCGGTCAGCTGCCCGGCAAACTGCTGCTGTACCAGAGGCAACACCACATGGCCGCCACCAAACACCAGACTGCCGGTCTGATAAAAGGCGGCGAAAATGCCCATAGCGTCTGCCGTATCGTTCTGGCTGAACAAGTGACTGAGTAAATACAGACCGGCCCATAGTATCAGTCCGATGATCAGCGCCAGACGTTTGCCCGGATACTGTGATTGTTCAACGGCCAGCTCAGCTGCAGGGCTGTTTTGCCAGTGCTGAGATAACCGGCCCAGCACGGCAGCCAGAATCAGCAACAGCCAAACCGGCAGTGGCGTCAGCCAGAGGGCAACGGCGGTAAGCAACATCAATACCCGGCTGAAGGCGCTGCTGCAGAAGGTCTTCGCCATGCTCAGCGTGGCATCTGCCACAACAATCACAGCCAGCAATTTCAGGCCGTGAATCAGCGCCGGAAACCAGGGGTAAGTCAGCAAGATAGTGAGGCTGCTGGCCAGCGCCAGCATCAGTAAGAAAGAAGGCAGGGTAAAGGCAATAAACGCGCTGATACCACCTGCCAGACCACCGCGCTGCATACCGATAGCAAAGCCGACCTGACTGGACGCCGGCCCGGGCAGAAACTGCGCCAGTGCCACCAGCTGCGCATAATGCTCTGCACTCAGCCACTGCAGGCGTTGCACAAAGACACGCTGAAAATACCCGAGATGAGCCGCTGGCCCACCAAAACTGATGCAACCCAACCAGAAAAACTGCCTGAACACTCCCCATAACCGGACGGGTAATGGCTCCGCGTGTTCTGTTGCTCCCGCAAGCGTTTCTGGTTTCGGTTGTGGTTTCGGTTGTGGTTTCGGCGTTGTCATCGCTATCCATCGTGTGCACTGCTGGCTGTTTGTGGGTGTGCGTGGGTCTCATCTATCCACCGGACTGACGCGTAATAAGGAGGCGCGAAAAGCCTGAAACCGCGTTAATTGCCGCCTACCCGACCAAAGTCTAGAGCCTGATGGATTATTGGTCATACCAATATCCTGATCCCACTTTCGCCGCTGAAGCCCTGATGATACTTGGGCTGCAGCTCAAACTGCCTTGTTATCGCCAGTCTGACAAGCGCCAGTGTACTAGTAAAACTACTTAAGCACTCTTGCCCTAACTACCTACAAAACCGCAGTCCTGCGGATAGTCACCATCGGCCACGGCTTGCACACTCGAAAAGTCAGGGTGTGCTGTGCCTCTTCACGGGTACGCACAATCAATCTGAAACACTAAAAAGGATAATAACCATGATCCGCCTATCCCGCTTCAAACAGGTACTGGTAGCCGCTGCGTGCAGCCTGGCTATGTTCGGTACTGCTCAGGCAGACGACAAAGTATACCGTCTGAAACTGGCCGAAAGCTGGCCGACGAATTTCCCCGTATTCGGTGACGCTCCACGTAACATGGCTGCCATGGCTGAAAAAATGTCGAATGGTCGTCTGCAGATCACCATCGACTCGGCTAACAAACATAAGTCGGCTTTTGGTGTGTTCGATATGGTGCGTGCCGGCCAGTACGATATGGGCCACTCTGCCTCGTATTACTGGAAAGGCAAAGTACCGAATACGCTGTATTTCACCACCATGCCATTCGGTATGACAGCCCCTGAACAGTACGCCTGGTTCTATCACGGCGGCGGTATGGAACTGATGGAAAAAGTCTACGGCGAGTTCAATATCCTGAGCTTTCCGGGCGGTAATACCGGTAACCAGATGGGCGGTTGGTTCCAGAAAGAGATCAACAGCCTGGAAGATCTGAAAGGTCTGAAAATGCGTATTCCGGGCTTTGCCGGTGAAGTTCTGGCAAAACTGGGCGCCAGCCCGACGAACATCCCGCCAGGCGAGCTGTACACCGCCCTTGAGCGCCGCACCATTGATGCATTGGAATGGGTTGGCCCGTCTCTCGATCTGCGTATGGGCTTCCACAAAATTGCTCCCTACTACTACACCGGCTGGCATGAGCCTGCGACCGAACTGCAGTTCATGATCAACAAGCGTTCATGGGATCGTCTGCCTGCTGATCTGCAGGAAATCCTGCGCGTCTCAATGCGTACTGCAGCGTACGACATGTACATCCAGTCTTATCACGAATCGGCCGAAAACATGGCGGTACTGGATAAAGACTACCCAAAAGTTCAGATCCGTACCTTCCCTGCTGATGTCATGAAAGCCCTGCACAAAGCCAACAGCGAACTGCTGGCCGAAAGCGCGGCAAAAGACCCTCTGGCAAAAGAAATTCTCGACTCACAAGCGGCTTACCTGAAAAAAGCCCGCCGCTGGACCGATATTTCTGACAAAGCGTACCTGAACAGCGCCGACTGAACAGTGTCGGCTGATAAACCATAACAATGACAGACCATCCGCCGGACTTACCCAGCCCGGCGGATGCCGACGGGAGTGCACTATGCTGATTAAGGCAGAACGGGCCATTAATCGCTTTTCCGATTTTCTCGGCACAGTTTCCGCTGTGCTTTTTCTTCTGATGCTGATGAATGTCTTTATTGACGTTGTCATGCGTTACGCCCTGAACGAGGTATCCATTGCCATGCAGGAAATGGAATGGCATCTGTTTGCCGCCATGTTCATGCTGGGTGTTCCTTATACGCTGCGGGCCGGTGGCCATGTTCGCGTAGACCTTGTGTACGAAAATTTATCCATCCGCCGTAAAGCCATTATTGATATCGCCGGTGGACTGTTGTTTTTATTGCCGTTCTGCCTGCTGGTTGGCTGGTACGGTGTTGGCTTCGCACATGAAGCCTGGAGTCTGGGTGAAACCTCCGGCGATCCCGGCGGCTTAACCAATCGCTGGATTATTAAAGCGGTGATTCCTTTTGCATTTTTTGCAACCGCCATTTCTGGTGTTGCCATGATTCTGAACAGCGTAATTGCCCTGAAAGATGAGCATGAAACCAAAATCGACCGGGGGCTTTTATGATTGGTATTGTGATGTTTTTTGTCGCCCTGTTAATGCTGATATTCGGCTTCCCGGTGGCGTTTACCTTTGGCGGTGTTGCGCTGATTTTTGGTGTATTTGCTGAAGGTCCGGATATCTTTGCCTTTATGCCTTTCCGTGTGCAGAGCATCATGGAAAATGTCACCCTGATGGCAGTGCCACTGTTTATTTTTATGGGCATTGTGCTGCAACGCACCAAACTGGCAGAACAGCTGCTGGAGGCCATGGGTAAACTGTTTGGTGGCGTACGTGGTGGACTGGCCATTTCGACGGTTTTGGTCGGTGCTTTATTAGCCGCATCCACCGGCGTTGTCGGCGCATCGGTTGTGGCGATGGGGTTAATCTCATTACCGGTCATGCTGAAATACAACTACGACAAAGCACTGGCCTGCGGCACTATTTGTGCGTCGGGTACGCTGGGACAAATTATTCCACCGTCCATTATTCTGATTATTCTCGGCGATGTACTCGGTATACCGGTCGGCGATTTATTTCAGGCAGCATTGGCTCCGGGTCTGGTGTTAATCGGCTGCTATGTGGTGTACATCCTGATTTACACCTGGCTTAAGCCGGAGGCGGCTCCCGCACTGCCCATGGACGATGATTTATCCTATCGTCACGAACAATATGTACGAGCATTAAAAGCCATCATTCCGCCACTGGCGTTAATTCTGATCGTCCTCGGCTCCATCTTTGCCGGTATTGCCACCCCTACAGAATCGTCTGCTCTGGGTGGTGTGGGCGCACTGATTCTGGCGGCGCTGTATGGCCAGTTCAATTGGAAAATGGTGTATGAAGCCTCACAGGAAACGGTAAAAATCTCTGCCATGGTGTTTGCAATTCTGCTCGGTGCGACAGCCTTCTCGATGGCCTTCAGTTATACCGGCGGTGACTACATTGTTGAAGAATTGCTGTCAGATATGCCAGGCGGTGCCATGGGCTTCCTGATTCTGTCGATGGTCGCCATTATGATTCTTGGTTTCTTTATCGACTTCGTGGAAATCAGTTTTATTATTGTGCCGATTCTGGCGCCGGTTGCAGATGCGCTGGGTATTGCCCCGGTCTGGTTCGCTATTCTGATTGCCATGAATCTGCAGACGTCCTTCCTGACACCGCCTTTTGGTTTCAGTCTGTTCTATCTGAAGGGGGTTGCGCCCGCCGGTGTCCGCACAATGGATATTTATCGCGGGGTTATCCCCTTTATTCTGATGCAGGTCGGTGTGGTTATTACGATTCTGCTTTTCCCTGAATGGTATGGCCTGCTCGATTAATACCACAATGCTCTGTCGTCCGATAATCGCAGGATATCGGACGACAGAGCAAACCGGTCATACGCACCGAAAAATTTCGCAGCAAGCATCCCGCTGCTGACAATAATAATGACAATAAAGACGTTATGAATATCCAACGCCAACCCGCAGAATCCAGCTCTGAAGCGCGACTATCTATCCTCGCCGGCAGGTTCTAATATGGGCAATCTATTAATTCCGCCACGGCCGCCGGGTATGAACCTGACTTTAAAAGCAAAAATCCTGTTGCTGACTGTATTACCGCTGGTTGCCCTCACCCTGACCATTACCTGGATTACTCAGCGACAGGCGCAGCAACTGGCCCAGCAACAGGTGGCAATATTCGAAGAAAATGTACTGGCCAGTAAACGCAAAGCGCTGGTTGATTACGTCAGCCTGGCGATGACGTCCATTAATCCGGTGTTGGAAGAGCTGGAATACGGTCTGAATCAATCCCGTGCAGAATATGAAGTCAAGCGCATTCTGCAAGGGCTGACCTACGGTAACGACGGCTACTTTTTTGTTTACGACCAGCATGGTACTAACCTCGTCCACCCTGCCCAGCCTGATCTGGTGGGCCAGCCCATGATTGATTTTCAGGATGATAATGGCCAGTACGTCATCCGCGATTTACTCGCCCTGGCAGAAAAGGGCGGAGGTTTTTATCGCTATATCTGGAATAAACCATCGTTATCCGGGCAAGAAAACAAACTCAGCTATGTCGTTAATATTCCCTATCTGAACTGGATGATGGGCACCGGGCTGTACGTCGATGACATCGCCGCTGAAACCCGTTTATTGCAAAACAAAGTTAATAGTAATGTGCGTCGCACCTTTCTGGCTGCATCGGTCTTATTGGCCGTTACCCTGGCTCTGGTCGTCATTATCGTCATCATTATTAACATGCACGCCACACAGCTTGCCGATCAGCGTTTACAGGATCTGGCACACCGTTCGGTGGCCTTTCAGGTCATGCAACGAAGGACCTTCGCCCGCGAGTTGCACGATGGTATTAATCAAATGCTGGTTTCCGCCAAGCTGCGATTAAATCTGGCCGATAAGAAATGGCCGGATGAAGATGCCCGCGAACATCTGCATAAAGCATCCGATATGCTGAACATGTCCATTCAGGAAGTGCGCCGGGTATCACACAATCTGCGCCCGGTGATGCTCGATGACCTGGGTCTTGAACCCGCACTGCACAGCCTGTTGGATAACATCAAAGAATCCGGAAAAATACGGGTAAAACGGCGTATCCGTTTACCTGAAACCCGCCTGCCCGATGCCATTGAAATGACCCTGTACCGGCTGGTACAGGAAGCCATCACCAATGTACAGAAACACGCAGAAGCCACACAGGTCAGTCTCAACATCAGCCATAACCAGCAAAGCATTGTTATTGAAATGGAAGACAATGGTTGCGGGTTTTCTCTCGAAGAAGATCAGAGCGGAATTGGCCTGATGAATATGCGCGAACGGGTTGAACTGGTAGGCGGAAAGTTTAGTGTCCGCAGCCGGCGCACACAGGGTACACTCATTCATGCGGAATTTTTCCTTAATCCGGACACCGCCTTAAGAGAGGCCGATTTATTATGAGCAGCAAACCAATTCGCCTGATTATTGCCGATGACCATCCAATGGTACGCGAAGGACTGAAAGTCAGCCTGGAAAGCGAAGGACTCAGCGTCGTTGCCGATGTCAGTAACGGCGAAGAAGCATTGGCCGCCGCCGCTGAGCATCATCCCGATGTAGTCTTGCTGGATATTTCGATGCCGGTCATGAATGGCCTGGAAGCCTGTATTGCGTTTCAGGAACAGCTGCCGGATATCCGCCTGCTGATTATTACCATGCACGACGACCGCGAATACATTCTCAAAGTCATTCAGGCAGGTGCCGCCGGGTATGTATTAAAAGACGTGGCACCAGAAGAACTTATTCTGGCCGTTCAGACCGTGCATCAGGGTGGAACTTACTTCAGTTCCAGCGTCGCCAAAACCTTATTCAGTGAATTCGGACGCGCCCGTCCAGCCGCCAGTGAAGATGTACTAAGCCCACGCGAGGAAGACGTGCTTGCCCGCCTGGCGGAAGGTCTGGGTAATAAAGAAATTGCCCGCGAGTTGGATATTTCGGTGCGTACGGTTGAAGCGCACCGGTTAAAGATAAAACAGAAGCTGGGGATTGGTAATTCTGCCGGATTAATCCGCTATGCGCTGGATCATGGCATTATCCGCCGCTGAAAACGCGGCACCCCGTTTACTTTTATCATTACTGTAAACGGATTTCCGCCGGCGTACTCATGCCACCTTTCAGCCAGTTATGCCAGTGTGTCTTTAACGCCTGTGCGCCACCAATATAATGTTCATCCAGAAGATAAAAAGCGCGTTTATTTACTCCCCGTTTATAATCCTGCAATAAACGGGTAATCAGACTGCGGCCATAGGTTGTTGATAACAGCATATACACCAACTGCCCCGCCATCTGCTGATTAACGCCGCGTTGATGATTAGCATTACGCCAATCATTACTGCGCACTTCAATAAAGGCGAGCACGTCCATCGCCTTGTTTTTCCGGGCCAGAAAACTGCGGCGGTTACTGTCATGACTGCTGATTAAAAAGCCTTCCGGGCTATAGCTGAGTGTTTCCATTTGCTCGGCCATCCCTTCATTCAGCCAATCCGGTAGTATCTGCGCCAATGAATGCAGAATCGCATGACTGGCTTCATGGCGGATGGTTCTGTAAGTGCTTTCAATTCCGCCCAGAGCATCATCGTGAATAAACACGGCAATTTCATGGGTTTTTGGCAGATACACACCAAGAGAGTTGGCTGCTGAGTGTCCAGAAATACGTTGCACGAAGGCCATATATTCACGCTGATCAGCCAGCAGATGAATTTTTACCGGCACCTGACGATAAAAATCAAAATACATCACCTGATCGTAAAAGCGGTAAACCTCATTGACCTCACGCTGGATACGCGCCAGATCCAGTTGCTGAGCAGCAGACGCCAGACTGCCTTCCTGAATCACGCGAATATCCAATGGCTGCCAGCCATTATTACCCTGCATTTTCAGTTCCAGCACTTCAGCCTGTTTATGGGGTTTATCTGAAAAGTGTACCTGACCGCGCTCATCAACCCAGCGATACACGGCTGCCTGAGCGACAGAAGCGCTCAGCAGCCAAAAAACAACGCACTTAATCGCGGCTGCGACTGCGTTCCGCCGGTACATAGAGCTGCTCCAGCAGGTAGGTTTTAAAGTCATCGGCAAAGGGTTGTTTATCCGCAGCCACTTTCATGCATAACAGCCAGGCATCACGTTCTGCCGGGCCAATAGGAAAAGTCTGGTGGAATTTCGGAATCGCAATCGGGCCATATTTCTCGCTGAATAAACGCGGCCCACCCAACCAACCACAAAGAAAACGGGTTAATTTATCCGCGGCAGTCGATAACTCTGGAGAATGCATTGCGCGAATATGCGCGGCCTCCGGCAAGGTATCCATTGCCGCATAAAAGTCGTCGACCAGAGCTTTAATGCCATCGTAGCCACCGGCTGCCTGAAAGGATGCGTCGCCCTGACCATAAGGGCGTTGTTCCTGAATGCTGTCATCCATCAGGCAAACTCCTCCATAAAATCCAGTCCGGCCTGATGGCGTATGGTACGGCGGTGGCTGGCCCACAGTTCTTTGACTTTTTCCTGATTACACTGCTGGCGGTCGATTAACACCCGGGTTTGCAGTTCACCTTTCTTCTGCCCGCCGGTCAGCGGTACTTTGGAGAACACAAACTGGTTGGAAATCAGATCCATAAACGGACCGGATTTACTGGTCGGCATAATAAACAGCAATTGCAGCCCCAGACTTTCGGTCAGGTAATTAATCACTTCTTTCGAGCGGGTTTCATCCATTTTAGAGAAGGCCTCATCCACCAGCACCACGCGCAGATGAGTATCGCCTTCATTAAAGCGGAAGGCCGAGGTAATCGCCGCCGAGCGGATAATATAGGCCGGGGTTTCCAGCTGACCGCCGGAACCGGTACCGTACTGGCTCAGGGCAATCGGCTCTTTATTGGCCGGTTGCTTGTAGATCTCGTAGGCGCGGTAATTACGGTAATCCGAAATCCGTTCCAGTTCGCGCATGGCTTTTTGTTCGTCATCATCCAGCAACATGGTCATCAGGTGATCACGCACACGCTTGGAGTTTTTCGACAGATCGGCGGTAAACAACGTTGCGCCGTCACCCAGACTTGGGTTTTTGATAATTTCTTCGAAAAACTGCCAATATTCTTTGTACTCCGGCACCCACTGCCAATCGAACCAGTAGGTTTCCCGGTCGGCACCAAACTGATGGTGTGCCAGTTCTTTATTCAGGTCTTCAAGGATGCGCTTGCCGTCATTAATCGCCTGATAAATGGAGTGACACAGGTTGGTTACGAAGGCGTTGTTAAAGCTTTCGCGCAGCTGTACCAGCTTGTCTTGTTTTTCCACCAGAATATTATTTTTCAGACGGTTATAAACCCGCTCGACTTCACGTTCCAGACCACACACGCTCTTGAAGAAAGCGACGCTGTGTTCCTGACGATAATCCGGTGTATAAACAATGGCATCCATCGTCTGGCAACGCAGATTATGCTCGGCAATATTGCGTTCAATTTCGTAGGCGGTGGAATTGAGTTCCTGACTGATGCTTTTACGATGATTTTCAATCGCTTCAGCCGGGCTGTCCTGCGCTTCTTTATCCGCAGCAGCCAGTCGCGCTTCGGTATCAAACTCGGGCCAGACGCTGACAATATGACGCAGCGCTTCTTCTTTGCTGTCAGCGACGTCGGAGGTTTGCTCTTGCTGATCACTCAGATTTTTGCACTGTTTTTCGCTGTCGTTCAGCTGCTGCTGTAAACGGCCCAATTCGCCATCAAGCTCTTTAATTTGCGCATCGAGATCGTCGGCTTTTTCTTTCAGTGCATCAAACTGACCTTCAAGCTGGGAGAAGTCAGACAGATCAACATTACTCAGTGCCTGCTCAGCCTGCTGCATCTGATACTGGGTATCGAGCATCTGCTGCATCTGATCAGCAAAGGTAACGTGGCGCAGCAAATTAACCGCATCTAGCAATTGCTGGACCTGTTTCAGCTGGTACGCCGCTTCATTCGCCTGCTCGACCAATGTATCCAGTTCGGCTTTTTTCGCTGCCAGCGCGCGCTCACGGGCACCAAGACCGAACACCAGTTCGGTATCATCAAGATCACAACGGTAAACAGAATAAGCGCCGGAACCCAGACCGTCTTTGGTGACACCACGACGGGTCATACGCAACGCCTGTGCATCCGCCACCTGCTCTACCGAGCCATAACTGGCTTCCAGGTAATGACGCGCCGTAGCGTGTTCGAATTCCATTAAATGAATAATGGACTGGCCCGATAATTTCAGACGCTCGCCGTCTTTTTTGGCTTTTTCGCCCTGAATAACCCGTGCCCGGCTGCCACCGGGAATCGAGCGCAGAATATGCGCCGCTTCCGCTTCAAAAGCCGACTCCACGATAATGCTGAAACGGGCACCACCAATATAGCCTTCAATGGCGCTTTGCCATTGCGGGTCGGTAATTTCCACATAATCGGCCAGCACGCGGGGATCGGCCTGCGGACATTCCCGGCGGATGGCTTCCAGTGCCTGACGAACAAAGCCCGGATAATTCAGCTGACGCGACTCTAAGCTGTCGATGTCGGCCTGTTTCTGTGCCATACGGCCCTGAACCTGCTGCAATTTCTGCTCACGGCGATCCACCTGCTTGGCAATCTGATCGCGCAGGGAAATACCGCTGCTTTCCAGCTCGGTGGAATGGAAACGTTCGCGCCACTGGTTCACCAGCATCTGCTGTTGCTGCGCATCATCAAGGTGCGCTTCCAGCGGCGACAGATCAACCCAGTCTTTGCCCAGCAGCTTGCGGAAATCAACCGCGCCCTGATCTTTAATCGCCAGCACCTGTTTGGCCTGATCGATGATTTTCTTTTGCCCCAGCGTCGGAATTTCTAACCCGATCGAGGTTTTCTGCAGCGCGCCATACACCAGTTCGGTAGCGCGCAACGATGCCTGTAATAACTGATCCTGCTCCAGCAGCGGAATAGCCTGCTGCTGCAATTGTTTTTTACCGTTGGCAATCGCCTGCTCGGCGGCGTCTTTATCCTGCAGCGCATCAATACCACGGCGCTGGGCTTCCATGCTGATTAACTGCTCACGCAGTTGTTTACGCCGTTCCTGAGAGGTTTCGCGTTCTTTTTCTGCTTTGTGCAGACGTTCACGAATACCCTGCTGTTTTTCTTTGGCCGCCAGATATGCGCGCTGGTCATGAATATAGCGACTCTTTGCCGCGGTATATTCCAGTACGTTGTAGTCAATCCACTGATCGATATAGCGCTGTGAGGCGCCTTTGGTATTACTCAGAATGGCAATGGTTTCCGCCAGGGTATTGGCATCGGATTCCATGGCGTAAATGGTTTTCATCAGATCAGAAACGCTGCGGATGGCATCACCCAGATCTTTGGCTTCAAGAATTTCGTTGGCAACAAAACCGTTGATACTTTTTACCGGCTTATAAGCCATAAAACGCGAGAAGGTACGCGCGGCGTTCATCGCTTCGCGCTCACTGACCGCATCGTGACGACCGCGTAATGCACCGTACAAACGCCGTAAATATTGCTTTTTGGTATCGTATTTTTCGATATTGCCGGCGTCCATCCGGCCTTTCAGATGTCCGGGCAGTTTATTCAGTTCGATCACATTACGCTGCCCTTCTTTGTCATCGTACAAAAAATCGGACAGCGTCAGTTGTTCGGTAACGATATAAAACTGCAGATCATTCTGTCGCGCCACCGGCTGACTGCCAGCACGGTCAATGGAGGCACTGACACCGATAATGGCGGTAAAAGGTTCGCCGCTTTCACCAGCCGAACCATCAGCACCAACGGTCGGATGAAACACCGCCGCCAGATAACCCACGGCACCGTTCGGACGGGCATAACTGCCATCATCACAACCCAATACGTAAGAAGACAGCGTACGGACGTTTTTGCCACGGCCACGCTGGGTCGCTTCATCCTGGCCGGGGTTATAGTGGAACAGCGTATCGTGTGCCGCCGTCATAATGGTCTGAATCGCATCAGCGGCGGTGGTTTTACCGGAACCGTTACCACCGGACAGCAAATTGATCGGACCAAATTCAAATTCAGTGGCCGGGATATTGCCCCAGTTAACGTAAATAAACTTCTTTAAAAACATGACAATTATTCCCCAAACAAACTGGCCGGTTGTTTTGTGTGGTCGGCTGCCTGCGGTTCTGCGGCCTTATTTTCTGCGCTATGTTCTTCGGCCGCCTGCTCTGTTGCGACGCTTACATCAGTCTCTTCCTGCGTTTCTTGCTCGGTATCGGTATCAGTATCCTGCACTGCGGAGTCCGCACCGCCAGCGTCTGCTGTTTCTTCTGTACGGTTTTCTGTTGATGCAGCTTCCGTTGATTCTTCAGCCTCAGCCGCCGCAGCACTCTCGGTTGTGTCAGCGGTGTCAGCGCTGTCGGCATCAGAAGTAGCCGGCGATTCAGCACCCTCGCCTTGCTGTTCGTCTTCCATCAGTTCCGACAGCACCTGATCAGAGACATAACTCATAATCATCGGCCGCACACGCAGCCACATATCGCCATCGGTTAAAGTATCTTCGTTGGCAATCTGTACCAGGCGTAATTGCTTTAAGCGGCGGAACAGGGCTTTACGCTCGGTCAGATTTTCCGGCAGGGTTCGTTTCAGCAGGTTTTTCATGGCGATGCTGAGCGCTTCCAGCGATACCATGACACAGCCTTGCTCATCCACCATGCCTTCGCGCAGCGCTTTGTCATACTGCGCACGTAATACCAGAATCAACGCCACCTCGTTTTGGTTTAAGCGGCTGCGGAATGCCTGTGCGCCGGTATTCTGCGGATCATCAACCATACCGGGCACCTGGGCACCGGGCGGATACAAACGCACAAACTGAAAGCGGCGGTCATGCTGAATGCGGATGCCCAGCAGCGACAAATAATCACCGATTAATTCCTCCAGGCGCAGGTAGCGATCGTACAGCTGCTGCTCAATCTGGCTTTCGTCACGGCAAACAACACCGTAGTCCAGCAGGCGTACCAGTAATTCGGAAAAATCACGCTGGCTGAGGCCTTCTTTTTCTAACTCTTTATCAATGATCTGCAACATATTCAGAACTCTTTCTGCACCAGCTCGAAGGTGAAGTGGTCTTTTTTCAGGAAATACGTGGCGCTGTTTTCAGCACCGTCAGCACGCTCAATGTCGGACTGCTCGTCGTATTCGATACGGAATTCAAATTCGCTGGATAAACCATCAGCCGCACCCAGCCCAATGGCATGCGCAACGGCGAGAAAATCTTTGGCGTTTTCAATCGGCAATTCCCGCGTAGACACTTTGCGGCCACTGCCGAGGTGTTTTTGCATGTAGCTTTTCAGCGCCTGCTGATTGACCAGAAATGCCTGATCCAGCACTTGCTGAATATAAATATCTTTGCGCGCGTCCATATCAAAATCGCCCTGACCATCATCTACGGCGGCATCAATCATACGGCGCTGACGCGGTGCAGCCAGACGCACCTGCCCCGGATCAACCAGGGCAACCTGTGGAACTGCCATACGATCGGCGGCTTTATCCAGCAAGGCGTTCTGTTGTGTTTCCGTCATGGCAACCAGACGTTTGCAGACGGCAAGAACATCGTTGTGTTGTTGCGATGCCAGGTAGCTCATCTGGCGGATAATAATATCGGCGCGCTTGGTAAAGCTTTGCAGCGCTTTGCGCAGCGCCGGCAGCATAATATCGGAGGCATTGCGCAGGCGCATTTCAATACCATCCAGAATGGTCCACAGCACCGATTGTCCGTCCTGGGCGATGTCGGGCAACAATTCGCGCAGACGACGTTCGGCATTGGCCTTAAAGGTTTTATCGCGTTTGCGGATGCCGTTAATTAACTGGCTGATCTGGTCACGGTGTTTTTCCACGTTATCGGCGGATAAACGCACCGATAAATCCGGCTGAAAGCGGTTTTCCATAAAATCGAAAAAGGCTTCG
This sequence comes from Thalassobium sp., assembly GCA_002733205.1. GTDB lineage: Bacteria > Pseudomonadota > Gammaproteobacteria > Pseudomonadales > Oceanobacteraceae > Venatoribacter > Venatoribacter pacificus. The sequence continues at coordinate 78,223 of NVUW01000007.1, read as the reverse complement.
CTGGCACGCTGCACCAATAACTGGTCTTCCATTTCCCGCACCAGATCGCGCTTACGCTCTTCCAGCTCGGCGATCACATCGGTGAAGTCGCTGATAATGCGTTCGGAATATTCGTAGGCATCCAGCAGGTCGTAAATATCGCCACGTTCGAGAAACGACTCAAGCGAATTGCGGGTATTACGCGTATTGCGATGACGGGTACGCGCCATGCTGCGGCTTTCCGCCACAAACGGCTCGGTAAACAGGCGACCATAGCGGGTAAAGGCAAAGGTGCTTTGCAGTGTCGCTTCATCGACCTGCTTTTCAATCCAGCCGTATTCCAGCAGTTGATTCAGCACCCAGACGGCATGGTCACGACTGTTGCGGAAACGCCCTTCGCTGCTGTCATCGCTTTCATCATCGCTCTCTGCCAGCCCTTCATCCGCCAACAAGGGAGCACGCACCAGCGCTTCCTGAAAAATTTCAATCAGCGTGTCGCGCGCCAGCGCCTGACCATAATCAGCGCTGCTGGAGCTGTACAATCGCTGATACAACTCGCGCAGACACTCCATCACCTGGGCGCGGTACTTACTGGTCAACGGGCGGAAAAACTGCCCTCGTTCCTGTTCAAAAAACATACAAACTGTATCTGTAAGGCGAATGAAATGACCGGCTAGATTACTGAAAGGCTGCGCCAATGACCAGCGCTGCAGTATATCCTCCGCCAGCCCGCACCAGCGCTGACATCATCGGCCCGGTAACGGCATTTCCCCATGCTTGAAGGCGGGGTATACTGCCGCGGTAACACCCCAGGATGCACCCATTCAGGACGCCGCCGCCATGCAGCCCCACCCGGAACAACAGCATAAAGCCACCTTTTTTCAGGTTGGCACAGAAAAACTGATCGAACTGACATTGGTCACCTTTGGCCTCTATGCCCTGTTCTGGACCTACCGCAACTGGCTGCAACTGCAACGCCGTGGTGAAGCGGTTAATCCGTTGCTGCGCACCCTGCTGGCGGTGGTGTACCAGTACGATCTTTATCGTCGCATCCATCAGCGCGCCAGCATTGAAAACGTACCGGCACGCTGGTCGCCATTGCGTGTTTATTTGCTGTTTGTGGTTTTTACACTGGTGCCGTTATGGCTGCTCGCCACCGATCATCCCTGGGGGATTCTGCTCAATCTGATGACGCTGCTGCCTAACCTGCTGGCCAACCAGAGCATTAACCAGATTCATGATAAGCATCTGCATTTCTTTGCGCAGAATACGGAACTCTCTGGCCCTAACTGGGCTGCCGTTGTTGCCGGATTGGTCGGCTGGTTGACCCTGCTCACGCTGGCGCTCGCCTACAACCAGTAAGATCCCGTTTAATCACTCATTTATTAGTTTCAGGATTATTCCATGGCCACCGCCAGACGCGTTTTATCCCGCCACCTATCACTCCTGCTGTTACTGCTGATGGTATTCAGCGGACTCATCTGGGGGATGTTACCGGCGGTGGCTGACCCGCTCCCGGCCGGACAACCGGCGGCAGCTCGGAGCGTGGTACATGACGGCAACATTCTGCACCTGAATACCCCCGGCGATTTCAGCATTGGCCTGCACAGCCAATGGCTGGAAGATCCGCACCGCAGCCTGACGGTCGATGCCGCCATGCTGACGGACGGCTGGCAAAACAGTGAATCTGCCAGCCTGAACTTTGGTTTCAGCAACTCCGCGTTCTGGCTGAAAACGCCACTCAGCACCGGCAGCCTGAGCGACTGGTACCTGTGGAACCGTTACTCCCTGCTTGATCAGGTTGATCTTTACCTGTGTCCGCGCCCGTACAACAACAGCGGCGAATGTGTACACAAACAGGCCGGGGATTTACAGCCGTTTGATATCAATCGGGATGTCTCACATCCGAATACCATCATTCACCTGCCCACCGATAAAGGCCACGATTATCTCTTATTACTGCGGGTAGAAACCCATGGAACGTACCAGCTGCCAGCCAGCCTGGTGGACGGCCAAACGCTGCATAACGAATTATTGCTGAACAATATTCTGCGTGGCGGCTACTACGCCACCATGCTGGTGATGGGTCTTTATAATCTGTTTATTTTCTTCTCGACCCGTGAGCGCAGTTACTTTTACTACTCGGCTTTTGTGCTGTCGTTCCTGCTGTTCCATATGACCTACGAAGGCTCTGCGTTTCAGTTTTTCTGGCCCAACATGCCAGTCATTAATAACACCGCCTTCCTGTTAGCCTTCTCCCTGAACCAGCTGATTTTATGCTTCTTCGTGCCTAATTTTCTGCGCCTGAAACAACACAGCCCTGCGGCTTACCGGTTGTTCCGGGTGTACACCGCCATCACTTTCGTAACCCTGCTGATGATTCCGCTGCTGCACTACGAAGTGATGGTGCCGATCAACAACCTGCTCAGCATGTTAATTACCGCCTCAGCTCTTATTGTCAGTATCCGCGTCTGGATTGGCGGCGAATCCGCCGCGCGCTTCTTTACCATTGCCTGGGTAATGCTGATTGCCGGACTGATTCTGGCCAACGCCCGCAGTCTCGGTCTGATACCAACCAATACTTTCACCCTGTACGCCTATCAGATTGGCTCCTTTATGGAAGTTATTCTGCTGTCACTGGCGCTGGGAGAACGGATTATGCGTCTGCAAAAAGACCAGCTGGAATCGCGCAAGGCCATGCTCAAAAGTCAGGAAGATGCGATCCAGTATTTACGCGATTACGAAGATCTCTACCAAAACTCACTGACCGGCAAGTTCCAGCTGGACGAAGAAGGTTTCTTCCTGAAAACCAACCCAGCCTGGCGCAGCATGCTCGGTTACAGCGAGCAGACCCATTTCAGCAACGATAATCCCAGCTTTGACAGCCTCATTGCCGAACCCGCCAAGCGCCGGGAGCTGTGGCGCAAACTGCGCGACAGTGGCCGGGTTCAGGCCTTTGTCGTCCCCATTCTGCAACCGCTAACCGGCGAACGTCTCATAGTATCGCTGACCATTCGTAAGCGCGCACCGGGCGAACGCGCCGCCTGGATTGGCTCCGGTCAGAACGTCACCGAGCAGTATCAGCAGGAGCAGGAGCTGATGCACCTGCAAAAAGAAAAGACCCTCGCACTGCGCCAGCTGGTGATGGGCATTGCCCATGAAATGAATACCCCGCTGGGTAATATCCGTCTGGCCGAAAGCTTTCTAAACGAACACAATGACGACTGGAGTGCCGAAGAAGCTCAGCAACAACTGCAGCAAGGTCTCGTGCATATTCATGACGGTATTGAGCGCCTTAACAGCCTTAACCAACTGATGAAAAACGCGGTGGTACTGGAAAACCAGTACGCCAGCGAAATCATTGAGCTGCGTCCATGGCTGGAACAATGGCGTAACAGCAACAGCCAGCAACACCCGCAGGTAAAACTGCGCACCGGCATTCACAGCTACCTGACCGAATGGCAAACCTACCCGGAAGCCCTCGACATCATTCTCAATCAGCTGGTTGATAACTCCTGCGTACACAACCAGGAACAGGAAGCCGAAGGCAAACTGCAGATCAGCGTTGATTTACGCGAACGTAGCGAACAACTGGAACTGCATTATCAGGATAATGGTAAAGGCATCGACGCCGAACAACGCGAAGCCATCTTTATGCCGTTCTATACCACCCAGCGTTCCTCAGCGCGCAGCAAAGGTCTGGGGCTGTATCAGACCTATAATCTGCTCACCGAACTGTTGCATGGCCATATCGACTGGCCAGACGATGCCGAAGGGTTTTATCTGGTGGTGCGTTTTCCACTGCCGGCAGAACATAACGACAGCGGTGCCTAAAGCCTGATTTACACAACCTGATTCACATAATAAAAAACCGGGCAAAAACCCGGTTTTTTTATTTCTCGTTCCTACGCTCTGCGTGGGAATGCAACTGTGCCAGCAAAGGCTACCACGCAGAGCGTGGGAGCCAGGTGAGAGCAAAACCCAGCCCCGGAACGATACAATGGCCATATCGACTGGTCAGACGATTACGAAAGGTTTTATCTGGTGGTGCGTTTTCCACTGCCGGCAGAACATAACGACAGCGGTGCCTAAAGCCTGATTTACACAACCTGATTTACAGAATAAAAAACCGGGCAAAAACCCGGTTTTTTTATAGACAATCCCCGCCTTTCTACATCAGACACCTTCTTAATTATTGATCATAAAATCAGCAGAACTTTATAATCAGCAACCATTATCTTCACGACAGGCAATATTATGAAACCAGCACTATCCCTTATCGCTGCATTGGCATTTGTTCTCAGCGCCTGTGGTGGAAGCAGCAGCGACAGCAGCAGCATTCCGGGACTGAAGTCCGATACCAATGTTGCCCTGCTCTCGCGCGGAGCCAGCGCCAGCAGCAGCCATAACAGCAGCGATGCCAACAACCTGATTGATGATAACAACAACACCTATTGGACCAGTGCATCGGGTCAGAAAATCGTGGTCGATTTTGGCAGCGTAGAAAAGATTAAAAAAATCAAACTGACCCGTCAGGCAGCAAGTGCTGCCATTGGCAGTAATCCGGATATTCTGATTGAGCTGTCCACCAATGGCAGCAACTACACCGCCTCCAACCTCAGTGTTGTAACCGGCGGCATTGCCTGCACCAATCTAACCACAAGCATTACAACCATGAGCTGCACCATGGCCGAGCATGATACCCGCTATATCCGTATTACTTCACAGAATGGTAAAGCTTATGATTTTATAGAGCTGGAAGCTTTAGCCACCAAATAAAAATCAGAATAAAAGCAGAGTAATATCGCCAGGGTAAATCAGCATTATCCGGCCATGTGCTTATAGCTGCGCTGATAAACCGCAACCATAAAAAACGCCGCATTAAGCGGCGTTTTTTATTCAAAGATCCAAAAGTAGCAATACCTTTAAACGCCATTGTGGCTAGCCGAGCGCATTTCCACCAAAGATAAAAACCTCTCTTTCGATTTCAATTCCATTTGAGATACATATTCATACGCAGCTTCCTCACTCGTTTCCAGCTGTTCCCGCAGCGATTCAAAGCGTATTGCCATATCATCATCCAATGGAAGGTCGCTTGATTCCACGTAAGAGATAAAATCCCCTGCGAGACCATACTCTTTCAGCAAAACAGCTAAATAAGCATAATCAACCCCCGAGCGAGTTGCTAACCTCCCTTCCTTTCGCCACCCATCCGCTTGTTCCAAAAGCTTCCACCCTCCCGGCAGACTGGCCAAAGAAGAAACAAAAGACTGCACAGAAACTTTCAGTTTTGTTAAAAAATCGTCAAACCCAACATTCTCAAAGCGCACCCCTCTTACAGCCGAGCAAGAGTACCCCAAGCTTTCCCAATGCCACGTACATATAACAGGAATAGCACAAAGATGAACATCACAGGCCCGTGATTTAAAATTCAGCGAAATAGACTTGAGCACATGATCATCAGCTGAGAAAATTAAGACCTGCCCAAAAACTACCGCATCAGGGTAATCAGAAGACAAAGACTTCAGGACCTGATTAACAAGAGTCTTCTTAAGCATCTCCATTCCTCTAAAAGATCATTATTACGACCGATTAAAATAAAAAACCGAAAAGCCAAGTATGAAAAATACCATTAGACCAATCGATAGAATGACAAAATTTATCAATCCAACCTGATATTTACTACAGAACAGTCAACCTTAAACCATCAACGACATATTCTTCTACAACCAGCAGCGAAAATTTCGCACCCTAACCGCTTTCTGATAGAAACCTTGAGGAAGATCAAGCTTCGGAGACATCAGGCTTGTTAAAACAAAAGAACGCCCATCCTTCAGATTAAACTTAGCGTAAATAAAGTTATCGCCTCCACCACAACCAATTCGTTCGTCAAATACAGGATAGGTCAGATTCAGGTCAATACTCTCAACATCATCAGGAGATATGTAAGTTTCTACACCTCCCTGACTCCACCTCATCCAATCAGAACTTAAAAATTCAACAACGCTATCTTTATTTATCAGAAAATACCGAACAAAAAGAACTATCGAATCAACAGAAAAAACAATAGCCAAACACCCCATAAAAAAGAGAGAACCACCAACATCTGCATCTTTAAAAACAACCAGATAACCGACACCCAGCATTGTCGCAACCAGCATCACACCGACACCAACAAGCTGAATCAAAATAGTCTTGATCGTTATCTTATAAACCACAGCTATCCCCACCCAACCTATCGAGAGTCATCGACACCAAAGAAAGCCAGATAAAAAGCTGAAGAAGAGGAAAGATATACAGAAATCCATGTACATATACAACAAATGCTGCGATAAGATTTACAGCAAAAATTCTGATAGCAATCAATTCAGACTTAGCTGACACAACACCACCAGACCATACAGAGACAACCCCTTCCAGCCCCAATCGTATAAAAACGATCGATTGCCAATGCGCATCAAGCTACAAAACCACACTACCTACATAACAAACTCAGGTGACATGCAGAAACGAACGAGCCGAATATGGTTATTCATTTGATAATTACATCCAACAGATTATTTTCTTAACTCTCCCTTATGCACCCACTCCCTTACATCATCTATTTTGAGGATAAAGAATCAGCCGTCAGAGCAACACCTAGCAAAATATCCGGATACTATTCATATAATCACAACATAAATCCCTACATTATCAAGCGCAACCTTTCACACTCAGCAGACATAAAAAAACCCGCATCTTCCGATGCGGGTTTTTGATTTGACATAAGAGTGCTCTTATATGCAGTACCTGATATTTACTGCAAACCCACCCGATATTACAGACTGGCTGCCAGTTCGCTGGCCAGTTTGATGGCGCGCTTGGCATCCAGCTCACCGGCAAACTCTGCACCACCCACCAGGTGCAAACCAAAGCCTTTGCTTTCGTCGGCTTTCAGGGTTTCGTGCAGTTCGTTAACCGATACCTGACCGGCACAGATGACGATGTGATCAACGTCGAGTACGCGCTGGCTGCTTTCTTCACCTTTGGTGATGGTGATGTGCAAGCCCTGCTCGTCGATCTTGTCGTAAGACACACCGCCAATCATTTCCACGCCTTTCATTTTCATCACGGCACGGTGTACCCAACCGGTGGTTTTGTTCAGGCCTTTACCCAGTGACGAAGCTTTACGCTGCATCATGTACACCTTGCGTGGTGATGGGTGAATTTCGGCTTTTTTCAGACCACCGCGGGTGCTGTTGCTTTCGTCCACGCCCCACTCTTTCATCCAGGCGTCTTTATTCAGTGTGGTGGATTCACCTTCGTGGGTCAGGTATTCGCTGATATCGAAACCGATACCACCGGCACCCATAACGGCAACGCTTTTACCCAGTTGCAGTTCTTTATCCAGCACTTCCTGGTAAGACACCACTTTCGGGCTGTCGATACCCGGAATATTCGGCATACGCGGTGCAACACCGGAGGCGATCACCACTTCGTCAAAACCACCGACTTTTAATTCCTCGGCCGTTACGATGTGATTCAGCTTCAGATCAATATTGTATTTTTTGATCATGGCGGTGAAGTAGCGGATGGTTTCTTTAAATTCTTCTTTGCCCGGAATTTTCGAGGCGTAGTTGAACTGACCACCGATTTCGCCACGGCCTTCAAACAGAGTGACTGCATGGCCACGCTCAGCGGCCGTAACGGCACAGGCCAGACCCGCAGGACCAGCACCAACAACGGCTACTTTTTTCGCCTGTTTAACCGGAATGTACACCAGCTTGGTTTCGTTACAGGCACGCGGGTTAACTAAGCAGGACGCACGCTTGTTTTCGAAGGTGTGATCCAGACAAGCCTGGTTACAGGCGATACAGGTATTGATTTCGTCAGCGCGGTCTTCTTCAACCTTTTTCACCCAGTACGGGTCGGCCAGTAACGGACGCGCCATCGACACCATATCGGCTTTGCCGTTGGCGATAATATCTTCGGCGGTTTCCGGCATATTAATACGGTTAGAAGCGACCACCGGAATATTCACCTGCGCTTTTACCTTGGCGGTCACATCGGCGAACGCTGCACGCGGAACAGAGGTCACGATGGTCGGAACACGGGCTTCGTGCCAGCCGATACCGGTGTTAATGATGGTGACACCGGCTTTTTCCAGCTCTTTCGCCAGATGGATAACTTCTTCCATATCGGACGCTTCTTCCACCAGATCCAGCATCGACAGACGGAACATGATGATGAATTCTTCGCCTACAGTCGCACGCATTTTGCGGATGACTTCCAGCGGGAAACGGATACGGTTTTCGTAAGAACCGCCCCACTCGTCGCTGCGCTGGTTGGTGCGCTTGTTGATCATCTGGGTGATGAAATAACCTTCAGACCCCATCACCTCAACACCGTCGTAACCGGCTTTCTGTGCCAGCTTGGCGGCACGGGCATACTGGTCGATGGTTTTATAAATCTGTTTGCTGGTCAGCTCTTTTGGTTTGAACGGTGTAATCGGCGATTTAATCGCAGAAGGCGCAACGTTCAGCGGGGTGTAACCGTAACGGCCGGCGTGCAGAATCTGCAGCAGAATTTTGGAACCGTTTTCATGTACGGCATTGGTAACTTTTTTGTGGAAAGGCACCTGCCAGCTGCTCATCATTTTGGAGCCAAACGGCAACAGGTCACCGGCACGGTTCGGTGAGAAACCACCGGTTACCAGCAGGCCAACACCACCACGGGCACGCTCGGCAAAATATTCTGCCAGCTCACCAAAGTGCCACGGACGATCTTCCAGGCCGGTGTGCATGGAGCCCATCATCACGCGGTTTTTCAGAGTGGTGAAGCCAAGATCCAGTGGCTGCAGAATATGGGAGTACTTGCTCATGGTTGCTTTCTCACAAATCGGTTGTGTTGGCACAGGTTATTATCATCGGCTGCCGGACAAGCCGGCATCCTGTATTGCTTTATGGCGAACCAGTTTACCCGGCTTTACTGACAGGTAAATGACCAAACATAGCATATGAATGATCATTCTTAACACCAGACACTGTAAGCCGGGCCCGAGAGCCGGACCCAGAAGCCTGACTGCGGAAGCCAGGCTCTTAAGCAAGCAGCCTGCTCGTCAGAAAGCTACCCGCCTGCAATCACTCGTCAGCAATCTCAATAGATGGCATCGCCTGCGCCGCAGCGGCCTGACGCGCCAGTGCCACCGCCAGACGGCGTGAAGCATGGCGGTACATCATAGAGACTTCCGAGCAATCATCCGCAGCCACCACCGGCGTACCGGCATCGGACTGCTCACGGATGTACTTTGATAACGGCAGCGAACCCAGCACCGTGGTGTTGTAGGTTTCCGCCAGACGCTCGGCACCGTCTTCACCAAAAATATGTTCCGCATGACCACACTGCGAACAGATATGCATGCTCATATTTTCAATCATGCCCAGCACCGGAATATTCACTTTGCGGAACATTTCCACGCCTTTTTTGGCGTCAGCCAGGGCAATATCCTGCGGCGTGGTAACAATCACTGCACCGGATACCGGGAATTTCTGGCTCAGGGTCAGCTGAATATCACCGGTGCCCGGCGGCATATCAATAATCAGATAATCCAGCTCGCCCCACTGGGTCTGGGTCAGAATCTGCATCAGCGCTCCGGCGACCATCGGCCCGCGCCAAACCATCGGTGTGCTTTCGGTCACCAGATAGGCCATCGACATACTTTTCAGGCCATGAGCTTCAACAGGCACGAACCATTTGTTGTCGATGGTTTCCGGGCGGGTGCCGTCCTCGACCCCCAGCATAATGCCCTGACTCGGGCCGTAAATATCGGCATCCAGCAGGCCGACTTTGGCGCCGTCTTTGGCCAGTGCAATGGCCAGATTAACCGCGGTAGTGGATTTACCCACACCGCCTTTACCGGACGCCACCGCAACAATATTTTTTACCTGAGTAATGGCTTCAACGCTGTTCTGGCTTTTGTTTTCCGCCACCGACCAGCTGATGTTCACCGCCGCAGCGCTGCAGCCATCGATATTTTCCAGCGCCGTTTGCAGCATCTGCGCGATGCCGCCTTTGAGAAATTCAGACGGGTAATCAAGATGAATATCCACCTCAACCCGGCCGCCATCGATACGGATATCACGCACGCAACCGGCGCTGAGCAGATCGGATTCCAGATAAGGATCGGTATAACCGGCCAGAGCGGCCTCAACCTGAGAACGGGAAATCTGTGACACAAGACACTCCTGCACAAAAGGGCGACAACAAAGAATGGCAGGATTTTACGCCCCGGCGGCAGAATTACCACCGCCAGAGTGTCGGGTTATTCAATACTGCGTTGGCACCACTAAACCGGGCTGACCGGCACCGAAGCCAGCAGGCTGCGGGTGTAGTCGTGCTGTGGGGCGGTCATGATCTGCTCGGTATCGCCCTGCTCAACGATGACGCCGTCTTTCATCACCGCCACGCGGTGCGCCAGATGCGGAATAATCGACAGATCGTGGGTAATAAACAGATACGACAAGCCCATTTCCTGCTGCAATTCCTGCAACAGCTGCAACACCTGACCACGAATAGAAACATCCAGTGCGCTGGTTGGTTCATCACAGATAATCAGCTCAGGCTCCACCGCAATGGCACGGGCAATGGCCAGACGCTGGCGCTGACCGCCGGAAAACTCATGGGGAAAACGATCAAGGTGCGCGACTTCCAGCCCGACCCGCTGCAGCAATGCCTGCAGGCGTTGTTCGCGTTTTTCCGCATCCGGCTCAACCTTTAAAGCGATCATGCCTTCGGCCAGAATATCGCGCACATTCATACGCGGATTCATCGACGAAAACGGGTCCTGAAAAATCACCTGAATGCGTTTACGCAACGGTAAAAACTGACGCTGGCTGAGCTGATCAATACGCTCACCGGCAAAATACAGCTCACCACCGGCCAGCGGTTCCAGACTCAAAATAGCGCGCCCGGCGGTCGATTTACCCGAACCACTCTCGCCCACCAAAGCCAGCGTTTCACCACGGCCAATACTCAGGCTGATGCCATCCACCGCTTTGGTATGGCCAACCACCCGCTGCAAAATACCTTTACGCTGGGCAAACCAGACACGCACATCCTTTAACTGCAGCAAAGGCTCACTTTGCGCCGGAGCAGACAGAAAATGGCGGCGATCGGGTAATGAGTGAATCAGCGCACGGCTGTATTCATGTTTTGGCGCGGCAAAAAATTCGCGGGCAGCGGCCTGTTCAACAATTTCGCCATAGCGCATCACCGCCACACGATCGGCCATCTGTGCCACCACGCCCATATCATGGGTAATTAACAGCACCGCCAGCTGGCGTTTGCGGCGTAATTCGTTAAGTAATTCCAGAATCTGTTTCTGGATGGTGACATCCAGTGCGGTGGTCGGTTCGTCGGCAATCAGTAATTGCGGCTCGCAGGCCAGCGCAATGGCGATCACCACCCGCTGCTTCTGCCCGCCGGACAGCTGATGCGGATACCAGCCTAAACGCTGCTCAGCATCGTTAATGCCCACCTCGTGCAGCAGACTGATGATTTTTTCGCGCAGCGCGGCACCGCTCAAGCCTTTATGCAGACGCAGCACTTCGCCAATCTGCTGTTCAATAGTCTGCACCGGATTCAACGAGCTTTGCGGCTCCTGAAATACCATCGCCGCCATGCGTCCGCGTACCGAGTTCATCTGCGCTTCGGTCAGATCAAACACATCGGTTCCGGCCAGTTGCACCCGGCCACTGCGGATGGCCAGCGCTTCCGGCAGCAGGCGCATTAACGCCAGTGACGTCAGCGATTTACCCGAGCCACTTTCGCCTACCAGAGCCAGAATTTCTCCGGCGCGAATACTGAAACTCACCGGTTTAACCAGCAAACGCCCCGCCTGCTGATATTTGCCCGGTAATAATTCGATGCTGAGATTTTCGACCTGTAATAATTCCATCACTTTCTCCTCAGGCCGACCGTGGATCGAAGGCATCACGGACGCGGTCGGAGAATAAATTCGCCGCCAGCACCAGCACAAACATCAGCACAAAGGCCGCCGCAACCGACCACCACACCAGCGGATCACGGGATAACTCAGAACGTGCTTCATTAATCATATTGCCCCAACTTGCCATCGACGGATCAACACCGACGCCGATATAAGACAACACAGCCTCGGCCAACACAAAGACGCTGAAATCCAGCACCAGAGCAATCAGAATAATATGGGTAATATTGGGCAGAATATGGCGGTAAATAATACGGTTATGGCCAACACCGAAGGCATGAGCTGCCTGCACATAATCGAGCTGGCTGACTTTTAACGTTTCCGCGCGCAATAAGCGGCACAGGCCGGTCCAGCTGGTCATACCTAAAATAAAACACAGCGCCAGGAATTTAAAATCGGCCCGCACAGCCACCAGATTAAATTGCTCCGGATGAGTCTCGATATACACATCAATCAGCAGCACCGATGCGGCAATTAACAGAATGCCCGGAATAGAACTTAATGTGGTGTAAATATACTGCACCACGTCATCAACCCAGCCTTTGAAATAACCGGCACTGATACCCAGCACAATCGCCAGCGGCAGCGTCAGCAGGGTTGCCAGGGTACCGATTAACACCCCGGTGCGGATGGCTTTAATACTCCAGTAGAGAACATCCTGTCCGACCTTATCGGTGCCCAGAATGTGATACACCTTACTCAGCTCCAGCACCCAGCAACAGGCCAGCACCAATAAAGACTGCGTCAGATAAATAGTTCCCCAGGGCAATGTCTGCTGAGTGGTCAGCCCCCTGCTACACTGCTGACGCTGTTGACGCTGACGCCAGGCGATATGCAAACCGATAATCACCGCACTGATAAAGGCCGCCACCAGTAATGCCTTCATCGAGCGGACAAACACATCCTTGCCATGATCAGCCTCATCGGCAAGATGCTGCCCGGCATTCGCTAAGCGCGGAAAATCGCGGTAAACCACACCGTCGTCGGTTTGCATATTTTCTTTGGCAAAAGAATAAATCGCGAACGGTGCCGAATAGGTTTTTTCGTCTTTATTGCGCAGCTCAGTCAGCACTACATCCAGAACGCTGTGCACTTCCTGACTGTAATGTACTTCATCGCTGCCTTCGGTTTTTTCCAGAGGTGCGCGGTAATGCAGGGAATCCAGCAGAGCAATCAGCAAATAAAACAGAATGACAATAAAAGATGCGACACCGGCACGGGAGTGAAACACCGTACGCCAGCGCTGACGCGCCAGCGGGTTTTTACTTAACTGGTAAAAAAACAGTCCGAGACTGGCCACCAGAATATAAATAAGCACATCGCTCCACAACACGACAGGCTTAATGCTCAGTAATTCATTCATAACAGACATCAATTCATTCATATCAGGACAGCCTTACCCGTGGATCGACCAGGGTGTAAGAAATATCCGTCAGAATCAGACCGAGGATATAGAGTACGGAACCAAGAAACACCATGCTGCGCACGATGGCAAAATCCTGCGCCTGAATGGCGTCCAGGGTGTAACTGCCAAGGCCGGGAATGCCAAAGAAAGATTCAATCAGCAGGCTGCCCATAAATAACGATGGGATCACCACGACCACACTGGTCAGAATCGGAATCAGGCCGTTAGGCAGAATATGACGGAACAATACCGCTGTTTCCGACACCCCTTTGGCGCGCGCAGTGCGCACATAATCTTTATTGGCTTCTTCCAGAAATAACGTGCGGTACAACCGCGTACCACCACCGATACCGGCGACCACGCCGATAATCACCGGCAAGATCAGAAAACGAATAGCATCGGTGCCGGCCAGATAGCCGGAAATCGGCACCAGATGCCAGAGTTTGGCAAAGAAATACTGCCCGCCCAGAATATAAAACACCCCGGATATCGACAACAGCACCACGCACAGCACCATCGCAGCGGTATCAAACGCACTGGCGCGGAACATCACCACAAACAGCGCGAATACAATATTGACGCTGATGCCGATAATAAAGGTCGGCAAGGCAACCGCCAGACTCGGCCACATCCTTTCACTGATATCGGCACCAATTACCCGGCCTTCATCGGATTTACCAAAATCAAACACAAAAAGCCGCGCTGATTTTTCAAAAAAGATGGTATCGGTCAGCAGCCCTTCGCTGTTTTCAGCGGTGTTGATAAATAAGGGTTTGTCATAACCGCGCTGGGCTTTCCATTGTTCTATGGCTTCTTCTGAGACATGTTTATCACCCAGCTGCACCCGTGCCATCTGATCCGGTGTATTCACCATAAAAAACAGGGCAAAGGTCAGCAGGTTTACACCGAGAAGAATCGGCAGGGCGTAGGCTAAACGACGGATAATATAAGCCAGCATGTCAGCCCTCCTTTTCTGCAGGTGTAGTATTTGTCAGCGCCGTTTGAATACGACGCTGCTGGCGACGGCGGAAGCCACGATAACCCGGCAGCAACGCAATCAGCAGAATTCCAACGACGACAAAAATGGGCCATAACACCGGAGCATTCCAGGCCGCCTGTGCCTGGCTGCGTTGTTCAGTATCCACGGCAAAATACTTCACCACACTTTTACTGATGCCGTGGGCCTTAACATTACGTACCCAATGATTATTCAGCACATAGGAATGCGGATGCCAGCCGGATGCCCACACCGCATCGCGCTGCAGAATGGCAATCATACGGCGGATAATCTCCATGCGCTGCGGTGAGTCTTCCATCAGCTGCATCTGGTCGAATAAACGGTTGTATTCGGCATTATTGTAATTAGTGGAATTTACCCCACTGCCACCGCTGATCACCTGACCGTTATTACCGTACTGTAAAAACAGGAAGTTTTCGGCATCCGGATAATCGGCCAGCCAGCCCCACTGGAATAACTGGGCATTACCGGTCTGCATTTTTTCTTTAAAGCGGTTGTAGTCTGTACCACGGATATTGAGCTGAATATTCAGCTTTTTAAATTGTTTGATCATCCAGTTCTGCATGGCGCTGCCGCCACTGCCACCGGTCGGGGTATCCAGATTCAGCACCAGCGGCTCACCGGTTTTGGCATGGCGGCCGCCCGGGTAACCGGCTTCGGCCAATAACCGTTTGGCCTCTTCCAGCGATTTACGCTGTGGCTTGCCATCCACCCAGTCAAACACATAAGGGTTAATGCCCTCTTCGCCACTCTGATAACCGAAAATACCCGGCGGTATCGGGCTCATCGCGACTTCGCCACGGCCGTTGGCAAAAATCGAAATCATTTCCTGCTGATCGTAAACAATGGCGATTGCCTGACGCAGCTTGCGTGCACGTTCGCGGCTTTTGGCATCCCCTTTATCGCCGACAACTGGGTCGAGCATATTAAAGGCAAGATAATAACTGCCCAGCACCACTTCTTTTTCCAGCGTTACGCCTTTGGCCGTCATTTCCGGGCTCAGGCCAATGCCATCGCTGCTGACGCGGATCGCCTGATCAAAACTGTCACTGGCAATACCAGAGCGGTCGTAATAGCCCTGCATAAACTTGGTCCACAGCGGAATGGCTTCTTTTTCCAACCGGTAAACCACTTTATCCAGTAATGGCAATTGCTTTCCGGCGTCATCCAGTAAACCGGCTGCAACATCCTCAGGCGAACCTTCAGCAGGATAATAATCGGCGCGGTAATTCGGGTTCTTTTCCAGAATAATGACTTCGTTGGGATTATTGCGCGTCATCATAAATGGACCGGTGCCCACCGGGTGCCAGTTCAGCACAATATTACGGTCGGCCAGCCCAGGCTGATGGTAAAAACGATCGACCTCCCAGGGGATGGGAGCAAAAAAGTGAAAGGCCAGCCAGTATTTAAACTGCGGATATTTGCCTTTTAAGCGGATGGTAAAATCGTAACGGCTCTGGGCTTCAACACCGGCCATACTGAGCTCGCGTAAATCCAGCCAGGCCTGCTTGCCTGCTTTTTCTTCCAGTGCTTTACGCGTATCACTCGCAATCTGGCTGAACTCTGTCATGCCGACAATATAATCGCTGAGCAGTGCACGTACCGGCGACAGCAGTTTAGGGTCGGCCAGGCGTTTAACCTGATACACATAATCTTCGGCCACCAGTTCACGGCTGCCCTGCTCAGTAAAATCGTCGAGACTGCGGTATTGCTCTGATTCGGCGGCCGAGGCAAACAGATAGCGTGATTCACCGTTTTCATTCAGGGCAAAGGCCGGATGCGGCTGATAGCGAATTCCGGGTTGTAACTGAAAATGGTAGGTAGAAAAGGCAATGTTTTCGCTGTTGGCATCCACCTCATTGCCATCGGCATCGCTGTAACGGATATCCGGCATCGCCGTCAGGGTATTGGGGATCAGCTCGTAAGGACGTTTAAGGTAGTCGTAAGCCAGAGGCGGCTCGTAAATCTGGTCAATAAAGCGTGATTCATCGGCACTGTAAGAGCGGGCCGGATCAAGGAATTTGGGACGTTCTGAAAAACTGGAATAGAGAATATTGGCACTGGCTTCGGATTCCGGATGCGGATTATTCCAGGCCTGATCGCTGCACCCCACAAGCAACAGCGTGCCTGCCAGCCATAGCCCTGCGCCGCCAAAGCGCCCGGTAACTGCGCTTACAGCCTTCAGCCAGCCAGACTTTTTCAAACCAGTCTGCAGACGACCAGTAAACCCGCCGCAGCGCATCTTCCCCAAAACAACAGTGTTCATCAGCAGCTATCCATTACAACTCCGGCAGTCAGCCCCTCACTGCGGCCCCCTTTTACTACGAAGGCGACCTGAGAGCAGCTGGCACAACGCCAGTCCGATGCAGAGATTTATTATTGTGTTTGCCTGCCCAACCACCTCAGAGGCAGACTGATATGACAGCAGAGTGTGCCAACATTTCCCGCCGGTGCAAGCTTTCCTCATTCAGGATATGTCAGTGTCCGCAGTGTCGGATGCTCTGGTGGTTATATTTTGAACAGCAGGCGCAATCAGGCTCCCGTTGCAGGCTCTGCTACAGACTGCATAACGGTAATCAGGCACCTGATCAGTGCAGGGATTGCCGGATTAACGCCCATCCTCCGGATGAGATGGCTGTATTCCTGCTGTTATTCTGCAATCCAGCTGACACGTGTCAACAGCAGCACAAAACAACGGCCAGTACGAAATCAAGTAACACGATAACCAACAAGGCCCTCACGCAGCCAAGTAATCAACCAGAATTTTGTTTATTCAAAAACAAAAAACTCAGAACAATGCCATCAATCGTTGAGAGAATTACGATTACAGAGATTTCAAACCCTGTGTACGCCGCC
The DNA here is from genome assembly GCA_002733205.1 of Thalassobium sp. Taxonomy (GTDB): domain Bacteria; phylum Pseudomonadota; class Gammaproteobacteria; order Pseudomonadales; family Oceanobacteraceae; genus Venatoribacter; species Venatoribacter pacificus. Next base: position 60,979 of record NVUW01000007.1, on the reverse strand, counting down.
ACTCCAGACAGAATACTAAACAGCACATTAAAAAACAGAACCGCGACATACAGATACCGAACTATTGTATAGCCAAAGTAGATACTCAGATAACAAAACATCGACAGCGCATATATGATCCAGCCAAACCAGTAAGGGATTTCAAACAATGGCTTGACTGGCATGTAAAACAGAAAGTTCAGCTCTTCCTCAGAATACAACGAACCATAAAAATATGGCAAGAACACAAAAACACTGTATATCAGCATAGCCAGAACTAAAATCCGGTTAAAAACAGTACGTTTCACACACCACCCACTTCAGTTTATTGGACACATTTTAGTTCAGCTACCTTTTCAATCCATCACCGAACCTTACTTGAAACTTTCCTTCAAACAGCAACCGTAACTTCGCATAAAGTTCTGGAAAAAATCATCTTCCAGCTGGTATTTATCCACACCAATTAAAACCCCATACTTTTGAGAATAAAGAAAAACCAACATACCAGAATCAAACCCCGCTCTCTCAATTAATAAAAAATCCGGATACTTTTCTGGCTGAATGTAAATCACCTCATCATCAATGGAGTCTCGCTTCACTAACGAAAACCATCTCAAATGTTCATTTGAGACATACGAAATCAGAAATTGATCATTATCCGTGGAGACCAAATGATTAAAAACACCAAAGCCACTGCAATCAGTTTTCAGATTATAATGTTCACCACCATCAAAGCGCCGTTCAAAGAGATGGTAATAAGGCGATGACACAATAGCTTTCCACACAACGTAAACCAGCCAAAGAGCCGCAATAATCAGAACTGAACGACATACAACTCTAAGCACTTTATTCTCAATCACAAAATGGTACCGTTTTAGGAAGCTGCGGACTGCGAGTTTTCTTCCCACCTATAGACTCTGCCAAATCAAAACCAGACTGACCTGTTTGTTCAAGATAGCGTCGTTTCACTCTACTCGGCAACTCGAAATATAGCTCAAACCCGGTATATGACATCAGCCCCCTACTTAAGCACTCATCCACCACACACTCCTGACTTCATCTGAAAAGCTTACAATGCGCAGGCGACTTACTTAATAATATTGTTCATTTTTAATACAACAGGCTTCAACGGCATAAAAGCAGCGTAGTAAATCAAGAATAATGCAAATACCAGCAATGATATATACAAAGACCCCGAACAATATCCCGAAAAAATCAATCCTGAAATCAAAAGACTACCAGCGACAGCCAGATGAATAAAAAAGGTGAATGCAGTCGTCTGATATCTACGTCCGCAGTTGCAACATTTGTAGACCATCCCCCTACTATCCAAAATATGAAAGATTCCTTTTGGCGTCAACTTTCCAAGTGATTTCTTACATCTGACACATGTAAAAACAACATATTTCTGCATACACACGCCCTCATTATAATCAACAACCATTGTATTCTATATAGATCATGACTCCTTCATAATTTATACCATTGGTATTGAGTCGACGCCTTGCCGGACTTCCTGAAAAACAACTTTATTGACACTATTTAACGCAACCTTTTATACCTTAAGCATAGCGTTTTTATCTGAACACATAAAGCAAACCGAAGTGAGCACTGATTATTCAGAGATGCACCAGCAAGCAGACTCCTGTTAATCCCGACCATTTGGTGATTTAAATTTATGCAAAACAGGAGTTAAAGGCCGAAACGCTCCATACATATATAAAAACATAAGAGTCATTGAAAGAAATATTCCCACACCTAAAAGATCAAATTTTTCATCCCCCCCGAAAAAGGCAATACCTAAAAAGCAAAAAGCTGCTAACAAATAAAAAACCAAGCTGTAAACCCCACCCACCCAACCAGACGACGAATACAGCAGTCCGCAGCAAGGACATTTGAAACGTCCACCTATGTACCCAAGCGCACCAAATGCATTAGTCAGGTATAAACGTTTCATTGAACTACCACATCGAGCACAATGAAATACAACCACTTTTTTATTAACAGCCATTCAAAACCTCATTCAATATTCTCTCAGCTTCTTCTACAGTGATATTTAAAGCAGAGGACAGAATTTGCGCTAAGAGTACTTTCTGTGCTGCCGACAATGATGACGCAACCTCATGTAGAATCTTTGCAGGGGCATCAATCCCTTGACCAATTCTCCGCTGAATATTCGTACCTACCTTCCCTCCGAAAGTATTCGCGAGAAATGATATTGAAGCAGCTTTTGCAGCATCGACATAGCTACCACCATCTAGATAAGTCCCGACAGCAGCAGACAGTACAACTCCCACAGCATCCTTTAAATTGGCATCTTGACCTGAACTTTTCAGCAAACCGAGGCAAACACTGAATACATCATAGGTACCCCTTAGATAATTTAATATTTTCCCGGTTTTCGGGAAAATATTTTCAGTTTCATCCCATATATAATAAAAACCAAAATACATACAATCGCAAACACCAATCCGCTAAAATTCTCAGTTTCTTCCAGACCAAAAAATAACTGTTTTCTTGTGTAAAATCATAAACAATGGCCCCAAAAATGAAACAAACAAGATAACTGAAATTCGAATACTATCCTTCTTGCTTAGCGCCCAAGAATACAGTGGGACAAGCACAAAAGAGAATATAGAACCATATAATCCACCAACCAAAATAGACAACAAGACATCTATATTTATCGGCATTCTCGTTCCTTAACAATCTTATTCAAAAGGTCTGATTACTCATTTCAGATAAGCAACCACCAAGATGGGGGCCTATTTATTTACTGCATCGTTCCACACTACCCGGACTCTCGAAATATAGTTCAAACCCGGCATATGACATAAGCTACCCACGTCAACACTCATCCACACACAGTCTTAACTTCATCTGAAAAGCTTACAATGCGCAGGCGACTCACTTAATATCATTGTTCATTTTTAATACAACAGGCTTCAAAGGCATAAAAGCAGCGTAGTAAATCAAGAACAATGCAAATACCAGCAATGATATATACAAAGACCCCGAACAATATCCCGAAAAAATCAATCCTGAAATCAAAAGACTACCAGCGACAGCCAGATGAATAAAAAAGGCGAATGCAGTCGTCTGATATCTACGTCCGCAGTTGCAACATTTGTAGACCATCCCCCTACTATCCAAAATCTGAAAGATTCCTTTTGGCGTCAACTTTCCAAGTGATTTCTTACATCTGACGCATGTAAAAACAACATATTTCTGCATATATGCACTCTCACCATAAAGGCCACCACTACAGACTCTGTTGCAGACTGCATAACGGAGATCAGGCGCATTATCAGCACAGGCGTCCTTGTATATTCTAAGAACTATGATGCTTTGTTGTGGAGCGGCGAAACATAGCGAGGAACGAACGAATTTCAACTACCCCAGCCCCGCAGTAGCGTTCATAAACTAATTCATTTTATGTGTGGATTTCAAATCGGAGCTCTCCGCCTTGGATTGAGACCGATCCAAAATCACCTACTACAAGAAATGAATCACCTAGCTCCTTAAGGTCATCAATGTTTCCGTAGTCAATAGAGCCATCTGGATCTGTGGTTGACTGGACGGACTCTTTTGATTTTAAGCCACTTATATTCTTTACGCCCACAAATTCAAGAGTCGCTTTCCGGTAACATGTATACTCATAGTTCTTGGAGGCAGTGTAATGCTCTGACTCGGGCCAGATGCTTGCCTCTAACTCGAAAGACAAATGATCATTCTCGTGATGCCAATTCAGAACAAATGAATCATTGAGATCAATACCTTTGAATATTTCGATTTGAGACCACTCCATGCTCATACTCACTTACACATAACGCAGCCAGAGGGGCCAAAAACCGTCGCTTCGCTCTGGTTTTTGGCCCCTCTGGCTGGTCTTGTTAAATTTTTAGCGCTCGATTGTAATTCCACTGATTGCTGCCTTAATTTTAGATATTGCACCCTCTGAGATATTGCTACAAAAGGACAAATCTATATAGGTGAGCGATGTAGCATCTGCCAGAGCCTCAATGCCTTTATCAGTTATTTGTGTTGCCCATTCAAGATCAAGTTCACTTAGCCCGATTATTTCAGGAATGAATTTTAGACCTTCATCGGTTAAAGAAGAGTTATTACCATCTGTTTTGATACAAGAGATCTTCTTCCCAACTAGCTTGGCTAAATCTTCATCCTTTGCTTGCTCAAGGTATATTTCTTTCATCTTGGTGAAATTTAACAGCTTATTAGTGCGCGTGCGCATTCATTCCGGGCAACTCCTTCGAGAAACCCCGCATAACTTATTGACCAAGCTGAGAAATCGTCCATAACTCAAAAATCCCTTCCAGAAAAACGCGCACGCCTGTTAATTCCAGCTTTCTGTGCAGCCAACTTTACACTCCAGCTTGTAAACCGAAGCGCAATCTATTGATTCATTTGGCATTTACGTTACTACCCTCTGGCAAAACGGGCAAGCACGAATGCAAAGCGTGCAAATATCGCGGCTGAAAGCCGCTCCCACACTGTGCTTGCCAGGTAAATTGAATCTTCTGATTTTGTCGCGGATAAGATCCGCTCCTACGAACGTCACCTGATTTAATATGCGGGGTTGCAGGCAGTCGAATACAACATCCATTGCAGATATCGCGGCTGAAAGCCACTCCCACACTGTGCTTGCCGGGTGAGATGAGTCTTCTGGTTTTGTCGCGGATAAGATCCGCTCCTGTAAATTCCACCTGATTTAGTATGCGGGGTCGCGGATAGTCGAATACAACCTCCATTGCAGATATCGCGGCTGAAAGCCACTCCCACAGAGTGCTTGCCGGGTGAGTTGAGTTTCCTGATTTTATCGCGGATAAGATCCGCTCCTGCCTTCTGCCTCAAAATAACCATCCGGTTATATCCTTGACCCGCATCAGTACCGTCTCTCTGCAGACCGCTATCATCCCCTGCTGGCATGCCAATAAGGCGGCCGTTACAAGCCATAGACGTAACAACCACTAAGCTTATTCCAAACGGTGCTTAGAATCGAAAAAAACCTTCTTGTCCGAAATAACACAGTTTTGGGATAATGCGCGCCCATTTTTTAATATCGACGGTACACATGTGCTGCGGAGCCATTGATGACTGACTATCTGCTGATTCTGGTAAGCACCATTCTGGTCAACAACTTCGTGCTGGTGCAATTCCTCGGTCTCTGCCCTTTTATGGGTGTATCCAACAAGCTGGAAACCGCCATCGGCATGGGCGCGGCTACCACCTTCGTGCTGACGCTGGCGTCGGTGTGCAGCTATCTGGTGTACACCTACTTGCTGATTCCGCTGGATCTGGCCTATCTGAAAACCATCAGTTTTATCATGGTGATTGCCGTGGTGGTGGGCTTTACCGAGATGGCCATCCGCAAAACCAGCCCGCTGCTGTACCGCGTGCTGGGTATCTTCTTACCGCTGATCACCACCAACTGCGCGGTACTGGGTGTAGCCCTGCTGAATATCAAGCGCGACAACAGCCTGGTCGAATCCATTCTTTATGGCTTTGGTGCCGCCGTGGGTTTCTCGCTGGTGATGGTACTGTTCGCCGCCCTGCGTGAACGTGTGGCGGTCGCCGACGTACCCAAGCCTTTTCAGGGCTCGGCCATCGCTATGCTCACTGCCGGATTAATGTCGCTGGCGTTCTTAGGCTTTACCGGTCTGGTCAGTATTTAGGAGTTTTCATGTCAGCTGCACTCTGGACCATTGTTATTGCGGTCGGCCTGCTGGCCGTTCTGGCGGTTATTTTTGGTGCCGTTCTGGGTTTTGCCGCCATCCGCTTTAAAGTAGAAGGCAACCCGATTGTCGATCAGATCAACAACCTGCTGCCGCAGACCCAGTGTGGTCAGTGCGGCTATCCGGGCTGTAAGCCTTACGCCGAAGCCATTGCCGGTGGTGAAAAAATCAACAAATGTCCGCCCGGCGGCGAAGGCACCATCCAAACTCTGGCCGACCTGCTCGGCGTAGAACCTGAGCCGCTGGACGCCGAACACGGCGCCGAAAAAGCCGTGCCCACCGTTGCCTTTATCCGTGAAGACGAGTGCATTGGCTGCACCAAGTGCATTCAGGCCTGCCCGGTCGATGCCATTCTCGGCGCCGCCAAGCAGATGCATACCGTCATCGCCGATGAATGCACCGGCTGTGACCTGTGTGTGGAGCCCTGCCCGGTCGACTGCATCGATATGATTCCGGTCAGCGTCGATAAATCCAACTGGTACTGGCAGGCCCCGACCTCAGGCGTTGAACTGATTGCCACCGACCGTCATCACCACCTGGCCGGAGACGCCGCATGACCAACCTGATTCGCCTGCACAATTTTGATGGCGGTATTCATCCGGCAGAAAACAAAGCCCAGTCCACCGCCACGCCAATACAACAGGCCAGCCTGCCAGCCGAGCTGGTACTGCCGCTGCACCAGCATATCGGTGCCGCCGCCAAGCCTCTTGTGAAAGCCGGCGACCTGGTATTAAAAGGCCAGCTGATTGCCGCCGCCGATGGTTTTGTCTCGGTGCCGCTGCACGCGCCGACCTCAGGCACCGTCGCCGCCGTTGAACCGCGCGCCGTGCCGCACGCTTCCGGCCTGCAGGAAGACTGCATTGTGATTATTCCCGATGGTGACGAGCGCTGGACTGAACACCAGAGCCTGTATCAGCAACTGGGCCTTGAGCATCTGAGCGATATCAGCCCGCGTCAGCTGACCGAGCATATCCGCCAGTGCGGTATTGCCGGTATGGGCGGCGCCGGTTTCCCCACCGCCGTTAAACTGAGCACCGGCCAGCGCGAGATTCACACCCTGATTCTGAACGGCGCCGAGTGTGAGCCTTACATCACCGCCGATGACATGCTGATGCGCGAACGCGCGGCTGAAGTCATTCAGGGCGCACAGATTCTGCTGCATATTCTTGGCGCCAAAGGCTGCATGATTGGCGTTGAAGACAACAAACCGCAAGCCATTGCCGCCCTGAACAGCGCGCTGATTGAGCTGGGCGAAGAACATCATATCGACGTGGTGACCATTCCCACCAAATACCCGTCCGGTGGTGAAAAACAGCTGATTAAAATTTTAACCGGCGAAGAAGTTCCGGCCGGTGGCATTCCTGCCGACCTCGGTCTGGTGTGTCAGAACGTCGGTACCGCGGCCGCCATTTACCGCGCCGTCGCCTTTGGCGAACCACTGATTTCGCGCATCACCACTTTAACCGGCGATACGATGCAGCAGCCCGGCAACTGGGAAGTCTTAATCGGCACCCCGGTCAGCCACCTGCTGCAACTGGCCGGCTACCAGCCACAAAAGCGCGAACGCGTGATTATGGGTGGGCCGATGATGGGCTTTGCCCTGCCCGGTCTGGATCTGCCGATCACCAAAACCAGCAACTGTCTGCTGGCACCGACCGAAAAAGAATTACCGCCCAACGATATCGCCATGGCCTGTATCCGCTGTGGCATGTGCGCCGATGCCTGTCCGGCGGACCTGCTTCCTCAACAGCTGTACTGGTTCAGCAAGAGTCAGGAGTTCGACAAAGCCGAACAGCACAATATTTTTGACTGCATCGAATGCGGCGCCTGCTCTTACGTGTGCCCGAGCCATATTCCGCTGGTGCAGTATTACCGCTACGCCAAAGGCGCGATCCGCGAAGAGCGTGCCGCCCAGGCCAAGGCCGAACGCGCGCGCCTGCGCTTTGAAGAGCGTCTGGCCCGTCAGGAACGCGAAGTCGCAGAGAAAGAAGCCAAGCGCAAAGCCCGTGCTGAAGCAGCGGCTAAAGCTCAGGCCGCCAAGCCTGCCGTCGCCGCAGACAGCGCAGCAGCTCCAAACAGCGCGGCCGCTACAAATGCAGCTGACGGCAACGCCGAGCTGGAAAAACTGCAGAAGCAGTTCGATGCCGCACAAAGCGCACTGGCGAAAACCAAAGAAAAACTCGAAGCCGCCCGTGCCGATGAAAGCATGGCCGACAAAGTGCCGTTATTTGAAAGCGCGCTGAACAAGACCCAGGACAAAATCAAAGACCTGGCCAAACAGCTTGCAGCTGCGAAAAAAGCCGCCAAAGCCGCACCCGCAGCTGCTGCGACCGACACCGACAAAGGTGACCCGAATTCGCCGGAGCGCTTAAAGCGTAAATGGGAAACCGCCCAGGCACGACTGGATACCGCACTCAAGCGTCTGGCCGAAGCCAAAGAACAGGGGCTCGATACCGTTGATGCGCTGCAGACCGGCGTTGATAAGCAGCAGGAACGGGTGAATGAAGCCAAAGCGGCTTACGATGCGTCTGTCGCTGATGGCGCTGCGGCCGGTGCAACTGTCGGTGGAAGTTCTACTTCACAGGCAACAGGCGCTCAGACTGCTGACAATAGCGCCGCCGATCAGGCCGCCAATATTGAAGCGCTGAACAAGAAGATCCTTGCCCAGCAAGACCGGGTGGCAAAAATGCAGGAGCGTCTCGATATGGCCAAAGCCGAAGGGCTGGACACCGTGGATGCCCTGACCCTCGGCGTACAGAAACAGCAGGATAAACTTTTGCAACTGCAACAGGAGCTGGCCGCCCTTGCGCCGGCCGGCACAACATCGAACGAGGCGTCCTGACCATGGGTTTGCTGACCTTATCTTCACCCCACACCCACGGCCCGAACAGCACCAGCAAGGTGATGGCGACGGTGATTCTTGCCACCCTGCCGGGTCTGGCGGTGATTACCGCCCTGTTTGGCTGGGGCACCTTTATTAATGTGCTGCTCGCCAGTGCCACCGCGGTTGCGAGCGAAGCGGCCATTCTCAGTATCCGTAAGCGCCCGCTGGCGTTTTTCCTGAAAGACAACACCGCACTGTTAACCGGTGTGCTGATTGGTCTGGCCCTGCCGCCTTTTGCCCCCTTCTGGATTACGCTGGTTGCCACCGCTTTTGCCATCGTCTTTGCCAAGCAGCTGTACGGCGGCATGGGCAATAATCCGTTTAATCCGGCGATGGTCGGTTATGCGCTGGTGCTGGTGTCGTTCCCGGTACAGATGACCACCAGCTGGGCGCTTTCAACGCAGATGTCCGGTCAGGCGACACTGGGCTTTGCCGACACCCTGCAGGTGATTTTTGCCGGTTCCGCCAGTCTGGCCGATGGTTTCAGTGGCGCTACGCCGCTGGATGCTTACAAACACCTGATTGCCAAAGGCACCGCCGACAGCGTGCTGGGCGAAGCCACCTTTAACGGCTGGCTGAACGGCGGCTGGGAATGGGTCAACCTGGCATTTCTCGCCGGTGGTCTGGTGCTGATCTGGCGCCGCATTATCAGCTGGCATATTCCGCTGGCGATGCTGGTATCGCTCAGCCTGTGCTCGCTGATGCTGGGCTGGGATGAAGATATGTACACTCCGCTGTCGTTACATTTGCTCAGCGGTGCCACCATGCTGGGTGCCTTCTTTATTGCCACCGACCCGGTATCAGCCTCTACCACACCACGTGGCAAACTGATTTACGGTGCCGGTATCGGTATTCTGCTGTACGTAATCCGCACCTGGGGGGCTTATCCGGATGCCGTGGCCTTTGCCGTGCTGCTGATGAACTTTGCAGCCCCCTTTATTGATGCCTACACCCAGCCGCGGACCTATGGTCACGCCAAAGCCAAACGCGGCCTGCCGCCAAAACAACGCTGAGGAGCGGCCATGAACGATTTACTGCAATCTATCCGTCGCAATGCCATTGGTCTCGGCCTGTTTGCCATGGTCACCGCCGGAGCCATCGCGGTGGCTCAGGTCGGCACCAAAGAGCGCATTGAGCACAATATCCGTATGGCTCAGGCCAAAGCGCTGAATGAAATTGTGCCGGCCGGCAGCTACGACAACGATCTGCTGACCGATGTCATCGCCGTCGATAAACGCTTTAATCAGCAGTTGCTTGGCCCCTTACCGGACGATGCCCAGATTCATCTGGCGCGCACCAACGGCCAGGTTAACACCGTGATTTTGCCAGTGGTTGCTCCGGATGGTTACACCACCCAGATTGCGGTACTGGTTGGCGTACACGCCGACGGCAGCATTGCCGGTGTGCGCGTTATTGAGCACAAAGAAACACCGGGACTGGGCGATAAAATCGACCGTAAAAAATCCGACTGGGTACTGGGCTTTAACGATAAAAGCCTGAATAACCCGAAAGCAGAACGCTGGGCGGTAAAAAAAGACGGTGGCGATTTTGACCAGTTTACCGGTGCGACCATTACCCCGAGAGCGGTTGTTAAAGCGGTAAAACTGGCGCTGAAATTTTTTGAATTACATAAAAACGAACTGCTGGGACAACGCCTGACCGAACCCCAGCATTCAGGCAGCGGAGAATAATGATGGCAACGAAATCCCTGCGCGACATCAGCCTCGATGGCTTATGGCATAACAACCCGGCTCTGGTGCAGCTTTTAGGCCTGTGCCCGCTGCTGGCGGTGACCGGCTCAGTGGTGAACGCCCTCGGTCTGGGTCTGGCGACCATGATGGTGCTGGTAGGCTCGAATTTTTCTGTGTCATTAATCCGCAACCACGTACCCGATGCCGTGCGCCTGCCTGCCTTTGTGATGATTATTGCCTCCTTTACCACGGTCGCAGAGCTGGTGATGCAGGCATTCACTTACGAGCTGTACGAAGTGCTGGGCATTTTTATTCCGCTGATCGTTACCAACTGCGCGATTCTTGGCCGTGCCGATGCCTTTGCCTGTAAAAACCCGATTATTCCGTCGGTGGTTGATGGTTTTACCATGGCGCTGGGCTTTACCATTGTGCTGATTATTCTCGGCGCGATGCGCGAAATTCTCGGTCAGGGCGTGATTTTCTCCGATATGCAGTTACTGTTCGGCCCGGCTGCCGCCAGCTGGAAAATTGAACTGGTAAAAGACTATCCCGACTTTTTATTCGCCATTCTGCCACCCGGTGCTTTTATGGCGATGGGGCTGTTAATTGCGCTGAAAAACATCATCGACGATAAGCTGAAAGAAAAAGCCGAAGCGCAGAAAACACCGGTTGAATCCGGCAGTAAGCGGGTGCGGGTGACTGGTAAAATCAGCTGAGGCTGAAAGCCTGCAAAGTAATGCACACCTAAAAAAAATACCGCAATGGCGGTGTTTTTTATGCTTTCTCGTTCCTTTCTCCTCCCTACGCTCTGCGTGGGAATGCAACTGTGCCAGCAAGGGGCTACCACGCAGAGCGTGGGAGCCAGGTGACGCCGGTGTTTTTTTCTCGTTCCTACGTTCTGCGTGGGAACGCAACTGTGCCAGCAAGGGCTACCACGCTGAGCGTGGGAGCCAAGTGACGCCGGTGTTTTTTCTTCTCGTTCCTTTCTCCTCCCTACGCTCTGCGTAGGAATGCAACTGTGCCCGCAAGGGCTACCACGCTGAGCGTGGGAGCCAGGTGAAGTGCTCTGCACAGCAGTGTTGTTTAAAACGACATCCCCTCACACTCACCTTCCGGCCAGGAAGCCTGCTGCATGGGTAAAAATTCATCCTCACCCACTACTCCATACAACAGATCACTGAAAAACGCGGTATGCAGCCACAACTGCTCCTGCTGCCAGCGCAAACCACCGGGCAAGGTAACGGCATCCTGCAACGCCAGCCACTGGCATTCGCCGTCTTCATAAACCTGCAGATCCATGCTCTGGCCCTGAAGCCTTATATAAACCCGGGTCTGTTCAGCACTCTGTAGCTGCCAGACGCCCTGAAACTGCTCGCGCAGGAGTGCCAGCGGCAGGTTACTGTTCCAGTGCCCGACCGCATTCAGACGCCAGATAACCTCTGCTGAATTCTGCCGCTCAGAATTGTTGCGCAACCGCCCGTTCAGCTGGCGTATAACCCGGCCGTACTGGCGCATCGTCAGCTGAAAACGGACACCGGCAGCATCAACAGCCTCTGCTGCCGCTTCGGCAACAAGCTGCAGCGCAATACGGTAATCACCCGGCGCCAGCTGATGGTCGATATGCAACCGCTGACGTACCGCAGAGTGCTCACTGGCGTTAGTCTGCTCCAGCCAGACAGGAAGGGTTTCTCCAAAGGGATGCGTCGGGCGGATAATTTCGCCGGAAGGTGCCGTCAGCCACAACGCTAAATCGGCTTCCCCCTGCCAGGACAATTCGATGGTGACAGCGTCATCGCTGGCATCAACACTGGCGGCAAAGCCACTCATGCAGTGCAGCAGAAGCATGCAGCCAACACAGACGGCCTGATAGTATTGAGCGTTAAACAATCGCACAGGTCACTCCTTTGCCGGTACGAAGCACTTTTGCCGAACTTAGCCTGCCTGCGCAATGGTCGCTATTGGCTGCGATTAATTTCAACCAATATTCCTAAGCCTGCCCTTAATGGCTGGCTTAATAGCGGTCTGACAGCAACGCACCATCAGACAGCCAGAGCAAAGCCCGCCGTACTGGGCAGGCCGCACGATTCCGGTATAATGCCGCCCGCTTATTGCCACTCACGGCAACAGGCTTTGAGATTTACCCTGTACTTTCACCCCTGCACCGGATTTACGTTCCGGCCAGCCGAGGACATTATGAACACGACTCCTGCTACAACCCCTTACGTCGTTTGTGCGATGTACAAATTTGCGACGCTGGATAATTTCGAAGAGCTGCGCCAGCCACTGCTGGATGAAATGCTGCGTCTCGATGTAAAAGGCACCCTGTTACTGGCCGCCGAAGGCATTAACGGTACCGTTGCCGGTTCGCGTGAAGGCATCGACGCCCTGCTCGATTACCTGCGCCGCGATGAACGCCTGAAAGACATCGACCATAAAGAATCCTACGACGATGACATGCCGTTTTACCGCACCAAGGTCAAACTGAAAAAAGAAATCGTAACGCTTGGCGTAGAAGGCATCGATCCGAAACGTGTGGTGGGCACCTACGTAAAACCCGCCGACTGGAACGCTCTGATTTCTGATCCGGATGTCGTGCTGGTCGATACCCGTAACGACTACGAAGTGGAAATCGGTACCTTTAAAGGCGCTCTCGACCCGCGTACCAAAACTTTCCGCGAATTTCCGCAATACGTAAGAGACAACCTCGACCCGGCGAAAAACAAAAAAGTCGCCATGTTCTGTACCGGTGGTATCCGCTGTGAAAAATCCACCGCCTATTTAAAAGAACAGGGGTTTGATGAGGTGTACCACCTTGAAGGCGGCATCCTGAAGTATCTGGAGGAAGTACCGCAGGAAGAATCTCTGTGGGAAGGCGAATGCTTTGTGTTCGACAACCGCGTCACGGTGAATCATCAGCTGGAAAAAGGCGATTACGATCAGTGCCATGCCTGTCGTCGGCCGATCACCGAAGCCGATAAAGAACACGAGCACTACGTTGCAGGTGTCAGCTGCCACCACTGCCATGATGAGTACGACGAAGCCCAGCGCGAGCGTTTCCGTCAGCGTGAGCTGCAGATGCAACTGGCCAAACAGCGTGGTGAAGACCACCTCGGCAATGACCTGGCGTCTGTCATTGAAAAGCGCCGTCAGGAAAAACTGGCCTTAAAAGAACAGCAGCGTAAACGCAGCTAACCTCTCTTACAGAGCCTGTTTAATACCGTTAAACAGGCTCTGACGACAGACTCCGCCCCTATTTCAACGACTGCCTGCTATTGCCCGGCATTCCTGCACAAAACAGCAAACGATTTGTATTTCCGGCGGATTACTCTGTTCCTCCGGCAAGCCATTGAGCCCGTCCGGAAACCCGGTTAATTTCCTGAATTCAGGAACAGCATGCATCGCTCACCCTGATCTGACTCCGCTTCCAGGAATGCATAATGAAAATAATAACAATGCCGCAAGCACTGCACGAAGTATTCGGCGAACAGCAAACAATAGCCGAAATCATGGCGACTCTGACCTTTGCCCTGACGGGCAGTGCTGTTATGTACTTCTTTCTGTATCAGCCAGCCAATCCAGACTTCAATTGGAAGACAATATTGGGACTCATACTGGTTGCGGATGTGTTTGCCGGTTGCATTGCAAACTTTACGCACGGAACCAATCGTTTTTATGCCGAACGCCCCAAAGGCAGGCTTATTTTTATCCTGATTCATGTCCATATTTTAGCCATCGCCTGGCTGTTAAATGCCCCTTTTGAATACGCTCTGCTGACCTGGGCGTTTACCATCGCCTCAGCCTTGGTCATTAATCAGCTGAAAAACCATGCCTTACAGAAATTTTCCGGCGCGGCCTTTATGTGTTTTGGTCTTTTTCTGCTAATCCTCCTGCCCATGCCACAATGGTTTCTGCTGTGCAGTGTGTTTTTTATGATTAAGGTCGTGTTCAGTTTTGCGGTTGATCATTACGCACACTGAAAGCGTGAGCCAAAAAAAGAGGCAGAAATGGAATTAACCATGCCTGCCTCAAAGCTTCTTACTGACTGCGACCTCTAGGGGCCCGCCTGTTCATTCAGGCCTGCTCCGTCACCTTTACCTCTTCGCGCAATTCCAGTGCAACCGCCACCATCGCTTCCAGCGCCGGAATCACTTCTTCCCAGCGGCGGGTTTTCAGACCGCAATCCGGGTTTACCCAAAGATTTTCTGGCGCAACCACCGCCAGCGAGTCACGCAAAATAGCGAGCATTGCTTCAGCCGCCGGAATATTCGGACTGTGAATATCGTAAACCCCCGGGCCAATACCATTGTTGTAAGGTGAGCTTTGCAGTGTTGCGAGTAATTTACTGGCCGAGCGCGCGGTTTCCAGCGTAATCACATCAGCGTCCATGCCCTGAATCGCCGGCAGAATATCGTCGAAGTCGGCGTAACACATATGGGTATGAATCTGCGTATCGGCGGCAACGCCGGTTACGCTGAAGCGGAAACTGTTCACCGCCCACTGCAGATACTGTTGATGCGCCGCTTTACGCAGTGGCAGACCTTCACGCAACGCCGGTTCATCCACCTGAATTATGCGGATACCGGCACGCTCCAGATCCTGCACTTCATCACGCAGCACGGCCGCCAGCTGATACGCCGTGGCCGACCAGGGTTGGTCATCGCGCACAAACGCCCATTTTAAAATGGTGACAGGCCCGGTAAGCATGCCTTTCATACGTTTATCGGTCTGGCTCTGGGCAAATTCGCTCCAGCGCACGGTCATTGGCTGCGGACGCTCAATATCGCCATAAATAATCGGCGGTTTAACGCAACGCGAGCCGTAACTCTGTACCCAGCCATTGGCCGATACCGCAACGCCTTCCAGTTGCTCGCCAAAATATTCCACCATGTCATTACGCTCGGCTTCACCGTGCACCAGTACATCCAGACCAATCTGTTCCTGTATGCGGATAGCATGCACAATTTCGGCTTTTAAACCGTCTTCGTATTCTGCCAGCGTCAGCTCGCCCTGTTTAAAACGACGACGTAACTGGCGAATACCGCTGGTCTGCGGAAAAGAGCCAATAGTGGTGGTTGGGAACAGCGGTAATTTTAATAATTGCTGTTGCAGGACGGCGCGCTCGCTAAAAGGCAAATCCCGCTGCCAGTCGAACGCGGCGGCATCGGCAGCCCGTTGCTTCACCGCGGCTTTATGCACCGCCGTTGAGGTACGGCGCGCCTGAATGGCATTCGCCTGTGCATGCCAGGTGGCAGAACTGAGCACGTCACTGTTATTTAACGCATCTCGCAGTAAGACGCCCTCTTCCAGTTTTTGCTGAGCAAACGCCAGCCACTGGCCAACACCATCCGGCAACTGACTTTCGCTGGCTGCATCGTAGGGCACATGCAGCAATGAGCAGGAGGTGCCCAGCCACAAACGCTCGCCCAGTTGCTGCTTGGCTTCCAGCAGGGATTCACGGATGGCGTTTAAATCGGAGCGCCAGATATTGCGCCCATCAATAACACCGACCGACAGCACTTTATACGGCCCGATACGATCAAGCGCCGGTGTCAGCTGTTCCGGTGCACTGACCAGATCCAGATGCACACCCTGCACCGGCAGATTCAGCGCCAGGCTGAGGTTATCTTCCAGACCGTTAAAATAGGTGGTGAGCAGCAGATTCAGGCCATTATTACGCAGGGTGTGGTACGCCGGTTCAAACGCCTGCGCCCAGTCCGACGGTAAATCGAGGGCTAAAATCGGCTCATCCAATTGCAGCCAGTCGACGCCTTCGGCTTTTAACAGTGCAAATAATTCGGAATACAGCGGCAGCAGTTTGGGCAGCAGATTCAGGCGATTGCTGTTATCCAGACTTTTGCCCAGATACAGATAACTCAAAGGCCCCAGTACCACCGCTTTTACTTTCGGATACACCGCACGCGCCGCGCGGATTTCTTCCAGCAGTAATTCCGGTTGCAGGCGGAATTCATCCTCTGCCCGGCACTCCGGCACCAGATAGTGATAATTGGTATCGAACCATTTGGTCATTTCGCTGGCATGGCTGGTACAGCCACAAGGGGTACGGCCACGGGCCGCCAGAAACAGCTGGTTCAGCGCATCGTCGCCATGACGCGCGCGCTCTGGCAGGTGGCCAAACAGATAGCTGGTATTAAGCACATGGTCGTAAAGGGCAAAGTCACCGGCGGTAATAAAATCGGCACCCGCCTGCAGCTGACGTTGCCAGTTAGCCAGACGCTGGCTATGTGCCACATCCAGCAGTTCCTGCTGTGTGCTGTTACCGGCCCAGAACGATTCCAGCGCCCATTTGAGTTCGCGTTGCTGACCGACGCGCGGAAAGCCAAGAGTATGAAAAAGTGTCATCGTAATATCTCAATGATTGAATGATTTTCACATTCTGGCCAAATTCAATCATGAGATAAAACGATGATTTCTAATACAAAGTTGAATTTATCTAATAGATAAATTAATCAGTGTCATCCCTTCCGTGCAGGCAAACACTCATAACCGGCGGGTACTTTGCGCATCACCAGCAGCACCTGACCGACATGAATCCCCCATTTGCTCATGCGGGTTTCATTAATAACCACGCCATCGGCGACCTGAAACATCCAGTCGTCCATATCCAGGTCAAGGGTATCGCCGGGCTTGCCATAACGCAGGGTATAGGCCATCTGAATGCTGTTACCGGCATGCTTCATGGTGGTCGGCTGCGGGACATCCGTGGCGCTGGCGTGATAACCGCCGCTGCCGTTGGCAGTCAGCGTCCAGACGCGGGTTTCCTCAACGGCGGAGGCACCGGGTTCATCATAGAAGTAAAAAACTTCATCAAGGGTGCCGGTTTCAGAGCCGCTACCCTGATCTTCCCAGCTGGCAAGAATACGGGCATTAAACTGGCGGATCTGCTTACCGGAACGGTCACGCACCACCCCGTCGGCACAGATGGTGCCGTCAAAAAAGGTGCGCGGATCCAGCGCCGGAGCACGCCCGGCGTATTCCTCAACCTGCACACCGGCGCAGCCTGTTAACAGCGCACTGGCGACCAGCAGCAGAGCGGCGGGAAACAGTCCACGAGCGGCCGCAACGGGGCGAAAAGTCGTTAAATTCATAAAGCCTCCTGAAAACCTATACAAATTATTGTACAGAATTATACAAAGTGGCATAGGTAGCAATAGCTCAATTCTGTTGCGGCTGATAAAAAACCCAGTAGACTGGCGCTCAACATAGTCTGTCAAAGCGCTTTCTATCATGCCCCGCCTCGAAATCTTCGCCGAAGATCATATGCAGTATGCCTACGGCATTTACCTTTTTACCGCGAAACACCCTCTGGTCCGCAAACTGAAAAAAGTGGCTAAGCCAAGCGTCCATGGCCATAAAACCTGGTCGTCCAGTTTTCTGCTGATGGACTGGCTGAGCAGTAATCCGCTGGCGAAAAACAGCCGGGTGCTGGAGCTTGGCTGTGGCTGGGGACCGGCGGCGGTCTACTGTGCCAGCCAGCAACAGGCCAAAGTGACCGGTCTGGACGTGGACGACAGCGTGTTTCCATACCTGGATATGGTGGCTGCGGCAAACGACGCCAAAGTACGTCCGTTGCATGCATCATTCAACGATATGAAAGGCCAGAATCTGGCGAAATTCGATTGTATTATCGGTGCGGATATCTGCTTCTGGGATGAAATGGTCGGAGACTTACTGCGCTTGTTTAAACGGGCTAAAAAAGCCGGGGTTAAGCAGATTATTCTGGCCGATCCGGGACGCTCGACCTTCGATGAATTAAGCAGTAGCTGCGAAAAACTCTGGCCTGCGGCTTTTACCTACGAGCACTGGTTTGCCCTTGAGCCGAACCGTTTTGAAGGCCGGTTAATGATTCTGGATTTCACCAAACTGTAAGCTCCATGCAAGGCATAAAAAACGCCGCACTAACCTGGTTAGTGCGGCGTTTTTATTTACAGCAGAATAATTACACGCCTGCAGTATTCATCAGCCAGCCAATCAATAATACCTGCGGCACGGTAATCAGCGGTAAAAACAGCGCGATTTTCCAGCTTCTGGTGGTATTTTGCAGCGCCATGATTTCAGTGTAATCGGTGGCGGCTCCGGCCATCAGAAAAGTAAACGCATTACCCGGTGCCGCCGCGCGGTTAAATAAATCGGCCGCAATCGGACTGGAACCTTCAGAGCAGACTTCAATAATGGTGGTAACCAGTAACGTCATCAGCAGACCGGTAAAGCTGGCACCAAACCAGATGCCGAAACTGTCTTCCGGCACAAAGGCGCGCACCAGGGCAATTAATACCACACCAAAAAATACCCAGCGCAACACCATTTTGGATTCTTTAAAGCCCTGCCAGAACATCTTTAACAGCGATGGTACTGACCAGTCATTCTCTTTCCAGGTACTTTTCAGCGTTGGCATAAAAGCCACCTGCTGAAATTCGCCCTGATTCGGGTTGGCTGGCAAAGTGCCGCGCTCAACCAGTCGATCAAAAATCCAGCCGCTGACCCAGGCAATTAATAACGATGCGACGATGAATAATAAAGTCCATTTCAGACCGATCAGGCCGACCAGAATTAACGTCAGAGTTAATGAATTCCACGGGCTGGCAATCAGGAAAGCCATCACCTGACCAATACTGGCACCACGCTCATACAGCTTCATCGCCACCATTAAGATGCCGTGGTTACACAAGTCGAGCATTAAACCGGCCAGCGTTGCGCGGAATAAACCCCGTTTGGTGCCGCCTTTGCCCAGTACCGACATCACCAGCTCGCGCGGAATCCGTCCCAGTAATCCGACAAAGAACGACGCGGTAAGAATCCCCCACCACATGGCGTTAACCATTTCATAGGAGGTATGCAGCATCACACCCAGCCAGGGCAGACTGCTGTCAGGCTGATGACCCAGCAATAAAAAGCCGATATAACCCAGCACCACAAAACTGCCGCAGCCCCATAAAATCCAGTCGATGCGGCCTTTTTCTGCCGGCGGACAACACCCACCTGGTTCACCGCTTTCTGTGCCACAGGAAGCCGCTACAGTGGATGTTTTCGTAGTGCCGCAACACGAATTCTCAGTTACTTTCGCTTCAGCGTCTTTTATTTCAGGAGCACAACATGAGGCAGGCTTTGCCGGTGCGGGTGTTTTCGCACTGCCGCAGCACGAACTCTCAGCTGCTTTCGTTTCAGTTTCTTTCGTTTCAGTTGCACAGCAAGAGCCATGCTCAGCTTGCTTTGATTCTTTCTCACTGCCGCAGCAGCTCTTGCGTTCTGTATCAGTCATGCTGAAATTCTCCCCGACTTCCACAACGTTCACTCAGGTGCACATCAGCACCTTCTATCAAATGACAGATGTGCTCTCCGCAGGGAACACAATCAGGTTGCTCTGCCCACTGCTCAACCGCCCGCTCCATCCGTTCTACCAGTGCCTGCATGGCCGCCAGTTTGGCTCTGGCCTCTGACAGGCGGGGCTCAATCAGCTGACGCACCGTAGGACAAGGCGATTCCCCCTGCTCTGCCGCCTGCAGCATGGTGTGGATATCATCGAGGGTAAACCCCAGATCCCGCGCCTGCAGAATAAAGCGCAGACGCTTGTGTTCTGCCGCGGTAAAACGATGGTAGCCACTGTTATCCTTCGCCGGATTGAGTAGGCCAATCCGTACGTAATGGCGAATGGTATTGGCATTCACCTGCTCGCGCCTGGCCAGTTCCAGAACCCGCATATCCCCTCCTGATCACAGCGTATGACTCAATAAGCGCAGCTTAAACCTTCGAGTTACTCGCAGGTCAAGTCCTGTTTTCAGCCGCTTTCCGGTATTTGTCCCCCCATAACCGCATACAGATCAGAATACGCGCGGAAAAACGCCGATTTACGCTTTTTATACATCAGCTTCGGCTATGCTTTGAGATAAGGAAAACCCAGAAAGCCAAGGCTATGGTTCTGTTTACCACAGACCAACCTTTTGAGCTTTTTGCATGCCGAAAAAGATACTGTCCGGGCGATAGCGCGCTGAACGGACAACCAGACAGAGAACCTATGCTTTCAATCCGTCAGTTGTTTCTTTTCCTTTCAGTCATCTTCATTGCCCTGCTGTTTGTTGGGTTACTGCTGGTGCGTTGGTTTTGGTTTTATCCGGCAGAGCTGGATGTCGCCCTTAAGACGCAAAGGAACGAAATCCTGAGCCTGAACAGCGTGCTCAATTTGCAGAGAGAAAATCTGGAAGCGTTTGCCGTGGATTATGCCTATTGGGATGACACCTGGAATTACAGCCAGGCCCCCGACAGCAAATTCACAGATACCAATTTCACCGATACCACCTTTACGTCACTGAAATTATCCGGGGTGCTGATGCTCAATGCACAGCGTGAGCCGCTGTTTAATCTGGAATACAACGATCAGAAATCTCTGGTTAAAGCCGACAGCGGCCATTTACTGCGCTGGCTGAAAAACGGTCATAATGAATATCTGCAAAATCATCCGGCAACATTGTTTCAAAGGATTAATGACCAGCCTCATTTATTAGCGTTAAGCCCGATTATGCACTCGGATAGCAGTGGTCCACAGCAGGGCTGGCTGATTTTCTTCCAGCATCTGGACGATGATTTACTTGAAACCTGGAGCCGGATTACCCGTATTCCACTGCTACAGATTGATGTCCCGTCTGATCCCATCAACTTGCTGACCCCTCCTCTGCAGGTCAGTCCCAGCAATGACCGTTGCCTGATATCCCCCGACGAACAACCGGTATTCTGCTTCCGCATTTATCATCAACAAGCGATTCCGAATTTTCTGACCAGTACCGTGCTGACAACATTCCTGCTGATTGCGTTAATTCCAACCGGTATTTTTCTCATTCTGGTGCATTTGCTGATCACCCCCATCCGCAAGGCGACCGAGCTTTTACAACTGAATAACAGGGACGGCATGCTGCGGCCGGTACTGTTTACCACACCGATCCGCATCCGCGAGCTGCGGCAGTTGCGCGACACATACAATCAGCTGGTGCATACCGCTCGCCAGCAACAGGCGCGGCTGGAGCAGCTGTCGAACACTGACCGTCTGACCAATATTCCTAACCGCCGCGCCTTTGATGAGGCGCTCGAAAGCACCTGGCGGCGCCTGCAACGTCACACCCAATCCGCGGCCTTAATTCTGGTGGATATCGATTACTTTAAGCGCTTTAACGATCACTACGGCCATCAGGCCGGTGATGATGCATTGCATCGGGTTGCTCAGGCTTTAAAAGGCTGTGCCAAACGTACCGATGAAATGGCTGCACGTTTTGGCGGCGAAGAGTTTGCACTGATTTTATATATTGATGATGCCAACAATCTGGATGCTGTCAGGCACAGAATCAGCGAAAGTATCCGTGCGCTGGATATCCATCACAACCATTCATCCGTCAGCAAACAGCTGACCATCAGTTTTGGTATTGCCTGGATCCGCGAGTCTGGCCCGTGGCTGGAAAATATGACGAAAGAGGAATGGCTGAGGGCAGCAGATTCCGCCCTGTATGAAGCCAAAGCATCCGGGCGCAACTGCAATATGCTGCAGATGATCAGCCCGGATATTCCTTTTACAGAGTCACCTGTATGGCAGCAATTACACGATTAGCTTTATCTTTGGCGGCATCAATACTCTCACCACGGGCAAGAGCCACGCCCAGGCGACGCTTACCGGAAACCTCCGGCTTACCAAACAAACGCAGCTGAGTATGTATTTCGGCCAGCGCTTTATCGAGGCCGGAATACTGCATCGAAGACGACTCCCCCGCCACCAGTAATACAGAAGATGCCGATGGGCCGTGCTGCTGAATATTCGGAATCGGCAGCCCCAGAATCGCCCGTGCATGCAGTGCAAACTCGGACAGATCCTGTGAAATCAACGTCACCAGTCCGGTATCGTGCGGACGCGGTGAGACTTCACTGAAGATAACCTCATCCCCCTTAACAAACAGCTCTACGCCAAACAATCCCAGCCCCCCCAGATCGTCAGTGACGACTTTGGCAATCTGCTGCGCTTTGGCCAGTGCCGCTGCGGTCATGGCCTGAGGCTGCCAGGATTCCTGATAATCACCGTCTTCCTGACGATGACCAATCGGTTCGCAGAAACTGGTAACGGTATTGCCTGACGCGTCTTTATGACGAATGGTCAGCAAAGTGATTTCAAAATCAAAATCGACAAAACCTTCAACAATCACCTTGCCCTTTCCGGCACGGCCGCCTTCCTGCGCATAAGCCCAGGCACGAGCCAGCTGCTCTGGCTCACGAACAAAGCTCTGGCCTTTGCCGGAAGAGCTCATGATCGGCTTCACCAGACACGGCAGACCAATGATTTCCACCGCTTTAAGGAAATCCGTTTCGTTATCGGCAAACTGATAACTGGACGTCGGCACTTTGAGTGTTTCCGCCGCCAGACGACGGATACCTTCACGGTTCATGGTCAGCTGAGTCGCACGGGCGGTGGGAATAATCTGCACACCTTCCTGCTCCAGCTCGGCCAGAGTTGCGGTGGCAATGGCTTCAATTTCAGGCACCACCAGATGCGGCTTTTCCTGTTCGATGACCGCACGCAGCGCCGCCCCATCCAGCATATTCAGTACGTGGCTGCGATCGGCCACTTGCATGGCGGGGGCATTGGCGTAGCGGTCGGCGGCAATTACTTCGCAGCCCAGACGCTGTAATTCAATCGCAACTTCTTTGCCCAGCTCGCCGGCGCCGCACAGCAGCACGCGGGTGGCCGTCGGAGAAAAAGGGGTTCCCAGTGTTGTCATGGTATTGTCCATCAGAAAGAAAGAGGTAGCCGGTCAGTCGGCTTGTACAGGGGTATAATTCATTGCATTGCGCTCACGCTCGGCCACTTTTTGCAGCACGACCCGACGCTCATTGTCACTGTAACGACCCCAGCGGGTAATTTCTTCACCGCTGCGATAACAGCCAACGCACAGGTCGTTATCATCCAAAGCACAGATATTCACACACGGAGAACGAACCGGAGTACTCACAGCTCAATCTCCTGTAATTGTTCGCGGTAACGTTTAGCGTTGTGCACGTAATGAGCGGCACTGCCTTCCAGCATTTTGCATTGCATTTCACTCAACTGACGCTTGATGACGGCCGGTGAGCCAACCACCAGCGAGCCATCCGGGATTTCCATATTTTCCGGCACCAGAGCATTCGCCCCGATGATGCAGTGCTTGCCGATTTTAGCGCCGTTCAGCACGACCGCATTAATACCGATCAGCGAATAATCGCCCACCGTACAGCCATGCAGCATGGCGTTATGACCCACAGTTACACCCTTGCCCAGCGCCAGCGGGATACCGGAGTCGGTATGCAATACTGCATTGTCCTGCACATTGGAATGCTCACCAATGGAGATCAGATCGTTATCACCGCGGATAACCACACCAAACCAGATGCTGCTGTTGTCGCCCAGAGCCACACTGCCGATCACTCTCGCGCCATCGGCAACAAACACATCCTGTCCACGGGTCGGACGACGCTCGCCCAGCTGATAAAACATAATGGCTCCTAAACTTTATACGGAATATCGCAATCCCAGAGGTGGTTCATCATCTCTGCAATCATCATGGCGGTCAGCCCCCAAATGTGGAAGCCGTCAAAATCGTAACTGGGAATACGGATATGGCCGCTTTCAAAATAGCGGCTGGGAGGTAACTGAAAATGACTGAGTGGCACTTTGAATACCGCATCCAGCTCGCCGGGATTGGCGATCAGTGGCTCCTGTGCCGGAATCAATCCCAGCACCGGTGTTACCAGATAACCAAAGCGTGACACAACCTGATCCAGTTCGCCCAACACTCTTACCCGGCTGCGCGCCAGAGCCACTTCTTCCTCGGCCTCGCGCAACGCCGTGACGATGATGTTCTGATCATCCGGATCGCGTTTACCACCGGGAAATGCCACCTCACCCTTGTGGGTAGACAGGTGCACCGCGCGGCGGGTTAATACCACCTGCGGCCGCTCTTCGTCAGTCAAAGCGACCAGAACACCGGCTTCGGCCAGATCGGGTTGCTGCACTTTACGTGGCTGGTGTTGCTGCAACCGCAGTTGCAGATAATCGAAGAGCGGAGATGAAGTCATGTTGTCATTGTAATCTGTGGAGTAAAAGCGGGCCAGTGTCACTCTGGGTCAGCTCACCAATAAGACTGCTGTTATATTTTTTCGTCATTAAAAAGTCATACGATCGCATCAATTATCTGTTACCTGGCCTCGTAACAACCTTTACCTTGTTCAGTTAACATCCTGTTTTTAAACGAATTTGACTTCAAGCAGACCGCCAGGATGGTAATTTTTATCAAGTAATTCAGTCAGTTAGGCAGCGTCACCAACCCTCACGGGGGATTTTGTCACATCTTGTAATTCGGTAGACTAAATCCAGAAAAATGCAAATAAACACCTGCGGGGAGAGTCTGTTGTGCAACTGCCGCCTTTTGATGAACTGAAAAACCTGGCCGATCATGACCCGGATGCGCTGGAAGCGCTGCGTCAGCGCCTGATTGAAAAAACCATCAACAACGCCAACGAAGACTTCCGCCGCCGTCTGCGTGGCCTGCAGTTTCAGATTGATATGGAGCGCCAGCGCGCCAGCAATCCACTGTCAGCCTGTCTGCGCATGTCGCGCATGATGCATGAGCGTCTGCACAGCATGGTTGAGAGTCTGAACCTTGCAGACAGCACAGAAGCCATCCCACTCGCCGACCATACTGCCATGCCCGTCCATGTAACCGGCAATAATGTTATTCCTTTCCCGTTCCGGCTCGGTTCCTGAGTCGGTTATACTCGGCGACTCTTTTTCAGCCGCCGGGATAAGGAATGAAATACTGCAGCCATTGCGCCAACGAACTGAATTTTACAACTCCTGTCGGTGATAACCGTCCGCGTTTTGTCTGCCCTGCCTGCAATACCATTTTTTATCAGAATCCACGCATCGTCGCGGGCACACTGCCGGTTCATAACGGTCAGGTATTACTCTGTCGCCGCGCCATCGAACCACGCCGTGGCTTCTGGACGCTGCCCGCCGGCTTTATGGAAAACGGTGAAAGCACCGAGCAGGCGGCACTGCGTGAAACTCTGGAAGAAGCCCAGGCAACGGTCGAACTGCAATCATTGTTCAGCATGATTACCGTGCCGCACATTGATCAGGTGCATATATTCTTTCTGGCGGCTTTACCTGAAGCCGAGTTCGGTGCCGGAGAGGAAAGCCTCGAAGTCGCGCTGTTTAAAGAAGAAGACATTCCCTGGCAAGAGTTAGCCTTCCCGACGGTCAGCCAAACCCTCAAGCGCTATTTTGCTGATCGGTCTGTGCAGCAAAACACCCATGTGTTTGATATTCAGCCACATCAGGCATTACCCAAAGAACATTAAAGACATCCGCATTTCAACATTGACGTTCCATCAAAAGTCGGCCAGCCGCCACACATCATAAGCCGGCTCCTCATAAGGATGGGCCGCCTTGAGTGCCGCTACAGCGGCGCGGATCTGATCATCAGCACAAACCATTTCCACCCGGTACTCATCCACCCGCTCCAGCTCTCCGGCGTTGCCAATAAAAGGATTAGCCGCCGCTGACGGGCGGAATTGTCCGCTTCCCGCTACCTGCCAGCAGCATTCCTGATAATCCCCAATTTTTCCACCACCCGCAGCAAACACGGCGGCTTTCACATCTTCCACATGCGATTGCGGTACAAAGAACACGAATTTGTACATAAATATTCTACCTCTCAATAAGTTAGCCAGTTTTCAGTAATGGTCTAGGCTTGAATATAACGTCCGTCATGCTGCCACTAACTAAGGAAAATTCATGAAGGGTAATAGCCTGTCCATACAGCATAAAGTGTACTTTGCCCTGGGCAGTATCTTCTTGCTCGTTCTGATTGTTGTCATCAGTGTTGCCGTCTCCGCTGAGCGCAAATTGAGTTCGGATATGGTGCATTCTCAACTGCGGGATAAGGCATCCGGTTACCTCGACACCATGAATATGCTGATGATATCCGGTGCTATTTCCAACCGTGAACTGGTGCGGACCAAACTGCTGTCGGATAACAATATCGTTGAAGCGCGTATGCTGCGCAGCCCCAAAATCGACGCGATGTATGGTAAAGGGTATGAGCATGAATATCCCCTGGATGATCTTGATCGCCGCGCGCTGGCCGGTGAAGAGATATTGATTGAAAACGACGATAAAAATGGCCACACCCTGACCTTTCTCACCCCGGTACTGGCCCATGAAAATTACCGCGGTACCAATTGTCTCGGCTGCCATCAGGCCAAAGAAGGCGATGTGCTCGGTGCTATCCGCATCAGCTATTCCCTGGAGGAACTGGATAGCCATATTTTCAGTAACATGCTGAAAATGGGTTTGACTCAGGCCACGATGTTTATCACCGCCCTGATTATTCTGTCCCTGCTGCTGCGTAAAGTGATTATTTCTCCGGTGCGTCGCATGCACAGCACACTGGATCAGATGGAGCGTAATTCCGATCTGACGCAACTGGTGAAAGTCGACAGTGAAGACGAAATGGGCCGCACAGCCATGGCGCTCAACAAAATGATTGAACGTTTTTCTGATTCATTGCGCCAGGTGGTTAATTCCTCCGGCGAACTCGAAGATGCCGCGAAAAGCATTAATGTATCTTCCAGTAAATCATTAAAGGCCGCTCAGTCACAGAAAACAGAAACAACCCAGATTCAGCACGCCATCGAAGAACTGCACGAAAGCATTCAGCTGGTGATGGCCAACGCCGAACAGAGCAGCCAGGCCTCCGCAGAAGCGAAAGTCGTCGCCCGTACCGGGGTCACTAAAACCGATCAGGCGACCGCCAGCATCAACACCATGAACAGCGCCATTCAGTCAACCGCCGAAGTCATTGCCTCTCTGGATCAGCGCAGTAATAACGTTGGCGGCGTTCTCGGGGTGATCAAAGGCATTGCCGAACAAACCAACCTGCTGGCCCTGAACGCCGCGATTGAGGCCGCCCGTGCCGGTGATTCCGGTCGTGGCTTTGCCGTTGTCGCGGATGAAGTGCGTACCCTGTCGCAGCGCACCCACGAATCAACACAGGAAATTGAAAGCATGATCGAGCAGCTGCAATCAGAAGCCCGCCATGCCGTCGACTCCATGCACAAAGCACAGAGCACCGCCGAAGAAGGGATGGAACGGGTGAATGAAGCCGCAAAAGCCCTGCACAGTATGACCGAGCACGTTGAGCGGATGAGCAGCCTGAATGACGAAACACTGAAACGCATGCACATGCAGGTTGAGGTTGGCCGCAATGTCAGTCAGGGCATCGACAGCATCAGCACGCACTCGCTGAACACCTCACAAAGTGCCGAGCAAACAACCGAGATTGCCAAACGTCTGGTCAATATGGCCAACCACCTCAGTACGCTGGTGAAGAAATTCCGTCTCTGATCCCTGCATAACGCCAGCCCCTGAAAAAGCAGCCATCGGCTGCTTTTTTAGGAGGATTTTTCCCGTCAGTGCGAGCGCACGATAATGGCAGTTGAGCTCTCAAGTAAGGTCAGGTTTTCCAGCGCCGTTGGATTATCCGCAGCGCATACTTCCTCATCCGCTTTAAAGTCACCACACACCGCTGGCCGGCGCGGATCACCAAACAACAGACAAAGGTTACGCTCATCCAATTGAATGCAACGTTCACCGGCGGCTTTGCCCGCCGGCATACCAGGAATAGGAGAAGAAATAGACGGGGCAATACAACAGGCACCACAACCGAGTCGGCAATCCACAGAAACCTCTTACGTCATTAGCGGGAAGAGGCTGTATCAGGCCTCAGTAGCGATAGCGGGTTGCATCCTGCAACTCTTTTTTCTGTAACAGGCGCCACATGGTCAGATTAAAACGCAACGCATATTGACGCAGTCTGAGCAGTTTGGCCGGATCATCTTCAACATTAGCAAAGGTTTCCCAGCGCTTGTTCAGCGGCCGGATACGATAATCACGTCGTACTGTTTGCGCCTCTGCGTCTTTAAGACCAGGCAATTCTACGCCATCAGCCAACTGAATTCCGACAAATTCATACTGCCCGCTGCGGAACGTATCTCGGGCATCCTGCACCGGGTACGCCAACAGGTTCTGGTCGTCACCGGCAAACGCGGCAGATACCGCCAAAAGGGCCAGCAGCAAACAGCCAGACAAACCGCGAAACATCAGGCGTAAATAGTACATCGGAACATCGTCTCCTTAATTATAAAGAGTATCAGTATAGACCGTTGCAACCCGGCTGCGCCGTCCGGCTTGCCATCATCCAAGGGCTGGGATAGCCTTGGCGCCATCCTGACCATACGCTTCGTCAGTGGTGCAAAAACACGCCACACCAAGCCCAGAACACCGAATAAGGACAATACGATGCATAGCGCTCTGCGCGCCTCTCTGTTGATATCAGCGCTTACTGTTTGCGCAGTATCTGCCTATGCCGCCGACAGCAATGAGCCCACCAACTTCCGCGTTGGTACCGGAGTATTTCAGGCCGATATCGGTAATGCCCCTTCGTATCTGCCCAACGGCGAACAACAGGGCTTCAGCCTGTTTGCCGAATTCCCACAGAGCAATCATACCGCCTCGCGCTTTATTCTTTATCGCCTTAATGGTGAAGATGACGTGCAACTTCAGGGCGGCGAGACTCAGTTAATGTGGGGCTGGGGACTGGCCGAACCCGGTTTCCGTATATACACCGGCCCGGCCTGGCACTATGAAAAAATGCTGGTACAACGTGCCGCCGGCGATCATTACCGGGTGTTCAACGGTTGGGGCTGGCAGTTTGGCGTGGGCGCCCAGTTTGATGCCATCACCCTCGACCTCGCCGCCACCCTGCGTGACCCCAAGGATTACAACAGCGAAAATCTTCAGGCCGGCGTCAGCAAAGGTGACGTCTGGACCCATAATTTGCTGCTCAGTTATCGCTTTTAAGGAATTCAGAAATGACCACCCCGGTTACCGTACGCTATATGTCACGCGCCGAAATCGAACGCCTGATGTACAGCCTCAGCGCCGACAGCAGCAACGAACAGGCACAACTGTTTGAAGCTCTGGTGCGTCGTTTACTGGAAATCATGGAGCAGGAAAGCCGCTAGTAGCGGATTTCCTGCCACCCGATTCTCCCCATTCATGACTCACCCTCAAAACCTGCAGCCCTTCGCTGTTATCGGACAAACCGCCGACTGGCTGGCCATCCATAAGCCAGCAGGCATTGGCATGCACAGCGAAGACGGCGAAGCGGGTCTGGTGGTGCAGGCAGAACAGCAATTTGATTTCCCGTTATGGCCGGTTCACCGCCTCGATAAAGTCACCTCAGGGATTATTCTGCTGGCCAAAAATGCCAGCGCAGCAGCGCGGCTGAGCGCTCTGTTCGCGGAACATAAGATCCAGAAGTATTATCTGGCACAAAGCGCGCAGAAGCCGAAAAAGAAACAGGGCTGGGTCAAAGGCGATATGAGCAAAGGCCGCAACGGCAGCTGGTTACTGCAACGCAGCAGCAACAATCCGGCCATCACCCGCTTTATCAGCCACTTTGATGAACAGGCGCAAAAACGTTTGTTCTTACTTAAACCCCTGACCGGCCGTACGCATCAGCTGCGCGTTGCCCTGAAAAGCCTGGGGGCCGCCATTGATGGCGACAGCCGCTACGGCGGAGATAATGCCGACCGTACCTATCTGCATGCGTTTATGCTCTGCTTTCGTGATGAAAGCGACGGCTGTGCCGCGCAGGACATTGTGCTGAGCTGCCTGCCGGATCATGGCCACTGGGCCAGCCTGCCCGAAACCTGGCAAGCGCCCTGGCAGATACTGTAAACCTCGGGCACCTTCTTCAATTCGTGAAGCGCCACAGCCCTTCCCGCAAAATGGCGCACTGTCCACTCCTCTCGAGCCTTCAGACAGACCCAAAGAAATCAGACTTCCCGGCATCCCCTATACTGATGACCAGCCCGTCACCGGCTGTCAGGACAAGGTTGCAATTATAATATTAGTATATTCTAATGTAGTAATATTGATTATTACCTGCTGCCGTCTAATTCAGAGAGGAATTTTTCATGCCGACCACACAGCCTTCGTCGCATCGTTTGCTGCTGCGCACCCTGAGCCTGGCTTTGCTGGCCTTACCTTTATTGAACACCAACGCCCAGGCAGCAGAGAGCCAGACCACCCGACAGACTCTGGCAACCCAAACCCTGCAACCGACAACCGTACCGGTATTTTTTGATCTGGAAGCCACCCTGGAAGCCGTGCACGAAAGCACGATTTCAGCGCAGACCAGCGGTGCCATTAAAGCCGTACACTACGATGTAAACGACCGGGTGGAGCAAGGCGCTCTGCTGCTGGAAATCGTTGATACCCAGCAACAGGCTCAACTGGAACAAGCCCGCGCCAATCTGGCCCAGGCCAAAGCACAGAATGAAGATGCCCAGGTATTACTGACCCGTAACGCCCGTCTGTTTAAGCAAGGCACCCTGTCTCAGGGTGAGTACGACAGCAGTAATGCCCGCGCCAAAAGCGCCGCCGCAAGCGTTAAAGCCGCCGCCGCCGCGTTAAAACAGGCGGAAGAACAACTGACTTATACCAAGGTAAAAGCGCCTTATGCCGGTCTGGTAAAAGCCCGTCATGTAGAAATGGGCGAACTGGTCAGCCCAGGCCAGCCGCTGATGACCGGCATATCCCTTGAGCAATTGCGCGCGGTCGCCGATGCACCGCAACGCATCGCCAGCCAATATCAGGACGCCAGTCAGATTCAGGTTCGCGTTGGTGAGCAAAGCATTACCCCCAACAACGTCGTGCTCTTTCCTTATGCCGATGCCAGCCACCACAGTGTGCGCCTGCGTGCCAACTTACCGGCCGGCAGTCAGAGTGCCACGGGTCGTGATCTGTACCCGGGCCAGTGGAGCATCATCCGCGTCCAAACCGGTGAACGCAGTGCACTTTTAATTCCAGCCAGCGCCCTGCTGCAACGCTCTGAACTGACGTCGGTCTACGTGCTCGATAACGGCCAGCCAGAGTTACGCCAGGTGCGTACCGGCAACCGTGATGACGGCCTGGTAGAAATTTTGTCCGGTCTGAGCGCCGGTGATGAAATCGTCAGTGACGCTCTGGCCCAGCTGGCCGCAATCGGCTCACAGGGAGAATAACCATGGCGCTCGGTATTTCCGGAAAAACCGCTCAGGCTTTCCAGAACTCGGCGATCACTCCGCTGCTGGCCTTATTGGGCCTGCTGCTCGGATTCTTCGCCATTATGGTAACGCCAAAAGAAGAAGAGCCGCAGATTGATGTGACATTCGCCAACGTGTTCATTGGCTTTCCCGGTGCCAGCGCCCGTGAAGTCGAGCAGCTGGTGTCCATCCCGGCTGAACAGGTGCTGTCTGAAATCAAAGGCGTGGACGATATATTCTCCATCAGCCAGCCGGGTCAGGCCATTCTGACCGTGGCCTTTGAAGTCGGTATTCCGCGCGAAGAAGCCATCCTTAACCTGTACAACCAGGTCTACAGCAACAACGACTGGTTCCCGCAAAATCTGGGCGTGATGCCGCCGGTGATCAAACCGATGGGCATTGACGACGTCCCGATAATGGGCGTAACGCTCTGGTCGGAATCCGATCAGGTAACCGCCGCGCAGCTGACCCAGGTTGCCCACGCACTGGAAACCGAGCTAAAACGCATTCCCGGCACCCGTGATATTTACACCCTGGGTGGTCACAACAGCGTGGTCAAAGTTGAGCTCGACCCGGCGCGCATGAACGGCCACGGTCTGGCTTTCGATGATGTACGCAATGCGCTGCTCAGTGCCAATGCCGGGGGCTATCACCAGCCGCTGGTGCAGAATAATCAGGTGATCCAGATTCAGGCCGGCAGCTTCCTGAAAACCCGCGAAGAACTCGGCCAGCTGATTGTCGGCAAAGATAAAAGCGGGCTGGTGTATCTGGCCGATGTGGCCAATATTCAGCAGCAACCGGACATCCCCGACCAGGCGGTCTTTACCCGCAAACTCGGCCAAAAAGCTTCCCGCCCGGCGGTTACGCTGGCCATTGCCAAACAACCGGGCATGAACGCTATTGATATCACCCAGGCCATTGAACAGCGCCTCGACGATCTGCATAACCGCCTGATTCCGGCCAACATCAAAGCCGAAGTCACCCGTGATTACGGCGTTACCGCCAAAGATAAATCCGACAAACTGATCGCCAAGTTGCTGTTTGCCACCGCCGCAGTTGTAGTGCTGGTGCTGGCTGCCATGAGCTGGCGCGAAGCCATCATTGTCGGTGGCGCCATTTTCATCACCCTGGCGATTACCCTGTTTGCCAGCTGGGTGTGGGGTTTTACCCTGAACCGCGTATCACTGTTTGCACTGATTTTTTCCATCGGCATTCTGGTCGATGACGCCATCGTGGTGGTAGAAAACATCCACCGTCATCTGCACATGGGCGGTAAAAAACTGCTGGAAGTCATTCCGGCGGCGGTTGATGAAGTCGGCGGCCCAACCATTCTTGCGACCTTTACCGTGATCGCCGCCCTGATGCCGATGGCCTTTGTTACCGGTCTGATGGGCCCTTACATGAGCCCGATTCCGATCAATGCCTCCACCGGTATGCTGATCTCGCTGGTCGTGGCCTTTGTCGTTACGCCATGGCTGTCGTACAAGCTGCTGAAAAACAATATTCCGGATGCGGCTCATGGCGATGATGAAGCCGATCCAAAGCAAGGCAAACTGTACGATGCCTTTAACCGCCTGATGCGTCCTTTTATCGAAGGGGCCACCGCCGGGCGTAAGCGTCTGTTGTTATTTGCCGGTGTCAGCGCGCTGATCATGCTCGCCGTAGCACTGCCGGTGTTCAAACTGGTGGTGCTGAAAATGCTGCCGTTTGATAACAAGTCGGAATTCCAGATCATCGTCGATATGCCGGAAGGCACGCCGGTCGAGCAGACCCTTCGTGTACTGGAAGAGCTGTCCGACGAGCTGATGACGGTTCCGGAAATCAAAGATGTACAACTCTACGCCGGTACTGCAGCACCCATTAACTTCAACGGTCTGGTGCGTCAGTATTATCTGCGCGCGTTACCGCATCAGGGCGACATTCAGGTCAACCTGGTTGATAAACACCAACGCGACCGCCAGAGCCACGACATTGCCCTGTCAGTACGCGAACCGTTGCAAGCAATTGGCAAAACACTGAACGCCAACGTCAAAATTGTCGAAGTCCCACCCGGCCCGCCGGTGATGGCGCCGATTGTGGCGGAGGTTTACGGCCCGGATTACGAGCGCCAGATTGCGGCGGCCAAGCAACTGCGCGTACTGTTTGAAAGCACGCCGGACATCGTCGACACCGACGACTGGGTGGAAGCCGATCAGGAGCAGTGGCTGCTCGATATCGACCGCCAGCGCGCCACGATGCTGGGCGTTGCCCAGAGCAGCATTGTGCAGGCGATTAATACTGCGTTGGGTGGTGAAGACGTCAGCTATCTGCATACCGAACAAAACAAATACCCGCTGCCCATCCGTCTGGAGCTGAGCGAAGGCGATAAGGTCAATCTGAACCAGCTGCTGGTGATGAAAGTCCGTGCAGCCGATGGCCGCTTTATCGCCCTGTCTGATCTGGTGCAGATACGTAAAGGCATTACTGAAAAAACCATTTACCATAAAAATCTGCAGCCGGTGGTGTTTGTTACCGCCGATATGGCCGGAGATCTCGACAGCCCACTCTATGGTTTATTCAGCATGGCCTTTGGCATGGCTGACGCCGGAATGAACTGGCAGCAAATGTACATTCAGCAGCCACCACTGACCGACGACATCAGCGTAAAATGGGATGGCGAATGGCAGATCACCTATGAAACCTTCCGCGATATGGGCATCGCTTACGGCGTCGGCATGATCCTGATTTACCTGCTGGTCGTTGGTCAGTTCCGTTCGTATCTGGTGCCGTTGATTATTATGGCGCCGATTCCGCTGACCATTATCGGCGTCATGCCGGGACACGCGCTGTTCGGTGCACAATTTACCGCCACCTCCATGATCGGCATGATCGCGCTGGCCGGTATCATCGTGCGCAACTCGATTTTGTTGGTCGACTTTATTAATCAGAAAACCGCCGAGGGTATGCGCTTTGAAGATGCGGTTATCGTCTCGGCTGCGGTGCGTTCGCGCCCGATTGTCCTGACGGCGGTGGCGGCCATGATTGGCGCCTTCTTTATCCTCGACGACCCGATCTTCAACGGTCTGGCGATCTCACTGATCTTCGGCATTCTGGTTTCCACCCTGCTGACTCTGGTGATCATCCCGCTGTTATACTTCGCGGCGTTCCGCAAAACTTACAGCGCCAAACCTTAAGCCGTTAGCACTGCGGCTGATCTGAAACTGAAAAGCCTGCTTCGCGCAGGCTTTTTTATTGCCTGCAGCCCCCCGTCGCCGGTATAACCTTCTGCTAAACTGACGTTATTCTTAAGATCCGAACCGCAGCGACACTCCAGACACTCAGGTCTTATTTCGGAATGAGCATGGAAACCAGCACTATCAGACCAATCACAAGCACCA
Organism: Thalassobium sp.; assembly: GCA_002733205.1. Lineage (GTDB taxonomy): Bacteria > Pseudomonadota > Gammaproteobacteria > Pseudomonadales > Oceanobacteraceae > Venatoribacter > Venatoribacter pacificus. The sequence continues at coordinate 26,118 of NVUW01000007.1, read as the reverse complement.
CCGAGCATCGTCGGCATTCTATTTTATGGCGCGTCATCCTCTACTTTGCCGTTGCATCCATTGCACTGTCTATTTGCGTGTCGGCTGCCATCGTTGTCTGGAATTACCAGCAACAGACCGACGCTTTTAAGCGCAAACTGGAAGACATCCGCGTCGGTTATTCAGAATCCCTCGGCTCCAGTCTGTGGTTTTATGATGAGATTCAGATCCGCAGTCAGGTGAAAGGCATTATGAACCTGGATGCCATCAGCTACGTGCGGGTAACCGACAACCTGAATATGAACATTGAAGAAGGTCGCCGTCCGCATCATACCGATGTCGAAAAACTGCCCATTGCCTTCAATGGCAAAGATATTGGTTTTCTTGAGATCGCTTTTGACCGTGACGCGGTTTTCGCTCAGGCCTCGCGCGCGGCGATTTCCAACATGGTCGCTCAGTTGGTCAGCCTGCTGCTGCTTGCCAGTCTGCTGGGCTTTGTGGTGCACAGTCTGATCAATCGCCGCATCAGCCTGATGGCCGAAGAAGTCAACGAACGTCTGAATAAAAACAGCTTTGAACCCTTATCCACCCGCCCCGGCAACAACCTAGACGAAATTGATGTACTGATTCTTGCGTTTAATGCCTTAAGCGAACAAATGAACGATGAGCTGAAACAAAAAACTCAGGCACAGCAACAACTGAAAACCATTAACCTGGAACTCGAAGACCGGGTAAAAGAACGGACAAACAACCTGCAATGCACCGTCGATGAACTGAATCAAACACTGGCAGAACTGCATACCACACAGAGCAAACTGATCGAGTCCGAAAAACTGTCATCCCTTGGCGGCATGGTGGCGGGCATCGCCCACGAAATTAATACCCCACTCGGTCTTTGCATCACCATTCACTCTTATATTTCAGATCATTACCTGAAAATGAAAGAAGCCTTCGAGCAAGGCGAAATGCGCAAACAGAATTTTGTCGAATTTGTTGGCATGATGGATGAAAGCCTGACCATTCTTGATAAAAACCTGCAGCGGGCAGCGCACTTAATTAAAAGCTTTAAGCAAGTATCTGAAGATCAGACCGGTGAGCATATCCGTAAATTTTCGCTGCATGATTATCTGCACGAAATTCTTGAAACCCTGTCACCAAAATTCAAACAGAATCAGCATAAGGTCGAAATCGACTGTTCAGAACAACTGTGGATGCAGACCTATGCCGGCTCCATCAGCCAGGTGTTAACCAACTTAATTATGAACTCCCTGCTGCATGGCTTTGAGCATAAAAAAGACGGTCACATCCGCATTCAGGCCGCCGAAGAGCGCGGTAATATTGTCATCCGCTACAGCGACGATGGTATTGGCCTGACGGCCGAAGCCAAAACCAAAATATTTGATCCCTTCTATACCACTAAACGGGGCCACGGTGGCACAGGTCTCGGTATGCACCTGGTATACAACATCGTTAACCAGCGTTTAAAAGGTGATATTCAGGTTGAAGACAGCGAGCAAGGTGCAGCGTTCCGGCTGGTCATTCCGAAGGTAACGGAAGAGCACAGTACGCAGATATAAAGCTTCCTGTATAAACGTCCTTATAAAAGACATAAAAAAGCCCGCATCAGCGGGCTTTTTTATGGTTTTGAACCAGCCTGATATCAGGCCAGTTCATCCACCGCTACGCGGTAATTCGGATCTTCAATCACGTTCACGTCACATAAATTACCGGCTTTTTTCAGCATGCCACGGCAGTCTTCGCTTAAATGACGCAGATGCAATTCTTTGCCAAGAGCCAGATAACGCTCAGCGATACTGTCGATGGCTTCCAATGCTGAGTGGTCGGCTACACGGGAATTACGGAATTCAATAATCACTACGTCCGGGTCATTTTCCGGCTCGAATAATTCTTTGAAATTCGCCACAGAACCAAAAAATAACGGGCCAAACAATTCGTACACCTTGGCACCATTTTCCTGAATGCGGGTACGGGCACTGATGTGTTTCGCGTGTTCCCAGGCAAATACCAGCGCAGCCACAATCACACCCACCACCACGGCAATGGCGAGATCGGTCACCACCGTCACAGCCGATACCAGAATCAAAACGAACGCATCGTGCTTCGGCACTTTGCGCAGAATGCGGAAGCTCGACCACTCGAAGGTGCCGATCACGACCATAAACATCACACCAATTAACGCCGCAATCGGAATCTGTTCAATCAACGGACTGGCAAACAGAATAAAGCTGAGCAGAAACAGCGCCGCAGCAATACCGGATAAACGGCCACGGCCACCGGAACTGACGTTAATCATGCTTTGGCCAATCATGGCGCAACCGCCCATCCCACCAAAGAAACCGGTCACCACGTTAGCGGTTCCCTGCGCCACACATTCTTTATTGCCACGGCCGCGGGTGTTGGTCATTTCATCAATCACGGTGATGGTCAGCAGTGATTCAATCAGACCGATGGCGGCAAAAATGATCGAGTACGGCAGAATAAACCACAGAGTCTCCAGCGTCATCGGCACTGCCGGTGCAGCAAACTCCGGTAATCCACCGGCAATACTGGCCAGGTCACCCACGGTTTTGGTATCCAGCTGCAGGCCCCAGGCCGCCAGACTCACCACCAGAATACCGGCCAGCGCCGACGGTATGGCTTTGGTCATTTTCGGCAGATAGTGGGTAATAAACATGGTGGCCAGAATCAGTCCGAGCATCACATACAGCTCAGAACCTTGCAGCCATACCCCTTCAGTCCAGCCCCACTTACCTTCCGGGGTGAAGGATTGCAGCTGCGGTAACTGCGCCAGAAAGATCACCAGCGCCAGACCATTCACAAAGCCCAGCATCACCGGATACGGCACGATGCGGATAAATTTGCCCAGTTTCAGGGCCCCGGCGGCCATCTGGATAGCCCCCATCAATACCACGGCGGCAAACAGATACTGCGGCCCCATGCCCGAACCAAAATCGCGTTCAGCTTCGGCCACCAGCGATACCATGACCACAGCCAATGCACCGGTAGCACCGGAGATCATGCCCGGACGGCCACCGATTAATGCGGTAATCAAACCCACCATAAAGGCTGCGTACAGACCGGTCAGAGGATGAACACCCGCCACGAAAGCAAAAGCCACCGCTTCCGGCACCAGTGCCAGAGCAACGGTCAGGCCTGATAAGGTGTCATTTTTGATATTGGGGGAAAAGGTCTGCATAAACTCGCGCAGCAACAACATAATGCGGGTTTCTCCGGGCTGGGTTCAGAAAGCCGCGCACTATACCAGCCTGAGAAGACATTTTCAGGATTTTGCTTAGTAATTGCCCAATTGTCGCGCTTGTTATCCTGTCCGGCGCAAATATTCCACCGGGCAAGATAACAACCGCACCGTCAGGCGGCAGGAGCAGAGACAGTCGCCGTGCTGTGTGCCGGCGTGATTCCCAACAGCGTCAGGATACGATCCAGAGAAACGTACAGCGCTGGCAGAATCAACAGACAAATAAAGGTCGTAAACAGAATACCGAAGCCCAGCGACACCGCCATTGGGGTAATAAACTGCGCCTGTCGGGACGTTTCAAACACCATGGGTGAAAGACCGCCAAAGGTGGTGAGTGTCGTCAGCAGAATCGGCCGGAAACGGCGGATACCGGCTTCACGTACCGCATCCAGTGCCGACAAGCCGGCTTCTAAACGGCGACGGTTGGCGTAATCGATCAGAATCAGGCTGTCGTTCACCACCACCCCGGCCAGCGCCACAATGCCCATAATCGACATAATCGACATGCTGTAGCCCAGCAGCAGATGGCCGATGACGGCCCCCACGGCACCAAAGGGAATCACCACCATAATCAGCAACGGCTGGCTATAACTGCGGAACGGAATGGCCAGCAACACGTAAATCAGCAGCATGGAAAAGAAACCATACAACTGCAGCGAACTCATGCTGTCCTGGGTATCCGCCTGACGGCCACGGAAGTCGAAATCCAGCGTCGGGTACTTAGCGCGTAAATCCGCAAAGGCCTCTTCACGCAGCACCCCCATCACCGCCGGAACCTGCTCACGCGGTTCCACTTCGGCGGTAACAGTGACCACCTGGCGGCCATCGCGGCGCGAAATACTGGAGGGCGATAATGCTTTGTGCAAAATCGCGATGTCTGCCAGCGGCACATATCCGCCCTGCGGCGTCAGGATCATTAACCGCTCAATATCGGCGCTGAACGCCCGCTCTTCTTTTGGCAGACGCACCAACACCGTCACTTCGTTGCGCTCACGCTGCTGGCGTAAAGCACGGGCACCGTACAATGCCGCCCGGATCTGCTGCGCGACGGCATCGGCTTCCAGCCCCAGGCTGCGGCCACGCTCATTCAGTTCAACATCCCACTGCGGTTTACCGTTGGTAAAACTGGAGGCCACATCTTTAACGCCACCAAGCTGCTGCATAAAGTCCCCCAGCTCGGCACTGGCGGCTGCCAGTAATTCGGTATTACTGCCGCGTAATTCAACCGTCAGACCGGCACCGCCCGAGGGGCCGCCGCCACGCTCAGCATCAAAGGTCAGGCTGCGGATGCCCGGAATTTCACCAATCGCTTCACGCCAGCGCTTCACCACTTCGTTGGACGACACCGGCCTGACCTCGGTATCCACCAGCTTGGCCTGAATTTCGATGGTGGCGTTTTCAATATCGCCTTCCACGCTGACCAGCAAGGGTTTGCCCAGCGCTTCAATAGGGTCGACCACTTCTTTCAGCCGGGCTTCGAGCAAATCACGCACCTGTTGCGCCTGACTGAGCGGTGCATTCGGCGGCATTTCCACCTTAGCCACCGCAAACTCGCCCTCAAGGCGCGGGAACATGCTGAAGCCCATACGTCCACTCAGCGGCCAGGCCAATACAATCATGGCAATGGCTACGGCAACCGCCAGCGTGAATCCGGGCGAGCGCAAACTGCTGTCCAGCAACGGCAGATAACGCTTTTGAATAAAGTGATGCAGGCCTTTATCCACACGCTGCTGCAGGCGATCCAGCCAGTTCGGATTATGCTGAATGTCGCGCTTTTTCATGCGCCCCAGATGCGCCGGTAAAATAAACAACGCTTCCAGCCAGGAAATCATAAAGCAGCTGATCACTACGATCGGAATGGCAATAAAGAGTTTGCCCATCATGCCCGGCAGCGCCAGTAACGGCAGGAAAGCCACCACGTTGGTCAGAATGGCGAAAGCCAGCGGCATGGCGACTTCTTTGGCGCCGAAGATCGCCGCATCCATTAACGGCATGCCTTTCTGCATGTGCTCGTAGATATTTTCACCGGCAATAATCGCATCATCAACGACGATACCGAGCGCTACGATAAAGGCGAACATGGAGATCATATTGATCGACATATCCCAGCCCGGCAGCAGCAACATGGCGCCCATAAAGGCGGTCGGAATCCCCATGGTGACCCAGAAGGCCAAACGATATTCGAGGAACAGACTGAGCAGCACCATTACCAGCACCAGCCCCACCACCGCGTTTTTCAGCAGCAGTCCTACCCGCTGTTTGTAGGTTTCGCCATCATCATCGGTAATGATCAGCGACATGCCCGGCGGCAATTGCGGACGGATTTCATCGAGTTTTTCATACACCGCTTCCACCACCGTCAGGGGCGTCTGACTTTCGGCGCGGTAAATTTTAAAACTCATCGACGTTTTGCCGTTGTAGGTAATTTCGCGGTTACTGTCGCTGAAACCATCGCGGACCTTCGCCACATCCCCCAGACGCAATTGCACGCCCGAGGCATCGCTGATCAGCGGCAGCTGGCGGAATTCCTCGGCCCAGTAGAGGCGGTCATCCAGCGTTACCAGAATATCGCCGCCTTCGGTTTTCACACTGCCAGCACTTTGTTCAATGGCGTTATTGCCGATAATGGCCGCCACATCGCTCAGTTTCAGACCGTAACGCTGCAGGTCGTTCTGGCTGATTTCTACGTGAATTTCTTCATCGTTAATGCCGCGCAGCTCAACTTTTGTGATGTCCGGAGATTCCAGCAACTGATCTTTAATCTGCTCTCCCAGGCGCTTTAACCCAAACTGATCAAGCGGGCCAAACAGCGCCAGTTCGATCACATCAATAGAGCGGCTGGCGATTCTCACTAACGGCCGTTCCATCTGCGCCGGGAAGGTTGAAATGCGGTTAACCGCCTGCTGGATATCCTGATACGCCTGCTGGCGGTCAACGCCATTTTCCAGTTCGGCGCTGATCTGTGCCGAACCCTGGCTGGCCGTAGAGACCACTTCTTTCAGACCATCAATCGCCGACAGCTCATTTTCAATCGGCAGAATCACGCCCTGCTCCATCTCCGAGGGCGTCGCACCGGCATAGCCGACCGACACAATCACCATGTCGGCTTCATAGCTGGGAATAAATTCTTTACGGATATTCAGCGACATCAAAAAGCCGCCGATGATCAAAAACGCCATCAATAAATTGGGAGCCACGCCGTGGCGTGCCATCCACGCCACCGGGCCGGTATAACGCAGACTCATGGGCGTGCTCCAGCCGTCTGAATGCGCACCCGCATACCATCGGTAGCGCTGTCGATACGGTTAAGCAGCAGCTGGTCACCACTCTGCAGACCGTCGCCCTGCCCACCCTCGTTAACCGCCAGCCAGGCTTGCTCACGTCCGCGATACAACACCACAACCTTACGCTGATACAGCGCATTGTTGTTCACCACCCACACCGTGTCGTCATCATTCAGATGGCGCACATCAATCACCACGGTTTTATCCAGTAATTTTCCGGGCAACTGCACATCAATAAAATCATTCACCAGAACCACCGGTTGCCCTTCCGCCAAGGGCTGATCCAGCTCCAGCACGACCTTGGCCTGACGATCGGTACTGTCGACATCCGGCAGCACATTAAGAATGCGGGCACGACGGGTCTGGCCATGCCAGCCGCTCATGCTCAGCGTTGCCTCAGCCTGTGTGTCCAGCATGGCCAGAAAGGCTCGGGGCACTTTAACTTCAATCCAGAAGCGTTCGGTGCTGACCAGATCAAACAGTACAGTGCTGCTGCCAACCTGACTGCCCGTGCTGACATGACGCGCCATGATCTGACCAGCAAATGGCATGCGCACCGACGTACGTGCCAGATTCAGCTGTGCCTGATCAAGGTTGGCGCGGGCTGTGCGCAGCGCCGCCTTGGCTTTGGCCAGTTGCGGTTCGCGCATCACCAGCGCCCGCTCTTCGTCACTGAGCTTGGCGGCGGCCAGGGCGTATTCTTCCCGCGCCAGCGCCGCCTGCCCTTGCTCGATATCCAGATCGGCCTGTGCCTGAGTCAACGCAGCCTGCATCTGCCGCACCTGTAACTCAAAATCGGTTTTTTCCAGCGTCGCCAGCACGCTGCCTTTGCTCAGCCGCGCACCGGGTACGGCAGCGCTGCTGATCTGTGCCACGCGCGCACTGACCTGTGCCGTCAGGGTTACGCTGTCAGCCGCCATCACCTTGCCACCGGCAGGCCAGAACGGCCGCGACGATTCGCTGTTCAGCGCTGCCGCTTCCACCAGCCGTGCCTGCGCTTCCGGTTTTATCCGCTGCGGTTTCGGTGCTGAGGTGAACACATACCAGGCCAGACCTCCGCCCAGCAGTAAAACCAACGCAATCAGCAGGATATTGCCTGCAACCGAATGACGATGACTGTGTACATCCATCATGACGATGCTTCCTCTTCACTGAAGTCGCCATGACTGACGGCTTTATATAACTGAATACGGTTTTGCAGCTGACTCCAGCGGGCATTCAGCAACTGTTTTTCCAGACCAATAACATCCTGCTGGGCATTGAGCAGTGCAAGAAAATCGCCCACGCCTTTGCGGTAACGGTTGTTCTGGAAGGCTTCGGTTTTGCTGGCCAACACCAGTTGCCGCTCCAGGCTGACAACCAGCGCCTGACTCTGACGTTCATCGGTCAGCGCCTGCTGTACTTCCTGCGCGGCATCGAGCAGTGCCTGCTGATAAGCCGCCAGATTTTCATCCACCACGGCGCGCTGTTGCGCCACGGCGGCACGGCGGTTGCCACCATCAATTAATGGAAGCACCAAACCACCGGCCAGATTCGCCAACCAGTTATCGAATACTTTACTGAGGTCTTCATCGCTGCCGGAATAGGACGCGCTCAGGGTAAAGCGCGGGTAGCGGTTCGCCGCCGCCGCCGCCAGGCTGGCATTGGCGCTTTGCAGTTTAAAGAACGCCTGCTGCACGTCCGGACGCTGCTGTAAGGCGCTGACCGGTACGGTTAACGGTGTGATATCCAGCTGCGGTAACGCTTGCGTCTGATAAGTGCGTAATTCGCTGTTTTCCAGCGCCGCCGCCGACAGCCATTCACTGCGTCCCATCCAGACCGCCAGCTGCTGCTGGTAACTGTCGCGCTGCCCCTGAGCGCTGATCAGATCGGCGTTAATGGATTCCAGTAACTGTTGTTGCTGCCAGACATCGGAGACATCCGCCTGACCACGCTGAAAACGCCCCTGAGTAACCTGCAGCGCCGCACTGACCCGTGCCTGTTGCTGTTGCAGCAGCGCCAGGTTCTGCCCTTCTTTAATCAGACCAAACCAGTTCAGGGCAATTTGTCCGGCTACGGTATTGGCCTGGGTGCGCGTCGCCGAGTGGGTCGCCAGTGCGCTTAAGCGTCCGGCGTCATCCAGCGCGGATACCCGGCCCCAGAAATCAAGTTCGTATTCAGTAGAAACACCCGCCGACCACAGATCGTTGGTGGTGTTCTCACGCCAGGCGCGGGATTTACTCAGGGAAAGATTAATATCGGGGTACTGACCACTGGCATTCTGACGCCAGAGCGCCCGGCTTTGAGCAAGCCGTGCCCAGGCCGCCTGCAGGCTGTAATTCTGCTCCAGCCCCTGCGCGATAAACTGATCGAGTTGAGTGTCGTTAAACGATTGCCACCAACGATTGGCGCTGATTGCATTGCTGCGGTCAGCGTTGCTGTTGGCTTCAATGCTGTTGCTGTCGTTATTCGCGTTCGTAAAAACGGGAGGCAGTGTTGTCTCGGGAGGTTCAACCGGTGTCACGCTGGCGCAGCCGGCAAGTGCCAAAACCGCCACCGCCGCCGTACCGCGCCACGGAACCCTGATCATCAAGCGCACAGAGACTTCTCCGCAGTAAAAATACGCATAATAGGCGTGCGGCGGGAAAGATGAAAATGGCGTTTACCCATCTTTACCCGCCCCGCCGGCACATTCGTACGGACTCAGTAAAAAATATTCAGGCTAAGTTCAATATAATCATCCTGACGCAGGCTATAAGCCAGCGCATCGTCGTTATCATCGGCCATAAATATCCAGCCATTGACTTTCAGTGTCGTGAAATCGGTCAGGCGCGTACTGGCCTCGAGCATAATCCCACGGCTGCCGCTGTAATCCAGATCCTGAGTAATACCGGCCAGAATTTCACTGGAGTCGGCATCATTAAAGGCCAGACGAGTTGCAGCAAACACATCGTTCTGAGCCATGGCCGCATCGTTACCGCGCTGATCGTACTGATATTCCAGCAACAGTCCGACATCCAGCGCACTGTCCCAGCGCTCAGCAAAAGGGCCGACCAGGGTGTATTCAAAACCACCGACCGCCGCGCTGTGATCCTGAACACCAGCAACACCCAGCGCTTTCAGGTTATCCACCATGTGTTCATCGTAATCACGGCGCAATACTTCCAGCTTCCACAGCCAGGCATCCACGGTTGCCTGCGCGGTTATTCCGAGCTGACGCTGCAAAGGATAATACGGCGTTAATCCGGTTATCTGCGGACCACTGCCGGTGAGCGTGATCTGCGGTGTCAGGAAAGGATCACGGGCGGTGCCCTGAAACCAGGCGGCACTTAAATCCAGCGGAGATTCACCCAGCTCAAACGAGCGGCTCCAGCGCAACGCCCAGTCGAGGTGTTCTTTTTCTTCCGCTGACTGATATTCGCCATCAGCACTGACCCGCAGTGCGGATCGCAGACGACCGTTTTCTCCGGCAAACGTACGTTCGCGGAAGCCTGGCAGAATAAAGGCCTCCAATGTGCCGACGTCATGCAGCCAGGTGGCGTGCACCATCGGCTGGCCGAGTTTTTCTTCACCATCCGGCGCTTCTACCAGATCGGTCTGGTTAATCACATCCACCAGGTGCAATGACTCGGTGACGCCCCAGAACACTTTGCCAATACCCGCGCGGACTTCCCAGCTGTAACCGTAGGTCAGCCACATCAGTTCGCGGATATCGCCGTGGCTTCGCTCATCGTCAGCGCTGTCGTAACGGTAAAAAGGTTTGAAGGTCAGGCGCTGGGTTTCCCCCCATTCCCACACCAGTTCAGGCTCAGCCCAGACCGACAGCACACTGTCTTTTTGCTGCGGGAATTGCGCTTCCTGCAAAAACTGACGCCCCTCAAAGGCGCCCTGTAAAGCCAGGTCGGGCATCAACCCGGCACTGGCACTGCTGTTGGAATGAACACTCAGCGCAATCAGGGCGCTGCACTGCAACGTGGTTGTTATCAGCCGTTTCATACGGATTCGGCCTCCGGCTCAGCGTACGCGGGAAAGCGTAGCGTCGTTGAAATCGGCATCCGTCAGGCCGGTATCAAAACGCAGCTCGGACGTATTCAGTACGGTGCTTTTGCCGTTCTGATGATTCACCATGGTCAGCACATCGGCGCGCCAGAATTTATCTTTATACAGTTTATAGTCTGAAAAACTCAGGGTTTTCAGCAGGCTTTTTTTACGGTCATAAAATTCAACCTGTTGCGCACGCAGGTGTTCGGTATCCAGCCAAACGATCTGTTTGGTGTAACCGGAGAATTCATCCGTAGGTATCTGCTCAACCACATGACAGACCACACCGTTCAGGGTTTCTTCACGCAGATAGGTAAAGCTGTATTTTTCCAGCTCAAACGAACTCATATCTTCATAGGCAAATTCACTGCCCATAAACGGGCCGGATTTATTACGTGAGGCAATACGCTTAACCCGTTTCAGCGCCGGCAAATACAACCACTGTTCATCCGGCTTACCGGTATGCGAGAAATTCAGAAAGGCGGTGCCTTTAACATCACGTGGTTCGTCGAAAATGGTCAGGCCTTTATCGCCGTCATCGACGACTTCAAGTGACTTAAGACGTATCTCTCGCACACTTTCTTCACCCTGAGAGTTACGCAGTGTCATGGTCATCCTGGCTTCACTGTTGCCCCAGCCAAGATCACGTTGCTTACGGTCTTTGGCAATGGCCAGACCTTTTTCTGCAGCATTCTGCTGCCCTGTACTGCCTGCTGCAGGTTGTGTGGTATCGGCCTGTGCCACCAGTGGCGTGGCCAGAGTCAATGCCGTAATAAGGCTCAGAAAAATGTTCATAATGTTTCTCCTGTGAGAGTGGATGCAGGATGCGTTTCAGTTTTTAGTTCTTGTTGTTTGTGTGGGGTGTTGCAGTGTGCCTGATTATTTTTGTCGAGGCGCAGTAAAAAGGCCGGCAGGAAGAAAAAATCCACCAGCAGCGCAATAAAGATAATCAGCGCAGTGGCCAGCCCCATATCCGAATTCAAACGGAACGCGGAGAACGCCAGCATAGAGAATCCGGCCACCAGAACCACCGTGGTGATCAGCAATGCCCGGCCAACACTGGAGAAGGCATAGCGTACTGCGGCTTCCGCGTCTTTACCGTCATCACGGGCGCGCTTGTATTTGGCCAGAAAATGCACGGTATCATCAACAATAATGCCCAGTGTCATGGATGCCACAATCGACAGCCCCAGATTAATCTCACCGGAAATCAATCCCCAGATACCAAAGCCGACCAGCGCCGGTCCGAGGTTCGGAATCAGGCTGATGGCGCCCAGACGTACTGAACGTAACGCCACAACCAGCAGTGCAGAAATTAAGATTAATGCCGCAATCATACTGACAATCATGCTATCCATATTGGTTTCGCCAATATGCGAGAACATCAGACTCGGACTGGCCGCAGCCAGACGGATACCGGCCGCATTTTCAGCAAACCAGGCACGGGCACGGTCTTCAAGTTCGACGATTTCTTTACTGCCCAGATTTTTCAGGGTGGAGGTCAGACGGGTCGAGGACTTATCTACGTTCAGCTGGTTATTCAGATCCAGTCCGTAAGGCAATGACATTTCGTACAGCAGTAAATACTGCGCCGCCAGTTCTCGATCCTGCGGAATACGATAATAACTTTCGTCATCGCCGTGCATATTTTTATTCAGACGCTTAAACGTATCCGACAGCGTCGTCACATGATCCACTTCCGGCTGTTGACGCAGCCACTCGGCAAAGGCTTCTGTTTTTGCAATAAATTCCGGCGCATTGACGCCCTGAGCTTCACCGGAGTACAACGCCCAGTCGATGGTCTCGGTGCCGGATAAATATTCTTCCTGGATATCTACCGAGTCACGGAAATCGGTGCCCTTGGCAAAATATTTGGTAGATTCATCGTTCACCACATTCAGCGTGACAAATGAACCGAATATCAGCATCAACAGCGCCGTAACCGGCAACAACGTGCGCTGATGGCGAACCACCCAGCCAGCGAATTTTTCCATACCGCCATGGTGCTCAGGCGACACTTTTACCCGCACTGGCAAAATCAGCAGCAAGACCGGCAGCAAGGTGACAGAAAGAACAAACGCCACCATCACACCAATGGCGCTTAGAATACCAAAATCAGCCAGCACCGGAGATTCAGACAGCACCAGCGTCAGGAAACCCACCGCTGTGGTCGCACTGGTAATAAACACCGGCATTAAATTCAGGTCGAGGGCAAAACCGATGGCTTCACTGCGAGAGCGCCCTTCACGCATAGCAAACTGCGCCGAGGCCACCAGATGCACACAGTCGGCCACCGCCAGCGTCATTACTACAATGGGGACGTTAATAGTACCGGTGGATAAGAAAAATCCGAGCCAGCCGCCCAATCCCATGGTCACACTGATGGTCAGCACCAGCACCACCACGGTGGCCAGCATCGCCAGCACACTGCGCAGCATGACCGCCAGCATTAACACAATCAGGCCCAGCATCGCCGGCACCAGAGTCTCCATATCTTTCTGACCCTCGGTAGCGAAGCTGTAATTCATCGGAATCACACCGGTATGGTAAAACGCCGCCTGCGGATAACGGCTGCTCAGCTCGTCGGTGAGCCCTTTGACAAAATCCACCACCTGAATCACTTCGGCGGTGTTGTCCTTGGTCTCAGTAGCATCCGGAATCTGCACCGTGATATTGACGATGGCCGCACGGCCGTCCTCAGCCACCAGGCCACCATTCAGATTCGGCTCATTAAAAGCAATATTGCGGATACGCTGTAAATCGGCAGCGCTTAAATCCTGCGGATTCTGCACCAGATCTTCGACGATCATGTCGTCATATTCCGACCAGGTGTGCTGGAAATTCACTACCGAATCCACCCGGCTGGAAAATGGCGTCTGCCAGGCCTCTTTCGTCAGTTCTGCTAATAAAGTCAGATTTTCGTTGGTAAATACATCGCCATTCTGCGGCACGACCAATACCGAAATATTGTCGTTTTTATTGAAGATGCGCTGCATCTCTTCAAAATCCTGCAGCGGTGCATAATCCTGCGAAAAGAAGACTTTATAATCACCGCGAAAATACAGATTCTTGCCGCCAACCGAAGCACCGAATGCCAGCGCCAGCAGTAACAACAACAATATCCACGGATACCGCAGAATGGTGTTTAACCAGAGTGTTTTCATACGCTTTCCCTGTGTTGAGCATTATTATGTGTTAATTAATCTGTCGTTATTTGCTGGCCGCCAGCTGCGCCATCTCTGCTGCAAAGATGTCACTCTCAATTTTTTTCCAGCTGGCCTGATAATCCCATTCGGAGGACAGGGGTTTAAAACCCATACCATCGAGCAGAATATTACTGCTGATAAGAGCAACATTGGTTCCTGATGTACGGCTGACCGCAGTGATATCACAGGCCGCCGTCATCAGTGCATTCAGACCAAATGCCTGTGACCAGCTGATAAATCCCATTAATTCCACGGTCAATCCGGGATTATCCGGCAGGTCGCCCTGCTCAATGGCACGGCGGTAAATATCATCAACCATGAGGGTAATACGCAGATCACATTCATCGATTAATTGGCTGCGTGCCGCCGATGTTTTTTCCGTAAACGAGGGGGTTTTTGCCGACAAAACAGTCAGCGATAATGTTGGTTGCAGGCTGGCATAGAGATGGTAAGCAACATTCATTGCGAGTATTTTTTCCCGCAAAGTTCCATCAAAGGCTGCTGCACGGCTGAACATATCTTCCATCATGGCCAGACCACGCAGACACATCGCCGACAGACAGTCTTCCTTACTGGAAAAATGGTTATACAGGGTGCCTTTGGAATAGCCACTGGCACGCACCAGTTTATCCATGGAAAAATCGGCAAAGCCATCCCGATTCAAAAGTTCGTGGGCAATATCCAGAAACTGTTGTTCACGCTCGGCAATTTTTTCGGCTTTGCTTTTACGCAGGCCCAGAGGGCAATCGGTTTTGCTGCCACTGCCCGGCTTCGCAGAAAATAACGGGAACAGCGGCGTATTACCGCTTTCAGAGTCTGATTCGCTGGCCATCCACAGACACTTATCCGCAATCAGCGGCGCGGTAGCACTTGTCGCCTGACACAGAGACTGGATACGCTCGGGACGCAGTATCTGCTCAATCTGGTGCCGCAGGCTGTGCAGCCACTCAGGAAAAGAATATTTCAATAACCATTTCATTTTGACGATCCGTCGAAAATTGACGAACCGTCATATTATTATTTTCTGCTTAAATAACAAGCACTATTTAAGGACATTTCAGGCCAGAATCAGAAACCATCCGGCAGGCATAAAAAAACCGGCGTAACGCCGGTTTGCCAGAGCCAATTGACATTTTTCTCGTTCCTACGCTCTGCGTGGGAATGCAACTGTGCCAGCAAAGGCTACCACGCAGAGCGTGGGAGCCAGGTGAAATACGCGCATCCAGAAGCGCCCTGGCCAGCAGCCATGGCGCATCATCAAGCGTTTAACGCGGCCCGCTGCAAACGGGAAGACAGAACCACCTCAATAAAAAATGGCCCAGCGCTGGTCTCAAACGGAATCACCAATACCGGGCCGGCGGCTTCATGGGGAATATCCATCTCGCCGGTGAGGACACCGGGTTTGGCCATTTCAAAATCGTAGCCTTTTTCCCACAGCAGCTTACGCGCACCACCGGACAGCATATTGGTCAGCTCGCCGGTCAGGTCATGGCAGGTTTCATCCACCTCGTCGATGGCTTCACCCAGCATGCTGCTGCTGATTTTGATGATGGCTCCGGCCGAAAAGCTGATCGCCAGCGAGCCTTTCACGCTGTCGCCTGACATCGGAATAATACCGGTGACCACCCCCAGCGGCCGGTTACCCTCTTTCAGGTAGGGCTTACCGTATTCGCAACTCATGGAGGCCATGGTGGCCAGAATGTTATTGATTGTTTCTACAAACGGATTAATAAACTCAACATTCATACTCAGGTTCACCTCTACAGCACAGTGTAGTGAAACCAGCCGATAAACCCATCAGTACCATAGACAAAAAAAGCGCCAAAAGGCGCTTTTTATAACCAACCGTTCAGCGAACGATGGCGGATTACAATCCTTTCACCGCATAAATGCCCGGCGCATTACGCCAGTAGCCACGGTAATCCATGCCACAGCCAAAGACGTAGCGGTCTTCAACATCCATACCGACAAAATCAATCTGAAGATCGGTATTTTTACGGTCATGAACTTTGTTCACCAGCACAGCGGTCAGCACTTCTTTGGCGCCCTGCTGCTGACAGGATTTAACCACCTCAGCCAGGGTGTTTCCTTCATCAAAAATGTCATCCAGGATCAGCACGGTGCGACCTTCCATCGGTACCGATGGCGGTGCCTGCCATTGCAGGTCGGTATGGCCGGAGGTCTCACCGCGGTAACGGGTAGCATGCATATAGCCCTGCTCCAGCGGGAAGTTCAGCTTGGTCAGCAGACGACCTGCCATCACCAGACCACCGTTCATGATGCTGTACACCACCGGCAGGCTACTGCTCAGACGTGCTGAAATATCCGCAGCCAGTTGAGTCAGCGCGGCTTCTACGTCCGCTTCGGATTTCAGCAGATCAGCTTCTGCCATCACTTGGTTCAGTTCTTCAAGAGTCAGGGGCTGGCTCATGTTATCTACCTTAAATAGTGCTGGTCGGCCGGAGAATCCGGCGGGTAAAAAGCCGGCTATGGTATCACCGCTGCCGGACGGCGCAACGGCTTATTCGGCCAGCGGCGGCGGCGGCCGTGGCCAACGCGCAAAACAGCCGCGCTTTTGCTATCATGCGCGCCATTTTAAATTCTGCGGTCCGGCGCACTCCGGCCCGCCTTTGCCGATCAGGAAACAGCATGACCCCCACTCTGCAACTGGCCTTTGATTTAATCGCCCGCCGCTCTGTCACCCCGGATGATGATGGCTGTCAGGCCCTGATGATGGAGCGCCTGGCCGCCGCCGGTTTCAATAACGAAGAACTGCGTTTTGAAGAAGTAGAAAACTTCTGGTCACGCCGTGGCACAGAGGGCCCGCTGGTGTGCTTCGCCGGCCATACCGATGTGGTGCCAACCGGCCCGGAAGGTCGCTGGAGCTATCCGCCGTTTACCCCAACCATCGTTGATGGCCTGCTGTACGGCCGTGGTGCCGCCGATATGAAAGGCTCCCTCGCGGCCATGGTGGTCGCCTGCGAAAACTTCGTGCGTAAACACCCCAATCACAAAGGCTCCATTGCCTTTCTGATCACCTCCGATGAAGAAGGCCCGGCGAAAAACGGCACCGTTAAAGTGGTCGAAACCCTCGAAGCACGTAACGAGAAGATCGATATGTGCATCGTCGGCGAGCCATCCTCCACCAACGCCGTCGGTGATGTGGTGAAAAACGGCCGTCGTGGTTCATTGGGCGCGGTACTGCACGTGCACGGCATTCAGGGTCATGTGGCCTACCCGCACCTGGCGAAAAACCCGGTACACATTGCCGCCCCGGCACTGGCTGAACTGGCCGCCGAGCATTGGGACGAAGGCAACGAATTCTTCCCGGCTACCAGCTTCCAGATTTCCAACATCAACGCCGGTACCGGTGCCACCAACGTGATTCCCGGCGAACTGGAAGTGGTGTTCAACTTCCGCTTCTCCACCGAACTGACCGCCGACATCCTGAAAGAGCGCACCCACGCCATTCTCGATAAACACGGCCTCAGCTACGACATCGACTGGAACCTGAGCGGCGAGCCGTTCCTGACCGCACGCGGCCCACTGGTCGAAGCCAGCGTACAGGCGATTAAAGAAGTCACCGGCCGCGACACCGAACTGTCGACCGCCGGCGGCACCTCCGATGGCCGTTTTATTGCGCCCACCGGTGCTCAGGTGCTGGAACTCGGTCCCTGCAATGCCACCATTCATAAACTGGATGAGCACATTGTCGCCGAAGATCTCGATACCCTGACCGTGATCTACGAACGCATCCTCGAATTACTGCTGGCCTGAGAGACAACGCGTGAACAAAGTTATTGCCTGCCCGGTCTGCGGGCTGCAACTGCTGGCGGCTGATAAGCGCTGGTGCTGCAGTGCCGGCCATACCTATGATGAAGCCCGCCAGGGCTACCTCAACCTGCTGCTGGCTCAGCACAAAAAATCGAAAGCGCCGGGCGACACCCTGGAAATGGTCGACGCCCGTCAGCGTCTGCTTGACAGCCAGGTCTACCGGCCGATCTCCGACATGCTCAATCAATGGGTGCTGGAACTGGCCCTGAACCACGACGGCGGCATGCAGATTGCCGATGTGGGCTGCGGCGAAGGCTATTACACCCAGCGTTTGCAGGAAGTGCTTGATGATCATCAGTTGCCGCATTGTTTATACGGCGTCGATATTTCCAAAGACGCCGTCCGCCGTGCCGCCCGCCGCAGTAAACAGATTGACTGGCTGGTCGCCTCCGGCGGCCAGCTACCTTTTACGGCGCACAGTCTGGATCTGATCACCTGCCTGTTTACCAACCTGATGCCGCAAGGGTTTGCCCGTGCACTGCGCCCACAAGGGCAGATTGTGCTGCTCAATACCGGCCTGCACCATCTGGTCGAACTGCGCGAAATCATCTACGACGAAGTCAACCTCGCCGCCCTTGATCCGCGTCCGGCCATGGCCGAACACGGCTTTGACTGCAAAGGCGAGCAGACCCTGAAATACCGCGTCAGTCTGACCAGCAATCAGCAGATTATGGACCTGCTGATGATGACCCCACACCGCTGGAAAGTGCGCAACGAAGCCCTGCAACGCCTGGAAGCGTTGAACGAACTGGAGGTCACCATCGACGTGGTTTTGCATCAGTTCGGGCAATCGCTGTGACGCAGCGCAAAGAGCCTGACAGCAGCATTTGCCATGCCCCGACGCCAGAGGTAGCATTCTGGCCTCAATTACCAACATGGCAGCCGCTGTCCGGTCTGTGCCTGCCCACGCAGACCAGCCCCGACCCAAACCCGTATCCATGACCTGTATCCGCCAACGGGCAAAAAGCCCGCAACAGAAAGCCTTGCGCCGCCAGCAGATACTGGATGCCGCTGCCGGCTATTTTGCCGAAGCCCCCTTTGAACAGGTGAGCCTGCACGATATTGCTCAGCGGGTCGGCATCACCAAAGCTGCCCTGTACCGCTATTTCCGCAATAAAGAAGCGCTGTTTCTGGCGTTGTACCATCAGCAGATGGAACAACTGATTGAACATGGCGAGCAACTGCCCCCCGCTGATGACGCCGCCGCCGCCGCCGCCGCCGTCTGCGCTCAGGCTCTGGCCGAAGAAACACTGTTCTGCCGCCTGAACGCCATTCTGCATACCGTACTGGAACGCAACCTGAGCGAAGAAGAAGCGCGCAACTTTAAGCTTGGCCTGCTGCCACTGCTGCAGCGCTTTGCCACATTAATCAGCCGCTGGCTCAATATCTCAGTAGCCGAAGGGGTGGAATTGCTGCTGCATATTCAACAAGCGATGATTGGCTGCTGGCATATCTGCCACCCGAGCAAAACCGTGGCCGCCGCTATTGCCGAACCGCCATTAACGCTGTTTCAGCTCGAATTTGCTGCCACGCTGCAGCAACACCTGAGCTGGCTGTTTGCTGGCTATAAAGCCAACCATAAACACCGCTCTGACATCCCAAACAGCGCTGACAACTCTGATAGCCTCAGTACAAACCGGAACGCTTATGACCCAGGTTGATTTTTACATCCTCGCCGCCCAGACCCGCGCCGAGCAGATGCTGTTTGCCTGCCGCGTGGTGGAAAAAGCCTTCAGCAAAGGCAACCGCGTACTGATTCAGGTCGACGACGAACGCACCGCCCGTCAACTCGACGAGCAACTCTGGCAATTTCGCGCCGATGCCTTTGTGCCGCACACCCTGCTGAACGCCAGCGACGCTCCGGCCGATTGCCCGGTCAGCATCAGCTGGCAGGCTGACCCGGGCCATCATCACGACGTGATGTTAAACCTCAGCAGCCAGTTACCGGCATTTTTCAGTCGTTTTCAGCGATTTATTGCCGTGGTGGTACAGGAAGATCAGGTGCTGGACTACACTCGTAGTCACTACAAATTCCTCAAAGACCGGGGCTACCCGATCAACAATATCGACATGAGATTGCGTTAATGAACCAACGTAACGACCAGGACGAACCCGGCAATCTGCTGCGTGAACTGGAAAATCTGCAACGTGTACTCGATGACGCCGCCAGCGATCAGGTAGACCACGGACGCAACATTCCGACCTTAGATCCGGTCGATGACATTCCCTTGCTGAGCGAACTGTTCAGCGAGAATGACATTCCGGTATTAAAAGCCGTAACGGCCAAAGCCGCCGCCGTGCCACTGCAGCCAACGGCCGACAACCGCCGCGCAGAAACCAAACCGGCAGAAGCAAAGCAAACAGAAGATAAGACAACAGACAACAAACCACAGCCCGCCAGCGCCCGCCCGGTGCTGCGCGCACAACCGCTGCCGGATGTTGTCATCCAGCGTCCGCACGGCGACCAGCCCTCTCAGCGAGCACAGGTTTCAGCTTCCCCCGTAGCGACAGCAACAACAAACACGGAACCAACCGCAACCGACGCACTGCTTGCTGCTGCCGAACTGACCCCCGCCCCGGCCAGAGTCTCTGCCAACCCGTTCCTGCCCCAGGCCATTCTTGATCGCCTGACCCAGGAGCGCGAAGCCGCTCAGCACAGCGCCCAGGAAGCCCACCGCACCATGCAGAAAGTCATGGAGCAGAAGCAGGCGCGCGCCAGTGAACAGGCCGTTCAGCAACACATGCAACAGCTGACCAAACTGCAAAAAGAACACCTGATCGACCAGCTGGTTGCCGAAATGCTGCCGCAACTGACCGAACGTCTGCGTGAAAAACTGCGCGAAAAGCTGAATCACTGATCCCCGAATGCCACCTGCAATACACAGGTGGCATACGCTGCCCGCCCGCTACATGTAACCCACATCAAGACCATCCGCAGACCAAATCAGCGCCCTATAAACAGCCGCAGTACAGGTAAATTTAACCCCACATTCCCGCCACCAGGCTGTCCAGCCCGGCTATCGGTACCAATGCCCGCAACACTGCCCTAAAGCCTCACTTTCCGTTATAATCGGCACCATTTTTTGAACCCGAAACCAGCCAGCCTCTGCCCCGCAGGGGCTGGCTGCAATCACGACGAGACGAGCAGCAGCGAACCATGGATAAAACGTACAAGCCCAGCGCCCTTGAACAAACCTGGTACCAAGAGTGGGAAGAAAAAGGCTACTTTAAGCCTTATCAGGACGGACTGACCGGCGAAGGTTACTCCATCATGATCCCGCCGCCGAACGTCACCGGCTCGCTGCACATGGGTCACGCCTTCCAGCACACCATTCAGGATGCCCTCACCCGCTACAAGCGCATGCAGGGTAAAAAAGCCCTGTGGCAGGTAGGTACCGACCACGCCGGTATCGCCACGCAGATGGTGGTTGAGCGCAAACTGGCGGCCGAAGGCCAGCCTGACCGTCACGAATTGGGCCGCGAAAAATTCCTCGAAAAAGTCTGGGAATGGAAAGAACAATCCGGCGGTACCATTACGGGCCAGATGCGTCGTCTGGGTAACTCGGTTGACTGGGACACCGAACGCTTCACCATGGATGACGGTTTCTACAAAGCCGTACAGGAAGTGTTTATCCGCCTGCATAAAGACGGCCTGATTTACCGTGGCAAGCGCCTGGTCAACTGGGACCCGAAACTGCACACCGCCATTTCTGACCTGGAAGTGGAAAATAAAGAATCCAAAGGCTTTATGTGGCACCTGCGCTATCCGCTGGCGGATGGCCTGAAAACCGCAGAAGGCAACGACTACATCGTAGTGGCCACCACCCGTCCGGAAACCATGCTCGGTGATACCGGTGTGGCGGTTAACCCGGAAGATCCGCGCTATAAAGATTTAATCGGCAAAGACATTATTCTGCCATTGGTGGGCCGCCGTATTCCGATTGTAGGCGACGAGCACGCCGATATGGAAAAAGGCACCGGTGCGGTAAAAGTAACCCCGGCGCACGATTTTAACGACTACGAAGTGGGCAAGCGCTGCGGCCTGCCGATGATTAATATTTTCACCTTTAATGCCGACGTGCGCGAAACCGCGCAGGTATTTAATACCGACGGCAGCGTGAATAACGACATCGACGCCAGCATCCCGGAAAAATACCGTGGCATGGAACGCTTTGCCGCGCGTAAAGCCATTGTTGCCGATTTTGAAGCCGCAGGCCTGCTGCAGGAAATTAAAGACCACGATTTAACCGTACCTTACGGCGACCGTGGCGGCGTGGTGATTGAGCCAATGCTCACCGACCAGTGGTATGTGGATGCCAAAACCCTGGCCAAACCGGCGATTGAAGCCGTCGAAAACGGCGACATTCAGTTTGTGCCTAAGTCTTACGAAAATATGTACTTCAGCTGGATGCGCGATATTCAGGACTGGTGTATTTCCCGTCAGCTGTGGTGGGGTCACCGCATTCCGGCCTGGTACGACGAAGAAGGTAACGTCTACGTTGCCCACGACGAGGCCGAAGTTCGTGCGCAGAATCATCTGGCCGACGACGTCGAACTGCGTCAGGACAACGACGTACTCGACACCTGGTTCTCCTCTGCCCTGTGGACGTTCGGTACACTCGGATGGCCAAATCTGGACGACCCGGAAGTGGCCAAGCGTATGGCCGATTTCCATCCGACCGACGTGCTGGTCACCGGTTTCGATATTATTTTCTTCTGGGTAGCGCGCATGATCATGATGACCATGCACTTCTGCAAAGATGAAGATGGCAAACCGCAGGTGCCGTTTAAAACCGTGTACGTTACCGGTTTAATCCGTGACGAAGTCGGCCAGAAAATGTCGAAATCCAAGGGCAACGTTCTCGACCCGCTGGATATGATCGACGGTATTTCGCTGGATGATCTGCTGGAGAAACGCACCGGCAATATGATGCAGCCGCAACTGGCGGAAAAAATCGGCAAGCGCACCCAAAAAGAATTCCCGGAAGGTATTGCCCCGCACGGCACCGATGCTTTGCGCTTTACCCTCGCTGCCATGGCCTCAACCGGCCGCGATATTAACTGGGATATGAAACGCCTCGAAGGCTACCGTAATTTCTGTAATAAATTATGGAACGCCTCACGCTACGTCATGCTGTCTATCGCCGGTGAAGAGGCCGTAGAAGCCGCAGCCGCCAATGGCACCAACATTGCCATTACCGACGCGATGAAAGCCGCTTGTGGTGCCAACGGCGAACCGGGTGCGTTATCGCTGGCCGACCGCTGGATTATTTCGCGCCTGCAAACCGCCGAAAAAGAAGTACGCCGCCACATGGACCAATATCGTTTCGATATGGCCGCACAAACGCTGTACGAATTTATCTGGAACGAATACTGCGACTGGTATCTGGAACTGTCCAAACCGGTACTGTGGGATACCAACGCCAGCGAAGAAGTAAAACGCGGCACTCTGGGCACACTGGTACGCGTACTGGAAGCCACCTTACGCCTGGCGCACCCGATTATTCCGTTTATCACTGAATCGATCTGGCAGCAGGTAAAAGATCTGGCAGGCAAAGGCGGCCCGGACTCCGCACCAAGCATCATGCTGGCCACCTACCCGGAACCGCAGGATGCCTTTGTGGATGCCGCAGCCGAAGCCGACGTGGAATGGCTGAAAGGCGTGATCACCGCGGTACGTAATATCCGTGCAGAAATGAACATTGCACCGGGTAAAGAACTGGAGCTGCTGTTTAAAAACGGTGACGACGAAGACTTCCGCCGCGCTGAAGAAAACCAGACCTTCCTGATGAAACTGGCCAAGCTGGAAAAACTCACCTGGCTGAACGACGGCGACGAAGAGCCGATGTCGGTCACTCAGCTGGTTGGCGATATGGAAGTGCTGATTCCAATGGCCGGCTTTATCGATAAAGACGCCGAAGTCGCCCGCTTAGGCAAATCCATCGACAAGCTGGAAAAAGAACGGGAGCGCGTAACCAACAAACTCGCCAACCCGGGCTTTACCGAAAAAGCACCGGCTGCGGTTCTGGAAAAAGAGAAAGAAAAAGCCGCAGGTTTTGAGCGCGACATTGTTAAGCTCAAAGAGCAGATCGAGAAAATTAAGGCGCTTTAAGCGCTGACTTACCTGCTCTGCAATAAAAACCGCCCACTTGATAAGAGTCGGCGGTTTTTTTATTTATGTCGGCCAGAAATACAGTAACATCCAAGTCGTCGCCAGTGAAAAATCTAAGCACACGCCGGATAGAATAATGACACCCTTCCGTCTCCTGACAGCAACAGGCACCCTCGGCCTGATTATCTGGGTACTGATAACACCTCAGATTCCTCTTGCTGCCCTGCTACTGCTGATTCCGCTTATTCCGCTTATTCCGCTTATTCCGCCGCAGATAGTACTTTCGCAATCCGCCAGCCAGTGTACAGAATGCGGTATCAGCGTATCCGACCCGGCATTCAATAACCCGGAACGTGAGCTGCCGTATAAATTTGACTACAGAAAAATAGGAAATGACTGGACATCCGGAAACTACCGCCGCAAGCTGGGAGCGCTGCCGCTGTGTGCGGCTTGTAAGAAGCAGATCAGGGAAAGTGGCAGGTAAAGATTACATATAACTCTAACCAGATGCCTTCAGCGTGTTAAAAATTTCCAGCCATAATAATCCGAATGCACGGTGCACCGATTCAGAAAGCTGTTTAGCGTCATCAAAGTCTGGATGAGCAAGCAATACAAGGTCAAAAACAGAATATTCAGGCATTATTTCCGGATTTACCCACTTCACGCCTTTAAGCATTTCCCAATAACGAATCTGCACATCTTTTGTTTGACCGAGAAGCCAAAGTTCGAAATGCGCCTGCCGATGATTGAGGACAATGGCCAGCTTCAGTTGACGCTTTTTTAAAAAATCATTTTGCAGATAAAAGTAAGTAAAATCTAAGTAGCCATGCAGCACATTAGCAACCGTAAATTCACCCTGATACCTTTTCGAGAATTCAGTTCTGAGGCTTTGAAAAATACCAACCAGATCCTGATAGGTTTTCTGAATCTCGCCACTCGCTAAAACCTCCTTGTAAGCGGATATCCGCGTACTTAAACGCTTATCTGACACAAATCCTGCCCTCCGATTGCTTATGATACATAACGCTTGCCGCAGCCGAGCGTAGTTCGGTGCAGCACCGCAGACAACCTGCTGGCGACCACTAAGAGGAATGTTCTTTTCGTTAACATTGGCAACTTCCTGAACCTGAATCCCTTCAATCAGACTTAGCAGAACTGCTTTCACTTTAAATTCTTTTGAATACTGCCAGGTCTTTCTTGGCTGAGTATATTTTGGCATTGGACACCTCGTCAGTTTGACTTTGGTGTCCGTTAAAGCGGGGGAAGATCACTGTCCCTCTTGAGGCGTTTGTTAGTTTTTGTGCTGCGACATGTACTGTTTTAGCATTTCACCCACTAGTCCTGGTGATTCTTGATGGGATGAATGTGCTGTCAATGGAATATTGGCAAAACTACAACCTGCAATTTTCGATTTTAAAGCTACTGCCTCATCCAACGAAAATAAGAAGTCATTATCACCTCGCATTACCAACGTTGGACAACGGATTTCTTCAACTAACTTATTTGGATAGCCAGATTCTGTTGTATCAAGCCAAACTGCTTTCACCATTTCTACAAGCTTAGGAAAATCTGGTTTAGGATTTGATGCTTCATAAAATGCAACATCATCTTCAAACCTTGATGCCCAAAATTCGGCCGTCAAACCACTTAGCAATTCAATTGATGGATCATCTGCTTCTAATCGCCACTGCGAACCCAGTGTAACCAAACAAGACACTCTTTCTGGATCTTGTGCTGCTAACCGATACCCCACGATGCCGCCGTCACTGAAACCAAAAATTGAGTATTTCTCAACACCCAAATAACTAAGGACATGCTGGACATCTTGTTGATATTGCATGTAATTAAGTCGGCGATCGCCTAAGAGTGATTTTCCGTGACCACGAAAATCTATGCTTATCAACTGATAGTCCGCAGCTACATATTTGTGAATGGGACTTAGCTCATTCAGCGAACCAAGGCCGCCATGAAGCATCAATAATGGTTCACCCTCTGGATTGCCGGAAAGTTCGTAATAAATCTCCGAATCATTGACTCCTATATAACCATTTTTATTTTTCATTTTATCGACCAACTGCATTTTTATTGATTTGACCTGAAAAAACTAATGCCGCCAAAACGCGCAGCTTTGTAGTGAAGGCGAGGCCGCAACGGAAAAGCTGTCGCTGTGCTTGGCCTTGTTAACTTTTGAGGTATGCACGCAGCCCTTCTTCGATTATTTCTAAGTCGCCGACGGCACTCTCGAAACCAACAAATTGCCAACCCCGCTCGGTCTGTCGGTAACCGATGGAATAGCCAGCCATGTCATCGCCAATAAGCAACACGGCCTTCAACACTTTAGGATAGTCGTCACCAAATATCTCTTTTACGTGCACCGGCCCCGAGTACAGCATGATTCCGCTTTCC
>NVUW01000006.1 GCA_002733205.1 Thalassobium sp. | reverse complement strand
AGAGGAGTGATATTAGCGGGCTAAATGAATGACGAACGACGATGTTAATGGGGAAAACTGGCCTCAGCCCGAAGGGTTATGGCTAAAAATCCCTCATCCTACGTTGCTGTTCGCTCGCTTAACCCGTTAGGCCACACTCTCAGCGCCTTGCCTGAGAAATTTTTAGCCGATAACAGGTCTGTTTAATTAGTGTCGACAGACCCTAGAAGATACTGGCCTGATCTGCTGTTTACAGAACCGCAGGCAGGCCCGATTCTCTGGCATTAATTCAGAATAAAATTATTTCTGAATGCTACAGAACCATTGCCCGGATAACTTTCCGGAAATGATAAAAAGACCAAAATGGTCAATGTTAAAAATAATAGGGAATTTATCTGCAAGCAGATGAAAAAAAAGGAATTGATTGATAGATTAGGTGCGTTGATTAAAACCAAAGTTTATACAACTTATTAGAAATAACACTTTGTTAAA
The DNA here is from genome assembly GCA_002733205.1 of Thalassobium sp. Classification (GTDB taxonomy): domain Bacteria; phylum Pseudomonadota; class Gammaproteobacteria; order Pseudomonadales; family Oceanobacteraceae; genus Venatoribacter; species Venatoribacter pacificus. The sequence continues at coordinate 188,397 of NVUW01000006.1, read as the reverse complement.
TCTGGAGAGAAACATGAAAAAGCAACTTTTAGCTATGGCAGTTATCGCTGCCGCTTCCATACCTGCTGCGCATGCAGAACGTTTCTTCGCTGACAACAGCGTAACTGTTCTGGGTGGTGGTGAATTCAAACTGGATGGCACCGGTGAGAGTTTGAACTATGACTACTCACAAACGACTTACACCATTGAGCACGTTTCTGGCTACAGCTGGGGTGGCCTGTTCTTCTTTATGGACCGTGATCAGGGCGAAAGTGATTGGGGTGCAAGCTACAGCGAATTTTCCCCAAAAGTTTTCATCACTCAGTTTGATGGCGGTCTCGTTAAAAACATCAATGCAGCCTTCACTGTTGAATCAGGAACCACCAGCACTGGCGTAAATCAGGACAACTTCCTGTGGGGTGTTGGCGCTGATCTGGCAATTCCTGGCATGAACTACGCAAGTGCCACTTATTACTACTGTGTAAACGATACAACCGATAACGACCATCAGATCACCCTGACGTATGGCGCTAGCTGGGGCCAGGTTGCTCTGGAAGGTTATATCGATTATTCAACAGGTGGTAGCGATAACAAAGACCTCTTTCTTGGACACCATGCAAGCTTCAACTTCAATCCTCAGTTGACTTATGACCTGGGCCCAATGGTTGGTTATGGCAACAAACTGAAAGTAGGTATCGAATACAGCTCATGGCACAACAAGTACGGTTCTGAATATGATGAAGATACCGTGTCCGCTATGGTAAAAATGCACTTCTGATTGCATTGACCTGAGAAAGGGAGCTTAGGCTCCCTTTTTTGTCCCTGCCGCAAACGGCAGATTACTTATGTTATGATTGCCGTTCTTCAGGGATTCCACTGAATGGAATACACATGAGCACACAGAAGTACAAAACCGGCGCCATTCGCGAGCGCAATAACGAAAATATTCTTGCCGCCGCCGAGCAGGAGTTTGTTCTGCATGGTTTTAAAGGCACCAGTATGCAGGCCATTGCTGATCGTGCCGGCGTTCCTAAAGCCAATATTCATTATTACTTTAAGAACAAGGGCAATTTATATCGTGCCCTGCTGGAAAATATCCTGACCACCTGGAACGAGGTGCTGTCTGATATCAATTCCGACAGTGATCCGGCGCGGATTCTCAGTCTGTTTATCCGTACCAAAATCCGTCTTTCTTATACTCACCCGAATGCTTCCAAGATTTTTGCCATGGAGATTATTCAGGGTGCGCCTTACCTGAAAGATTATATCAGCGGCGCAATGCGCCAGTGGGTCAGGGAAAAAACACTGGTTATTCAAAGCTGGATTGATGCCGGTAAAATACGCGCGGTTGATCCGACCCATCTGATTTTTATGATCTGGTCGTCAACACAGCATTATGCCGACTTTGAAACCCAGGTTCTGGAAGTAACCAATAAGCGTCAGTACGAAGAAGACGATATCCTGCGTATTGGGGATTTTCTTGAAGATATGATCCTGCGTGGCTGTGGTTTAACCCCTCCTGGGCGGGCAGCGTATCTGGCACTGGTCGACGATCAAGCTGCAACAACGGATAGCACCGGTATAACAGAGGCCTGAATAGCCTCTGTTATACATGCATCAGTTATTATTAATCACCAGCTTTAAGCCCTGCTCATCCATTGTCCGCTCATAACGGTCAAGATCCAGCGGTATACGCAGGTGAATTTCTGCGCCCTGATTTTCCGCACCCTGACGGCGCTCGCGCACTTCGATATTGCCATACAGAATGCGAGTGACCAGATTGTAGGCAAGGTGCATCCCCAATCCGGTTTTACCGCGACTGCGTCCGGTGGTAAAAAACGGATCAAAAATACGCTGGCGCACTTCATCACCAATACCAATGCCATCGTCTTCATATATCAGTGTCAGCAGGTTGTCGGTTGTATCAACCGTCGCATGCATCTGAATATGGCTGTCTCCACCCTCGGGATAGCCATGATCCAGCGAATTGCCAATCAATGCGGCTATCACCAGCCCCAGTGTCTGACGACAGGTGTTCATAATAATGGGTTGGCTGATGTCATAATCAATCCGGCAGTTATTTTCTTCGACGATAAAGTCTTCATTGTTACCGGCAAACTCCTGCAGAAATTCGTCCAGCGAGAAACGTGAGCGGAAATCACTTTCTTTATCCACCGCCAGTGATTTAAACGTTCGCACCAAGCGGTGGGAGCGGTTCAGATTTTCATCAATGAGTAACAGTCCTTCTGAAATATTATTAAGCTGAGCCGAGAAGGTATTTTTGTCTAGCTTACCTTCTTTTATCCGTTGCTGAATCAGCAATACCGAATCTTCAATATAGCTGCGTGCGGTCACACAAATGCCCAAAGGGGTGTTTAACTCATGCGCAACACCAGCAACCAGATTGCCCAGTTGCGCCATTTTTTCATTTTCTACTTGTTCGTGGCGACTTTCCTGCAGGTTATCAATCAGATGGTTCAAGGACGCAATGGCATTGTTCAACTCCCCCGTGCGCTCTTCCACCCGCTGCTCCAGGTCGCAGTTAAGCTGATGCAGCTCACTGTCTGAGCGGTCCCGCTCGGCCATAATCTGTTGCAGCTGAGCACACAAATCATTGATGGTCCGGGTAACCTGAATCAGCTCATCATCCTCTTCCGGCCCGTATTCCAGATGCACTGGAGTGCGTATATCGCCGCGCTCCGCCCAATCGGTAATACTCTGCCAGTGCGCGCCGAAATAACGCCGGAACAGACGGTTTAACAGCCATAACAGAAATGCGCTGACCGCCAGAATATTCACAAAATGCATGACCAGCAGCGTCGGTATATTTGCCATTACCTGCTGCAGCATGGCCGGGGAATCAAGCTGCAGTTGCAGCTGACCGACCAAACGGCTGCCCGTGCCTGTGTTGTAATACAGATCAAACTCTCTCAGCCATTCCTGACTGGCTGTTGGCAGATGACTGACCGGGTCGCCGGCCGCTGTTGCGTTATCCATAAAACCGGCCGATAGGTATTCACCATTCCCAATATCCAACCCGGCATAACGGATATAAGGGAAGTGAGTTAACGCCTTCAGCTGAGATTCAACCTGGGGGATATCAAAACTCCACACGCTCTGTGCGAGTGCGGGCAGATAGCCCTTTTCGATCTGTTGCAGCAGGTGATTGCTGTTGCGGGATACGTTGCGGTAATCGATGTAAACAGCAACCGCCACCGACAGCAAGGTAAGCGCCAGACTGAATGCAAACACACAGGCCAGCAAGCGCCGCCCTGAAACACTGCGCCACTGAAATGCACTCATATTCCCTCTCTGCATATATCCTCCCTGAGTGTTCCGTGTGCACAGGTGATATCAGTGTAGAAAGCCAGCGGTTTATCGCCAATCAAACGGGATTAAGAGCGTAAAACAGTCTGTGCACCACGGTTGATATGCTTGTTATTTATAACTGCATCACACCCGTGGCCTGAGTCACATTAACGCGGGAATACTTGTCTGCCAGTAGCATCCTGCTATCATCAGCGCCGGCAGATTAACACTTGGTCACTGCTAACGTTCACCGCGCACCTGTGCGGTTTATTTTTTGTTCGTTAGCGACCGGTGGTGAGAGCCTATCCTCTGCCTTCTGTGCCGCTGCGGATTTTTTGCGGAGCACACCATGAACACACTCTGGATTAAAAACCCCCGCGCCGTATTTAGCGGAAACCAACTGGACGCCAGCGGCGGACTGGTTATCGCCGACGGCCGCATTGTAGAAGTGCTGGCACAAGGCCAGCAGCCGGCACAACCTGTGACGCAAACCTTTGATGCCAGCGAGCACGTTGTATTGCCCGGTCTGGTGAATACCCATCATCACTTTTATCAGACCCTTACCCGCGCCTGCCCACCAGCACTCAACAAGCGCTTATTCCCCTGGCTGCAAACCCTCTACCCGATCTGGGCCGGGCTGACCCCGGCACAACATGCGCTGGCGACCGAACTGGCGATGGTTGAGCTGTTGCTGTCTGGCTGCACCACGGTGGCCGACCATCATTATCTGTTTCCGGCCGGGCTGGAAAATGCCATCGATATTCAGGCCGAAACCAGCTTAAAACTGGGCATGCGCGCTACCCTTACCCGCGGCTCGATGAGCCTGAGTGTGGATGACGGTGGCCTGCCACCGCGCTCGGTGGTGCAGACCGAACAGGTGATTCTGGATGACAGCAAACGCCTGATCGAGCGCTGGCACCAGCGCGATGATCAGGGGCTGCTGGAAGTCGCACTGGCGCCCTGCTCGCCGTTTTCCGTCACGCCGGACATCATGCGCGCCAGTGCGGAGCTGGCGGCACAATACGATGTCGGCCTGCATACTCATCTTGCTGAAACCGAAGACGAAAATAATTTTTGCCTGCAGATGTTTGGCCAACGCCCACTGGATTATCTGGATTCTGTTGGCTGGCTTAACAGCCGCACCTGGCTGGCCCATGGCATTCATTTTAATGACGAAGAAATTCAGCGCCTGGGCGCGGCCGGCACCGGCATTTGCCACTGTCCGTCATCCAATATGGTGTTGGCTTCCGGCATTTGCCGGGTGAATGAATTGCGCGCCGCCGGCAGCCCGGTCGGGCTGGGTGTGGATGGCAGCGCTTCCAACGACCACAGCAATTTAATGCAGGAAGTACGGCAGGCGTTATTAATTCAGCGCCTGCGTTATCAGGCGGATGAGTTTACCCATCTGGATGCTTTACACCTCGCCACCAAAGGTTCGACTCAGGTTTTACGCCGGGATGATATTGGTGAACTGGCACCCGGCATGCGCGCAGACATCGCCTTTTTTAAACTGGATGAACCGCGCTTCAGTGGCGCCCATGATGCACTGGCAGCCCTGGTGCTGTGCGGTGCCAGTCAGGCCGATGCGGTGATGATTAACGGCGACTGGAAAGTACGCGATAAACAATGGCTGGGCGGCGATATCCAGCAGCTGATGGCTAACCACCAGCAGGCCGCCAGAGAACTGTTTAGCGGGCATTGAGTCCGCACAGGGGTCAGCAGGCGGCGTCATGTCTGCTGACCGGTTTTCTCTTCACGCCGCCTATTCTTGGCAGGCCAGCGCTGCTCACATCCCCTTACACAACCCCTGCTTTTGTTTACCATTTTGTCATCTGCAGGTCATGCAGCGGCGGCACTATACGCCGACTTATTCTGTTTGGTTTTGATATGGCGCCCCATCTTCTGCAACGCAGTCTGGACGAGCTGATCAGCAAGGAAGCCATTCACACTGTGCTGCAACCCATAGTCGATCTGAGCCGTAACCGCGCTCTGGGCTATGAAGCACTGACCCGCGGAGCTCCGGGTCATTTACTGCAACGCCCGGATCTTATGTTCCAGGCGGCGCATCAGTTTGACCGCATTCCGGATCTGGAGATTCTTTGCATCCGTTCTGCTGTCCGCCATTTTTCGCGGCAAAAAAGCGATGGGCTGCTGTTTATTAACATCTGTCCGCAAAGCCTGCTCAACTATGCCAAAGAAACCCCGGCCAAAGAAACCCCGGCCAAAGAAACCCCGGCCAAAGAAACCCCGGCCAAAGAAACCTCGGCCGAAGAAACCTATGGCGAAGAACTCAGCGAGCTGACCGAACGTTTAGGTCATCACGGTCTGCAACCAACCGATGTTGTACTGGAAATTTCCGAGCGTTTTCCCATTGATAATACCAGCCGGTTTCTGACTCTGATCAGCCACCTGAAAGAGCTGGGCTATGGCATCGCCATTGATGATTTGGGCAGCGGTTACTCCGGCTTAAAACTCTGGTCCGAAATTCGCCCAGACTATGTAAAAATTGACCGTCACTTTATCGACCGCATTGATCAGGACACAGTAAAGCAGGCCTTTGTTACCTCGGTGGTGCATCTGTGTGAACAACTGCAATGCGAAGTGATTGCCGAAGGTATCGAAACCCAGGGCGAGCTGAATTTAATCCGCAGCATGGGCATTCATATCGGCCAGGGTTATCTGCTCGGCAAGCCGCAAAGCAAAGCGGAATTTCTCACGCCCGAACAGAGCATCCCCCCTACCCGCCCGATACACGCCAATGGCGTTGAGCAACCCATCGGCAATCTTTGCCAGCCGTTGGAAACCATTGCCGCCTCCGTGCCGATGCGCGAAGTGGATGAACGGTTCCGCGACAATCCCTTACTGATGTCATTACCGGTACTGGAAAAAGAACGCCCGGTCGGTTTACTGCACCGGCGTAAATTACTGGAATTATTCGCCCAACCGTATGGCCGCGCGTTGTTTGAACGCAAAACCGTTGGTCACTTTATGCAGCAGAATCCGCTGATCGTCGATTGCGCCATGACTCTGGAAGCAGTCAGTAAAGTGCTCACCGACGATGATGACGAAGACCTGCGCCAGCATCTGATTGTTACCTGCGAAGGCCGCTATCAGGGCGTGGTAAACAGCAAGGACCTGCTCAAACACATTACCGACAGCCAGATTCAGAAAGCCCGCTACGCCAACCCGTTAACCCTGTTACCGGGCAACGTACCGATCGACGAACATATTGAGCAACTGCTGCGCCAGCAAAGCCATTTCTATCTGCTGTACCTCGACCTGAACCACTTCAAGCCCTATAACGACCAGTACGGCTACCGTCAGGGCGATGCGGTATTACGCTGGCTCGGCCGCTTACTGCAACAGCACAGTTCGGCGCTTAATTTTGTTGGCCATATTGGTGGCGATGATTTTGTACTGATCAGCCAGGAAGCGGATTTTTATCCGCTGTGTGAGCAACTGCTGCAGGCGTTTAACCAGCAGTGTTCGGAGTTTCACCGCAACGATGACTGGAGCCGCGGATATCTTAACGCCCATGACCGCAGCGGTCAGCTGAGCCGGATTCCGCTGCTCGGTTTAGCCATTGGCGTGGTGCCCTCAACGCTGATTGAAAATCAGGACCCGCAAAGCCTCGCGCAACTGGCGGCACAGGCAAAACAGCAGGCCAAGCAAAAAACAGGCAGCGCCTGGCATTGTCTGGGACAGGAAAGTCCTCTGGAGGCCGTAATCACAGCGGCCGGTAGCTGATCAACCGCGCCAATCGGCCCATGCATGCTCATCCATCACCCGCCACCGGGCCTGCGGGCAACATCCCGCTCCAGACAATGCCAGGCACTGCCTGTATAATGCCGCGCATCTGAAATTCCGAACTCCGGTGGAAGGCATGAATCCCGATCTGAGCAAATTACAGCCCTATCCCTTTGAGAAACTCGCTAAGCTGAAAGCCGCCGTTACGGCGAATGAGCAGCTGCCACACATTGCGCTGTCCATCGGCGAGCCTCAGCATCCGTCTCCGGCCTTTGTACAACAGGCGATGATCGACAATATCAGCCGTCTGGAAAATTACCCGACCACCAAGGGGCTGCCACAGCTGAGCGAAGCCATTGCCAGCTGGCTCAAAGGCCGCTTCAGTCTGGATAACATCGACCCGGTGTCTCAGGTGATTCCGGTCAACGGCACGCGCGAAGCTATTTTTGCCTTTACCCAGGCGGTGGTTGACCGCAGTCAGCCTGATGCTCTGGTGGTCAGCCCGAATCCGTTCTATCAGATTTACGAAGGCGCAGCATATCTGGCCGGTGCCACGCCGCATTTCCTGCCTTGTCTGGCCGATAACGATTTCCACCCGGACTACAACGCCGTGCCGGCGGATGTCTGGCAGCGCTGCCAGTTATTGTTCCTGTGCACGCCGGGCAACCCAACCGGTGCCGTACTGAGCTTCGAACAGTTTAAACAGCTGATTGAGCTGGCCGACCGTTACAACTTCGTACTGGCCAGTGATGAGTGCTATTCCGAAATTTATGTCGACGGCAAAGAAGCGCCGATGGGCCTGCTCGAAGCCTGCGCCCGTTTAGGCCGCCACGATTATAAAAACTGCGTGGTGTTTCACTCGCTGTCCAAGCGTTCCAACCTGCCAGGCCTGCGCTCCGGTTTTATTGCCGGTGACGCCGCGCTGTTAAAACCTTTCCTGCTGTACCGTACTTACCACGGTTGTGCCATGCCGCTGCAAACGCAGCTGGCCTCTATCGCCGCCTGGAACGACGAGCAGCACGTTGCCGATAACCGTGCGCTGTACACGCAGAAATTCCGCGCGGTGATTGAAATTCTTAATCCGGTCATGGCGGTGGAACAGACCGACGCCAGTTTTTATTTATGGGCCAAAACCCCGATTAATGAAGAAACCTTCGCCCAGCAGTTATTTGCCCAGCAGAATGTAACCGTATTGCCCGGCTCGTATTTATCGCGCACCGTCGATGGCATTAACCCCGGTGAAAACCGCGTACGTATGGCACTGGTGGCCAGCGTGGATGAATGCATCGAAGCTGCACACCGTATCCGCCGTTTTGTTGAATCGCTGTAAGGACTGATCATGGCTTTAGTACAGAACCCGTTCGGGGCAGACATCAGCACCGACGACATCCTCGATACCCTCGGCTTTTTTGACGACTGGGAAGAGCGCTACAAATACATCATCGATCTGGGTAAACAATTACCGGCGATGAGTGATGACAAGAAAAATGATACTTACCTGCTGCGCGGCTGCCAGAGCCAGGTGTGGATCGACAGCGAGTTAAATAACGGCGTGCTGAATTTTGAAGCCGACTCCGACGCACACATCGTGCGCGGTTTACTCGGTGTGGTATTGGCGGCGTACAACCACAAAACCCCGGCCGATATTATCGCGTTTGATATCGACAACTATTTCAGCAAAATTGATCTGGTCAAACACCTGAGTCCGACCCGTGGTAACGGACTGCGCGCGATGGTGCAGCGTATTCAGGATACGGCGCGTAACGCCTGAGTACGCCCGCCTGATAAAACGCCAGTGCTGACCGTGATGGTTTTTTTCGGTGTTGTCACGGCTGAAAGCCGTTCCCACAGATAAATGCCATTTACACAGATAAAAGCGTTCCCACAGCCTGGCGGGCAGTGCCCGCCCTACGGCTGGAGCGCACATACTTGCCGATGATGCTCATCTGTGCCGACGGCTTATAAATAACGATCCAGAATTTTTTGATACGCGGCTTTATCATTCAGGATTTTATCCACACCATCCTGCAAACGCTGAACCGTTGCTGCCGGTATGTTGTTGTTAAGCGTGTAATAAAGATCACTCTCTTTCAGCACATGCACAACTTCGAACTGAGTATTGTCGAGTTTGCTTTGTTTAATATACCAACGGGCGACGTTCTCTTCGTAAGCCCAAAGCTGAATACGCCCCGCCCCCAGCATTTTGGCTAACGCATCTGCTGAAGGAATAATTTTGATCGAAGATTCAGCAACACCGGCGCTTTTTAACAGTTGCTCACCAATATCATCAAGAATCGCCCCCACGGTATAGCGGCTGATATCATCAACACTACTGATAACAATATTGTCTGCCTTACGGGCCATCAGAACCACCCGGGTTGCGGCAATAGGACCAACCCATTGAAATAACGGTTCACGCTGCTCAGTTCTGGTGGTAGAAAAAAGCACCACGCCATTCTCCTTCTGAGCCCGAAGATACGCTCTCGGCCAGGGCAGCATACGAATGCTGGCAACAGATAAAGGATCGCCCGCGGCCGCCGTTGCAGCAACTAATACATCGACTGCGATCCCCTGCAGCTGGTTACCTTCCTTAAAATTATAAGGCGGATAAGATTCGGTTATGTATTCCAGCTCCGTCAGGTCACCTGCCCAAACGGGTTTAAATCCGGCAGTCAGTAACAGTATGAATACGAACTTCAGTAACTTTGAGAAACGCATAACTCATCCTTCCGAATATTGTCTTAAAGATTATCTTAGCCTGCGTTATCACTTCTGCCGCGCATGCAGACTGTCATTTGTACCAGCAGCAAACAGACTGCACGATGTACCGTCAGCATGAGAACGTCGTGTATGCACCTTGCTCCAAAAGTGCGCAGCCGTTAGCCTGAGTAACTTCTTATTAACAAAGACCTTTCTGATGCTGCTCTGGCTCTGGCAATTTATCCGCCCTTATAAATTCCGCTTAACCATCGCCATTATTGCGCTGGTAGCTACCGCCGGGCTCACCCTCGGATTAGGACAAGGCGTGCGCTTAATGGTCGACAATGGTTTTGCTGCACAATCCACCGAAGGTCTGGCCGATGCCCTGCAGCTGTTCGCCATTCTGGTTGTACTGGTTTCTACCGGCGCTTATTTCCGCTTTTATATGGTGTCGTGGCTCGGTGAGCGGGTGGTGGCCGATATCCGCAAGCAGCTGTATCAGCACCTGGTCAGCCTGCCTCCCAGCTTTTTTGAAGATAATCTGGCCGGTGAAATTCAGAGCCGGGTAACCACCGACACCACATTACTGCAGACGGTTATCGGCTCATCATTTTCCTTTGCCCTGCGTAATTCGCTGACCTTTATCGGTGGCATCACGCTGATGTTTTTAAGCAATTTAAAACTCAGCCTGATTGCTCTGGTCGCTGTGCCTTTAGTGGTTTTTCCGATGATTTATTTTGGCCGCAAGGTGAAAAAACTGTCCCGTGACAGCCAGGATAAAATTGCCAGCGTCGGCGCATGGGCCGGTGAAAGTCTGCAGCATATTAAAGTGGTGCAGGCATTTACCCGCGAAGATATTGTTACCCAGCAATTCGCCCTCGCCGCTGAAGGTGCCTTTGATGTCGCCCTGAAACGAATCCGCCAGCGCGCCTGGCTGATTGCTCTGGTAATGGTGCTGGTGATGGGTTCTGTGGCCGGTATGCTGTACATCGGCGGTAGTGATGTGATTGCCGGAAAACTGTCCGGCGGTGATCTGGCTGCCTTTGTGTTTTACGCCATTATGGTCGCCGGTTCGCTGGCTGCCGTGACCGAGGTCTATGGTGAAGTACAACGTGCCGCCGGCGCCGCTGAGCGTATCCGCGAGCTGCTTGCGACCGAAGCCGATATTCAATCACCGCAGCCAAGCACAGAGATTCTGCTTGAGGCAAAAGCCGGTCAGCCATTAGTCAGTTTCCGCGATGTGCATTATCACTACCCCAGTCGCCCGGACCGTAAAGCCATCAGTCACTTAACGCTGGATATACAACCCGGTGAGCGCATCGCACTGGTTGGTCCATCCGGAGCCGGAAAATCCACCTTATTTGATTTATTGCTGCGCTTTCGCGATCCACAACAGGGCGATATTCTGCTGCATGGAAAATCGTTACGGGACTGGGATTTACAGCAGCTGCGCAGCCAGTTTGCGCTGGTGCCACAGCAACCCGTGCTGTTCAGCGCCAACGTGCTGGATAACCTGCGTTACGGCAACCCCGATGCCAGTGAAGACGATATTCTGGCCGCCGCTAAAGCCGCCCATGCCGATGAGTTTATTCAGCAATTACCGGATAAATATCAGTCATTTTTAGGTGAACAAGGGGTGAAATTATCGGGCGGACAGAAACAACGACTGGCCATTGCCCGTGCTATTTTACGTGATCCGGAAATATTATTGCTGGATGAAGCCACCAGCGCCCTCGATGCGCAAAGTGAGCATCTGGTGCAACAGGCGCTGGATATCTTAATGAAAGACCGCACCACCTTTGTGATTGCCCACCGCTTAGCCACCATCACTAATGTTGACCGTATTGCGGTGTTTGATCATGGCCAACTGGTGGCGATAGGAACACATCAGGAGCTGATGCAACATTCGCCACTGTACAAACGGCTGGCCGATCTGCAGTTTAAAAACACCCAGTTTAAAAACACCAACGATCAGCCAGCCCGGTGACCCTGAATTTAAACCCGGAAGCGGCTGACCAGCGCTGACAGATCATGCGACAGATTGCCAAGCGAATCAGAGTTTTCTTTCAGCTGTCGCGAGCTGTCGTTGGCATTGGTGGCTTCGGTATTAATGCGGATAATATTCTGGTTAATTTCTTCCGCCACCAGATGCTGTTCTTCAGCGGCCGCCGCAATCTGGGTGGCCATATCACGGATTCGGGAGACGGATTCTTCGATGGACTCAAATACCGCACGGGTCTGCTCGGTGGTTTCTGCGGTTTCCCGTGAGTGATCCAGGCTACTGGCCAGTTTGCCCGACACTTCACTGGTGCGGTTAATCAGCGAGGTAATCATCTGATCAATTTCCTCGGTTGATTCCGCAGTACGCCCGGCAAGAGTCCGTACTTCATCGGCCACTACCGCAAAGCCGCGCCCCTGTTCGCCTGCCCGTGCCGCCTCAATGGCAGCATTCAGTGCCAGTAAATTGGTCTGTTCGGCGATACCGCGAATGGTATCGAGAATGGTGGTGATATTGCGCGACTCTTCTGCCAGGGTCGACATTGCCTGGTTGGAATCTTCAATGACCTTTTCAAGAGCCGTGACTGCGTTCGTCGTTTTCTGAATAAATTGCCGCCCGTCTTCAACATGATGCTGGCTTTGGTCGGCGGCAATTGCCGTTTCACTGCAGTTTTTTGCCACCTCATTGGACGTCGCCACCATTTCATTAAAAGCTGTCGATACCTGTTCTATCGAGTTGGATTGCTGATCAGAAATACCCGCCAGCTGATCGGAAATAGCCTGCGCAGCCAGAGCCTGATTTTTTACATCTGCGGCGCCTTCATTAATATCGGATACCAGTGAATGAATCATGGTGATAAAACGGTTAAAAGCATTAGCCATCTGTCCGGACTCATCTGAGCTGAGCACTCTCAGTCTGCGCGTCAGATCCCCTTCGCCACTGGCAACTTCTTCCAGACCCCGGGTAACCGCACCAATCGGTTTGGCAATCAGGTTGCTGATCCAGTAAGCCAGTACGGCAAAAATACCCAGTAACACAAGACTGATCAGTAAAATGGTATTGCGCACTTTAGTGGCAACAGCAAACACTTCGTCAGCCGGAATAACGCCGATAAATTTCCAGCCCAACGCCGGTGATGTGTAAGCCGTTGCAAACCAGCGCTGCCCATTAAGCTCAGTTTCAAATAATCCTTCACGGGCAAAAAACTGCTGATAGGCTTCGCCGAGCTCTTTTATATTTTTAAAGTTATTTGTTTTATTGCCACTATCGGCCAGCACCGTACCGGTTTCTTCCACCAGAATCAGATAGCCGTCTTTGCCGAACTGTACCTGTTTCACCATATCGGTAAGCTTACTCAGGGTGACATCCACCCCGACCACACCTTGCAGGCCGCTGTCGGTGGTGAAGGTATGCAGGTAATCAAGCAGCGGTGCTCCGGTGTTTACGTCTTCATAGGCGGCTGCCCGTACCGGCTTGCCAGGATCAGCCTGAGCAGCGATATACCAGGGACGCTGACGCGGGTCATACTTGCCCAGATCACTGCCCGGCCACTGAATATAACCACCACTGCTGAGCCCCAGAAAAACATAGGCCAGATCCGGCCGCGCTTTACCGAAATCGTCCATCAGTGCATAGGCATCAGCCTCAACACTGCCACTGCGCTGAGCAAAGGTCGGTTTTGCTGCACCACGATAATCCGATACCGACTCGTCCAGAGCTTTCAGCGCCTGGGTCGAAGCCAGAAAAGCGGCATCTTCCGCCAGACCATTAAGGTAAAGGCTGAAGGCGGTATCAATATGACGGATTTCAGCACTGCTGCGGGTTTCAAAGCTGTTCAGAGCGCTGCTGCGCAGTTCCAGAACAACCAGAATGGTAATGATCAGCAAAGGGATGATGACAGCTGACAACAGGGCAAGGGTCAGGCGGGTACGGATAAGCATGCAATAACTCCGGCATATATAAACGGCTGTCTTATTCGCAGTTTAGCCCGGTTTTTGATCGACACTTTTATTAATAACAAGCGTTACAGCGCCCGCCTTGCGGCCACTGTATGCGTGATTCAGTACGATAGCACCGGGATGTGGACGGATCAGCAAGTTGGGCTAGGCTATTACTAAACAATCGTTGAGGTAAAGTAATGGGGGAAAAGCCGACTGTTGATATGGACTTCGGATCGCCGCACATGCATCGCTTTCTTGCCGTTTTTAAAGACCCTGAGAAAGAGAACCTCTTCCGTCAGGAGGAACTGCCGAAACAACGTCGCCTGGTCTTTGGACTTTGTGCTTTTATCACCATATCCATCCCTATGTTTATGCTGTCTGATTTCATGGTTGTGAAACCTGCACCATGGGATACGTTTCTGCTGATACAGCGACTGCTTCATATCGGTGTCTGTATTATTTTCTTATTGGTTATTCCCCATGTGCAGCGCCCTTCCACTTACGATGCCTTGCTGTTCTGTACTTTATTTGTGGTGTTTGTTCTGTTGGAGCTGGGTTCGTTTACCTTTCTGGGTGACTACGCGCTGTACGCCTTGTTTGACATCATCATCATGCTCAGTCTGTACGCTGCCGGCATACTGACGGTAAAGCTCTCAACAATCATTTGTCTTTACCACTCCTCCATGGCGATACTCATTGTACTCACCCTGAAAGAGCTGAATGTTCATGACCAGATAATGATGATTTTTGGTTATACGTTCACTAATGGCGCAGGCATACTGCTATCGATCACCCACCATAAAAATGTAAGACAGCAATATTTACTCCAGCACTCTCTGCGTGAAAAAACACTTCAGCTGAAAAACCTGGCTTATCGGGATTCGTTAACCAATGCCCTGAACCGGAGATCCTTTCAGGATCATTTCAGGGATATTGAAAAGATAGCATCGCGATTGGAACAGAGCGATAAAAGCTTATTTCTGATCGCCGCCGATATTGATCACTTTAAAAAAATTAACGACAACTTTGGTCATGATATTGGTGACAAGGTATTGCTGGCATTTGTGAAGCTGATTGAAGCCAATATCCGCCCTGTCGATAAGGTGTACCGGTTTGGCGGTGAGGAGTTTATGATTTTACTGCAGGAATGCAGTATGGATACGGCCATTAATAGAATTGAAAAAATAATGCAGCTGCTTAACTCCGGCAGTCTAGGCGTTGAAGAACTGAAGCAACCAGTGACATGCAGTTTTGGAATTACGCCGGTTCTGGCCAGCGACACCATTGACTCTGTTTGCATCCGTGCCGATGAAGCCCTTTATAACGCAAAAAACAACGGCCGCAATCAGTATGTTTTTGCCCCAGCCCCCGATAAATAAAACCAGCAACACAATAATTTATCAGAGGCAGCACAGGGAGCAGTCCATCCAGCCCTGAAAGAATATCCAGGGCATAAGCAAAAACATTAGCGACGACTCTCTGCACTCATGGCGCAGGCAGTATCCAGCATACGGTTGGCAAAACCCCATTCGTTATCAAACCACACCAGCAACTTCAGCAGCTGACCGCCACTGACACGGGTCTGGGTGGCATCGACAACCCCTGAACGCGGATCGTGATTAAAATCGATAGAGGCATGCGCATCATGGGTGATACCGATAATTCCCTTTAATGCGCCCTTACTGGCTTCTGCCAGCAGTGCATTAACCGCATCCGTGGTAGTTGGCTGCTGTAATTGCAGACTGATATCCAGCGCCGACACGTTAATGGTTGGCACGCGTACATGCAGGCTTTCGATTTTACCGGCGAGCTTCGGCATTAACCGCGCAATGCCCAGTGGCAATCCGGTATCGACCGGAATAATACTTTGCCCTGCAGCGCGGGTGCGGCGTAAATCGGAATGGTAGGCGTCAATCACCGGCTGATCGTTCATCGCCGAGTGAATGGTGGTGGTTACCCCGGCTTCGATGCCAAAGGCGTCATCCAGCAAAGTCAGAATCGGCAGCAGACAATTGGTTGAGCAGGAACCATTGGAAACGATGTGCTGATCGTCACTCAGCGTGTGCTGATTAAGACCAAAAATAATGGTGTTATCCACCGCACTGTCGGCAGGGTTAGAGATCAACACTTTATGCGCGCCACCGGCCAGATGCTGCTCACACTCTTCGCGGGTTTTTATCTGGCCGCTGCATTCCAGCACCAGATCAATATTCAGCGCAGCCCAGTCGAGGGCGGCGGCATCCGCTTCGTGGCGGATACAGATACGGTCGCCATTCACACTCAGATGACGTTCATCCACCACCTCAACCTGCCCCGGAAAGCGCCCGTGGGTGCTGTCGTAGCGCAGCATGTAGCTGATGGTTTCAATATCGGCCAGCTCGTTAATGGCGACAACCTGCAACTGATCGCGATAGCCATTTTCGTACAGAGCACGCAGTACACAGCGGCCGATACGGCCGAAACCATTGATAGCAATACGGGTGGTCATAAAATACCCGGCCTCCGGGCCAGAAAAATCAGGTCGTTATTCTCGCGGATTTAACCGGTGCTGGCAAAGCCGCACCGTTTTTGTCACAGGCATTTGCGCAGATCAGCAATCAGCTTCTGTTGCTGTTCGCCGTCCAGCTCACTGATGGTTATGCGCAATGCACTCTGTGGCTGACGCACACTGAACACCGCCGCATCACGCACCAGCCAGCCGTAGCGGGCAAGACGATGGCTGATTTGTTCTGCATCCAGCCCCGGCAATGGCAGCCAGAAATTAAGACCATCCGCCGGTGCACTGAGCACTGGCAGTCCCGGTAATTCTGCCGCATTCAGCGCCGCCGCCAGTGCGCTGTGCTGCGCCCGGTAATAATCCGCCGCCTGTGTCAGCTGTTGCTGTACCTCATCGCTGGCCAGCAGCAGGCTGAGCAGATCCTGCAGCAGATGGCTGACCCAGTTGCTGCCCGGTGTGAGGCGCAGCAACAGACGCTCACGGGTCTGGGCATCGCTGTGAATAAAGGCACAGCGCAGGTCTGGGCCATAACCTTTCGATACCGAACGCACCAGCGCGTGATGACGATGGCCTGCGGGCATGATGCTGTAATACGCCGAGCCGGCAACGGTGGCGAAATGGTCATCCTCGATCAGCAATACATCCGGGTATTGCGCCAACAAGCTGCGGATTTCTGTCGCCCGGGTCTGGCTCAGACTGCAACCGGTCGGGTTATGACCACGGGGTGTACAGATCAGGGCCTGCACACCGGTCGCCAGCGCCGCCGCCAAAGCCTCTGTCTGCAGACCTTCAGCATCAACACTGACGGCAACGGCTTCCAGCCCGGCCTGATTCAGGGTGTTGATGGTGCCCAGAAAACAGGGATCTTCGACGATGACTTTGTCACCGGGCTTCAGATGCGCCAGTAACAGACGCTCAACCGCGTCCACCGCACCATGGCTGAGCACCAGCGCATCCGCTTCCGCCTGATCGGAAAACAGCCGGCTCTGTGCCAGCGCAGCAAGCTCCGGATTCAGCAGCGGCTCGCCATATAAGCGCGGAGTACGGGCAGGCAGCTGCGCTGAATAACGGCTGATATCCGGCAGCCAGTGCAGCGCCGGATTACCACTGGCCAGATCAGTCAGCGGCGAATCCGGCATCGCGCCTTCCTGAAAACCGCCTTCCGCCTGGGTTCGGATCATCGTGCCACGCCGCCCCTGACTGACCGCCAGACCAGCGCTGACCAGCCGCTGATAGGCCGCCGCGACGGTATTGCGGTTTACCCCAAGTTGTTCTGCCAGCTCGCGGATAGGCGGCAATAACGCGCCTTCTTCCAGCTGTCCGCTCTGCACCAGCTGTCGGATGCTGGCGACGATCTCTGCAATGCTCTTGCCGGTAATATTCATAAATAGGACAAAATTATTTTTGACATAGGACAAAAACCGAAAGCATACTGGTTACCCGGTCAGTTATCCACCGCCGGCAAGAATATCAGACAGCAGGAGCAAAGGCTTGAACCATACCGCGACCACCAGCCAGGGTTTCCGCCCGGTTTTCAGCAGTGACGATCTGCAGCGCAATCTGGCGGCCGTAAACGCCCGTATCCGGCAGGCCTGTGAACACAGCGGACGCCAGCCCGACAGCGTCCGTCTGCTGCCGGTCAGCAAGACCGTGGATCTGGCACGTATCCGTATGGCCCACGCCGCTGGCTGCACCCTACTGGGCGAAAACAAGGTGCAGGAAGCCTGGAGCAAAGCGCAGAGCACCACCGATCTGACGGATCTGCGCTGGGCAGTCATCGGTCATCTGCAGACCAATAAGGCCCGTATCGTTGCCCGCTTTGCCAACGAGTTTCAGGCTCTCGACAGCCTGCGTCTGGCCGCCGAACTGGATAAGCGCCTGAGCCGTGAAGAACGCTGTCTGGATGTGCTGGTGCAGGTTAATACCTCCGGCGAAGCCAGCAAATACGGCCTCGAACCGGCACAGCTGGAAGCCTTTATGCGCCAGCTCAGCGCCTTTCCTACCCTGCGGGTAAAAGGCCTGATGACGCTGGCCGCGCTGACCACCGATCAGCAACGTATCCGCCGCTGCTTTGTTTTGCTGCGCCAACAGCTGCAGCAGATGCAGCAACAGCTGAGCTATGGCGATCAGCTGTATGAATTATCCATGGGAATGTCGTCCGATTTTGAACTGGCGATCCACGAAGGCGCGACCACCGTCCGGGTTGGTCAGGCCATCTTTGGTCCGCGGGCGCTTCCCGACAGCTACTACTGGCCTGAACAAACAGGAGCCTGACATGATGAAACGAGCCTGTGTTATCCGCCACCTGGCCTTTGAAGGGCTGGGTATTCTGGAAAACGTGCTGATTGAGCGCGGCTATCTGATTGACTACTACGATGCCGGCGTTGATTTTCTTGATGACAATGCCCTGCTGCAGGCGCATCTGCTGGTCGTACTCGGCGGGCCAATCAGCGCCAATGACGGTCAGGATTACCCCTTTCTGGCGCGTGAAACAGAGCTGCTGCAGCAACGTCTGACCCTGCAACGGCCAACGCTGGGCATCTGTCTTGGCGCCCAGCTGATGGTCAAAGCGCTGGGCGGCACCGTACAGCCGATGGGGCACAAAGAAATCGGTTATGGCGATATTCAGCTCAGTGCTGAGGGACTGGAGTCGGCACTGGCTGTGCTTAAAGAGTGCCCGGTACTGCACTGGCACGGTGAGCAATATTCGCTGCCTGCCGAAGCCCGGTTACTGGCCTCTTCGGCGCTGTGCCCACAGCAGGCATTTGCCCTCGGCGGCTATGGTCTGGCGCTGCAGTTTCATCTGGAAACCGATTACCGCCGCATTGAGCAGTGGCTGATTGGCCATTGCTGTGAGCTGCAGCAGGCCGGTATTGCGCTGGCCGATATCCGCCAGCAGGCACGCCAGCACGGGCCGCGCCTGCAGATGCTGGGGGTACGTATTTTTCATACCTGGCTGGGCCAGGCCGAAGCCTTTGATCAACACAGACATTACACCCATGAGCCAGTTTAAGATCCTGCTCTGGCAGAACCAGAGCCTGCTCGGCCAGTTTGAATCCGCAGCCAATGCCGGGCATGAACTGATACAGCAGATCCGCAGCCGCTTTCCTCAGGAGGCCGGTTTCCGCACCGAAGTGATGGTCGCCAGCGACGAAAAACGCATTATTGAATCCTCGCGTCAGGGCATCCGCCTGATCAGCCGGGAAGTGATTTATCAACCTTACAATGAAGACGCAACGGATCAGAAAGTATGAGTTCAGCCTGTTTAATGCCGGTGTATGAGCGCCTGCCGGTTCATTTTGTGCGCGGCGAAGGCAGCTGCCTGTGGGACGATCAGGGCAATCAGTATCTCGACAGTCTGGCCGGTGTCGCGGTAACCAATCTGGGGCACTCGCACCCGGAAATTACCGCAGCCATCAGCGCTCAGGCCGCCACCCTGATGCACAGCTCCAACCTGTACGGCGTAACCTGGCAGGAAACCCTCGCCGCCACACTGTGCAGCCTGACGGGAATGGAGAAAGCGTTTTTCTGTAATTCCGGTGCCGAAGCCAACGAAACCGCCATCAAGCTGGCGCGCCTGCATGCCCGCCAGCGGCAGATTACAGCACCGCAGATTGTGGTTATGGACGGTGCATTTCATGGCCGCACCCTGGCCACCCTGACCGCCAGCGGAAATCCGGCCGCACAGCAGGGTTTTGAGCCTTTAGTGCCGGGCTTTCTGCGTCTGCCACTGAATGACAGCACGGCCCTGAATGCGCTGGATGGCAACCCTCAGATCTGTGCCGTGCTGCTGGAAACCGTGCAGGGCGAAGGCGGCGTGCGACTGGCAGACAGTGATTATTTACAGGCGCTGGCGCGCCTGTGCCAGGCCAATAACTGGCTGCTGATGATCGACGAGGTACAGACCGGCATGGGCCGCACAGGACGCCACTTCGGTTATCAGCATGCCGGTATTCAACCGGATGTGATCACCCTTGCCAAAGGTCTGGGCAATGGTCTGCCGATTGGTGCCTGCCTCGCACGCGGTGCGGCAGCGAGCCTGTTTACGCCGGGGCAGCACGGTTCAACCTTTGGTGGCAATCCGCTGGCCTGCCGCGTCGGTCACACCGTGGCCACTATTATGCAGCGTGATCAATTGGCCGAACGGTCGGCAGAACTGGGCCAACAATTACTGGACGGATTAACCCGGGCGCTGGCCGGTCATCCCCAGATCGCCGCCATTCGCGGACGCGGACTGATGGTGGGTATTGAGCTGAAAGAAGCGATTCCGGACCTGACCAGACGTGCGCTTCTGGAAGAGCGCCTGCTGATTAATGTCACACGGCAGAAAGTTATCCGCCTGTTACCGGCACTGACGATCAGTCCGGAAGAAATCAGTATCCTGATCGCCGCACTGAGCCGGTTACTGCACAGCAACCAGCAACTGCGCAGCGCCTGAGAGGTAAAACATCCCCGGCCAGCCTGCCCTGGCCGGGGTTTATCTGGCCGGGGTTTATCTGGTCAGGGTTTATATTGTTCCCTTCGTTCCACCATCGCCGCACTCTTGGCGCAGTGTTATATTGCCGCCCGCCCCTACCGCAGCGCTCTCTCAAACCGAAGGAATCCGCATGAATCAACCCTGCACCCAGCCCTGCCCCCTGTGCTCTGATCAGGGTCCGCATCAGCAACTTCAGGGTGCCGATAAACGCCGTTACTTCAGCTGCAGCCAATGCTCACTGGCCTTTGCCGACCCACAGCAATGGCTGAGTGCGGATGACGAAAAAGCTTATTACGCCACCCATGAAAACAGCATTGAAGATGCCGGTTATGTGCAGTTTCTGCAGCACCTGCTGACCCCCCTGCTGCCATTATTAACACCGGGCATGCAGGCACTCGATTACGGCTGCGGGCCGGGGCCGACATTATCAAAGTTACTGACGGCTGCAGGTATTGCCTGCGATGACTACGATCCGTTTTTCTTTCCTGCCCAGTTACGCCGTCAGTACGATGTGATTACCGCCACCGAATGCTTTGAACATTTTCATAATCCGCACGCTGAGCTGAGCAGGCTGACTGGCCTATTACGTGAAGGTGGTTATCTCGGTTTAATGACCAGCCGCTGGGCAGATGCAGAATATTTTTCGCGCTGGCATTACACCCGCGACCCGACTCATGTGGTGTTTATGCAGGAAAAAACGCCGGACTGGATTGCCCGGCATTATGATCTGGAGATTGTCTGGCGCGACAGTCCGAGGGTGGTGATTTTCCGCAAAGTGGCTGCCAGGCCCTAAATAAGAGATTTCAGGCAGAAACCATCTTAACCTGATGCAGTTTTAAATAATCTCTTGGCGACACACCATACTGCTGATGAAAACGGCGGGTAAAGTGGCTGGCATTCACATAGCCGACGTCATAGCAGACTTCGGTAACAGAACGGCCGCTCTGCAGTAATTCCCGCGCCCGTTCAAGGCGGCGCTGCTGGATATATTCCATCGGCCCAGTCCCCATCACATGCCGGAACTGCTGATAAAACTTACTGCGCGACATGCAGGCGATACGGCACAGTTGCTCAATATCAACGGTTTCCGCCAGATGATCATCAATATAACGAACCGTTTCTGTCAGAGCATTTAAGGTCGGGTCATGGCGCGCGCAATTCAGTAAAAAATTACGCCCCTGCTGGCGCAGCATGCGGGTTAATAATTCGGTAACGCCCAGGTTCAGTACCAGATCACGGTCATCATCGTTATGCACAAAACTGCCGACGATACGTTCCAGTAATTGTTGCGTTGCCTCGGTATGAAACAGATGCAACACATGATCATCATGCGGTCGCCAGCTGCCCAGTTCTTTCGGTAACGGATTTTTCTGATTGAGCTGATCACAGACATCACGCAACCGCTCACGGCTGATACCCAGGGTTAAACAGCTGGTCGGGTTATCAAGAGTGGCCTCGGGGAAATCAATGGCAACGGTTTCTCCCGGCGCCATGACAAAAGATTCATGGGGTAAAAAAGCCGAATTAAAATGATGTTTACCGTGCAGTACTTTTTTGCCGCTGATCATGCCGCAGTAGAGAATCTCTTCCGCATCCAGGCGGACTTTTTCTGCAGAGGCAAAAGTGTCGTAGATTGACAGTTCAGCGCCATGACTGGCAAAGACCGTGCGGTTTTCCACCAGCTGCTGCGGGCCAGAACCACGAACAAGATTACGGCGGTTAAACGCCGCCTGAGCTGCCAGACCTGAATCGCGCATTCTGACCTCCTGTTACCGCTTATATTGGTGCGGTATCTCTTAGGGCCTGTTAACACTAATTAAACAGGCCTGTTATTGGCTAAAAATTTCTCAGGCAAGGCGCTGAGAGTGTGGCCTAACGGGTTAAGCGAACGAACAGCAACGCTGGATGAGGAGTTTTTAGCCATAACCCTTCGGGCTGAGGCCAGTTTTCCTCATTAACTTCGTCGTTCGTCATTCATTTAGCCCGCTACCCATCTGCCCGGAACAGATGGGCGCGAAGCCCGCAGGGTCAGGAACATGGATGTTCCTGACAATATCACTCCTCTCTCCTCGTTCTGAGAAAAACTGGCTCTCAGCAGGCCCGATTCACTTAGTGTTAACAGGCCCTGGTTTTAATTATTTTTTATCTGCTTGTTATGCGGGCCTTCCGGCCATGCCTTATGTCCGTCGCTGACAACATTCCGGCCGAGGTTAAACAGCATGGACGCTCAGCACAGTGATTCAGACGCTCAGGCAAGTGGCTAATCATCAGATCACATAGCCTGAACTCACACAACCCGCTAAGCCCAGACAAAAGTCCAAGGCTTGCGTGTGAACAATAACAAGGAGAACGCCATGATTTATGCCAACCCCGGACAAACCGGCTCGGTCGTCAGCTTTAAAAGCCAGTATCAGAACTACATAGGTGGTGACTGGGTTAAACCGGTTAACGGCCGCTATATGGACAACATCAGCCCTGTCAATGGTCAGGTGTTCTGTCAGGTGCCACGTTCCGATGGCGCCGATATCGAACTGGCGCTGGATGCAGCCCACAATGCGGCAGCGGCCTGGGGCAAGACCTCCGCTACCGAACGCTCCAATATTCTGCTGCGCATTGCTGACCGCATGGAACAGAATCTGGAAATGCTGGCCGTAGCCGAAACCTGGGATAACGGCAAAGCAGTACGCGAAACCCTGGCCGCTGATATTCCACTGGCGGTGGATCACTTCCGTTATTTCGCCGGTTGTCTGCGCGCGCAGGAAGGCACCATGGCGGAAATCGACGAGACCACCGTGGCATATCATATCCACGAACCACTGGGCGTTGTCGGTCAGATTATTCCGTGGAATTTTCCGCTGTTAATGGCTGCCTGGAAACTCGGCCCGGCACTGGCCGGTGGCAACTGTGTGGTGATGAAACCGGCCGAACAAACGCCCGCATCCATTCTGGTTTTAATGGAGCTGATCGGCGATCTGCTGCCACCCGGCGTACTGAATATTGTTAACGGCATTGGTGAAGAAGCCGGACAGGCGCTGGCCACCAGCCAGCGTATTGCCAAAATTGCCTTTACCGGCTCGACCCCGGTGGGCCAGCATATTCTGAAATGTGCCGCCGATTTATTAATTCCAAGCACCGTTGAGTTGGGCGGAAAATCACCCAACATTTATTTCGAAGACGTGGTGCAACACGAAGATGATTACCTGAGCAAGTGCGTGGAAGGTATTACACTGGCCTTCTTTAATCAGGGTGAAGTCTGTACCTGTCCGTCACGGGCACTGATTCAGGAATCGGTTTACGATCAATTAATTGAACTGGTGGTTGAACGTGCCGGAAAAATCATCCGCGGTAATCCACTGGATACCGATACTCAGGTTGGCGCACAGGCTTCAGCGGAACAGTACGAACGCATTATGAATTACATTGCCATCGGCAAAACCGAAGGCGCTAAAGTGCTGCTCGGCGGCAATGCCGAAGCGTTAAACGGTGACCTCAGCAAAGGCTACTACATTCAGCCAACGCTGCTGTTCGGCAAAAATGATATGCGTATTTTCCAGGAAGAAATTTTCGGCCCGGTAATCAGCGTCACCACCTTTAAAGACGAAGCCGAAGCACTGGCCATCGCCAACGATACCGAATTTGGTTTGGGTGCCGGTGTCTGGACGCGCGATATGAATCTGGCTTACCGCATGGGCCGTAATATTCAGGCCGGCCGGGTCTGGACCAACTGCTACCATGCCTATCCGGCGCATGCTGCCTTCGGTGGTTATAAAAAATCCGGTATCGGCCGCGAAACCCACAAAAAAGCGCTGGAGCATTATCAGCAAACCAAAAACCTGCTGGTCAGCTACAGCACCAGCCCGCTGGGATTCTTCTGATCCGGCATTGAGTGTTGCTCTGCAAGCCTGATAACACGCCCGCACTGCGGGCGTTGTTTATTCCATCAGATTTTTGCAACAGAGCTTTCCTCAACATCACGCAGACCTGCCCGCTGCAGTGTGGCACCCTGTGAGCCTTTCATCCTATTCATGGCGGGCTGCATTATGACCTCACTGGCCGACATTCCTTTTTCTCTGCTGGAGCTGGCGTCGGTACCGGAAGGCTTCAACGTAGCTCAGACGCTGGCATCCATGCTCGACTATGCCCAGCATGCCGATACGCTGGGCTTTAACCGCTTCTGGCTGGCCGAGCATCACAATATGGAAGGGGTCGCCAGCAGCGCCACCGCCGTGCTGATTGGTCAGGTCGCAGCACGCACGCAACAACTCCGCATCGGCTCTGGTGGCATCATGCTGCCCAATCACCCGCCGTTAATTGTCGCCGAACAATTCGGCACACTGGATGCACTGTACCCTGGCCGTATTGATCTGGGCCTCGGGCGCGCTCCAGGCACCGATCCACTCACCAGCCGCGCCCTGCGCCGCGATGATATGCGCGCCGAACACTTCCCGCAGGAAGTGGAGGAATTACAGACCCTGCTGGGAGCCGATGGCGCACACAAGCGCGTTAAAGCTTACCCCGGTGCCAACAGTGCGGTAGAAATCTGGCTGTTAGGCTCCAGTTTATTCAGCGCGCAATTGGCCGCTGAGCGTGGTCTGCCTTACGCCTTTGCCGGACATTTTGCTCCGCGTCTGGCGCGTGAGGCGATCGCTCTTTACCGTCATCGTTTCCAGCCATCAGCTACGCTGCAACAACCGCATGTCATTTTATGTCTGCCGTTGATTGCCGCCACCAGCGATGACGAAGCACGTTTTTTAGCCACCAGCAGTCAGCAGCGGATCATGGCATTAATGCAGGGCCAGCCACTGTATTTACCACCGCCGGTAGAGAGTATGGAGGGTATCTGGAATGCGCAGATCAAAGCACAGGTGGATGCATTTCTGGCGTTATCCGTAACGGGTGGGCCAGCCAGCATAAAATCCAAATTGCAGGCGCTGGTCAGTCAGATGCCGGTGAATGAGTTAATGTTTACCAACGATATTTTTGACCGGGAAAAACGTCTGCAGGCGCTGCAAATTGTAATGGATGCAAAACATTAAGAAGCTTGAGAATACCGGCAAAATAACGGATTAATCACGCACAATGAATACCCGGATGGGGTTAATCTGCTATACCTGATGCAGGCTTTTACCAATAAAAAGTTATCAGGAGGCGGTATGCTTAAAGGATGGTTGATACTGACGTTATTATTGCTGAGTGCCTGCGACAACTCTCCCACGGCCGGCAATCAGTTTTCACCACTGCCACAAACCCGGGCCGAAGCTGAACAGCTGCGCCAGCTGAGCTTAAAAACAACCGCTGGCGAACGTCACTTAAGCGATTTTGATAACCAGCTTCTGCTGCTGTTTTTTGGTTTCAGCCATTGCCCGGATATTTGCCCCACCACCCTGATGAACGTCAGCAAGGCACTGCAGCAATTACCAGCCGAAACCATCCGGCAGGTACAACCATTGTTTATCACTGTCGACCCCGAGCGCGACAGCATTGATGAACTGCGTCCCTATACCCGACACTTTCACACCGCCATTATTGGCGTACAGCCCGATGCTGAACAGTTGCAACAACTGACAAAATTTTTCGGTATTTATTATCGCAAAGTCGTGCAGGAAGGCGCGCTGGAATACAGCATGGATCATTCTGCGCAGTTATTATTGAGCAGCAGCTACGGCCAGATGCTGGGCGTACTCGACCCCCATATGCCAGCTGACGAACTGGCCCAGTGGATTCAGGGCGCCGTCGCCCGGCTGCATGACTGACGTTATTTACTTAAAGCACCTCTGAATAATTCAGAGGTGCTTTAAAATACCGGTAAGCAATGATCCAGTAACAGCGCGGCAAAACAATACAGAATATAACGGATAGAAAACCAGAATGCCTGAATCGGTGCCTGCGCCGAAGTGGCTCGCCATACCCGCCAGTTAATCTGTATAAAACGGATATTCAGCGGCACCATTAACAACAGATACACCAGCCCCGACATACCGCTGACATAAGGCATCAGTGTCATCGCCACCGTCAGCCAGGCGTACAGCCAGATCTGTAAACGGGTAAAACCTTCACCATGAGTAATCGGCAGCATCGGTACACCGGCGCGACGATATTCATCCTGTTTATGAATGGCCAGCGCCCAGAAATGCGGTGGCGTCCAGGCAAAAATAATCAGCACCAGCAGCAAAGCATCGGCCTCAACCCGATTACTGATTGCAGTCCAGCCTAATAATGGCGGCGCGGCTCCGGCCAGTCCGCCGATGGTAATATTCTGCGGCGTGGCATGTTTTAAAAAACGGGTATAAATCAGCGCATAGCCCAACAGCGCAGCCGCCGTCAGCACCGATGTTAACGGGTTCACTTCCAGCCACAACAAACTCAACCCCAACAGTGATAACAGGCTGGCGTAAAGTGCTGCCTGCCAGGGGGGAATCCGCCCCTGCGCCAGCGGGCGCTTTGACGTACGCAGCATTAAACGGTCAAGCCGCTGATCCAGCAAATGGTTAAAGGCCGCCGCACCCATCGCAGCCATCGCAATCCCCAGCGTGGCATAAACCACCCGTCCGATATCCGGCAATACCGGTGTCGCCAGAACCATGCCGACCAGGGCGCAGACCAGCATCACCAGTACGACCCGTGGCTTACCCAGCTCCCAGAAATCACGCCACTGCGGGCGGCTGACCAGTCCGGTATTTTTACCCGCTAATACCAATTCGCTCATATCACGTCCTCCACCAGATGCCAGGCTTTCTGCCGTTGATTTGCCGGTTCACCCGGCCGCAACCAGACCAGGCCGCAGTACACCAGCGCCAGCATTAATAACGCCGCTCCGGCGGTATGCAGCAAAGCCGGCGGAAAAGGTAATGACCAGATCACCAGCACAATGCCCAGAGTCACTTGCAGCAAATACAGACCGGCACAGCAAAGCACGGCCCGCCGCCGCGCCACAAATTCACGCTGCCCTGCTTGCTCACGTTGCCCTGCTTGTTCACGTTGTCCCGCTTGCCAATAAAGACCCAGTAGTGCCAGCCCCAACGCCAGCGCCACCAGCCGGTGTGTCCACTGGATCGCACTGCGCGCACTGGCATGCAGCTGGCCGTATAAATAATCCGGGCCAATAGATTGGGTAAGATGAAAGGCGCTGGAAAAATCCATATCCGGCCACCACTGGCCATTACAGGTGGGAAACCCCATGCAACCAATGCCGGCATAATTACTCGACGTCCAGCCGCCTAAAGCAATTTGCAATATCAGCAGTATGAGCGCCAGCCAGAATACTCCCGGACGCCTGTTCCGCCGCCGCGCCGCTGGCTCCTGCTTTACTGCGCAAGGCACGGCAGCAGCCTCAGGCTGATACACCCGCCAGGCAATAAAACTGAGCAGTAAAAGGCAACTGAATCCGCCCAACAGATGCAGAGTGACCACCTGCGGCCACAGTTTCAGCGTTACCGTCCAGGCGCCAAACGCGCCCTGCACAATCACCAGAGCAAGCAGTAACGATGTCCAGCGCAGCAGCCCCGGTGCCTGAGTGCGGGCGCGCCAGCTGAAATACACCAGTAATAACGCCATCAAACCAAGCGAAGCCGCCAGATAACGGTGGATCATTTCCATCCAGGCTTTTTCCGCTTCTAATGGCGCGTGCGGTGCATATTGCGCAGCTATATGAGCCTGCGGGACGACTAAGCGACCATAACACCCCGGCCAATCCGGACAGCCTAACCCGGCGTCCAGCAATCGGGTTGCCGCGCCCAGCATCACCACCGTGAAAGCCGTTAATGCCGCAACCAAAGCCAGAGTGCGCAGTGTTTTCAGATGATTCATAACGCCTCCTCCAGCATGGCCTGAGCGTTATGTCCGGCCGACTGCAATGCCAGAACTTCAGCCTGTAAGCTGCTGAGCGGGTTGCGCCGTAACAGGTAACGCACATCCTGCAGAATATCTTTTGTGCTGTTATCAGCGTTGTAAGCCAGCACAATATTGCCCTGCGGATCGGCCAGCCAAATGGTGTGTTTCAACCCGGCCGGTGGTTGCCAACGGAGTCGTTTGCCACCAGGAGGTAACAGCGCATCCGCTGCAGATGCCGCTGCCGTGTTCAACTGCCAGCGCACCAGACGCGGAGCATCGCGTCCCAGCGTGCGATGCAGACGCCACAAAGTATCATCCTGCGCACAGGGTTGCGTCTCGCAGCGATACAGCAGATGCCAGCGCCCGGCCTGCAGATCAGGGGCCGGCGATAACGCCCACTGACTGAGCGGTGGTGTGTCGCCGACCAGATCACCATGAGCAACGCGGGCTTCGGGAATGCCGATCTGCCAGTACCACATGGCCAGCGCAGCCGGGACCGGAGCAAACAGCAGCGTCAGTAATAACAGTAATTTCACCCGGTTTTTCACAGCCACCTCCCGCGTTATGTTCATGCTGCCGACCCGCACCCGCCCAGGCCCACGCCGTGGCCGCAATTTCGGGCGATAACGCCAGCCCAGAATTAACGCCACCAACGCCAATAACAACCACTGTACGGCGTATCCCAGATGCCGCTCGCGGCTGACACCCAGCGGCTGCCACCACTGACCAGAGCTACCCTCCTGCAAATGCACAACACCCGGCTGTAAATTCAGCTGCGGCCAAACCTCTGCGCGCAGCTGCTGAATACGCTGACCATCGTCATTCTCCCCAAGCAGTAAACCGCGCCGCCCCGACCATGGTTGCCAGCGTCCCAGCAAGCGCTGCTCGGTTAGCGGTGTCGGCGGCCAGGGCTGTTGCGTACGACGGCCTGCGGTGGCAACAAAGCCACGGTCTACCAACCACCAGCGGCCGTCGCTGCTTTGCAAAGGGGTAATCAGCGCCAGCCCGACCTGACCATCCAGCGTGCGGTTATCCAACCAGCGGTTAAATTGAGGATAAAAAATACCCTGTAATTGCAGAGCCTGATTCATCTGCGGCAGGGTTTGCGGATTAACTTCAGTCATCCGCGGCGCCGCCTGCCATTGGCGTTTTTCTTCTGCCCGTTGCCATTGCCAGTTGGCCAGCCCCAGCCCCAGCGCAAACAGCAGCAGCCAGGCGCACCACCAACCATAAAGCAGCCAACGCTGTTTGCTGTCAGCGTGTTTATCTGCTGTGCTGGTTACTGTTGTTACCACAACCTGAGGAATTGCCATGCTTAAGCTCGCTATCCTGTTGTTGTTTGCCGCCATGCTGGTCAGCCTGCTGGCCGCCGCTGGTTTTCTGGTACGCGACGGTTCGCAATCACAGCGTCTTCTTACTTCACTGACCTGGCGTGTCAGCCTCGCGCTGGTGCTGTTAGTCCTGCTGGTTTATGGGTTTTATTCCGGACAATTACCGGCCTGATCCCGCAGCGTTCAAACAACGTAGACAAAAATAAACAGGCCCAGCCACACCACATCAACAAAGTGCCAGTACCAGCTGGCCGCCTCAAAACCAAAATGCGAGCGCGGCGAAAAATGGCCGCGCAATAAACGCACGAACATCACCGTTAATACGCAGGCACCTAAAGTAACGTGAGCACCGTGAAATCCGGTGAGTAAAAAGAAGGTTCCGCCATATACCCCGGCCTGTAATGTCAGGCCCAACCGGGTATAGGCTTCAACATATTCAATGCCCTGAACAATCAGAAAACTGAAGCCCAGAATCAGGGTAAGAAAAAGCCATAATTTGGCTTTATTACGCTGGTCTTTTTTTACCCCATGATGGGCAATGGTCAGGGTGATGCTGGAGCCGACCAACAGCAAAGTATTCAGCAACGGCAGATGCCAGGGATCGACAACATCAACCGGGCCGGAAAACGCATCGGAAGGGGTTTTCAGTAATGGCCAACTGGCACTGAAATCCGGCCATAACAGCGCACTGATGCCTTTTGCTCCCTCACCATCCAGCCAGGGCAGAGCAAATACTCTGATATAAAATAATGCTCCGAAAAACGCGGCAAAAAACATAATTTCAGAAAAAATAAACCAGGCCATGCCCATGCGGAAAGAGCGGTCCATCTGCGCATCATATAAACCCGACCGGGATTCATGAATAACATCGCGGAACCAGACAAACATCATCACGAATACACCCACCAGCCCGGCGATAAACAATCCAAAACCATGACCAAAGCTCAGGCTTGATGCGGCACCGATCGCTAAAAAAGCCAACACCACCACCATAAGAATCGGCCATTTACTGCTGGCCGGCACGTAATAGGAACCACTCATTGCAACCTCCCAGTCCTGATCTCAGGGGCCCGTTTGCGGATACAGGGTATAAGCCAGCGTCAACCGATGCAGATCTTCGGGTAAATCCGATCGGATCTGGAAAACTACAGGTACTTCCAGAACTTCTCCGGCAGCCAGCTGCTGATCGTTAAAACAAAAACATTCCAGCTTTAAAAAATAATTGGAAGCTTCCGCCGGGCTGATACTGGGCACTGCACGCGCACGCCCCGTTGTACGGCCAAGGTTCTGCATACGGAACCACATCTGATGAATCTCTCCCGGATGAACGGCTTTATGGCTCAGCGTTGCAGAAAAATGCCAATTCATTCCGGCGGCGGTACGGGTCACCATTTGCACTTCAACATTACGTTGCTGATCAATGCCCGTAGATTGCAATACCTGGGCAGAATTAACGCCTTTGCCATTAATCCCGGTCAGCTCACAAAAAACATCGTAAAGCGGGACCAGCGCCACGGTAAATGCCACACTGCCGCACAGCATCAACAGCAGCCACCACAGAGTGCGGCGTATCCCCTGCTGCTGAGTCCTGAGTGACAGGCTGTTCATGGTTATGCCCGGCTCGGTGAATCGCGCTCCGGAATAAATTCCGGAGGGGTAGAGAAGGTATGCAGCGGTGCCGGACTGGGCACAGTCCACTCCAGTCCTTCTGCCCCTTCCCAGGGATTATCGGGTGCCGGTTTACCACCACGGACACAGCGCACCACAACCCAGACCAGCAATAATTGTGATAGCCCAAACAGGAAGCCCCCCAGCGACGACAACAGATTAAAATCGGCAAACTGCAGTGCATAATCCGGAATACGCCGCGGCATACCGGCCAATCCGGAAAAATGCATCGGGAAGAAAGTTAAATTCACACCAATCACCGACAGCCAGAAATGCCAGCGCCCCAGCGTTTCGTCCGGGTAATATCCGGTCCATTTCGGCAACCAGTAATACACCCCGGCAATGATGGCGAACACCGCACCCGGCACCAGCACATAATGGAAATGCGCCACCACAAAATAGGTGTCGTGATACTGATAATCTGCCGGCACTATTGCCAGCATAACCCCCGATAAACCGCCAATGGTAAATTGCACAATAAAGGCCAGGGTAAACAGCATAGGTACTTCAAAACTGATAGACCCATGAAACAACGTCGCCACCCAGTTAAACACTTTTACCCCGGTCGGTACCGCAATCAGCATCGTGGCATACATAAAAAATAACTGTGCCGCCAGCGGTAGTCCCACGGTAAACATATGGTGAGCCCAAACCACAAACGACAGAATGGCAATGGATGCGGTGGCATAAACCATAGAGCGGTAACCGAATAACCGCTTACGGGCAAAGGCCGGCACAATCATAGAAGCGATACCAAAAGCCGGAAGGATCATGATGTACACTTCCGGGTGGCCGAAAAACCAGAACAGATGCTGGAATAACACCGGATCACCGCCACCGGCGGCATTAAAGAAACTGGTGCCGAAATTAATATCCAGCAACATCATGGTGACCACACCCGCCAGCACCGGCATCACCGCCAGTAATAAAAAGGCGGTGATCAGCCAGGTCCAGACAAAGAGTGGCATATCCATCAGTTTCATTGCCGGCGTACGCATATTAAGAATGGTGGCGATGATATTGATTGCCCCCAGAATAGAGCTGATACCGGCAAGATGAATCGACAGAATAAAAAAGTTAGTCGATGGCGGCGCGTAAGTCGTCGACAGCGGTGCATAGAAAGTCCAGCCGAAATTCGGACCACCACCTTCCATAAACAAACTTGAAAGCAGCAGCGAAAATGCCAGCGGCAACAACCAGAAAGAGAAATTATTAAGCCGTGGCAAAGCCATATCCGGCGCACCAATCTGCAATGGCACCATCCAGTTTGCTAGCCCGACGAAGGCTGGCATAACCGCACCAAAGACCATAATCAGGCCGTGCATAGTGGTCATTTGGTTAAAGAATTCCGGCTGTACCAACTGCAGCCCAGGCTGAAAAAGCTCGGCCCGGATCACCAGTGCCATCGTACCGCCAATAAAAAACATGGTCAGAGAGAAAATGAGATATAAGGTGCCTATTTCTTTGTGATTGGTTGTCAGCAACCAGCGTTTAAGCCCACGGAGCTGTGGCTCATGGGCGTGCTCGGTTGCGCTGCTGTAACTGTTGCTCGTCATGACTCACCTCGCCAGTGTTCCATGTGCACTTTTACGTGCGTCACATGCGGATTATTCAGTTGGCTTAAGCTGTTTTTTTATTTCGGCAGGCTGAATGATATCGCCGGTATTATTGCCAAAAGCATTGCGTTCATAGGTAATGACTGCAGCAATATCAGCCGCTGATAAAGTGCTGCCAAACGCCGCCATTGCGGTACCTGATTTTCCGTACAGCACACGCTCGATATGAGTCGCACGACCTTCAGCGGTCGATGCCACCAGACTACCGGCCAGCGCCGGAAATGCCGGTGGAATACCCTGCCCGTTTACCATGTGGCAGGCGGCACAATAGGTGTTGTAAACGCTTTCGCCCTGGGTCATTAAATCGGCCAGAGTCCATTCACGTTCGTTACCGGCAGCTTTTTCGGCAGCCTGTTGCTTTTGTTCGCTCAGCCAAAGCTGGTAGTCCTCTTTGCTGACGGCTTTAACGGTAATTGGCATAAACCCATGCAGACGCCCACAGAGTTCTGTGCACTGCCCACGATAAATTCCGGGTTCATCAATTTTTGTCCAGTTTTCGTTAACAAAACCAGGGATGGCATCTTTTTTAACCGCCAGCTGCGGCACCCACCAGGAATGAATAACATCGTTCGACGTCAGCAGCAGACGGACTTTGGTATCGACCGGCAGCACCAGGGGCTGATCCACTTCCAGCAGATAATTTTCGCCTTTTTGTTCAGCGCCGCTGATCTGTTCAGGCGGTGTCGAAAGATTGGAAAAGAAGCTGACATCCTGTCCTAAATATTCGTAATGCCAGCGCCATTGGTGGCCGGTTATCATCACATCCATTTCTGCTTCACTGGTATCGTAAATTTTTTGCAACGTGGCGGTTGCCGGAATCGCCATCAAGACCAGAATGATCAGAGGAATGGCTGTCCAGAGTAATTCAACCCATGTGTTTTCATGAAAGTGCGCCGCCCTGGCTCCTTTACTTTTACGATAGCGAACCAACGACCAGAACATCACTCCGAATACCACAACCGCAATCACCACACAGATCCAGAATATGATCATGTGCAGCGAATAGACTTCGCGGCTCATATGGGTAACACCAACGGGAAGATTCAGACTGCTGTTTCCATAGAGGTTTTTGGCCAGCAACGGATGGCTGAAAAAGACGACAGATATCCATAACACGGCATGTAATATCCGGTTGAGCCAGGCTCCCGTCATAACCACCTCCGCAACAACATCCATTTTGCCAGAGCCCGGTCACGCATCGCTGCTGTTACTGATATCTGGCGCAGCAAAGCGCAATCAGCTCCTCTTTATTTTTTATACAGTAAAGACCGTAACCGGCCACAACCTCAATGAGACAAAACGGGCAGTGCCGGAATCATCCGGCCTGGTTAATAACCACTAACGCTAAATAAAAATTGGTTATCCGGATTGATTCTATGACTCTTGCGGCCAATGTTCGGGGGCGGAGAAAAACCTGAGTGAAATCATCGGATTAATGAATACCGAAGATTAAGCCAATAAGTGATGTATGACAGTAGCTAAAGAATTGCGAAATAATCAGAAGAGATATAAGAAAACTGATCAATCCAAAAAAGTATATAGAATCCTGTCATAACCGACAGATTAACGCCATCAACGGTTATGACAGACTTATTAAGAACGAAAATACAGTCATCCTTATACTGTATTTTCTCCTCACTCAGACTTATTTTTCAGCCGCCTTAGCGGCAGAAAAATTGGCATTAATCCGTTGCAATAAATAGTCTCGGGCTGAAATTTCAGCGTACTTTCGCTCTGGCCCCTGAATCATCACATCTTTATTGGCCTGACAGAAAAACGCCATACTGTAACGTGGGCCACGGGCTTCATCGGGTTTGGGCATACGCACCCGGTGCAGGGTCGACTTCAGTTTATCGTCGCTCCAGCGCATCAACATATCGCCGATATTGCAGGTAATAATGTCGTCCTGCGGAATAACGCTGGTCCATTCCTGACGCTGCATAGCTTCTTTACCCGGACATACCTGCAGACCTCCCTGACCGGTTTTCTGAAAAACCATGGTCAGACAGTCAAAATCGGTATGCGCTCCGGCACGCCAGAGCCCCGCTTCAGGTTCAACGCCCTCGTCCAGCGGTAAATAATGCAGCAAGCGCAGAGTACTCTGATAGTCGGCCGAATCGCGGCGATGAGCCTGAGTAAAGAAGTCCTGCGCAAAACCCAGTTTTTCGGCAAAACAGGATAAAACCTGCATGCCTAACTGCCAGGCCCGTTGTTCGAAATCGAGCAGAATACGCTGAAACTCAGGCACCAGAACCTGATTTGGCCACAGATTATCCATATGCGGCAACGTAATCTGATACGACTCTTTCTGATCAGCCGTACCGGTTGAAGGACGTACCTGCGCCATAAACTCCCAACCGGCGTTAAGGCCTTCTTTTAATGGGAAGCGTGCTTTTTTTTCTGCGCTTAATGAAAAAAATTGCTCAGATAATGCAAAGGCTTCACGCACCGTGGCCACATCAATACCGTGATTAACCAATTGAAAGAAACCGATATCCGTCGCCGCATGCCATAACTGCTCGCGAATCTTATCGCGATTCTGTTCAAAGTCGGTTAAATCGATTAACGGCACTGTACGCTGATTATTTTCCTGTCCCATCCCACCGATGGTGCTCTCAAAGTTCAGTTCCTGTAATCCATAGGCGGTGTTTGTATTATCATGATCTTTTTGATGAGTGGTGTTATTCATTTCTGTTTCTCCAGAGTCAATTATCGGTATCTGACACCGCTATAGCAGCATCAGATACACAGACCATGGAGCAATGCCGGGACAGCATCATGCGCTGTCCTGCTGCTTATACTCCAGATTCATTACATTTATTCCGCACTGCTCAGGCTGACTTCCGGGATAAAACCGCGTTTTATAGCCTGCTCCGGGTCAAAACTTGCGCTTTCCAGCCCCTGTGCTTTTGCTGTCCAATTCCAGGTAGTGGCTAAACGTTCGGCATCAAACTGACCAAGCCCCGCTTTGCTGCTGGCTTCGTTATACACTAAGCCGTTAATCGAACGGATGGTTGCTTCTGCAACCGTTGCGTCCACTTCAGGTACTGCAGCCTTAACCGCGGCGGCACTTTCTTTAGGGTGCTTAAAGGTATAATCAATGGCTTTGGCATAGGCTTTAATAAAGCGTTTTGCAACATCCGGGCGTTCACTTAAAAAACGATCAGAAGCAACAATTGCGGTTGAATAAAATTCCAGACCGGCGTCATACCAGGGAAGAATGGTCAGGGTTTTCCCGGCCTCTTTCGCCTGTGATTTATACACTTCAGAATCCGTAATCCAGGAGATCACCACATCGGTATTGCCGGTTAACAGCATTGGGTTCAGCGCGCCCGGATCAGCTTTCAGCAACGTAATTGAACTCTCATCGACACGGTTAACATTCAACAGTAACGATAAAAAAACATTGGAAGATGTAAAGGGTGCCGTGGCGACTTTCTTACCAGCCACATCCGTTACGCTGTTAATACCAGAATCGCTGCGCACAAAGAAGGCATGCGGCGCTTCTGAAAATACCGAGTAGACGGCAGAAACCGGGACATTCTCAGCGGCTTTTGCCTGTAGCAATGCCACCAGATCCGACAGGCCAATATCCGCATTGCCCGTTGCCAGTTTGGTAATAGCATCGTGCGAGCCGCGCCCCTGTGCGACCTTAACGTCCAGCCCCTGCTCGGCAAAAAAACCTTGTTGCAGACCAACGTACACCGGTGCTTTATCACCGCCGGGCAGCCAATCAAGCTGGAATTTGACCTTATCCGCCGCCATTGCGGTCATACTGCTTAACGCCAGAAATAAGCTCAATGCAGGCAGAAGTCCGCGTTTCGAGAAAGAGGGTTTAACGCTTTTATGCAGTGTTTTTTTCATCGTTCACTCCTGAGTATGAAAGCAAACAGTCGTATCTGTTTGCCGAACCGATCAGGTAGTTATCCGATAACCAGAAAAGCAGAGGCAGGAAGCGTGCAAAGAAAAGATGAGGTCAGAATGACAATATAGAACTGAATATTTTGCGCTGAGTATCTTCAGATTTTTCTGATTGTCATTGGTCTTTTCATCACTGCACCGGCTTACCCTGCGTCCGTTCTCCGGCCGCAGATAACTATCCGCCGTACAGTGAGCAATGACCCGTGGATTGAAACGATCTTCAATCCCTGACTGCTTCTACTCAAAACATGTACAAAATATCTTTAGCAACCGCTGTGCCAACCAGTCAGTGCGCGGCGCCAGCGCGTTTATCCAGAAGAACCGACGCCTATCCGCACCAAATAAAAGCAGCATCAATCCAGATGCTTTATTTTTGCGCATAAAATCCAAAACCCATGAACTCAAAATCAGAGCACGAAACAATATCCGGTGGATGCCGCAGAAACGGCTACAGCGCTACTCAAAAATAATTGGAAATAGAATTGCATTGCGCTAACTTTAAACGTTCAATAAAAAGCCACTGTATTTCAAATTTTAAAAGAACGTTTCAAGAGTATAAGCGGTCAGGAAAGGCATCAGCCTCCGGGACATTGCTCTTTGCAGTTTAAAGGAGCCGCGATGAACACCCTGATCCGCAATGCCCGCGCCATTTATTGTGCGCCCGAATCGCACACTCGCCACGAATCTCAGATTTCAGTCAATAATTCAAACCCGGCCGTACCAACGGATATCCGCATCCGTGATGGTGTTATTACAGAAATCGGTAACCAACTGCTGCCCATTGACGATGAACAGGTTATTGATGCCAGCGGCTGCGTGGTCTGGCCTGGGCTGGTGAATACCCATCATCATCTGGCGCAGTCTGTTTTAAAAGGCGTACCGGAAGGTTTAAATCAGGCGCTAGGCGATTGGCTGGGGTCAGTGCCTTATCGTTTCTGGCCGAAAATTTCACCGCAATTAATGTATCACGCCGCCCGTCTCGGTCTTTATGAATTGCTGCGTTCTGGCGCAACCACCTGTGCTGATCACCATTATCTGTACCATGCCGGTTCCAGCCCTGAAGTGGAAGACGCCGTATGGGCCGCGGCCGATGAGCTGGGAATCCGTTTGGTGTTGTGCCGTGGCAGTGCCACGGTACAGGGCAGCCATAAAGGTATGCTCAAACACGGTATACAGCCGGAAAATGTTGAGCTGGTGATGCAGCGCATGGAACGCAGCTACCGGCAATATCATCAGGCCGGAGATAACGCCATGCGCCGCTTAGTCGTCGCGCCCACCAGTCTGGTGCATTCCGCCACACCCGATGATTTACGCACACTGGCGGTCTGGGCACGGGAACGACAATTAAAACTGCACTCACATTTACTCGAGGTCAGCTTCGATGATATTCAGGCGCAGGAAAAATACGGCCAGCGTGCCATCGATTACGCCGCCAGCTGTGATTGGTTGGGCAAAGATGTATGGTTCGCCCATCTGGTAAAAAGCGATGAACATACCATCCAGCAACTGGCCGCCAGCGGTACCGGCATTGCCCACTGCCCGACCTCTAACTGCCGTCTCGGCAGCGGTATTGCTCCGGCGCTGGCGATGGAGCAGGCCGGCATGAACATCACCCTCGGGGTGGATGGCTCCGCCTCAGCCGAATCCGGCTCGATGATTCAGGAGCTGAACCTTGCCTGGCTTTTACACCGCGCTGTTAACGGTGCCGATGCAACCAGTGCCGAACAGATAATCCGCTGGGGCAGCCATAACGGCGCACAATTATTAGGGCTGAATAACTGTGGTGATATTGCCGTCGGCAAAGCCGCCGATCTGGTGCTGTACGATATCGGCTCGCCGCGTTTTTCCGGGGTACACAGTGACGTGATTGCACCGCTGTTATGTGCCGAACCGGTGAAAGTAAAATATTCGCTGATTAATGGCCGCGTAGTGGTCGATAACGGTCAGGTCTGCGGCCTTGATGAAGCCGAACTGGTCGCCGAAGTGCGTGCGGGTGTGGCTGATTTACTGCGCAGAGCGGGTTAGCCGTTCTTTACTGCCAGGCTGCTCTTCAGATTCTGCATTGCAGCCTTTTAAAAGGTAATTACTGACTTGTGAAAACCACCCACTCACACTAACCTGCCTCTGGTCGTACATAACCAAGAGATTAAATCATGAGCGAGTGGGATGAATATGCAAATCAATGGGATGGCGATGAGCGTGTTATCCATTATTCGCAGCAGGCTTATCAATCTCTTACTCAGGCAATAAACTGCGACGGCCTGACCATACTGGACTTCGGTTGTGGCACCGGCCGCTTAACCGAACTCCTGCATCCACAGGCCAAACGTATTGTCGCCGTTGATTCTTCCGCAAAAATGATCGGTGTTCTCGCCGCTAAAAACCTGCCCAAAACAGAACCTCTGGCCATCGACCTGAACAGCAGCAACAGCCAGCCAATGCACAACACGTTCGATCTGATTGTTGCATCGTCCGTCTGTGCTTTTCTGCCGGATTATCAGGCCAGTCTTGCACTGTTCAGGCAGCTGCTGAAACCACAGGGATACTTTGTGCAATGGGACTGGCTGAAAGAAGCCAGAGAATCGACACCGGGGTTTACTGCGGAAGAAATACAGGCCGCATTCGATCAATGTTTATTCGAAACCATCAATCTGCAGCAGGCATTCACAATGCAACAGGGCGAAGATGAAGTGCCGGTTATTATGGCTATTGCACAAAAGCGCAACTAGGCAAGATGCGCGCGGATAAACTCCAGCTCCGGGCTTAAACGCACAATGGTATTAAATTGTGCGCTGGTGATACTGTCCATCGCGCCGCAATCGCAGGCCCAGAACCAGGCCTGCTGGTAAACCTCATCTTCCAGCAATGGCAGCAAGCCACGCTCGGCACGGGCCTGATCCAGCGGGTAAGGTCCACTGAACTGAAAACGGTAGGCCGCACGGGCAAAGGCCAGCGGCATATAATCGGCCCAGCATTCTGCGCTCTGTGAATTTAAGCCGGTTTTTTCCAGTAATTGCAGGCAGTGATCACGATCATTTGCTTCGGCAAGAATCGCGGCCAGCTCAATCAGGGTTGGATGAGGTAAGTCAGTCATCACGTTCTCCGTTTACTGCTGTTTATTCGGACTCTCTTATGCTCTTTTACGGCTTTTTATTTTGCCGCGCTGAGCTCACCACAGAGTGGCACTTCCATTAAACGTCGGGTTTCGCTGATCACATGACTGCGTTCTCCGGGAGCACTTAATAATACGTGCAGCTTGGTCAGCGTTGCTTCCAGCGTCATATCAGCGGCCGATACAAAACCGGCCTCGCGCAGGGCATGCCCCCCGGCATAGCTGTCCATATCCACCCGCCCGCTTAAACACTGACTGTGATTAACCAGCACCATACCTCGCTCGCCGGCCTGTTTAAACGCTGCCATTAAGGCTGGATTTTGCGGTGCATTACCGCTGCCAAAGGTCTGCAGAATAACGCCATCCAGTGGTTGTTCCAGCAGGCGTTGCAACAGCGAAAAATCGATCCCCGGATACAGGGTTACCACCGCCACCGCCGCATTTCTCAGGGCGTTGAATTGTGGCAGTGTATTATGCAGCGGGCGTAACTCTGGCATACCCGATTCAATAGTAATTCCGGCATGCAACAGCGCATCACAGTTGGGTGAATCAAAAGCATCAAAGCCCTGACTGTTTATTTTGGTCGCCCGGTTACCACGCAATAACCGGTGATGGAAAAACAGGCCCACTTCGGCACGCGGATAATGCGCGGCAATATAGAGCGCGTTGAGTAAATTATCGTGGCCGTCGGAGCGTGGCTCGCACAGCGGAATCT
Source organism: Thalassobium sp. (assembly GCA_002733205.1). Taxonomy (GTDB): domain Bacteria; phylum Pseudomonadota; class Gammaproteobacteria; order Pseudomonadales; family Oceanobacteraceae; genus Venatoribacter; species Venatoribacter pacificus. The sequence continues at coordinate 147,556 of NVUW01000006.1, read as the reverse complement.
GTGAACCGGTCACAATCACCGGCTTGCCCAGATCGGGCAACATAAAGGACAGGGCTGAGGCGGTATAGGCCATGGTGTCAGTGCCGTGCAGCACAACAAAGCCATCGAAACAGTCGTAATGGGCAAGAATATCGGCAGCAATCTGCATCCATTGCGCCGGCGTCATATCCGACGAATCGAGCAGCGGCTGGTATTCATGAAGCTCAAATTCCGGCATTTCGTCACGGCTGAATTCTGCCAGACTGCGGATTTTATCTTCCAGAAAGCCGGCCAGCGGCTGAAAACCACGCTCAGTACGGGCCATGCCAATAGTGCCGCCGGTGTAGGCGATGTAAATGCGTTTGCGTGCTGACGTCATACAGAACTTTTATCCGCGCTGATATGCCTGCATGATGGCACAAACATAATGAATTGAGGAATGACCATGACGTTATTGCTGGCCGGACTACTGCTGTTTATCGGCGGACACTGTACCAACCTGATCGCGCCGCAATGGCGTAACGCCATGGTCAGCCGTCTGGGGCTGCTGCCGTGGAAGGGGCTGTATTCTGTGGTCGCCATCGGCGGCTTTATTCTGCTGGTGATCGGTTACGGCGAAGCCCGTATGAACCCGACCTGGCTGTGGACACCACCAGTATGGACACGCCATCTGGCGGCACTGATCACTCTGCCCGCCTTTATTCTGCTGTTTGCCAGCCAGATTCCCGGCAACCGTTTGCAGGTTAAGCTCGGCCATCCGATGTATCTGGGCATCAAGCTCTGGGCCTTTGCCCATTTAATCGCCAATGGCGGTCTGCACGATCTGGTGTTGTTCGGTGCCTTCTTAATCTGGGCTATTGCCGGATTTGCGGTATCCCGTCGTCGTGACCGTATCGCCGGAGTGCAGAAAGTGTATAAAGGAGCGGTACGCGACGTACTGACGCTGGTTGTGGGTATCGGCGCCTGGGTTGCCTTTGCCCTGTGGCTGCATGGCATGCTGATTGGCGTAAAGCCGTTCGGTTAAATAATCTTTCTCCGCTTTACTGCGCATCACCTGACAGTGGTTATTGATTCTGAACAGCAGTCAGGTGCTGCATCCCCCAGCCGCGTAATGCCTGTATGACCGGCTCCAGAGTCCGGCCGTACTCTGTCAGGCTGTACTCCACCCGTGGCGGAACTTCTGCGTAAACTGTGCGCGAAATCAGCTGGCAAGCCTCCAGTTCCCGTAACTGCCGGGTCAGCATTCGTTGGGTTACATCCGGCATAATCCGGCGTAATTCATTGAAACGATGTGTTCCATCCAGCAGGTGATAAAGAATTACGCCTTTCCATTTGCCACCAATCAGCTCAAGAGTCGCTTCTACCGGGCAACCGAGGTTGCAATCATAGTCTGAGTGGTTCATTTCATATCGTCCAAGGGTATACAAAAGGGTACTGAGTATCAGAAATGTGCATTCTTATGCGCAGCATTTTCATCGTCTAAGATCGCCGGACATCAGGGCCTGTTAACACTAAGCGAATCGGGCCTGCTGAGAGCCAGTTTTTCTCAGAACAAGGAGAGAGGAGTGATATTAGCGGGCTAAATGAATGACGAGCGACGAAGTTAATGGGGAAAACTGGCCTCAGCCCGAAGGGTTATGGCTAAAAATCCCTCATCCTGCGTTGCTGTTCGCTCGCTTAACCCGTTAGGCCACACTCTCAGCGCCTTGCCTGAGAAATTTTTAGCCAATAACAGACCTGTTTAATTAGTGTTAACAGGCCCTAACAAGGAAACACATGATGAAAACCTTAATGATCCTGGCACATTCCAATATTCAGAACTCGCTTGCCAATAAAATAATTGCTGAGCAGATCGGCCAGCTGGCGGATACCGAAGTGCGTAATCTCGGCCAGCTTTATCCGGATTTTCAGATCGATATTGCTGCAGAACAGCAGGCATTACTGCAGGCCGACCTGATTATCTTCCAGTATCCGTTTCATTGGTACAGCGTACCGGGAATTTTAAAGGAATGGATGGACCGTGTATTTCTTTTTGGCTTTGCCTATGGCCCGGACAGTCAGTTGCGTGGCAAAAACTTACTGGTATCAACCACCATCGGCGGTCCACTGAACAGCTATGCAGCCGGTGGCCATAACCACTTCACCACTCAGGAGCTGCTGCGTCCGCTGGAACAAAGCGCGAACTTTACCGGCATGGTCTTCCTGCCACCGCTGATTTCCCACGATATGGTGTATAAAACCGGTGGCGATAACAGTCGCGAAGACATTATGCAAAGAGCCCATGAGCACGCAGGGCAGCTGCGCAGACTGATTCAACAAAAGTCAGCCGCCTTTATCCAAAAGGATGCCCCCTCCGCCGCCTGAGCGCTGGCAAGACAGTCGCTGCCGGAATATCCTAGGGTCTGAACAGACCCTAACCCACCTATTTATTCCGGAAGCGCCGTGTCTATTTCCCTGCATATCCCCTTCAGCAATGCCTACGCCGCTCTGCCCGATCGTTTTTATGCACGGGTACTGCCAACGCCAGTAAAAAATCCGGCGTTAATCCGTTTTAACAGCGCTCTGGCGCAGGAATTAGGCATAGAGATTAATGCCGCCAGTGACAAAGACGACAACAACAACGAACTGGCACAGATCTTTTCCGGCAATCAAATTCCCGACAACGCCGCCCCTCTGGCGATGGCTTACAGTGGCCATCAGTTTGGGCAGTTAAATCCTCAGCTAGGGGATGGTCGCGCCATTCTGCTCGGCGACCTGCTCGATATTCAGGGTATGCGCCGTGATATTCAGTTAAAAGGCAGTGGCCGCACGCCGTTTTCGCGCAGCGGTGATGGCCGCTCACCACTTGGGCCGGTGCTGCGTGAATATATTCTGTGCGAAGCCATGCACGCTTTAGGTGTGCCCACCACCCGCGCACTGGCCGCCGTCAGCAGTGGCGAATGGGTTATACGCGACGGCCGCGAACCCGGAGCGGTATTTACCCGCGTTGCCGCCAGCCATATCCGTGTCGGCACCTTTCAGTATTTTGCCCTGCGCCGCGACGGCGAAGCCGTTAAACAATTAGCCGATCACGTGATCGCCCGTCATTATCCGCACATTAACAGCAACGATGACGATGCTTATCTGCAATTATTCGAAGCCATCTGCCGTAAGCAGGCCGAATTAATTGCCCAGTGGATGCAGCTCGGTTTTATTCACGGCGTAATGAATACCGATAATATGACTGTCAGCGGTGAAGCTATCGATTATGGCCCCTGCGCCTTTATGGATGCTTATCACCCGGAAACGGTATTCAGTTCCATCGACCGTAATGGCCGTTACGCTTATCAGAATCAGCCAGCCATTGGCCAGTGGAATTTAGCGCGACTGGCAGAAACCCTGTTGCCGCTATTTAACGACGACGAGAAAATTGCAGTCGAAAAAGCCACCGCCATCCTGCAGGATTTTGCCTTATGGCAACAACAGGCCTGGCTTGAACATATGCGCGAAAAACTGGGTTTTTCCGCACTGCACAACAGTGATCAGACGCTGATTGAAAACCTGCTGGCACTGCTGGCCGAAGGACGTATCGACTATACGCTGTTTTTCCGCCGCTTAAGCGACTGCAGTCAGCCAGACAGTGAACGCAAGACGTTACTGCAACTGCTGAATCTGCCTGAATGCCGCAGCAGCGCAACACTGCTGCAGAATATTAATAACTGGCTGGATGAATGGCAGCAGCAGTTAATTCAGCGTGGCGATAACGCCGGGCAACGTATGTTAAATAAAAACCCGGCTTTTATTCCACGCAATCACCGTGTCGCCGAAGCTATTGCCGCTGCTGAAGAGGGCGATTTTTCGGTCTTTGAACAACTGCTGCAGTTGCTGGCCGAACCATACAGCAGCAAGGCAGAATATGCCGATTATGAACAGCCGCCAAAGCCGGATGAAAAAGTGTTACGCACCTTCTGTGGCACCTGAGGGAAATTGACATGGATTTATCGGTATTCGTTAATGGTCACGCCCAGACAGCATTTCAGCTGCTTATTGCTTTATCTCTGGGTGCGTTAATCGGGCTGCAGCGTGGCTGGGTATCGCGCGAACAGGAAGCCGGCGCACGGGTCGCCGGTATCCGTACTCATACGCTGACCGCTCTGACCGGTTGTATCAGCGTGCTGTTGTCAGAAAGTATTTCTCCCTGGTTTTTACCGGCAATGCTGCTGGTGATGGCCGCACTGGCCATCAGCGGTTACCGCACCTATGCCGTTAATCATCAGAACGTCAGCATTACCGGTGTGGTGGGTTTATTACTGACCTTCTGTTTTGGGGCCATGGTGGCCGCAGGTCAAACCGTGATCGCTGCTATGGCGGCAGTGGTCACCACCATTATTCTCGATAATAAAAGCGAAATTCACAGCGCCCTGCGCAAATTGCGCGAAAACGAACTGGATGCCGCGCTGCAATTATTGCTGATTTCTGTGGTGATGCTGCCGCTACTGCCGGATAAAGGCTTTGGTCCCGGTGGCGTGATCAATCCGTATGAAATCTGGTGGATGGTGGTACTGATCGCCTCGATTTCTTTTGTTGGCTATTTTTCGGTACGCATTCTTGGTGAACGCCGTGGCCTGTTGTTTACCAGCCTGTTCGCCGGCTTGAGTTCATCAACCGCACTTACACTGCATTTCTCCCGGCTGGCCCGCTCATCACCGGCCAATGCGCCGTTATTAGCAGCCGGTATTCTGCTGGCCTGCGGCACCATGTTTCCACGCATTTTGCTTTATTGTCTGGTGATTAACCGTGAATTAATCGCCCTGCTCTGGCTGCCGGTATTACTGATGACCCTGTCTTTATACCTGCCCGCCATTGTGATGAATCTGCGTCATACAAAAACCGACGTAAGCCATCCGGATCTGGCCAAAAATCCGCTGGAATTAAGATCGGCGTTAATTCTGGGTGGCCTGCTGGTCATTATTTTATTACTGACTGAATGGCTACAGCAGGAAATGGGCAGCGCCGGGGTTTATCTGCTGGCGGCGATTTCGGGTATTACCGATGTCGATGCCATCAGCCTGAGTTTATCGCGGATGTCACTCGGCGACAGCCTGACGCTGACCGTCGCAGCCACCGGTATTCTGATTGCCGTGACGGTAAATAACTTATTTAAGGCAGGCCTTGCTATGGTTATCGGCAAACCGGCGCTGGGTATCCGCGTTGGTCTGGCGATGCTTTTATCTCTGATTATTGGCGCTCTGAGCCTGTGGATTGTGGCGCTCTGAGTCTGTGGATTGTGGCGCTCTGAGCCTTTGGCTTATGGCGCCCTGGGAGAGCAGAAGATACCGCAATGTAAAATAATGCGCCGTGATTCCTGATCCGGCGCATTCGCGATCATCATCACGCCGTATCAACTGAATAAAGCCGCAACGCCCTTGACCCTGAGGCCTCCTCTGGCATCCTGACCACCTATTGATAAGGAGCGTCTGAGCGGTTTATGCGTATTTTTCTTTTATTAATCACCTCTCTGTTTTTTATTGGCGGCTGTCAGTCTTTTACCAGCCTGCCCTTTGCCAACCAGAACAACAGCGAACCTGATATTCCATCTCACCCCCTGCAGGGCCAGCGTTATACGACTCCGGAATTATTTTTAATACTGGATAAAGGCAGTGGCCAGCACAGCCTGCAACCCGTATCAGTGCGCGCACGAACGCAGAGCCATCGGCAACCGGATATACAGGTTAAAGGAGTGATCGCCAAAGGGACTGCTCTGCAGATTCTCGGGGCCAGCGCAGACGGAGAAAAGCACAGGGTATGGCTTGGTTATCAGCAGCAGCGTTTTATGTTCACCATGGCATCGGTAACAGAAACCGATATTCAGTGGTTTGTTACCTCTGACGATTGCCAGCGCTTACGCCAATGCCGTATATGGCAGAACGAAATCCAGCGTTGCATGAGCGCCCAGACCTGCAAAACCTTTCTGCAATTTGACCTGACCGATAAACAAGGGCAGCGCCAGCGTAATCTTCGGCCGCCCTTTCCAACGGCCCTGCTGAGCAATACCCTGAGCCCGATCCGGCAGTACAGTCAGCAACAAGGGTTATTGTTTGAGCCAGACCCGGTTCTGGCAGAAGGTGTGCTGAACGCTGATGCAACTGCACTGGCGCATCTGTTTTTCCACCAGACAGCCTTTAATATCCGGCGCGACGGTATTTATGCTGCTGACTGATTATCATCATCCATAAAAAAACCGGCCTGACAGGCCGGTTTCTCTTTTATCAGCAAAACACAATTACAAAGGCCAGGCTGCAGCACCATCGATGGTGACCGGCGTTTTATCCAGTCCTTTACAGAACTCTGCGCCACCTGAGGCATAAAAGGTTTTGCTCATCGCCGGTAATGCCAGCGCAGCAACCTGAGCGCTGGCAGCAGCATCTGCCGGGAAGCCCCACATGGTCAGATAATCACGCATATCCAGCCCGGTGACTTTTGACAGCGCAATGTTCAGCCAGTCATTATTGCTCAGCGCGCTGGCGTCGCTGCGGTTAAAGCTCGCAAAACCCAGCGCCGCTTTTTTGGCTGCCCAGTTATCGTCATTGCGCGTTGCCGTCCAGAATTCACGCTCCAGAATATGCAAACGCGGTAACAGCATCCAGCCATCGGTTAACGCACCCTGTGCCTGTGCGGCCATCATCATCTGAATATAAACAGCTGCACCATTGCTCCAGCCATTCAGTGCCTGTGCCTGCATATAGGCAACCGGGTCAGCCTGATTACGGCTGGTCTGCAGGGTATTAAACAGACTTTCAAAAGGTAATGACTGACATTGCGGATCCTTACCGGTATCGAGGTAGTAATGATATTTACTATGGTAAGAATAAAAATTGGTCGAGGCGTGACCGTCCCAGCCGGCAAAGCGGAATTTACCTTTTTCCAGCCCATGACCCAGTTCATGAATATCGCCATGACCGGTGGGTGAGAAGCTCCAGCCGGCATCGTAAGGATTACCGGAGCAGCCCCAGCCACAGGTTGGCTGGTCGGCATTCATATGTTTAACGATATCGATATTCTGCACGGTAAAATTATTGGTGCTGGCAAAATCATGTATCTCGGCCACGACATCAATTCCCGGCCCTTCAAATCCGGCCAGCACATGAGGCAGGTTGGAAACATAACGCTCAGTTGCCACGGCCATATCGGCCGCTGTACCACCCCATCCGTTCATGGAATTCCGCATTTTTTCCAGTTGCGAATGCACCTCAAAACCGGCGGTGGATAATTCCGCCCAATCAAAGTCACCAGCACTCAGGCGAGCTTCAAAGTCAGCATTATCTTCGGTGCCATTCCAGTACGGATGAAGACCAATATTCTCGACGTTAAAGCGTACGTTCTGGTCATTGGCATCAAAGAAAATCTGTAGTGGCCCGCCATAAGGTGAGGTGAATTCGACGGTCTCACCACTGGCCAACGGAATTTGGGTGCTCTGCAGGTATTTAGGGCGGTTATAACCATTATTGGTAGCAAACCAGTGCGTCGATGCTGAGCGCTGAGTGTTTACCGCCACTTTGGTATTCACCGGGCTGTTGTCCAAACGGGTAATGCGTACGGTTTTTCCGGGCAACACATACACACCGGCTGCGCGGAAATAATTTTTACTCACCAGATTGATGGTTTTACTCACCGGGGTAATATGAGAAAAATCACTGCGGCTGAAATTTCCCATGTCGGCCTGTACCGGGTTCAGACTGCGGTAATTATAAACCGACATATCGGCGTAAACAGAATGCACAAACGCCGTTGCATCGGCGGTATCACGACTCATTGGAAAAACCACCTGCTGGCGATAACGGTCGCCCAACAGGGCCAGTAATTTTTTCAGACGGTATTCGTTGCTGTTGGCACTGCTGCTGGCAAAGATGTTGCGTTTTTCCCGATCTAAGTCCGCCATTATATTGCGCACACGGGTAGCACCGTTCATAAAATTCTGATTAAAACCATTTACCGTGCTGCAGTCTTCACCATCGCACTGATTAAAATCGAACGTTATGGGTGCAGCCAGCGTACTCAGCATCTGCTGAATGTCGGCAACATATTCTGGCAATTGATTAAAATACGGACGCATATCCTGCGCGTTCATATAATATTTATTCCAGTAATTATCACCATTGAAGCTCACATTAAAATGATTCAACAATGTACTGCCGAGTTCGGTAATACCGCCGTCATAATGCATATACAGCACGCCGGTGCCACGTGCCTGTGCCGCTTTTACCGCCGCCAGAATCTGTGGATTTAATTCCGTACTGCCGCCCACCTGAGAAATCATCAATATATCGGTATCAGCGTTTAAACAGCCGGCCAATGCAGCACCATCACAGCTTGCAGCATCGTTATAACTGACAGAGCTCTGGTAATGCGCATCCAGCCAGCTGCGGGTTGCGTTACGGTCAGGGAAGTAATAGCTCTGATCCATCTGCGCAATCACCACCTTTAACGGTGTCACCGAGAAATCACTGCGTCCGGCCAGCCAGCCAATACCGTTTTCCAGCAGCTGATCCATTTGTGCGTTTACCGAGGCCGGAAAGCGCTGCGCCGTGCGCATCGGATTACTGCCCATCACCAGATAACGCTTACCCTTCTGTTGTTCACCCACAATGGCAAAACTGGCACTGCCTGCTGTTGAGGAATGGCTGGCATTACTGATCAGCAGGCTGTCGTTATAACCAAACTGCGGACTCAATTTGGCAGAGTCGTGAGTCACATCCCAATGCACAGCAGTCAGGCTGCTGCCATCACGACGGGCCGTGCCATCGGTATTCAGTTGCAGCAGCTGAGCCTTAACCGCCTGATACGCTGAACGCTGACTTGCAATGGTGGCCAAAGCAGCGTCACGCAGTGCTTCAGCACTCACCAACGTGGCGTCGCCCCTGGTCAAAGCCTGGGTCAGTTCCGGTGTCGTAGTGACACCACCAGCGGAATGATTATCGTCACCCGCGGGGAAGCTGCCACCGGAGCCGCCGCCACAAGCGCCCAATAACAGAGCAAAACTGACCATCAGTGTATGTTTAAGACTTGCGTGATTCATCATGAGCCTTGCGTGTGTATAAATTCAGTAAAAACAGTACATTAGTATTAGTCAGTAATCGCGAACGCCGTTCACACTCCGGGAATGCGGACAGGAAATACAGGTAAGCAGAAGGCCATAGCCAGAAAAAACAGAACGCAGGAAAGGCAGAACGCAGAAGAGACAAAGCCGCAGCGGTTTAACCGCTGCGGCAGGCAGCATCAGCGCTGCAACAGATACTCCGCCAGCGCCTGATAGGCAGGCAGCGAGGTAGCATCGTTAGCCGCATTGCCGGCCACCGGATGAGTGGCAAAACGGGCTATCACCATCTCCACTTTGGGGTCGATGTACAGCGCCTGGCCGTGTACTCCACGCGCCATAAAGGCACCGTGCGGGTTATGCGTTACCCACCACATATTGCGGTAGCTCCAACCTTTTAATTGCTGATAACCGGCTTTGGCAAAGTCACTTTGTTTGCCACCAGCGCGGATATCCGCCACCGCGGCGGCGGGAATAATCTGCTTATCATTGGCACGGCCATCGTTGCGGATCATCTCGCCAAAGCGGGCCAGATCACGGATGCCCGTACTCAGGCCGCCACCAGCAAAGGGCGTACCGGTAGAGTCGACACTCATGTAGGCATCCTGTTCAGCGCCGAGCTGGCTCCAGATCCGCCCCGACAACAACTGCGCCACGCTTTTACCGGTTACCCGTGCCAGTACCCAGCCCAGCGCGTCGGTATTAGCGGTGCGGTAATGGAAGGCTTCACCGTGTTTGCCTTCGGCTTTAACCGTTTGCAGAAATTCGTAGTAGGAGCGCGGGCCTTTATAGTCAGCAGGCTTGGGCAGCGGATTGCCCGCCGCCGCATGCGCCCAGACTTCAGCATTGGGGTCGGCGTAATCTTCACTGAAGCGGATACCGGTGGTCATATCCATTAATTGCCGCACCGTGGCACTGCCAAAGGCCGATTGCTTCAGCTCCGGCACATAATGGGCAACGGTTTTGCTGTCATCGAGCTTGCCTTCAGCCACCAGCGTGGCGGCCAGTGTGCCGACAAAGGTTTTGGTTACCGACATAACGCCATGCTGCGCCGTTGGCGACATCACGCCAAAGTAACGCTCATACACCACCTTGCCTTTATGCAGTACGACGATGGCGTCGGTGTAATTGGCCAGCAGAGAAGCTTCCCAGCTCATGGGTTTATCCGCACCGGTGGGCATAAAGGTAAGCTGATCAATGGCCGCATCTTCCGCCTGAACCAGCGGCTGCGCATTGCCCAATCCGCGCGGGATATTAACGGTCGGCATCAGCTGGCGGAAATTGGCAACGCTCCAGCGCATGGCCGGAAAGCGGAAGTAACTGCCATCGTCAAAACGCAGTTGTTTATCGGCCGGTGGTGGCGAACCCACCATCCAGCCCATTGTGGCCGGGTCGCTGGCTACCGCGTCCGGATAATTACCCGCTGCCGCTGCGGGCTGGTTCAGTAATAATGCCGCCGTTAAGACCATCCATCCTGATTGATGTAAAGACATCATTAACTCCCTGCGCTGATAACAATCGTGTATTGAATGGATAACACGGGCACCGGGCAACAACAATGTTCTGTATAACGCAGAGATAAACATCCGGACAAAACCCGGCATAAAAGCCGGTAAGATCCGGCGTTAACCCATGCTGACAGTGCAAAGCACGCCAGCATTTTGTAATTTTGCGTATCAAATGGTTACGAAATTTGCCTGAACACTATGACCTAACGGGACAACTCGTGCGTAAAATTCAGCAATCTTACTGCGCTAAAGCCTTTCTGTTATCAGCCGCGACGGATAGAGGAAAATTCGCGCCAGACTGCGTAACAGCTTAGTAGTCAACTCAAACCAAGGTACCAGTCCGACGTTTTTCAATCAGGCCGCCTTACTCTAACGTGTGTGGCCAATAAGAGCCGCCGGAATACGTTTGATGAAAGTCTGGATCCCCATTGGTCTGATCGCCGTACTGGGCCTGCTGCTGGGCCTGCACCAACCGTCTGTTGCGATTGTCAGCCAGGAACCAGCGTCTGCACTTACCAGTGCCATCCCCGAACCGCGTGAATCCGCCCCGCTCAGCGAAGCCCCGCCCGCCTTGCCGCCAGCCATGCAGCAAGCCATGACCCAGGTCGCCGCCGCCTACCAGATCAGCAGCCAGTATCCGACCTATTCCATTCCGCTGAGCAGCCAGCAAACCGAGTTACTGCAGCCCAATGCCGGTGCTCACAGCGTGCGTGATCTGAATACGGTTGGCTTACCCGGCCAGCTGATGATTCAGTTATCGGCCTACCGCTACCGTCAGGAAGAACCGATAGAAGCCGATATTGTGCTGTCCGGCGACGACGCCCTGTTCAGCCAGCTCAGCGGCCTGACCCTCAGCGTGCGCGATAACAACAATGCCGTGCTGCTGATGCCACAAGCCCAAATACAGAACAACAGCAGCGAACAACGCCTGCAAACCCGCTTCAGCAGCCGCGACAACTGGCCGAGCGAACTCAATCTGGTGGCTGAGCTGCAGCTGACCGATGGCTCCACCCTGCGCCAGAGTGCGCCGTTTCAGGTATTCACCGCCGTTGCCGAAATCACCGGTACCGGCACGCCTTATGTCGACGATAACGAGCTGGTTATTCCGGTCGAAATTGAGAAGGCCGCCGCCGGTTACTACAAGCTCGCCGCCAGCCTGCACTATGCCGATAAAAAGCCACTGGCCTATTTGCAGGGTAAAGGGCGTATAGGTAGCAGCGGTACGCTGGAGCTGCGCGTACACGGTTCACTGCTGTACAACTTAGGCGGTATTCAGAATCTATGGATCGGCAATCTGCAACTGCGCAAGATGCCGGAAAAACCCGGCCCTGAGGTGCAATGGGGCTTCAGCCGCGATGATTTTTACGCGGTTAAAAACGTCGATCCCTCGCGCTTTTCCCCGACTCCATTTCAGGATGAGCAGACCGTCTCGCGTCTGCAATTTCTGCAATCGCTGGGCTCGCCCGGCACCCATCAATAAGGAGAGACTGAATGCTGACGATAAAAATAAAGATGGCAATCACCGCAGTTTTTTTAACCGCAGCTGCCTTGCTCAGCGCCCAGACGCAGGCACAGATGGCCGGTAAAAATGTGATTCTGGTGCACGGCTTACAACCGGCCCAACTGATGCGCGACAACGTAACCCCACAGGAAGTCACCAGCGACGGTGCCAATTACTGGTCAGCCTTCTGGAGCCAGTACGCCGACGACCGCCTTGACTGGAGCTCGAAAAGCCGCCTGAGCGCCGATACCGCACAACGCGCGTACGACAAAGTCATGCAGTGGGCGCGCACCGGTTTCTGCAATAACGGCTGCGTGCTGGTAACGCACTCGACCGGTGATCTGGTCACGCGCTATATGCTCGATCAGCAGGATGTCTGGACCGAAGCCGCCGGCTTGCAGCCGCTGAATATTCTCGCCGTGTTCGACTTCGCCGGTGCCGGTGGTGGCTCTGAACTGGCCGAGCTGGCGCTGGATGTGGCCGGCAGCAGCAGCTGGCTGACCGCCCCCATCCGCGCCGCAGTGAATGCCTGGCTGGGCTTTACCGTCACCACAGAAAATCTCGGCGTGCTGACTGACCTGCGTCCGGCGGTTGCCCGTCAGACCGCGATGGCACCGAACAGCGTACCGCGTCTGCGTTTTGTTGGCGGTGGCAGTGAATATCTGGGTGCTACCGGCGGCTTCCTGCCCGGCACCGATGATGGCGTTGTATCCCTGCATTCTTCCTGTGGCGGTAACGCGGTTAAAGCGGTCGACAGCTGTGTGGCTTACCGCGCGCTGGACGGCAAACAGACCAGCGTCAGCGCCCCGGACTCCCTCTGGTATAACCATTATCCGGTGCTGATGGGCAGCAAAACCCACCACGGCGGAACCATCGGTAACCAGAGCGGCGTACTGCTGAGCTACGTCAACAACAACCTGAATCCGGGCGTGAATGTCTCTTTTGCCACCCAGACCACCAGCAGCGGTTGGTGGCTGTGGAAAAGCACCTACAACACCGTACCGGGCTCGGATAATCAGACCATGTCTAATCTGGTATTCAACGCCGTTAACTGAATATCCATGCCCTGACCAGCAGACAGGCTTTGCGGCCTGTCTGCTTTTTTACGTCTGAGGGTTAAGCGCTGAGGGTTAAGTGCTGGCGGAAAACTGCACGTACAGCAGGAAACAGGCGGTCAGAATTAACAGGCTGCCCATCAGACGATTAAACAGCCGTAAACGGGCTTCGCTGTTAAGCAGCTGCGCCGCCCGGTCGCCAAGCAATGACCAGCTGAACAGCGAGGCATAACACACCAGAAAATACAGCAGCAGAAAGCTCAGAAACTGCTGGTATCCCTCTGGCGCTGAGAATAACGACACCCCCGACATGCAGGCCATCCAGGCTTTTGGGTTAAGCCACTGCAATAAAAAACCCTGAATAAAGGTCGGCCGCTTCTGCTTTTCGATGCTGAGTTTTGGTGCCGATGACGCAATCAGATAACCGAGATAAATAATGAAAGCCGCCCCGGCAAGTGCCAGGTATTGCAGAAAATCCGGAAACAGCTGAACGACCTCATACAGCCCAAGACCGATACAGAGCAAAAGCAGCGTGAAGCCCAGGGTGGCACCGGAGACAAAAGGAAAGGTCTGGCGGACGCCGTAACTGGCACCGGAAGAGAGAATCACCATATTCACCGGCCCCGGTGATATCGACATCACGAACGAGAAAGATAACATCGCCAACAGCAGAGACATGGTATTCCTGAATAAACCGCGAAAGAGGCGCAATATGCCAGTGCTGATCTGCGAATATCAATAATTAGTTTATCAACAGTCTGTTCGTTATATTTCCCGGATCGCGTACATCATCCATAAATGCTCACTTTGCCCGCTGCCAAGCAAAGCGGTTTAGCGCTAAACTGAGCTGACTAATCAGTCAGCTTTTCAGGTGTTTCATGACCTACCCCCGCGACATGATCGGTTACGGCGCCGATATCCCCAGCGTAAAGTGGCCGCACAAGGCCCGTATCGCCGTGCAGTTTGTGATTAATTACGAGGAAGGCGGCGAAAACTGCATCCTCCATGGCGACAAAGCCTCAGAAGCGTTTTTATCTGAAATTGTCGGTGCCCAGGCACTGGAAGGCGTGCGCCATATGAATATGGAATCCATCTACGAATACGGCTCCCGCGCCGGCTTCTGGCGTCTGCACCGTATGTTTACCGAGCGCAAACTGCCGGTAACCGTATTCGGTGTAGCCACCGCGCTAGAACGTAATCCGCAGGTGGTGGACGCCATGCTGAAAGCCGACTGGGAAATCGCCTCCCACGGTCTGAAGTGGATCGACTATCAGTACGTACCGGAAGAGGTTGAACGCGCCCATATCCGTGAAGCGCTGGAGATTCATAAACGCCTGACCGGCAGCTTCCCGGAAGGCTGGTACACCGGCCGCATGAGCCCCAATACCCGCCGCCTCGCCTGTGAAGAAGCCGACCTGTTATACGACGCCGACAGCTACGCCGACGATTTGCCCTATTGGGTCGAAGAAGGCGGCAAGCCGCATCTGGTGGTGCCTTATACACTGGATGCCAACGATATGCGCTTCGCCACCAATCAGGGCTTTAACAGCGGTAAGCAGTTTTATCAGTATTTAAAAGACAGCTTCGACGTGCTCTACGCCGAAGGCAAAGACAGCCCGAAAATGCTCAGTATTGGTCTGCATTGCCGTTTGGCTGGTCGGCCGGGACGCGCGGCCGCACTGGCGGATTTTCTCGATTATATTCAGGGCCACGATAAAGTCTGGGTATGCCGCCGCGCGGATATTGCCCGGCACTGGAGAAAGCATCATCCGTATGGCGCTGAGGAATAAAAAGTCAGACGTCTGGATATTGCCCCCGACATGGGCGAAAGCATCACCCGTATGGCGCTGAGGAATAAAAGTTAAGCGCGGATATTGCTTCAATAACGGGCGCAAGCCTCATTCGTATACTGCCGAAGAATTATACCGCAGCAGAATAAACGACGGCCTCAATCCGGCTGACGCAGGGACTCCAGCTTCTGCGTCAGCGTCTGGCTGAGCATGGCATTCAACTGCGTCAGTTCATCCAGCAACATCTGCCGGGTCTGACGGCTGGCATCGGCCTCTTCGCCTTCCTGCGTTTGTGCGTCCAACGCCTGTAACTGGCGCTGCACTTCGGCAATACGTTCCTGTAAGTCTTTAATAATACGGTCGAGTGGATGTTCTTCACTGGCCGATGTATCGCTTTGCTCGGCACGTAACTGGTTCAGGGCTGCTGCGGAAAAGTGCACGGCTTCGCCTTGCGCATCCGTACTGGCAACAACCGTCTTCGCTGCAGCTTTGGGCGGATTAGGCTCACTACCCGAAGGCTTATTCACCGCGCCATTCACCGCTCCACTGGCGGATACACTGATATCTGACATAGACACACACCTAAGCATCAGGGACTGTTAACAGGCCACTACGAACAGGTAGCAGGTAACAAACCACAACCGTGCTTTCTGTAAAGGTAATCGTTATATCGGCCATTAACGGCAAAACTGAAGAGCGGTGACATTTCCTGACGCCCACGCTGTAGACGCCGATTAAACACCGCTCTACTATGCGCAGTATCTACTGATAAATCTGCTGTTTATTTATGCGTAATAACCGCCTGTTAAATATCGCCTTATTACTGCTGACCTTGTTTCAGTCGGTTGCGGCATTGGCGGATGTGCATGAAACCTTCGAGCGTTCAGCCGCAGATCATCTGAACGAACACCAGCCCGCTCACCATAGCGATATGATGCAGATACTGGCGGATGATATTCAGGCTGATACCAGCCAAAACAATACCGCGCCAAACAATACCGTACAAAACAACGACCAGAATAACGATAATCTGGCCCAGCACGACTGCAGCCACTGCTGTCATTGCCATGCTCACGCACCGTTATCCTTACCGGTTAACGACGCATTAGCCGCTGCAACAAAAAGCCGCAGCATGAACAACCTCTACAACCGCACTCTGATTGTGCGTGCACTCAGCCCGCACCTGCGCCCTCCAATTTATTCCTGAATAACCGCGTTTATCAGCCTCGGTAACACACGTCAGCTAATGGCGGCGGTGCCCTTGGCTCATCGTATTTTTTATTCAGGAATAACGCATGAATGTAATCCCTGTAATGGCGTTTGCTATTGCCAGCGCCCTGGCCATACCTGTGTATGCGTCAGACATCAACAGCAGTAACAACACGAACAGCCATTTCCATGAGGCTGCACGCCTCTGGCTGCAAAGTCGCATAGCGCAAACGCCGCAGATAAAAGCGGCGGCCGCACAACAAAACAGTCGCGCATTATGGACTCAGGCAGCCGCTCAGCCACTGTACAACCCCGAGCTGCAAACCCGGCTGGAGCAGGAAGGCAGTAGCAATAATTATGCGCTGGAAATCAGCCAGAAAATCGACTGGTGGAACCAGCGAGAAGCGCGCAGCCAGCAGCAGCAACGACTGCAACAGCAGGCCGGGCAGCAATATCAGCAAAGCCTGCAGCAAACCACCGCTGATGCCTTAGCCGCCATTGTGCGTTATCAAAGCGCGCAACAGCGTGATCAATTAATGCAGCGTCTGCAGCAGCAACAGCAGACGCTGACGCAACTGATTGAGCAACGCCGCAGTATTGGTGATTTAAGTGCGCTGGATGCCGAACTGGCACTGCTGGCACAAAGCTCGCTGCTGGCCGATATTGCCGCCAGTCAGGCGGAATTAAGTGCCGCCGCTGCGCAGTTATCTGCCCTGCTGCCGGACTGGCAACAACAGCCGCAATACCTCAATGCACTCATTCAGCAACTGGATAACAGCGCACAACAATTATCGCAGCAGCCGCTGAGCGACACGCAGCTTAAGCAACTGGCACTGTCACATCCGCAAAGTGAAAGCGCCCGACTGTTCTGGCTGGCCGAGCAGCAGCGCGCGCAGCTGAGCCGCGACAGCCTGCGCGCCGAACCAACCCTTGGCGTCAGTGCCGGGCGTAATGGCGAAGAAGATGTATTAGGACTGGCCCTGTCTTTGCCGCTCAATGTACGCAGCTCTTACCGTCAGGCTGCGGCTGCAGCCAATGGCGAAGCCCTGCAGGCTGAAGCGGAGTTTTACGTCAGCCTGCAACAACAGCAACAGCAGCTGCGCGCCAGCCATAGCCGGGTTCAGGCTTACCGCCGTCAGGTTAAACAATGGCAAACACTGATGCCCGATGGCGGCCAGCGCAGCGCGCAATTACTGCAACAGCAATGGCGCAACGGCGACCTCAGCACCAGCGCTTATATTCAGGCATCCGCACAGTGGGCCGCCAGCCTGCAGGCCGGTATCGAACTGACCACGGATTATCGTCAGGCACAGATCCAATGGCTGAGTGACAGCCAAAATATCCGCCGTTTTTTAAGCGCTGCTGCAAATACCAACAGCCCGATTTCAGAGTGAGAAAATTATGTCGTCACTATTTTCAGTAAAAAAATCAGCGTCCGTAAAAAAAATGCCTGCCGTTAATCGTGCGGGCACAGCCCAACGCCTGCTCATGGCTTTTATTCTCATACTTCCACTGCAGGGCTATGCCGCTGACAGTCACAATCACGAACCGGTATCCGGCCATAACGAAGCCGTCAGTGAGTCGCCAAAAGAGCATAAGCACGACGAACATGACCACAGCGATGACCACAGCGATGACCACAGCGATGACCACAGCACTGAGCAAAGCGATGAGCACAATCATCAGCACGATCAGGATGAACATAACGACAACAGCGTGCATTTAAGCGCCGATCAAATACAACAAGCCGGAATTATCAGCCAGATAATCCCGGCAGAAAAAACCGATATTCCGCTGCGCGCCCCGGCCGAAATCCGCGCCAACGGTTACCGCAGTTTTGTTGTCTCCCCACGGGTCGATTCGGTGGTAATCACCCGCCATGTTGCACTGGGTGATCACGTACAACCTGGGCAAGCATTGCTGACATTATTCAGTGAAGGGGTTGCCAGTGCCCAGGCAGAATTACGCAGCGCCCGTTCCGAATGGCAGCGGGTAAAAAATCTCGGTAAAAATGCCGCTGGCGCCGCCCGTTATAATCAGGCCGAGAATACCCTCGCCGCTGCGCGCGCACGCCTCACGGCTTATGGCCTGAATGCCGATGCAGAATTAACCCCGGCCAGCTTTGGTGAATATCAGTTAACCGCTAAAACTGCCGGACTGGTATTAAGCGATGATTTTCAGCAGGGCCAGCGGGTGATGGCGGGCAGCGCATTAATGCAGATCACTGACGAAACCACGCTCTGGGCTGAAGCACGTTTACCGGCAGAATCTGAGCTGCATTTAACCCGCGATACCCGCGTTATTCTTAATGTCGCCGGACTGAAGATCAGCGCGCAGATAAGCCACGAATCCCATACCATTGATCCATTAACCCGCACCCGTATTGTGCGCTTAACGGTGAATAACCCGGATCATCGTCTGCACCCTGGTTTATTTGCCAATGCCACATTTTATACCCAGTCCACAGAGGTCATCAGGCTGGTGCCGGAAACCGCATTAATGCGAGGCAGCGATGGCGACTGGCAGGTTTTTATTGAAAGCGCACCCGGCGAATTCCGCGCACTGGAAGTAGAACGTGGCCGTACCATCAACACCGCAAAAGAACCCCAGGTAGAAATCAGCAGCGATGATCCGTCTGCACTTTCTGCGTACCCCATCGTCGTCGCCGGCGCTTTTTTTATTGCTTCCGAGCAGGCGAAAGGCGGCTTTGATCCGCATAATCATTAAGGGTTGGGTATTAAACTATGTTTACGTTATTAACCCGTTGGGCGGTCGCTAACCGCCTGCTGGTGCTGATTGCCATCACCAGTTTATGTATTGCTGCCGCTTTCGCTTTGCCGAAGCTGAACCTCGATGCCTTTCCCGACGTAACCAACGTACAGGTGGCGATTAATACCGAAGCGCCGGGACTGGCCGCTGAGGAAGTAGAAAAACTGATCACCTATCCGATTGAAGCGGTGATGTACGCCCTGCCCGATGTGGCCGAAGTACGTTCTATATCCAAAACCGGTTTATCCGGCATTACCGTGGTATTTAACGAAGGTACCGATATTTACTTTGCCCGCCAGCTGGTATTCGAGCGCTTGCAGGCGGCGCGTGAATTTATTCCGCAGGGAGCCGGTATTCCGGAAATGGGGCCCAATACTTCCGGGCTGGGGCAAATATTTCAGTATGTATTACTGGCAGAACCCGGCTCCGGTTATGACCTGATGCAATTGCGCAGCCTGAATGATTGGTTGGTAAAACTGCTGTTAATGCCGGTCGATGGCGTCACCGATGTGCTGTCATTCGGCGGCGACGTACGCCAGTTTCAGGTCAATATAAACCCCGACCGCTTACTGGCTTTTCAGTTGTCGCAACAGGATGTGATCGATGCATTAGAAGCCAATAACCGCAATGTCGGCGGCTGGTATTTAAACCGTGGGCAGGAACAACTGGTTATCCGTGGCACCGGCTGGCTCGACAGCGGCGAACAGGGTTTAAAACAATTAGCGCAGATTCCGTTGCGGGTCATTGATGGTGTGGCCGTTACCGTTGCCGATGTCGCCGAGGTGGGTTTTGGCAGCGAAATCCGTCAGGGTGCGGTAACCTTCAGCCGCAACAATACAACCGGCAAGGCAACAGAAACCACCGCCGAACAGCTCGGCGAAGTCGTCTCCGGTATCGTACTCAAACGTATGGGCGCCAATACCAAAGCCACCATCGACGGCATTCAGCAACGGCTGACATTAATTCATCAGGCGCTGCCTGCAGGCGTCACCTTTGAGGTCATTTACGATCAGGCCGGATTAATCGAACAGGCCGTCACTACGGTAGTCAATGCGCTGGCGCTGGCCTTTGTTTTTATTCTGATTGTGCTGGCGCTGTTTATGATGAATCTGCGCGCCACGCTGCTGGTATTAATATCCATTCCGCTGTCGATTGCCATCGCCTTAATGCTGATGTCGTGGTACGGCTTATCCGCCAACCTGATGTCGCTCGGTGGTATTGCCGTCGCCATTGGCATGCTGGTCGATGGTTCGGTGGTGATGGTCGACAATATATTCCGCCATTTGCAGGCCAATCCCAATGCTGGCAAAGACAGTATCAGTCTGCGCATTCAGGAAGCGGCGGCTGAAGTCGCGCGCCCGGTATTTTTTGCTACCGGTATTATCCTGTTAGTGTTTTTGCCGCTGTTTGGTTTTGAAGGTGTTGAAGCCAAATTATTCCAGCCAATGGCCATCTCCATCATGCTCGCCATGCTGGTTGCTGTACTGGTGGCATTAATTGTCGTCCCGGTGCTGGCTACCTTTATGTTCCGTGCTCCGGTAAGCGCCAAACCCAGCCCCTTATTGCAGCCATTGGAAACACTGTACCGCCAACTGCTCACCCAGGCGCTACGATTTCCACGGCGGGTGATGTGGCTTGCCGGCATGCTGTTATTAGCAGCCGCGATTATTGCCCCGCGCCTTGGTACCGAGTTTGTACCGGAACTGGAAGAAGGCACCATTAATCTGCGCGTAACGCTGGCGCCTTCCGCCAGTTTAGAAGCCGCGCTGAGCGTAGCGCCAAAACTGGAAGCGTTATTATTACAGTTTCCGGAAGTCACCTACGCCATGAGCCGCGTTGGCCGGCCGGAACTGGGCGGCGATCCGGAGCCGGTAAGTAATATCGAGATTTATATCGGCCTGAAGCCTGTCAGCGAATGGCAGTCGGCCGACAATCGCTTGGCCCTGCAGCATTTAATGGAAGAAAAACTCGAAGTCTTTCCCGGCCTGCTGTTTAACTTTTCTCAACCCATCGGCACCCGCGTCGATGAATTACTGTCTGGTGTACGGGCGCAGCTGGCGATTAAATTATTCGGCCCCGATCTCGATGTTCTGGCACAACAGGGCCAGCAGATTGAAGCGCTGGTAAAAACCATTGCCGGTACCCGCGATGTAGCGATGGAACAGATTGCCGGCGAATCGCAGCTGGTGATTACCCCCAAACGGGATGCCTTATCGCGTTATGGTTTATCGGTGGATAACGTACTGACCGTGGTGCGTGATGGTTTAGGCGGCAGCCGTGCCGGACAAATTATTAACGGCAACGAACGCTACGATATTTATGTGCGCCTGCAGCAGGAGTTTCGCAGCAGTGCCGCCGCCATTGCCGATTTACGCCTGCGCTCGCCCTCCGGTGCCATTGTCCGTCTGGGCGATGTCGCGACGGTGGAATTTTCCTCTGGCCCACCACAGGTACGGCGTGACGATGTACAACGGCGACTGGTGATTCAGGCCAATGTCGAAGGCCGCGATATGGGCAGCGTGGTGGCCGATATCCGCAACGCCATCGACACTCAGATGCAATTACCGCCGGGCTATGCCGTCAATATTGGCGGCCAGTTTGAAAATCAGCAGCGCGCGCAGCAACGCTTAATGATGATTGTACCGCTGTCATTAGGATTAATTGCCCTGTTGCTGTATTTCGCTTTTGGCTCGGTCGGTCAGGCACTGCTGATTCTGCTGAATGTGCCGCTGGCGGTTATTGGCGGTATCTTTTCGCTGTGGTTATCCGGCCAGTATTTATCGGTGCCTGGCTCGGTGGGATTTATTACCCTGTTTGGTGTGGCGGTTTTAAATGGTGTGGTGATGGTTGAGAGTATTAACCAGCGCCTGGCTGGCGGACATAGTGTAAATGATGCGGTATTTAACGGTGCCTTATCGCGCCTGCGCCCGGTATTAATGACGGCTCTTACTTCAGCACTGGGATTAATTCCGATGTTAATGTCGGATGGCTTAGGCGCGGAAATTCAGAAACCCCTGGCCAGCGTCATTGTTGGCGGACTGGTTACCGCTACCTTCCTCACTTTGTTTGTCTTACCGTTGCTGTATCCGTTTTTCTCGCAATGGAAACTGCGCGAACATTAATAACCTCTGATCCTGCATCCCGGTTCACCGGGATGCATTACTTTATATTCTGCTTCAGCATCTCACCTGGCTCCCACGCTCTGCGTGGTAGCCCTTGCTGGCACAGTTGCATTCCCACGCAGAGCGTAGGAACGAGAAATTACTTTATATTCTGCTTCCGCACCTACCACTCTGAACCCGCGACTCAAAACCTGCCCGGATATTCTGATCAGAATGATTCTTATCCCGCGCAGATAATTAAACAGAATCATTAACATCTCTGACGCTGCTTTACACGAAAGCCGGCGCTTTTCAGTTTCGTTTCAGCTTATGCCGTTATGTTGCCATCAGTATTTTTCGGAGAATGCTCAATGGGCAACAAGATAATTCAGTCGCAGCCGCTTCTGACGGGCTTATGTTTACTGTTAACGGCCATCAGCACTCAGGCCGCCGATTTCCAGCAAAGCCTGGAAGCCGCCTGGCAGCAACTGCCGGAACAACACTATCTGGCGGCGGAAGACGACATCAATAATCATCGCCTGCCCAGCTGGCTGGCCACCGCGCCGTCGGTCGCCCTGGACTATCAACAGGGTGACAGCGCCAGTGGCAGTGCCGAAGAATGGCAAACCCGGCTGGAACTTCCCCTCGCACGTCCGGGCTTAATGCAAAGCCGTCGTGATTACCAACAGGCCGCCAGCAGCGAAACCCTGGCCTACCAACAGGTATTGCGCTGGCAGCTGGCAGGAAAACTACAAACCTGGTGGTGGGACTGGCAAAGCATGACACTGAGCCAGCAACGCACCCAGGACCGTCTGGCGGCGATGGAGCAACAATTGCAGTGGCTGGATTTATTAATCCGTCAGGGCGAACGCCCGGCAGCGGATCGCCTCACTCTGCTGGAGCAATATCAGCAGCTTAAAAATCAGCAACTGCTGGATCAGCGCCAGCAACAGACTCTGCGCCAGCAATGGCAACAATGGACAGCACTGAATGATTTACCCGGCGACTGGACATTCAGTGCATTGCCGGAGCAACCGCTGGATGCCCATCCGTTACTGCAGTTATTGCACATACAAAAACAATTGTCCGATGCGCAATTACGCAGCCAGCAGAAAAATACCTTAAACCCGCGTTTGAGCCTGGGGGTAAAACACCAGCAGGCGATCAATGCGCAACCGGCTAACGATGCCCTGCTAGTCGGAATAAGTTTTGATTTTGGTAGTGCCAATTACAGCGAACGCCGCGATGCCGTGCGTCAGCTTGGCAGCCGTTATGCCGAATGGTTGCGCAATCGTCAGCAACTGCAAGCCGAACGCCATTCCATTGCCAGCAGCCTGCCGCTGCTGCAACAACGTATGAACGAATTAAACGACATGAGCCAGCAGGCCAGTGCGCAGTATCAGAGCCAATATCAGGCTTACCAGCGTGGCAGTCTGTCAGGTTTTCAGTGGCTGCAGATCCAGGCCAGCATCTGGCGCCTGCAACAGCAGGCCGATGAAGCGCGCATTGAATACCTGCGCACAATCAGCCAATGGAATCAGCTACAGGGATATCCGTTATGACGCTCTTCAGCCCAACTCTTATCCATTTATCCGCTCAGTTACAGGAGCCCCTGTTATGAAATTCTGCTGTCTTTCTATAAATCCGTTACTGGCCGCCAGTCTGTTATTTGCCCTAAGCCAGAGCAGCGTTGCTGAAACGCCAGCCGCCACCGCACAGTTAACCATCAGCAGTCAGCAGTTAGATAACCTGGGTGTACGTTTTCAGAAACTGACCAGCCAGGATAAGGTGGTACTGGCATCACTGCCGGCAATCGCTACCGTCGCGGCGGGGCAGACTGAAAATATCAGCCTGCCATTCGAAGGACGACTGGAAGAATGGCAAGCCACCGCGGGTAACTTTATTGCTGAAAAAGAACCTCTGGCGTTACTGCACAGCCACGATGTACTGGATTTCTTTCAGGCTAACCAACGTTTACAGCAGCAGGCCAACCTGTGTAATCAGCGTTTTAACGACATGCGTGAACGCAATAAAAGCGGCTTAACCTCGCGCCTCGATTTGCAGGAACAACAACTGCTGTGCCAGCAGCTGAACGATCAGAAAAAACTGAACGCACAAATCCTCAAACATCTGCCTGGCCAATGGCAAACCGCCAGCGAGGCCGACTACGCTCTGCCAGCGCCACAAAATGGCTGGCTGGTCGACATTAAACGCCAGCCCGGCGAACACTTTATGGCCGGAGAAGCGCTGGCGGTATTCTGGCCGGAACATGCGCTGCGTTTACGCCTGCTGGTGCCACAACACATGCTGCATAACCTGAGCATGGGTCAGAGCCTGAGCATTACCGGCACCGCCCAAAAAGCCATTATCCGCAGCATCGGCGCGCTGCAAAACAATGCGGCACAGGCGGAGGTCTGGTTACAGGCCGAGGGGTTGCAACCCGGTAGCATGGTACGCGTTGATATTCCAAGCATGGCCAGCGGCTGGCCAACAGAGGCGGCAGCACGGGTGCGCCATAACGATAAATCCTGGGTATTTATCCGCACGCCCGAAGGAGTTCAGGCAACCGAGCTGCAACAGTTTATTGCCGGTAACCGGGGTTTATTACTGCAGGACAACCGCCTGGAAAACAGCGAAATTGCCATCAGTGGCAGCGCGGCGCTGAAAGCGCTCTGGCAAAGTATGGAGAGCGAATAAATGTTATCCGCATTATTACAGGGCGTATTAAAACAGCGCATTCTGATTATTGTTATCAGCCTGGCTGTTTTTGCCGCCGGTCTGAATACCTTTCAGAATCTGCGTATTGACGCCTACCCGGAGATATCTCCGACACAGGTTAAAATCATTATTAAAGCACCGGGCCTGGCCCCGGAAGAACTGGAAACCCGCGTTACCCGTAAAATTGAAGTCGAACTGCTGGGTATTCCCAACCAAAGCATTCTGCGTTCGGTGGTGAAATACGGCATTACCGACATTACCGTCGACTTTACCGGTGGCACAGATATTTACTGGGCAAGACAGCAAGTGGCCGAGCGCCTGTCGGCGGTCTGGCCGGATTTACCGCAAGGCATCAGTGGTGGTATTGCCGCTATGAGTACGCCATTAGGTGAATTATTTATGTTCACCCTGGACGGCCCGTTATCACTGGAAGAAAAGCGCCGCATTCTTGATTGGCAAATCCGTCCATTGCTGCGCACAGTTCCCGGCGTGGCCGATATAAATGCGCTGGGTGGCCGTGTCGAATCTTATCAGGTCGCACCCGATACCGTCGCCCTGGCACGGGCTGGACTGACCCTGCAGGAGTTACAGGATTTCCTGCAAAGCAATAACCGTAACGATGGCGCCGGACGTATCGACAGTGGCGAAGAATCCATTATTGTTTCCAGCGGTGGCCGTATTCAAAGTCTGCAGGATCTGGAAAACCGTATTATCCGCTGGCATAACGGCAGCGCCATTCGCCTCGGTGATGTTGCCACGGTTTCGCTGTCATCCATGACCCGTTACGGCGCCGTGACCGAAGACGGACAAGGGGAAACGGTTCAGGCCTTAGTGGTTGCGTTAAAAAATTCTGACGCCCAGAAAGTCATCAGCGGCGTGCGTGAAGCCCTCGACACACTGCGCCCCAGTCTGCCGCCGGAACTCAGCATTAATGTATTTTACGACCGCAGTAATTTAATTGAACGCGCGGTGAATACCGTCTCAGAAGCCTTATGGATTGCCGTTGCTCTGGTGATTATTCTGCTCGGGTTATTTATTGGTAATGTGCGGGTGGCGATGGTGGTGGCGGTTAACTTACCGATGTCGGCTTTGATGACCTTTATTATCATGGATTACTTCGGCATGAGCGCCAACCTGATGAGCCTGGGTGGTCTGGCCATTGCTATTGGTATGCTGGTCGATGGTGCGGTGGTGGTCGTGGAAAATACCGTAACGCAATTACAGCAAGCCTCACGTTCATTACCGCGTATGCACGTTATTTTCCGCGCGATTAAAGAAGTGATGGTGCCGATTATTTCCGGCACCCTGATTATTCTGCTGGTCTTTTCGCCACTGGTTACCCTGCAAGGGCTGGAAGGAAAATTGTTCGCGCCGGTTGCCATGACTATTATGTTTGCCATGGCCAGCAGTCTGCTGGTATCGCTGACACTGATCCCGGTGCTATGCACACTCGCCATAGACGAAAAGAAAGTAACCACACCACGCTGGATTGAGCACTTACAACGCAGCTATGAATCAAGCCTGACGGCCGCCTTACGCAATCCCAAACCCATCATGCTGGGTCTGGCGGTGGCCGTGGTACTCGCCGTGCTGGCGTACCTGCAAACCGGTAAAGCTTTTATGCCGGAAATGGACGAAGGCGACCTGATTGTACAGCTGGAAAAAACACCGACCATTAACCTGCAAGCCTCAGCAGCGATTGATCTGAAAGTGCAAAGCGCCATGCTGGCAGCGGTCAGCGATATCGAGCGTATTATTGCCCGTACCGGTTCCGATGATCTGGGGATGGACCCGATGGGCCTGAACGAAACCGATATGTTTTTACAGCTGAAACCACGCGATCAGTGGCAGGCTGAAAATAAAGACGCCATTAAAGATCAGATCCGGGCGGTGATGGAGCAATTCCCCGGCGTCGATTACGGTTTTACTCAGCCGATTGATATGCGTGTATCAGAAATGATTTCCGGCTCACGCGGTGACGTTGCGATTAAAATCTTCGGCAGCGATCTGGCTGAGTTGCAACACCTGGCCGATCAGATCGGCGGCGAAATGAAAACCCTGAATGGCGTCAGCGAGGTGATGGTTTCACAGGCCGATGGTATGCATTACCTGCAGCTGGAAAATAATTATCCGCGTATTGCGCATTTTGGTTTAAACGTTGAAGACGTACAGCAAACCCTGCGCAGCTATCTGGAAGGTATTAACAGCGGCGAAGTGGTGTTCAGCGACCGTCAGGTACCACTGGTACTGCGCCAGCCAACCCGGCTGCAGGTTGAGCAATTACTGAATGAGCTGACTCTGGCCACCGCCGATGGCCAGGCCGTGCCGTTGTCGGCGCTGGTTACCGCGCGTGAAGTTCAGGGGCCGGTATTAATTAAACGCGAACAGGGGCAGCGCTTTGCTTTGGTAAACGTCAACGTCAGCGGTGTCGCCCTGAGTGATTTTGTAGCCAGCGCACAACAGCGGGTTGCAGAAAAAATCACCCTGCCAGCAGGCTATGTCCTGTCCTGGGGTGGCGAGTTTGAAAACCAGGAACGCGCCAATGCCCGCCTCGGGTTAATGGTGCCGGTCGCCATTGCGCTGGTATTACTGGTGTTATTCACCACCTTTGGCCGCCTGAACGAAGCACTGCTGATTCTCGCCAATATTCCTTTCGCATTAATCGGCGGCATTATTGCCCTATGGTTAAGTGGTGAATATTTATCGGTTCCGGCATCGGTTGGCTTTATTGCTTTGCTTGGCGTTGCGGTTATGAACGGCGTGGTACTGGTTGATCAGTTCCGTCATTTAGTTACCCTCGGCCAGCGTGGATTACAGGTCGTGCGCGATGGTGCCGTACGACGGTTACGTCCGGTATTAATGACCGCCACCACCGGCGCTGTCGGCTTAGTGCCGCTATTATTCGCCACCGGCCCCGGCAGCGAAATTCAGAAACCGCTGGCCATTGTGGTGATCGGTGGTCTGTTTACCTCCACCCTGCTGACACTCTATGTACTGCCGGTGCTGTATCGTCGCTTTATTCTGGAGCATAAATAATATGACTGAAGTATTGCTGACCATCTCAACCCGGCCACAACAGGCTGAAGCCATTTCAGATTGGTTACTGGAACAAAGTCTGCCCGGATTTACCTCGTGGCAGGCCTTTGGCCACAGCAACCGCAGCGATCATTTAAGTCTGAGTGAGCAGATTCAGGGCAAACAAAAACGTACGGTGATGAGCCTGCATCTGGATGCGGAAAGAGCCGACCAGCTGCTGCTGCAACTGCGCGAAACCTTTCCGCTGTATGATATTCATTACTGGCTGCAACCGCTGCTGGCCAGCGGCGCATTAAACCCGGGCGTCAGTACGGCAGACTGACTATAACCTGCAATCCCTGCCCCTGATGATCGTCACCGTTCGTCAGGGGCTGGCCCTTCAGGGAACGGTTTTCCAGATGAAGCGTGCCGTGATATTGCGCAACAATATCACTGACAATGGCCAGACCAAGGCCATAGCCTTTTACCGATTCATCCAGACGCTCACCCGGATTTAACAGCACAGAAATTTCGTCTTCATGAATGCCGGGGCCATCGTCACAGATCGATACTTCCAGCCGCTGCGGTAAGCGTTTTATTTCAACCAACACTTCTGTCGCCGCCCATTTACAGGCGTTATCCAGCAAGTTACCAAACAGTTCGATAATATCTTCACGGTCACCGGGGTAGCTCATCCCGTTCGGCATCGAGTGCTGCAAGCGGATATGCGGGTAGAGCTTATTCAGCGTTATTAATAACTGATCAAACATTTCATTCAGCTCAATTTTCGGTGCCCGGCTCATCAGCCCGGCAATACGCGCGCGCTTCATTTCGTTATCAATCTGCTGGCTCATCCGTTCAACCAGCTCCTGTGCTTCAGCCAGTTCATCCGGATTGTGGTGAGCACCACCCTGTTCCTGCATATTACTCAAGCGGTTAGCGAGAATGGCCAGCGGGGTTTTTAATGAATGGGATAAATTTCCCGACGCCAGGCGGGCACGATTAAGACGGTCACGGGTGCGCTCGCCAAGTGCATTAATCTCATTCACCAATCCGGTCAGCTCCTGCATTACCGGTGCTGGCAGTTCATCAATATCCTGCTGTGCCAGTTGTTTCAGCTGATCGCTGATCTGAGAAAATGGCTTTAAGGTGCGGGTCAGCAAACGTCGCTGCAGAAAGAAAAAGCCAATCAACAATAACGAGAACACACTGGCCAGCCAGAAAAATGCATGCAGAAAAGCATTAATAATCGGCCGGAAGTCTTCGCCAACCTGTAAATGCAAATGCCGCTCGCCTTGTTTTAAGGTTTGGCTGAGCACATATAAATACTGGCCCTGCTCAAACGACTGCCAGTGCCACTCTGGTTCACCTTCTTTAACATCGTGAATGTGCTCGTCACGCAGCCTGATGCCCTGCAGAGAAACCGACAGTAATACATTATTATCACTGCTGATCTGAAAGTAATGGCCAGAAAAAGGCTGATTAAATACCGGGGTTAGATGTTCGTGTTCCAACGTGGGACCGCTGGCGCTCCAGCTCAGTTCATTCAGCAATAAATCTCGGTCGTGTTCGAGACGGCTTTTAAAATAATCCTGTGCGGCAATGTTCAGTGCAATCCCGGAGGCCAGTAACATAAACAGCAATACCAGCATCTGACCGCTGATCATATAGCGTAACAACCGCGCTGACAGAGACCACATCAGTTATCCCCCTGCTGTAAGACATAACCCTGACCACGCAGAGTACGGA
Source organism: Thalassobium sp. (assembly GCA_002733205.1). Classification (GTDB taxonomy): domain Bacteria; phylum Pseudomonadota; class Gammaproteobacteria; order Pseudomonadales; family Oceanobacteraceae; genus Venatoribacter; species Venatoribacter pacificus. Next base: position 118,089 of record NVUW01000006.1, on the reverse strand, counting down.
TACGCTGCTCGCCGATTTTGCGCCGCAAGCGGCGGATATAGACTTCCACCAGGTTATCAGCCTTTTCTTCCTGCCAGCCGTAATGGCTGTCGAGTAATTGCTGCTTAGAAACCGGCTTACCGGCTTTCTGCATTAATAAACGCAACATGCTCAGCTCTGTCGCCGTCAGCTCCTGTTCGTTTTCGCTACCTTGCAGCAATACGGTGTGCCGCTCTTCATCCAGCGTCAGCCCATCAACGGTTAAGCGTAACTGGCCGTCCTGCTGTAAACGACGGCGCATCGCTTCCAGCCGCGCCAGCAGTTCTTCTTTACGGAAAGGTTTACCCAGATAATCATCGGCACCGGCATTCAGGCCATCGACCCGCTCCTGCCAGCTGTTGCGTGCGGTCAGAATTAATACCGGCATCAGAATGCCCTGTGCACGCCAGTGCTGTAAAACCTGCAACCCCGGCGCACCCGGTAGGCCGAGATCCAGCACGGCCAGATCAAAGCGTCCGTTATGCACATCCGGATGGCTCATCGCCCAGTCACCACGGTCAATGGCTTCAACCTGATAACCGGCCTGGGTTAAATAAAAAGCCACATCGCGGCTTAATTGCGGATCATCTTCTACCAGTAAAACCTGTGTCATATGAGCGCCATCTGTTGCTGATACCTGTCTGCTACTGTTTTTTATCCACGGCCACGTTTATTTTCTGCCATAAGCGTCCTGAAGCCGTTCGATATCATCTTCTGCAAGATAATCTCCGGACTGCACTTCAATCATTTCCAGAAGAATATCGCCGTTATTTTCCAGCGAGTGAATATCGCCCAGCGCAATAAATGTCGATTCGTTAGCGTGCAGAACTTCGCGGCTCTGCACTCCATCACGCTGACGAATAACCGTTGCTTCACCGCGCACCACAACCCAGTGCTCGGCGCGGAAGCGGTGACGCTGCAACGATAAACGCCCACCGGTTTTTACCCGCAGGCGCTTGATTTTATAACCGTCGCCCGGATGCAGCACTTCATAACTGCCCCAGGGACGATGCACCAGCCGTGGTTCTGCTTTACCCGCGCTGGCAACAGGTGCCAGTGAGCCCACCTGTTGTGCCTGATCTTTATGCGCAATCATCAGTGCATCGGCGGTATCCACGACTAATAAATCCTGCACACCCAATAACGCAATATCGCGTCCGCTGCTGCTGTGCAGATAATTATTGCGGCTGTGTTGAAAACGTCCGTGAGCGGCTGCGCTGTTGTGTTCAATATTTCCCTGCGCATCGGCCTCGCCCAGCTCGCTGAGTGCCCGCCAGTTGCCAATATCATTCCAGCCGCTGTTAACCAGTGGTGCCGCAACCACCGCCTGCGCAATCGTACTGAGCGGTTCAAGCAGGGCAATATCCACGGGTAAATGCGGGCACTGTTGCAAAGGCCCGGTGGCCGGACGGATAAAATCGAGATCCTGCTGCGCCTGTGCCATCGCTTCCTGCGTTGCAGCAAACAGCATTGGCTGATATTCGCTCAGGCGCTGTAAAAAAGACTGAACCTGCCAGAAAAAAATACCGCTGTTCCATAACCAGCCAGCCTGTTGCCGGGTATTCGCCGCCAACCATTGTGCCGCGGTGTGCGCATCGGGTTTTTCGCGGAATTCCACAACCTGCCCGCTCGCTTCTTTACGTAAATAGCCAAACCCCGTCGCGGCATAGTCAGGTTCAATACCAAAAATACCGGCTGCGCCCTGACTGACCTGTGCCTGCAACGACACAATTGCCTGTGCCAGTACCGCGTTATCGCTCAGCGTCTGATCGGCGGGCATCGCCAGCATCAGCGTCTGTTCACGATGTTCCCTGAGCTTCTGCGAATTATGCGCCAGGTGCTGTGAATTATGCGCCAGATGCTGCGCCGCCAGCGCCAGCGCCTGGGCGGTATTACGCCCCTCGTCTTCCAGCACAATCTGCGCACGGATATTCAGCGCCCGGCATTGTTCGGCGGCGAGAAAACGCTGCGCCTCATGGCAGACAATAATGGGCTCAACCGCTGGCTGGCCGAGCCGCTGCAACAGATCCTGCGCGCGCAGCAGGGTTTGCTGCAGCAGCGACCGTTCAGGATCGAGCAGCGGCAGAAACTGCTTGGGGCAATCACGGGTAGACAGCGGCCACAGCCGTGTACCTGTGCCACCGGCAAGAATGACAGGAATGATCATAGCGGGATTGAGGCCATCGTCTTTTGCATTCTGAAGCTGGCATTGTATGCTGCGCACCCGGTCTTTACGACCCGGACAGCAGGGACCGCCTGCCGGCTCCTGCTATTCCTTTTATTATCGGTTCCGCTTTCTGTCATGCTGATTCAGCCACGCCTGCTGCGTTTAGGTAAAAACCCCAAAGGCCGCGACTTTGTTGTCGGCGACCTGCACGGTTGTGTGCATGCGCTGCACGCCCAGTTACACCGTATGGGTTTTAATAAAAACCACGACCGCCTGATCTGCACCGGCGATCTGGTCGACCGTGGGCCGCAATCCCCCGAAGCCCTGGCACTGCTCGATGAGCCCTGGTTTTTTGCGGTTATTGGCAACCATGAGCAACTGCTGTACGAAGCTTTCCGCGAAGATAATGCCGCTTCACGCGAGCTGATTTTACAGCACGGTGGTGACTGGATTCTGCAGCACGATACAAGTCTGTGGGATGACTGGTTCCGCCGTATAGAACAACTGCCGCTGGCGATTGAATTAATCAACCGCCACGACGAAAGCGTGGCGGTTATTCACGCCGACTTCCCCCTCGCTGACTGGCAGGATTTTGACCAGCTGGATAATCACTTGGCCGAGCGCGCCATCTGGGCACGCGAGCCGTTTAAACAGCAAACGGCTGGCGATATTGCCGGAATCGACTGGATTATTTACGGCCACAACGTAACCGAGCACGAGCTGCGTATCGGCAACCGTCTGTATATTGATGCCGGGGCGTTTTTACAGCGCGATTTTATAATTAAAGATATTGATCAGCTCTAGAAAATTAACTGAAGGAACCTGACACCCTTCGACTATTTCCGTTCGTCCTGAGCTTGTCGAAGGGCCCGCTCAGGGTGACCGGTTTTATTTAAACACAGTTCATACTTCGACTGCTTCGCGCTCAGCACGAACGGTGGTTATATTGTTCCTGTCGAGATTTAAACCCGTTCGTCCTGAGCAGCGAGGGACGAGCGTGTCGAAGGAAGCTTGTCGAAAGGCGCGCTCATACTTCGACTGCTGCGTGCTCAGGGTGACCGGTGGTTATATTGTTTCTGTCGAGATTTAAACCCGTTCGTCCTGAGCAGCGAGGGACGAGCGTGTCGGAGGAAGCTTGTCGAAGGAAACCACGAAGGAAACTTATCACTCCGTTCGCCCTGAGCAGCGAGGGACGAGCGTGTCGAAGGGCAGGCTCAAGATAATATGTAGAAGGGCTACGCCAAATCCGTTCGTTAAACCCTTCGACTGCTTCGCGCTCAGGGTGAACGGATTTTATTTGAACACCGTTCGTCTCGTCGGTCTTGAGCTTGCCGAAGGAAGCCTGTCGAAGCACGCGCTCACACTTCGACTATTTCCGTTCGTCCTGAGCTTGTCGAAGGGCGCGCTCAGCACGAACGGTGGTTATATTGTTTCTGTCGAGATTTAAACCCGTTCGTCCTGAGCAGCGAGGGACGAGCGTGTCGAAGGAAGCTTGTCGAACGAAGCGGAGAGCCTTGCAGCAGACTACGACCAGCTTAAGACCAGAGCGGTTTGCAAAGCAGAAGATGCTCAAAAAGAAGGGCCTTGCAGATAAGGCAGCCAGGCTTTGGGATAGTCTTTATCATAAATCACCACCTCATCGCGGTGGTCGCCCGTCGCCGTATTCAGCTGTAATTCAAAGGCGTGCAGCAAATGATGCTCCGCTCCAAGCTGGGCATAATCGTCTGCACTTAAATCCTGCTGCAGACGCTTTAAATAAAAGCGGCCATTATGGCTGTAGATTTTATCGCCGATAATCGGATAACCCAGATGTGCCAGCTGTGCACGGATCTGATGCTTACGCCCGCTAAGCAGCTCACACTCAATCAGGCTGTAACCATTAAAGGTTTTTAATACACGGAACCTGGTGGTTGCCAGCTTCGGGCTTTTAACCGTATCGGTTTCATCTTCTGCCACCACATGCATCTGCGAGCGGATAGCACTGTCGGTTTTTTCTGCCAGAAAAGTCTGACACTCATAATGCTGCCAGTCGGGAACGCCATAAACCAGCGCGTGGTAAACCTTACGCTCAATTAAGCGCTCCAGTTTTTTCTTCCACTTTTTATCGGCATGGGCATAGTTAGCCAGCAGAATAATGCCCGAGGTTTCGGCATCCAGGCGGTGCAATAAATGCGCGTCTTTATGCACTGTAGCCCGGCGGAACAGACTGATCAGGGTATTAAATAAATTACGCGTAGTACGCGATACCGGCAGGGGTGCCGGTTTATGCACGGCCGTTAACTCCTGATTTTGCCAGAGTATTTTCCAGCCCGTATCAACCGCCTCTTCCTGATGATCAGGCAACATCAGGCTGATGTTATCGCCTGGCTGTAACTCAATATCGCCGTACTCAACCACGCCATTAACACGCACAGCCCCCAGCGCCTGAGCTGCCGCCACCTGATCCTCTGACCAGTGGTGATAGGCCAGCAGCACCGAGGCACGCAGGCTGATCGCCTGATGCTCGTGCCAGCACAGCTCAAAGCCTTTGTCGGGGGCGGTTTTACTCACGGAGAGTCCTCGTTAATACAGGGAGTGATTAAAGCATGAAATGGTTAACCGGCGCAGCGGATGAGTAGCCGCTGCGCGGGCTGGCTTTTGGGCTGCCGCCCGGCCCGTTGACCTCTCGCTCCCACGCTCTGCGTGGTAGTGTGCTGGAAGCGGTTATGTTCTGAGTTGTAGCCGCTGCGTGGACTGAGTAGCCGCTGCGCGGGCTGGCTTTTGTAGTTAGTTGAAGCCAATGCGGGGCAAGCCCCTGCGCCCCATGCAAGGAGAAGTATCTCCTTCCGATCCTCTCTTGCGGCTGTCCGGCGCTGTTCAGCCAACTGCAGCGATTATGCGGCACGCAAAACAATGATTACGGGCATCCATGCCCTCCACCCTTCGGGCCAGCCTGCGGCTGTTGAAATGGCTCCTGCCATTTAGCCTGCCCCGGATCGACTATGCAAAACATCTATACAAACGCATCGCTCCGGGGCAGGGTTTTGCTCTGAAGGCCGCAGAATCACTTGGTTGACTGGCACCGCACAAATGCCGCGTTCATGCAGACGCAACGCCGGATATAACAGCAAATGCCGTACTGTGGGAGCGGATCTTATCCGCGACAGCAACAGACCATAAGTTCAGGCTGAAACTCCGATATGTAGGGTGGGCACTGCCCACCAAATAATTTGAAAGGAAAGCAGCTGCTCAGCAATAGGTGGCGGATTTCCACTATCGCCCTTTGCCACTTGTAACCATTTTTATCAATTATTGAACCCATCCCCAAACTTCAGTACTCTTCAGACCAGCAGGGAAGCCGTATCCGCACGATATAACAGCACCAGAACTCAGACCGTCAGGTCGGTTTATCTGACTCAACACCGATACCCTCCCCGCCCGAAATCCGAAAGCTTTACCCACGCGATTCCTGACCTGCGTTTATAAGGATGGGCGGCAGCGTGTCTGGACTACAAGCATCACCTGAACGATTTTTACTGCCGGAAAAGCACTGAAAATCACCAAAGAAAAATAATGTGCAGACACCCAGTATATTTTACTGTTTGCAGAATTTGATGCGCATTTACGCTCCGGTAGCAAAACGCGCATGCGCGAATTGATACCTTCAGCCCTGAAAGATGCCTGAAAAATCAATCATTTAGGGTTTTACGAAAAGTGATAACGCGCAAAGTGTAAAGAACGGTTCAGGATAAAAGCGCGCATGCGCGTTTATATCCTGACAAGAAAGAGAATAACGATGATTTTTACAGCCCGGACAATGGGTTAGGCTGGAAATCTGAATAAGAGCTTAGGTGTGTTAACGAGCATGCCTACGAATAAACTGTTAGGGCAGTAGGAGATCAAGATGGATTATGAACAAGAAGAAACCGAAGAGCTTCTTCCCCCAAATGTTCGAAGAACAGGGTTCTGGGCCTCACTTCTGTTTTCTGTGGCGTTGATTGGTTACTTTGTGACGTATGTGTTTAATCAATCAATTGCCAGCCCTAAAGACCTGGGACTTTCATCGTTGTTGCTTTTTGCCGTCGCGTGTTTCCTGTTTTTTGCAGTTCCATGGCACAGGCTTGGGCTTAGCCTAAAGAAATTCGGCCCACTAGAATTTGAAAGAAAACTGGAAGGGCAGTCGGAGGAGCACATAAAGGATATATCAGCTCTTGAAGACAAAATTGCACAAATTGAAGCAGCTATACAGTCAGGATCAAGCCATCAACAGATAGGTAAAGTCCCCCAAAAACCTGAAGAAATAGAAATGAGGGACCTTATCATTAAGTTTTTGAGTGAATACAGTCAATGGTCATTCTCACCCCTTAGAATTGAAAATTGGGGTGCGGAAAGGAATAGTTATTCAGATCTTGCGGGAAATTCGGCCTTACTAAGAAGGCTGTTACGAAGCTTGGTTTCAGAAGGAATTCTTGAAACCACAATAAGTAAGAAAGGAAATACTCTATATCGGATCAAAAATTAGCCCTAACAATCACATGCACTCGGACAACAAAAAGCGCCGCTCGTTCATCGCTCTGCTTTTTTTTGCCGGTGATGTGAAACGTTAGCTAGAAGAGGTAAATCGTGTCTCGAGATGTTCTGAGGGCCATTCTTCATGGGAATAACGAAGGCTTTATACGGCTTCGGAGTGATCATTCAGCTAGCGACGTTACGGAAAAAGAAGGATGGAATTATCTCCATAGAGCCCTTCTAAACCCTGTTATGGTGGCCCCATTTAATATGGTTAAAAGTCTCATAGACTGGGGGGTTGACGTAAACGCTATTGATTCTTACGGCAACTCCCCTCTTCACTATGCGGTGAGAGCCAAAGCTTCGAAGGTAGTTAAATTGTTGGTTGAATCGGGTGCTGACGTAAACCGAGAAAATATAGATAAGATTACGCCCTTTAGGGAAGCAATTAGAGCGACTCCCTTGGTGCCAGAGATAGTCAGTTTGTTGATTGGTGCGGGGGCTGATCTGGATCGCAGAAGCGCAGGCGGAATTTCTGATAGAGAGTTTGCAGCAAGACTAGTTTTGGATGCCCCTGAGATCACCAAGTTTCACGGCTTTAAATGAATCGTGGCACAAAGCTAACAAGTGGGTGTAGCGAAAAAAATTCGCTGCGCTTCATTTTCCGCTAACCCAAGCGTTATGAGTATTGAGTCCGAATGAACCGCGATATTTATCAAACATTCATAGGTGCTAAGGGCGTAGCTTTCGCGTGGATTGGCGCTGCAATTGGCCCCATTTTTCTAGTTATCGGGTTAGAGCCAGGATATCGTGTTCACCTAGTAATCGGTGTAGTAAGCTTGCTCCTGGTTGCTGCATCTATACTTGATGGCGTTAGGGCACTCAGAGCAAACTCTTGGTCTGGTGTCATCGCATTCGCCGTTATTCCAGTAATGTTGTTAGCGGGAGGCGTAGTGTTGGCCTTCATGGATGAAAGTTAAAGCATGTGCAAATGGCCAACTCATAACAAGGCAATTAAAAATCGTCCACAAAAGGCTTGGGCTGTACTCACTATCGCTCACCAATTCATAGGGTTCTAGATACAAAAATGTCAGATCACTATATTTGCCTTATCCCTGCTGAACCCGACTTTATTCCAGGCGAGGAGTCTCAGGCAGCCGCTGTTGCACTGATTCAAAAAACATGGAACCTGGAAAAATCTGAGCTCACGCCCGAAACCGATACCCACATTGTATTCAGGGACTGTGGTGAAAACTTTGAGTCTGTCCATTGTCCGCACTGCAGCGCTGAAATGGAGATCGGGCATTGGCAGGCCCTTATGGATCAAAGCTACTCAGATGAGAATGGGTTCACGATCAGCACAATACAAACTCCCTGCTGCAGTAAGTCCACCACACTGAACGATCTTTGTTATAAGTGGCCTATGGGTTTCAGTCGGTTCGTTCTGCGTACTGTCGACCCCGGATATGAGATTTCCGATTACCTGCTTATCGAACTGGAATCCGCTATAGGCTCTGAATTGCGCGTTATTCACCAGATGTACTGAGTGCACAACAAGAGTATCTATATAGCCTCAACAGCTTGATGGCTTTTGTTTGGCCATCCAATAACTGGTAAAAATTGCTCACTGGGACGAGCTGAAGCAGCCCTTCACCAAATTTTATGTATAAATAGAGATGGATGATTTATTGGAAGCGATAGGATATTTATTCGGATTTTGGCGGTTTGTATTCAGCAAGCGCTACCGTTCGGATTGTCTTTCCAGATTCAATCGGCATGGTGTAGCACGAAAAATCCTGGACCTGATTGGAGTACTCGTCTCAACTGGTGTTGGCTTAGGGTCGCCTGCAATCGCTGTATATTTTGTATTGTTTAATGGTTCAGTAGCTGTGGATACTTGCCTGGATTCAGGTGGCAGCTTTAACTATAAAACGTGTACTTGTGACTACGAAGTCAATCATCCATATATTGAAAAGCATCAGTGCCAGTAGCAGCACATAACAATGCTATAAAAAATCGTTCCAGCCAAAAGACGGCCTCCATTGGACCGCGCTAACGCGCGTCTTGATAGACGTCGTTATGTTTCCGAGCACCTACGATTAGTGTACACCCTACTATCGTTTATCAACTGATATACAGCAAGATTCGGGTCGAGTATCAGAGAAAGAGCCTTTAGAGTATTTATAGCATTTCGCTATTAAATATCTTAAGAGGTCGGTATGAATATTTTACAAGACAAAGTTGCACTGGTTACTGGTGCCAGCTCTGGAATTGGCCGGGCTACGGCAAAGCTGTTTGCTAAAGAAGGGGCAACGGTTATCGTTGCCGCCAGACGACAAAAAGAGCTTGATACGCTTGTCGATGAGATTATAAAAGAAGGAGGAAGTGCCATAGCATTAGCCGGTGATGTACAAGATGAATCCTATGCTAAAGCATTGGTGGATCTTGCCATTAAAGAATATGGTGGTCTTGATATTGCTTTTAATAATGCAGGAACACTGGGTGCTTCTGGCGCAACATCTGAGATTACGCTGGAAGGGTGGAATGATACTGTAAACACAAATTTAACCAGTGCTTTTCTGGGGGCTAAGTATCAACTGCCAGCAATGGTAAATACAGGTGGCGGTTCCATTATATTTACGTCTTCTTTTGTGGGCTATACGATTGGCCTGCCTCAAATGTCAGCTTACTCTGCAAGCAAAGCTGGGATTATTGGCTTAACGAAGGCATTGGCATCTGAATATGGATCAGAAGGAATCAGGGTTAATGCTTTATTGCCCGGAGGTACTGATACGCCAATGGGGCGCGAATCGTCAAATACGCCAGAAGCTATAGAATTTGTAAAAAGCATACACGCTTTAAAGCGTTTAGCCTTACCAGAAGAAATTGCAAAGTCTGCTTTATACCTTGCATCTGATGCATCCAGTTTTACAACGGGTACAGCATTGCTCGCCGATGGTGGCGTTTCTGTTTGTAAAACCTAGTTTAATTGCGGCTATAAATAATAAATGCATGGACGCGAAAATCGCGTCCATGCTTTAAGCGCAAGATGAATATTATGAAGGCAAAGAGGAGACCGGCCTCTAATCTGTCGGTACTTTAATGTTTCGGTACGTTAGTGTATTAGAACAGGTATCCGATTAGTTCAGCATCCGTCCCTGCCGAGAGTGCATCTGTATATGTCATCTCATTGGAATCAGCGTTCCTCATCCGAAAATCACATGCCACTGCAAGCACACCTGATTTCAGGCGCGAGTCAAATACAATGAGATCAACCATGACTGAAATGACATATAAAGAAACGAAATTCAGGTATTGTGCTGAAATCAGCAAATCAGAAGCTATAACATGTCGATACTGTGGTGAGCCAGATGAATGACAATGGAAAGTTACCCAAAATTGCTGTTTGTAAAAAGTGCAATGTTCAGCTCATGACCAAAGAAGAGAAAAAATCGATTACGATCACGGGTATTTTAGGTGTAATTATCTTTCTTATAGGTGTAGTTTTCGCGCTCGTTAACTTTGTTATCGCCATTGTCATTATCTCATTTGCAATATTTGTAGGCCGTTCCGGCAATAAAACAATCAGCGTCATGGTTTGCCCTGCCTGCGGTAAACAGGGAAGATAAATCTGAGCCTGTTCAGTCGTGGCTGACAAGACTGAAACCCTACTCCACCACCTGTCACTATTTATAATCAATTTTCATAAAATTGGCTACCTGCTGCGCAGTTGAATCCAACGTTAACGCTTACTAATGAATTTTTACAAGGATAATTAAATGCTGAGGTTTTATCTGGCTCTTACATTGTTAGGTATTTTACTTCCCTACGGAGCGTTTGTTCCCTGGTTGCTGGCTAATGGTTTAGACATTACCCTCTTATTTAGTGAAGCGGCGGCTAATCCTATCAGTTTATTTGCCTGGTTTGATGTTTTAGTGGCGGCTGTTGCGTTATTAGGCTTTATCGTTGCAGACGGTCAGAAGCATCAGGTGCAATATCGGTATTTCGCTGTGTTGGGAACTTTGTCGGTTGGAGTCTCATTTGGTCTTCCGCTGTATCTTTACCTTAAAGAAAAGCAGTCTCTAAAGCCAAAGCCCTAACAAACACATGCTGCCATGCTAGTATCCACGCCGTTTCAGCAGAAAGAGTAATGCCTGTTCGAAAGGCTGTAATATCAACAAAACCGGGAGATAGATATGTTATCTTTATTGAATATAGGTCTGGCGTTCTTTGTAATTGCGGTATCCCCCGGGCCTGCAAATATCTCAAATGCAACAATTGCAATGAGCCTGGGAAGAAAGATCAGTTTAATCTATGGCGCGGGGCTGTCGGTTGGTCTGGTATTTTGGGGGTTGGTTGCTGCAAGCGGCTTTGGGGTGATTCTGCAAAGCTCTGTTTATTTATTGATGACACTTAAAGTTTTTGGCGGGTTATACCTTTTATGGCTGGCGTTTTTGTCTGCTAAAGCCGCTGTTAATCCGGATAGCCAATCAGTTCAGGCGGAAGGAAACTCAACGTCGTATGCCAGCTGGTTTGTCAAAGGTATCGTGCTTAATATTTCGAATCCTAAAACGGTCGTCGCGTGGATGGCGGCTCTTTCTGTCGGACTTGGAGCAAACGACAGTACGGCTTTTCTGATGTCAGGTGTGCTTGTTTGCATAGGCGTTGGTTTTGCTACCAACGCGCTGTACTCCGTAATCTTTTCTTTTAACGGCGTGATGGCCTGGTATCAGCATGCCAGCCGCTGGATTAACGGCGTCGTGTCTGGTCTGTTCGCAGTGGCTGGTGCCGGGCTGATTCGCTCAGCTTTCAGCCGGGAGAGCGCATCATAAAAGCGAGTAAACTGTTCCAGAAGATTAAATCCTTCCCGCTTTAACAACCCCCTTCACCCCACCATATAATCAAACCCCGCTACTAATAAGGCGTAGCGGGCGGCTTTGCCGATGGCGACCAGCAGTAAAAATAATGGGAAGTTAGCACGTAATACGCCTGCAACCAGCGTCAGTAAATCCCCTGCCAGCGGAAGCCAGGCCAACAACATACTCCAGATACCGTAGCGGCCAAACCAGAGTTCAGCCTGTTGCCAGCGCCTGAGCTTTAACTGCGATTGTTGCCTGGCGATAACCCGGTCGGCGGCGTAATAGCCAAGGGCATAGTTCAGCACGCTGCCGAGGGTATTACCGGCACTGGCGACCAGCCACAATGCCAGCGGGTCCAGTTGCTGGCTGAGCAACACCAGCAGCAACCACTCAGAGCCAAGCGGTAACAGGCTGGCAGCCAGCAAGGCGAGAATAAATAAACCGCCGTAGCTGTACAGCCAGGGCCAATCGCTGAGTATCATCCAATCGGGCATAGGATTTTCAGGGGTGTAATAAAAACCGGATTAAAGCACGAACGGCGGGGCCGATACATGGCTTATCCAACGCACAACAGAATGAAGCCCTGCCCGCGGATGCTGAGCTGATCCGCTGCATACCAGGCAATGCGGGCATAACGCCGGGCTTTGCTTTTCTTTGCTGATTTTATGTTTATCAATTATTGAGCAAGCCGTAAAACTCCGGTAATCTGCTGTCACTGGCAGGGATGCCGTATAACTGTCTTCTGATCACCGCATGTGCATCCGTTTTCAAGATCAGAGACAGCCTGTACTCCTCCCGCCAAAATTTTTGTATAAATACGCTGACCCTGCCTGCGCCTGTCAGGATATGCAGTGACGTGCCTGGCACGCCAGAAAAATAGCCCGGCATTGCGGGCTGATCGTTTTGAGTTAATTAAGATGACTTATCTTCCGTGCAAAATAATGAAGATGATAGAAATACTGCATAGCAAAGGATACTCCGATATCTATTTATACTGCGGAATGTCGGCCAGTGGTACGAACTGGAGATTCATCATCGGTAAAATCACCGACAATGTCTGGCCTGGTAATCAGATTATTGCTTGTGGCAGCCTGAGAGAATCGAGTGAAGTTGAATGGAGTAGCGATACCGGCTCCGCAGAGTCCCTGGCTGATAATTTTGAGCGCTACTACGCGCTGACACCGGCAGAACAGAATCCTATATTTTCTGAATATGCCACATGGTATAGCGAAAAGATCAATACATTGCAGGAAAATGAACTATTAGTGTTTTATGCAGACTACCCGGCACCTCACCAGGATTGGCTGCTGAATGCTCCTGGTTACCGCTGAACACCCTGACAGGTATACACTCAGAGATATCCGAACCTTCTGGTAAAACCCTGTTGTATGAAAGCATCCAAAGTGAATAAGCAATGAAAAGTACTGTAAGCATTGGAAAAATTGAAGACGTTGAAATACCCGAAGATCTGCCTTATGCCGGTGCGCTGAAGCAACTGGTAAAAGATGCCACCGGAACCGGCGTTACTGTTAATATTGATTCTTTTTACACCAGCGAACCGGTAGAGCTTCACAACTTCGTTGATACCATTACTTATCGCTTTGCCACCGATGAGGATGGCGATGAAGAGTTTCTGGCTTATTGTGTCTGTTCCAGACCAGTGGAACTTTACCGCGAAGTAAAGTTCGATGGCACGATCTGTGTTTCCAATGTAACAGACATCGAAGTATCAAATACAGCCATCAGCACAGAGCAAATTGCTGTCAGAATGAAAAAATTTCTCAGCATCGGCTAGCACAATATTTTTTGATTCTGAAGACTAAATTTATCGGACACAAGCAGTGCAATTAGAAACCAATAATTTACTGTATTGACCAATAATTAATTACAATCTGGATGTGACATGAATACAGACGAATTGCTTAATATCATTACTGCTCCGGTAGCGGATGACTACTTTCCTGAACAATTTATCGAAGAATGCAAGAATTTCAAAAACATTAACTATTTTAAATACTCAATACCAGAGAGCGAGCCATTACTTCGGTTCAAACACGTTATTCCTGAGCAATGGCATCACTGGTTTGAAACTTACATCCAATTGAACAAGGATGGTCAGTTTCCATCCCTTTGGCCTTTTACCCAGGAAGCCATTGCTTTCGATTTCAGACAACAGCTGGATGACTTCAACAGCGATACAGAACTCTTCGCTCTGGGATCAGACCCTTCAGGCGATTGGTTTGTCATGACCCAGGACAGTGGTTCCATGGTTTACCTGTGCGACCAGTATGCCCACAATCTGTATGATGGCTGGAAAGATCCAAACCACTTACTGGCATGGGCATGCCGCACGGCGTTAGCCGATGAAAATAATCTGACAAAAGAAGCCGTTCTTAACTGAAATGAGAAGGCGGACCCGGCAACCATCGAACGTATCGCCGATAATCTGAATTAAGCAAAGAGAAATATCACCGGAACAGATAACGCTCTGTTCCCACAATCAAGACACTGACAGAGAATATTGTATGCAAGCACAATGGGAAAAGATGACCGCTATTTTTAATGCACGCGGTGGTTTTAATTTGCTCGAATTAAACAACGGTGCAACCGCCGAAGAGATCGCCCAGCTTGAGCAGCACACCGGGCTTGAGTTGCCACAGGCGTACAAAAAATTTCTGTCTGTGCATAATGGCCAGGAACCTGGAAACGGCCGTGGGTTTTTCTTTGGTATCCGTCTGCTGCCGGTAAAGGAAATTATACGCCAGTGGGATACCTGGGTCGCGCTGGAGAATGACGGCCTGAATGAAGATCTGGCCGATTCCATGGCATCGTCTCCGGAGGGGGTTATCAAACCACTTTATCTGAACAGAAAGTGGTTACCGATTACCCATGACCATGGTGGTAATCATATCGGTATCGATTTTGATCCTGATGTTAAAGGCAAGATGCATCAGATGATTTCATTCGGACGTGATGAAGATACCAAGAAACTGAAGGCCGATTCGTTTGAAGAATTTATCGCTAAATTTATCGGCTATCTCGAAAGCGTAGACTGGACGCTCAACGCTGAGTGTTGGGAAATTAACGATAAGGAATACGACAAACACTTTCATGACTGGGATGCCTTCTGACAGGGTACGCCATGAAAAATTATCTGAGCTTTTTCGTGCTGTTATTGGTCAGCGGCTATGCCTTCGCCGACAGGTCGTTAAACCAGGTACAAATTGAAGCAATAAGCCCATATTTGCTCAATGCCGTTGCAGAAACACCCTACTCTGCGGTTATCAGGCACACGGATGCAAAGGTAATTGAGGGCACGGATGGCAGCCAGCATCTTTATTATGCCGAGGTTACCGACACTATTCGCGGGGAGCACAGGGATCGAATTCATTATGTAATGTCGGCAGAACCTGACGAAGCGCTCAGCCTGGACGATGCAGAGGTTCTGATAACGCTCTGCATAAATGATGATGGCTTTTACTGGCCAGGTACAGGGGCGCAGTTTCCGGCGCATGAGCAGCTGATTCAACGGGCGAAAAACCATGTATTGAGTGCAAGCACCAATCAATCCCATTTTTCTCAGTGTGACGATTGAGTTGGCCACCTGCGTCTGGTTTAACCCACATGAAGGAAGAATATGAAAGCTCTGCGGCATATAGCCTCAATGGTTGTTATCGTCAGCCAATTAACCAGCTGTGTAGGTCTGGATATCGTTCATAGCCATAAAACTTACTCGGGTGATCCAGCAGAGATAGAGGGTGCAACAAAGACCACCTATTATCGCAGTGACTATAAGTGGATTGGCCTATACCTGTCCTTTATCATTCCCATACCTCTGATTATTCCATACGGTAAAGAGTCACAAACCCTGTGGATTAAAAATCAGGAGCTGATTTATCAGGAAGATATAAAAACAACCACAACAGGTTATGGCTGTTCTATCTGGATGGAGTGCGGTGAATTAATAACCTGGGGGAGTGTTTTTCTGGAGCCAGAGTCGTACCATTAACCTGTCGCCTTTTTTGAGTATTCACCAAAGGCTCTTACTCTGAATATCAGACAATAAATACCAAAGCATGAATGCCAGAATGATCAGACTCGTACCCAAAGATAAATTTGACGATGAAGCCTGTGCCAATCTGCAGGCCGCCTCCGACGAAGATCTGCTGCCTTATATTGCTGATCTGCTGGAGTGTCTGCAGGACCTTAACTGGCCCATCGCCGGGCCGGTGGCTGAGCGCTTATCGTTACTGGGCAACGAACTGGTGGAGCCGGTATTACATATTCTGAACAGCGACGACGAGATGTGGAAATACTGGATCATCTCTCACTTTCTGTATCTGGTAAGTGATGAGGTATTTCAGGCGCTGCGTTTTAAACTGAACAGTATCTGCCTGCATCCGACCGCCAGTGAAATCGCAGAAGAAGTTCACTGCGTTACCTGTGAATTATTATCAGCGCGTAATGTCTGACGGAACCTGAGCCGGTTATATTACTGAGGTTACTATGTACCCAGATGATTTTTTTGAATCCATTGGTATTAAGCTCCCACAGAAGCCCTGGTCGATTCATATGCAATGGAGCACCACCCAGCCTATGAATTGGGTGATTGAACGCAACTCGTTACGTCCGGAAGACTTACTGTTAACACTCAGCATCAATGACCGACATTGGCAGGTTTCACTGGAAAGACGGGACGAGGTCTTTTATGCGCAATGGGGGACTTATGGTTTCCGTGTTGATTCTCAACAGTTGAAGTACCGGCGGTTTATTAAATGGCCCGCTTTTGAATCGCCGGAAAATATTATTGCCTTCATTACGGAATTAGAATCGTTACTTAGCGTACGCTTTGTCAAACACATCAATCTGCAGGGAACATTGTCAGGCAGCATTGAAAAACCGCAGTTACTTGCCGATTTCTTGAAAGTAACAACCGATGACTTTGGTGTGTTCAGCTAAGAATCAAGCAGACTGCTCAAAGATCCGCCTGACTGGACAAAGAGTACCGGGATAAAGAGTACCGGGATAAAGAGCACCGGGATAAAGAGTATCGGGACAGCCAACCATGTTTCTCGTGTCATTGCTGCTCCATGAATCCTGCTCTAAGGCGTCAGCCATCCGCTGAGCGATATAACATTAAAAGACGAGCAGAACTTCCTGTAGCACCTCTGTGCTAATGCAACGCTGGCAATATCAATCGTCTCATAAGAGGTGTTAGAGTGGTTGTTCTGTCAATGGTAGTTCTGTTAGTGCATGCTGAGCGATCCCTATTATTGGCAACCCGTGCGTTTTTATTTGTTCTCAGAGGTGCCTTGGCACCGATGGCTGATCTGGACGATGCACTAAACTATCTGCGTACTCTGGAAGTTTTATGAAAATAGATCCCGATGACTACCGCGTTCAGGCCGGAGAACATGTTGATCTGGCCCGGCGTCCGAGCAAAATCCCATCCCTGTATGATTCAAAAAAAGAATATAAAAAAATACTGGAATCTCAGGTCAGCGAACTGAGCGATTTGCAGCGACTGCACTACGCCTCAAATCAGCAATCTTTGCTGTTGATTTTTCAGGGTATGGATACCGCCGGCAAAGATGGTGCCATCCGCCATGTGATGTCCGGTGTAAATCCGCAGGGCTGTCAGGTATTCAGTTTTAAACAACCGAGCAGTGAAGAGCTGGAACACGATTTCCTGTGGCGCACCACCAAACGACTGCCGGAACGGGGACGCATAGGCATATTTAATCGCTCCTACTACGAAGAGGTTTTGGTGGTACGGGTTCATCCGCAATTACTGCTGGCCCAGGGGTTCTCCGATGATGCAATTGCCGGACACGCAATCTGGGAAGAGCGCTTTAAATCGATTAATGATCTGGAGGCTCATCTGCACAGTAACGGCACACAGGTGATTAAGTTTTTTCTTCATATCTCTAAAGATGAACAACGCGAGCGCTTTCTGGCACGTATTGATGAAGCGGAAAAAAACTGGAAATTCAGCCTCGCCGATGTGCAGGAACGTAAGCACTGGGACGACTATATGCGTGCCTATGAAGCATGCCTGAGCACGACCAGTACGAAAGAGTCACCATGGTTTGTTATCCCCGCTGACGATAAAAAAAATGCCAGGCTGATTATCTCTCAGATTGTGGTTAACACGCTGAAGAGCTTCAAAATGAGCTATCCGAAAGTCAGCGCCGCCCGCCGCAAAGAATTACTGACATTACGTGAGGAACTCTGACAGCCAGCGGCATGTTTTACAGCAAATACCCACCATCCACTTCCAGTACTGCACTACGCATCGCCAGCGAGCGCTCAGAGAGCAGAAATTCGATGGCGCCAATCTGGTCCTCAACGGTCATCACCCGCCCCAGCACGGTATCCTTCATCGATTCAAACAGAGCATCCTGTTGCTCCGCATTCATCCCCGCTTTGCCCTGAATGGCTGTTGCAGTTACACCGGGGCGAACCGAATTAATACGGATACCCAAACCTGAAAATTCCAGATTAGCCACCCGCGCAATGGTTTCAAAAGCCGCTTTGCTGGCAGCATATACCGCCGCTTGCGGGAAGGCTTTGGTCACCACAATGCTGGATACAAACACCACACTGGAAGGGTTCTTCAGCAGTGGTTGTAACTGCTGCAGGGTAATAAAAGGGCCCTTGGTATTAATGGCGATGGTCTGGTCAAAGTCTTCTTCGCTGCTGGTTGCAATAGCCTGCGGGTAAAACACACCGGCATTCAGCACTAAACCATCCAGTTGAATATTGTCTTTTTGCAGGGCTGCGGCCAGTTGTTTCAGCGCCGCGCCGTCGGCACTGTCGGCAACAAAGCCGCTGCAGCCAATTGCAGCACTTACCTGATTTATTTTGTGCTGATCACGCCCGGTAATAATCACACGATTGCCATCGGCTGCCAGTTTCTCTGCCAATGCCAGGCCGATGCCTGCGGTGCCACCCGTAATCAGAATTGTTTTGCCATTCATATCCGTTCTCCTCGTTGTTTGTTATGCGGCAGATTAGCAACTTGTCAGGGCGTCAATAAGGCATCAATATGCGCACTTACTGGTTCCGGTTTGGAAACAAAAATATCAACCAAGCCGGCTACCATCAGGTATTTACGTGTCCTGTCAGAGGTTTTATGTCTTATCTCAATCTGTCGCTGTTGCATGTTTTTCACCGGGTTGCAGAGCGCGGTAGTTTCCAGGCGACGGCAACGGAGCTGGGTCTGCCGCGCTCGTCGGTCAGTAAAAAGATCCGTCAGCTTGAGGAGTTTGTCGGACAGCCCTTACTGCAACGGTCTACCCGGCAACTGCAGCTGACCGATGTTGGCCGCAACCTGCTGTTGGGCACGGGTGATCTGAGTAAGGTACTGAGCAACCTCAATGGTCTGCTGGATGATATGCAAACCTCACCGAAAGGCCGGGTAAAAATCAGCGCCAGTATTCTGATGGGGCAGGCGCGGCTGGTGCCGGTACTGAAGAAACTGCGCGAACAATTTCCCGACATTGAACTGGAATTAAATCTCGATGACCGCAATGTGGATTTGCTGGCAGAAAACGTAGACATCGCCATCCGTATTGGCCAGCTGCCCGATTCCTCTTTAATTGCGCGCAAAATAGGCGAAAAACACTGGGGCTGGTTTGCCTCGCCACAGTATCTGGCTGAACGCGGTCAGCCGGATACTCCTGCCGATCTCGCCCGCCACGATTGCCTGGTGTTCGGTTCCCTGAACTTCTGGCCATTCCGCAACCGTGCGGGTCAGACGGAGAATATCGAAGTCAGCCCCGCCATAAAAACCAATAACAGCCGTGCTCTGGTAGATATGGCCAGTGCCGGTCTGGGTATTATTATGCTTGATCCGGAATTTATCCAAGCGGAGCGGGAAAGCGGGCTGCTACTTCCTGTGCTGAGCGACTGGCAGCACCCGGAAAACAGCCCGATTAATCTGGTGTGCGTTGGCGAACGAACCAAAGCCGCACAGGCGGTATGGCAGTTTTTGCTGGATGAATTTCAATAACAATCAGGGGCTGTGGTTAAATTATGGAAAATGTATACGGAAAACTGGCTGCCTGGGTATATCACCTGGACAAACCCATCGGCCATTCATTTGGTGATCTGGAGTATTACCGTGAGCGTCTCGCAGGCTGCACGGGTGCGATACTGGAACCTGCAACCGGCAATGGCCGCATATTAATTCCTCTGCTGGAATCCGGCCTGAATATAGAAGGCTTTGATGCTTCAGAAGAGATGCTGCATTACTGCCGCCAGGAATGCCTGCAGCGCAATCTTACTCCTGTACTTACCCGCCAGACATTCGGGGACTTTACCGCCCCACGGTGCTATGAAGCCATTATTATGCCTGCCGGATCTTTCCAGTTGATTACCAACACCGCATCGGCACTGGCACTGCTGCAGCGCTGTTATGATAATCTTCTTCCCGGTGGACGTTTAATTCTGGATATAGATAACAGCAAAGAAATCATCCGGAGCCGGAGCACACTGCGCAGCTGGAAAGCCTCTGATGATGAATGCCTGACACTCTCCAGCTCAGATCCTGAAATTAATTATGTGCAGCAAACAACTCTTACTTACCTGCGCTATGAACATTGGCAAAATGGTATATTAACCAGCACCGAACTTGATCTGTTTTGCCTGCGTTGGTGGGGAATCTATGAACTGACATTCGCTCTGCGGGCAGCCGGTTTTACCGACGTTATCGTATCCGGCGACTATCAGCATGGCAGAGCAGCCGATAACGACGATGCGATTATCAGCTTTGAAGCACGACGGCCATAACCCGAATCTCAGAAACAAGGGCAAGGAAATAAATGTTTAAAGTAACAGCAACCCGGCACGTGCTGGCGGTTAATAATCTTCAGGACGCAGAAGCCTATTTCTGCAATAAACTCGGCTTTGACGTACAGTTCCGTACCGACGGCTGGGTATTTCTGCATCTCGGCAGTTTTAATCTGATGCTGGGGCATTGCCCTGATGAGATTCCTGCCAGCGCCACGAATGATCACGCCCACTTTGCCTATATAAACTGCGAAAATATTGACGAGTTTTATCAGGATTGCTTATCCCGGGGTGCCAGCATCTGCCAGGAAATTTCCGATAAACCCTGGGGGTTGCGTGAATTCGGGATCATAACACCTGAAGGTCACCGTATGTTATTTGGCGAAGAACTTACACCGCCGAAAGCCGATTAAAATGATCACTCCGTCGCACAGTTCAACTAGGGCCTGTTAACACTAATGAAACAGGCCCCAGGCTATTCAACAGAACCTTGCTGCCAAACTGAGTGAAGAAAAGACCGGAACGCTGTCAGATCCGTTAATGAAATACTGTCTGTTCCACCATAAATACTGTTTTAAAGGATAACATCTGACGATGAACACAGACACCAGAAAGGAAATACTGGATTGCATCAAAATATGTGACAACCCTTTTGTACGCAGTGATCCGTCATCCACCGATCTGACCCTGAGCGCAGTGGATTCGCTGTGCGAAAAATATTCAGTGGATGATATTTTAGCGATTCTGCAAACAGAGTTTGAACGGCTGGAAATCGTTATTAAGGGGCGGGTCGGCAGCAGCACTGCCTATGAATTTATGCTGCTGAATCAGGATGCGCATTACAACTGCAAGGCAGCTATTGCTCATTTACATCAGCGGCAAGCGGCGGACTTATAAACGCTGCACACAAAAAAAGCCTCAATCAAGGCTTTTTTATTATGTGCAGTACATCAGACCGGCAGTCTAAGACTCCAGCGGTTTTACCCACAACACACCAACATCCACTTTAATCACTTCCACCATGGTGCCTTTGGCAATAGGTTCAAAGCTTTTCAGTTTCCAGCGGATTCCGGAGTAGGAGTATTCGGTTTTTCCGGCACCATCAACATCGTCTTCCAGCATAAAAGGCTGGCGGGCGAAATCGCTTCTGATGCTGTCTTTCTGTACTTTATTTTGCATCCGTTGCAATGGTTTCCACAGCGCTAACGCCAGTAACAGCGTTAATATGGCATTACTCCACAGCGCTGCGGTAGCAGTTGCAGGCAACAGATCCAGACTCATGAAAAACCCGGTAATCAGCAGTGAGGCACCGAAAAACAGCAGGATAAAGGTCGCAAAACCTAATACCGCTACTTCAATAATCAGTGCGGCAATACCAACCACCATCAATGTCTGGGGAAGATTCTGTTGCAGCAATTCCATAATTTATTCCTTTTTATTATTTAATGAATTGATAATCGCCATCGACTGCGCCACCAGCGAACTGGCATCGGTGCCGGCGTCTGGCAGCAGAACAACAGAAGATTCTTTGGCGATGGCCGCTTTGGCTTCAATGGCTTTAGTCGCCAGATCCAGCTGAATGGCTTTCTGACCTTCGGCCGTATTGGCCGCTTCACCAATTTTGCGCAGCGCTTCAGCTTTTGCTTCTGCAACCGCCAGAATGGCCTGGGCTTCACCTTCGGCGTTCAATACCTGTTCGGCTTTATCGGCCTCGGCCGCCAGAACCTGAGCCTGTTTACGACCTTCTGCAACGTTAATTGCGGCCTGACGGTCACCTTCAGACTCCAGAATCTGCGCGCGTTTAACCCGCTCAGCCTTCATTTGCGCTTCCATCGATTCCATCACCGATTTTGGCGGCACAATGTCTTTAATTTCGTAACGCAGAACCTGAATACCCCATGGCTCGGCGGCTTCGTTAATCGACGATACGATGTTGGTGTTCAGCACGCTACGTTCTTCGAAGGTGCGGTCGAGTTCCATTTTACCCAGTTCCGAACGCATGGTGGTCTGCGCCAGCTGCGTTACGGCAAATACATAATCGTCAACGCCATAGGTTGCTTTGTACGGATCAAGTACGCGGAAGTAGAGTACACCGTCAACCGACAGAGTGATGTTGTCTTTGGTGATGGCCGATTGGCTGGGTACATCGACGGCCTGTTCTTTCAGGCTACGATCAGAGGCGATACGGTCAACAAAAGGGATGACAAAGTTCAGACCGGCTTCTTTAGTGCCCTGAAACTTTCCAAAACGCTCAATCAGCCAGGCGCGGTTTTGCGGTACGAAGATGATGCTTTTTTTCAGCACCACCAGAATAAAAATCAGCGCAAAGGCTTCGACCGATAAGAGTTTGCTCAGCAAATATTCCATGAATAGTGTTTCCTTATTAAACGAACCGCCAGTTTAACACCAGCCTCCGGCGTGACGCAGCAGCCATTGGCCTGATTTTACAATTCGATGCACAGCATGCGACAAGGTTCGCATAAGTGCCGATGTATCTTCCTGATAAAGAACATTCTTTGATCATATCGGTAAATGCGGTCAGATCACGGCAGCTCAGCACCCGTTTACGCCTGAAATCTGGCGCAATGTTCCCTTACCAAAGCGTGCATCTGCTCGCACAATGGCTGCCAGCCTGTCCCTTGCACCCATTACTTAGGAATACTCCATGCTGATGAATTTCTGGCAGACCATGCAAAACGGTTTTAAAGGTGAAGTTGGCGCGGTTTCGCTGGAGGAAATGCTGGCACGCCACACTACCGCCGAATCTCAGTTTATTGAACTGCAGGGGATGAACGTACATTACCGTGATGTCTGCCGCTGCGCCGAACCGGATAAAGCACCGGTATTGATTCTGCTGCACGGTATTTTTTCGTCGTTACATACCTGGAATGACTGGACCGATATTCTCAGCAAAGACTTTCGCGTGATCAGCATCGACAGCCCGAATTTTGGCCTTACCGGCGCACACCCGCGCGGCATGTTTAAATATATTTACAGCGACTTCCTCAACGAATTTACCGACGCATTAGGCATTAAGCAGTGCTCATTGGCCGGTAATTCTCTGGGCGGCTGGATGAGCTGGGAGTTTGCCGGTCGTTATCCGCACAAGGTTAATAAGGTTATTCTGCTCGACAGTGCGGGCTTTTTCTTTGTGCCGCCACCGGTACTGCTGAGTATGGGACTGCCACTCAGCGGCTGGATGGCATCGATGATGCCGGTACCGCGTAAAGCTATGTACGCCACCATCCGCACCACCTACAGCCAGAAAGAGCGGCTGACCAAACCCGTGCTGGAGCGTTACTACGATTTATTTATGCGTGCCGGTAACCGTGGTGCCGGTGCCGCTGTATTACGCTTTATCCGCAATCGTGCCGGCTTTGATACCGCACCGCTGAAAAATGTAACCCAGCCGGTGTTGATTATGTGGGGCCGTAACGATGCCTGGATTCCGCTGGCGCATGCCGAGAAATTCGCCAAAGCCCTGCCCCAGGCGCGCACCATTATTTATGATGATTGCGGTCATATGCCGATGGAAGAATTGCCGGCCGAGAGTGCCGCCGATGCTCTGGCTTTTTTAAAGCAATAAATAATGATCCGGGGCACCTCTGAATCATGCATCTGAATTATGCAGAGGTGCCCAAGGCAACGGGAGCAACGCATTAGCGCCCGTTGCTTTTCATAAACGAGCGTAAATTCTTCATCGCCATGGTCTGTACTTTATTCTTAAGCAGTGGCGTCCAGCCCAATAATAAACCCGGCAAGCCCAGCGCCTGACGACTCCAGTTCCAGAAACTGAAGCGATCAATGTGCTGAATGATTTTGCCATCCAGAAATTCAAACTCAGCGTCAATTTTATTGTGCACCCGCCGTCCGCTCTGGCTAAAGGTGTACTGCGCCTCCCAGTGTGCCGTTATCCGCCCGCCGTGATGCTCAGTAACGGCGAAAGTCATCTGCATATCTTTGCCACGCTCGCACAGCATCTGCCACATGGCACCGATTTCTTCTGCGCCATTCAGGCCGAAAGCTTCATCACGGAAGGTCGCCTGCGGGTGATAGCACGCCGCCATGGTCTGATAATCCTTTTGCTGAAAGGCCCGATAGAAATGCTCGATCAATGCTTTGTTATCGGTCGCTGTCATCACTGCTCTGTTCTCTGTGTTATCAGGGCCTGTTGCCATCGGGAGAGAGCCGCAGGTTGTTGAAATCATTCTGGCGCAGAATCGGGCTGGCCATAAGGTGGCGTATAAGCCCAACATGGTAGACAATCGGGCCACATTATTTGAGATACCGTTATGCCGCGCTGCGTTATTCTGGCTTTGAACCACTGCCCGTTATCGTCGGTTTCCGGGCCACTGGAGATTCTGCTGTTGGGCGCGCGCCTGGCTGCCGCCCAAGATTGGCAAATTGAAGTGGCCGCAGAACAGCAGCAAACCATCAGTGGTCACGGCGGTATCAGCCTCAACGCTCATACCCGTCTGGCCGATATTGAACAGGCCGATCTGCTTATCGTCGCCGCTATTGGCGATCCGCGAAAGCGCCCGGATGCATTGCAGGCCAGTACCCTGCAACAGATACACACTCTTCATCAGCGTGGCACCCGTATGGTGAGTATCTGCACCGGAGCTTTTGTGCTGGCGGCGGCGGGCATACTGGAAGGCAGGCAGGCCACCAGCCACTGGGCGGTTAGCGACTGGCTGCAGCAGCAGTTTCCCGCTGTTTTATGGCAGAAAAACGCCATGCTGACCCACGATGGCAACATCAGTTGCTCCGGCGGAGCCAGCGCCTATCAGGATATGAGCCTGCAACTGGTGCGCGATTATTTTGGTGAAAGTGTCGCCCTGCAGGTGGCGCGTACGGTGCTGATTGATTCCGACCGCCACAGTCAGTTGCAGTACAGCGGTTTTATGCCTGAGCGGCAGCATCAGGATGAACGTATTCTGGAGATTCAGGACTGGCTTGATCAGCACGCCGCAGAACCCTTTACCCTCGCCGATCTGGCGGCACGCGCTCACCTTAGCGAGCGTCAGTTCAAACGCCGCTTTACCCTGGCCGTACAGCAACCACCACTGGCTTATATTCAGGCTTTGCGCATGGAAAAAGCCCGTCAGGCGCTGACCACCAGCCGCCGTCAGGTTGAACAGATTGCACGAGACTGCGGCTATGAAGATGTGCGTTTTTTCCGTGAACTGTTTCGCCGCAGCACGGGTCTGACGCCACTGGCTTACCGACAGAAACTTGCCCGTTGGCAGGCGTAATAACACCCGGCAGAATAGCGTCGGGATACATGTTCAATGTGCTAAGGATCACCATGAGTAACAACACAGCGCCAGCCACACTGCGCCAGCAATTTATAGAGGAAGCCAAACAGCGGCTGCTGACGATGTTTAACAACAGCAAACAACGCATCAAAGCCTCCGATGCCGAGCGCTTCCGTTTGCAGGGATTTATGCAGGCCGGTGTGTTTCTCGGGTTAAGCAGTAACAGCGAGTTAAAGCAGTTAATGGAAGAAATGCATCAGCAGGTTTTTTCGATGAGCATCCGCGAACGCCGCCTGCAACAGGAAGCCGGCCGGATCAGTAATACCGTTGATTACAGTTTTTATGATGCTCCAGCGTTTAACCGGCAGACACCGGGTCTGCCCGATCCGGAGTAACAATCATAGCGGGCGGGCAAAAAACGAGCGCTGAACTCTCGTTACCAAGCTCCGCGTGGGAATGCAGCTGCGTCAGCAAAGACTACCACGCAGAGCGTGGGAGCCAGGTGAGCTGTTTTTCTCGTTCCCAAGCTCCGCGTGGGAATGCAGCTGCGTCAGCAAGGACTACCACGCAGAGCGTGGGAGCCAGGTGTAAGTCCAAACGAACCCTTCGACAGGCTCAGGGCGAACGGGCAAAAAACGAGCGCTGAACTCTCGTTACCAAGCTCCGCGAGGGAATGCAGCTGCGTCAGCAAGGACTACCACGCAGAGCGTGGGAGCCAGGTGTAAATCCTCTCCCAATAATTACTGTCGTTCGTCCGGAGTAGCGAGCCTTTCGACGGGCTCAGAGAGCATGTCGAAGGAAGTAACGGACCCTTCGACAAGCTCAGGGCGAACGGCAAAAAACGTGAGATGTATGCTCGTTCCCAAGCTCCGCGTGGGAATGCAGCTTCGTCAGCAAGGACTACCACGCAGAACGTGGGAGCCAGGTGTAAGCCTTCTTCTCGTTCCCAAGCTCCGCGTGGGAATGCTGCTGCGTCAGCAAGGACTACCACGCAGAGCGTGGGAGCCAGATGTAGTGAGTAGGAGCCAGATGTAGAGAGTAGGAGCCAGGTGTAACGGGCTGACGGCCTCAGCCTTTTTTCAGCTGTTTTATAAAATCCATAAAATGCGGTTTAAATTCGCTGAACAGCGGATGGTCTTTATTTTCCAGCATCACTTCACTGAAGAGTTTCAGGCCCACGGCCAAGGCTTCTTCATAACCCTGCAGATCACCACGGGATTTAATCCGTTCAACAATTTTGAATATATCGTCGTGGTTTCCCACTTCAAAAACCAGGGCTTGCGGATAAGTGGATGGCTGCCCCTTAGCATCGCTGAGGTGTTTTACCTGAATTTCGTATTGGTGTTGTTTCATCGTATTTCCCGTTCATTTATTTTGCTTCTGTTAAGCACATCGGTTGCTTGCCGAGTCATTGTTACAGTAAATGACCACCGTCGGTAATAGCCGTCAACGGAACAGTTTAGTGCAGGCCAAACCGTTGTTTCAGACCGATAATATGAGAAAAAACATTGCTAATGGCCGTCAGGAATGTACAGCCTGGCGCTCAGCCATGGGCATAGAAGTTTGCCCCAATGCCATAAAAAACAGCATAAAAAAACGGGAGCCGCAGCTCCCGTTTTTATAGCAGAGTTAAATCACTGACCGTTGGCCGTGGCATGCCAGCGCTGATTCGCACCGCCATGCACGCCGTACATAATCAGCGTTGAAGTATTGCCTCCGGAAACGTCCAGCACCTGATTGCTGTCGATGCGTGAACGCAGCAGTTTGCCGGCATAATTAAACTGCTGAGCCGGGTTATTGGCATCACAGTCAGCCAGTTGCAGCAGGGTATGGTCGTAGATCAGACCCTCCGGCACTTCCAGACACTTGGCTCCGGCAACACCATTGACCATCAGGCCGGTCGCGGTATCGAAACGCCACAACTGATTGGCACTGCTGTCACAGGCCGCCATTGCCACCAGCGCACCGGTATGACTGCCACCGGTGGCACTGATGCACTGACCGGTGGATTCGCTGCGGTATTGGGCATAACGGTTTTCTGCCGACATTAAGCGCAGTTCCCATTGCTGGTTGGCACCACCGTGATAGGTCCACTGGCCAACGTTGGCATCGTTACCATTACCATAAGCATCCGCCACAATGTTGCTGTTGTGCTTGCTGGCCAGTTTATTGCCGCTGTAAGTCCAGCGCAGGTTGTCAGAATCCTCACAATCCCAGATCACCACGCCGCCGTTGTTGTGCGCCTGGCCACGGTTATCCAGACATTTTTCCGGGTTGGCTTTGTTGCGGAACATCTGGTTGGCCGCATCGTAGCGCCACTTCTGATCCTGCGAGGTCAGCTGACAATCCCACAGCTGCACATTGCTGCCGTTGTTCAGATTGTTGTCGTTACCGGGAATATCCATACAACGACCACTGGCACGGTTAACAATAGAGAACCAGTTTTCATCCGAGCTGGAATACTTGGGTGAATCATTGGCCAGCGCCCGTTCCCACATTTGCAGATAGGCTTCGGTCGAGTTCATCACCGACTCATAAATGCGTGAGTTGGAATGGGTGCGGATATCCTGAATATGGTCAGCCACCAGACCATAATGAGCCAGGCCTTCGTTATTCAGGTCAAAGATGCGGTTACCGGTTTTCTGTTTATCGATCACCACACCGGCTTCGGTTTCAAACGGATAAATCAGCGGATCGGTATCGGTGTTATCACGCGGATAAGCCTGCGAGCCAATACCACCCATATCGGTGGCGAATGGCACGCCGACCAGATAACCGGTTGGCTCAATCAGGTCAATAAACTCACCGATGCTCCCGTTCAGGCTGTTGGCACTGCTGTTATACGGCGACATCATGCCACCGGCGCGGGCGATGCGGGCATGTACTTCGTGCGCCGAACCATCCGGTTTGCGGTGCATATGGCTGTGACCGGAAATTACACCGGAATAATTACGCGATTCGACGATATCCATAATGGCGCGCGCACTTTTAACCGAGGTATGGTCAATTTCGATGATCATGCCTTTATCGATCATACGCTGAATCAGGTATTCACCGTTGGCACTCAGACCATGCTGGTTACAGTGACGGCGGCTTTCATCGTATTGCGGGTTCAGACCAATGCCCGCCAGAATATCTTTGATCACCGGTACGGTGCCGAGCAGCGGGAAGCCACTGGTCATACGCGAACCATCGGTTTCGGCATCACAGACTTCGGTTTCAAAGAAGCGACCACTCGACAGCCACTGGCCGACGTTGATAAAGCCATCTTCCATGCGTGTACCACCGAGCTGGTTATCAAAGCGGTGAACCGGGAACAGCGCGCGTACACCGGCGTCGTACACTTCCTGCAATTGCCGCTCGATGCTTTCTTTGCTGCAACCGTCTTTCAGACCACAGTTAAACAGCTCGGACGCTTCAATGCCCATCAGCACCGCCAGCTTGCCATCGGCAATGACTTTGCGGGCTTCCTGCGGTGTTTTCACCAGACGGAAGAACCCTTTCCCCGGCCCGCCCTGCTGCGCATCGATATAGTCCTGCATCTGCTGCAGACGACGAACCTGCAGATGAATACTGGCCATGGTGTTGCAGTTATTGGGGTTAATCCAGCTGGCCGGGTTAACGGTTTTCTGCACATTACACAGCACCTCGTTTTCCACCAGATGGCTGACCATCATCTGCAGACCGCCCTTATGCGCGCGTTCAATCCACTTGTAGTAGTACTGCATATGCGACACCTGCTTACGGTTCGGCCAGAACGGGAAGTCCGGCCAGCCGCGGGTATCGTAGCGGTGGTTTACATCGTCATAACCCATCAGGTTACCGATGATATCGAGGGAGCCCCAGGGGCCATGAATTTCCGAGCTGTCACGCAGCGCAGTCTCAATACCCCAGCGGTGGAAAGGTTCACCGTGGAGGAATTTACCGCCCATAAACTCATAGGAAGTGATGTGGGTGTGTGGGTCGATAGCACCACGGATGGGCTCACTCACATCGCTTTTCGGCACCTCGCCTACGGTATTAAGCTCCGCTTCCGGGAACGGTTTACAGTCGCTCTTCGGCACCAGATTGAATTCGGTTTCTGAGCCGGCGTTGGTGGGGTTGAGGATATCGATCACGTACAGGCCACCATCGGCATAATGACCGGTGCCACCGTAGTTATGGCGCAGAATTTTGGCCAGCTTAGGGCCATAAAAGCTGAAGCGGTAAGCGCCGTTATCCTGGCTATGAGCGGTGATCTTGAATTCGGCAAATTCACCGGCGTAACGCCCGGCCGAAATTTCATTCGGCAAATGGGTTGCCAGATAGCGGCCGTCTTTATCCGTCAGCATATAGTGGAAAAACGATGTCGGCTTAAAGTAGAAGCTGGCTGCCGAATCCAAATCGGTCGCCTTTAGCTGCCAGCCAAGACCATTATCAATAGCACCGCCTTTGGTATAGCGGTTCATATATTTGCCGTTGGTCGGTGACTGAATGGCATAACAACCCTGGGCCAGTTCATGTACCGCCATTTCGGCATTCTGACGTTGCTCTACCGGGGCCGGAGCCGGTGGTGGTTGCGAGAAAGCGGCGGCCTGCTGGGCATAAAACAGCGTGCTGCCAAATAATGCTGCGCCGCCGACCATTGAGGTCAGCAGCCAGCGCTGCGTATGTGCTGAGTTTTTCATTATTATTTGTCCATGCGAACGGCAGCAGCAACAACCTGCTGTCGAATAACGTTCCGCTACGGCAGACGACAATCTCCTCTCCCTGCCTGCCATAAACGGGCCGTTTGCAGCATGGTCGTGGAGTTCAGATGCAACCTATGGCAATACGCGCCGCACACTGTGCAAAACCTCGATTGCAGGAAACGATAAGACGAATTACGACGAGGGTAATCACCGTTCGGGACGGCTCAGGCACTAATAAGGACGTTATTATTTACACCATCGGCGCCTGACTTCTGACGCCAGACAGCCGACGGTTTTAACCGCCGGGTAAAACGCTGCCAACGTTATCCTGTGCGGCCAACATACCATCCAGCAGGTTGCTGGCCTGGTCACGCCGCCAGTGACGCAACCAGGCAAAACCCGGCGAAAAACCCGGTGCTGGTGCGGCAGCTGCTTTACTGGCTGAAAGCGCTGCCGCCGGACGCAGAACAGACTCCCCGGACGGTACCACCAGCGCGCGTAAGCACTCACTGACGTAGCGGTGGGAATCGATATTATCCACCACCCACCACTCCGCCTGCAGGCGCTCATGGGTGATATCCAGCAGCACATAGCCGCGGTAATAAAAATCGACAAAGTTAAGATGTGGCAGCAAGGCCTGCAGCGAGCGGCTGGCCAGTTGTGCCTGCGGGTAGCTTTCAATGCCGGGTGAGGTAACCGCCGGGGTCACCAACTCGACGCCTAACGCCGGGCCCGGCTCGTCAGCAAAAGGATCATCGTGCAGCTCCATGGCCCAGCTGGAGTGAATATCGCCGGTCAGCACCACCCAGTTATCCACCGCAGCTTTACGCACGCTGTCGAACAGGCGCTGACGCGCCGCCGGATAACCATCCCACTGATCGTAATTAAACGGCGTGTCGTTGGTACCCAACTGACCAACCATTACCTGCTGCCCCAACAGTTTCCAGCGGATATTTTCCTGCTGCGCGCTGGTCAGTGTGTCTGCCAGCCAGCCTTCCTGCTCATACCCCAGCAGCGTACGCTCCGCCCGGTTGCGGTCGGCATTATCAGCGGCCTGGGCATCACGCCCGGCCAGACGGGTATCGAGCAGGCTCAGATCGAGCAGATCACCAAAGCGGAAATTGCGGTAAATGCCCTGCTGTCCGGCCTGCATCTCACGGATCGGCATCCATTCCATATACGCCTGCACGGCACCGTTCAGGCGATCCTGCCAGCGCCCTTCTTCGCCCTCGGTATGATTATCCGCGCCGCCGGGCCAGGCGTTATTCGCCACTTCGTGATCATCCCAGATCACCATAAACGGATGCTGGCGATGCACTTCCTGTAAATCGGCATCGGTTTTATAACAGGCATGGCGCTGACGGTAATCGTCCAGCGTGGTGATTTCGCGCGGTGGCTGATGAATACGCCCGCTGTTTAAACCGGCATCAAGGTTGGCGTATTCGTAAATGTAATCGCCCAGATGCAGCACCACATCCAGATCGCTGCGCTGCGCCAGCTCTTTATACACATTGAAATAACCACGGGCGTAATTCGAACAGGAGGTAAAGGCGATGCGCAGATGCTCTACCCGCCCCTGCGGCAGCGTGCGTGTGCGGCCAACATCCGACATCTGCCCCAGCGCTTCAAACACATAGTAATAACTCTGCCCGGCCTGCAGGCCATCGGCATCGACCTTAACGGTAAAATCACGGCTGATATCGGTATAGCCAAAGCCTTCATTCACTAATTCACGCAATTGCGGGTCGCGGGCGATACGCCAGCGATAAGGAATGCTGTAGGTTTCAGCCAATGCCGGTGGGGTTATGCGGGTCCAGAGAATCACCCGCTCGGTTAACGGATCACCACTGGCCACTCCGTGCTGAAACGGAAAGGCGCTGGAGCGTGGTACCGCCATCAGATCATCCTGCTGTGGCAGAAATGCATTGGCCAGAGCCGACCCCGATAAACCACCGCCCGCGAGCGCCGGGCCGGCGGCGGCAGCCATTCCGAGAGAGGCCGCAGAGCGGGACGAATTAACTAAAAAATTCCGGCGCGTCAGGGTCATGGTGCTTTCCGCAGCAAAGACTGAACGCGATCTATTTAATGAGCAGACGATGACAGCGCGGTTGCGCTTTGCTGACCATAGGGTTGCAGAATCGTGGCAATTTAATTGCAGATAAATGACCGAACCATGACAGACACTGTGCCATCCGTTTTAACCAACATCCAGATATTGCAGGCAAACAAGGGCACGATAAAAAAGAGGACTGATGACATTACAGAGAAGGCCTGAAAAGCATCAGACCTTCTCTTTTTTTTGCAAAGCTAAAGCGTTATGAGATTACGGGGTTACCGACAGGTTTTTGATGGTCACCGTAACATTACGCCCGCCGGAAGCAGAACCGGTCTTTTTTAAGGGCAGGTGAATAAAGCCATCCTCTTCTGCAGTAAAGGTGCAGGTGTAGTTGCCAGGTGTCAGCGTAACCTGTTTTTCAAATACACAGTTGGTATCAGCGAACTCAGCGCCTTCAAGTAATTCATCATTTGGCGAAGCCGAAATACTGCCGGATACCTTTAATTTAAGACCGTTCTCTACCAAAACTTTTTTATTGTTATTTGTGCCACCGCCAACAGCCAATGTCACTTCGTAAACATTATTTTTCAAGGCAAGAGGCGTCCACTGTTCGGTAATACCTTGTGAATTTACCCGCGAGACAAAGGGTTTGAAGATATTACTGCCCGTAAGAGTCAGGCTTTTACTCACCGTTGCACAAGTGCCAAGAGGATTATAAGAAGAGGAATCTCCGCTAACATCGCAATGTCGATCAGCCGGACGGGCATGTCGGAGTTTGATACTGCGATCCGCCGCTTTTTCAAACTTAACACGCATAACGTATGTTCTGACTTCCTCTGTGGTCAGGAGATTACTACTGTCTCTTTTAGTCAGCGCTTGCATCGGCAGAAATTCACACACCTTAGTGAGGCTTTCCACAAATCCAGAGGCCGTATCAATATCATCACCAGCCACGCTGTCACGGCATGAAAAGTTAGCATTATTGGCCGATAACTGGTTGATCTGAAATGCAGAAGGCTGATTATTGCTTTCGAACATTACCTGAATTGTTGCGGGTGCACCGTATAAATTCGCTGAATACATTTTATCCCGCACCACCACCTGACGATTAATCGTTTCCCAGGTAGACGGAACCAGATCCGCAACAAATTGACTGGCATTGACGACGGTCGATGACAACAATCCAATCAGTGTCATGCTTACCGCTGTTTTAAAAGGGATTGATCTGATCTTATCTGACATACTTATAATCCTTTATCAATATCGATTACTTATCAGTGCACCTCTGAATCATTCAGTGGTACAGAAATAAATTCATAAAAAACGAATCCCTGACACATAATTTCAGCACCAACACTCAACCGCTAAAACGAACTGCATGCGACATGGCAAAGCCAGCGTATTCTATTTTGAATAACATGCAATGAAATTAGTTATTGATCGCCTTTCTTGTTCGTGAGAAAAACCGGTTGTATTCCATTCAGGATAAAAAACTCAATACTTATACCTGAGAGGCGATCGCCTTTCCTCATTGAAAGGCCATTTAAAAATATAAGGCAGAACGTGATAAAACCCCGACAAAATCAATCACTTTAAATATTCAATGACTGGCTTTCTTATTTCCAAGCGAATCACAATAAACATCGCCGCATAAACTTGTAGCATGAGCTGCTGTCGCTGAAGCCCAGTAACTCTGCTAATTCGGCCGTACTCATACCCTGTGCCTGCGAACTGCGCGCCAGGCGCAAACGCTGTTGATTCAGCAGTTCGGTAAAACTGGTGTGTTCTTGCTTCAGCTTACGGAATAACGTTGAACGACTGATATGCACCGCCGCACATACCGCCTGAATCTGACTGAATTTATGAATATCCTGCTCCAGCAGTGCCAGCACCCGCAGGCTGAGCGGTGATTTAAACGGCGCATCGTGCGGAACATGATTCACCAGCGGAATCTGCTGCGCGCGCGCCGCCAACAGGTCGCGCAGATACGCGTCCGCCGCCGGCAATGGATGCTGCAGCAGCGCAGCATCCAGCCACAGGCGGTTAACACCGCTCACTGCACCAGTAAACCGTAATCCCGCACCAAACAATTGATAAAACAGCTGACTGTCAGCCGGCTCTGTCCGTGCCAGCTCGGCTTTACCTACCGCAATCGCGTCAAGATCGCCTGCTGCCCCAGCAGCAGAAAGATTCCCCAGTACCGCGCCCCAGGCCAGCAACGCCGCCATGCTGCGCTCAACCGCAATCTGCGGATAAGGCAGCAAAAATTCAAAGCGAATTTCAACCTGATCTCCGGCCGGCAGTAACTGCCAGCGTTCGGCGGGGTTCAGCAATTGAATATGATCAATAAACGTCGTGAGCGCTTCGCCCAGCGTGGCGCAATGCGCGATCCAGCGCGCCAGTAAGCCGCGGGCAGCCGGATTCACCTGCAGGCCAATTCTCAACCCCAAAGAGTCATCGGTGCTGTTGTTGCGGGCTTCCGTCCACAGGGCGCGGAGCGCACTTTCTGCCTGACGAAGCTCGTGTACCGGCGGCGGCGCTGTTGCCGATTTGGTGCTGGTATACACCGCCACCTGCGTGGCTGATAACACACCGCGGCGCTGTAATTCATCGGCCAGATCTTTTACGGCCACGGCAGAAACGCTTAGTTTATTGCGGGGCATAACGATTCAATACCCTTCATATATTCACCTGATCAGAGCCAAGAATGCCCGAAAAAAGACCAAAAGTACTCTGCCTGCAACCAGATTCCATAACCTTGCAACCAGTCGCCTGAGTAACGATCGCCTGCGCGCTTAGGATAAAGAAAACGTCCCCAACCAACGCGATGAGGAACACCTTATGCAGCACCAGGTTCAGAACGAGCAGCAACTGCGGCAATTAATCTCTGCGCCACCAGCACTGCTGGAAAAGCGCGTACAGACACAGCTGGATGCTTATTGCTTTGAGGTTATCAACCACGCCCGGGTGATGATCGTCGCCAGCGAAAGCGGTACTCCGGCATTACAACCCGTCAGTCTTGCCCACTGCCAGCTGGAGGTTAGCGCTAACAACGTGTGCTTCTGCCTGCCCGAAGCGGACGAGCAGCCAGGCCAGCAAGCAGACAAGCAAGCCCATCATGGCCACCGCGCTCAATACGCCAGCCTGTATTTTCTGATACCAGGCGTCGGCCATGCCCTGCGGGTCAACGGCCGCCTGACCCGGCAGCAACCATCCGGACACTGGCAACTGCAGGTTAAAAGCGCCTATCTGCACTGCGCGCGCGCGGCTGTGCGCTCCGGTCTCTGGGACAGCGATGCCGCCAATAGCAGCACTGCGGTACTGACTGACAGCACTGTACTGAGCGACAGAAAAGAGTACCTGCAACAGGCGATGTATCTGCTGCTGAAAACCAGCGATGCCCAGGGCATCACCTCCGTTTCACCACGCGGTGACGAAACCGGTGTGATCCGCATGCTGCCCGATGGGCGTTTATTTATGGCCGAGCGGCCGGGCAATAAAGTCGCGCTCAGCCTGCGCAACCTGTTGCAGAACCCGGCGCTGGAAATGCTGTTGCTGATTCCAGGCCAGCCACAGCTGCTGCATATCTGCGGCAGTGCGCAGCTGACAACCGAACCGCAGTTACTCGCCGCCTGCGCCATTGGCGATAAAGTGCCGAAGCTGGGGTTACTTATTGAGCCGCAGGCCATCCGCTTTACCAGCGCCAGCGCACTGACCGACGCTGGCGTATTCAACCCGGAGCATCGGATTGAAGCCAAACAGCTGACGCCTTTCGCCAAAGCGCTGTCGGCGCATATGAGCGGTGAAGGACTAATGGGCAAAGCCACCCATCTGGTGGTGGATCAGGTGGTAAAACACGATCTGAAGAATCTGTACTGAGAGTGCGACTGTCCATCGTTTTTAATCAGCATGATGGTTGACAAAAGACGCGTATTTAACGCTCCGGCTTTAGCCTCCAGCCCAAAGAATAATGGACATGAATCCTCGGAATCATGGTTTGCGGGCTGCATAATTATTGCAGCTGGCTGACTATTTCAGGGGCAACGGGATGAACGGTATATAAAAATCCGTTCGCACTGAACGGATTATATAAACCCGATCACCCTGAGCGCGAAGCAGTCGAAGGGTCGACAGACTCAGGACCGACGAAACGAGCGGGGATAGATGAACGAAGTATATAAACACCGTTCGCACTTAACGGATTATATAAACCCGATCACCCTGAGCGCGAAGCAGTCGAAGGGTCGACAGACTCAGGATCGACGAGACAAGCGGGAATAGATGAACGAAATATATAAACACCGTTCGCACTGAGCGCGAAGCAGTCGAAGTGTGAACGGTGAGGATTGGTTGGCTCATTCCCTGCGACATCCTGTCGCAGCGACAAAATAACCGCCAGGGCATATTCTGAAGGCCTGTGTTCGGCGGTGCGCTATGAGGGTGGCAAGCTGTCGTCCGCCGGGTTTACTGGGGTGTTTGTTGTGCTGTCGTTTGATCAGAGCGGCGGCTGTCAGCCAGTAACTCCCGGTAATAAGCGTGTTTTGACAGGCGCAGCGCTTGCGGTTTATACACCGGGTCCGCTGCGTCTGTTTTTTCTTATCCCCCCTTTTTCTTATCTTTTTCTTATTTTCTCTCTGTAGCCCCGTTGCTTTGTCTTCCCACCACCGTATCCCGCGGTTAGCATGACCCCTTCTGAAAAAATAAGCCCTGAAAAAACCCCGTGCAGAATAGCGGGCAAATGGATAGCGAATGAGCGAACAAGAGAAGAAAAACGCCGGCCACAGCGCCGGTGAATGGCGTCATCTGTATTTTACCGGCATCAGCCGTGTTCCCCCGCAGGACATCAGCCTCAGCAACGAGCAAATGCAGGCATTGCTGAGTATGGTGAATGCACCGGCAGCGATTTCCTGCCCGCGTGCCATTGACCCGCAGTATTTAATTAATGAAAAAGGCACCACGCCCTGGCTGGCACTCTATGCCCTGCTCGCCACCCGTGATCCACAGGCGTTAACCGCCGTTGCTGAAGGCCAGAGCGCTATTCAGGTACCAGCTGAATTTCTCGGCGGTACTTTTCACAGCCATGTGAACTGGCCAGCAGAAATGATGCAGCGCTACGACCTGAATCTGAAGGGCTTTTATCTGTTTGCCATTCCTTTCCTGCTGCATCGTGATGCCCCGGCGGTAACCGACCTGAGCCAGTCGGCCAAATCACCGGACGGCCAGCTGGAGATTTTTAATATTCAGGAATTCCGCGATGAATTTCCGGAGCAGTGTCTGCTGGAGTTCGGCATGCTGGTGAAGTTTATTCAGACCAAACGCCCGGATATTGTTGCCACTCAGCCTTCCTGAACGGCACAGGCAACCGTACAGGTTCTGGCTTTGGCCTGTACGGAACGGCCATATCCGCCCGGATTGCGGCCGTTTTCTCCCTCCCCCGCCTTGTCATAAAACGGTAAACTGGCTGCTTCTGATAACAACAAAAACAATAAGCCGTACAGCACCATGACATCCCCTGTATTGAATCTGCGCCGCTGGGCTGGTGCCTGGCAGCACTGGTCGCTGGATAAACAACTGACCCTGCTGTTTCCCGCCGGCATTCTGCTGTTTGCCCTGCTGTTTGGTGATATCCGCCAATGGCAGCCCGCTGACAATAAAGCCGCGTTAACCGGCAGTGGTATTTTCTTCCTGCTGATTGCCGTTACCCGTCTGGCACTGGCGCGCAATGTATTAAGTACGCGTTATGAATGGCTGCTGCGCGAACTGTGGCCAGTACCGGCCATGCTGCTGGGTTATCTGCTGATGCGTTTATTACGGCTGGAGCTGGCGATTGATGCGCTGGGCATTGAATTAATGGACCCGCAGATGATTGCCTTTGATACCGCGCTGTTCGGCCAGCCACTGCCGCTGCTGATTCAGCATTGGGTCAGCCCGGCCATGACCCTGCTGATGGAAAATGCCTACCTGCACTTTTATTACATCGTCCCTGTTGGCTCTCTGCTGTGGCTGTTTTATTACCGGACAGAACAACCTGCGGCCTTTATTCTTGTGCGTCAGGGGATTATTTACACCCTGGTCATTGGCTGGCTGCTGTATCTGCTGGTGCCGGTAATCGGCCCGGGTCAATGGCTGGCAGCGTCGTTCACCGTCAGCCTCGGTGCGCAGGATGGCCTGGTGTACGACGCGGTCAACAGCTTCCGCTATGCCTACGACTGCTTCCCCAGTCTGCATACCGCCGTGCCCTGGGTAACACTGCTGTTGTGCTGGCGCTGGTATCCGTGGCCGTTGCGTCTGCTGGTATTAACCATGACGCTGAGCATCACCCTTTCAACTCTGTATTTGCGCTATCACTACGCAGCCGATGTGCTGGGGGGCATACTACTGGCCGTTATCGTCGCGCAGCTGCGCTTGCCACAGATAGTATCGCGCAACCCACATTAAACATTTATTTTAGCCATCGGTTGCGCAACGGAGTGTATTCAGCGCTTCGTTGCTTGCTGAAATCCGAAGATGTTTATTGGGCTTCCATTCCGGCCAGGCTCATAGCAAAACGTATTAGCGTCGCAACCACTAACAGCGTACCAACACCCAGTGCCCAATAGATCAAGAGCCATTTAAACTGATGAAGACTTTTTTTCATCCTGCACTCCTTCAGACTTACTTTCTAACAAAAGAGATCAGCGCCTTTAAACGCCAACCCCTTTGCGGCAGTGTTTTAATGATAACCGTCGGTATCGACGACTTTTCCACGGAAAACCCGGTAAGACCAAAAGGTATAAATTAAAATCACAGGAACAATTAACACCACGCCCACCAAGGTGAACTTAAGACTCGACGCTGGTGCCGCAGCCTGATAAATCGTAATACCCGGTGGAATGATGTTTGGCCACAAACTGACACATAACCCCAAATAGCCAAGAAACAACATACATAAAGTACAAATAAAAGCGCGACTTTCTACCTTGGAATGCGCAGCTCCCATCAGCAAGAAAGCAAAAGCAGCAGTAAGAACAGGAAAAGGTGCCAGATATACGATGTTCGACAGGTTAAACCATAAATCCCGCACACTTTCGTTAACCATCGGTGTATAGAGGCTGATAATAAACATACATGTCGCTAACAGCAGAGTTAATGGCTTAATAAGTGCGCGCATTTTTTTCTGTAAACCGTGCTCTGTTTTAATAACCAACCAGGTAACTCCGAGCAATCCATAAGCAAACAGCAAACTAAACCCTGTAAACAGACTGAATGGGCTTAACCAATCCAGTCCACCGCCGGAAAACTCGCCATTGTCTACCTGAAAACCCAGGATCACAGCCCCCATTGCCACACCCTGAGCAAAGGTTGCCATTAAGGAGCCAATAAAGAATAACTTGTCCCACATTGGGCGATGAGACTCCGTAGCTTTAAAACGAAACTCAAAAGCGACACCACGCAAAATCAAACCAAATAGCATCAGCAGAATCGGCCCGTACAAAGCAGACAAGATCACCGAATATGCCATCGGAAAGGCGGCCAACAAACCAGCACCACCGAGTACAAGCCAGGTCTCATTGCCGTCCCATACGGGGGCAACCGAGTTCACCATAATATCGCGTTCATGTTTGTCTTTAATAAAAGGAAACAACAAGCCAATCCCTAAATCAAAGCCATCCAGGAACACATACATCATTAAGCCAAAGCCGATAACAAAGGCCCAGATAGTCGGTAAATCAAAATGCATGACATGATCTCCTAAATTTCTACGCCATCAGCGGCGGATAGCGGACGGGCCGGGCGTTTATTCAAGTGCTCGTCATCTTCCAGTGAGTAGTTTTCTGCGGGACCTTTAGCAATCAACGCCAACATATAACGCACACCGACACCAAAGACACAGATATACACCAAGACAAAAGCCAGCAAAGACAAACTCATAGCAGTAACACTGTTGGGCGATCCGGCATCTACGGTGCGCTGCAAACCATATACAACCCAGGGCTGACGACCGACTTCCGTCACAAACCAACCGGCAAGCATGGCGATCAGGCCAGATGGCCCCATGGCTACACAAAAGTTCAGGAACCATTTTTTCTCATAGAGCTTGCCTGTTTTACGCAGAATCAACGCAGCAAGCGCCAGCACAATCATCAACAGGCCAAGTGCAACCATGATGCGGAAACTAAAGAAGACCACTGGCACATTAGGGCGATCTTGCGGGGCAACGGAAGTTAATGGCGGAATAGCACCATCCATAGAATGGGTTAAAATCAAGCTGGCCAGATTGGGAATTTCAATCGCAAAATCGTTTTGTTCTTTCTCCATATTTGGCCAGGCGAACAGAACAAGCGGCACACCGTCACCGGGCTTGGCATCATGCCAATGCGCTTCCATTGCGGCCACTTTGATCGGCTGGTGCTCTAAGGTATTTAAGCCATGCAAATCACCAACAAACATTTGTAATGGCGCAGAAATAAGCAGCATCCACATCGCCATGGACAACATTTTTTTCGCTACGTTAATATGGGAGCCTTTAAGCAAATGCCACGCACCGGAAGCAGCGACCAGCAATGCCGTCGCCAGGAATGCCGCCAGGCCCATGTGCACTAAACGGTAAGGAAAGGAGGGGTTAAATATAATTTCAAACCAGTCTAGCGGCACAACGCGCCCATCAACGATGTCATACCCCTGAGGGGTTTGCATCCAACTGTTCGATGCAAGAATCCAGGTCATTGAGATCAGAGTCCCAATAGCAACCAGGATAGTGGAAGTAAAATGCAGCTTTTCTCCAACTTTTTTCCAGCCAAACAACATAACCCCTAAAAAGCCAGCCTCCAGGAAGAAAGCCGTCAGAACTTCATAGCTGAGTAACGGACCGGTGATCGCTCCCGCAAAGTTAGAAAACTGGCTCCAGTTAGTACCAAATTGATAGGCCATGACAATGCCGGAAACGACCCCCATGGCGAAATTAACGGCAAATATTTTCATCCAGAACCGGCATAGCGTCATGTAAACCGGCTTTCTGGTATACAGCCATAAACCCTCTAAGACCGCCAAGTAACTGGCCAGCCCTATCGTTATCGCAGGAAAAATAATATGGAACGATACGGTGAACGCGAATTGTATTCGCGCCAGATCAATAGCATTTAAATCAATCATGGTGCTCTGCCTACCCTCTACACTGCCAGAAAGCAAAATCAAAATTACTTACCGTGTTGAGTGTATGACGTAAAAAAATACAGAACAGGTACAAAAAATTAATTTAGAATAGGTACAGATTACCCGGAAAGGTGCCGTTATGAGTCAGTTTAAGTATCTGGAACTGGAGCAGTTATTACGCAAAGACATAAAAGCCAACCATTTTTTACCTAGCGGAAAACTTCCTTCAGTGCGGGAAATGTGCCAGAACCTGGGCTTTTCTAAAGCCACGGTGTTACATGCCTTGCATCGGCTCGAGGCAGAAGGATTGATTTTTTCTAAGCCGAAATCCGGTTACTTTGTCAAAACGGCCTCACAAAATGACCGACTCCCGCCAAAACGCATTAACCCGCCTGCCGCTCCCAGGGATGTTACGGTTCCGGCCATTTTAAAAGACATCATGATGCGCAGCGCCGCCTTTGATATTTTACCAACGGCTGCGACC
Organism: Thalassobium sp.; assembly: GCA_002733205.1. Lineage (GTDB taxonomy): Bacteria > Pseudomonadota > Gammaproteobacteria > Pseudomonadales > Oceanobacteraceae > Venatoribacter > Venatoribacter pacificus. Next base: position 76,164 of record NVUW01000006.1, on the reverse strand, counting down.
TCCCATGACGCCAGGCACCTTGTGACATTGAACCGACACTTGAGCAAAGCTCTGCGCTCCAGAGCCACGCAAAAAGCCCTTTACTACAATGATTCAAGCGGCGACATGCGTTTAAAAGACGCCATTGTCAGCCATTATCGCCATCGTGGTTTGAACCAGGACCCATCACAGGTTTGTATTACCGGTGGCTGTCAGCATGCATTATTCATTTCTCTCATGGCGACCTGCTCACCCGGCGATACCGTGGCGGTGGAATCTCCGGCGTTTTATGGTGTTCTGCAAATCATGGAGCAGCTGAAGCTGAAAATTATCGAAGTTGCCACCGACCCTGCTGAGGGTTTAAGTATTGAAGACCTGGCTGAAAAAATAACCGAGTGGCCAATAAAAGCCTGCATACTCTCTCCGAATTACGCCACGCCTACCGGTGCCTTCATGCCAGAAAAAGCCCGGCGGGAATTAATCAATCTGGCGGTCGACAACGATTTTTGCATCATAGAGGATGATATTTACGGGGATCTTTCTTTTCCGCCGTTCACAGCAGAACCGCTGAAAAAATTGGATACTGAGGGTAACGTTATTCTGTGCAGCTCTTTCTCAAAAAGCTTATCGAGAGACTTAAGGATTGGCTGGGTGTTTGGCGGAAAATGGCACGACCGGATTGCTCAGCTCAAGTTGGTCACCCAGCTATCCTCCAGTGAATCCACTCAGCAGGGGGTTGCGACATTTTTAGAAGAAGGCCATTACCGGCGCTATCTGGCCCAACAGGTGAGTACACTAAAGCAGCAACAACGGGAGCTGATGTCCTTATTAAGTACCCATTGGAGCGATCAAATTCGCTATACCCAAGCCCAGGGTGGTATTTCGATGTGGGTAGAATTGGATGAATCCATTAATACGCAACACAGTTACAACAAAGTATTAGAGCACGGCGTAATCATGACACCTGGCTCACTTTTCTCGGCATCGGGTCAGTATAAAAACTTTTTACGTTTAAGTTATATCCATCCGTTAACAGAAAAAAGGCAAGCCGCAGTCAAAAAGCTGTTCAGCGTACTGCTTGGACAGACTTAGGCACCTCTGAATAATTCTGAAGCGCCTTAACAGAAGTGCCTCAACAGAAGTGCCTCAACAGAAGTGCCATAGCAGAAGTGTCTTAAATATTATGCCTATCGACGAACCCGTCTATAAAGCGGGTTCGGTTGCGATACGCTGCCACTATACGTAACCGACAGTCCTTTGATACCTTTTGTCGCATCGTATGGATCTTTACCTTCTTTAATAGCAAAACTGTCGAAGCCGCACTGGCGCATCAGACTCAGCTGATCCCGCAATACATCGCCAAAAGCCCGTAACTCACCCTGATAATTTAACCGCTTGCGCAGTAAATACGCCGTCGAGTAACCGCGCCCATCTTTGAAGTCTTCAAAGAAAACACAGATAAACGAGAGTTTTTCAATAACGTCCTGTAATTCCATAGCATCATCATCAACATCAATCCAGAGCGCTGGATTAACATCATCACCTTGCTTGATACGGGCTAACCAGGCTTTCATTGGTAAAATTTCACAAGATCCCAGCGCGTCATGATCTTCTTCTGAAATAATCCAATTGTCGGCTTTAACAACAGCAACCTCATTAGACTGAATACGGATAATATTCTTCATACTAAGCTCCTGCCGACTCATAAGCGGCCAACTTGAATGGCTCCAATCCTATGCGCAAAAAAGTTTCATGAAATGTCTCTTTGTCATTCCGATTGGCTAAATACGCATTGGTGATTTTTTTCACTACGACCGGTAACAGCTCTTCACTCACCGCCGGGCCAATCACTTTGCCGATCTGACTGTCTTTGCCTTGCGCTCCGCCAACGGTAATCTGGTAATAATCTTCACCCGATTTATTCAGCCCTAAAATGCCTATATTCCCAATATGATGATGAGCACAGGCATTAATACAACCGGATAAGTTAATACTGATATCACCGACTTCCAGTTGTTCTTCAATGCTGTAAGCCGCAGCCACTTTTTTGGCTACAGGAAAAGAATGTGCCGTCGCCAGGTTGCAATAACTCGCCCCGGGACAAACAATCATATCGCTGACTAAACCCACGTTAGGTAACGCCAAGCCCACCTCACATAAGCTTTCCCAGACGTTGAAAAGATATTCTTTAGGAATATCCGGCAACACGAGGTTTTGCTCATGAGTAATACGAATCACTCTGAAGCCATAAGCATCGGCTAAATCGGCAATACACTGCATTTGTTCTGCGGTTAAATCGCCCGGTGTGTTGGTTGGGAATTTGGTAGAAATTGCCACAGAAGCATAACCTTTCACCTTGTGCGGCTTCACACTGCGCGATACCCAGGCAGCAAATTCGCTATTGCTTGTTACATGATGTCCATACTCAAGATTGGCATCATCTAAAGTTGAATAAAGAGGCGACAAGAACTGAGAAGCCACACGGCTCAGCTCGTCTTCAGTCAGCGTAGAAAAACTGCCACGAATCTGTCGCCATTCAGCTTCTACTTCTTCACGGAAATCGCCGATGCCCAGTGAATTTACCAGGATTTTAATACGTGCCTTGTACTTGTTATCACGTCGGCCATAGCGGTTAAAAACCCGCAAAACCGCTTCAATATAGGACAACACTTCCGACCAGTGCAGGTCATCTTTTACGGCTTTGTTAAGGAAAGGCGTGCGTCCTAACCCTCCGCCGACCATAACCTGAAAGCGCAGCGTTTCTTCTTTATCACGATACAAATACAAACCAATATCGTGCATACGCACCGCTGCCCGGTCTTCCTGGCTGGAGCTGACTGCAATTTTGAATTTACGGGGTAAGAACAAGAACTCAGGATTGACGGTAGCCCACTGACGAATTATCTCGGCAAAAATACGCGGGTCATATTCTTCATCGGGCGCAACGCCCGCGTAAGCTTCGGTAGTCACATTACGCACGCAATTACCTGATGTTTGAATCGCATGCATATCAATAGACGCCAGGTGCGCCAGAATATCTGGCGTATCGGCTAACTCAATCCAGTTAAACTGAATATTCTGACGGGTGGTGAAATGCCCATAACCGCGATCAAACTTATTGGCAATAACCGCCAGACCGCGCATCTGATCACTGGATAACGCACCATAGGGAATAGCGACCCGCATCATATAAGCGTGTTTTTGCAAATACAGACCGTTTTGCAAACGCAACGGCAGAAACTCGTCTTCCGTGAGTTCGCCATTCATCCGGCGCGCGACCTGATCACGAAACTCTTCTACCCGCTCGTTAACCAGCGCCCTGTCATATTCATCGTACCGATACATTCGTATCACTCTCCCCTCAATCTGATAGGCGGAGAAAATATCAATCGGTCCGTGTCTCTAATAGGACAAGAAAAAATAAAAACGATAGGCACAGATAACGATCAACAGCATGACAACCGCCACAAGGGCGATCACAAACAGCACGGCCGCCGGGTGCAAGCAACGGGGCTGCGTATCGTTGCTGCCAGCAAACACAGAGAAAAAAGCACCGTCAAGCGCCTTCTGCAATTTGTGCATAAGTTTCTTCTGTCAACCCTGAAGTTTTACACAGAAGCTGTGGATATTTCTGTGCATATTCTTTTGAGAACTCTCCTGAATGCAGTAAATACGCCACCCGGCAAAAACCGTGTGTTTTTTACACAGCGCGAAAAAAGTTAAAAAATCTTTATTTTTCAAGGCGTGACGAGGGTTGCGGCGCGATCATAAAAAAATCTTCAGAGCAAGCACAGAAGCATAAGGCCATTCCCGCCAGCAGGATAAGACACCCAGCGACATGGGGACAAAGCTGACATTGAATCCACAGAATCTGTGGATAACCTACTGGATAAGTTGGCGATAAGCAGGACAAAGCCATAGCTGGTGCGGTCTGCTGAAAAGCGTTGGTTTTTTAGACGATCATCCGTCTGAGCTGGATCAGACGCGATAAAGATATAGGCACGGCCAATGATTATTCGTCGCCACTCAGCCGTAAGCGTTCCCAGCTCTGGATCATTTGCTTACGCAGCGGGCCCCAACGATAGCCGCCCAGCGCCCCACTCTGCTGAATGACCCGGTGGCAGGGAATCATAAAGGCCACGGGATTGGCCCCGACGGCATTGCCAATGGCGCGTGCCGCCGTTGGCTGACCCAGCTGCGCTGCCAGCTGACCATAACTGAGTGCCTGACCGGCCGGGATCGTTAACAGCGCGCGCCAGACCGCCAGCTGAAAATTGGTACCGCGCACATGCAGCGATAATGGCGCCGTGGCTGAGGTGCTGCCGCGCGCAGCAAACAGCGTGGCCACTAATTGCTGTGCGGCGGCACGGTCTTCTAACAGTTCCGCCGCCGGCCATTCGGCCTGCAGCGCGGCCAGCTCTTCAGCGGCGCTGCGTTCTTTATGCGTTTGCAGCGAATCCGTTAAACCGCTGTCTGCGGCGATAAAGGCGGCGCGGCATAAACCACGCGGTGTTTGCGCAATAAACATCGGGCCAAAGGGTGTGTCAGCCACACCATAACGGATCGCAAGCCCGGCTCCGCCGCGCTGGTATTCCCCCGGCGTGACCGCTTCCAACTGAACAAAATGATCGTGCAGCCGGCTGCTGCCGCTCAGCCCCAACTCGTCGGCAGCCTCCAGCAACGGTAATTGCTGGCGCAGCAGGAATTTACCGCGCTCCAGTGTCAGCACCTGCAAAAAGCGTTTGGGGCTGGTGCCCGCCCACTGACTGAACAGGCGCTGAAAATGAAAAGGGCTCAGATTAACGGCTGCAGCGATATCGTCCAGCGACGGCTGCTGGCGGGCATGCTCCGTAATAAAACGGATGGCCGTTGCAATTCGTTGATAGTCAGACATAAGCAGCTCCGCCCCGGTTTGGGTTTGATTCTCTTCATCATAAAAATCCGGGCCACAAACACAACCCGGATCTTGCGCTTAACGGATACCGGCGCGACGGATTTTTCTGACATTGATATTCATCAGATGGCGCAGCAGATAACGGTACAGAATACGTTTGAAGCCGCGCAGGTTAGTGCCCATCGCCGCGTAAAATTCATCCGGCGTGCTATAAACGCCGTAGTCGTCGGCAATGCCTTCTTTCTGAATATAGGTATTGCCGCCCTGCCAGTCGTTCTGTGGTTTTTGCAGACAAGGCGTGGCAATGCCATAACCACTAAAGGCTTCACACTCGCTGGCAAAAGCTTTCTGCACCTGCTGCAAATACGGCTGGTCGATAATATAACCCTCTATTTCCAGCCAGCGGCCATCGTAATAAATTTCGACCCAGCTGTGCAGAATACGTGCTGGTGCAAAGGCGAACATCCACAGCGGAATTGCGCCCTTCTGCAGCTCGTTATAAATGGTAAAGCCGTGAAAACGGGCAGGAATCCCCAGCGCGCGTAACAGCGCCATCAGCAGCGTACCTTTGGTATTGCACTGGCCATAACCATCACTCAGTACTTCACTGGCACTGAGGCTGTCATCGGCGTTATAGCCAAAGCGGATATCGTCACGCACAAAACGATAAACCTCTGCAATCTGCTGACGGGTATCCAGCTGGCGCCAGCCCCGTTGCTGAATCAGCTGCCGGATGGCCTGATGCCGGTAATCCAGCATGCGGGTTGTGGCCAGATAGTTATCTGCTGTGTTTGTTGTGTTGTCAGCCATGGTGTACCTCCTGTTTTTTTACCAGACTAGCGCCGGTACAGGCTGATAACTTGAATAAACTGGCTGACTTGCTCGTGTGATTAATGGTGGTGATTAATTGCGGGCCAGCTGCACCGCCTCGCGCACCGATAACCCAAAATGACGACGGAAAGTCCGGCTAAGATGAGCACTGTCAGCAAAGCCCGCATCCTGCGCTGCATTGGTCGCACTTTTCCCCTGATGTAACGCCTGCACCGCACAGAGCAGGCGGCGCCATAACAGATAGGGCCGCCAGGGCATGTGCATCTGCTCACGGAACAGATGCAGAAAACGGCTCTCCGACAACGCCAGTCCGGCGGCAATATCCCGCGCACGCCATTGCGAAGGTTTGATACAGCCGCCGTTAAAACACTGATCCAGTTGCTGCTGCAGACGGAGCAGGCGGCTGTCGGTTATTTGCAGATTAAATGCCTGCTTATCAAGCCCCAGCAGATTGCTTAACGCCGCCAGTAACTCTGTGCTGTCCGGCGCAGATGCAGGGCCAGGCAGGGATACCAACAGCTGGCCGTTCATGTGTTGCAAAGCATGTTTACCGGCGACAGACAGAGGCTCCAGCAAAATAATCCAGCACTGTTCAGCAGCCAGATCGTGCTCCGCTTGCGGTGCAATCAGCAATGGGGCTGTGCCTTTTTCAGCGTTCAGTTGCCAGTGCCCCTGCGCGCCGGGCCACACCAGTTGCAGAGCCGCATGCTGGTGCTTATCGGCGAGTATATGTGGGCTGTAAAAGGCCAGAATGCCGGGTTTAATAATCAGCACGGGAATTATTTACCGCCTTGATTAAATAATTAAGCGCCATATAAACGCAGTGCTTCGGCAATGGCGGTATGGTCAGGCGTAATATCCAGCGCCCCCAGTTCCGACAAGGGTTGCCAGAATACCGCTTCGGCTTCGTAGGCCTGAATATCTCCCGTCCATTCGGTAATTAAATAGTAATGCAGTAATTGCAGCTCGTCGGTGGGGTGCAGCAGCGAACAGACGTAACGGGCATTGCGCGGCTGAATACCGAGCTCTTCGTCCAGCTCACGTATTAATGTGTCGTGCTGATGTTCGCCCTCTTCCATATGACCACCCGGCACCATAATCAGGCCCGGATCTGTTTCTTTATCGTCACGGCGCTTTTCCAGCAGCACGCAGTCATCGCGCAGCAGAATAAACGAGACGCAGGGCGCAAAGGGCTGATCAACAACGGCAGCGGACATAGTTTCATCCTGAAGATTAAGCGGGGCATGGTTATTCCGGGGCTATCTTATAACCAGCCTGCGTTCATTCAGCAAGTTGTCCGTCGTGCGGTAAAATGTTTCAGGCCATCGCAATGGCCTGAGCTACCGTTGCCGGTGTGGTTAATAACGCGGTATCGAACACGCCCTGCCGCCGTGCCGGATCGAGCAGATTCCAGCCAAAAGCCTGTAAGTCATCTTCGTTCGGTTCGATACGGATTACCCGTTTGCCAGCAGCGCGCAGCATGGCTTCTTCACGGTCAACAATACGTGTCATCCCCTTGCGGGCGTAACGCTCAACGGCATTAAAAACACTGCCGGATTTACCCGGCCAGCGCGATGCCATCGGCGCAATAATAATGACCTCATCAACGTCTTCATTAACCAATAAATCCGCCGACGCCGGTGACACAATACCGCCATCCAGATAGGTATTACCCTGAATATTTACCGGCGGACAACAGCCCGGCACCGCATAGGAAGCACACACCGCACGCGATAATGGCACCTGAGTAAAATCGTCAGCCTGACGGCCAATGGCACGGCGTGCGGCAGTTTTTGCATCCACCGCCATCAGCCAGAGTTTTTTCTGTGTTTGCTGTCCGGCCTGCAGCGCTTGTGGCCAGACATCTCCGGCAGAAGCGGACTGAATAAGACGCACAAAACCCGACATATCGGTGCGGCCACGGGGCAAAATTCCGCAGAGTCCGGTTAACAAACTGACTTCGCGGTTTAAGGCTTTTTTAAATAATGCCGGGCCACTGAATTTCCATTGTGGCCAGGGTGGTAATTTACCGCCGGAGTCGGTGGCGTGATTCCAGTAACAGCCTTGCTGTGGCTCATTATTTTGCGCAGCGACTAAGCGTTCCAGACTGACACCACTGGCCAGCAGTGCGGCCAGAACAGCCCCCACCGAAGTGCCGACCATAATATCGGCATCGGCCGGGTTCCAGTTCAGCTGTTTGCTCACCGCCTGCAGTGCAGCAATGCTCCAGGCGCCGCCGGCAACGGCACCACAACCCAACACCAACGCCCGTTTTGGCTGAGTCATACGCTAACCTCCGTGGCTTTTTTCCGCCGGGTTGTCGTTTTTTTCGTACTACTGGCTTTTAAATTCTGAGCCGCCCAATCAACCTTTGCCAGACCCACATAAGACGCCATATCAAAACGGCTTAACAATTTACGCATACGGTAAGTGCTCCAGGGAAAGCCAATACTGTTTTTGCCATTCTGGTCGAGGTAATAACTGGAGCAGCCGCCGGTATTCCAAACCGTGCCCTGCAGTTCCTGTTGCACCCGTTGGTTATAGCTCTGTTGCACTTCGGCTTTCACTTCCAGCGTCTGCAGCTGATTACGCTGCATGCTTTTTATCGCACCCATGAGGTAATTAATCTGCGCTTCGATCACGATAAAAGCCGAGTTATGACCAATCGCGAGATTAGGGCCAAGAATTAAAAAGAAATTCGGAAAATTATGAATACAGGTACCACGGTAAGCCTCCGGGCTGCCCTGCCAGACGTCATCCAGCGAGCGGCCATCGCGGCCATGCACATGGCGGGCAATGGGTACATCGGACACATGGAAACCGGTGCCGAGAATAATCACATCCACGTCGGCTTCGCTGCCATCCTGACCAACCACAGTATTGCCACGAATTTCTTTAACACCGGTGGCCAATACCTCAACGTTGCTTTTTGCCACCGCCGGATAATAATTATTCGACAGCAATACGCGCTTACAGCCCATAGTGTAATCCGGGGTTAATTTACGGCGTAATTCCGGGTCTTTAATCTTGCGCTTAATGTGCGCGCTGGCGATTTTTTGCATCCACTTTAATAACAGCGGCTTGCGGAAGCCGACGCCGAAGGCTTCAAAACCGGTGTAAATCAGTTTGCGCCAGCTGTTCAGCGTTAATGGCAGGCGGAAAAACGCGCGTTCAATGGCCGGAATACGGTGATCGGGCTTGGGCAGAATCCATTGTGGCGTGCGCTGGAAAATACTCAGTTTGCCAACTTTTGGCTGAATTTCCGGCACAAACTGAATGGCCGATGCACCGGTGCCGATCACCGCCACGCGTTTGCCGCTTAAATCGCAATCGTGATTCCAGCGCGAAGAATGGAACACCTCACCGTTAAAATCCTCAAGACCGGGCAGCGTCGGCATAATGGGTTCATGCAGATAACCCACCGCCGAAATAACTTTGTTGGCCGTCAGCTCGGTTTTAACATCGCCCTCTGCGGTTTTAATTAACCACTGCTGTGATTCTTCCTGCCAGAAACTGTCTTCCACCGCGATGCCATAACGGATAAACGGTGTGATACCAAAACGCTCGGCGGTGCTGCGCACATAACTGAGAATTTCCGCCTGAGGTGCAAAGGCACGGCTCCAGTCTGGCTTTTGCGCAAACGAATACGAGTAAAGTGCCGAAGGTACATCGCAGGCACAGCCCGGATAAGTATTGTCGCGCCAGCAACCGCCCAGATCCGGGTATTTTTCCAGAATCAGAAAATCGCTGAAGCCCTGCTCCAAAAGCTTAATCGCAGCACCGATACCGCTGACGCCAGCGCCGATGATGATGGTATCCCAGTGTGTTTTATTCATTATTATTGTTCCTGGCCCTTGGGCGGCTTGGCGGTCAATGCGGAATGCTCTTATGCTTCAGATCAAACCTGATGAGCTATTCAGTTTTAATGCAGACTACCCAAAGCGGAATAGCTCGTCAATTTTGAGGGACACCCAAACAGCCCGACGACAGATATTGAATCGCGCAGCCCGAGCCGCGTCGTATCTGGCCTGGCACACGATAACGGCAGAACGGTGGGTGGATTTGTGTCAGCCCCTTTGCTCTTTGGCGTGGGATATTGTCCGCAAAGCACAGGCCGCCACGCCAAGCGTCATCACTCCAGGTCACCATTCCAGGTCACCACACTGGACAAGCGCCCTGAAAAAGACCCGGCTCCGTCATAGCGTTACAGGCTAGAGAGAACGCGTCGAAGGAAGCGCCTGTTGAAGGCCAGCTCCTGCAGAAGCGAATATCCGACATCAACCACAAGCGGGCAGAGGCTGGCATTTTTGCCATAAAGACTGCGCCATAAGGCTATTAACCCCGGTCGGTTTTAAATCCATACTGCAACCCAAAATCAATAACGGAGCATATAATGCCCATACGCAAAGAATACCGTTTCGACAATGGTGAGCATTCCGTCCTCGGCACCCGTGTTGGTCGTTTTAATCTGGGCATTAATACCACCTTTATTGTTTATCGCATGGGCGACACGCTGATTGATACCGGCCCGTCCAATCAATGGCGCGAAGTAAAGCAGGTACTGGAGCGCAGCCAGCAACACACGCCGCTGCGCCAGTTGTTGATTACTCACCATCATGAAGACCACAGCGGTAACGCCCGCCGTATCAGCAAGCTGACCGGCGTGCTGCCCCATGCACCGGTTCAGGGGCAGGAAAAACTGGCACGCGGTTATCGCACCCCATTATTACAGAAAGTAATCTGGGGCAGTCCGCGCCCGGTGGCGACCCAGGCATTGCACGATAACCTGACCCTCACAGACGGCAGTCCGGTGGTGCCGGTACACACTCCTGGCCACGCCAAAGATTTAACCTGCCTGTTTATGCCGCAACAAAAATATTTATTCAGCGGCGATATGTATATTTCCAAATCGCTGAAATATCTGCGCATTGATGAGCATCTGGGTGATCTGATCAACAGCCTGGATAAACTGCTGGCGCTCGACTTTACCACGCTGTTTTGTCCACACCGGGGCATTGTTGAAGACGGTAAAACCGCGCTGCAGGAAAAACGCGACAACCTTTACCGGATGTGTGAACAGGCGCAACAGCTGCAGCAACAGGGCATGAATGCCGATGAGATTGTGGTCAAAATGCTCGGGCCGGAAGATTGGATGGCTAAAATCACTGGTTATAATTTGTCCAAACGCAATCTGATTCGTCAGGCACTGATGTATCCGCTGTCATAGCACGCAATCCTCTGCGGCCTGCTGACATTCAATCAACAGGCCTTAAAAGCTTCTGAATAAGCAATATGTGTGAACTGTTACAAAAAACCTTTATACAGATACCAGATCAGGGCCTGGCGGCATTGCAGCGCCTCGTTGATTTCGTTATAAATTGCGGCCCAATTTAACAAGGACGTATCCAGATGAATCCATCTGTTTCCCCCGCCAACAGCAATGCTGGCGAAACCCGCACTCTGCCGGTTATTTTTTCCGGTAAAAAAGGCGAGTATCTGAAAATCTGGCTGGTGAATATGCTGCTCAGCATTCTCACACTGGGCATCTACAGTGCCTGGGCCAAAGTGCGTAACACTCAATACCTGTATGGCCACACTCAGATTGAAGGCCACCGTTTACAGTTCCTGGCAACCCCTCTGCAAATTCTGCGCGGCCGTATTATGGCGGTGATTGTTTTTGGTTTGTACGTGATTATTTCCAGCCTGCATCCGATTGCCAACCTGGTATTAATGCTGCTGTTACTGGTCGCATTACCCTGGCTGTTAATTCAGGGGCTGCGTTTTACTCTGCGTATGACCGCCTACCGCAATGTGCGTTTTTCCTTTGATGCCAACTACGGCGGCGTACTGCTGCATTTTATTGTTTTACCTGCACTCGGCGCTCTGACCTTTGGTCTGGCTATGCCGTGGGTGATTCAGCGTCTGCAGAAATATATTCATGACTCTGTCAGCTTCGGTGGCCATAACTTCACCCTGAACTCGTCGGCTGGCTACTACTACAAAGCCATTCTGGTGTGTATTGGTCTGGCTATTCTGTATTTTATTGGTCTGGGCATTTTTGGTAGCGGCGTGATCACCGCGATCAGCGCTGGCAACCCTGCTGCACTGGGCGGCATGGTGATTATTATCGCCAGCTATTTTATCTTCGGTTACGTTGTTGCAGCGGTTTATCAGAGCATGATCCGCAACCATGTGATGAACAACCTGAGCATCGATGGCGTCGCGTCATTTAATTCCAGCGTAGAAGTGAAGCCGTATATCTGGCTGATGCTGTCTAACTCGCTGCTGCTGATTTTTACTCTGGGTCTGGCTTATCCGGTAACCCAAATCCGTAAAAATGCGTTTCTGGCAGAAGCCACGCTGGTTAATCTGCAGCCAGCTGCCGATCATCTGGTGAATACCGTTGATGATAAATACTCGGCCTTTGGCGAAGAAGCCGCCGGTCTGTTTGATGCTGATTTGTCACTGACCTGATCAGCAAACTGAAAAGGAGAAGCCCGCATGGCAACCGATAGTTTACCCATTGCGGGCACCTTCCAGATGGCCGGTCGTGCAGAAGCACACCCGGCCGTTGCCCGTATTAATGATAATGGCAGCGTGCAGATTATCGCCGCCAACGACCAACGCCCACTGCATTACAGCAATGCGCAGGATATGCGCTATGGCGACATTATTCCCGGCCTGCCCGCCGAATTAATCTTTGCCGATGGTGCGCGTTTTATTCCCAACGATGCCTCTTACCGCTGGCCCGGACTCTCCACAGCACAGCGTTTACCCGCCTGGCTTGAAGCTCATTGGCTGACGGTGCTGGCTGCCGTTATTTTAGTGCCCGGCTTTGTTTGGTTAATGGTATACAAAGTTATTCCCAGTGCCGCTGGTGCCAGTGTGCAGTATTTACCGGAGTTTGTGGCAACCGAACTGGGCGAGCAAACCCTCGACCTGCTTGATCGCCTTTATATGGAACCCACTCAGGTCAGCCGCGCACAGCAGGAAAAAATCACCGACGAATGGCATAGCATATTGCAGCGTCTGACACTGCCGCAGGAAAAATACCGCTTATATTTCCGTGCCAGCAGCATCGGTGCCAATGCTCTTGCTCTGCCCGATGGCAGCGTCATCCTGACCGACGATATTGTTGAATTAATGCAGGATCATCCGGAACAACTCAATGCCGTGCTCCTGCACGAAATCGGCCATGTTGAACATAAACACAGTTTAAAAATGCTGGCTCAGGCCACGGCAACCACGATGATGTTTGCCATGATGTTCGGCGATATCGACGGTGCCGGTGAAATGATTCTCGGGGTTGGCAGCAGTTTATTGCAGAGTGCGTTTTCACGCGATATGGAACGCGAAGCCGATGCTTTCGCCTACACCCAGTTGCATAAAATCGGCCATTCACCACTCGATTTTGCCAATGCGATGCGGGCATTAATGACGTCCCATGGTGTCAGCGAAGAGCACTTACATAATCACAGCAATGAAGGTGATGAGCAGAACGACGGAGAACGTGCCCGCGATGTGATGGAGTACCTGAGTTCACACCCGGATACGTTAGAGCGGATTCAAGCCGCAGAAGAGTGGCAGCCAGAAGCACAATAACACTCTGATCCGGCAAAGAAGCAGCGCGATACGATAACCTGTATCGCTCTGCAATGACCTGCTTACTGCGCAGCAACCACCGCCATGGTCAGGCGTGAAATACAGCTCAGCTTACCTTCAGCATTATTAATGCGGATTTCCCACACCTGAGAGCTGCGGCCTTTATGCACCAGTTTAGCGATACCGGTTAACTCACCGGAGCGCACACCACGCAGATGGTTGGCATTAATCTCCTGCCCCACCGCATATTCTTTACTGTTATCCAGACACAGATTCGCCGCCATGCTGCCCAGCGTTTCGGCAAACAAAACATTTGCGCCGCCATGCACCAGCCCAACCGGCTGAAAGGTACGCTCATCGGCGGGCATAGTACCCACGACATAATCGTCACCGGCTTCGGTGATTACGATACCTAAATTGCTGCAGGCGGTATTTTCCATCTGGCGGTTCATATCCGCGATGTCGGGGGTGGCAAACCAGATACTGCTCATCAAAACCTCAACTTCAGTTTATTGTATTTATGCAGTTAAGTTTTTTATCAGAAAGCGGATAAAAGGTCACCCCGACTTTAGCCGCCGCTGGCGAACGGTCTGTATCAGGCCTGCATCCAGCCGAGATTTTGCTGGGCATAACGCTGCGCTAACGGAGCCTCCAATGCATAAGCAGTCGCCAGCAATTGCGCATCAGCCAGCAGCTCTACCCCGCCACAGGCCAGCACTTCGCCATGGCGCAGTATCAACACCCGGTCAGCCCAGGAAGCCGCCAGGCTGATGTCGTGCATCACCGCCAACACGGCCACGCCGCGTCCGGCAAACTCACCGACGCGCTGCATAATGCTGTGCTGATGCGCAGGATCGAGAGCCGAGGTGCATTCGTCGAGCAATAAATAACGTGGCAGCTCCTGCCCCTGCTCATTACGTTCTGCCAGCCAGATCTGCGCCAGCACCCGCGCTAACTGCACCCGCTGCTGCTCACCACCGGATAAACCGGAGTAACTGCGCTGGCGCAGATGCCAGACATCGGCACACTGCATGGCTGCGCGTTGCAATGCGGTGCTTTGATTTTCATCACCGTGGGGCGCTCGACCCAGTGCCACGACCTGATCAACGCGGAACGGAAAGGCCAGTTCAACTTTTTGCGGCATCACCGCCATCTGCCGCGCGCGCTCTGCACCCTGCCAGAATTTAAGCGATAAATGATCCAGAATAATATCGCCCTGATAATCACTGAGTTCACCGCAAAGGCATTTTAACAGCGTGGATTTACCCGCCCCGTTAGCGCCCAGCACGGCTAATTTTTCGCCGTGTCCCAGATGCAGATTAATATTGGTCAGCAGATTTTTTCCGGGACGATTAAAGCCACCACCAATACGGACACTAAGGTGTTTAACATTCAGCATAGGGACTCCTGTTTGTGCCTGATCGTATCTGCCAATGGCTTATCCACGACTGTGTTTTACCTGTTGCAGCAACAGGCTTAAAAATACCGGCCCGCCAATCACGGCCATGACCAGGCCCACCGGTAAATCAGCCGGTGACAGCCAGGTGCGCGCGATCATATCGGCAATCAATAACAACGATGCCCCCAGTAAGACAGAGGCCGGTAATAACGCGCGGTGGTCCGGCCCGATTAACAGGCGCAATAAATGCGGCACCACCAAACCAATAAAACCAATCATACCGGCCACCGCGACACCGGCACCGACCATTAAAGCCGCTGCGGTAATTAACCAAAGCTTGGCCTGCTGCACGCGATAACCAAGGTGGGTTGCTACCGCTTCGCCCAGCAATAACGCATTTAATAAGCGGGCAAAGCGCGGCAGAAAACATAAGGGCAAAATAATACAAACACTGAGAGCGGCAATTTCCGGCCAGCGGCCATGAGCCAGACTGCCCATTGACCAGAAGGTCATGGAGCGCAACGCCTGATCGTCGGCCATATAGGTAAGAATGCCGGTTAATGCACCGGTTAATACGTTAATGGCCACACCCGCCAATAGCAGCGTCGCTACCTGCGTCTGACCGTTGCGGGTACCTAAACGATAGATCACCAGAGTAACGGCTAAGCCACCGATAAAGGCGGCAATCGGCAACGCCAGCGGCCCCATAATCGCGACCCAGAAAGCCAGCAGCGAATCTTTTAAAACAATCACCGCAACCGCCGCCAGCGCGGCGCCACTGGCGACACCAATTAATCCGGGGTCGGCCAGTGGATTACGGAAAACCCCTTGTGTAACGGCACCGGCGGCGGCCAGGCCAGCTCCAACCAGCACCGCTAAAAGAGTACGCGGCAGGCGTAATTCACGCACCACCCAATCACTCTGTCCCTGAATATCGGCAAAGGTGATGGCATTCCATAATGACTGCAGTACCTGGGTATTATTCAGTTCGACCGGGCCGGTACGCAGCGACAATAAAATCAGTAGCATCAACAGCCCGGCCGCCGCAAAAAATAACAGCACCTGACGCACTGCAGCAAACTGCAACAGCGCCAGGCGCGGCCCTTGCAAACGTATTACCGCGCCGGGCATCAGGGTTGCTCCGCAGAGGATAATGTCTGTACGGCGGACGGATACAGTAACGCCGCTAATTGCTCTAAAGCGCTGCCAATACGCGGACCAAAACCCAACACCAGTGAAGTATCCAGCGTATGAATACGCTGCTGGCTGAAGGCCGGTGTCATCGCCAACTGCGTGCTTAATGCGGCACTCTGCGTCTGCGAGTTATTCGCCACGGCTTCAGTATTGGCAATTAATACAACCTCTGGCCCGGCCTGTAACACCGCTTCCGCACTGACGGGTTTATAGCCGTTATAAGCCATAACGTTGCGCGCATTTAATAATGCCAGCATGGCATCGGCCTGGGTTTTACTGCCTGCAGCCATTAACCCGCGATTACCGGCACCGAGAATAAATAACGTCGCCGGCGGTGCGGCATCGGCAGGAATACTGGCCAGTGCTGCATCGGCCTGCTGTTTAATACTGCCCGCCAGTGCGCATCCTGCCTCCGGTTTATTAAGTGCGTCAGCTACAGCCTGTATTTTATTCAGTACGCCGTCGACGGAGTAATCATTACGGATACGCACAACACGCACACCCGCCTGCTGCAACTGCTCAAACACGCTGTCCGGTCCGGCATCGGTGCTGGCCAGCACCAGTGTTGGCGACAATGCCAGAATGCCTTCCGCCGATAACTGTCGCATATAGCCGACATCCGGCAGCTTTGTCGCCGCTTGCGGATAACGACTGGTGGTATCGACTGCAACCAACGAGTTTTCCGCCTGAAGTGCGTAAATAATTTCAGTCAGCGAGCCATCAATGCTGACCACCCGCTCGGCAGAAGATACTGCAGAACTGAACAAGGCAAACGAGAACAGCCCTGCGGTAAATACCGCGATTCTGCGGAGTTGAATAAAATAACGCATCCTTATTCTCCACCGGCCACGTACTGAACAACATCTGCATCTGATTTAACAGCCAGAGCATGCTTAGCCAGTAATTTATTTAATAATTCGCGCCAGCCTTCAAGCTCTGGTTTTCCGGGTTTTCGTTCACCAAATAACAGAGCCACCTGCCGGCCTTCGGCATCAAACATTTCCAGAGCACTGACAACGCCATCCGTTGTGGGTTTACGCACCAGCCAGACCTGATCCAATAGTTGAGTGTTGGCGTGCAGATTAAAATCCGGGTCGAGTACATTAAACCAGGGGCCGGTACGCAGCAGTGTTTTAACCGGGCCGGTGTGAATCTGCACCATGCCTTCACTGCCGACAAACACCATAATCGGCAGCTCGCTGGCCGCGGCCTGCAGCAGTGCATCTTCAAAGGCCTGCTTATCCAGCTGCTGGGCGTAATCGGCACCGATAGCCCGGTAGGCCGGAATGCGTTCCAGCTGATGTTTTTTCAGCATCGCCTGAAAATGATGCACATCTTTCAGTTCGCTCCAGTCTTTACGCAGTTGCTGAACATTGAGCGCTTCTGGTGACTGCAATAATGGGTTGCTGTCTTTCGCCTGGTTATCTGCCGCCTGGTTATCTGCCGCCTGGCTATCTTCCGCCTGAGCAGCGTCCGGCTGGTGATTATCCAGCACGATAAATGCGCTTTGCTCGGCGGCACGATAACGCTCCACCAGATTACGGAAGGCCTGCATATCGGTATTGCTGTTGGCATAAATTTTATGCACGGCTTCGCCCTGAGCATTAAAGAACTGCAGGCTATTGCGCATATTTTCTCCTGCACCTTCCTGTACCGCAAAGCCATAAACAAAACGGTTAAAGAAAATACGCAGATCAATCACGCCCAGCGCCAGCCCCATATTGCCGTGAATACTCAGGTCTTTATATTGGCCGGTTTTTTCGTGCACCATGGCGTCGTTACGGGTCAGCGCCATGACGCTGCCTAAGCCCTCCACCTCGGTGAACAGTTTTTTAAAATCATTATTCAGGCGCGTTACACCATTACCGACACGGGTAGCCAGCAATTCAGCTTCACTGACGCCCAGTTGTTCGGCGGCATTACGTATACGCAGCTTTTCGTTTTTTTCACGCAGCTCCTGCCAGCGCCGGGCAAGATCAGAAAAGAACTGAACAATATCCGCAGCTGTACTGCTGGCCGATACCGAATGAATAGTTGCTGTTGTCATAATTTGTCTCCGGCAGAGTTTACTGGGTGATTTTCTTAAAGCGGATTTCCGGGCTGCCTGAGCCGCCCAGGCTGTAGTAGTTACTGATCTGTACAGCGAACTTGTCGCTGTTCTCAGTATTGCTGTCAGCATCGACGATATAAGTGCGGAAATTTGGCCAGAGTTTATGGGAGCCACTCAGGTTGTAAGCGTACCAGCTGGAATCGCTGAAAATACTGCTGGCAGAATCAGCACTGTAATGAGCAGCAATACTGGTACTGTCGACCATGGTGGCACTGGTATAGCCCGCCAGTTCAGTGGCGGCGATGGCACCAAAGGCGGCGCCATTACCATCACCATAAACACCACCGTTACTCCATAAATTAATTGCCCGTGCGGCAAGGTTTATTTCATAACGCAGATCCCAGTCGGCACCGCCGCAATCTGCCGCAGCCTGAGCATCAAAATCCAGACAGAGTTCTGTGCTGCCGTCTGCAACAGCGGCAGTCAGTGTTTTTTCACCACCGGCAAACTGCGTGGTATCCGTTGCCTGAGTTTCATAACGCACCGTAATTTCGCTGTAGCTCACCGCATCAAGAACAAACTTGCTGTAGGTAGTGCCATCGGCGTGGCGCAATAACCAGCCATTAGCGTTGTTGGCGCTGATCTGATGGGTGGTCGGGTTATAGATATACCAATCCTGAA
Source organism: Thalassobium sp. (assembly GCA_002733205.1). Classification (GTDB taxonomy): domain Bacteria; phylum Pseudomonadota; class Gammaproteobacteria; order Pseudomonadales; family Oceanobacteraceae; genus Venatoribacter; species Venatoribacter pacificus. The sequence continues at coordinate 57,534 of NVUW01000006.1, read as the reverse complement.
TCGCCGGAACATAGCGGTCGGCTTTAAACGTCAGGTCCGCCAGATTATATTCCGCGCTTAATGCCTGAGCCTGAATGTCCGCATCGGCATTGGTAAATACCGAAGCAACGGCATTACCTTCTGCATCGTATAAACCATCGGGAGTCGCTGCGAGGGCACCTTTACCATTACCGTTGCCGGAAACGCCGCCGTTAATTTTTACTTCGGTACGGCGCAAAGCAATATGCCAGTCGGTTGAAGTGGCAGCCTGCTCAGTGGTTAAAGTTACCAGTTCGCCACTACTCAGATTAACGTACTGCCAGTCGGTATAACTGGCGGCGTTAATTTTCAGGCTGGAAAATTCTTCGTTATCCGCAGTGTCATTGCTGCTGTCATTATCGTCACCGCCACAACCGCTCAGTAATAAAGCGCTGCCTGTCGCCAGTGGCAGCATGAGACGTTTAAATGATATTAATCCTGATGATTTCATCTTCTTTTCCTTAGTTAGGGATGGTTAAAACTGATAAGAGAGGCCGGCATAAGGCATGCGGCCAAACACCGGACGACGATCGTAGGCATCGGCACTGTCACGTACGGTATCGAACAGATTATTCACACCGCCGTAGACACTGGTGCGGGGGGTTAAAAGCCAGCTGCCTTTAATATCCCAGCGGCTGTACGCCGGGCTGACATTCAGCTGGCTGCTGCCGCTGTCTGCCTCACTGATACTGCTGATGTGCTCACCCTGATATTCACCGCTCAGCGTTAATTGCAAACGATGGCTGATATCCCACAGCCACAGGGCTTTAGCGTGATGACGGGCACGGTTAATCAGCGGCGTATCCAGATCCAGATCGCGGGCATCGAGATAACCAAATGACAGACGCTGCTGCAGCCCCGGCAGTAATTGCCATTGCAGGCTCAGGTCATAACCACGGGTCAGGGCATTAGCAAAGTTGGCGTAACGATAAATCGCTACACGACCACCATCTTCAGTTTCGCCGGAGTCCTGCGCCTCGATTAAATCCTGAATGCGGTTATTAAACAGCGCCAGTTCGGCATGAAAATGTTCGTTATCGGTCAGGGAAAATGACATCTGTAAACTGCGGGATTTTTCCGGGGTTAAGTCTTCGCTGCCCAGAACTTTGTAGCCGTTGACGCTGTGGTCAAAAATAAAATAGCGGTTTTTTAAATTCGGTACGCGATAACCCAAACCGGCGGATTGCCGCCATTGAAATTGCAGGTCATGCCACTGGAAATTTTGTCTGACACTGATTGTTGGTGAGAAAAATTTTCCAAAGTCACTATCGTTCTGCCAGCGACCTCCGGTGGAAACATCGCCATTAATACCCAGAGGAATAATCAGCTGGGTGAAAAATTCGCGGCTGTTACGCTGCGCATAGGGTACTTCATTGGTACTGACATAATAGGTACCGTCTGGCCGCTGGCTGACCTGATCATTTTCCCCAAGACCTTCATCGGTGAGTTTAATTTCATTTTTATCCTGCTCCATGGATTCACGGAAACCTTCAACCCCGGCCACCATTTCTGCGCCATATCCCAGTGCCGAATCCAGGCTGTACTGCCACTGTAACGCGGCTTTCTGCTGCTGGTATTGGGTGTCACGCCATAAATTACCGGCCGGGATATCGCTGTCGTTATTCAGCTGGTCCGACTGGTCATTTTGTTGTTCATGCAAAGCCTGCAGCTGCCACTGACCAATACGGCTCTGCCATTCGCCCTGCAGCGCCAGACGGTTACGCTGTAATAATTCGCGCTTAATACCATCGCTGCCGCTGGTTCCGGCACGACGGGTTTCGCTGTCTTCTTCAAAACGTTCGGTATTTAATCGCCACTGACTGTCAGCAAAATTCCGTGCCAGCATGGCGCTGATATTCGTTTTCGAGCCGCTGAAACCATCGCTGCTCCAGCTGTCCGGATTGAGGTCGTAACCGGAGGAATAACGCTGATCAATACCCAGGCGCAGCTCACTCTGTCCCAATATCTGAGTCACACTGGCATTCAGATGCTGCTCACCGGATACCTTACTTTCATCCAGCTGACGCGAACCGTAACTGCCTGAATCCAGTGAGGCATGGCCACTTAAGCGCTGATCTGAATTCTGGTGTTTACGGGTAATCACATTAATAACGCCGCCCATGGCCGCACTGCCATACAAGGCCGAAGCCGCGCCGGGCACGATTTCAATATGTTCGATATCCAGCATCGCCAGCTGCGAGGTATCCACCGTTGACCCCGTACTGGCCGATACCGGCAGACCGTCGACCAGAATGAGTACGCGGTCACCATTAAAGCCCTGCAGATAGACTTCTTCGCCGCTTTTGCCGTGGATCTCACGCAGTTGCACACCGGGCATAATGCGCAGCGCATCGCGCAGGTCACGACTGTGCAGACGCTGAATGGTGGCCTGATCGAGAATCTGGGTACGCACCGGCGTATCGGCCAGCGGCCGTTCGCTGCGGCTGCCGGACACCACCACATCGCTGAGATTAAACACCGCGGTGGAGGACGTTCCGGCGGCATAAGCGGCAGGAAACAACAGGTACAGGCAGCCACAGAGTGCAAACTGCGGCAGCGACAGACGGCTGTATTCCGTTCTTGTTCCTGCTCCTGTTGTTGACCCTGTTGTTGCTCCTGTTGTTGCTCCGGGGACCAGACAGCGCGCCATACAAACCTCAGTTGAGAATCATTATCTTTTAGATAATAAACACAAATGATATTTATTCGCAACAAAGCCTTTGCAAAGTAATGCCAGCTCACACCAGGGTCTGGCTTTTGCTATGCTCTGCCCGTCGGACAGAAGGTGGGGATGATGTATGGCAAGCAAGAAGGCCACAGCACTGCTGCAATGGCTGCAAAAAAGGGCTGAACAGGATCGGGAAAACCTGCGTTTATTCGTATTCGGTGCTGCGGCTTTTTTCGCCGGGCTGGGCATTATATTGATGGCACAGAAATACCTGTTACCTTCTTTGGCGCAGGAGATTGTCAGCCTGGCAGGTCTGATCCTCGCGGCAATGGGTGCTCTGAGCGCCGCTCTCGGTTATATTGCGCTGAGCATTCTGCGCATCATAAGGCTGACCCGGAAAAATGACTGAACACTTCCCCGACATTGAAATTTACATCATGAAAGCTGAGCCAGTGGCTGTACGTCAATGGCTGCAGGATGCACTGCAACAGCCACTGCAAACCCTGAAAGAAAACGCCGGAAGCCACCACTGGCAAGCACAGATAGATGGCAGCAGTATGGACATTTTCCTGAATGAAAATGCCGAGAAAAACTTTGCCAGCCTGTGGTTTAAACAGAACCTGACCCCCTGGGCAACCGACCTCGACTGTGGCCGTGCCGCCCATGCCGCACTGGGCAGCGAAGTACGCTGCTCTGACAGTGGCTGGCAGGAATCGGCTCAAAGTGATGAACCAGGCTGGATTAAGTTAATCCGCGATGAAGAAAAACCCTTCGACTGGGTTTAAAAAAGTTAAGGCAGCGCAGAATTATTCAGCGATGCCTTAACTCAGGGAACCAGCAAACGTACCGGGCTGTCTTCCATCTGCAGATTCAGCGGCAGCTCGGCCAGTGAATCGCCATCAGCCTGAACCGGTTCGCGTTCGGTACCGGCATTCAGTAATTCAATCTGCACATGACGGGCAGCAACAGATTTCATGCCCGGCATTTTTTCCATAATCCCCAAGGGCAGCCCCAGCAAAATGCCGATAAATTTCAGCGGGCTGTTGCCGGATATCATCAATACCTGCGTGGTAGGCTTGCTTAAATCCGCCTGACGCGACAGGACAAAAGATCCGGCATAATAACGGCCATTGGTAATCACCACAGAATTGGCCTGATAGCGTTCGCCATCCACCGTCAGCTGATAGGTTTTTTTACCGAAGTGGCGCAGCTGTTTAAGCATCGACAATACATACGCCAGCTTGCCGACTTTCTTTTTTAACGCCAGATCGACGTTATCCACCACCCAGGCGTCGTAACCGATTCCTGCCATTAAAACAAAGCGGCGGTCATTTACTGATCCCAGATAAATCGGCTTTTCGCGTCCCTGCAGAATAATATCGGCGATGCCTTCCGGTGTTTTGCCAATGCCCAGTTCAGCCGCCAGAACATTCACGGTTCCGGTCGGAATTAAAGCCAGGCGGTAGCTTTGATTGTCGCGCTCACGCAGACCGTTCACAACTTCATTGATCGTGCCATCGCCACCGGCCACCGCCACAACATCGAGCTGGCCTTCATACGCTGCCAGATAACGGGTTGCATCACCGGCACTCTGAGTCGGATACAGACTGACATCACAACCACGGTTGCTCAGCGCCTGCTGTACAGCTTCAACAATGCGGCGATTACCGGAGCCGGAAACCGGATTAAAAACGATCAGAACCTGTGTTGCAGCCACTCAGCATACTCCCCATCGGCACGCTGGCGGCAATGAACAAGGGTGGAGGCCAGCGCGGCGCGGATTATAGCGGAATGATGACAGCCAGCCTATGGATGCCGTTGACGGCCATGCCTGCGACAAATCAAGATTCCATGAAAAGCTTGCAAATGATAATTATTATCATTAGATTAATTTGCCTGCACTTACCAAGGAGTCCGCCATGCCTCATTCATACTGCGAATCTGCTTTCTGTTCTGCGCAGCCCGCAGCGGGCGGGCGGGTTATCCGTCCACGGCAGTTTCGTTCGGCTCCGGCCACGCAAGGCGGCAGCCTGGTGCCAATGCATGAGCAGCAACGACTCGCACAGCTGGAGCTGCAGATACGCTCGCACCAGGGTTGCGAGCTGCACCCGGAATGGCTGAATGAATATCTGGATTTGGGGCTGGAACTGGCCTGCCGCGCCGGTGAGCGCCATCTGCAACCGTTACAGGAAAGCTGGCTGACGCGTCTGTATAACACCTTGCGTGATGCAACGTTTAACACCGATGCCAGCAACCATTGGCGGCGTCAGTGTCTGGATTATCTGTACCAACCTTTTTTTGCGCTGCAGCATTTGTACCGCACTAAACCGGAACGCTGCACGCATCTGAATCTGATTGTGCATGAATTTACGCTCGCCAATCGTTACCTGAGCTGATGATTAAAACGAGCACCGGATTGCTCGTACCGAAATGGACTGAGGGTAAGCAAGGATGCACTTACTCGAGGGCACCGCTGAATAATGTGAACGTTTTCAGTAGGCCGCAGCGGGCACTGACGTATTCAGAGGTGCCCAAGGTTAGCGCTTTAAAGCAGGCATACGGCACTTTTGCCATTTATTGCTAGGCTGAAGTTATCCATTATTGTGTCTGATGCTTATGCCCTTTATTGCCAATATTAATATCAGCCATACCGACAGAGAAAAATTTCTGCAGCAGATTGGCCGCGCCAAAACCGCACACCTGCGCTGGCGCGCCTACGCTCAGGCACTGCTCTCCGGCCACGATATCGAAGAGGGCCAGCTGCCGCTGGAACATGACGAATGTCAGTTCGGACGTTGGTATTATGGCGCTGGCCAGGCCTTACGTACCCTGCCGGAATTCCGCGCAATAGAAATCCCACACAAACAACTGCATCAGGTTTGCCTCGACTTATTCAGCCTGCTGAAGCGCAGTGAAAAACCATCGCTCTGGCAACGTATTCTGGACCCGACAGGCAAAGGCGATAGTAAAAGAGCCGCAGAAATACAGTTGAAAGCCACACTGCTGACCAGTGTTTCCGGTGACTTATTACGCGCCCTGGAAACTCTGGAGCGACAGCTTCAGGCAACACAAGAGTTTTAATCGGTCACATTAAAAAAGCCCCACCAGTGTTCACTGGCGGGGCTGATTTTTTATCACGTCCGTGTTGCTTATGTTTATCCGTTTTCGCCCTCAGGCACGACGACGCAATGCGGCAGTCAATGCCAGCACCAGCAAACTCAACGGGTGCAATGGGCCACCGTTGTTATCGTCGTTATTATTATTGTTTCCGTTATCTGAGCCGTTATCCGGATTTCCCGGTGCAGGTTCTGGCTGAGGCTCGGGTTCTGGCTGAGGCTCTGGCGTTTTCTCATCAATACGCAGGGCAACCACAATCGGATCATGGTCGGATGAGCGGTAAGCATCAGCATTGGCGTAATTATCGATGGAGTCGTAATCCTGACCCGTTGCTTCAGTCTCATAATCCATCAGACTGTCTTCTACCGAGTTGATATGCCAGGCATCAACACTGACCACATGGGCATAAAAATCTGCGGTCGCCAGAGCATGGTCCAGGCTGCCAAGAAAACCACCAAAGGAATAAGAATAAGGCTGAGTTTCTGTCGATTTTTCGCTGTATTTCAGATTGCTGAAACCGGCATCCAGAATCGTATTAATCGGATCTTCTTTGCTGTAAGCATTCAGATCACCCAACACCAGCTGGGCATTGCTGCTGACACCGGTAGGCTGGGTTGCCAGATACTGGACTAATGCCTGCGCGGCGCGGTTGCGGGTCTGATTACAGTTGCCCTGACCATCGGCGCCTTCATTGTCTTCGTTACAGGCAGAGCCTTTGGATTTCAGGTGATTAACAGCAACCGTGAAGATTTCATCATTCATACTGAACGACTGAATTAATGCCGGACGGTTTTTAGTATCAAGAAATAATGGCTGATCATTTTCATCTTTGGCTGAATTGCTGCTGTCGAGAATCGCGGTGGTACCTACGGCGGTTACTTTTCCGGGGCGGTAAATCAAACCTACGGTAATCGCATCGCTGCCAATGCTGCTGACACCCTGGTTAATCAGGCTGTACTCATTACCTGCCGTCTGCTGTTTATTCAGTTCATTAACCAGTGTCTGAATAGCGCTGTACTCACCGAAACCGTCGTTCTCGATTTCCATCAGACCGATAATATCGGCATTCATAGCGGTTAACGCCGCGACAATTTTATCGCTCTGCATGGTGAATGCATCATAGGTTTTAGCACCACGGCTGGTTGGGAAACCGCCACCCTGACCATCGCCATTAAAGTAATTGAGAACATTCATACCAACGATCACCAGATTGGCATCGGCAGCAATCGTGGGTGCAGCCGTACGCGGATGTGTCGGATCAATGCTCAGTGCAGAAGGAATTACGGTGTAATTATTTTTATAAGCATGCATAACACCATCGAAGGTGCTGACGCTGTCACCGATACGCACAGGATTCAGCGCGCTGAAACCACTGTCGTCCGGAAACGGAATAAATGCCGGATACGCCGCCGACACACCATCATCGATTAATAGCACATCCAGTGCGCGCGCAGCGATAACCGCCTGAGCTTCTGCTGATTGTGGTACAGCAATTTCGGTACTCTGGAAATGCAGTGCCGATGACACAACAAACTGGCCATAATTACCGAAACCATAACCGGTACCAAACAGGTCACTGACAACCAGGTTCTGCGAGCTGCTGATGCGCATGCCTTCCAGCGCTTCCAGTTTATTCAGATTAGTCACCGGTAAAGTAACTGGGACCGCGGCCGGCAAGGCATTAGCGGAAGAACAGATCACCAGATCCTGCACATTTTTCAGCTGCGTTACCTGCTGGTATTCAGCAACCTTTGCCATTAGCCGGACTTTGTCTCCGCTGTTCACGGTATTTTTATAGTCATAAATAAAAATACCTTCAGAGGTCATGGCATCGTTATCGGCATCACTGTCTTCTTCCTGCAGCCAGAAGCCGCTGTATTCATAAGAGCTGTCGCCGTTCGCCAGCAAACCACCCTGCTTATCCAGCGTGACGATACCTTCGACGATCACCGTTTCACCCAGAAGCGGACTGGCATCAGCGCTGACATCAGTAATGTTGCCCTGCACCGCACTGATTAAACGAAATTCCGCCTGACTGCTTTCACCACAATTACCAAGTACCGGTTCAACCACCACATTACAGGCCGATGCAGCACCCGGAGTCGGCGTTGCGGTAATAAAACCGGCGCTGTTACGGGCACCTCCGGCACCATTTTCACAGCGCTGCAGCGATTGGTTGTCTTTATCGCCGCCTTCGTTTTCATTCATCTGCGGTTGACCGGCATTCAGCAACACTAACAGACCTGAATCATCGTTATCATTGGTGTCATACACCAGAGCATCGATCAGGTTAGTGGTGGTTACCGCAGTATTATTCGGGAAATCGGCCGCCACAGCCTGATACAACGCCACCGCATCGGCACCGTTCTGAATCAGGTTGTTGTCAGGGGAAATATCCAGGTCGCAGTTGGCAACATTAGCGGCATCACCACAAATGACAAAATAGCCCTGAGCGTCCGTACTTTTACCGTTAAGGTCAACGGTCAGGTAGCTCTGATCATTCGAGCCGTTAAACAGCACAACAACATGACCATCAAGCGCCGTATTACCAATACCACCATCGTAAAGTTCAATAAATTCTGCGGTATCGGTGCCTGAATTGTCGGAATCGACTTCGTTGATTAACAGCGCGCTGCTGTCGGCCAGACTGCTCAGGCTTAAGCCCAGAAGCGTCAGTGTAAGAAGCGGTTTCATCGTATTTCCCTGCTGTAAAAAATGGATGATTCAGCAGGGCATTAAAGAGAATAAGTGTTGCAGATAAGATACGGATTATTGACAGATTTATGTGCGTTATATGACAGCGCCGTTATTCTGACCAGCGATCGTAGTGGCTGTCCATAATGCGTTGATATTCACCATTTGCTTTCAGTATTTTCAGACCCTCATCCAGTAATTGGGCATATTTATCGGCCTCCGGTTTCTGGCGACTGAAGGCAATGTAAATATCACTGGTGTGATTTTGCTGACCACGGCGAATCAGCGAACGGTCGTAATGACTGCCAGCCATGGTGTAATCGAATACCCGGTCAAAGAAGATGGCACCGGCCACGCGTTCACTGATCAGCATGGCAATCATTTGTTGCTGTTTGGAGACTTCAATCAGTTTAAGTCGGTGACGGTGCTTTTCAAACTCGGCACCGTATTCGTAACCGTTCATGATTGCCAGCGCAGTTCCGTCCGGAATATCCGCCGGAGTTTGCCAGTTTTTTTCTTTTCCGGTTTTAAAATAATAAGAAGCCGAGGCAGTAAATAATGGTTGCTCGCCAAAAATATACTGTTCCTCGGTGCTTGGCTGGCGAGTGACATTCCAACAGCCATCGGCTTTTCCCGCCAGGGTAAGATTTAAAGCACGGGCATAAGGCACGGCCTGAATCGTCAGACTGACACCGCTGACCGCAAAAGCAGCCAGAGCCAGATCACGGGAGTAACCATTACCCTGCGCATCGGAAAATGGTGGCCAGGCATCTTCGGCGGCAATATTCAGAGTCAGTGCATAACTGTTGGCACTGAACAGCGGGCTGAATAAAACAATCATCGACATACATAGAAAAAGCACAGGACGCACTACCAACTCTCCGTATTCAGACGACAGACTGCATACGCCTGCGATTTTATTGATCAATAATTTATGACTCTGCCCGGCAAGCCAGGAGTGACTGTTGCAGCACGGCAGACTCTAACGGCTGCGTGTGCAGTAATTCCAGCCGGCTTTCATCCGGCATACGCGTTGGCATTTCGGTTAATACCCCATCGCGCATATTCAGCACCAGCGACCCTTCGTCGGTCAGTATAATACCTTTAGCGCGTTGCACATCGAGGCTGTTCAGCCAGCCACGTAAAGCCCGTGCCGAAAATACCCAACCTGCGTTAATTAACCAGCCAACGGAGTAATAACCCTGGCCATGATTTTCCAGCAGGCGCAGCTTTTCACCCTCTGCCAGCGCATTCTGCGGTGCCAGATCCTCGCGGGCATGCTGATGCGCGTGCGCATCGGGATGCAATGCCAGACGTTGCGATTGCGTACCACCGGCTAATAATTCCAGCGCTATCTCACCATTCACTACCCAGGCGCTGGCGGTTTTCGCCGGCTCAGCGCGCTGCAGTAATTGCTCAAACGCGTTGCGGTCAGCGTCTGTTGCCAGATCCGTTTTATTCGCCACCAGCACATCGGCGAGCTGAATCTGATCGGCAAAGACGTCATTATCCAGATAGCGCGGGTCACTGAGATGACGCGGATCAAGCACACACAGACTGGCGCCCGGTTGCAGAATATCGCGGTAATGTTCATTACGCAGGGTTTGCAGAATATTGCGCGGATGGCCCAGCCCGGTTGGCTCAATCAGCAGCACATCGGGTTTTTCCCGCGCAATCAGCATATTCAGACCAATCTGAAATGGCAGGCCGGAGACACAACACAAACAGCCGCCGGGCACTTCTTTCACCACCGCCCCCTGGCTGGCAAGGATGGCGCCGTCGACCCCGACTTCGCCAAACTCGTTAACCAGCACCGCCCACTTTTCATCAGCTGGCTTTTGTTTCAGCAGGTGCAGAATAGCCGTTGTTTTACCAACGCCGAGGAAACCGGTAATCAGGTGGGTACGGATCATGACAGGATCTCAAAAACAGAATTGTTACATAATAACATCAGGACCTGTCACTCCACCAACTCACGCAATACCCTAAGTGGGGCGACCGTTACCGTGCGCCGCATCAGCCACATGCCCGGCAGCGCCAGCATGACCGCCGCCAGAGGAGGCAGCCATAACCACACCCAGCCCAGGCCATCGTATGGCAGCGACAGCAGGCCACGGTACAGACCAAAACAGATCGCCTCGGCACCGAGCAATGCCAGCAACGAGGAAATAAAACCGAGCAAAGCAAATTCCGCCAGATGACCGCGACGCAATAACGCGGTACCAGCCCCTAAGGTGCGCAACACCGCGCCTTCGCGCAGACGCTCTGGTAACGCCGCCACCAGCGACGACAGCATCACCAGCAGCGCCGCCACCAGTACAAACAGCAGAATCAGCTCCACCGCCAGACTGACCTGACTGAGCAGTGCCTGTACCTGGCCCAGCACCACCTGCATATCCAGCAGGGTAATTCCCGGATACTGACGAATCAGTGCCGTCAGCTGCGCCTGAGATGCCGGTGGCACATAAAAACTGGTGAGGTAGTTAGCCGGCAACTGCGCCAGCACATCGGCGGAGAACATCATGTAAAAGTTCGGTGTCATGGTGCCCCAGTCAACACTGCGGATACTGCTCACCACCGCGCTGAATTCCACCCCAGCGGCACTGAATGCCAGTGTATCACCCAGCCCGACACCCAGCCGTCCGGCCAGACGCTGCTCCAGCGATACCTGCCCACTCTCATCCAGCAGCCTTTGCCAGCTGCCCTCTTCAATGACATTAGAGGCCGGTAGTTGCTGATCCGACGTCAGCGCCAGATCGCGGTTAATTGCCGGGTCATCGGCCACCGCCAGCTCCTGCACACTGACATCATTAATGCGCAACAGGCGGCCGGGCACCATCGGGTACAGTTTCTGACTTTCCAGCCCGGCGTCCTGCAGTGACTGGCGGAAGTCATCCACTTCATAGGGCTGGATATTAATGGCGAACACATTGGGCGCATCGTCCGGCAGGCTCGCCTGCCAGTCGGCCAGCAGATCGTTGCGCAGCGCGCCGATCACCAGCATCACCATCATGGTCAGGGCAAAAGCGAGAATCTGTCCGGCACTCTGGCGACTGTTGCGGCTCAGATGTTGCCAGGCAAAACGCCACATTAACGGCAAATCGTGCTGCGCCAGGCGCTGGCGCAAGTGCAGAATCAGACCATTCAGCACCAGCAGAATAATCACCACCAGCAAACTACCACCGCCCATCATGCCCAGCGTCATCGGCAGATCATGGGTAAACAGGAACAGCAGCAGGGTCAAAGCGATTAACGCCAGCGAGGTAATCAACCAGCCCGATAACGGCACCGGCTGCAACTCACGGCGCAGCACCCGCAGCGGCGTGACCCGCGCCAGCGGCAGCAGATAAGGCAAGGCAAAACCGAGCAAGGTCAGCACACCGCTGCTGGCCCCCAGCAGCCAGGCCGACCAGGGTGCAGCCGGTAACGGCTGCGGTACCAGTTCACCCAGAACCGCCAACAAGCCCGCCTGCAGCCCAGCCGCCAGCGCCAGACCGGCCAGCGTCGCCACCAGCCCCAGCTGCAACAGCTGTAAGGCGTAGATATTCCACACCTGTGCCCGCGCCAGACCAAAGGTACGCATCAGCGCGCTGATATCAAAATGGCGACTGGCATAGCGCTGGGCGCTGATCGCCACCGCCACACTGGCCAGCACCACCGCCAGCATCGCCGCCAGGCCCAGATAACGCCGCGCCTTATCGAGAGCGTTGGCCATCGCCTGATTGCTGTCGGCCAATGATTCAAATGTCTGATTGGGCGCCAGATCGCGGAAGTTACGCAACTGCGCCAGTGCCTGCTCATCGCCGAGTAACAGCAAGCGCCACTTCAGGCGGCTGCCGGCAGCGGTTAAGCCGCTGGCTTCCAGATCGGCCCAGTTCATCATCAGCCGCGGCGACAGATTATAAAAATTTCCGCCACGGTCACTTTCTTCAATAATCACCGCACTGAGGCGCAACCGGGTCGTGCCCAGCTCAACTTCATCGCCTAATTGCGCATTCAGCAATGCCAGCAAACGCGGCTCCACCCAGGCCTCACCTGCCGCCGGGCCTTGTGCTGCGGCGATGACGGCGGCGTTGTCGGCGGCCTGCTCACGGATGCGCAGAATACCGCGCAGCGGATAGCCCTTATCCACCGCTTTGATCGCCGCCAGCGACATATCATCGCCATGCAACACCACCGAAGGGAAGGTCAGGGTCTGGCTGGTTTTCAGCCCCAGCTGCTGCGCCTGCTCCGTCCAGGCAGAATCAATCGGCGTGGTCGATTGCAGGCGCAGATCGGCGCCGAGTAAATCGTTGGAACGCGATTGCATGGCCAGATCAAGACGGGCACTGAACAACGCAATGGCGGTGGTAGAGGTCACGGCAATCAGCAGCGCCGCAAGAATTAACGTCAGCTCACCACTGCGCGCTTCGCGCAATAACAGACGCAGCGATAGCAGCCATTGGCGATAGAGCGTCATAACGCCTCCAGCCGACCGGCGTTCATGTGCACCCGGCGCTGGCAACGTTGCGCCAGACGTTCATCGTGGGTCACCAGCACCAGCGTGGTGCCGCCGGCCTGATTCAGCTCAAACAACAGGTCTTCGATTTGCGCGCCGGTTTTGCTGTCGAGATTACCGGTCGGTTCATCGGCAAACAGAATCGCAGGCTTGCCGGCAAAGGCGCGGGCAATAGCAACCCGTTGCTGCTCGCCGCCGGACAATTGCGTCGGGTAATGCAGTTGTCGTTCGCCCAGACCCACCTGAGTCAGCAGTTGCCGGGCTTCGTCACGGGCATTACGCACACCGCGGATCTCCAGCGGCAGCATCACGTTTTCTAATGCCGTCAGGCCTGGCAGCAGCTGGAAGTTCTGGAACACAAAACTCACGCCTTCAGCGCGCACTGCCGCACGCTGATCTTCATCCAGCGTTCCCAGTTCATGACCCAGTAGCTCCACACTGCCCGTGGTCGGTAAATCCAGCCCGGCCATAATGCCCAGCAGGGTTGATTTACCGCTGCCGGAGGCACCGACAATGGCCACGCTCTCACCCGACTTGATCTCAATATTCACAGCCTGCAAGATGGTCAGCCGCTGGGCGCCGGTATCCACCACTTTGCCCAGCTGCTGAATTCGGAGAGAAAAACCGGTGTCTGCTTTATTACTGCCTGCTTCAGTCATGTGCCGAGCCTCTGTAGGAGCCTTGCTCAGGCTGTTTGTGCCGCTGTCCGTCAAAGTACTTCTTCCTTTGCCGTTGTTAATACTGCTGGCTCTGCCGCTGACTGCGCGCGCAGAACCACTCATTCTGATTGTCGGAGACAGCATTAGTGCCGGATTTGGCGTGCCGGTGCAACAGGGCTGGGTCGCTTTATTACAGAATTCGCTGCAACAACGCGTTCCCGGTGCCCGGGTAGTGAATGCCAGCATCAGTGGCGACACCACTGGCGGTGGCCTGACACGTCTGCCCGCATTGCTGCAACAGCATCAACCCGATCTGACGATCATAGAGCTGGGCGGCAACGATGGCCTGCGTGGTATACCGGTACGCGTGATCGAAAAAAACCTGCAACGTATGATCATGCTTTCCAATCAGGCAAACAGCGACGTTCTCTTGCTGGGCATGCAGATTCCGCCTAACTATGGGGCGCGATATGCCAGTGCCTTCCGCGACGTATTTTCGCAACTGGCGACACAACACAACACGCTGCTGCTGCCTTTTCTGCTGGAGGGTATCACCACCAGACCAGAGCTGATGCAGGCCGACGGTATTCACCCGACAGCCGCCGCGCAACCGCTGATGCGTGATGCAGTGCTTGCGGTACTGAACAATTGGTTAGAGCCACACCTGAGCAGCAACGGTAACTGACTTCTATACTCTGTTTCTGAGGGGCCAGCCTGCATTTTCCCGGGCTCTTCAGGGTATCAGGGACAGACTATGTTCAACCGCATCACGCACACTCTGAAAGCCATGCCGCCACAGCGTATCCGCGTGCTGCTGGGGCTGCTGCTGTTTGCCGTGCTGCTTCTGCTTTACCTGTTCGGCAGCTGGGAAACCAACCGCCAACGCACCCTGACCCAGCTTGAAGCACTGGTTGCCGTCGCGCAGAGCAACACGCGGCTGCTGCAGCAGCAACTTCAGCACCAGCTGCTTGATCTCAGAACCGACCTGCAAAACCACAGCACAGACTTTGATGGATTACAGTGGTTACGCCAAAAGCAAAAACCACGACCGCAACACAGCCACCTTGCTCTTTACCATCGCGACGGCCAGCTGCTCGCCAGCTCCTTTGACAGTGCCGACCCGCAGCAGACTCCACCCGATCTCAGCAACGATGATCTGAACCTGTTACGACACCAGCAACATGCGGGTTTTGTCAGTACCGTACAGATCAATAAAGGGCACTATCTGCCCTATTGCATGCCAATGCAGCAGCAACAGACAGCGCTGATTGCTTGCCTGCTGACATCAACCAGCAGTAATGGTCTGCAATGGCAGGCCGCCGGCAGTCTGGAGCATTCCGCGCAACGTATTATCAGCGGTAACGGCGTACTGTTAATTGCCTCGCCATTGCCGGTCAGCCGCCAGCAGATTCTGGGCAAGAACGTCAGCGAACGACAACGTGACGACCTCAACCTGCGCACGGACGTCTATCGCGAAACCACGCTTGCTTATTTTTCTAATAAAACCGAATTCGATGGCATTAAACGCTTAGGGGTCGTCAGCTTTGATCCACAACTGCAACTGCTGCAAATGGTTTCGCTGCCAATGGCCTCCCTGCTCAGTCTGTGGCTGGAAGATATTATCTGGCCTGTGTTATTCCTGCTCATATTGCTGGCTGGCAGCTGGCAGCTCTACCGCTACGTTCTCAACAATACGCTGCAAAAAGAACATCGCTATTCGCAGGAAAGCCGCGCATTAGGCGAGAAAGAAAACGTTATCAATATGCTGATGAGCAATATCCCGGGCAGTATTTATCAAATCAGTTTGCCCGAACACCTGCTGAACTTTATTACCAGTGGCGACCTGCGCATTATTGCTGACGAAGACAGCGATCGCGCCGGACGCCAAAGCCTGCTTGCCCATATCCACCCTGATGATCAGGAAAGATACCTGCAGGAAATTGACAGCCACTGCAACAGCCGGACGCCTTATAAAATCACCTACCGGGTTCAGACTCTGCAGCATGAATTAAAATGGATTATGGACCGTGGCCAGGTGCTGTTTAATGCACAACAGCCTTATCGCCTTGAAGGGCTGTTGATTGATATTACCGACCATACGCTGTCGCAACAGCATGTTGAGTTCCTGGCCACACGCGATCCGCTGACCGAACTTTTCAACCGTTATTATTTTAACGACGAGCTGATTAACAGCATTGAGCGCATGCAACCCAATAAAGGTAAAATTGCCCTGCTGTTTATTGATTTGGATCGCTTTAAAACGGTTAACGATTCTCTCGGTCATCAGGTCGGAGATCGTTTGCTGAAACTGGTCGCCGACCGTTTACGTCATCTGATTGATCCTCAGTACATGATTGCCCGCTTAGGCGGCGATGAGTTTATCGTCATGGTGAGCGATCCTGAAAATTCAAAGAAAATAGAGCAGCTGGCAGACAAAATTATTAAAGCTGTGAGCCAGACCTATAAACTTGACCACTACAAACTTTCAATCAGTTGCAGTATTGGCATCAGCGTATGCCCGGATGACTCCAGCGAGTCTTATATACTGCTGCGCAATGCCGATACCGCGATGTATCAGGCAAAATCCCGTGGCGGTAACTGCTATCAGTTTTATACCGAAGAAATGAATCAAAAAGCGAATTCACGCTTAACCCTGGAAAATGAATTGCGCCGTGCGGTTAAAAATCAGGAGTTTGAGCTGTACTACCAACCCCAGGTCAACACGTTTGATAACACGTTATTGGGAGCAGAAGCATTAATCCGCTGGATACACCCAAGTGCCGGTGTTGTGTCACCGGCTGATTTTATTCCTATCGCCGAGGAAACCGGGCTGATTCGTGAGATTGGTGACTGGGCATTAATGGAAGCCTGCAAACAGTTCCGCGAATGGAATGACACGTTTTCACTGGATATGACCATTTCGGTTAACGTATCGGTACGCCAGCTGGACGATGCTTTTGTGCTGCGCACCCAGGAAATATTAAACATCAGCGGCCTTGATCCAAAATATCTGGAGCTGGAAATCACCGAAAGCCTGCTGCTGGATAATGTGCAGGAGAATTTAAGAATTCTGGATAACATCAATAAGCTGGGTGTGCGTTTTGCGATGGATGATTTCGGCACCGGCTATTCGTCACTGAGCTATCTGAAACAATTTCCGATCAGTAAGCTGAAAATTGACCGGGCTTTTATCAATGAAATCAACAGCGACCCGGAGGACGAAGCCATTGTCCGCGCCATTATTGCCCTGGCCAAAACACTGAAACTTGAACTGGTCGCCGAAGGTGTGGAAAACCACCAGCAACTGACACTGCTGCAGGCGCTGGCGTGTGACAGTTATCAGGGATACTATTTCAGCAAGCCGGTACCGGCCGCTGTTTTTCGCCAGAATTATCTGGAACAAAGCCCGCCCGCAGAGAAAATGCTGCAGCAATACTAGGCTAAACATTTCTCCGGTATGACGCAGAGCCATTCCGAAGTGCTCTGGAATACATCTAATCATCAGTGCTGACATACGTACCCAAAAACCAGATGAGAGACCCATCCGTGGATAATCAAACGTTATACGATGTTGCCCTGCAGCTCGCCCGCCAGGCCGGGGAAGAAATTGCCCGTCAGCGCCATCAGCTGGATATTCAGTTTAAACAGGGAACCGAGCTGGTCACACAGGCGGATGTGGCCGCCGACCAGATTATCCGTGATGGTATTCTCTCCCGTTTTCCGCAACATCAGATTCTTTCCGAAGAGCTGGCACCGGACAATCCGACCGACAGCGAGCATCTGTGGATTATCGACCCGATTGATGGCACCGTAAATTACGCTCACCTGCACCCGCAAGTGGCCATTTCCATTGCGTACTATCACCACGGGGAAGCGCAGGTGGCTGTTGTGCATAACCCGTTTCTGAACGAAACATTCAGTGCCATTAATGGCCTTGGTGCTTGGCTGAATCAACAGCCAATTCAGTGTGCCGCAACACAGGATATGCGCCGTGCATTAATAGCCACCGGCTTTCCTTATGAAAAACACGATATTCCAAAGCTGATGCAGCGTTTGCAGGCGGTACTGACACAATGTGCCGATGTGCGTCGTCTGGGCTCCGCTGCGCTGGATATTTGCTGGGTAGCCTGTGGCCGTCTGGATGGTTACTACGAAACGGTCAAACCCTGGGATTTTGCCGCCGCACAATTAATTGCCCGCGAAGCCGGAGTTCAATTTGGACACATTCATCCCGTAGCGGAGGGATTAAACCCACAGTTGGTGGGAGAGAATATTATTCTGGCCGTCCCGGCATTGTTCAGCCCGTTGCAGCAATTACTGCAACAGGCCGATGCCTTATTCGCCAGCCAGAAGAGTTAAGGCGGCGTTAAGACGCTTTTGCTCTGCTTCAGAAAAGTGCCGGCTGCGGTATGTTTTCAGCAGCAACTCACGGTCCTGATTCGCCAACCCCTGCAAGGCCAGCGAATCACGGTATTGCTGATAATCCTGCAAACGCTGCTGCCAGTGCTGTTGCTGCTGATCGGCTTTTGCCAGTCGTTCAGCCGCCTCCTTGCCATATTGCTGTTCACGCCATTGTTGAATATCAGCCGCTGAGGAACCCTGCTGACGCAGTTTTTGTTCCTGCTGCTGCAGCGTCAGCACTTGCTGCGATTGCTCGCGCATCTGCTGTAACTCTTGCGGCAGACTGCTGTTCAACTCCGCCAGCTGCGCCTCATCAGCGCCCTGCGCACGCAGTTGATGACGCGCCAGCGTGTAGTTATCCATCACTTCATCTGCCTGAAAAAACGCCTCGACCACTGGCGGCTCAAGCCATTCGCGGCGCAAGCGCTGTTGCCAGGCAACCCGCGCAGACAGCTCACCCAGCCCGGATTCTCCAACCCGCTTCTGCGCTTCGCGATCATAGTCAGCCAATGCCGCCAGATAGCCCAGATATTCATCCAGAATGTTCTCTGCCTGTGAGCGTCCGGGCTCAGGCAACCCGCGTATTTGAGCGCGCATGGTCAGCAATAAATCATCGAGCGGTACTTCGCCCTGAGCAGACAGATAAAAATCCATCCAGTGACGCAGCTGTATATCAATAACCAGCTGCCCACGATGATCGGTTCGCAGATAACCATCCACCGTGGCACCACGAAACGTCATCAGCTGTGTGAGATCAACAGCATTCTCTGGCATGGCAGCCCGCGGAGCAGCGGAATCCGCTCCGCTGCCGGTGCGCGCAGGCTGAAATTCAGCCCGCTGCACCAGAACATCGTCCTGCCAGACCGATACCAGCAGGACGACCGCCACCACCGACAGTGTTAAGCCCAGCGCACCGTGAAGTGGCTTCATGGCTTACAACCCGATGTTTTTCAGACGATTGGCGTGGGTACGGAATACCGTCAGCGGATCAGTTTCGGTCAGATCATGCAACCCCAGAGTCTGGTTTACTTCATCCAGATGGTTCATGCGGAAATCATCACGGATCACCATCCCCAGACGGCTGGCGCAGGAGCCGACCAGACCATCATTTTTCTCACCGGCCGGAAAGAACAGACTGGTCGTACCGGTCAGCAGATCCAGAGGATCAAGTACGTTGGTCAGCGGCTTGGCACCACTCCATGAGTAGTAACGCACACCATTGTACTGATAATCCCCTTCACCACAGGCCGTGGTCGGAATGCCACCCGGATGCTGCTGATTAAAGGCTGCGGTTTCGGCAAAGGTCATAGAACGCATGGACGCCAGAATATCCTGATCGTAATCACCACCGGACAGGAAGTTAATAGCGACAGCCAGGGCGTTACCCAGTGTTTTGATCAGGCCTTCAAATTCTTTCGAACCATTGGACCAGTCGTTGAGGGTTTCGGCGACCGGAGTACCACGGTTAACACCGGCAATGGTGGTAACGGACGCTATAAGATCAGGACGCACAGAGGCCACATAACGTGTAGTCGGACCACCATGACTGTGACCGATGAGGTTAACTTTTTCGGCACCGGTAAGCGCCAGAATCTGTTCAATTTGCGGAATCAGCTGCTCGCCACGGATTTCCGGCGAATTAGAGTTGGATACGGTGGTAACAAACACCCGGGCACCATCTTTCTGCAGGGTTTCCGGAACCTTGTACCAGTAATCAACACCCAGCAGGCTGTCAAAGCCATAAAGGCCGTGAGTCAGCACGATGGGGTATTTGGTGGCGGTATAACCACTTTCCGGGGTTGCCGACATGGCCGACACCTGAGCCGAAAACAGCACGGCAGACAGCGCTGCCACAGAGAATATTTTGCTTAGCATGAGCGTTCCTTGGGTTTGTTATTTTTGTTGGAAACCGCACTCTCACCGTAATGCACTGACCGGGAAGGTTCCCTGATACTGCAAAAGCGAACTCAGTGTAGGCCAGCACCACCGGAGCGGTAGGACATGACGGGTCAGCGCTGCCCCCTTCCCTCATGGTCGAAGACGCCCCTCGCCACATACGACACAACACGCCACCTGAGTTGTTCGTCCGTACCAATCAGAACCTATCGATAACAACAAAAGGAATAAAAAGAATGTTTTTACAACATAGTCTTACACTGGGGCACCGACAGGTGGCAAAGCAGGCTGAGGGTTAAATAGATCAAAGATGAGATGGCCCGAAGATAAGATGGGCTGAATCAGGAGAACAGGCTGCGCGCATACGCAGCCCGGCAATGTCAGTTCCAGTAACGCTGTTGTTGCTGGTGCAGCTCCTGAGCTTCACGCAGCATGCGCTGAATGATGTCTTCAACACTGGGTATATCGTTTATCAACCCCTGGGTCTGACCGATAAACTGCACGCCCTGTTGTAAATCGCCATCAATGGTCGCGGCTTTCAAGCGCGGCACACTGGCACCAAAATAAGCCAGCAATTTAACCTTATCCATCATTGCCAGCATTCCAATCATCACTTTCCACACCGGCTGTTTGACCATGCGCGCAGCCCGTGTTGCTTGCCAGCAGGCGAGCAGAAAATTCATCGGTTTGCGGGTGGCTTTAATTGAGCGTGGCGTGCGCATAACACGGGCCGGTATACCGTCGAAGTTTTTCGAATAAATCGTATCCTGTTCGCTGCGCGCGATGACCGCATCTTTGGTCGCCTGATGCAACGGGCTTTCCGCACTGGTGGCGAAACGTGAACCCATGGCTACCGCTTCAGCGCCCAGTGATAAGGCGGCCAGCAATCCACGTCCATCAGCAAAGCCTCCGGTAGCAATCACCGGGATACGAACTTTAGCGGCGATGGCCGGCACCAGCACCAGCGAGGTTACATCTCCTCCGTGAGCCGCCGCTTCATGGCCGGTAACCAGCAATGCATCGGCGCCAATTGCCTGCGCCGACAACGCATGTTTTTCACTGACCACGGTCGCAATCACTTTGCCGCCATACTCATGAGCGCGCTTCACCAGCCAATCGCCCTTGCCCAGCGAGAAGTTAATAACCGGGACTTTCTCAGCCAGGGCCACTTCAGCGTTTTCTTTAGCGCCCGGCATCAACAGGGTTACGCCGATACCAAAAGGCTTATCCGTCAGTTCGCGTATACGCTGAATAGCGTCACGGGTTTCGCTGACGGTCAGCGGACCACTGGCCAGAATCCCAAGACCACCGGCGTTTGACACCGCCGCCACCAGTTCAGGGGTAGAAATCCAGCTCATACCCGGTAATAGCAAGGGATGCTCGATGCCCAGCAATTCAGTAATACGCGTTTTCATAACCAGATCCGGAAAAATAAAAACACGCATTCTAATGCCTGACCCGCCAGCTGGCGACCTGCACAGATAATCCGGAAAGAGATTGGGAAAGGAAGAGGATCAACGCCCGGGGGCGAGCTGCTGTTGCTGAACGAAGTTGAGGAATTGTTGCTGACGCTGTTCCGGCGACATACCACGCAGCTGTTCAATGCGCTGCTGGCGTTCCATGCGTTGCATCGCTTGTTCCTGCACTTGCAGGTTCTGCAATGAGCGATAGAAGTTATCAAGGGCCTGACGCTGCTCCGGGCGGCTGTTGTTCCACTCCAGCTGCAGTCCGGGATGCTGAATGGGGGCGGGTTCTGCTGGCAATATGTGAACATCCGGCCCGGCATGAACCGTGCAAACGCAGCAACATAACAATAAGCCCGATAACCTCACAGACAAACCCCGTAATAACAATCCATGGATTCTAACGGCAGCGGGCAGTCAATACACAGCCCTGCAGGCGTAAAAGAGACGTAAAGTGCCCGGTCAGTCATCTTCAGAGCTCTCTTGTGGTAGCTGAATAGTCACCACCAGCCCTCCTTGGGCGTGATTGCTCAGCTGCAAATTGCCACGATGATGACGAATGACCCGGTCAGCAATCGCCAGACCCAGGCCAAAACCTCGGTGGCCACTGCTCAGACTGTCAGGGCTGCGCTCCCGCGCCTGCTCGCTGCGCACAAAAGGCCGCAGCAAATCCGCCAATAAGTGCTCTGGCACCCCGGGACCATGATCGCGGATGCTGATACGTACCTGACCGCGGCGGCAGAGCAGATCAATATCCACCGAAGTACCACTGGCGGTATGCAGCAATGCGTTGCGGATAATATTTTCAAACGCCGAAGTCAGCAACCGCGCGTCACCCTGAACCCAAACAGCATCCGTAGGCAGGTTCAGTTGCAGCACATTTTGTGGCCGTTCGAAACGGGCGTCAGCAACAACCTGTTGCAACAAGGCCGCGCAGTTAACCGATTGCCAATGGCTGTGATCCTGCACCGTTTCCAGCCGCGCCATGCCCAGCAGATCTTCAATCAGTTCATTCAGGCGTTGGGTCTCCAGCTCAATACGGTCGAGGTATTCCTCCTGCTCTGGCACGGCATCCAGGCGTGCCAGCTCAAGGGCAACGGCGGTGCGTGCGAGTGGCGAACGCAATTCGTGGGAGACATCGCGCAACAACTGGCGCTGGTCGGAAATCAGCCGTTGCAGACGCTCGGCCATCTGACCAAATTCACGCCCCAGCTCACCAATTTCGTCACGCCGCCGCAGTAATTTAGGAGCAATCCGCACCGGCCACTGGCCATCGGCAAAGGCCCGTACGCTACGCTGCAAGGACAGCAACGGCCGCGCCATGTAGCGCGACAGCACAAATCCCCAGATAGCAAACAGCAGCAGCGATGCCAGAAATCCCCAACCGAGATAAGCCGGTAAGTTAAACACCGCCAGCGGGTGCAGAAACTCAACCACCAGCAGATAGACCCGGCCATCGTGACTCTGCAGCGGTGCCTTCACCAGAATTTCGGTTTGTCCGAGTGGATTAACCCGCGCCTGATAAGAGTCGGACGCAAAGGCGTATTCCAGAACATCGGCCGGCACATGGGGCAACAGGCTGATGCCCTGATCGTCAAAGACATAAGCATTCACACTGGGATGGCGCTCGAAGGTCAGCAACCATTCGAGCAACAAGGGTTCTCCGCCACGCTGCAGAATCAGCTCGGCCGCGGAGATATAACCGCCCGTAGGCGCAATCAGGTTAACGGAGTCGTTAGACCACTGGCGGTAATACATCGCCAGTAACAGGGTCACCAGCGTGGCCACCAGACTGGTGACCATAAAGGCGAGGTAGATCCGGATAAAGATGCCGCGCACGAATCAGGCCTGAGCCATCTCCTGTTCCGGAGCGTACATGTAGCCAACGCCGCGAATGGTACGGATACGGGCATCGCCGTTGCGGTTAGGTCCGAGCTTTTTACGCAGATTACTCAGATGCATGTCCAGACTGCGGTCAAACAGCGTCAGGGAGCGCTGCATGGATTGCTCCGCCAGGCGGTTTTTCTCCACCACTTTGCCCGCGTCGCGAGCCAGTACACTGAGAATATTGAACTCGGTGACGGTGAGTTCTATGGCTTCGTTGTTACGCAGCACCTGATGCTGGTCGAGATCGATCACCAGTTCATCCAGCTCAATATTGGCCGAGACAACCTCGGCGGAACGATTGCGCCGCAATACCGAACGCAGACGGGCCGATAATTCGCGGGGATTGCAGGGTTTTGGCAGGTAATCGTCAGCACCGATCTCCAGACCTTCAATACGGTCAATCTCATCACCTTTGGCGGTCAGCATGATAACCGGCAGATCACTGCGCTGGCGGATGCTGCGCAGAATTTCGAGGCCGTTACCTCCCGGCAGCATAATATCGAGAATAACCGCCTGGTATTTGCCGGTCAGTGCTTCGCTCAGTCCTTCGTCGGCGGTATGTACCGTCGTGACCTTAAACAACTCACGTTCGAGGTAACGGCGCAGCAATGCACACAGTTCCTGATCGTCATCAACCAATAACAAATTCATAAGTTCCCCCGGTTATGGGGCTCAGTGTCAGAGAAAAAGCGCTGTAGTTTCAAGCAGCTGAACCGTTTCTTTACATTATGTAAAGAAATGGACGTTATTATTCTTCACGCCGGTGCTCGGCAACGAAGGTAATGGCCTCGTCGACGGCCTTGATAACACTGTTATTGGTCTGCACCAATTCGTCCGGTGTCATGAAAAACGCCATATCCACTTCAAAGCGGATATAGCGTGGTGGCAGGCGATTCAGCGCAACACAGGCAATGTCTGCCATATGCTCAATGCTGACCTCCGGCGTCTGGCCATGCAGACGACGCAGAATCTCTTCCGCAACCAGCTGCTCATAGTAATTACGAATGTGATTATTGATGCTCATGCCACCCTCCTTTAAGTAGTCTCAGCATAGCACTCCGGCTATTTCCTGCTTTACTGATAAACAGAGTACAACCACTCCGGGATGGGCGCTAACGCCGTCAATCCGGACTTTCTACAGGAACATGATATGAAATTGGTCAGCGACCTGATGACCCGCGAACTGCTTACCCACTTACCTGACGATACCCTGCAGGATGCCGAACAAACCATGGGGCGCCATCAGATCCGTCATATTCCGGTGGTCGATGAAGAAGGGAAAATTTTTGGCCTGCTCAGCCAGAAAGAGTTTTTAACCGAAGCGTTCCGCATTACCGATAAATTCGGCGCGCATAACATGCAGACGTATCTGGCCAAGACAACCCTGCGCTCCTGCATAAACACTGACGTACAAACCATTCCGGCTGATATGCCACTGACCACCGCCGGGCAACAATTGCGTAACAGCCGCCAGGGCTGTTTGCTGGTCACCGACAGCGACAATCATCTGATTGGCCTGCTCAGTTCGAAAGATTTCGTCCGCCTGGCGATTGAATTACTGGAACGTCAGGACGGATAACGCCGCTGAATATCATCAATCTGCTGTGGATGCTGCAATACCGCATCCACACAAGCCTGGTCGAGTTCGTGCGCTACCGCCATTCTCTGTAGCTCAGCAAAGACGTTTTCCTGTGGCCACGCTTCTTTATAACTGCGTCGGTTCAGCAACGCATCGAGAATATCGGCAACAGCAATAATGCGCGCCTCCAGCGGAATATCATCCCCCTGTGCGCCCAGATAACCGCTGCCATTCAACTTTTCATGATGAAACTGAACGATATTACGCAACATTTCCGTATGCTCCATATCACCCAAAGAAAAGTGTGCCAGCGCCTGATCAACAATGTCGCGCCCCTCTTTTACATGCGTTTTCATGCGCTCAAATTCATCGCTGCTCAGTGGGCCGGCTTTGTGCAGAATGCTGTCCGGAATCGTTATTTTGCCAATGTCATGCAGTGGCGCAAACAAAGCCAAGTATTCGATAAAGGCATCACTTAACTGCAGTGTTTTCTGCAGCGAACGGGCAATCATACGCGCATAAGCCGCCATGCGCCGTACATGCGCATCGGTTTCAACTGAACGCCGGCCGCTGACATCGGTGGCAAAATTCACCAGCGCCTGCATGCGGCGAACGGCATCCTGCTCACGCACCAACAGCTGAGCGATCAGGTGCGCCCAAAGATTGCAGTAGGCAATTTTCTGTTCAGAAAAATAATCGCGCTGTAATGAATTGAGAAACAGAAAACCCAGTAATTCTCCATCGTTAAACACCGGCATCGTGAGGCTGGCACGATACCCCTGTGACAACAGAGCCTCGGTATGAGCCGACCAGCGTGTATTGAGGAAGCAGCGCATATCATTCACCACGCGCACCGCCGGTTTATCGGCCAGCTCGCGCAATGACGGAACATCATCAAGACCGACGCTGTAACCCAGCAACGGTGAAGCATCGTCGCTTTCATAAATAAAGGTCGACAGCAGGCCGTCATCGGCGTTGTACAGCACCAAAGCAAAACGCTGAATGCCTTCATACTGCTCGCGTAACACACGGTAAAGGCGTTCGAGACGCTGCATAAAATGCATTTTATGACCCAAAGCCTGATAGGGATCGTTAAGAAACAGGGGTTCTTCCATGTCTGCTCTCGCCGCCATTCAACAGCCACAGTGTAGGCCAACTGGCCCGCGCCCGGCGGCAGAGAATGCTGCCTTCCTGATGCACATCAAGGTGAAAAGCCAACCACTGGCCTAGCCTGAAGTAAAGCTAACAAAGGAAAGTGATATGGATACCAGCGCCATCAGACAAGTATTAACACAGCGTAAAGCCATGCTGGAAAACCGCGCCAGTAAGGTTGAGCGTGATGCCAGTCACCGCGATGAGCCTTTGTCCGCAGATTTTGCCGAGCAGGCGGTCGAACGGGAAAATGATGATGTTCTGCACGCCATTGCCGGTGAATCTTTACACGAGATCACGATGATCAATCAGGCTCTGACACGTTTGGATGCCGGTATTTATGGCGAATGCAGTTCCTGCGGCAATACCATCGACGAAAAACGCCTGCAGGCCGTTCCTTACACAACCCAATGTATCCAGTGCGCAGAACAGACTGATTAACGCTCGCCACCATCTAGGTCGCGTCCCTGTTCACGGCGTTGCTGCTCAGCTTCCAGGGCTATGGTCAGCAGCTGATCCAGTTTGGTTTCCAGCTGCTCCATACGGCTTTCCATTTTAGCCAGCCGGTCGGCATTCGCCGTTTCTTTGGCGATCAGATCCTCTTCTTCCTGCTGCATAAAGAACGCTGAGAAGCTGGCGGTCATCATCGAAAATAATCCAATACCCATCAGAATCAGCACCGATCCGAATAAACGCCCGGCGGTGCTGCCCGGCACAATATCGCCATAACCGACCGTCGTCACCGTTACCCAGGCCCACCAGATGCCATCCATCGGTGTCTGCACATTGGGATCAATCACCGCCATTAAGGTGCCGGCCATAATGATGATGATAAAACTCACCATCAGCGTTGGCCCGAGGTGATTTCTTCCCATAATTTTCTGGAACGAGCCGGACATATTCATCAGCATGGTGAACATCGCCAGCAATCGCAGCGCACGTAATCCACCGGCGTGGGGAAAGGCCTGCCAGAGCAACGGCATACCGGCAATCACAATCACCAGATTGCTCCAGTTATTACGTAAATAGCGCGCCTTATCGTCCACCACAGCGGTCAGCACCAGGGTTTCCAGCAGGAAAAACGTCCACAGAAACCAATCGGTGACATAAGTGTAAGGCAGCGGCCCTTCGGCGCGGGCTTCGAGATACCACTCGAACACAATCCAGAAGGCGATAAGAATCATCGGCCATTCAAACATGCGGCCGATGCGCCGGGCGCGGGCATTTTCGTTGTTATCAACGCCGGAAAGGCCGACCATTTTAGAAAAAGAGAGAATCATCAAAGCTCAGTTCAGCACCGTCGGGTAAGCCGCTTTATAAAAACGGGTTACGTAAAAGAGTAGCCGAATCTTAACGCTAAAACGCGACGCAGATCATCCGGCAAGGAAAAACCGGCGCCTTACCATCCGCATTCAGAACTGCGGATTAACCTGAACGTCACTGGTGGTGGAATTGGCAATAAAACAATGCTGATGCGCTTTATCATGCATCGCCAGCACCGCCGCCTCATCCGGTTGCTTATCGCCGCCGAATACCGCTTTCGGATTCAGGCGGATACACGACACCCAGAATTTACCATCTTCGCGCTGTGCCATTTCTGCCACCGCCGAATCTTCATACGACAATACCTGCAGGCGCTTTTTAGCCGCTAAGGCGAGAAAGGTCTGCATGTGACAGCTGGCCATCGCCGCCGCCAGCATCTGCTCGGGGTCCGCGCCAAAATCATTACCCGCGCCGCCTGCGGCCAGACTGACCTGCGGTAAAAACTGAATATTGTGGCGGCGTTCAAACCCCTCATGGGAAAACTCACCCTGTTTTTCCCAGCGAATATCAATCCGGTGTTCTGACACGTTATTGCTCCAGTGTTTTACGTAATGTGAAAGCGCCGCGCAGATCACCCACGTTAAATCCGCGCGCCTGATCGGCAGGATACAACTCGTCCAGCTTGGCGGTTACCGATGGTGCCAGCTGCGCGCCGTGACACGTCAGGCACAGCGGTGCGGTCGGAATGGCTTTCATATAGCGAAATTCGCCATCCGCAAGGGTCGTGGCTTCGATGCTCATCGGGTCTTCACCGGCCTGCAGCCGCTGTGCAAAATCTTCCAGCGTTTGCTGTTCCCAAGCGTCGGCAACATTATCCGGGTTACGGATTTTTGTTGAGGTGCGCGCCACCTGCCAGCCATTCTGGCTCAGCCCGGCGGCAATGACCGGGGCTTCGGTATTGCACAAATGAATCGCTGCATCCGGGCCGCTCGCCTGAATCCCCTGCTTCAGGGTTTTCTGCAGCGCCTGAGCAAAGGCTTTGGTCTGCATCCGCGCTTCCTGCGTCAGTTGTGCTTCGTTTGTCGCAGGCGTGTTTTGAGCCATCGCCAACGGCGTCAGACTGAGCATGGCAGTGAGCACCAGACTGCGTTTTAACATTTCCATAGCAACTCCTCAGCGATACACGCTTGGGTCAACTTCAACTTTGTGTACTGTGCCGCTCCAGCCGTCAAAGCCGCCCACCAGCATTTTGACCTGTTCAAAGCCCATACGCTTCAGCGTATAAGCCGCCAGCGTGCTGCGTCCGCCATTTTTGCAGTAGAGCAGAATATCGGCCTGCGGGTTGGTTAATGCCGGGTGATCACCCACGCGAAATTCCAGTACGCCACGCGGTACGTTAACCGCACCGGGCAAGTGGCCCATATCGAACTCCGCCGGTTCACGCACATCCAGCACCACCGCGCCTTGTGCCAACAATGCTTCAGCGGCGGCGGCATCCACCGGATTAACAGCGGTGCGTGCTTCAGCCAATAAATCGTCTTTGCTTAATGCCATGTCAGTTCTCCTTTCGCATTTCCGAATAAGCATACAGGAATGTATTAGTACTGACAGCTGTCAGGCAATCCACCACCAGCCACAGACCAGCATCAGTGGCCAGCCAACATAAGGGCTGAACAGCAGCCGCCAGATTTTCATTTCCGGGACATAGCCCACACCATGCACAAAACCGGCACTGATCCCCCATAAACACAGAGACAGCAGGCCATGATCAATATTCATGGTTTCGCTGGCCACCACATGCGGCACCGCCAGCAATAATCCCGATAAGCCCAGCGCCGCCAGTAATGACAGCGCCCGCGCCCAGCCCGCATACAGCGGGCCGTAAGTTTTATAATCCACCGGTGCGTTCATGACTTACTCTTTCAGATCCGCGTCGCGATCAAAATTTTCATTCATTTCCAGCCACATGGCGTTAATCAGACCAAAGGAACAGGCCAGCAACACCCCTAAAATCCAGGCGAAATACCACATAAATAATCTCCTTTGTGGCCGCGCTGCGGCCACTCATTCTGTATCAGTAAGTGCTGTATTTATTGTCTTCGATAAAGGCAGTGGTTAAACGTCCGCGCATTTTGTAATAACCCCAGGTGGTATACAGCAGAATAATGGGCACAAAAATCATCGCCACCCAGAACATAATGCCGAGGGTTTTATGACTGGACACCACATCCCAAACGGTCAGGCTGTACGCCGGATTAAGGCTCGACGGCATAATGAACGGAAACAGACTGAAACCCGCGGTACAAATAATACCGGTTACCGCCAACGAGCTGCCGATAAAGGCCAGCGCGCCACGGTTAGCCGCGGACATCAGCACAGTAAATAACAGTCCGGCGAAAGCGACAACCGGCGCGCTGATCATGACCGGATAGCGCGAATAATTTTCCAGCCAGCCGCCGGCGGCAACGTCTACGGTTTTATCCAGCGGTGTGATTGCTGCAGCGGTATTAATCGTGCTGGTAATCACCAGACCATCAATACCCACATAAATCCACACACCCGCCAGAGCAAACAGCACAGCTACGATAATCGCCAGCAGAACGGAAATTTTCCGCGCCCGTTCATGCAGGTCACCGTCGGTTCGCATCTGCAGATAGGTTGCACCATGCATGGCCAGCATCCCCAGACTCACCAGACCGGCCACCAGCGCAAACGGATTCAGCAGCGCCCAGAACGAACCGGTATAAGTGGAGCGCATAAACTCATCCAGGGTAAACGGCACACCGAGGAATAAATTACCGAAGGCAACACCAAATACCAACGCCGGTACGGCACCACCGATGGTCAGACCCCAGTCCCAGGCACTGCGCCAGCGCGGATCTTCCATTTTCGAGCGGTATTCAAATCCAACCGGACGGAAAAACATGGCGAATAACACCAGCAGCAACGCCCAGTAAAAGCCCGAAAACGCCACCGCATACACCACCGGCCAGGCCGCAAACAGGGCACCACCGGCGGTAATAAACCACACCTGATTACCATCCCAGTGCGGACCAATGGTGTTCAGCATCACACGGCGCTCACTGTCGGTTTTACCGATGACGCGCAGTAAGGCACCAACGCCCATATCAAAGCCGTCGGTCACGGCAAAGCCGATCAGCAGCACGCCGATCAGTACCCACCATGTTAACTTCAGGGTTTCGTAATCCATGCTCTGCTCCTTATGCCTGATCTTTTACGGCTTGCTGAGGCTGGGCAATGGCCGCGCCTCCGCCGTGATTCTGTTCAAAGTGATAGCGGCCGGTATGCAGACTGGATGGCCCCATGCGTGAAAAGCGGATCATCAGGTACATCTCGACAATCAACAGCAGCGTATACAGACCAATAAAACCAGCCAGACTCATGTACAGATCTTCTACCGAACGGGTTGATACCGATAAATGCGTTGGTAACACTTCGGCAATCGACCATGGCTGACGGCCAAATTCTGCAACAAACCAACCGACTTCACAGGCAATCCAGGGCGCTGGCAGAGAAATAATCAGCGCCTTTAACAACCAGGTTTTGGTTTCTACGTTATGTTGCGTGCTGTAATAGAACGACAGCGAAATCAGGATAAACATCAGGAAGCCAAGGCCGACCATCAAACGGAATGCCCAGAACATCGGCGCCACTTTCGGAATGGTATCCTGTGCGGCCTGCTTAATTTGTTCTTCGGTCGCATCGACCACGTTATTGGTGTATTTCTTCAACAACAGGCCATAACCAAGATCGTCTTTTAATGCATCAAAGGCGGCGATGGTCGGATCTGATTTATCACCACGACGCATTTTTTCCAGCAAGGCATAAGCTTCAATACCACGACGAATACGCAGCTCGTGTTCTTTCAGAAGATCTTTAATACCAACGATTTCTTCATCCACTGAACGGGTAGCAATTAACCCCAGAGCGCCAGGAATTTTAACCGCGTAATCGGTTTCCATGGTTTCCTGATTCGGGAAGCCAATCAGAGTGAAATCCGCCGGTGGCTCCTGGGTATGCCATTCTGCTTCAATCGCCGCCAGTTTGGTTTTCTGTACATCGCCAATTTCATAACCCGATTCATCACCCAGAATAATAACGCTGATAATCGAGGCAAAACCAAAGCTTGCAGCAATGGCAAACGAGCGGCGGGCAAACGGCAGGTCGCGTTTTTTCAGCATGTAATAAGCAGAAATAGCCAGCACGAACATGGCACCGG
This sequence comes from Thalassobium sp., assembly GCA_002733205.1. Lineage (GTDB taxonomy): Bacteria > Pseudomonadota > Gammaproteobacteria > Pseudomonadales > Oceanobacteraceae > Venatoribacter > Venatoribacter pacificus. The sequence continues at coordinate 25,999 of NVUW01000006.1, read as the reverse complement.
TAACGTAGCCGGCTGATACGGTATGAACAAACTTAACCTGCGCGACCGGGTTAAAAATCACCTCGACGAAATTGGTCATTTCCATGCGCATGGTTTCATAATTAAATTCTGCACCCACCGGGTTTTGCATCCAGCCGTTAGCAATCAGAATCCACAGTGCCGACATGTTAGAGCCAATGGCCACCAGCCAGGTCACCATTAAATGCTGCACACGGGTCAGGCGGTCCCAGCCAAAAAAGAACAGACCGATAAACGTCGACTCAAGGAAGAAAGCCATCAGTCCTTCAATCGCCAGCGGTGCACCGAAAATATCCCCCACATAGTGTGAGTAATAAGCCCAGTTAGTACCAAACTGAAATTCCATGGTCAGGCCGGTAGTAACGCCCAGCGCGAAGTTAATACCGAACAACTTGCCCCAGAACTTGACCATATCCTGATAGACCTGCTTACCGGTCATGACATAGGCAGACTCCATAATCGCCAGGATAAACGACAGTCCCAGCGTTAATGGCACGAACAAAAAGTGATAAAGCGCGGTGATAGCAAACTGCAGCCGCGATAAATCGACGAGACTCTCACTGATCATTGCTGATCCTCCGATTGCGAGGGGGTAGTAGTTGAAAAACCAAATTGTTGCGAAACAGCATCCTGCGGATTGGTCATGTCCACAGGTTCAGAAAACCAGATAATTTTGATGGCAAAGATCAGCATCAGCTTGATCACCAGTACGACCATCAGCTCACGCACCAGAGGCACAGAAAACAGGGATTTTTTTGCCATAAACACTCTCTTGCATGAGGTACTCATTTGTCGCCGGGCAGCGCGTACAATCCACCAAAGCGAACCCGCAGCACAGGAAAAGGCGGCGGCTAAATAACAGCATCAGCATAGAGCAATATTGCAATGACAACACTGCGATGCTTTGTCGCAGGGCGATGACGATGGACGCTTTATGCCTGGCGGCACAGAACAGAGCAAAGAGCAGGCCAACCCGGACAAAGCCATATAATGGCCGTCGGCAGACAATAATCCGCAGGTTATGCTTTACAAACCCCTGACACACTGCCAGATTTGTCAGACGCTATGCCACAGACGTCATACTATGTTTAGTCATCCGCATTATCGTTCTTTGCCTGCCATTGCCTCACTGCTGGAGGCGATCGCTGCACCGGCTGTCCTGCTCAGTCCTGATTATGAAATCTGCGCCGCCAATGAAGCCTATCGTCATACCTTTGCCGGCAGTGATAATGACCAGGTCGTCGGGCGTCACTGTTACGAGGTGTCCCATGGCTATAAAGTCCCCTGCGATCAGGCCGGAGAAACCTGCCCGCTGCGACAGTGCTTTGAAAGCGGCCAGCGCCAGCGCATTCTGCATATTCATAATACTGCCCGCGGGCGCGAGCACGTGGATGTTGAGATCAGCCCGATACGCGACGAAGAGGGCGAGATCCGTTTCTTCGTCGAGATCATGAACCCGGTACAACACGGGGATTGCCCATTCGAGCAGCAAATGGTCGGTTACAGTCCGGCTTATACACAGATGCTGGAATTACTCAGCCGCGCGGCGGCCAGCGATATCAGCGTCCTGTTGCTGGGCGAGTCCGGCACCGGCAAAGAACTGGCCGCACAATATCTGCACGGCCACAGCCCGCGACGTAACAACCCTTTTGTTACCGTAGAATGCTCAGGATTGACGGAAAGCCTGTTTGAAAGCGAGCTGTTCGGCCACGAAAAAGGCGCCTTTACCGGTGCCACTCACCGCAAACCGGGATTGATCGAAGCGGCCCGGGGCGGCACGCTGTTTCTCGATGAAATTGGTGATATTCCCATGCCAATGCAGGTTAAGCTGCTGCGCCTGATTGAATCCGGCAGCTATCGTCCGGTCGGCAGCATTACCCCCAAACAAGCTGATTTCCGCCTGATCTGCGCCACTCACCGGCAACTCGGAGATATGGTTGCCGCCGGTACCTTCCGCCAGGATCTGTACTACCGCATCAGTCCGTTCCCGGTGCTGCTGCCCTCTCTGCGAGAACGGCCGGAAGACATTATTCCACTCGCCACTCACCTGCTGCAGCAACTCAGCCAGCATCGCGTACTGCAATTATCCGAAGACGCCTGCGACTGGCTTATTCTGCAACCGTTCCCCGGTAATATCCGCGAACTGCGTAATCGCATCGAGCGCGCCATTCTGCTGTGTGACGGCTCGCAGATCGAACCCGAACACCTGCACCTGGATCTGCATCAGTTCAGTCAGCATCAGGGAGCACACGCCAATCACACGCCATCCGCATTCATTGCTCACGATGGTTTGCCTGAGATCATGCCGCTGGACCAACTCGAAAATGCCTACCTGACTCAACTTGCAGCGCGGCATGTCGGTGACAATGCCAACCTGGCCTACAAGCTCGGCATCAGCGAACGCACGCTGTACCGCAAACTGAAACAGGCACGGGCAGAAAACAGCAGCAATATGGACAAATAAGTGAACATCCGCCGCCGCGCCTTACACTTTGGCCGTAATAACAGTAGGCGCGGCAGGCGTTTTAGATAAGAATATACGCTTATAGATATATTCGCGTTTCCTGCCAATTGCCAAAAAACACCACTACCCTGCCGCACCGGCGACAGTGAACGGTGTGTGCGTGCCCGGCACAAGGCGAGTACGAAACTGCAGCACAGTACGGGAAGGGATCAGAGAGCGGACTATACTCACAGTCCGGGCTCCAAAACCGCGTGTAGCAAGGGTTACACCGCATTAACGGATGACTTATGGCTGTCGAACTGAGAGAACACCCACGCTTTTCCACCTACGTTAACGCCCGCTTATTATTGACCGATGGCACAGCGCTTGATTGTCAGGTACTGGATTATTCGCAAAGCGGAATGCATCTGCTTTGGCCTCACGGTAAGCCAGAGAATAGCGCTGGCATCCTGACGCTGGAGCTGGCGCTTGATACACAAAAAATCGATGTCAAAGTAGAATGGGTGTTCTGCAACGAGCAGCACGCCGGTGTGCATCTGCATACAGCCGATGATCGTCTGTTTCTGCGTCTGCAGGAATTTAATCAGAACCATCGCAACGTAAAAAAGATCAACCCTGAACAGCGCAAAAAATATCTCGAGCTGTTCCGTCAGGAAGCCAATTCACTGATCGACCGCCTGCCTAAACTCTGGCTGCCGGAATTTCTTGAAGGCACGTTCACCAAAGCCAATATGGCGCGCAACACCGCCGAGCAGCAACAATGGCTGCGTCTGGAAAAACAATCCAAAGAAAAAGCCGCGGCGCTGCATCAGCGTTTCAGCCAGAATCTGATGCGCCAGCTCGAATTGTGGTTTGAAGGCAAACCGGAATATGTCGCCGAGAATCAGCAGGCCAGCGGCGATATGCGCCTGTCGCTGGTACAACAGGCTGAATTTGAAGATTGGCTGCTGGCCAAGGTTACCTCATCGCATCTGCAGTCACGTCTGGCACACATGACGTTTGAACTGCGCCAGCTGCTCGACACACTGTCCGACGCCAGCATTGAAAACTGCTTCAACCCGATAGGACCCGGCACCATTACCGAAGCCTTCCGTGACAGTCTGGAAAAACTGCAATTGCCGCAGGAAGCGCGTGCACTGGCCTTTGAAACCTTTGAGCAAATCGCTGGCGGCAATCTGCAGACCACGTATCAGAACCTGGTCAAACAGATCGATATCCCGCTCACCTTCCGTTACCGCAAACCCGCGGCGGAAAAGCAGGACAGCCGTAATGGTTATAATCAGAATAACGGCGGCGCTAATGGCAACAACGACGCCTCCGGCAATACGATGCCTGCGGGTAATGGCTCACAGACAGGCACCAACCATCATGCCAGCACCGCGATGCGCAACGCTCAACCGGCGCACTACAACGAACAAACCCTGCAGAACTTTCAGCGTCACCAGGAAGAGGCGCGCCAGGCCTACTCCAATATTCAGAATTTACTGCAACTGCGCTACCAGCGCTTCGAACAAGCAACCCTCGCTCAGGACACCCTGCCCGCCGCCGAGCCGGAGCTGATCAGTGATGTCGTCAGCCACGTTGCCCAGCAACAAAGTCTGGCTCAGGGTCATGTGCGTGAGCATGTGGAGAAAGTTCTGGCGGAAAAAGACGTCAGCCTGCCTGCAGAATCCCGCGATGCCATCGATACACTGGAACACGTCACCCAACACCTGCTGTCCAGCGATCAGGTAGCCGACTTCATTAAACCGTTCATTGAGCGTCTGGGCTGGCCTTTGCTGCAGCTGATGCTGAAAGATGCCAGCCTGCTGTTCAACCCCGACCACCCCGGTCGTCAGGTTCTGAATCAGCTGGCCAAGCTGGGACAACTGACCACCAGCGGTGAAGCTCAGGTCGCCAGTCGCCTGCAGGGCATGATCGACCCGGTCGTGCATAACATCAGCACCGATGAGAACTCACTCGACGAACTGCTCGAAAGCCTGCAGGGACTGGTCACGGGCGCAGAACGCAAAGCCAAGCAGAACGCTGAGCGTGTGGCTCAGGCCGCCGAAGGTGAGCATAAGCTGCAGAAAGTACGCCGCCAGATCGAACATCTGGTCGGCAAAGACAGCTCTGACAGAACCCTGCCTTCCTGTGTGGTCGAGTGGCTGCAACAGGGCTGGCAACAAATGCTGTCCCTGCTGTTGCTGCGCGAAGGCCCGGACAGCAAACGCTTCAAAGGTGCGGTAAAGCTCTATCGTCAGGTATTGGCGCTGTTTAATCCGGACAACAGCGGACGACGTGAGTTATTGCAGCGTTTTCAGCCAATGATGGAGCTCGCCCGCGCGGAGCTGGACCGCCTGAACGGCAGCCTGCCGGAGCATCAGCGCTGGTATGACGAAATCATGGCCGCGGCGGAAAGCCATCTGAATCAGGGTGAAATTCGCGAAGCCATCGATCTGCCAACCTTCGTCGCCAAACCCGCCGAAGTGGTGCCGGAAGGTCGTGGCATGCGCCGCGCCATGAATCTGCAGGTGGGTGACTGGTTGTTGCTGGTCGAACAGGATCAGTCAGCTTCCGTGGTCTGGATCGCTCAGGACGCCTCTAAGTTTGCCTGTGTGAATCACAGCGGCATGAAGGTCATCGACTTTACCCTGGCCGAACTGGCCCGGGCCTTTGACGAAGGCCGGGTTAAACGGATGTACGAACAGGATGAATCGGCCGTCGATCAGGGCGTCGATAAACTGGTACAACAGATCTACCGCGACCTTTCCGAGCAGGCCAATATCGATGCCCTGACCGGCCTGACCAATCGTCAGCACTTCCTGCGCCAACTGCAGGAGCGCTTCCAGGCCAGTCTGCGCAACCCGGCGCCCTGTACCCTCGCGATGATCGATATTGACCAATTCAAATTGATCAATAAAAACTATGGAGTGGATGGCGGCGATGCCTGCCTGCAGGCGGTGGCAATCATGCTGGAAGATCAGTGTCACGATGCTTTGTGCGCGCGCATCGGCAGTAATGAATTTGCCGTGTTACTGAATCATGCCGACATGGAACAAGCCGAAGCCAGTGCCAAACTGCTGAAGAAAACCATTGAAGGCGCTGCCATCAGCAGCGCTGAGGACAGCTTCCATATTCATATCAGCGTCGGACTGGCGGCCATGAATGCCGATATCACCGACGCTTCAGATCTGGTTGAGCAAGCCGAATCCGCCTGTTTAATCGCGAAAGAAAAAGGCGGTTCACGCATCGTTCAGTACGAGTTCGATGATGCCGGCCGCCTGCGCCACGATGAATTTATGGCCTGGGGCAATAAGCTCAATCAGGCACTGGCCAACAATCAGCTGCAGGTGCTGTGCGTGCCGATTACCGCAATCCAGGAGCGGCATAAAGGTACGCGCCAGTATGAAATCATCATCAGTATCCAGGATAAAAATGGCGCTCAGATTCCGCCGATGGAATATCTGCAGGCCGCCGAAAACTACAATCGCATGTATATGCTGGATCGCTGGACACTGGAGCAGTTAGTGCAATGGATGCATGACCACCCCACCGCTGCGCAAAGCATCAACCGCTTTGTACTGCGCCTGTCGGGCCACGCCATCAACGATGAAAGCCTGCTGGCCTACATTTTTGAGCAGGCACGGGAAAAAGATGTTCCGGTGAAGAAACTCTGTTTTGAGCTGAACGAGACATCGGCCATCCGCAATCTGGAAGATGCCGCCGACTTTATGCATGAAATGCGCAGCCTCGGCTGCCAGTTTGTGCTGTCCGATTTCGGTACCGGTCAGTCGTCCTTTGAATACCTCAAAGCCCTGCCGGTGGACTACGTTAAGATCGACCACAGCTTTATCGACGGGCTTCACACCAGTTCCGCCGACTACGCGCTGGTGAAATCCATTCAGGAAATCACACACTTTATGGCCAAGAAAACCATTGCCGAATACAGCGCAAACAATAACGTCTGGGAAATTCTGCGTTCCATTGGTATCGACTTTGTCGTCGGCGCACCGGCGGAATATCAGGCGCTTGAGAAGCTTGGCTGACGCGTCTCAGGCCGATGGCCTGAGCAGGTAATGAAACCGCAAGGATAACCAGTGTACAATCCGCGCTCCATAAAGCAGCGCTCTGGTTCTGAAGCGGTATGAAAACGATTGTCAGTCTTATGTTATTCGGGTTGCTCAGTGCCTGTTCAGTGAGCAACCTGCCCGGCAACCTGTCGCGCTCGATGATGAATCAGGATGATCCTGCCATCGTCGCCGCCGGTGCCCCGGCCTACCTGTTACTCCTCGATGCCTTAATTCTTACCTATCCCGATAACGAAGATTTCCTGCTCGCCGGCTCACGCCTTTATGGCGCTTATGCCGGCGTTTTTGCGCAGGACCCGGATCAGGCCAAGCGCATGGCCGATAAGGCCATCGGTTATGCCCGCCGGGCGTTATGCGAATACGATGAAGATGCCTGTATCTTAATCGATGGCCCGCAGGATCAGATCCTGCCTGGCCTGCAGGAAGATTACGATGCCGACGATATCGCCGTGTTCTACGCCATGGCCGCCGCCTGGGCCGGCTGGATTCAGGCCAACAGCGATGACTGGAACGCCATCGCTCAGCTCGGCAAGGTCAAAATCCTGATGCAATGGGTAGCCACCCAGGACCCGGGATATGACCACGCCACCGTGCAGGTGTACCTCGGCGTGCTGGAAACCCAGTTACCGCCGTCACTGGGCGGTAAGCCGGAACTGGGGCGGGAATATTTCGAACGCGCCATCAGCATGACCCAGGGCGAAAACCTGATGGCCAAAGTGCTGTATGCCAAACAATACGCCCGCCTGATGTTTGAACAGGCATTGCACGACCGCTTATTACAGGAAGCTCTGGACGCCGATCCACACAGCGAGGGGCTTACCCTGATTAACCGCCTGGCCCAGCGCCAGGCAGCCGTTCTGTTAGCCGAATCCCCAGACTATTTTGAGTGAGATCCTATGAAACTGATCACCGCCCTGGCGCTGACCCTGAGCTTGCTGAGTCCGCTTGCTCAGGCAGCCACCACCCTGAAAATTGCTACCCTGGTTCCTGATGGCACCAACTGGATGAAGCTGATGCGCCAGGCCGCTGACGACATCAAAACCGAAACCGATGGCCGGGTAAAAATCAAATACTTCCCCGGCGGCGTGCAGGGCAGCGACAAAAGCGTACTGCGTAAAATGCAGATTCGTCAGTTGCAGGGCGGTGCCGTATCGACCGGTGCCATGGCTCACATCACCAACGTGACGCAGATCTACAGCCTGCCATTTACCTTTCGTAATCTGGATGAAGTTCGTGCCGTTCGCGCCGAATACGATCACTACATTGCCGCTGCCCTGCAGGAAAAAGGCTATGTACTGCTGGGGCTGTCGGAGGGTGGTTTCGCCTACCTGATGTCCAACCAGCCAATCAAAACCTCCGTCGATGCCCGCAGCCAGAAAGTCTGGGTTCCGGAAGGCGACATGATCAGCCAGACCACGTTCGAGAACGGCCAGGTTGAGCCGATATCGCTGCCGGTATCCGATGTTTATACCAGCCTGCAGACCGGCCTGATTGACACCGTTGCCGTTAATGCCACCTCAGCCATTGCCATGCAGTGGCACACCAAACTAAGCTACGCCACGGATTTCCCTCTAGCCTTTATCTTCGGCATGCTGGTCGTTGACGAACGCGCCTTCAGCAAAATCGACGCCGCTGATCAAGCTGTTGTGAAACGCGTGATGGCCGCCACATTCCGCGCAATGGACGTACAGAACGAAAAAGACGAAAAAGGCGCGCGCGAAGCACTCATCAACAACGGCATGCAGTTTGTTGAGCTGAGCGAAGAAGACAAAGTTGCCTGGCGCAAGATGGCTAAGGACAGCATTGATACACTGCGTGAAAAATCGGTCTACCCGGCCGAACTGTACAATCAGCTGAAGCAGACCCTGGAAAACAAACGTAAGACGGCTGCCCAGTAATGAAAAAATGGCTGCATACCCTGCATCGCATCGAAGACGGTGTGCTGGTGCTGTTACTGCTGGCGATGATTGTTCTCGCCGGCTTCGATATTCTCGCCCGCACCTTATTTGGTGGTGGCGTTGTTTGGGTGCAGCCACTGCTGCGGGTGATGGTGCTGTGGCTGGGCCTGCTGGGTGCGCTGCTGGCAACCCGCTCACGCGAACACATTGCCATTGATCTGATCAACCGCCTCGCCGGCCCGCAGACCAAACGCTGGCTGGCCGTTCTGACCTCGGCCTTTGCCGCATTTATCTGTCTGGTGATCGCCTGGCATGCTCAGGCCTTTGTGCGTTTTGCTTTTGAGTTCGGCGACGTTGCTTTCGGGCGCGTCCCTGCCTGGCCGCTGCAACTGGTGATTCCGCTCAGCTTCGCCCTGATGGGCCTGCGTTTTGCCCTGCAAGGCATCAGCGAGCTGCTGGGTAAACCGCAGGAGGCCAGCGCATGAGCATTCTGGCTCCACTGTTATTGTTGCTGCTGGCGTTAGCCGGAGCGCCGTTGTTCACCGTAATTGCCGCCAGTGCGATGTGGGGCTTCTGGCAGACCGATGTAGATCTGCAAACCATGGCCATCAGCATTTACCAGATTGCTGAAATGCCGGTACTGATTGCCATTCCACTGTTTACCTTTGCCGGCTATATGCTGGGCGAAAGTAAGGCGCCACAGCGTCTTGTGCGCATTACCGATGCCTTCCTCGGCTGGATGCCCGGTGGCCTGGCCATTGTTGCGCTGGCCGCCTGTGCGCTGTTTACCGCCTTTACCGGCGCGTCCGGTGTCACCATTGTTGCGCTCGGCGCGCTGCTGGTGCCGGCCCTGCAGAAAGCGGGCTACAAAGAATCGTTCAACCTTGGTTTGGTCACCACCTCCGGCAGCCTCGGCCTGTTATTTGCGCCGTCTCTGCCGCTGATTCTTTACGGTGTGGTCGCGCAACAGATGGCGCTGGAAACTCCGGTCAGCATTGATGACCTGTTCCTCGCCGGTTTACTGCCCGGTCTGCTGATGTTGTTCGCTCTGTCGCTGTACAGTGCGTGGCAATCACGCGGTATCCATAAAGAAACCCGTCCCTTCGACAAAGCCGAAGCCTGGGCGGCTATCAAAGACAGCGCCTGGGAAATTCCACTGCCATTTGTCGTGCTTGGCGGGATTTACAGCGGCTTCTTTGCGGTGTCGGAAGCTGCCGCCCTGACGGCGTTTTATGTGCTCATCGTCAGCGTGGTTATCCGCCGTGAAATCGGCTTTACCCAGCTGCCACAGGTGATGCGCGACTCGATGAAACTGGTCGGTGCTATTCTGCTGATTCTGGCGGTTTCGATGGCATCCACCAACTACATGATTGATGCTGGTGTACCGGAGCAGATTTTTGGTTTTATTCAGCAACACGTCAGTGATGCTTTCACTTTCCTGCTGCTGCTGACCATCTTCCTGCTGATTCTGGGCATGATGCTCGATATCTTCTCAGCCATCGTCATTATGATTCCGATCATTCTGCCGATTGCCGTTGAGTACGGCATCCACCCGATTCATCTGGGCATTCTGTTCCTCGCCAATATGCAGCTCGGCTACTTTACCCCGCCTGTGGGGATGAATCTGTTTATTGCCAGCTTCCGCTTTAATAAACCGGTTATGACTCTGTATCGCGCCACCATTCCGTTCTTCTTTATCCTGCTCGCCTGTGTGCTGATTATTACCTACTGGCCTGGTCTGAGCCTCGCACTGTTATAAACAACGACTACAGACGCTCTGCGGAGCGTCTGACCCTTCTTTACAGCTGCTTGCCCAATCTGACATGGCGGCGGGTTATGGTAGTCACTCATGATCGTGCTCATGGATGAGTATCCTTCCTAAGACGTTGTTTGCGGGTTAATCTTGACCCGCTTTTTTTAATCCCGTCCGTCAAATCAATAATAATTACAGGAAGGCTTATGGCCAGTCTGAGCGCCCGCCTGACCCGCACACTGCTGCGCACCCTCGTGCAACCCACATTCACCCCCGGGTTCGGCCTTAAACGCCAGCGTCAGCGCTTAAATACCCTGCAACAACTTATGCCGATGCCTTTTGGCGTGCGCAAACAGACGACGCCCTGCGGCGGTATTCCGGCCTGGCGCCTGACACCGGCCTCTATTCATGAAGCTTCGCCCACGCAGACGATCCCGCAAACGGTCTTGCTTTACCTTCATGGCGGAGGTTATGTGGTGGGCTCACCGACCAGTCATGGCGAGATGGTTGCCCGCATTGCCCGCCAGTGCAATCTCGATACCTGGCTGATTGATTACCGCCTTGCACCGGAGCATCCGGCACCGGCCGCACTGCAGGATGCGTTAAGGGCTTACCGTACACTCAGCGCTCAGGGACCGGTAATCATCGCTGGCGACTCCGCTGGCGGTGGACTGAGTCTGGCCCTGACTGCAGCTATTCTGGAACAGCAGCTACCACGCCCACAGGCGCTGGTTTTATTCTCGCCCTGGTGTGATCTGAGTTGCAGTGGTGCCTCAATCAATGAACGTGATGAGCGTGAAGTACTGCTGCAGGCGGAATGGCTGCGTTATGCCGCCGAACAGTACGCCGGTGATCAGGATCTGGGCCATCCGCACCTGTCACCGTTGCATGCTGACTTCTGTGATTTTCCCCCCACCCTGATTCAGGTCGGCAGTGAAGAAATTCTTTACGATGACAGCTGCCGCCTGGCCCAGCGCATGCGCCATGCCGGTGTCGATGTGACCCTCAGTGAATACCCGCAGATGTGGCATGTGTTTCAGCTGCATGCCGGATATATGCCTGAAGCCCGGCAGGCGCTGAATGAAGTGGCGGCTTTTATCCGTCAGCAAGCCGAATAACGGCCAATAAAAAGGCCCGCAGTCTTACGACGGCGGGCCTTTTTATTTAACTGCTGAAATTACTCAGCGGCTTCATCCTGAACTTCAACAACATCCGCTTCTGCTACTGCAACCGGACGGTCTACCAGTTCAACATAAGCCATTGGAGCGTTATCACCAGCACGGAAGCCACATTTCAGAATACGAATGTAGCCGCCTGGGCGGGCTTGATAACGAGGACCCAAATCGCTGAACAACTTACCTACTGCTTCTTTGCTACGGGTACGAGCAAAGGCCAGACGACGGTTAGCAACTGAGTCTTCTTTTGCAAGAGTAATCAGTGGCTCAGCTACACGACGCAGCTCTTTCGCCTTTGGCAGGGTAGTCTTGATAATTTCATGCTCGAACAGGCTCACCGCCATGTTTTTAAACATGGCTTGACGGTGTGCGCTGGTACGATTGAAGTGACGACCACTTTTACGATGACGCATGGTTTTATTCCTTAACTAACTGAACGCTCAGCTCAGGCTAATACTTTGTCGTCGTTGCGGAGGCTGGCTGGTGGCCAGTTCTCCAGATGCATACCCAACGACAGTCCGCGTGAGGCCAGAACGTCTTTGATTTCAGTCAGAGACTTCTTACCTAAATTAGGAGTCTTCAACAGCTCTACTTCTGTACGCTGGATCAGATCACCGATGTAGTAAATGTTTTCTGCTTTCAAACAGTTGGCAGAACGAACGGTCAGTTCCAGATCGTCCACAGGACGAAGCAGGATCGGATCGATCTCTTCTTCTTCACGAATCTGTTCAACGACTTCGTCATTTTCCAGATTCACGAAAATAGCCAGCTGTTGCTGCAAGATGGTCGCGGAACGACGGATCGCTTCTTCCGGATCAATAGTACCGTTGGTTTCCAGATCGATAACCAACTTGTCCAGATCGGTACGTTGTTCTACACGAGCGCTTTCGACGCTGTAAGAAACACGTTTAACCGGGCTGTAAGTTGCATCGAGCTGCAGCTTGCCAATCGCCTTGGTTTCTTCGTCGCTCTGATTACGTGACTCAACAGTCTCGTAACCGCGGCCTGAAGCAACTTTAAGGGTCATTTTCAGTTCAGCGCCTTCACCCAGATGGGCGATAACGTGAGCTGGGTTAGCAACCTCAACACCATGATCCAGTTGAATGTCGGCAGCTGTAACTGTCGCCGGGCCAACTTTCGCCAGACTCAGAATCGCTTCGTCACGTTCATGTAATTTGACCGCAACACCTTTCAGGTTCAGCAGGATTTCAATGACGTCTTCCTGTACACCTTCGATCGCGCTGTACTCATGCAGAACGCCATCGATTTCGCATTCAACGATCGCAGCACCCGGCATAGAGGAAAGCAGGATACGACGCAATGCGTTGCCTAAAGTGTGGCCAAAACCGCGTTCAAGCGGCTCCAGAGTCACTTTAGCGTGGGTATTGTTTACCTCATCCACCTGGATGTGACGAGGTGTCAAAAATTCATTAACTGCACGCTGCATAGCTGCCCCTTAATTTCCTCTATTACTTAGAGTAAAGTTCCACGATCAGGTTTTCGTTGATCTCTGCTGGGAGATCAGCGCGCTCAGGAACTGCTTTGAAAGTTCCTTCCATCTTACCTGCATTGACATCAATCCACGCACAATCAGTGCGCTGTGCTGCCAGTTCAAGAGCAGTTTTGATACGATCCTGATTTTTCGCTTTTTCACGAATCGTAACCACATCGCCGCTCTTAACGTTGAACGAAGGAACGTTCACAGTCTGACCATTCACAGCTACTGCTTTGTGAGTGACCAGCTGACGCGATTCAGCGCGGGTAGAGCCGAAGCCCATGCGGTATACAACGTTATCCAGACGAGATTCCAGCAGTTGCAGCAGGTTTTCACCAGTTGCGCCTTTACGACGCGCTGCTTCTTTGTAGTAGCTGCGGAATTGCTTTTCCAGGATACCGTACAAGCGACGTACTTTTTGCTTTTCGCGCAGCTGCAGACCGTAGTCAGACAGACGACCGCGACCAGCACCGTGTACGCCAGGCTTGGTTTCCATTTTGCATTTAGTGTCTAATGCACGAACGCCGCTCTTCAGGAACAGGTCAGTTCCTTCACGACGAGACAGCTTACACTTAGGACCAATATAACGTGCCATATTTCTGCCTCCTTATACGCGACGCTTCTTAGGTGGACGACAGCCGTTATGTGGGATCGGGGTAACATCAGTGATGTTAGCGATCTTGTATCCACATGCGTTCAGAGCGCGGACTGCTGATTCACGACCTGGACCTGGACCTTTAACTTCCACGTCTAGGTTTTTCAGACCGTACTCTTTTGCTGCTTCACCAGCACGCTCTGCTGCTACCTGAGCGGCGAAAGGAGTGCTCTTACGAGAACCACGGAAACCAGAACCACCGGCGGTTGCCCATGACAGAGCATTACCCTGACGGTCGGTGATGGTCACAATGGTGTTGTTAAAAGAGGCGTGGATGTGCGCAATGCCATCGACGACCGTCTTTTTAACCTTTTTCTTGGTTGATCTTTGTGGCTTAGCCATTTTTAAATCCTGCTTTTAATATCAACACTGCAACAAGTCGAATGCAGCTACACTAAAAGACCGACCGTAAGATTACTTACGGATCGGTTTGCGCGGACCCTTGCGAGTACGAGCATTCGTTTTAGTACGCTGACCACGAAGTGGCAGGCTGCGACGGTGGCGGATACCACGATAGCAAGCCATATCCATCAGACGCTTGATGTTCATTTGCACTTCACGGCGCAAATCACCTTCAACCGTATGTTTAGCTACTTCGTTACGAACAACATCCAACAACTCTTCGCTCAGATCACCAATTTTGGTGGTCTCAGCGATGCCAGTAGCGGCACAGATCTGCTGGGCAGTAGTACGACCAATGCCATAGACATAGGTCAGAGAAATCACTGCATGCTTGTTGTCAGGAATATTGACACCGGCAATACGGGCCATGTCTAACTCCGTTACACTTTACTTGATGAAAGGGCGCGAGATACTACAGGCAGCTTAAAAATAAATCAAGCTATCCGTAGTATTCACACCCGACCTTGTCCGGGGATTAACCCTGACGTTGCTTGTGCTTTGGATCTGAACAGATCACGCGCACACTACCGTTACGGCGAATAATTTTGCATTCACGGCAGATTTTTTTAACAGACGCACGTACTTTCATGACAGTCTCCTAAATCTGACTCAGCGAGCTGAGCCAAAATTCTTCAGATTTGCTTTCTTCATCAGCGATTCGTACTGGTTTGACATCAGGTGCGATTGAACCTGCGCCATAAAATCCATTACGACCACAACCACGATCAGTAACGATGTGCCACCGAAGTAGAAAGGTACATCTGCAGCAACCACCAGGAATTGAGGCATCAGACACACGGCAGCGATATACAGCGAGCCGAACAGTGTCAGGCGTCCTAAGACGGCATCAATATACTTGGCGGTCTGAATGCCCGGGCGGATACCCGGAATGAAAGCACCAGACTTCTTCAGGTTTTCGGCAACATCTTTCGGGTTGAACATCAACGCCGTATAGAAGTAGCAGAAGAAAATAATACCGGCAGCGAACAGTACGATGTACAGAGGCTGGCTTGGCGCCAGAGCCATACTTACGTCCTGCAGCCATTCCATACCTTCACCCTGGCCAAACCACGTTCCCAATGACGCAGGGAACAGCAGCAGACTGGAGGCAAAGATCGCAGGAATTACACCGGCCATATTAAGTTTCAGCGGTAAATGACTGGTCTGTGCAGCGAACATCTGACGGCCCTGCTGACGCTTTGCGTAGTTGATTGTGATGCGGCGCTGACCGCGTTCAACAAACACTACGAAACCAATCACCACGACTGCCAGGGCAGCAATAATCAGCAATACCAGAATATTCAGGTCACCCTGACGCGCAGACTCGAAAGCCTGACCAATAGCACTCGGCAAACCGGCAACAATACCAGCAAAGATCAGGATAGAGATGCCATTACCGATACCACGCTCGGTAACCTGCTCACCCAGCCACATCATGAACACTGCACCTGCCACGAAGGAGGGTACGGCGGCGATGTAGAAATCAATGCCCGAAGAAAAGGTAACGCCCTGACCGGCTAAGCCGGCCGAGACGCCAAAGGCCTGAATCGTCGCCAGCAGTACAGTTCCGTAACGGGTGTATTGCGTGATCTTGCGACGACCAGCTTCGCCTTCTTTCTTCAACTGTTCCAGCTGCGGACTCACCGCCGTCAGCAATTGCATGATAATGGAGGCAGAGATGTAGGGCATGATACCCAATGCAAGAATGCTCATGCGTTCCAGTGCACCACCGGAGAACATATTGAACATCTCCAGGATTGTGCCCTGATTCTGTTCAAACAAACGTGCCAATGCTTCCGGATTAATACCTGGCACCGGAATATGGGTGCCTATCCGATATACTACAATCGCCAGAAGCACGAAGCGGATGCGTGACCAGAGTTCAGTCAGTCCGCCTTGCGTGCCCTGTGGGAGTCCTTGCCTAGCCATTAGTCTTCGACCTTTCCACCAGCTGCTTCAATAGCAGCTTTTGCGCCTTGAGTGACTTTCAGACCTTTAATGGTCAAAGCCTTCTTGACTTCGCCGGACAGAATCACGCGAGCTTCTTTAATCTTCTCGCCGATTACGTCAGCGGCTTTCAGAGCTGCCAGATCAACAACATCGCCTTCAACCAGAGCCAGTTCGTTCAGACGGATCTCTGCAACGTACTGTGCTTTGCGTGAAGTAAAGCCAAATTTTGGCAGACGACGGTGGATTGGCATCTGACCGCCTTCAAAGCCCGGAGCCACTTTACCGCCTGAGCGTGATTTCTGACCTTTGTGGCCACGGCCGCCAGTCTTACCCAGACCAGAACCGATACCACGGCCAACACGCTTAGGAGCAGGCTTCGAACCAGGAGCTGGGCTCAATTCGTTGAGACGCATATTACTCCCCTTCTACCTTAACCATGTATTGAACTTGGTTGATCATGCCGCGTACAGATGGAGTATCTTCCAGCTCAACGGTATGACCAATACGACGCAGACCCAGGCCCTGCATAGTCGCACGGTGCTTTGGCAACTTGCCAATAGTGCTCCGTGTCTGGGTCACTTTTACGGTTTTCTTAGCCATAACGTATTACCCCAGGATCTCTTCTACGGACTTACCGCGCTTAGCAGCTACTTCTTCCGGAGACTTCATTTGTGCCAGACCATTGAAGGTCGCACGAACAACGTTTACCGGGTTAGTAGAGCCATAGCACTTAGCCAATACGTTTTTAACACCAACCATCTCCAGAACAGCGCGCATTGCACCGCCGGCGATGATACCGGTACCTTCAGAGGCCGGCTGCATGTAAATCTGTGCACCAGAGTGACGGGCACGGATAGGATACTGCAGAGTGTTGCCGTCCAGCTGGACATTGACCATGTTGCGTTTAGCCTGTTCCATCGCCTTTTGAATTGCCAGAGGCACTTCACGGGATTTACCACGACCAAAACCAACACGACCATTGCCGTCGCCTACCACGGTCAGAGCGGTAAAGGCGAAAATACGACCACCTTTTACCACTTTGGCTACGCGGTTTACCTGAACCAGCTTTTCTTGCAGTTCACTTTCGTTACGTTCTACACGTTCATTATTTGCCATGATCTTTACCCTTAGAATTCCAGGCCGCTTTCACGAGCCGCGTCAGCCAGAGCTTTCACACGACCATGGTATTTAAAACCAGAACGATCGAACGCAACTTTAGTGATGCCAGCAGCTTTCGCACGCTCAGCAATCAACTGACCAACTTTGGTCGCTGCATTAACGTTACCAGTAGTGTCACTACGCAGATCCGCTTCAACGGTGGAAGCTGTCGCCAAGACGGTAGCGCCATTGGCAGAGATGATCTGAGCGTAAATGTGTCTGGGCGTACGATGAACGCACAGACGAACCGCGCTTTTCTCACGGATATTCATCCGTGTTTTGGTGGCACGGCGCAAACGAGCTTTTTTCTTCTCATTCATGGCCTAGACCTTACTTTTTCTTGGCTTCTTTACGACGCACATTTTCATCAGCATAGCGAACACCCTTACCTTTATAAGGTTCTGGTGGACGGTAGCCACGGATCTCAGCAGCAACCTGACCTACTTTCTGCTTATCAATACCTTTGATAACCACTTCGGTCTGGCTTGGCGTCTCGACAGAAATACCTTCCGGCAGTTCATAGTCGATTGGGTGAGAGAAGCCCAGAGTCAAATTTAATGACTTGCCGGATGCTTTGGCACGATAACCAACACCCTGCAGAATCAGTTTCTTTTCAAAACCAACGTTCACACCGGTAACCATGTTGTTTACCAGGGCGCGGAAAGTACCGGCCAGAGCGTTAGCTTGTTTGTCGCCAGTTTTAGGTGCGAAGGTCAGTACATTTTCTTCCTGTTTAATTTCAACAGAAGAATGTACATCCAGCTCAAGCTGGCCTTGCTTGCCTTTGATGGCGATTTTGTCTGCAGCCAGTTTAACTTCTACACCGGCTGGGATTTGTACAGGAGCTTTTGCTACGCGAGACATCGTAATTCCCCTTAGAATACGGTCGCAATAACTTCACCGCCCACGCCCGCAGCACGAGCAGCGCGATCAGTCATAACGCCTTTAGAGGTGGATACGATAGCCACACCCAGACCTGCTTCAACTTTAGGCAGTTCTGTGGTGCCACGATACTGACGCAGACCAGGGCGGCTAACGCGCTGGATACGCTCAATAACTGGCTTACCTTCGTAGTATTTCAGGTCGATGGTCATGGTCGGTTTGACCGCTTCATCGATAGAAAAACTGTTGATGTAACCTTCAGCTTCGAGAACCTGGGCTACAGACTTCTTAATTTTTGAAGACGGCATGCTCACATTCTTATGACCAGCTTGCTGGGCATTACGAATGCGGGTAAACATGTCCGCCAACGTATCTTGCATACTCATTAATAGTTACCTCTGTTGTACAGCGCCCCCCTCTCGGTTCTACCCGAAAGGGGGAATTGCTTACCAACTAGCTTTTTTCAGGCCTGGCACATTACCCTTCATGCCTTCTTCGCGCAACTTAATACGTGAAAGCTTGAATTTACGGTATACGCCGTGTGGACGACCTGTCATTTGACAACGACGCTGCAGACGACTCGCGGATGAATCGCGTGGCAGTTTCTGCAGAGCTTGTTGTGCATTCCAACGCTCTTCGTCAGAAGAGTTAACGTTGCTTACGATCGCTTTCAGTTCAGCGCGCTTGGCGGCAAACTTGGCAACCAGTGCTTCACGCTTCAGTTCACGATTCTTCATGCTAATCTTAGCCATGCTTAACTCCTTAGTTACGGAACGGGAACTGCAGCGCTTTCAGCAGAGCGCGGCCTTCTTCGTTGGTTTTTGCGGTAGTTGTGATGGTCACATCCATACCACGGACTTTGTCTACTTTATCGTATTCAATTTCCGGGAAGATGATCTGTTCCTTCACACCCATGCTGTAGTTACCACGACCATCGAAAGACTTAGGGTTGATACCACGGAAGTCACGAACACGTGGCAAAGCCACGTCGATCAGACGGTCCATGAATTCCCACATGCGATCGCGACGCAGGGTAACTTTACAGCCAATTGGCCAGCCTTCACGCAGTTTAAAAGCTGCGACAGACTTACGTGCCTTGGTGACAACAACTTTCTGACCGCTGATGGCTTCCATTTCGGCCACCGCATTGTCGAGCAGTTTTTTGTCGCCCAGTGCTTCACCAACACCCATGTTCAGGGTGATTTTGGTGACTTTCGGCACTTCCATGATGTTTTTGTAACCAAACTCTTCTTGCAGCTTGGTTACTACTTCGTTTTTATACAGTTCTTGTAAACGTGACATAGTAGTATCCAACTCCAATTAGGCGTCGACTTGATCGCCAGTGGATTTGAAGATACGTACCTTGCTTTCGCCTTCAACTTTAAAACCAACGCGGTCGGCTTTTTCAGTTTTCGGGTTCCAGATGGCTACGTTGGAAACCTGAATACCGGTTTCTTTCTCAACGATGCCGCCTGGTTGCTGCAGGTACGGGTTTGGTTTCTGGTGTTTTTTCACCACGTTAATGCCAGATACCAGCACACGGCCATCCTGCAGAACTTTCTGCACTTTGCCACGTTTGCCTTTATCTTTACCGGCAATAACAACTACTTCGTCATTTTTGCGAATCTTTAACATATCGTGTCCCCTCCCTTAAAGCACTTCTGGTGCCAGGGAAATGATTTTCATGAACTGCTCAGAGCGCAGCTCACGAGTCACAGGGCCAAAGATACGGGTACCGATTGGCGCCAATGAAGCATTCAGCAGAACGGCAGAGTTTACATCAAAACGGATAATAGATCCGTCCGGACGGCGTACACCTTTACGGGTACGCACTACCACGGCGTTCATTACCTGACCTTTTTTCACTTTACCGCGTGGAATTGCTTCCTTCACGGATACTTTAATCAAATCACCGATGCCGGCATAACGACGATGAGAACCGCCCAGTACTTTGATGCACTGTACGCGCTTCGCGCCGCTGTTGTCGGCAACGTCGAGCATTGATTGAGTTTGAATCATGCCTCTCGCTCCTAACTAACTGCGCCCGGTCGTTAGACCTTGGCGGCGCGCTCGTCGATATTTACCAGCGCCCAAGTCTTGTTTTTAGACATTGGACGTGACTCTTTTACTGTAA
The DNA here is from genome assembly GCA_002733205.1 of Thalassobium sp. Taxonomy (GTDB): domain Bacteria; phylum Pseudomonadota; class Gammaproteobacteria; order Pseudomonadales; family Oceanobacteraceae; genus Venatoribacter; species Venatoribacter pacificus. The sequence continues at coordinate 5,945 of NVUW01000006.1, read as the reverse complement.
CGAGATCGCCAATCTGGCACTCGTTATTTTCATCGTGGGCCATCACTTTAGTAGAGCGCTTCACGAACTTTTTATAGATCGGATGCTTTACAAAGCGTTCAACCAGAACAGTGACGGACTTGTCCATCTTGTTGCTCACGACACGACCACTCAAGGTACGAACGGTTTTTGTGTTCTCAGTCATGATTATTCACCTGCCTTGCTAGCCAGCACGGTTTTTACGCGAGCAATATCACGACGGGTCTGGCCGATCAGATGAGTTTGACCCAGCTGACCTGTCGCTTTCTGCATACGCAGTTTAAATTGATCGCTCAACAGTTCTTCCAGCTGAGATTGCAGCTCAGCCACTGATTTATTGTTCAGTTCACTTGCTTTCATCACAGCACCGTCCGTTTAACAAATGCGGTTTCAAAAGGCAGTTTCGCAGCAGCCAGAGCAAAGGCTTCACGAGCCAGCTCTTCTGGTACGCCTTCGATTTCGTAAAGAACGCGACCTGGTTGGATCTGACAAACCCAGTACTCAACGTTACCCTTACCTTTACCCATACGAACCTCAAGAGGTTTCTCGGTAATAGGCTTATCTGGGAAAACGCGAATCCAGATTTTACCACCACGCTTAACTTTACGAGTCATCGCACGACGTGCTGCCTCAATCTGACGCGAAGTCAGACGACCACGTCCAGTAGCCTTCAGAGCGTACTCACCGAAGCTCACTTTAGAGCCACGGATCGCCAAACCGCGATTGCGGCCGGTCTGAACTTTACGGAACTTTGTACGTTTTGGTAACAACATAACTAATTCCCCTTACGAACGACCGGTTTTCTTTTTGCCCTGGCTCTTAGCGCGGTCGCGTACCTCTTGGATACCACCGAGGATCTCACCTTTGAAGATCCAGACCTTAACGCCAATTACACCATAGGTAGTGTGTGCTTCGTACGTTGCGTAGTCGATATCTGCACGCAATGTGTGCAGAGGAACACGACCTTCGCGGTACCACTCGGAACGAGCGATTTCAGCACCACCCAGACGGCCACTCACTTGGATCTTGATACCTTCGGCACCACCACGCATTGCATTCTGTACAGCACGCTTCATAGCGCGACGGAACATCACGCGACGCTCCAGCTGACTTGCAACGCTCTGGGCTACCAGCTTGGCATCCAGATCCGGTTTACGAACTTCTTCGATATTGATGTGTACCGGGATACCCATCAGATCGCTGAGATCTTTACGCAGAACTTCTACGTCTTCACCTTTTTTACCAATCACGATGCCTGGACGGGCAGTGTGGATGGTTACTTTGGCGTTTTGCGCTGGACGCTCGATGACGACCTTGCTCACTGAAGCCTTTTCCAGGCGCTTTTCGATCAGAGATCGAACAGCAATGTCAGTCAGCAGGTTGTCGGCGTACTTATCCTTACCGGCATACCAGATCGAGTTATGATCTTTAGTGATACCTAAACGGATACCGGTTGGATGAACTTTCTGACCCATCTGACCAACTCCTATTTTTCTGAAACTTTCACAGTGATGTGACAAGTGCGTTTCATGATGCGATCGGCACGACCTTTCGCACGTGGGCGAATACGCTTCATTGTCATACCTTCGTCAACGAACACGGTAGAAACCTTGAGTTCGTCTACGTCGGCACCGTCGTTGTGCTCAGCGTTGGCGATGGCAGATTCCAGTACTTTCTTGATGATGTCTGCACCTTTCTTTCCTGAGAAGGAAAGAATGTTCAGAGCTTCATCAATCTTCTTGCCGCGGATCTGATCCGCAACCAGACGTGCTTTCTGTGCAGATAAGCGAGCACCACGTAATACAGCGGCTACTTCAGACATATTTCACCCCTTATTATCGTTTGGCTTTCTTATCCGCCACATGACCCTTGTAAGTACGGGTCAGCGCGAATTCGCCGAGTTTATGACCTACCATGTCTTCAGTTACGAAAACTGGCATGTGTTGTTTGCCGTTATGAACAGCGATTGTCAGCCCCACGAAATCTGGAAAGATTGTGGAGCGGCGAGACCAAGTCTTGATCGGACGTTTGTCGTTCTTCTCAAGAGCGGCCTCTACCTTCTTCATCAAGTGATGGTCAATAAATGGACCTTTTTTCAATGAACGTGGCACAGTTCTATCCTCTCTAATTATTTCGCAGAACGACGACGTACGATGAGTTTATCGGTACGCTTATTCTTACGAGTCTTGTAGCCCTTGGTTGGAACGCCCCATGGAGTAACAGGATGACGACCACCAGAGGTACGACCTTCACCACCACCGTGTGGGTGATCAACAGGGTTCATTACCACACCGCGAACGGTAGGACGAACACCGCGCCAGCGCGAAGCACCAGCCTTACCCAGTTCACGCAGAGCGTGCTCATTGTTGCCAACTTCACCGATCGTGGCACGACAATCAGACAGGACCTTACGCATTTCACCAGAGCGCAGACGCAGAGTGCAGTAAGCACCTTCACGCGCTACCAGCTGAGCAGAAGTACCTGCAGAACGTGCGATCTGACCGCCTTTACCAGGCTTCAGTTCTACGTTGTGAATTACGCTACCAACCGGTACGTTGCGCAGAGACATCGCGCTACCTACTTTGATTGGTGCATCTTCACCAGACACAATCGCATCACCAGCATTCAGACCTTTAGGGGCCAGGATGTAGCGACGTTCGCCATCGGCATATTTCAGCAGTGCGATGTTTGCGCTGCGGTTTGGATCGTATTCCAGACGTTCAACAACTGCTGGAACACCGTCCTTGTCACGCTTGAAGTCGACCAGGCGATAATGCTGCTTGTGGCCACCACCAATGTGACGGGTAGTAATGCGACCGTTATTATTACGACCACCACTTTTTGACTTCTTCTCAACCAGAGCTGCGAAAGGCTTGCCTTTATGCAGTTCATTGTTGACGACTTTCACCAGATGGCGACGGCCAGGAGAAGTCGGTTTAGTTTTCACCAATGCCATGACTTAAACCCCTTATTCCGCGTCTGCGAAGTCGATGTCCTGACCAGCAGCCAGGCGAACATATGCTTTACGCACATTGTTACGTTTGCCTACACCGCGAGCAGTACGCTTGGTTTTACCTTTGATGTTGACAGTTTGTACGGAGTCAACTTTCACTTCGAACAAAGCTTCAACAGCCTTTTTGATTTCAGGCTTGGTGGCATCCGGAGCAACACGGAATACATATTGGCCGTGTTTCTCAGCAACCAGGGTTGCTTTCTCGGAAATATGCGGAGCTACCAGTACCTTATAGATACGTTCACGGTTCATGCGTATGCCTCCTCGAGTTTCTTCAGGGCGGGCACAGTCACCAGTACCTTTTCAAAAGCGATCAGGCTTACAGGATCGATAGCTGAAGCTTCGGTAATACCAACATGAGGAACATTACGGGCAGCCAGATACAGCTTCTCGTCGATCTCATCGGCAACGATCAGGACATTGCTCAGTTCCATGCCTTTCAGCTTGGCAACAAATTCTTTGGTCTTGTGGGATTCCACAGAGAAAGAATCAGCAACAATCAGACGGTCCTGACGAACCAGCTCAGACAAGATTGACTGCATCGCCGCGCGATACATTTTCTTGTTAACTTTCTGCTCGTAGTTACGTGGCTTAGCAGCAAATGTAACACCACCTGAACGCCAGATCGGGCTGTTAGAAGTACCCGCACGGGCACGACCAGTACCCTTCTGACGCCATGGCTTAGCACCGCCACCACTGACTTCAGAACGAGACTTCTGTGCTTTGGTACCCTGACGGCCACCGGCCATATAGGCGGTAACGATCTGGTGAACCAGAGCTTCATTAAATTCACGACCAAATGCAGCTTCAGAAACAGCTACAGCGGTACCAGTGTTAGTTTTCAGTTCCATTGCTTACCCCTTAGCCTTAACAGCTGGTTTAACAATCACATCGGAACCAGTAGCACCTGGCACAGCACCTTTGATCAGCAGCAGATTGTTTTCTGCGTCCACACGAACGACTTCCAGGTTCTGAGTAGTAACCTGTTCAGCACCCATGTGACCTGCCATCTTCTTGCCCTTCCACACACGACCAGGAGTCTGACACTGACCGATAGAACCAGGAGCACGATGGGACAGGGAGTTACCGTGGGTAGCATCCTGAGTACGGAAATTCCAGCGCTTAACGCCACCCTGGAAGCCTTTACCTTTAGATGAACCAGTCACGTCAACTTTCTGACCAGCTTCGAATTGCGCAACGGTCAGCTCATCGCCATTGGCAAGAGCTTCTTCGGTGCGGAATTCCATTACGCCGCGACCTGCCTGTACGTTTGCTTTCGCAAAGTGGCCTGCCTCAGCTTTTGTAGTGCGAGAAGCTTTCTTCTCACCAAATGTAACCTGCAGAGCACTGTAGCCGTCAGTATCAACGGTTTTCACTTGCGCAACACGGTTAGGTGTTACGTGAACTACAGTAACAGCAACAGATTGACCTTCTTCGGTAAAGATACGAGTCATGCCCGCTTTCTTACCGACAATACCAATTGCCATTTTCTAATTACCTCTCGTGTACGGGGCTTTAACCCACTATGGCCGCCTCTGTATCCGGGATGGATCAGGGCGTTACACAGAGCACTGTGTATGGTTAAACCCAGCCGGATTAACCCAAGCTGATCTGAACTTCCACGCCGGCAGCCAGATCCAGTTTCATCAGCGCATCAACTGTTTTTTCAGTCGGCTCAACAATGTCGAGCATGCGCTTGTGTGTACGGATTTCGTACTGATCACGCGCGTCTTTATTAACGTGCGGGGAGATCAGAACGGTAAAACGCTCTTTACGAGTAGGCAGTGGGATAGGACCACGTACCTGAGCGCCCGTACGTTTGGCAGTATCAACAATTTCCTGAGTCGATGTATCGATCAGTCGATGGTCAAATGCCTTCAAACGGATACGGATTCGTTGGTTTTGCATTACCAAACTCCAAGTTTATGTGCAAGAGCTCACTTTTCCCCGGATTAAGGGGACGCGAATTGTATGCGGCTGTACAAAAAGTGTCAACCACGGAATAGCAAGCAACTTCCGGAGCGGACAATCAACTGCCACAGCGGAACATTACCGACAAAAAAGCCCGCTGAAAGCGGGCTTTTTCAGAGCAGACCCAAGGGCCTGCAGACAGAGCTCAGATTATTCGATGATCTTAGCTACAACGCCAGCGCCAACAGTACGACCGCCTTCACGGATCGCAAAACGCAGACCGTCATCCATCGCGATCGGCGCGATCAGAGTAACGGTCAGCTTAACGTTGTCACCTGGCATTACCATCTCAACGCCTTCTGGCAGCTCACAAGCGCCAGTCACGTCAGTGGTACGGAAGTAGAACTGTGGACGGTAACCTTTGAAGAATGGCGTGTGACGACCACCTTCATCTTTACCCAGTACGTATACTTCTGATTCGAACTTGGTGTGCGGAGTGATAGTGCCTGGCTTAGCCAGTACCTGACCACGCTCAACTTCGTCACGCTTGGTACCACGCAGCAGAACACCTACGTTTTCACCAGCACGACCTTCGTCCAGAATCTTACGGAACATCTCAACACCAGTACAGGTCGTCTTGATGGTCTCTTTGATACCGATGATGGACAGCTCTTCACCAGTGCGAACAATACCGCGTTCGATACGACCGGTAACAACAGTACCACGACCCTGGATAGAGAATACGTCTTCGATTGGCATCAGGAAGGCGCCATCGATCGCACGCTCTGGCTCAGGGATGTAAGAATCCAGAGTTTCTACCAGCTTCTTAACAGCGGTAGTACCCATTTCGTTGTCGTCTTCGCCGTTCAGGGCCATCAGGGCAGAACCCGGGATGATTGGCGTATCGTCACCTGGGAAGTCGTATTCAGACAGCAGGTCACGCAGTTCCATTTCAACCAGTTCCAGCATCTCTGCGTATTCTTCAGAATCGGCACCGCCGCAA
>NVUW01000003.1 GCA_002733205.1 Thalassobium sp. | reverse complement strand
GTCCCAAGGGTATGGCTGTTCGCCATTTAAAGTGGTACGCGAGCTGGGTTTAGAACGTCGTGAGACAGTTCGGTCCCTATCTGCCGTGGGCGTTTGAGATTTGAGAAGAGCTGCTCCTAGTACGAGAGGACCGGAGTGGACGAACCTCTGGTGTTCCGGTTGTATCGCCAGATGCATTGCCGGGTAGCTACGTTCGGACAGGATAACCGCTGAAAGCATCTAAGCGGGAAACCTCCTTCAAGATGAGATCTCACTGGAACTTCGAGTTCCCTGTAGGGCCCAGGAAGACTACCTGGTTGATAGGTTGGGTGTGTAAGCGCTGTGAGGCGTTGAGCTAACCAATACTAATTGCCCGTGAGGCTTGACCATATAACACCCAAACCCGGAAGGGTTGATTGAATACGACAAGCAACTGCTTGTTCGCTTGAGAATCTCTTCACTTAACAGTGACTCATGTATCCGCCCTAATTTGAAGAAACGTTGCGATCTCTATAGAGCGTAAGACAACGCGACTTCATCAAGGTTTGCTTGACGACAATAGAGCTGTGGAACCACCTGAATCCATTCCGAACTCAGAAGTGAAACGCAGTATCGCCGATGGTAGTGTGGGGCATCCCCATGTGAGAGTAGGTCATCGTCAAGCTCTTATTCTAAAACCCCAATCGCTATGCGGTTGGGGTTTTTTCATGTGGGCACTTCCCTGTGCCAACCCTTCAGGCAGCTTCGCTGTGCTGAACAGCATCCTGCCGTTCAGTCTTTGTCTGAATAAAATACCTGCAATAACTTAACCGGTGGTGATGCCGCGCTTTTGTTATACTGCAATTCAGTTGATACGTGAGAGTAATCCTTTGTTTGCCAATATCGAATTTAATGCCCGTCTGCTGACAGGCCTGGAACAGTTTAATATTTCTACCCCTACTGAAGTTCAGGAGCTGATGCTTCCTTTGGCATTGGCGGGAAAGGATGTTCAGGTTTGCGCAGAAACCGGTAGTGGTAAAACGCTGGCCTATCTGTTGCCTGTTATGGAATTGTTATTGAACAGAGCTGCAGCACCTAATGCGGCAACCCGTGCTCTGGTGATGGTGCCTACGCGGGAATTAGCTCGTCAGGTATTTAAGACGGCACAGCAGTTTGCCGATCTGACCCATTTGAATGTTGGTCTGCTAACCGGTGGCGACGAATTCAAATACCAGGCTGCTGTGCTGCGCAAAAATCCGGAAATCATTATTTCTACCCCCGGACGTCTGGTCGATCATATTAAGCGTGGTTCCGCAGAGCTGAAAGATCTGGAATTCCTGATTCTGGACGAGGCTGACCGCATGCTCGATATGGGGTTTGCTGAAGACATGAATCTGGTGGTGTCCCACGCCAATAAAGAGCGTCAGACGTTCATGCTTTCGGCGACTCTGCGTCATGAGGGGATCGGCCGTATTGCTCGTGCGATGTTGCGTGAGCCGGAAGTGATTACCACTCACACGGTGCAGGACCAGCATGAGTATATTCGTCAGCAGCGCATTTTGGCGGATGATAATGCGCATAAAGATCGCTTGCTGGTTTGGTTGTTGGCCAATGAAACTTACGACAAAGCCATTATCTTTGTGAATAAGCGCATTGAAGTGCAGCGTCTGAACGAATTTCTGCGTCGTCACCGTAACGGTATTGCTATGTTGCACGGTGATATGACGCAGGATGAGCGTAACTATGTGATGCAGTCGCTGCGTGAAGGTAAGCGTAATATTCTGATTGCCACCGATGTTGCTGCCCGTGGTCTGGATGTTGAAGGTATGGATCTGGTCATCAACTATGACCTGGCGCGCAAAGGTGATGAATATGTTCATCGTATCGGCCGCACCGGTCGTGCCGGAAAAACCGGTTTGGCCATCAGCTTGATTGCTGCTCATGAATGGAATCTGAAAGCGTCCATTGAACGCTATTTACAGCAGTTGATGGAGTCACGTGAAATCCCTGAGCTGAAGGGTAATTATCGTGGTCCGAAAAAACTGAAGGCATCAGGTAAAGCGGCTGGAGCGAAGAAGAAGCCTAAGGCTGGTAAAAAAGCCACCGCCGCAAAAGCTTCAGGCGCAAGAGCAGGCAGTAAAAATAGCTCAGAAAAGAAAAAGCTGGGTCCACGCCCAAGTCGTCCAAAAAACACCGGAACATTAATGGATTCCGAAGGTTTTGCGCCGATTAAACGTAAAAAACCAGGCGCTGACGGCAACTGATACTGTTCTGAAAAACAAAAAGGGCCATTGGCCCTTTTTTGTTTTTAGCGATGCGCTATGGGTATTCGGACTCACTCGCGGCCAAAACGTCCGGCGTTGTAATCCTGAATGGCCTGTTCAATTTCGGCGACGCTGTTCATGACAAAGGGACCGTAATGAACCACTTTTTCACCAATGCTTTCACCGCTTAACAGCAGCAGTTTGGTGTCACTCTGTGCATTCAGAGTCAATTGTTCACCCTTGCTGAATACCAGTAACGACTTTTCTGGTGCCAGCGGTTGAGTTTGCAGTTGCCCCTGATAAACAAAGGCGACGATATTCTGCTGTACAGATGTCGGTAAGCTGAGATTGCTGCCTGCCGGTAATTCAATGTCCAGATAGCCCGCGCTTGCGGCCAGGTCATTCAGTGGCCCCTGAATGTTGTTGCCATCAATCTGCCATGAGCCTGCAATGACGCGTAGCTGGGCGCCGTTTGTCAGTGTGACAGATGGAATCTCTGTCGCGCTGACATCACGGTATTTCGGTGGCTGCATTTTGTCTTTGGCCGGCAGATTAATCCAGAGTTGAAAGCCATGCAGTTGCTGCATCTCCCGTGCGGGCATTTCGCTGTGAATGATTCCGCGTCCTGCCGACATCCATTGGGCACCGCCGCTGTTAATCATGCCTTTATTTCCCATATGGTCGCGATGTTCGAGACTGCCATGGCGCAGATACGTCAGTGTCTCCATGCCGCGATGAGGGTGTGGCGGAAAGCCGCCGATAAAATCATCCGGATTATCAGACAGTAATTCATCGATCATCAGGAAAGGGTCGGCGACAGGTTGATCAAACAACGCAACCCGGCGGATTTTTACACCGTCGCCATCAGATGTGGGGTGGCTGGGGATAATGTGCTGCAGGTGCCGTTCGTTCATCAGAAATCTCCTTGTTCACCTTTAAGCGGTACTGTTATTGGAGATACTGTAGCGTGGCTTCAGTCGAAAAATGAGCGCTATTTTTCGACCGAACCCTTCGAATTATACGGCAGATTGAGCTTCGACCTGTTCTTCCAGACCGTGAATGATGGCATCCTGAAGTTTGTGGCATTGGGCGGCATCGGAAAATGGCTGGCCGTTGCTGTCGAGAATAAAGAAAATATCCGAGACCCGTTCGCCTTCGGTCAGAATTTTCGCTCCCTGCATCTGTGCGCCGAATTCGGCAAAAATAGCCCCCATGCGTGCCAGCAGGCCTGGCCGGTCGGCGGCAATCACCTCCAGTACCGTGCGCTGCATCACCGGGTCGTTGCTCATGGATACCTGAGTTTCTACCTGAAATTGCTTCAGCACTCTTGGTGTGCGGCGTTGAATAATGGTCGAATATTCTTCCGGGTGTGACAGCGCTTCAATCAGAGTTTCACGGATTTTTTCTATTCGCTGCGGATCGTCGATCGGTTCGTTATTTTCATCCAGAACAATGTAGGTATCGACCGCGTTATGTTCCTGCTCGGAAGTCATAATGCGGGCGTCCTGAATATTCAGGTTGAGCTGATCCAGTGTTGCGGTGGTGGCGGCAAATAAATTCAGCTGATCTTTCATGAAAATAAAGATCTGGGTTGCCCCTTCAAACTGACGGTCAGACGTTGGCCGGATGGATACCAGCGGTTTACCGCTGCTGCCATGAGCGTGAATTTCCAGCGTTTGCCAGACGATGTTATCGATGCCTTCGCGCAGGAAATAATCATCGCCGGGCTCACCCCAGATTTGCAGAATGCGTTCTTCGCTCAGACCTTTGGCCATCAGTTGACTGATCGATTCCTGCTGGATTTCTTCAATCCAATCTTCTTTATTGATCGGATTTCCGAGTCCGCGGCGGAGGGCTGCCTGAGTATTGCGGTACAGGTCGCGCATCTGTTCAGCACGCCAGCTGGTCCAGAGTTTCGGGTTGGTGCTGACAATGTCAGCAACAGAAATCAGGTACAGCAGATCGAGATGATTCTGATCGCCCATTTCCAGCGCAAACTGATGAATGTCATCCGGATTATTCAGATCCAGACGTTGTGACGCCTGTGACATAACCAGATGTGAGGCGCACAGCCAGGCCACCATATGGCTGTCGGTGGGGCGTAAATTATGCTGGCGGCAGAACGCTGAGGCGATCTCACCGCCATTGGCGGTATGGTCACCTTCTATGCTTTTGCCGGTATCGTGCAGCAGAGCAGCCAGATACAGAATTTCTTTTTTCTGCACTTTGTGGATCAGGCGTGAGGCTATCGGGAAGCGTTCACGTACATCACCAAAACGCAGATGGCGCAGGAAGCGCATCATGCGGAAACTGTGTTCATCGACGGTGTAAATATGGAACAGGTCGTGTTCCATCATGCCGATAATATGACCGAACTCAGGGATATAACGGCCAAGGATGCCATAGCGCATCATGCGTAACAGCTCGCGTACCACGCGCGAGCGATTGCGCATCAGCTGCATAAAAATCTGGTTATTATCCGGGTTGCTGCGGTAGGCATCGTCAATCAGATTGCGGTGGTCACGCAGGGCACGGATGGTATCGGAGTGAATGCCTTTAGCCTGCGGTGTTTTCGCCATCAACAGAAATACGCGCAGTAACCAGTCCGGCTCGCGGGCGAATAAATCTTTATCGATTAATTGCAGGTAGCCATTACAGAGAACGAAGTATTCGTTCAGCGTTTCAATTTCATTGACCTTGTCGCATTTCATAAAATCTTCATTGAAATGCAGCAGTAGTAAATCGGACAACTCGGTTGTGGCCAGTTGATTACGGTAAAAACGCAGCATAAAGCGCTCAACGCCGAGCTGATTTTTGTCATCGCTGAAGCCAAGCAGTTCGGCGATTTCGCGCTGCAGATCAAACAGCAGACGGTCTTCTTCACGACCGGCCAGCATGTGCAGGGCGTAGCGGACCTGCCAGAGAAAATGGCGGCTGCGTTCCAGGCGTTCAAATTCAAAGTTTGTCAGGAAGCCTTTGTCCTGAAGTGCCAGCAGGCTGCCCTGACCAAAATGACGCATCGTGACCCAGGTGATGGTCTGAATATCCCGCAGAGCACCCGGTGAATTTTTTACATTGGGCTCAAGATTGTATTCGGAGTCGTTGTGCTTGCGGTGGCGTGCCTGCACTTCCTGCCACTTGGCGGTAAAAAATGCCTGGGCAGGCCAGATTCTGTCGGCCGCAGTGGCTTCTTTCAGCTGCTGGTGCAACTGCGTGTCGCCAGCCAGTGTACGGCTTTCCATCATATTGGTGATGATGGTGAGGTCTTTTTCCGCTTCACTGACACACTCATCCAGCGTACGGACGCTGTGGCCAACATCCAGTTTCAGATCCCACAGCAGGGTAATAAAGCCCTGCAGGGCATCACTGTTGGCGTTGATTGCATCTTCGTTGCGGGCCAGCAGCAGTACGTCGATATCGGAGTGAGGGTGAAGCTCGCCGCGACCGTAACCACCAACGGCCACGAGGGCGAGATCGGCGGCGGGTAACTGGCTGTTAAGCCACAGGCATTGCAGTATCTGGTCGATCAGCCGGGCGCGCAGGGGGATCAGAGTGCTGGCGTCCAGTGTGGCGCGGAAGTAAGCATGAGCCTCTTCCTGAATGCGTTTCAGCAGGGGTTTAACCACCGGCAGCGGTGAAACCGCCGCCTGCAGATCCGCCAATAACTGCTGCGAGTCGATCGAGGGTAACGCAGGCGCCACGGCATCCATCCGTTATTGCCCGAACCGGGTTTCTTCCTGGCGACGGGTCAGCACTTCTGCGCCTGTCTCTGTCACCAGAATGGTGTGCTCCCATTGCGCGGAAGGTTTGCGGTCTTTGGTGACCACGGTCCAGCCGTCTTTCATCAGCTTATTAAAGCGCGTGCCCTGGTTGATCATCGGCTCGATGGTAAAGATCATGCCGGCTTGTAGCTCCAGTCCGGTGCCTGGGCGACCGTAATGCAGTACCTGCGGATCTTCATGGAAGACCGTACCGATACCATGGCCGCAATATTCGCGTACCACTGAATAGTGATTGCTTTCGGCGTGCTGTTGAATCACATGACCGATATCACCGAGGCGGGCGCCGGGTTTGACCAGATCAATGCCGAGATACAAGCATTCCTGGGTGATCTCTACCAGACGTTGGTTGGCCGGGCTGCCCTCGCCAACAAAGAACATCTTACTGGTATCGCCGTGATAACCGTCTTTGATCACGGTGATGTCGATATTGATGATGTCGCCTTTCTTCAGAATTTTGTCATCACTCGGAATGCCGTGGCAGATCACCTGATTGATCGAGGTACAGATCGATTTAGGAAAACCACGGTAGTTAAGCGGTGCGGGAATGGCCTGCTGAACATTCACAATGTAGTCATGGCAGATGCGGTCGAGCTCACCGGTGGATACACCGGGATTGACGTAAGGGCCGATCATTTCCAGTACTTCGGCGGCCAGACGTCCGGCAATACGCATTTTCTCGATGTCCTCAGCGGACTTGATGATGACACTCATAGGGAGATTTTTTACCTGTTCATCAGACTTGGATAGGCAACCATTGTACTGGTTGTCGGCAGCGGCGTGAACCAATGGTCGTCATAGCGACAATCAATGATGGCTGACGCCGTGAAATGGCAGGCTGGCTTGCGTGCGTTTTTCACCCGTTGCGGGTTGATCTGCGCTGTTGCGGCTTGTTGCCTGGGGGAGGGGGCGCCATTGACGTACCGTTTAGTACTGGTGTTGGATGGCTGAAAGTGGTATAAAGCGCCCGCGAAAAATCGCCGTGAAACGGACTGATCCGTTCCATGTAAATGACACACACGTATCACAACGTTGATCCGGGGTGCCCCGCCAGTGACTGGTGAGGGTCGGAGAAGCGGGTACGTGGAGGCCTAACCCAACTTAATTAAGGTAGTTATCATGGCACAAGTAAGCATGCGTGACCTGCTGAAAGCAGGCGTACACTTCGGTCACCAGACCCGTTACTGGAATCCGAAAATGGGCAAATACATTTTCGGTGCGCGTAACAAGATTCACATCATCAACCTGGAGCACACCGTTCCGGCGCTGAACGACGCGCTGAAGCTGGTTGAATCTATGGCTGCCCGTAACAACAAAGTTCTGTTTGTTGGTACCAAGCGCGCTGCAGGTAAGATCATGAAAGAGCAGGCTGAGCGTTCAAGCATGCCTTTCGTCGCACACCGCTGGTTAGGCGGTATGCTGACCAACTACAAAACCATCCGTCAGTCTATCAAGCGTCTGCGTGACCTCGAAGCGCAACAAAACGATGGTACTTTCGAACAGCTGACCAAAAAAGAAGCTCTGATGCGTACCCGTGAAATGGAGAAGCTGGAGCGTTCTATCGGTGGTATCAAGGAAATGGGCGGTCTGCCGGACGTACTGTTCGTGATCGACGTTGACCATGAGCGCATCGCGGTTCAGGAAGCCAACAAACTGGGTATCCCGGTTATTGGTGTGGTTGATACCAACTCTAACCCTGACGGTATCGATTACGTTATCCCAGGTAACGACGATGCTATCCGTGCTATCCAGATCTACGCTTCTGCCATCGCAGACGCCGTACTGGAAGGCAAGCAGCAAAATGGTGTGGCTGCAGACGAATTCGTCGAAGTAGCAGCAGAAGCGCCTGCACAGGAAGCGGCTGAGTAATCTCAGACGCTCGGAAAAAGGGGGCTTGCCCCCTTTTTTTTAGGTGCAATTTACTGACAAGTTAACTGAAGAGGATTACACACATGGCAAATATTTCTGCTGCTCAGGTTAAAGAACTGCGTGAACGTACCGGTCTGGGCATGATGGAGTGCAAAAAAGCACTGGTTGAAACCGACGGTGATATCGAGCTGGCGATTGAAAACCTGCGTAAAAACTCCGGTCTGAAAGCGGCTAAAAAAGCTGACCGTACGGCTGCCGAAGGCAAAATTCGTGTGATCGTGAATGCGGGCGTTGCGGTTGCTGTTGAAGTGAACTCTGAAACTGACTTCGCTGCCGGTGATGCAAACTTCAATGCATTCGCTGACAAGGTTGTAGCTAAACTGGCTGAAACCAAAGAAGTTGATGTTGCCAAGCTGATGGACGGCGATCTGGAAGAAGCCCGTATGGCTCTGGTTCAGAAAATCGGTGAAAACATTACGGTACGTCGTCCGGCAGTTATTGAAGCGGCTACTGTGGGTGCTTATGTTCACTCCAATGGCAAAATCGCTTGTATCGTTGCCATGAACGGTGGCGATGAAGAGCTGGCTAAAGATATCGCAATGCATGTAACCGCGGCTAACCCACGTGTTGTGCGCGCAGAAGACATGCCTGCTGAAGTTGTTGAGAAAGAAAAAGAAATCATCAAGGCGCAGCCAGATATGGCTGGTAAGCCAGACGAAATCGTCGAAAAAATGATGGTTGGCCGTATCAACAAGTTCCTGAAAGAAAACAGCCTGCTGGATCAGCCGTTCGTTAAGAACCCTGAACAGACTATCGCTCAGCTGGCGAAAGCGGCCGGTGCTGAAGTGATCTCCTTCCTGCGTCTGGAAGTGGGTGAAGGCATTGAAGTTGAAAAAGTAGACTTCGCTGCTGAAGTTGCTGCACAGCTGAAAGGCTGATAAAGCACACAGGGTAGGATAACCAGCGGTTGAATACCCTTTAATATGCCGGGCTCGCCCGGCATATTTGTATTTATCACCAAGGCAACTAACGCTATTGTCTGGTGTCTGCTGATACGCAGAGTATTGGCGCGGTGATTCACCGCAAGGCGGGGTGCCCATCCCGTAACGCAACAGCCAGGCGGGTCTGTCTGTTGTCGAGTTTAATATCTATCTGGAGATCTCCATGGCCGAGCACAAAAGTCCCAAATACAAACGCATTCTGCTGAAACTCAGTGGTGAGGCCCTGATGGGCGATATGGATTTTGGTATTGATCCCAAAGTTCTCGATCGTATGGCGCTCGAAATCGGCCAGTTGCGTGGTATTGGTGTACAGATCGGCCTGGTTATTGGCGGTGGCAACCTGTTTCGTGGCAAAGCACTGAGCGAAGCCGGGCTGGACCGTGTTGCCGGAGATCATATGGGCATGCTGGCAACGGTAATGAACGCGCTGGCCATGCGCGACGCTCTTGAGCGTGCCAATATGCCAACCCGTGTCATGTCTGCGATCCCGATGAGTGGCGTTGTGGATCATTATGATCGTCGCAGCGCTATCCGTGCACTGGAAGGCGGCGATGTGGTGATCTTCTCGGCCGGTACCGGTAACCCGTTTTTTACGACCGATTCGGCGGCCTGTCTGCGTGGTATCGAAATTAATGCCGATGTTGTTCTGAAGGCAACCAACGTCGATGGTGTGTATACTGCCGACCCGAAGAAAGACCCTAATGCCGAAAAATACGACTGCCTGACTTATCAGGAAGTATTGGAAAAGCAGTTGGGTGTTATGGATTTAACTGCGATCTGTCTTGCCCGTGACCATAACATGCCACTGCGTGTTTATGATATGAATGAGCCCGGAGTGCTGGCCCGCCTGATGACCGGTGGCGATGACGGCACCCTGATCGTGAGTGAGGAAAAATAACGATGGTAAACGATATTAAAAAAGACGCTGAAGAGCGTATGGATAAAAGTCTTCAGGCCATGCTGGAGTCTTTCAAAAAAATCCGTACCGGGCGTGCAAGTCCCTCTATTCTGGATGGCGTAATGGTGGATTACTACGGTACACCAACCGCGATTTCTCAGGTGGCCAACATCATTGTGGAAGATGGCCGCAGTCTGGCGATTAACCCATGGGAAAAGAACCTGGTTCCTCTGATTGAACGTGCGATTCTGAAATCCGACCTGGGTCTGAACCCGGCGACCAACGGCGACACCATTCGCCTGCCGATGCCGGCGCTGACCGAAGAAACCCGTAAAACGTACATTAAGCAAGCCCGCTCTGAAGCAGAAAAAGGCCGCGTTGCGATTCGCAACATCCGTCGCGATGCCAACGGTAAAGCCAAAGACCTGCTGAAAGAAAAACTGATCTCTGAAGACGAACTGCGCGGCAGTGACGATCAGATTCAGAAGCTGACCGATAAGTTTATTGCCGACGTGGATGCCGCACTGGCAACCAAAGAAAAAGACCTGATGCAGGTTTAAACCGGCACATTTTATGTCAACCAGTATTGATGATACGCAGGCCGTTCAGGGCCAGGTGCCACGCCATGTTGCCATTATTATGGATGGCAACAACCGCTGGGCTAAACGCCGTTTTATGCCCGGAGTGGCCGGCCACAAAGCTGGCGTCGATGCCGTGCGCGCAGTGGTGGAAACCTCTGCGCGTTCTGGTGTTCAGGTACTGACATTATTCGCCTTCAGCAGTGAAAACTGGCGTCGGCCGGCGAATGAAGTCAGCGCCCTGATGCAGCTGTTTGTGGTGGCACTGGAACGGGAAGTCAGAAAGCTGCATCGCAATAATATCCGCTTGCGGGTGATGGGCGATCTGCAGGGCTTTTCCGCCAAAATTCAGCAATTGATTGCTGATGCCGAAGCGCTGACCGCGGGTAACGACGCAATGACGCTGGTGATTGCCGCGAATTACGGCGGCCAGTGGGATATTGCTCAGGCAGCCCGCCGTGTTGCCCAGGACGTGCAGGACGGCAAGTTACAGCCACAGGATATCGATGAGCAGGTTTTTCATCGTTACACCTGGCTGAGTGATTTACCGGCACCGGATCTGTTGATCCGGACGGGCGGAGAGCAGCGCATCAGCAATTTTATGCTGTGGCAGACCGCCTATTCGGAATATTACTTTTCCGATGCCTTCTGGCCCGACTTCAAACAAGAAGAATATCAAAAAGCGTTGACTGCGTTTGCAGACCGGGTAAGACGGTTTGGCCGCACGGACGACCAGTTAGAGGAAGTGAAACAAGGTGTTTAAGGAACGCGTACTGACAGCGCTGGTGCTGGCCCCCCTGATGATCATCGGCATTTTTTTCCTGCCGCTGAAAGAATTCGCAATTTTTATTGCTGCTATCGCCACCATTGGCGCCTGGGAATGGGCAAATATTGCCGGTTACCAGCGTAATTGGAGCCGTATAGCCTATGCGTTGGTGGTGTTTGTCTGCCTCTACATCAGCGCCCGCATCCTGAAAATGTACCCCGAATATTTGCTCGGCTTCCTCGCGGTTGGTACCGCCTGGTGGGTTGTAGCCTTTGCCTTGGTGAAGCGCTATCCGGGAGGAACGGATCTCTGGGCTGCGCGCCCGATTCGCGCCCTGTTAGGTTTGTGTGTACTGGTGCCTATGTGGGTAGGTTTCATGCATCTGAAAACCCAGCCGCACAGCTCTCTGCTGATCGTCTACGTGATGCTGATTGTCTGGGGCGCTGATACTGGCGCTTATTTCTCCGGTAAAAAATGGGGGGACACGAAACTGGCGCCTCATGTCAGTCCGGGTAAATCCTGGGCGGGCTTCTGGGGCGGTCTGGCCACCACCTTACTGATTGCCCTGGTATTTGGTGCTTGCGTTCATACCTGGGTTCAGCCAATGGATCTGCATGACGCCTGGCGTCTGCTGGCCATTACCGTCATCACCATGGTGATCTCGGTATTGGGCGATCTGGTGGAAAGCATGATGAAGCGTCATCGTGGTATCAAAGACAGTTCCTCGTTATTGCCGGGTCATGGAGGTGTGCTGGATCGCATCGACAGCATGGCGGCGGCGGTTCCTGTATTTGCCTTCTTTATGCTGATTCTGGACTGGGGTCTGGTTGCATGATCCAGACCCTGACCGTGCTCGGGGCCTCGGGTTCGATTGGCCAGAGCACGCTCGATGTTGTCCGCAGACATCCTGATCGTTACCGCATTTTTGCCTTAAGTGCTGCCCGCAGTGTGGCGCGCATGCGTGACGATATTGTCGAATTTTCACCGCGCTTTGCGGTGATGACCGAAGCGCAGGCCGCCGCAGATCTGCAGGCGGCTTTACCTGTCCACTGCACCACCGAAGTGTTGGCGGGGAGCGAAGCGTTAAGCATGATCGCTGCCCATAATGACGTGGATGCGGTGATGGCGGCCATTGTCGGCGCTGCGGGTTTGTTACCCACACTGGCGGCGGCAGAGGCGGGTAAGCGCGTGCTGCTGGCCAACAAAGAAAGTCTGGTGATGGCCGGGCCATTATTTATGCAGGCGGTTCGCACTGGCGGAGCCACTTTGCTACCGATCGACAGTGAGCACAATGCTATTTTTCAGGCGTTGCCGCATAACTATGACGGTGATTTTTCCGCTCACGGTATCAGCAAAATTCTGCTGACGGCATCCGGCGGTCCTTTCCGTGGTTGCAGCGCGGCAGAGCTGGAAAAGGTCACGCCGGCGCAGGCGGTGGCTCATCCCAACTGGTCAATGGGACAGAAAATTTCCGTCGATTCCGCCACGCTGATGAATAAAGGTCTGGAGCTGATTGAAGCCTGCTTTCTGTTCAATTGCGCACCGGATGATATTCAGGTGGTGGTGCATCCACAGAGCGTTATTCATTCCATGGTGCAGTATTGCGATGGTTCGGTGATTGCGCAATTAGGCCAGCCGGATATGCGCACCCCGATCGCTTATGGTCTGGCGTGGCCGCAGCGTATTGATGCCGGTGTGCAGTCGCTGGATCTGTTCAGCATTGCCCGCCTTGATTTTACCCCACCGGATGAAACAACCTTCCCTTGTCTGGCGCTGGCTAAGCAAGCTTTTAATGCCGGTGGCACCATGCCGGCGGTGCTGAATGCCGCCAACGAGATTGCGGTAGAGGCTTTCCTGCGGGAACAAATAGCGTTCAGTTTTATTCCAACGCTGATCGCCCGGGTGATGGCCCTGCATGAGGTGCGGCCTATTCAGCATCTGGCGGATGTTATGGCGGCTGATCAATGGGCGCGGGACTGTGCACTGGCGCAGCCTGAAACCGGGCACGAGAGGGTAAACCTGTGACCTTACTGTATTTCATTATTGCCATTAGTTTGCTGGTGGTGATTCATGAGTTTGGCCACTTTTGGGTGGCTCGCCGCTGCGGTGTTCAGGTGCTGCGTTTTTCCGTTGGTTTTGGCAAACCGTTCTGGTCCTTTACCGATAAGCTCGGCACGGAATACGCCATCGCGCCGATTCCGCTGGGCGGCTACGTTAAAATGCTGGACGAACGCGAAGCCCCGGTGCCAGAGCATTTACTTGATCAGGCCTTTAACCGTAAATCCCCTTGGGCGCGTATTGCCATTGCTTCGGCGGGCCCGGTTGCCAACTTTATTTTTGCCTTACTGGCGTACTGGCTGCTGTTTGTCTCTGGCACCAGCGGTGTTGTACCGGTGGTCGGTACGGTCGCTGACGACTCTGTGGCGGCGGTTGCCGGTGTGCGCAGTGGCGATGAAATTGTGGCCATTAACGATCATGACACCACAACCTGGCAGGAAGTCAGCTGGCAGTTGGTGGGCTTTTTGGGGGAAGATGCCGATATCCGCATGACGCTGAAAGGCGCAGACGGCACTCAGCGCTCAACCCAATTGCAGTTGCAGGATTGGCTGGCACATCAGGAAGTGCCGGACCCGCTGTCCGGGTTAGGCATTGAGCCACGTCGTCTGGATGTACCGGCGGTTGTCGGAGAAGTTCAGCCGGGTGGAGCGGCCGCGGCCGCAGGGTTGCAGGCAGGCGACCGGGTTGTTGCGGTTAATGGTACTGACATTGCCGACTGGTATGACTGGGTAGAGCATGTCCGTGCCGCCGCCGGGGTTGAGCAGCTATTGACGCTGGAACGTGACGGTGAATGGATAAATGTTGTCCTGACCCCAGGCAGTAAGACACTGGATGATGGCTCGGTGATTGGTTACGTCGGTGCCGGAGTGGTCGCGCCCGAGATACCGGAAGGTTGGTTGCGTACCAGTCACGCCGGTATTTTTCAGGGGTTGTGGCTCAGCGTGAACAAAACCACCGATCTGATTGTCTTTACCCTGGATTCCCTGTGGAAGATGCTGCTGGGCGATGTGTCGGTAAAGAACTTGAGTGGGCCTATCACCATTGCTAAAGTAGCCGGCGCTTCGGCCTCGGGAGGGCTGGAAGCCTTTATCGGATTTTTGGCCTTGTTGAGTATTTCTCTCGGCGTGCTGAATTTATTGCCCGTGCCTATGTTGGACGGTGGGCATATCCTGTTTTACCTCGTTGAGGTAGTACGCGGCAGACCTCTGCCAGAACGTGTTCAGATCATTGCCGTGCAGTTCGGTTTATTCCTGCTGCTGAGCCTGATGCTGGTTGCTTTTTACAACGATATAAGTCGGCTGTAGTTAATGGCCGAGTTGCTTGGATAACTATTTACATGCGTTCTTTGCTGTTTACGCTTTTCCTGGGGTTACTGTCCTCCACCGTCCGCGCCGAATCCTTTGTCGTTGAAGATATCCGCCTTGAAGGTTTGCAGCGGGTGTCTGCCGGTACAGTATTTGAGGCTTTTCCGGTGAACGTTGGCGATCAGGTGGATTCCTCGCGCCTGGTCACGGCTTCCAAGCGCTTATTCAAATCCGCTTTGTTTAATGATGTGCAATTGTTGCGTGACGGTAACATTCTGATTGTGCAGGTGGTTGAACTACCCACTATTACCGGCATTGAAATTGACGGTAACAAAGCCATTCAGACCGACATGCTGCTCGATGGCCTGAAACAGTCGGGTCTGGCTGAAGGCCTGGTGTTTAAACGCTCCACACTGGAGCGTATCTCGCTGGAACTGGAACGTCAGTATGTGGCTCAGGGGCGTTATGATGCCGGCATCGAAACCGAAGTGGTGCGCCTGCCACGTAACCGTGTATCGCTGAAAATCCATGTAGAAGAAGGCAGTATTGCCACCATCGAACACATCAACATTGTCGGCAACGAAGCCTTCAGTGATGACGAGCTGCTCAAGCAGTTCCAGCTGCAGACCAGTAACTTCTGGTCCTGGTACTCCAGTGATAACAAATACAGCCGTGAAAAGTTATCCGGCGATCTGGAAAAACTGCGCTCTTACTATCTCGACCGCGGTTATATCCGCTTCAATATTGAATCCACTCAGGTATCGGTGTCCCCGGATAAAGAAGGGGTCTACATCACCGTCAACGTCACCGAAGGCGATGTATATTCGGTTAAAGACATTAAAATGGCCGGTAATCTGGTGCTGGACGAAGCTGAATTTACCCGCCTGTACCTGATCAAAAGCGGCGATACCTTCTCCCGTCAGTTAGTCACGTATTCCAGCGATCTGATGTCCAAACGCTTGGGCAACGATGGTTATACCTTTGCCAAAGTTGATGGCATTCCGAAAATTCACGATGACGAGAAAACCGTCGATCTGACCTTCTTTGTTGAACCGGGCAAACGTACTTACGTGCGTCGCATTAACTTTACCGGTAACGAAGGCACTAAAGACGAAGTGCTGCGTCGTGAAATGCTGCAGATGGAAGGTGGCTGGGCCTCAACCGATAAAATTGATGCCGGTAAAAACCGTCTGAATCAACTCGGCTTCTTCAAAACCGTCAACGTCGAGACCCCTGCGGTTCCGGGTTCCGACGATCTGATCGATGTGAATTACAACGTTGAAGAAC
Source organism: Thalassobium sp. (assembly GCA_002733205.1). Lineage (GTDB taxonomy): Bacteria > Pseudomonadota > Gammaproteobacteria > Pseudomonadales > Oceanobacteraceae > Venatoribacter > Venatoribacter pacificus. The sequence goes on along the minus strand of NVUW01000003.1, from coordinate 478,486 downwards.
AGCTCAGCGGCAGCCTGAATTTTAACATCGGTTACGCCGGCGGCAGCGGTATGATTCTGGGTGCCAGTGTCAGTCAGAATAACTTCTTCGGCACCGGTAACCGTATGTCGCTTGGTGTGCAGAAAAACAACACCGTGCAGTCGTATAACTTCTCCTACCTGAATCCGTATTACACCATCGACGGTGTAAGCCGTGGTTTTAATCTGTTTTACCGTAAAACGGATTACGCCAGCCTGAATACCGTCAGCGATTACCAGACCAATACCAAAGGCGGTAATGTGACCTTTGGCTATCCGATTTCCAGCCGTCAGCGTTTGTCCTTCTCGGTCGGTTTTGCCAACACCGAAATGTTTGAAGGCACCACCGTACCGGCGGAGATTGTCGACTTCCTCGATACGGAAGGCGATAACTTCGATGAATACACGCTGGGCCTGAACTGGCGTTATAACAACCTGAACCGGGGTCTGTTTCCAACGGCAGGTACTGAACACAAGCTGTCTGCGGATGTGTCTGTACCGGGCAGTGACCTGACGTATTTTAAACTGGGCTACACCGCCAACTACTACTTCCCGATTGCTGAAGAGTGGGCACTGCGTTTGCGTACCGATCTGGGCTATGGCGATGGTTTTGGTGACCTGGAACGTCTGCCGTTCTTCAAGAACTTCCGCTCCGGTGGTATCGGATCGGTGCGGGGCTACCGTTCCAACAGCCTTGGACCAAAAGGCCTGCCGGAATACGCGCCAGTCAGCGTGGTACAGACCGATGCCGATGGCAACGTGGTGTATGAAACCGATGACCTTGGCCGCCCGGTGGTGGATACTTCTGCGCCAACCGTGGTGTACAAAACCGACGAAGACGGCGCTGCAGTATTGGTCAGTAACAGCAATCAATACAAACCGAAATACGAAACCAACAGCGATGGCTCCGTTGTCACCGCGCCTTACTACCTCGAAAGTGAACGTGCTCTGGGCGGTAACGTCCTGGCCGAAGCCAGTTTCGAGCTGATTTTCCCGCTGCCTTTCATTGAAGACCGCCGCTCAGTACGCAGCGTTTTATTCTTTGATGCGGGGAATGCATTCACCAGTGAATGCTATGTGCCTTATGATGCCGATGTTCCGACACTCACCAAGCACCCTTACTGTAATGAGGGTATTGATCTGGCTGAGATGCGTCTGAGCACCGGGGTAGGGCTGACCTGGATCACAGCGATCGGGCCTCTGACCTTTACTTACTCGGTGCCACTGAACGAAAAACGTGGTGACCGTACTGAAGGATTCGAGTTCTCCCTGGGACAGGTTTTCTGATTGTAACGACAAAATAAATAAGGAGTCTGGGATGCGTTGGTTTATTGGGGTATTAGCGGCACTGTGTGTTCAGGTTGCAGCAGCAGAAACAACTAATGTCGGCGTTGTTGATATGGAGCGTGCATTGTTCCTGTCCGATGCGGCAAAAGTATCGGTTAAGCAGTTTGAAGTGGACAATAAAGCCGATATCGAAAAGCTGAAAGGTCTGGAAAAAGACCTGCTGGCCCTGAAAGAAAAGACTGAAAAAGACGGCGATGTGATGAGCGATGACGAGCGTCGCAAGCTGGCAAACGATTACGAACAGAAATCGACTGAGTACAAATTTTACGGGCGTAAGCTGCAGCAACTTGAGCAGAAATGGAAGCGCGAATTTTTCCAAACACAGTTGCCTCAACTTGAAAAGTTGCTTAAAGCAATCATCGATGAGGGCGGTTATGATGTGGTGCTTCAGTCCGGTGCGGTGATTTACTCTTCACCAAAAACGGATCTGACCAAGTTGTTGTTGGAACGCTTGAACGCCAAATAAGCGATTTCGGGACATGATGATGCAATTAAGCTTAGGTGAACTGGCTCAGCGATTGGGAGCCGAATTGATTGGTGATGCCGATACCGTTATCCGCGGAGTGAACACTCTCAAGGATGCAACGGCAACGGATGTCAGCTTTCTGGCGAACGCCAGCTACCGCAGTCAGCTGCCAGACAGCAATGCGGGCGCGGTGATTGTCAGTGCCAAAGAAGCGGCAGACGTGCGCGGTGCTGCATTGGTTGTTGCCAATCCTTATCTGAGCTTTGCACTCGTGACTCAGATGTTTGATAACCGCCCACAGCCGGTGCGCGGCATCCACCCCTCTGCGGTGGTGGCTGCCAGCGCAACGCTGGGGGACGATGTCTGCATCGCCGCTAACGTGGTGATCGGTGAGCATTGTGTGATTGGTGACGGTTGTGAAATCGGCGCCAATACCGTGATCAGTGATCACTGTGTGCTGGGCCGTGATTGCTGCCTGCGCGCTAACGTCACTCTGTACCATGATGTGGTATTGGGAGAGCGTGTGCAGGTGCATTCGGGTACCGTGATCGGTGCTGACGGTTTCGGCTTTGCGCCGGATAAAGGCCGCTGGCATAAAATTGCACAGCTCGGCGGGGTTCGTATCGGTAATAACGTCGACATCGGCGCCAATACCTGTATCGACCGCGGTGCGCTGGGTAACACCACCATCGAAGATCATGTCATTGTCGATAACCTGGTTCAGGTTGCACATAACGTGCGCCTGGGAGAGGGAACGGCGATGGCAGGAAACTCAGGTGTTGCCGGCAGTACGACCATTGGCAAGCACTGTACGATCGCTGGTGGTGCCGGTATCGCCGGACATCTGACCCTGGCCGATGGCGTGCATGTGGCGGCGATGACCCTGATCAGTAAATCGATCAGCGAATCAGGGGCATACGCTACAGGTACCGCTCAGATGCCGATGCAGGAATGGCGTCGCAGTGCAACTCGCTTCCGACAACTTGATTCTATGGCCAAACGGCTACAACAGTTAGAAAAAAGTCACGAAGGTAAAGCTTGATGCCAGCGCACACTATTCAACAGATACAGGAATTTTTGCCACATCGTTATCCGTTCCTGTTGGTTGACCGAATTCAGGAAGTTAATCTTGACGCCGAGGACGGCGCCAATATCCGGGTGCTTAAAAATGTCACCATTAATGAAGAGTTCTTTAATGGCCATTTCCCCGGACACCCAATCATGCCCGGCGTATTAACGCTGGAAGCTATGGCCCAGGCAGCAGGATTGCTGGGGCTGACCATGCTGGGCGAAAATCGTAAGCCAACAACACTGTATTATTTTGCCGGTGCCGATCATGTGCGTTTTAAGCGCCCGATTGTGCCGGGTGACCAGGTTTGTCTTGAAGCCCGTTTTATGAGCGGACGCCGTGGCATCTGGAAATTCGATTGCCGTGCTCTTGTTGATAATAAAGTGGTCTGTGCGGCAGAAATCACCTGTGCTGAGAGAGATCTGGAGCAAGCATGATAGACCCGAGAGCCATCGTTGATCCCGGTGCCCGCATTGCGGCAAACGTGGAAATTGGTCCTTTTTCCATTATCGGCCCGGACGTAGAAATCGGCGAAGGCACGGTAATTGGCCCGCACGTTATTGTGCGCGGGCCAACAACGATTGGTAAAAACAATCGTATTTTTCAGTTTTCCAGTATTGGCGAAGAATGCCAGGACAAAAAATACGCCGGTGAGCCAACCACGCTGGTGATTGGCGATAACAACGTGATCCGTGAAGCCTGTACCTTTCACCGTGGAACGGTGCAGGATAACGGCACCACCATCGTCGGCAGCAATAACCTGTTTATGGTGAATGTGCATGTCGCTCACGATGCCGTGATTGGTGATAATTGTATTCTGGCGAACGACACCAACGTTGCCGGCCATGTAAAAATCGGTGATTGGGCCATTCTGGGCGGTGCCACACAGGTGCACCAGTTCTGCCTGATTGGCGCGCACTCGATGTGTGGTGCCGGCACCGTTGTTTTAAAAGATATTCCTGCCTATGTGATGGCGCTGGGTTATCCGGCGACGCCACACGGCATTAACAGCGAAGGTCTGAAACGCCGTGGTTTCAGCAAAGAAAGCATTAAGCTGATACGCAGTGCGTATAAAACCCTGTACCGTCAGGGCCTGACACTGGCCGAAGCGCTGGAAGTACTGGTGCCGCAGGCTGAACAGGACGATGGCGTGCGGCAGTTGGTCGAAAGCCTGCAGGCCGCTTCACGGGGCATTATCCGATAATCATGCGTATTGCCATTGTTGCCGGTGAGACGTCGGGCGATATGCTCGGCGCAGGCCTGATTAAATCCCTTAAAGCCCGTTACCCTGATGCCGAATTTGAAGGTATCGGCGGTCCATTGATGCAGGCGCAGGGCTTCAAAAGCTTTGTACCGATGGAGCGTTTATCGGTGATGGGGCTGGTGGAAGTACTGGGGCGTTTATTCGAACTGCTGAAAGTGCGTCGCGATCTGGTCAAACTGTGGAAGAAAAATCCGCCGGATGTCTTTATTGGTATCGATGCGCCGGATTTTAATCTCAGCCTTGAACAACAATTACGTGAAGCCGGTATTAAAACCGCTCATTACGTCAGTCCCTCGGTCTGGGCGTGGCGAGAAAAACGTGTCTTCAAAATAGCTAAAGCTGTTGATCTGATGCTGACGCTGTTTCCGTTTGAAGCCAAATTCTACGAGAAACATCAGGTACCGGTGAAATTTGTCGGTCATCACCTGGCCGATAAAATTCCGTTTGATACCCCGGTTGCGCCGGCACGGGAAGATCTCGGGCTCGATAACAAACGCCCTGTTGTGTGCCTGATGCCCGGCAGCCGCAGTGGTGAGGTTGAGCGTCTGGGGGCTTTGTTTCTGCAGACTGCTGAGCGTATGTTGCTGAAACGCAACGACCTGCAATTTATTATTCCGGCCGCTTCGGTCGAGCGTCGTAACCAGATCGAAGCCATGCTTGCCGCTTATCCGGCCAGCCTGCCGGTGAAAGTGGTACTGGGTCAGTCGCATACCTGTATGGCCGCTGCCGATACAATTTTGCTGGCATCTGGTACGGCAACCCTCGAAGCCATGCTGCTGAAAAAGCCCATGGTTGTGAGTTATATCGTGGCACCACTGACTTATCGCATTCTGAAAAAATTGGTGACTCAGCCTTATATTTCACTGCCTAATTTATTGGCCGGACGCGAATTAGTGCCGGAATTTATTCAGCACGACGCCACGCCGGAAAATCTGTCTGAAGCACTGCTGGTGCGTCTGGAAGATTCCGACGCCATGCATCAGCTGCACGAAACTTTTCTGTTTATTCATCGCCAGCTGAAGCGTAATGCCGATGATGAAGCGGCGGATGCTATCAGCGCGTTGCTCAATCAATAATGACCGACACTGTCACCGACTATCAGACCGAAATCGAAGCATCCCTGTGTCAGCAGGGCATTCCCTATTGTGGCGTGGACGAAGCCGGTGCAGGTCCCTTATGTGGCGATGTCATGGCTGCCGCTGTGATTCTCGACCCGGAAAATCCGATTGAAGGATTGAATGATTCGAAAAAACTCACGGAAAAAAAACGTGAAAAGCTATTCGATGAAATCCGTGAAAAAGCGCTCGATTACTGCATTGCCCGCGCAACCGTTGAAGAAATTGATCAGCTGAATATTCTTAATGCGCGCATGCTGGCCATGAGCCGCGCGATTGATGGCCTTAAACTGCCTTGTCAGCACGCGTTGGTGGATGGCAATAAAGCGCCGCAAACGACTTTGGATGTAACCACCATTATTAAAGGCGACAGTCTGGTGACGGCGATTTCTGCCGCTTCGGTACTGGCGAAGGTTCAGCGCGATCGTGAAATGCTGGAGCTGGATAAACAGTATCCGGGTTACGGTTTTGCCAAACATAAAGGCTATGGCACGGCAGTGCATATGGAAGCGCTGCAGGCGCTGGGGCCGTGTGAAATTCACCGGCGCAGTTATGCACCTGTAAAAGCCTTGCTGAAAGATTAATGCTGTGTTTTTTAGACGCGGCTAACGGCGGAATTTAATCGCCTGCTCGTAGGTTTTGCGGCGCAGTAAATCGCGGATGGCTTCATTCTCCAGATCGGCCAGCTCAGCCCACTCAATGCGTTCACCAATCCCCATCTGAATCGTTGAATTCTGTTTTTTCAGAAACTCCGCCGGAATCCGCAGCGTGCGCAGCGCCGGATGCACTTTGCCGAACATATGAAAGCTGCGGCTGTTATGGCCATGAAAATAGACCGGAATCACCGGGACTTCGGCTTTGCGGATCATACGGATACTGGAGATTGACCAGGGGCGGTCATAAATACCCGATTGGCCTTTATACCAGGTGGAAACCTCTCCGGCCGGGAACAGCCCTAGGCCTTCACCACGTTCAAGTTGTGCCAGCGATTTGCGCATGCCGCCCATGCCTTTCGGGCCGGAATTTTCAAACGGATTTACGGTAATAAATAAATCGGAGATCGGCGCGAAATAGCTCAGCAGAAAATTGGCCACCGCACGGAATTCCGGGCGTTTACGACCAATCACTAGCAGCAGAATGACACCGTCGAGAAAACCAAACGGATGGTTGGATACGGTAACGAACGGGCCTTCCGCAGGAATGGCCGCATCCAGTGCCTGTGGATCATAATCCAGATGAATTTTCAGATGCTGCAGGGCATTTTCAATCATATCGATGCCCTGTTTTTCATCCAGCTGGTTGTAAATACGATTCAGCGTTGGGCCTTTCAGCAGGCGCAGCAGCCATTCCAGTTTACGTGGTGTCAGGCCGGTGGCCTGCAGTAACCCCTGACGGTCAAACAACTCCATAACGCTGACTACTCTTTATTGTTGGATTCGATGGCATAATGGCGTCTTGTCTACAGACCACGACGCTTGAATAGTTTATGACCGAAATGCTACAGAAATTTGATGTGATCGTCATTGGTGCCGGTGCCGCCGGTTTAATGTGCGCCGCCCAGGCGGCAGCCCGCGGCCGTTCCGTACTGGTGCTGGATCATGCCAATAAAGCCGGTAAAAAAATTCTGATGTCGGGTGGTGGGCGCTGTAACTTCACCAACTACTTTGTGGCCCCGGATAAATATCTGAGCCATAACCCGCATTTCTGTAAATCGGCCCTCAAGCGCTATACCCAGTGGGACTTTATTGCGCTGGTGGAGCGTTATGGCGTGGCCTATCACGAGAAAAAAGACGGCCAGTTGTTCTGTGATAACAAAGCCTCCGACATTCTTAATCTGCTGCTGAGCGAGTGCGAACAGCAGGGCGTACAGATCCGGCTGGATACGCCGGTCAGTGCGGTTGCGCAATGCACTCAGCAAGGCTGTCGTTACCAGCTCAGGGGTGGGAGTGTGTGGCTGGGCTGTGAATCGTTGGTGGTCGCCAGCGGTGGGCCATCCATCCCCACACTGGGAGCAACGGGCTTTGGCTATGAGCTGGCACAGCAGTTTGGTCTTAACGTGTATGCGCCGCGCGCCGGTCTGGTGCCATTCACCCTGACCGACCGTAACAAACAACTTAGTGAATCTTTGTCCGGCAGTGCGCTGAATGTTGATGTGGCCTGTGCCGGGCAGAGCTTCCGCGACGATATGCTGTTTACCCACCGTGGCCTCAGTGGTCCGGCCATGCTGCAGATTTCATCCTATTGGCAGGCCGGACAAAGCCTGAACATTAATCTGCTGCCAGATCATGAGGTTGCCGGTCTGCTGCGTCAGCAACAACACGAGCGCCCCAAACTGTCGTTGAAAAACTGGCTGGCAGAGCTGACCACACAAAAATTTGCCGAGAAATGGCTGGCGTCTTCTGCCTGGCAGCAGAGCACGTTAGCGCAGCTGTCCGGTGCCGATATGGATGTCATCGCGCAAAGTTTGCATGAATGGCAGGTTAAACCCGCCGGTACGGAAGGCTACCGCACCGCTGAGGTGGCGTTAGGCGGCGTGGATACCGACGAGCTGTCGTCCAAAACCATGGAAGTGCAACGCTTTCCCGGCTTGTTCTTTATCGGAGAGGTGGTCGATGTCACCGGACATCTGGGTGGCTTTAATTTTCAATGGGCGTGGTCGAGTGCGGTTGCGGCAGCCGAGTTTGTTTAAGCGTCTGTAATTTCTTAAAACAGTCTTATTAAGATCCTTTTCTTCTGATAGTCAGGTATCAGGCAAGGGTGCCACAGAATTGATTGGCTAAACTGAAGTCATATCAGTCAGATCGGGTGCCCTATGTCCTTACTCCGGACTTACACATTGCCTGTCAGTTTTCACCCCCGGGATCGCGGTTGGCAGCGTGCGCAATGCACCGTATTGCGCATGGGATGTGCCCTTTGCGCTTTTCTGACGCAACGTTTGCAAGGCGGGCATAGCCTGCTGTGCCAGTGCGGGGGCTCTCTATGAAAGGTGTGGTTTTCGATATTTTACGCGATATGGTCGAAGAGCAATTCGGTCTGGCTGGCTGGAATGCCGTACTTGAACAGGCTGGTTCGGAAGGCTTGTATCTGTCAACCCAGACCTATCCGGATGCTGAGCTGTTAGGGCTGGTGGCCGCCGCCAGTGAGGTAACCGGTAAACCCGTTGATGAGCTGGTTTTTGCCTTCGGTGAATTTATGGTGAAAGAATTTTATGCCCGCTTTCCGGCCTTCTTTGATAACGCCAGCGGGCTGATTAACTTTCTGGTGTCGATCGACCGGATTGTTCATGTCGAAGTAAGAAAGCTCTATCCGGACGCCACGCTGCCGGGTTTTACCTATGACCACCAGAGCAGCGACGAAATCACCATGAATTACCGCTCGCCACGCAAGCTGTGTCGCCTGGCTGAAGGCCTGATCGCCGGCAGTGCCAGACATTTTGGCGAGCAATATCAACTGCAACATGATCCCTGTATGCATCAGGGTGCCGACTGTTGCAGTCTGCACATCAAGCTTGAGAGGTAATGGTCGCGATGCCTGAAACCGATTACGGAAAAGCCTATCTGCGTGAAAAACAATTGCGCAAACAAGCGGAGCAATTGCTGGAAGATCGTTCGCGCGAACTTTTCCTGGCCAACGAGCAACTGAAGGAAGTTAACCGCAACCTGCAGGAACAGCAGCAGATTGTTGTGCAATCCGAGAAAATGGCCTCTCTGGGGGTTTTGGCGGCGGGGGTCGCACACGAAATTAATAATCCGCTGGGTTATATCTACAGCAATTTTTCCAGCCTGGTGGAAGGTCTGCAGGATATACAACGTTTTCTGAATTACATGGATGGCGTCATTGCCAAAGGCGAAACCGCCGACTCTCTGCGGGATGGCTGGCGTAATGCCTTATTACAGTTTGATATTGCTTACCTGCTCAGTGATTACCAAAGCCTGGCCTTGGAAACCATTGAAGGACTGGAGCGGGTTAAGCAAATTGTGGCCGATCTCAAATCGTTTATCCGTCAGGAAGATGGCGAAAAAGCGCCGGTGGATGTGAATGACTGCCTGCGAGGGGCGCTGAATATTCTGAATAATCAGACCAAGTATCATGCGCAGGTCGAGGTCGATTACGGCGAGCTGCCGGTTATTCAGGGCTATTTTGGCAAGCTTAATCAGGTGTTCACCAACCTGATTGCCAATGCCAATCAGGCGGTGCCGGAAAATGGTCTGATCCGTATCAGCAGCCGGCTGGTGGATGGCTGGATTGAAGTCGCCGTCAGCGATAACGGTTGCGGTATCAGTGAAGAGCATATGCGCCACTTGTTCACCCCGTTTTTTACCACCAAACCTGTGGGCGAGGGCACGGGGTTGGGGTTGTCGATTTCCCATGGCATGGTGCAGGAACACGGTGGTGAAATCAGCGTTAAAAGCAAACCCGGCGAGGGTGCGACGTTTACCGTCAGACTCCCCGTGAAGGCTTAATCATTCGTGTTTTCAGCCCTTTCTTCCGGCCTTATTGGCGGGAATTCTCTCCTCTTTTTCCTTATTTCTTCCCCATTCACACCAAAAATGTCAGGTATACATAGTATTGATTTCAATTATGGGGGGGAAGTCACTACTATTCGCCTGCATTTAACGTACTGCCCGCAGTCATTGAGGCCGCCAGGACAGACGTACCCCACCCACAATGTTGAAAGGATTGACTCATGTCAGCTTATCAAGACGAAATCAAAGCCGTAGCAGCTCTGAAAGAACAGAATGGTGCCTCTTGGGACGCTATCACCCCAGAATATGCAGCCCGTATGCGCATTCAGAACAAGTTCAAAACTGGTCTGGATATCGCTAAGTACACCGCTGGCATCATGCGTCGCGACATGGCTGCATTCGATGCAGACAAAACCAAATACACTCAGTCTCTGGGTTGCTGGCACGGTTTCGTAGGTCAGCAGAAGCTGATCTCTATCAAGAAGCACTTCGGTACTACCGAACGTAAATACCTGTACCTGTCTGGCTGGATGGTTGCTGCTCTGCGTTCTGACTTCGGTCCACTGCCTGACCAGTCTATGCACGAGAAAACCGTTGTTGCTGACCTGATCGAAGAACTGTACAAGTTCCTGCGTCAGGCTGATGCACGTGAACTGGGTGGTCTGTTCCGTGAACTGGACGCTGCACGCGCTGCTGGCGATGCTGCTAAAGCTGACGCCGTTCAAGCAAAAATCGACAACTACGAAACTCACATCGTACCGGTTATCGCTGATATTGACGCTGGTTTCGGTAACGAAGAAGCGACTTACCTGCTGGCTAAGAAAATGATCGAAGCCGGTGCTTGTGCACTGCAGATCGAAAACCAGGTTGCTGATGAGAAGCAGTGTGGTCACCAGGACGGTAAAGTGACCGTTCCACATGCTGACTTCCACTCTAAAATCCGCGCTCTGCGTTACGCTTTCCTGGAAATGGGCGTTGACGACGGTATCATCGTTGCACGTACTGACTCCGAAGGCGCTGGCCTGACCAAGCAAATCGCTGTGGTTAACGAGCCAGGCGACGAAGGCGACATCTACAACTCCTTCCTGGACGTTGAAGAAGTAACTCCAGAACAAACCAAAGCTGGCGATGTGCTGATCAGCCGTGACGGCAAGCTGGTTCGTCCTAAGCGTCTGGCTTCTGGCCTGTTCCAGTTCCGTGAAGGTACTGGCCATGAGCGTTGCGTATTCGACTGTATCCACGCTATCAACGCCGGTGCTGACCTGCTGTGGATCGAAACTGCTGTTCCGACTGTTCACGAAATCCGTGACATGATGAACGACGTTCGTAAAGTTCACCCAGATGCGAAACTGGTTTACAACAACTCTCCATCTTTCAACTGGACTCTGAGCTTCCGTCAGCAGACTTTTGATGCATGGGCAGCTGAAGGTAAAGACGTTTCTGCTTACGACCGTACCAAGCTGATGTCTGCTGACTACGATGCGTCTGAACTGGCTGCAGAAGCTGATAAGCGTATCCAGGGCTTCCAGGCTGAATCTTCACGTGAAGCGAACATCTTCCATCACCTGATCACTCTGCCGACTTACCACACCACTGCGTTGTCTGTAGACAACCTGGCGAAAGAGTACTTCGGTGAAGCCGGTATGCTGGGTTATGTTGCTGGCGTTCAGCGTAAAGAAATCCGTCAGGGTATCGCTTGCGTTAAACACCAGAACATGTCCGGTTCTGACATCGGCGACGACCACAAAGAATACTTTGCTGGTGAGAACGCTCTGAAAGCCGGTGGTGCTAAGAACACTTCTAACCAGTTCAACAACATCTAATTTCGATTAGGTATTGCTGACACGTTAGTGTTCGAAAAAGGCGACCTTAGGGTCGCCTTTTTTTGTGCCTGGGGTTTGAGATATGGAAAGACTGGGCGGTGACCACTAAGTCAATAAACCAACCAGTTACTGGTGTCTCTTATGAAAAGCAGGGCGCAGAAAACCATCACCGCAATGCCGCTTTTCAGATCAAACGTTTCCTTTTAAATATCATGTTTCAAACACGGTTTCCGTTGAAATACGGCTGAGCGGATGACTAAAAACGGCGATCGTGCGGCGCCAGTCAACCAGATGATTCTGCGGCCTTCAGAGCAAAACCCTGCCCCGGAACGATACAAATTATGGGTGTTTTAAAGCGTCGTTCCGGGGCGGATTAAATGGCAGGAGCCATTTCAACAGCCGCAGGCTGGCCCGAACGGTGAAGGGCATGGATGCCCGGAGTCATTGTTTTGCGTGCCGCATAATCATTGCAGTTGGCTGGATGAAGCCGGACGCGCCGAAAAGAGAGGATCGTAAGGAGATACCTCTCCTTGTAGGGGGCCAGGGGCTTGCCCCGGAAAGGCGTTTCAGATTGAAAAACAGTAGTCAATTAATAGTACGGTTTGGAGTGACACAATGTCACGCCAAACTGTGGGGCAACAGTGGACCTCAGGGTCGCCTTTTTTTGTGCCTGGGGTTTGAGAAACGGATGCGCTCTTACCGCTCTGTGTCCTATCGTCGCGCTTTAACATGCCAGCACTTGGCTCATACACCGCAACATCTGTGCATATCAATGCACTTGCTGACAAATTAATATTCAAAAATATGACCGGCGAGCGTTTTTTGTGGCAGAGTCACTGCAAATACAGGGAGCTGACTTGCGGATGGGCAGCCTGGCAGGGCACTGGTGCGCATGCTCACTTGTAATGTAAAACCATTCCGGAGCTGCTGATGGTCTGCACTGCCGGTTAAATGTGGGCAAGATGCCCGCGGATTTTCGGAGCGTCTATGTTGTTGTACAGGGAACCGCTGCACCGCCGCACAGTACTGAAAGCCTTACTGCTGATCACCATGATCAGTGGGGTTCTGTTTTGCATTCTGAATACGCAGCGTGGGGTATACGCGCTGGCGACGATTGAGTTATTAACGGCGGCGTATTCATTGTTGTTGTATCGCGTGGTCAGCAGAACACGCCATCTCGATGCCTGGATTCTTGCTTACTTATTGCCGTTTCTGAGCATCATGATGTTTGCTCTGGCCCAGCCGGGAACCTCCGACAGCATTTTTGTCTGGGTGTTTCTGATCCCCCAGATTTCCTATCTGCTTACCGGCGTCAAGCGCGGTTTTATGATTACCGGCTTTTACCTGCTGACCGCCGCGGCGCTGTTTTACAACCGTTATCAGGATATGGAGACAATGCCTGCGGTCAGCATTGCTAATACCGTGATCTGTGCCATCGCCATCTGGAGTTTTGCCCATTATTACGAACAGAGCCGGGAACGTTACAGTCGCCGTCTGTTGCAGATTGCCGAACGTGACAGCCTCACCGGCCTGCTGAACCGTATGCGGCTGGCAGAAGTGGTTGATTCTGAAATCCGCAATGCCGAAACCCGCGGACAAACGATGGCGATGATTCTGCTCGATCTGGATCACTTTAAGCAGGTTAACGATTGCCACGGCCATCCTGCCGGTGATCACGCACTGATTTATGTCGCTGAGAAGCTGCAATCGGCGGTCCGGAAAACGGATTATGTCTTCCGCCTGGGTGGCGAGGAGTTCTGTATTCTGCTGCCGGGAGCTGATCGTTACAGCGCTGCAGAAGTGGCAGAGTCTGCCCGGCGTGAGCTGGAGCAGGGGGATTTTTGCATGGCGGGTAAACCGTTATCACTGACCGCCAGTTTCGGTATCGCGGTCAGCGGAGAGGACGGACATGAGCTGGTGGAGCTTTACCACATAGCCGATCAGCGGATGTACGCGGCGAAGCATGGCGGTCGTAACCGAGTGATTGCCGATGATCTGGAAGAGCTGCATGCCACCGCATTTGCCGTTGCCGATGAAGCGTCTGAGTTAAAATATTAATTCCTTAAAGTTAATAGTTTTGGCGTGATTATCCTGTTTATGCTGATATTTTTCTTAAATCATTGTCTGACAAACCTTGCCGGGTTAGGGAGCACTCACTCGGTCGCTGAGGCTGAAGACGCCAGAGTTTGTCTGATTTTTTGCCGGACGTTCCCTGTTGGACTTTAGTCGGATGAGTCGTTAAAACACGCGCTGAGAATCAAACACACGCAGATGTGTTCACATTGAATCAGGTGCACTATGACGACCATGACCGACTCCGCGCTCTCACCGCGCTCCTCCCGGCCAGTACCGCGATCGCAACGCCGATCTGCACTGCGCCGCTGGCTGGCTTCCAGTCTGACCCAGCACGACCGCTTTGCTGCCTACTTTGAACCTCTTATCCAGCTGGTGCTTCCGCGATGGTCTACCGCTGGCTGGCGTGCGCGCGTACTCGAAGTCCGTACCGAGCTGGACGATGTGTACTCACTGGTGCTGCGTCCGGCTAAAGGCTGGTCTGGTTTCAACGCTGGTCAGTACGTTGAAATCAGCGCCGAGCAGGATGGCCGTCGTGTCAGCCGGATTTTCAGTATCTCGTCTTCTCCGGCTTACTTTGCCCGTACCGGCCTGATTGAACTGACCATCCGGGTACAGGATCAGGGCCGCATTACCCCCTGGTTGCGTCAGCACTTTGCTGATGGTGGCCTGGTCAGCCTGTCGGCTGCGCAGGGTGATTTTGTTGTCAGCCAGAGTACTGCTCCCTTGTTGCTGATTGCCGGTGGCAATGGCATTACGCCGTTCCGTTCGTTGTTGCAGCAAATGCAGCGCGAAGGTTCTGTGCGCCCGGTACAGCTGCTGTATTACGCCCGCCATGCACAGCACTTTCTGTTCCGTGAGGAGTTCGACCGCCTGTTGCTGGATATGCCGCAGTTCAGTCTGACGTTGCTGAATAACGAAGAGCACGGTTTTATTTCAGCGGCGCATATCCGCCAGTACTGCACGGATTATGCTGCCCGCGACATTATGATCTGTGGCCCGACACCGATGATTCAGGCTACCCGCAGCGCCTTAAGCGAGCTGGCTGTCGATGCCGCTCAGATCCGCTTCGAATACTTTGGTGCTGCACCGATTGATATGCAGCGCGCCAACGCCAGCGACACGCTGGTCGCCTTTAAGCGCTCGGCGATTAATGCCGACATCGCTGCACAGCCTGCGCAAACATTACTGGAGGTGGCAGAGCAGGCCGGACTGAAGCCGGTCAGCGGTTGCCGTATTGGTGTTTGCCATCAGTGCATCTGCAAAAAAGAGAGCGGAGTGGTGTTTAACACCAAAACCGGTGCCTATTCCGATACCGGCAGTGAAGACATTCAGCTGTGTATCTCGGTTGCCGCCAGCGACCTGATTCTGGATCTGTGAGGAAAATAATGACAACAAGTATTCCATCAGCAGAAACGCTGTTCAGTTTTGAGCAGGAGATTAATGCCATCCGCGACGACGCATTAAGCAAAGTCGGTCAGGCCGATGCCGATTATATTCGCCGCGTTATTCGCTGGCAGCGGGCGCTGGATTTGCTTTCGCGACTGGTGATTGTGCTCGGTTTTATACACCCGTTATTCTGGGTTGCCGGGGTTCTTATGCTGGCGCTGGCCAAAATTCTCGACAACATGGAAATTGGCCATAACGTGATGCACGGCCAGTACGACTGGATGAACGACCCGCACATTAATTCGCGCAACTTCGAGTGGGATATTGCCGCCGATGGTGAATCCTGGAAGCGCTATCACAACCACGAGCATCACACCTATACCAACATCATCGGTAAAGACCGTGACTACGGTTATGGTTTGCTGCGTTTAAGTGACGATATTCCATGGCGTAAGAAAAACCTGTGGCAAATCATTACTTACCTGAATCTCAGCCTGTTATTTCAGTGGGGCGTTGCGTATCACGAGCTGGCCGCGGAACGTATTTTCTTTGGTAAACGCCGCAAAGACAGTCATTTGCCCATCAGTCGTGAAGAATTAAAAGCGGCTTTTTTCAGTAAAATCGGCAAGCAGGTATTTAAAGATTACGTGTTCTGGCCACTGCTGTGTTTTCCGGTGTTCTGGTCGGTTTTATTGGGCAATGTCTGCGCCAACCTGATCCGTAACCTGTGGACGTCCACCATTATTTTCTGCGGCCATTTTACCGAAGAAGCACACACCTTCAGTGAAGAAGAATGCCAGAATGAAACCCGCGGACAGTGGTATTACCGTCAGATCCTGGGCTCGTCCAATCTTGAAGGCGCGCGCTGGTTTCATATTCTGACCGGCCATTTAAGCTGTCAGATTGAGCATCATTTGTTTCCGGATATTCCGGCCCGCCATTACCCGGGGATGGCAAAACAGGTGGAGCAGGTCTGTAAGGCCCACGGCATCCCTTACAACAGTGGTTCTTTTGGCCACCAGTATCTGACGGTAGTGAAACGCGTACTGCGCTATTCTCTACCGGATAAGTCCGGACGCGGAACACTGGCAACGCACTGAATCATATTTGTGCATTGCCTGTGAATTGCCTGAAAAGGGAAGCCGCTCACGGCTTCCCTTTTTTATGGATCTCTCTTTGGCCGGTGCGCAGGTTGATGGTAGCCGGAGGCTTACTGTTGTCCCCGTAGGTTGATCATAATTGGTGCGCACGAAACTGTAGCAGGCTGTTTTTTAGTGCGCTTTTTCATGAGTTTCCATCTTTATGGGCCAACCTTTCCCCCGGAGTCTGGCATAATGCGGCGATTTTATTCATATTTCTGTTATTCCTGACCAGTTGGCCAAGTTATTGCTAAATTGGCAATGATTCTGTTTTTAACAGCCTGCATGCAGGTACTACCTTGGAGTAAAACCATGATGAAGAAACACAAGAACTGGCAACGCTGGGTGACGTCTGCTGCTCTGGCACTTGGCCTGAGCACTGGCGCAATGGCCGAAGACCCAATGAAAGTGGGCTTCGTGTACGTTGGCCCGGTGGGTGATTATGGCTGGTCTTATGAGCATGACCGTGCCCGTATCGAAGCACAGGAATTCTTCGGCGACAAAATCGAAACCACGTTTGTCGAAAAAGTACCTGAAGGCGCTGATGCTGAGCGTGTGATTCGTCAGATGGCGCAAAGTGGCCATGATCTGATTTTTACCACCTCATTTGGTTTTATGAACCCGACCGAAAAAGTCGCCAAGCGCTTCCCGAAAGTATTTTTTGAGCATGCCACCGGCTACAAGCGCGCTAAAAACCTGTCTACCTACGTCCTGCGTACTTATGAAGGCCGTTATGTTTCCGGTATCGCTGCCGGCATGATGACCAAAACCAACACCATTGGTTACATCGCTTCTTTCCCGATCCCGGAAGTCATTCGCGATATCAACGCCGTGTATATGGCGGCCAAATCCGTTAACCCGGATGTAAAAATCAAAATCATGTGGGTAAGCACCTGGTATGACCCGGTCAAAGAAAGCGAAGCCGCTAACGCACTGATCGACCAGGGCGTTGACGTGCTGATTCAGCACACCGATTCACCAGCACCATTGATGGCCGCTGAAAAACGTGGTGTAAAAGCCATTGGTCAGGCATCCGATATGAGCAAGTTTGCGCCTAACGCACACATGTTCTCTATCCGTGATGACTGGGCACCGCATTACATCAAAACCATTCAGGAAATTAAGGCTGGCACCTGGAAGCCAGAAGATTTCTGGGGCGGTTTTGCTGAAGACATGCTGATGGTTGCGTCTATGAACGACAACCTGCCTGCCGATGTAAAAGCTGCGGTGACAAAAGCGCATGACGACATTAAATCCGGCGCATTGAAACCCTTTACCGGTCCAATGAAAAGCAATGAAGGCAAACTGGTGATTGAAGCCGGTCACAGCCTGACCGACGAAGAACTGGCCGGAGTAAACTGGTTTATCGAAGGCATTGACGCTACTATCCCGAAATAATACTGACCTTGGGCCTGTTTCATTAGTGTTAACAGGCCCTGCTGTCATTGTTCCGGCAGAGCGGCTTTAGCCGCTCTGCCTGCATGGAAGCCAGACCATAAGAGCCCAAGACGCCATTCTCTTGGTAAGAAGGGAAGAGCCGCCGGTTGTATAACGCCTCAGCGCATTATGTACCTGCTGTCATTCCAAAATACCCTCTTGGTAAGAGTGAATACCGGACTTCTTTTTGCGCCAGATAAAGATTCACTGCGTAAAAAGACACCTGCCGGGTATGGATGTTCGCAAGACTCTTGTTGGCCGCCAGGTGCTTATTTTTAATAAAGAAGGCACGAACTATGACGATGAATAATGTTCCTTTAATCGATATTTCCCCGCTGTTAAGCGACAACCGTGAAGATTGGCTGCCCGTCGTAGAAAACATTGACCAGGCTTGTCGTGAGATTGGTTTTTTCTACATTCAGGGACACGGTATTTCCTCTGCCCAGCTTGAGAGTATGTTTACCCTGGCAAAGACTTTTTTTGCTCAGCCGGAAGACATCAAACAACAGCTGTTAATTGCCAACAGCAGCAACCATCGTGGTTGGGGCAGTGCCGGTGCTGAGCAACTCGATCCGAGCAAGCCCAGTGACTGGAAAGAAACCTTCGACATGGCGCTGGATATTCATCCGGAGCACCCGATTGTTAAGGCTTGTCCGCAGCTGTACGGCCCGAATCAATACGGTGTGTTGCCCGGTTTTCAGCAGCAGATGAATCAGCACTACGGTCTGCTCATTAACGTTGCCCGCCGTCTGTTACAAGCCATGGCCATCGCCCTCAAATTACCCGATGACTTTTTTAATCAGTATTTTGATGATCAGCATATTTCTGTGCTGCGCATGATTCATTACCCGCCACGTCCGGCCGATCAGGTGGTGGATGCCGATGCCAAAGCCGCCGGTGCGCATACCGACTACGGCTGTCTGACTCTGTTATTACAGGATGATGTTGGTGGGCTGGAAGTTCGCAACGCACAGGATGAATGGGTTGCTGCACCACCGATTAAAGATGCACTGGTGGTGAACATCGGCGATTTGATGCAACGCTGGACCAACGATTATTACCGCTCCACCGAGCATCGTGTGCGCAATTTATCTCCCGGCGTGCACCGTTATTCCATGCCGTTTTTTGTCGAGCCGCGTTACGACACGCCGGTAAGCTGTATTCCAAGCTGCATCACCGCCGAGCGCGATGCACGCTATCCTTTAATTACCAGTGGCGAATGGATTTTATCGCGCTTCGCCGCTACCTACGCCTATCGTACCCAGGACGAAAGCTGACCCAGAACGAAAGCTAAGCTGGGACGAAGACTGACCAAGGAGACCATAATGAGCGGATTTGAACACATCCTGCAGAACACACGGGCAGCCAGTGAACGGGCCGACGAAGCTTTTTTACGGGCCTTACCGAAAACCGAGCTGCACCTGCATCTGGAAGGCTCGCTGGAGCCAGAACTGATGTTTGAGCTGGCCGCACGTAACGGCATTCAATTGCCGTATCAGGATGTGGATCAGATCCGCCAGGCTTACAACTTTACCAACCTGCAATCCTTTCTTGATATTTACTACCAGTGTGCCGACGTACTGCGTACTGAACAGGATTTTTACGATTTAACCTGGGCTTATCTGCAACGCTGCCACGAAGAAGGAGTGGTGCACATAGAGCCTTTTTTTGACCCCCAGACCCACACCGATCGTGGCATTGCCATGCAAACGGTGCTCGACGGCATCAGCCGCGCGCTGGCCGATGGCCACGAGCAGCTTGGCATCAGTAGCGGCTTAATTTTATGTTTTCTGCGCCACCTGAGCGAAGAAGCGGCTTTTGCCACTCTTGAGCAGGCCATCCCTTATCTGCACGTATTTATTGGTGTCGGGCTCGATTCTTCCGAACTGGGTAACCCGCCGGAAAAATTTGCCAAAGTGTTTGCTGCCGCCGCCGAACTTGGTTTGCACCGGGTGGCCCACGCCGGAGAAGAAGGCCCTATTGCTTATATTGAAGGTGCTCTCGACGTATTAAATGTTGAGCGTATCGACCACGGTGTGCGCTGCACTGACAGCGAGGCGATGATGACCCGCCTTGCCGCCGAAGGGATTCCATTAACCGTTTGTCCGCTGTCGAATACCCGCTTAAAGGTGTATCAACACATGAGCGAGCACCCGATTCTGGAATTATTGCAGCGTGGACTGTGCGTCACCGTCAATGCTGACGACCCGGCGTTTTTTGGCGGCTATCTGCTCGCTAACTATCAGGCTCTGGCCGACCACCTTGGCATGACCCGTGGTCAGGCAGCGCAACTGGCTGCCAACAGTATTCAGGCCAGCTTTATTACGGTCGAACAAAAAACCTTATTGCTGGAAAAACTGGAACAGGTGATTGCGGCCTGAGGTTTTTACATCCGCTCGCGGCTTTATTTGCCAACCACGATAAAAAAGAAAACCGCATACCGGAAACGGAATGCGGTTTTTTTATGAGCGCAATAGCTTGCTCTATGCTGACGAAAAAAAACATGTTCGTAAATAATCAGCAGGATTAATGTCCGATTACCTGTATTCGTTTTGCTGCTGCAGCCAGTAAGCATCTGGAATATATATGATGAAAACCACCCAGAGCATGAAAGAGAAAGCTGAATTTTCCACTGGTGCGTGCCGGGAATACCGCAGAGCCAAAGTATAAGCGGGTTGCAGGTGTCTCTCCGTTCTTTAATGTCTCAGAAAGGGGTTCAACATAAAGCCATGAGCGCGTCTGGCCAAAGGCCAGCAAAATTTCGCGATCAGATCTCTGTTCAACACGCCATGCAGAAAAATCGTTGGCAGCACTATAAGCCAGATCACGCACCTGATTGTCACTGGATGGGCAAGCCAATATTTTAGCCAGCAGCCAGCGTTCGGTTTTAAACAGCCGCGTTGTATAAAAGGCTTCTATAAATTCAGCTAAACCCAAATTTCCAGGCACTGTGAAGGTGTAACAATCGGTAAAGGCTCCGGAATCTTTACAGCTGGCAAGAAAAGAATGTTCCGGAACGGAAGACAGAGCAGGCATCGAATATGACCTCTTAAGGGAGTGACGATTGCGGATAAATGCCTGTATTCATTACCCGGCAGACATTCAGGTTAAAGCCTAAAAGCGGCTGTCGCCAGTGGGAAGGCGACAACCTGATGCGGCTGGTCAGAATGTGCAGGCTCTCAGCCTGCTGAAAGTGGGGAATTGCAGGCCTCAGAACCTCAGCCGAAGTCACCCGGCTGGTAAGAGCCCACATCAGCACCAAATCCCACGGCAAAGCGGTTCCAGCTGTTGATATTGCAGATGGCCAGCGTCAGGCTGGTAAGCTCTGCATCGCTAAAGGATTTCCGTACATCATCCAGCAGTTGCTCTGCCGGATGCTGTTGCGATACCAGCGTCAGGGCTTCTGCCCAGGCCAGCGCCGCCTGTTCACGCAGGCTGAAAAAGGGTGCTTCACGCCAGGCGCTGAGCGTATACAGGCGCTGTTCACTTTCGCCTTCTGCGCGGGCATCTTTACTGTGCATATCCAGACAATAGGCACAGCCGTTCAGCTGCGAAACCCGCAGTTTCACCAGTTCCAGCAGCGATTTTTCCAGTCCGCATTCTTTCAGATATTGCTCACCGGCCATTAAGGGCTTCATGGCGGCGGGGGCCGCCTGGTAGTAGTTAAGACGCTGAGTCATAAGGCTCTCCTTATTGCGATTGGTTAATCGTGATGAGGTTGAAATACCTGTGCAGAGTAACGGCCAGCTCACAGCGGTAATTGTAAAAATACGACATGCGCAAGGCTTTTACGGTGCTGTGAGGCGCTTGGGAGGTTTGTTAGACTGGCAAGAACCGCCGCCTGCAATGCAGCGGCAGCAGCGCTGCACGGGGTTGGCAATGACACAGCATCTTACGCATCTGGGATTCCGGTTTTTCCGGCCAACAACGGCATTACAGCCGCTGGTTCAGTGTTATTGGCATATCCGCTGTCATGTGGGGCAGTCGGCACTGGCCGATGAATTTCTGCATCCGGAAGGGGGTTCCGGTGTGGTGTTTAATTTTGCTGATCCGCTGATTTTTAATGGCCAGCCTTATCTCAGCCCCTGTCTGTTAATTGGTCCTGCGCAACGTACCGGTACCCTGACACTGAGCGGTCAGGTCGATGCTATTGGCGTGCGCTTTTATCCTGGTGCGGCACATGCATTTTTTCAGCTGCCGTTGGCCGAGTTGCATGGTTGTCTGTTACCGGTAACGGATCTGCCTTTGGAAGCAAGCTGGCAGCAGGTGTGGGAAGCGGGGACGGCGGCTGAGCGGGTGCAACAGATTGAACTCTGGCTGCTGCGGCAGCTGGATGTGCAGCTACAGGCAAAAAATCCGTTGCTGGCGGTGCTGCCTTCATTGCCAGACAGCGGACAGTTTTCTACCGCCGAACTGGCCCGGCGTATGGCCCTGGGAGAGCGTCAGGTTGAGCGATTATTCCGGCAATGGGTCGGACTGACACCAAAACAGCTGGCCCGTATCCGGCGTGTTCAGCATGCACGGGAATTACTGAAAATTCCGCAAACGGATCTGACCGGCACGGCCTATAACGCCGGCTATTTTGATCAGGCACATTTTATTCACGACTTTAAACAGGTGGTGGGCCTTACCCCCGGACAGTACCGGCAGCGACTGAAGCAGCGCGATCGTTTGGAGTAAGCCGGGCGAAAAACAGCGGGTTTAGGGCCTGTTTAATTAGTGTTAACAGGCCCTGCTGCTACTGCTGTCCCACAGTTTGGAGTGACATTGTGTTACTCCAAACTTCAGCATTAATTGACTACTGTTTTTCAATCTGAAACGCCTTTCCGGGGCAAGCCCCTGGCCCCCTGCAAGGAGAGGTATCTCCTTACGATCCTCTCTATTCGGCGCGTCCGGCTTCATCCAGCCAACTGCAATGATTATGCGGCACGCAAAACAATTCGCCCCGGAACGACGCTTTAAAACACCCATAATTTGTATCGTTCCGGGGCAGGGTTTTGCTCTGAAGGCCACAGAATCATCTGGTTGTCAGGCGCCGCACGATCGCCGGTTTTAGTAATCCGCTCAGCCGTATTTCAACGGAAGCAGCGTTTGAGACATGATATTTAAAAGAATACGTTTGATCTGAAAAGCCGCTTAGCGGAATAATCAGTGCGCCTGCAGGACGCCGGTTTGAATAATGCTGCGCCGGTACGTCCCGGCATGGATGCCGGGCGAGCGAATAGGGCCCTGGATGGCCCATTATTCGCGTTACCGAGATCGCAGGATTATTCAGAGCGGATTAAGTCCTGCACAGCGCGAAGCTGGGGTCGGCCCGCCGGCAAGGGGATGAGTTCCCCTGGGAGGCAACAGGCCTTGATGTTAAAAATGCTGTTTTTGTCAGCTATGGTGCTGATTAAAAATTGTGGGACAGCAGTAGGCCCTGGTGCGGTAAAAATAAAAGCGCCGGTTATTTAACCGGCATTTTTGCTCGGCTCAGCGGCAGTTTAACCGCCAGTTGTTAAACGGGTTATCCTGGGCATCTCTGAATAATTCAGTGTCCGCTCCGGCTTACTGCAACGTTCAGATCAACGCGCCTTTGTTCAGATCAACGCGCCTTTGTTCAGGTAGGCGGAATATCCGCATTGAGCTGCTGTGTTGTGCGGTTTTTAATGAGACTGAACAGGGCATAAAGGTTCACAAGATTCAGGCTGGCGACGACCGCGCAGAACAGATAACCAAAGAGCAGGGCATCGCCGAATAAAAAAACAACGACAACACTGAAATAAAGTAACCATCCACCTGCCGCTAATTGCGCGATGTTGTTCAACAGTTTCATCCGGTAAGACACCGGGTTGAGCAGGTTAAGGAACAGCGGTGCAAAAAAGGTAGTGATTAACAGGAATACTTCAATGAGATCGGTCGGAATCTGCGACATGATTTTATCGTAGACCACATAGGTTTCTGTCACCCTTTCCCGGCTCAGCCCGTTGATACCGTCATCTCCGGCTGTGGGTGTCAGAATGATCATTTTTGTGCATTGAGAGAGCGGTGCAAACATAAATGCGATGATCATGAGCGTCAGTATCGTGCGTATTTTTCTCATAAAGCTCCGTGGGCGCCGTGTTATTTTTACGCCCGGCAGAAAAAATTCTGAATGTTTAAATCAGTTGCTGATTCCATCCATTGCTGGCGTGCGGCCGTTTATTTTTCCGGGTGGCTTTTACTGAGGTAAAGGAACGGAATAAACCAAAGAGTAATCAGGATAAGAACAATGTTCTGAGATACGTCTTTATCGGCAACGAAATAAGACGTCAGCAACATCGTCAGGGCGAATATAACGGAAATGATAATATTCAACTGTCTGGCTTTTTTTGTGTTCATTGTTCCATTCATTGTTCCATTCATTGTTCCATTCCTTGTTCCGTACCCTGCTGAGATTCAGATTAAAGCGTAGCGTTTCGCCTGTAACACGCGCTGTCGTTCAGGCTTAGCCTTGCTGATACCGACAGCTGCGCTCATGTTGCAGGAGCAAAGTGCACCGAGAGGGATATCTGCAGACTGGATCGCTTTGCGAGTCCGCAGTGCAGATTCCGCTATCCCTGCCTTATCACTGAGGGTACTGAGGTTGCCGGGTTCAATCAATGCCAGAAAGAGTGATTAGCAGAGATGGCTGGGTATCTGCAGGTTTGCCACGGCGCACAACGGGGAAAAACAGCGGAGAGTGTGTAGTACAGCATGGTTACCCGCTCCGGCACTCCGTTATACTGCGTCTGCTATCAGAAACCAAGAGCCAGTCATCAGGATGAAAACAGTCGTTGTATTGGGCGGTTATGGAAACTTCGGTAAGCGCATTTGTGAAACTCTGGCGCAGGACAGCGGTATCCGCTTAGTGTGCAGCGGGCGTCATTCTGATAAAGCCCGTGCTCTGGTTGCTCAGTTGCAGCCGTCAGCCAAAGCAGAATTACAGGCCGTTGTACTGGATATCAACGCGGCCGATTTCTGCGCACAGCTGCAGGATTTAACGCCGTTTCTGGTTATTCATACCGGTGGTCCTTTTCAGGGGCAGAATTATCGTGTTGCCGAAGCCTGTATTGCGGTTGGTGCGCATTATCTGGATCTTGCCGATGACCGGCGTTTTGTCTGCGATATAACCTCACTTAATAAACAGGCAGAAGACGCCGGAGTGCAGATCATCAGTGGTGCCAGCTCGGTACCGGGGTTGTCGTCGGCGGTTATTGAACATTATCAATCACGCTTCCGGCAGATCGACAGCATTGATATTGCTATCGCACCGGGTAATCAGGCTGAACGCGGTGAAGCAACGCTGCGTGGCATTTTGTCGTACACCGGCCGTCCTTTCTCTGTGTTTGAACAGGGACGTGGTCGTACGGTGTATGGCTGGATGAATTCCCGGCGTAAATATTTTGGCCCAAGGTTAGGATGGCGTTGGCTGGCGAATGTGGATGTGCCTGATCTGGAACTGTTCCCGGCGCAGTTTGCGGTTACTGAGCGGGTACGTTTTCAGGCCAGTCTTGAGCTGCCGTTTCTGCATTTTTCGATGCTGGCAATGGCATCACTGGCGCGTCTGCGCCTGATTAAAAACTGGGCACCAGCTACGGCGCTTATTTATCGGATGAGCCATTGGTTCAGTAAACTGGGCAGCGCTGATGGTGCGATGCAGATTGATATCGCCGGGTTAAATACGCAGGGTGCAGCCAGCAGGCTGCGTTGGCGTCTGGAGGCTTATGATGGTATTGGCCCTTTTATCCCCACATTGTCGACCATAATCATCGCCAGACAATTGCTGGCAGGGCAGGTACATCCCGGTGCCAGAGCCTGCAGCGGTGAATTTTCGCTGGCGGAATTTTATCCTTATGCACAGAGCTTAGGGCTGGTGATCAGGGAGGAGCAGGGTGACTGATTATTTTCTGCTGAAAACGCTGCACATTCTCTCGGCGGTCGTATTAATGGGCACCGGCAGTGGCATTGCTTTTTTTATGTTAATGGCGGTTCTCA
The DNA here is from genome assembly GCA_002733205.1 of Thalassobium sp. Classification (GTDB taxonomy): domain Bacteria; phylum Pseudomonadota; class Gammaproteobacteria; order Pseudomonadales; family Oceanobacteraceae; genus Venatoribacter; species Venatoribacter pacificus. The sequence goes on along the minus strand of NVUW01000003.1, from coordinate 452,883 downwards.
GCCGCAGTCAGGAAACAATCCGTAATGTCAGCCGGATCGTTATTCTGGCGGATTGGTTGTTTACCGCTCCGGCGGTTTTAGTGCAGCTGATCACCGGTGTGTGGTTGATGTCTCTGCTGAATGTCAGTTTTACCTCGCCGTGGTTTCTGACGGTCGCCGGGCTGTTTATATTGATTGGTTGTTGCTGGCTGCCGGTGGTCTGGATTCAGTATCAGTTGCACCGCGAAGCCTGTATGGAAAATGGCTTTTTAAGCGTGCGCTTTAAACGTCTGATGCGACTCTGGATTGCATTGGGAATACCAGCATTCGCTGCCATGCTGGTGCTTTTCTGGTTGATGGTGGCCAAGCCTCTGGCGGTGATATGACAGCATTACAGCAAACATTCGGCCGCTGGACCTTGAGCCTGCTTTGGCTTATTACGGCGCTGGTGTCGGTCGCGACGGCGCAGGATATTGGTCTGGTGATCTTACAGCAGGGTGGCGTAGCCGATGCTCTGGCTCCCTGGCTGCTTTATGGTGGCAGTATTGTGGATGCGCTTTTAGGACTCTGGCTGTTATTGCCCTGGGCGCAACGTCTGTGTTTTCAGATACAGCTGATCACGATTGCGGTTTATAGCGTACTGCTGTCGGTTATTGCCCCTGAGTTCTGGTGGCATCCGTTTGCACCGGTGGTTAAAAACCTGCCGATTATGGTACTTATCTGGATTCTGATGCCAGGAAAATCGATATCCTGATCGCGGTCAGCGCGGCGCTTTATTCAGATCCTGTGCTGTGCTCAAACCGGAGCTTAAAATAAAAAACCGCCGGTTGTTTGCAACCGGCGGTTTTTTATTGAACGTCTTAAACAGGTTCAGTGTTAAAACACCGCTGAATTATTTATTCACTGGTGCTTTAAAAGTACTGAACTTATTTACCGCCTTTCAGCACGTGATTAATACGCGCCTGAGTTTCTGGTGTGCCCAGCAGGCCGGAGAATAATTCCATCTCCAGTTTAACGGCTTTATTCACACGCTCACGGTGGCCTTCAGCACGACCCAGTTTTTTAATGGCACGGATAGAATCCTGAGAATTTTTCAGTAATTCGTTGGCGGTAGCCATCGCTGTTTCCAGCGCTTTGCCGTCTTCAACGGCGGCGGTTAACAGGCCCCATTTTTCGGCTTCGGCGGCGGTAAAGAAACGGCCGGTGTACAGCAGTTCTGCTGCACGCTTAGGACCAATGGCTTCGGCCAGCAGTACCGAGCAGGCACCTTCAGAAGTAACACCGATTTTGGCGAATGGCAGGCTGTAACGGATACTGTTACCGGCGTAAGCGATATCGGCATGCAGCAGCATGTTGGCGCCAATACCGATGGCCACACCTTCCTGCGCCATGATCAGGGGCTTTTGCAAACCGGCGAAGGCATCAAAGATACCGGCAACGCCGTCCTGTACCGCAGGCAAATCACCGCCAGGCAGCAGGTCGGCCAGATCGTTACCGGCGGTAAAACGGCCTTCGGCACCGGTCATCACGATGACTTTAACCTCATCGTTGGCATCGCTGTCGTGCAGAGCGGCAATAACGTCCTTATAAGTCTGTACGCGGATGGCGTTCAGCACTTTTGGGCGGTTCAGAGTAATCACGGCAATGCCGTTTTCCAGACTGTAGGTAATGTCCTGATACATAGGGATGGTCTCATCGGTTCAGTATGGCCGGCATGATGGCAAACCCGGAATGACAGAGCAATGATCAATATGCACAGATTGCTGGTTGAAACCGAGGTCTGGTCTTTATTGCCGTTGGCACTAACGGCGGGAATTCTGGTCAATCCTGATGCGGGTAGGGCTAGGGTTATGCCTTATGATGCTCAGATATCCGCTGACCATTAACGAAAGGAATCTCAGGGTATGAACAGGATGCAGACATTCAAATGGTTGCCCGGCGTAACGCTGCTGGTCTTTATACTGGCCACAGTGCAGGTTAATGCCGGGGAGGGCAGCGCCGCGGCTTTCCGTCAGGAGCTGGTGGCCGCGGCATTGCAGCGTACTACGCAGCAGGTGCGCTATGACGGCGCTTACCAGAAAATTGCCTATCCCAATGGTGATGTGGCGCCAGACATTGGTGTGTGCACCGATGTGGTGATCCGCAGCTACCGCGCCCTGGGGATCGATTTACAGCAATTGGTGCACGAAGATATGGTGGCCGATTTTGCCGCTTACCCGTCGCGCCGCATCTGGGGTATGACCCGTACCGATACCAATATCGATCATCGCCGGGTGCCGAATTTACAGGCGTTTTTTCAGCGTAATGGCCAGACATTAGCCGTCAGTGATAACCCGGCCGATTATCAGCCGGGGGATCTGGTCACCTGGATGCTGCCGGGCAACCTGCCGCATATTGGCGTGGTCAGCGACCGTTATGCGCCGGGCTCCAAGACACCGTTAATCGTGCATAACATCGGTGCCGGTCCGGTGCTGGAGGATATGTTATTTCGTTACCGGATTACCGGGCATTACCAGTACCTGCCACAGAGGAGTGGGGAGTAATTACTCCCCGTTACCGGCTGTTTGCAGAATGACCAGCGCTTTGCCCGGACTGACGCTCTGGCCGGTTGTGCGCAGCACTTCCACCACGGTACCGCTCTGATGGCTGCTGACTTCAATTTCCATCTTCATGGATTCCAGCACCACCAGAGGCTGACCGGCGCTGACCTGATCGCCGGGCTTCACCAGACATTGCCAGACGTTGCCGGATACATGGCTGTCGATGCTGAATTCACCCTCTGCCAGCGGACGCTCATCGCTTTCTTCCAGCACCGCTGGTTCGCTGTCGTAATGGAATTTTCCTGAGGCTTTCCATTCCTCAAGTTCTGCCTGAAAGGCTTTTTGCCGTTCCTGCTGGAAGGCTGAAATGCCTGTGCCCTGTTCCTGTAAAAAGCGTTCGTATTCCGCGAGATTAAAGCGGGTTTCTTCAATTTTGATGGGGTACTGGCCGTGGGGAAACTGCTGGCGGATCGTCATCAGTTCGTCGTGGCTGACCTCGTAAAAACGCACCTGATCGAAAAAGCGCAGCAACCAGGGTTGGGTAAATTCGCGGGTGGTCTTATAGCGGTTCCACATCTGCAGGGTACGGCCAACAAACTGATAGCCGCCCGGGCCTTCCATACCGTAAATACACATATAAGCGCCGCCGATACCTACGGAGTTTTCCGCCGTCCAGGTACGCGCTGGATTATATTTGGTGGTGACCAGACGGTGACGCGGGTCCATGGGCGTTGCCACCGGAGCACCTAAATACACATCGCCTAAGCCCATCACCAGATAACTGGCGTTAAAGACAATGTCCTTTACTTCGTCGATGGATTTCAGGCCATTAATACGGCGGATAAACTCAATATTATCCGGGCACCATGGCGCATCGGCCCGTACCGATTGTATGTATTTATTCACCGCCAGCTGGCAGGCTTCGTCGTTCCACGACAATGGCAGGTGAACAATGCGCGACGGTACTTCGGCATCCTGCAAGTCGCCCAGCTGATCTTCGGCGGCAATTAATATCTGCAGTAATTCCTGCTGATTTAAACGTGTGGAATCGTAGTGCAGCTGCAGCGAGCGGATGCCCGGTGTCAGTTCCCACAGGCCGGTAATATTCTGTGTGTTTAAATACTGCATTAAGGCGTGGACACGGAAGCGCAAGCGGATATCCAGCTGCAGTGGGCCGTATTCCACCAGTAAATACTGGTCTCCACTGGGGCGATAAACGACACCGGTCGGATGTGAGTCTGCCTGACCGGTATATGCGATGCTGTGTACAATCGGGCTGTCCGGTAACCAGCGTTCAACCGCATAATTCTCTGCATTCAGTGTTGCCAGGCTGTTTTGCTGTGCGCGGTTTAAGGCAACGGCAGTCTGCTGGCTGACCGGCAGAAAGCGGATTTTATCACCGGCTTTTAACTGGCCGAGTTTCCATAAATCGGCGGTGATCACTGTGGCCGGACAAACAAAGCCGCCCAGACTCGGGCCGTCCGGCCCTAAAATCACCGGCATATCACCGGTAAAATCGACGGTACCAATAGCGTAGGCATTGTCGTGAATATTAGATGGATGCAAGCCGGCTTCACCACCGTCGGCCCGTGCCCATTCCGGTTTGGGGCCAATCAGGCGCACACCGGTACGGCTGGAGTTGTAGTGCACTTCCCAGGTGTGAGCAAAGAAGCGTTCAATATCGCTGTCGGTGAAAAATTCAGGTGCGCCGTGTGGGCCGTAAATAACCCGTAATTCCCACTCATTGGCAATCGTGGGCAGCAAAGCCGGATCATTAAGAGTTGCAGGCTCCGCTTTATTATCTGCGGAAAAATGCAGCACATCGCCCGGTAATAATGCGCGGCCGTTATGGCCGCCAAACTGACCAAGCGTAAAGGTGGATTTTGAACCCAAGTAATCCGGACAGTTAAAACCACCGGCAATTAAACAATAAGCACGTGCTCCAGCACTGCCAACGCTGCCGCAGTCGAGAATATCGCCGGCATTAATATCAATGACCTGCCAGAATTCAATATCACTGGTTGTACTGTTGTGGCTCAGGCTGTCAGTGGGTTGGTTGGCACGGGTCAGACTGGCGCTGGTGGTGGCACCGGCCAGTAATATTCTTGTCGGTGCGTTAAATTTAAGCACCGGGCCTTTTAAGGTAATTTCCAGACCCGCCGCCTGTTCTGCATTGCCGAGTAAACGGTTACCCAGCGCAAAAGAATAGCCATCGAACGGACCTGACGGTGGCACGCCAATATCCCAGTATCCAACCCGAGCCGGTAAATCCTGAACGGTGGTTTGTGTTCCGGCGGTTAATACCTGCACGCTGGTGGGCTGGTGTTGCAGTGTTTTTAATAACTGGGTGTACACGTCACCGGCTTGTACGCGCTTATCCTTAAGAATATCGAGCAGATAGCGGCGGTTGCATTCCAGTCCGTACAATTCCGTGTTGGCCAGCGCCTCTGCCAGAGTTGCCAGCGCCTGATCGCGGTTGGCGGCGGTGGCAATCACTTTGGCCAGCATAGGATCGAACAGCGCCGGTACTTCTGAGCCGCTTTCTACCCAGGTATCAATACGCAGTGATGGCCAGCCTGAGGCCTTATCAGACTGAGATTGCAACAAGAGGTGTTGTGGCCAGCGGACATTGCTTAATAAGCCGGCGCAGGGCTGAAAATCCTGTGCCGGATCTTCGGCATAAATCCGTGCCTGAATACTGTGGCCTTTGGGTGTGAAATGCTCTGTCAGTGGCAGCGTTTCTCCGGCACCGAGGCGCACCATCCATTCCACCAGATCAATATCATAGACTTCTTCGGTAACGCCGTGCTCAACCTGTAAGCGGGTATTCACTTCGAGGAAATAAAATTCACCGGAATCTGCATCGTAAATAAATTCGACTGTACCGGCACTGCGGTAATTAACCGAGCGGCCCAGACGCGCTGCCGTGGTGTGTAATGCCTCCCGCTGCTGGGCGGTTAAACCCGGTGCCGGTGTTTCTTCCAGCACTTTCTGGTTGCGGCGTTGAATAGAACAGTCGCGCTCGCCCAATGCCAGCACCTGCCCCTTACCGTCACCAAAAATCTGTACTTCGATATGGCGGGCTTTTTCGACAAATTTTTCGATAAATACGCCATCGTTGGCAAAGTTATTGGCGCTTAACCGTTTAACCGAGGCAAACGCCTGCTGCAGTTCGGCCTCGCTGTAACACAGTTGCATACCAATACCGCCACCACCGGCGGTGCTTTTTAACATCACCGGATAACCAATACGCCCGGCTTCACGGATGGCGCTGTGAATATCGGTCAGCAGTTCGGTGCCCGGCAGCAGCGGAACTTTATTGTCCTGCGCCAGTGCGCGTGCTGAATGTTTTAAACCAAAGGCATCCATTTGTGCGGCGGTGGGGCCAAGAAAGACCACGCCAGCCTGATCACAGGCATGGGAGAAACCGGTATTTTCGCTTAAAAATCCATAACCGGGGTGAATGGCTTCAGCACCGCAGTCTTTGGCAATCTGCAGGATTTTATCCTGATTCAGGTAGGTATCCGCGACCGTGCCATCACCTAAGCAGTAAGCCTCATCGGCCTGCTGGACATGCAACGAATGCTGGTCGGCCTGATGGTAAACCGCAACCGCCTGAATATTCATTTTTTTCAGGGTGCGGATAATACGGCTGGCAATGGCGCCACGGTTGGCGATTAAGACTTTTTTAAACATGGTCTTGCCTCACTTTACATATCTTGTGTCACTTCACATATGTTGTTGCACAAGAGGCAGGTCGTCCTGCATAAATACTGAAGCCTGCCGGTCGTCCGGCGGCTTAAGGCATCTCTGAATAATTCAGTGCCCGCTTCGGCTTACTGAAAAAGTTCAGATCAAGGCGCCACGTTGAAGGCATAACGGGTTACGCCAAAACGTGGCAACACCGAGCTGGATTTTTTCAGCAAGCCCCGAAGGGCGTGGGCTGCAGAGTGTTTTGACGGTGTTGTCGATTTTATAAAGGACTCGCCATTCACTGCAATCGACGCCTTGTCAAAAGCACTCTGCAGCACTCACGCGAAGCTGTGCAGAATTATTCAGAGGTGCCTTAAAATATGAATTTTCTGATCGGCAGGCAGATTTACCAGACAATCACTTCAATCGGTGTCGGGTTATAGGCATTGCAGGGGTTGTTCAGCTGCGGGCAGTTGGATATCAGCACGATGGTGTTCATCAGGGCTTTCAGTTCGACATATTTGCCGGCATCGGAAATGCCATCGGCAAAGGTCAGTCCGCCTTCAGCGGTGACCGGTACATTCATAAAGAAATTAATATTGTGGGTAATATCGGCTTTATCCAGCCCGTATTCTTCATGCTCGTTAATGGCCAGCATCCAGCTGTCACGGCAGGCGTGCATGCACTTTTTTTCCAGACTGTAGCGCACGGTATTGGATTCGGTGGCGCAGGCACCGCCTAAGGTGTCATGCCGACCACAGGTATCGGCGACAATTTCCAGCAGCGGGCGGTTTTCGTTAGTCATTAATACCGAGCCTGCCGTCAGATACACATTACCCTGGGCGCGGATGGTATCGGTGGCGCTGTAGCGTTCGCTCGGATCATCGGCGTTATAAAACAGGGTATCGGCGGCCTGATTACCTTCCAGATCGAGAATACGCAGGGTCTGTCCGGCTTCGATGCGGTGAATAAAATAATCGCCGGCCAATACTGTCTGGCGGAAACTGGCATCCTGGGGCTGCAGTGTGCTTGCTTTAATCATGGTACGGCTCCTCAGGCTTCGCAGAAGTTATAGAGAAAATTGTTGTGAAAACCGCGCTGATTTTCTGCGCAGTGATTTTTACACTCATCATCGTCGGCAACGGTGGCGGCTTTGCCCAGATGGTAATGCACCGGCCGCACAGGATATTCGGCGGCATTGTTTAACGGGTGCGGACAGGTGTGCATGATCAGCAGGGTGTCCATTTCAAAGCGCAGAGTGATGGCATTTCCGGTCTTTGACGCGTCGCCGATATAGCGCATATTGCCCAGATCATCGGTCTGCACCTGACTGAACAGATTGAGGTTGGCGGCCATATCTTTGCGTGACAGACCGTATTTGGCGAATTCCACCAGAAAGCTGTCATAGCCGTTCTGTGTCCAGCCATTACGGGCTTCCTGATAGGTTTTTATACCCCATTTTTCTGCCACCATGGCTTTATTGATATTGCCGCAGACGGTGTCGTGCCAGCCGCAATCATCCGCCACAACAGAGGCAAAAATACGGCCCATATCGGAATACAGACAGTGGCCCTGAGTCAGCTTAAAGGTATGCTGGCATTTTAAGGTATCCGGTGCGTTGTACTTTTCCAGCAGGTCGTATGGGTTAAACATTAACAGACCAAGATTGGCGCCGCCGTGCAGGTCGGTAAAGGTGATGACCGTGCCTTTTTTTACCCGCATCGACCAGTGGCAGCCGCCTCCCAGCGTATCCTGATAAACGGCCTCGCCCTGATAAAATTGCTGATGTTTTTTGCTTAACTGAGTCATATGTTCTCCTTCAGGCGCCTATTCAGGCACCTACTCCGGTACTTATTCCAATGCTTGGGCCTGCCTCGTCCTGCACACGGGCTGTGGCATGAACGGAGTGCTGAATATCGTTGTATAAAGAATGTTCCTGAGCGCTGTCGCCGCTTTTGGCCAGCTGGCCATGATTGGCCTGGTTCAGTTTTAAATCGTAGGTAATGGTCGCCCCCCAGGCATTGGGAGCCATAGGATCATGGCGGATTTTATCGAATACCAATAAACGGCTGCCGAGATAAAAACCCTCACCAATATCGTGGGTGACCATAAAAATAGTGGTGCCGGTCTGCTGCCATAAATCCAGAATTAACTGGTGCATATCGGCACGGATACCCGGATCAAGGGCGCCGAAGGGCTCGTCCAGTAGCAGGATTTTTGGCTCTTTAATTAATGCCTGAGCAATGGCCAGACGCTGCTGCATACCACCGGAAAGTTCATGTGGATACTTATTGGCGGCGCTGTGCAGTCCTACCCGCTGCAACAGATTCATGGCTTTTTCTTTGGCCTGAGCGCGGGCTTTACCAAACAGGCGGGCCAGCAATTTACTCTGAGCAAATTCCAGCCCGAGAATCACGTTGTCCAGCACGCTCAGATGGGGAAATACCGAGTATTTCTGAAACACAATGCCGCGGTCGACACTGGGCTCGTCGGTTAATGGCTGACCATCCAGCAGACACTGGCCTTTACTGGCGCTTTCCTGACCGGAGAGCATTTTCAGAAAGGTCGATTTTCCGCAGCCGGATGCTCCGACCATGGTCACAAATTCGCCTTTTTTAACGCTCAGATTGATATTGTCCAGCACCGGCTGATCGCCGTAGGTTTTGCTGACTTTTTTAAATTCGATAAAACTCATACATATTCCACCTTATGGTTATCCTGCGTCTGAAGATCAGTGCATTTATTGCGGCTGATACCAGGGGAATAATTTGCGGTTCAGTTGCTTCAGTAGCTGATCAGAAATAATTGCCAGCAGGCTGATCCACACCACATAAGGCAGGATGACGTCCATTGCCATATAACGGCGTACCAGAAAAATCCGGTAGCCAAGCCCTTCGGTTGAGGCGATGGCCTCGGCGGCAATTAAAAATAACCAGGCAGCACCCATCGACAGGCGCAGCGCATCGACCAGGCGTGGCAGCATTTGCGGCAGCACCATGCGCAACATTAATTGCCAGCTGTTGGCGCCCAGAGTCTGTGCCTTAATCCACTGTTCGGTCGGCAGTTCCGACACGCGGCTTTGTAATTCGCGGATTAAATACGGCGTGATACCAATCACAATCAGCACTACTTTCGATACTTCACCGAGGCCGAAAACAATAAACAGTACCGGCAGCAGGGCCATGGGCGGCACCATCGAGATGGCGGTGGTAAAGGGTGATAAATTCGCGCGCAGCAGCGGCAGGGCGCCTAGTGTTAAACCAAATAACAGAGCAATCGTTGCACTGATGCCAACGCCCATGGCAAGGCGTTCAAGGCTGGCGAGGGTATCGACCCAGAGCAGAATATCGCCGCTGCGTTTATTTTCTTCGGTCGCCATGCGCAGCAGGGTATCGCCCATGGTGCTGAAGGCAGGCAGTAATTTGTCGTTCGGATTGTCGCTCAGGCGCTCGGTTGAGGCTGCCATATAGAGCAGGATGGCGATAATGAAGGGCAGGGCGCCCAGAAAAAAAGCCAGTGGGCGGGAAATTCTCTGATTAATCAGCCGGCGCATAAGCGCACTCCTGTTCGGGTTAACGGAGCGGATACAAGGGGCATTGCACAGGCTGGCCTGAGCGAATGTTCCAGTGATCTCCCGGGCTTTTATCCCTCCGTGTAACCCCCGCACGCGGCTGAGGTCGGTTGCTCTCGGACCAGTCATTCGTGTTTTACAACACAAACCGGAACCCTAGCGACCTATTAACGGAATCAGTGTAGCAATTCCGTGAGCGATGCAGAACACCCCATTGTTTTCGCATCTCAACGGTATTTGCGAATGGTGTGCCAATTCTTACAAAGCACGGAAATGAATGATTTTTGCGCACAGGGCATACAGAAATGCCCTAAATTGTCGGGCGAGAAACATATCAATAAATCTGAAACAGAAAATTATGCCGCATTAAAGGGCGGTTTTTATCCGCATGTTTTGTTTTGGTGCTTCGGGGAGTATGTATGCGTGAATTTCTGAATCCTGCGGCGGTGCTGTTTCTGGCATCGGTTCTCTGGGGCAGTGCCTGGATACCGCTGAACGCTATTGAAAGCGCCGGAATCAGTCATTCATTACTGCTGCTAATGGCGTACAGTGTGGCCAGTGTTCTGACCGCGGTGATCCTGTGGCGTCAGTGGCACAGGGTACTGGCGCACTGGCAGCAGAATAAAGCGTTGTTAGCAGGAATATTTCTGGTCGGTGGTCTGGCCAATGCCAGTTTTTCGCTGGCGCTGCTGGAAGGCAATGTGGTGCGGGTGATGGTGCTGTTTTATCTGCTACCTGTGTGGAGCACCTTGCTTGGACGATTGTTTCTGCATGAGACCGTCAGTGCCGGCAAAGCGCTGATGATTATACTGGCTTTGCTGGGCGTGGTGCTGGTAGCGGGTATTCAGCCGGGGAGTAACTGGCAGGCGGACTTACTGAAAACGCCCTGGGGAACAGGCGATAGTCTGGGGCTGATTGCCGGTTTTACTTATGCCGCGAACAATATTTTATTCCGTAAAGGGCAGCAGGTTGCGCTGGTATTAAAAGCAGAAAGTATGTTGCTGGGCGCGGCATTTTTTATGTTGCTGAGCTGGCTTTGGCAGGCGGATACACAGAATACCGATCAGCTGTTGCAGGTATCAGCAAGCGCCGTTTTGCTGGCCATTCTGTACGGCGCAACCTGGCTTCTGGCGGTATCCTTCGGATCGCAATGGGGTGTCAGTCATTTACCTGCCAGCCGCTCGTCGCTGATTATTATTATGGAACTGGTCACCGCAGTATTGACGGCCTGGTGGCTGGGAGAAGCGCAGTTGAGTTTATGGGGCTGGCTGGGTTGTGTCTGCATTATGAGCGCAGCATTGCTGGATAGTATGAGTGCCGAGGTTAGTCCAGACGTAAAAACCTGGGCACCAGCATCAGGCCAATTCCGGTCATCACCATGGCGTAGTGATTAGATACAAAGTAGGGGTAAATCATCAGGGCAACGCCGCTCCACAGTGCGATTTTGTGGCTTTGACGCTTACCGTAAATAAAATAACCAAAACCGATTGAACCAAAAATCAGCGATAAAAACAGCCCGGTTGTATCCGTTAACATGCTTGAGTCCTTTGTTGTGATTGTGAGTGTTTGATCACTCTCGTTTAATCTCCTCCACAGCCGCTGCTGCAGCCACTGTCGGAGCCCGATGAGCAACTGCCGCTACAGCCGCCACTGCCGGAGCAACCGGAAGCGCAGCCAATATGGCTGGCACAGTAAGGCGTTGTGTCGTGTTGTGTTTTCTTGTTTGGGCCTGTTGCCGCCATCTGACAGTTGAGCTGGTAAAAAAATCCGTCATCAATATTCAGCTGGGCATCAAGCGCAAACAGCAACGGCAGTTTGCTGGGCTGTTTGGCTGACAGCCATTCCCGGGCGCAGGCTATACGCCAGGCGCGTTTAATGCCATTCGCTGCAGTGGTGGGCGTACTCATGGCTTCGGCTGGTGTGTGGTGCAGAAAACGACCAAAAGCGGCGCGGCAGAATTCCTGATATTTGCGGGTAAACAGAATAAATTCATGCCAGGCGAGGTCGACCACCTGCGAGGGCATGGCAACGGGTTTACGCCCGGCAATATTACAGATCTGAAAATATTCGCGCAGTCCGTCCATTACCAGCGCCAGCTGAGCTTCGTCCAGATGGGGGTAGCGCTGTGCCACCTTGCGCTTTAAGGTGCTGGGAAAGGCGTAATCCTGTATGCGTCGGGCACGCAATTTAACGGCGATTTTACGCCATAGTTTCCAGCTCAGGCTGATAATAATAATGGCCAGAATAATGCTGAAGAGGTTGTTGAATATCCAGTGCATTGCATGTCCGTTCGGCGTGAGCGTTGGCAAAACTATGCCGCTGGACTGGATATTGGTCAATGCCGGAAAGGGCTGATGTATGGTTGCTTTGGATAAATAAAAAAACGGGCCCTGATCAGGCCCGTTCTGCGTTATCTGCGTGGTCTTTACACCAGCTGCATTAACGATTTTTTATCGTAGTCTTCCAGTTCGTCATAGCGGCCTGCTTTTACTTTCAGTACCCACTCAGGGTCCTGCAGCAGTGCCCGGCCAACGGCAACCAGTTCAAACTCACCGGCCGCCATGCGCTGGCCAAGTTCATCGATGGAGGCGGTGGCAACACCGGAGGCGTCAACCATGTCGCGCTTTTCTTCATCAATAAAGCTGGCATTCAGACCAACGGAACCGACGGTAATCACCGGCTTGCCGGTGATTTTTTTGGTCCAGCCGGCCAGATTCAGGTCGGAGCCTGCGAATTCTTTTTCCCAGAAACGGCGGGTTGAGCAATGGAAAATATCGACACCGGCTTCGACCAATGGCTTGAGGAAGGCTTCCAGTTCTTCCGGGGTTTCACACAGACGGGCGCTGTAATCCTGCTGCTTCCACTGGGAGAAACGGAAAATAATCGGGAAATCCGGGCCAACACGGTCGCGGATGGCAGAGACAATTTCGCAGGCGAAACGGGTACGGGCAACCAGATCACCGCCGTATTCGTCAGTACGCTGGTTAGAGCCTTCCCAGAAGAACTGGTCGATTAAATAACCGTGGGCGCCGTGTACTTCCACCGCATCAAAGCCAATGCGTTTGGAATCTTCAGCCGCCTGAGCGAAGGCTTCAATCACTTCCTGAATATCTTCTTTGCTCATGGCTACGCCATTTTCTTTACCGGCTTTCACCATGCCGGACGGGCTGTAACCCGGCACTGACGGATCAGGCTCCACGCCTTCTTTACGGATGGCGCCTACGTGCCACAGCTGTGGAGCGATTTTGCCGCCTTTGGCGTGTACTGCATCGACCACTTTTTTCCAGCCGGCCAGTGCGTCTTCACCATAAATAAAAGGAACACGCGGATAGCCATTAGCGGCTTTATGGCCGACACAGGTGCCTTCGGTAATGATCAGTCCGACTTCATTTTCGGCGCGGCGGGCGTAGTAAGCGGCAACCAGCTCATTAGGGATATTGCCTGGCGAGTAGGTGCGGGTCATCGGAGCCATAACAATACGGTTGCTCAGTTGCAGCGGACCGAGGGTGATGGGTTCAAACAGGGCGCTGACGGCGCCGTGGACATTGCTCATATAGATATTCCTGTTGGCTGTTTTACTGTTGTCAGAAATGGTTAAAAGGTTGTCGGAAATTGTTAAAGGGTTGTGCGTGATTGCGCCGCTTGTGCATCCGGAAGCCATTGTTGCAGCAGCAGCGACATGCTCTGCTCAAAGTGTTCGCGCCCTAACAGGCGGGCGTAATACAGCGCGCCTTTGCAGGCAAAAATAAATAACTGCGCCAGTTCCTGCGCACTGACCGTAGCAGGAGCCTGCAGCTCGCCATCCGCCAGACCCTGGCTGAACACCGCAGCAACCCAGTCTACTTCGAGCCGGCTGAGGTCACTCAGGCGGGTGCGCATGGCATCCGGCAGCTGGGCCAGATCACTGTGCAGGGCGCTGAGCGGGCATTGCTTATGTTCGTTAAAGGTATGTTTGGCGGCGGCGCGCAGATAACGCTGCAGTTTGTCCGGTGCATTTTGCCCATGCTGATCAAAGTGCGCGAAACCGTCACGCAGCCATTGTTCGGTCCAGTCGCACAGTGCCAGGCCCAGATCGGCTTTCTGTGCGAAGTGGTGATGCACGCTGGGTTTGCTGATGCCCAGCTCACGCGCCAGATCCTGATAACTGAAGCCGGTATAACCACGGCGGCAGAGCAGGTCAGCGCCAACATCAATCAGCTGCTGACGGGTCTGGCGGGCATTGGCAGATTTTGTGGTCATCGCGGCATCGCTCTGGACGTTTGTTGGTATCGACTGTGATTAGCCTACCTACTGGTAGGTAGGCTTGCAGGGGGCATTTGTGCCAGAAGTCGGCAGATAGCCACTGCTTTTTGCAACGGTTCATGTTTCTGTCAGGTTTAAGCCGTTATAACTGGGGGTATAGACTGGGAGGCGCGGAATATAGGCTGCGCGGTGTTTCATTGATGTTTCAGGAGAAAACAGAATGCCGGAATTTCGTTATTGCCCGCATTGTGCGGCTGAGCTGCAACCCGGGAAGGTTGATCAGCGCCTGGTCTGCATGCGCATCGGCTGTGGGTTTATCCACTGGAATAACCCGGTTCCGGTGGTTGCGGCAATTGTTTTGCACCGGCCGCAGCCAGAGGCGCAGGAGCATGTACTGCTGGTGAATAATGTCGGCTGGCCAGAGGGGATGCTGGCGCTGGTCAGTGGTTTTGTTGAGTCTGGTGAAACGCCGGAGCAGGGTATTGTGCGCGAAATTAAAGAAGAGCTGGGGCTCAGCAGTACAGTCGTCCGTTTTCTGGGTCATTACCCCTTCGCTCAGGCCAACCAGCTGTTGCTGGTGTATGAGGTGCACGCCGAAGGGGAAATCGTCATGGATACCAGCGAGCTGGCCGCCTATAAGCATATTGCGGTTAATAAGCTGAAGGCCTGGCCCATAGGCACGGGCCCGGCGGTTCAGGCATGGCTGGATCAGCAGAGCAGCAACGCTTAGCGCGTTGCCGCTTCACCGAAAACAGCCTGCAGTTGTCGCGGAATAAAGCGGATGCCAAACACCGAGGCTTTATACAGCAGTCCGGGAACAACGCTGGCTTTGCCTTTTATGACACCTTTCAGACCGGCACGTGCGACCGAGTCGCTGCTCATAATGGCGAGGGTGCGCAGTCCTTCAATCTTCTGTCCGGATACATCCATAAACTCGGTGGCCGTACCGCCGGGGCAGAGAGCGCTGATGTGAATTTTGTGCGGGCGCAGTTCCCGCGCCAACGATTCGGCAAAGTTGAGTACATAGGCTTTGCTGCCGGCGTAGCTGGCGAACTGCGGGCCGGGTAAGAAGCCCAGCAGGGATGATACCAGCAGAATATGGCCGCCGCCGCGTTGTTTGATATCGGCGGCGAACAGCCAGGTCAGCTCGGTCAGGGTGGTGACCATCAGCTGGATCATCTGGCTGTGAACCGGCATCGGCACGTCCAGCAGATAGCCATGCTGGGCAAAACCGGCGTTATTAATCAGCAGGTCGACGGGCAGCTGCAGCGCCTGGGTTTTATTAAACAGCTCTGTGGCCGAGCCGGGCTGTGCCAGATCCTGGCTGATCACCTGTACGCGGATGCCTGCGCTGTGTTCCAGCTCCTGTTTTAATGCCAGTAATTTGTCTTCGCGCCGTGCCACCAGTATCAGATGGCAACCGGCGGCGGCCAGCTGACGAGCAAAGGATTCGCCAATGCCACTGGAGGCACCGGTAATCAGAGCGGTTTTGTTATGGAAGGTGCGCATGGCAAAACTCCGTTGGCTGATGCGTTTATTTTTATTTTGCGGCTGTTTATAGTTTGACAGTTGTCGAACTGACCGGATGCTAAGAAACAGTTTGATCATTGTCAAAGTGTTATCCTGCCATCGTGTTAAAACGACGGAGGCTGAAGTACACTGCCGCCCACTTTCTGGATGTTCACAGTGAATCTATGTGCCGACTGACCAATAAAGGGGTGAACCTGCTGGCCGATGCCTTTAAAGCACTGGCTCATCCCAACCGTTTGCAGATGTACCTGGAAGTGGTGCGTCATCATCAGGCGGAACAGCTCTTAACGGAGCACAGCCGCAGCGGCTTACCGGCCCCGGCGGCTGGTTGTGGTGTGGCTGACTTTATCAGCAAGCTCAGTATTGGTGCGCCGACCGTCTCTCATCACGTAAAGGCGCTGGTGGATGCCGGGCTGATCCGGGTCGAAAAACAGGGCAAATATGTGTCCTGCTTTTTAAACGAAGATATATACCGCGAGCTGGGTGATTTTTTTCGTCCGCTGCCGTCGCAGGAGTAAGCATGAAACTTGAAAAGATTGATAAAGCCCGCTTTAAAAAGCACCTGAACCGTTTTCAGGCGGCACTGGTTGCGACGCTGCTGGTTCTGTCGCTGGGGTTTTCAACGCTGTATATCGCCCTGTGGGGCGGTGAAGAGTCCAATTTCTGGCTGAATGTCGCGGGTGTGGCAACGGCTGCAGCGTTGATTGCGTTGCTGATTAACCGTTTTAAACAGCATCCAGCCCTGACCGAGGTAATGTATGTCTGGCGTCTGAAGCAGGCGCTGAACCGGATTTACCGCGCCAGTGCAAAGCTGAATGCGGCGCTGGAGGCTGACAGCCCACTGGCGGTGACCATTCAATATTACTTTCTGCACGGTTCAAAGCATCTGCACCAGCTGGAAGACAACACGCTGACCATGGATGAACTGAATACTCAGATTGCCCAGCTGGATAAGCAGATTGAGCGACTGGGACTGACCGTGAGCGTGGAAGATTACCGTCCGGAGCTGCTTGAGCAGCTGTAGCTGGCCGTCGTCATTGAACAGGCCGCAGGCAAGATGCAGTCACGGCCTGAACCATGTAAACTACGCGCATTTTTTACCCACTCCTTTTCATACCTTTTGGAAGACACGCAGGCTTTCACCCATGATGAAATATATTTCTACCCGCGGTAATGCGCCGGAACTGACCTTTGAAGACGTACTGCTGACCGGCCTGGCCACCGACGGTGGTTTATATGTGCCAAAAGACGTACCGCAATTCTCCCTCGAAGAGATCGAATCCTGGCGTGACCTGCCGTACACCGAACTGGCGCACAAAGTGATTTACCCGTTCGTCGAAGGCTGTGTGGATTCCGCTGCGTTACAGAAAATGCTGAATGAGGTGTATTCCGGCTTCGGTCATAAAGCGGTTGCTCCGCTGCAGCAGATCGACCACAACGAGTACGTGCTGGAACTGTTCCACGGCCCGACACTGGCTTTCAAAGATTTTGCGCTGCAATTGCTGGGCCGTCTGCTGGATTACGTACTGGAACGCCGCCACGAGAAAGTCGTGATTATGGGGGCAACCTCCGGCGATACCGGTTCTGCCGCGATTGAAGGCACCAAAGCCTGCCGCAATGTCGATATCTTCATCCTGCATCCGCACGGCAAGGTGTCAGAAGTTCAGCGTCGCCAGATGACCACGGTTAAAGGTGACAACATCTTCAATATCGCCATCGAAGGTAACTTCGACCAGGCGCAGGACATGGTTAAAGCCAGCTTTGGCGATCAGCAGTTCCTGCGTGGTGAGCGCAAACTGGTCGCTGTAAACAGCATCAACTGGGCGCGCATCATGGCGCAGATCGTTTACTACTTCTATTCCGCACTGAACCTGGGTGGCCCGCTGCGTCCGATGGCGTATTCCGTTCCGACCGGTAACTTCGGTGATATCTTCGCCGGTTACATGGCGAAGAAAATGGGCCTGCCGATTGAACAGCTGATTATCGCCACTAACAGCAACGATGTTCTGCATCGTCTGATGAGCAAGAATCAGTACGAAGTACATCCGCTGCAGCACACCATCACTCCGTCGATGGATATCGCGGTATCCAGCAATTTTGAGCGTCTGCTGTTCGATCTGTACGACCGTGACGGTGCCAAACTGGCGGACCTGATGGCGCGTATGAATGCTAAAAAAGACGTGGTCTCGCTGGACGAAGACAAGCTGGCCAAAGCACGCGCGCTGTTCGACAGCTATGCGGTCAGCGAAGACAGCACCGTTACAACGATGCAGGAAGTCTTCGGTGAGACCGGATATCTGCTCGATCCGCATACCGCCATTGGCGTGAAAGCGGCGCGCGAGTGCCGTCGTAATCCACGTATCCCAATGATCACCCTGGGGACGGCGCATCCGGTTAAGTTTGAAGACGCGGTACTGCGTGCCGGTTTCGACATGCCAAAACTGCCGCACCACCTGACCGATCTGATGGCGCGCGAAGAGCGTATGAATGTTCTGCCTGCTGATCTGGCAACGGTACAAAGCTTCATCGCAGAGCACACCTTCAAGGATTGATTCCTGAACGGTTGCAGCGCACAGGCCACCTTTTAGGTGGCCTTTTTTATGCATGTGATTCGTGTGGGTATGCTGCGTTAGTCTATTATGTGAAGCAGAGATCCAGATTGTACCGCTCGCTACTGCCGCACAGGTATGCGTATGACCAATAAGTGTGGTCCGGAGCTGCTCAGTTATCTGAAAGCATTCGACCAGCTGAAAGACGCCATTTACATCGTTAATCCGAGAACGGCCGCTATCGTTGCGGTCAACGACGAGGCGTGTCGCCAGCAAGGCTTCAATCGTGACGAATTTGTTGGCCGTACGGTATTGCAGCAGCAACGCGATATTAAAGACATACAGCACTGGCGGCTGGTGGTGAAAGCCATCCGTTCCGATCCGGATTATGTCTTTGTCGGACGCCATCTTCGCTTTGACGGCAGCGAGTTTTTAGTTGAAGTCTCCAGTCATATTGTCCGTTGGGACAACACCGAATACCTGCTGTCATCGGTCCGTGACATTACCCAACGTGGCGCCGTAGAAAAGACCCTGCATAACCTGGAACCCATTATGCGCTTTGTGCTGAACGAGGCCTCCGATGGTATCTGGGAGTGGGATCTGACCACCAACGACGTGTTTTATGCGCCTCAGCTGAAGCGCATGCTCGGCTATGGCCCTTATGAAGTGCAACACAGTCTGTTTACCTGGAAAGACAGTCTGCATCCCGACGATGCCGAACGCATTCTGGCCGCAACCGAAGAATACGTTGGCGGAAAACAGGATCTTTACGATATCGAATACCGGCTGAAAACACGCAACGGTGATTATCTCTGGGTACATGATCGCGGTTATGTCTGCGCCCGAGATGCCAATGGCCGTGCTCTGCGGGTGGTTGGTATGGTGCACAATATTAATGAGCACAAACGACTCGAAGAAAAACTGCGTGAGCTGGCGACCATTGATGAGCTGACCGGCCTGCTGAACCGCCGTGCCGGTTATGCGGTGTTTGAACAACAGCTGCAATTAGCGTTGCGCCAGCGCACCGAGATGACCGTTGCTTTGCTGGATCTTGATAGCTTTAAAAACATCAATGATCAGTTCGGTCATCAGGTCGGCGACAAAGCACTGCGCATGGCATCGGATATTTTCCATACGCGCATACGTGCCAGCGATACGTTAATGCGCTGGGGCGGTGAAGAATTTCTGCTGCTGATGCCGAATACCACTCTGCACGCTGGATTGGGGCTGTGTGAGACGCTGCGCAAGCAGCTGGAGGTCGCCGATCTGCGCTCATCCGGTTGCCATGTACCGCTGACGGTCAGTATCGGGCTGGCAACATGCCCGGGTCATGGTAAAAGCATCAAAACACTGGTGCAGAATGCTGATAAAGCGCTGTACCGGGCCAAATCGTTAGGCCGTAACCGGATTGTCGGCTGACGCATTTGGCTGTCTGTTCCGGCGCATTTTATTATTCCCCGCTGATGAATTCCGCAGTTGTGACTGAAAATGTTACTCTTATGCGTCTTTAACGCTGTGAGTCTGTATGAATTACCTTGCCTGGCCAGATTACAAACAAGGCTGGATTTTCCGCCACCGGGAGTTGCCCGTTGCTGCCGAAGATCTGGAGCATATTAAACCGCTGACTGCTGTGGCTGCGTTGCAGTTCTGGCGGCAGAACATCAGTAAAGAAGCGACCCATGCCAGCCACTTTCTTGGCGATGACTGGCCGGCGCGTAATGGCGTCTGGGCGGAGCAGGGCGACTGGCAGTCATGCTGGGATCGTGACAGCAATGAATTGCCGGAACTGATTGCTGCCCATTTAAGCTGGGATGACAACACCGTGGTGTATTTCTGCTATCACTCGGAACATGTCGTGCAGACCAGCTGGAAAATATTCCGCCGTTACTGGAAGAATTTTTTATTCTATGACGATGAGCCTTTTCTGTTAGGGAAGAAACGCTCCCAGGTTGTGCAATTTCACTCCGATGGCAGCTTCCATATCGGTACCAGGCCTAAGGATCACTGACCCTTAATCACGGGGTCTCAGGAGATTACTTGTCTGTTACCAGTGCAGGTAATAATCAAAGTCATTTATATTGTCTTCTTCTGCTGCGGGCTTGCGCTGCTCAGCACTAATTCATAGACTGGTTTATTCAGTTTTTAAGGAGCGCGGCCATGAAGGGTGACGTCAAAGTGAATGAGTATCTCAATCAGATACTTGGCATCGAACTCACATCGATTAATCAGTATTTTCTTCATGCCCGCATGTTTAAAAACTGGGGTTTCTCTGAGCTGGATGAAAAGGCCTACAAAAAATCCATTAAGGATATGAAGCAGGCTGACAAGCTGATCGAGCGCATTTTATTTCTTGAAGGTCTGCCGAATCTGCAGAAACTGAATCGTCTGCGCATTGGTGAAAACACCGCCGAAATGCTGCAGTGCGATCTGGACCAGATTGTTGAACAGCTGGAAGTTTTGAAAGAAGCCATCGCCTACTGCGAATCGGTTAAGGATTACGTCAGCCGCGAGTTGCTGGAAGATATTCAGGAATACGAAGAAGAGTATCTCGACTGGCTTGAAACCCAGCAATCACTGATCGCCCAGGTCGGTATCGAAAACTATCAACAGTCCATGATGTGACAGGAGGCCAGATATGAAAGGTAACCCGCAGGTTATTGCCAAATTAAACGAGTTACTGGCCGGCGAATTAAGCGCCATGGATCAGTATTTTATTCACTCCCGTATGTATGACGATTGGGGACTGAAAAAGCTCTATGAGCGTATTGATCATGAGTTTGAAGACGAAAAAGAACATGCCTCCAAGCTGATCGAACGTATTTTGTTCCTCGGTGGCACTCCGGATATGGTTACCCGGGTTCCGCTGAACATCGGCAAAGATGTTCCGGCGATGCTGAAGAGCGATCTGGATCTGGAATACAAAGTGATTGTGGACCTGCGTGATGTGATGGCTCTGTGTGAGCAGGTTCAGGATTATCAGACCCGCGATATGCTGCAGGTGCTGCTGGATGATACCGAAAACGATCATACCCACTGGCTGGAACAGCAATTGGGCCTGATCGACAAAATCGGCCTGCCGAACTATCTGCAGTCGCAGATGTCCTGAGCGGAACACATTGTTGCTGTAAAAAAAGCTCCCATCGGGAGCTTTTTTGTTATGGCTCGGTCGAACCACGCCAAGAGTCGTGCTCTGTTGCTGCAGAAGTGTGTTCTCAGCACTGTGATGGGTCAGTATCACTGTAAATAACGCGGTAAAAGGTTGTACCTGTGTTCAGATTCTCCCGCTTTCTGTGGTTAAATGCCGCACGCATTTCTCTGTTGGTGGAGGTTGTTATGCCCCCTCGGGCATCGTTTTTCCTCATAGCTTGTATTGCCCTGATGAGTTCGGGCTGCAGTGTCTGGCCTGGCCCTGAACATCGTGACCTGACGTTGGCAGACATTGAAAAATTGCTCGATCAAAAGATCCCGGCTGCTGAGCCAGCTCCGGCAGTAACAGCCTGTGCTGATGTCGCGGCGTTGGACGATAAACTGCGGCGTCAGCGTTTGCAGTTGGTCCGTATCAATAAGCAGTTGCAGTCGCTGACTGCGGCTTCGCCGACCTTTTCCGGTACGGAATGTCCGCCACGAGAGGCACCAGCGACACTGATGGACGGCAAAACCATCATCGGTGCCAGTGAGTGGATTTATATTTCTCCGCCAGGACATCACTATCAGGCGCGAATTGACAGTGGTGCTGCCACCTCCTCGTTAAGTGCGGTCAATGTGGTGCGCTTTGAGCGTAATGGTAAGCGTTGGGTTCGCTTCTGGTTGCAGCATGATGACGAAGCGGAGCCGATCGAAATTGAAGCGCCATTAGTACGTCATGTACTGATTCGTCAGGCATCCAGCGATGAAGTTGATCGCCGGCCGGTGGTTTCGCTGACGGTGAATCTTGGTACCGCGCTGCAACAGGACACCGAGTTTACCCTCACCGACCGTTCACAAATGACGTATCCGATTCTGTTGGGGCGTGAATTTTTGCGTGATGTCACTCTGATTGATGTGGGGCGTCGCTTCTTACACGCCAAGTTTGTTCCGGACACCACCCCGGCCGCCGCTCCGGCAACGTCACCGGCAGCGCCTGCGGTGAAAAAACCTGCGCTGAAAAAGCCTGTGGCACCAGCGGAACCAACACCGGCCGCTGCTTCAGCGCCAAACAAAGAAGCAGAACCGGGCAAAACCAAAAAAGCGAAAGCCGCAGAGCCGCGCAGCGGCCAGGCAGCAGACGTTTTGCCGCCGCCTGCCAGTACTGCAGAAACCCCGGTGAACACTGAACCGGCTCCTAATACTCCGTAGCCTGCGACCCCATTATTATGAACATCGGTTCCTTTTCATTTACCCGTGCACCTTTCTTTTTGCTGGTCGGATTTTTACTGGTGATTGGTATCGTGCTGACACTGCACCGCCATTGGATGTATGAAGTTCCTCTGGTTTACGGTGAAACACAGACCATTTGGTCGGTGGAAGCGAAAGTCGAATTCAATGCCCATGGCGGGCCGGTGAAAGTATCGATGGCACGGCCTTCGGCGCAGGATGGTTTTACCGTTTTAAAAGAAGCCGGTGCATCGCCAGGTTATGGCCTGAACTTTATGGATGGCAATGAGCCGCGCGCAGAGTGGACGGTGCGCGGTGCAAAAGGGAAGCAGGAATTATTTTATCGCGCCGAGATTCTGGTCAGCCAGATGCAATCCGGTGCTGATCTTCCGCCGCCTGCGATTGATCCGGTCAGCTGGCCAGAACCTTATGCCAGTGCGGTGAATGAAGTGTTGGCCGGCGCTTATGCAACGTCGGCCGATAATTACAGCCTGACTCGGGAGCTGCTGAAACGCTTTCAGGAAGATGAAACCGCCCAGCATATCGAATTACTGCGTACCCATTATGCCGATCAGCTGCCTGAGCTTTGGGTGGAAATGCTGCATAAAGCGCGGGTTCCGGCTTCGGTGGTTTATGGTCTGAATTTGCAGGATGGTCGTCGTCGTCAGAATCTGATGCCGTTGCTGCGGGTGTGGAATGGCAACGACAGTCAGATTTTTGAACTACCCGGTGAGAAAAGTAATGCCTCGGTTCTGCTGGCTGCTGATACACCGTTACTGCTATGGGAACAGCGCGGCGCTCCGGTACTGGACGTTACCGGAGGCACCGATTCAAGCATTCGTTTCTCAATGCTTAAACGTGAAGAATCGACCTATGCAAACATCGCTGAAAATCTTTCCAGTCAGCATGATTTCCTGAACTTTTCCATTCACAGTCTGCCGGTCGAAGAGCAGGCAATGTTTAAAACCATTCTGTTGATTCCCATTGGCGCACTGATCGTCTGCATTCTGCGCATTATTATCGGTATCCGTACTTCAGGTACCTTTATGCCGGTGTTAATTGCGCTGGCCTTTATTCAGACATCGCTGGTGACGGGGTTGGTTGGTTTTTTGTTGGTGGTCGCCACCGGGTTGTTTATCCGCGGTTATTTATCGCGTCTGAATTTATTGCTGGTGGCGCGGATTACGGCGGTGATTATTACCGTGATTGCCATCATCAGTATTTTCAGTGTGTTGTCTTATAAACTCGGCCTGACGGAAGGTTTAAAAATCACCTTCT
Organism: Thalassobium sp.; assembly: GCA_002733205.1. Taxonomy (GTDB): domain Bacteria; phylum Pseudomonadota; class Gammaproteobacteria; order Pseudomonadales; family Oceanobacteraceae; genus Venatoribacter; species Venatoribacter pacificus. The sequence continues at coordinate 429,148 of NVUW01000003.1, read as the reverse complement.
TCCCGATGATTATTTTATCCTGGACCATCGAGCGTATGTCGATTCTGTGGGAAGAAGAAGGCGGGCGCGAAGTCATGGTGCAGGGAGGTGGCAGTTTGCTGACTGCGGTGCTGGCATACTGGGCCATGAGTGATCCCTGGGTACGGCATTTAACATTCAACTTTATTGGTATTCAGTTTATTGTGCTGGCGCTGGTCTTGCTGATCGGTTCTTACACCGGTTATCGGCTGCTGGAGCTGAAGCGCTTCAAAGCGTTCGGGAGCTGACGTGTTTACCTTGCCATGGCGTCTTGAACGGCGCGGAATTTTGGGCATGAACCGGCGTAATATCAGCTATATCAGCCGTTATAACCCACGTCGGTTGTATCCTCTGGTCGACAATAAACTGAAGACCAAATTACTGGCGCAAAAAGCGGGTATTACCACTCCGGCATTAATCGGCACCATTCAGAGTCAGCACGATGTTTCTTTACTGGCGGAACTGCTGCGCGATGTGCCGGGTTTTGCCATCAAACCCGCGAAAGGCAGTGGCGGTAAAGGTATTCTGGTACTCAGTCGTTATGACGACACGCAGTATGTAAAAAACAGCGGAACGCTGGTGACACTGACGGAATTACAGCGCCATGTATCGAATATTTTGTCCGGACTCTATAGTCTGGGTGGCAGTCCGGATATTGCTATTATTGAAGAGTTGATCGAATTTGATCCGCAACTGGGTGGCTATTCATTTGAAGGGGTGCCGGATATCCGCGTTATTGTCTGCCGCGGTTACCCGGTAATGGCGATGATGCGTCTCTCTACCCGCAGTTCTGATGGTAAGGCTAATTTGCATCAGGGCGCGGTCGGCGTTGGGCTGGACATTGCCACCGGCAGACCATTAAAAGCCGTACAAAATGGTTTGAGTGTTGAACGCCATCCGGATACCGGACGGGAATTATCAGAGCTGGTTATTCCGCGGTGGGGGCAGCTACTGGAACTGGCTGCGCGTTGCTACGAAGAAAGCGGGCTGGGGTATCTGGGGACGGATATGGTTCTCGACCGGCGTTATGGTCCGATGTTGCTGGAACTTAATGCCCGCCCGGGCCTGACGATTCAGGTCGCGAATGGCTGTGGCCTTTTACCACGGCTGGAAATCATTGATGCTTTAAGTGATGCGGATGTTGCCCGTCCTGCCGCCGAGCGGGTTGAACTAAGCCGTCAGTGGTTTTGTGCAGAATCAGAGTTGCGTACGGAGACTACGCTGTAGCAAGGTCACCTCTGAATTATGCAGAGGTGACCAAAAATAAATAACAGACAAATAAAAAGGCTCATTTGAGCCTTTTTATTTGTCTGTGTGACAGCATTCAGCGTGTTGTATGGCAGCCAGATAATTCAGGCTTTTTTGCCACAGGCCTTATTCCAGCAGGCTGTCGAGACCGGATTCCAGCGAATTGGTTTTGGCAACATCCGCGTAGGCACGGGTGGTATCCATACCAATCGCTTCAGCTACCGTCAGAGGGAAATGCTCAATAATCTGCTCATCAGTCCAGTCTTTTTCGTGGGCTTCTTTCAGATATTTAGCGATGTAGATGACCCCGGCCAGTTTTGAATAAGGTTGATCGGTTTCAGGGTGATGCTGCTGCAGAATCGCCTGTTGCATCTCTTCCGGAAACTTCCAGCGTTTCGCCAGTTCTGCGCCAACGTCAGCGTAGTTATAGCCCAGCAGGCTGGTTTCCAGCGTATGACGCTTGCCGCCCATCGCTTCGGCATCATCAATGCTCTTAATTTCATCGGCCATCACCATATGCATCAACAGCATACCAATGGAGTGCAGCATGCCGCAGGTGAAGGCGGTCTCTCTGTCACAGTCTTTAACGTAAGCGGCAATCCATTTGGATAACGCGCCAATGGCAAAGGAATCATGCCAGAATTTGCGCTGATCAAATCCCTCCGGAGCTTTGAAAGCGCCGGTGACCCCGGAGGCCAGCACCATGGTGCGCAGGGTATTAAAGCCGAGCAGCATGATGGCATCGTGCGGGTTGGAGACGGTGCGGGATACCCCATAGTGGGCAGAATTAGCCAGGCGCAAAACCTTTGCAGTGAGTGCCTGATCCAGCGCCACTTTATTGCTTATTTCGTCGACATTAACGTCATCGTCGCGGAAACTTTCGATTAATTCCTGTACTACTCGCGGAATGTGGGGCAGTGCTTGGGACTCAGCGAAAATGTTAGCCATGCTCATAATTATACTTCCTTTGGGTTTCACTGAGATAAAGCATAGGCGAGGAATACGGAACGGGTAATTTGAGGTAAGTTCTTTATTGTAATGTTGTGCATCTGTCCTGATGGGAAACAGAGCTACCTGAATCAATAAAAAATGACGGATAAAACTCACACAGCGCCAATAAATCAACATACAGTAGCGCTAAGTCTTTGATATTATTGAACGACTTCGGGAGATCAGTTATGCAGCAACAACGAATTGGCTTTATTGGCATGGGCTTGATGGGCGTGCCTATGAGTTTGCGTTTATTGGCGGCGGGGTATTCCCTCAGTGTCTGGAATCGCAACGCCAGTAAAACAGAAGCGGCGCGTCAGGCGGGAGCCCGTGTTGCCAATTCTGTTGCGCAGTTGGTGGCAGACAGCGATGTTGTAATGCTCTGCGTAACGGATACCGCAGCGGTTGAGGCGATTGTCTTTGGCGATGACGGCATTGCCGCGAATGCTCGCAGTGGTCAGATTCTGATCGATTTTTCCAGCATTGAACCCGAAGCAACCAGACAGATGGCGGCCCGCCTGACTTCCGCGTGCGGCATGCATTGGGTAGACGCACCGGTTTCCGGTGGCGTGGCTGGTGCAGAGCAGGGCATGCTGGCGATTATGGCCGGTGGTGATGACGCGTTAATTGATCGTTTGCGTCCTTTGCTGGCGCCGCTGTCGCAGCGCGTTACGCGTATGGGGCCGGTGGGCGCAGGACAGGTAACCAAAATCTGTAATCAGATGTTGGTAAGCTGCAATGTACTGGTTATGGCTGAAGTCATGGCGCTGGCGGAAAAAGCCGGTGTTGATGCTCTGCAGATTCCGGCGGCCCTTAAAGGCGGATTTGCCGATTCTGTGCCTTTGCAATTGACCGGCCCACGCATGGCAGAGCGTGATTTTGACCCTGTGAAGTGGCACGTAAAGACGCTGTTAAAAGACCTGGATATGGCCAATGATCTGGCCAGAATAATGAAAAGTGCCATTCCAATGGCCGGACTGGGTGCAGAACTGATGCGTCTGCACGCAAGCCAGGGTAACGCAGAGAAGGACCCCTGCACTCTGGTGACTATGTATACGGAGAAATAAGGGTGAAACTCACCGCAAATCTGTCCCTGATGTACACTGAGCTGCCTTTTTTGCAGCGTTTTGCGGCAGCGCATAATGATGGTTTTGGGGCGGTAGAAATCCAGTTCCCTTACGATACGCCGATCGAGCAGATTCAGCAGGCGCTGAGCGAAAATAACCTGCGATGTGTGCTGATTAATGTACCGGCTGGTGATCTGATGGAAGGTGGCGAAGGTCTGGCTGCTGTACCAGGAAAAACCGCTGAATACGCCGCCGCGATGGTCGAGTGTCTGTACTATGCACGCGCCTTAAAAGTATCCTGCGTGAATGTTCTGCCAGGGCGTTGTAACGATGAAAACAAGCGTGTTTTTTATCTGGATACGTTCAAAAAGAATTTACTGAAAACGGCAGAAAGCCTCGCACCTTTTGGCATTACCATCACGTTTGAAGCCATTAATACCCGCGACATGCCGGGTTTTTTGATTTCTACCGGGCAGCAGATGCTGGATATTATTGCTGAGCTGAATCATCCGGCGATTAAAGCGCAATTTGATATTTATCATATGGCGCTGATGGGGCATAACGTCTGTGATTTTATTAATCTGCATGCGGCTAAAATTGGTCACATTCAGTTTGCGGATATTCCAAAACGGGGTGAGCCTGGCAGTGGTACGCTGGATTTTCCCTCTATTTTCCGCTGCATCGAGACATCTGGCTATAAAGGCTGGGTTGGCGCCGAATATAAGCCAACGCGGACAACGTCGATGACTATGCAGTGGAAGCGCGATCTGGCGGTTAATGTCGCTCTCTGTTCCTGATCAGCGAAACATATCCAGCTGAGAATCGTCAGCCTTGCGCGCTTTCGTTGAAGATTTTGTGCGCTCTTTGGCTGGTGCTTGTTCTTCCTTATCTTTATTTTCCTCCGCGCTTTGCTCTGCGGTTTCGGCCGCAAACAAGCTGCTGGTTTCTCCGCTGGTGGGCTCTGTCGTGCTTGCTGTTTGCCTGTTCTGTGGCTCCGCTGCGGGCATTGTTTCAGATGGGCTGTCACGCTCAGCGATGACGGCCGTCTCTGTATTGATACCGATGACGCTTGGTAGCTCAGGCTTTTCCTGGCGTGCAGAGTCTGGCTGCGGCTCGGTTTCTGGCACTGGTTTGGCTTCAGGTGCTGGTTTGGCGGTGGCCGCGGCAAACAGATCCAGTTGCGGTATGGCGCTATCGTTTTCTTCGGCGACAGCGGTTTGTTGTTTTGCGCTGAGTACTTTCAGGCGACGCTTCTCACACAGATTAACGACCAGTTGCTTCTGGAATGTGGTGAATTGATTCCAGTAAAGGCGCTCGTCACGACTGCGGAAGCAACCTTTGCAATAGCCACGGTTATTCAGTTCGCAAATGCGGCGGCACGGACTGGGAATGTCAAAGAATTCGCCTTGATCAATCATGGCAGTTAACGTCAGCTGATGATCACTCAAGATTAACAGGTTCTGCGCAGCAGGAAACCGTTGGGCAGGCCAATTCTGTGCAGGGGATCAGGAAAGATACGTGTTGGAGAAGGGTAGGGGCTGGTTGAGGGCAGAGGGAATCTGAACGGGGCCTAAATGAAACAGCCCACAAACACCGGAGTGAATGTGGGCTGCCAGAAGATGCTCAGTCTGGTCCGAAGACCAGACCAGGCTAAAAGGCTTACAGGGGAGTAACGTTTTCCGCCTGTGGACCTTTCTGACCAGTAGTAACTTCCATCGTTACTTTCTGGCCTTCTTGCAGAGTCTTACGACCGCCGCCGTTGATAGCACTGAAATGTACGAATACATCTTTGCCAGATTCCTGCTCGATGAAGCCGAAACCTTTTTCGTCATTGAACCACTTGACGGTGCCTTGAACTATATTTGCCATGCTTTTTTTTCCTGAGTAATGCGCCAATCAACGATCGGCCTTGCTATATCTTCTGGCATTTTCATCGATACTGGCCGGCGAACCGGGAAGACAATCAATAAATGCCGCTATCGACCAGTATCTTGCATATCTTACGAATATGGAGCACTCGCCAACACACCTGCACACCTGTACAGGCACAATTATAGTATCTTACTTATTCGCCCTTACCAAGCCTTAGCGGGGCAGTTTGGCAACTATTTGCAGCATGTGCGCTGTTACAGGCGTTAACGGCCGTTTTTTGCTGAAATAAGATGCGCAAAATCACAGGAAATCCCGCTGTTCCGGCATTTTTCGTGGCCTGCTGACGTTCTGGCGCAACGGCTTTTCCCTCGTCAGTGGGATCGCTGACCCGGCTCAGAACGTCTTTCGTTCGACCGCCGGCGCTTGAAAAATGGATCATTTTGTCACTCTGAGCAGGTTAACAGTACTCTGTCGGGCTGCGGTAACCCCGGTTGACGGTCTCAAATGCCGCCGGCCAGAGCCGGTGATGGTTGGGGAAGATGGCTCTGCTGTGTCTGAAAGGGCCAACCTGCCGGTCGCGAGTGAGGGCAATAAGGGCTGTGATATAGGTTCGTGATGGAAGCTCAGGCCGGGTGCGGCTTAAAGGTACTGCATTTCCGCTACCAGCCCTGAGTTATAAAACCTGCCGCCGCTCAGAAATTATGGGCGTCGGTGCGTTTCTCTATCAGTTCAATCTTATAGCCGTCCGGATCTTCAACAAAGGCAATCACCGTGCTGCCACCTTTAACCGGGCCGGCTTCACGCACCACATTGCCACCATGATTACGGATGCGTTCACAGGCTTCGGCAGCGTTGTCGACTTCAATGGCGATATGGCCGTAAGCGCTGCCCAGATCGTATTTGCTGGTGCCCCAGTTGTAGGTCAGCTCCAGCACCGCACCTTCGCTTTCCGGCTGATAACCGATAAAGGCCAGGGTGTACTGGTATTCTTCGTTGTCGTGCTTGCGCAGCAGGGTCATGCCCAGCACCTTGGTGTAAAACTCAATGGCGCGGTTCATATCGCCGACGCGCAGCATGGTGTGTAACAGTCGCATGGGAAGCTCCTAGTCTGATGTCTTTTGTTTGAATTCGCACAGGTCTTCGATGATGCAGGCGCCGCATTTGGGTTTGCGTGCCACGCAGACATAACGGCCGTGCAGGATCAGCCAGTGGTGAGCGTCGAGCTGAAATTCTTTTGGCACGACGCGCATCAGGCGTTGTTCTACTTCATCAACATTTTTACCCGGCGCAATTTTCGTGCGGTTGGATACGCGGAAAATATGCGTGTCTACCGCAATGGTTGGTTGGCCAAAAGCGGTATTCAGCACCACATTAGCGGTTTTGCGCCCGACACCGGGCAGGGCTTCCAGCGCTTCACGGGTTTGCGGCACTTCGCCGCCATGTTGTTCAAGCAGAATCTCGCACAACCTGATGACGTTTTTGGCTTTGCTGTTAAACAGGCCGATGGTTTTGATGTATTGCTTTAAACCTTCTTCGCCCAGTGCGCGGATGGTCTCTGGCGTGCTTGCCACCGGATAGAGCTTACGTGTGGCTTTGTTGACGCTAACGTCGGTGGCCTGGGCTGATAACAGTACGGCAATCAGCAGCTCGAACGGATTGCTGTACTCCAGTTCGGTTTCCGGATGTGGATTTTCGGCCTTCAGGCGGGAAAAAATTTCGATGCGTTTTTCTTTATTCATGCGGATAACAGGCTGACAGAATCAGCGCGTATCATAACGCCGATCCTGTTCTATTTCGCCTTTTCTACCCGGTTGCGGCCATTTTCCTTGGCTTTGTACAGCGCTTTGTCGGCGCGTTTCATTAAATCCTCGATGCTTTCGCCGCTGTTGCGACGTGCCGCGCCAAAACTCATGGTGACACTCAGTGTCTTGCTGTCGTTGTTCTGGCCGCGTTGCTTTTTCCCCTGACGCTGGGTGTCCGGGCGCTGCTGACGATTGCGCACCATTAAAGGGTAAGCGGCGATGCGTTCACGGGTTGCTTCAATAAAAGGCAGACATTCATTCAGCTCGGTGGCCGGGAAAATCAGGGTGAACTCTTCACCACCGTAACGGTAAGCGCGCCCACCGCCACTGGTTTTATTCAGTTGAGCGGCAACCAGGCGCAGCACGTCATCGCCGACATCATGGCCGTGGGTATCATTGAACTGCTTAAAATGATCGATATCCGCCATCACCAGCAAATAGCGGCCATGACGGTGTTTCAGATCATTCATCAGTGCCCGGCGACCGGGCAGGCTGGTGAGTTCATCAATAAAAGCAAGATGATGGTTGTTAATCAGCAGCGTGGCGAATAACAGCAGTAACGACAGGCTGCTGACCAATACGGAGATTTGGCTGGCATCCAGGCGATAAAACAACCAGCCGTGCAACAGCAGCAAGGCCAGCATCGCCAGCGGGGTATCACTCTGGCGTGGCAGGCGGTTAACCATCAGCGCGGTACCCAGAGTAAAACTGATCCACGCCGGCAGTGGCAACAGGCCGGCGCTGGCCTGTTGGCGAAAGCCTTCAACCCAATCCAGGCTGGCGGCATACCAGGAGCTGATACTCAGGCTGCCAAGCAGTAATAATTGCACTGCCAATATGGCCGGAAATAACAGACCTCCCAGCGATAGTGGCCGCCGATCCGGCAGGTAGCGGATTAATGCCGCATTGAGTGGCCACAACAGGCATAACCAGAAAAACAGCCAATAGGTGTCGGGATCACTGAGTTGTACCTGTAACCGCTGTTGCACCAGAGCGTAAGTGGCCAGCGTCAGAATGGCCATCTGAGCAATGCGGCCCTGGTTAAACAGCTGCGCCAATAACAGCAGCAGCACACCTAAGCCATACGGCAGAGCCTGCAGCAACAGGGCGTAGTCGGCATTCCAGCGCGGCATATAAGGCAGGGAAAACCAGGCCGCCAGCAGAACAATAAACGGCAGGGCTGCCGGACGAAGAGAGCGGAGGTAAGGCACAATTAATCTCAAAGTCATTAATAGTGTCTAACTATAGACGCCTGTGCTGGCCGCAATTGCAACATTGTGTTGGAGAATGGCAACGAATCTGCGATAAAACGCCTATTTTCCTCCGGAGCAGAAACCCTATGCAGATTGGTGACCGTTACGAGCTGGAAGTGGATATTACCGCGGCGTATACGGCGCAGGGATTGTGCACAACAATAGAAGAACGTTTTCCTGAGGTATTGGCAACAGCCAAAATGATTGCCCTGATGGAGCTGGCAGCGGCACGACTGATGACGCCATTATTGGCTGCGGGTGAACTTTCGGTCGGAGTGCATGTAAATGTGACCCATATAGCGCCGACGCCAGTCGGAGCGAGTGTGAAAGTCAGCGCTGAGTATCTGGGCAAACCGGCCGACTTTTACGAATTCGAAGTCCGCCTTGAAGATGCGGCAGGGATAGCCGGGGCGGGCACCCATGGCCGTGCCATCGTAGCCGAAGAGCGCTTGCTGCAAGGAGCTGAACGGCGACGTTAATGTGTGACATAGACCGCTTTTACGGCAGAATTTTCAGGTGAAGGTGGCTTCCCCCTCGGATATACTTCGCGGCTTATCAATAAAGCGGCTTCTGTCGTTTTCAGGATGGCGGCTCTGCTGTCAGCAGCGAATGCACAATGGACTACAGGCCCGGTTAAGGGTACTTCTAAGGACTACATCATGATCAGCCCACGTCTGGCGCTTGTCGCCATTATTTCCTCCGCTTTATTGCTTGCCGGGTGCAGCGATAATGATTCCGGCAGCTCGTCAGCCAGTTCTGCTCCGGCAGTCAGTGAGCCGTCACTTGATCAGGTAGCCGAGGCTCCAGCGTCGAGCGCCATTCCGGCTGAATCCGTTGCTCCGGCAGGTACAAAAGCCCAGGCCGATGCTAAAGCCCCCGGCGAAAAGCTGACAACGGCCGAACTGTACGCCGGTGTGCCGTTACAGGTAGCGGATATCAGCGAGCAGAATTACGACGATGGCAGTGCCATAGGAATTACCTTTTCTGTGCCGCTGGATGGCAGTAAGAATTTTCAGGGATATTTACTGGTGGAGCGTGAGCTGAATAACAGCAAGCGTGAACCCGTTGATGGCGGCTGGATTTTATCCGACGATGGCCGCACCGCGTATTTTGAAAGTGTTGAACCGGACAACCGTTACTGGGTTACCGTTGATTCTGGCATCCGCGCGATTAACGGTGAAACCCTGCACAAACCCAGCCGTGGTGATGTGAAATTTGGCTCGTTGAGTGCCAGCCTTGCCTTTGCCAGTAACGGCCATTTCTTACCATTAAATCTGCATACCGGTCTGCCGCTGTATGCCTTAAACGTCAGCGAAGCCAATGTGGCTTTTCACCGGGTAAATGCCGATCAACTGGTGCGTTTGCTTAACTGGAAAAACCGCGGCCAGAGCGAAAGCTATTACCGCCTTGATGAGCTGCCACAATTTTCTGAATTAGTGCACGAAGGGCGTTTTACTCTGCCTGCCGAGCGTAACAAGCGCCGCCAGATTAATTTACCGCTGCAGGATATTCCGGCGCTGCGTGAAGCGGGTGTCTACCTGGCGGTGATGGCACGTCCCGGACAGTATGATAACCAGCTTGCCGTTACCTATTTTATGGTGACCGATATCGGCGTGCATATCCGTAATTACGGCAACGGCTTTGATGTTTATCTGAATACTCTGGGCAGCCCGGAGCCGGTCGAAGGCGCACAGGTTCAGTTATTAAACAGCAATGGCAGTGTTGCCTTTGAAGCAACCAGCAGTGCCGCAGGACGCGTCAGCGTACGCCGTAAAATTGATTACGGCCAGGTGCTGGTGGTGCGTAAAGATGAATCCGTCAGCCTGGTGAATTTAAATACTCCGGCCCTCGATTTATCCGATTTCCGTCTGGCCGACCGTCCATACAACAGTGCCGAACTCTTTATTTATGCACCGCGTGATATTTACCGTGGCGGTGAGACTGCCACCTTCAGTGCTTTGTTGCGTGATGATGATGGCAAGAGTGTTAATTCACGGCCATTAAAAGGCCGCATCATCCGCCCGGATGGTCAGAAAGTAAAAGACATCAACTGGCAGCCGGCAGCCGGTGGTTATTACCAGTATGAATATCCGCTGGCCGCCGATGCCCAGACCGGTAACTGGCGTTTAGAAGTTGAAGGCGTGAGTAAAAACCGCGTGGTGTATCAGTTTAAAGTCGAAGACTTTATGCCTGAGCGTCTGAAGCTGACCTTTAATCCCGGACAGAATACCACCCGCTATTTCACCAGCCGTGAGCGTCTGAATATTCCGGTACTGGGTGAATATTTATACGGTGCACCGGCGGCGGGTAACCGTTTTGATGCCAGCATCCGTGTATCGTCACTGGCACATCCTTTTGAACAATGGCCGGATTTCCATTTTGGCAATGTGCGCGAAACCGACTGGAATCAGCAGTTTATTGAAAACGGTGCTGTGCTGGATAAAGACGGCAAGCTGAGCCTGAATATTGATTCCCGCTGGGATGGTGCCAAATCGCCGCTGGCGGTAACCGTTACCGGTAGTCTGTTTGAATCCGGCGGTCGCCCGGTGGTGCGCCGCCATGTTGCCCGTGTTTTACCGGGTAAAGAGCTGGTCGGTATCCGCCCGCTGTTTGGCGATCGTGCAGCACGTAATTCACAGGCAGAATTTGAGCTGATTAAAACCAATGCCAAAGGTGAAAAACTGGCGGCCGATAATTTGCAGGTGCGGTTAATTAATCAGAATCGCCGTTACCACTGGCGCTATTCCAGCAACCGCGGCTGGTATGTGGAAACCAGCGAGCGTGAATTCAGCGAACTGACACTGACACGCAGCATCAGTGCCGGTAATACCGAAAAACTGGCGCTACCGGTCAGCTTCGGCAGCTATCGTCTGGAAATTACCGATAAAAGCACCGGTTTAATCAGCAGCATGACCTTTGATGCGGGAGAAAACTGGTATTGGTACTGGGAAGATGCTCAGAATGCCGAGCAGGGCGCACGCCCGGATAAAGTTGTATTGGCTCTCGATAAAGCCGCGTATGCCGCAGGTGATGTCGCACGTCTGAAAATTGTACCGCCAGCGGCCGGTGAAACCCTGGTGGTGGTCGAAAGTAATCAGCTGTTGTGGAGTGCCCGGGTAACCACGCCGGCTGAGGGAGCCACGCTGGATATTCCGGTCGATGAATCCTGGAACCGTCACGATATTTATATCAGTGCGCTGCATTTACAGCCGGCCGACAACAAACAGCGCATTACCCCGACCCGTTCCGTGGGGCTGATGCATCTGAAACTGGATCGTGAACCGCGCCGTCTGAATATTGCCCTCGATGCGCCGAAAAAGTGGACGCCGAATCAACGTGTCGTCACCGAAGTGAAGATCAGTGACAGCAATGGCGCAGCGGTAAACAATGCCTGGGTAACCCTGGCGGCGGTGGATGTTGGTGTGCTGTCGATTACCGATTTTAAAACCCCCGATCCTTTTGCCTGGTTCTTCAGCCCGCGCCGTTATCTGGTGGATATGTACGATATGTACAGCCATTTAATTGGTCTGAATAACAACCGCATGGCGACTCAGCGTTTTGGTGGTGATGCGCCGGAATTAAGCCGTGGTGGTAAAAAAGCCCGCGCCGAAGTACAGATCGTATCGTTGTTTTCCGGTCAGGTAGCGGTGAAAAACGGCGTTGCCCGCATTCCTCTGCAATTACCCGATTTTAATGGCCGTCTGCGGTTAATGGCGCTGGCGTTTGATGACGAACGCTTTGGCAGTCTGGAACAGGAAGTGACTGTGGCGGCGCCTGTGGTTACACAACTGTCTTTACCGCGTTTTGTCGCCGTGGGTGATGAAACCAGCGTGGCGTTGGACGTTACCAATTTAAGCGGTGAACAGCAGGTATTAAATCTGCAATTCAGCCTCACTGGCCCGGCAGTCGTGCGTGATAACACACCATTAACTCAGCAGCTGACGCTGGCCGATGGTGAAAAACACACCCTGTTATTACCTCTGCGTTCAGAGTTCCCGGCCGGGCAGATTGAAATTGGCCTGCAGTTAACCGGTGCCGGTGATTACTCTCTTACCCAGAGCTGGAAACTGAACAGCCGTGCCGCACACCCTGCATTGACCAAAAAGAAACAAGTGGTATTGCCGCCGGGCGAGCGTCTGGTGCTGGACGGCAGCGAGATGGATGGCTGGATTCCGCAATCACTGGAAGCGCTGCTCAGCGTTAATAACCGCGTGAATTTAAATCCGCGCAGTCAGCTCGAATATCTGCTGCATTATCCGTACGGCTGTCTGGAGCAATCGTTAAGCTCCACTTATCCGTGGATTTATGCAACGCCGAATCAGCTGTCGGACCTGGGCCTGAAAAATACCACCGGCCGTAACCGCGACAGTGCTCTGGACAGCGGCATGGATCGTATTGTTAAGCGCCAGATGAATCATGGCGGTTATGGTTTGTGGTCTAACCACGACGATTATGAACAGCACTGGTTAACCGCTTATGCCGGTGATTTCCTCACCGATGCCCAGGACGAAGGTGTACGTGTTGATGCCGATGTACTGCGTAAAACCCTGAGCCGTTTGCAGGAATATCTGCGTGGTCGAGGTAATTTCAGCGAACGCTGGAATGACCGCCCGGAACTTTACCGTCAGATTTATCAGAGCTATGCCGCCTATGTTCTGGCGCGGCATAAAAAAGCATCGCTGAGTGATATCCGTCGCCTGGCGGGTGAGGCGCGTCTGGATTTACCGGCACTGCCATTATTACATCTGGCACTGGCGGCAAAATTACAGGGCGACCAGCAGCTGTCTGATCAGTTAATGGAAAAACTGAAAACCGTGCAGCGTGAAGAAAATTATTACCTCGGTGATTACGGTTCACGGGTGCGTGATACCGCACAGGTTGTGCGTCTGTTACTGCAGTATCGTCAGCAGCAGAGTTTTGCGCTCAGCCGTGCTGAAGCGCTGGCGCGTATGCTGGAGCGCCGTACTTACCTGAGTACGCAGGAACGTAACGCCATCTTTATGGCGGCGGTGCAGCTGGATCGTGTGCCGGGTGATGAGTGGAGCGGTGAGCTGAGCATGGGCAGCGTATTAAAAACCCTGCAGCAGGCCGGTGAATTTAATCTGCTGGAAAGTGGCAGCAGCCTGCGTGATGGCGTAACGCTGAGCAATACCAGCAGCGATCCGTTATTCGCCACGCTGATGTATCAGGGTCACAGCAAACTGGCACCGCCGGCTGAAAGTAATGGTGTGAGTATTCAGCGCCGTTATTTCACCACCGATGGTCAGGCAATTATTGCGGATGACGGTGCACTGCGCATGAAAGTCGGTGAGCTGATGCTGGTGCAGCTGGAAGTAAAAGCCGATAAACGCCGTCCTGATTTATTGCTGGTGGATTTATTACCGGCCGGTCTGGAGCTGGAAAATCAGAACTTAAGTGCATCGATCAAGCTGGATGAAATCAATATCGATACTCAGCCGGTGGCCGAATGGCAGCGCCGTTCACGCATCTCCCATCAGGAATACCGTGACGACCGTTATGTCGCCGCCATTGATGCCGATTCTTACAGCACCACCCGGGTATTTTATCTGGTGCGGGCGGTAACGCCGGGTAATTATCAGGTGCCGGTGCCGCTGGTCGAAGATATGTACGATCCGGAAATCCGTGCGCTGGGTGCCACGCCGGATATTCTGTTTGTTACTCAGCCCTGATTCTCTGATGTTGAATGTGTCAGTCAGAAGAGTCCTCTGAGTGAGTAACAAACCCGCCAACCGTGCCGCGTTTAACGCGGCACGTTTTTTCCGCCTGCCACAAAACAGAGCCACACGATTTCTGTTGCTGCTGGCATTTTTTTGCTTGCTGTTAAAAAGTGCCGATTGGCTGTGGCCTTTAGCCGTACCCGATCCGCAACGCCAGACAGAAGGTGCGCAGAATGATTTTGCCCAGCTGGTGGTTGATCGCCATGAACGGCCATTACGGGCTTTTGCCGACAGTAATGGCGTCTGGCGCTATCCGGTAGAGCTGAGCGAAGTATCGCCTTTTTATAAAGAGGCATTACTGAATTACGAAGACCGCTGGTTTTATTATCACCCCGGAATCAATCCGTTTGCGCTGCTGCGGGCTACTTGGCAAAACTGGCGCTGCGGCTGTGTGGTATCCGGTGGTTCGACCATATCCATGCAGGTGGCGCGGCGTTTTCACCCGCATTCACGCTCTGTCGGCGGCAAGCTGGAGCAAGCACTGCGCGCGTTACAACTGGAGTGGCATTACAGCAAAGATGAAATATTCACCCTGTATTTAAATTACGCGCCCATGGGCGGCGTGATTGAAGGGGTGGGGGCGGCCAGCCGCTTGTATCTGGATAAACCGGCACTGGACTTATCGCTGGCCGAGTCGGCATTATTGGCCGTATTGCCGCAGGCGCCGTCGCGTTTACGCCCGGATCGTCACCCTCAGCGTGCATTAAACGCACGTAATAAAGTGCTGCAGCGCATGCTGGAATTTGACGTGATTACCCAGGCCGATTATGAGCGGGCGTTGCTGGAACCTGTGCTGGCCTATCAACCGCATACGCCACAGCTGGCTCCGTTACTGGCACGGGAATTACGCCAGCAATACGCCGATAAAAGCCTGATTAAAACCACGCTGGATGCCGATTTACAGTACGAGATAGAAGATTATCTGGCGCAGGAAATTCAGCGTTTTCCGCCCAGTCATTCCGCCGCCATTCTGGTGCTGGATAATGCCAGTCACGAAGTCCGGGCCTATGCCGGTTCAGCGGATTTTGCCGACGATTCACGCTTCGGCCATGTCGATATGGTGCAGGCGCAGCGCTCGCCGGGGTCAACCTTAAAACCTTTTATTTATGGACTGGCGATAGAAGACGGGCTGATTCACTCCGCCAGTTTATTGCGTGATGTTCCTCGCTATTTTACCGACTATCAGCCGGAAAATTTTACCCGCCATTTTTCCGGCCCGGTTTCGGCCACCGAAGCGTTACGGCAGTCACTCAATTTACCGGTGGTGCAGGTTCTGGAGGCCGTTACTCCGGAACGTTTTGCTGCAGCGCTTGCCAATGCCGGAGCACGTTACCGTATTCCCGGTGATGGTAAGGCCAACCTGAGTATGGCGCTCGGCGGCGGCGGATTATCGCTGGCGCAGCTGGTGCAATTGTATTCTGCACTGGCGAATGGCGGTCAGGTCTGGCCGCTGCGTTATCTGAATGGGGAGTCGCCATCCGTCGCAGGTTCACGCTGGTTATTTTCTGCAGAAACGGCCTGGGTATTAAACGATATGCTGCGCAGTCCGCGTCCGGACCGTGCGCGCAGTTATGCCCTGCAGGATAACGACCGCAGCATCGCCTGGAAAACCGGCACCAGTTATGGCTTCCGAGATGCCTGGGCGGTGGGTGTGACTCCTGCTTATACCATTGGCGTGTGGTTTGGCCGCCCGGACGGCACGCCATCGCCCGGACATTACGGTGCGCTCAGTGCGTTGCCAGTGCTGTTCCAGTTATTTGACCGCATCGAACATAAACCTGAACTGTTGCCGCAGCCAGAGCAGGTCAGTCAGGAAACCATCTGCTGGCCGTTGGGTAAGAGCGCCGCCGAAACCGCAGCCGATCAGTGCTTCCAGACCCATAAAGCCTGGCTGGTACGGCGCCAGCTGCCGCCGACCTTACGCGATGAACGCAGCGATGGTTTATGGCGCAACCCGTTAACCTACTGGACCAGCGAGCGCGGCATGCTGGTTGATGGCAGTTGTGATGTGCCCGCACGCACAGCGCACCAGCTGGCACTCTGGCCACGACCGCTGGAACACTGGCTGCCGGCCAGTCAGCGCCTGCGTAACCGTTTACCCGCCGTTGATCCGCGCTGCAGCGAGCCACCGGCGCTGGCACTGGAGCCACTGCAGATTACCGGTATTCAGGATGGCCTGATTCTGCGCTCCAGCCGTACCCGTGCCGGCGGCAGTGCTGCGTTACCGGAAATCTCGCTGCACGCTCAGGGTGGATTGGGTCCGCGCGACTGGTATGTGAATGGCCTGCACGTTGGCAGCAGTGGTGAGGCCGAAACCCTCAGTTACCGCTTCAGCGTGACCGGTGAGCAGGAAGTGGTGGTGATGGATGCGCAGGGCGAGCTTGACCGGCGTACACTGCAGGTAGAATAACCTGACCCTTATGCTTTCCGGTTGCGGCAGGCTGTTGGTTTACGCGGACGCGTGCTATAACGCGCGCGCTTCGTATTTATTTACTCCGCTGCCGCTTTCTTTTGTGGATACCACCATGCTGACGCCGTCTTCCGTCTTTAACGATGTGTACATTATTGAACCCAGACTCTATGAAGATGAACGCGGCTTCTTTATGGAAACCTTCCGTCAGGAATGGCTGGACGATCTGACCGGGGGCGCGGCGTTTGTGCAGGATAACCATTCGGCTTCCCATCAGGGCGTTTTGCGCGGCCTGCACTATCAGCTGGAACAACCGCAGGGCAAATTAGTGCGGGTGGTGGCAGGCCGTGTGATTGATGTGATTGTCGACATGCGCCGCACCTCACCAACCTTTGGTCGCTGGCAGGGCTTCGAATTATCCGCTGACAACCGCCACCAGTTATGGGTACCGCCGGGTTTCGCCCACGGCTTTTATACCCTGAGTGAACGGGCCGAATGTCTGTATCGCTGTACCGGATATTTTCACGCACAAAGCGAACGCATTCTGCGCTGGGATGACGCGGATCTCGCTATCCGCTGGCCGTTACAGGGCGAACCCAGATTGTCTGAAAAAGACGCCCGGGGTACCTCGTTTAAACAGTCTGATTATTTCTTATGACGCCGGTTAACGTATTACTGACCGGTGCCGGCGGCCAGCTGGGGCAATGCTTACAGGCAAGCTGTCCGGACTGGGTCAGGCTGCGCGCCTGCGATCATCAGGCGCTGGATATCTGCGACGACAACGCGTTGCGCCAGGCCTGTGACGGACAGCAGCTGGTGATTAACTGCGCCGCGTTTACCGCCGTCGATCAGGCAGAAATTCAGGCAGAAAAAGCGTACCGCGTAAATGCTCAGGCTGTTGCGGTACTGGCAGAAATCTGCCGTCAGCAGGGCGCGCGTTTACTGCATCTTTCCACCGATTATGTGTTTTCCGGATGCGGCGATACACCACTGACATCCGAGGCTGAAACCGGCCCGCTGAATATTTATGGTCAGTCTAAATTAGCGGGTGAACAACAGGCGGCCAGTATTTTAAAAGATGATCTGTTGGTTATCCGCAGCGCCTGGCTATACAGCCATTATGGCCATAATTTTTTACGCACCATGCTCAAATTAATGCAGGCCGGTCGTGATCTGCAGGTGGTTAATGACCAGTACGGGTCGCCGACTTCCACAGCAGAACTGGCTGACGTTATATGGCAGTCTGCACGGCTGCTGTATAACGGGCAATTACAGGGTATTTATCATTGGGCGGGCAGCGGTGTGGCCAGCTGGTATGAATTTTCCGGTGAAATACAGCGGCTGGCGCTTAGCCTTGGGCTGTTAACACAAGCGGTCAGAATTACTCCGCTCAGCAGTGTTGCCTATGCTGCAAATAATCCGGCGATTCTCGCTCAGCGTCCGGCGTTTAGCGCGCTTGATCCGGCGGCATTAAATGCCCGGCTGCAACGTCAACCTGTCTGCTGGCGCGCAAGTCTGCAGCGTAGTCTGGAATCTCTCTGATGAAACGTTTACTGGTAACCGGCGGTGCGGGATTTATCGGAGCCAATTTTATTGAATACTGGCAGGAAGAGCATCCGCAGGATTTTATTGTGGTGCTCGATATCCTCAGTTACGCCGGTAATAAAGCCAATTTAGCTGAGGCATTAAAACGGCCGAATACGGTGTTTGTGCAGGGCAGTATTAACGACCGCAGCCTGGTTGAATATTTACTGGCTTTTTATCGTCTGGATACAATCGTTAATTTTGCCGCAGAATCCCATGTGGATCGCTCAATCAGCGCGCCGGAACAATTTGTCGAAACCAATATTGTTGGCATGCTGAATTTATTACAGGCGGCCCGGCAGGTCTGGATTGAAGAACCGCTTAACGCTGGTAAACAAGTGCTGCCGCATCGTTTTCATCATGTTTCAACCGATGAAGTGTTCGGTGATCTGGGTGAGGAGGGTGAACCTTTCAGCGAGCACAGCCGTTATCAGCCGAGTAATCCTTATGCCGCCACCAAAGCGGCGTCTGATCATTTGTTAAATGCCTGGGCGAGAACCTACGGGCTGAATGTGAGTTTATCGAATTGTTCCAACAATTTCGGCCGTTATCAGTATCCGGAAAAACTGATGCCACGGATGATTACCAACATTCTGTTTGAGCGGCCTTTAACGGTATTCGGTAATGGTCAGCAGGTACGCGACTGGTTATATGTGAAAGATCACGCGGCAGGTATCGATCGTATTCTTGGCGCCGGAAAAACAGGCTGCAATTACAATATCGGCGGCCATAATGAACAGACCAATCTGCAGTTTATTCAGTTGTTGTGTGGCCTTCTCAATGATGAGTTTGCCCGCGATGCTTTATTGGCAGAACGTTATCCGCAGGCCCTGAGTGCCATCGCCGGACGTTCGCAACAGCTGATTACCCATGTGCAGGACAGGTCGGGGCATGACGTGCGTTACGCCATTAATGCCGGAAAAATCCGCAGAGAATTAGGATTTATGCCGCAGCATGATTTTGCCGCGGCGATGCTGGATACCGTGCGCTGGTATCTGCAGCATCCGCACTGGTTTGCAGCTCATTAACGGGCTGAGCAGAACGCTCAGCCGCGTTAAATTCTGCAGCCTCAGTTGTTGGCGTGCAATTCTTCGTTGAGCTGAATCGCGCTCTTGTTAGTAACGCACTGAACGGCACCGGTGATGGAATCACGACGGAACAGCAGGTCGGATTTACCGGCCAGATCACGGCCTTTAACCACTTCAACCACGTTTTTCTGATCGTCCAGTACCTGAATTTTGGTACCGGCGGTGACGTACAGACCGGCTTCAACGGTGCAGCGGTCACCCAGTGGGATACCGATACCGGCGTTGGCGCCGAGCAGGCATTTTTCACCCACAGAAATTATGATGTTACCGCCGCCAGACAGTGTGCCCATGGTGGAGCAGCCACCGCCCAGATCAGAACCGTCACCCACAACCACACCAGCAGAGATACGGCCTTCAACCATAGAAACGCCCATAGTGCCGGCATTAAAGTTAACAAAGCCTTCGTGCATGATGGTGGTGCCTTCGCCAATGTAAGCGCCCAGACGCACACGTGCGGTGTGTGCAATACGCACGCCTTTCGGTACCACGTAATCGGTCATGCGCGGGAATTTATCCACGCTGTTGACGCTCAGCAGGTCGCCGTTCAGGCGGGCTTCCAGTTGTGCAGCTGGCAGCTCATCCAGATCGACTGCGCCTTTATTGGTCCAGGCCACGTTGGGCAGCAGGCCGAAGATACCGCCCAGATTCAGACCGTGTGGTTTTACCAGACGGTGAGACAGCAGGTGCAGCTTGAGGTAAACCTCTGGAGTAGAAGAGGCCTGTTCATCGGCGGCCAGAATAGTCACCACAACCGGCTTTTCGCTTTCGGTACAGGCGCGGGCCAGCGCCGCCTGCATGGCGTCAGCGCTTTCCAGTGCGGCAGCAAAGGCTTCCAGTTCGCCACCGTCAACATCCAGTGCAACGTTGCCTTCTTCATAGCCCAGAGCGCTTTTGGCGGCGTCAATCAGAGCGGCAGAAGGGTTCAGCAGTGGCTGCGGGTAAAATACTTCGAGCCAGTCACCTTTGCTGTTTTTGGTGCCGACACCAATGGCCAGGGCAAATGCGTTTGTCATAGTCATTCCTCAGATCGGGCGCGAATGCGCGTTCTAACGTAATTAATGAAATATTCAGAATTTCAGTTCGGTGTATTCGGTAACGCTGAAGCCAAGTACTTTGGCGCTGCCGGTATCCAGCAGCGGACGTTTGATAATGGACGGGTTATCCAGCATCACCGCACGGGCGCTTTGTTCATCAATATTGTCTTTGATGTCGTCCGGCAGTTTGCGCCACGTCGTACCGCGCTTGTTCAGCAGGGCTTCGTAACCCAATTCGCGGATCCAGCCATCGAGTAATTCAGCGCTTAAGCCGTCTTTTTTGTAGTCATGAAACTGATAGTCAACACCGGCGTCTTCCAGCCACTTGCGGGCTTTCTTGATGGTGTCGCAGTTTTTGATGCCGTACATGGTAACCACGGTGCGCTCCTGTTTTCTGGACGAAAATTCCGGGTGAAAGCTCTGCGCCAGAGTTCTGGCAAAAAAGAGGCGCAAGGATACCAGAAGGTGGCCAGCGGTTCAGCCGCTGGTGATTCTTATAGGGGAAACTAGGCTTAAGCAATACATCGCCGCTTACGGCAGGTGTTTCGTGGGTGATAGGGAGAGATCTGCGTGCCAAACGTTATACACAAGGGCAAACATCGCCAGCTCTGGGGTTGGGCGCTGGTGGCTCTGGCGGCGGGGCTGCTGATCAGTTTGTTGTTGTCAGCCAAAATCGGACAGCTGAACGATGAGCGTCTGCACGAATCTCTGACCAAGCAGGCATACGATCTGGCAGATCAGGCAGAGGAACGCATTGAGCTTTACCAGTACGGTCTGCGCGGTATGCGTGGTGCCATCCTGACCGCCGGTGAGGATCTGAGCCGTGAGCTGGTGAAGCGTTACAGCGCCACCCGCGATGTCGATATTGAGTTTCCGGGCGCACGCGGGTTTGGCTTTATCCGCCGGTTAGCGCTGGCCGATGAGGCACAATTTATCCAGGCCGCTCAGTCCGATGACTGGCCGGATTTTAAAATACGCCAGCTGGGGCCACACGCCGATGAGCGTTTTGTTATCCAATATATCGAACCGGTTGAGCGCAATAACGCTGCGGTTGGGCTGGATATTGCGTCTGAACATAATCGCCGCGAAGCCGCCTGGTCATCTTTGCTCAGTGGAGAGGTGCGCTTAACCGGCCCGATCACCCTGGTGCAGGCCACCGGCAGCCCACAACAGTCATTTCTGATTCTTATGCCGGTGTATCAGGGCGGCAAAACCCCGCAGACGCAGGCCGGACGCGAACAGCTGGGCTATGGCTGGAGCTACGCGCCGTTATTAATGGCCGAGGTTATGGCCGATCTGCGTATGCATGAGGATGAGCTGGCGCTGGAAATTGTCGATATGACCGATGCGCAACAACCGGTCAGTTTTTTTAATAACCAAACCTCCGCCGGGTTTGCTCATGTGGCCGGCTATCAGATTGAACGCACGATTTATGGTCGTCACTGGCAATTCCGTTTTCAGGTATATCCATCCTTTATTCGTGCGTTAAATCTGCCTTCACCGGCGATTGTCTTTGCACTGGGCTCTCTTATCAGTGTGCTTATCAGTGCGTTGTTGGCGTTGCTGGTAAGCAGCCGCCAGCGGCGCAGAGAATTTCTGGCACAACAGGAGCGGCTGGCCTCCATTGTTGAAAGTTCGGCCGATGGCATCATCAGTCAGGACTGCCATGGCCATGTGCAGAGTTGGAATCAGGCCGCGGTGAGGATGTTTGGTATTACTGAGGCGGATGCTCTCGGGCGGCCGTTAACAGAGCTGATTGTGCCCCCGGAATTACGGGAAGAAGAACATCAGGTGTGTGTGGCGGCCTCACAGGGAGAGCATCTGTTACCTCAGGAAGGGCTGCGCTGCCGCGCCGACGGCACATTACTGGATGTATCGGTTTCTTATGCCGTTATCCGTGATGTGGAAGGCGAGGTGGTGGGGATGTCGGAAAGTATCCGGGATATCTCCGCACAAAAAGCGGCTCAGGCCAAAATAATTGAACTCAACAGTAATCTGGAACGTCAGGTGGAGGAGCGCGCTGGCGAGGCTCAGCGTATCAGTCGGTTGTTGCAAAGTGTGCTTGATTCCGCTTCTGAAGTTTCCATTATAGCCACCGACAAAGACGGTATCGTCACCCTGTTTAATCAGGGCGCAGAACGCATGTTGGGTTACCGTGCGGATGAGTTCGTTGGTGTTCAGTCGCCAGCGGTTTTGCATGTGCAGCAAGAACTGGAGCAGCGTTCGCAAGAGCTGACGCAAGAATACGGTGAAGATATTCGCGGTTTTCGTGTTTTTGTTTATATCCCTGAGCGGGATGGTGCTGAAACCCGCGAGTGGACTTACGTGCGTAAGGATGGTGAGCGTTTACTCGTGAATCTTTCCGCTACAGCAATGCGTGATATTCACGGAGAAATAAGCGGTTATCTGGGCGTTGCCGTGGATATCAGTGCCCGCAAAGCGAGCGAAAAAGCGCTGGAGAAAAGTCTGGTAATGACGCAGGCCATTCTCGATACCGCGGTTAATCCGATTATTACCATCGACAGTCAGGGTATTATTCGCTCGTTTAATCCGGCCGGAGAGCAGGCCTTTGGTTATGAGCCAAAAGAGATTATTGGCCAAAACGTCAGCGTTTTAATGCCCGAGCCATTTGCATCACAACACGATCAGTATATGCAGCGCTTTCGCGAAATGAGCAGCAATCGGGTGATTGGTCTCAGCCGTGAAATACAGGCCCGGCGTAAAGATGGCAGCGTATTTCCGGTACAAATCAGCTTAGGGGTTATGGCGGTCGGGGATGAGCAGATTATCGTCGGCATTATGATTGATATCAGCGAACAGCGGGCGCAGCACGATGCTCTGGCCGCGACCTCGGCACAGCTGGCGATGGCGGCCGACGTCGCGCAGATGGGGATTTGGTCCTGGACTCCGGCCAATAACGATTTGCAATGGAATGACCGCATGTTTGAGCTGTACCAACAGCCGCTCAGCTTACGGGATAACGGCCTGAACTATGACCACTGGCGCATGCGTATTCACCCGGATGATCTTGAGCGTACCGAGACGGCTCTCAACAATGCCGTTGCTGGTATCGGCGTGTACGACCCGGTATTCCGCGTCGTATTGCCGGATGGCCGTGAACGCAGTATTCAGGCCGGAGCCCAGGTTGAGCTGGCGGAAGACGGTACCTTATTGCGGGTCACCGGGATTAACAGCGATATCACCGAACAGCTGGAATACGAAGCCCGTCTGCGCGAAGCCAAAGAAGCAGCCGATGCCGCCAGCGCGGCTAAATCAGCCTTTCTGGCCAATATGAGTCACGAAATCCGTACCCCCATGAATGCCGTACTGGGCATGTTAAAACTGGTATCGCAGACCGATCTCAGTGGGCGGCAACGGGATTATGTGAATAAATCTCAGGGCGCAGCCGGCTCGTTGCTCAGCCTGCTGAATGACATTCTTGATTATTCAAAAATTGAGGCGGGTAAGCTGCAGCTTGATCGTCAGCCCTTTAACCTTGATGAAGTGATGCGCAATCTGGCGGTGGTGATATCCGGCAATCTCGGCAATAAACCGGTGGAGGTGCTGTTTGACCTGGACGTTTCACTGCCGCAAACCCTGATGGGCGACAGCAATCGTCTGCAGCAGATTTTAATTAACCTGGCGGGTAATGCACTGAAGTTTACCAGCAGTGGTTATGTCACTGTCCGGGCGCGCAGTGTAGCTACCGATGGTGAGCAGATCCGTCTGCGCATTGAGGTTGAAGACACCGGCATCGGCATTTCAGCCGACAATCAGCAGCGTATTTTTGACGGGTTTACCCAGGCCGAAGTATCGACCAGCCGCCGCTTTGGTGGCACAGGATTGGGGCTGGTGATCTGTAAGCGTCTGGTGTCGTTAATGAACTCTGAGCTTCATCTGCACAGCGAACTGGGCAAAGGCAGTTGCTTCTGGTTTGAACTGGATTTACCCATTGTCGTGCCAGAGCCTTACGCCGCCCCGCAGTTTGAACCACCGTTACGGGTACTGCTGGTTGAAGATAATCCGGTGACGGCCGAATTATTACAGCGTGACGGATGCTCATTAGGCTGGAATGTTGAGGTTGAACAAACCGGTGCTGCAGCATTGCAAGCGGTGGTCAGGGCGGAGCAGCAGGATAAGCCCTATCAGGTGATATTACTTGACTGGCAGTTGCCCGATAACGAGGGCACGGCGGTTGCCCAATCTCTGATTGACCGTCTGGGGAACGATGCCCCACCTGTTATTTTAATCAGTGCTTATGGTCGGGAATCTCTCAATGACGTGCTGTGCGGTGATAATCCACCGTTTTGTGATTTTCTCAGTAAACCCATCACCCCGGTGCAGTTGTCGGAAGCGGTGATGCGCGTATTGCACAGCCCTGGCGAAGCGGTGGTGCCGTTACCGCCAGTCGACAACGAACAACGCCTGGCCGGAATGCGTATTCTGGTGGTGGAAGACAATGAAATTAACCGCGAAATTGCATTTGAATTGCTGAGTGCCGAAGGTGCGGTTGTCGAGTTGGCCGAGGGCGGCTTGAGTGGTGTTGATCACGTATTTGCCACGGAAGATCCGTACGACGTGGTCATTATGGATATGCAGATGCCGGATATTGATGGTCTGGAAGCCACCCGGCGTATCCGTGCCGATGGTCGTTTTAACCATCTGCCAATATTGGCGATGACAGCCAATGTTGCTGAATCTGACCGGCAAGCCTGTTTTGCCGCCGGTATGAATGCGCATGTAGGCAAACCTATTGACCTCGATAATGTGGTGCATTCGTTGTTGCAGCTGACCGGCCACGCCAGCGCTCAAGTCTCGCTGACGAGCGATGAAACAGCCCTGGCAGCATTGGAAAACCGCGATATTTTGCTGCAACGCTTTGGTAATAATCAGTCGCTGCTGGTGAATATGTCAGAGCGCTTTATGGTGGATATGACCATCCTGCTCTGCCAGCTTGATCAGCAATGGCAGGAAGGGCGCTGGTCTGACAGTGCCGCCAGCCTGCACACTTTGAAAGGCACGGCGGCGACCATGGGCGCTGTGACTCTGGCGCGACGCAGTGGCGAGCTGGAACAGCGTTTTCATAACATAGCATCGGCCCCGGCTTCAGCCACAGAGAACGATGTTCTGCCGAATGAAACGGAACAAACCGCAGCAATGCTTGCTGAACTGCAGGCGTTGCTATCGGCCTCGTATCAGGCGCTGGTTAAGATGACTGGTGCTGCAACCGATACTGTGGCCGATACTGTGGCCAGTGGCGGGCGGCAAAGTCACACACCGTCAGAATCAGCAGTGTCTGAGCATTGGCCGGATGAACGCTGGCGTGAAGCCTTGGTGCAGCTGCATGGGCTGTTACAGGACAATAATATGGCGGTGCTGGAGTTGATTGAACGGTTGCCGCCGGCAGGTTTTCCGGGCAATGGGTCACTGTTTAAGCAAATGCTTGAACAGATTGAACAGCTGGATTTTACGGCCGCCAAAGGAACGCTGATCCGTGTGCAGGAGTGGTCATGAAGTCAGGTAAAACACTGGCAGAATTAATCCCCGGTCTGACGCATAAACCGCGTCTGATGATCGTCGACGATCAGCCGCTGATTATCCGCAGTCTGAATGAAATTTTTAAAGCGGAATTCGAAATCGTCATGGCGACCAGTGGCCGGCAGGCTCTGGAGCTGTGCGCGGATAATAAACCGGACATTATGCTGCTGGATATTATGATGCCGGATATGAATGGCTACGATGTCTGCAAAACGCTTAAGGCTGACCCGGTAGACAATGATTTTCCAATTATTTTTGTCACGGCTCAGAATGAAGTGGTGGATGAAGTCCGTGCCTTCGATACAGGTGCTGTCGATTTTATTACCAAGCCTATTAACCCGGTGGTGGTTTTTGCCCGCGTCTGTACCCACGTTACGGTGAAATTACAGCGTGATATTTTGCACTCTATTGCAATGCTGGATGGTTTAACCGGTGTTGCCAATCGTCGTCGTTTTGATGAACAGTTACAGCTGCATTGGCGTCAGGGACAGCGCGATAAAAAGCCATTGTCACTGATTCTTATTGATATCGATTTTTTTAAACAATACAACGACCATTATGGGCATTTGGCCGGCGATAAAGCGTTGCAGGAAGTTGCTCACGCTCTGCGCTCTGTGTTGCTGCGACCACATGACAGTGTTTCGCGTTATGGTGGCGAAGAGTTTGTCTGTCTGCTGCCGGGCACCGACAATGCCGGGGCGATGCTGCTGGCAGAGCGCCTGCTGGCGGCGGTTGCAGCATTGACTATCCGCCATGAAAAATCGTTAGCAGGCGATGTCCTCAGTATCAGCGCCGGCGTGGCGACCGTAACGCCTTCAGCTAAGCATAACGCCGGACAGCTGATTGCCGCGGCCGATGAACAGCTTTACGCCGCCAAACATGCTGGCCGCCAATGCGTGCGTAATATCGATATTGCTTCCTGACCCTTACGGCTTTGCATCAGTATTTTCTGCGCGTTCTACTTCCTGAGCATTGCTCCCTTGGCGCTCATTTTTCAGCAGGCAGCGTCCGGCAAAAAGACCGCAGTGTTCAATTTCTTCCAGACAGACTTCATGCGCCAGCGGATAGCGATGGCTCTCCGGGGTTATTCCCTGTGCAGATAACCACTGGCAGGCTTCTTCGCCCAGTTCCGGGCTGACCACACCATCATAATCACCATGAGCAATCAGCACTGGCAGATGCTGATTGGCGGCGTTTATCTGCAGTGGGCGGGCAATGTAGGTTGATAACGCCATTAACCCAGCCAGAGGTTGCGGATAGCTGAAAGCGGCTTCATAAGCGACAGCACCACCCTGGGAAAAACCCGCCAGCAAAATACGGCGACTGTCGATACCGGCGGCTATTTGCTGATCGATCAGTGTGTGAATGCGTTGTACCGATACGGCCAGTTGCTGGCCATCAATCTGACGTCGCGGGCTGGTGGCCAGCAGGTCGTACCAGCTGGGCATCACCATGCCGCCATTAATGGTTACCGGTTGCTGTGCTGCATGCGGATAAATAGCACGAATAACGGCTGGCTGAGCGGTATTGAGAGCTTGTAACAAATGCGGCAGTGCCGGCACGAAATCATCACCGCTGGCACCCAGACCATGCAGCCAGATAATGCAGCTGTCGGCGGGCATTGAAGGTTCCAGTACGATACGGTCGGGAAAATTCTGACGCTGATAGGTTGGGCGGGTCATAAATGGCTCCACGAATTAGGCGGCCAGTATAACCGCTTTGTGGGTGCAGGATGATGGTGCTGTATGGGTGTAGTTCAGAGCGCGCGGCGTAATAATGGCTTGCTGATAAACGTCGGCAGCACGCGTGCCAGACGGATCAACCAGCTTAACGGGCCGGGAAACAGGTAATCGTCGCGGCCGCTCAGCAGGCCTTTAAGCATCAGTTCTGCGCCTCGGGTTTCGCTGATGGCAAAAGGGGCGGGCATATCGTATTGGTTAACCCGCGCTGTCTGCACAAAGCCGGGGTAAAGCGAGATAAATTTCAGGCCTTCCGGTTCCAGCTCAATCCGGCAGCTGTCCATCAGCAAGCGGGCGGCGGCTTTGGCTGCGCTGTACGGCCCCTGCATGGGTAAGCCAATGAATCCGGCCAGAGAATTGGTATGAGCGATGGTGCCACGTAATCCGCGTTTATCCGCCTGCTGGCTGCACATGGCAGTGATCAGCGGCGGCAGAAAATTCACCAGGCTCAGGTAATTAAGATCCAGACAGTGACGGATATCGGCAACGGAGGTTTCTGCCATACGCTGCTCAGGACCAGCACCGACATTCAGCAACGCCAGATCAATACGCCCGAACTGAGCCATTGCCAGAGATACGGCATTGTTAGTGTCTTCTTCCCGGCAGGCATCACCGCAGACGGTCAGCACCTCACACTGCTGTGCGCGTAACTGATCTGCCAGCTCCTGCAGTTCGTGCTGGCGGCGGGCAAACAGAATTAAACGGTTGTTGTGCTGTGCCAGGAGCAGCGCCAGCTGACGCCCCATACCCGATGAGGCACCGACCAGCAGAATGGTTTTATGCTGCAGAATATGGTCAGTGCGCATGCCCGTCTTCAGGCGCCCAGCAGCCAGCGGGTAAAGAAGGCGACGCCGACCCCGAGATAATTACCGACGATATAGCCAATAATCGCCGCAGCAAAACCCGGCAATATGATCTCGCGATTTTTCAGCGCCCCGGCAATCACCGGAATAAACGGCACCGACATAATGGCCGCCGAGGAGGTGATTAAAAACGTGTCGGTATCAATATCCAGAAGGCGACAGATAATGGCCTGCAAAATCAGCGAGCCGATCAGAATAATGCTGATATAGGCAAACAGGTCGACGTTCAGGTTGGTAACAATACTGGTGTCGGTCATGGTGCCGGTGGTGAAACAGAACACCAGAATCAGGTACATCCCCAGCTGAAAGCTGTTGGGCAGGTTACGGATGGCCGGCACAAAAGACGCCAGCACGCCCAGCGTGGTGATGGTAATGATGGTCACCGCGGAACTCATACTGCCAGGCACCAGTGAAGCCACGCCCAGCGCGATGACGACGCTGACGGCGGACAGCAGCAGAGCCAGTGCGGTCTTTGGCAGCGCTTTGACATTGGCCAGCACTTTGTAGGCGTTGGCGGTTTCATCGGCCATATGACCAAACTTTTCTTCTTCGGTGTGATAGGCGTGTTCGCCCTGACTGCGGTAAGGGCGCAGGAAGCGGCTGAAAATCGGCTTGGCCAGTGTCATCACAAACATCAGATACAGCGCCGACAACAGAATGTCGTAGGTGATCATGGTGGTGAAGATGTTTTCGTCAGCCCCGATCGCCGTTTTAATGGCCGCCATATTCGGCCCGCCACCGGTGTAAGCACCCACCGACATACCGGCAATCTGCCAGACATTGGCGAGAGAATCGGCGTAGATAAAAGCCCCGGCGGCGCTGGCAATGATGACCGCAATTAAGGCCACACCCATGCTTTTCATGGTGTCACCGGCCATGCCGAACGAGGCTTTGACATCAATCGAAAACACCAGCAACGGCAGGGCGAGTGCGATGGCAATTTCTGACAGATTGGTTTGTACGGCTTTCAGCGCTTCAGCCCCCACCAGACCCGGCAGCAAGCCAGTCGATGACAGGGCGATACCGCAGGCGAAAGACAAGACAACCACGCCGAGTTTATCCAGCCAGCGAACACGCTGACAAAGAACAACAAGCAATGCCGGAACAAGCAGATAAGCAACCAGGGTAAGAGCAGCGGACACGATGATTCCTCAGTTTTTTATTATTTCAGATACGGAAGATCAGGAAGATATTTCAGCGGCAGCACTGTGTCTGCGGGCCTGAGCCGTCGCCGGAAAGGCTTCCGGATAATTGAATACCGGCCACCATTCGCTGATGCGGCCTTGTTCGTACAGCGCGATATTCCCGAACTGCAGGAAGACCGATTCGCTCTGACTGGGGCGGAAGAACAGATAATCGTCAGGGCGGATACGGTGATCGTCTGGCAACTCGTACAGCTCCTGATTACTGGAGTGACCAAAAATACTGGCGCGTTTACACGGCGTTGGATAGCAGGGTTGCGCCAGCCAGTTGCCACCGTAAATAAAACAGGCCTGATGCGGTAAACGGCCAAATAAACGCAGTAAACGCGACAGACCACTGGCCATCGGAATGTCCGGATCTTTCACCACCTTCAGTACCGGTGCGGCAATAAACACCGCAGGCTGGTGGTGTTCCAGTGTCGTGACATCAAAGTCGGTCGGCATGACCAGTGCTGAGGCGGTAGCGATTTCGTTGACCAGCCCGACGCTGTCCTGATCGTACAGCGGATAGGTCGAGCTGCCGCCGGTGTTCAGGCAAAGGCCATCCAGCGCATCGTTGCCCAGGGTCTCTTTAATTAACGTAGTAAAGTGGCGATAAGTCTCCTGCGTACTGCGCAGGGCCTTGTCGAGGCCGCCGAGGAATCCCGGAATTTTACTGATATGCGCTTCGTAGCCCATCAGGCCGGACAGTGTCAGCAAGGGGGAGGCGGCAATGGTTTTTAAGGCATTAATAAACTGCTGGTCGGGCAGAAAACCACCACGATGCAGGCCAACGTCGATTTCCAGATTAATACGCAAACGCAGATTATGTCGCTGTGCCAGTGCCTGATACTGCTGCAGGCGCTCGTGACTGTCGATCAGCCACTGCAACTGCAGTTCCGGAGCAAAGCACATGCTGCTGGTCTGCTGGCTGTGCCATTGATAAAAATGCTCGGCTGCGGCAACAGGCATCGGCTTACCCAGCAGTACATCCGCGGCCGGAATATGCTCGACCAGATGCATCAGAAACGGCAGATGAAAACTCATCAGCCGTGTGGTGCCGGTGCGGCGCATGATGTACTGCAGTAACGGAACAGAGGGCAGTGACTTGGCCACAATACGGTAATCGAAGCCGCGATTAAGCACATCAATCAGGTGATCAATGTTGCGATCCAGGCGTTCTTTATCCACCACCAGGGTTGGCGTGCAAATGCCGGCCTGCTGTAAACCCTGGGTCAGATTCTGAAAATACATTTGAGTCATAGGTTATTCCGCTATAAGCATGGAGCCGATCACAGACGCTTTATTTTTATTGGTGGTACGTTTGTACCATAATTTTTTCGGCGCGTCATGTGTCAGTTATGCCACAAGGCGGTCATCAATCCTATGCGCTGACCGCAGATGACTTCAGGTTGTCCGACCGTGCTGAGCTATGGGCATTTTCGTGGCAGGCAGGCATAAAAAAAAGCGCCTTTTAAAAGACGCTTTTTTTATCAGTAGCGGGGTGTTTACAACCAGATCGCGCGGAAGATAAAGAAGAAAATAATCGACAGCAGAGCACCCGCCGGCAGCGTCACCAGCCAGGAGACAAAGATGGAGCCAATTTTGCGGTAGTTCAGCGCGTCGGTGCCCATCGCCAGGCCCACGCCCAGAATGGCTCCGACCAGAACATGAGTGGTGGAAATTGGCAGGCCGGTGCCGGAAGCGACCACCACCGTCGTTGCCGCCGCCAGTGTTGCGGCAAAGCCACGGCTGGGCGTCAGTTCGGTAATGCCGGAGCCAACGGTTGCGATCACACGATGACCAAAGGTCACCAGACCAATCACAATGCCGAATGCACCTACCAGCAGAATCCACATTGGCACCGCTGCCTTGGCGGCAATTTCACCGCTGTGGCTTACTACGCTGTAAACCGCGGCAACCGGACCAATCGCATTGGCCACATCATTGGAGCCGTGGGCAAAGGCCATGGCGCAGGCGGTAAAGATCATGAGTACGGCAAAGACTTTTTCGACATTTGCCAGATGAACTTCTTCGGTGAGCTCCGGGTCGGCGTGGATACGTCCGACAAAGAAGCGGCCAATGGCCATAACGGCTACGCCAATCAGCAGAGAGATCCAGATGGCATCGGTAAAATCCAGCTTCAGACCCAGATGCTTGAGGCCCTTGAGCAGGGTGACCATGGAAATAACAAAGCCAACCAGCATGATGTAAAACGGCACCAGGCGCTTGGATTGAGCAAAGGGGTCCTGGGTGTCGTGAATAAAGTGCTTTACGCTTTTGTAGAGTACATAAGAAATAGAGCCGGCAATGACCGGGGATACGACCCAGCTGGCGGCAATGTTACCTACCTTGCCCCATTCGACGGCATCCATTGAAATGCCGACGGCAGCAAAACCGACGATGGCGCCGACAATAGAATGGGTCGTGGATACCGGCCAGCCTGCGTAAGAGGCGATTAACAGCCAGGTGCCGGCTGCGAGTAAGGAAGCCAGCATACCGAACACCAACAGTTCGGGATGGCCCGACATCACCGCCGGATCAATGATCCCTTTGCGGATGGTCGCGGTGACTTCGCCTCCGGCAAAAAAAGCACCGGCAAATTCGAAGACAATGGCAATAAAGACAGCTTGCTTGATGGTGATGGCTTTGGAACCAACTGACGTTCCCATGGCATTGGCAACATCATTTGCACCAATTCCCCAGGCCATAAATACACCGAAAATGCAGGCCAGGATGATAAATATATGTCCCTGGTCGGCTATAAGTTCCATTGTGAACTCCTCGAAAAAAAGCGCGCGCATTCTAACGCAGGCATGGCAAAGTGCCTAGAACTTGTTTCTTAGAAATAACGCTACTTTTGTCAGGAAAGGTGCGGCTGCGGTGGCCGGGTCTCCGCAGCGCAATATCAGAAAATCAGACGGGGGTAAGGGGGATCAGGCGGGCGCTGTGCTTCTGGCCGTAGCGGCGCATCTGCCACAGGCTAAGACCGATAAAGGCGATGCTGCCACCGACCCACAGCAGGGAGCTGAGCGGGTGCTGAGGCAGGCTGCCAAGCTGATACACAATCACCGCAGTGGTATAAGCCAGTCCGGTACTCCAGCCGGCAACAAACAACATCCAGCGCAGTCCGGCTTCCCGTACCATGGCGCCGAGTGTTGCGACGCAGGGCGTATAAAGGAGGACAAACACCAGATACGAGAAAGCGGCCAGCTGGCTGCCGAACAGCGCATCCATAGTGGAGAAGGTGGTGCTGTGTACGCCTTGCTCTTCGCCCTGATCGGCACTGATCAGGCTGAGCCCCAGCGGATCGAGCAGGTTGTCGGCGAGGTCGGCGACATTGGCCGGAATGGTTTGCAGTGCTTCCAGCAGACCGGCGCTGAGCGAGTATTCGCTGTCGGCGCTGGTTTCCGGGCTGTAGAGCGCATCCAGCGTACCCACTACGGCTTCTTTGGCAAAAATACCGGTGATGATACCCACGGTGGCCGCCCAGTTATCCTGCTGTACGCCCAGAGGAGTAAAGACCGGCGTAATGACGTTGGCGATTCGCGACAGAACCGAGCTTTCTTTGTTCTGGTTACCGAACGAACCATCGGTACCCAGCGAGTTAAGAAAACTCAGCACAACAACAACGGTAATGATGGTTTTACCGGCGCGCAGGCAGAAGGATTTAAGCCGCTCCCAGGTCTTGATCAGAATGCCTTTTACCGTTGGCACATGGTAAGCCGGCAGTTCCATCACAAAGGGGGTCAGGTCCGGTTTGAACAGCGTGTTTTTCAGTGCAATACCGGTCAGCAGTGCCATGACAATGCCCAGCACATAGAGGCTGAACACCATAAAGGCACCGTTCTCGGTAAAGAATGCCGCCGCAAACAGCGCGTATACCGATAAGCGTGCGCCACAGGACATAAACGGTGCCATGGCAATGGTCAACAGACGGTCTTTGTGGGTGTCCATGGTGCGGGCCGCCATCACCGCCGGTACGTTACAGCCAAAACCAACAATCAGCGGCACAAAAGATTTGCCCGGCAGGCCGACGGCGCGCATCAAACGGTCCATAACAAAGGCCGCGCGGGCCATATAGCCAGAGTCTTCAATGATCGACAAAAACAGATACAGTCCACCGATGACCGGAATAAACGTAGCAACCAGCTGAATGCCGCCGCCGAGACCATCGGCCAGCAGGGTTGCCAGCCATTGCGGCGCACCGATGCCGTCCAGCAGGTAATGAGTACCGTCGACAAATACCGTGGCAAAGGCAATATCGAAGAAATCAATAAAGGCACCGCCGACATTGATGGCGAAGGTGAACATCAGGTACATCACGCCAAAGAAGAACGGAATGCCCAGCCAGCGGTTCAGTACCCAGTCGTCAATGCGTTCGCTCAGCGTGCGGCCTTTGGTATTAACGGTCAGGGATTGCTGCAGAATATGCTGGATTGATCGGTAGCGGCTGTTGGCCATTAATACATCAATCGGCTGCTGGTGTTGATTTTCCAGGGTTTGCCGCAGCTGCTGCGCCAGTGCGAGGACTTCGTTGCGGCGCTCCAGCGGCAGCACTTCGCTGGCGTACATGTCGTTTTCCAGAACCCGCGTGGCACTCCAGAACGGATTGGCAACGGTTCCCTGCAGCCGTTCTTTCAGTTGATTCACCGCCTGCTCAAAGTCGGTGTCGAGACGCAGCAGCGGCGTCGCCACGGTTGCGTGCTCCAGATGATGAGCAAGGATACGGCACAATTCTTCAATGCCGCGTCCGGTGGAGGCGACAATCGGCACCACCGGCACACCGAGTTGCTGCGACAGCAGCTGAGTATCGACATGAATGCCTTCGCGCTCGGCGACATCCAGCATATTGACGGCACAGATAACCGGTACGCCCATATCCAGCAGTTGTGAGGTTAAAAACAGGTTGCGCTCAAGGTTGCTGGCATCAAGGATATTAATAATAAGTTGCGCTTCGCCGCTTAAGGCAAATTCGCGGGCGATTTTTTCATCGGTGGACAGTTCATCGTCGTGACTGTCGAGGGCATAAGTGCCCGGCAGGTCGACCAGTTTATGGCTGACACCGCGCAACACCAGATTGCCTTCTTTGCGTTCAACGGTCACGCCTGGCCAGTTGCCCACTTTTTGTTTGGCACCGGTCAGGGCATTGAATAGGGTGGTTTTGCCGCAGTTCGGATTGCCGATGACACCAATAACAGCTCGGTTCATACGATGACTTCTACCTGAATAATGGAGGCTTCCTGCTTGCGCAGACTGACAGAGGCGCCGCGTAGCTGAATCTGCATCGGATCGCCCAACGGAGCAAAACGCCGTACTTCAATCTGGGTGCCCGGCATTAATCCGAGGGCCAGCAGTTTACGGCGGAAGTTGGCTTCGGTAGCGGTAAATCCGATGATACGGGCCTGGGTACCAACGCTGAGCTGATCAAGAGTTTGCGATGTCATGCTGATCCGGCGGGAAGGAAATAAACAGAAAAGATGATAATGTTTATCATTTGATTGCACAAGGGGCGCGATGCTTATTCAGAGCTTCCCTTGCGTTATGGCAAGGTGGAACGATTAATCTGTTTTTTGTCGATAAGTTCCGCCGTTATTAAGGCGTGTTTATAAAACAGTCTGTTGTCGTTTATATGTCGTGTTTTATTGATTGTTTAACGCTTACAGGCACCGCTATAATCGCAGCGTGACATAATATCTATGAACTGTGCGGCCATTGCCGTAATAGTCCGCGATAATACCCTATTCTTAGTATTGATATCTCAACGGGATATCAGTCTATCGTTATGCCGTTAAAACACAGAGGTTAAGCAGTGAGCGTATTTGACATCGATATTGATAAGCAGATTAAACAGCACCAGCAAAAAATTCATGAACTGGAGCAACTGCGTAAAGATCAGGAACATAAGCTTGAAGGCCTGAAAGAGTTTGACGTTACCATCAAGCGTCTGTGCAATCAGAATCGTCTGAACGAAGATGAGTTGTACGTTTCCCGTTCAGAGCAGATTGAAGCCTGGATTATTGGCATGGCCAAGCAGGACAATCCTTCTTCTATTTATAACAACCTGAAAAAGCATTTTGCCCGCACAGCGCCACGCGGACCAAAAGCCGCTAAAGCAGAAAAAGAATCATCTCTGCCTAAACCAAAGCTGCCGGTAGGTACTTACCGCAATCCGGCAACTCAGGAAAAAGTAGAAAAAATTAAACGTAATCCACGTCAATTGGATGAATGGATCGAACTGCACGGTTTTGCCGTCGTTCGTACCTGGAAAATCGATTAATCCAGATAGCGATTAACGGTCAATAAAAAAGGGAGCTGAGCTCCCTTTTTTATTGCCTGCTGTTTATTACCACGTGTTGCAGCGGTGATTACACCAGAGCAAAACGCGCTATGCGTGCCTGAGGTTGTACGTCCGTCAGTTTTACCCGCACGGCCTGGCCCAGAATAAAGCGTTGCTCTTCATTACGATGAGTCAGCGTTTTGGTTTCAAAGGTCCAGCCGTTACCGGCTTTACGGCGGTCGATTGTTCCTTCTATGCCGGTGTTATCCAGACGCACGGTAAAGCCTGACGAATTCATGTGCACAATGCTGGCGTCATACAGCTGTTCTTTATCCTGCTGCGCAAGCCACAGAAGTTTCAGCCAGGTTTCTGCCTGATTGGCGGCCATGCGGGCATTGCTTTGGGCGCTCTGAATCTGCAGCAGAATACTTTCATCCGGCAGTTGGACGCTGCTGTCTGTCAGCAAGGCTTTTACAATGCGGTGAATCAGCAGGTCATTGTACTTACGCAGGGGCGAAGTGAAGGTGGTGTAGTGCGCAAAGCCGAGGCCCATGTGTGGCTTGGCATGCAGTGATAAATTGCTGCGTTCAAGCTGACGGGTAATGATCATGCGCAGGGGTAAATCGCTGTTGCTGGCATCGGCCTGCTGCATCAGGCTGACATAATCTTCCAGGCTGTTGAGGCTGGGTTTTTTCTCCAGCGGCAGGTGTTCTTTTAATAACGCCGCCACTTCCCCCTGACGCTCGGTGCGCACACCGGCATGTTCAATAAAGAAGCCACTGCCTTTTTCTGCCAGCCAACCGGCCACCGCGCGATTACAGGCCAGCATGCATTCTTCCACCAGACGATGTGCCTGATTGCGCTCAATGCGGACGATGTCTTTAACTTTGCCTTGCTCATCGGTGATGAGTTTAAAGTCCGGACGGTCTTCCATCACCAGGCAATGGTTCTTACGGTAAGCCGCCAGCGTACGGGCACAGTTATCAAGATGCACCAGATGGCCATGCAGTTCGGCCGGAATATCATTGCTTTCGCCATCAATCAGTAGTGCTACCTGGTTATAACTGAGTTTGGCGCGGCTACGAATAATGGCGTTATAAATATGAATCTGTTCAATTTCACCGGCTTCACTGATACGCAGTTCGACGGTCATGGCCGGGCGCAGCTGATCAGCCTGCAAGGAACATAGCTGCTCAGACAGTTCCGCTGGCAGCATCGGCACTACCTGATCGGGGAAATACACCGACGTCGCGCGTTGCAGGGCGGCATGATCCAGCGCTGTGCCGGGCTGAATTAACGCCGCCGGGTCAGCAATGGCGATCCACAATGACCAGCCCTGGCTGCGGGCTTCGGCATAGAGTGCATCATCAATATCGCGGGTGCCTGCCGAGTCGATAGTAACAAATGGCAGATGAGTCAGGTCTGTGCGCTCGCTCAGAACATCGTCCAGCCCTTTAGCGGTCAGCTCGGCGACCTGAGCGCTGACGGCATCGTCAAACTCCGTGGGTAACTGCCACTTGGCCTTGATGAACGCTTGCTCGATATAAGCGTCGGTTGGTTTACCGATAATGGCATCGATATCGGCCTGTGCTTTCGCTTTCGGAAACGGATGCTGACTGATATGGGCTTTGACCAGATCGCCGTCGGCGGCTTTCAGGCGCTTGGCTGGTGGTACAAAAATCCAGCGGTTCAGGGTGGGGTGATCCGCTTCAACGAAGTGACCTTTGCCCCGCACAATGTACTTGCCGAAGAATTCGTTCAGCTCGGTGCTGAGCAGTTTTTCAATAATTGCCTGCTCTTTGCCTTCGCCTGCGGGTTCTACCCGAAATTCAATTCGATCGCCGGGCAGGACTTTATCCATTTCATCCGGGGCGAGAAAAAACTGTTGGCCATCGTCGGTATTGACGAAACCAAAGCGGCCACCGGTAGAGCGTACCCGGCCCTCAAAGTGGGGCGTGCTCAACTGGATTTCCTGCTTCAACGACTGTAATTGCGAGAGGGCGTTTTTATCGAGCATCCGCACTGGACCATGGCTGAAAATAAAGGAGCAGGAGTTTACTGGATCGGGCCCTTCAGGGCTACCGCGGAGCAGGAGGAACGTCGGATTGTGAAACCGTTCCACTTTAAGTGGTTCATTTGTACCAAATACACTCACCTAAGCGGACAGGGCGGTGCTTTATTGAGCCAAACCCTATTTTGTGCTGGAAAAGAACGGGCCCTTGTAATACTTCTGACATGGAAAAGTCGTCCTATACGCACAATAAAACCAGACAATATAAGGTTCCTCCGAATGTCTAACCGAGCTGATCTGAGCCGCCGTAGTTTTTTAAAGTCCGTTGCCGCTGGCGCCGGTGCTGTTTCTGTACCCGCCGCTTTAACCGGCTGCTTTGGTGATGATGACGATAACGACCGTGATCTGACCGTGTTTGTGTTTGGTCATGGTGTGGCCTCCGGTGATCCGCTGGCCGATGCCGTGATTATCTGGACCCGCGTAACGCCATCCGATACCAACGCTGACGCCCAGGTGGGCTGGGTCGTGGCCAGCGACGAAGCCATGACCAACGTGGTGGCCAGTGGTTCTGTTTACACCGACAGCAAGCGCGATTTTACCGTGAAAGTCGATGTTACCGGCTTGAATGCTGATACTGTTTATTACTATCAGTTCGCCGGCAAAGACGGCGCTGTGACGCCTGTTGGCCAGACCCGCACTCTGCCAGTCGGCAGTGTTGATAGTGTGAAACTGGCCGTCTGCTCCTGCGCTAACCTGCCCGCCGGTTACTTCAACGTCTACAACGAAATTGCTAACAGCGATGCCGATGTTGTGGTGCATCTGGGTGACTACATCTATGAGTACGGTGCCAATGAATACCCAACGGCGGCTTCTCAGGTTCGTGATCCGGACCCGCTGGTCGAAGTATTAACGCTGACCCATTACCGCGCCCGTTACGCCAAATACCGTACCGATACCGCGCTGCAGCTGGCACACCAGAAAAAGCCGTTTATCTGTGTCTGGGATGACCATGAACTGGCCAACGATACCTGGAAGGGTGGCGCTGAGAACCACAACGAAGATGAAGGTTCTTTTGAAGAACGCCGCGCCGCAGCCATTCAGGCGTACCACGAGTGGCTGCCGATCCGCAGCGGAGCTGATACCGCTAAAATCTGGCGCGCCTTTGAGTTCGGCAATCTGGTCAACCTGACCATGCTCGATACGCGTATGTACGCCCGTGATAAGCCGCTTGATTTTAAAGATTATCTTATCCCCGGTACCCGCGATGTTGATGCTGCTGCATTCCGAACCGCTCTGGAAAACCGCAATCGTGGCTTGCTCGGTGCAGAGCAGCAGACCTTCGCCATTGGCTCCATGTTCAACAGTACAGCCACCTGGCAGGTGCTGGGCCAGCAGGTGTTGATGGGACGTATCTTTATCCCTATTGAGCTGCTAACAAAGCTTGGTGAAATTGAAGAGAAAATCAAAGCGGGTGAGGATGCCTCTGCGACTCAGGCTGCAGTGGCCGGATTACTGGTTGAACTGGCAAATCTGAAAGACAGTGACCCGACCAGTACGCGTCTGACGGAAGCCGCCCCTTACAATCTGGATGCCTGGGATGGCTACTTCCCGGCGCGTGAAGAAATTCTGCAGCGTGCACAGTTACTGAATAAGAATCTGGTGGTTCTGGCGGGGGATACCCATAACGCCTGGGCCAGTGATCTGTATCCGGCCGATGCCAATACCGGAGAGACCGTGCGCAGTAACGGATCGGTCGGGGTGGAATTTGCAACTTCTTCGGTTACTTCGCCGGGTTTCGAAACCTACGTCGGTTTTGGTGCTATTCCTGATCCGGTTGTCCGTGCTACTCAGCAGGCTGGTTTTGAGCTGGCAGTAACAAAATTGGTTGATGATCTGAAATACCTCAACTCCGCCCAGCGCGGCTATATGCTGGTGGAATTTACCCCGGCGAAATCCAGCTGCGAGTGGGTTTACGTGGATACCATCACCAGCGAAACCTATACCGCCTCGGTACAGAAAAAGATGGAGGTCAAACCAGGTTACGGTAAACGTACCCTGATTGACGTTCCTCTGGTTCCCTGATCCGGTGTATTCAAGGTAGATAAAAGGCCGCAAACGCGGCCTTTTCCTTTTATGCCCGGTACAGGTTAACCCAGCGGAATTCATCCAGTTCGTCGAGGTCGGGCACGGTAAATGATTCACTGCGCCCGGTGGCCTGATAAGGCGGAAAATGAAAATCCTTAACGCGTGAGTCGGCGACGATCACTTGCTGTGCTTTCTGGCGAAACACTTCCAGTAATGGCAGGTTGGCGCGGTCGTACAGCACGTCAGCGGCAATCAGCAGATCGAGGTCTTCATCAAAAGCGAATAAGTCCGGATGCAGGCGGTAACCGACGTTATTCAGCCGTGCATTGGCGGCGCAGGATAACAGCGCATCAGGGTCGATATCACAGGCGATGACTTCGCGGGCGCCGGCTAACACGCAGGCGATGGCGACCACACCGGAACCGGCACCGAAGTCCATCACCTTTTTGCCCTTTACCCAGTGCGGGTTGGCCAGGATCTCCCGCGCCAGCACCTGACCGCTGGCCCAGCAAAAGGCCCAGTAGGCGGGGTAGGTCTGAATTCGCAGGATTTCTTCCTGACTGAACGCCCGGCGCATGCTTTCCGGCTCAACCAGCCAGAGGCTGATGTGCGGACACTGTGGCAGTGACTGTGCACTGACGCGGGCATCGTCGAGCATGGTGCTGATGGCCTGATTCAGCTGCTGCTCATCCAGTTCTGTGTGGTCTGGCTGTGAGCTGGTATTCATGCATTGCTCTCCGTGCCAAGGCCGATGCTGTCGCCGGGGCGTGCAACCTGATAACCGGCCTGCTCCAGCGCCGTGGCGGCCTGTTCATTGGCATAGTGATAAAGCACGAAGCGCTGGCGCAGTGCGGGCGGATATTCGCGCGCCAGATCGTCCAGACCGGTATGGGAAGGATTGGGCTCCAGGCCGCAGTCGTGGAATATCCTCTCCTGACCGCTCAGCTCATGGCAGAGAATTTCCGGTATCGGGCGGGTGTCACCACTGTAAAAAAATACGCCTGGCAAATGCAGGGCATAGCTGGAACCGGGCTGGTGATGGCGCGTGGCGTGCAGCCGGAAGGTCAGATCCTGATGAATAAAGGTATCGGTAACCGGCAGCAGCTGAAACGATTGCCAGAAATTGTGCCCGCCTTCCGCCATGGCTCCCGGGTAGGTGGCCAGTCGTTGATGCAGCAGTGCAATCAGCTGCAGCGGCACGTATAAACGGATGGGGGGATGTTGTTGCAGGCGCGCCTGGACGGTCAGAATCTCCAGATCGGCGATATGATCGAGATGGCCGTGGGTAATAAAGATGGCGTCCGGCAGACGGTTATAGTGACGACGATAAGCACTCAGCGTACCGTAGCCGCAGTCAATTAACAGCAGGGGTTGCTGGTTTAATTCCAGCACGGCGGCGGAGCAGCCCATGTCGGGTTGGCCACCGCTGCCGGTTCCCAGAAATTTGAGCGAATAATCGGATGCGTTTCGGGTCATAATAGGCCATATCAGCGCAGAGAAATGAGGTGCATTATGTGGCGTCCAAAACTGATGTCTATCCCTACCGCCGATCAGGCGTTGCCGGGCAGAGCAGAATCGTTGTATCAGGTGCCGCAGCAGCATCATGTGAACGGTAACCGTATTGGCGGAGAGCGTCCGGCGGGGTTAAGTGAAGTGCTGCTTGGCATGGGCTGCTTCTGGGGAGCTGAGCGCAAGTTCTGGTCGTTGCCCGGCGTTTACTCGACGGCTGTCGGTTATGGTGCCGGACATACACTGAATCCAACCTACGAAGAAGTATGCGGCGGCATGACCGGCCATAACGAGCTGGTACGGGTTTGGTTTGATGAACAACAGCTGCCGCTGGAGCAGTTGCTGGCGGTGTTCTGGGAAAGTCACGATCCGACTCAGGGCATGCGTCAGGGGAATGATATCGGCACTCAGTACCGCTCCGGGATTTATCTGCTGTCAGAAGCTGACCGTACGCGCGCGGAGAGCACTAAAGCGCATTATCAGCAGCGCCTGCAGCGTGCAGGTATGGGCGACATCACGACCGAAATTCTGGTCAACGTGCCGTTTTATCTGGCTGAAGGCTATCACCAGCAATATCTGGCCAAGAACCCCAATGGTTATTGCGGGCTGGGCGGCTGTAACGTCAGCTTTGACTGACCACTGTGGGCAGCGGGGTTTTTAACAATGGCCGGAATGTTTAACAAGGAGTAGGTATGCGGGCAATGGCTGTTTATCAGCTGAAAGGCGGGGTCGGTAAAACCACCACCGCCGTTAATCTGGCGGCACTGGCTGCGCGGGAAAAAATCCCGACGCTGTTATGGGACCTTGATCCCCAGGGCGCGGCCAGCTGGATTCTGGGTATTGATAAAGGTCATAAGCAGGATGAGTTGTGGAACAGTGATGAGCCCATCAACCGCTATATTCAGCCGAGCACCATTCCGCGCCTCGATGTGCTGTCGGCTGACAGCTCATTGCGTAAGTTTCATCAAAGCCTGAGCGGTAAAAAAGAAGCACGCCAGCGTATGGCCGAAGTACTTGATCGGCTGGCGGAAGATTATGGCCTGATTATTATTGATTGCCCGCCGATGATGACGCCACAAATGGAAGGCGTATTGCGCGCAGTGGACCGTATTCTGGTTCCGGTTGAGCCTTCAGTGTTATCGATCCGCGCTTACGAACAAATCCGGGCGCAGTTTGATTGGGCGAAAAAATCCCAGTGGCTGCCTTTTGTCACCATGATTGATCGGCGTAAGCCCGCGCATTTGCGCTGGGTAAAGAGCGGGCTAGAAGATTTTCCGGAAATTCTGCGCACCTTTGTTGCCTACTCCGCCAGTGCTGAGCGCATGCTGGAGTTGCGCAGCCCGATTGTCGAGCAGCAGCCAACCGTACCACTGGCACGTAATTATCAGGCTTTATGGAAGGCGCTGAAGCCCAAGCTTAATTTGTGCTGATTTCGGGTTGGCGTGCCGTCGTCTGGGCCGGAGCCAGCGGGCAAGGGCTTGGTTTGGACGAGGTCGCTGCGCAAGGCGTTGCGTTAGTGTGTCTTACCTGTGGGAACGCCAGATACACCGCCCAGGCAATGGCGGTGGCGTAGGCCAGGTTGGTGATGAGTTCGATATGCGGGTTATTCAGGAATTCGCGCTGTGAGGCCAGACCGCGGATTTTGCTGGCCAGATCCGGGTGAAACGCCAGGTGCTGATTCCAGACTTTCTGGTGCAGGCCTGCATCGATGGGGTAGATGCCTTCGGTTCGTCCCTGTGGGTGTTGCTGTTGCCATTGGGCAATCGCAACCAGAAGATTCTCTGAAGCATGGCAATGCTTACCGAGATAATGCAGGGTGGGGCGTACAATGCGCTCACGCAGTTCTTGTGAAGCCAGTTCCATGGGCCGTTCCGCAGCAAAACCTCGATTATTGATAGCAGACTACCGGTACATTCTCCATCAGTAGAATGAAATTTTTGCTTTTAATGTGGCATTGCCATGAATCAAATCGATGACTGAGTCTATGAATAGCATTCCACCGCACTGGTTCGACAGCCACTGCCACTTTGACTTTGCCGCGCTGGATCATGAGCGTGAGCCGCAGTGGGCGCTGGCACAACGCTCAGGTGTCAGCGGTTTGTTGATTCCCGGTGTGCATCGCCAGCAGGGGGAGCATTTGGCCGCGTTCTGTCAGAACCGGCCGTTTTATTACGCGCTTGGCCTGCATCCGTATTTTTTATCCAGACATAAAGAAGACGATCTTCTCTGGCTGGAG
Organism: Thalassobium sp.; assembly: GCA_002733205.1. GTDB lineage: Bacteria > Pseudomonadota > Gammaproteobacteria > Pseudomonadales > Oceanobacteraceae > Venatoribacter > Venatoribacter pacificus. The sequence goes on along the minus strand of NVUW01000003.1, from coordinate 385,602 downwards.
CAGGCGCTGCAGCAACCGGATGTGATTGCGGTGGGGGAAGCCGGTCTCGATTGGATGCTGGCGCTAACGTCAGAGCAGCGGCAGCAACAATGGTTTTGGTTCCGGGCGCAGGTGGCGCTGGCGCAGACATACGAATTGCCCATGATTCTGCACATCCGTGGCGCCCATGATGAAGCGGCCTCTTTTCTGCGTCAGCAGCGTTTTCGCGCGGGTGGCATGGTGCACGCGTTCAGCGGCAGCGAACAGCAGGGTAACGCCTGGCGTAAGCTGGGGTTCCGACTGGGCATCGGTGGGGCAATGAGCCATCCGCGAGCACACAAGTTACGGCGCACCGTAGCAACCTTACCTCTGGAGTCCTGGCTGCTGGAAACCGACAGTCCGGATATGCAACCAGCCTTCTGGAATGGTGTTAATAACAGTCCGGCCAGTATTCCGTTGTTAGCGGCGATGCTGGCGAGCCTGCACCGCGTCAGTCTGACTGAGCTGGCGCTTCGTCTTGAGCAGAATCTGCTGCAGACCTTTCCCCGTATCGCCGCACGGCGATAAGACCGCATAAGCCATTCCGGTGCCTGATATTGCTGTAAGTGCTGAACAGTACAATTTTTAGACAAGCTTATTGCATAAAACGCCCCCGCCTTGCTTTGTCTGCCAAGAACGCATAATCCTTGTAACGTAGTCACACAGAGAGGTGAGCACTATGTTTGCAAATCACATGTTCGGACTGCTGTATCATCCGCGCCGCGAGTGGGATGAAATTCGCCGGGAACGGGCAGGCTCCATTCTGGAAGTTTTTGTTCGTAACCTGATCTTTCTCGCACTGATTCCGCCGGTCTCACTGTTTATTGGTACAACCCAATATGGCTGGAGTATTGCCGGTGGTGATGTGGTGAAACTCAGTACCGAAAGCGCCCTGCCTATGGCCGTCGCCTTCTACTTTGCCCTGTTATTCGGAGTCGCCATGGTGGCTTATGCCATGTTCTGGATGGAGCGGACCTTCGGCGTCAGTGCCAGTTATGAACGCTGCCTGATTTTTACCATCTTTACGTCCACTCCGATGTTCTTAGCCGGATTTATCGGACTGTTACCCATTCTCTGGCTGGATGTCATGGTCGTGTTGGCAGCCGTTTGCTACAGCGTCTACCTGCTGTATTCGGGGGTTCCCATCTTTATGGATATCCCGGAAGAGCGCGGCTTCATTTTCGCCAGTTCCATGTTGACCGTTGGCCTCTGTGCGTTGGTCGGCTGTATGGCTGTTACCGTGATCCTCTGGGGGATGGGGATGGCGCCAGCATTCGTCTGACTTTCCGTTGTACTGTTGGTTACCGGAGGGCGTTTTACGTCTGGCGGTGACCGACAGAGTTTTGTAGTCATTTTGTAACATGTAGTTGATCATAGAATCACCAGTCAGTAGCCTGCACGCCCCCAGAATATGCCTCGATGGTGATGTGATGAAACGACGGTTTTTGTTTGCTACGTTGATGTGCTTTGTTTTTCCGGCAACAGCTGCCGTTGCACCAGAAGACATTGCCCGTCTTGGTAAAGATCTGACGCCGGTCGGTGCTGATAAATTGGGTAATGGCAAGGACATACCTGCCTGGAAAGGTGGCCTGCCACTGGACACAAGCCATCAGCCGGGTGCTTTTCATCCTGACCCTTTTGCGGCGGATAAGCCCCGCTTCCGCATTACCGCAGCCAATGTGGCTGAACACCGCTCCCGCCTGACGGATGGCCAGGTTGCTTTATTGCAGCGTTTCCCTGATTTGTACTTTGAGGTTTACCCAACCCATCGCTCTGCGTCTTACCCGGATTATGTCTACAAAGCGATTAAGACCAATGCCGGCCGTGCTGAACTGATGAAATACGGTGCCGGTGTTACCGGTGCAACCATGTCGTCTCCTTTCCCGGTGCCGCAGAATGGCCTGGAAGTTCTGTGGAACCACACCCTGCGTTTTCGTGGTCATTCCATGGCGTATACCGCAGTTGCTTCGTCGGTGACGCAGGGTGGACAGCGCATTGATGCGTTGCGTGAATACGAATACTTTATTCAGTACAGCATTCCGGGGGCGGAACCGGCAGACTTGGATAATAAGATTTTCTTTCTGAAGCGTAAAACGCTGGCGCCGGCACAAATGGCGGGGGGGATTACGCTGGTGCATGAAACGCTGGATCAGGTGCGTTCTCCGCGTAAATCCTGGATTTATGTACCGGGCCAGCGCCGTCTGCGCCGCACTCCGGATCTGGCCTATGACACTGCGGATTCCAACACCAACTCCATCCGTACCGTTGATCAGGTGGATATGTTTAACGGCGCACCGGATTACTATGACTGGGAGCTGAAAGGTAAGCGTGAAATCTATATTCCATACAATGCTTACAAGGTTCATCAGGGCAATCTGAAGATTGATAATATTCTGCAGGATCACCACATTAATCCGTCACTGCTGCGCTACGAAGCTCATCGCGTGTGGGTGGTGGAAGCCAAGCTGCGCCTTGGTTACAGTCATCGTTATTCAACCCGTCGTTACTATGTTGATGAAGACTCCTGGTCGATCATTTACGCTGAAGAATACGATGAAAAAGGCGAGCTGTGGCAGGTGACAGAAGCTCACACCATCAACTACTACGATATCCAGCTGGTGTATCCGACGCTGGAAGTTACCTACGACCTCGAAAGCGGACGTTATTACGCTGAAGGTCTGGATAACGAGCGTGGTGCCACGATCAATTTCAGCCGTGAGCTGGATGCTAACGACTTCTCCCCTAATGCCATCCGCCGTGAGGCTGTGCGCTGACATTCAGCGTTATGACGATTACACTGGGCAGCAATCTTTGTTGCCCGTGTACTCTGTGACTTTTCTTCCCGTCCGTATTTCTTCTCTGCTGCACTTCTTAAGGCTGTTTCTGCTGTGTTACAGCGTATCGGTGATCGCTGATGATGGCCGCTTGCCGGATAATTTTGCTGACCTGTCGGATGATGTGCAGGCGGTTATTCTTGAGTACGCTTTTTTTTCAGAAAAAGCCAATCAGGTCTGGGGGCAGGATTTTGAAGAAGCCTCGGCTCATGCCATGGTCAAATATCTGGACGATTATCACACCCGGGTGCATATCGACTTTGCCGCCGGTCGCATCCGGGTGGAAAGTGAGCGCAGCCAAACGCCGTTAAAGGCGATTCGTCAGGCGTTGGTCGCGACACTGCTGACACCGGCCGACCCATCGGCGGTTGATCTGTATACCGCGGCCGATATGGGCATTACCGGTAAACCCTTTCTGGCCGGGCAAATACTGGATCAGGATGGCAAAAGTATTGAGTATCCCTGGCGCGCAGAACGTTTCGCGCAATACCTGATTGACCATAAATTACGCCATAAAGGTGCGCGTTATTGGGTCGACGTGACGATGGTTGGTACTCATAAACAGCGCAGTGCGGAAGGATACCGGCCATTGGTTGAACGTGCCGCTAAGCGTTATAAGCTGTCGCCTGCGTTAATTCTGGCGGTGATTGAAACCGAAAGCAGTTTTAATCCGTTTGCTGTTTCTCATGCCGGAGCTTATGGTCTGATGCAGGTGATGCAGAATACCGCGGGGCGGGATGTGTATGAGCGTATTTATGGCCGCAGCGATCGGCCTACGCGTAATTATCTGCTGAATCCCGCCAATAATATCGACGCCGGCAGTGCGTATTTATCGATTCTGCGCGATGTCTATCTGCGGGATATTCAGGGCTGGCAAAAGCGCGAGTACTGCATCATTGCTGCGTATAACGGCGGTGCAGGTAATTTACTTAAAGCGTTTCATTCCGACCGGAAAAAAGCCATACAACGGATTAATGCGATGTCAGCAGAGGAGGTGTACCGCACGATAGTACACAAGCATCCGAAAGCCGAGTCGCGCCGATACCTGGAAAAGGTCACGGATTTTAAACGTCACTGGTTTTAAATCTACGGGTTTTAAATTTCACGGATTTAAAAGCCGGGTCCTCATAATCGTTGGTTTAACGTTTTTTATGTCTTCAGATCGTTCAAGTCTTACTCATTTACAAAAGGCACTGATTTTACCGCAGGCGCAGCTCGTGGCTGAGCATCTCGCCGCTGAACAGTTACAACTGTGGCTGCTCAGCCTGGCTGACACCGAGTTAACGCTGGACAGCCAGGCCATTGGTGCCTTCTGGCAGCATCTGCCGTATTGGGCCTTTGCCTGGGCAGGCGGGCGTGCTCTGGCGCAATGGATTGTGGCTAACCCTCAGGCGGTTGCCGGCAAGAAAGTGCTGGATTTTGGCTGTGGTTCAGCGCTGGTTGGCATCGCTGCAGCTAAGGCCGGAGCTGCGGAAGTCTGGGTTGCCGATCTGGACGCAAATGCTCTGCAGGCTGCAGCCGAAAATGCCGCCCTGAACGGGGTTGAGGTTTTACCGGTAAAAGGTGAGTGGCCACAGGTCGACCTGCTGCTGGCCAGTGATGTGCTGTATGACATCAGCTCCAGTGCCGATCTTAAGCCGCTGATGCTGAGTATTCCCGACTGGATTCTGGCCGAAAGCCGCTTTGTTGCGCCGGATTTTGTTGCGCTGGATTGTCTGCATTCCATGGTCAGTTCGACACTTCCCGCCATTGGTGATTTTGATGAGGCGGTGGAGGTTGAGATTTATTGCCGCGCCGGTCAATCTCGACTAACGTAACCGCTTTATCAATAATAACGCTTTAATAAACACTCTCAGGGAGATACCCATGCGCATCGTTATGACGCTGTTGTTCAGCTTATTGGCACCACTGGCAATGGCCGCTGATCTGACAGAAAAAGATGTAAAACACTGGATGGAAGCCATGCCAGCACTGGAAAATTGGCTGACACAGCATGAAGATCAGTTGCCGGATGAAGATTTCAGTGCCGGTGAAACCAGTATTGATGCCATGTTCAACAAAGGAATAGAGCAGCTGAAGGCCGCTGGTCTGCATGACGATTTCAGCAAGCAGGTAAAAGCGGGTGGCTATAACAGCATCGAGCAGTGGGCCGAAGTTTCCCGTCGTGTGACCATGGGCTATATGGCGCTGGAAATGGAAAACGAGCAGGTCAGTCTGTCGCAGCTGGAAGCGCAACTGGAACAGATCCGCCAGGCAGAAGGAATGCCGGCAGAACAGAAAATGATGATGGAACAAATGATGAGTGCGTCGCTGATGATGATGCGTGCGGTGGAGAATGTCAGCGAGAAGGATAAAGCCGCCGTACGTCCTTTCCGCCAGCAGTTGGCTGATCAGTTTGCCGAGTCTGATTCCGGCGACGAGTAATCTGCCGTCTGGCATCCCGGCTTGATCCTGCGCAATGGCGCATACAACCGTGGACGCTATGCTGTAAGCATCCACTGTGTTTGTGGCCTTGAGTCACATACCTTTGAGTAGAATCTGCGGGTTACCGGCCTGTGGAACACACGGGTGCTTTGAGCAGGGAGCAGAGATATGAGTTATTCCACGGTCAAAGATGTGCTCGAATACAGCCGTCGCCTGCACGAGCATGCGCGCAACCTGTATCAACAGCTGCGCGATCAGACTCAGCGTGAGCGGGTCGATATGATGCTGCAGCTGTTGGCGGCGCATGAAGATACGTTGGCAAAGTCGATGGCCAGTATGCAGGAGCATGTAAGCCAGAAAGTCCTGACCGAATGGCATCAGTTTGAACCCGGTTCGATCAGTGATGCTTTGCAGGGCTGCAGTGAATTTCATGCGGATATTTCGGTTGATGAACTGGTCACGGTGGCGTTGAAGATCGACGACTACATGATCGGCCTGTACCAGCAGATGCTGAGCGAAGCGACTACCGCAGACTCGCGTCAGCTGTTCCAGAATCTGATCGCACTGGAAGAGTCTGAGAAAATGCGCACCGTCAGGGCGGCACTGTCTGCCGGTGACTGGTAATAAGACTGAAATACAGAACAATAAAAAAGCGGCCAATGGCCGCTTTTTTATTGTGGGTAGCTCAGCCGTTAATCGGCTTCAGCCATTTCGGTCACCGCTTCGCTGCGTGAACGACAATTGCGCCGGTAGGCCGCCGGAGTTTCACCGGTCCACTGTTTAAAGGCCCGCTCAAAGCCCCGGCGATCAGAAAAGCCCAGCTCGATGGCCAGTTGCTGCACATCGGTGTGACCGCGCTCCAGCGCTTGTTTGGCTTTTTCCAGACGCACGTCGCGCAGTAATGATGAGAACTGGCAGTTTTCTTCCTGCAGGCGGCGGGTCAGGGTACGGCTGCTGGTGCTCAGCAGGTCGGCTACTGCCTCTTTGGTGATCGGGATGGAGTCCGGCCACTGATACAGAATATGCATGACCTTACGGCTGAAGGCCTGCAGCTGGCTGAAGCGGGTGGTCGACAGCTCCGCCTGGCGGCGCAGCGCATTAAACAGTTCCGGATTGGCCTGAGCCAGCGGTTTATCCAGCAGTTTGCCGGAAAACGAAATCCAGTTATGCGGCTGATTGTAGAGAATCGGTATACCGAAAAACTGCTCAAGCCGGTCGCGGTAAGAGGGGGGTGGAAAGCGAAAGCCAACCCCCTGAACCTGATAGTAATTACCGCCAAACGCCTTGCCTGCTGTATGAATGCTGGTGGCAATAAACTCACTGCGGGCATGGCTGCCAAAGGCGCTGCCGTCTGCAACGTAATACACCACCTTAATGCTTTCATGGCCGACAAACAGATCGGGCGAGCGGGTATCACTGATCAGTGAATAATAGCGGCGCAGAATGGTCAGGGCTTCGCGGCCGGTCTGACAGCTGCTCAACAGGAATCCCAGCAGGTAAAAACTGGGCAGGTCGAGGTGCTGTCCGGCGGCAAGGCCGATGGCAGGTTCGTTCAGCAGTTTGCTGGCCTGTTCCAGCAGCCGGTCAAACTGGCTGATGGACATGCGCTGGCTGGAAACATGCTCGGTTCTGGCCTCCTGGCCTGGTGACAGCAAATCCATGCCGGAGAAACCTTTGCTTTCCAACAAACGCAACAATGGCTGCAAAGCCGCCGTCGTCAAAGTATTGGTCGGATGCGAACTCATATGCTCGTTTTTATTGTTGTTATTTTTTGTTCAGATAACGTACCACCTGTATTCCACACACGCCAGACGGTGAAGCAACTTTTCTGTAAATTCCTGGTCGTTGCGGGAAAAATACCTAAAAAACAAAATGTTAGGGTTGACAGGGTACGGGGGTATCCGTATTATTCGCAGCCTCTGACGCGGGATGGAGCAGTCTGGTAGCTCGTCGGGCTCATAACCCGAAGGTCGTAGGTTCGAATCCTGCTCCCGCAACCAACCGCTTCTGTTGGTTGTTACGTCAGAAAGTAGTGAAGCAATTGTCGCGGGATGGAGCAGTCTGGTAGCTCGTCGGGCTCATAACCCGAAGGTCGTAGGTTCGAATCCTGCTCCCGCAACCAAAATTGATGAGAAAGCCCAAATGTTCGCATTTGGGCTTTTTTATTGCCCGCCGTTCAGCCCCCGTTTGGCACAAAAGTCCCTGTTCGCTTTCTGGCCCGCCCGTCATAATCTGCTGCGTTCTCATCTTTTCTTATGAACCGCTGCGGCGGCATCAGGTATTACCGTGAATAATAAAAAATATAAAAAACGCCCGGGTCTGCGTCAGGCCTTGTTTATGCCGCTTCTGGCAACCACCACCTTATTAACTTTAACCGGCTGTGGTCAGGTGTTTGACTGGATCAGCGAGCGCAATCTTGATCCTGCTGTTGGCGTGGTTCAGGTTCGCGGTCTGCAGGAAGACGTCAGTATCCGCCGCGATGACTACGGCGTGCCTTTTATTGAGGCGCAAAGTCTGCAGGACCTGACCTTCGGCATTGGTTATGCCATGGCAGAAGATCGTCTGGCGCAGATGGTGTCGATGAATCTGCTGGCGCGCGGCCGTCTCGCGGAGATGACTGGCGATATCGCGCTGGACATGGATATTTACATGCGCACTTTGGGTATCCCGCAGATTATCGAAGAGCGCTATGCCGCATTAAGCCCGGAGCTGAAGCAACACCTGACGGGCTTTGCCGCCGGGGTGAACGCTTACATTAACAGCCACCGTGATCGTCTGCCGCTGGAGCTGACCATTAACGATTATCAGCCGGAAGCCTGGCAGCCCGCCAATACGCTGGGATTGTTTGTCATGCTCAATCTGGGCGTGGGTTTTAACCTGCATGAAGAGCTGGGCTTTCTGCAGCTGGCAGAAAAACTGGGTGTGGAAAAAGCCGCGTATCTGGCGCCGATTTATCCGGATGAACCCATCGATCTGGCAGAAGCCAACAAGCTCGCTGGTGTGGATTTATCCGGCGCTGAAAGCCCGGTGGCTGCTGTTAAAGAGCAACTGGAATATCTGGCCGCGGTTGAGCAGAAGCTGAAGCGGATTAACGGTCAGGGCATTGCCGCCTCCAATAACTGGGGCGTGCATAAAGATAAAACCGCCGCCGGTGCGACCATGGTCGCCAACGATACCCACCTGTTGTTATCGCATCCGTCGACCTGGATGCTGATGGGGGTAAAAAGCCCGGAATACAGCGGTGTGGGTATTACTCTGCCGGGCATTCCGGCACTGGTTGCCGGCTACAACGGCCATATTGGCTGGGGTGAAACCATGGTGATGGCGGATACCCAGGATGTGTTTCTGGAGAAATTGCGCGAGCGCGATGGCAAAACCGAATATCTGTATCAGGAACAGTGGTATCCGGTCAGCAGTCGCAGTGAAACCATTCAGGTTAAAGGTGCAGAGCCGGTCACTATTGAAGTGCAGTCCACACGTCATGGCCCTTTGCTCAATGCCGCAATTAAAGGTAAACCCAAACACGAAATGATCGCCATTCCGGCCAGCTCGGAATTCGGTCTGGCATTAAGCTGGACGGCGCAATTTCCGGATAACACCATCGATTCCTTTTTTAATCTGGGTAAAGCCAAAACCATGGATGAGGCTGAGCAGGCATTAAATGGTGTCGGCTTTATTCATCTGAACGTGATTTATGGTGACAAAGACAATGTGGCCTGGCAGGTGACGGGGAATTATCCCAAACGCAAAGCGGGCAGCGGCCATTTTCCAAGCCCTGGCTGGAGCGGCGAATACGACTGGCAGGGCTACTGGGGCGGTGCCGATACACCGCGTTCACGTAATCCGCAAAGCGGTTATTTAGGCACAGGTAATAACCGCACGGTGGCAGCCGATTACAGCCCGCGTCTGACCAGTTCCTGGTATTACCCGGAACGCTCCGAGCGCATTATGCAAATGCTGACGCAGCATAGCGGTGGCCACGACTATGCCAGCATGGAAGCCATGCAGGCCGACCGACGCGATATTCTGGTTGCCAAGGTGCAGCAGCTCTGGGGTTCTGAACCGTGGCAAAATATGATTCGTGACGGCGTCAATGTGCTGCCCGAACAGCAGCAGGAGGCTGCCAATAAAGCGCTGCAGATTATTTATGAATTTGATGGTGAAATGGCGGAAGGCTCGCGCAGCGCGGCGGTGTGGGGTGGCTTCGAACACAATCTGATCCGTGCGATTTTCATGGACGAACTGGGGCCGGAAGACGGCCAGCTGTGGCAGGCCTTTCTGGCGATGAATGGCCGTGCTTATTCTGGTTATCAGGATCATTTACTTGGGCGCACACAAGGCAGCAATTGGGCACCGTTCTGGGATGATGTAAATACCGCTGATACCGAATTACCGGGGCAGATTATTGCCCGCGCACTGGCGGCGACCTGGCCTTACCTGCAACAGCAATTGGGTGGTGATGACAGCCAGTGGCGCTGGGGGGATCTGGCGTTTTATCACTGGCAAACCGAAACCACGCATATGTTGCCGTTTCTTTCCGGTCTGAAAGCCGCGGCAGTGGAAAGTCTGGCGGAATATACCGACCGCGGACCGTATCCGGCCGGTGGTGACCGTAATACGCTGAATGTGGCAGGCTACGATTTAGGCTCGGATTATGCCGTCTGGAATATTCCGGCGATGCGTATGATCGTCGATTTCAGTCAGCCGGAACCGCTGAATCTGATTGTCGCCGGTGGGCAGTCCGGTAATCCGGCATCGCCGCATTACGACGACGGTATTCAGCTGTGGCTGTCACGAAAAAACCGTAATTTACCCTTGAACGATGCGGAAAAGGTTAAAGCGCACTTTGTTAACGAACGGGTATTGCACGCGCAGTAATTTCCGCTGCCCGTGACAGCTGCAATAAAGCCGGTTAACGTACCGGCTTTGTTGTTTTTGTGCTTGGAAAAATCATGAGCAAACGTATTCTGATTACCGGGGCCGGCCGGCGTTTGGGTAAAGTTCTGGCCGAACATTATCTGGCACAGGGCTGGCAGGTTGTTGCGCACTACAACAGCGCGAATGAATTAGCCGCTCATCCGGCGCTGACCTGTCTGCAGGCGAATCTGGCCGACAGTGAAGATATCCGTCAGCTGGCCCTTAAATTACCGGCACTGGGGAATTTTGCTGCGGTTATTCATAACGCGTCCTGCTTTGTACCCGATGCTGCGGCGAGCGATCTGATTGCCCATCATGAAATGCACCAGCGCGTGCATGTTCTGGCACCGGCGATGATTACCGAAGCGCTGAGCAGCGTATGGAATCCGGCTGCGTCGATGGTGTGTATCAGTGATATTTACGCCGATATTCCCAACCAGCGTTTTTCCGCTTATTGCGCAGCCAAAGCCGGGTTGCAGAATTTTGCCCTGAGCATGGCGCAGCGTCTGGCCGGCAGAGTGCGGGTCAATGTGATTCAGCCCGGGCCGATTCAGTTTTTACCGGAGCATGATGAGGCGTACCGCAGAAAAGTGCTGTCGCAATCGCTGATCGGTGAAGAATTGGGGTATGGGGCAATTGTCCGGGCCTGTGATTATTTACTGCAGGCTGAGGCGGTGACCGGTTCGGTGATGCGTGTCGATGGCGGGCGCTTTGTTGCCAACCGCTACGATCAGACGTTTACTTCCTGAAGCCATAATTGCTGCAATTCGCGGTAATAACTTTCTTCCAGTGTGGCATGGCGGCAGTCGGCTTCGGTCGCTGCCGTGCATAAAATATCAATATCAATGGTACGGTCTTTGACTTTGCGTGACGGATTTTTCGGCTCGCGCCCAAGGGACACTTCAATCTGTTGCAGGCGTTGTTTCAATGGGCCGGGTAATAATTCTGATGACAGAATCAGCAATTGATTTTTAAATTCAAAATGAAAGGTATCGCCGACCGGAGCGCTTCTCAGCACGGCTGATTCCGCATAAATAACACCGAGAGACGCTAATGCTTCGCGTGCTTTCAACAGATGCTGTTCCGGGTCGATATTGCTGCCAAGGCCGAGTAAATAAAATCGCATAATACTGACGCACATTAAGGAGTCTCAAGGATTAGCGTTCAGCGTTATTCTGTCAAGCGTGCAGACGCGGACAGGCGAAAGCAGGGACATCTCGTCTTAAAGTCTGAAAATAACGCCGAATGCTGGTATTTGACGGTGGCAGTTGGTTGATTGATTTTGCATGCAGTAAAGACTGATGGTGAGTTCAGGGAGGACAGGCCATGGATAATGTAATAACACTGATGATTATTTTACTGGTTGGGCTCTGGCCACAACTGGTGATGGCTTCAGACATCGTGCCGCCACCGCTGATGCTGGCCAAGGTTTACAGCAAAGGCATCGATGTCGCGCAATATTATGTCAGCGAAAAACTGGATGGCGTCCGCGCCTACTGGAATGGCCATCAGCTTTTAACCCGCAGTGGCCGACCGATTAATGCACCGGCCTGGTTTCTTTCTTCCTTACCGAAAAATCCTCTCGATGGTGAATTATGGGCGGGCCGTGGTCAGTTCTCTTTTGTCAGCGGACTGGTCAGACGTCACCACCCCAATGATGCCGACTGGATGAAAGTAAAATACATGGTGTTCGATCTGCCGCAAATGGCAGTCCCTTTTACCGAGCGTTTGTGGGTATTACGCACGCTGGTGGCACAACAGGCGAATCCACAACTCAAAGTACTCGATCAAAGCAAAGTCAGCAGTGAGCAGGAGCTGGAAAAAAAACTGCAGATGATTACCGCAGCCGGCGGTGAAGGCTTAATGCTGCGCCGCAGCCAGTCGTTGTATCAGGTCGCACGCAGCGACGATTTATTAAAAATGAAGCTGAGTCAGGACGATGAAGCTGAAGTGGTGGGCTATGTTGCCGGTGAAGGCAAATATCGTGGCGCACTGGGGGCGTTGGTGGTGCGTACCGCCGATGGCCGCGAATTCCGTTTGGGAACCGGTTTCAGTGATGACGAACGTTTCTCTCCGCCGCCGCTCGGTGCGCAGGTAACGTTTTCTTACAACGGTCTGACCGAGCATGGTTTACCTCGTTTTGCCCGTTTTGTCAGAGTAAGACCGCAGGAATAGGTCCGCCGTCGCCGGCCCGTGCGAGCATCTGCTGAGCGTGCCGGCAAGCGTACAGCCCCGGACAATAACGCCCATCACTGGTAAACTGTGCCGCTCTTATGTTTTGCGCGATGCAAGCGCATTCTTGCCCTTCTTTTCAGACGATAACTCCATGGTTCAGATCAGCCAGCGCTCTCTTCCCGAACACATTCAACTAGCCGGAGTGCATCCGGTGCTGCAGCGTGTATACGCCGCCCGTGGTATCGCCGAGGCTTCACAGCTTGAGCTCAGCCTGCAGGGCTTGCTGCCATTTTCTCTGCTGAAAGGCATCACCGCTGCGGTGGAGCTTTTATTGCCGGTGGTGACTCAGCAGAAGCGTTTGCTAGTGGTCGGCGACTTTGATGTCGATGGTGCCAGCAGCACCGCGTTGGCCATCCGTGCGCTGCGTTTGCTGGGTGCGCAGCAGCTGGATTATCTGGTGCCTAACCGTTTTGATTTTGGCTATGGCCTGTCACCGGAACTGGTGCAGGTGGCGCTGCCGATGAAGCCGGACCTGATTATGACGGTGGATAACGGCATTGCCTCCCACGAAGGCATCGCAGCCGCACAGGCGGCAGGGGTTCCGGTGTTAGTAACCGATCACCATCTGCCTGCAGCCACCCTGCCTGAAGCCGCCGCTATTGTGAACCCTAACCAGCCGGGCTGTGAATTTCCCAGCAAAGCCGCCTGTGGTTGTACCGTGGTGTTTTACCTGATGCTGGCGTTACGCGCGCGTCTGGCCGAACTGGGTCAGTTGCCGCAACCGGCACCGAATATGGCTCAATTGCTCGATCTGGTTGCACTGGCGACGGTGGCCGATGTGGTGCCACTGGATTACAACAACCGCATTCTGGTGGAGCAGGGTTTGCGCCGTATCCGTGCCGGACATGCCAGTGCTGGCATTCTGGCCTTGCTGCAGGTTGCCGGGCGTGAGCCGTCGCGCATCATTGCCGCCGATTTTGGTTTTGCCATCGGCCCGCGTCTCAATGCCGCTGGTCGGCTGGATGATATGTCATTGGGGATTGAATGCCTGCTGACCGACAATGCCGGACGCGGATTACAGCTGGCGCAGACGCTGGATGAAATGAACCGTGACCGGCGCGATATTGAGCAGGGCATGCAGGCAGAAGCGCTGCAGTATTTAAGCCGCTTTGAGGCGGAAGATAATCTGCCTACCGGACTGTGTCTGTTTCAACCGGATTGGCATCAGGGCGTGATTGGTATTCTGGCGTCGCGTATCAAAGAGAAAGTACATCGCCCGGTGATTGCCATGGCAGCGGATGAACAGGGCATGCTGAAAGGCTCGGCGCGTTCGATTCCCGGTTTGCATATGCGTGACGCACTGGATGAAGTTGATAAACGCGCGCCACATCTGATGAAAAAATTCGGTGGTCATGCGATGGCCGCAGGGCTGACCTTACATGCTGAAGGTCTGGCAGAGTTCTCGCGTTTATTTGATGACGTCTGTCGCCGCCATCTGAGCGACGCGCAGTTACAGCAGCGGATTGAAACCGATGGTGAGCTCAGTCCGGCGGAATTCAGCCTCGAGCTGGCGCAGCTTCTGCGCTGGGGAGGGCCCTGGGGGCAGGCATTTCCTGAGCCGCTGTTCAGTGGCGATTTCCGCCTGGTACAGCAGCGCATTGTCGGTGAACGTCATCTGAAACTGGTGTTGCAGCCTAAAGGCTCGGATTTGGCGCTGGATGCGATCTGGTTCAATATTGATCCCAAGGTTTGGCCACAACCTCAGGCTGAATGGGCGCACTGCGTATTTCAGCTGGATGTGAATGAATTCCGTGGTCGCCAGAGTGTGCAACTGTTGATCCGCAATCTGGTGGCACAAGCGTAATTTCCCGGCCAGCTCAGCAGGCCGCCAATGACAGGAGGCTCAAGGATGAGTGTTCACTATCTGCTTGGTTTATTACTGTTAAACAGCCTGTCTGCGCAGGCTGATATTTATCGCTGGGTAGATGACCAGGGCCGGGTGCAGTTTTCTGACCGTCCGCCATCACAGCAACATGCCGAAACGGTAGAGCTTGAACCGCTGAATCAGTATGAACCGGATGAGGCTGAGCGGGATGGGCGTTCGCTGACAGAAGGACGCGATTACCGGGCAGAAGAAAAAGCTCATAAAGCCAAACGCAAAGCACAGCGTCTGGCGCAGGAAAGAGCAGAGAAACAGGCGCAGCAGCGTGCTGCTAAATGCGACAAGGCGCGCTACGATCTGCGCCTGTTCAGTGCCAAACCTTATGGCTCAACCAGTCTTGAAGCGATGCAGCGGAAACGTCAGCGACGTGATGCTCTGAACGACAAGATAAAAAAATACTGCCGTTAGGGTTTAGTCAGCTGTCGCGGTGGCCCAGCACTTCTTCTTTAAAACGCTCACTGACCGGGTGATCGCCGATCCAGATCTTCAGCAAAGCATCGTTCAGATCTTTACCGGGAACACTGCCGCGCACGGTATCGTCAATCACGATACGGGACTCCTGCAGATCCGGAACCCACTCGATATAACCCACAGTGCCTTCGACAAACTTGTGATCAAACAGGCTGACCAGTTGGTTAACGCGTTCGCTCATGGCGGCCATTTCACCGGTGGTGATATTAATGGCTAAACCTTCCTGAATGGCATTGGTAAAACGTCGTGCGCTTACCCGCTCGGATGTCACGTAAAACACCATGCGGCGCGGATCGTCGACACGGATAACTTCTTTGTCTTCCAGCGCGCTGTTCTTCAGGTATAACGCGCCAACATAGACCTCAACAAAACCATAAACACGACGAACAGAAGCGCCGCGCAGCGTCATTTCTGGTGAATCAGCGGTGGCCGGTACAACCTCAGGAACATCGACGTTCTCTACGGTGATTGCCCATAATGGAGCCGCCGCTGTCAGCAGCAACGTCATCATCAGTGTGCGTAACATAAGGAACCTTCTTATTGTTATTTATTGTATTGCTGCAGAGGGTAGTGCGATGAGGACAAAAAGTGCAAGTGAAAGATGTGGCTGTCCCTTTTTGACCTGTCAGATATCAATAAATAAAGACAACAAACAAAGAAAGGAATAAACGATTAAAGGAAAGCAGGGGAAGGAACAAACAAAGAAAAAAGCGCCCGGTGATACCGGGCGCTGACACTTACTGAGCGTTCTGGCCGCGCAGCTTGTGGGTGAGTTTCATCACCAGTACGTAGAACAGTGGCACAAAGAAAATGGCCAGGAAGGTAGCTGCCAACATACCACCGATTACACCGGTACCAATGGCCTGACGGCTCATGGCACCCGCGCCGGTACTGATGGCCAGTGGCAGTACGCCGAGAATGAAGGCCATGGAGGTCATCAGAATCGGACGCAGACGCATACGGGCCGCTTCCAGTGTTGCTTCCACAACGCCTTTGCCCTGATCCACCAGAGATTTGGCGAATTCCACAATCAGGATGGCGTTTTTCGCCGACAAACCAATGGTTGTCAGCAGGCCGACCTGGAAGTAAACGTCGTTCGCCAGTTCACGGCTGTTGGCCGCAATCAACGCACCCAGAATACCCAGTGGTACCACCAGAATGACGGAGAAGGGCACCGACCAGCTCTCGTACAATGCTGCCAGACAGAGGAATACGACCAGCAGTGAGATGGCATACAGCAGCGGAGCCTGTGAGCCAGCCACACGTTCCTGATAGGACATACCGGTCCACTCAATGCCGACACCGGCAGGCAGCTTGGCCACAATCTCTTCAATGGCCTGCATCGCATCACCGGTACTCAGTCCCGGTGCCGCCTGACCCTGAATGTTCAGCGCAGGAACCCCGTTATAGCGCTCCAGACGTGGCGAACCGAAGTCCCAGCGGGTGGTGATAAAGGCACTGAAAGGCACCATTTCGCCATCGCGGTTACGCACGTACCACTGCTCCAGATCTTCCGGCAGCATACGGTAAGGAGCGTCAGCCTGCAGATAGACGCGTTTTACCCGGCCACGGTCGAGGAAGTCGTTCACGTACGAGCCACCCCAGGCGGTGCTCAGCGTTGAGTTAACGTCGCTGATATTCAGACCCAGAGACTTCACTTTCTCGTAGTCGATATCGATACGGAAGATCGGTACATCCTGCATGCCGTTCGGACGCACGCCAGCAAGACGAGGGTCTTGTGCCGCCATACCCAGCAGTTGGTTACGGATGCCCACCAGCTTGTCATGACCCAGGTTATTACGGTCCTGCAACATCACGTCAAAACCTGACGCAACACCCAGTTCGGGAATCGGTGGCAGGTTAATCGGATAGACGGTGGCATCTTTAAACTGACTGACGGCGCCCCAGGCACGGCCAATAATCGCATTAGCGGATTGTGACGGGTCTTTACGTTCATCCCAGTCTTTCAGTTTAACGAATGCCAGACCCATGTTCTGACCCTGACCGGCAAAGCTGAAGCCGGCAACGGTGAAGATGGATTCCACACTTTCTTCGCTGAGGAAGTGCTCTTCCAGCTTTTTCATCACCTTGTTGGTGCGTTCCAGTGTGGCACCCTGCGGCAGCTGCACCAGGTTAATCAGCACGCCCTGATCTTCTTCCGGCAGGAAGGAGGTCGGCAGACGCACGTACAGGAACGCCATGATTAACAGCATGATGATGTATATCACCACCAGACGTACCGGACGGCTCAGGGTGGCGCTGACGCCGCCCATGTATTTGTCGGTCGCTTTGGCGAAGGTACGGTTAAACCAGCCGAAGAAGCCTTTCTGATGTTCCAGTTCACCTTTGTGAGCAGGCTTCAGCAGTGTGGCACACAGTGCCGGGGTCAGAATCAGCGCCACCAGTACCGACAGCAACATGGCCGATACGATGGTCAGTGAGAACTGACGGTAAATGGCACCGGTGGAGCCACTCATAAAGGCCATGGGTACGAATACCGCAGACAGCACCAGAGCAATACCGACCAGTGCGGCGGTGATCTGACCCATGGATTTACGGGTGGCTTCTTTCGGTGACAGGCCGTCTTCGTCCATGACCCGCTCAACGTTTTCCACCACAACAATGGCGTCATCCACCAGCAGACCAATGGCCAGAACCATACCGAACATAGTCAGCGTGTTGATGCTGTAACCAAAGGCGGCCATAACCCCAAAAGTACCCAGCAGAACCACCGGAACGGCAATGGTTGGAATCAGCGTGGCACGGAAGTTACCGAGGAACAGGTACATCACCAGGAACACCAGCACAACGGCTTCGATCAGGGTCTGAACCACTTCTTCGATAGAAATCTGTACAAACGGCGTGGTGTCGTACGGGTACACCGCTTTGACGCCTTCCGGGAAGAACGCAGACAGTTCACTGATGCGTTCCCGTACGGCATTGGCGGTATCCAGTGCGTTGGCACCGGAGGCCAGCTGAATGGCAATCCCCGCAGCCGGGTTACCGTTATAAAAGCTGGATACCGAGTAGTCTTCCGCACCCAGCTCGACGCGGGCAACGTCTTTCAGGCGTACCTGAGAACCGTCGGTATTTACTTTTAACAGAATATTTTCAAACTGATCGACCGCTTCCAGACGGGTCTGGGCAATGATCGTGGCGTTCAGCTGCTGGTTCTGCACCGCAGGCAAACCACCCAGCTGACCGGCGGCGAACTGCGTATTCTGCTCGCCCACCGCCGCTTTGACTTCCAGTGGTGTCAGACCAAAGGCATTCAGTTTTTCCGGTTGCAGCCATAAACGCATGGCGTACTGCGAACCAAATACGCGGATTTCACCCACGCCTGAAGTACGGGACAGCGGGTCTTTCAGCTGGCTGTAGGCAAAGTCGGACAGGTCTGCCCGGCTCATACCGGCATTTTCTGAAACCAGACCAACCACCATCAGGAACGATGTGGAGGCTTTGGTAACGCTGACACCTTGTTGCTGAACTTCCTGCGGCAGCAAAGCCTCGGCCAGCGCCAGTTTGTTCTGTACCTGCACCTGCGCGATATCCGGATCGGTACCGGCGGCAAAGGTCAGAGTCACGGTGGCACTACCGGCACTGCTGCTTTGTGAGGACATATACAACAGGTTGTCGAGCCCCGTCATATTCTGTTCGATAACCTGCGTCACACTGTCTTCCAGTGTTTGTGCCGAGGCACCCGGATAAACAGCACTGATTCGCACCGAAGGCGGGGCGATGGTCGGATACTGCTGCACCGGCAGCGTGATCACCGACATGATGCCCGCAAGCATAATGATGATGGCGATCACCCAGGCAAAAATCGGCCTGTCGATAAAATACTTAGCCATGTTTCAGGATTCTCCTTAAGGCTTGGCGCTGGTCGTCTTGGCTTCTTCCGGGGCAACAACGATGCCCGGTTTTACCTTTTGCAGCCCGCTGACAATCACGCGATCACCGTTGTGCAGACCACTTTTTACCAGCCATTGGTCATCAATCGCACGGCTGACTTCAACCACCCGCATTTCAACGGTGTTGCTTTCATTAACAACCATCGCGGTGGTAACAGCATTGGCCTGACGGATGATGGCAATCTGCGGTACCAGGATGGCATCTTCAATGCGCTGACTGGGTACATTAGCGCGTACGAACATGCCTGGCAGCAGCAGTGCTTCTTTGTTGTCGAACTGCGCCCGGACGTTGACGGTGCCGGTACCCGGATCAACGCTGACGTCCGCAAACTGCAGCTCACCGGATTCGCTGTAGGGGGTGCCATCGTCCAGTTCAACGGTGACCACGCGTGACAGCGATGGATTTTTCATCTTCACCAGAGACGCAGCCGGACGCTGAATGTCGACATACACCGGTGACAGCTGACGGATGGTGGTCAGAGCGGTTGCCTGCTGAGCAGAAACCAGCGCACCTTCGGTAATGGTTGAACGGCTGATAACACCCGGAATCGGTGCCGTAATCTTGGTATAGCCGAGGTTGATTTTGGCACTGCGCACGGCGGCCTGAGCGGCTTTAACCTGAGCATCAGCCTGTTTGGCTGCGGCTTCTGAGTCATCCACTTCCTGCGCACTGATCGCTGATTTTTTCGACAGCTCTTTGTAGCGCTTGGCTTTCAGACTGGCAGCATAAGCGTTGGCTTCTGCGACGGTCAGCTGAGCTTCAGCGCTGGCCAGGGCGGCCTGATAGAGGGTCGGATCAATCTGATACAGTTTGTCGCCGGCGTTGATCGTCGCGCCTTCTTCAAAGAAGCGCTTCAGAATAATGCCGTTAACCTGAGGGCGGATTTCCGCCGTACGGAATGCGGATACGCGTCCGGCCAGGGTGTCTTTCAGTTCCAGAGGCTGGCTCTGTAGGGTGACTACATCAACCGCCGGTGGGGGCATCTGCATTGCTTGTGGTGCAGCCGCTTGCTGTTCACTGCATCCGGCCAGAGTCAGCAATGCTGCGCTGGCCGCTGCGAGAAGGAGCCTGTAGCGGATACGTGGTTCAAATTTTCCCATAATGTCCTCGTAAAGTGACGGTTGCGTCGTTTAGCAGTCTTGTTGATCTGATATCGGTGGATGACAGGCCGGGAAGTATCCCGATAAGCCCACAGAGAGCTGCTGTAAATCTCATGACAGATTTATAACGGCTCCTCCGGACGGTGACTAGGTCAGCCATACGGAATGCATTGTTTACTTGTGTGGAATAATCACAATCCGTTGTTTTACTGATTTATTACACATCACTCGCTTGCCCCAGTGGCAGGATTCTGTGCATTGCTGCGTTTTTTTAGCGTGGTCTTCACTATGTACCGGATTGTCTTGCCTGGCCAGTTCGCCGCAAGTCACCGTCCTTTTTTGCACGGATGCTGAAACAATCACATAAAATAACGACGGTATGCGTCAGGCTTGTCCTTTGAATTCTCCAATCAGGACAAAACTCCGGAAAGATGCAGGTTAATGGATCAATGTGACGTTTTATTACTAAAAAATTGATGTTTTTTACGCAACAGTGGCGAATTTTCAACTATCTTGCAGAGCGGTACAAATATTAATTGATAAAAAAGACAAGAAAAGCGTCATGCCAACGCCATTGATGATTCCACCACGCCCCGAGCTGTTACTGCAGCTACAGACGATTCTCCGCAGCGCAGAGCCCAACCCCGGGCAAATGGCTGAACTGATTAAGCAGGATGTTGCCCTTTACACCAGCGTATTAGCGATCGTTAACAGCCCGCTGTTCCGCCGTGCGCAACGTATTCACTCGGTTGATCACGCCTTATCAGTGTTAGGAATGCCCAGAGTGGCTGCGTTGATTCAATCCGTCGCGCTGCGCAGCAGTTTGGATGCAGAAGGACATTGGCAACAATTCTGGGACAGCGCCACGGAGGTGGCGGTGCTGTGCCAGTGCCTGGCGGAACGCCTGCCGCATATCAGCTCGAACCCTGTCAGTGCCGATCATGCTTACAGTCTGGGCATGATGCATGACATTGGTTCGGCGGTGATGCGCACGAATTATCCGGACTATCAGCCGTGGGTCAGGGCGCAGGCAAACTGTAATGCTGCTCAAACCCGTAAAGCAGAGCGCGAACGTTACGCCACCGATCGTTTTGAATTGGCAGGGCGGTTAGCTCATGACTGGTTTATGCCGGACTCTGTGGCGGCTGCACTGGCACTGCAGGCCCACGCTCAGGCGGCCTTGATGGGGAAGGCTCAGGTGAGTGATGACGTCAAAAATGCTAATGCGCTGCTGATCCTGGCCAAAGATATCAGTCAGGAGTATCACCGCTACTGGAATTTTGCCAGCCGCGCCAGTCTGGACCGGCTGCTTGTCCGCACGCTGGAGCATCTCGCTTTGCCGGAGCATGAATATCTGGACATCAAAGAAGATCTGGTAGAACGTCTGGCCACTTCAGAGCTGGCCTGATGCGTTCACCGGTCAGCCCGATATTGACCGGAGTCTTTGTATGTTCGTGCTGACCTTGTGTGTACTGCTGGCTTTTGCCGCGAACTCTTTACTGTGCCGCTGGGCGCTGGTGGTTTACGACCTTGATCCATTGATCTTCAGTCTGCTGCGTCTCGGCAGTGGCGCCCTCACACTGACCTTATTGTTGCTGCTGAACCGTCGCCCTCAGTTACAGCGCCGCGACCTGGTGACCGGATCGGCTCTGCTGCTGTATGCGCTGGCTTTTGCTTATGCCTATCTTGCGCTGGATACCGGCGTGGGGGCTTTTATTTTATTTGCCACCGTTCAGCTCAGTTTGTTGCTGGTGGCGCACCGTCGTGGTCAGAGGCTGCAGGGCATGGCACTGGCCGGAGTGGTTATTTCCTTTATCGGTTTGGTGATGCTGCTGTTGCCGGGTAATGAACTGCCGGACTTAATACCTTCTGCCCTCATGTTGTTGTCTGGTTTGGGGTGGGCGGCTTTTGTGGTGCTCGGTCAGGGGTCTGCGCAACCGTTGCGTGATGTGCAGGGGGCTTTTGTCAGTGCCACTTTGCTGCTGTTACCCCTGTTTGGCTGGTGGTGGGTGCAAGATGCCAGCGTTGATGTCGATGGCTTTGTCAGCGCGCTGACCTGGCAAGGCATCCTGCTGGCGCTGGCGTCCGGCGTGCTGGCTTCCGGTCTGGGATATTGGGGTTGGTATCGTCTGTTACCGGCACTGGGTCTGCAGCGCGCGGCACAACTGCAACTGCTGGTGCCTGTGTTGGCAACCCTGCTGGGCAGCCTGATTCTGGCGGAAATTCCCGACATGCTCAGTCTGCTGGCGATGGCGCTGATTATTGCCGGGGTATTGATTGCGCTGCGTTTCCGCAGAGGCTGAGCCGCTTTCTTTTCTGGTTTTATCTGACCCGTGACGTCCACTGTTCCGTCACAAGTCACATGGTATAGTGTTGGGCATTCAATCGGATGCCGGGAACGCATTATGTTAAGTATGTTGGCCAAATTGCTGAAAGCGCTGAATTCTGAATCGGCGCCGGGTCAGATCGCACTGGCTTTTTCACTGGCGCTGATCGTCGCCCTGACTCCCTTAATGAGCGTTCATAACGCTTTAATTGTGCTGTTGGCTTTTATTCTGCGCATCAATCTGAGCGCATTTTTCCTCGGAGTGGCCGCCTTTTCGTTACTGGCCTGGTTTATTGATCCTTATGCGGCGCGTCTGGGAGAAAGCCTGCTGGCGAATCCGGCGTTAGTGGACACCTGGCAGGCAATGTATCAGAACGATTTCTGGCGTATGACGGCGTTTAATCATTCGTTGGTTCTGGGAGGTCTGATTATTGGTCTGCTGGCGGCCGTACCGGTTTTTGTCCTCAGTAAAGTATTGATTAACCTTTATCGTCATCGTTTGTTGGCGTGGTTCAATAAGCTCAAAATTGCGCAGGTATTAAAAGCCTCTAAGTTCTATAACCTGTACAAATCAATCGCGGAGTAAGGCTATGAAGCAATGGATTCGCTGGTCAGGCCTGGCCGCATTTATCGTTATTTCTCTTATCGTGGCAGCACTGTTCTTATTTGTTGCCGGCCCGTTAATTGAAAAAGGCATCGAAACCTTTGGCTCCGATGCGGCTGACGCCAAAGTCGAAGTCGACAGTGTGTCGCTCAGTTTAAACCCTCTGGGCTTTGTGATTCATGGCTTAACGGTGGCTGACAGCCGCAAACCGATGAGCAATGTGTTGCAGCTGGATACAGCCACCGCCGAACTGGAACTGGCGCCACTGTTTTTAGGCAAAGCCATTATCCGTGATCTGGCCGTCGATAATCTGCAGTTTAATACCGCCCGTACGACCTCTGGCGCACTGGAGAAAAAAGCAGCTCAGGAGGAGACTGTCGCTGAACAGACTGCCGAAAAAGAAAACAACAATTCTGTATTGAAAAATGTCGAACTGCCCAGTGCGGATGACATTCTGGCACGTGAATCGCTGCGTACGGAACATGCGGGTAATGAATTCCAGCAAAGTTATGCCAGCCATAAAAATGCTGTCGATAATGCGCTGCGTAATGTTCCCGACGATAAAGCTCTGAGCCAGTACGAGCAGGAATTAAAAGTCCTGACTTCTGGCAGTTTTAAATCGCTGGATGATTTTAAAGCCCGTAAAAAGAAACTGGACGAACTGAAAGCCCGCTTTAAGCAGGATAAAGCGGCCATTGCCAGCGCCAGGAAAACGCTGGCGGATGCCCGCAGCGATATCAGCGATAAGCTCAAAGCGTTAAAAGCAGCACCGGGAGACGATCTTAAAAGTATCCGCAGTAAATACCAGCTGAACGCCGGTGGTGCGGCCAATATGAGTGCTTTACTATTTGGCGAGCAAGCCGGCGAGTGGGCAGAAAAAGCGCTGTACTGGTACGAAAAAGTAAAACCCTACCTGGCGAAAGACGAGCAGGAAAATGCTGCGCAGGAAACAGCCAGAGCACCGCGTGATGGCCGCTTTGTGCATTTTCCGTCGGCTGACCCGTGGCCGGGATTTTTACTGCGCAATGCGCAGCTGACAGCGAACACAGCTTCCGGAAATCTGTTGATTAATGCGCAGGATATTACCAGTGAACCGTCAGTGCTCGGGCGCCCGACACGTATTCTGGTTAACGGCTCAGGCTTAAAGCAGGTTGAAGATATGAGCGTGGATATTGTACTCGACCACCGTAAAACGCCGGGTACTGATACGCTGACGCTGAACATAAAAGACTGGCAGCTGCGTGATATGAACCTGGGCGTTGCCGGAGCCAAACTGGCATCCTCACTGGTGCAGATTCAGGGGCTCGCGGTTGTCAGCCAGGGTAAGCTGAATGCTAAAAGTGATGCGCAGTTTGGTCGTGCTCAATTCCGCAGTCAGGGTAAAACAACCTTTGCCAAAGAACTGGGGCTGGCGCTGGAAAAAGTACAGCAGTTTGATGTTAATGCCAGTGCCAGTGGGAAGATTACCGGCCCTGACTTTAAATTAGGCTCTGATCTGGATAAGCAGCTGAACGCCGCTTTCGGTGCCCGCCTGAAAGATAAACAAGCGGAGCTGGAAGCGAAGTTACAGGCGAAACTGGATCAGAAGCTACAACGTTATATCGGTGATTATGCCGGTAAGCTTGGCGAGTTTAATCAGCTTGAAGGGACACTGGAGCAGCGACTGAGCAAAGTATCGCAGCTGGCTGGTCAGAATCTGGAAGATTACCAAGCGCAGAAGGAACGTGAAGCCCGCGAAAAATCAGAGCGTGAAAAAGCAGAAGCCAAAGCCAAACTGGATGCAGAAAAGGCAGCCGCTAAAGCTGAAGCCGAGCGCAAGAAAAAAGAAGCGGCAGAAAAAGCCAAAGATAAATTGAAGAAACTGTTTTAACGAGAGATTTTAAATGCAAACCCGTAAGCTGAATCCGCTGGAATTCCATGAAACCCGCACCAACCCTAAGCGGGTTGAAGCGGGCGAACCGATTGTTGATTTCTGGGAATACGTTGCCGCGATTCCGGCAGAAGACTTTGCCTTTGCCGATTGCCGTGCCGGTAATGTCACCCATGTGTACCGTATGGACGACAAATACGAACACGTGTTGATTAACAGTCAGTATCAGGGCGTCGCGATGGTGATTGTGGTGGATTTACAGAGCCAGTCGATTTATGGCCACATGCTGCTGGATTTGAATCCGGCGGGAACTAAAGAACCGGATCACTGAGGTCAAGCGAGTTAGGCTGAGCGCTATTTTCTGTGGGAGCGACTGTCTGTGGAAGCGACTGTCTGAGGGAGTGACTTTCTGTGGGAGTGACAGTCTGTGGGAGTGACAGTCTGTGGGAGTGACAGTCTGTGGGAGTGACAGTCTGTGGGAGTGACAGTCTGTGGGAGCGACTTTCAGTCGCGAAAAACGGGGCCTCGGCCCCGTTTTTTTATCAGAAGAATAAACCCGCTTCTAATTGCGCTTCTTCCGTCATCATGTCGCGACCCCAGGGTGGATCGAAGACCAGTTCGACTTCAACGCTTTCTACATTCGGGACTTTGGCAACACGGTATTTAACATCAGAAATTAACACTGGCCCCATGCCACAGGTCGGTGCGGTCAGCGTCATGTTAATTTTAACCGCTTTGTTATCAATATGAATGCCGTAAATTAACCCCAGGTCGAGCAGGTTAACCGGAATTTCCGGATCGTAAATGGTGCGCAGCGCCTGACGAATCTGGTCTTCGTGGACTAAGCCATCACTGCGTTGTTCAAATTCAATTTCTTCGGATTCCAGGCCCAGCGCTGCGGCATCGGTGCCATCAACGCGCAGCATATTACCATTCAGTGTGACGGTGTAATTGCCACCGAGCGCCTGATTAATGGTTACAAAGCTACCAGCCGGAATGGTGGTCGGCGTACCGGATGGCACCATTCGCGCAGGGCAGGCTGAGTGAGCCACGACCATTCTTCTTTCCACATCTACTCCTTGGTGAAGCGACTGCGCTTACAGCGCTTCATAAACGTTACAGCGTTGTGCAATAAACTTCAGGCAACGTAGGCTGCGTTGGTCAGACAGAAAACGATTCACCGCAGCCACACAGATCTTTGGCATTCGGATTGTTGAACTTAATGGTGCTGTTCAGACCTTCTTTACTGAAATCAATTTCGGTTCCGCGTACATAGGGTGCGGCATCGGCAGCAATGAATAACTGAATGTCGTCGGCCACCTGAATGGTCTGATCACCGTCATGAGCCTGTTCAACGAATTCGATATCGTATTTAAAACCAGAACAGCCGCTTTTTTTAACGCCCAGGCGAATGCCTTTCATGGCCGGATTTTTGGCCAGCTGTTTGCGGATATGGTTAATGGCCGCTTCTGTCATACTTGCGCTGGCAATAGCGTTGGGATCGTATGTTGCAGGCTGTGCGTTTGGATCAAAGGTTTCGGTCGTCATTGTCCTTCCATCCTCAGAGTAAAAACATTTTGGCTTTTTCCAGGCCTTTAAACAAAGCGTCCACTTCTTCCAGTGTATTGTAGAAAGTGAAAGACGCCCGTACGGTACCCGGTACTTTAAATTGTTCCATAATCGGCATAGCGCAGTGGTGCCCGGTACGCACGGCAATGCCTTGCTGGTCGAGCAGGGTACCAACGTCAGCCGGATGTGCGCCTTCAAGAATAAAACCAAACACCGAGGCTTTATGCGCCGCGTTACCAATAATCCGAATTCCGCCCATTTCTGCTGCACGCTCGTTGGCGCGGGCCAGTAATGCATCTTCATGCGCGGCCAGGGCGACACGATCAAGGCCGTTTAAATAATCGACGGCAGCGGCAAGGCCGATTGCTCCGGCAATATTGGGGGTGCCGGCTTCGAATTTATACGGCAGACCGTTATAAGTGGTTTTGGCAAAGCTGACGTGTTCAATCATTTCGCCACCGGTCTGATAGGGTGGCATAGCATTGAGTAATGCTTCTTTACCATAAAGAACGCCAATGCCGGTCGGTCCAAACAGTTTATGGCCGGAGAACGCATAAAAATCGGCATCCAGAGCCTGTACGTCGATGTCCCAGTGGGCAACCGCCTGGGCACCGTCAATCAGCACTTTACTGCCATTGGCATGAGCCAGACGAATAATGTCAGCTACCGGATTAATCGTGCCCAGTGCATTGGATACGTGCACAACTGATACCAGCTTTACGTCTGGCGTCAGTAAAGATTCAAAGGCCATCATATCCAGCTCACCATTTTCCAGCACTGGGATGGGCTGCAGTTCGGCACCGGTCTGTTCGCACAATACTTGCCAGGGAACGATATTCGCGTGATGTTCCATCGCGCTGACCAGAATACGGTCACCGCTTTTAATATTGCTTCTGCCCCAGGTTGCGGCCACCAGGTTGATCGACTCGGTCGTGCCTTTGGTCCAGACAATTTCTTCTGGTTTTGCCGCATTTAAAAAACACTGCACGGTTTTACGGGCGTTTTCAAAGTACTCGGTGGCACGGTCGCTCAGGGTGTGAGCACCACGGTGAACATTGGAATTATGCTGCTGGTAATAATCAACCAGCGCGTTAATCACCGCGTTCGGTTTATGCGTGGTTGCGCCGTTATCCAGATAAATTAATGGCTTGCCGTTCACTTCCTGATGCAGGGCAGGGAACTGTTGGCGCAGGCTGGTTAATTGTTCCGCACTGAGGCTGCTCATGCGTTATCTCCGCTGATGTCGTTTTCCAGCAGGTGGCGGCTTAATGATTGGTCGCGACCAAAACGGCGTGCCAGTAATGGACGCAGTACCGAGGCAATGTCTTCGTGTGGCAGGGCTTCCAGCAGTTCGTTAATAAAGCCGAAACTGAGCATGACTTCGGCTTCTTTTTTGCTGATGCCACGGCTTTGCATATAGAACATGGCTTTCTCTTCCAGCTGAGCAACGGTAGCGCCATGGGCACATTTCACGTCGTCGGCATAGATTTCCAGTTCTGGCTTGGTATAAACCTCGGCGGTGTTGGTCAGCAGCAGGTTTTTATTGCTCAGCTGCGCCAGTGTTTTCTGCGCCTGCGGATGAATATGAATCCGGCCATTAAAAACGGCGCGGGCTTTGTCATTCATAATGCCGCGGAACACCTCATTGCTGGTGCAATGCGGTACTTTGTGTTCAACGCAGGTGTGGAAATCCAGCAGCTGCTGATTTTGCGGAATGTACACGCCGTTCAGCTCGCAGTGCGATCCACCAACGTTGTGATTAATCACAATATCGTTACGGGTCAGCCGTGTGCCTAAACCGAGATGGAACGCGTTGTACTGGCTGTCGCGCGCCAGCGCTACATGCGTACTGCCGATATGCAGGGCATCTTCCTGCATTAATTGCAGACGGTAATGTTGCAGGCGGGCGTTGTCACCTATTACCAGCTCGGTCAGAGCGTTGGTAAAGCTGTTCTGCTGCTGTTCGTCTGACGCGTAATGTTCTACCAGTGTGGCTTCGGCACCATTTTCCAGAATCATTAGCAGGCGGCCGTTCAGGCTGAAAGGCTGCGCTTCTGCTGTGGTCAGCCAGCTGATCTGCAGTGGCTGTTCAAGGCGCTGATTTTTGCCGATATGAATCAGCACGCCATCATTAACGGCGGCATTATTCAGATCGTTAAATAAATGTGCGCTGCCGCTTTTGTTATCGGCGGCCTGTGCCAGAACAGTGCCCAGATGTTGGCTGATTAGCGCTTGCTGCGCAGCATTGGCCTGGCTGAACAGGGTGACCTGTTCCAGCGCCAGGGCATCAGACAATTCGTTATTTAACTGGCCGTTAACAAACACCAGACGCGGTGCTTTTAAATTGCCCAGGGTTGCCGCTTCGCGCAACTCAGCGGTTAATTCCGACTGGCTGGCAGTACGCTGAAAATCACCGGTCAGCAGGTTATGCAGTGAGGTGTATTTCCAGGCCTCGGTTTTACGGTTAGGCACACTGGCGGCGGCAAAAGCCTGCTGACCGGCGGCGTTTAATTCGGCCAGTAACGGATTGCGGGCTTGCTCAGACGCCAGCGCCAGTTGTTGTGCGTGAAACTGTTCTGCCATGTTACGCCGCTCCGTTGTCTGCGCTTTCCAGCCAGCCGTAGCCTTTTTCTTCCAGTTCCAGCGCCAGTTCTTTACCGCCGGATTTTACGATACGGCCATTGGCCAGTACGTGTACGTAATCCGGTACGATGTAATCAAGCAGACGCTGATAGTGGGTAACCACAATAAAGCTGCGGTTGGCATCGCGCATGGCGTTCACGCCTTCGGCGACCACCTGCAGGGCATCAATATCCAGACCGGAGTCGGTTTCATCGAGGATGCACAGGGAAGGTTCCAGTAGCATCATTTGCATCAGTTCGTTGCGCTTTTTCTCGCCACCGGAAAAGCCTTCGTTAACACCACGCTTGAGGAAGCTCTGGTCAAGGTTTACGGCTTTGCATTTTTCCCGCGCCAGTTTTAAAAATTGTACGGAGTCGAGTGCCGGTTTGCCCTGATGAGCGCGAACGGAATCCACAGAGGCTTTTAAAAATTCAAGGTTGGAGACACCGGGGATTTCCACTGGGTACTGAAACGCCAGAAACAGACCTTCACGGGCGCGCTCTTCTGGCTCCATCTCGAGAATGTTTTTGCCATTCAGAACGACTGTACCTTCGGTCACTTCGTAATTGTCACGACCTGCCAGCACATTACCCAACGTACTTTTACCAGCACCGTTTGGTCCCATGATGGCGTGCACTTCACCGGGTTTAATCTCCAGGTTCAGACCTTTGAGAATGTTTTTGTCTTCAACGTTGGCGTGCAGGTTTTTAATGCTGATCATGGTTAGCAGTACCTTTTTTCAGTCTGTCATCCGCCGTGGCGGATGAGTTGCAATTTTTTAATGTGCGGAGGTGTAACGTCAGGCATTGAATCAGCCGACAGAGCCTTCCAATGAAACTTCCAGTAACTTCCCGGCTTCTACGGCGAATTCCATCGGCAGTTCTTTAAATACCTCTTTACAGAAACCGTTCACAATCATAGAAACGGCTTTCTCGGTATCGATACCGCGCTGACGGCAGAGGAACAACTGGTCGTCACTCACCGTCGAGGTGGTGGCCTCGTGTTCAATCACCGCCGACGGATGTTTGCTTTCGATGTAGGGGAAGGTATGAGCCCCGCACTGGTCACCGATGAGCAGTGAATCACACTGGGTGTAGTTACGTGCACCGGCTGCGGTTGGGTTCATACGCACCAGACCACGATAAGCATTCTGACTTTTACCGGCCGATATACCTTTGGAAATAATGGTCGAGCGGGTGTTTTTACCCAGGTGAATCATCTTGGTGCCGGTGTCGGCCTGCTGATAATTATTGGTTAATGCGACGGAATAAAATTCGCCCACCGAGTTGTCGCCTTTTAAAACACAGCTTGGGTATTTCCAGGTGACGGCTGAACCGGTTTCCACCTGCGTCCAGCTGACTTTGGCATTGGTGTGGGCAACGGCACGCTTGGTTACGAAGTTGTAAATACCGCCTTTGCCTTCTTTATCGCCGGGATACCAGTTTTGCACGGTGCTGTATTTAATTTCAGAGTTGTCCAGTGCAATCAGTTCAACCACCGCCGCATGCAGCTGATTTTCATCGCGCATCGGCGCGGTGCAGCCTTCGAGATAGCTTACGTGGGAGCCTTCGTCGGCAATGATTAAGGTGCGTTCAAACTGACCTGTTTTGGCTTCGTTAATACGGAAGTAGGTGGACAGTTCCATCGGGCAGCGCACGCCTTTGGGGATATACACAAAGGAGCCATCGGAAAATACGGCTGAGTTCAGTGCAGCGTAAAAATTGTCGCGCTGTGGCACCACGGTGCCGAGGTATTTTTTTACCAGTTCCGGATGCTCATGCACGGCTTCGGAAATCGGCATAAAAATAACACCGGCTTCGGCCAGTTTGGAGCGGAAGGTGGTCGCAACCGATACCGAATCGAATACGGCGTCCACAGCAATGCCGGCCAGAGCCATCTGCTCGTGCAGTGGAATGCCCAGCTTTTCATAGGTGCGCAGCAGTTCCGGATCAACCTCATCGAGGCTTTTCGGTTTGTCGGCCATGCTTTTCGGCGCGGAGTAATAAGACAGTGCCTGGAAGTCGATTTCCGGATAATGCACATTTGCCCAGCTTGGTTCTTTCATTTCCTGCCAGGCGCGGAAAGCTTTTAAACGCCATTCGGTCATCCACTCGGGCTCACCTTTTTTGGCGGAAATAAAACGCACAACATCTTCGCTCAGGCCCGCTTCGATGGTGTCTGATTCAATGTCGGTAACAAAGCCGGCCTGGTATTCATTACCAATGCGGCGTTCGATTTCAGCGTTGCTGCTCATAGTGAACTCTCTCGTATGGATGCGGCCCGATCTGCACGTTGGCTCGTTCAGTGAGCCTGCTTTGCTGCCGGACCCGCGTCTGGCGTTTACCCCGATGTCATCCGCTTCGTCCTGAGGGATGCCCGATCGGCTGTGCGCTGTTTCAGCGCGACATTCTAACGCAAGTCAGGGTAATAACAGAGTAATTTAGTCGGGTATATTAATCAATACCGTATTGGTATGCTTTAATGGATGCGCGCATTCTAGCAAAGCGGATGAATTCTGACCAATCGCGACAAATTCTCGTTTGGTCTGGGCATTATCCATGTATCAGACAAGGCAGGTTGTATGCTGAAAATAGGCAAGCTCACCGATTATGGTGTGGTTGTATTGAACGAGCTGGCGCAGGCCGGGGCGCTTAAGCTGTCGACCGATGACATTGCCGGTCTGACCGGGCTGGCCTTGCCGACGGTACGCAAGGTGATGAAAGCACTGGTCGACAGTGGCCTGGTGATGGCGCAGCGTGGTGCCCGTGGCGGCTACCGCCTGGCCCGTGCACCGGGACAAATCCGCATGCTGGATGTGGTGCAGGCCTTTGAAGGTCCGGTCGCTCTGACCGAATGTGCGGCCGATGATCACCAATGTGATATCACCGCCAGTTGCTCGTTATCGGCCAACTGGGGGGGGATTAACCAGTTAATTACTCAGGTGCTGGCACGGGTAACCCTGCAGGATATTCGCAACCCCGAACGCCAGGAGCAGCTGGTACGCGATGCATTGCCGCTCACGTCTTTTATTGAGCTGGTCAACTTGTCCTGATCCCTGATCTTTTGCGGATCGTCAGGATGGGTGGCTCCGACAATTTTCTGTCATCTTTTTTTATTAGAATCGCCGGAAATCTCTCAGGATGACCGACGATGCGCTTCTTACTTTTCTTTCTGGTGTTCTGGCTGGTGCCTTCGCAGGCGCTTGAGCTGCAGGCGATGGGGACTTATCGCCGGCTGAATAACGATGTCTATCTGGCGGCTATTTACAGTGATTTGTCTGATAGTCGGCAATGGTTGACGGCTGAGCAGCCATTAAGCCTGGAAATCCGTGTGCTGGCGGAGCGTATTTCGCCGCGGCGTTTCTATCGCCTGTGGAATGAGGGGCTGGCGATTAATCTGAGCGAAGCAGAGATGAATGCCCGGGTTGAGGATGTCAGCCGTTTTACCAACCTGTTGAAGGATGATCTGCTGGAAGGCGATCGGCTGCTGATTTCCAATGAAAGTGGACCATGCCGGGTACTGATAAATGACATCGAGGTATTGGTGATCAGCGATGGCAGTTTTGTCCGCTTGTTACTGGCGGCCTGGATTGGCAAATTTCCGCAGTCGCCGGGATTTCGTGAAGATCTGTTGCGGATGAAACCCGCAGCACGCGCGCAGCTGGAGGTCAGTTGGGAGGCAAAAAGGGTTAAGCCGGGACGGGCAGAGGTTATTGCCGGATGGCAGAAGCGTGATGGCGGTCACACTGCGGAGTCGCAGGTCGTCACAGCCGCGCCTGAGGTACGGGCTATTAATGTAACGGGGGTGGCGCAAAAGGTGGCATCGAATGTACCAAAATTGTCACATCCTGCGTCACAGGAGCCATCGCGCCGAGTGCAGGAGGCTGTTTTGGCTGCTCCGGCCGCCGGGGAAAAACAGGCCGAAAATCTATCGCCGGCGCTTGCTGAGCGCTTGAGCGCCAAGCAGGAAATGCTGCGCGAAAGAGAGGCACAGGAAAAGACGCTGATGATTGCCCGTCAGCAGGCTGAAATGCAGTATTACCGTGCCTTGTTGCGTCAGGCCAACCACCAGGTTCAGTACCCGGATCAGGCCTTGCGTAAACGTCTGGAAGGCACGGTACGCGTGAGCTTGCAGTTGAACCGAGACGGTGAGCTATTACTGGCCGACACCAGTGAAAGTTCGGCGCTGAGGTTACTCGACCGGGCGGCGTTGCGGGCGGCGAAAAAAGCCGCGCCATACCCTCCGGTACCAGACCTGTTGCAGGGCGAAAGTTTCGAGTTTGATATCCCTTTCCGCTTCGTTCTTGCGCACAATTGATGATCCACTTTTATTATTAAAAACAAGGAATTAGGTCACACTTTCAATGGTTGCAAAACCTTTCTCTAATGGCGCAAAGGGTCGTTGAGCGCGATGGTCGGCGGGCACATGATACGGGTGTTTATTGAGTTGTTTGAAAGCAGGAGTGGAGGCTTCACCATGCGTAATCTGTTAACCGTTGTTGTTGCCCTGATCTGGTCCTTCCAGTGTCAGGCTGATGAGTTACAGGGCGTTGGTATTTTTCAGACGCTCAATAAACCCTGGTTTTTGACAGCACTCTATACCGCTCCGGTGGGTACAGAGAGCCATGAGTCAGCCTCGGCTGTCGCGCCACAACGCCTTGAGTTTAAGGTGGTGGAAGAAAAGATCAGTGCTTATCGTTTTCGTCAGTTATGGCAGGAAGCTTTTGCCGTGGTGCACAGCGATGATGTCTGGACTACCTATGCTGCCGACCTGAACACCTTTTTCGCTCTGGTCAAAGGCCCGTTGAAAGCCAACGATCATCTGACCATTGAGCATGACGGTGACGCTGCGGTTGTTACTCTGAACTACCGTGAGCATGCGCGTTTATCCGCATCTTTTTTGCCTCTGCTGGTCAGCACATTGACCGCACGTATTGCGCCGATCCCTGAGCTGAAAGCGGGCTTGATGGGAGAACTGCCGGCCTCGGAAGCCAAATCGTTGCTGCTGAAGTATGACCGTGGTGAGCCTTCGCTGCGCCGCATTGCTGAAACCGCCCGTTGGTTACGCCGTAAAGATTCTGCCGTCAGTGTTCAGGCTTCGGCTGCCACGGATCTGCAGGCAGCCCGCGTCTCAAGCCTCTGATATACTGCGCGCCGTTCTGTTAACGGCGGCATTCTTTGCGATGTACGCCCGATGTTTCTGAAGGTGTGCATGACTCCCGACTATCTTGATCGTTTTGGTGGTATCGGCCGTTTATACGGTGTTGCCGGTTTGCAGCGTTTGCATGCCGCCCATGTCTGTGTGGTCGGCATTGGCGGCGTGGGGTCCTGGGCAGCGGAAGCGTTGGCCCGCTCCGGTGTCGGTGAAATTACCCTGATTGATATGGACGATATCTGTGTGACCAACACCAATCGTCAGATCCATGCGCTGGGTGGCGATATCGGCAAACTGAAAGTCGAAGCCGTGGCCGAACGTATCCGTCGGATTAATCCTGAGTGCAAAGTGCATGCGCTGATGGAATTTGTGACCGTCAATAATCAGCGTGAATTAATCCATACCGGCATGTATTATGTGATTGATTGCATCGATAGCGTGAAAAACAAAGCCGCCCTGATTGCCCACTGCAAACGCAATAAAATCCGGATTGTGACCACCGGAGCCGCCGGGGGGCAGACCGATCCTACCCAGATTCAGATCGCCGATTTAAATAAAACCTTTAATGATCCGCTGGCGCGGAAAGTGCGCTCAATATTGCGGCGGGAGTACAATTTCTCGCGTAATGCCGCACGCAACTATTCCATTCCCTGCGTGTTCTCCAGCGAACAATTGCAATATCCGCAGCCGGACGGCAGCGTGTGTCAGACCAAATCGTTCGAGGGAGACAGCACACGGCTGGATTGTTCGTCGGGCTTTGGATCGGCGACCATGGTGACCGGCACCTTTGGTTTTGTCGCTGCTGCTCGGGTAGTAAAGCGCATTGCCGAAGACGCTGGTAAAAAGAGCTGAAGCACTTTTAAAAGCGCAATGCGGCGCCTTACAGCGCCGCACCATCAAACACTTCAGTACGCAGGCTGAACGGGTCGATACCTTCAATGCAGCCGATATTCATCCGGTAATGACCGGGCTTACGCAAGGTCTGGTGAAACGTATAAATGCCACAATGGCGGCAGAAGTGATGTTTGGCGATACCGCTGGAAAATTCATAGGTGGCCAGAGAATCATTCTGTACGTTGATGGTTATCTCATTCGCAGCCAGCACAAAGCTGGTCATTAAAGCGCCTTTACGGATGCAAATGGAGCAATTGCAACGCAGGCCTTCGCTTATTTCTTTATGTTTAAAAGAAAAACTTACTGCGCCGCAGTGGCAGGAACCTGTATACGCTCTCATTGCACATCCTCTTGTTTAAGATTCAGCCAGCTGAATGAGCGGTGCAGAAAAGCAACGGCATCTTTTTCGATAATCAGACCGTGTGCCATGCTGATTTTCTCCGGCTGCCAGCCAATAATCCGTTGCATATGAGCGCGGGCTTCAGCTTTGTGAAACAAAAAGCTTAAACGCCAGTCGGCCGGCATTTTGCCATTGGGGGCGAGAATGCCCGCGGCTTTGGCCAGCAGGCGTTTCAGTGGGGTAAAAGACTGCGGAGCAAAATTTTCGATCAGATCTGTGACGATCAGTATTTTTGATGCTTTGTGAAAGAAGACGGCTTCTTCCATTACCGCGGAGCCGGTAAACAACAGTTGTTGTATCTCGTCCTGCCAGGGGGCGGTAAAGCCTGGGGTGAATATTCCGTCGAAGCGAATATCCGGACGTTTATTCTGGACGCCCTGAGTACCGAACAGTTGGGCATCGGGGTATTGTTGCTGCCACTGGGGCAGAAAAAGATGATGGAGCTGATTCGGCGCGATCAGATAGCGAACGGGACCGAGCTGGTCAATCTGCTGTTTCAGCGCCTCATTCAGACGAATAGGGCTGTGTACCCAGAGCGAGCCGCAGGACAGGCGGATAACCGTCATGCGGGTGGTGTAGGGAAGGGTGAAAAAAGGCACTGCTTCCCCGTCAAAAGACCAGATATTATCTGCGAGATTATTCATTGGCACTCCCTTGCACTGTGTTTCCGGTTCGTTGTTTCTGGTATTGACGTTTTCTGGTATCGATACTTTCTGCTACAGACGTTCCCGGTCTTGTTTTGGTTCCGCTTAATGTTGCGGCCGGTTCACCGGGCACTCCGGCAAGTGGCACTCATTCACCTCAATCGTGATATGTGTCAGCTGGCTGAAAGGACTTAACAGCGCTTTGTAGTGGTCGGTGTGGCGCGGCTGATGAGTCACCAGTGAAATAATCGCCGCGTAATCATTACCGCTGACTTTCCAGATATGAATATCGGCCACCTGATTATCACCGTCCTGCTCTATTGTCTGGCGGATCGCGGCGCGTTGTTGATCGTTGATGCTGGCGTCGAGCAGTACCGGTGCGCTTTGTTTTACCAGGCCGATCGCCCAGCGTGAAATAATCAGTGCACCAACAATTCCCATTAATGGATCCAGCCAGTTAAGACCGAGGTATTTACCGCCAAGCAGGGCAGCAATGGCCAATACCGAGGTCATGGCATCGGCCAGTACATGCAGGTACGCCGCGCGCAGATTATGGTCATGGCCGCTATGGCTGTGATCATCATGATGATCGTGGTCGTGGTCGTGGTCGTGGTCGTGGTCGTGGTCGTGGTCGTGGTCGTGATGTGCATGGCCATGATGACCATGATCGTGATGATGGTGATCTTTCAGCAGCAGGGCGCTGACCAGGTTCACCGCCAGACCCAGCAGGGCCACCAGGATCGCCTGATCAAACTGAATGGCGTGTGGTTCAAATACCCGCACCACCGATTCAACCAACATCACCAACGCAACCACCGCCAGCGCAACGGCACTGGCAAATCCGCCCAGCACATTGACTTTCCCGGTACCGAAACTGTAAGCCGGATTGTCGGCATGGCGACGGGCATAGCGATAGGCGAATAACGTAATCAGAAAAGCAGCAACGTGGGTGCCCATATGCCAGCCATCGGCCAGCAGCGCCATTGAGCCATACCAGACGCCGGCGACGATTTCAGCCACCATGGTGACGACGGTCAGAAGCAGAACATAGAATGTATTCCGTTCGCCATCGGGGTTGCTGCCACTGAAATGATGGGAGTGTTGCCAGTGGCTGATGTTGTGCTCGGTCATTAAAAACCTCTGTAATAATATTGGCATATTCGTTTGTATGAATTGGAACGGAATAGCCAAATGTCATGTTTTATCGCGACAATCTTATCTTACTTAGTGATAAAAAGGATGTATGGAAGATTTTCGGGGGTTAGTGTCGGCCTTAATAACAAACCACTATTGACACTGTGGCCCGGTTAAAGAGAAGGTTCAGCCAATGAAAAAAAACAAGCGGCAGGTAAACTGTCCGGCGCTCTTTATCGAGTGCTCACCGCCAACAAGGAGTACGAACGAGTGAAGCATCTGTTGTTACTGATGGTGACCGTTGGGTCAGTATTGATGAATACAGCTCAGGTAAATGCTGACGAAAGCCCGGTTAATAAAGCCACTGATGGCCAGACTCAGGTCAATCTGAGTGCAGACACCGTGCGCCAGCGCTTGTTATTGCAGACACTGGCCTATCGCAGCAGTGCCGAATTCAGCCTTTATTCTTTACAGCATGGTGATCGTAAATCCGCTCAGCGTCTGGATACCGTTTTAGCGGAAGGCCAGACATTGGCGAATGCTCTTAAAGCAAACTGGCCAGAGCTGGCTCCCGCATGGCAGGAGATGACGCAGTTTGTTAATGACAACCGTGCGCTTGCAGCCAAAGCGGAAGACGTTAACTTTTCTATCCGACTGGAAGAAAATTACAACAAACTGTATGCCGTTCTCGATGGCAGTATTCCTGATACGACCGTACTGGATAATGAAACCCGCCGCATACTGAATATGCTCGACAGTCTTGAGCATATAGTTTCTGCTTATCTGTTTTTTAATATCAATATTTTTGGCGGTCTGTCGGTAACGGATACCGGCATTGAACAACAGAATAAACTCTTCAAGGCGTTGACCGCCGAACTGGATGATGCGGAATTACGCACTCAGGTTGAGCGTAAGTGGGGCTTTTTGGAAAGTACTTTGCTGGCCTATAACGAACGCTCTGCAGTCTTTATTGTGACCCGCACCTGTGACTCTATCCGTGAGTTATTGCTGAAAAAACTGCAACCGGAAGACAGTGCTGAATCCTGAGTTAAAAGCATAAAAAAGCCGCAGTTGCGGCTTTTTTTATGTCCGGTGTTTTATTCTTTCGCGTTGCCGGTAATCAGGATTCTTTTAATTGTTTCAGCAGCGACTCCGGCACCTTGGTGATGCGCAGCTCGTTACTGCTTTTATCAAAGATAATATCTTTATCCAGCAGGCTGGCAGAGAAACTCAGGCTCAGGTCTTTATTTTTACCGCTGTAGCGGATAAATCCACGCAGCTTTTTACGGTCAGGAATCAGCTCGGTTTTAATGGCTTCCGCCACTACCTGTTGTGAAGCTCCCTGAGCCGCCAGCTGCTCCGGCGTTAACTCGCTGTTTTGTCGCTGGTTTTGCTGACGTTCTTTTTGTTTGTCGACAATATAGTTGGCAAAGGCTTTGGCCGGTTCGGCTTTGACCTGGGTTTCCATATAGCTGGCCAGCTCATCGAACACGACCGGTTCACCGCGCAGATCCTGCTCAATGCAGTAATCGACCACTTTGGTTTTGTATTCAAAGCTGTCTTCCGGGTTCAGCGTCTGGCTGAACTGATCAACAATTTCCAGAAACTCTTCGGTTTCGGCGGCGGTATTTAAGGTATCGGTAAAACCAATGCATTCGGCAAACTGGTTCTGCAGTGGCTTATCGCCGCGGCCAAAACTGAAGGTCAGGTATTTGCTGTCGTCATCGGCCAGCCAATCGGTGATGTTGAGCATGACGCCAAAACCGGTATTGGAAAAATCCAGATAATGGGTTTCGCTCAGCGTCATATCGGTATTAATCGAGACGCTGCTTTTACGCCGCAGGTGGAACATGTACAGACGGTCACTGTCGGCCAGCTGCTCGTAAAAGAAGGCGAGGTAGCCTTCCAGTGCCAGCTCGGTATTGTCGAGGGCGTTGGCGAACTGTTTGCTCAGGCGGCGGGTGAGGGCAACAAAGCTCTGGCGCTCACCCTGCCAATCCTGAATCTGCGCCCTTGCCTGGGTAATTTCCGGGTGAAAAATACCGTAGCGTTTACCGGAGCGTTGTGTCAGCACGGCTTTTAACTGTGCGGCTGTTTGCGCGTAGAAGTGTGCGACCAATTCGCTGTCGAGATCGGCTTCCTGCTCACTGCATACCAGCGTTGCGGCCGGATCTTTAATGTCTTTGCTGATCTGATGGGTTACAAAATGGCGCAGGCTCATGGTTTTTATCTCTTAGCGGGCTTTCAGTGTCCGTCAAATTCACAGATGGCATAAACGTCGAATCCGGCGTTACGCAGTTTTTCGCTGCCTTTCAGGTCGGGCAGATCAATGATGGCAGCCACTTCCACCACCTCGGCCTGCAGCTGGCGCACCAGCTCACAGGCGGCCAGCATGGTGCCGCCGGTGGCGATCAGATCGTCCATCACCAGTACGCGATCACCGGGCTTAAAGGCATCGGTGTGCAGCTCTATGGTGGCAGAACCGTATTCCAGGTCATAGCTCTGGGTCACGGTTTTAAACGGCAGTTTACCCTTCTTGCGCACCGGCACCAGGCTCAGGCCCAGTTCGTAGGCCAGCGGCGCACCGAGAATAAAACCCCGCGCGTCGATGGCGGCAATGGCATCCAGTTGCTGATCCTGATAGCGGTGTACAAAGCTGTCGATCAGCTTACGGAATACGCTGCGGTTCTGCAGCAGTGGCATGATGTCGCGAAACATCACACCGTCTTCCGGCCAGTTGGCAACGGTGCGGATGGCGTCTTTGATTTCCTGGCTGTAGGCACTCATGGTCTGTCTCTGTCGGTTGGGTACGGCAATGTACGTGAATGTCGGGTGCGTGTACCGGTGGCATGACCGGCAAGACTGGCCGCAGGCGAAAAGAACCGACCAATCAGTCAGGTTTTCTTTGGCTTTGGCAAACGGGGCATTATAATCCGCGCCCACAAAAAGTCTCCCTCCGTTGGATGCGGATCGTACCCGGCAGTGATGTGTTTGGGTCGGGGCCGCATGAATGCTGGCCGCTGGACTTGTTTCGTTCACAAACAGAGGTTCTTCCCATGCTGGAAAAGCTGTTTCAGCTGTCGCGTTTCGGCAGTAACACGCGCACCGAGGTGCTGGCCGGTGTCACTACTTACCTGACCATGGCTTACATTATTTTCGTGAACCCGGCGATGCTGGAGGATGCCGGTATGGACCATGGTGCGGTGTTTGTGGCGACCTGTCTGGCGGCGGCGGTCGGCTGTTTTATCATGGGTTTCTGGGCCAATCTGCCGGTGGCGCTGGCGCCGGGTATGGGTCTGAACGCCTTCTTTACTTACGGTGTTGTGCTGGGCATGGGTTACAGCTGGCAGACCGCTCTGGGGGCAGTATTCCTGTCGGGCTGTATTTTTATTCTGCTCAGTCTGTTTAAGATCCGTGAATGGGCGATCAATGCCATTCCGGTCACGCTGAAAAAAGCCATTGCCGCGGGTATCGGCGCCTTTCTGGCACTGATCGCGCTGAAAAATGCCGGCATTATTGTGGCGCATCCGGCGACACTGGTGAGTCTGGGCAATTTGGGTGATTTCGGCCCGGCCATGGCCATTCTGGGTTTCTTCCTGATCATTGCCTTCACCCAGCGCAATATTCACGGTGCGGTACTGCTGGCGGTGCTGCTGGTGAGTGTGATTGCCGTTGCAACGGGTCATGTAGAGTATCAGGGCATTGTGTCTGCACCACCGTCGATTGCTCCGACCTTTATGCAGATGAACCTGGCCGAAGCCTTTGATGTGGCGATGCTGAGCGTTATTTTCGCGTTCCTCTTTGTCGATCTGTTCGATACCTCCGGCACGTTGATTGCCGTAACCCAGCGTGCGGGGCTGACCAAAAGTGATGGCCAGGTACCACGCTTAAAGCAGGCTTTACTGGCTGACAGTACCGCCACCGTGACCGGCGCGATGCTGGGCACCTCAACCACCACCAGTTATATCGAAAGTGCGGCCGGTGTTTCCGCCGGAGGCCGTACCGGCTTAACCGCGGTTGTGGTTGGTGTGCTGTTTTTGCTGAGTATTTTCTTCGCGCCGCTGGCCGGTATGATTCCGGCCTATGCGACCGCGGGTGCGATTTTCTATGTCTCGATTCTGATGCTGTTTACGCTGAAAGAAGTGGACTGGGAAGACCTGACAGAAGCCGCGCCGGTGGCAGTGGTGCTGCTGATGACGCCGCTGACCTTCTCCATTGCCCATGGCATCACGCTGGGCTTTATCACCTATGCGCTGGCGAAAGTGCTGGGCGGTAAGGCGCGTGAGCTGTCGGTTGGTGTCTGGGTGTTGTCGGCGCTGTTATTGCTGAAAGTGATTTTTGTGCACTGAGCGGCTTATTGTCACAGAGCTCATATGCAGCGCATAGTGTAAACAAGAGGGCAATGGTGTAAACCATTGCCCTTTATTACATCTGCAATGTACTGACGGAAAACAGCATCCTGATGCTAAGCAACAGCGACAATATGGCAAAAATTTTTTTCAGGCTTGCTTCTGGCAATGCATGAGAACAGCGGACACCAAGCGGAGCCATCAGGACACTGCTGACTGAGATAACGACAAATGCCGGCAGATAGACATAACCCAGGGTCAGGGGCAGTGACAGAGTATCTGACCAACCGCTGATCATGTAGCCGACTGAGCCGACAATGGCCAGTGGCAGGCCAATTGCAGCGGATGTCGCAACGGCACGTTTTATATCAATGTTTTTGTAGCTCAGATACATAACGCTCAGGAATCCCCCACCAACAGCAGCCAGTGCAGACACTGCGCCAATGAAAAAACCTGAGGTTATCAGTTCCTGTTGCCTTATCGGCCGGTTGTCTCTGGATGGCTGCCATTTAATGAATACCTGCAGCGCTATCAGGGCCATAAAAGCAGAAAAGAAAACGGCGATATAGAATGGTTTAATTGCTGCAGCTACGTGTGTTGTAAGAAATGCACCGGCACTGATACCAACTGCCAGTCCGCCAACCAGTTTCCAGGCAATAGCCTGGCGTGCAGCATGAGCACGGGTACTGGCAGCAGACGATAAAATCATACAGCTCAGAGCGGTGCCCAGAGCAAGGTGAATGGCATACTCCGGATTGATTCCCTGCCAGGTAAAAATTGTCGTCAGCAATGGAACAAGAATTCCACCGCCTACCGCCCCAAGTAAGCCAGCTATAAACCCAACTGTGATTCCTGTCAGAATGTAAACAATAATAAATGTCAGCTCTGGCATAACGGATCTCCGGTCGTTTTCCGGGGACGTAACAGCCAGGCTTTATTGATAGCATCAACACCTTTTAAACCGCCGGCAATGTACTGTTGTTCCAGCTCTTCCGGCTGGTAATGCGCTGAATAATTTCGATGGATTTCTCCTGCGTTTACCGCAAACGGCGGGCCTTGCAGTTTTTCGCTGGCATATTCATAGGTAATCAGCAGCTGTATCGCGCCAGCACTGATTTTGCTGATATGTTCACTGTAGATAATTCTGTCGTCTGCGGGCAGGGCAACGAGAGCCGCCCGATCATAAACCGCATCGATGGCGCCGAGAGTGCCGGCATCAACAGCGAATATATCACCGACCAGAATATCAATGCCGGGGGCAGAATAGCGTGTGATGGCTGATATTGATGTTGGTGTAACAGACGGAACTAAGCGGAGTTCGTTGAATAATTGTAAAACGGCGTGCTTACTTAATTCGACTCCTGCAATCCGGTAGCCAGCGGTATAAAGCCAGGCTATATCCAGTGTTTTTCCGCACAGAGGTAAAAAAATACGACTGCCGGCAGATAGTTGTAATTTCCCGATATGAGCTTCGAGTAGCGGGTTAACGGTTGCTTCATGAAAGCCGATATCGCCTTTTTCCCATTTTTTATGCCAAAAGTCAGCATTCATTCGGTGCTCCTTAATTGATGTTCTGATATTGCTGACAGTGAGTATGCAAGTTAAAGTCGACTTTAAGTCAACTGTAGGTCCGGAGAATTATATGGATATTGGTGAAGTAGCCCGTCAGTCAGGATTACCTGCATCAACTATTCGCTATTATGAGAGTA
This sequence comes from Thalassobium sp., assembly GCA_002733205.1. GTDB lineage: Bacteria > Pseudomonadota > Gammaproteobacteria > Pseudomonadales > Oceanobacteraceae > Venatoribacter > Venatoribacter pacificus. Next base: position 342,534 of record NVUW01000003.1, on the reverse strand, counting down.
AGGGGTTGATCCACTCTGTTGGCAGGCATGGCCTGCGCCGTCAGTTCAGTGCCGGTGTTATTAATCAACTGGCATTGATTTCCCTTGGGTGCCGGGTGGGTTTTTCTCTTGATGAAATGAGTCTGATGTTTACTGCAGATGGAACGCAGATAAACCGCCAGCTATTGGCAGACAAGGCTGCAGAGTTGGATGAAAAAGTTAAAGAATTAACCATGATGCGGGATGGCTTACAGCATGCGGCTATGTGTCGCGCAGCCAGTCATTTCGAGTGTCCTAAGTTTTTGCGTATCGTAAGTATGTCAGCGAGAAAAAATTTCAGAACGATAAACAAACTGAAGAAATAGGCCTGTGAAGATCACCGGCACAGAGGAAACATCCGGTGTTAATTTCCCGACGCTGAGGTGCAGTCAGCGTCGGGTATGGTTGCAATTACTGAGTGGATCAGACTGTTGTTCGATCAACCAGATACTGCGCATGAAAACGCAGGTGATCATCAATAAAACTGCTGATGAAATAATAGCTGTGATCGTAGCCTTCATGACGGCGCAGGGTCAGCGGGTAGCCGCTGGCTTGGGCGGCGTCTTCCAGCGTTTCCGGGTGCAGCTGGTTGCTTAAGAAATCATCGGCCAGGCCCTGATCGACCAGTGCCGGCAGATGTTGACCTTGCGGGCTGTTGCGCATTAACTCGCTGCTGTCATAAGCCAGCCATTGCTCGCGGTCGTTGCCCAGATACGCGCTGAACGCTTTGATGCCCCAGGGGCAGCGGCTCGGATTACTGATCGGGCTGAACGCCGATACCGAAGTAAAGCGCTGCGGATTGTTCAGCGCCAGCGTCAGCGCACCGTGTCCACCCATAGAGTGACCACTGATGGCGCGCTTGTCGCTGACCGGAAACAGCGCTTCGATTAAGGCCGGTAATTCCTGCAGCACATAATCTTCCATACGGTAGTGCGCGGCCCAGGGTGGCTGAGTCGCGTTCAGGTAAAAACCGGCTCCTAAACCCAGATCGTAAGCGCCCTGCGGATCGTCGGCCACGCCGTCGCCGCGCGGACTGGTGTCCGGGGCGACGATGGCAATGCCCAGCTCAGCGGCCAGGCGCTGGGCGCCGGCCTTCTGCATAAAGTTTTCATCGCTACAGGTCAGGCCCGAGAGCCAGTAGAGTACCGGCACTGGGTTGTCGTTACTGGCCTGTGGCGGCAGAAAAATCGCAAAGCGCATGCTGCAGTTAAGCACCGCCGACTGATGCCGGTATTGCTTATGCCAGCCGCCAAAACTTTTGTTCTGGCTGAGGCGCTCAACATCGGTATTCACGTCCGTCATAACAGCCCCTTACTGGTTGTAATGAATAACGCTGCGGATGCTTTTGCCTTCGTGCATTAAATCGAAGGCGTCGTTAATGGCATCCAGACCCATGGTGTGAGTAATAAAATCACTCAGTTTGAATTCGCCTTTTAAATAACGCTCAACGTAATCCGGCAGTTCGCTGCGGCCTTTCACACCACCAAAGGCGGTACCGCGCCAGACGCGGCCGGTGACCAGCTGAAACGGGCGGGTGGAAATTTCCTGACCGGCACCGGCAACGCCGATAATCACCGATTCGCCCCAGCCTTTGTGGCAGCATTCGAGGGCCGAACGCATCACGTTAACGTTGCCGATGCATTCGAACGAGAAATCCACACCGCCGTCGGTCATCTCGACGATCACGTCCTGAATCGGCTTGTCGAAGTTTTTCGGATTAACGCAGTCAGTCGCACCCAGCTGTTTGGCCAGTTCGAATTTACTTTCGTTAATGTCGATGGCGATGATGCGCGAGGCCTTGGCCATGGCCGCACCAATCACCGCCGATAAACCAATACCACCCAGACCGAAAATGGCCACGGTATCCCCTTCTTTTACTTTGGCGGTGTTCATCACCGCGCCCATACCGGTGGTGACGCCACAGCCCAGCAGGCAGACTTCTTCCAGTGGTGCCGTCGGGTTGACCTTGGCCAGAGAGATTTCCGGCAGCACGGTGTACTCAGAAAAGGTTGAGCAACCCATGTAGTGATAAATGGTTTTGCCGTTTTGCGAGAAGCGGCTGGTGCCGTCCGGCATCAGGCCTTTGCCCTGGGTGGCACGGATTTTCTGACACAGGTTGGTTTTACCCGACAGGCAGAATTTACATTCGCCACATTCCGGGGTGTACAGCGGAATCACATGGTCGCCAACGGCAACGCTGGTTACGCCTTCACCAATGGATTCCACAATACCGCCGCCTTCGTGGCCGAGAATGGCCGGGAAAATACCTTCAGGGTCTTCACCGGACAGGGTGAAGGCATCGGTATGGCAGACGCCGGTGGCAACGATGCGCACACGCACTTCACCAGCCTTGGGTGGCGCTACTTGAACTTCTTCGACGGATAACGGCTGGCCCGGGCCCCAGGCAATGGCGGCGCGGCAGGTAATGGTTTCTGCGGTCATGGTGTATCTCCAACAGCAAAGGTGGTGGGTAAAAAATTCTGAACAGGCAGTGTAATCATTTCTGTTGGTGAGATAATCCCGCTGGTTATAAAATCACTTTTACACATTGGTAATAATCGGGCGAAAAAGATGCAATCAATCCCCCAGTGGGAGGGAATCCGTGAGTTTGTGGCGGTGGCGGAATCCTGCAGTTTTACCGCAGCGGCGGTGCAGCTTGGGTTGTCTACCGCGCAGGTGAGCCGTCAGGTGCGGGCGCTGGAACAGCGGTTGGGCAGTGAGTTGCTGTTCCGTACCACGCGGCGGGTGGCGTTAACCGAACCGGGGCAGTTGTATTATCAGCATTGTCGCCTGGTGCTTGACGGTCTGGCCGAGGCGGAGCTGGCACTCAGCAATCTGCAGGCCACGCCGCAGGGTAAGCTGCGCATCACTGCGCCGATGAGTTATGGCGAACGTCATATTGCGCCCTTGCTGAATGATTTTGCTCTGCAGTATCCACAGATTCAGCTGCAGTATCTGCTTACTAACCAGAAGCTTGATCTGATTGATGGCGGTTATGACATGGCGGTGCGTCTCGGCAAGCTGGATGATGACCGGCTGGTGGCGCGTCGGCTGGCGTCGCGTGAGCAGTACACCTGTGCCGCACCGGCGTATCTGGCGGCCCATGGTGAGCCGCATTCACTGGCGGAACTGAAGCAGCATAACTGTCTGGCAGGAACCCTCGATTACTGGCGCTTTAAAGAACACGGCCGCGAACGGGTGGTGCACATCAGCGGCAGCCTCAGCGCCAACAGTGGTCCGGCGTTGCTGGACGCCGCCTTAAAAGGGATTGGTATCGTGCAGCTGCCGGACTACTACGTGTTGCCGCACATTCAGCGCGCTGAATTGATCAGTCTGTTACCGGCCATCCGGCCGGTTAATGAAGGAATCTGGGCAATTTATCCGCAAAGTCGCCATCTCTCACCCAAGGTGCGTTTGTTAGCGGATTATCTGGAACAGAAGCTCAATGTATAAAAAGCGAAGGCTTTGTTCGCCCGCCGCAAGTCGGTGATGACTTAACCTGCATGAGTCCTTATAGTGCGCTTTTTTACGTCAGGCCTTAAGGCAGAATGCTATGAGTTATCCCCTCAGTCCGAAAGAACATCAGGCCAGCCTGAAATTGTCGAACCATCAGCGCTATCAGCACTTTATTGACAAAGTCGTGGCGAACGGCGAAATCTGGAGTCTGGCCAACGACGAAGGCTGGGTAACCCTGACCTCCGAAGGCGACAACTGTCTGCCCATCTGGCCCCATGCCGATTATGCCGCTGAGTGGGCAACCGGCGAGTGGGAAGATTGCGCCCCCAAAGCCGTCGCGCTGGATGTCTGGCTGGAGCGCTGGACACCGGGCCTGAGCGCCGATGAAACCTATCTGGTGGTGTTCCCGAACCTGAAAGAAGAAGCGCTGCTGGTCGAGCCGAATGAGTTGGATGAAGCGCTGCGAGAGGCGATGGAGTAAGCTCGCCGGTGTGTGCGTTCATTGCTTGTTGTATAGGTTTTGTATAGTGTTGGTGTTCTGTGACATCAACCCTTTCCTGCGGAGAGCACCATGACTGTTATTCCCCTGCTTAAACGACTCGCCATGAGCGCTTTGCTGCTCAGCGTCAGCGCCTGTTCAACCCAGGCGGTTGCCATTGATCGCAGTGCTTTTACTACCACCGCTGAGGGCAATGCCTGTGCACCGATTTTTCAGCATAAAATGAAAAAGCTGCACAGTTCCAAAACGCTGGATCTGTGTGAAGTGGTGCAGGGCAGACCGGTGCTGTTAATCAACACCGCCAGCCATTGCGGTTTCACCAAGCAGTTTGGCGATCTTGAAGCCATTCACGAAAAATACAAAGACCGTGGTCTGGTGGTGATTGGCGTATCGTCAGATTCGTTTGATCAGGAAGCCAAGTCGGAAGAAGAAGCGGCGACCATTTGCTTCGAGAATTTTGGTGTCAGCTTTACCATGCTGGCGACCGTGCCGGTCAAAGGCGATAACGCTCATCCGCTGTTTAAAGAAGTAGCCCGCCAGGACACAGCACCGAAGTGGAATTTTTACAAATACCTGATTAACCGCGAAGGGCAGATCATCAGCTCCAACTCCAGTTTTACCATCCCCAGTGATGACGATATTGAAGCGCTGCTGAAATAAGCAAAGTGTTCGTATTATCGTGCTCTGAAAAAGCTGCCTATTCGGCAGCTTTTTTTGCTTTAGCCCAGGGATCAACCTTAGTGCCAGGCGCCGGCTTATCGTGTTTATCGGTAGTCTCATCACGTTGACTGCGCGCAGGCGATCGTTGTTCAGAGCGGGCGGCAGGGCGCCCTGAGGACTGTTGTCCGGAACGCTGACTATGATGTTGGCCTGAACGCTGCGGACGTCCGCCACGGCCAAAGGCCGCTGTTTTTTCTGCCTGTTTGGCCCGCAAACGCTCGGCGTCTTCCAGACTCAGTACCGCAGGTTCGCCCGGAGTCTGGTCGGCCGGAATTATGCGGTCACGCGGAGGCAGGGCAAATTGTTTACCCGAGGCTTTGGGCAGGCTTTTAAACTGATACAGATAAAAAGCTTCTACCTTTTCCCGCGCCCAGTCGGTTTTTTTCAGGAATTTTACGCTGGATTCAATGCTCGGCTTGGTTTTAAAACAGTTGATATTCAGATAAGCATGGAGGATTTCAAAGCCATAATGATCAACAAGTTCAATCAGCAGATTTTTTAAACTGACCCCGTGCAGCGGGTTGTTCTGGTAATTGACCTGATCGTTCATGGCGGTATCCGGTAGGAAGAATGAACGCTCTATTGTACGGCTTTAAGGCGGGTGATCCTATAGCGCTTTTGTAGCCGGGAGTAACGATTGCAGAAACAATACAGCACCAGCTTTTCTCTCCACAATCAGCGCTGCTAAACTCGGGGTTAATAACGGAGGTTATCGATGACGCTGACTGAATTTCTGAGTGTTGATCCGCTGAGCTGGCCGGCAATTGCCGCCTGTTTGTTGTCAGGTACTATTGTAGGCCTTGAGCGCCAGCTGCGGGGCAAGCCGGTGGGTATCCGTACTTCATCGCTGATTGTGCTTGGCACCTATGTGTTTATTGCCTTATCTCAGGCGGTCACCACGGATGCTACCGATGCCTCGCGTATTATTGGTCAGGTGGTAACCGGTGTAGGTTTTCTGGGGGCCGGGGTGATGCTGGCCAAAGATGGTATGGTACTTGGCGTTACGTCAGCCGCGACCATCTGGGCGCTGGCCGCGATTGGTATCTGTGTCGCGGTCGCCAGTCCGTTGGTGGGTATCAAACTGGCGTTGCTGGTGGTCGCGATTCTGGTGGGCGTTGATATTCTGGAAAATTATTCCAGCATGCTGACCCGTGGTGTGCATGCCCGTTACAGTGCCTGGCGTCAGCGCCGCTGATTTTTGTGGCTGTCTTTAGCGGCAGCCATTCTCCGACTTCCTTCCTTTTCCTCTCCGCCCTGTGCTACCTTGCGCCGCTTTTTGGCAGCGGGGGTTTTATGATCTGTGGTTTTGACTATGGCACGTCCAATTGTGCTATCGGTGTGATGACAGAGGATCGTGTCAATCTGCTGCCGGTCGACGGCGAAAAAACCTTTATGCCATCGGCGCTGTATGCGCTGGGCCGTGAATTAATCTGCGAGCAGGTCGGTCTGGGGCTGCCTGCAGGCATGCTGCGTGATGATTTTCTGCTCAGCCGCAAAGTGCAGTTACAGCAGGCACTGCGTGCCCGCCGTGAGCTGGAGTTAAGCAACGATGAGCAGGTGATGTTTGTTGGTCATCAGGCCTTTGCTCATTATTTTGCCGATCCGGAAGAAGGCTATTTTGTTAAATCACCGAAATCCTTTTTAGGTGCCAGCGGTTTACGGCCGGAATTTGTGCATTTTTTTGAAGATATCGTCACCGCCATGATGCAGACGGTAAAACAGCGTGCTGAGCAGGCTTGCGGAAAAACGCTTACCCATACCGTTATTGGCCGGCCAGTGAATTTTCAGGGCTCACGCATCAGCGATAACAGCGCCGAACAAAGTAACCAGCAGGCGCTGGCTATTTTAACCGCCGCAGCAAAACGCAGTGGCTTTCAGCAGGTTGAATTTTTATACGAGCCGATCGCTGCAGGTTTAAGTTTTGAACGCAATCTTACAGACAATAAAACCGTGCTGGTGGTCGATATCGGTGGTGGTACGTCTGACTGTGCCTTGGTGCGCATGGGGCCGGATCACCGCGGGCGCAGTGAACGCAAGGCGGATTTTCTTGGCCACAGTGGTGAGCGGGTCGGCGGGAACGATCTGGATATTCAGCTGGCGGGTAAACAGTTGATGCCACTGTTCGGCATGACCGCGCCATTAAAAAGCGGTAAGCCGATGCCCACCAAAACCTTCCTCGATGCCGTATGCACCAACGATGTCGGCGCCCTTGGCCGTTTCAGCAGCCTCGAAACCGGACTCTACCTTGAACAATTACAGCGTGATTGTTTACAGCCGGAACTCATTGCCCGGTTAATCCGCCTGCGTGATAACAAGCAGAATCAGCAACTGGTGCGCAGCGCAGAAAATGCCAAAATTGCCTTATCCGACAGCGATAACACCTGTGTAGTACTGGATTATATTGAAGCCGGGCTGAATACCCATATTCAGCGCACAGAGCTTGAACAGGCCATTGAGCGTCCGCTGCAACGCATTATGGCGTTAATGCAGGAAGCGGTTGCTCAGGCCGGCGTGCAGCCGGATCTTATTTTTGTGACTGGCGGCAGTGCCCGTTCGCCGGTTATCCGCGAGGCTGTTGCCCGGGTATTTGGTGATATTCCACTGTTGGATGGTGACCATTTTGGCAGTGTGGCGTCAGGTCTGACGGAGTGGGCGGAGAAAATTTACCGTTGATTTCCGCCGGCTGACTGACCGCCGACTGACCATCGATAGGGTGTCGCGGCGGTCAGTGTCAGAGGCTTGCCAGGCATTTCATCCATTCTGGTTACATCTTTCAACCTTTTGGCTGGTATAGCTTGTATCAGTATTCGCTTATCGTCAGGCATTATTCTGATGAGTCCTGTGATATGAGCGCCTTTTGTTTGCCTGAGCACAGGTCTGCCTCTTTATTTCTTGCCTGCGTGGTGTGCTTAACCACACTGCTGCCGTCTGTTCCTGCTTATGCTGAAAAAGTGGTTGAGAAAAACCTGACGCTGACGGCGTTTATTGGTGCTGACTCAACGGCTGTCCAGCTCAGCGATCATTCGGCGGGTGCGGATATTATTGATGGACTGAAATTTTATCGCAGCAGCGACAATAATTGCGACAGTGAAAATTATGCTGCCTGCAACGCCGGACAGATGGATATTTTCAGCCGTGATGGCAGCAACAGTAATATTATTACCGACACCGCTGCGCAGTTAAATCAGACCGGCTATTACCGTTTTCAGCAAGGCAGTTTTTTCAGTGACCAGTTCGGTGTGACAGCCGGAGAGCATCTGACTGAAATGCCGGTACGTTTTGGTCATGCGACGGTAAAGTTTAAAAATAAAATCTGGGTTATTGGTGGCCGTACCCGCAGTACTTTCGACAATGATGTCTGGTCATCCGGCGATGGTGTTTCCTGGACACTGGAAACCGCCCATGCTGCCTTCAGGGGCCGTGCCGGACATTCGGTAGTCTCTTTTCCTGACCCTGAAACCGGCGAGGAAACACTATGGCTGACAGCCGGGATGACCTGGGACGGAGTCCCTTTTAATGATGTCTGGTCGTCAGTAGATGGTGTTAACTGGACTCAGGCTTATCCGACAGACCCGACTTCGGAGCATTTCCAGCGTCGTGATCAGACCCAGATAGTTGTTTTTCCTGATGCGGTAACAGGCAAAGACAAACTGTGGTTAATTGGCGGTGGTTTTAACTATTCGATGGCTGGTATACATTTTTTCGGGATTCTTAACGACGTCTGGTCATCGGTCGATGGCAGGAACTGGGTCGAAGAAACCAGCAGCGCTGCATTCCCGCCACGATTATCCCATCAGGTAGTTGTTTTTCCTGACCCGGTAACCCACGAAAAGAAACTCTGGTTGATTGGTGGGGGAACGGGTGGTGAAGACAGGTTTGACGACTACAAGCATGATATCTGGTCATCAACGGATGCGGTTAACTGGGTTCAGGTAAAAGAGACCAGCCCGTTTTCACGCAGAGCTCATCACCGGACCGCCGTTTTTACCGATCCTGTGGATGGTATTGAAAAGATCTGGCTGATGGGTGGTTTCTTTATGGGGACTACTCTGGGCGATATCTGGTCGTCTGCGGATGGTGAAAACTGGCAGAAGCGTCTTGAACGCGGGGCATTTGTATTTGCCAGCCGTTATGGGCTGGAAGTATTTACGGACCCTCTGACCGGTCAGAAAAGGATGTGGAAAATTGCCGGCAGAACACCAACCAATGGTCCGGAAAAAGATATCTGGGTATCCGACGACGGCGTTAACTGGGCGCAGGCTTACCAGCGACAGCTGACATTATCTCCGACCTTTTATGATATTACGGCTGCGCCAATCAGAAGCGGAAAAGTGTCTCCGGCTACCACTTCACTGGTGCAGGGGGGCAATACTACGCTGACCGTTGTACCGGATGCACATTACCGTATTAAGAATGTGATGGGGTGCGATGGTGAATTAAACGGCAATCTTTATCAGATTAATAATATTGCCGCTGATTGTACGGTCATCGCCCAGATGGCTGCGATTCTTTATACGGTTAATACCGTTGCAGAAGGTCAGGGAGCACTGACGCCAGAGCTGAAACTCGTACAGGAAGGCAGTAACCTGCAATTAACGGTAACACCGGAGCCCGGTTACCGGCTTACCAGCATTGATGGCTGTGATGGCTCGTTGCTGGGGGATATTTATCGTATTAATAATCTGTCTGGCGACTGTACGGTAACTGCGGTATTTGAAGCTATTTTTTATACCGTTACCAGTAACGTGACCGGAGGCGGTACGGTAACACCGGCATTGATAACCATCGCTGCGGGAGCGGATGTCAGTCTTATTATCAATGCTGATGATGGCTATCAGTTAGCGGCTGTCACTGGCTGCGATGGCGAATTATCCGGTACCAGCTATACGATCAGTGCGCTGATGGCGGATTGCTCGGTCAGTGTTGAATTCCGTGCCATTGAACCTGACACTGTTTTTATCGCAACACCGGTGTTTGATATTCCGGCAGGAACCTATTCTGTTGCTCAAACCGTTACTATCCACAGTGCCAGTGAGGATGTCAGTATCCGTTATACGCTCGATAGCAGCAGCCCGGATATTAATACCGGCAGTGTGCTGGATAATGGTGGTACAGTGCTGTTGACTGAATCCGCACAGCTTAAAGCAATTGCCGTTGATACTGAGGGCAATACTTCGGAGCTGTTACAGGCAACGTATCGTATTGAAAAGAACAGTACGGCTGCCGGCAATAACTCATCCGGCAATAACGGCGGTGGGGCGTTGAGTCTGTTCTGGCTGTTGTCTCTGGCACTGCTTGTGACGCTGGCCAACCGGCGCAGGCTGGTATAAAAAAACGGGCCTGTGATCAGGCCCGTGATTTTTCAGTGCGCGGTTAGGGTTGGAGTACAGGCTGAATCAGCGTCTGAATATCCTGCCAGTTCACATATTTAAAGTTCTGATTCTCTTCCGGCAGGAAATTACGTCCATCCTGCACAACCAGCATGCCTTGCGGGTATTTCGCGCCCAGATTGGCTGAGGTAACGGTTAAACCATCGGTTTCGGAAGCGCCATCAATGCCTTTTTCTGCATTAATACCCACGCGGAAGCGGCCAGTATATTCATAGGGTGCTTCGGCCTGATAAAGCAAATAGCTGTCGTTGCCCTGGCTGGAAACCACCAGATAGGCTTCTTTACCGCTGCGGTAAATATCCATACCTTCGATATCGGCGACCAAAATGTCGGAAGCTGCTGCAACCTGGGTCAGTGTTGTTCCTGCATCGGCTTCTGCGCCAATGGTCCAGATAGCGACATCTTCTTCACCCAGAAATAACCGCTGTTTTATATCATCAGCAGCACAGCCTTCGGGTTGGGAATTGACGCGGAATTCACGCACTTTGTTACCATTCCAGCCAGTGGTTGAATCGGTAATTTCATATTGCTCAAAGCGCCCGTCCTCATCGTTAATAAAAACAAAAAACTGTTCTTTAAGGTTTTTGTACATGCACAGGCCATAAACATTATCCAGAGTGGTGGTGATTTCTGTCGTGGCACTGACATGTCCGTTTGACGGATCAATATGAAATAACGCAATGGCCTGGCGGTCACGCTGGCTGGCTGCAGCAATATCCGCAGGCTGGTTTTTAAAGGTAAAGCCCTGGCGCACATCGACATTGTTAACCCGTCCGGCCTGAAGTTCCTGCAGCTCCTGACCATTCAGATCATAAACATAAAGACCGAATTTTTTATTGGTGCCTAAAATACGGCTGTTTTCTGCTGAGTGAGTATTAACCCAGATGGCCGGATCGTCGGCGGCATCGCCGGTTTTCCGTACCGGTGTTGTTTCTGCCTGAGCGGCAATATTACGGATGCTTTCTTGTTGGCGTGCCTGTTGTGGCAGGTGAATACTGCTGCTGAATAACTGGCCGCTGTCATCATCCAGAATAATCAGACGGGTCGTACCGTCGCTGTTAATACCTGTACGCAGGTTGTCGCTGGCCAACGCCTGCCCGAGAATAACCGCGCGACCTGAACCGGTCGCCTGTTCGCTGCCAGACTGTAGTAAAGGGTAGTGGTGCAGAATATTGCCGCCCAACTCGGCAATAAATAATTGTCCCTGGCTGATGGCTAACGGACCGCCGTTGCTGTGCAACTGCCCCCACGGTTGTACCAGATCAACTACCTGACGGCTCACTTCGCTTTCTGCACGGGCGCTGTAAGCCCAGACGCCAACATTTTCTTCACTGACAAACAGCTGTTCGCTGACATCGTCGACGACACAGTATTCACTGTTGGGTGGCAACGGAAAACGGCGGATTTCTTGCTGAGTTAACACGTTACCGTCGCTTTTAATTAACAGCTGGTGCGCCATTTGTTGCTCGTCGAGTACAAATAACTGCAGTGGTGAACCAACCGGTTGATACAGGCAGATTCCTTCAATCGGGTAGGTCAGTGCCTGACCAAACGCCAGGTCGGTAATATGCTGGTTTTTTATGCGGTAGCTGACCGGGCGGTTATTTTCTTTATCGATACTGACAAACAGCGTGCCTTGCTGATCACGGCGCTGGTCTATGAATTCAGCCTGAATGTCTTTTTTATCCAGCAGGGTAAAGCGGCTGTCCTGCAATTGAATACCGTTGTCCGGCCCGGTACTGAGCCAGTATTTCTGCGTGGCATCGCCTTCGCTGCTGATCAGAATGGCCTGTTCAGCGCTAACTGGCAGCATACTTGCCGACAGTGTCGCAGAGGGCAGACGGGGCAGATGACCCGTGGTTTCAGGCAGGTCGTTACTGGCACAGGCGGCGAGCAGCAAAGACAGTGTGGCAGTACTCAGAGCGCGGTTAAGGTTACGGATAGTCATAAATTAAGTCTTTCTCTTTATATCGTTGTGCATCGGTGTGAACGGCATTCGGTAGTAATCAGCACGTTAAAAACCGGACCCATAACAGGTCCGGCTGGCTTCTGACAATCAGAAACTGGTGTAGCTGATACCTACACGGTAGGTCGGACCGTAGTCTTCATACTGTGCGTTGTAGCGTTCTTTATTGACGTAGGCGTAATACGGCTCGTCGGTAATATTGGCGACTTCAAAACTGAGTTTCAGTTGCTCGGTCATTTTGTAAGAGGCATTAAAATCGAGCTGGGTCTGGGCGCTTTGGTAAACATCCCCTTTGCTGTTTTCCAGATTGCCGACTTCGGCCAGATATTCCGATTTATAGTTGGTTGCCAGACGCATGCTCAGGCGCTCATTTTCGTAACCGATAATAAAGTTGCCGGTAACGTCTGATTGATTCGGCAGGCTGATATCACGCTGCAGTAGTGTGCCGCTGTCATAAGCTGAAACCGTTGCATCTGAACGGGTAAAGGTGGTGTTGGCCGCAAGCAGCAAGCCATTAAAGGGTGCTGGCAGCATGTCCAGTTTGTGGGAAAACGCCAGTTCCAGACCGTTCAGCGTAGCCTGATCGCCATTACGGAAAGTAATCACCTCGTCATACGCGGCGTAGTCAGCAGAGCCTGCCAGATCGGTTTCGTAAATAAAATTGTCGATTTTTTTACGGAAAACAAAGGCCGACAAAGTACCTGCACTGCCCATAAAATGTTCGATACCAAGGTCAAAGTTGGCCGCTTCCAGTGCTTTCAGATCCGGGTTACCCAGTTCTGCTTCGCTGCCGTCATCGGTAAAGTTCGGACGCATCTGTTCAAAGGTCGGGCGAACGACGGCGTTGGTCCAGGCGGCACGTACCTGAGTACTGTCAGCCAGCTGCCAGCGTGCCTGTACCGATGGCAGTACATGGCTGTAGTCGTTGTCTTTTTTAACGGTAACCAGTTCATCGCTCTGGTTCAGGGCATTACCGCGCGCGCTGATTTTGGTTTGCTCATAACGCACACCGGCAATAACCCGCAGTTCGTCAGCATCAATACGACCCATCAGGTAACCGGCATTGATATCTTCGTCGATGTCGTAGTCTTCCAGTACGGAATCTTCATCATCGAATGCGTCGGCACGATCCAGGGTTGCCATATAGCTGCGCACTTTATTGCTGGAAATTCCCGGCCCAAAACGTCCCAGGCTGTAATCGCGTTCGCCACTGGCGAAATCACTCATCGAAACAGAGCTGTCTTCTGACAGGTCTTTATATTTCCAGGTATCGGCATCCTGAGATTTTTCACGCATTTTGGTTTTCGCACCAAACTTTACCAGTGCAGGATAATCCGCCAGATCAAAATCCCGGGTGATATCCAGCTGTGCCATGGTCTGTTTGTCTTCGGTATAGCTGCGTGTACGCTCGATTTTATCCAGCTCGTATTGGGCCGGATCATAAAATGCGGAAGGAGCGTTAATGCGTGGTTTACGGCTGTTGCTGAAGCTGAGGCCGGTAATATCAGCGGTGCTGACAAAATCAGCGCCGGCGATGGTGTCGGGTTCATCTTCAGAGGCTTTGCTGATGCCGACTTTATATTCCACGGTCCAGTCACCGATAAAATGATTGGCGCCCAGGGTTGAGGAGACAATTTTTTGCGTTTCTTCACGATCTTTCAGCGAGCGAACGACTTCAGCATCGCTGCTTTCACCCTGAGCAATGGCATCGGCAAATTCAATTTCGTTGGCAACCCGCTGTTCGTTATCGCTGAATTTGCTGTACAGGTTGTGCATATAAAAACTGTGATTAACGCCATGCTCGTAATCCAGGTTCAGTGCCGCCCCTAAGCGTTCACGCTCAATGCTGTATTCACGCTGTTCCAGTTCTTCGAGTTTTGCGCCGTTATCAAAATCCCAGGCACCACCGGTTTCAACGTTATCTGAGCCAAATTTGCGGTTATCAAAACTCAGTGCAGCAGCAACCCCCAAACGACGGTCATGACCGAAATCAAAGGTATTACCGCCAGCAACGGAATAAGCCGGATTCGTGTGTTCGCTCTGTTCGTCATAACTCAGCTGCGTGGCGGCGGAATAAAATGCCCCTTCACGGTCGAGCGCTGAGATACTGTTGATTTCAACCGCACCACCAATGGCATTGGCATCCATGTCCGGCGTCAGGGTTTTGGTGACCACCAGCGAGCTGAGCAAATTGGATGGAATTACGTCGAGGGCTACTGAACGACTGCCAGCTTCCGGCGCCGGAATTTGCGTACCGTTAACGGTCACGCTGTTTAAATCGGAGCTGATGCCACGGATACGGACAAAACGGCCTTCGCCCTGATCACGTTCGATGGATAAACCCGGCACCCGCTGTAAGGCTTCGGCAGCGTTGGCATCCGGTAATTGACCAATGGCATCGGCATTAATAACGCTGATCATATTGTCGGCGTAACGCTGGCGATCAAGGGCGCGTTGCATTTGTGCTGCCTGACCAATCACCAGAATTTCTTCTACGTCTTGTTGTGCGTTGTTCAGCACAATATTGGCGGTCAGGGTTTCACCATCGCGGATGGTGATGGTGCGGCTGTCGACGGTCTTGCCACCGACCACGGTACTCAGCAGATAATCACCGGCCGGAACCTGCGGTAATCGAAAGCGTCCACCTTTGGCAGCCAGTACTTCACGGTTCATGCTGGCATCGCCCGGCATTTCCAGACGGATAACGGCGCCGCTGTATACGGTTTGATTGCGGGTGTCGCTGATCCGCCCTTCGAGGTTGCCATCGGCCTGGGCCAGTGCCGCACAGCTGAGGGCAATGATCGCCGCCAATGGCTTAATGCAAAAATTCATGCTCGTCTCCATGTCGTTCTTTATCGATCGTTTTTATATCTGCCCCAGGGCCTGTCGACAGATCCTGGTGGGCAGCAGGTGGCGCGACGGTAGAAAGAGCGTATGACGGTTCTGTGACAGCCAATCGGTGATGCAGCAGAAAACCACGGTTTTCAGCGGCTTTCGGCCCGATAATGATCCGATTTAACCCTTGTGACTGATAACGGCAGGAGGTGTCAGCATTGTGCAACAGACGATCAGGGTTAAGGCTTGCGTTGATGTTTACAGGATGGCTGAGCTCGTTCAGGGCAGGAATAACCACAGATTGTGATAGGCAAAAAACTGCCGGTATAAACGCAAATAATGCTGCGCCTTACTGAGCCGAATTAACCCCCGGGGTGATTTGTGCCGCATTAACGTTCATATCTCGATTTGTCATGCAGTTGTCATAAAGCCCTGCTAGTTATGCCAGCCATTATTGATTAGCCGGTATTATTTATGTTCAGCACGTTGTTTTTACATCGGCGCAAATTACTGTTGGTTTTTGGTTTAGCGTTGGCATCGGTTATAGCGTCGGTAATGGTTGGTGATGCCAAACACTGGCGTGAAATTGATTGGCTGGATGTTTTAGGTGAGGGCGGCAGTGCGGTTGCGGTGGCCATCTGGATGCTGTTGATTCTGGGCAGTCGCCCGGCGGGCAGGGTAACTGATCTGTTGACGCTGGGGTTGGGATTTATTTTTCTGGCAATGTGGCAGGATAATCTGGATGAATTTATCCGTATTCCTGCAGAGCAGTGGTGGGACGCCTGGCTGGAATCGGTTGCTATGCCGGTCGGGATTGCACTATTAACCTACGGTTTATTTCACTGGCACAGTGAGCAACTGTCGATTAACCGGCAATTGGCCAAACGTGAGCGATTATTCCGCGAGCATCGTTTTATTGATGGCCTGACCCAACTCGGGCGTGCTGATTATTTAAAAGAGCAATTACAACTGCATTTAAACAGCACCCGGCCGATGACGCTGATGATGGTTGATATTAACGATTTCAGCAGTGTTAACCGTCGTTTTGGTCATCGTGAAGGGGACCGTCTGGTGCGCGAAATTGCTGAACTGCTGTTGTTGAATCTGCGTCAGAGCGATCTGATCTGCCGTTATGCCGGCGACCGTTTCGCATTGTTGTTGCCCGGTACCGAAGGCGAGGCCGCATTGCAGTTGGCACAGGAATTAGAACTGGCGGTACAGCATTTTGCCTTTAAACACAGCCACACCGGAGAAACACTCTATCAACGCATCAGCATTGGCCTGACTGAATGTCGCCCCGGCGATCTGCCTGCCCGGAGCATTGAGCGGGTAAATCAGGCCTTGCTGACGGCACAGCGTCAGCATGGCTGTTTTCTGGCTGCATGACGATGTATTGCGGTCGCTGGTATGAGCGTGACGAGCGGTTTATTGCCGCTCATCATCAGCCGGCGCTGCTGCTTGACCTGTTGCTGGCACGCGATATTTCCAGCCATAAAATACTGCGCGGCAGCGGTCTTTTTTATGAGGATATTCTGACCGGAAGTCATTACCTTTCACCCGCGCAATTACAGCAGTTAATTACAAACGGGCGGAAATTATTACCGCAAGAAGACCTCAGCTTTCGCTGGGGAGACAGTTTGTGGCCCGGACATTACGGCGTATTCAGTCAATTATTGGCCAATGCTCCGGATCTGGAGCGGGCGCTGCAGGCGCTGGTAGATTACCGACGGTTTTTATCACCACTGCTGGTTCCCCGTATTTATCAGGACGAGCGTTATTGTTACGTGCAGTGGCTGGATGCGTGCGGTCTGCAGGATGAACGGCGTTTTATGGTGGAAACGGCAATGACCGGTTTAACCGCCATGAGCCGCTGGCTGGCGCAGGAAACCTTACCCTGGCGCTATGGCTTCAGCTATGCGCAGCCTGAACAGGACGAGCAATATCAGGTGTATTTGGGCCCGGATCTGCACTTTTCAGTGGGTGTGGATGTGATGATGATTGAAAAACACTGGCTGCAAAAAGCCTGGCCTCGGGGTTCTGCAACGGCTTATCAGGTTGCGTTGCGTGAAGCGCAGTTACTGATCGGTGAGGACGTGGCGATGAACGGATTTAATGAAGCGGTATACCACTATCTGACTCAGCAGTTACGTGCGCCGCAGAGCCTGCCCGAAGTGGCTCAGGCTTTTGCCATGAGCCCGGCAACTTTTAAGCGGAAACTGCATAAACACCACTGCCATTTTCAGCAATTACAGGATCAGGCACGGCTGCATGTGTGCCTGTATTTATTTCACATTAACGGCTGGACCAACGAGCAGGTGGCGCATTATCTGAATTTTAATGACACCACCAATTTTCGCCGCGCGTTTAAACGCTGGTCGGGTCTGACACCGAGAGACAGCAAACAACGATTCTTGTTTGCTGCGGGCTGAGCAGCTTAGCGATTTTCCAGACGGTTATAATCCAGCAGTCCGGCATTCAGCGGATCATTGCGTAAATACCACTCATGTACCTGATCGCTGTGCGCCCAAAACTGTGCATCGGTGCGGCGCACAGCAAAACGGTCTGCCAGTTTTTCGTAATCGTCTTCGTCTTTCAGGCCCGCCACGGCACTGACAAAATCCTTCAGGCGGAATGACGAGACGCGGTAATATGCCGACGGATAGGCGCCGATAATACCGGGCACCAGAGTCAGATAATCTTCCTGCGGCAGACGGTTGTTTTCTTCATACAGCAGGCCGGTCAGATTGCTGTGACCGCTGTTGCGCATCAGGGTAAATACCTGGCTGTCCCCTTGCATATTTTCCAGTAATAACAGCGATATTTCAGGCATCAATGTTGCTGCCTTTCCCTGAACACGGTTAATGCCATTAAGGGTATTCAGGTGTTGTGGCATCAGCTGACGGGCAAGGTTGTATTTCGTTTCCAAAACCGGCTGCAGGCGCTGGCGCAGTTTTTCGTACAACTCGGCCTGTGGATTCTGGCTGTGATATTCGATGGCCGGATCGGTCAGAATATGGTTCTGGTAGTTGACCAGGTGTTTTTTAACGCTGTCAGAAGCGTCGCGGTACCAGTAGTCGGCCAGACGCAGACGCTCTTTCTGCGGCAGCAGCGCAAGGAAATTGAATTCACCCTCCATGCGCAGAAAATCCATATACAGGCGGGTCATCAGCTGATGGCCGATATTGCCATAAACATCAAATTCAGCGACCAGCAGGTAATGAATGCGTTCCAGTAATGAATAATTAATCACCCACGCGGTTTTGGGATGCTGGCCGACCATACCTTTCACCACGGTAGAGCTGTCAAAATGGCGGAAAATAGTTAAAGCGGCATTAGGATTATGAATATTGCTATTCGCCGAATTTGAGTTGCTGTACACGCTGTCATTACCCGGCCAGATCAGGCTCAGGTCGACCGGTTGGCCATCCGGAAATTTTTCCCGCAGCGCGGCATTTTT
This sequence comes from Thalassobium sp., assembly GCA_002733205.1. Taxonomy (GTDB): domain Bacteria; phylum Pseudomonadota; class Gammaproteobacteria; order Pseudomonadales; family Oceanobacteraceae; genus Venatoribacter; species Venatoribacter pacificus. The sequence goes on along the minus strand of NVUW01000003.1, from coordinate 324,193 downwards.
GGCATCCAGGTATTCGTTGTGCAAATTGGAGTAACGTAACCAGTTGGCAATAATACCGGAGTTACTTTCCGCTTCGCCTGGCAGACGCAGGTTCTCACTCTGATCAATCAGAAATTGGCTGTAGCCTGCATCTTCCTGCATTTTCGGATCGACAAAAAATACCCAGAAATGATCGTCGATTACATTCAGAGCAACCTGACCGCGGCAGACAGGCCCTTTAATAAATCCGGTAATGATGTATTCCGCTTCTTCCAGCATAAAGCGGTAGCGGGCATTTACCGGAAGCTGTGCGAAGGCGATAAACGGATTGGCTGCGGTTTCCGGTTTATAATCGGGCAGATGATCAACGTCGTATTCAGGCTCAATAAACAGGGCTTTAATCCAATCCATCCGTTCGTTATTCAGGCGATAGGGCATATGGGTTTTGGCAACAACGCTGCTGCTGTCACGCATAAGGCGGTAATAAACCCGCTTAACCTGAGGATCATCATATGGCCTGCGTGTTGCTACCGGACTGATCGGCAGGCCCGGAGGTGTGGCAGAGCGTACCAGTTTGAAAAAGTATTCAGGCCGTTTGTTGGGCTGCTGATTGCGGAATAATGGCTGCGGAGAAAAATACAGGCTGGCAAGAAACAAATGCTCGTAGATATAACGGCTGACCAGTTGCTGCTTTAAATTATCCTGATTCAGGAACGCTTCCCAGTGTTCAATTTCGGCCTGTAATGAATCTGGCAAGGGGAGATCGACTGACAGTGCTGCACCGCTTTTAAGCCAGCCTGTGAGCTTTGAATATTCATCGTTACTGAGCGCTGGCAGAGCATACGGCATCCCCCAAAGCGGATGTTCATCGGCAAATTGGGCGAATTCTTCCTGGGTCGGACACTGTTGGCTGCGGTTCAGGCCCAGTTCAAAATCGTCATCGTCAAGAATTTTGTCTGCCGGCATCGGGTTGTTCGCTTTTAAAGCCAGCATTTGATACAGCACGCTGTTTTGCAGGTTAATGTCTGGCGTTTGGGAACGTTCATTGATAACCGGAAAAAAGTCTTTATTGCGCCATTGTTCAGTCGTTTGAGCATCAATGCCGAGACGCGTGGGCTCACTGGCCAGAATCCGGGTGCCGTCATATACCTTCGTTTTGTTGGCGCCACGCATAATGCCATCCGCAGACGATAATTTAAGCTGGCAGGGGGCGTCATAGCAGCCGTGGCAGACCACGCAGCGGTTTTCCAGAATGGGGCGTATTTCTTCACGATAGTGGCGTGCAGGTGCGCTGTTGACCTCAGCGCGGCGATCGCTAATGACGGTTTTGCCAAACAGTTCGTCAGCGTTGAAGCCAATGCCGGCGGTGGCGCAACCAGCAATAAGTAATGCCAACAGGCCGGGTTTAAGAAAGACAGACAGGCGTGGAAAGTGGCGTTGCAGAAAACCGGGCATAAGCACTCCAGAGGAAAAATCAGAACTGATTATAGCGGTGCCCGGCAAGGCATGACAGCCACGGCTAACAGCCCTGGCGGTCTGCCCTTGCTTTTAACGATTGTTTTCAGCGATTTTGATCAGCGATTGTCTACTGCTCAGGCGTAATCGTAAGGTCCGCCTTTTTGCAGCGCGGTCTGGTAAGTGGGCAGTGCATGCACGCGTTTTACCCAGGCGCTGATATTCGGATAATCGTTGGCGGAACTGCCGCGGTTTAAGGCGGCTTCTAATGGAAAAATCAGCTGAAAATCGGCGCCGGTCATCTGCTCTCCGGCAAACCATGGGGTGCTGCCCAGATGCTGCTCAATATAACGCAGGTTATTCAGCACATTGGGGCCAACGTAGCTCTGCATTACTTTATCAGCAATGCCACGGGCGATCGGCTTAATAAAAAATGGCATCGGGGCGGTTTTGATTTTATTGAAAATCAATGACATCACCATCAATGGCATCAGAGAGCCTTCGGCATAGTGCAGCCAGTAAAGGTATTGCCAGTATGGCGCAGAACCTTCTTCCGGCAGGAAGCGCTCTTTACCATAATTGCGGATTAAATATTCGATAATCAGGCCGGATTCGGCAATGGTCTGCTCACCGTCGGTGATCACCGGCGATTTACCCAGTGGATGGATGGCTTTAAGGCTGGCGGGCGCCAGTGATGTTTTACTGTCACGTTCATAGCGTTTGATGTCGTAATCGACCCCCAGCTCTTCCAGTAACCAGATAATGCGTTGTGAGCGTGAATTATTCAGGTGATGCAGCGTGATCATGGGTGCTCCGTGGCGTCGTCGTTAAGAGTGTCCGCCTTAGAATGCAGATAAAGCCCGCGGTTGCGCAGAGTCATTTGTGCCAGACGGATATTTTTTAGCGCGAAGTGGATATGATCCAAAGAAGAGAGCAGCATTTTTTGCGTCGCACAGCAGTATGACCGCTGCACGACGGATAACGATGGTGCTCAGACAATCAGAATTTAAATTCCCCAATCTGATTGCGGATAGTAACGGTAATGGTATCCAGATCGGTACTGGAATTCTGAATCATCGCCGTTGCATCCAGGATGTTATCGGACAGATCTTTTACGTGGGTAATATTGCGGCTGATTTCTGTGGTGACGCTGCTTTGTTCTTCGGCGGCGGTGGCAATCTGCGCGCTCATTTCTTCCATCTGATCAATCAGCGTTGATACTTCGTCCATTAATCGTGCGGTTCCTTCGACTTTATCCAGACTGTCGTCGGTGCCTTCCTGTGAGGTGCTCATGGCTTGCTGGGCGCTGCTGACACACTGTTGTAATGACTGAATCTTATTACGAATTTCTTCGGTACTTTGTGCGGTGCGGGAAGCCAGTGTACGGACTTCGTCAGCAACAACTGCAAATCCCCGTCCTTGTTCTCCGGCACGTGCCGCTTCGATGGCGGCGTTCAGCGCCAGCAGGTTGGTCTGCTCGGCAATGGTCTGAATCACATCCAGCACGGCGCCAATGCCTTTACTCTCTTGGGCCAGTTGCTCCATGCCGCCGATGGATTGGGTCATATTCTGTTGCAGTTTATTAATGGTGGCGCGGGCAGTGTTGGACATTTCATGGCTTTCTTTCACCCGGTCACGGGTATTGCGCATGTTTTCTGCTGCCAGTTCGGCATGCCCGGCGACTTCGCTGACGGAAGCGCTGACTTCGGTCGTGGCCGTGGCCGCTGAATTCACTTCTTCATTTTGTTGCATTACCTGGTCTGCGGTTTCGTTGCTGGCGGTCCGCAATTGTTGCGCATGGTGATTGAGGGTATCAGCCGTCTGCTGCATTTCACCGAAAAAGGATTGCAGCTGACGGAACAGTTGATTCAGTGCCTGGCCAAGTTGCACAAATTCCGCTGCCCCCTGTTCGCTGAACGTGGCATTGAGTTCACGGCGTTCAGCCACCTGACGGATGCGGTTGACCACGTTGACAATCGGGCGTGTAACCCGGTTGCCGCTCCATATTCCTATCAGCGTCATCAGTGCAGCCATCACCACAACCAGAATAATGCTGTTGCGCATAAGGGTTGTGGTCATTGTGCTGACAGCGGCATAGGCCTCGTCACGATCAATTTCACTGATCAGCGCCCAGCGTGTGCCAACAAAGTCGATATAGGTATACGCCGACAGTACCGGCACATCACGGTAATCATCGATGGTGTGTACGCCACTTTCGCCCTGCAGTGCTTTTCTGACGGATGGGGTGTCCAGTGGTTGCAGACCAATGGAGGAATTACGCTGGTCGATTTCATTTAACAGTGTTTTGGGTAAGCCCGACTGCTGCAAGGCCTGCAGGTAAGCGGGTTTATCTTCAATCAAGAAGCGGCTCTGGCTGCGCGGTGTCAGGTCGTTACCGACCAGGTAGCTTTCACCGGATTGACCAAAACCAACTTCTGCCCAGCGGCTGTCGTTGGTCATAATGCCGTTAATTTTATCCACCGGCATCTGGAAAATAAGAACTCCGCTGCGTTTACCATCGGTGAAAATGGGAGTAGCGATAAAAGATGCCGGTGCATTGTAAGACGGCAGATACACGGCAAAATCGCTGAAAGCGACTTCACCCTCAGGCAATGCCATTGCTTTATTAAACACAGCGGCAATGCCGCTGTCTTTGTAAGGCCCGGTGCGCAGCGATGTAGCAAAATCCAGCTCTTTGAATACAGAATAAATAATATGTCCGCTATCAGCATCAGCAATGAATACGTCGTAATAACCAAAGCGTTGCTGGAACTGGCGCAGATAGGGATGAATGGTGCGATGCAGTTCGTCGTATTCGGTGCCGTTGCCGAGGGCATCCAGCTCTGATTTGGCCCCCAATGGATGGCTGTTGCCGGAAATATACGCGCTTTGCAGGTAACGGGCGTTATCGCTCAGGCTGGCGTAAACCTGCTGCTGTGGCGAGTCTTTACCATCATTCAGTTGTGCGAAGGTGGCGTTGAAATCGTTGGCATAGTATTTCTTCAGCGGTTGTTCGTTCAGCGCTTCTCCATATTGCAGCGGGTAATCAAAAAAAGCCGTTTTCAGCAGTACGCTGGCCTGTTGTATCAGCGGGCTGCTGCTCAGTGTGACCAGCTGCGACTCCAGCGTGGCCAGATAGCGTTCGATGCTGGCTTTGTTAAGATCGCGGCGACTTATGAGTGCTTGCATCACCTGTGCGTCGGCACCTTCCTGAGCGGTACTGATGGATGTCTGACTGCCAACCAGTGCCGTGAGAATGACCGCGCAGAGCGTACTGGCGACGATGGTCAGAATCAGCTGGTTTTTGATATTCATAGACAGGTCCATATTCAGGCTTTGTTATACAGCGTAGAATAGTCGCCAGTTATTTTCGGGAAATATCTCGATAATTTCATGCCATCATGTGGTCATTTAGTATTAAAACCGGAGTAACACAATGGAACGAACCGAACGCGATTTTTACGCACGTGATAAAGAAGATCAGGATGCTTTCCTGAGCCAGACCTGGTGTAACAACTGTATGGAAGCCGACCTGGGCATGGTTGAGCCGGTGGAGTTTGAGCAGGAAGGTGTGATCTTTATCGAAGGCAAGTGCGCTAAATGTGGCGAATCCGTAACCACTGAGATTGCGGATGACAGTACCGACGGTGATTGGGACGACGAATAATCGTTCTTACCGCGGGAGCCTGTAGCAGGCTCCCGGGCTTTATTGCTGCAGCGCTATCGGTATTTGGGCCGATCAGCTGTCGCGGTTGATATAACGCAGAATCTCCACCACCTGCAGAGGTGTTTCACACACCGCCAGTGCGGCGGCATCCACTTCTTTCAGCGGGTGAGTCAGGGCCGGGTCGTGTTGCACGATCAGCGATTTCCCCAGCGCCGCAGCGTAGCCTGCATCAAAGGCGGCATTCCATTGTTTGTATTGATCACCAAAACGCACCACCACAATATCCGCTTCAGCCATCAGCTTGCGGGTGCGCAGGGCGTTGATTTTGGCGGCTTTATGATCTTTCCAGAAGGCCTTTTCTTCGGCGCCCAGAATCTGGTCGCCACAGTCGTCGCTGGCGCCATGGTTGGTATTTGGCCCGGTCAGTTCAACGTCCAGCCCGGCGTCTTTAACGCCACGGGCAATCTCTTCACGCCAGCCGGTGTGAATTTCGCCGGATAAATACACGGTCAGTTTCATGGTTATGCATTCCTTATTATTCGTGAGCGGTCGTAGTTGCAGAGTTGATGGCAGCAGCATCGGCTTTAGCCCAGCGGGTATAGAGCATGCTGCTGAGAAACAACACGATGCACAGACTGGCGGCGACAATGGAGCCCAGCCCGACCAGAATGGCGAAGCTCAGAATCGACAGATAAGACAGCCAGGCCGCCGCTTTGTGTGAGCGCTTGATCAGGCCGGGAATAAACAGCAGGAAGGGCAGAATTTTAATCAGCCACCAGAGTACACCAACGGCGTAACTGGCCGAGCCTTCGCTACCAGCCGGGGCGTTGCTCAGGGTGCCGTACAGTAGCACCAGCAGAATCGCCAGATAGCTGGCCAACATAATGCGGTATGCATTTAAGGTTTTCATACTGTGGCCTCCGCCAGCGCTTTGGCCAGGGATGCAATGCGTTGTCCCTGTGCCTGACAGAGCTGGCTTTCCGCCGTACTCAGGTCGTTATTGTTATCGGCACCGGCCCAGTGGCTGGCACCATAAGGCGTACCACCGCTCTGGGTATTCAGCAGGGCCGCTTCACTGTAAGGAATACCGGCAAACACCATACCGTGATGCAACAGTGGCAGCGCCATGCTCAGCAGGGTACTTTCCTGGCCGCCATGCAATGACGAGCTGGAGGTAAACACCCCGGCCGGTTTGTTGATCAGGGCACCGGTCAGCCACAGTGGGCTGGTGCCGTCGAGGAAGAACTTCAGCGGTGCCGCCATGTTGCCGAAGCGGGTCGGACTGCCGAGCAGCAGCCCGGCGCAGTGCTTCAGGTCATCGGCGCTGCAGTACACCGCGCCGCTGTCCGGTACCGCTGGCAGGCTGGCGTCGGTATTGGCCGAGACTTCCGGCACGGTGCGCAAGCGTGCTTCCATGCCGCTGACTTTTTCAATGCCGCGTGCCATCTGCTGCGCCATGCGCTCCGTTTTGCCATGACGGCTGTAATACAGCACCAGAACGTAAGGCTGAGCCATTACAGAATCTCCAGAACCTGTTGTGGCGGACGACCAATGCGCGCCTGCGAACCGTTAATCACAATCGGGCGCTCAATCAGCTTTGGGTGTGCGCACATGGCGGCAATGATGTCATCGTCGCTGAGGTTCAGGTTGTCGAGGCCGGCTTCTTTGTATTCGGCTTCTTTTGTGCGCAGCAGGTCGCGCGCGCCGATGCCCAGTTTGCTCAGTACGCTTTTCAGTTCTGCGGCGGAAGGGACATCCTTGAGATATTCGATCACGCCGGGCTCGATACCCTGCTCCTGCAGCAGTGCCAGGGTTTCGCGGGATTTGGAACAGCGAGGATTGTGATAGATCTGTATTTCGCTCATGCTTTACGTTGTCCTCTGTCAGTGGTGCCGGACGTTCACGGGCAACCAGTGGATAGCATCTGAGTACGATGCCTGTGTAGGCCGATATTTTAATGGCCGACATCTTAACAAAGGATGCCGTCCGGAAGGAAAAGCTTGCGTAAAAAGGCGCTGTTTTTATGTCTGGCGGCATTGTATTTCTACGATCAGGAACTTGTGTATGACATTCAGCGGGCAGGACTCTGCGGCCATCATTACGCCTGTGCGCCGTCTCTGGCGGCGCTTGCGTCTGACTGGCCGGGTGTTATGGCAGACGCTCAAACGCTTTGAGGGCGAAGAGCGACGTCGTGATGCCGCCGCCTTAACTTACACCACACTGTTTGCGCTGGTGCCGGTGATCACCGTGACCTACGCCATTCTCAGCGCGATTCCGGAATTGCAAAGCTGGGGCGATCAGGCCCACGGCGAGCTTCTGGCTTATGTTATGCCAGAGGGCAGCGAAACCATTTCGGCCTATTTAGTACAGTTCAGCCAGCAGGCACGCAAGCTGACCTGGGTCGGTGTGGCCTTTCTGTTTGTTACTGCTTTTATGCTGCTGCGTACCATCGAGATGCAGTTCAACCGTATCTGGAATGTCGACAAACCGCGTTCCGGGTTGCAAACCTTCTTCCGCTATTGGGCGGTACTCAGTCTTGGCCCGCTGTTGTTTGGTGCTGCCTTTGCCGCCAGCTCGCTGCTGGCGGCATTGCCATTATGGCAGGATACCGTCACCGATCAGATTGCTTTGCCGGTGCGCTTGCTGCCCTGGCTGCTGAGCAGCGGGGCGATTTGTGCGCTGTATATGCTGGTGCCCAATTGCCGGGTGCCTTGGCGCAATGCGCTGTTGGCTGCGGTGCTGGTGGCCACGGTATTTGAAGCGGGCAAGTTCCTGTTTGCCAAAGCGGTGGGGTTATTTCCGTCGTATCAGCTTATTTACGGGGCTTTTGCGGCGGTGCCTTTGTTTTTGCTGTGGATTTATCTGGCCTGGATGTTATTGCTGCTGGGCGCGGAGCTGAGTTACAGCCTGAGCCATGTCCGCAGTCAGAAGCGTCGCCTGCCAGCGCTATGGCAGCGATTACTGTTGCTGCAGACATTATGGCAGGAGCAACAGTCGGGCCGTTTACCGGATGAAGCGCGCTTGTGTCGGCAGGCTCGGGACCTGCCTCCGGCAGATGTCGGACGTTTGTTGCAGGAGTTTCAGCAGCAGGGCTGGGCAACTCAAACCCAGGACCAGCATTGGGTATGGGTGGCCGATCTGCATAGTCTGAAGCTGGAGCAGTTTTTTCAGTCGCTGACCTTGCACGAATTACAGCAGCCGTTACCGGACAATATTGCAGCTTCTGCTTTTACGGCGTTGCAGAGCTGGCAACAACAGTGGCTGGCTCAGCGGCGCGAAGCGTTGAGTATGCCGTTGAGTGAATTGTTGCCGGCAGCGGCCATGGTTGTTGGAAAAGAGCGCGAACAGGCCTGAACAGTCGCATCTGTGCGTCTGCTTGGGTAGAATCCGCGCACTTTTATAGCAGGCAGCGGGATGGAATTATGAAACACGCCTTAACGGATCAGGCACCGGACATCGCCGCACCTTCGGTCGCTCTGAAGGTGCATCCATGGCGTTCGGCTTTGTATGAAGAGCTGCACAACCGTCCTTCACCCATCATCGAAGGCAGCTGTCACGTTGCTCATTTCACTGTTCTGCTGAACGATAACCGCGAAGATCTGCATGCCCATGTGGTCGATCTTTGCCGGCGTTTCAGCGTGCCCGCACCAGCACCGGAATCGTCCTGCCTGTATCAGGATTTTGGTGGTTTTGAGCTGCGCTGGGAGCGCCATCTGGAGTTTGCCAACTTCACCTTTATCTGTCCCGATGTGGAGCCTTTCTCTGCCGATGCACTGAGCTTTGTGCCCAAAGACTGGCTGGCGGCGATGCCCGGCGAGCTGGTAGTGGCGGTGAATCTGGCCCTGGTCGACAGCCTGCCGGACGATAAGCAGATCCAGCGCTGGTTTGAAGGACAGCGCGTATCCGGCGCCTGGGTGGCCGATGATAAAGCCCAGGTATGGACCGCGTTTAAACTGCATTCTGATGGCTTTGGCCGTATTGTGGTGTGTAATAAAGGCGCGGCAACCACGACGCAGCAATTGACGCCGTATCAGACCGGGCGTCTGGTGCAGCGTTTATTTGAGCTGGAAACCTACCGCCTGATGTCATTAATGGCGCTGCCGATTGCACGCCAGATGGGCGGCGAATTAAGCCGTATTGAAGACAGTCTGGCGACGCTGAATCAGAGTATTTCCGATATTGATGCCGGTAAAGATGAGCGTGTCCTGCTGCAGGAATTGTCACAACTGGCGGCCGAAGTGGAACGTCACCGTTCCAACACCAACTTCCGTTTTTCGGCGGCCGTGGCCTACCACGATCTGGTGCGTGACCGCCTGCGCCAGCTGAAAGAAAGCCCAATAGAAGGCATGCAGAGCCTGCGTGAATTTCTTGAGCGGCGTCTGACGCCGGGTATTAAAACCTGTAATTCGGTACGTGACCGGCTGGAAGATTTATCGCGCCGCATCAACCGCACCACCAGTCTGTTACGCACCCGTGTCGACCTGTCGATTCAGGAGCAGAACCAGCATCTGCTGTCGTCGATGAACCGCCGCAGTCAGTTGCAGTTGCGGTTACAGCAAACGGTGGAAGGGTTGTCGGTGGTGGCCATCGGTTACTACATTCTGGCCTTGCTCGGCATTGCTTTTACCGCCCTGAAAGCGGCGGGGCTGAATATCAACAGCGATCTGCTGAAAGGTATTGCCTTACCGGTCGTTCTGGCTGCGGTGTACTGGGGCGTACACAGTCTGCGTCAGCATATTACCCGTCGTGCCCGTGAACCCGGTGGGGCTCAGGATGCGGATGGCCAAAAGGAAAAGTAACGGCAAAAAGCTGACGCTAAGCGGCGAGTGATTGCCGCTTTTGTTTATAAATTATTGATTATTAATAGGATTATTCGTCTGGCCTGGTAATTGCTCCTTTCTTTCCAGTCTCTTTGGGAGGATGTCAGGTGGATATCAATAATTCCTCGTCCGGTTATCAGAACCTGCTGGCGATGTTGGGTAAAAGCGTTGCTTCAACAACCGATGCACTGAATGGCGACAGCAGCCAGACGGCTGCAAGCCGTGAGGCAGCGGCGACCGGCTCAGCCACGCCTGCGGCGAATCGTGTAACGACCGACAGCAGTGATAAAGTCTCTTTTTCCTACCGTGCGGAAAAACTCAGCCGCATCAGTGCGGAGTTTTTTTCCGGCACCATCAATTCCAGCCAGATTCCGGCGCTGACCCAGCGTCTTTATGAAGATGGTTTTTTATCCAATGGTGATTTTCAGGCGCTGGGTGGGCAAACGCAGCAAGTGTCTGCCATTGCCGAGGCATCCAATTTTCTCAACAGTTTTATTCTGAACGAAGCGGTGGACGGTGACAGCGAAGCCGCCAAATCATTACTCAATGTTGTCGATGTGATTGGCCGCATGGATGAAAGTGCCACACCGGCTCAGCGTCGCGCCGAAACCGAAGCGTATGAGTTCGTCGCCAACTACACTGATCTTTTGAAAGAAGTGGATGCGCCAGCCGATGTTATTGAAGGCTTTGATAACGTCCTCAATGTTCTGACCGCACTGGATAAAGTCCGTAAAAATGAACAATCGACAGGCGCACTGGCCAGTTATGCCAGCGTTCAGGATGCATATAATGACCTTTATACCGATGATGACTGATGTACGTAAAATCGGCGCACTGCTGGCTGCGTGCTTATGCAGCTGCGCCGCCGTGGCAGATGGTTTGTATTGGGCGAACGAAGGCCCGGCGACACCGGACAGCGGTGCAGGAACTGAATTTGGCCGCAGCGAGCTGAGTCTGACACTGCCGCTGGAACGTAAGACACGTGGTGCAGAGCAGGTCAGCTCGTCGTTCCATCTGGATATGAGCAAGTTCCGCTGGACTGGTACCACCGCCTTGCAGAATGATTATTTCTGGATATCTTTGCCGCTGGAATATCGTCAGAAGCGTGGCAAAAGCGCAGAGTTTTTATTACGCGCAGAACCCGGTTTTATGACCGATTTAAATGTGCTCGACAGTGAGAGCCTGGCGATGAATGCCGATCTGATTGGCCGGATTTATCGTCGCAGCGGTGCTTTCTGGCAGTTCGGTATCACCGTTAATCGTGAATTCGGCGATTTTAATCCACGCCCGGTCATTGCCATGGCCGCTAAGCCAACGCGCGATACCGAAGTATTATTGGGGTTTCCGCGAACCAGAATTCAGACGCGCTGGAGCAATGATTTATCGTCCTATGTGCATTTGCGTCCGGCTGGTGGCGTCTGGGTCGAAGAAGTGAAAGGCCAGACCGGTACGTTTAAGGCTAATTACACCAACTGGAAGCTGGGGTTTGGTGGCGAGTTTCATTGGCGCGGTGCGTTATGGCTGACCGCAGAGCTGGGCCAGATGCGTCATCGGCGTATTGTGGCCACAGACACGACCGGTGTGGTGGTTAAAGCCACACCGGCCGATGACCGCTACTGGCAGGCCGGTATCGAATTGCGTTACTGATGCTGGCGCTCAGACCGCTGTGAAGAAGCCCGGATTTCCGGGCTTTTTTGTATTTTTCAGATGGTGGCCACAGCGAAGGTTGATCAGCCAGAACTGTTTACAGAGGGGCGCACTCTGTTTTTCTGCCGCATGCTGGCCACTGGTTTATCGTCGTGTGTCTGTTATTGTCGCGCCTCTGTTATTGTCGTGTTTCTGTCATCGTCGCGCGTTGTCAGATCTTTTAATCATGATGCTGCATCTGCTCAGGAAAAAATATGGATAATAATGTGCAAAAAAACGGAACGACGTCCTGGCTGAATAAGCATGGACGTTCGCTGCTGGTGGTGCTCATTCTGATGCTGTTATTTCTGCATTTTGTCGTGGGTTTTCATCATATTCCGACCCACTGGGAAAGTTTCCGGATTAACGTGCTGCATCTGGGCGGAGAAGAATTTGCGGATCTGGATGATGTACAGGAAGCCAAAAACGAAGATAGCGAAGTGAATTCTGCCTGGGCTGAACATTCGGCATCTGCCCAGGATTTTACCATGGCTGTTGATGCAGCCGAGGTTCGCTATCCATTCGATATCAACAAAATTACCGACCCTGAACGTAAAGCTGCAGAACAGAAGGCCATCCGGGCGGAACACTTTGAACGGCTTGAAATCGCGGATGATTATCCGATTGATGAAAATGCCCAGAGCGGACTGATCCATCTGACTGAGGGTTTATTGCTGGATGTGATCCGTGAACAGGGGTTAACCATCAGAGTGGGAACCTGCTACAACAATCCCGCAACGGACGGTAACTATCGCTGTATCAGTTGTATGGTATTGCTCTACGACGATACGATTAACCGCTACCAGGAAGCCCCTGAAGGTATTAACTTTATGAAACCGGCTTACGATTTTTGCCGGCCGTCAGAAGGTGCGTTATGGCAGGCAAGGGATCTGACGATGAATATTCCCTACGACTATGCGTTGTTTAAACGCTACAGCGTGAAAGATAAAGAGCGGCAATAACGTCGTTCTTTAATGCCGCTCTTTTTATTGTCTGGAGAGTGCCTGTAGCGCATGTCTCAGCGCAGAAACAGTGCCGCTGAATCGTCGTTAAAATAAAAGGTATTCAGTAGCCATTTATCTTTCGGTTTATAAAAAATAAAATGCCAGGTCATCAGGTGACGTTCAAATTTTTGCAAGAATATATATTTGACCAGCGTGTCACCGATCAGCTCTTTGGAGACAAAGTCGTACCCTAACGATTTCCCATAGTGCTGATCCATGACCGGCAACTGCGTGCTGACATTATTCATCTGCGCGTTAAATTCCGACTCTGAAAACATAACATAAGGTTTTAACAGGGCCAGGCCTTTGAGCATGGCGTTATTGCCGACATCGGTCATGACCGCTTCAGCCAGTTCTTTAGTTTTTTCTATCGATGCCAGCGATTTGGCGTCGGCGAACACCGGTAATGGCAGTATCGCCAGAAGTACGAATAACAGTCTTGTCATGGTTGTATCCCTGTAGATTAAGTCCGGAGAATATATAACGTTTATCTGGCGTCAGCGCAGAAGAATGCATGGGGGTTTGACATCGGCGGGAGCAGATGAAGAAGACCTGACGCATTCCTTTGCCTGATGCAGGCTAATGCAGCACCGGCAGAGAAACAATCGACAGTATTGGACGTTGAGTCGCTCTGGCCTGAAAGGACAGAGGTAGTGAGGCGGTGAGCGGCGGCATGCCCGTGCGCGATGCCGTCGCCGGTTCTGACGTTATTCGGTGGTCATGACGGAAGCGGTTGTTACCTCTGTGCTGTCAGTCTTCGTTGCTGTTGTGGATTCTTTGATGATGGGTTTCGCCGTTGCAGCAACACTGGCGGCGCGTTTTTGCTGTTTGGCCCAGCGGATCATCCATTCCTGCAGCACATCCAGTGGCAGTGCGCCCTGACTGAGAATCGCGGAATGAAAATCGGCCAGGTCGAAGCGGCTGCCAAGAATGTCTTTCACCTGTTGGCGGATGGAGAGAATGCGTAATTCGCCCATTTTGTAAGAGGTGGCCTGACCCGGCATCACCAGGTAGCGGTTAACGGCCGCTTCGCTGTCGGCACGGGAAAACGGCGTATTTTCCAGGCGGAAGCTGATGGCCTGTTCACGGCTCCAGCCTTTGGCGTGCAGTCCGGTATCCAGTACCAGGCGCATGGCGCGCCACAGTTCCATAATCAGGCGGCCGTATTCTTCTTCTGCCGATTCGTAAGCGCCCATCTCGGCGGCCAGTTTTTCAGCATACAGCGCCCAGCCTTCGCTGAAGGCGCTGTAACCGAGATTACGGCGGAAATCCGGCAGCTGTTCGTTTTCCTGAGTTAATGCAATCTGCATATGGTGGCCGGGCAGGGCTTCGTGAAAAGCGAGAGCCGCCAGACGATAACGCGGCAGGTCGTTCATACGCGCCGGATTCACGTAATAAATGCCCGGACGGGTGCCGTCCATCGAGGGCGCTTCATAAAAGGCAATCGGTGCATTGCTCTGGCGGTAATCTTCTACCGCTTTGACTACGATCGGGCTGACCGGCAGACGGGTGAAAAAGTAGGGCAGACGTTCGGCCATTTGCCGCACTTTATTCTTTTGATAACCCAGAAATTCATCGCGGCCCTGCTGATCATCCGGGAAGCGATAACTGCGTTCTTCCATCCACTGAAAAAAAGCAGGCAGCTGATTCTGACCATGACTGTCGGCGGGCTGATAACCGAGCGCTGGCATCAGGGCAATAATGGCCTGTTGAATGCGGGTAACTTCGGCCAGACCGAGCTGGTGGATATGGTCAGCATCAAACTGGCTGTTGGTGTAGTGGGCCAGCAGCAGTTGGTAGTAACGCAGGCCATCGGTCAGATTCAGTGCCGCCTGATGCTGTGGGGCACGCTGCTTCTGTTCGCGTACCAGCGCCAGAATATTGCGGTAGGCCGGTAATACATCCTGCAGCAAGGCCGAACGCGCTTTGCGTTCGAGTAATTTACGGCTGGATGGATACAGATTCAGCTGGTCGAGTTTGTTGTTGAAGTCGGCCCATAAGGGCGAGGCGTCAGGGCCGTTATCGAATGGAATGCCGCTGATAATGGCTTCAATGCTGCTTTCAACCGCCGGATACACAAACGCCGGTGGAATAATCCCGTCTTCCTCGGCACTGCGGATATTTTCACTCCAGCGTTTGAACAGCGCCGGGACGGCTTCCATACGGCTGATGTAATCGCGGGCTTCGGGAACGCTGCTGATCGGGTGGTTGTTGATTAATACATCGACCACCAGAGTATGCCAGCCGCCCATTTGGCTGAACGCGTATTGATGATGCTCAAACGGCACCATTAACAGATTAAATTCCAGATCGGATAACAGCGTGCGGTAGCTGGCCTGATGATCGGCCGACAACGCTTCTTCATCAATGGCATGCAGACGGCTGCGCAGATTCTGATAAAACGCCACCTGCTGTTCGCTGGCTTCAGGGGAGATGTCGTCCCACTCAAACTGGCCACTGATTCCTAACCGGCTGCGCAAAACCGGGCTTTGTTCAACCGCAAACTGATAATATTCGTCGAACAGTTCATCGGCGGCCGCATTCGCCTGTTGTTGCTGTTCCTGGCTGTAGACCGGTGCCTGCTCACCATTATTGTGGGTTGGCAGCATGGCCTGGCAGCCACTGAGGACCAGCAGGCAGGAAAGGGTGACAGGGCGGAGTAACGAATTTATCAACACAGGTTCTGACTCTGAAAAATGGCGCGGCCGAGTGTAACAGCCGGGAGGTAAAGGTTTAAAGGGTGCGGCGGCATTCACAGCATAGGGAGGTTGTGTGCGTCGTGTTACTCTAACGCGGTATCTTAGAGAGGAGTGACCAATGCGCTGGTTGTTATTGTTAGCGAGTCTGATGATGTCGCCACTGTGGGCTCTGGAGGGTTTTCCTCAGGCGGCCCTGCAGGATGACAAAACGCAGGAAGTTAAAAATTACCGCCTGGTGCTGTCTGGCCTGAAGCGCAATCAGGCAACGACCTACGGTGAACACGAGCGGCGCCTGAATGGCAAACTCTGGCGGCGGGTATGGGCGGTGGAAGACCGTGTGCAGCTGGATACGGTGATTGATTATTACACACAGCAATTGAGCGACAGCCAGGTGCTGTATCAGTGTCGCGCACTGGACTGTGGCAGCAATCCATTCTGGGCTAACGAAATATTCCGCAATGCCCGTCTGGGTGGTCGCGAACAGAATCAGTTTTATCGGGTGGCGCTGTTGGAAGACCCTGCCAAGCAAGAAAAAACGCTCTACGTGCTGTACATCATTGAGCGCGGGTCGAAGCAGGTGATGGTGAATCTGGATGTGCTGACCACCACTGACGCGGTAAAAGAACAAGCTGATATGAACGCCCTGATTCAACAGGCGCTGGTCAGCAGTCACGGCTGGTTACCCGGACTGGTGACGGATAATGGCCGGATTAATGAACAGCAAAGCAGCGCATTGATCAGCTATCTGAAAAATCTCACGCCGAGCATGAAACGTCGCCTCTATCTGCTGGTCCATTGTTACGATGCCAGCCATATGAGCGACAACATTCAATGCTCGCAGCGGTTGGCTGAGCAATTGCGTCTGGCGACCTTTGATGGTCAGTTCGAACTGAATATTGATGGTCATGGCGCGCTGACACCGGCACCGGACAACAGCCTGCAGCCGGCTTTACGTTTTATATTCTGGCCAGGGAGGTAAGTATGAAGAAAACAGTGGCATTGGCACTCGGCAGCGGCGCTGCGCGTGGCTATACCCATATCGGCGTTATCGATGCGCTGGAAGCCCGCGGTTACGATATTGTGATGGTATCCGGCTGTTCGATGGGCGCGGTTGTTGGCGGCTTTTATTGTGCCGGTCAGCTCGACGTTTATCGCGACTGGGTGTGTGGTCTTAAATATCTGGATGTCCTTAAACTGGTGGATCTGAGTTTGCTGTCAGGCGGTGTTATCCGTGGCGACCGGGTCTTTAACATCATCAGTGAAATGCTTAACGGCCGGAATATCGAAGAGCTGCCCATTCCGTTTA
This sequence comes from Thalassobium sp., assembly GCA_002733205.1. Classification (GTDB taxonomy): domain Bacteria; phylum Pseudomonadota; class Gammaproteobacteria; order Pseudomonadales; family Oceanobacteraceae; genus Venatoribacter; species Venatoribacter pacificus. The sequence goes on along the minus strand of NVUW01000003.1, from coordinate 307,577 downwards.
CCGCGGTGGCTACCGACCTCACCAATAAAAAAGAAATCTGGTTTCAGCGTGGTTCGCTGCAGGATGCTGTACGCGCGTCGGCAGCGATTCCGAGCTTATTGTCGCCGGTGGCAAATAACGGCCGTTTGCTGGTTGATGGTGCGGTGCTGAATCCGCTGCCCATTACCCCCTGTGTCTCCGCGCATGCTGATTTTATTATCGCCGTGGATCTGAATGCCGAAGTGCCGGTGCCCAAAGAGCTGGTCATCGATCCGGAAAACGAGCGCAAAGAAAAGCAGGACTGGTTTAACACACTGGTCGATAAAGCCAGTCAGTGGTTCGAAAACAAAAACAATGCGCGCAAAGAAGCCAACGATAGTCTGGGAAAACTGGATATTCTGAATCAGGTGTTTGAGGTGATGTCGGCATCTTTGACCCAGTACAAAATCGCCGGTTATCCGCCGGACCTGCTGATTAAAATACCGCTTAACTGCTGTGAGGTGTATGAGTTTTACCGCGCCGAAGAAATGATCGCACTGGGGCGTAATATCGCCGATCAGGCGCTGGATGCCTTTGAGGCCGGTAACAGCAGTTTGTATGGCCAGCGCATGGGCTGAATGCCACTGAAGCCGGGGTCGGAATCATTGCGTGGCAACGGCGGAAAGATGCCCTGAGCCGGCAAAATAGGTAAACTAGCGCACTTTCTGCCCGATTCACTCTAAAGAGCCGCTTCTTTTATGGATTTACAGCGTCACGCCGAACTTGCGGTTGATGAACTTCACACCCTGCAGGACGTTATCCGCTGGTCGGTCAGCCGTATGTCAGAGGCCGGTATTTATTATGGTCATGGCACCGATAATCCCTGGGATGAAGCCTTGTTGCTGGTAACCCATGCCCTGCATCTGCCGTGGAATCTGGCCAACGAATGGCGCAATGCGCAGCTGACCCGCGTAGAGCGTCAGGCGGCAATTGATCTGATTCTTACGCGCATTGAGCAGCGTGTGCCGGCGCCGTATTTAACCGGCGTTGCCTGGTTTTGTAATTTACCCTTTCTGGTTGACGAACGGGTGCTGATTCCCCGTTCGCCCATCGGTCAGATGATTGACCAGGGCTTTGCCACCTGGTGGCAGGGACATATTTCCCAGGGCCAGCCGGAACCCCGGCGCATACTCGATTTATGCACCGGCAGCGGCTGCATTGGCATCGCCATGGCGAAAAAATTCCCGCAGGCGGAGGTTGAGCTGCTCGACCTGTCGTTCGAAGCGCTCGAAGTTGCGGATGAAAACATTCAGCGTCATCAGCTGGAAGACCGGGTAATGGCACTGCAATCGGATCTGTTTGCTGCCGCCAGCGGCAAATACGACCTGATTGTGTCCAACCCGCCTTATGTTGACGCCGATGATATGAGCTGCCTGCCGGAGGAGTACCACCACGAGCCGGAGCTGGCGCTGGCAGCCGGTGACGATGGCCTCGATCTGGTACATATTATGTTGAAAGAAGCCCGCCAGTATCTGACCGATGATGGTCTGCTGGTGGTCGAAGTGGGTAACAGCTGGCCGGCACTGGCCGCCGCCTACCCGCAGTTACCTTTTGTCTGGCCGGAGTTTGAGCACGGCGGACACGGCGTGTTTGTACTGCAGGCGCGCGACCTGGATTTACTGAATTAATTGACGGCCGCCTGACCGGCCCTGAAATAAGAGACTGATTATGTCCGGAAATACCTTTGGCAAAAGTTTCACCGTTACCACCGCCGGTGAAAGTCATGGTCTGGCACTGGTGGCTGTCGTTGATGGCTGTCCGCCGGGCATTGAGCTGAGCGAAGCCGATCTGCAGCTGGATCTGGATCGTCGCAAACCAGGCACCTCGCGCTACACCACTCAGCGTCGCGAAGACGATGTAGTAAAAATCCTGTCCGGCGTATTTGAAGGTAAAACCACCGGTACGCCCATTGGTTTGCTGATTGAAAATACCGACCAGCGTTCGAAAGATTATGCCGATATTGCCAAGACCTTCCGTCCGGCGCATGCCGATTACGCTTACACGCAAAAGTACGGTTTCCGCGATTACCGCGGGGGCGGCCGCTCGTCCGCCCGCGAAACCGCGATGCGTGTAGCGGCAGGCTCTATTGCCAAAAAAGTACTGGCCGCTAAAGGCATTCAGGTGCGTGGTTATTTAAGCCAGCTGGGACCGATCAAAATTGAACAGTTCGATTGGGATCAGGTAGAGCAAAATCCGTTCTTCAGTCCGGATGCCTCTAAAGTGGCGGAGATGGAAACCTACATGAACGCGCTGCGTAAAGAGGGTAACTCCGTCGGGGCGAAAATTTCGGTCGTCGCCAGCGGTCTGTTCCCGGGCCTGGGTGAACCGATTTTTGATCGTCTGGATGCTGAACTGGCGCATGCACTGATGAGCATCAACGCGGTAAAAGGCGTGGAGATTGGGGATGGATTTGCCTGTGTTGAACAGAAGGGCAGTGAGCATCGTGACGAAATGACACCGGAAGGCTTTTTAAGCAATCACGCCGGCGGCGTATTGGGTGGTATTTCTACGGGGCAGGACATCATTGCGCATATCGCACTGAAGCCGACCTCCAGTCTGATTATTCCGGGTCGATCGATTGACTCCGATGGCAATCCGATTGAAGTCATCACCAAGGGCCGTCATGACCCTTGTGTGGGCATTCGGGCAACCCCCATTGCTGAAGCCATGATGGCGATGGTGCTGTGTGACCATCTGCTGCGTCATCGTGGGCAGAACGCTGATGTGCAATGCACAACACCAGTGATTGCCGCCGAGGCAGAGTAAAAATAGGAAGGGCCGGCTTTGCCGGCCCTTTTTGATGCAACCCTTTCAGGCATGAGGCTGGCCTTCAACGCCATGATGTCTTCCGCTTTGCCGTTTAAACGGCTTTCTTTCTTTTACGCACTCTACTTTGCCTTGCTCGGCTGCATCGCGCCTTATTGGGGGCTGTTTCTGCAGAGCCGTGCCTTTGATCCGGAACAGATCGGTCAGCTGATGGCGTGCTTTGGTCTGGTGCGCATTCTTGCCCCTAATCTCTGGGCCTACTGGAGTCGTTATTTCCGCTCGCCGATGCAAATGGTACGAACGGCCGGTGTGCTGACCATGTTGTGCTTCTCGCTGATCTGGTGGGCCGACAGCTTCTGGACGATGGCAGCGGTGATGATTTTGTACGGTTTTTTCTGGGCGGCCATGCTGCCCCAGTACGAGGCCATGACATTACAGCACTGTGGCACTCAGGTTGAGGCCTATGGCCAGATCCGCATGTGGGGCTCGATTGGTTTTGTGCTGGTGGTGCTGGGCGCAGGTTATCTGTTTGAGCTGGTGTCTGTTGGCTGGCTGCCGGTCGTGATGCTGACGCTGATGGCGCTCATTGGTATTAACAGTCTGACACTGCCAGAGGCTGACGCTTCCAACCGGAAACACAGTGCGCCCGGACAGTTTTTAAATGTTTTAAAATCGCGTCCGGTGCAGGTGTTTATTCTGATGAATATTCTGCTGCAGATCAGTCATGGACCTTACTATACGTTTTTCAGTATTTACCTTGAAAATCATGGATATAAACCTGCGCAGATCGGTTTGTTATGGTCGCTGGGAGTTATGGCCGAAGTTTTTTTATTCTGGAAATTTCACCGGGTGGTCAACTTTTTCAGCTGGCGAACCTGGTGCGTATTGAGCTTACTGATTACCGCTGTCCGCTGGACACTGATTGGCAGTCTGGTGGATTTCTGGGGCTGGCTTATTTTGGCTCAACTGGGACATGCGTTTAGCTTTGCCGCCATGCATGCAATTTCTATGCGTTATATTCAGCATTTATTTCCGCAGCAACTGCAGGCGCGTGCTCAGGCATTGTATTCCAGTGTCGGCTTTGGCATCGGTGGTGCGATTGGTGCCTGGGTCAGTGGTAGTCTTTGGCAACTCTGGGGTGGCAGTCAGGTATTTTTTCTGGCTACATTGGCAGCACTGCTGGGCGCTTTGGTTGCGTGGAAAGGCCTTAAGGCGACCGGGGGCTGAGGGGCTGAAATATCAGAATACTCAATAAAAAAAAGCTCAGAACGACAATATAGAACGACAGGGAATAAACAATGAAAATTAATGTCACTTTTGATCTTACGCCTGAAGAATTACGCCGTGCTATGGGATTACCGGATGTGCAGGAGTTTCAGCAGGAACTTTTTGCCAGCATGCTGGAAAAAATGAAATCCGGTGAAGAGGGGTACGATGCCATGAGTCTGTATCAGCCGATGTTTAATGAAGGCATGAACGCCATGGGTCAGTTTCAGAAAATGATGCTGAGTATGATGTCCGGCGCATCGTCATCTTCTTCTGATAAGAATAACAGTTAAGATTAAAGTGAATGCTCTAGGGCAATTGACGCCAGCGTTTGACCTCATTGTTAGACGCCCTGAAAATCGATCATGATAAAGGATGATATTAGTCAATAAATTTTTCACTGAATGCGATGCTGTCATTTAAGTGTAAGATAAAATGCCCTAGTATAGATTTACACCAACTGCTATTAGACTTTTGAAGGAGCAAGACTATGCAAGAGAATATTCTTAATGCATTCGCAGAGCAGGCTAAAACCATGTACGCACCCATGGCGAAATTTAACAGTCTGTTTGTCGACAACATGGAAAAAATGACGGAGTTCCAACTGAACGCCATTAAATCGTATGCAGATATGGGTCTTGAGCAGATGAAAAAAGCTGCTGACGTTAAAGATGCAGAAAGCATGCGTTCTTTCACCGCCACTCAAGCAGAAACGGCTTCTGCGCTGAACAAAAAAGTGATGGACGATGCGAAAGCATTTTCTGACATGGCGATGGAATTCAAAACTCAGATTGAAGGCATCATGGAAGAAGCGCGCTCAACCGCAGCCGCTTCAACAACGACCGCCAAGCCAGCTGCTGCTAAACCTAAATCAGCTGCCTGATCTGTTGTGATACAAAAGGCCACCTCCGGGTGGCCTTTTTTGCTGAATCGTTTCTGAATGCAGGTAATACAGGAAATATGCCAATGGAAAGCATAGAAACAGCCGTTAGTGATTTTTATGATATGACCACCCGTGTGGCAGAGCAGTATGGACGCTTGCTGGAAAAAGCAGTGAACCAGCCAACAACCGCAGATGATCCGGCGGCTTCTGTTCTGACGGATTTCAGTGAGGCGTTTCGCGAGCTGGGCGAACATATGCTGGAAAATCCCGGCAAGCTGATGGGCTATCAGATGGAGCTGCTGAAAAAACAGCAGGAGTTATATCAGCACACGGCTCTGCGCTTTTTAGGAAAGGAAGTCGATCCGGTTATTACCCCGGAAAAAAGCGATAAACGTTTTAAAGATGCGCAGTGGAGCGAGAATCCACTGTTTGATTTCATCAAACAATTATATCTGTTGCAGGGCAGTACCCTGATGCAGATGGTAAAAGACACCGATGGCATCAGCGAGCACGCACATCAGAAAGTAGAGTATTTCGTACGTCAGTACGTTAATGCCCTGGCGCCTACCAATTTTGCAGCACTGAATCCCGAAGTTATCCGTAAAACACTGGAAAGCGGCGGTGCCAATCTTTATGCCGGAATGGAACAGCTGGGCGAAGATCTGGAAGCCAGTGTTAAGGGTTCGCTTAACGTTGCCATGACCGATACCAGTGCGTTTCAGGTTGGCCGTAATCTGGCAACAACGCCAGGTAAGGTTATTTATCAGAATGATCTGATTCAGCTGATCCAGTACACCCCGACGACAGAAAAAACCTATCAGCGTCCGCTGTTGGTCATTCCTCCGTTTATTAACAAATATTATATTCTCGATTTACGCGAGAATAATTCTTACCTGAAGTGGCTGGTGGATCAGGGACATACGGTTTTCTGTATTTCCTGGGTCAACCCGGGCCCGGCATTGCGTGCTAAAGGCTTCGACAACTATATGCTCGAAGGCCCGATTGCAGCGCTGGATGCCATTGAGCAGGCAACCGGCGAGAAAGAAGTGAACGCCATCGGCTACTGTCTGGGCGGTACTCTGCTGGCGGCAACGCTGGCTTACCTGAAGAAAAAGAAACAAGAACCGATTAAGTCGGCAACGTTTCTGGCCACTCTGACCGATTTTTCTCAGCCAGGTGAAATTGGCGTCTTTATCAATGAGACGGCTATTTCTGCCCTGGAAAAACAGATGAATTTACTCGGCTATTACGATGGCCGGCAAATGGCCTTCAGTTTTAATACGCTGCGGGAAAATGATCTGTTCTGGTCATTCTTTATTAACAACTATCTGAAGGGTGAACGTCCGGCCGCTTTTGATCTGTTGTACTGGAATACCGACAGCACCAATTTGCCATCCACCATGCATTCTTTCTATCTGCGTAATATGTACCTGGATAATAAACTGGTACAAAAAAATGCGCTGGAATTAGATGGTCAGAAAATCGACCTGAGTGCGATCAGCATCCCGACTTATTTTCTGTCTACCGCTCAGGATCATATTGCGCTGTGGCAGGGAACCTACAAAGGCCCCTTGCTTATGGGCGGTAAAAATCGCTTTGTATTGGGTGGTTCCGGACATATTGCCGGTGTGGTTAATCCGCCGTCGGCCAATAAGTACGGCTACTGGACAAACGAAGCATTACCGCAGGATCCGGAAGAATGGTATCGGAATGCCGAACAGCATGACGGCTCCTGGTGGCTCGATTGGCAGCAGTGGACTATGACTCAGGGGGGCACGGAACAGACCGAAGCCCGTCAGCCGGGTTCTGGTAAGCTCGCCGTTATCGAAGACGCTCCGGGGCGTTATGTTAAGCAACGCATCATCGATGTGCTGCATAAGTAATCATCACTGATTACTGGCTCACAAAAACGGCGCTCAGGCGCCGTTTTTGTTTTTCTATAATTCCGCTATGATGGCCGCAGCATTCAGTTGTAAGGATTTTGCGTGTCACAATTCGATCAGGAATCCATCGTTTACGGCGTGATCCGCCATATTCCGGCCACGGATGAGTTCAGCGCCCGTCTTCATCGTCGTGCCAACTGGAGTGCCATTCAATCGTTGCCTCTGGGTGTTGATGATGATTGGTCACTGCTGTGCCGGGAAATGTTCTCAATGCCCGGTGATGATGTCTTCAGCGGCACCTATCACACTCAGTTAATTCACTTTGCGGCTTCTTATAAAGCGGTGGAGTATGAGTGGGAACATTGGCTGCGCCAGTTTGAGACTCTGCTGAAAAGCATGTACTGGGTATCAGCCACGGTGCATCTGGAAACCGAGTTATCCGGTAAGCACACCTTTAACTGGAATACCGATCAGGGCCATGTGCCTTCGGATGCCGATTTGCGTATGAGCTGCGAGTGGGAACGGGAGGCGGGTTTTGCCATCTGATTCCGTACCGTCTGATGACCACGGCTACACCAGTACTTCTTGCGAAGATGCTCCTTACGGTGAAGATGCGCCGCAGGAAGGGGTGCTGGCAATTCCTTACCAGCGTCTGAGTGCCGAGGCACTGGACGCCATTCTGGAAGACTTTGTCTGCCGTGAAGGCACGGATTACGGCGATTACGACGTAAGCCTGGCCGATAAAAAAGCCCAGGTTAAGGCGCAGTTGGCCGATGGCAGTGCCATACTTTTGTTTGACCCCATTCAGCAGACCTGCCACATTGAAATGACACGCGTATTACGCAGTCATGGCTGGTCTGGTGGTGACAATGGATGATCTCAAGCAACAACAACTGAAACGACGCCTGCGCAGCGCCATTGGTGATATTGATGAGATGAAGGCTCAGCTGGCCGAAGTCCGCCGTTGCTGTGCCGAGCTTGCCGCCGCCATGCGTCAGATACGCGAAGATGCTGAGCAGGCAAAGCTCGAAGCCGAGCGGCGCAAGCGCATCAAGCGCGTTGTCTGATGTTATTCCTCCTCAGTTCTGAGTGAGTTCCTGCGGCAATTTGCGCCGCACCATATCCCGCAGTAAAAAACGTCCCGGCCATAAGGCTTCGGCCACATCCAGTGCGACCGGCAGAGGAGCGCCGACAATCTGTTGGGCCAGTAATTCTGCGCACAGCGGGGCAGAAGCCAGGCCGCGTGAGCCATGACCAATATTCAGCCAGAGCCCCGGATAGTGTGGCGCTGTTTTGGCCGGAATGCGTTTGGCATTGCGTACCAGTCCGCCAAAGCTGCGGACAAACGCCTGGCTGTGCGGTACCGCACCCACCATCGGCAGGTAATCCGGAGTGGTACAGCGGAAGCCGACCCGGCCCCCCAGGATGGCAGACATTCCCTGTTGTTCATTTAAAGCCTGCCACTGCGGGCCGAAATCGGGCAGGTGATTGAGGTTGGCCTGATGATCGCTGTGACGCAGTGCGGTTTCATCATCACGCAGGTTATAGGTTGCCCCCAGGCACAGGCGTTGATTTCGGGCCGGTGCCATATAGCTGCGACCGCAAAGCACGGTGTTGAGCGGCGGTGTTTGTTCGGCGTTCAGATAGCTGAGCTGACCGCGAATCTGTTTCAGCGGCAGGTAGGCTGCTGGTAGCAGCGTTCTGGCCGCCGCCGCGCAGGCGAGGACCAGCTGGCGGCTGTCCAGGGCACCTTCTGTACTGTGCAGGCGCCAGCCTTGTGGGGTGGCTTCCAGCGCATCGACGGTCCGTTGTTCAAAGCTAATGTTGTCGTGTTGCAGTAATACACGGCACAGCTCTGCCGGACTGACCCAGCCTGCCTGCGGGAAAAACAGCCCGCCGCTGTTTTGTGGATTGCCGGCGATGACCGAGGCCTGTTCCTGTGTCAGTGTGCGAACCAGTTCCTGCGGCAGGGGGCGGGTCTGGCTGAATTTGTGCTGACGCTGGGTTTCTTTATCGTCATACGCCAACTGCAATACACCGCATTGCGACCAATACGGGTTATGGCTGTCGCCATCACCGGGTCCTAAATAGCGGCGCATATAAGGCAGGGCATATTGAAACGCGGCCAGATAAAAGTCGGTATGAATGGCGTTGTCGCCAGCGGCGAGTTTTACGTACAAGCCGCCCTGGGGGTTGCCCGAAGCCTGGCGGGCGATACCGTTGGCATCAATGACGCGCACTTTAAGGCCACGTTCTGCCAGCGCCCGCGCGGTCGTTGCGCCCGCCAGACCGGCCCCGATAATGGTAATCTGCGCAGGTGGCAGGTTGGTTGTTTCGTTTAAGAGCCAGGGCTTATGTTGATGAACCGGTGTCAGTTCCGGCCCCTGGCGACGATTAAAACAGCCAGCCAGCATTTCACGCTTGCGGCCATAGCCGGGCACGCGTTTGACGTTAAATCCGGCTCCGAGCAGGCCGCGGCGCACAAAACCGGCGGAGGTAAAGGTTGCGACGCTGGCGGGTTGCTCTCCGCCATATTGTAAGGGTTGGCGCTGGCTTAAACGGCGCATACCGCTGAACAACCCTTCGGACCACATCTGTGGGTTCTTGGCCGGGGCAAACCCATCCAGATACCAGGCGTGTACCGGCCCGCTTAACTGTGGCAGGGCATCTTCAACATCGGCAAAAATCAGCGTCAGGGAAATACGTTCTTGCGGCCAGCTCAGGCGATGAAAGCCAGCTACCGGTAACGGGTATTGTTCAAACAGTAAGGCGCTGTATTCGCTGAGTTGCGGCCATAAGGCCAGAGCTTGCCGCAGTTGCTGCAGGGTTAGCGGAAATTTTTCAATACTGCTGAAGTGCAGCCAGGCGCTGTCGTTCTTTTCGGCGTGTCGCCAGCTTTCCCAGGTCATCAGGAAGTTCAGTCCGGTGCCGAAGCCGGTTTCTATAATGCTGAAATCGCCCTGCCAGTCATGCCAGCGGTGCGGCAGGCCATTGTTCTGCAAAAACACATGACGGCTTTCTTCCAGACCATTTTCCACGGAAAAATACGGGTCATTGAATTCCCGCGATACGGGCAGGCCATCGTTGCTCCACTGCAACTCCGGTGCCGCCAGCGTGCAGTTATCGGACGTGTGGCCTGAAGGCGTTTTGTCTGAAGTGTCACGGTTTAAAAGGCTGTGATCAGCATGGTCAGATGAGCTGGAAGACACAATAATTCTCAGGGCGTAAAGAGGTGTTAGGCAGGCACTATTTTATCGCCAGTCTGTGGCAAACGAACAGTGTACGGCTCACGTATTATCCGCTCATGATAACTGAAATGTTCGCTCTTATGGTGCTGTTGCTGATTCGCGTGACGACCGGTTTCTGCCGCGCTGACCGTAGTGGACACTGAATGATTCAGAAGTGCCTTAATGTCTGGTGTCCGGGGCCCGGACACCGCGAGGGTGGCTCTGAGGTCGCGTTATTCCGCAGTAGCGGTCGCTTTGCTCTCATCACTGATGACACTGACGGATTCAATCAGAATGGTCTCGCGTGGGATGTCGCGGGCGCCGGTCGGGCTGATGGCGATGGCATCGACCACGTCCATGCCTTTAACGACTTTACCGAACACCGCGTAACCAAAGTCACGGCTGCCATGATCAAGAAAATTATTGTCTTTTACGTTGATGAAAAATTGGCTGGTTGCACTGTCGATCACGCTGGTGCGTGCCATCGCGATGCTGCCACGGGTGTTTTTCAGACCATTTTCAGCTTCGTTTTTAATCGGTGGCAGGGTTGCTTTCTGGCGCATATCCGCACCGAAGCCACCGCCCTGAATCATAAAGTCGCGGATAACACGGTGAAAAATGGTGCCGTCGTAATGCTTGCTTTCAACGTAGGTTAAAAAATTATCGACGCTGACTGGCGCTTTGCTGCGGTCGAGTTCCAGCTCAATTTCGCCGGCGGTGGTCTTCATCAGTACATGAACGTTATCGGCGGCTGCTTCTTCAGCCTGCAGGCTCAGCGGTGCCAGCAGTACAGACAGGCTCAGAGCGGCGCTTTGCAGGGTTGTTTTTATCAGTCGTTGCATCAATGATCTCCGCGGGAAAAAGTATCCGGTTTAGTGCCGGGTTTTGTTAAATGGTTCATATGAGGTCGGGCTTTTGGCTAAAGCTAAAGTAAGAATCGTATTTTGTGAAGGCTGTAAGTGGGCATTGCGTTCGGGTTGGTATGCGCAAGAGCTGTTCTCGACCTTTCAGGGCAGGCTTTCAGCCATCGAATTGGTGGTCGGTGAATCCGGGCAGTTTCAGGTCTGGGCGAATGACCAGTGTCTGTGGGACCGAAAAGAAAATCATGGTTTCCCTGAGGTTGCCGAATTAAAGCGGCTGTTGCGTGACACGATTGCGCCGGACGCGTCTCTTGGGCATTGCGAGCTTGACGCTGAGGCAGATTAAACGCTGATCTGCAAAATAAAAAAGGGAGCCTGGGCTCCCTTTTGTTGGCTGAACCTTACGACCAGCCGCTGCTGCGTTTACCCCGGATCGACGGCAGGATAAGGCCGGCAAGGATGCCGATAATCACCAGCGCGCCGCCATACAGAATAAAGGTTTGCTGACGGTTGTCGTGCATTTGCGCATTTTCAGCGGTCAGTGCTTCCACCTGAATTTCCAGCTCTTGGTTGCGCATGGTCAGCTTTTTCGATTTTTCGTCCAGCGCCAGGGCATTGGCCGAAATGCTTTTGATGCGTTCCAGTTCTTTTTCCAGATCGCCGTTTTCACGGCCAAGACCGGAGCGGTCGGCTTTCAGTTTTTCCACTTCACTCTGGAATTCAGCACGCTGGGTTTTGGTGGTTTCCAGTTCGGCTTTTACTTTATCCAGCTCACGGTTCGCCAGAATTAATTTTTCTTTGGCGATGGGTTCCATTTCCAGGAATCGGGTTAAGACGTAACCTTCAACACCTTTATCGGTTTGTACTTTGGTGTAACCGGTTTCGGCATCTTCTTCGATAAAAATCAGATGCTCGCCACTCGGCAGAGCTTTCAGAATGCGGAATTCCTGGCTTGGGCCTGAGCGCAGTTGCAGCCACAGGGTATCGGTAACGTAGCGTTTTTCAATCGCAGCAGCGGTCGCTGCAATGGCCAGAAGTGATAGAGTAATCAGAAATTTTTTCACAACAAATACCTTTTTATTTTTCCGTTCAGGGAAGGACTTTACGGAACGGCTTAACCGTTACCTGCTGGTATACACCAGCGCTGACGTAAGGATCGGCATCAGCCCAGGCCTGAGCGTCTGCAAGAGAAGCAAATTCAGCCACAACCAGGCTGCCGCTGAAACCGGCACTGCCCGGATCTTCACTGTCGATCGCGGGGTGCGGACCGGCAATCAGCAGACGACCGGCGGCAGTTAAATCCTGCAGGCGCTGCAGGTGAGCCGGACGTACAGACAGACGTTTTTCCAGGCTGTCAGGCACATCCTGACTGATAATGGCGTACCACATGCTTACTGCTCCTCTTTATTCATGTAGCGATATAAAAACAGTGACTGGCCGATAATAAATAGGATGGTCAGCCCCAGCAAACCGAAGAATTTAAAATCAACCCAGATATCTTCAGAGAAGGTATAGGCCACGTACAGGTTTGCCACACCGCTTAACACAAAGAAAGCCACCCAGGCGTAATTCAGACGTGCCCAGACGTCGGCAGGCAAGGTAACGGCTTGCTCCATCATGCGTTGCAGAAACGATTTTTGGGTAAACCACTGACTGCCGAGGAAGGCCGCCGCAAATAACCAGTTAACGATGGTCGGCTTCCACATAATAAAGACCTGATCGCGCAGAATCAGGGTGGCTCCGCCGAGAAGAACCACCATGGCCAGGGTAATCAGATGCATTTTTTCCACCTTACCGGTGGTGGCGCGGATATAAAGAACCTGCAGTATGGTGGCCGGAATTAAAACGGCAGTAGCCAGCAGCATCGGCATTTCATGGAACAGGGTGATGTATTCGTCAGACAGATACGGTGCCAGTTGCCCGGTCAGCTCGGGAGCCCACTTATAAACCAGAAAGAAAAGGACGATGGGCAGGTAGTCGAGAAGTAACTTCATTCGCTTAGTGGCTTCAGTGTCATTACAATGGGGCGATTATGGCGTAACCAGGAGTGAGCGTCCACGTGAACTCAGAAATCGATCTTCATTGCCACAGCACCGCTTCCGACGGCAAATTACCGGCGGCTGAGCTGGTTGCGCGGGCGGCGGAACGCGGCGTAAAAACCCTGGCCATTACTGATCATGATACCGCCGAAGGCTATCGTCTTGGTCAGGCTGCCGCACAGGAACTCGGCGTGCGACTGATTCCCGGTATTGAACTGTCCTGCATCTGGGGCGGTGTCACTATTCACATTGTCGGCCTTAATTTTGACCCCGAATCCGACGTCATGCGCGCCGCTGAGCAGGCGCAGACGGAAGCCCGCAGCAGTCGTTCACAGATTATTGCTGAACGTGTCAGCAAGCGTCTGAAGCACGACATCGATCTGGCCGAAGTTCAGGCGTATGCGGGTGGAGAATCCATTGGTCGTCCGCATTTTGCTCAATATCTGATTGATAAAGGTCTGGTGCCGTCGATGGCGGTGGCCTTTAATAAATACCTCGGTGCCGGTAAACCCGGTGATGTCAAAGCCAGCTGGCCAGAGATGGCAACGGTGGTGCAGTGGATTGCCGCCGCCGGTGGTATTCCGGTGATGGCCCATGCCCATCTTTATAATATGACCCGAACCAAACTGCGTGCCTGTCTGGCCGATTTTGTCGATGCCGGTGGTCGTGGACTGGAAGTGGCGTATGGCCAGATGGACAATAACCAGCGTGGTCAGATGGCAGGGCTTGCCCGCGAATTTGAACTGCTGGGTTCCTGTGGCAGTGATTTTCATGGCCCGAATCGTTTCGGACTTGATCTGGGGGTTATGCCGCCATTCCCGGCGGATGTGACGCCCGTGTGGCAGAGCTGGGCCTGATTCTGTCATCGTTTTATGATTCCTGAGCAGCAGCGATCGCTGCTGTCAGCAGGCTTTAAGGAGCTTTAGTGAGCCAATTTTTCCAGATTCATCCTGACAATCCTCAGGCGCGGCTGATCAAACAGGCTGCAGAAATTATCCGTAATGGCGGTTTGGCGGTTATTCCAACCGACTGTGCTTATGCGCTGGCTGGCCGCATCGGCGATAAAAAAACCACCGACCGGATCCATCGTCTGCGTCAGTTACCGCCAAAGCATAACTTCACTCTGCTGTGCCGGGACTTGTCCGAACTGTCGTTGTTCGCCAAGGTCGACAACACCAAATACCGCATGCTAAAGGCGCACACGCCGGGAGCTTTCACCTTTATTCTGGAAGCCACGCGCGAAGTACCGCGCCTGCTGATGCATCCGAAAAAACGCACCATTGGTATTCGCGTGCCCAACAATCCCATCGCCATGGCGTTGCTGGAAGAAATGAACGAGCCACTGATGACCACCTCACTGATCATGCCTGGTGATGAGCTGCCGCTGTCTGATCCTTACGATATCCGTCAATCACTGGAGCATGAGCTGGAGCTGGTGATTGATGGCGGCCATTGCGGATTTGAGGCGACCACGGTGATTGATATGACCGATGAAATACCGGTCGTGCTGCGTCAGGGCGTCGGCGACGCCAGTGATTTTCTCTGAGTCGCAAAAACGGCAGGCAACAACGGCTAACAGAGACTGAAACGCGCCGCTAAAACCGGTATGATGGCGCGTTTTCAGATTCCGTCGTTGACCAAGCAGGGCAGTATGAGCAAGCAGCGTGTATTAACCGGTATTACAACCACAGGCACCCCGCATCTGGGGAACTATGTTGGCGCCATCCGTCCGGCCATTGCCGCCAGTCAGGATCAGGCTAACGATACGTTTTATTTCCTCGCCGATTATCATGCCCTGATCAAATGTCAGGACCCGGCCGCGGTGCATCAGTCCACCATGGAAATCGCCGCTACCTGGCTGGCGCTGGGCCTGGACACCAATAATTCTGTGTTCTACCGCCAGTCGGATATTCGCGAAATTCCGGAACTGACCTGGATTTTTAACTGTGTCTGCGCCAAAGGCTTGATGAACCGCGCCCATGCTTATAAGGCTGCGGTGGATGCCAATCTGGCCGAAAACGAAGATGCCGACAAAGCCATCACCATGGGTCTGTTCAGCTACCCGGTATTAATGGCCGCCGATATTCTGATGTTTAACGCCAATAAAGTACCGGTCGGCAAAGATCAGATTCAGCACGTTGAAATGGCGCGCGATATCGCTGGTCGTTTTAACCATATCTACTGTAAAAAAGAGCCGCTGCTGACGCTGCCGGATTATCAGGTAGACGATCAGGTGTCGGTACTGCAGGGCCTTGATGGCCGTAAAATGAGCAAAAGCTACGGCAACACCATTCCGCTGTTCCTGACCGAAAAGCAGCTGCAGAAACACATCAATAAAATCAAAACCAACCTGCTGGAACCGGGTGAGCCGAAAGATCCGGATTCCTCTACCGTGTTCCAGATCTGGCAGGCGTTTGCCACGGCTGAGCAAACCGCTGAAATGCGTCAGGCATTTGCCGAGGGTATTGGCTGGGGCGATGCCAAAAAACAACTGTTTGGCCTGATTAACGCCGAAATCGGTGAAGCGCGTGAGCGTTACAACGATTTGCTGGCGCGCCCGGCCGATATCGAAGCTGAACTGCAGAAGGGCGCTATCAAAGCCCGCGCCATCAGCCAGCCGTTGCTGGAACAGGTGCGCGAAGCCGTTGGCATCTTTAAGCTGGCCTGATGTCTTTAAGACGCGAGCGCAAGAGGAATAGCCGTTGAGTGCCGTGGATCCGCAGAGGCGGGTAGTGTCGGGCATGCGCCCGACCGGTCAGCTGCATCTGGGCCACTATCACGGCGTATTAAAAAGCTGGGTAAAACTGCAGCACGAATTTGAGTGCTTCTTTTTTATTGCCGACTGGCACGCGTTAAGCACCGATTATGAAACCGCTGCCGGCACCCAGCGCTCAAGCCGCAATCTGCTGATTGACTGGTTAGCGGCGGGGGTTAATCCCGGTTCAGCGACGCTGTTTGTGCAGAGTCAGGTGCCGGAGTTGGCCGAACTGCATTTGCTGCTGTCGATGATTACGCCTATCTCCTGGCTGGAGCGGGTGCCGGGCTATAAAGATCAGCAGGACAAACTGCTGGATAAACATCTGAATACCTACGGTTTTCTGGGGTACCCACTGCTGCAGAGTGCCGATATTCTGGCTTACCGTGCAGGCCTGGTGCCGGTTGGCGGTGATCAGGAAGCGCATATTGAAATCGCCCGTGACATTGCCCGCCGTTTTAACCATCTGTATGGCCGTGAACCCGGCTTTGAAGCCAATGCGTTGGCGGCGGTCAAAAAGCTGGGTAAAAAAGCTTCCGCGCTGTACCAACAGATGCGCAATGCTTACCTCAGCCATGGTGATGTCGAGGCGTTGCATACCGCTCAGGCGCTGGTGAAAGAGCAGAGCAATCTGACCCTGGCGGACAAAGAACGATTGCTGGGCTATCTCGAAGGCATCGGCAAAAATATTCTGGCTGAACCGCAGGCCTTGCTGACGACAGCATCACGGATGCCAGGACTGGATGGACAAAAGATGTCCAAATCGTACAGCAATATGATTCCGCTGCGCGCAGAGCCGGATGATGTCGCGAAAAAAGTGCGCACCATGCAGACCGATCCGGCGCGTATCCGTCTGACCGATGCCGGAGATCCGCAGAAATGCCCGGTCTGGCATTTTCATACGGTGTATTCCGATGCTGCTACCTGCGAGCGCGTGCAGAATAACTGCCGCAGCGCAGCCTGGGGTTGTCTGGAATGCAAGCAGCCGGTCACTGATGCGATCATTGCCGAACAGACGCCGATCCGTGAACGTGCACAACAGTTTGAACAAAATCCGGAATTACTGGTGCGTATTCTGGCTGAAGGCAGTGAACGGGCGCGGGATGCGGTGCGCAGCACCATGGTTGAGGTACGGGAAGCGATGGGATTGGGTTACCGATGAGTACGAACGAGCCTGCAGACAACATTCTGCCGCCAGTGGTTGCCGCAGAGCCTGTGCCCGATTTATCCAAAGCGCGGATGCGGGTAAAAACCGGTCAGCAGGAGATGCCATTCGCGCTGGTGCAGGGCGAACCGATGACCCAGCTGCCACTGGATCTGTACATTCCGCCGGATGCGCTGGAAGTGATTCTTGAGCAGTTCGAAGGCCCGCTGGATTTATTGCTTTACCTGATCCGTAAGCAGAATCTCGACATTCTTGAAGTGAATGTCTCCGAAATCGTTGATCAGTACATTGAATATATCGATATGATGCAGGCCATGCAGCTGGAATTGGCCGGAGAATATCTGGTGATGGCGGCCATGCTGGCGGAAATTAAAAGCCGCGTCCTGTTGCCGCGTAACCGCGAAGGCAATGGCGACGAGGAAGAAGATGACCCACGCGCTGAGTTGCTGCGACGCTTGCAGGAATACGAACGCTTTAAAACAGCGGCCGAAAATCTCGACGAGCTGCCCCGGCTGGAGCGCGATATTTTTCTGCCGGAAGTGGATGCTCCCGACCGCATTCAGGAACGGGTGCACCCGGAAGTGGAAATGCGTGAGCTGATGCTGGCGTTTGCTGCAGTACTGCGCCGTGCTGAGCGCTTTGAACACCACGAAATCCACCGTGAACAGTTATCGACCCGTGAGCGCATGAGCGACGTACTGGCGCGGCTGCAGAGTGGACACTTTATGTCGTTCCGGGCGCTGTTTGATCCCAGTGAAGGCAAGCTGGGGGTGGTCGTCACCTTTCTGGCGATTCTTGAACTGGTGAAAGAATCCTTGATCGACATTGTGCAGCAGGATACTTTCGGCCCGATTCACTTGCGTGCCCGGGAACACAGCGCCGCAGGGGCGCCCTCGTATCAGCAGGACGGAGAGCTGTCATGATGCAACCGCCATTAAAAAATATCCTCGAAGCAGCGTTGATGGCGGCTGGCGGCCCGTTATCGCTGGAGCGCATGCAGAGCCTGTTTGATGAAGACCGCCTTCCGTTGCCGTCTGAATTAAAAGCCGCATTAACTGAGCTGAAGCAGGATTTACTCGGCCGGGGAATTGAGCTGACGGAAGTGGCCTCCGGTTATCGCCTGCAGGTGCGTACCGAAGTGGCCTCCTGGGTGGCACGCTTATGGGATGAGCGGCCGCAGCGATATTCACGGGCGCTGCTGGAAACCCTGGCATTGATTGCCTATCGTCAGCCCATTACCCGTGGCGATATTGAAGATGTGCGTGGTGTAGTGGTCAGTTCCAGCATTATGAAAACGCTGCTCGAACGCGAATGGGTCCGGGTTGTGGGTTACCGCGATGTGCCGGGGCGGCCATCGATGTATGCCACCACGCGTGAGTTTCTTGACTATTTTGGCTTAAAAAGCCTCGAAGACCTGCCCAGTCTGGGAGAAATCCGCGAGCTGGATGACGCCAATCGTAAGCTGGAACTGGGCGACGATGCTGAAGCGCGTAAAGAACCGGCCAAAGATTTTGAATTCCGCAGCGACGAAGAAGTGGCGCAGCGCGGTGCCGATGTACTCGCCACCACCGAAGAAGATCTGGCCAAAGCCGCCGATATTGTCGCACGGGTAGAAAGTAATCTGTTTGCGCGGGATGACGGCGACGATGACGAAGCGGATAATGGTGGCCAACCGAAAAAGCGCAGCATCGGCGATTTGCTGGAGCGGCTGGAACAGAAAGCCGCTGAAGAAGAGCGAGAACAGGAAACACAAGTCGCCTATGCCCCGGCAGCGGATGAATTGTCCGTAGCCGATGACCTGGCGGTGGCGACAGAAGAACCTGAGCCTGTCGCAGCAACGGCAGAGCAAACCGCCGCCGACGCTGCTGAAACAGCAGAGCCGGAAGCAACAGAACCAGAACACATACAAACACCCGGTGAACAGCACGGCAATGATGCCAGCGACGTTCCCGTTCAACGGACTCAGGAAGTTCCGAGTTTATTTAACCAAACCCCTGACGTGGTGCGGCCGGATGCCCCTGACGCAGCTGCGAATAAAGAAGACCGATAAATCATGAATGAACGTATCCAAAAATTGCTGGCACTGGCCGGCGTGGCTTCCCGTCGTGAAGTCGAGCGCTGGATCGGCGAAGGCCGTGTCAGTGTTAACGGCGTAACCGCCAAACTCGGCGACCGTGCCAGCCGTTATGACGATGTGCGTGTCGATGGCCGCCAGGTGAACCTGGAAGATGCTGGTCGCTCACGCCGTGTACTGGCCTATAACAAGCCGGTGGGTGAAGTCTGCACCCTGAAAGATCCGGAAGGCCGACCAACGGTGTTTGATCACCTGCCGAAAACCAAAGGCGAGCGTTGGGTTAATATCGGTCGTCTGGACATCAATACCAGCGGTTTGTTGCTGTTTACCACCGACGGTGAGCTGGCTAATAAACTGATGCACCCATCCTCCGGGGTTGACCGCGAATACGCCGTACGCGTCCGTGGCGACGTTGATGAAGCAATGATCGAACGCCTGAAAGAAGGCGTGATGCTGGATGATGGCGTGGCCCGCTTTACCGACGTTAAGTTCTTCGATGGTGAAGGCCAGAACAAGTGGTATCACGTGGTACTGATGGAAGGTAAAAACCGTGAAGTCCGTCGCCTGTGGGAGAGTCAGGGCATTGCCGTCAGCCGTCTGAAACGCGTACGTTATGGCTGCATATTTATGCCGTCCAACGTTCCTGTTGGTACCTGGGTTGAGCTGGGGCAGCGTGAAGTCAACGACCTGGCCGATCTGGTGGGGATTGAGCGTAAGCAAACCAAACGCATGATCGGGCGCGAGAAAGAACAGTTCCAGCGTGTAGCCAAACGCCAGAAGATCCGTCAGCAGGCGACCGCCCGTAAGACCTCGGCGCCAAAGCCACGGCAGAAGAAAAAGATCGACTGAGTGTCGAATTGATTCAGCATAAAAAAGCCGCTCAATGAGCGGCTTTTTTATGCCATCAGGCGGGCTACAGCAAGCTTTTGGACGGCGGAGTATCCAGCTCGTCATCGGTATCACACACGACCCGGTTACGGCCGTTGTGTTTGGCCTGATACAGCGCTTTATCGGCACGTTGTACCAGTGAATCCATACTGTCTTCCATGGTCAGTGTGGCGCAGCCGATACTGGTGGTGACCTGCAAGCGGCCTTTTTCATTACTGAAAGCCAGTGAACTGATGCTCATACGGATTCGCTCTGCAATGCGCAGTGCCCCGGCGTGTTCAGCATTGCTGAGCATGACCAGAAACTCTTCGCCACCATAGCGGAAGCACATGTCGGTCTGGCGGATACAGCCGGTAATGCAGGTAACCGCTTCTTTCAGCACCTTGTCGCCCATGCTGTGGCCAAACTCGTCGTTGACCAGTTTGAAGTGATCAAGATCCAGCATCAGAATCGACAGCTGCTGACCATGGCGCTTGGTCAGCTCGATTTCCCGTTGCAGCGTTTTATCGAGTGCGACCCGGTTGCCGGCTCCGGTCAGCGGATCGCGGAACGCCGCCGCCAGCGCCTCGTGGTAACGCAGGGCGTTACGCATTGGGTAGACCAGTGTGGTAAGCAGACCTTCCAGGTTCGCCAGCTCATGCTCGCGGAAGCGGGTAGAGCGGTGAAATGCCAGATCACCCATATAATCCTGTTGGGTCTGCAGACGGTAACTGGCGCTGTGAACGCTGTTACGGCCATAGCTGAGCAGCAGGTTGTGGGCGTTATGGCTGAAACTGATGCCGTCGACCAACACCGCCTGCTGAATTTCTTCAAAGAAGATTTCCAGCAGCTGTGACAGCTCCAGAGTTGTCTGCAATTTGCCCGACAGCCTCAGCAGCACTTCCGGGCGTATATCAGGCTTGGGTGCCAGGTCTCCGATACTGGATACGATCTTGTCGTCCTGGAGTTCTGCCCGGCCGTTGCTGTGTAACGGACTGACCATGAGTTACCTCGTACAGGTAAATGATTCCTGATCAGTGCAAAGCTATTTTTGTGCCAGTATTTTTGGGTCTTTATTTCTCTTTAAAAACAAAGACTTATAGGCTTTGTTGTATTTGGTATGGCAGGAAGTTGGCAATTTGACTGTCGGCTGTTTTGGCTATTTGCCAATAAAATGACTGTTTGGTCAGAGAATAATGACAAAAACTGAACAAATAATGGTTTGTTTTGACCTGCTGCCAGTAGCTTTTGTGCAGAACATAATCAGGGATGGGGATAGGGAGGGGATTTATCAGGGCCAGCGGCAGATATATGCCGCCGGCCTTTGCCGCTGCGCCAGCGGCTCAGCGATCACATGATCTGATCTATCACTTTTTCCAGGCGTGCAACGGTGCCGTCAATGTCGTGCAGCTTATCCAGTCCGAATAAACCAATGCGGAAGGAGCGGTAATCGTCACCTTCGTCACACATCAGTGGTACGCCGGCTGCGGCCTGTAAGCCCAGGGCTGCAAACTTTTTACCGTTTTGCAGTTCGGCGTCGGTGGTGTAATTCACCACCACGCCCGGTGCTTTAAAGCCTTCGGCTGCGACGCTGTTGATACCTTTGCTTTCCAGCATCTGGCGCACGCGCTTACCCAGTGCGAGCTGTTCGTCCCGCACTTTATCAAAACCGTAGGCTTTGGTTTCCAGCATGGTGTCGCGGAATTTGGTTAAAGCATCGGTCGGCAGGGTGGCGTGATAGGCATGGCCGCCGTTCTCGTAGGCCTGCATGATCATATGCCACTGTTTCAGGTTGGCAGCAAAGCTGGTGCTGGTGGTGGTTGCCATCACATCCAGTGCGGCCTGATTCATCATGACTAATGCCGCGCAAGGGGAGGAACTCCAGCCTTTTTGTGGGGCGCTGATCAAAATATCGATGCCAACGGCTTTCATATCGACCCATAGGGTGCCGGAAGCAACGCAGTCGAGTACCAGCAAACCGCCGACAGAGTGTACGGCATCGGCCACCGCTTTCAGGTAATCATCCGGTAAAATCATGCCGGAAGCGGTTTCAACGTGGGGCGCGAACACCACATCCGGTTTTTCTTTTTTAATGGTGGCGATGACTTCGTCGACAGGAGCCGGAACAAAGGGAGCCTGAGCGTCATCTCCGCTGCGGCGCGCTTTGAGTACCGTGCTGGACGCCGGAATCTTGCCCATGTCAAAAATCTGGGTCCAGCGGTAGCTGAACCAGCCGTTGCGGATAACCAGTGTCTTTTTATCCTGAGCAAACTGGCGTGCCACGGCTTCCATGCCATAAGTGCCGCCACCGGGAACCACGGCCACCGCATCGGCGTTATAAACCGACTTCAGAGTGGCGGAAATATCGTTCATAACGCCCTGAAAGCGCTTCGACATATGGTTCAGAGAGCGGTCGGTAAATACTACGGAATATTCGAGCAGGCCTTCGGGATCAAGGTCGGGAAGTAAGCCAGCCATACATGTGTCTCCTGCGCATCTGCGCCCTGATGAATCAGCAATATTCTGACGAATTGGACAGGAAAAGCACGGTGGGGTAAAGAGCAGCTTGGGCAAAAGTCGGAGGGGACAGCGGGAAAAACCGTACCCGCTGCAGCAACAGTGGTACTAAACAGTAACCACCGTGCTGTGCGGGAGGCGGGCTTTACGGATTATTTCTTCGGTTGGGCATCCAGGGTTTGGCCATGGGTGCCGATGGATGCCGGACTCATCAGGTGCAGGTAGAGCGCCATAATGGTATCGGCTTCCGGTACATTGCTGGGGTGCTCAGCCGGGTAGGCTGCTGCCCGCATGCTGGTGCGGGTGCCACCGGGATTGATGCAGTTAACGCGTATGTTGCTGGTGTTTTCCAGCTCCTGCGCCATCACCTGCATTAAGCCTTCGGTGGCAAATTTAGACACCGAATATGCGCCCCAGTAGGCACGGCCTTCGCGGCCCACGCTGCTGCTGGTAAAAATCACGGAGGCATCGTTGCTGGCGTTGCGCAGCAGCGGCAGCAGGTGCTTCATCAGCGCAAACTGACCGTTGACGTTAATCCGCATTACTTTCTGCCAGGTGTTCCAGTCGTAGTTTTCCAGTGTGGTGCGCTGACCCAGCACACCGGCATTCAGCAACACGCCGTCGAGGTGGCCGAAGTTTTCGTCAATCAGCTCCGCCAGTTGACGGAACGGTTCTTCATCATGCTGTTCCAGGTCGAATGGCAGTACGGCGGCCTGCGGCAGGTTTTCCGCTTCAATCAGGTCGTAGGTGTCGTTCAGCGCTTCCTGAGTGCGGCCCAGCAGCAGTACGGTGGCCCCGGCCCGGGCGTAGGTCAGGGCGGCCGTACGTCCGATGCCATAGCCGGCGCCGGTTACCAGAATAATTCGGCCAGTCAGTGAGTTCGGGGCGGTTTCCATCGGTCTACCTTTTGTGCAAATGATTGTTTGTGTCAGCGGCAAAGCGGCAATGATTGTTTGCCGCTTTGTCATCTTTAATGTCTGTTTATCGGCCTGTCTGCAGGCTCAGAGCGTTGCCCGGAGCAAGGTGATCAGGTCGTGGGGTTGGTCAATCTGCAGATCAGCCTGCCAGTCTCTGGGATCGTCACCACTTTCGATATAGCCGAAGGTGGCGGCGATGCTGAGCATGCCGGCGGCCAGTGCGGCGTCGATATCACGGATATGATCGCCGACATACCAGCAGTCAGAGGCCTGCAGGCTGAGGTCGGCTGCGGCTTTTAACAGTGGCTCCGGATGCGGTTTGGCGTGGCTGACATCATCCGGGCAAACCACGACGGCAGCCTGAATATTCAGCCGTTGCAGCAGGGGTTCGGTATATGGCCGTGGTTTGTTGGTGACGATGCCCCACAGGATCTGTTCCTGATTAAGCCAGCTCAGTGTTTCTGCAAAGCCCGGGAACAGGGCGCTGGCAGAGCCGATATGGTCGCTGTAGCGCGCCAGTAAGCGGGCGCGGTAATCGGCAAAGTCGGCCTGGCTGTCGTCGATTTCCCAGGTTAAGCGGGTAAGGGCGGCTCCGCCGTTGCTGACCTGCTCGCGGATGCTGGCATCGGTTAAGGAGGCTTTGCCGGCTTCCTGGCGCAGACCGTTCACCACCGCATAAAAATCCGGTGCGGAATCGACCAGGGTGCCGTCGAGATCAAACAGGATGGCTTTTGGGCGGGTCAGGCTCATACCGCGCTGTCCGGCTTACGTGTTGCCATCAGGTAATTCACGCTGACGTCGTTGTCTTTCAGTTTGTAGATTTTGGTCAGTGGGTTATAGACCATGCCGGTCATATGCTGCACTTCCAGACCCACGTTACGGCACCAGCGGGTCAGTTCGCTGGGCTTGATGAATTTGTGGTAATCGTGGGTGCCGGCCGGCAGCAGACGCATCAGGTATTCGGCGCCGAGAATGGCAAAGGCATAGGCTTTAGGGTTGCGGTTAATGGTGGAGAAAAACACCTGGCCGCCGGGTTTTACCAGTTGGTAACAGGCGCGGATAATGGATTCCGGATCGGGCACGTGTTCAAGCATTTCCAGACAGGTCACCACGTCAAAGCTTTCCGGCTGTTGTGCTGCCAGCTCTTCCACCGGAATGCACTGATAGTTGACCTTTACGCCGGATTCCAGCGCATGCAGCTTGGCGGTGTTGAGGTTGGCTTCGCCCATGTCGATACCGGTGACTACGGCGCCACGATTGGCCATGCCTTCACTCAGAATGCCGCCGCCACAACCGACATCGAGAACTGTTTTGCCGGCTAACGGGGCGTAACGATCAATGTAGTTGGTGCGCAGTGGGTTGATGTCGTGCAGTGGCTTGAATTCGCTTTCCAGATCCCACCAGCGTGAGGCCAGGGCTTCGAATTTGGCAATTTCGGCGCGATCAACGTTCTGTGTCTGTTCCATGCTCGGTTCCTGCAAAAAGTAATTCGTTAAGATCCTGCGTCAGGATTTGCTGATGCGTGCAGCCCATTGGCGGGCGTTGTGCTGTATCTGTTCTTCGTCCAGGGTGGTCAGTACGCCGTTGTTCAGCAGTTGTTTGCCGGCCACCCAGACATGGCTGGTGGCGCGGCTGCTGTCGGTATACACCAGCTGGGAAATGGGATCGTACAGCGGCTGCTGCGCCAGTTGTGACAGATCAACCGCCTGCAGATCGGCCCATTTTCCGGGGGTCAGCGAACCGGTCTGATCATCCAGTCCCAGTGCTTTGGCACCCCCCATGGTCGCCATATACAGCGCCTGTGCGGCAGGGACGGCGGCAGCGTCGCCGGCGACGGCTTTGGCAAGCATAGCGGCGGTTTTCATTTCACCCTGAATGTTCAGGTCGTTGTTGCTGGCGGCACCGTCGGTACCGAGAGCGACATTAATCTGACTGTTCAGCAGCTGTGCCGACGGGCAGAAGCCGGAGGCCAGCTTCAGGTTAGATTCCGGGCAATGCACGACCGAAGCGCCACTATGTTGCAGGATGCTGAGGTCCTGTTCGTTGATTTGCGTCATATGCACGCAGCTCACGCGTTCGGTCATAAAGCCCAGCTCGGCCAAGCGCTGAGTCGGCCGGCAGCCGAACAGTTCAATACTTTGTGCTACCTCAAAAGCCGTTTCATGCAGGTGAATCTGGATGGGCATGTCGAGTTGGTCGGCCAGCGTGGTGATTTCCTGCAGCGGGCCGTTGGAAACGGTGTAGGGTGCGTGCGGGCCAAGGCCCAGAGTCAGCAGCGGATGATGTTTATAGTGATCGCGTACTGCCAGTGCCTTGCTGATGTACTCATCGGCGTTCTGGGCGAAATTGGTGGGAAAATCGAGCACCGGAGTAAAGCTGACATTACGGATGCCAGCTTCAAGTGCGCTTTCCACGCCGGAACCCGGATAAAAATACATATCGGCGTAAGTGGTGGTGCCACATTTCAGCATCTCGGCGATGGCAAGACGGGTGCCGTCACGGACAAAGGCATCATCGACCCAGCGGCCTTCGGCTGGCCAGATGTGCTCCTGTAGCCAGGTCATTAAGGCCAGATCGTCGGCCATACCACGGAATAATGACATTGCGGCGTGGCCGTGAGCGTTTACATACCCGGGAAGCAATACATGGTCGGGCAGGTTGATGGTTTCTGTGGCCTCATGGCTCACGGCTGCCTGATCCTGAACGGCCAGAATGCGCCCATCTTTGATAAAGACGGCCTGATGGTGCAGCAGGTTGGCATGGTTTCCGGTCTGGTTGTCGGTTTGGTCGCCGCTCATCGGGATTACCCAGCGAGCATTGATTCTCAGGTCGGCCTGCATGGCTCGGCTTCCTTCTTATTCATCGGCACAAAGGCCAGCATTATAAACGTGCTGGCTCTTCCCGTCTTGCGTTCAGGTGGTTACCGGACCCGCTAGGTATCTTGTTGATTTATGGTATGATTCGGCACTTTATTGGCAGCCTCGTCCGGACGGTGTCAGCACAGAGCCTTGTGCATCCGGTGAGGTCGTCAACAACAAGGACAGAATCACCTGAAAATGACCATAAAAGGGTGATCCGCAGAACACGGGCCGAGTATCTATGGGTGAGTTAGCCAAAGAAGTTCTTCCGATTAACATTGAAGATGAACTGCAGCAGTCCTACCTCGATTACGCCATGAGCGTGATCGTGGGTCGCGCATTGCCGGATGTACGTGATGGCCTTAAGCCCGTACACCGCCGCGTATTACACGCGATGAATGTGCTCGGTAACGACTGGAACAAGCCTTATAAAAAGTCGGCGCGTGTGGTCGGTGATGTGATCGGTAAGTACCACCCGCACGGTGACTCTGCGGTGTACGACACGATCGTACGTATGGCGCAGAACTTCTCCATGCGTTACACGCTGGTGGATGGTCAGGGTAACTTTGGCTCGGTCGACGGCGACTCCGCAGCGGCCATGCGTTATACCGAAGTACGGATGAAAAAAATCAGCCATGACATTCTGGCTGATATTGATAAAGAAACCGTTGACTGGGTACCGAACTACGACGGCACTGAACAGATTCCCGCGGTGATGCCGACCCGTATTCCGAACCTGCTGGTCAATGGTTCGTCCGGTATTGCGGTGGGTATGGCAACCAATATTCCGCCACATAACCTCACCGAAGTGCTGAATGGCTGTCTGGCGCTGATTGATGATCCGGAACTGGATGTCGATGCGCTGATGGAATATATCCCGGGACCGGATTTCCCGACCGGTGCCTTTATTAATGGCCGTGATGGCATTGTTGAGGCTTACCGCACTGGCCGTGGCCGTATTTATCTGCGTGCGCGTCATCATTTTGAAGAAGATGAGCGTAACGGCAAGGTGTCGATTATTTTCACCGAGATCCCGTATCAGGTGAACAAAGCCCGCCTGATCGAAAAGATCGCCGAGCTGGTTAAAGAGAAAAAACTGGAAGGCATTACCGAACTGCGCGACGAGTCGGATAAAGACGGTATGCGCATCGTGGTTGAACTGCGCCGTGGCGAAATGCCGGAAGTGGTGCTTAACAACCTGTTTGCCCAAACTCAGCTGCAGGGCGTGTTCGGTATCAATACCGTGGCGCTGGTTGATGGTCAGCCAAAAATTCTGAACCTGAAGCAGCTGCTCGAAGCTTTTGTTAAACACCGCCGTGAAGTGGTGACCCGTCGTACTATCTACGATCTGCGCAAGGCGCGTGAACGTGGTCATCTGCTGGAAGGTCTGGCGCTGGCACTGGCGAATATTGATCCGGTGATTGAGCTGATCAAAAAATCCCCGACCGCCGCCGAAGCGAAAGAAAACCTGATTGCCACACCATGGGCGCCGGGTGATGTGCTGGATATGCTGGAACGTGCCGGCCCGGATGCCTGTCGTCCGGATGATTTGCCGGAAGAATACGGTTTCCGTGATGGTAACTACTATCTGTCACCGGCTCAGGCGCAGGCGATTCTGGATCTGCGTTTGCAGAAACTGACCGGCCTTGAGCACGAAAAACTGATTGAAGAATATCAGCTGAAACTGACCGAAATTGCCGAATATCTGGAAATTCTGGGCAGCGCCGATCGCCTGATGCAGGTGATCCGCGAAGAGCTGGAAGCGGTTCGTGAAGAATACGGCGATGCCCGTAAGACCGAAATTATGGCGGTTAAGCGCGACCTGACCATGGCTGACCTGATCCCGGAAGAAACGCTGGTACTGACACTGTCGCACGGTGGTTATGCCAAGACCCAGCCGATGGATGCCTATCAGGCGCAGAAACGTGGCGGTAAAGGTAAATCCGCCACCTCGGTTAAAGATGAAGACTTTATTGAGCGCCTGCTGGTGGTTAACAGCCATGACACCGTGCTGTGCTTTACCGACGCCGGTAAGGTGTACTGGCTGACTGTATACGATATTCCCCAGGCCAGCCGAAACGCGCGCGGTCGTCCGATTGTCAACGTGCTGAATATGTCGGAAGAAGGTGAGCGCATTACCGCCATTCTGCCGGTTGATGAGTACACTGCGGAGCGTTACGTCTTTATGGTAACGGCCCGTGGTACGGTGAAGAAAACCACGCTCGATCAGTTCAGTCGTCCGCGTTCCTCTGGTCTGATTGCCTGTGAACTGGACGAAGGTGACTGGTTGGTCGGCGTTGCGATCACTGATGGCAGTAAAGATATTCTGATGCTCTCGGATGCCGGTAAAGCGGTACGCTTTAAAGAGTCTGACGTGCGTGCAATGGGCCGTACGGCGCGTGGTGTGCGTGGTATTAAACTGGCGGAAGGTCAGCGTGTTATCTCGCTGATTATTCCGGAAGAGGGTGGAACCATCCTTACCGCTTCACAGCGTGGTTACGGCAAACGCACCGAGGTCACCGAGTTTCCAACCAAAGGCCGTGGCACTCAGGGTGTTATCGCCATGGTAACCAGTGACCGTAACGGTCCGCTGGTCGGTGCGGTTCAGGTGTTCGAAGGCGATGAAGTGATGCTGATCAGTGATCAGGGCACGCTGGTTCGTACCCGTGTGAATGAAGTGTCTGTACTGGGTCGTAACACCCAGGGTGTGACTCTGATTAAAGTCTCAGATAAAGAAAAACTGGTTGGTGTTGAGCGCATCTGTGATGCCGAAGAAGTTGAAGACGAGCTGCTGGAAGGTGAAGTTGTTACTGATCCGGACGCAGCGCTTGCTGATTCGGATGCAGTGGTTGATGGTGCTGCAGATGATCATGCAGAAAGCGCTGAACCGGATGCCGAGGACGAGTAAGTTTTATGAGTATGGATACGTCACACACCGCTAATAATGATGAAATTGATCTGTTTGATCTGATCGATGACATTAAAGTTAAATGGTATTGGTTGGTTGGGATGGTTGCGCTGTCCCTCTGCCTGGCTTTTGCTTATTTATATAAAGTCACGCCTGTTTATCAGACCGAAGTCGTCTATAAGGAGGTTTCAGATACGGATTTATTGCCGGTCAATCAGCCGCGCTTTCAGGGCGTGTTTTCACTAAGTAATGAAAAAGCCTTTAAAGAGGTGCGGGCGCTTGCACGCTCCGGCAATACCAAGCGGGCATTTTATAATCAGCTGCTGGCAGAAAAGGATGACTCTCTGCTGACCCTTATTTATGACGAAAGGCTTACATCTGAGCAGAACTTCAGTAAGTTTTCTGAATTTTTTGCTTACGTTGATCCCGGTGCTAAAGATGGTGATGTTTTTTTGCGGATAAAATTTACGTTAAGCGATGCACAATGGGCGACCGTGTTACTGAATCGCTACAGCGATTTTGTGCTGCAGCGTTATCTGACAGAAGTACGAAATACCATTCAGCTGAATAAACAATCCAGGCTCGACGCTTTGCGCCTTGAAGCGGATGGTCTGCGGACAAAATATCTGGCGCAGAAAAATCAGCGTATGTTGGCATTAGAAGAAGCATCTTCTATTGCTGCTTCTATCAAACAAAAAATGCCGTTTTATTCCGGCAGTAATAATGCAGTATTCGGTGCGCAGCCACCATTATTTATGATGGGACAAACGGTTATTAATGCCGAGCTTTCGCAGATGCGTAGTCGCGCGGAGCGTGGTGAGGATGCTTATATTTCCGGGTTACCGGAACTGAACTGGAAAATTCAGAACCTGGAAGAGGCAGAGGTTAACTGGGATAGCGTCCGTTTTGTGCAGCTGGACCAGTCTGCCGTGTTACCGCTGAAACCGATCAAGCCACGTAAGGCAATGATCGTTGCTTTGGCGGGCGTAGTCGGCGGTATGGCGGGCGTTATGTTTGCCTTGCTGGCGGCTGCACAGGTACGCCGCAAAAAGTCTAAAATCGGCAATCGCCGTCGGCGCATATCAGCAATGTTGAAGTCCCGCTGACAGAGCGGTGATGAAAACTCTGAATATTGGTTTTCCGGTGCGGCTTTTAACAAAGCCGCGCCTTTTTGTTATCAGTGAGTTCAAAGCAAAATGAGTCGAGCATATAACTTTTGTGCGGGGCCTGCGGCATTGCCAACGGCGGTTCTGGAACGTGCCCGTGATGAAATCACGGACTGGCACGGCAAGGGCCTGTCGATCATGGAAATGAGCCACCGCAGCAAAGAGTTTGTTGGTGTGGCAGCACAGGCTGAGCAGGATCTGCGTGATCTGCTGGCCGTTCCTGCGAATTACAAAGTTCTGTTTATGCAGGGCGGTGCCAGCAGCCAGTTTTCCATGATACCGATGAACCTGCTACGTGGCGGTAAAAAGGCCGACTATATTGTTACCGGTCAGTGGTCGAAAAAAGCCGTTGGCGAAGCCAAACGCTACGTCGATGTACACATTGCAGCGACCACCGAAGGCAATAATTTCACCTCTGTTCCTGCTCAGCACGAACTGAATCTGAGCCCGGATGCGGCCTACGTTCATTACTGCCCGAACGAAACCATTGGTGGCGTTAAATTTGATTACATCCCGGATGTCGGTGACAAAGTACTGGTAGCGGATTACTCGTCTTCTATTTTGTCCGAGCCGATTGATGTATCGAAATTCGGCCTGATTTACGCCGGTGCGCAGAAAAACATTGGCCCGGCCGGTCTGTGTGTGGTGATCGTGCGTGAAGACCTGCTGGGTGACACCATCGCCGGTACGCCGACCATGTTTGACTACAAGGTCTGTGCCGATAACGACTCCATGTACAACACGCCATCAACCTACAGCTGGTATCTGGCTGGTCTGGTGTTCCAGTGGCTGAAAGCCCAGGGCGGTGTTGAGGCTATTGGTGTGGTGAACAATCGCAAAGCGGCCAAGCTGTATGATTATATCGATAACAGCGACTTCTACGCGAACCCGGTTGTCAAAAATAACCGCTCCATCATGAACGTGCCATTCACACTGCGTGATGCTGCGCTGGATAAAACCTTCCTGGCGGAAAGTGAAGCGGCTGGCCTGCTGAATCTGGCCGGTCACCGCAGCGTCGGTGGTATGCGTGCCTCTATTTATAACGCGGTATCGGAGCAGGCGGTTGATGCCCTGATCGGCTTTATGGGTGATTTCGCCAAGCGTCACGGCTAAGTAACGCTGGCTTGCAGATCATGGCTAAACAGACAGAAAACGGCAGAACACTATGAGCGAAGCACAAGAGCTGGATCAGCTGCGTCAGCAGATTGATTCACTGGATCAGCAGATTCAGGACCTGATTAACCAGCGTGCCCACTGCGCTCAGCAGGTGGCAGAGGTTAAGCAGAAATACGCATCGCCGGGTGAGCTTGTGGTGTTTTACCGGCCTGAGCGTGAAGCTCAGGTGTTGCGCAAAGTGATGGAGCGTAATCAGGGGCCGTTGCCGGATGAGGCCATGGCGCGTCTGTTCCGTGAAATTATGTCGCAGTGTCTGGCGCTGGAAGAGCCGCTACAGGTGGCTTATTTGGGGCCGGAAGGTACCTTCACCCAGCAAGCGGCGGTGAAACATTTTGGCCATGCGGTGCAGTGCCGCGGTCAGGTGTCGATTGCCGATGTATTCCGTGAAGTGGAAAGCGGTGCTGCCAACTATGGCGTAGTACCGGTTGAGAACTCGACCGAAGGTGTGGTAACGCATACGCTGGACAGCTTTTTCGATTCTAATCTGCAGATCTGTGGCGAAGTAACGCTGCGCATTCATCATCACCTGCTGGTAAAAGAAGGTGCTGAGCCGGTAGAGCGCATTTATTCCCACGCCCAGTCGCTGGGGCAGTGCCGCCGCTGGCTGGATCAGAATTACCCTAATGTTGAGCGCATTGCGGTCAGTTCCAATGCCGAAGCGGCTCGTCGCGCCAGCAAAGAAGCCAATGCGGCGGCCATCGCCAGTGAAGCGGCGGCGGAGTTGTATCAGCTCCGGATTCAGGCGGCCAATATTGAAGACCGTCCGGATAACACCACGCGCTTCCTGATTATTGGCCGTCAGGCAACCACGCCGAGTGGTGATGATAAAACCTCGGTGCTGGTATCCAGCCGCAACCAGCCCGGTGCGCTGTATCAGGTACTGGAGCCGTTTCATAAGGCCGGTATCAGCCTGACCCGGATTGAAACCCGTCCGGCACGCAGCGGTACCTGGAATTACGTATTTTTTATCGATTTTGAAGGTCACCGCCACGACGCCAGCATCGCGCCGTTAATTGATGATCTGCGCGATGTCGCGCTGGATTTCAAATGGCTGGGTTCCTATCCGAAAGCCGTGCTCTGAGCCGGCTTTTCTTCCCTATTAACGCATTGTAAGGCAGGCACTATGGCAGTCGATTTTCAGCAGCTGGCAGTGGAAGGCGTTCGTGGCCTGATGCCCTATCAGCCGGGTAAACCTATTGATGAACTGGCGCGCGAGCTCGGCCTGAAAGAAGCCGACATTGTTAAGCTCGCCAGTAATGAAAACCCGCTGGGCCCAAGCCCGAAAGCGCTGGCGGCGATTCAGGCGGAACTGGCAGACCTCACCCGCTATCCTGATGGTGCTGGCTTTGAATTGAAAAAAGCCCTGTGCGATAAACTGAGCACTGACGCTTATAACATCGGACCGGAGCAAATTACTCTGGGCAATGGCTCAAGCGATATTCTCGATTTTATTACCCGCGTTTTTGTTAACGACGGCGATGACGTGGTGGTGTCTCAACACGCATTTGCGATTTATGGTCTGGTGGCCCGCATGGTCGGTGCTCACTGTATTGCGGCACCGGCGAAAAATTACGGTCACGATTTAGACGCCATGTTGGCTGCCATTACGGAAAAAACCCGTATCGTGTTCATTACCAATCCGAATAACCCAACCGGTACCTGGCTGGGCAAAACCGAACTGGTGAATTTTCTCGATCAAGTGCCGGAAAATGTCCTGGTGCTGCTGGACGAAGCCTATTTCGAATACGTTAATGAAGCCGATTTTCCGGATGGCATTGAGTTATTACCCCACTATCCGAATCTGGTGATCACACGTACGTTTTCCAAAGCCTATGGTCTGGCCTCTTTGCGCGTGGGTTATGGCGTTTCCAGTCCTGAGCTGGCAGATCTGCTTAACCGCGTTCGTCCGCCATTTAATGTTGACTCTTTTGCTCTGGCGGCCGCGACAGCCGCATTAACGGATGACGATTATGTCGCGCAGAGTATCGCCATTAATAATGCCGGAATGCAGCAACTGACAGCAGCCTTTGAGGCATTAGGTCTGAGCTTTATTCCATCGGTTGGAAATTTTGTTGCCTTCCGCGTTCCGGATGGGGTGAATGCCATGGAGGTGTATAAAAAACTGCTGGCCAGGGGTGTCATTGTTCGTCCGGTTGCTAATTACGAAATGCCGGAATATCTGCGCGTTTCGATCGGTACCGAGGCGGAAAACACGGCCTTTATTTATGCCCTGACTGCGGTGTTGTCTTGAGCAAAAAGCATTCTCTGTTTATTCCCCGGGTGACCGTTATTGGCCTCGGGTTGATTGGCTGCTCCTGGGTGAAAGGTTTGCGGGTACGTGGTTGCGTCGGCGAAGTGCATGGCTATGACCGTAATCTGGATTCGATGCAGCAAGCACTGCAGATCGGCTTGATTGACGATTTCAGTACCGAAATAACGGACGCGGTGCGCGATGCTGACCTGATTATTATATCGGTGCCGATTCTGGCCGTACGTCAAGTGTTGCAGGATATTGCGCCCGCCATCCGTGATACCGCGGTACTGACGGATGTCGGTTCGGTTAAAGGCTCTGTTGCCAGTGATGTTGAGGCGGTTTTTGGCGCAGATTTTAACCGCTTTGTACTGGGCCATCCGATTGCCGGTTCAGAACGCAGCGGCGTAAGTGCCGCAGATGAAAATCTTTATGTGCGCCATAAAGTGATCATCACGCCACAGGCACATACCGATAAAGCAGCGTTGCGCCTGGTGCGCGCAGCCTGGTGTGCGGTTGAGGCGGATGTCGAGCACATGACCGTTGCCCATCATGACGAAGTGTTGGCCGCGACCAGTCATTTGCCGCATTTATTGGCATATTCACTGGTGGATACGCTGGCCAACAGCCATGAAAACAAAGAAATCTTTAACTACGCAGCCGGTGGCTTTCGCGACTTTACCCGCATTGCTGCCAGCAGCCCGGTGATGTGGCGGGATATTTTTTCCGCCAATAAAGAACAGATTCTGAAAACGCTGGATCTGTTTCAGCATGACCTGAATTTTTTACGCAGCGCGATCGAACAGGAAGACACCACCACCGTGATGGGCGTGTTGACCCGTGCTAAAGTGGCGCGCGACCATTTTTCCAAAATACTCGCCCGCAGGGCCTACGTTGATCCTATGAAAACCGCATCTGTTACTTATATTGCTTCACCTGCCGGTTCGCTGAGCGGCAGTTTCCGTGTTCCCGGAGATAAATCCATCTCCCACCGCTCTATCATGCTGGGCTCTCTGGCTGAGGGTACGACTGAGGTCAGTGGTTTTCTTGAAGGTGAAGACAGCCTTGCCACGCTGCAGGCATTCCGTGATATGGGCGTGGTGATTGAAGGGCCGCATCGTGGCCGGGTAACCATTCATGGTGTTGGTTTGCATGGTCTGCAAACGCCGCCGAATGCGCTGTATTTAGGTAATTCCGGAACGTCCATGCGTCTGCTCGCCGGTTTGATGGCAGGGCAGAGCTTTGATGTCGAAATGAGCGGTGATGAATCCTTGTCCAAACGCCCGATGGGGCGCGTGGCCGATCCGCTGAAGCTGATGGGTGCTGTGGTGGAAACCGCCGAAGCCGGTCGTCCGCCAATCAAAGTATTTGGTGCCGGCAAGCTGAAAGGCATTCACTACGATCTGCCGATGGCCAGTGCTCAGGTAAAAAGCTGTGTGCTGCTGGCCGGTCTGTACGCTGAAGGCGAAACCTCGGTGACTGAGCCTGCGCCAACCCGCGATCATACCGAGCGTATGCTGAAAGGCTTTGGCTATGACGTACAGGTCGATGGCAGCACAGTAACGCTGCAGTCCGGCGGTAAGCTGACCGCAACCAGCATTGATGTACCAGCCGATATTTCTTCCGCAGCTTTCTTTATGGTGGCCGCGAGTATTGCACCGGACTCTGACATTACCCTTGAGCACGTGGGTATTAACCCGACCCGTATCGGTGTCATTAATATTCTGCGCGCTATGGGCGGCAATATTGAGGTGCTGAACGAACGCGAAGTGGGCGGTGAGCCAGTGGCGGATATCCGCATCCGCAGTGCGCAGTTAAAAGGTATTCATATTCCGGAAGACCAGGTGCCACTGGCCATTGATGAATTCCCGGCCCTGTTTATTGCCGCCGCCTGTGCTGAAGGTGAAACCATCCTGACCGGTGCAGAAGAGCTGCGGGTAAAAGAAAGCGATCGTATTCAGGCCATGGTGGATGGTCTGGTCACGTTAGGTGTGGATGCCAGGGGCACCGAAGACGGCGCTGTGATTCAGGGTAAAGGTGGTCAGGGAATGGGCGCGGCTGTATTTGGTGGTGGCGAAATTGTTACCCATCATGATCACCGTATTGCCATGAGTTTTGCCATTGCTTCTGTGCGCGCCGCTGAGCCGATTATCGTGCTGGATTGCGCCAACGTAGCAACCTCATTCCCGGATTTTGTCGGTCTGGCCAATAATGCCGGCCTGCAACTGGATGTGACCAGCAAGCCCGCTGAGTAAAAGGAAATCGAATGAACGCTTTTTCTGCCCCTGTCATTACTATTGATGGCCCATCCGGTGCCGGTAAAGGTACGGTGTGCGCGCGTTTGGCGCAGACACTGAACTGGCAGTTGCTCGACAGTGGTGCGTTGTATCGCATTACGGGTCTGGCGGCGAGCCGTAAAGGTCTGGCTCTGGATGATGAAACGGCTGTGGCGGTTGTCGCCGCAGACCTCGATGTGCGTTTTGAGCCGACCCCGGTGGGAGTGCGCGTCATTCTCGAAGGGGATGATGTCACCGATTCAATCCGTACTGAAGAAGTCGGCAGTCTGGCATCGCAAGTGGCGGCGTTACCGGCAGTGCGCGATGCACTGTTGCAGCGTCAGCGTGATTTCCGCACTGCGCCCGGCGTTATTGCTGACGGCCGTGATATGGGTACCGTGGTTTTCCCTGATGCACCGGTCAAGGTATTCCTCACCGCCAGTGCTGAAGAACGTGGACAACGCCGTTACAAGCAGTTGCTTGAAAAAGGATTTAGTGCTAGTTTACCCGCCCTTATCGAAGACATCCGAGCTCGCGATGAGCGTGACAGTAACCGATCTGTCGCCCCATTGAAGCCCGCGCAAGATGCTGTACTGATCGACAGCACCTCAATGAGCATTGAGGAAGTATGCGATCAGGTAATGAATCTTGTCCGTACTACTGGACTGATCTGAGATGAAACCGGTGCGTTAGCCGGCTCTTTCCCCAAGGCGGGAACATGAGAAAACGCACCTGTTTTTATGTTTGACTAACCCCGAATGTCTGGCCATTTGGTACGCGTTGTCTTCCATTAATTACCCCACGGAAGCACGCCTTAACGAGATAGGTACATACTCATGAGCATGAGCGAAAGCTTTGCAGAATTATTTGAAGAATCCCTTAAAGAACTGGACATGCAGCCAGGCTCCATCGTTACCGGTACTGTTGTCGATATCGACAGCGATTGGGTTACCGTTAACTCTGGTCTGAAATCTGAAGCTGTTATCCCACGCAGCCAGTTCCTGAATGAAAAAGGCGAGCTGGAAGTTGCTATCGGCGACACCACTCAGGTATCTCTGGAAGCCGTTGAAGATGGTTTCGGTGAAACCCGCCTGTCTCGTGAAAAAGCGAAACGCGCAGAAAGCTGGATTGAGCTGGAAAAAGCCTTCGAAGCTGATGAAATGGTTATGGGTATCATTAATGGTAAAGTCAAAGGTGGCTTCACTGTTGATCTGAAAAACATCCGTGCCTTCCTGCCAGGTTCGCTGGTTGACGTACGTCCGGTACGCGACACTCTGCACCTGGAAGGCAAAGAGCTGGAATTCAAAGTTATCAAGCTGGATGCCAAGCGTAACAACGTGGTTGTATCCCGTCGTGCCGTTCTGGAAGCTGCTAACAGCCAGGAACGTGAAGAACTGCTGGCTAACCTGCAGGAAGGTCAGTCTGTTAAAGGTATCGTTAAGAACCTGACCGACTACGGTGCATTCGTAGATCTGGGCGGTGTTGACGGCCTGCTGCACATCACTGACATGGCGTGGAAGCGCATCAAGCACCCAAGCGAAATCGTTGCTGTTGGCGATGAAATCGACGTTAAAGTGCTGAAGTTCGACCGTGAGCGCAACCGCGTTTCTCTGGGTCTGAAGCAGCTGGGTGATGATCCATGGGTAAACATCAACGAGCGTTACCCAGAGCACGCCCGTGTTAAAGCACGCGTAACTAACCTGACTGACTACGGCTGTTTCGCCGAGCTGGAAGAGGGTGTTGAAGGTCTGGTTCACGTATCCGAAATGGATTGGACCAACAAAAACATCCACCCAAGCAAAGTGGTTCAGGTTGGCGACGAAATCGAAGTTATGGTTCTGGACATCGACGAAGAACGTCGTCGTATCTCCCTGGGTATCAAGCAGTGCACCATGAACCCATGGGAAGAGTTCGGTACCAAGTTCAACAAAGGCGACAAGATCTCCGGTAAGATCAAGTCCATCACTGACTTCGGTATCTTTATCGGTCTGGATGGCGGCATCGACGGTCTGGTTCACCTGTCTGACATTTCCTGGAACGACAGCGGCGAAGAAGCCGTTCGTAACTACAAGAAAGGCGACGAACTGGAAACTGTGATCCTGTCTATCGATCCTGAGCGTGAGCGTATCTCTCTGGGCGTTAAGCAGCTGGAAAGCGATCCGTTCTCTGAGTACGTTGCTGAAAACGACAAGGGCACTCTGATCACCGGTAAAGTGATCTCTGTTGACGCGAAAGCGGCTGTTATCGAAATCGCTCCTGGCGTTGAAGGCGTACTGAAAGCCTCTGACATCAGCCGTGACAAGGTAGAAGACGCCCGTAACGTACTGAACGAAGGCGATAGCGTTGAAGCGGTTATCACTGCTGTTGATCGTAAGAACCGTGGCATCAGCCTGTCCGTGAAAGCGAAAGACAGCGCTGAAGACAAAGCGGCTCTGAAAGAACAGCGTGCTAAAGCCGATGCTGAAATGACCGGTCCTACCACTATTGGTGACCTGATCAAAGAGCAGCTGAACCAGAAAGACTAAGTCTTGCTGAGTTAAGTTGATCTGAAAAACCCGCTTCGGCGGGTTTTTTTATGCCTCGAATTTGTTCCCGGTTCTGGTTGCTGCTTGCCAGAGCGGGCGTCTCCTTTTAGCGCTGCTTTGCACTGAGCAGCAAAAAGGTGGATTTGTGGGGTTTTCCTTATGCAATTCGGCCTCTTCTGGTGGTTTTCCGGTGCTTTGTTACAGATTTGGGTCGGGATGAATGGAAATCCGTTGTACAAACAATCAACACTTGCAAAAGGGTTGAGCTAACTGCATGATTTGGCTAGGTTTATTGCCATGCTTCGTTCTCAAGGAGGGAAAAGCCATGACAAAATCTGAGCTGATAGAAAAAATCGTAACCCGACAGCCGCAGTTGTCGTCGAAAGACGTAGAGCTGGCGGTGAAGACCTTGCTTGATCACATGTCGCAGACTCTGTCATCGGGGGATCGCATTGAGATTCGCGGTTTCGGCAGTTTTTCGCTGCATTATCGTGCCCCGCGGATGGGTCGTAATCCTAAAACCGGAGAGACGGTCGATCTTAAAGGGAAGTTTGTTCCTCACTTTAAGCCCGGCAAAGAGCTGCGTGATCAGGTGAATGACAGTCCGGAAGATGATTAATTATCCCGGTATATGGAGTCGATGCTATGAAAACGCTGAAAGTAGGCCTGAGTGTCGTGCTTTTTATTGCCGTTTTGGCCTATACGCTCGCGTTTGCTGCGCAAAACAGCTTGCTGGTTGAGTTAAATTTTTTGATTGGCTCGCCAATTGCCATGCCGGTATCCCTTTGGATGGGCGTAGTATTGTTGCTTGGGGCGGTGGCTGGTCTGTTAAGTGGTATCGTCATTAATGCCCGGCAAAAACTGCAGCTGCGACAGTTGCGGAAAGAGCTTGCAGACACTAAACAACGCCTGAATAAACTGCCGTAGGCACCTATGATGGATTCTGCACTGGTTTATGTGCTGCTGCTGTTGGGGATTGCCATCGGCTGGACCCTCGGCTATCGATTTGCCCGCCAGGTTAAAAAAGAGTCTTCTCCTGACTGGATTCCCAGTGTTGAATTTTTGTTGGCGGAAGCTAATGATGCCTCGCTTGAACGACTTCTTAATGTCCCTCAGTTAGACGATGATGCCATCGATCTGTTTCTCAAGCTGGGCCGCTCTCTGCGTGAAAAGGGAGAGGCTGATCGTGCCATTCATCTGCACCAGGCATTGTTCGCCCGTACCGATCTCTCCCGTAATACGCAGATGCTGCTGGAGCTGGAATTAGCCATCGATTATTCCTATGCCGGTCTGCTGGATCGTGCTGAGCGTTTATTTGTTGAATTGCTGGGTGCGCGTGGCCGCATTCAGGAGCAGGCGTCTCGTTACCTTGTTGAATTGTATGAAGAGGAAGGGGAATGGCAGCGTATTTTCGATTTGTATCGGGAGAAGAAACTTGCTGGCAGTGCATCACTCAATAAACGCATTGCACATGCTGTGTGTGAGTTAGCAGAGAGCGCTTCGGCCCGTGGTGATTACCTGGAGACGCAACAGTTCTGCCGCCAGGCCCTGAAAATTGATAGCCGCTGCGCACGGGCCTTTGTGGTTCAGGGCGATATGGCGTATGGCCAGAAAGAGCCCCGCGAAGCTATTCGCTGTTATTTAAAAGCGGTGGATGTTGATAGTCAGGCGATTGTTATGGTGCTGGAGCGCATGGTTGATTCTTTTCAACATGTCGATGATGGCTCCGGGTTGGTTGCCCACTTGGCGAAGCAATGGCATACCAGCCAGTACGTTCCCGCTTTGGTTGCTAAGGCCGAATGCGAAGTCGAAATGCAGGGGATCGTACCGGCAATGACGACACTGTTGTCCGAGTTGGCAGCGCAACCATCTAACCTGGGTTTTTTTGCGTTGGTAGAATTAGTGGTGCGTCATAAGCAGCAGCTCGACAAGTCGCAGTTGCTGGTTGTGTATGATATTCTGCGGCGCATTGTTGAAAACGAGCCTAAGTTCGTTTGTAAAAATTGTGGTTTTAAGGCCAAAGAATTTCACTGGCGCTGTCCTAGCTGCAAGGACTGGTCGACCATTAATTCTTTTGTGCCGCAGTTGCCAAAAGCGAAGCTCGATTTATGAATAAGCAATCTCTCTCTTCTGACCGTGCAAATACATCTTGTGCTGTCAGCTCGCCTGTTGTTGTCGCGCTGGATTATCCGGACCAGCAGCAGGCTTTGGCCATGGCTGGCCTGCTGAACCCTGCACAATGTCGGGTTAAAGTTGGTAAAGAACTTTTTACGGCTGCCGGCCCTGCGATCATAGAGTCACTGCATCATCTTGGTTTTGATGTTTTTCTGGATTTGAAATTCCACGATATTCCCAATACGTGCGCTAAAGCCGTCGGTGCTGCCGCGGAATTAGGTGTATGGATGGTGAATGTCCATGCTTCTGGCGGTCGGCGTATGATGGAAGCGGCGCGCAATGAAATTGAGAAAAAATCTCATAGACCACTGCTGATCGGTGTCACCGTGCTGACGTCGATGGAGCGTGCAGACCTGGCCGATATCGGCTTGGATATTGATCCTCAGGTACAGGTTGAACGGTTGGCAACATTAACGGAGCAATCCGGGCTTGATGGCGTTGTCTGTTCTGCGCAGGAAGTCGCTTTAATTCGCGCTGCCTGTGGTCCGAAATTTCTGACGGTCACTCCAGGCATCCGCCCGGAAGGGACTGAGCAAGGTGATCAGCGCCGGGTGTTAACGCCATTGCAGGCACAGAATGCAGGAGTTAATTATATGGTAATTGGCCGGCCGATTACTCAGGCCTCTGATCCTGCTCTTGCCTGTGAGCAGATTCTGGCAAGCCTTAGCTGAGGCCTGCGGAATAACATGGATGTGGTATCTCAATGGTACGTTGTTCTGACGCGGCCCCGGCAAGAACAACGGGCTCTGGAGCATCTTGAGC
This sequence comes from Thalassobium sp., assembly GCA_002733205.1. Taxonomy (GTDB): domain Bacteria; phylum Pseudomonadota; class Gammaproteobacteria; order Pseudomonadales; family Oceanobacteraceae; genus Venatoribacter; species Venatoribacter pacificus. Next base: position 266,243 of record NVUW01000003.1, on the reverse strand, counting down.
AGCAGGGGGCGCATGTCTTTTTACCTCTTTTTCAACGCGAATGTGTTATGCAAGGCAAACGGGTGCTTCGTCAGGAGGCGCTGTTTCCTGGATATCTCTTTCTGAAATCAGTCCCGGAAAATCCACTTCTCAGCAAAGTGCGCTCAACGCTGGGCGCGCGTGGTTTGCTGTATTTCGGATCGCAACCTGCCGTTGTAAACACTTTACTGGTTGATGACTTGCAGCGACGTACGGCTTGCAATGAAAATGATGCCCTATATACAAAAGGGCAAAGAGTTGCATTAAGCAGTGGACCCTTTAAACACTATGAAGCCATCTTCCAAGAGTATGATGGTGCAGAGAGAGCGGTAATCTTACTTTCTCTGCTGGGCCAGCAGAGCGAATTGCTTGTGGAATTGAGCGAGCTGGCACTGGCCTGAAAAAATTGGCCAAAATGAAAATTAAGAGCAGCGATGCGATATCAGGGAACATTCGCGAATAACCTTCGGGCGGCAGCGTGTCTGAACGTTGGGCAGAAGTTTTTGCAGGTTTATTGGAACCGATGACACCCATGATGAATGTTGAACGCAAACGAATTAAAACCTAAGGAGAGGGCCCGGCCCGGATTTAATTATGACAAAGGTCACTAAAGCAGTAATTCCCGTAGCGGGTCTTGGAACCCGTATGCTGCCAGCCAGCAAAGCCATTCCCAAAGAAATGCTGACATTGGCCGATAAACCACTGATTCAGTACGTGGTTAATGAATGCGCAGCTGCGGGTATCACTGAAATTATTCTGGTAACCCATTCATCGAAGAATGCGATCGAAAATCACTTTGATACCTCCTTTGAGTTGGAATCGACCCTGGAAGCACGGGTAAAACGCCAGTTACTGGATGAAGTTCGCTCTATCACACCAAAAGGTGTAACCATCATGCATATTCGCCAGGGACAGGCCAAAGGTCTTGGTCATGCGGTGCTCTGTGCCAAGCCATTGATTGGCGACTCTCCTTTTGCCGTGGTGCTGCCAGATGTATTGATTGATGATGCCAGTGCCAATCTGGAGCAGGAAAACCTTGCTGCAATGATTCGCGAGTATGAAACCACAGGTGCCAGCCAGATTCTGGTCGAAGCCGTTGCACAGCAAGACGTCGACAAATACGGCATTGTTGATATATCAGGAGCGGATATTAAGCCTGGCGAAAGCGCTCCGATCTCAACGATCGTCGAAAAGCCAGCTGTAAAAGAAGCACCCTCCAATCTCGCGGTCGTAGGTCGTTATGTATTACCTGCCGATATCTGGGATATTCTTGCGCATACTGCACCAGGTGCAGGGGATGAGATTCAGCTGACCGATGCCATTTTTACTTTAATGAAAAAAAATTCAGTCAATGCTTTTTATATGACGGGTAAGTCACATGATTGCGGCGGTAAGCTGGGCTATATGAAAGCCTTTGTGGAATACAGCATGCGCCATGAAAAAGAAGGCAAAGCCTTCAGTGAGTGGATTAAAACCCTTTAATTAGCCGTAAAAATTTGTAGGAGCGGCCGTTGCCATCGAAGGCGTGAATGCCGGATTTTTAGCAGCAAGGCCGATGTCTGCGCAAGTTTTCATAAATCGTAGGAGCGGGCCATGCCCGCGAAAGTCCGTTTCAGCGGACCAATCAATCAACAGAAATCATCACTCTCTCTGAATAAACAATATTTTTGTCGCGATCAGTGAGAGCTAGCAAGGAACCAATATGAAAATCGCCATTGCCGGAACCGGTTACGTCGGTCTTTCCAATGCCATGTTACTGGCACAACATAACGAAGTGGTCGCGGTTGATATTATTGCCGAAAAAGTCGAGATGCTTAATAACAAGCAATCTCCCATCGTAGATACCGAAATAGAAGATTTTCTGCAGAACAAGCAACTCAATTTCCGCGCCACATTAAATAAAGAAGAAGCCTACGCCGGTGCAGAGTTTGTCATTATTGCAACACCAACTGACTACGATCCACAAACGAACTATTTCAATACCAAAAGTGTTGAGTCAGTTATTAAAGATGTAATGGCAATTAACCCTGCAGCAGTCATGGTGATTAAATCTACCATTCCTGTGGGTTATACCAAGCGACTTAAAGAAGAATTCGGCTGTGAAAACCTCATTTTTTCTCCGGAATTTCTGCGCGAAGGCAAAGCGCTGTACGATAACCTGTACCCATCACGGATTATTGTTGGTGAGCAAAGCAAGCGCGCAGAGACCTTTGCAGGCCTGCTGAAGCAAGGCGCGATAAAACAAGATATTCAAGTTTTATTTACCGACAGCACCGAAGCAGAAGCAGTAAAGCTTTTTTCCAATACCTATCTGGCACTGCGCGTGGCCTACTTCAACGAACTCGACACCTATGCCGAAACCCACGGACTGGATGCCAAGCAGATTATCCAAGGTGTTGGCCTCGACCCGCGTATTGGCAACCACTACAACAATCCTTCCTTTGGTTACGGTGGTTACTGCCTACCGAAAGATACCAAACAGCTGCTGGCCAACTTTGATGATGTACCCAATAACATTATCCGCGCCATTGTAGACTCCAATACCACCCGTAAAGACTTTGTGGCCGACTCTATTCTGCGCCGTAATCCGAAAGTGGTTGGCATTTATCGTCTGGTAATGAAAACCGGCTCAGACAACTTCCGCGCCTCAGCTATTCAGGGCGTAATGAAGCGTATTAAAGCCAAGGGCATCGAAGTGGTGGTGTATGAGCCTGTACTGGAAGAAGAAGAATTCTTCCACTCGCGGGTGATCAATAATCTTGAAGAGTTTAAGAAAATTTCTGATGTGATTGTTGCCAACCGGCCATCCGCCGAGCTGGAAGATGTGGCGGGTAAAGTATATACCCGTGATTTGTTTGGTAGCGATTAAAGCAGGCATGCCTCATCAACACGATAACGTGAATTTCGTAGTAACGACATTTTTGTCGCGATAATCTGTAAGGGCAGCCCTATAAGGTACTCAGTATTAGCGGGCCCAAAAATTCATAAATAAGAATCTCTGCAAGGAATCCTGAATGCTGTCACACGAAAATGCCAAAATCGCCATCATCGGCTTGGGATACGTTGGATTGCCATTGGCTGTTGAGTTCAGTAAAAAATTTGATGTACTTGGCTTTGATATAAATCAGGAAAGAATTAAGGATCTGCAATCTGGAATTGATTCAACCCTTGAGGTAAGTACTGATGAGTTGGCTGCAGCAAGTGCATTGAATTTTTCCAGTGAAGTTACTGATTTAAAATCCTGTAATGTCTATATCGTTACTGTTCCTACACCTATTGATGAGTACAAGCAACCTGATCTTACACCGCTGATAAAAGCCAGTAAAATGTTGGGCAGCGTCGTACAAAAAGGTGATACGGTTATTTATGAATCTACCGTCTATCCAGGTGCTACGGAAGAAGATTGTATCCCTGTGATCGAACAGATATCAGGACTTACATTCAATAAAGACTTTTTTGCTGGTTACAGCCCTGAGCGAATTAATCCTGGGGATAAAGAACATAGGGTGACTAATATCCTCAAGGTTACCAGTGGATCAACTCCTGATGTAGCAGATTTTGTCGACAAACTGTATGCCTCAATTATTACGGCAGGTACTCATAAAGCCTCTAGTATTCGCGTCGCTGAGGCAGCTAAAGTTATCGAAAATACCCAGCGAGATGTGAATATTGCACTGATTAATGAATTATCCATTATCTTTAATAAATTAGGTATCGATACACTGGAAGTTTTGGAGGCGGCTGGTACCAAATGGAATTTTTTGCCCTTCCGACCTGGACTGGTGGGAGGGCACTGTATAGGTGTCGACCCGTATTACTTAACTCATAAGGCTCAGGCTTCTGGTTATCATCCAGAAATGATTCTGGCCGGTCGGCGTCTGAATGACCGTATGGGCCAGTATGTTGTGTCTCAGTTGGTTAAACGCATGGTGAAAGAGCGTATTCAGGTAGAGGGTGCTAAAGTTTTGGTTATGGGGCTGACTTTCAAAGAAAATTGTCCTGATCTGCGTAATACCAAAGTGGTTGATATTGTTAATGAGTTACAAGAATACAATATCGATGTTGATCTTGTAGACCCATGGTGCTCAGCAGGTGAAGCGATGCATGAGTATGGTCTTAAGTTGTCAGCAGAATATAAGGAAAGCTATTATGACGCGATCATTCTTGCGGTTGGGCATAATGAGTTTAAGCAGATGGGCGCAGAGGCTATTCACAAGCTGGGTAAAACATCCCATGTACTATATGACTTAAAATATGTACTGGCGAAGAAAGATGTGGATATGCGCTTGTAGTAGTCTGTATCGGTGTTTCTCATTAATATTTTGGGCATGGGTCTTAAATATGTCGCGTTACGAAGAAATTAAACAGCAATTGCTGCACAGTCCAAAGGTTTGGCTAATTACCGGCGTAGCTGGTTTTATTGGTTCCAATCTGCTGGAAACCCTATTAAAGCTCAATCAAAAGGTAGTTGGTCTGGATAACTTTGCTACGGGACATCAGCGTAATCTGGATGAAGTCCAAGGCTTAGTCGCACCTCAGCAGTGGCAAAAGTTCCGGTTTATTGAGGGGGATATTCGGGAATATTCCACCTGTGTAAAAGCCGTTAAAGGCATAGACTATGTGTTGCATCAGGCTGCCCTTGGTTCGGTTCCCCGTTCGATTGCAGACCCAATTACATCAAATGCTGCAAATATTACCGGTTTCCTGAATATGTTGCAGGCGGCGAAAGAAGAGGGCGTGGCCAGCTTTACTTATGCTGCCAGCAGTTCCACCTACGGTGACCACCCGGCATTACCAAAAGTCGAAGAAAACATTGGCAACCCGCTATCACCCTATGCAGTAACTAAATACGTAAACGAGCTGTATGCCGGTGTTTATGCCCGCACTTACGGTTTCAAAACTATTGGTTTACGTTACTTCAATGTATTTGGTAAGCGACAGGACCCCAATGGTGCGTATGCCGCTGTGATTCCCAAATGGACTGCAGCCATGATTCAGGGGAATGATGTTTTCATTAATGGTGATGGTGAAACCAGCCGTGATTTTTGCTACATCGAAAACACCATACAAATGAATATTTTGGCTGCGTCTGCGTCGGATGAGGCTAAAGATCAGGTATATAACGTTGCGGTCGGTGATCGTACCACACTGAACGATTTGTATGCGGCAATTAAAACTGCATTAGCCAGTAATGGTGTTCAGGTGGATGCCGAGCCTGTCTATCATGACTTCCGCGCCGGTGACGTGCGACATTCCCAAGCTGATATTAGTAAAGCAATGAGTTGTCTAGGGTATCTGCCACAATATCGTATTTCCCAAGGTATCGAGCAAGCGATGCCCTGGTATAAAACGTTTTTAGGATAAGTATGAAGATTCTTGTTACCGGCGGTGCCGGATTTATTGGATCAGCGGTCGTTCGGCATATAATCAACGATACTCAGAATGAGGTTATCAATCTCGATAAGCTGACTTATGCCGGAAATCTGGAAAATCTATCTGCTGTTAGCACGTCTGAACGTTACACTTTCGAACAGGTAGATATCTGCAACCGAGTTGAACTGGAGCGGGTATTTGCTCAGCATCAGCCCGATGCGGTGATGCACCTTGCCGCAGAAAGCCATGTGGATCGCTCGATAGATGGACCGGCTGCGTTTATTGAAACCAACGTCGTTGGTACTCTTACGTTATTGGAAGCATCCCGCAACTACTGGCAGCAACTGGATGCAATACGCAAAGCAGCTTTCCGTTTTCACCACATCAGCACCGACGAAGTATATGGCGATTTGCCGCACCCGGATGATGTGGCAAGTACCGAATCTGTAGGAGCGTGCAATGCCCGCGACAATGACAGTGATTTACCGTTATTTACTGAAACAACGGCTTATGCGCCAAGCTCGCCTTACAGTGCCAGTAAAGCCAGTTCCGACCACCTTGTACGAGCATGGCGGCATACCTATGGTTTGCCAACTATCATTACTAACTGCTCCAACAATTATGGGCCTTATCACTTCCCAGAAAAACTGATTCCGCACGTTATTCTGAATGCCTTACATGGTAAACCACTACCCATTTACGGCAGGGGAGATCAGATTCGCGATTGGCTGTATGTTGAAGACCACGCGCGTGCGCTGTATCAGGTAATTACACAGGGAACAGTAGGTGAAACCTACAATATTGGTGGCCATAACGAAAAACGTAACATTGAAGTAGTTCAGACTATCTGCACCATTCTTGATGATTTAGTGTTAAGTAAGGCGCCGGAAGGGGGTTATTCGGCGCTTATCACTAATGTGAAAGATCGTCCGGGGCACGATCGCCGCTACGCTATTGATGCCAGTAAAATCGCCGATGAGCTGGGCTGGCAACCAGGAGAAACTTTTGAAACTGGCTTACGTAAAACCGTAGAGTGGTATTTAAACAACGAACAATGGTGGCAACGTGTATTAAACGGCGACTACCAATTAGCACGTTTAGGAAATAAATAATGAAAGGTATCATTCTCGCAGGAGGCTCCGGCACTCGTTTGTACCCTATTACAATGGGCGTATCCAAACAACTGTTACCGATCTACGACAAGCCCATGATTTACTATCCGTTGTCAGTGCTGATGTTGGCCGGTATCCGCGACATTCTCATTATTACCACAGCGGAAGATCAACCCGCCTTTCAGCGTCTGCTGCAGGACGGCAGTCAATTTGGTGTTAATCTGAGTTACGCGATACAACCAAGCCCGGATGGCTTAGCCCAGGCCTTTATTATTGGCGAAGAGTTTATTGGTACAGATGATGTGTGTTTGGTGCTGGGTGACAATATCTATTACGGCCAGGGCTTCACTCCTAAGCTGAAGCAAGCGGTGGCGAAAGCACAGCAAGGTAGTGGTGCTACCGTATTTGGTTATCAGGTGAAAGACCCTGAACGCTTTGGTGTGGTGGAATTCGATACCGACATGAAAGTCGTTTCTATCGAAGAAAAGCCTAAACATCCTAAGTCCCAATATGCGGTAACCGGTCTATATTTTTACGATAATCGTGTGATTGATATTGCCAAGCAGGTACAGCCATCTCATCGCGGTGAGCTGGAAATTACCTGTGTCAATAATGCTTATTTAGAGAAGGGCGATTTAAACGTCGAGTTATTGGGTCGTGGTTTTGCCTGGCTGGACACTGGCACTCACGAGAGTTTGTTGGAAGCCGCTCAGTTTGTTGAAACGTTGGAGAAGCGTCAAGGTTATAAAGTTGCTTGTCTGGAAGAGATTGCCTTTAATCATGGCTGGTTGTCGGCCGAGCGCTTGGTCGAGCTGGCGCAACCGATGAAGAAAAACAGTTATGGTCAGTATTTGCTGAGTTTGGCGGCGGGCGATCAATGATACCGGTTACTAAGCCCTACCTCCCCAGCCGCGAAAAACTCGATGCTTATATCGATAGTATTTATGAACATCGCTGGCTAACCAATAATGGACCACTGTTACAACAGCTGACACAGCGACTGCAAGAATACCTAGGAGTAGAAAATCTACTTCTGGTATCAAATGGTACGCTGGCGTTGCAAGTGGCTTATAAAGCACTTGGTATCAGCAATACCGGTTGTAACGAAACAGCAGAAGCCATCACAACGCCATTTACCTTTGTGGCCACAGCCAGTTCATTGCAATGGGAAGGTCTGAAACCGGTTTTTGCCGATATTTCTGTCGATAGTTGGTGCTTGGACCCGGCTAACATTGAAGCTGCCATAACAGAACACACTCGTGCGATTGTACCCGTGCATGTATTTGGTAATGCGTGTGAGGTTGAGGCTATTGACGAGATAGCACAAAAACACCAGTTAAAAGTGGTCTACGATGCGTCTCATGCATTTGCAGTGAACTATAAAGGTAGCAGCTTATTGAACTGGGGCGATGCAGCCACCCTGAGTTTTCATGCGACAAAATTGTTCCATACCATTGAAGGTGGAGCGATTGTGTTTAAACACAAGGCCGACCTGCGGCGGGCTCAGCAGATGATTAACTTTGGTCTCGCCGGGCCCGAAGATATTGCCGGGCCGGGTATTAATGCCAAAATGAATGAATTTCAAGCGGCAATGGGTTTGTGTGTATTGGATGAAATGGTCGCTAACCTGGCCGCACGAAAAGCCATTGTTGAACAGTATCAGCAGCAATTACCTGCTGAAATGCAACTGCAGGCAATAAACTATGCCGCAAACGCTAACTATGCCTATATGCCAGTGGTGCTGAAAAACGAAGCTCAGGTTTTAGTGTTATTAGAGAATCTGAAGCAGCAGGGTATTTCCGCACGTCGTTATTTTTACCCGTCGCTGAATAGTACTAACTATGGTAATGGACAGGTTATGCCGGTGTCTGAATATATTGCTCAGCGAATTGTCTGTTTGCCGTTGTATGTTGGTTTATCCCCTATAAATATTGAAAAAATTTGTCATATTGGAAAAGAGATTGTTTTGAAATGAAAGCCGCAGTTATGCAGCCTTATTTATTTCCATATATTGGTTATTATCAATTAGTATATTCTTCTGATGTTTTTATATTTTATGATGATGTCAATTATATAAAGCGTGGGTATGTTAACCGCAACACTATTCTCCTTAATGGCTCCGCACATCGATTTACCGTTCCGGTCCTTGGAGCATCTCAAAACGTACTTATTAATAGCCTTAAATTCTCCGAAGACGTTAGCAAGATTCTATTAACAATTGACCAGGCATATAAAAAGTCTAACTATTATTCTCAGGTTATGCCCTTAATAGAAAAAGTGCTAACTCAGAAAGATAGGGAAATAACGTCTTTGTGTATGGCAAGTATAGAGGTTGTATTTGATTATTTAGGTTTGCAAAAGCCTAAGTTGTTACGCTCAAGTGATCTCGAATATGACCGGAATTTGTCCGCTGCGGACAAGTTGATAGAAATATCGAAGTTAAATGAATGTTCAGAATACGTGAACAGTCCTGGCGGCAGAAAACTTTACAGTAAGGAGTACTTTCAAAAAATGGGAGTGAATTTACAGTTCATAAACCCTGAGGTCAGTGAATACTCTCAGGGCGGTGGGGAGTTTGTGCCGTATTTGTCGATGATTGACGTATTAATGTGGAATGGGAAGTCTGAAACTATAAAGTTATTAGACTCTTATGAGTTAGACTCATGAAGTTTGTTGTATTGTGTTCAACAAATGGAAGTGTATTCTCGCATTTTATGGAAAGCTTTGATGTTGATTATGACTTTCGCGTTGTCAGTGATAGGCAGTGCGGCGCTATTGAATTTGCAAGGAGGAATGGAATAAATAGTTTCGTCTATGCAACGAAATCTGGAGAGGAATTCTCGAATTTTCTTGCTAATGAATATGAGGCTGATAAAGAGGTGCTATTCATATCTTTTTATACGCGTTTATTGAAAGGACGCTTTTTAAAAGAACATGAAGGTCGCATTGTCAATTTTCATCCGTCAATTTTACCTGCATGCCCAGGAAAGGACGGCTTTGGAGATACAATTGCTTCAGGTGCTCGATTTGTTGGATCTACAGTTCACTTCATTGACGAAGGTATGGATACAGGTTTGCCGTTAATCCAAGCAGCATATCCAAGGAATCCAAAAGAGGAAGTTACTCAGTTAAGACATAGGGTGTTTCTTCAGCAAGTCGTTTCTCTTGCTCAGATCGTAGATTGGTTCGCTAATGGCCGTGTTGAATTAGAGGGGCGGTCTGTATCAATTAAAGACGAAGAATTTTCTATTGGTGAATTTTCTCCAAATCTGGGGAGAAAATATCAAGAGTATTTTTCAAAGGCTCTAGGGTGTCATTAAAAAAAAATATAGCTGCCAATTATATAAGTCAGCTCTATGTTGCTGGCATTGGTATATTAATTCTGCCATTGTATATCAAGTATATGGGAGCAGAAGCCTACGGCCTAGTAGGCTTTTTTACCATGCTACAAGCTTGTTTTGCACTGCTTGATTTAGGTTTAACACCAACCATTGGTCGTGAAACTGCTCGCTATCGCGGTGGTACAATGTCGGCTTTGCAATATCGACAGCTATTTCGCGCTTTAAGTCTGATCTTTTTTTGCATTGCACTTATCGGTGGCACGGTATTGTTTTTTATGGCTGAACCCATTGCAGACCAGTGGTTGAATATTAAACAGCTTAGTAGGCAGCAAGTAGTGCTGGCCGTTCAGATTATGGCGGTCAGTGTGGCACTGCGCTGGATGAGCGGCTTATACCGGGGGGTAGTCACGGGTTCTGAAAAACTGGTTTGGATTAGCGGCTTTAACGTGCTGATTGCTACACTGCGTTTTATTGCTGTATTTGCCAGCATGAAAATATACGGTTTTACACCATTTGTATTTTTCTGGCATCAGTTGGCCGTTGCAGTGCTTGAAGTCGCAGGGTTGTGGTGGATGGGAAATACCCTGCTGCCGACTAAACGCTCTTTAGGTCAATCCATTGGTTGGTCATTCTCGCCCATTAAGCCGGTACTTAAGTTTGCACTGACCATTGCCTTTACTTCGTCTGTCTGGGTGATGGTAACCCAAACCGATAAACTGATTTTATCGGGCATTTTACCATTAGATGAATATGGATTTTTTACCCTTGCGGTGATGGTGGCGGCAGGCATTATGATTTTAAGCCAACCCGTCAGCACTGTAATTATGCCGCGTATGGCAAGATTGCATGCTGAAGGTAAGCATGAAGAGATGATTCAGACTTATCGTAATAGTACACAATTGGTGAGTGTAGTGGCTGGTTCAGCATCTATTGTGATTGCCTTCTTTGCAGAGCAGTTGCTTTATGCCTGGACCGGTGATTGGAGCATTGCTGGTAATGCAGCGCCGATATTACGTTTGTATGTATTAGGCTATGGTGTGTTGGCTATTGCAGCGTTTCCTTATTACCTACAATACGCATTGGGTAATTTAAAATATCACTTAATTGGTAATCTGGTTATTGTAATAACATTAATACCGGCAATCGTCTGGGCAGCAACTAACTATGGTGCAGAAGGTGCGGGATGGGCTTGGTTGGGCATCAATTCTTTATATCTGGTGGTCTGGGTTGGTTATGTGCATCATAGATTAGAGCCGGGATTACATCTAAAATGGCTTGTTAGTGATAGTTTGAAAATATATATTCCCGTTACCCTGGGAATGTTGTTAGTTTGGAATTATGCGCCGCTAATGAATAACCGGATTGTAGTAATGGTTTTTCTTATTGCTCTCGGGTTTTTAGCACTATTAATAGCTGGGCTTTCATCCGATGCAGCCCGTAATATGATTAAAGTTAAATTGAAAAGTACTTAATAATGGTTGATGATATTAAAGTTTCGGTATGTGTGGTTGCATATAATCATGGGAAATATATCGAAGAATGTGTGCAGAGTATATTAAATCAGGTTGTCGACTTTAGATATGAAATTATTATCGGTGATGATCTTTCAACTGATGAAACTAGAGATATATTAATTGAGCTTCAACAGAAAAACCCAGATGTGATTCGGTTATTATTTCATGAAGAAAATATTGGAGCTACTCGCAACTACCTGAAAGTACACGCTGAGGCTAAGGGTGAATATGTCTGTCATATGGATGGTGATGATTTCTGGTTGCCGGGGAAAATGGCTTCCCAGTCAGCTATATTGGATGAGAACCCGTCATATTCGCAAACGTGGACATTTGCTAAGTTGGTGAATGATAATGGTACGGAGCTTGGTGTTTTTCCATCAAAGCTTGCTAAGTACTTTTATCCTAGTGTCATTTCTGCTAGAGATATTGCATCGAGTTATGCTGTTGTTGGTCATCATTCTACACAGATGTATAGAAGGTCTTGTAGGGCGAATCTCAAGCCACCTTGTAGCGAGGTGCTGGACTTTTGGTTTGCCTTTAATTACTCATTGACTGGCCCAAGTTATTATTCGAAAGAAGTTTTGAGTGCTTATAGAATTACTTCTTCACCTTCTGTTACTAGAAGTAAATCAAATAAAAAAGCGACTGTTGATTATCTTGCTGACAATATATTGGATTTGGCTTCTTCTAATCCCGAATACAAGAAGTTTTTGAGAACTAACATGATTGTTCGTTTTATATTTTCTATGTTAGCTGGACATGATCTGAAAGTTATTCGGCAGGCGCTGTATTCTACAAAAGATTATGGGGTTTCCCTTAAGTATCTGGTTAGAAGTATGTTCTATTTTTTGATCCAGAAAATTAAGTGATTTTATGTGTGGAATAGTTGGCTTTCTAAATGTTGGAATCGATCTGAGCTCCGGTCATTCCTTGAATAGGTATGTTCGTAGTGTTAGTCATCGTGGACCTGACGACTCTGGAATTTGGTGTGATAAAGAATTAGGTGTTGTCCTCGGCCATACTCGATTAGCTATTGTCGATTTATCGCTTGCCGGGCATCAGCCGATGTCCTCAGCATGCGATCGTTATATGATCGCTTTTAATGGCGAAATCTATAACCACTATAAGCTTAGGCAACGGCTAGAGCAGCAAGGGCAGGCCCCTGCCTGGAGAGGGCATTCTGACACTGAAACCCTACTGGCTTGCTTTGGTGTTTGGGGAGTTGAAAAAACTCTGCAGGCAACGGTCGGTATGTTCGCTATCGCCCTGTGGGATAAGCACGAAAAAGTTCTGACGCTTGCCCGAGATCGCTTCGGAGAAAAGCCACTTTACTGGGGCTGGAATAATGGTACGTTGCTTTTTGGTTCCGAACTTAAAGCATTAAAGGCATACCCAGGCTTTAACGCTAAAGTGGATCGTAATGCATTGGCGTTACTGCTGCGCTATAACTATATCCCAGCACCTCATAGTATTTATCAGGGCATAGAAAAGCTAAAAGCCGGGCACTATGTGCAAATTGCTAAAGGCCAAATACGTAATAACGTTCAGCCATTACCATTCTGGTCGTTTAAGCAGGTGGTTGAAAATGGTATTCAAAACCCATTTGCTGGTAGCGATAGCCAGGCGGTTGATGAACTGGAAAGCCGCTTAACAGCATCGATTAGCGATCAAATGTTAGCGGATGTGCCATTAGGCGCTTTCTTGAGTGGCGGTGTTGACAGTAGCACGGTGGTCGCGTTGATGCAGAAGCAGGCACAGCGGCCTGTAAAAACCTTTGCTATTGGTTTCAATGAGTCAGGCTATAACGAAGCGATTTATGCTAAAGAGGTGGCGCAGCATTTAGCAACCGATCATACCGAGTTGTACGTTGGTGCTGGTGATGCTCTGGCACTGGTGCCTAAACTGGCAGAAATATACTGTGAGCCTTTTGCTGACAGTTCGCAATTACCTACTTATTTAGTAAGCCAAATGGCAAAGCAGCAGGTAACTGTATCTTTAAGCGGTGATGGTGGGGATGAGTTGTTTGGTGGTTACAATCCTTATCAGTTTGCCCCCAATATATGGAAAAAGATGTGTTTTTTACCATTGCCAATGAGAAAACTGGCCTTTCAACTGTTGTCCGGGCTACCGTTACCCGACAAATTTGAAAAACTGCTTTCGGTGTTTCCGGCAAAAGATCAATACCAGTTTTATCAGTTAATGATGAGCCACTGGTCTAATGCAACTGATGTCGTTTTTGATTCTCGTGATGTTCCGGTGTATTTATCCGATGCACGGCAGTGGCCAGTGACGGATGGCTTTGAGCATTGGATGATGGCCATGGATGCGGGCCAATACATGACCGATGACATATTGGTTAAAGTGGACCGTGCGGCTATGGCTAACAGCTTAGAAACTCGTGTCCCGTTGTTGGATCACCGCGTATTTGCATTTGCCTGGCAACTACCACAACACATGAAAATCCGTAATGGAGTCGGTAAGTGGGCTCTGCGTGAGGTATTATATCGTCATGTGCCGCAAAACATGATTGATCGTCCTAAAAAGGGTTTCTCTATACCTTTGGCTCAGTGGCTGCGTGGCCCATTAAGGGAGTGGGCTGAGGAGCTTTTGTCTGAACAGCGACTGGCCTCAGAGGGTTACTTCAACCCGTTACCCATCAGAAAGGCACTGCATCAGCACTTATCTGGTAAGGCTGATAATGCATTAAAGCTGTGGAGTGTATTAATGTTTCAAGCTTGGGTTTCTGAACAGTGAAAGATAAAAAGAAGATTTTGCATGTAATCACAGGCTTAGGAGATGGCGGAGCTGAGGGAGTCCTTAGCCGGCTTTGTATCAATGAGAAATCTAATGATCATATAGTTGTTTCGTTATTGGATGGAGGTAAGTATGGAGGCCTATTAAAAGATTCCGGTGTGCCTGTTTTTTGCCTTCATATGAATAGCGATTGGTTGGGCTTAATCTCTGCCCCTTATAAGCTTTATCAGATTTTGAAAATACAACGGCCGGATGTTGTACAAACATGGATGTATCATGCTGATCTCCTGGGTGGAATTGTTGCGAAATTGGCTGGAGTTAAAAAAGTATATTGGGGGATAAGGCATTCTACCTTGAAGGTTGGAGAGTCGAAGTTAACTACGATTTTAATAGCTCGCCTTTGTGCGTTATTATCCTATATTTTGCCAGTCAAAATTATTTGCTGTGCTGAGAGTGCTAGAGCAATTCATGCTGCAATAGGTTATAAAAAAACGAAACTGGTTGTTATTCAGAATGGATATGAATTTGATAAGTTAAGGGAAGATAAGGGTTTAGGAAGTAATTTTAGGTCTGAAATCGGGGTATCAGAGGAGACTGTGCTTTTAGGCATGGTCGGACGCTATAATAGCCAGAAAGGCCATGATGTATTTATAAAAGCTTTGGGCTTGATAAAGAACCAGATTGACTTTGTGTGCTGCTTTGTTGGGCGCGAAATGGATTTTAATAATAAGGACCTTCTAGCTGCATTGGAACGGGAAGATATACAAGAACGCGTGATGATGCTGGGGCCAAGAAATGATATTGTTGCGGTAATGAATGCTCTTGATTTACATGTGCTTCCCAGTACATATGGGGAAGGTTTTCCCAATGTTGTAGCAGAATCAATCGCCTGTGGGACACCATGTTTAGCTAGTAATGTTGGGGATGCAGCAAACATAATTCAGAATGCATTATTCGTTGTACCACCTGGTGATGATGTTGCTTTGGCTGAACGATTGATTAAAATTATTTCGCTTAAAAAAAATGAGCCTGAATTATGGGAGAGTATCTCTTGTGAAATGCAAAATGGAGTGTATGAGCGTTATTCCATAGGCTCTATGCTTGAGAAGTATAATGCAGCTTGGGCGTTAAATGATGTTTGATATGCAATATTTTCAGCTGGATGCAGTGGTCGTTGCTATGTTTGGATTCCTTTTGATTCCATTCTTTTCTAGAAGAATAGGAACTCCTTTGATCTTTTCGCTATTTATGTATATCTGGCACACTTTTTTCTGTGGTGTTTATATTTGGTATGTAATTAATAATGGCGGAGACTCTTTGGCATACTATCATAATTCTTTAGTATTTAGTTTAGAGAATCTCAGGCCTGGTACGCAATTTGTCAATTTTATAGTCTTTTTAATGGTGAAAACGCTAGATCTCTCGATGAGTGCATGCTTTCTCGTTTTTAATTTTCTAGGCCTGTTAGGTTTGTTGTTGTTCTTTTCAGTTATGACGTCTGTTGCTGGAAATAAATCAACTATTTTTCTCGTTTATATCATAGCACTGTTACCTTCGATTAGTTTCTGGACATCTGCCATAGGAAAAGACGCTCTTGCATTTCTTTCAACGGGTATGGCTTTATGGGCTTCGCTGTACCTTCAAGCTCGAATAAAGCTTATGTTCATAGCAATTGTATTGATGCTGCTGATTAGGCCGCACATCGGTCTGATTATGTTTGTTGCCTTGGCGTGTGCATTCTTTTTTGATTCAAAAGTGTCAAATCGTAAGCGATTGGTTCTCGTAGTATTTAGCTTATTCGTCATCACTCCACTTGTACCTGCTGTATTGTCCTATGCCGGTGTTCAGGAACGTTCTGTTGCTGGTATTTTATCTTATATAGAGGAGCGGCAACAATTTAATATGGACGGTGGTGGTGGAATGGATATTGCTCAAATGTCCTTGCCAGAAAAACTGTTTGCTTATGTTTACCGACCAACTGTTTTCGAAAGCAGAACGTTATATGAATTTGCTGCTGCTTTGGATAATCTCGTTTTATTGCTATTGACGCTGTTGGCAGGTTTTAGTTATGTTTTTTATAGTAGTAATAAAACGAAAGTACTTAAGAGCGGCTCTGTGGTATTTATGATGACTTTTGCAGTAGTGTGTTTGCTAGTGTTGGCGACAACCACATCGAACTTAGGTATTTCTATAAGGCAAAAATGGATGTTTATGCCGATGATTATTGTGCTTTTAATCTCCGTTTTACCATCGAGGAAAAGGGCTTTGCAAAATAACATCCAATCTGTGTATTAAAGGAGATGCGCTTGAAGGTCCTTTTGGTTGCTGGTTATGCTGAGTCGTTAGTGACATTTCGTGGTGATCTGATCAAGCGAATGCTTAACAGTAATATAGAAATTCATGTGGCCTGTCCGGGTATTAATTTATCTATACAGGATAGCCTGATGAAAAATGGTGTTATTCTTCATGATATCCCTTTAAAGCGGACGGGCACTAATCCTATTGAAGATATAAAATCCTTATTTGCACTACGTCATATTATGAGAGATATCAACCCAGATGCTGTACTTGCATACACGATCAAACCAGTTATCTACGGTATGTTGGCTGCTAGTATGGCGAGTGTACCAAGGCGTTTTGCGTTGATTACCGGGTTGGGTTACGCTTTTACAGGGTCAGCTAAGGGAATTCGGGGTGTAATTCGTGGCATTGTACGAAGGCTTTACAAAGCTGCATTGTTGCAAAGTAATATTGTTTTTTTTCAGAACCCGGATGATGCCGCACTCTTTAAAAAGCTAGGCATTATTGGCGCCAATATCCCAACCCGCATTGTGAATGGCTCTGGTGTTGATACTGCTCAATACGCAGTTACAGCACTGCCCGAGACCCCGGTTTTTTTGCTTATTGCCCGTTTGTTAGGGGATAAGGGGGTCAGAGAGTATGCCAAGGCAGCGCAACTCGTAAAGCAGAAGTATCCGGCAGTATGTTTTGATCTGGTCGGCTGGATTGATGAAAATCCCGATGCAATTCGACAGCAAGAGCTTGATGAGTGGATCGCTGCCGGAGTCGTTAATTTTAAGGGAAAGTTGTCTGATGTGCGGCCAGCTATTGCTGCAAGTTCAGTTTATGTGCTTCCTTCTTATCGAGAAGGTACACCACGTACTGTTCTGGAAGCGATGGCGATGGGCAGAGCAATCATTACTACTGATGCTCCAGGTTGCCGGGAAACGGTTCAGGATGGGGTTAATGGCAAATTGGTTGCTGTGAAGTCTGTAGTTGAGTTAGCTGATGCCATGATTGAGATAATTGAGAACCCTGAACTTATTCGGCAATATGGTAAAAACTCACGTCTGATTGCTGAAGAGAAATACGACGTACATAAAGTTAACTCATTTATGTTAAATGAAATGGGGCTGATTTAATGAAACGCATTTTTGACACTTTTCTAGCTATAGTTACTTTGATTTTCTTATCTCCAGTTATTGTGCTTGTCGCTTGGAAAATCCGCAAAAATCTGGGCTCGCCGGTTTTGTTTAAGCAAGTCCGCCCTGGAAAAGACGGCAAGCCTTTTGAAATGGTGAAGTTTCGTACTATGCGCGATGCGGTTGATGCGAACGGTAACCCGCTGCCCGACTCAGAGCGCTTAACGCCTTTTGGTAACTGGTTGCGTTCAACTAGTTTGGATGAACTGCCAGAGCTGTGGAATGTACTGAAGGGAGATATGAGCCTGGTTGGCCCGCGTCCGCTGCTAATGGAGTACCTGCCGTTGTACAACCCGGAACAATACCGTCGCCACGAGGTTCGCCCCGGTATTACGGGGTGGGCGCAGGTTAATGGCCGCAACGCCATCAGCTGGGAAGAAAAGTTTAAGCTGGATGTGTGGTATGTGAATAACCAGTCCTTTTGGCTGGATATTAAAATTCTGTGGTTAACCGTTAAAAAGGTGTTGGTGCGTGATGGTATCAGTGCCGAAGGTGAGGCTACTATGAGTAAGTTTACCGGTACTAAGTCGTGAAAAAACTCGCCATATTGGGTGCCAGTGGCCATGGCAAAGTGATTGCCGATGCGGCATTGTTGTCGGGTTTTGACTCCGTTGTTTTTTTTGATGATGCCTGGCCTAAGCTTGCTGCGAATGGCTGTTGGCGGGTAGTGGGTGATTCTGCTCAGTTACTTTCGTGTTGCCGTGATTTTGATGGTGTTATTGTTGCCATAGGGGATAACGAGATAAGAGCCAGTAAAAGCATTGTTTTGTTGGCCGCTGGTGCAATGCTTACTACGGTTATTCATCCTTCTGCTGTAATAAGCCCGTTTGCTGCTATTGGTTCAGGTGGTTTTATTGCAGCAGGTGCGGTTGTTCAGGTCGATGCCGTTATTGGGCGCTTCTGTATCGTTAACACCAATGCTGTGGTTGAGCATGATTGTACCTTGGGCGAAGCGGTGCACATAAGTCCGGGCGCAATACTGGCTGGCGCTGTGTCAGTAGGCGACAGAAGCTGGGTTGGTATCGGTGCTTGTGCTCGTCAATTAGTCAGCATTGGTAGTGATGTTATTGTTGGTGCCGGTGCTGTAGTTGTTCGTTCTATTTCTGATTCTTGCACTGTTGTGGGCAATCCTGCCAGACCACTTATTCGTTAATATTTCAGGTTTATATGCTTAACACTCCTTTTTCTCCCTGGCCTTCGTTTACTCAAGAAGAGGCTGATGAGGTATCCCGTACATTACTGTCTAATAAGGTGAATTATTGGACCGGCTCCGAATGTCGTGAATTCGAGAAGGAATTTGCGGCTTACTTTGGCAGTGAATATGCCATTGCGTTAGGTAACGGTACATTAGCGCTGGATGTTGCGTTTAAAGCGCTGAATATCGGTGCCGGTGATGAGGTGGTGGTTACTTCACGTACCTTTTTAGCATCAGTTTCCAGTATTGTACTGGCGGGTGCAGTGCCGGTGTTTGCCGATGTAGACCGTGACTCGCAAAATATCACGGCAGAGTCTGTTAAAGCCGTACTGACATCACGAACCAAAGCCATTGTATGCGTCCATCTGGCAGGCCAGCCCTGTGATATGGACAGCATTATGGCTCTGGCTGAAGAGACGGACCTGTATGTAATTGAAGACTGTGCTCAGGCTCATGGTGCTTTGTATAAAGGTAAACCGGTAGGTTCTTTTGGGCATATCGGAGCCTGGTCGTTCTGTCAGGATAAAATTATGACCACCGGTGGCGAGGGTGGCATGGTAACGACCAATGACCGGGAATTATGGTCGAAAATGTGGTCATTTAAAGATCATGGTAAAAGCTGGGAAGCGGTTTATGAGCGCGAGCACCCGTCAGGTTTCCGCTGGCTGCATGAAAGCTTTGGCACTAACTGGCGTATGACTGAATTACAGGCTGTGATTGGGCGAATTCAATTGCAGCGTATGCCGGAGTGGACACGTATCCGTAATAGTAACAGTGCTCAAATCTGGGAAGCCGCGCGCGAATGTGCCGGGTTGCGTGTACCGGTAGTGCCAGCTGAATTTCAGCATGCCGCTTATAAATGTTATGTGTTTGTGCAGCCTGAAGCGCTGAAAGAAGGCTGGAGCCGTGACCGGATCATGGAAGAAATAAATGCACGATGTGTGCCTTGTTTTTCAGGGTCCTGTTCGGAGGTTTATCTGGAAAAAGCTTTTGATAATACCGGTTTCCGTCCTGCTCAGCGTTTACCTGTAGCTAAAGAACTGGGTGAAACCAGTCTGATGTTTTTAGTGCATCCAACCTTAACGAAAGCTGAGATTGATAAAACCTGTGCAGTGCTTCGTGAGGTAATGGCTCTTGCTGTTAAATAAATGTGACATAGGTAAATATTTTGTTTAGGAATGATATTAATGGCCTTCGGGCTGTTGCTGTAATCGCTGTCGTTTTATTTCATTTTAATCCAGTTTGGTTGCCAGGTGGGTTTGCTGGAGTTGATGTCTTTTTTGTTATTTCTGGTTATCTTATGGCGGGGATAATTTTTAATAATATAGACAGTGGTAAGTTCTCAATTGTTGATTTCTATATTGCACGTGCCAATCGAATAGTTCCAGCGCTTGCTGCTCTATGCCTTTTTTTGCTTATCTTTGGGTGGTTTTTTATAACGCCATACGAATATCGGGCTTTAGGTAAGCATGTGGCATCAAGTATTGGTTTTGTTTCAAATTTTGTGTATTTGTTTGAATCAGGATACTTTGATGCTGCCTCCCATGAAAAATGGCTGCTTCATACTTGGTCCCTTTCTGTTGAATGGCAGTTTTATTTATTATTTCCTTTGATTGTTCTGATGTTGAGTAAATTTTTAACAATATCTGTCTTGCGTAAAGTATTGTTGTTTGGAACATTCCTCTGCTTTTTATTTAGCTTGTATGCATCTTATGTATGGCCAAATGCTGCTTACTATTTATTACCATCCAGAGCTTGGGAAATGCTGATTGGTAGCTTGGCATTTATATATCCTTGGAAATTGTCTAGAGCGCATAGATCGGTAGTTGAGGTTTTGGGTGTCGGAATGATTTTATCTGCTTTTATCTTGGCTTCGGCTAATTCAGTGTGGCCAGGATATATGGCTTTATTACCGGTGCTAGGTTCTTATCTTGTAGTTCAGGCTGGAAATAATGAAAGTTATATTACCAATAATCCTATATTTCAAAAATTGGGGTTATGGTCATATTCTATATATCTATGGCATTGGCCTTTAGTTGTTTTGTTTGGTTACTTAGCTTTACCTGAAATGTTTTTATATTTTGGAGTCCTAACTTCTATCGTTCTTGGGTTTCTCAGTTATAGATTTATAGAAAGTGTAAATTTTAGAGTTGTTGTTAAAAAAGCAATTCATCTGTTCTCGTTTGCCCCAGCTTATATGATGCTGCTGATAGCTATCGCTGGTAGTGCTGTATACTTGGGAGCGGGTTTTCAATGGCATTACCCTTTAGATGTGGTAATCGCTAATAATGAACAAAATAATAGAAATCCTTATCATTGTATGAGTCAGAGTAAGTTTCCGTGCTTGGCTGGAAGTAATGAGAATATATCAGCTATTGTAGTTGGTGATAGTCATGCTGACGCTTTATTTACCAGCGTGGTAAGTGTATTTGATAATGAATCAAACGGTGTTGTTGGATTGATAAAATCTTCTTGCCCCTTTTTGTTGGGAATGAAGTTTATGCGTGCTAGTAATTGTGGTGAGGAAAATGAGCGAAGAATTGAATATTTGCTAAATAATCATCAAGGAGTTCCGTTGGTTTGGATTGCGAGAATGTCATCATACATTTATGGTCAATCGGATCCGGCTAGGGTAAATAGAGAAGCAGATGTTCAGCCCTCCATATATTTTAGCAATAAATATTTTTCAGTTACGCCAGAGCTGCTTAATGAGCTAGAACTTTCTATGCTTGATACAATAAGTAGAATTAACACTGTCCATCCCGTGGTTATTGTTCTTCCTACGCCAGAAATGAGGTTTAATGTTCCTAAGGTAATGAGTAAAGAATTACTTCTGCATGATGATTTTAGTTTTAAAGGTTTAAGCTATAGTGCTTATGTTGAAAGAAATAAAGAGGTTAGGGAGATATTTGAACGCGTAGCGCAGAAAACGAATGCGCTGATTTTAGATCCTGTGCTGTATCTTTGTGATAATCAAGTTTGTAAGGCAGAGATTGATGGTCGGCCTATATATTATGATGGTGATCATATGAGTGAATCTGGCAATAAACTTTTGTCATCTATGTTTGCCAATTTTTTTGATACTTATGCCCTTCAGTAATAATTGAACGGTTCATCGATGTATTAATAGCGATGGGCCTTGGCTTTTCTGATTTCAAATTCGATATTAGGACGTGTGACTAATATATGGCTTACTATTTTGCCTATAATGATATTCATTGAACTGAATGTATGGTTTATCTTGGCTTAGAAAACCCCAAAGATGCCGGTAACGTCGGTTCGGTTTTACGGGCGCTGGGGTGTTATCAGGCTGATGGCATCTTTTACACCGGCAGCCGTTATGACCGCGCGGTAAAGCACAGTACCGATACGCGTAACGTGGCAGAAAAAGCGCAGATGTCTCATGTCGGGAGTTTGCTCCTGGTTAAAGAACAAATGCCGGATGATACCCGCCTGATTTGTGTGGAGCTGGTTGTTGGTTCAACGCCATTGCCGGAGTTTGAGCATCCTGAGCATGCGCTTTATGTGTTTGGCCCTGAAGATGGCAGCATTCCGCAGGATATTGTCAGTGCTGCCGATGAGGTGGTTTATATCCCTACGGTGGGTTGTATGAATCTGGCGGCAACGGTTAACGTTGTGCTGTATGACCGCCTGGTAAAGCTTGGCCCGGCAAAGGACGTTAAATCAGGTGATGAACTGATAAAAAGCAGTCGGGATAACAGAAACAGGCTACGCGTGTAGGATTGTGCTGTGCCTTTGATTCTGTGGATAGATTGCCGCAGGCATGGCCAGCTCCTGCGGATAAATATCACGACAAAAACGTCGCCCTTTGCATATCAATTGCGACAAAAATGTCGCTCCTGCAAACAAATTGTGCAGAGCTGTGACGTTGCGAATAGCTTGTCGTAAGCATGGCCAGCTCCTACGAATAAATATCGTGGTAAAGTGCCACTTCTACTCACAAAGGTAGGAGTGGGCCATGTTCGTGATCAGTTATAACTGCAGACACAAGAATACAGGTTAATGAGGATATGGGTGTGGTTCAGAATTTACAGGATGCTTTTTATGCGGTTAAGCCAGATGCCGCTGTCGAGGCACAGCGTGTTGCTTTTGGTACTTCCGGCCACCGTGGCTCGGCATTAAAGAGTACATTTAACGAATGGCATATTCTGAGTATTGCTCAGGCTGTTGCTGATTACCGTGTTCAGGCCAATATTACGGGCCCGCTGTTTTTAGGTTTGGATACTCATGCGTTATCCCGCCCGGCTTGGAACATTACTCTGCAGGTGTTGGCTGCCAATAATGTTGAGGTGCGTATTGCTACGGATAATCAGGTTACTGCTACTCCCTTGGTCAGTCGCGCCATTCTGGAGTTTAACAACGATAAATCTGACAGCCTTGCAGATGGTATTATTATTACCCCATCGCATAACCCTCCGGAAGATGGCGGTATTAAGTACAACACGCCAGATGGCGGCCCGGCTGATGGTAATGTGACAGGCTGGATTGAGCGCCGGGCAAATGAATACCTGCAAAGTGATTGTCAGGATGTAAAGCGAATCTCGCTTGATGAAGCTTTGCAGCAGGCGCAGGAATACGATTACATCGGACGTTATATTGCCCGGCTTGAGCATGTTATTAATCTTGAGGCCATTCGGAAGTCTGGTCTGAAGTTAGGCGCGGATCCTATGGGAGGAACGGCTCTTCCGGTATGGCAGGCGCTGGCGAGCCGAAACGATCTTAATATCGAGGTGGTTAACGAAATTCTTGATCCGGATTTTGCTTTTATGCCGCCAGATCACGATGGTCGTATCCGCATGGATTGTTCCAGTACCGCTGCAATGGCGAACCTACTGATGGTTCGGGATCAGTTTGATATCGCCTTTGGTAATGATCCGGACGCTGATCGTCATGGTATTGTAGATTCAGCCGGACTGATGAATCCGAATCATTTTTTATGCGTTTGCGTTGATTATTTATTAACCCACCGTCCGCAGTGGTCGGCAGCTCTCAAAATAGGAAAAACCCTGGTAACCAGTTCTATGATGGATCGGGTTGTTCAGGCCAATGGTCGGGAGCTATATGAAGTGCCTGTCGGCTTTAAATGGTTTGTGCGGGGGCTTTATAGCGGTGAGCTGGCGTTTGGTGGTGAAGAGAGTGCGGGTGCCAGCTTTTTAACCCTTGGCGGTAAACCCTGGTCTACCGATAAAGATGGTATTCTGCTTTGTCTGCTTGCTGCTGAAATCCTGGCTGTGACTGGCTTAAAACCATCCAAATATTACGCAAAACTGGTACAGCAACATGGCAACCCTGTTTACCGTCGCATTGATGCAGCGGCAACAGCGGAACAAAAATCAGCCTTTAAAAAACTAACCTCTGCCAGCATTACGGCTTCACAATTAGCAGGTTACGATATTATTGCGGTGCATACCGAAGCTCTAGGTAATGGTGCTTCTATTGGTGGTATTAAAGTAAGTACTTCTGAGGGGTGGTTTGCCGCGCGTCCAAGTGGGACTGAAGATATTTATAAAATTTATGCCGAAAGTTTTGTCGGTGAGGAGCACTTAGGACAGTTGATTAATGAGGCGCAGAGTTTGTTGAGTGCGGTGCTCTGACAAGTCTTTCACTTTTTTAAAATGGCTGTTTTTATGATGGCTGTAAACAAAATGACCGTAACTGCGGGTATTTTTACACACCTGGCTCCCACGCTCTGCGTGGTAGCCCTTGCTGGTACAGTTGCATTCCCACGCGGAGCGTAGGAACGAGAAACTTATCGCGTCTTTTAAAATACCCGCTTTTTAGCGGGTATTTTTTATTATTAAAATGTTGTTGTGCTTGTGCTTGTGCTTGTGCTCGGCAGGTAGCGCAGCCGTGTTACAGGATGTGTATTTTAATGGCTCGCTTTTGATGCATTCAGTACCCAGTCCGGACACTCTCCCTGCTTGTCATAAGCGGCTGGGGCTTCAAGTAGTAGATTGATGACATCTTCAACTTTAAAGTCGTGACAGGCTTTGTCCAGGCGGTTCAGCAGGTTGTGCGTTTCTGGCCAGGATAAATGTACTTCGTTTGCAGTCATAATTCGTGGGTGATCAGTGCCTTCTACATTGTCA
Source organism: Thalassobium sp. (assembly GCA_002733205.1). Taxonomy (GTDB): domain Bacteria; phylum Pseudomonadota; class Gammaproteobacteria; order Pseudomonadales; family Oceanobacteraceae; genus Venatoribacter; species Venatoribacter pacificus. Next base: position 241,344 of record NVUW01000003.1, on the reverse strand, counting down.
CCAATTAACAATTCTTCGTAGAGCTTCTCGCCAGGTCGCAGTCCAGTGAACTGAAGCTCAATATCGCCATGGGGATTCTGCTCGGTCTTTTCGCTCAGACCAGACAGACGGATCATTTTTTTCGCGAGGCTGGTAATTTTAACGGGCTCGCCCATATCCAGTACGAATACATCACCACCTTTGCCCATTGCGCCAGCCTGAATGACTAATTGTGAGGCTTCGGGAATCGTCATAAAGTAACGAATAATATCTGGATGAGTTACCGTTATTGGACCGCCATCTTTAATCTGCTTACGAAACAGTGGTACGACAGAGCCTGATGATCCCAGTACATTTCCAAAGCGCACCATGCAAAACAGAGTATCGCTTTGTCGTTCAGTCAGTGCTTGCAACACTAGCTCAGAAAAACGTTTCGAAGCTCCCATAACGTTGGTAGGGCGAACGGCTTTATCTGTCGATACCAGTACAAAACGCTCAACGCCTGCGGCTATTGCTGCCTCTGCACAATACCAGGTGCCGAACACATTATTGCGTACGCCTTCGACGACATTATGCTCGACCATTGGCACATGTTTATAAGCGGCTGCGTGGTAGATTGTTTGTACACGGAAAGTACGGAAAATCGTTTCAAGGCGGTTTTGCTTTTGTACTGAGCCAAGAATGGAAACAATATCCGTGTCTAGATGGTGAGTACTTTTAAGTTGCTGTAGCTCCTGTTCAATTGCATACAGGCTGTACTCATTCAATTCAAACAGAATTAATTGCTTAGGTTGCTGTAACAGTGCCTGACGACAGAGTTCTGAACCAATGGAGCCGCCTGCTCCTGTAACCAATACAACTTTGTTGTGAATATTATTTTTCAAAAGCTCAGTTCGGGGGTTGACGCAATCACGTCCGAGTAAATCTTCAATTTCCACTTCCCTTACTTCTTCGATCCGGGCTTTTCCGCTGATGATGTCATTAACAGAAGGGGCGGTGAGCACTTCCAGTTTACTCTCCGTCAATTTCTCAATCAGCTGTTTACGTTCAGCGATGCTGGTGCGTCCCAAAGCAAGCAGAATTTTTTTAATATGATAATGGTCGGTAATATTTTCGATGTCGCTGGCGCTGTGAACCTTCAGGCCATGAATGTTCATATTTTGTTTTTTGCTGTCATCGTCAATAAAAGCAAATGGACGATAGTGATCACTGCCCGTTAATGCGTTGGCCAGGGCGACCCCTTGCTGCCCAGCCCCATAAATTAATACCGGTTCACATTTTGCTTTACTTAATTGCGTAACGACACTGCGGATGAAGAGGCGTGGTGTGCCAAGCAGGGTAAAGGCGGTAAAGAAATAAATAATCAGGCTGGAACGTGGCAGATTAGCATGGGTAAAAAATGAGCTGCTGGCTAATGTTATGGCAGAAATGGCAATGCCGAGGGCAAGAGTTGTGAAAGCCTGACCAGTCATAAAGCGCACAACTGCCCGGTAAAGTCCAAGCCTTATAAAGACTGTCAGAGTTAATAAAGTTGTTATTAATGCGGCCGCAAGAATAGAGCCATCTAATTGCGGAGTCGCTGTTCCATATCGGAGAGCCAGCGCAAGATAAATGGCAGCAGGAATGGCTAATAAGTCATAGAAGACAGAGATAGAACGTTTTACTGGGCGGGAAGCATTCAGCAGGAAATCAATCATGGGGCTGAAATTCATCTAATTGTAATGTCCATGAAGTTTAGCAATATTTACGCTTTGCGTTAGACAACAAGCTGTAAATTATCAGAATTAATCAGGAAATAAGGGGATATTTGTCTCATCCTAAGACTATGCGGGTGTTGCAGGAGGGTGTTACTGAAGTGGCTCCCCGAGTTGGACTTGAACCAACGACCAATAGATTAACAGTCTACTGCTCTACCGACTGAGCTATCGGGGAACATCAGTAAGTGCGTGCATTATGCAAAGTGAGCTTTGGAGTGTCAACCACCTTTTTCGTTAAAGTGGTTGATTTTGTTAGCTTTTCTGAATTTTTATTAATTGCTTAATTAGTAATCTGTCGCAGTCAGTCTTTGGCAATCCGGCTGAAGGTAGCGCCTTTCTGATCACGGTATTTGGCATTTTCGCGTTTGTTGTAAGGACGCAGCGCAGGGCTTGAAAGCATTTCAAATGACATGGCACAAATCACCATGCCCGGGCGCAGGGCCAATGGCAATTTTCCGTTGTTGTAGAACTCCAGTACGATTTGTCCCTGCCAGCCCGGATCAATCCGTCCGGCGGTCACATGCACCATTAAACCTAGGCGGGCGAGGGAACTGCGGCCGTCCAGCCAGCCGACCAGATCGGCTGGCACGGTAACTGATTCGAGTGTCGCGCCGAGCACCAGTTCACCCGGGTGAATGAACAGGGCGTCATCGGCTTCAATTTCTATTTCTTTACTCATGATACGGTTGATGTCGCGCTCAAGCTGAATGCGGTCACCGGACAGGTCGAGGTGAGTAACGGAGTTGTTGTTGAATACGCGGAAGCGGTGATCCAGGCGCAGGTCTACGCTGATGCCGGCAATAGCGTCGCTGGCTGGCTGTGGATCGATAACAATGCTGCCATCGGCAATGCGTTGTTCAATATCGCCGTCGCTGAGTCGCATGCTGTGCTTCCTGTGGAGTAAAAAAGAGCAAGCAGTTTACCTGAAAAGCACAGGTGCGCGAAGCGGGTGATGCTCAGCTGCTTCAGTCTTTCAGGTCGGTAATATCAATCTGATAGCGGGTTTTACCTTTTTCTTTATCAACCAGGCGCACCAGTTGGTAATGGCGTTCAATCGCAAACCAGGCAAACACTTCACGGCCTTTTTTCTGCCGCACCTGTTCAATTTTGATGGTTTTAAGCTTACCAATTTTAGTATTCAGCTGTTCTTCGCCAATAATCCGGAACTGAAAATCTTTAACACGTTTTTTTTCGAAGACGGCATAGTGCAGTGGATCGGCTTTCTGCTCATGTGCGTCCGGCTGAGCGAGGTCCAGGCTGGCCTGCAGCATATAAGTGAGGTTGTCCTGCACCTCATCTTCCCAGGCCTGGGGGTAGTCTTTATTGTTCTCCATGTCTTTAACAAGCTTTAAGTCTGGCGAGAACAGCAAGGTGCGGTCCGGCTCATTGAACAATCCACTGGCGCGGTAGCGGTACTCCAGCGGTTGTATCCGGCCCTGGTTCAGGCTGAATTCTGAGGTTTCCTTCAGTGCGGCGGCACTGGTTTCTGCCTCGAAGCTTAAAAGCCAATGGCCGCTGGCCAGTTGGCGCAGACTGCGTTCGGCTTCAATATCGACGCTGAACCAGCCAAGCTTCCACTCCGTTTTATAACGCGCGAAAAATGGCTGCAGTGTGGTCTGAACGCTATCGGGACTGGTGCTGTTTGTTGCGTTTGGTGCTGGAGTTGTTGGTGCCGGGGTTGTTGGTGCCGGGGTTGTTGGTGCCGGGGTTGCTGATGCGCTGTATGTAACGCAGGCGGTCAGCATGCACATAAAAAAACGGGGAAATAAGAAAGAAGTCATATCGGTCAGCCAAGTCCATTTGGCCTGAGTATATCGGAGCTGGTTCAGGACGTCAGTTGCAATCCCGTTGCAGGAATCACATTTCCATCCAGGCGGGCATGGTTGCCAATCATGCTCAGGCGGCCTTCAACAAACCATTTAACCGCAATCGGATAAATGACATGTTCCTGCAACTGTACGCGTTGCTGCAGGCTGTTGGCATCATCATCATCGTTCACAGCAATAACGGCCTGGATCACATTCGGGCCGCCATCCAGTTCTTCCGTCACAAAATGAACCGTCACTCCATGCTCGCTTTCGCCATCGTCCAGCGCACGCTGATGCGTGTTCAGGCCCTGATATTTAGGCAATAACGATGGATGGATATTGAGCATGCGGCCATGATAATGAGCAACGAAGTCCGCTGTCAGAATGCGCATAAAGCCAGCCAGAACCACCAGATCAGGGGCGAATTCATCAATCTGAGCCATCAGTGCGCGATCAAAATCTTCGCGACAGGTGAAGGCTTTATGATCAAGCACGACCACAGGTAAATCACGGTCGCGCGCTTTCTGTAAACCGGCCGCTTCCGGACGGTTACAGATGACCGCTGCGACCTCAGCTTCCATGTTTTCATTTTTCACAGCATCGGCAATGGCAACCATATTGCTGCCACTGCCGGAGATCAGAATCACGATACGCGGTACGGCTGGCTTATCGTGGGTGCTGCTTTCGTTCATAGACTGCGGTTACCAATAAATTCAACCTGCTCGTCGGCTTCGCCTTTCACCTGAATGTCACCAATCAGCCAGGCCTGTTCGCCTTCAGCGTTCAGCAGCGCAATGGCGGCATCGGCTTTTTCTTCCGGCAGGGCGACAATCATGCCGACACCACAGTTAAAGGTGCGGAACATCTCGGCGGTCGCTACTTTACCGTTGCTTTGCAGCCATTCGAATACGGCAGGCCATTTCCAGCTGTTGGTGTCGATAACGGCTTTGCAGTCGTCTGGTAACACGCGGGGAATATTTTCCTGGAAGCCGCCGCCGGTTACGTGACACATGGCGTGCACGTCGGATGCGTTGATCAGTTTGAGTGCAGATTTCACATAAATGCGGGTCGGCGCCATCAGCGCGTCAGCGACTGGCTGGCCATCCAGATCGGCGCTCAGGTCCGCAGCGGATACTTCAATGATTTTACGGATCAGAGAGTAACCATTGGAGTGTGGGCCACTGGACGCCATGGCAATCAGCTTGTCGCCGGCTTTGACTTTACTGCCGTCAATGATGTCGTCTTTCTCAACGATACCGACGCAGAAACCGGCCAGATCGTAATCTTCGCCTTCGTACATGCCTGGCATTTCGGCGGTTTCACCACCGACCAGAGAGGCGCCGGCTTGTTCGCAACCATCGCCGATACCGCTGACAACGGCCGCTGCAACATCAACGTTCAGCTTGCCGGTGGCGTAGTAATCGAGGAAGAACAGCGGTTCTGCACCGGCAACCACCAGATCGTTGACACACATGGCAACCAGATCGATACCGATGGTGTCGTGCTTTTTCAGGTCCATTGCCAGGCGCAGCTTGGTGCCTACGCCGTCGGTGCCGGATACCAGAACCGGTTGGCGGTAGCCCTGTGGCAGTTCGAACAGGGCGCCGAAACCACCGAGTCCGGCCATCACTTCAGGGCGGCGGGTACGTTTGGCAACGCCTTTGATGCGTTCGACCAATGCATTTCCGGCGTCGATATCGACACCAGCGTCTTTGTAGCTCAGGGATTGTTGTTCACTCATGCCGTCGTCACTGGGTGGCCCATAGAAAGGCGCGTATTCTAACGATTTGTGCGCCATCCTGCATCATGGAAATGCGCAAATCTGAGAGTGCATGAAAGCTGCCGGAGTAGTCAGGATTTTGTTAAAAACGAATTCGAAAGACTTATTTATGAAGTATAAATTGTACGGATTATTCGTTTTGCCGCGTTCCGGCGGGCTCATTATGGCTTTGCACACCCGTATTCGCGGGTTCTTCTTCTTTAACCTGCGGGACAATTTCGGCCGCAGTAGTGGTTATATTGAGCTTTCGTGGCACAATACCGCCCGATTTGAATCTTCAGATGTAAGGAACCTGCCTGTGCGTGCAGCCAGTCTGATTTTATTGTTGTGTCTGAGTCTTGGCAGTCACGCGGTCATTGTGTCCGACCTTTATCAGGTGCGGGTGCCGGTGATCGACCAGTCGACGGCCAGTCGCCAAAGCGGTATTCAGGATGCTTTACAGCAAGTGCTGGTTAAAGTGTCCGGACAGGTCGAGAGCGTTCAGAGCGAGGTTGTACAGGCGGCGGCCTCGTCGGCCGAGCGCTATGTCAAAAGCTTTCGTTACAGCCGCGATGAAGCCGATGACGGTTTATTGCTGGAAGTACTCTTTGCACAGAACCTGATCGATGCCCTGTTAAAAGATGCGCAACAGCCGGTATGGGGCAAAAGCCGTCCGCTGGTACTGCTGTGGCAGGGGGTTGAAGACGAGTTGCAACGCAAGGCACTGAATCAGAACAGTGGCCCGTGGCGGGCACGCCTGGAACGCGCCATGAACGAGCGCGGTATTCCTTTATTGTGGCCGGCTCAGGATCTTGATGATGAGCTGGTGTTGCCGGTTGAACGTCTGTGGGGATTATTTAAAGACGATGTGCAGAAGGCGTCGGCGCGCTATGCCACCGACGCGTTTATGGCGGGTCGCCTGGCGCCGGGGCGTGATAATGGCTGGCGCTATCAGGGGTTTATTCAGCACAAGGGCGATTGGCTCGACCTGCAGGCTGAAGGTGATGACGTCAATTCGGTACTGTTGCAGGTTGCCGATCAGGTCGCGGGTTTTCTTTCAGCCCGTTACGCCTTGCGCAGCGATGGTATTGCCGGTGGGCATCAGTTGATGATCCAGGGCGTGCAGAACTTCCGCCAATATCATGATGTGATCAGTTACCTTAACGCCAACGTCGCCGTTAACTCGGTGCGTGTGTTGGCGGTTAATCAGCAGGATTTAACACTGGAGCTGGATCTGGCGGCCGATTGGGCGCAGGTCTGGAGCACTCTGGCACTGGATAAGCGTCTGCTCGCAACTGAGCAGGAGCATGTTTTTAGCTGGCAGCCATAAATGCAGAGTATGGATCATCACCAACAACTGACGCTTTCGGTCGCCGTGCGCGACGATGCGCGCTTCGCCAATTATTACGCCGGCCCGAATGAGCAGATCGTGCAGTCGCTGCAGCAGCAGTGGACAACCCATGGCGAACCTTACCTGTATTTGTGGGGAGCTGCCGGTGTTGGTTGCAGTCACTTGCTGCAGGCATCCTGTCATTACGCTGAAGGGCTGGGGCATCAAAGCGTTTATTTGCCGCTTGATGAACTGGTTGAATACAGCCCGGCGGTACTGGATGCGATGGAGCAATTGCCACTGGTCGCGCTGGATAATATTCAGGCCGTAGCCGGTCGCCCGGATTGGGAAGAAGGACTGTTTCATTTATTCAACCGTATCCGTGACCGTCAGGGGCACCTGCTGATTGCCGCCAATCAGGGGCCGGGGCATATCGGTGTGCAATTACCGGATCTGTCGTCCCGCCTGAGTTGGGGCATGGTGTATCAGGTGGAGCCACTGGAAGATAACGATAAGGTGCTGGCGCTGCTGCTGCGCGCCAAGCGTCGTGGTCTGAATATGAGTGATGAAGTCGCGCGTTTTATTCTGACCCGGGGCCCGCGCGATATGCAGGGCTTGTTTGATTTGCTGGAAACTCTCGATCAGGCGTCACTGTCGGCGCAGCGTAAGCTGACCATTCCCTTTATTAAGGCGGAAATGGGCTGGTGATCCGGCATCCGGCGGTTTTCCTCGTTCCTACGCTCTGTGTTCCTCGTTCCTACGCTCCGCGTTGGAATGCAACTGTGCCAGTAAGGGCTACCACGCAGAGCGTGGGAGCCAGGTGACAGACATAAAAAAACCGCCAGCAGGCGGTTTTTTTATGTGCGTTAAACGTGTCGCAAAAGCACTCAGCTGAGTGCTTTTTGGATGCGGTTCAGGGCATCTTCCAGAGTTTTCATGCTGGTTGCGAACGACAGGCGCATATAACCCGGTGAGCCGAAGGCAGAACCCGGAACCAGCGCAACGCCCGCTTCCAGCAACAGTTTCTCGGCAAAGTCGACATCGTTATCGATACCGGCTTTTTCCATCGCACCTTTTACGTTCGGGAACGCATAAAATGCGCCGTCAGCCGGGATGCAGCTGAAGCCCGGAATGTCGTTCAGGGTCTGCACCACATAATCGTGACGCTCTTTGAATGCAGAGACCATAGGCAGGACACATTCACGGCCGCCATTCAGTGCGGCTTCTGCTGCCACCTGAGAGATGGAAGTTGGGTTTGATGTGCTCTGCGACTGTACTTTTTTCATGGCGCCAATCAGCTTCGCCGGTCCTGCAGCATAGCCGATACGCCAGCCGGTCATGCTGTAGGCTTTGGAGACGCCATTCAGCACTACGGTGCGGTCGTACAGTTCAGGGCAGACGGTGAGGATATTTTCGAAGGCGAAATCCGCCCACCAGATGTATTCGTACATATCATCGGTAGCGATCATGACATCCGGGTGCTGCAGCAGAACTTCAGCCAGTGCTTTCAGCTCGTCACCGGTATAGGCCACGCCCGACGGATTGGAAGGGCTGTTCAGTACCACCAGTTTGGTTTTTGGGGTAATGGCCGCTTGCAGCTGTTCGGCGGTGATTTTAAAGCGGGTGCTTTCGTCGGTTTCGATGATCACCGGTACGCCGCCGGCAATAACGACCATGTCCGGGTAAGAAACCCAGTAGGGTGCCGGAATAACCACTTCATCACCGGGATTCAGCAATGCCAGGCTCATGTTGAAAAAGCTTTGTTTACCGCCGCAGGACACCAGAATCTGGTTGGCTTCGTAGCTCAGGCCGTTGTCTTTCTGCAGCTTGTTAATGATCGCTTTCTTCAGACCCGGAGTACCATCCACTGCGGTGTACTTGGTAAAACCGTTGTTAATAGCCTCAACCGCCGCCTGCTTGATATGCTCGGGGGTATCGAAATCCGGCTCTCCGGCACCCAGACCAATAATGTCTTTGCCGGCAGCCTTGAGTTCGGCAGCACGGTTAGTCACGGCCAGTGTTGGGGATGGCTTGATCTGTTGAACGCGATCAGACAATTGCAGATCCAAAATGTGTATCCTCAATAACGCGATGGGCGGCGGCAGAAACGGGCGTAAAGCGCCAAATCCTGCCGGTAAAAAAAACCGTATAATGCTACTTGATTTAACCTTTAACTGGAATCCTGATGAGCAAGGCATTTGAGCTTTCTGCCAAATATTCTCCCGCCGGTGATCAGCCGGAAGCAATCCGCAAGCTGGTCGGTGGGGTTAATGCCGGTCTGTTGAAGCAAACCCTGCTGGGCGTGACCGGTTCGGGCAAAACCTACACTATGGCTAATGTGATCGCTCAGTGTCAGCGTCCGGCCATCATCATGGCACATAACAAAACGCTGGCCGCGCAATTGTACGGTGAGTTTAAAGAATTTTTTCCTGAAAACGCGGTTGAGTACTTCGTTTCTTACTACGACTACTACCAGCCAGAAGCCTATGTGCCATCGTCTGATACTTTTATTGATAAAGACGCCTCGGTTAATGAGCACATTGAACAGATGCGGCTGTCGGCCACCAAAGCACTGATGGAGCGTCGTGACGCCATCATTGTCGCCACGGTATCGGCGATTTACGGTCTGGGGGATCCGGAATCTTACCTGAAAATGATGCTGCACATCGTGCGTGGCGATCATATTGATCAGCGCACCGTGTTACGCCGTCTGGCAGAGCTGCAATACACCCGCAACGATATGGATTTTCATCGCGGTACTTACCGGGTGCGCGGTGACGTGATTGATATTTTCCCGGCTGAAAGCGATGAAGAAGCGGTAAGGCTGGAGTTATTTGATGACGAAGTTGAACAGATCAGCAGTTTTGATCCGCTGACCGGCGAGGTGTTGAACCGTCTGGCGCGCGTGACCATCTACCCGAAAACCCACTACGTGACGCCCCGTCAGCGTATTCTGGATGCCGTTGAAGGCATTAAAGTTGAACTGGAAGAACGCCTGCAATATTACCGCGACAACAATCTGCTGGTGGAAGCGCAGCGGCTCGAACAGCGTACCCGTTACGATATCGAGATGATGCAGGAGCTGGGTTATTGCTCCGGCATCGAAAACTACTCGCGTTATTTATCCGGGCGCGAAGAAGGCGCGCCACCGCCAACGCTGTTTGATTATATTCCTGATGACGCGCTGGTGTTTGTCGATGAATCCCATGTGACGATTCCACAGATTGGCGGTATGTACCGCGGTGACCGCTCGCGCAAAGAAACCCTGGTGCAGTTTGGTTTCCGTTTGCCGTCGGCACTGGATAACCGGCCGATGCGCTTTGAAGAGTGGGAAAGCATTGTGCCGCAGTGCATATTTGTTTCTGCCACGCCGGGGAACTATGAAAAAGATCATCAGGATGCGGTGGTTGAGCAGGTTGTACGTCCGACCGGTCTGATTGATCCGGAAATTGAAGTACGCCCGGCGACCGGTCAGGTGGACGATGTGCTGCACGAACTGCGCGAGCGCGTCAGCAAAGGCGAACGTATTCTGATTACCGTGCTGACCAAGCGCATGGCCGAAGACCTCACCGATTTCTTGCTGGAGCAGGGTGTGCGTGTGCGCTATCTGCACTCGGATATTGATACCGTAGAGCGGGTGGAAATTATTCGCGACCTGCGTCTGGGCGAGTTTGACGTGTTGGTGGGCATTAACTTATTACGGGAAGGTCTGGATATTCCGGAAGTCTCGCTGGTGGCCATCTTTGATGCCGATAAAGAAGGCTTCCTGCGTTCAGAACGTTCACTGATTCAGACCATTGGCCGCGCAGCACGTAACCTGCATGGTAAGGCCATACTCTATGCTGACCGTATTACAGATTCGATGCAGAAGGCCATTGATGAAACCGATCGCCGCCGCGAAAAACAGGTCGCGTTTAATACCGAGCATGGCATTACACCGGTCGGTGTGACTAAGTCGGTGGCCGATATTATGGATGCCGCGCCACCGCCGGGCAAAAAAGGCAAAGGCAAAAGTCGCGGACGTAAAGTGGCAGAAGACAAAGCCGGTTACGCCGCGGACGATTGGCAGGCATTGTCAGCGACTGAGTTGGTCAAGCGGGTCGGCAAAGTGGAAGATCAGATGTTTAAAGCCGCCAAAGACCTTAACTTTGAAGAAGCAGCGCGCCTGCGCGACCTGCTGCATCAGATGAAAAACAAAATGATTGAGAACAGCTGATGCTGTTCTCACATGGTGTTGATTTTTGCAGTAGACGGCCGAAGAAACACACAATTGTGAAATGATCAGTCACAGAAACGAAAAAACCGGCCAGGGGCCGGTTTTTAAATTTTGGTAGGACTAGCCAGATTCGAACTGGCGACCTCTACCATGTCAATATGCAATCGTATCAGGCTTAAGTTATTGATATACAACGGATAATTTATTCTGTTGGTACGCGCAATAGACGCAATATGCGCAACGCTGGCGTATATAAATCAATAACTTACATTTGGAAGAGAGCTGTATTTTGCAGACGAAAGCGGGCTAACTGATCAGTTCGTTTATGCACAAACCGGCCTCAACCTGCACCCATTTTTCCGAATGGCCCTGCTGGTAGTATTTGGTCATAGCCTGATCGCCGTGGGCCATGAGCTGTTGAACGTAGTCTGTTTGATAGCCGTTTTGCTCATACAGCCACGCACCAAGCGAACGAATCTCGTGAAAGGTTGGACGCTCTTCTTTTTGCATGCGGGTGAACACCGAAAGCGTGTCACGCACTTTGCGGAACTCTGCACCGAACTTGTTTGGACTGAACTGGCTCCAGTGGTCGGTATCTTTCGATGGCTTAATCCTACTTGGACGCCAATGAACAATGTAAGGGCTCACAATACCGTCATCTCTGGATCTTCGCACAACTTCCTCCAGTTCGGGGGTCATCATGATCCTCAATCGCGCCCAGTCGTTTTTCTTGGTTTTCTCACGAACAACGTGCAGCGCGCCGTCTCTGATTGCGTCATATCGCATATGGCAGACTTCGTACCTGCCTTGCAGCGTGATTAATGCAATCTCCATGGCGATCTTTAGCCATGACGGGGCAGCTGCGTGTAGAGCCTTGTACTGCTCCAGCGTCATGCGCTGGCGCGCTTTTTTATCCTGCTTTTGCGCGTAAGTTGGATCTGCCGGATTGTTCTGCAAATAGCCTTTTGTAACACCGAACCGAAACAGGTCTATCAGTGTACCGCGGTGCTTAACGTAAGGGTTTCGTTCGAAATTATTATCAAGCCACTCTGCACAGTCTTGGGTTGTGACTGTCGAAATGATGCGATTTCCAAGATCCTGCTCTATTCGATTGAGACGGTATTCTGTGTTTCTCTGCGTTCCTGCGGCAAGCCCAAGCTCTGGCAGGCGCTCAGCGCGGAAACGCTCAACGAGGTGAGAGATTGTTTTGTCAGCGATCCCAAGTACGCGCTCAACCAATCCTGCGCCGCCAGTAAGAAGCTTTGCATTTAAAATGCGCGCAGCTGCATTGGCCTTGGCCTTATTGTCGCCCATTCCGTGCCAAGCCCCTGTTATCGGGTGCTTGTAACGGTAATAGGTCGTGTTCTTTCGCTCGGACTGGTATAGATTTGGCTCCAGCCCTTTGTGCTTTCGTGCTCTTGGTGCCATCAACTCGCTCGCAATACTTGATCAACCAGATCATTCCCAGTTTCCAGCTGTTCTGCGTCAGTATCAACAAACCATTTGTTGCCGATTTTTTTTGCTGGAACAGCACCAGAAACGCACCAGTGCTGTGCAGTGCGCTTACTTGGGCGGGGGTTTTCAAAGCGCTTTGATATCCAGGCACCCAATTCGAGTAAAGCCATTGTTCGTATCTTCAGTTTCATTAAGCCCTTCATGGCTCTGTTTTCTGTGCTGCCTGCTGTTGCCAATAACACTTCATTGCCCCGGACGGAGCCGGGGAATATCTTTGTTATGTGTCTAAACATGACTAGATTTCAATAGCTCATTTAAACCGCTTAGTATTCCCAGAGTCATAGGGTCAACATTGCCACTCAAAAGACTATCAAGCGCCATACTGTAGTAGGCCGCATTGTCGCCACGAATAAAAACCCCTGGCCAATCACCACCAAATTGAATGGCACCCGTTTCAACTCTGTTTCGATCTTCAGGCATTGAGCACATAACAACACACTCTTTCGGACTTTCCATTCTCTCGTTCCTCGTTCATTCCAAGCCGCAAAGCTGGGGGTTAAAGCATCCCGACAATTTTGCTCATCGCTACGCGGGAAATAATCAACCCCATGTAAGTAGCGGTACAGCCATCAAACTGTGAAGGGCTCCACCAGTCTTTTCGCTTCATCGAATTTTCCAGCGAGTCGTACAGCTCGTCGGTGTATTTATTCGGGCATTCGATGCGGATCAGTTCGCCGGCATCGGTTACCAGATCGACGTATTCAGTTGCCATTGCTATTTACCTCTCGGCATCCGGCGCTTGCCTTTGCCGCGCCATGTTTCTCGGTTCTGCAGTTGTGGGACTGCAGGTGTTTTTAATTCCTCGAAGAAAGCCTCATGGCCGGTGGGGCAGATTGCTATCGTAAGCCCGGCCTTTTTCAGCTGCTTTTCCATCAGCTCCTTTACATATTCTTCGTGGCCGGGAGCCGCGACGATCTGGATGGTTTTATGCTCGTTCATCAGGACACCTGCCCACATTGCTTGCTGTATGACGTGTATCGTTCGACTTTCTCTACCTTCGCGGCGATAGCGGCGATATTCGGCTGCAGATCAACTCCGTGCTTTGCCAGAACCTGAATCGAGCCGAGAAGATCATTCCACTCAGCCTGAATGCGCTCGCGGTTTGATGTTGCTAAATCGCGCTGTTCATCAATGCCGAAGCGAATTGCCTTCGATACTTGGTTCTGCAGTTTCAGCAGCTCTGCCGCGACTTCGCCCAGTTCTTCCATAAAAATCAGCAATGCATTCTGGTCTTCAGTCATCACCGGTCTCCTGTGCTGCTTCAAAGTACACATCCTTAGCCCATGAGCTGCCATCTATCGCCATGCTGGTTATGAAATAGAGGTTTTTCTTTATGTTGATCAGCACTTCCTCTTTATCGGTTCCAGCATTAAGGATTACTTTTGCACGATAGGTCTGCGGCTTTCCGCTGAATGTGCAGTGAATTTTGCAGCCGCGCTCAATCTGGCCAGGCGCAGTAAGCTTTACCTTATTCATCACCGGCCTCCTGTGCGTCTCTTCGTACAGCAGCAATCATATGAGCCTTTCCATCAGCAATAGTCACTGGCCCAATGCAATGCGAAAGTCGTTTTGTAATACCTGATCCCATCGGCATTGTAAGCATAACGACGCGCCCAAGAAGTTCGGCAATGTCTTCCCATCCGCTAAGGTCATCAGCGAATTGCTGGGCAGCATCCCATGTTTCGTCATCTTCGTTAATAAACTTTTCAGGGTATGCCGCCTGAAGCAATTCGAACATTTCCAGTTCGTCTAATTTTTCAAACTTCATCACCGGCCTCCTGTACGCGCTGTTTATATTCATTCCAGTGCGCCCTTATATTTACTGCGCCATTCATTACTCCGCGTTCAAACCCTTCCCAGAACGCTTTTTGTGCTGGCATTCCGTCGTTATATTGATCAGCCTGCCACTGCGATTTCAGGGCTTCGAGTGCAGCGGGTGGTGGGGTTTCTGCGAGAATGTTTTTAACGTCACTGACGCATACGCCGGTTGTGTAGTATGAGACGACGATTTCACGAAACCGCTCCACCCGCGCGGCCATTTCATCCAGCTCGGATCGCGCCTCAACCAGCTCTCGCAGTTTCCCGGCAGACATTACAACGGGACACACTAGGCTTTCGGGGTAGTCGTGGCCGTCGTCCTGAAAGATCCAGCACTCGTCTTCGTTAAAGCGCGCAAAAATGCGCCGGCGAAGCTCTAAATTGTCGTTATCAAGCCGTTGTTCATTCGCATACGCGGCTTCTTTGCGTACAGTTTCTTTGGACAGTTCCGTGGTTAGTCGTTTAATTTCTTTAAGTGCCGCTTCAGCCGTCTGGATGATCATGTCATCTGAATTAATGGCCGAGTAATCAACGCCAACGGTTTCCGCTAGTTTTGCCAGTGTTTGCAGTGGTTGATTCATGCCGCGTGCTCCTGCTTTTTCAGGTAGGTATCCACGTTCTGGCGGATCACCTCAAAATCGATAACCCATACCCAGTCGTTGCGTTCCCAGCTTTCGCCGTAGATTGTCTGCCAGGTATCGCAAAAATGTTCTTTCGGAGTAGCGCTGTACATATAGCCGGGAATGCTACCGTGACCTCCGGTGAATCCTTCGACGATGCAATCGGCATTAGAAATATCCTGCACCCGTTCAACGCGAACGCCGGTTACTTTCAGCGTCAGGCGGCTGGCCCAGCGCGGCATGTGAATTGATGGCTTCCACTTCCGCTCGTTGTTCTGATCGTCGGCAAAGTAAACGGGATATCCCTGTTGTGGATGGTTGCACGGATACTCACAATCGCACTGATCGTTGCTATCGAGCAGGCGAAAGGTTTCCCGCACATAGATCAGGTCGCCGACTGAATATCCACTGAGCGCAAGCACATTTGATTTTGCGTTTGGGTAAAACAGTCCGCTATCGCCAGCTTTTACATCGGATTTATTTCGCGGGAATACCCAGCTTGGAAAAAATGACGTTGAGTAGAACGGTTGAAGTTTAAACGGCCGACGCGTCTGCACTTTCCGGCCATCCAGTAGGGCGCGCACCATGTCGGTGTTAAAAATCATTGGTTTTACTTTCACGCTGCAGCCCTCGCTTGGTTGAAATAACGCACCAGCTCACCGCCGGCCCAGCGGCCCATGTCCACCGGTACGCCGTTGCCTATCTGCTTGTATGCGGCTGTGTCTGATACCGGGAATACGAATGAATCCGGAAGGCCCTGCAGTCGTGCGTACTCCCGCACGGAATAGGGGCGCACACCCAGCGGAAACCGCTTATCTGCTACAAGTCGGGTACTTTTGTCTTTTGCGTAATGCGCCACGCAAGTGGGGGCAATATCGCCACGTGCCGGGTCGGAAATAATCGGCAGGTCGCGGTATTTGCCGCTCATGCGTTCGGCCACTGCTTTCGGAATGGTTACCTGTGGATCAGCCTCGACAATCTCGGCCAGCGTCACTGGGCGCGTATTGGCCGGCGGCCGAATCGAAAACTCTCGGCGGGTGCCGATGATGATCAGTCGGTGGCGGCGCTGCGGCAGCCACGTTTCTGTCTTAACCGGGCAGAACACCTGAACGTAATAGTCTGGCATCTGTGTCATGGCTTCCATTACGACTGGAAAGGCACGCATGCCTGGTACGTTTTCCACCATGTATGCCTCCGGCCGGGCAATGGCCAGATGGCGCAGGGCGTGCAGGAACAGCTCGTCGCCAGTGCGGGTGCCGTGGATATCTGCAATGCGGCTGTATTTTGTGCACGGGTAGGTGAAGGCCATCAGGTCGCAGCTGTCCTGCTCCAACACCAGCTGTTGTGTCAGGTCACCTTCAACCAGTTTATGGGTGTGGTTTGCCCGGTAGGTTTTGCATGCGTCGGCGTCCAGCTCGAATGACTGGCCGATCTGAATGCCTGCCATCTGCAGACCAAGATCCATCATGCCGATGCCGGAAAAGTAGGTGTTGGCGGTGATCATTTTGCAGACACCCCAGCCGCAGCGCGCTTCTCACTTACAAACCCAGCAGCCCATTCGACGGCTTTTGCACAAGCCTCTTCGTACGTGTCGCCATAAATCCATTGGGTGGTGTAGTAGCCCCAGCTAAAACTGAATCCACCATCCTGGCGAATATTTGTTGGAATTGGTGTGGCGAACTGAACCAGAAATCCGTTAAAACCTTTGCGGCGAGCCAGATCAGAAAACCAAAAGCCAAGATCGTCGATGTCATGAATTGAAGGCGGCTTAATGCCCATGGCTGCGCAAGTGCGGTCAAGGTCGTCGTAGACATTATCCGCAATAATATCTGGCGGAGAATCTTCGTCGGAAAGCATCGACGGGATATTTACGATCAGCTCTGCACGGATGCTGTTATCGAAAAATTCGGTAGAAATTTCTTTCATATTCATGCCGCCACCTTCTTAATTCCGACCGGAATCCAGTCGATATCATCAGTCGCAACCAGTTCTTTTTCGGTAGCGGTTTCTTTGAGAAGGCCTGCAGAAATAAAGCGTTGGATTGAATCCGTGCTCAGCTTGAATTTGAAATCAACACCAGCTTCGGTTCGGCCCTCTATGCACCACATGCTCCACATACGCTTAGTCTGATAAACGGCCGTCACCCGTCGTCCGATAATTGCGTCCAGCAGCATTTTCTGAGATTGCCCGCGGGCAACTGGTGCGCCAGCAGTTTCAACTGCGTTGGCCAGCAGCTCGTTAAATTTAACGCCATCAGGAAGGGCGCTTTCCCGCCACTGGTTTACCGCGCGCCCTGCCATTTGTTCGCACTTAGCTTTGCTATAACCGCGAACAGCGAGTTGACTGAAAATATGCTGGTGGATGAATGCTTCTGGTTTCATGCTGTTACCTCAGCGCTTTAAATCGTCGATGATGTCGAGCAGGCGACGACTTACTGCCTGCAGTGTCATGTAGTTGAGCGGTGCACCGGCGATGGCGCTGCGCAGCTCTTCGGTGCTCATGTTGTTAATCAGAGGTTCTGGAATGTGGCGGCCGCGTGGTTCAGCCTTTCCGGCTTTTGTGTCGATCAGTTTGCGAATGGTCTTTTCGACGTAGCCTGGCTTGTAGCCAATTTCTGACTTAGCCTCTTCAACAAAGGGCAGGGCAATCGCTAAGGCATTCTCAAGCTCTTCGATGCGATCTTGTGACTGCTCAGGCTCGTCGGTAATGAGCTGCCAGTACGTTGCCCCGTCGTAGTCGTTGCCGCCGCTTGCTGTCCAGCAGTTGCCGTTTTCTTCAACCGCAATGCAGCCCGGCTCCCACAGGTGAGGGTCACGAACTTCGTGTGACCAGCCACACCCCTCGCCCTGTTTGTTGATAATCACAACACCACCGGCCGCAAGGTTTTCTGCAAGATAATCGGTGCGCTTTTTAATTAAGTCGGCTTTGTTCATAACCCTGTCCTGTGTCCTGTGTCCTGTCCTGTCCTGAATTTGCCCCGGCCTTTGCCCGCGTCCTGCCGGCCCGGCGCCGGGAGCCGGTTTCGGGCGCTTGTTATGCGGTGGCGTACTGGCTTTCAAGTTTCGGCTTGTCAGCTTCGGCTTCTTTCTCAGCCTGAATACGCTCGTAAACCTCTTTACGGTGCACGCCCATTTCGCGCGGAGCATTAATTCCAAGGCGCACCTGGTTGCCCTTTACGTCGAGCACGGTGATATTGATGTCGTCGCCGATCATTACTGTTTCGCCGATACGGCGGGTTAAAATAAGCATCGTTATATTCCTTCTTTAATGTGTTTAATCAGGCTGCGAACTCCGCGGGCCTTTTTTCCATTACGGCTGATCCACTTTCCGGTTCCCGGCCAGAAATCAATCAGGCAATTGCTGCCGGTTACGATCAGGTGGGCTCCATGGTTTTTTGATTCATACTCGATACCTGCATCAGTAAGAATCTGCGGTGCATTTGCACGATTCGCTTCACGGCGCTTCTTGCTGTCTTCGCGCATTGCGTTGAATATCTCTCCCATGTCACCCATTTCTGATGTCCTTATGCGGCTTTTGCGTTCAGGTTGGTGTAGTGGGCAACAATATCCAGCAGCTCTTGAATATCCTGATCGCCAAGGTTTTTTTGCATGCCAAAGTGGGTCAGTGCGTCGCCCAGGGTGCGCGGCTGTGTTTTGGCTTTAATGGCCGTGCCGGTGGTCAGCGGAATATCAGCGAGTGCCGGGGCAGGCTGTTGCTCTGTTGCCTTTGTTTCTGCTTCAGCCTTGGCCTGCGCTTCTGCTTCAGCCTTGGCCTGCGCTTCTGCTTCGGCCTGGCGGCGGGCCGCCTCTTCACGCTCACGCAGTTGCTGCTCATGCTGAATAACGCGGCCTTGGGCGATTGCTTTGAAATCGTTAGCGGGCTTTGTAGCCAGTGATTCCAGATCAGGGAAAAGCAGGCCCTTAATTTCAGCGCTACACATTGAGCCAAGAATCTGCACGTTCTCTTTCACGTTGTCGGCCATCTGGCGAGATTCGATTTTCGCGCGGGCCGCTTCGTCATTTGCAGCGGACTGCAGGCTGGCGATGGTCTTTTTGCCTTTCATTGCGCCAGCCAGTCCGAGTGATGGCATTGGAATTCGAATTCCAACTTCGTCGTTAAGATCAAACACGTAGGCTTCTACGCTGGCTGTTGCCGCCTGCATAATTTCCATGCGACGGCGCTCCTTCTCCGCCTTCAGAAGTTTTTCTGCCATCAGTCGGTTTTCGCGAACCAGTGCAGAGAGGCTGTCTTTGCGTTTCATCGCTGTATCAACCGCCTGCACCTGGGCCAGCACGGAATCACCGGCAGCGTTCAGTGCATCTTCGGCGCTTTTAAGGGCCTTGATTTGCTTATCCAGCGTGGCGAAATCGTTGTCTGTTTTTGGCTCACGGATCAGCTGGTTGTGCAGGAATGCTGTCAGGCCAGCTTCGAAAACAGCAAAGTTATCGACAACGGCAACCTGGCCAGTTGCCGTCATGGTGATTGCCGGCAGGGCGGTTACTTCGTCAGCTACTGCTTGTGGTTTTACTTCCGGTGCCTGGTAGTTTTTCAGGTCGGCTTCAAACTGTTTCCAGATCGCAACCAAAAAATCGAAATCGAACATATCCGGTGTTACCCAGACATGCGCTGAACCTTCTTCCGTGCCATCAGAAACCGTGTACAGCCAATGTTTTGCGCCAGTAACCATAAGCTGCTGGGCGACCTGCCACTTATCACAATCTGGGATTAATCCGGAGTTAACAGCTGCTGCTTTTTCGGCATTCCACTGCTTACACTCCCAGCCAATCAGGCCGTCATCGGTCAGGCCGTCGCAGCTTGCGAGATATGCTTCGGTATCATCGATACAGGTAACCGGAAACAGCATTGCATCGTCTTCGTCGAGGCCGAATTTTTTAGCAATAAGTTTCTCTGAAAAAGGACGGGCTGCCGCTTCTACTGCATGGCCCTTATCCAGAATGTTTTTTTCAAACCACTCTGAAAATTCCTGCTCTGATCCCGTTGCTTTCATGTGAAGCAATTCGTCACGGCTGACATTTTTACTCATTGCCGCAACAATGCTTGCTTCGGATGCGGTTTTGAATTTTCTACGAGCGGCTTTCCATTCTGGGCTACCTTGAACAAAATTGAGACGCTTCATGCTGATACCTCACAGGATTCCAGTGATTTAATTTGCTCTACGCTTAATTCGTAGCGGCTTGAAAGGGTGTTAATTACGTCTTCAGCTGTGCGCTGGCCGGATTTAATTTGATCTTCCCAGCCACTAAATTTCTGGGCGAACTTATGCTCCGGGTAATGCGCCAGCGCTGGACGGGCTTCGGCTTTCGAGGTTACGTCGCGCTCTGTACGGGTGACGCTTTCGATGCGCTCGGCCTCGTCCGGGTCAACAATACCGCTGAGGCCGAAGGCGTAGCGTGCACATTGGATAGTTGCTTTATGGCGCAACATACGCGCAGGCCATTTTTTCCAAGGGTCTGACGATCCGGCACATTCACTCATGTATTCCGTAAGCTCAGTTGGACGACTGCGGTCCTTACGGTAAATCTGACAGGTAACAGCGCTCAGCTTGCCTTCTTGATCCAGAGCATCCTTAAATTCCATGCCATCGAACTGAGGGTGGGTGTTAATGATTTTCAGCCAGCCGTCGATGGATACGATTGGCTGAATTGCACCACGGTTGCTGAAGGCGTAAATCTCTTTTGTCAGCGGGTTTAATTTGTACTCGCTGGCAATCGCCAGAAAGGTGACAAATTCCTCATTGGTTACCTGCTGGCCTTGGCCCTTGGCCTTCATCAGCGTGTTGATAACGATGTTTTGCGCTTCTTCCACGTTGATGTTTAAGCGCTGCGCCAGCGATGCGAGCGCGCCGCTTGGCTGCTGTGGCATTTGTGCTACCTGAGTCATAACCTCTCCTTATGCCGCCTCAGCGGCCTGTTGTATTTGATTCTGACGGGCACGGCAGAGCAGGGCGTTCAGTTCCGTTGTCGTCTTTGCTGCGAACTCCTCCACACTCCCGTTGACGGATACCATCGCCACCCAGATTGATTTCCCGGCGGGGGTTTTCTGCTGATGAAATTTCATTACCGAAAATTGCATTGAAGTTCGCCTCAAAGTGTTTATTCAAAGGTGGTAGTCCCGGTCTTGCTCAAACTGGATTGCCAGATACTCACCAGCTTCGTGGCGGTTCTTTTCTGCGATGGCGGCAATAACGTCGCACTCAATTTTTGAGGCGAACTCTTCAGCTGAGCGGGTAAGAATTTTGCGGATACGTGCCTGGGCCAGATCGGAATCACCCAGCGCGATTGCGTGAAGAGCTTTTTCAACCTCTTCGGCGTCGTCTGAGTTGTCCCAGGTGAACTGCAGTACGTCTTGAAACGTGTAGGTGCCATTCAGGCCCGCAACTTCATCGCGATTCAGCAGGCGCTGGGCAATGTCGAAGCTGATGGTCAGGCTTTCAGGTTCTGGAGTTGCTACATCGCCGTAGCCGGTGGTGATTGCTTTGCCTTTCATGGCTGCCTCCGTGACAGTATTTCAACATCTATGAGGCAACATTAAATTTATGTCGATTAACTGTCAAATAGTTTTTGACAGCCTTTTGACATTTTGTATTGATAGACTCCGTTGAATACAACGGGAGGCTTTAATGGTTGAGTCGATAATACGAACGAAACGCAAGGAACTTCAGCTAACCCAAGGTGAGCTTGGGAAGTTGTGTGGTGTCTCTAAAACAACAGTAGTGAACTGGGAGCAGGGCATAAACAAACCCAAGGGGGAGCACCTTATTGCCCTCGGGAGGGCGCTTAAAGTGGGCGCCGAGGCTATTTTGACAGGGGGCGTGACGGCTTGCGGAGACATTTCTGGCAGTGACAGCGATGGGCTTTCAAATCGGCAAATATCTATTCATTCGGATAGGGCTGTTCTTTTAAGGGTTGCTGCCGAAGCGCTAGGCGCATCTGCTGTAATATCCGTGATGAATGCAAGGGAGTCGGGATACACTCCAAGCGAGATAGTACTGCTTGAGTCTCTTTTGGTAAGACTTCTCAAAGAGTCAGCAGGTGCATAGAGTCGCCGATAATCGCTTGAAAAGTATCACCCCATGCGGCACCTAATTAAGCCACGACGGCACAAACGCCACGAGCTTTCCGGCGCAGTCGGCAGGCTGCACCGGCATCGGCTCCCAGCCGGGGGCCTGATTATCAAAGCGCAGCATTAACCCGCGCGGTGTTTCTGTTACCGTGCCCAGCGCGTATCCATTACCCACCCTGAACAGCCATATTTCCCGCCCCGGCTTGCACTCTGATTGATCCGGGTCGATGTACACAGTATCGCCCGGCTCGATGCGGGGCGACATGCCATCACTCGTTTCAACATAGGCAAAGGTGCGCGGGCCAGCGCCGGCGGCGTCGCGGATAAGTGCAGATTTTGGGCCGGCGCTTTCTTTGAATGACCCATGTTCGCCAGAAACGAAAGATCCTATGTGGGGCTTTTCCAGAAGCGGAATGGGCTGATCCTTTTGTGGTTCAAAGTGAACGCCACTTCCAGAAGCTGCAGGCGCACTTCCTTTTCCTGTCGTTAGCCAACTCCATGAGCATTCCAGCGCGCCTGGTAACTTCATCGCCGGATCGCCGCCCGGGATGTGGTCGCCCATTTCCCAACTGGCGACCGCGCTTCGAGAAATGCCCACCCTAGCAGCCAAATCCTTTTGCGTGAGTTTCAGCATCTTTCTGCGCTGTTTAACCCTTTCACCGAACGACATATCAGGTACCGAGTGACAAATTATTATCATTTTATGATTGATTGATGTCGAAGTGCTGTGCTACAAATGTCGAAATACTGACAATGGTGTTGCAAATGAAAACCGACGAAGTTGTGAAGCACTTTGGCTCCAAAGTGAAAGTGGCTGAAGCCTTGGGGTGCTGGCATACGACCATCTGCGCATGGGGCGAATACCCGCCAGTTGGCCGCCAGTATCAGATTCAGGCACTAACCGAAGGTCAGCTGAAGGCTGAACCAGAAACCAAAAAAGCAGGGTGATGCGATGGCTTATCGAGATCCGATGCAGAAGAAAGACCCGAACGGCATTAAGTGCCGACTGGATGAATACGACCTTGAGCGGCTGGATGCTCTCGCTGAACGTACAGGCGAGCAGATCGCTGTAATTCTCCGTGAGCTTGTAATTGCCGGGCTTGATCGTGCGGGCGTTCAATATCGCGTACCTGCTGGACACGCTAAGGCGCTGGAATTTGAGCGTCGCCGTATCGCACTGGCTGTTGAAGATCGCATCCGGGAAATGGCCGGTCAGGTTCAGCATAAAAAAGCCCCAGCAGAAATTGATAAGCGTATTCAGCAAACGCTGTTTCGCCGCACATAAAAAGGTTTTTTGAGGGCCTGAGTGCCTGAGGGATTCAGCGTGGACGCATTTTTAATTGGGGGCCGCGAGGCTGAGATTTTGGGTAACGAGCTGGGCATAGACCCTGATCAAGTTGCAAGGCTGGTTGCCGAGCAACTGCGCCATGAGGCTATGACCGGCATTCGGTTGTCGGCTGAAGAAGCGTATGAGGCGCTGCAGAAGCAGGCTGTGTCCGAACGCCGAGGTGCGTTACGGGTTATCCGTGGCGGCCTGAGCCAGAAGGCTGAAACCGTTTAAGCGCAGTCGATTCAAGACCTACAGAAGCGATTAAGGACGATTTTTATGACAAGAATTTATACGGTTTACAAAGGGGAGCTGGGCGGAAAGCTCGTTTACATCGGCACAACGATTCAGAAACCAGCTGACAGGTTTCGGTGGCACAAGGCTAATGGCAAGGACCTTAAGTTTACTGTGCTTAAGCAGTTTGAAAGTGCAGATGACATGCTTGATGAGGAATTCAGGCTAATAAATTTGCACAAGCCGAAAATGAATAAGATTAAACACCGGAAGCAAAACCTTAACGTGAAACTTACCGCTGCCGACCTTGATCGACGAAAAGGAAGTGGCGAGTGGTGTCAGCGCTGCCTGAGGCGGCGAGTAAATGCAGGCTACTCGTTTTGCTTGCGGTGTAACTGATATGACTCCGAACCTGTCGGGCAGTCATTGAAAACTGAAATACAGGCCGATTTCCGGCGATCCGGAACCCAGTTCCTGCTCTGGGTTAATAAAGGTAGGTCGCATTGGGAATTGATCTGGTTTTCACATTACTTGCAATGATTGCTGATCTTGCCAGATCAATTCACCAATGCGGTGATGCCTGGATTTCCAGGAGCTGATTTGAAAGCCATGAATTTATGGTGAGTATCCGCGATAGCGTTCCGTGGCGGTAAAACACGGACAGTTGGGTATTCCAACCACCGCAGACAATTTGATGCAGTTCTGCTGATTGAGCAGGGCTACCACAATCTGGCTCCATTTTCAGGGGACGCTCGCGTCCCCGTTTTTTTAACCAAGGATGGGTTATAACGGCAAAATATTATTAATTGAGGCCCTGAAAAGGTATGCAGTTTTCAGTCTACATCAATCAGCTGCGCGCTCAGGAGTGGGGGTTAAATCTTTCCCAAACCGTGCTGTTCAGCTTTTTGTATGAGGCCCATAGCTGGGCTTCGGAATTTATTGTCGATGGCCAGGCGTACTACTGGGTGGCCAAAGAGAAAATCTGCGAAGAACTGCCGATCCTGACTGACAAGCCAGACACGATCAAGCGTCTGATGGCTGCTCTGGAATCTGAAGGCTTAATCTCCCGCGCAGTTGTCGGTAACCTGCCACTGATCCGGATAACGGAAAAAGGCCGCTTATGGAATAACACGGGTGGCGGTAAGGTAGGGAAAAAAATCCCTACCTCAACAACCGGAAGGGCGGGAAAAAAATCCCTACCTAATTACGACCAAGGGCGGGAAAAAAATCCCGACTTGGTAGGGAAAAAAATCCCGACTGGTAGGGAAAAAAATCCCCCCAATCAAATAACCATATCAAATAACCATAATCAAACAACAACACCAACAGCGTGCGGGAACGTTTTCGGAAACCCGACGGCAGAACCGTACCAGCCAAAACCGGAAACCGTTTTTTCTGAACACTGGCAGCCGGACGAAACCACTGTGCGCCGTATCGCCATGTTGTCGATCCCTGAAGATTTTATTCGTGGTTGCGTTCCTGAGTTCGTCGCGTACTGGCTGACTGAGGGAAAACCCCCGTTCGGCGGGAATTACGAAACCGCATTTTTCAAATCAACCCGGAAGGCATGGACACTCCACCAGAACAACTCTAGGCGAGGCAATTCCCATGGATCAATTCACGCAAGCCCAGCACCGCTTGACCTCACAGACACCGATTGGATCGGGGACTACGGCAAATCACCATTCGACGCCCCAGCCGACCCAGCAGGATGCGCAGCTGGTGAACTGGCTACTGACAGAGCTGACGCTGATTTTTACGAAATGGCGGGAGGTGTGGACGCCGGACGACATGGGCGGAGTGCGCCGGGTCTGGCTCACGACGCTGGTGGAGCAGGGCGTGACGAATAAGGGCCTGATTGAGCACGGTCTACGCGCGTGCCGTGCGTGTGGTTGGGTGCGTCCGATTCCACCAGGCCAATTCTGCGAATGGGCTCATGAGGGCATGAGAAAAGCTTCTGGCATTCCGTCTGCTGATGAAGCGCGTGAAATCATCCGCAAGAAGCTGATGAATCCGAACATGAAGCTAACCGGTGCGATGTTTCACATGGGGCGGCGGTTGGACTGGCACATGCTGCGCAGCAGTCCTTTCGAGAAGTGTTTGACCATGATCGATCGCGCTTACGAGACCACGGTAACGCACTGGCAGTCAGGCAAACCATTCGATCAGCCGATTTATAACTCTGATCGTGCGCTACCTGTGAAACCAACTGAACGTGGTCGTGCACGGCAAAACATGGGCGCAATTCTGGCACAGCTTAATTAAACCAACCCGATGATCAGCGGAGAAGATCGGCATGAGCAATGAAATCCTGAATTATTTGAACGAGCACGGCCCGGCAACTCACCAGCAGATTGCAAAGGCTTTGAAAATGAATCCTGATTTTGTGGTGCAGGATTTAAAAATTTTGATTGAGGACGAGGACGTTACTTTCCGGGGCGGCTTGTACGACGTGATAATAAAATCAGAAAAGGCAGAGAAAAAAACAGACCATAAAAAATCAGGCCCTGAAAAGAGTCTGACCACAACAACGACTCGCTCACCATCTGAGCGCCTGATTGATCGTCCGTCATCCATCCGCTTTGCATTGAAGGATCTGGATCGGCGCTTGAGTCAGCCGGCAGCACCAGAGCTGACTGATAAGGCCCTGAAACTGGAGGTGCTGGAGCAGCTGGCCAAACTCATGAGCGATGACATTGCCGAAGTGCTCATGGAAATCGGTAGTGACCTGAGTGCGTTGCCTGAAGCCAGTGAGGCAATCGACGGGGTTGCTGCATGAGAAACCAATATCGCCGGTATCCGCCGAAGCCCGAACCAGTTGTGGTAATGCCGAAGTTTTATCACTACCGAAACCGGCAAGAATCAGACAAAGACTGGATCATGAAGCGCATGGCCGTTATTCCAACGGAAAAGCAGGCTGAGGTCGCGGAGGAGTACGACCGCCGCTACATGATTGGAAAGCAGAGCCAGAACGGACGCAAGGCTGCTAATTTTTACCTGCAGGCAGTCGCTGCTAAATACCGTGAAATACTGCGTCAGCGTCAGCAGGATGCTGCCTAATGGCTCGCGAATTCGTATTCGACCAGCCCGGCGCTCGGCCGGCCATGATGGCGATCAAAGCGCTGGTCATCGAGCTGCTGGTGAGCGGCCCGGTGTCCGTATTGATTCGCCGGCCAAGCCGCAGTCGTGAGCAAGAAAAAAAATATCACGCAATGTTTCGTGAATTTGCCCAACAGGTCACGTTCTGCCGAACCGTAGGTGAGGGAGAGAGCGTGATTCGGATTTATGGACAGGGATACCAGCACCGGTATGACGCGGACTGCTGGAAAGCGTTGCTGGTACATGATTTTGCCGAGGAGCGCGCGGCGATGGGGGAGCCGCTGGCGCATCCGGGCTGTGTGATCCCTGTGCTGGATAACAGCGGCATGATGATTACCGTCCGTGCCAGCACTGCAGCTCTGAGCCGTGAACAAAGCGCCGCGTTTATCGAATACCTGTATGCCAAAGGCATTGAATACGGCGTGAGGTGGCCGGCATCGGCTGAAGAAATCGCGGCAGCAGAGCGTGAATATATCGCCAGTAACCGGAGGGCGGCATGACTGATTGCCGGGCTGGCGAGTGTATAAAATGCTGCGGTTGGGGATGGGTTGAACCAAGCATTGCTGACGGATATGAGCAATATCAAACAGATTGTGCGCGAGCGGTTTATCAAAATCACCGCTACGAAATTCCATGCAAGTTATGTCACGGATCAGGCAAGGCTGTTAAGCCGGTCGTCGAGACATCTGCCTTTGCGGAATGGCCAGACGAACAGCGTATTGATCTGATAGGACAGAATGGAAACGACGGCCTGCACTACGAAACCACCGGCAATGCCGGCGACCGCATGAATGGCGGCGACACTTCACAGGGCCATGAACGGCTCAACGCTGGATCGGACACTATGACCGGTGGCGAACAGTAAAAAGCGGTGTAAGCACTGCCGCGCATACACCTCTGAGTGGGTGACATTTCCAGCCGGTACATTCTGCACGGTTGAGCACGCGCTTGCGTTTGCGCAGCAGCCGGCGCAGCGGGAAAAGGCGTACAAGGCTAAAACCGCTGAGAGAAAAATGGCACTGCTAAGTACCGACAAGCGGCACTGGATAAAAAAAGCCCAAGAGGCGTTTAACGGTTATATCCGTGACCGTGACAGCGGTTTGCCGTGTGTTTCCTGTGATCGGAGTGAGGCCGAGGTTAATCAGTCAGAGGGATGGAAGCCCGGCGGTGCCTGGGACTGTGGCCACTATCTGAGCGTTGGCAGCCACCCGGAATTACGGTTTGAACCTCTGAACGCGCACCGGCAATGTAAATCCTGCAACGGAGGTTCCGGCAATTACACCCGTAAAAATCACCAGGTTGCCGCGGCGTACCGCGCTGAGCTGGTGAAGCGGATCGGATTGGAAAAGGTCGAGTGGCTGGAAGGGCCGTACGTACCGAAGAAGCACAGCATCGAGGACCTGCAGGCCATTGCTGCAGAGTATCGGATAAAGCGGAGGGAGCTGCAGAAAGGCCACCATGAGGATATTGAATATGCGTAATTCTCTGCCGTACCCGCTAAACAGCCGCAACCTTTGGCACTGGTGTTATTACAGTGGTGCTGATTCGGTTATGTCATCTGCAGCAGAAACCGCGAAGCTGGGTATTTTGTCTCGGCCGTCAGGCTTGTCCGGAGACTGGAAAAAAACCAAAGCTGGCAGTACCGACTTCGGCGGATACAGCAGCAATGATGCTTCGATCTGGATCACTCAACAGCGCCAGCACATACGCAGCTTGATTATGCTATTGCCGTTTTATGCCCGTGCACTCGGCAATGTGCTGTATATGCCGGTTGGTGAAATGAGCGAATCCGAACTGATGCAGATCCACAACTATCTGTACCGGACTTGCCTGAAAAAAATAGATAGCCATTTTCCGAACATGGCGCCTGAAAAAAAAGCCAAGGTTCGCGATTTAGTTTACTGCGCTATTTGCCACTACTGGGAAGCGATCAGCCCGGCAATTCAGGGCGGTACGCCGGGATCAATGTCGGCACGCGCTGAGGATGTTGGAAAAATGATGGCCAGTCGTGGCAACCGGATAGAAACGCACCGGTACTCTCGTGATTACGGGCCGGTGTGGCAG
This sequence comes from Thalassobium sp., assembly GCA_002733205.1. Lineage (GTDB taxonomy): Bacteria > Pseudomonadota > Gammaproteobacteria > Pseudomonadales > Oceanobacteraceae > Venatoribacter > Venatoribacter pacificus. The sequence goes on along the minus strand of NVUW01000003.1, from coordinate 212,735 downwards.
TTGATCATCAATGAAATCCGCATCGTGGATGATGAAGCACTGAAGCCGCTGGATAAGTGGTGCGGGGATTATTTTCAAAAATTGGAAGAGCAGAAGCGGGAGGCGGTATGAGTCTGGATTTTGAGGCCGCCAGAGCGGTAATTCTTGGGCGGGTAACCATTAGTGATTCTGGGTGCTGGGAGTGGAACCTAAAGTTAAGGCCAAATGGATATGCACGGGTCACATACAAGCAAAAGAGCTACTACGCACACCGGCTTTCCTACATGGCATTCAATTCTGTTTTTCTTGACTTCGGTGATTCCGACATTTGCCACAAGTGCGACAACAGGAAGTGTTGCAACCCTGAGCACCTATTCAGAGGGACGCGATTAGAAAATATGCAGGATGCAATGCGTAAAAATAGGCTTTCTATCGGAGATAGGCACTCGCGTCTGGTTCGAGGTGAAAAGAGTGGCAATTCCAAATTAAAAGAGCATCAAGTCATGCAAATCCGAGCGATGAGGGATTCCGGCACCAAGTTGCGGGAAATTGCAGACGTTTTCGGAATAGACAAAACAACAGTTTCACTTATTGCAAAGCGCAAAGTCTGGAGGCACCTAAATGGGTAAGGCGTTAAATAAGGTTATGGTTATTGGCAATTTATGCCGCGACCCGGAAGTACGGTATATGCCCAACGGCAACGCTGTGGCTAACGTCAGTCTAGCAACCGACGAGAGTTACAACGACAAGACCACCGGGCAGAAGGTGGAGCAGACTGAGTTTCACCGTATTACCGTGTACGGCAAGCTGGCGGAAATCATTCAGCAGTATCTGAAGAAAGGCTCAAAAGCCTATTTCGAAGGAAAGCTGCGTACCCGCGAATGGGAAAAAGACGGCGTTAAACGCTACACCACCGAAATCATCGCCAGCGATATGATGATGCTGGACGGCCGCCAATCAAATGGCCAGCAAATGAACCAGGCGGCGCCGATGGGCCAGCCCATGGGGATGAGTTTACAGCAGGGCTATCAGCAAGTACCGCAACAGGCACCCCATTATGCGCAGCAGCCTGCGTATCAGGACGGTCAGGCACAACCGGCACAGTCTTCGATGCAGCCCGAGTACGCCCAGTACACAAACAGCTTTGATGATTTTGACGATGACATACCGTTTTAGGAATGACCATGATGCGCTGGCCGCACTTTTAGACCCTGCGTTATTGGATGCTATGACGGATATCCAGCAGCTGGCCGATGAAGCGGTGGAGTCGGTGCAAAATTGCCAACTACCTGAAAATTTCGCGTTACGCCGGGCAGAAATAATTACTCGGCTGTTCCAGGTGTATGCTGGTGGCCGGGTTTACCGGCTGAAGTATCTTCGCCCTGAGAGGTGTGCGCGCTTGGTTGAGTTGATGCGTGATAGTTGGGGCGACTTCGAGCCAAACCCTGATGAAGATCCAGATTATCAGATGGATGAAATTGTGCTGAGTCTGAAGCGGCCGGATGCATACGAATTATTCTCCGCATTGCATGACCAGGTATTGCGGCGAATCTGGATCGTAATTTTCGGCGTGTCGCCAGAAACCATTAACAGCATTCAAGTTGCCCGGTATCAGCCTGGGCCGCGAGCAATGACAAACTGGCACTACGACCGGGATAGCGAGTGCACCAGTGTTGTTGAGCTGACTTCCCAATCTGATCGTCGTGGGGCCGGTTTCGAAGTTTTCCCGGGTACGGCTATTCCTCCCGCAGAGCAAGGGGAAATCACATTATTCCAGGGCAGCACTTTGCTTCACCGATCATTGCCGGTGACTGCAGGGGAGCGCGCAATACTGGTTCACTGGGCAGGGCAATGAATTAAATGGTATTGTTTATTGACGATAATGGCACGTTAATGTAGATTTTTACCAAACTGGATAAATATTACCTAAAGCCCGGCAGCTAACCCTGACCGGGCTTTTTTGTGCCTGGAATTCTCCCATGTTTGAAAATGCCGACCCGAACACACTGATCGCTGTCATCGGCCTTGCCATCACTGTTGCGATGCAGCTTGTCGGGTTCGGCAAGATCATCGGACAGGTGAATGCAAAGCTGAGTGACTTTGATAAAGCGCATATCCGCCACCAGACCCGGCTGGATGAGCATGCAGCGATAATCAATCAGCACGAAAAGGAAATTGCAGTAATGAAGGATCGTGAAAGCAGACATCTTCCGGCGGCCCGCTCGTGAATCAGGTTCTTGATTGGAGCAGCATTGAGCACTTTATGCTGAGTGAGTTTCCGGCCGGTGTCATAGAAAAAATGGAACCTTCATTCATTCACCGCCTGGATCTGTTCCGCGCCAAACTGGGCCGAAAAGTATTCCCTTCGCCATTGGAGGGGGGCTGGATTCGCACAGGCGGTAGTGAGACGAGCCGGCATTTTATCGGTGCCGATGGTAACCATCGGTTGAGCGATGCCGGCGACGTATTCCCAGACTGCGACCTTTTTTATGCAATGACAGTGGCGATTCAGTGCGGCTTTACTGGTATCGGGCTGTATTTCGATACGCAGCGCAATGGAAAGCCGTGGCCAATGCTGCATCTGGATACCCGCCCAGGGCAGCTGACGATCTGGACCCGGAAAGCTGGAGAGTATGAAACCATTCACCCACGCCCGGATGGCGATTTTTTCAAACAGGTAAGCAGCAAATGACCATGACCCCATATATCGGCACCAAGCGCACTCAGGCCCGGCCAATGACCCGCGGCGAATATAACAAGTATCGCGGCTGGGAATGCCCGGCTGACGAAAATCCGGCCGATGACGGTTATCTGGTTGAGTATCTGGATGGCGGCCAGAAGAATCACCCGGATCATGCCGGCTATGTGAGCTGGTCCCCGGCCGCTGTGTTCGAGCGCGCATATCAGGCGCAGCCGTCGATTATCGAGCATTCAGCCGACGATATTGTTACCGAGGGTATGATTGAAGCGCGCGGCCTGAATGCCCGTCGCGTATCGCTGGATGAGCTGCACGGCAGCATTAAGAGCGTTGAGATTATCCGGCACCGGATCGAATCGGGCAGTGTGTTGCGCTTTGCAATCCTGACGATGGACAACGGCTTTACGGTTACTGGCCGCCCAAGTGTTTCCGTATCAGCGGAAAACGACAATGACGACGTGGGCGTAAAGGTGGCCATTCAGAATGCGGTATTTGAGCTTTGGCCGTTCGTAGGGTTTCGCGTTGTGGAGGCGCGGCACAATGAAAGTAACTGATAACTGAGGGTACTAACCATGAAACTGATTTATACGCTGCTGGCAGTTATGGCCGGCTTTTTTATTTCTGCGCTGGCGCTCGCTGCTGAGGCTGGTCCGGAGAATGCCATCGACTTTATCGGCTACCTGATTTCAGCGTGGGGTGAGCTGGGTATTGCAGGGAAGCTGGTCGGCACGCTGTGGGCGCTGGTGCCGGTGTTCTCCCTGATTGTGTCGCTGACGCCTACGCCGCGTGATGACGGTATCTGGGGTCGCTGGTTGTATCCGATTATCGAAAAGCTGGCGATGCAGTTCTTTAAGGCGAAGCAAAAGCCCGGCGACAACGATTTGCTGAAAGGCTGGGTGAAGTAATGAAAGTGCTGGCGGAATTGATTTGGCTGTTCCGCTGGCTTCTTAAAACCATCAACGACGAGCGATTCCGTGATGATGTTGAGGGTATTAATGCTGATCCTTCTGGTAGCTGGGCTGATGAGTTTGGCCGGGTGCGAGACGGTGAAGACGGCAGCGGATGCAGCGACATTGCTGCAGGTGGGCAAATCAAACTGTCCTCCGGTGATTCCGCGCCTGCCGGGCGTGAGTGAAGAAGGTCTGGTTATTTTAATGCCAGTCGATCAGGCGAGCCTCCTGATCTATTTCAAACAGGTGGAGCGTTGCCTGGCGCAGAGTACCGGACTCTGATAGCTGGCGAGCGACGTAATTTAAAACAGAAGCAAAGCCCCGAACTCCACCGGGGCTTTTTTATTGGTGGTTGATATGGCGGAAGAAAAAGGAAAACGGAAGACGAAGCGCACTCCTGTGAAGGTAAAAGCCGTTGAAGAGCCTGCGCCTGGCGCTGGTGGCCGCCCAACGAAGTACAAGCCAGAATACTGCACTGAAGTGATTGAGTTCTTCGATCAAGAGCCATTCATTATGGCCACTAAGGTCGATGAGGAAGGTTCAGAAGTCCCTGTTCTGGATAAGCACGGGAATCCAGTTCTTATCCCATGTAAGTTCCCGACGAAGGAAGGCTTCGCCCGAAAAGTTGGAGTTTGCCGGGACACAATTCACGAATGGGAAAAAACTTACCCAGAGTTTTCCGACGCTATAAAAAAAGCGGAAACCATTCAGAAGGACATTCTCATCCAGAATGGCCTGCTGGGTAACTATGAAAAGACATTTGCCATCTTTGTTGCGAAGAACGTGACCGACATGCGAGATAAGCAGGAGCTGTCTGTCACAGAAGAAAAGCCGACTGAGCAGCTAAGCGACGAGGAATTAAATGCGGAAATCGAGCGGAGACTTACCGCCGCTGCATCATCTTCCGCGAGCTGAGAAATTAAAACTGCTGGCGCTGCTGGAAGAACGACAGCGCCGGGAGAAGTACAACAAGCTGCGGTCGATGTTTCCCGACACAGGGGAGTTTCGCCGCGAGCTGTACAGCAAGCACTGTGAATTTTTTACTGCTGGCGCGTATCACTCTGAGCGGCTGTTCATGGCCGGTAACCGGGTGGGTAAGACGGAGGCCGGCGGTTACGAAATCACTCTGCACCTGACCGGCGAATATCCGGAATGGTGGGACGGCAAGCGGTTTGATCGCAACGTCCGTGCGCTGGCTGCCGGTGATACTAATCAGACCACGCGGGACATCATCCAGAAAAAGCTGCTGGGCGGAAAATACGGCACCGACGCCTGGGGTACGGGGATGATTCCCCGCGACAAGCTGGGTAAGCCGACGCCGAAGCCGGGCGTACCAGACGCATACGAAGAAGTACCGGTAAAGCACGCCAACGGCGAATGGTCGGTACTGAAATTCCGGACGTATGAGCAGGGCCGAAAAATCTTCCAAGGAACCGAGGAAGACATCATCTGGATGGACGAGGAATGTCCGTATCCGGTTTATGAAGAAGCCCTGATCCGGACGATGACGACGAACGGGATTTTTATTCTCACGTTCACGCCGCTGTCTGGTTTGACTGAGTTGGTGCTGGCGTTCTTGGAATCCTGCAAAGAGCAGGCATTAACCGACACCAGCAACCCGCGTTATATGGTTAAAGCGGGCTGGGATCACGCGCCGCACCTGAGCAAAGAACAGCAGGATCGGCTGATTAAGTCGCTGAAGCTGAAGCCATATCAGTTAAAAGCGCGGATGAATGGCGATCCATCGCTGGGTGAAGGTGCGATTTACCCGTATGACCCTGACGACATAAAAGTTAATCCGTTTATGTTGCCGAAGCACTGGCCAAAAGCCTACGGTTTTGACGTGGGCTGGAAGCGCACCGCTGTTGTTTGGGGTGCCTGGGATCGGGATAACGACATTGTTTATCTGTACTCAGAGCATTACATGGGGCAGGTAACGCCGGCAGAGCACAGTGCGGCGATTAAAGCGCGCGGTGCCTGGATGCTGGGGGCCATTGACCCAGCATCAAAAGGCAGGGCGCAGACCGACGGCAGTAAGTTATTTGAGCTGTACGAGCTGCAGGGCCTGAACATTATCAAAGCGGATAATGCGGTTGAGGCTGGGATTTTCGCGGTAAATGAACGACTGGCCACTGGCCGGTTAAAAGTATTCGGTACGCTGGCAAACCTGCTTGCTGAATTTGCATTGTATCGGCGTGACGATAAAGGCCACGTCGTAAAAGAGAACGATCACTTAATGGATGCTATGCGCTACCTGATAATGATGCTGGTGGAAATTATGACAACGCCCCCGATTAAATCCGCCGTGCGCGGCCGCACCGAAGGCGACTGGAGAGGGATGTAATGTCAGAGCATGATTTAACCGGCACCCGGCGCCTGCACAAAATTCTGGAAGAAGTCGATTATCAGCCTGAATGGCGTGGAGAATCTGATCGCTGCTTCCAGTATTACGATGGTAACCAGCTGGAGCCGGCGCTGATCGAAACTCTGAAACGCCGAAATATGCCGGTTCTGACCACAAATCTGGTGGCACCGACGATTAACGGCGTGCTGGGTATGGAGGCGCGCAGCCGGACAGATTGGTTTGTACAGGCCGACAACGACGAGTTTGCCGAAGTGGCCGAGGGCCTGAATCTTCGACTGAATGAAGCTATGCGGATTGCGAAAGCGAACCGGGCATGCTCGGACGCCTACAAGGGCCAGGTTATTGGCGGCATTGACTGGGTTGAAGTCAAACCGAATAAAGACCCTCTGGGGCCTAAGTACCGTATTCACGAAATTCACCGCGATGAAATCAGCTGGGATTGGAAGGCTAATCCAGACCTGACTGACTGCCGCTGGTTATTGCGTCAGCGATGGGTTGATAAGGATGAATTGGAGGCTGCATTTCCCAAGCAAAGGGACATTATCAAGCACAGTATTGGTCAGTGGGCTGCGTTCGATTCGCGCGAGTTTATGCACAAAGGCGACATGCTGAGCCGGGCATATGACGAATACCAGTACGGAAGCCGCAATGAAACCGAGTGGCTACTGCCGCACCGCGACATGATTAAGGTGTACGAGCTTTATTACCGGGTGTGGGAACAGGGAATCATCATTAAAGATGAGCGCGGTAACGCGGCGCAGTTCGACGAGAAAAATAAATTTCACGTCGCGCTCATTAATACCGGAAAAGTTCAGATTGAAAAGCGCAGCATTCCGAAGCTTCGACTGAGCTGGTACATCGGGCCGCACCACGTTGCTGATATGGCCAGCCCGCACCCGCATAACCATTATCCGTATGTGCCGTTTTTCGGTGTGCAGGAAGATAAAACCAAGGTTCCGTATGGATTGGTTCGCGCAATGCTCAGCCCGCAGGACGAAATTAATTTCCGCCGCATTAAGCTAACTGCTGATCTGAACTATAAGCGCATCGTGATGGATGATGACGCAAGCAGCATGAGTGATGAGCGCCTGCAGGACGAAATTCACCGGCAGGACGGCATTATTAAGCTGAACCCTGCCGCGCGTCGCAAGGGAGGCGGCTTGTTCCGCGTAGAAACAGATCAAGGGATTGCGCAGCAGCAGTTCCAGGTAATGCAGGACGCCAAGACGCTGATTCAGGACGTTGCTGGTGTGTACAACGCTTTCCTGGGTAAGGAGGGCGGCGCACAGTCTGGCGTGGCGATTAACTCACTGGTCGAGCAGGGCGCTACCACGCTGGCGGATATTAACGACAATTACCGATTTGCCCGGCAGATGCTGGGCGAGCTGGTGCTAGCGTATGAAGTCACTGAGCTGAAAGAGCAGCGCAACGTCAGTATTTTCATTCCTCAGCAGCCTGGCCAGAAACCGAAAGAGGTCGTGCTGAACGAGGAAACCGGTACCGGCGAAATTTCCAACGCCGTTGCGCAGGCAAAAACTCAGGTTGTTCTGGGCGATATTCAGCAGTCGCCTGGATACCGTGCACAGATGGCGGAAATGCTGCTGGACTTTATCGGCAAGCTGCCGCAGGAAGTTCAGATCGGCGCAATGGACATGGTTATCGAGCAGCTGGATTTACCGACCGACAAAAAAGCCCGCTTAATGAAAGCGCTGCAAAAAGCCACCGGCGAAGTAAATACCGACGATATGACCGAAGAAGAATTGCAGCAGTATCAGCAAGAGCAGCGGGCCGCGCAGCAGAAGCAGCAGGTGGTAGAAGAAACCCAGTTGGCAGCAATGCAGCTTGAGCTGGAAGAGCTGAAAGCCAAGATTCAGAAAATGGCCGCAGACGCTGACCTGACAACAGAGAAAGCCGGTACCGAAAAAGTTAAGCAGACACAGATGGCAATGGACATGGCACGGAATAATCGAGTGCCGCCACCGCCGCCACACATGATCCCGATGCAATAACAGAATGCAAAACAAAGAACCCGCCAAGTGCGGGTTTTTTTATGCCCGTTTTTCACGGTAGCCCGACCGATAGAAGGCAAAAAACCAACCCTACGCAGTCATGCGATAACTGACAAAAGGTGTGAGCAATGAGTAATGAAGTCAACGATTTTGACATTGACGCGGCGCTGGAAAGTGGCGACCCGGAGCTGATCGAAAAGGCTCTGGCTGCTGCAGGTGAAAGCGACATTTACGCAGAACAGGACGAAGCGGAAGCCGACGACGACGGTTTTTCATTGAGCGAAAAAGCTGCAAAGCCGGACGCGAAAAATGATGACGCCGGCGACGGTGAAGGCGATGGCGAAACGTCCGGCCATGATGAAGATGACAACGCGCCGAAAGTCGTTAAATCGAAAGACGGCAAGCATGAAATTCCATATTCGGTTTTGGAGTACGAGCGCCAGCAGCGTAAGCAACTGGAGCAGCAGCTGATGGATATGCAGCAGGAGCGCGAGCAACTGCAGGCAAATTATCAGCAAACGGAATCCGCACTGAACAACGTGAAGACCAAGCTGGAGCAGCAGGGTGCTGACGTTGAGGAAATGTTCGCCAACCCCGACGACATCACAGAAAAGCAGTGGGCTGAAATCGAAGAAGATTACGGCGTGCTGGGCAAGATGATGAAAAAACTCATCAGCCAGCAGCAGTCGAATTTTCAACAGATTCAGCAGGCAGCACCGGCTGCAGCCGTTGATCCGAACAATGATCTGCAACAGGCGCTGAATTCCAACCCGGATTTAATTCAGTGGATGGAAAACGACCCAGACCGCTGGGCTCAAGCAAAGCTGTTCGATAACGAGCTGCGTAAATCCCCGGAGTGGCAGAACCGCACCGCCGCTGAGCGTTTTGCTCACGTAGTTCAACAGACCAAACAAGCCTTTGGCGAAAAGCCGCAAAGCCCGGCTGATCGCGCCAAACAAATCATCGATAAAACTGAGCAAGCAGCCCCTGATTCGCTGAGCGATTTAGGTCAGGCACCTGTGCGCGTTAAGAATGACACCGAGGCATTAAAGGATATGACGCCTGAGCAATTGGAAGATGCCATGGCCAAAATGAGCCCGGCGCAACTGGATGCGCTGTTTGCCCAGGGATTTTAATTCCTGAGGTAAAAAATTATGGGTACTACCGTAAAGAGTAACAAGCTGTTTAACGCCGCGCTTTTCGCTGAGGTATCGAAAGCGCATAACTTTACCAACCTTCTGACTGAAGGCGCACCGCAGGCAATCCCCGGTAAAAAATCCAAACAGACCGATAAGGGTGCTCCGATTGTCCGAATTACAGACTTGAGCAAAGCGGCCGGCGATGAAGTTGAGGTGGATATCTACCATCGCCTGACTGGTCGCCCGACTATGGGCGACCGCAAGCTGGAAGGTCGTGGAGAAACGCTGACCAGCGCCAGCATGGGGCTGAAAATTAACCAAGGCCGTCACATGGTCGATGCTGGTGGCAAGATGGCGCAGCAACGCACCAAGCACAACCTGCAGCAGATTGCCCGTGGCCTGTTGTCATCTGACAACTACTACGGCGACCTGACCGACCACACTACGCTGATTCACCTGTCTGGTGCGCGCGGTACTCACCTGGCTGCAAACGATATTGTGCCGCTGGCCAGCGATCCGGAATTTGCAGAAATTCTGGTGAACCCGGTTCTGCCGCCGACTTACGACCGCCATTTCTTCGGTGGTGACGCGAATTCCGTGGATACCCTGGACGCTGCGGATAAATTCACCCTGGACGTAGTGGAAAACATGCGCCTGTACATCGACGAGATGGACACCATGCGGATGCAGCCGGTTAAGCTGGCCAACGATCCGATGGTGGACGCTGAGCCGCTGTATGTGCTGTACGTTTCTCCGCGCCAGATGGCTGACTTTAAGGCCACGACCAGCAAGGAAGAACTGACCCGTCTGGCAGCTCAGGCGATGGTGCGCAGCAAGGGCTGGAATCATCCAATTTTCCACGGCGAATGTTTTATGTGGGAAGGCATCCTGATCAAGAAGATGACCCGCTACATTGAGTTTGGCGTGGGTTCAACTGTGGATGTTTCGCAAAACAACCATGCGGCTACCATTACCCAGGCAACCACTGGCGTGAAGATGCACCGCGGCGTCTTGCTGGGTGCGCAGGCTCTTGCTCATGCCTTCGGCAACGTGGGCAAGCAGGACGGTTCTGATGCCGGCTTTATCGGTATGACTGAGCAATCCACCGACCACGACAACAGCAAAGAAATTGCGATCCGCTGGATGGATGGCAAGAAGAAAATCCGCTTTGCTGACAAAAATGGCCGCGTGAACGACCACGGTGTAATGGTGGTTGATACCGCCGTTTCCTGATCGACCGGAACCGTCTGATTAAACTCAAGCAGGGCGGCAGTGGCCGCCCAAGGTAAGAAGCATGACTATTAAACACGCAAGCAGCCTGCGCGCTGCAGTTTATAACGGCACCCACGGCAACCTGAGCAAAGCCATTGGCGCTGCTGAATTTGCCGCTGACGCTGCCAATACCACCATCGCGGTGCTGCGCCTGGAAGCAGGCACGACCGTGACCGGCCTGACTGCACACAATTCCGCGCTGGGTGCCGGCACCGGTTACAAAGTGGGCGTTGCCTACTATGACGCTGCCGACGGTACTGACGACGACGACCTGTTTGCTACCGATGCTGATTCAGCAGCGGCCGGCAGCGAAAGTTATTCGGGCGCGCCCATCACCTTTGAAAAGCCGGTGATGGTAACTGTTAAGGCAACAGGTGCTGCCGCCACCGGCAAGGTAACCGTAGTGCCTGAGTACATTTATCGCGGCCCGAACTGATTTACCGGAAGGTAATTCACCAACCTTTGCCCGGCCATGCGCCGGGCTTTTTTTTGAATGACAGAGGTTAAGCCCCATGGCAGAGAAAACGTATGACGAGCTGGTAGGCCAGGTTCGCGTCGCCTATATCGGCAACAAAGAAGTTAAGAAGGACACCATCGCCCGCACCGGCGTGGAATGGTTTGGCTTTGGTGATGTGCAGGTGGTCGATGCACGTGCCGCGTCTCTGCTGCTGCGCCATAAGACCGTGTGGTGTAAGGCCGAAGAATTGCCGGCCATTGCGGAACAAATTGCCAAAGCTGCCGAAGAAAAGCCGGCGCCAGCTGCTGAGCCTGAATCTGCACCTGCACCGCAGGCAGAACCAGATGCCGCCGACGATGCAAAAATGGACGCGCTGCAAAAGGCCATTCTGAATCTGGATCAGGCCAGCCCTGAGCACTACACCGAAAAGGGCAAGCCGCGTATTGAAGCGGTGCGCGCACTGCTGCCGGAAGGCATGGACGTTACCGTGGCCGAAGTGAACGCAGCGTTTAAAGCGCTGGGTGGCGAGTAAGCATTATGCTGCACCTGGATTTTTCCGACTTCAGTCTGGTGCAACAGCTGGCGCAGCCGGAATTATCCGGTTGCCCGCGCGCAACCATCACGGAAACGGCAGCGCTGGTTTTTTCGCAATTCTGCGAGGCCACGCACTGCTTCCGTGAGCACATTGATCTGACCGTAACGGCTGACGTTGCCGACTACGATCTGGTGTCGCCGCACCCGGATACGCTGGTTGTCGGCGTGCAAATGGTTCAGCTGAATAACAGCCTACAACTGCCAGGCAACTACATTGCCGACGCACCGGGCCGGATTACATTCACCAACGGCCAGTCCGGCAATTGCCGGGTAACCGTACTGCTGAAACCGATGCCAACCGCACAGGCTGCACCGGCTGACCTGCTTAACCGCTGGGCAGAAACCATTTCAACCGGTGTTAAGCGCAGGCTGATGCTGATGCCGGAAAAACCATGGAGCAATCCGCAGATGGCAGGCTATTACCAGGACGAATACGAGCGCGACTGTTTGCGCATTGCTGCCGACGTTCGCAATCAATTTTCCGTATCACGAACTGGCCGGGCTGAATACAGCCGGTCAGTTTATGGAGTCTGACGATGGCAACCCGTGTACGCGAACTGATCCAGACCGTCCGGCGAACACTGCAGGAAACCCAAACCGAAGGTGTGCGCTGGACCAATGACGAGCTGGTCGAATATTTGAATGATGCGTACCGATTTCTTGCAGAGCAGGAGCCGGAAGCCTTTGCTGATAACTCCGAGTTTGAGTGCGCTACCGGTGTGCGTCAGGAGCTTCCGGTATATGCGGTGCGCCTGATTAACGTGACACGCAATTTGGAAGGGCGGCAGCTGCCGATTATGCCAAGCGACATTGCCGTTTTGAGTTCTGTTCGCCCTAATTGGATGGCGGAAACACCAACCAACCAGCAGGAGTTTTTCCTGTACGACGACCGCGATCCGAAGCGCTTTTATGTGTATCCGCCCGCAACTGCTGGCTCGCTGATTGAGCTGGTCTGTGCACTGGAACCCAAGAAACACTTACCGAAAGAATATGAAGATAACGAAACACTGCTTCGAGTGAATGACCGCTATTACCCGGCGCTGATGAATTACGTCCTGCACCGTGCCTACGATAAAGACGCAGATGACGCCGGTAATTTTACGCGCTCACAGACGTACCTGCAGAGCGCTTATAACGCGCTGGGGATAAAACTGCAGAACACTTCCCGAATATCACCGAATAATCCGGCGAATAAATAATGATCACCATTGATCCGATTGTACGCGGCGAGCCAAAAGCGCTGCGGGTCACCTTTTTGAATGCTGATACTGAAGCCGCCATTGATTGCACCGGCTGGACCCTGCACGTTGGCATTGGGCGCAGCCGTTCGCGCCTGGGTGACCTGCTGCTGGTGTCGGCCGTTGCTGACGCCGTGAGCGGCGCACAAGGTCAGGTATCGGTTACGCTGACTGCTGAGCAAACCGCAGCCCTTTCCTCGCCCTCGGCCGTGGTTGAGTTCTCCGTGGATACAGGTACCGGCAACCGCATACCGCTGATGTTAGCCGTTGCGGTGATCCAGGCTGCAGACCAGTACCGGCAGCAGTATTACCAGACGCACATTCCCAACAGTGTGCTGATGAAGGATGTGCCGACCGTGGTGCAGGGCAGCGCCAGCCAGCCGCAGGAAATCAAACTCAGCTTTTCCACGGCGCTTGATCCGACCTTTGACCTTGGCGTTATGGTTCGGTTTGACGAGCTAGCACCGGAGACAAAATCCTATCTGGATGCACTGGCCGCCGATGTGTCCGCCAAGCATGCCGACATTATGGGGGCGCCATGATTCCGTTTAATTTGCCGACCTTCCTGCAGCGCTGCAAAGAGCTGGTGGACCAGGCTGCTTACTGGGCTGGCCGTGCACGACACTGGGCGCGTATCGCGCTTACAGGCGTGGGCATTATCGAAGTTCAGGCCGGCACAACGACGATGACCGTCGGCACCGAGGACGACGCTTTCAGTTATTTCATGGTGAACGATGACCTGAATACTGTGACGTTCTTTCTGATAAGCGACCCGGTGCCTGGTACCGCCTTTCAGATCCGTAACAACGGCCACGGCACTGTCCAGGTGCAACCGCTGAATGGTGGGCTTGTGAACAGCCCCGGCACGCTGATTCTTCGCGGCAATGGCTCCGTGGTATCGCTGGTGGCTATCCGGGCAGAGCAGGGCGGCGTGCCGGCCATGTGGGACTTAATCGGAGACGTGCAGCCGTTATGATGCAAGCAGTTAAGGGCGCATACCGCCTGCAGGTGTTCGGTAATTCCGAACTACTGGCCGACACTGGCGAGTTCGACAACCTGATTACCGATACAGCGCTGACGCTGGGCGATCCGTTTAATAGCGGATTTCTGTGCGTTGGCACCGGCATGCGGCAACCAGCGGTAACCGATACCGCACTTGAAAACGAACTGGCAAGCGCCAGCGCCAGTTTCACCAGCAGCGCTGTTATTTTTATGCAGGGCGCGAACCGGTATTCAAAGCGCAGCGTAACCGCGACGTTTACCGGACTGAGCGGCAATATCTCAGAGGTGGGATTCCGCGGCCCTGATGCCGATTCCGTGCGCAGCCGCTCACTGGTGCGCGACGGCAACGGACTGGCCACCATTATTCCGATAGCGCCAAGCCAGACGCTGAAAATATCGTACTTCGTGTATGTACTGATTCCTGACGTACTGGCCACCGGCACTGTAACCACGCCCTACGGCAGCAGCATTTTTACCATTAAGCCGCATAACGAATTAACGGCACCGGCCGGCATTCTGGCTGGCCGGTTTAGCAACCCGTTTGCCGGTGCCGGGCTGCGTGCCAATTTGGGCGACGGAAGTAGCGTTGCAGCGAACGTATTCAGTTGGGCCTATGACGCGGCAACACAAACTGCAACGGCCACCGTGAATTTTACCGCGACTGAATTAAACCGGACGATTACTGGATTTCAGGCGACAAACAACGAAAAGAATTTGCCGGTTATTGAGCTGGAAACGTCACTTATAAATCCGGCCAATAACGACATTGGCTTTACGCTGTCATTCAGGTGGGGCCGCCCATGATTGCGAATTTCGTATTGATGGGCGAGCTGTACCAGCACAACCCCTTTGATACTGAAGCGGCACCATGGAATACCTATCCCTGGCACATTGGCGCGGATAACGGGCTTGAATTTGAAACCAGCCTGCAGCAGTTCGCAATGGCTAAAACAATATGGCGAATTGACGAGGCGCCGGACGAGCAAGGATTGGTGATTACCGGCGCAGCGTTGGGTGATTTTTCCATGTTCGCCACGCTGATTTTATTAGACCAGTGGGGAAATATCGGCTCTGACGCAGGCAACGATCCTGACCCGATACCGCCGGAAGAAATCAGCCCAACGGTTATTGGTGCGGCTGTTCTTTCGGTGACGTCGGAGGCCGCGTTACTCATTAAAGATTCCAACGTAGAACAACCAAGCGAGCAGGGTTTTATTTCCGTGACTGGGGCCAATGTGCTTTCTGTTAGCAGCATGGAAACCCTAATCGTAAGGGATTCAAACCAAGAGAAACCGGACGAGCAGGGCTTTATTTCCGTAACGGGTGCCACTGTTCTGAGCGTAACCAGTAATCAGGTATAACCAATGAATGAAATAAAAACCCAAAACCAGATTGGGATTAAAGGCGCGTATGCCTATCAGGTAATTGATGATTCGACAGGTGAAATGGTTATTGATGTACCCGAACAGACTAATTTAATTTTGGACTCATATCTTGATATGGGTAGATTTGCCCCTGCGGGGACTTATCTCTGTCTTGGTTCAGGTGTTGTGACTCCGCCATCGGTATCTGATACCGACCTTGGGAACCAGATAAAAGTGCAATCCATATCAATGAATTCTAACTCTGACGTAGAAGATCATCAAGATTACAAGATTGTAAAAAGATATGGCTCTTGTGATTTTACTGGTTTTTCTGGCGAGGCTATAACAGAGCTAGGAATCAGAAAGGACAATAATAATGGGGTTTTGGTAACAAGAGCCCTTATAAAAGACTCAGAGGGAGTCCCGACACAGATTACAGTGAATGCCGGGCAAACGCTCAGGATAACCTATGCGATTTATTTTAAGCTTCCGAAAATAGTATCGTCCGGAGTCACCCCTACACCTCATGGGGATCTCCACTGGTGTTTGGCGGCAGATGAGTCGCTGGCGAATTGGGGATACTATTTGGCAGGTCTTAAATTTGACTTAGAGACTGGATTTAATCAGTTTGGTCTTTTTGGACGCGGCTTAGCCACGGCGACAATTGCTTGGGATATTCCGAACAGAACTGTAACGCTAACTGCAAAAACACCAGCACAGTCATCAGTCACTACATCCCAGCCAGGCAGTCCTATTTGGGTCCCTAGATATGCAAGTATTTATAAAATGATTATCCCTATAGGTGGCGCTCAATACACTATCCCTGCAAATTATGATTTAACAATTTCGTGGGAAATTACCTGGGGCCGCCTGCCGTGATTCCGCCTTTTTCCTCTGACGCCAGGCGCGGTGAGCTAATCCGGCCACCGCGATTTCTGCCAGCCATTGACTGGCCGCATGAACATAAGTCTTTTGCGTTTGGCCCTTGGGATATTGGCTCTGGCAACAGTGCACCGGATATGAGCCGGGGTAATTACGGCACCGGCTGGGTGGCTTATTTGGAATCAGACGGCGGCACCTACCTGCAGAAAAAACTGCCCAACGATTTATGGGATGGCAGTCCGCGCTATTTGCTGGCGCTGGTCGGCGGTATTAAAAAAATCAGTCTGGAATTTGCGCCTACCGGCTTTGTTATTCTTGGGTACATCCGACCGGATGGGGGATTAGGTGTGTGGTGGCGCAACCCTGACACCGGATTACCGCAACTGCTAGATTTGGATGCCGACGTGCAGGACGCCACTTTGACGGTGGAGAATAAAGACGATCCGACCAGCACTGACGTATTCCTTTGGTATTTCAAAAATGGCGGGCTGTATCTGCGCCAGTATTCCGAACGCTTTGCCGTGGTTCACGGGCCTTTTATTTCTGCCGTGACTGACCCGGTAATTATTCAGGCCGGTATCAATCACCGGTATGGCTATCAGGTGGACTACAGGGATAGCGCATTATGAAGCTGAGCATTACTCAGTTTGCCGGTGAGATGCCGGTGGTTGCGCCGCAGCTGCTGCCGGAGAATTACGCGAGCGAAACCTACAACGCCCGGATGGAAGGCGGCTCGCTGGTGCCTATCCGTGACCTGCTGGCCAGTGGGTTTTCTGCGCCAGCCACAACCGTTAATTCGTGGGCGATTTACCCGTTTGATAAAACCAAGGTACTGACCCGCACGGATGATGCCGATTTCATACGCGGGCCGATTGCCAATGATGCCTGGAAGCGGGTTTACATGGCTGGCGATCTTCTGCAGCCGCAGGTGGCGTTTTTATCTGGCAGCACATTAACAACAACAAGCCTTGGAATTAACAAACCGCCTACGCCTTCGGTTCCTGCCAGCTGGGAAACTGCAGAACCAACAAACCCTGATTCACAAGTTTTGCGCTGCGCGTACTACGTGACAGCGGTAACTGCCAGGGGCGAAGAATCCGAACCATCCGACACCACCCAAATTATTAACCGCTGGGATGGCGCAACAATTCCCCTGACGCTGGGTGCCAGCAATGACAGCCGAGCAGCAACGCGACGAATTTACCGAAGCGAGGGCGGCGGTTTCTTTAATTTTGTGGCGGAAATCGCTGCAGCCACTACGTCATATAACGACAGCGTGAATAGCAATGCGCTTGGCGCACCGTGCAATTCTGAAAGCTGGAACCATCCGCCGGCGGGTATGAAGGGGCTCGTGACTGTAGGCAATGGCTTTATGGCTGGATTTTTCGGCAACACGCTGTGCTTTAGCGAACCATATTATCCGCACGCCTGGCCGCTGGATTACCAGCTGGCTTTCCCTGATGACATCGTGAGTCTGGCTACCGTTGCTGGTTCGCTGGTTGTAACCACAACCGGTAACCCTTGGGTGGTATCTGGAGCGCACCCGGCAGCCATGAGTCAGACCCGGCTGGATGTTCGGGCCTCATGCCTGAGCCGTCGCGGCCATGTTGATATGGGTGACTATTCCCTGTATCCGACCAGTGAAGGACTGATGATGGCCGGGCCTTCCGGTATGCAGCTTGTGAGTAAGCAATTTTTCAGCCGACAGCAGTGGCTTGCATTGCAGCCCGCCACGTTCAGGGCATTCCGTTACCGGGGCCAATACCTGTGCTTTGGTGCGGTTAAATCGTTTATTTTCAACCTGGACAATGGTGTCTTCCCGCTGCAGCTGAGCGGCGACCCGGGCGATACGGTTCTCAATGGCCACTACCAGGCGGATGAGGATCGGTTGTATCTGCTTATTCGTCACAGCAACAATACGCACAGCGTTCAGGTATTCGACGCCGGTGACAATAAAACGATGATATGGAAATCCCGCGAGTTTGTATTAAGCGCGTCCGTGGTTATGAGTGCCGGCCGTATTGATGCAGACGCCAGCGCCACGATGACGCTCACAGGCGATAACTATGCCTTTGCTACTACGGTAGCCACGGACAAAGGCTTTCGGCTGCCAGCGGGCCGCCCGCGTCGTTTAACCATGCAGGTTGAGTGTGCCGGACGGGTAAATGCTTTGGCTTTGGCCAGCTCTATGGGTGAACTGCTATGACTAACCGTAGGCGGGTGCAGTCGATCAATCCGAAAGACCCGATGGCTTTGCAAAAGGTTATTGAGGCTCTGGAGGTTTCCGAAGGGGTGCGCGGGGATAAAAATGATCGCAAGCCGACGATATCCGAAGTTCAGCAGATGATTTCCCGTGGCGGGGTATTGCCCGCAGCTTCGGGGGTCGGTGGCAACACCTCACCCAGCCAGGGCGGGAGTCAGGTAATTCCAGGGCGACCTTCAGCAGTCGTTGCTGTTGTGATACCGGATGGCATTGTTATCCACTGGGCTACGCCCGCTTACAGTGGTCACGGTAAAACCGAAGTATGGCGATCAGCTACGGGGTTATTGCAGGATGCTGCCCAAATTGGTTTTACTGGCGGTAATTCGTATGTTGATTATCAGGCTGGGAATGGCCAGAGCTGGCATTACTTTCTTCGCCATGTCGTTGATGTGTCGCTGGGTGCCAACACCGGGCCATTCTCTGCCGGACTTTCTGCAACCAGTGCGCCAGCCAATCAGGTGCTGAACGCCGCTAAGGGTTACACCGACGACCGGGAAGCAGCAGCCGTTCAGGCTGCCAATTCCTACACCGACACTCAGATCGGAAACCTTTTAATTATTCCTGACGCACCAAGCGATGGGAAAATTTACGCCCGCCAAAATGGCGCGTGGGTAGAAATCATCTGATTCTTGCCCGTGTGCACGCTACATGGTATTTTTTCTAAAATGCCCAAATTTCAATCAAGCCCAGCCGGTTTTCCGACTGGGCTTTTTTATTGCCTGAATTCTTATGATCACTTCTAAATTTATTTCCTTTGAAGATGCAAAGGCGGTACTTCTGTACCCTGAAATCTTTCAGAGAATTTCTGAAGACGGGTGCACAGCTGACGATCTGGCAGAGGGGCCGGATGATTTATTTATTGGCACCTTCGAGCATCAAAAATTAATTGGCGCGTGGTGGTTATCAGCGCTTAGCAGCACGACGCTGGATGTTCACGCTCACATTTTGCCGGAATTCCGCAGATTCAAATACCTTTCATGGCGGCAATGCCTGTCACTGATTCAGGAAGAGCTGCCAGGCATTCACAAGCTGCAGGCACGCATTCCATTGTGTTTCCCAGAGGTTTATCACTTTGCCAAGATTAACGGCATGGTTGATGAGGGCTTGGAAAAAGAAAGCAAAGTGATCGGCGGTGAATTCCGTGATCAATGGCTTGTGGGTAATACCGTTGCTGCAATGGCAAAGACTGAAGAGGTGCGCAATGGGTAAGGCTAAGAAAGCCGTAAAGAAAGTCGGAAAATCGGTTTCAAAAGGCCTTAGCCAAATTGACCCGACAACCAAAGAAGGCTTGTTGAATATTTCGACGATGGGTACCTACGGCATGGCCAATGAAGCGTCTGAGCGCCTCGGTCTTGGCAAGGGGCCTGAAAAGCCAGGTGAATCTTCATCAGAAAAAGCGGCTGCGGACGTTGCAGTCAAAGAATATGACTTTGCTCGTCAAATGGATTTCGTTAAAAACGAATACGCAAATCGAGTGGAGCGATTGGGCTCAGAGCAGATGCAGGATGCGGTATCGGGCCGGGCAAATATTGACGCTCAGAATCAAAGTAATGATTTGGCCGGACAGGTGCAGACCGGTCTGGCCCAGGTTGGTGTTGATCCCAGCTCAGGGCGTTCTTCCAGCGCGATGACTGCGGTTCAGGATGCGACGGGGCAAGCGGTTGGTAATGCGCAGGCCGAGTCGGAATTTGCTTTGGACTCCGCGCACCTTGAAGGTCAGAACAACCGCATTGCCATGGCAATGGGCGAGAAAACTAAAGCCGTGGCTGGCTTGCAGGATATCGCCGAAGGAGCCAATCAACTGGCTGCGCAAAAAGCGTTCGGTAAGTTTAACAGCAAGGCTGCTACCAGTGCTGCATTGGGAACGGCGGCTGGCATGGCCGGACAAGCCTACATGAATCGAAAGCCTAAGCCGGAGTAGTTATGTCAATGTTCGTTAAAACCAAGAATAAAAGCAAAGGCGGCGTCTCGATTCCATCCAATGAATCATCAGCTGGCCTATCGGATATTCCGGGTCAGGATCAGCGGATAGCAGACCGAAAAGCTCAGCTGCAAAAAGACGGTGTACTAATCGGCGACAGCATGGCTGGTAAGTCATACGACACAATTAATGCCGAGATAAAGCGCCGTCAGTGGGATGAGTTTGAAAAAAACGACATGCCTTACATCCTGAATTACGCCGACACCATTACCAGTGGTGAATATACCGAAAGAGCGGTTGACCAGGCACGAGAAGGGGTTGATCGCGGGTTTAATCTGGCGCAGCAGTCACAACAAATGCGTGACACCGGCATGGGGATTGGTCTGAGCGATATGCAGAAAACGGACAGGGCTTCGGATATGAGCCGAAATAAAACGGCAGCATTAATCGATGCTGAAAACAATGCACGACTTGCAGCCACCGACCGCGAAAACGCACTTCTCGCAGGTTCCATGCTGCCAAAAGCGGGAGGTTAATCATGTCATACGGATTGGTGGATATTCAGCGGGATTTGGATAGCAGCGCAAATCAGGGGTTAGAGCACGCCGCAGCAATGGAAGGGCAGCGAAAGCAGGCGTGGCAAGAGATCAAGCAGGCGGATGATGCTTCACGTAAAAACGCTATCGCCATGGGGGCTGGCGCAGGCTTTATGGTTGGCGGGCCGGTAGGGGCTGTCGCTGGCGCTGGCGTTGGTTATCTGACTTACAAGTTTTTATAGGGTGATCCCATGAGTGGCGGATTAAGCACAATGAATTTTATGGGCGGTCTGATGCAGGGCGCTTCATTTGTGAATGGCATGCAGCAGCAGCAGCGGGCGAATGATCGTGCTGATGAGCAGTTTGCAATGCAGAAAGAACAATTCGGCATGGAAAAGGAAGACCGAGAGAACAAGCAGCTTCTTGTTGATTTTGACCGCGAGACTCGCGCTCTCGCAGAAGCTGGTAAAGCGCCAGATCAGGGGTTTTGGAAGAAATACAGCGGCCTTGGTATTAATAAACTGGAATCTGATGAGCAGCGGGAAGAAATGATGCAGGCCGGAACGCTCATGCATCGCGCCGTCTCTGAAAACAAATGGGATGAGCGCGCCTTGGACGGTATTAATTTAATGCTGAAAGATGATCTCGCAGCACGTACAAAAACAGACGGAATGGCCCGGCGCATTATTGGTGCAAAAGAGTTACCTACGGGAAAGGATGCTGACGGTGATGGCGTTGAAGATGTTCGTATGGTTCCGATTTTAGAGGTTACTAAAAGTGACGGAACGAAATATACCGCGCCACTCACCAGGAACGGTACGGGTGATCCTGACGATGATATTTATACAATCAATGATCAAAAAATTAACGAGTGGCATGAGGCTGCTTTGCACCGGGCCAATATGGCGTACAACCTGCAGCGGCATAAGAATGATCCAAAGGCATTTACTGCGGCTCTGCGCGAGATTGTGCTGGGCAGGCAAGAGCGGGGCGATGGCTACGAGGTGCGCGATATTTACGATGAAGCCACCGGCACCAAGCGGGCGGCTGCAATCCGAAAATCGGACGCGCAGTTTTCACATTGGCTTGGCGGCGCTTCTGTAAATGACGGTCGCGGAGGCTCAGGTTCGGGGCGTGGTGGAAAAACCGGTGTTTTTGATGTGGATGGTTACCTGAAAATGCAACAGGAAATCCGCACTAGTGCCAATTTTACAACACCGGAAGAACGCGCGGCTGCAGCCGCTGAAGTTGACCGTGACATTGCAATTAAGTGGGGTGTGCCGCCGGAAGTTGTATTGCAAGCACACCAGCTGAAGCGCCAGTCCGGCGACTACAGCGAATTAACACATGAAGATGTGGCGCAGGTGATGGCTGGAATCGAGGCGCGCCAGCGAGCAGAAGTCAGCATTGATAATGCCATGACCGCCAATCCGGAAGTCTTTGGTCGTCCGGGCTTGCAGCAGGTTGAACAGCAAATTGCTCAGACCGCTCAACCGCCGATGCCCAACCAGATTGATCGCCGCGTTACCGCACAAATTCAGGAGCTGGAGGCAAAAGCCGCCGATCCGCGGTATCCGGAAAACGCCCGTGTGAAATTCCAGGCTGAAGCTGAAGAATTACGGGGCAAAAATACCGTTGCAGCATCAGCCCCGCCGACACCAAAAACCCCGCGCGATCGACGTGAACAGCGAATTGAGCGGCTACAGCAAATGATTGCAGCAGGCCCTGATTCTTTGAAGGCTGCGGAATACGCAAAAGAAATGGCGCAGCTTATGGCTGCCAACAATTCCTCGTCTCGCTCGGCTGATCTGGCCGGTCTTTAAACAAAAAGGCTCAAAATTAAGATGACTCAGAATACGACTGTCGGTCTGAATGATCTGGACCGCGAAACTGCTATTGCCCGGCGCCAGCAAAATGCCCGCGAGCGCGGCGAGCGCGGCGAGCGGATGAATCAGCGACCAAGCCTATATGACCTTGCCTTTCAGCAGGGTTCGCCCGGTGCCTACCGGCCAGCCGTGAGCGCCGAACCGATGCCGGCACCTGAAAGCAACCAGGGATTCTTTGGCGATGCTGTTGATGCCATTCAGATGGGTGCGGCGCAGGCGGCCGGTGGCTTGGCTGAAACCGCGCATCAGATTACTGGCAGCGAAACCCTGGGCAATGCCAGTCAGGCACTGAACAATCTGGCAAAAGATCAAATCAGCCAAATGAGCGATACCGGCCAGGCTGCGATGCAAAAGCAGTTCTTTACCGAAGATGAAAATGGCAGCATGGGCTTTGGTGATGCCTGGACTGACCCGCGGGCCATGGGGCTGCAGTTTATGACGCTGGTAGGCCAGATGGGCGCACAGATTCCGCTTGGTTATGGCATTGGTACGCTGGGCGCAAAGGTTGCCGGGAAGGTTGTTGCGAAGGCGGCAGCGAAGCACGCTGCTGGTCGCGGCATGACTGAAGAAGCCATTAAGCATTACGCGCAGAACGTGACCAAAGCCACCTTTGGCACTGCCGGCCAGTCTCTGGCTGGTGCCGGTATTGCCGGAGGTATGATTGGTAATGAGGCACGGGAATCCGTACTGGAAATGTCAGATGCTGAGCTGGACCAGTCACCAGCATTCAGCCGCGCTTATTGGAGCATGGTAGATACGCACCCGGATATGGACGTTGGCCAGCGCCGCGACCTTGCTAAAAAGATGGTTGCCGATGAAGTGTCCAGCGCTGTTCAGCGCGACCCAATGCTGATTACCACCAACCTGGTACTGGATGCCGCTGGCGGCTACTTCATTGACCGTATTTTACGGGGTGTTGGTACCGGCAGTCGGTTAAGCAATGCTGGTCAGCAGTTTTTGGCGCAAGGTGCTACGGAAATGGGACAGGGCGGTATGGAGCAGTACGCTCTGAATACCGCCATGATCGAGCAGGACGTTGATCCTGACCGGGACCCTATGGAAGGGGTTATGACCAATGCACTGAACGAGGGTGTGCTTGGTGGTGCCTTTGGTGGCGTTATGGGCGGCATGAGCAAAGGTAAGCCGTCAGAAAATAAACTACCGGCCCGTGTTCAGCAGGTTGACGAAGAAGGCCGTGTAATGCAGCCAATCCAAACTAACCCTGACGTTATGGCTCAGGTACAGCCAGCGCCAACTATGAGTCTGGATGATGCTTTAGCGCAGATTAAAGCCGAGCGCGGCCAGTATCGCGGCATTGACGATGATATCCGAATTGCCGAAGAGCAAGGCTTTACCGATGAGGCGGTACGCCTGCGAGCAGCCAAGCGCAATTTTGAAATGGCCGCAGATATGGTTGCTGAAAGTGATCTGGAAGGCGCGCAGCGATTCCGTGAGCGCGGCATGAAGATTTATCGCGACGTAATGGAAGCAGCAGCACCAGAGTACAAAGGCGGTCTTCCTGCGGAATATGTTGCGGTTGGCGAAATGGTTGGCCGTGCCGAACAGTTGCCAGTACCGGCACAGGCACAGAATGGTGAGACCTACGAAGAAATTGAAACGCTTATGCCGGAAGTAGCTGACTACGAGCCTGACCCGGCCCGAGCTATTCCGGCCAGCGTTGATGCGCCGTATTACATGGAGACCACGGCAGAGGCGAAGGCCGCCAAAGCTGCTACAGAGCGAGCCTTTACTGAGCAGCAGGGTAAGCAGCCAGGCGTTCGCCCGCCGGTTGCAGATGTTGATGAAATCCCTGCAGATGCTGAGAGCATTGTATTGGGTGATGTTCCTCCGCCAGTAGCAGAGGTTGCAGAGTTGCCACCACTGGTGGATGTTGAAGAAACCAACGATATCCCGTATCAGCGACCGGATATTCCAGTAAGTGAGACCTTACAGCTCGCTGATGAAGCTGTGCCTGGTGCTGATGCAATCGACTTCAGTGATGACGGGCGTGCAGACCGTCTTGCAGAGAATGTTCAGGATCAGATCAGAAAGCACAAGCAGCCAAAGGGGTTGGATGATGGCCGTTTGCTACGAGAGTCTTTTCGCAACCAGCTTAACCACATGGCAAACAGGCTTGTTCGTGGCGGCGGCATTGTTCAGATGGTTGATAAGTCCGGGCGCGTTACAGGCCGTACAAAATCACTTAACCCAGATTGGTTCCAAAACGCACCCGATAATGTGAAGCGTCTCGGCGTACAAGGGCTTCAGATAGCGGTCCGGCGCTCACTTGCAGGGAAGGATCTTGGCAAAGGGCAGGCGCGTGCGGTTCGCTATCTGCTTGATGTGTTCACAGACGAACGTAACGACTATGCACGCGACTATCTGAAGCCTGAGCGCGAAAATGTGCTTAAATTCAGAAAGGTTATGCGCGGCCAGATGACAGCGCAGGAAGCTGGATTTGTTGATGCAGATACGCCGCTGGCAAGATCCGTAGGTGCAAAACAAGTTGAGCTGTCGGATATTCTTGAGCCTGAAATTCTGGAGGAATCTTTCGACGATGATGCCCTGGATTCTATGGGCCGCGCTCTGGCTGAAATCATGCAAAATGCGAAAAATGCCGGAGTGTCAGATCAAGTATTGGTCAAAGCAGCGCAAGAATACGGGCATGATCCGATAGCTCTTGGCATGATTATCGAAGAACTAACTGAACGAGCGAGCAACGGAAATGAAATTACACCCGCAAGTATTGAAGGCTTTGCAGCAGGTGGAGCGCTGGAAGAAGAATCCGCCGAAGCGGAAAAATCAGCCGGTTCCGGAAAGCGAAAATCAGGAGCCGAAAAAAGCGTAGAGCCTCCAGATGCTGGAAGAGCTTCTGAAAAAAATATTGATGAAGAAACCCCGGCCGCTGCCGGGGTTTCTGTTTCTGAGGCCCGCTTAACTGAAGTAGAACTGCTGCGCGAGTACCGCGACCGCTGGCAATACAAGTTTTACCCGGGCGGCTCATGGAAGTATGCCAATAGCAAAGAGGGCGCCGTAAAAAACGCCACCGAAGCCTATCAGAAGGCCAAGCCTGACGAGCTGCTGACCCGTGATCAGCGCAATCTGAACGCCGATCGTGAAGAATACGAAAGCATGGATTCCCGCTTTAGTGAGATGGGTCGAGAAGAAATTGAGCGCACCATTAAGAAGTTGGATGCTGATAGTGAGAGCTTGAGAAAAGTCGGGCAGCGCGAATTTAACGGCAATGGTGGGCGCCGCACTGGCGCGGCCGTTGCCAGTGAAGGTTCGCGCCGGAATGCCGAAGAGCGCGCCAAATTGCAGCGTTACTACCGTGAGCGGTTTGGCGAGGAATACCAAGGCCCGTCAGCAATCCGCAATTCTGCCGGTAACCCGTTTAAGAATATCGGCTCTGCCCGTATCGCTTTGAAGAAACACCCAGACTATGAAATCGCCAAGGTAGGCGGCGGTTATGAGCTGCGGCGTATTCCTGAAGGTGCCGCCACGGCTACCAACGGCAATATGGCAGAGCCGCCGCGCACCGGTGCGCTGGATATGAATGACGACCTTTCAGGCGAGATTGATGCGGCCGCAAACGAGGCCGCAACGTCGCCGCTGAATGATAAGCCAGAGCCAACGGCTGCGCAGATCGAGGCGGGCAACTACGAGAAGGGCCACGTTACCGTTCAAGGGCTGGATATCGCTATCGAAAATCCGCGTGGCTCTCAGCGCTCAGGCACCGATCCGGATGGTAAGGCGTGGTCGGTAACCATGGCTCACCACTATGGCTATCTGAAAAAAACCGAAGGTGCCGATGGTGAGCACATCGACGTTTATCTTGGCAAAAATCCCGAAAGCGAAAAAGTCTTTATCGTTGACCAGGTGAATGCTGACGGCTCATTTGATGAGCATAAAATAATGCTTGGTTTCACCGATAAGGCTAAGGCCATTACCGGCTACAAAGAGAACTACGAAAAAGGCTGGAAGGTCGGTCCGGTGAACGAGCTGACCATGCAGCAGTTTAAGGACTGGATTGCTACCGGCGACACTGAAAAACCGATCGATGCTGGATTATCAAAAGCGGCAGACAAGACTGGTAGCGAATCAAAAAAGCCTGAATCTGATAAGCAAGCTAAGCCGCTTACCATCGACGACATAAACCGTGAAAGCCTGGAATCAGCCTACGACGTGAAGAAAGCCACTCAGGCTTACTCGCATTCCGTTCGCTCCCCGGGCGTGCCTGCAAAAATGCACCGTGATGATTTTGCAAACACCATTCTGAATACGCAAAAAGACCTGCAGGTAATCACAAAAAGCGACCAGCAGAAAACGGTTCTGGATTCTGAAATCGTTGATTTTGCCAATGAATACCTGAAGCGTGATGCTGCCGTATTGGCTGCGCGGGAAGGCGTAGCGTCAAGTTTCATTGCTGGCCGAAATAAGTTTAACGGCAAGCAAGCCTCTGCCAGAGGCAATGCCTTTGACCGCGCCCAGGATTCATTTTCTTCATGGGTAAAATCCAGACAGTCAGAAATCCGCAATAAGGTATTGGCCGCAAGAACTCCGGAAGAAATTGAAGCGGAGCGCGCCGAGCTGAAAAAGCAGCTGGATGAAAAGCAGCAGAAGCGAGAGCAGTCAGAAACTGAGCTTATGAAGAAGGCTATCCAGTTTAAGCCAGGCGATGAATGGAAGTTCGGCGACTATCAGGTTAAGCGAGTGACCAAAGGCCGCGATGGCAACCCTGTATCTGTCATTGTTGATGCGCCAACGGGGGAGCTGACCAGCAATACTTTTAACCTGAAATCCATTGTGTTTAAGGGCGACGATAACGCCTACCTTGCCGCCATCGAGCGCGCGCGCGCAGACATTCCAGCCGAATCGGCAACGCCCGTTGCACTGCCTGATAACCTGCCGCCACACGAAGCCGTTAATGCTCTGATGCGCCGCCTGAATGGTGGCGATGCCGTGCCGGCCAGTGAGGTTCTGCAGGTGTTTGAATCGGTGGTTGCCGACCCTGACGCCACCAAAGCAGCCCTGGCCAAACTGAAAAAAGCCGAGCTTGTGGATCATGTTCGCGGCTATGTGTATTCCGATACCCAAAAAGACCAGCTGGTGCGGATGGCTTACAGCGGGATAGTGCAGAGCTTCCGGTTTATAGGCAACAACTCCGGCGTTGTTACCTGGAGTCATGGCGATAATGTTGAGGCGATTACCCAGGAACATATTAAATCCCTGAGCGATGCCGACATTTCAGCCTATGCTGCTGACCGCAAAGCCTTGATAGACGAAAAAATCAAGGCCCATCAAGACTACATGGAGCGCCTGAAAAATCCGCAGACGCTGGAAGATTACCGCCGACTGATTCAGGTAAAAGGGATTGATTCGCTGAGCGTCGAGCAGCGCGCAACTTATGACCGCCTGACCGCCGAAAAGGCTCTGGAAGAAAAGCCAGTGCAGGCGGTAAAAAAGGGATTGGAAACAGAGGGTGAAATTAAAACCGGCGAGCCGGAAGAAGGCCAAAACTCGAAAACCGGCGAAACCATTTTTAATGTGAAGGTAATCGACCGGCTGGGTACCGACAAATTCAAAGAGGCTGCCGCCTTTGCCCGCCGCATGAAGGGCGGTTACTGGAAGGGTAACTTTTATTTTCCCAGCGTTGAAACAGCCCAGCAATTCCGCGAATGGCTGAACGGTAAGGATATTGACCTGACAGAGCAGGTGGCGCAGCGCCTGGGTGAAAAGAAAGCCCGGGCGGCTGCCCGACTGCAGCAAATGGCCGACCGTATGAAAGAGGCTGCAGAGGCGGAGCTGAATACAACCCGCCGCGCTAATACAATCCGCCAGGCTGATATGGCTGCCAGTGCAGTGGCCAAAGCAGAAGGCGCAGCCGTTACTGCCGAAGTTATGCGGCGCGTAGTAAATGGCGAAGCGCCTCTACTCAGTCGGATGACTGAGAAAGTACAAGCCGAATTGCTGGCTCGATATACGCGCGGGCTGGTTCACAATGCGTCGGCCGACTTAACCGACCGAGACAATAACGGAAACCGATTCTTTAAGGCCGATGTTACACCGGAGCAAATGGTATCTGGCGCCCAAATGCCTTTGGATTTCATGTATGCCGATAGCCTGGAGTACATTGCCCGCGACATGGAAAAGGTGAAAGGCCATAAGCAGGCTGCTGCATCTTTACGCACGCTGATTCGCGGTGCCGGTGATGATAAGCGCATCGCTCTGAATGACCGTGTGCGCGAGCGGATTATGAACTTCGCCAGCAAGCATGGCGAAAGCCACATGACCTATACGGATGTTTCAAATCAGCGCAAGCGATTGGAACGTATGGGTATTACCAGCTTGCCGGTGCTGCGCGCTGCGCTGGTTGAATACATTAACCTGAAAAACAGCATTGATCGTCCGAAGAAAAACAACCGCCTGGATGATATGGAACAGGCACTGAAGCGCACCGTGCTGAGCAACCGGAAAGCCTTCAATGATTTTTTCCCAACCCCGAATGACACCGCCGCTGAAGTGGTTGAGCTGGCTGACATTCAGCCGGGCATGGCCGTGCTGGAGCCGTCAGCCGGTAACGGGATGCTTGCGGATTCCATTAAAGGCGCCGGCGGCAATGTGGATGTGGTGGAAATGGCCGGTCAGTTGCGGGAAATCCTGCAGGAGAAAGGCCACAACCTGATCGGTAACGACTTTTTAGAGCTGCCAGCAGACGAGAAATACGACCGTATTGTGATGAATCCTCCGTTCAGCAAGAATCAGGATATTGACCACGTTACCCATGCCTATTCAATGCTTAAACCCGGCGGGCGCATTGTGGCAATCGTCAGCAGCATGGCCGGTGATCGTTCGGATAGCAAAAACAAGGCGTTCCGTAATTTCCTGAACGCCATTGCTGCAGACGAACAAGCCCTGCCGGAAGGGGCATTCAAATCATCGCTGAACCCTACCGGGGTAAGCACCAAGGTTCTGATCATCGACAAGCCAGAAAGCGGTGGCGGCGAAACCAATACCGAGATGGCATCCGGAGAATCGTCAGAGGTTTTATTTTCCCTGCCGCGCGACAACGATCCGGGCCTTCAAAAAGCTATAGCCGACCGCCTGAAAGAAATGGCGCAGATAGCAAAAGATAAAGGCCCGAGCAATCCGGTTGACCGTTCCGATACTCCTCCAATGGCAGATTATGTGCGGAAGTGGATTGCCGGCGTTGAGGATGACCTCGGCGTAAAAATCGAGGTGGTGGAAACCAAGCACGACCTGCCGGAAAGCGTGAAGGCTGACTTGGGCAGCGCTTTCAATGAAGTCGAATTTGAAGGTTTTTACAACACGGTCACTGGCCGCACCTATCTGATTGCCAGCCACTTAACATCCCGTGCTGCTGCCGTTCGTGCGGCGCTGCATGAAGCTTTGGGGCATGGTGCAGTGATTAACTTCATCGAAGCGCAGCGGGAAAACGGCGGCAAGGCGCTGGATCAGGTGCTGGACGACATTTACCAGCGCATTGGCAAAAAGCTGCTGATGAAGAAAATCCAGCGCTACAACCTTGATCTAAGCAAGGTTCGGGATCGTCGTGACGCCGTGCTGGAGTACATCGCCCACGTTGCTGAGGAAGGAAAGCAGATGGGGCTGGTGCGCCGGGTGGTGGCCGCGCTGCGCGACCTTATCCGCAAGATATACCCCGGCATTGGCTGGAATGATACCGATACGCTGGCGCTGATTGCGAAAAGTAAACTGCACCTGCAGCAAGAAGGGACGCGGGGAGTGGTTGCAAGTCGTGGTTTTGTAATGAAACAAAGCGACGAAACACAAAAGCGATTCGAGAACAGGATTGATGCTTTGTTTAGTGGCAGTCCTGCCAGCCGCCAAGGGGTGCGCATTCTTGATGGGGCGGACATTCTGGCTCTGTTAGGTTTCGACGACAAGCCGCTGCACTTGGTTGAGTCCGCGGTTGGAAAGAAAGAATCCGGTCAGATCAAGCATCCGGGAATGACTGCTGAGCAATGGAAAAAGCTACCAGAATGGATTGAAAATCCAGCGGCCGTTTTTAAATCACAAACACAGCCTGGCAGTTTGGTTCTTTTTGCACCCGAGGTGGTCAATGGAAGGCCCGTAAGAATTATCCTAAAGCCAAACGCACAGGCAGCCGGTCTGGATGTTCATCTTGCAATTAATGCTTACGAGGAGGGAGGTTCTCACATTACACCCGTTGATAAATGGGTGAAGAATGGAGACTTGCTTTACCTGGATGAAAAACAAAGCCCCGAATTGAACGCACGGTCTGGGCTGCGATTGCCCAGGGATGTACGCCAATTACGAGGCCTAAAAACAAGGGTACTCATTGATCGGGATTTAGTCAATTATCGCAATCAGAAAGGGGGTGGTGTTCGAGGGTTGTTCCGCCTGTCTGACGCGCTGGCCAATGACGCCAGCCTGACCGACGACCAGAAAGCGGCGCTTTCCAAGATCGGGCCGAAGTCTGCCGCTCAAACTGCCATAGATCGCGTGCGCGACACCATGACCAACTGGCGGTTAAAGGTGCGTCAGGGTTTGGTTGACCGGTACGCCGGGCTGCTGGAGCTGGATAAACAGCTGCTGGATGGCAACGTAACCAGCGAGGAAAACATTACCAAGTCGGCATGGGTGAAGGCCCGCATGAGTAACGCCGCCGGCGGTGCCGTGTCCGCAATGATGAATGCTGGCCGCGTTATGCTGGATGCTGACGGTGTAATCGACGTGAAGAAGGACACCAGCGGTCTGATTTACACGCTGAACCAGCTCGGTTCCGCCGCTGAGGTGGAGCGCTTTATGGGCTGGATTGCCGGTAACCGTGGTGAAAAGCTGATGGCAGAGGGCCGGGAAAACCTGTTCACGCCGGAAGATATCGCCGCGCTGAAAGACCTGAACACCGGCGCCATGACGGACGGCCGCGACCGTAACGCCACCTATGAAAAAGTGTTTGCTGAGTTTCAGCAGCACCGGGACGACGTGCTGGCTATTGCAGAAAAGGCCGGAATTATCACCAGCGAAAACCGGGAAATGTGGGCTAATGAGTTCTATGTTCCGTTTTACCGTCTGGATGAAGAAGCGGAGCAGGCACAAGGTCCGCGTGTTGGTGGCGGCCTGAGTCGCCAGCAGGCATACAAAAAGCTGAAAGGCGGTACTCAGAATCTGAACGATCTGCTGCAGAACACCATTATGAACTTCCATCACCTGTTGGATGCCAGTTTGAAAAACATGGCGGCTACTCAGGCGGTTGATAATGCTCTGGAGCTGGGCGTGGTGGAGCAGACAGCCGAAGCGATCCGGGACAAAAAACAGAGCACCTTTGTACTGCGCAACGGGGAAAAGATTTGGTACGACGTTGCCGACCCGCTGGTTTTCCAGGCATTGACCAGCCTGAACCCCACCGGCATGAACAGTACGGCCATGAAGGTAATGCGCTGGTTTAAGCGCACCTTCACCAACCTGACAACCAGTACGCCGCAATTCATTGTTGCGAACTTAATCCGCGATTCGCTCAGCGCCATTTCAGTTACCGACATGAAATACAACGCCGCCGGTAACGTGGTGCAGGGGCTGAAATCATTTGGCCTGAGCAATCGCGGAGGCTATCAGCGTGCGCGACTGATGGCCTCTGGCGGGGCGTTCAGTTTCGGCCATGCCTACGGGGAAGATGCTGAATTTATCCGGTACCAGATTGATGGCCAGATGCGCCGCGGCAAGGTGTTGCGCGATCCGAAAGCGCTGCTTGGCCATGGCCTGAAACCGCTGCAGGCGGCATGGGATCGCTGGCAGGACGTGAACAACAGCTTTGAGAATGCCAACCG
This sequence comes from Thalassobium sp., assembly GCA_002733205.1. GTDB lineage: Bacteria > Pseudomonadota > Gammaproteobacteria > Pseudomonadales > Oceanobacteraceae > Venatoribacter > Venatoribacter pacificus. The sequence continues at coordinate 180,350 of NVUW01000003.1, read as the reverse complement.
CATGGCGGCCTTTGAGCAGGCTGAGGCGGCTGGAAAGGGCAAGCTGTACGCGGCATTCCAAGCGCGTGACCTTATGGACTTCAGCGCTTCCGGAGCATGGCCTGCGGTTCGATTCCTGATTGATGTCGTGCCTTTCCTGAATGCCCGCCTGCAGGGGTTGGACAAGCTGTACCGCTCTGGCGTGAAGCCGACCACGAAAGTGGTTATGCAAATGCTCGGAGTGGGCAGTATTGAAGCCAGCGTAACCGAACGGCAGGCAGCCGCACGGTTTAGCGCGGTGGTGGCGGCTCTGTCTGTGGCCACTATGGCGCTGTACCTGCGCAACCAAGACGACGAGGATTACCAGAAAGCCGAAGATTGGATGAAAGATACTTACTGGTGGATTCGCATTCCGGGTACCGAACACGTCGGTTTGATTCCGAAACCGTTTGAAGTGGGGGCTATTGCCACGCTGGCCGAACGACTGCTGGAGCAGGCCGTTGATGATCAGGCTACCGGCGATCTGTTTGCTGAGCGTCTGGGTCACATGCTGACCAGCACCTTTGCTTTCAGTCCGGTGCCACAGATGCTGCAGCCTGCGTTTGACATTTACGCTAACCGCGACAGCTTCACCGGTCGCGACATTGAAACGATGGGGCAGCAGCGATTAAGCCCGTCGAATCGGGTGAATGACCGCACCACGCTGGTAGCTGAAATGATGGGTACCGGGCTGGAAGCGACTTTCGGACCCGACTCAAAACTGGCATTAAGTCCGGTGCAGATCGACTACCTTATTTCCGGTTACTTCGGTCAGGTGGGCGCCTGGATGGTAGGGCATACCGACGTGCTGAAGCGCGCACTAAGCAACAACGATGCTCCGGCGCGGCATTGGTACGAGTACCAGCCTATCCGCCGGTTCTACCGGAATATGGACGACCCTCAATCTGATAAGCAGACCACACTGTTTTATGAATCGCTTCGCGATGCCGCCCGCCTGCATGCCGATGTGCAGCAGCTGAAGGTGGAAGGCAACTATGCCGAAGCGGCCGAACTGGAAAAGGGAAATCGTGACTTGCTGAATGGCCGCCTGACGCTGGACCGGGTGAATCGCAAAGTGACCGCGATCAATGCTCGGATTAAGGCGATTAAGGCGAGCCAGGCGTTAAGCGCGGATGAGAAGCGCCGGCAGATCGACCTGCTGCAGCTGCGCAAAAAGCAGCTGATTGAGCGGGTTATGCCCGTGGTCGAGAAGTCGCAGCAATAATAATGCTCAGAATGACCAAGCCAGGGATGGCGGCCAGCACGGACGCGGCAGTAAAGAAGATCGGCAACCCCCAGGCCACAGCATGAATAACCGGCCACGTTTGCCAGCGGGTAGGGAATCCGCCGGAGAATATGACGATGGTAATGGCCAGCAGGTACAGGCCGACTACGCCGCAAATAAAGTTAATCAGTTCTTCGCTCATGCCGGCATGATGGCACAGTATTTAAATTATCACAGGGCCTGAATCGAACTTTTATAAAGTTCTTAATACGAATATCATCTGCTCTGATGATATTGATATTACTAAGGATTAAGTATGAGAGCGATTTTTATATCAGCTGTATTTGCCCTGACCGCTTGTGGCGGAAGTAGCGGAGACTTCCCCAAAACGACTGTTGATGAATCGCCAGAGTCACCAAGTAGCTTCCTTGATTCCCTTCAGGATTCGTGGGCTCTTGATTGTCATCAGAATGCCGAACTCGGAACCGTTGCGAAACTGACAACGACATACACCGGTAATGGTCGAGTGGTTTTCAAATATGACAACTATACGGACACGGGTTGTGTTGAGCAGGGTTATACGTTTCATGTTGAAGCAAGGTTCATTATTAAAGACGAAGTAATATTGTCCTCTGGCGACACTGTTCATCAGATTGAATATAGTGACCACGCAACTTACATAACACTTCCTGATCAGGGATATGCTGACTCATATTCGCAAAATAATTTCTGCGGGCGCAGCAACTATGAGCCAAATGTAAGAACGGCCCTCGGAACCTGCACACCCAATAACGCCGTAATTTACAACCGCGATATAATTAAAATCGACGGCGATCGCATGTATGAGGGTAGTGCACCGGGTAATGCTAATTTTCCGACCGTGCTAAGTGGTCAGTATTTCTCACGTCAGTGATCATCTGATCGCCCTCAGCAAATTAAGAATTGCGGCCTTCTGTGCGTTTGTCGCGCTGGCCGCAACCCTTTTAAATTCCCTATAAAGCTCTTCTTCTATTTCGCGAATACTGCCAATCTGTTCGTCAGCTATCCGATGTTCTTGCGGTAAATCCTTTCTTCGCCTTATCACGCGACCACCCATATCCCCATACCATAGCCAGTATCCCGTAATACCAAGCGGGTCGAGCATTATCTTGTAAGCCATTGGGTGAGGGTATCGTTTCCCGCTCTTCAGCTCCCCAGGCGTGCCAATCTTTTCCCAAGAGTAATACGTGTTGATGTGAACTCTTGCCAGCCCGGCTGGCACCAGGTGTTTATTTAGATGCTCAACCATCCATGCAGCTGAAACTTTCGCCTCTTTCCTTGCATCCCTGAGACGTCCGCCGAACGTCATTAGATCAGGCATGGCACAGTAGCCTCATAATTTTCACCAAATACAGACAAAAAGTATGAGTTTACCCGTATTAGGTAAGCCGTTGTTTTGCAGATGGTTTTCTTTATTCTTTTGTCAATTAGTATTGCTGCTGCTCGAACAACAGGAGATGGGCATGGAGATATTGGCGATGACCGCAGATGGAGTCTTGGTAGTACTACCCGAGACAGAGGTGAAAACGATTATCCCTTATGGGGAAATTGGTAGGGAGCATCCGCTAATTAAGGACGTTGTGTCTTTTCAGATCGGATATTTTGTCGCCTTGAAAAACACCCAGGCTGCGAACGATATGTGAGTATGGCGGGGGGGGCAATCTGCGGGTTGCTTTATCTAATTTGATATATTTTTATATCAGAATGATTCACAGAAAGCGCTGGGCTCTGTTTGGTCAAATTTCGATCTGACCGTCCACCCATTTTTTAATCAGCTGCTCGACGATGTATTCCTGCTTTAGTCCGCGCACCTTCCGCTTTCTGTCGAACTTCTCTTTCACGTCCCTGTCGATCCGTGCCAGCAGCTGCTTTTTGTTGTCATCTGGCTGAGGGTCTTTCATTTGTCAGCTCATTGTATTGTGAGCTGCCATAATTACCTAACTCTCAGTCTGGAGCTGTGCCTTTGGAGGGCCTATGGAAGCGGATTATGTGACGGAATACTGCGGATACTGGGAAGGAAAATCTGAGGTGGTTTTGGAGGACCGAACGCGGGTTGACTGCCTGACTGATGATCTGGCCATAGAGTTCGACTGGTGCAAGAAGTGGGCGGAGGCGATAGGGCAGGCCCTGTATTACTCAAAGATGACTGGCCGGATGCCAGCTATAGCCCTGATCTGCTCGCCAGGTGAAGAGCGGTTTATTGGGCGCGTTGAGGTCGCTGCACCAGGGGTTATTCTGATGAGGGTTAACCGCTGATTTGCACTACTGTATTTTGCAGGGATATTGCAGACATTTTGCAGATGCATTTTAAAGGCACAAAAAAGGCACTCGTAAGTGCCTGATTTGTAAGGTAATTCTGGTAGGACTAGCCAGATTCGAACTGGCGACCTCTACCATGTCAAGGTAGCGCTCTAACCAACTGAGCTATAGTCCTGAAGTGGCGCGTATATTAACGATGCCTTTTCGCCGGTGCAAGTGCTTTTTTCTGCATTGGGCGGCCAATCCTCACCTGATAAGTGCTTGAAAAACAAATACCTGCGTTTGGCATAAGCTCATTGGGTGGTGGGAAGCGGATGCGCAGTGTCGCGGCGGTATCGGGCAGGGCCGTATTGGCACAGAGTGAGTGGTGGCTACTGCGACCGGTGTAATGATGACGTATGTGCCAGGCCGGTCTTATAGCGTGTGTCTGTTGGCGTTATGGATTGACCTGGTGCGAGGATGTTCTGTTGCGGCCGTGTTTTTTGGAAAGGTAGAGCTGTTGGTCAGCAATATTGAGCAAATCTGTCAGGGTGAGTTCGCCACACTCTTCGCAGCAGCTGATGCCAAAGCTGGCCTCAACCCCAATCGGCGCATTATTGATTAACAAAACGTCGGCCGCGATTGCCTTCCGGATGCGTTCGGCGAGTGCGCGCGCCTGTGGCAGATCAGTCTGTGGTAGCAGTATTGCAAACTCTTCGCCGCCGATGCGTGCCAGAATATCAGCATTGCGGACGGTTGCGGCAGCAATATCGGCCACTCGCTTCAGTACCGCATCGCCAACGTTATGACCCCAGGTATCATTGATGAGCTTAAAGTGATCCAGATCGAACATAATAATGGATGTCGGGCAGTTAAAGCGCAGAGCTTCTTTTAATACTTGTTCTCCCAGGTTAAAAAAAACACGGCGATTATTCAGATCGGTCAGAGGATCCGTCCCGGCTAAATACTCGGCCTCCCGGCGGGCCGCTTCCAATTCCTGTTCCATGCGTTTGCGATCGGTGATGTCGGTCGCAATTTCGATGCGTACCAGATCGCCGTTGATCCAGCGTATGGCTTCATCGCGGCATTGATACCAGTGTCCATTCTGGGTGTTCTGAAATTCCCACACATAAACGCCGTTGGCCTGCTGGTTTTCATCCAGCAGTTTATCGTTGGTGCAGAATGCGCAAGGGCCACTCTGATTTGTCTGCAGGTATTCCCAGCAGCGTTTATTGCCTGGTTCGCCCCATTTTTTACGGGCGTAATCGTTAATAAATAGCAGCTCGTAGGTTTTCATATCGGCGACATAAATCATCGCGTCCAGGCTGTTCAGAACGGTGACGACAGCGGCAACCTGGGCTGTATTTTCGGCCGCATTCTGGGCTGAGCTTGCGATGATGTCAGGGATTTTAGTCATATCAGAAATGTGAGTCGGTATTCTGCTGAGCTTAGACTGCTCTGACGGCTGCGGCAATGATCGCTCCTGGGAGGAGGTGATAGCTCTGGGGGAACTCTGCTGAGTTGTCTCTGACGGGAGTTCTGAGAATGATCATTGGTGAATGGGATAACAGCCTGCAGGGCATCAATGGCAGTCCTGCAGGTGTCATTTTTAAGACCTATCGGTTATCAGTGTCAGCCTGTGTGCCGTAGTGCTGCTGTGCCCAGTCCGGATGTTTGTAGAGAATTCTTAAATCCTTGTAGCGCCACACGTCCTTAAACATGTCGACCCAATCGTGTACCTGTAAATAAAAGGGATTGTAAGGTTTGGCAGGCATACGGGTGACGCCGTATTTAATCTCGCCAGCATCCTCTTCTGAGCGGAACGTACCGAATAATTTATCCCAGATAATAAAAATGCCACCAAAATTGGTATCAATCTGTTTTGGGTTACTGCCGTGATGCACGCGGTGGTGCGAAGGCGTATTCATCACTTTTTCCAGCCAGCCGAGTTTGCGCACCTGTTCGGTATGCAGAAAAAACTGATAAACCAGATTGCCTTCAATGGCGAGCAAAACCCAGGTTTTATCAAAACCGAGCAGGGCAGCCGGAATCCACCAGAATAACCAGGAGCCGGACAGGGCAAAGGTAAAGTTCTGACGCAGTGCAGTGGAAAAATTCATATGCTCAGAAGAATGATGAGTGACGTGCACATTCCAGAACCAGCGCACTTTATGCATCAGGACATGATTAATGTAGAAACAAAAATCAATAAAAACGATCAGTGCCAGCACGCTGAGAACAGACAGCTCCGGGTTCCACTGCAGGCCGTAGTCGTACACCCATAAATAGAACGCCTGAATAAACAGCGCGATGGCAATGCCATCGACCACCTTGTAAGAGAAACCCGTTGTCAGGTTCGCCACGGTTTCGCGCAGATGATAAACACCGGTTTTTCCCTGGTGGCGGGTGTACCCGTATTCGGCCAGCATGACCCCCAGAAACAAAGCGCCAAAAGCGACGACGAAAAACAGGGCGTGCAGAACATCTTGCATGCAGTGCTCCTTATTATTGTTGTGAGTCTCTACTTTACGCTGCCAGCGTTGTGCGGAATTGACATTTACTGTCTTTATTTTGACAATCTCTGCCACTTATAGGTTGCGCCTGGGTGGTCTGGCTGCATCGGGAACTGGCGGAGATATAACGATGACTATGCTGGCGCAATTGCAGGTCAGTGGTGATCTGGCAGGGCTGGCGCGTGATTTTCTGCTGCGCGAAGGAGATACCCGCTGTGATTTGTATGCTTATCTGCAGGGGTTTGCTGCAGACAGTCGCATCAGCTTCAGCCAATGGTGGGAGTTGCTCGACCGTTTGCAGCAGCGTTATCCGCAGCGCCATATCGGTCTGGAGCTGGGGCAGTTGGTGCGCCCGGAGTTTGTCGGCGTGTTGGGCTACCTGTTGCTGTCGAGTGAAACCGTGGCCGATGCTTTGCAGGGGTTTCAGCGTTATCAGCGGCTGCTGCACGACGGTGATCGGGCAACCGCCAGCTTGCAGGATGGCTGTCTGCGTCTGAGTTGGACGGTAGATTATGGTCCATCATCGCGATTGTCGGATGAAGTGCTGGTAGTGGGCATGCTGACCTTTATCCGTCAGATGACAGCGCGAGCCGATTTAAGCCCGCAGGCGGTGCAGTTTTCCTTTGCCGAGCCGGCCGATGCCGAGCCCTATCGTCAGGCACTGGGCTGTGAGGTGCTGTTTCAGCAGGCGCAAACTGCCATTCTGATCAGGCCTGAGTATTTGGCCCTGCCGGTCAATAATCACAACGCGGGCCTGAAGCAGCTATTGGAACAGCAGGCCCAGGCCTTGATGGATGTGTTGCCGCAGAGCGAAGGTTTTGTACAAAGTTTGCGTACCGCACTGTTAAAAGCGCTGCAGAACGGCGAACCCACGTCGCGCTGCGTTGCCCGTTTATTGCATCTGTCTGAGCGTACATTATTCCGTCGTCTGGAAGATCATCAGCTGGCGTTTAAAGAGGTGCTGGCGCAAACGCGGATGCAGTTGGCGAAAGAGTATCTGAGTGAAGGAAGGCTGACCCACAGTGAAATTGCGTTACTGTTGGGGTACTCGGAACAGAGCGCGTTCAGCCGCGCCTTTAAGCGTGAGACCGGTCAATCGCCACGTCAGTGGTTGCGCCAATAGTTCGCTCGGACGTCAGCTGGATACTGATCATGGGGCCGAATAAAACCCCACAGTTTACAGCGCCCGGCGTGGTCTGTAGAGTACGTCCTCTTTTAAATTCATGTGGCCTGTCGTGGGGGCCACCACTGACAAGGATCAGATATGCCTGTTATTACCCTTCCTGATGGTTCCAAACGTGAATTCGCACAGCCGGTTACGCTGATGCAGGTGGCCGAAGATATTGGCCCCGGTCTGGCAAAAGCGACCGTGTGTGGCCGTATTAATGGCCAGCTGGTGGATGCCTGTGAACTGATCACCGAAGACGCCAATGTCACGTTGATTACCGGTCGCGATGACGAAGGTCTGGAAGTGATTCGTCACTCCTTTGCGCACCTGGTCGGGCACGCGGTGAAACAGCTGTACCCAACTGCCAAAATGGCTATCGGTCCTGTTATCGACAACGGTTTTTATTACGACATCGAGTTTGAGCGTCCTTTTACACCGGAAGATGTAACCGCCATCGAAAAACGTGTTGGCGAGCTGATCAAAAAAGATTACGACGTTATTAAAAAAATGACGCCGATTAAAGAAGCGCGTCGCGTGTTTGTTGACCGTGGCGAAGACTATAAAGTTGAGCTGATCGACGACCTGATTCAGAAAGGCGAAGAGGCCGTTGGCCTTTACCATCACGAAGAATACACCGACATGTGTCGCGGCCCGCACGTGCCGAATACCCGTGTGATGCGCGTCTTCAAGCTGATGCGTGTATCCGGCGCTTACTGGCGCGGCGATTCGCAGAACAAACAGCTGCAACGCATTTATGGTACCGCCTGGAACGACAAAAAAGAGCTGAAAGCCTACATTACCCGCATCGAAGAAGCGGAAAAACGCGATCACCGTAAACTGGCTAAGCAGCTGGACCTGTTCCATCTGCAGGAAGAAGCGCCGGGTATGGTGTTCTGGCATCCGAATGGCTGGACCATGTGGCAGGTACTGGAACAGTACATGCGCAAAGTGCAGCAGGATGCCGGTTATCAGGAAATCAAAACGCCACAGGTTGTTGACCGCTCATTGTGGGAAAAATCCGGCCACTGGGAACACTATGGCGATGCCATGTTCACCACGGAGTCTGAGAAGCGTACCTACGCGGTGAAGCCGATGAACTGCCCGTGTCATATTCAGGTGTTCAATCAGGGTCTGAAGAGCTACCGTGACCTGCCGCTGCGTCTGGCGGAATTTGGTTCCTGTCACCGTAATGAGCCGTCCGGTGCTTTGCACGGCATTATGCGCGTGCGTGGTTTTACCCAGGACGATGCGCACATTTTTGTGTCGGAAAAGCAGATCCGTCAGGAAGCATCAGACTTTATTAAGCTGACGCTGGGAGTGTACAAAGACTTTGGCTTTGATGCGGTCGAAATGAAGCTGTCGACCCGTCCGGAAGGCCGTATCGGTGATGATTCTTTGTGGGACCAGGCGGAAGCCGCACTGGAAGACGCACTGAACGATGCCGGTCTGGAATGGGAACTGCAGCCGGGTGAAGGCGCCTTCTACGGCCCTAAAATCGAATTCTCTCTGCGTGATTGCTTAAATCGCGTCTGGCAGTGTGGTACTGTGCAGCTCGATTTTATGCTGCCAGAGCGTTTAGGCGCCCAATATGTGGATGAAGACGGCGAGCGCAAGACTCCGGTCATGCTGCATCGTGCGATTCTTGGGTCGTTCGAGCGTTTTATTGGTATTCTTATCGAGCACTATGCAGGTGCGATGCCGCCATGGCTGGCACCGCAGCAAGTGTCGGTACTCAATATCACCGATAATCAGGGTGAATATTGTCAGAATCTGGCCCAAAACCTGAAATCAAAAGGCTTCCGGGCTGTTGCGGACTTGAGAAACGAGAAGATCGGCTTTAAAATCCGTGAGCACACTTTGCACAAGGTACCCTACCTGTTGGTTGTAGGGGATAAAGAAGTAGAAGCAAACACCGTCGCTGTGCGTACCCGTAAAGGTGAAGACCTGGGTGTTATGAGTATCGACGCCTTCATTGAAATACTTGAAGGTGGCATTGCACAGCGCGGACGGTTTGGAATGGAGAACTGATCATCAGACGCGATAACAGAAAGGGCGGCCGTCAAGACAATCGAGCTGCCATTAACGATCAAATTCGTGCAACCGAGGTACGTTTGATCGGCGCCGATGGAAGCCAGGTTGGTATCGTCAGTATTGAAGACGCTTTGCGTATGGCGGGAGAATCAGCCTTGGATCTGGTACAGATTTCAGATGGCGATCCGATCGTATGTAAGGTGATGGATTTCGGTAAGAAGCTTTACGAAGAGAAAAAGCAAAAAGCCGAAGCCAAAAAACGCCAGCACCAGATCCAGATTAAGGAAATGAAATTCCGTCCGGGTACTGAAGAAGGCGATTATCAGATTAAATTACGTAATCTGACACGTTTCCTAGAGGGTGGTGATAAAGCGAAAGTGTCTCTGCGCTTCCGCGGCCGTGAGATGGCTCACCAGCATATCGGGATGGAGTTGATGAAACGCATTGAAGAGGACCTTCGGGAAATCGGCACTGTGGAACAACACCCGAAAATGGAAGGCCGTCAAATGGTGATGGTCATCGCCCCAGGTAAGAAGAAGTAGTCTGGTTCCTAAATGAATCACATAACCCCGGCTTAATGCCGGGTTTATGCGTTCTACCGACTGCTCGTTATGGCAGGTGTTATACAGGGTCTTAGTTTCTGTATGCACCATAACCTTTTGGAGTAACAAAATGCCTAAAATCAAAACTAAGAGCGGCGCAGCCAAGCGCTTCAAGAAGACCGCGAACGGCTTCAAACACCGTTGTGCGTTCCGTAGCCACATCCTGACCAAAAAGAGCACCAAGCGTAAGCGTCATCTGCGCGGTATGTCTCAGGTTCACGCCTCTGACGTTAAGCTGGTAGCGCGCATGCTGCCTAATCTTTAATCGGTATTCAGGAGATAAACTATGGCTCGTGTTAAACGTGGTGTGATCGCTCGTCGTCGTCACAAAAAAATTCTGAAGCAGGCTAAAGGTTACTACGGTGCTCGCAGCCGTGTATTCCGTGTAGCTAAACAAGCTGTGATCAAAGCTGGTCAGTATGCTTACCGCGACCGTCGTCAGCGTAAGCGTCAGTTCCGTCAGCTGTGGATCGCGCGTATTAACGCCGGTGCACGTATTAACGGTTTGTCTTACAGCAAATTCATCAACGGTCTGAAAAAAGCCGCTGTTGAAATTGACCGTAAGGTACTGGCTGATCTGGCGGTTAACGAAAAAGCAGCGTTTGCGGCTCTGGTTGAAAAAGCCAAGTCCAGCCTGTAATTTCACCGCTTAGCCGGAAAACGGTAATGGTCAGTGTGTAAGCTCTGACCAACGCCTGCGAAATAGGGGATGAGCTTAGGTAATCTAGGTGATTCCCCTATTTTTTTGTCAATCTGACGTCAATTGATGGATAGCAACGATGGAAAACCTTGAGGCCCTGACACAGCAAGCCCTGGCCGCCGTAAGTGAAGCGCAAGATGTAGCGGCGCTGGATCAGGTACGGGTTCAATTTCTGGGCAAAAAAGGGGAAATCACTTCCCTGATGAAAAACCTTGGCAGCGTGGCGCCGGAAGATCGTCCGAAAATGGGTGCGATCATCAACGAAGCCAAAGACCAGGTTGAAAATGCAATCAGCCAGCGCAAGCAGCTGCTGGAAAGCGCCGCTCTGAATGCCAAACTGGCCGCTGAAACCATCGACATTACTCTGCCGGGCCGGGCCATGCAGGAAGGCAGTCTGCATCCTGTTACCCGCACCATTGAGCGTATCGAATCCTTTTTTGCCGGTGCTGGCTTCCAGGTAATGGAAGGCCCGGAAATCGAAGATGAATTCCATAATTTCGAAGCGCTGAATATTCCGTCGCACCATCCGGCGCGTGCTATGCACGACACCTTCTATTTTGATGCTGGCCGCCTGCTGCGAACGCATACCTCGCCGGTACAGGTGCGCACCATGGAAGCCCAGCAACCACCGCTGCGTATTATTTGCCCGGGCCGTGTTTACCGCTGCGATTACGATCAGACCCATTCCCCGATGTTCCACCAGATGGAAGGGTTACTGGTTGATAAGGGCGTCAGCTTCGCCGACCTGAAAGGCATTCTGCAGGAATTTATGGCCGCCTTCTTTGAGAAAGACATCAAGGTGCGCCTGCGTCCGTCGTATTTCCCGTTTACCGAACCCTCTGCCGAAATCGACATTGAATGGGTGATTGAAACCCCGGAAGGCACCAAAACCCGCTGGCTGGAAATTGGCGGCTGCGGCATGGTCCACCCGGAGGTATTCCGCCATGTAGGCATTGATCCGGAAGAGTACACCGGCTTTGCTTTTGGCATGGGAATGGAGCGTATGGCGATGCTGCGTTATGGCGTTAACGACCTGCGTCTGTTCTTCGAAAATGATCTGCGCTTCCTGCAGCAGTTCCGTTAATCGCTTATTACAGGATTTAGTACAACATGAAATTCAGCGAACAATGGTTACGCGAATGGGTGCAGCCGGCTGTCAGCACTGAAGAACTGGCCGCCCAGGTAACGATGGCAGGCCTCGAAGTCGACGGCGTAGAAGCCGTTGCCGGTATGTTTTCCGGCGTTGTGGTGGGCCAGGTGGTCAGCCGTGAACAACACCCGGATGCCGACAAGCTCAGCCTGTGTCAGGTGACCGACGGCAATGAAACCTTCCAGATTGTCTGCGGTGCTGCGAACGTCCGTACCGGCCTGAAAATCCCGCTGGCAAAAATCGGCGCGGTGCTTCCCGGTGACTTTAAAATCAAGAAAGCCAAACTGCGTGGTGTCGAATCCTTCGGCATGTTGTGTGCCGAAGCCGAGCTGGGCATGGCCGAAAGCTCCGATGGTCTGATGGAATTACCGGAAGACGCACCGGTTGGCGCCGATTTCCGCGAATATATGAACCTCGATGATGCCATCATCGAAGTGGATCTGACCCCGAACCGCGCCGACTGCCTGAGCATGGCCGGTCTGGCGCGTGAAGTGGGCGTACTGAACAAAGCCGATCTGACCGAGCTGGTCGTTAACGCTGTAGCACCTGCCATCGATGACAAACCTGCCATCGAAGTCTCGGCAGCCGAGCAGTGTCCGCGTTATCTGGGCCGTATCGTCAAAGGCGTCAACGTAAAAGCCGTTACACCATTATGGATGGTGGAAAAACTGCGTCGTGGCGGTATCCGCTCCATTGATCCGGTGGTTGATGTTACCAACTACGTGATGCTGGAGTTGGGTCAGCCGATGCACGCTTTCGATCTGAAGCAGATTGATGGTGGCATTCGTGTGCGTATGGCCGAGCAGGGCGAAAAACTGACGCTGCTTGATGGTCAGGCAGTTGAACTGAACGCCGACACTCTGGTGATTGCCGACCACGCCAAGCCGCTGGCTATTGCCGGTGTTATGGGTGGTGAGCACTCCGGTGTGGCGGACGATACGCAGGATCTGCTGCTCGAAGCGGCGTTCTTTGCACCGCTGGCGATTGCCGGCCGTGCCCGTAACTATGGTCTGCATACCGATTCTTCCCACCGCTTTGAGCGTGGTGTTGATTACAACCTGGCGGCCAAAGCCATGGAGCGTGCAACGGCATTGCTGCTGGATATCTGCGGTGGTCAGCCCGGCCCTGTGGTGGAAGTGGCAAGTGAAGCACATCTGCCAAAAGCGCCGACCATTCACCTGCGTCGTGCCCGTGCCGAGCTGATTCTGGGCCTGAAGCTGGCCGATAGCGAGATTGAAGACATCCTAACCCGTCTGGGTATGCAGCTGACCGCAACCGACGATGGCTGGGATGTGGTTGCACCAAGCTACCGCTTCGATATGGCGATTGAATCTGACCTGATCGAAGAACTGGCCCGTATCTACGGTTACGAGCGTTTGCCGGTGCGTCTGCCAAGTGCAGCCTCGCCGCTGGCGCGCGTCGCTGAAAACCGTCTGAGCATGGGTGATCTGCGTCGTCATCTGGTGGCGCGCGGTTATCAGGAAGCCATTACCTACAGCTTTGTTGAACCTCAGCTGCAGAAATCCATGGACCCTGAACATGCACCGATTGCACTGCTGAACCCGATTTCGGCAGAAATGTCAGTGATGCGTACCGATCTGCTCGCCGGTCTGGTACAGGCGGTCAGCTACAACCTCAAACGTCAGCAGCCGCGTGTGCGTCTGTTTGAAACCGGTTTACGTTTTGTGCCACAGGCCGATGGCCAGCTGGATCAGATTCCGACGCTGGCCTTCGCGCTGACGGGTAATCGTCTGCCGCAGTCCTGGGCTGATACCGATGCCAGCGTCGATTTCTTTGATGCCAAAGGCGATGTGGAATCCCTGCTGGCGCGCACTGGTCAGCTGAGTCGCTACCGTTTTGTTGCGGCAAGCCATCCGGCGCTGCATCCGGGCCAGACCGCTCGCATCGAAAAAGCCGACGCAGACGGTCAGTGGCAGGAAGTTGGCGTAATGGGTGCGCTGCATCCGAGCCTGCAGAAGCCTCTGGGTGTTAAGCAGGCGCTGTATCTGGTGCAACTGGATCTGGCGGCTGTGCGTGAAATCGCGATTCCGGATTTCTCCGAACTGTCGAAGTTCCCGGAAATGCGCCGCGATCTGGCTCTGGTGGTTGCTCAGGATGTGCAGGTTGATCAGGTTTTACAGGCAATCCGTGCGAAAGCAGGGGATTACCTGACAAAGCTCAACCTGTTTGATGTGTATGTCGGCAAAGGCATTGATCCTGATAGAAAAAGTCTCGCTTTGGGGTTGACCTGGCAGCATCCTTCGCGCACATTAACTGATGAAGAAGTGAACGATTCTGTTTCATCAGTACTGGCTCATCTTGAAGAGAGCTTGGGAGCAACGCTAAGGGGTTAGCATGACCGCTTTGACCAAAGCAGAACTGGCAGAAAAACTGTTCGAGGATCTTGGTCTCAACAAGCGCGAGGCGAAAGATATGGTGGATCTCTTTTTTGATGAGATCCGCGATAGTCTGAGTCGCAACGAGCAGGTTAAGTTGTCGGGTTTCGGCAACTTTGACCTGCGTGATAAGCGTCAACGGCCGGGTCGCAATCCGAAAACGGGTGAAGAAATTCCTATCTCTGCCCGTCGTGTTGTGACCTTTAAACCAGGTCAAAAACTCAAGGTTCGGGTGGAGGCGTATGCTGGAACCCAGCCACAATAACGAACTTCCCCCCATTCCCGCCAAACGCTATTTCACCATCGGTGAAGTGAGCGAATTGTGCGACGTGAAACCTCATGTTCTGCGTTACTGGGAACAGGAATTTCCACAACTCAGCCCGGTAAAACGCCGTGGCAACCGCCGTTACTACCAGCGTCAGGACGTGATCCTCGTCCGTGAAATCCGTGCCTTGCTCTATCACGAAGGTTACACCATTGGCGGTGCTCGTCAGCGCTTGACCGAAGAAGGTGAATCCAACGCCGTGGCGATGGATCAGGCATTGGTCAAAAACATGATTATCGAACTGAAAGAACTGGCTGAACTACTCAATCCTGATCGTTACTCCTGAGCCTCTCTGCTGGCCCCTTATCTAAAAAAATGTTTAATTTTTCAGTGGCTTAAGTATACTTGGCGGCGCTCTCAAGGCGATTCAATCCGTCGGCTTGGAGTCTGTGTCGGGGCGTAGCGCAGCCTGGTAGCGCACTTGTCTGGGGGACAAGGGGTCGCAGGTTCAAATCCTGTCGTCCCGACCAAAAATTCTACAAAAAAGGCCAGTCAGCGATGACTGGCCTTTTTTGTATGTGCGATTTCGCAAGGCGGTGTATTTGACCAGCAGCGTATTTTCTTAATTTGCTCCTCCGGCCGCTTCATTTAGGACAAAGGGTTTTACCCTGTTTTGTACTGGTTTTTAATCTTTAGTTTTATCAGCATCTTACGCTATGATCTGCTCTCGATAGTCTGTTCTGTGCATTTTTATTCGCAATAAAGGCTCGTGTAAGCAAGGAAAATAATTTACGAAAGCTTGGGTTTGCACCCAGGCGTGTTGGGGATCATGGATGAGTATGGCAAAGATACATACACTGGTTAGCTGGATTGGTGCTACCGACCTGAATGCAGCCAGCAGTAATACTGAGGGGAAAACCTTTGGTCCCATCGCAGCGACCTTGCAGGCAGCAGCTTTTGATTCCGTAGAGTTGCTCTACAACTATCCGCAAGAGCAGGTGCAACCTTATCTGGATTGGTTGAAGCTGCGAGTGTCGATTCCGCTTCGGGCGCGTGCCGTCAGCTTATCTTCTCCGGTGGATTACAACGATGTCTATCAGGCCGCCGATCAGTTCCTTACTGACATCAGTGCCGGAAATTGTAATCTCTCGCTGCTGTTAAGCCCGGGTACCCCCACGATGCAGGCGGTCTGGGTTCTGCTGGGCAAAACCCGTTATCCCTGCAAGTTCTATCAGTCATCGCGTGAGCAAGGTGTTCAGGTTGTTGATATCCCGTTCGAACTGTCCATGGAATACCTGCCGGCGGCGCGGCTTATCGGCAACAATAAAATCAGTTCACTGGCGCTAGGCAGTGCCCCAATCAATGCGGCATTCGATCACATCGTGACCCAGAATCCGCAAATGCTGATGCTAAAACAGCAGGCTCAGATTCTTGCAGGGCGCGAAGTGCCGGTACTTATCTATGGTGAAACCGGTACTGGTAAGGAGCTGTTCTCCCGTGCAATTCACAATGCCAGTAACCGTGCAGATAAACCATTTATCCCACTGAACTGTGGGGCTATTCCGTCAGAGCTGGTCGACTCAGTACTTTTTGGCCACAAAAAGGGCGCCTTTACCGGTGCAATGTCAGATAAGCCTGGAGTATTTGAACAGGCTGATGGCGGAACTCTGTTTCTGGATGAATTTGGCGAGCTTGAGCCCGCAGTACAGGTGCGTTTGTTGCGGGTATTGCAGGACGGCACATTCACTCCGGTTGGCGCTACCAAAGAACAGAAAGTTGACGTCCGTCTGATCACGGCAACACACAGAAACCTGATGGAAAAAGTCGCCGAAGGCAGCTTTCGGGAAGACCTTTTCTATCGCATTGCGGTTGGCGTTCTTCATCTGCCACCCATCCGAGAACGCAAGGGCGATCTTACTCTGCTGGCAAATCGGCTGTTGAGCATGTTGGCTGAAGAAGACGACAGCCTGAAAGATAAGAAAATTTCCCCAGATGCATTAAATATTATTATTTCGCACCCTTGGCGGGGTAACGTCAGAGAACTGCAATCCACGCTGTTACGTGCAGCATTGTGGTGTCAGGGCAATGAGATTACCGCCGAAGACATGCGCCAGGCGCTTTTTCACATGCCTGAACACGGTTCTGATGGCGCTGGAGTAATGAACTTTGATGTGTCGCAAGGTATTGATTTAAAAGAATTATGTGGTGATCTTGCGCGGCATTATATACCCCAGGCGTTGGATGCTGCGCAGGGTAAAAAGAGTCGGGCTGCCGAGTTGTTAGGCTTTAAAAGCTATCAGGTTATGACTGGCTGGATGGAAAAATACGGCATTACCAAACCCTAGAAACAGACCTGGCACGGCCTTAGCATTACGGCTGATATGGATATAATAATTTTTATGAAATCAGTGAACTTCGAAAACCTCCGCCCCCACTGGGAGGATCTTGCCAATCTCGCCGCCCATGCCGAAGCCTACGCCCACAGCGACCCACAAAGTGCGCTGGTTAAATTACGCTGCTTCGCCGAGAAACTGGTAGGGGTGGTATTCGACCGCTATCAAATTCCGTCATACCCGAACGAAAACTTTATCGATCGTCTGAATAACCACAGTTTCGCCAGTATTGTCGATCGCGGCATTGTCGATAAGCTGCACGCCATCCGCAAAGTCGGTAATCGCGCGGCTCACGAAGGTAAGTTCAACGACTCCGATCCATTATGGCTGCTCAAAGAAGCACACATTCTCGCCGGCTGGTTGCTGATATCCACCGGCGTGGGCAATAAAAGCGATTTAGCGCCTTTCAAAGCCCCTGAACAAATCAAACAGCCTTCTGCTAACGAACTGGCCAAGCATCAGGCGCGGCTGGAACAGGCGCTGGAAGAGCTGGAGGCGGTAAAGGAGGCTGAGCTTAAGGCGCAGGCCGAAAACGCCCGTCTGCAGCAAGAGTTGCAGGCCAAAGATCAAGCGTTGGCAGATCTGCAGCTGGTGGAATCCCTCGAACAGCTGAAACAGCGTAATCAGGCTGCAGGCAGCGTCCTCAATTACAACGAGGAAGAAACCCGTCGCCGTATGATCGATCAGGACCTGTACTCCGCCGGTTGGGATATCGACCTGTTGAAAAACGGTGATACCGAACAGGTCAGCCGCGAAGTGCAGGTCAGTGGTCAGCCGACCACCACAGGTATCGGCTATTGCGATTACGTTCTCTGGGGCGATAACGGTAAACCGCTGGCGGTGATCGAAGCCAAGCGCGCCCGCGAAAGCAGCCAGAAAGGCCAGCAGCAAGCCAAACTCTATGCCGATGCATTAGAGAAAGAATACGCCCAGCGGCCACTGATTTTTTACACCAATGGCCGTGATATTACCCTCTGGAACGATGCCCAGGGCGAAGCGCCGCGTAAGCTCTATGGCTACTACGCCAAACAAAGTCTGGAATACCTTATTCGCCAGCGCAGCGAACGTAAAAATCTGGTTAAAACCCCGATTGATACCAGCATTGCCGGGCGCGATTACCAGATTGAAGCCATCACCCGCGTGTGTGAGCGCTACAGCAATAATCACCGTAAGGCGCTGGTGGTGCAGGCCACCGGTACTGGTAAAACCCGGGTATCTATTGCACTCAGTAAACGCATGATTGAAGCCGGCTGGGCCAAGCGTGTGCTGTTCCTGTGTGACCGCACCGAACTGCGCAAGCAGGCTGGCAATGCCTACGCCGACTTTATGTCAGAGCCGGTGTATGTGGTGGGCAAAAGCAAAAAATCCGATATGACCAAAGCGCGGATTTATATCTCCACCTATCCCGGCATGATGAACATTATGGAGAATTTCGACGTCGGGTATTTCGATCTGATTATCGCCGACGAATCGCACCGCTCCATCTATAACGTCTATGGCGATCTGTTCAAATATTTCGATGCCATTCAGCTTGGCCTTACGGCCACCCCGGTTGAAATGATCAGCCGCTCAACCAGTCAGTTGTTTGGCTGCGATTACAAACAGCCAACTGCCAACTACCCGCTGGAAAAAGCCATCGAAGACCGCAATCTGGTGCCGTTTAAAGTCGTCGCGCACACCACCCAGTTTCTGCGTGAGGGCATTAAGGGTAACAACCTGTCAGACGAACAGATCGCCCAACTCGAAGACCAGGGTATCGACCCCAACACCCTCGACTTCGACAGCAAACTCATCGACAAAGCGATTTACAACAAAGACACCAACCGCGCGATTCTGCGCAACCTGATGGAAAACGGCCTGCGTCTGGCCGACGGTCAGACCCTGGGTAAATCCATGATCTTTGCCCGTAACATCAAGCACGCAGAGCTGTTGTACGAGCTGTTTAACGAAATGTACCCGGATTTCGCTCAGGGTTCCGCCGGCAACTTCTGCCGCGTGATTCACAGTAAATACGAGCGTGCCGAAGAACTGATTGACGACTTCAAACTCAACGATGGCAGTGCCAGCCAGATCACCATCGCCATTTCCGTCGATATGCTCGACACCGGCATCGACGTACCCGAGGTACTCAATCTGGTGTTCGCCAAACCGGTAAAATCCAAGGTCAAATTCTGGCAGATGGTTGGCCGTGGCACGCGTTTATGCAAAGGCCTGTTTGGTTTTAACCCAGACGGCAGCACGCGCGATAAAGAAAAATTCCTGATCTTCGACCACTGGGGTAATTTTGACTACTTCAATATCGAACACGATGAGGAAGAACAGCGTCCGTCCAAATCACTGGCGCAGAAGCTGTTTGAAGCGCGCCTGATGTTTGCCGAAGAAGCCCTTAAACAAGGCGCCATCAGCGACTTCACCCTGATGATCGACCTGATCAAACAGGACATCGACAGCCTGAATGACAACACCATCGCCATCCGCGATAACTGGCGCTTAAAAGAACAGCTTGCCAACCGCGAACTCTTGCTGCAGTTTTCACCCGCCACCAAAAGCGCACTGCTGGAGCAAATGGCTCCTCTGATGCAATGGCGCAATATTCAGGGAGAGGGCGAAGCCCTGCGCTTCGATCTGGATATCGTCAATGCCCAGTACGCCCAGCTGCTGAATCGCACAAAAAATCAATCCAAGCTGATTGACGACACCCGCCAGCCGATTCAGCAAAAAGTACGCAGCCTGTCGATGCACCTTAATCAGGTGCGCAGCAAAGCTGCCACCATCGCAAAGCTGCAACAGGATGACTTCTGGAAACCAGACAACGAAGCCTCTGATCAGCCAGGCAGTGCAGAGCAGGGCAGCCGCAATCTGGTGCAGGCGCTGGAACATGCCCGCCAGGATATCCGCAGCGTCATTCATCTGCGCGACAAAACTGTCAATCCGGAGCCGGTCGACGTTACGCCCATCATCGATATCAAAGAAGACGAAGGTTTATACGAAATAGCCGATGTAAAAACCCATATCCGCACCGTCGATTACGAAATCTACCGCCGCGAAGTTGAAGCCACCCTAACGCCGCTGTTTGCCACCAACCCGATCCTGAAGAAAATACGGGCGGGGGAGGCCATTACTGAGCAGGAATTAAACGACCTTAACGCCATGGTGCACACCAATAACAGCCGGGTCGATTTAACCCTGCTGAAAGAATTCTTCCCCGATTCTGCCGTCGGCATCGACCAGCTGCTGCGCGCCATCATCGGCCTTGACCGTGATGCCATCGAAGCGCAGTTCAGCCACTTTCTGCAGCAGCACCATATCCACCTCAACAGCCTGCAACAGCGCTTTATCAGCTTGCTGAAAAGCGAAATCTGCCGCAGCGGCAGCATGACGGTCGAACGCCTGTACGAAGCGCCGTTCAGCCAGCTGCATCAGGATGGCATCGACGGCCTGTTTAAAGACGAACAGGCCACGCTCATCGCACGGTTTGTTGCCGGTTTTGCGGTACAATCCGGCCAGCGTAAGCCCGCGGCCAAAGCAGTGGCTGACACAAGCAACTGACACACGAATTTAAGAGCACAAACAGCCATGATTACCGGCCAACTGAAAAGCAAAATCGACAAACTCTGGGAAGAATTCTGGATCGGCGGCATCGCCAACCCGTTAACCGTAATCGAACAGATCACCTTTCTGATGTACGCACGCCTGCTGGATATGAACGAAACCAGCGACGAAAAACGCAGCCAGCGCACCGGCAAATCTTTTAACCGCCGCTTTAACGACCAGCAACAACACCTGCGCTGGAGCAACCTGGTTCATATTGAAAGTGCCGATAAATTAATGGCCACCGTCAAAGACGAGTTGTTTCCCTACTTCAAAAACAGCGCCGCCGGTGTGGAAGGCAGCCTGTTTGCAGAATTTATGAAAGACGCCCAGCTGATGGTGCAAAAACCCTCACTGCTGGTAAAGGCCGTCGAGATGGTCAACGACCTGCCGTTAGATAAATCCGACACCAAAGGCGATCTGTACGAATACCTGCTCAGTAAACTCACCACCGCCGGTATTAACGGCCAGTTCCGTACCCCGCGCCATATTATCCGCGCCATGATCGACATGATGGACCCGCAGGCCACCGACCGCATCTGCGACCCTGCCTGTGGCACCGCCGGATTTTTAAGCACCACCTACGAATTCATGCTGGAGAAATACTCCTCCGCCGAAGGCACCATCCGCAGCAGCGTTACCGACGACAAAGGCGAAACCCTGGAGCAGGTGCTGTACACCGGCGACTTACTGGGCGAACACCGTAAACACATCGACACCGATATGTTCCACGGCTTCGATTTTGACGCCACCATGCTGCGCATCGCCGCCATGAACCTCGTGATGCACGGCGTGGCCGAACCCGATATTCATTATCAGGACACCCTCAGCCAGCGCTTTAAAGAACGCTTCCCGCAAGAAGCAGAACAGGGCTTCGACCTGATTCTGGCCAACCCGCCGTTTAAAGGCAGCCTCGACGAAGACGACGTATCACCGGATATCTTAAAAAAGGTTAAAACCAAAAAGACCGAACTGCTGTTTATTGCCCTGATTTTACGCATGCTCAAACTCGGTGGCCGCGCCGCCGTGATCGTACCCGACGGCGTTCTGTTCGGCTCCAGTAAGGCACACCAGCAACTGCGCGCCGAATTACTCGACAACAACCAGCTCGAAGGTATTCTCAGCCTGCCATCCGGGGTATTTAAACCCTACGCTGGCGTCAGTACCGCCATTATCTTTTTTACCAAAGGTGGCCGTACCGATAACGTCTGGTTTTACGATCTGGCAGCCGACGGTTTCTCACTCGATGACAAACGCACGCCATTAAAAGGCGAGGGCAGCAACGACCTGCCGTATGCCATAAAGCAATGGAAGCAGTATATGGCGGGGCGCTTAGCGTCTGACGCCGGACGTCCGACGTCGGACGAATTCAGCGACAAAACCCAAAAGGCATTTATTGTTAGCGCCGACGATATCCGCGCCAATAAATACGACCTCAGTATCAACCGCTACAAAGAAGTGGTGTACGAAGAAGAACAGTACGACGACCCGAAAGTGATTTTGCAACGGCTGAAAGTGCTGGAGCAGGAAATTCTGGCGGATCTGGCTGAGTTGGAGGGGATGTTGTGAGTTGGCCGTTGGTGAAGTTAGAGGCTGTATCTGAATTTATTCGTAACGGCGCATCGATCAAACAGTCAAGTGATGCTGCTGGGTTGCCCATCACGCGTATTGAGACTATTGCCGATAGATTTGTGAATCTAGATAAGTGTGGCTATGCGGATGTATCGGAAAGCGAGTATTTGAACTATCGGCTGCGTAATGGCGATATATTGATCAGTCATATTAACTCTGAAAAGCATTTGGCGAAGTGTGCAATCTTCGAGAGTGATCGAAAAGATATAGTGCATGGTATGAATTTACTTTGCCTGAGGCCACGCTGCGAGGATGTTTTTCCAAAATATTTGTTCCATTACTTATCTAGTCCAGTGTTCCTGAAACTTATTCCAGCGATTACAAAAAAATCGGTTAATCAGGCTAGTTTTACTGTAACTGCATTTAAGGACTTAGAAATCCCCCTACCACCGCTTGCTGAACAAAAGCGCATCGCCGCCATTCTCGACAAAGCCGATGCCATCCGCCGCAAACGCCAGCAAGCCATCCAGCTTGCCGACGACTTCCTCCGCGCCGTGTTTCTGGATATGTTCGGTGACCCGGTAACCAATCCGAAGGGGTGGGAGGTCAGATCAGTAGCTGACTTAATTCGAGCTGGTGTGATACTGCAGATTCAGGATGGAAATCATGGTAATGATCATCCCAAAGTAAGTGATTTCACAGAAAGTGGTATTCCATTCGTGACCGCAAATGTTGTGCGTAGAGGGCAAATTCTCTTTGATCAGTGCTATTACCTTGACCATTCTTGGTTGGATAGGCTTCGTATAGGATTTGCTAAACCCAGAGACGTGCTTATTTCACACAAAGGCTCCTTGGGGTTTACTGCAGTCCTGGATGACACATACGAAGATTACATATTTAGCCCCCAAACTACGTATTACCGGGTCAACGAAGAAAGGCTATTGCCGGAATATCTTAAGGGATATTTTGATTCGGGCTTCTTTCAGAGCTTATTTGCGAAGGAGGGGATTCAGTCGACGCGTGCATACTTGGGTATTACAAGACAAAAAGATCTCCCGATAATGATCCCGGATATGTCCGCGCAAATGAGATTCATGGATATTTTGTCAAAGTACGACGATTTATCCGAAAAACTATTTGAGCCTACAGCTAGGTCTGACTTGTTTTCGTCCTTAAGCCAAAAAGCCTTCCGGGGCGAACTGTGAACGGCCTAAAAGCATTCGCTAGCAAATCTCTGTGCTTGGGGCTTCGCCCCAGCCTGCGGCTGTGCCAATGTGATCCCGTCACATTGGTCTCCGGCCAGCTGTAGATAAGGAAATCCCCATGCGCCTCAAGTCCGTCAATATCACTAATTTTCGTGGCTACCGTGCCATCGGGGCTATACCCATCGACGGACTTATTACGGGCATCATCGGTGGTTATGACGATGGCCAATCGACCATCCCCGAAGTGTTGGCCATGTTTTTTGAGAGCGGCGATGTTAAGACCGATAACAGCGATATAGACGGCTTCAGTCTGGCTGGATTGGGTCGGGCATGAGCAAAACGGTAAATAATCCGGTCATCGGCTGGCGGCTCGACCTTGTTCGTTTGCGCAGTTTCTGGCAAGGGGCTGAACACCTTAAAGCCAAGCTGGAACTCTTTACCCTGCTGGCAAAATCCCAGCTCGTATTGCCAACGGTTGAGGTGTGTATTGTGACCGACAGCGATACCTGGGAACGCTGTTATAAACAATGGCTGCAGGAAGAAGGGTTGCTGCAAGGCGAGCAGTCAGATTTGAACGACGGCGAAGCAATAAACCGGGCCACACTGCCCGAACGTTTTGAGATCCGGCTTCTGGATATTGACCAGTCGTTACATAGTTTTGAATTGGAAAGCCTTTCGGTATCACAGAAAAAGGCGCGTTATCGGGAGGCATGGTTAAAAAGCGCTGCAAAGTTCATCGCACAACAGTGCGATGCAGACGACCGACTGGCCTTTGAGTTTCCACCAAATTATTTGTTTATGCATCAACAGTCGCAGTATGACAGTGTGCTGGCACTTTATGCTGGCCATAATAATGCTGTTGATGAAGGGGATTTTTATGATCTCTGAGTTTTAGGTTTAATAAATCGCTTATGGATTGGCAGAGGGAAAACGGACATGCCGCTTGATCTCAGTAACACACTGGTAATTGGCATCTCAGCTACGGCGCTGTTCGATATGAGCGAGTCCGACCGGATTTTTCGCGAAAAATCCGATACCGATCAGGACTCCGCCATTGATGAATATCGCGCCTATATGCTTGAACACGAGAACGATCCGCTGAATCCGGGCACGGGGTACCACCTGGTTAAAGCGTTGTTGGGGTTAAACCGCTATCGTGAATCAGGCAGTAATTCACCTCTGGTTGAGGTCGTGGTTATGTCACGTAACAGTCCGGATACTGGTTTGCAGGTTTTGAACAGCATCCGTCATGATGGGCTGGAGATAACCCGTTCAGCTTTTACCGCCGGAGAGTCGGTGGCCGATTATCTCGATGCTTTTGATGTGGATTTGTTTCTCACTACGAATGCCGAAGATGCACAAAAAGTCATCGATTCAAAACAATGCGCTGCTGCTGTATTAAAAGATCCTCCAAAGAATGCGCCAGATATCCCCGATGGACAGGTGCGTATTGCGTTTGATGGCGATGCCGTGTTGTTTTCTGATGAAAGTGAGCTTGTTTATAAAACCAAGGGCATTGAGGCTTTCCATCAACAGGAAGATGCCAATCAGAATATACCAATGGCAGAAGGGCCCTATGCGAGTCTGTTGCGCAAACTGGCAAAATTACAGGAACGCCTGCCTATTCGGGTAGAATATTCGCCGATACGGATAGCTCTGGTAACAGCCCGTAATAGTCCGTCGGAAATGCGGGTGATTAAAACGCTGCGGGCTTGGGGGGTGTATGTCGATGAAGCATTTTTTCTGGGTGGGGTCAGCAAAGATAAAGTATTAAAAGCTTTCAGACCGCATATCTTCTTCGACGATCAGGATGTGCACCTGGAGGCGGCTGCCAATATTGTTCCATCAGGTAAGGTTCCTTACCTGAGTTCATCAAAGCTGGCAGAGTGATGGGTTGATATGAGAAATCCTCTGTTGTTAACGCAGCGGATAAAGTGGCATTGAAAGCAATGCTCAAGGAATTACAAGGGAGCTAATGGATGAGATCAGCACATCAGTGGAAGAATGTTTTCTGCATCGAGGGGCAGTGGTCAGACAACTTCAAAGATAAATCCAGCGTTGAGCCTATGCTGGATTTCATCTGCAGTACGAATAAACAGTTCGATTATATCTATCGTGATGCTGCAACCCTGGAAGAACTTAAGTTCTATCTGAAGAAATCGGTATTAAAACGCTACAAAGAATACCCAATACTATATTTGGCCTTTCATGGTGAACAAGAATCACTGTGCTTGAGTGATGGGACTATATCACTGACAGAGCTGTCATCTGATGAACTGTTGGGAGGATCTTGCAGTAATCGAATAATTGTTCTTGGCTCCTGCAGTACCATGAATATAGATAAGCGCAAGCTGAAAACTTTCCTGAAACGCACTGGCGCATTGGCGGTATGCGGTTATCGGACTGATGTTAACTGGGTTGATAGTACGGCATTTGAACTATTGCTGTTGTACGCTATGCAGGATAATGAGTTTTCCGGACGTGGTATTGGAGCAATCGTTAAAGCAATGAAAACTCAGGCTAAGCGTTTTCCTGAGCTTTTTTTTCATGTTGTTTCAAAAGATGAGCTTTGATCTTTAAACTAAGGGAAACCAGTTTTCCGCTTGGTTTTTAAGGAAAAATGATAATAAAAGGAAGTTTATGCCAATCAAAGTACATTGCCGTGTTTACCGCTGTCCCCGCTGTGGGCATGAACAGCGCCTGTATAACCAATCTGATGTTGCATTTAATTTGTCCTGCAAAGTCTGTGGAAGCGACGAAATGTTGATTGTTGCGAATGAGCGACCAGCGATTCATGGTGTTTCTGAGGTGTTAAAAACCCTTATAAAAATCTTCAAAAAGTAATAATTTTTACTTTTAGGTATTTTTATTTATAGATGTGGCCATCTTGGCCGGGTTAAGTCTGTACTTCATCGGATTTTATTTGTGGCATAAATATTGATAGTGCTGATTAGCGCTTAAAATCTAACCAGATGTATATTTAGGGAAAATTCATGGAAGTTAAACGCAAGCAGGAAATACTTAATTATCTTGCCGGGCTGGGTGAGCAGGTTAATGCTGCTGCCGACTGTGTTGCTGAGCTGTTGCAGCAGCCAATGCAGGAATGGCAGGTTCAGCTTGATGAGGTTGCCTCTGATGTTGCCAGTCGGGCCTTGTATGTACCTGTTGTTGGTAGCTTCAGTACCGGTAAATCAACGGCGTTGAATAGCCTGTTGGGGCGTCGTGTACTGCCGGAAAATGTTTCACCGGAAACGGCAATACCGGCCGAGTTACATTTCAGCGGCGAAGAAATGCTTATGGCATTGTCTCATTCCGGTGAGTGGAGTCAGCACTCGGTATCTGAGTTAGCGTCGTTGTCTGAAAATGCTCACCGCTATCAGGTTGTACGTATTTATCTTAATAACCCGGCGCTGCAACAGATTGAACCTCTGGTTCTGGTCGATATGCCTGGATTTGACTCTGGCCTGAATCAGCATAACGAAGCCATTCTGCGCTACATCACCACCGGAGCACTGTATCTTTATCTGGTTGATAGTAAGTCTGGTACTGTCAGTCGACAGGATACTCGCCGCATTGAGGAGATTCTGGATATCGGTCGTGCAGTTAAGGTTTTCCTGACGAAATCTGACCTGGCTTCGGTGCAGGAGTTGGATGCTGCTCGCACTTATGTATCTGAGCAATTGTCGATGATCAGTGGCGATACGGTAGCAGGCACTATTAATAAAGATGATGTTTCAGCTCTTCTGTCGGTGCTGAATGCTGCAAATGTTCCTGAACTTTTTGATTCTATGATTCTTCCTCAGGTTAAGAACCTGTATTTTGATGCCGATGGTCTGGTGAATACGGCGATTAAAGCACTGAGTGCTGATACCAGAGCGATTGAACAAACGCTTGAAGATGCAGAACGTGCACTTAAAAAGGTAGAAGCCGAACGGGTCCGTTTATTGGAAGATGCTAAGCAGGGCGGTGTCAGCAAAAAAAGTGAGCTGGTTATTAATCGCCTGGAGAAAACGCTGCGCAGCGCTACGGATGAGCTGACCAGTCAGGCCCGACTGGGAGAGGAATCTCTGGCTAAGGCCATTTCTGATCTGGTGCGTTCAACTTTAACCGTGGAAATTCAGTCGCTATTGAGAAAGTCGGTCACGGATATCACGTATAGCTTTTCGGGTGATATTCATATTGGCAGCTTGTCTGTTACAGCTTCAGGTGATGATTGGATGGGAAATCTGATATCCGTTATCGAATCAGAAGCGATGAATGCGCTTTCTGGTTTCGGTGAGAAAATGCAGAGAAAGAGGGTAGATAGGGACGGGAATGCTGAGGGTTCAAACATGCTTGGTAACATGATTTCGTCGTTAAGTAGCCTCGCCATATACATTCCACACCCTGTACTGAAAGTCGTCTTTGCTATTTTGCCGGGAATTATCGGTCAGCTATTCAGTAACTTACACGAGAGTAATGAAACCGGTAAGTTGCGAGAGGCAATTTCGGCTCAGGTCATTCCGGCAGTTATTGCACAGGTGCGACCACAGGTTCTGGATTCACTCAATGCTGTGGAAGCTGAGATTGTCCGCCTGGTTTCTGAACAGGTTACCGATAAGGTTAATAAGCAAAAGACCCTGTACGAAAATGTAACCCAGTGCTCACAGCAGGATATAGAAATGTTGCGTACGAAAGCAGACATGTTGAAAGCAATCTGTACAGAAATGAAGAACAATGCCAATGGAGTGATTGTCTGATGTCAGTTAATGAAAGTGTATATTTATCTTCTCTTGCAACATTTGAACAATTGATTGCCCGCAATGATGATCTTATCGATGCATCCATCCGGAACGAGCTGAATACAGAAGGATTTTCTTCCCGGGCGGAGGCTGTTAAGCACCTTGAATCTCTTAAGCAAGATGGTCGCTCGTTAAAGATCGGGGTAATCGGGCGTGTGAAAGCTGGTAAGTCTTCACTGATTAACGCGCTGTTATTTGATGGTGAAGAAGTTCTGCCAAAAGCAGCCACGCCCATGACAGCGGCGCTGACTTCTATCGGCTATGCCGAGTCATTTACTGCCGAAGTTCATTTTTTCTCAGCGGAGGATATCCGGCAATTGCAGGATAAATCTCAGGAGTTTGAGCGTGAAGTAGCACGACTTTTTGAGCAATATAAATCAGCGTATGCTGAGCGCCAGATGAGGAACCCTATGCGGCCTTTGCCCCCTCTGGATGAAAATCAACTGCGTAAAAAAGTAACCCGAGAAGTTAGTGAGAATGGCGTGTTGGCCGCTGCCGCGGATATCTGCCAACGTATGAAATCATCGGATGTCGATGTTCATAAGCTAGGAGATTCTCGAATTTTAACCGCTGATTCAATACAAGCGCTGAATAAAGAGTTGATGGAATATGTAGGTGCTGCTGGCAAATACATGCCCTATACCCGTGAGCTGGTACTTGGTATGCCGGTACCCTCGTTGCAGGGGATTGAGGTTATCGACACTCCGGGGGTGAATGATCCGGTTAAATCTCGCGAACAACGCACTTATGAGCGACTGAAAGAATGTAACGCTGCCTTTATTGTCAGTCCTGCAGGACAGTTTCTGAGTCAGCAGGATTTCGAACTTGCCGATCGTTTAAGCGCTCGGGAGGGGACGCAGGAAATATATCTGGTGGCCAGTCAGGCTGATATGCAACTGCATACCAATCTGCGCGACGATGCTAAAGGCGACTTTCATCTCGTAATGGATAAATTGCATCAGATACTGACGAATCAGGCACGGAGTGCATTGAACGGTGCTAACAATGACGTTCTTTCCCGTATTGGTAATGAGATTTCTGATCGTTTGATTATTACCTCTGGAATTTGCGAGACCATTCTGAAGAGCGGTGACGCTGCTGACGAGGGCGCTATACACGCGATGAAGTTACTGAAAGAAAATTATCGCGATTATTTTTCTGCAGAAGATGCTACCGAGGTCAATCTGAAGCGTTTATCTGCCCGTGATCGCCTGCAGGCAGCGGTTGATACCGTTCGTCTTAAGAAAGAACAGATATTGCAACAGCAAGCGCAGAACTTTATTGATGCACAATGGCAGACTTTTCTACAGGTTAAAGAACGTGTTCTGGCGGCTGTAATGACTCGTCGTGATACGGTAGAAAACGGCGATCTGGGTAAGCTGCGTGATGAAATTGATCATTTAAAACGGGTATCGGGTAATGCAATTGCAGCAGTTAATAGCGAGTTCTTAAACCAGGCAGAAGAGCTAAGGCTGAAGCTGCCATTAACTCTTGATCGCGTTATCGAACAAGCGATTGTTAAATTGGATGAGGAATCTGAAAAATCTGAAGGTGAGGCGCAGGAGACCTACCGTGTAGAAAAAGATGGGATTGGTTCCTGGCTTGCTCGCAAGCTCTGGGGGGGCGGGAGTGAAGAGCGGAGCCGTACTGTGGCCACTTTACAGCCAAAACCAATACGCCAGGTCCTGGAAAAATTAGCTAAACTGATGAAAACCGGCATGAAAGATTGTACGTCCCTGGAACTTTTACATTGGCGTAAAGAGCTAACCACAAGTGTTAGCCGTCAGTTACGCGCAACGATAGGTGATGATGGAGTTGATATTAATCGTTTGCAGAGCGTCTGTCGTAGTGTAATCGCTAAATTGGTCGATTTTCCTGAAGTTGATATTCCGCAATTACCGGCGGAGTTGGCAAAATCCAACATAATTAAAGGCAGTGCTGTTGGCGAGTATCTGGATGCTGCTCAGGACTACTCCTCTGAATTAGAAAAATCCGGTCAGGGGTTTATTCAGTCGGTTCGTATATCAATTGATAGCATAATGGCAAAAAATGTGGGAGAAGAGCTGCTGTCTGATCTTTTGAAGGAGGTTGAAGATCTTCAGGATAAAGTGGAAAACAAGGCGCTGACGCTGGAAAAAATGGCACGTATGGAAGCGGATCTGAGGGTTGTGTAATGACTGATGTAAAAACAGAATCCAGGTTGCCGGTTGCCCTTGCCGAAAAAATATTCTCGGTAACAAGTCCGGCGGTACGGAATCTTCGCTTAGGTTATGAGTCTGCACTTGATCATTTGTCGGTTACCGAGCAACAACTTCAGCGATGCCTTGAATCACTGGCCATTGAAAAAGCACAGGGCCAAAAGTTAACAAAGCAACTGAATACATCGGTTGCGGCTCACGGCCGTGTTAAGGATGAGTATGAGAAGGCTGTAACGGCTTTTAAAAATAAGCAGGCGGAACTGAAAACGCTTAGTAAAACCCTGGCTCAGTATCAGCAACAGATGACAGACCTGAAGAGTCGCTATGACTTAGTCTGCTCGGCAATCTCGCCAGTGAATAACCCATCGCAGCGTTATTTGGCTTTTAAAACCTTGCTTAATGACTCTTTGCTGCCGTTTATTAACCGGGTTAATGTTGTTGTTAACGAAGCAGAGCAAATGATGAAGATACGCGCGGTTGATGATGAGCTTCGCATGGCTGATTCGCTGGCCGCATTTTCTGAGCGTACAATTGTGGCAGTCGCTGGAGGTTTCAGTAGTGGGAAGTCGTCGCTGATTACCAGCTTATTTGCCGATAATGATGTTCGCTTGCCGATAGGTATTGAACCGGTGACGGCAATTCCAACCTATGTGTTTCACGCTGATAATGTTGCTGTTCGTGGATATCCGCAGGGCGGGGGCTTCTTTGATGTTCCTATTGGGATATACGAGCGACTCTCGCATAAATTCGTTGAAGAGTTCGGTTTTAATCTTCGAGATCTGCTCCCCTTTATGTCGCTGGAAGTACCAATGAAGGATCTGCGTAATATTTCCTTTATTGATTTGCCGGGATATAACCCGGGGGATCGTGGTGGCTCAACAGGAGGAGATCAGGCTGCTTCCGATGAGTTTATCGCCCAGGGACAGGCGCTTATCTGGGTGATCGGTCTCGATTCGAATGGTACCGTTCCACGCGATGACCTCGATAAACTATGGTCATTATCAGAACTTAATATCCCTCTGTACGTTGTTCTGAATAAAGCCGATTTACGACCGCAAGCTGGTGTGGATGAAGTTCTTGATCAGATTGCAGAAGAGCTGATGCTCAATGGTATTCCTTACGAGGGAATCTCTGCATACAGCAGTGCCCGTGGTAGTGAGCTGGCCTTCCGTGAGCGTAGCTTGATGGAGGTTTTGAGTGAGTGGGACAGGCCACGTAATGCTTTGGATCTGGTTGTCGAAAAGTTGAGTCTGGTTCTGGATGACTATCAACAAGCCCTGGAGCAGGATGTTAAGAATCGCAAGGCAAAGGCATCACTACTGAAAGCTTTAGAGCTGAACCTATTGGAAATTGGTGCCTTTGAAACAGATATTTCAACTGCCGAATTCGATGTGGAAAAGTACATGTCTGAACCCGTAGACAAGAAAGAGCAGTCTTCTGCGGCTATGATAATTCAACAGGGTATTTTAGGAGCGTTACTAGGCTCAATGAGATCCGTTAACGCTACTTCTGTTACCGCCGTTGCAGAAGGTGCTAATGATAGTGATATGGCGTTATCCGCGGAAGTGGATGGCCTTAATACAAGAGCCGATCAGGTCAACCAGATTCGCGATCAATTGCAGGGTTTGCGTCAGGATTATTGCACTGATCAGAGTAATAAACATCTTGAAGAATTAGCCAAAATCAAGCGTGGTTTGAATTCCTGGCGTGTTAAAAAAGCAGTGTAGTTGTTACATGCTTTTTCTTTGATCACATGGTGAGATATCAGCGTCTTTCTGGCAGGTTTAACTGCGAAAGGTCGAATGATTTGACCATGATTCATTGCCTTTCGGAGTTATAAATAAGTAGGAACAGAGACTAGGGGGCAGCCATTGGCTGCCCTTTTATTTTGTTTTACTTTTTGATGCTTATCTTAGCATCTTGTGCCCAGCGACCCCGGGCGGCGAAGCCAGCTCCAATCACCTTGCTGTTGTCTTTATCTGTGAAACGAATCTCCAGTATCTCGCCAGCCTGTTTCAGGTAACGATCGGTGCCACAGCCCTGACATTCAATCCGGAAACCAGCAGGAGGCTGATGAACCAGTGCGGAATGTTCACCACATACCGGACAGTGTTCAAGAGCCTTGAGGTTGGCCAGTTGCTGGTGCAACTGCTCAGCTTGCAATACAGCATTCTCTTTACGAAGTGCATCCGATAAAGGTTCAAGCAACTGCATAGCATCCTGGCTGCGCGGATATTCGAGTAGCCGTAGTTGTGGCGGAGTGGCGGTTAATGCCAGTACCTGATTGTTGTTCGGTTGGAGGCTGCGAATAACATTAATGGCTTTGCCGGGCAGCTTCATTATCGGCTCGGAATATTGCCGGGTTAAGTGTTCATTCAGTTTTCTGTCTATCAGCCAGCCAAGGCGTTCGACACAGTATAAATCCAATGGAGATAGGGCATACCAACCTGGCTGCTGATCATCTGCCTTTTCATTACTGATGTTGTCGATGGATGGCCAGAGGATAATTCTGTTACTGGCTAATGGTGTTGACAGTTCAGGCTGCTCGCTGAAGCCAAACCATGGGGTAAATTCCAGCAGAGTCTGTTCGCTTGGTTTTGATGAGGGGTTATGTTCTGTCGGAAGCAGGCTGAGTTTCCAGTCAAACCCTTGCTGTTGCAGGCGCAGGGTTTGTCCGGCCCATTCATAATCGACAACCGCTTCGTCAGAGCCTATTCCAGATTGGGCAGGTGTAGCTGGCGACAAGCGTGCTTGTGCGTTGTCTGCCAGTGCATGTTGCAGAACTAAACCCGCGTAATCGCTGTAGTGGCTGGCTAATAATTGCTGCTGTTCGAAACGTTGTGCCGGAGTGAGTTGTCTGGTTTGCTGCAGGCGGTTTAATTCATCCCACAATATTGCCAGGTGACGGTAGTGGGCATCGTGATTGAGGATGTTGGTGCGATGCAGCGCAGCTCCCACCTGAGCGTGACGGGGGATCATCAGATACAAGCCAGATTGTCGCAGACTGGTGATGCTCTTCAGCATGGCATTGAGAGTCGTCAATGTTGTGTCTAAACGTTCTAACGCTTCTAACGTGGATTCTGCATCGAAGGTTTCACCCCATAAGGTGCAGATTTTCTGGCTGAGGCGGTAGTCAATCGTATCTGTATTTTCTTTAAAACCGAGCGCATCGTTCAGAGTTTGTTGCAGCTGCCCTACAGTACGGATACGGCTGTTCAGGTGGCGATGCAGTTTGTCGATAAGACGTGCGAAGACACGGTTTTCGTAAATCTGATAATCGTCTTCGCTGAAGCGGGCTTTGACTATTTTGGGAACAACACCGCTCAGTGTCTGGCGCTGCCAGCACTCGGAATGCGACGCCAGATGCACCAGCGCACCTTTGGCTAAGCGTTTAGCGCGGGCGACGTCGGTAATTTCTTCAACGTAGCGAATGTCCAGACGAGGATGGTGGGCAATTTCGTGCAGGTGGCCTTTGTCGAGCACGGTTTGCAGCGTTTTTTCCACGGGCAAAAGATCGAGTTCAGCATTAATAACAGCGGCGGGCAGCAAGGGGGATAGCAGAGGATGATCTGGTGTCTGCTGCTTGGCCAGGGTTTTACCCAACGTCAGAATGGCGTTTTGAAACAGGGTGATTGGCTCAGGTTTGTCGATCACCGGCTTGGTAAAACTGCCGTTGTTGCCGAGGAGCTGGTATCGATCAGAGCCATCGCTCAGCAACAGGTCGCCGGGATTGATGTCCGAATGCTGATTAAGGCGTTCATAGCTCCCGGTGTTTTCATCCCACTGGTATCTGCCAGCGTCAATGGACGCTGGCAAAGTGGTTAGGCTGGTTTGGGTGAGACGGTCGATCCACATCAGCCGCCGCGCTCCTTGCGTTGACGGTCGGCGTTAAGCAGTTCCAGTGACTTGCTCGGGTCCCCTTCAAGTTTGCTGGTTGTCCAGAAATCCGTGAGTGCATCGGTAAGTAAACCAAGCTCGTCGGCTGCAACGTCGTATCGGCCAGTGACCTTACCGCTGCGCATCACGCGGGTGGACAGCAGGTGGTCAAGCGCTTCACCACTACTCGCACCGCAAGCAAGCATTACCGGAATAAAACGTTTGGCCTGACGCTCGAAACGATTACCCCAGCCCAGCCCAAAAGTGTCGGCCAGTAGTTGGGTGAACTCGTGATTGGTTAGTTGAGTCAGCAGTGCCGCTACTTCGTCCTCATGTTTTACTTCGGCCTTATCAAATGCAGAAGTCAGAGATCTGAATGAGAAATTGGCTTTGTCATATCCGGTAATTTTGAAGCGATGGTCCTGCTTAGGCAATGTCATGACGTGGGCGCGGTCATAGGTTTTATCTGCCAGTTCGTTGGTGGTTTCATCGTGGTTGGCGGTACCAATAAACCAGACGTTACGCGGTACCAGAATCTGGCGACCATCTTTCAGGTTTAAGGGGGCGTTAGGCAGAGCGGTTTCGGCCAGGCTGATCAGGCGTTCCTTATGATCGTTTTTTTCCAGTGCGGATAAAAACTCGGAGAAATACTGTTCTGGACGCGACAGATTCATCTCATCGAGCAGAATCACGTTGCAGGTATCGCTCCAGCGCGGCGTTTGCGCCTGATACAGAGCTTGCAGACAGTCTTTCTCATAGAACTTGCGTTCAAAGGCGTTGTAATGGCCTAACAGATCATCACGATCGCGCCATCCGGCCTGTACGGCAATGTCGGTACAAAAACCACCCATGGCTTTGGCAAAGGCTTTGGCCAGACTGGTTTTACCGGTACCGCTGATGCCCTGGAATACATGCAGCTGACTCATGGCCAGGCCACCGAGCAATGTGCGGATATCCTCGATGGGATAGAACAATTCGACGTCATCTTCTGCTTTTGCGATGCGGTGTTGCAGTTCTTCTGCAAAGGTGCTCAGATCCGGTACGTCTTCAAGCTCCAGTGTTGCGCGGAAGTCTTTGTGTGTATCCATATTCGACATCGCCGGGAACGGTGTTTGGGTTTTATGGGCATCGGTCAGTTGAGCGATGCGGCTTTCGAGGTCGTCGATATGGACTGACAGGGTATTTTTGTGTTGTTCCAGAACGCGCTTTTCTTGTTGTACTGCCTGCAGTTCTGTAGCGGCAATACGCTTATGCGCGGCTTCGGTTTGCGCTTGCAGCAGTTGCGGCTGTATATCGTTAATTCTGGCTTCCTGCTCGCTGACGCGCTGTCTTAATTGTTCGTTTTCGTCAGTCAATGCCGCGCTGTCAGACTCTGCCAGTGTGCGTTTCAGGTTGCGTATTTCTTGCTTCAGCGCTGTGTTTTGCTGCAGGAAATCCTCTGGTGACTTGCCGCCCAGTGCATGGCTAAGATCGTCAAAGTCGGAGAGCTGCTGTTGCAGTTCATCGACTTTGCTCCACGTCGATTCGAGCTTTTTATTGAGCTGGTCGATTTTCGCCTTGTGAGATTGGCGCTCGCGCTCCATTTCTTCATCGACCTGGCGGCCGATATTTTCTTTGGCTTGTGTGAGATCATCCCATTCTTGATTCTGACGGAGTTCTGTTTCTTTAAGTTGTTGTTCTCTTTGATTCAGCTGGAGCTCTCTTTGGTCCAGCTCAATTTTTTTGTTGTGCTCTTCATCGGTCAGAGTATTACGCAGTTCCGCCAGTTGTCGGGCGGTGCTGCGAATTTCGTTTTTGAGTTGTGACTCTTCATCGCGCAATTGTTGCAGCAATTTTTGATAGTCATTTTCTAGTTGCTGATGTTGTTGTTCCAGTTGGCTGAGGCTTTGTTTGTTCTGCTGTGCAAAGCCGTTTTTTGCGTTGATTTCGCGGTCTTTCAGGTCGCGTTGCTGAGTCAGCAGTTGATCTTCCAGGCTTGCCAGTTCGCCCTGGCGTTTTTCAAGTTCATTTTCTTTTTCGTTGAGGGTGTTTTCCAGCTCAGCTAATTCATCTGAACGCGACAGAATGTCGGCTTTTATACGCTCGAGCTCCTGACCTTCCTTGTTACAGGTCTCCCAGCGCGCGCTGTACTCGGCATTAAGGCTGCTTCTGTACTTAGCTAATTCACCACATACCTGAGCGAATTTACCTATCCAGCGAGATACTGTTTCGACGTCATCATCATGAATATGGGCAATAACATTTTTCAGTGCCGCTTCATCGATGGCCAGGTCCAGTTCGCGGTTGGTGTCTTCAAACACCTTGCTGGCGTTTTCAAATGAGGCCTTCCAGGTTGACACTTGCTTTTCCAACTGCGCCTTGTTGGCCATTTGACTTGCCACGGCGGTATTACCTGGAGGTGTTAGTTGGCGGTTTTTCTTAGCCATGGATCCATTCCTTGAAGTGTTCGGTGAAACTCAGTGCATAGGCAATCTGTTCGAGCGCATGAGCTTCGGTAATTTCTTGATATTGCTTGCCTGTGAAACGGCTGTTGCCGTGACTGGCCTGATTGCGTAAGTCGGCCAGCTTGAGCAGGCGCTCAAGTTGTAGCTGCTGCGCATCGAGGCTTTTTAATGGGTGCTCTGGGTTGCCTACTGAGCCCAGGGCTGCAGCAAAAAAAAGCGCCTTAAGGGAGCTTGTTGGCATGCTGAGCGATCTGATCACCCCCTGTAGCGACTGACGGCTGAGAGTGTCTGCCACATCTTCGGTCATAGCGGGTAATCCAAGTGCCAAAAGCAGTTGTTTATGCAGTTTGCTGTCTGTTTTGCCAGACTTCGGTATAGAGCCCGTGTTGGCTGGATAGGTTTTGATCAACCATTGCATTAATACTTCCAGTAACTTCTGGCTTTCGGTAATCGCTGCTTCAAGATCATTCTGATATTTTTGGCCATCTGAGATGGTCTTTTTGCGCGTTAATAATATTGAAATAGCAGCGGCAATATCCGGCTCATTGTTGGCCCAGGGGCACTCCAGCATTACTTGTATCTGTGCTTGCTGCTGTAAGCTGTTAAGCCATTCACTGACGGTCTGATTTTCAGGTTCAGGCTGATCGATTAACTGACCTAATCTTTTCAGCAGATTGTGGTCGGACTCAAGCAGCTGGGACAGGTTATTGGTTAACCACCATGCTTCGTCGCGAATATTGAATGGGTCTTTAATGCTCCATAAATTATCGGCGTTACCAGGTGTGATCCAGACGACGATCCAGGCAAGCTCTGGCTGGACATCCTGGATACGGATGCCAGACAGGCTGATTTGCTCCGGTATCTGACAACTGCTGTACAGCTGGCGCGCATAGCGGTAGTCGCTGCGATAATCCTGCCAGGCTTTTGATGCCGCGCGGGCGTCAGGCTGCGATGATCGTCGGAGTGTTGCCGATGGCTTGAATGGTTTGAAAGTGCGACCTGTTTTTCTGTCCTGCCGGAATTCTGGATGTACTGTGGTCGGATCGACTGGCTCCAGTATGTTCAGGCGCTTTTCGATACGAGGCCAAAGTCTGCCGGTGTACGCATCCTGAAACAGATAACCACTGGCAAGCAGCTCGCTTTGCTGATCAGCTTCGTTGATGACGTTGACCCCATCCTCGGTCAGCGTTGTTGCCAGGGCGTTAATCCAGCCACGACTGTAGAGTTCTGCCTGAATCAGTTTAACCAGATTGATATGCATACCCGTGAGTTGAGCAATGTCTTCTGCATCATGGGTTTTGGCGCGAATCAGGCGCATGACGACTTTTTGATACAGGTTCATTTTCGGCTGCTGAACTTCCGGATACAGCACCTTGTGTATCCACACTGGCCATAATACAGCTTGCACTTTGTCGTTCGACCCGGCAGGGCGACGACCGTATTTCAGGTACAGACCTGTGTCTGTGTTGTCAGGTATCTGCTTATTCATGTAATCGTTTTTGTTAGCGGATACAGCCATGCTCACCTCCGCACAGTTGATAAAAGGCATTGAGTGCCGGAATGCCTTCCTCAGCAAACTCGTTGGTAGCCAACTGCGCGTCACCTACGCAGATCAGCATCTGGCGCTGACGGCTCATGGCGACGTTCATGCGGTTAGGCAGGCGCAGAAATCCGAACAAACGGTTAAGCTGGGTTTCGTGAGTATTTGCATCTCCAGAGTTTGTGTCGTTATCACTCTGGTTACTTCGTTGGTGCTTCTGGCGTTTTAGGGGTTCCTGCCAGGTACGCACACAAGACAGAAAAACCACGTCAAATTCCTTGCCCTGGAATGCATCAACCGAGCCGACACGAAGGCCTTCTTCACTGCTGGTTGTACCATCCTGTTTAAGCTTGAATGCGTGTTTAAAAGTATCGTGTGGCTGATAACCTTCCGGTGTTTTAACCATTAAGGGTGTGCCGTTCACTTCGGTTTGCGTCAGTTTCTGCATAATCAGATCGCGTTGAGCGGCATAAAACGTAATGACACCGACCGACAGGCTGTTTTGCCCTGATGAATTGGCAGCTTGCTCGGCTTCGAAGAGCCGTTTTATTTCCTGGGCAATGCGTTCTGCTTCGGCGCGACGGATACGGCTGGTGCCGCGTCTTTCGGCTTTGCCTTCAGTGGCAGATACATCCAGCCACTGGCAGACTTTTCGGTCATAGTGCTCGGCTGATGATCCAAGTTCAGTGATTAATTTGCGGTCAAAAGTAAAGTCTTTTGCGTCGCGTCCGGATTTTACTTTTTCCATCCCTTCGGCTTCGTAGAATTGCTGGCTGACAAAATCACCCAGCACAGGATGCATTCGGAACTGGGTATCCAGCATAACGACACGTTGAGTACCGTCCTGTTTTTGCAGCTCCTGCAGTTTAAGGCGCAGTCGTTCAAACAAGCTGGATCTGAACGCCAGTAGTTGTTGTTCGGTTAATTGATGTTCTTCCTGTAGCTGACCTTCAATATCCGGTTCTAACATATGGGGAAGCTGGCGGTCGTCACCCACAAGGATAATGCGGCGGCTGGCCATGGACATAGGGATGAACAGGTCGAGCGGGTTGGCTCGGGCGGCTTCGTCGACGATGACGGTGTCGAAGTCGATGCCATTGTCTTCCAGCCCTGCAATAGCTTTAAGGCTGGCCATCTGGTTACCAGCGGCTTGCTGACAGGTAGCACCAACCACCATGGCGTACTCTTCTACGGTTTTCAGGGCAGCCTGATGATCGGTTTCGATACTGGATGCCAGCTCCTGTAATGCCCAGGCAACGCCTTGTTGGTGCTGCCGGATATGTTCTTCAAGGGCGTATTCCAGCTGGTTCAGTAGTTCTGTGCCTTGTGTGTCCAGTGCTTGTTTCAATAACGGTGGCCGGTAATCGGGCAGGAATTGATCAAGCAGATGGTTTTTTGCCTGGATAAAGAGCTGCAGTTGTTGCTCGCCGATGCTGGTTGAAGTAGCTGCTTGCTCCAGCAATTGAATGATATCGGTATCGATTGTCAGTAAGTTGCGCTTTATTTCGCGTAGCAGATCCTGCGCGCGTTGGCTGCCATCATCGCCGTAGCTGGTGGCAGTCGTACGTAAGCCACGAATTTTGAGGATCAGAGCATAATTGTCCGGATTTGTGAATTTAGCCGGGGCGATTTTTCGCTGTTGGTCAATATATTCATCAAGCTCATCGAGTAATCTCGAGGGCAAACGGATAGGGCTGGAGCCTGGCGTTCGTTCACCCAGTGCTTCCGTTTGTTGGCGGAGTGTTTCCAGCTGTTCAATGTATTGGTCTGCTGAATACTGACTGACCCGCAATAGAGTGATTGTGCGGTTAATATCATCCAGAGTTTTAAGTGCCGGGGCTTGCTCATATTGCAGCTCGACTTGCTTGTTCAGATAGTGTCTTTGGTCTTCAATCCAAAGACTGAAACTATCTTCTTCATCTTCATTGCCATTTTTGCCGTCCGCGCGTCTGGGAGGCAGGTTTAATACCAGACTACGGTTCAATACGTTATCAAGGGCATCACGTTGGAAGCTGCTGACAAGTACCTGTCCAGCGATGGCCTGGTCTTCAAACAACTCGGCCAGACGCCGCTGCAGCGCAGCAATGACCTGGGTTTTACCTGTGCCAGGTGGACCGATGATGATGGCGATATCTGGTGTGTTGAGTGCAGCTTCCAGAGCGAGTAATTGTTTGTCGGTCGGCTTTCCGCCCTTGAAGGACTCCTTTACGTAAGGCGTAAGCGCTTTGATACTGCGACGTCGTTCGGCAGGAACAGATACGCCCTCAAGCAATGCT
This sequence comes from Thalassobium sp., assembly GCA_002733205.1. GTDB lineage: Bacteria > Pseudomonadota > Gammaproteobacteria > Pseudomonadales > Oceanobacteraceae > Venatoribacter > Venatoribacter pacificus. Next base: position 140,129 of record NVUW01000003.1, on the reverse strand, counting down.
TTCAGTTGCGGCATTCGGCGGCCAGCATCAATACTATGACGTGCATTTAAGCGACGTTGGCCAACTGTTCGCTGACCAGCCAGAGATAAATAGAGCCACCCACCTTTGGCTTCTTGCGTGGTGCCGGAGTTTCCCGCCTCAGTTTTTTGAGCCGGGAAGCGTGGTACATCTTTGGGACGATTAGACGCGGGTGTAAAAATAACGTGATCTTCTTCAAAACGAATCTCACCGCGAGCGTTTTGTTGCACATTGCTAGTGGCACTCTCGTCGCTGTTATCCCCTTGCAGTTCCTCCCCCCAATTGGGTGGCTGTTTGGACAAATCAACCTGCTCATCACGGATTTCGAGATTATTCCAGCGTTCACGGAACTCTTTATAGGCTTCCGATGCCTTTGGCCAGATACGCCAGCGGTTGATGCGGCCATCTTCGAAGTGTTCTGCGTGGGTAAAGCGCAAGGCCTTGAGCGTCTCAGCCCGCTTCAGGGCTATTTCCCATTCCTTGTCGTTGTATAGATTCCATAATTCCAGATAGCTGCCGTTATCGCGCAGAGCGGCTTGTAGTTGGGCCTGGTAAACGGCGCTGTTAATAGCCGCTGTTGCGCTGGCATCTGCGAAGCTGAAGTCTCCCATCAATAAAGAAAAGGCAGAGTCCCGGCGACGGTGACGGGTAATTCGCCTGATCAGGTATTTGCCATCTTTCTGTTGTTCAACATCGGCCCGCCAGCCCTTACCAAGCAATTGGAATCCATTGTTGGTGGCCTGGTTACTGAAGCGCGTTATGGTCAGCCAATGTTGTTCTTCTGAAACATTGCTGGTCGCCACGGCACTGGTCACCACAAAGTGTTCATGAAGCCATTGGCAGGCTTGTTCTATGCTGTTTTCGCGGATTTCATTCTTAGTAAACAGGTCGTCGGAAATCAGACCGTCGACACCCAGTTGCAGGTCAAGTTGCTGCACGTCTGCGGGAGCCAGGTATTGAAGCTGCAGACGATGACTGTTCGCCTGTACTTGGGCTAATAACCAACGGGTCTGGTCACGTAATACCAGACTTGTAAGCAAGGGCTTGTCCTGCTTTATGCTGGTTACAGGGATGATTTGGTTACCTTGTTGCAGGAGCCAGCCTTCACCATAGGTTTGCAATTGAACCGGTTGGCTCTCCTGTAGTCCGGAAATATCTTCTGCTGTCTCAAGGTTAATAAGGTCCGGAGCAAAGTAGGGAAATTCATTTAACTGCATACATCACCACCGGAATTGCCAGAAAACATGGGTTTGCAGCGGGTCGCCAAGATGAATGCGGTAGGGCGTGTCGTCCTGATGACGTTTGCTGGATTTCAGCGGAATCTTTTTACTGAATTCCTGCCTTTTATCATCACCTCGGGATAGATGTAGCGGCTCTGCAGGAGTGATAATCAGCTTATCCTGTTGGAATTCGAGTTGGATGTGATCGGACGGCACCCGGTCGTAACTGAAGGAAGGCAGCAGGCGTTTCAGCTCTTTCTGATCCCCCGGTTGTAAACAAACAGTACGGCCGGTGGCGATGTAATCATCTTCGATCTTTGACGGTTTCTTCTGCTTGTCATCGTCTCTGACAGATATAAATTCCTCAAACAACACCAGTTCCGGGTCGACTGGCTCTCCACAGAAAAAACATTCCACGTCGTCAAGGTGCTGGGTATCGACGGGCAGAATCGAGTGCCCGCCGCATGCTTTGCAAACAAATAAGTGTTCATCGATTTCCGTAAGAGCTTCAAGCCATTCAGCCATTGTCGGGCGTTGCATTGGTGACTGTTTTCCCGGGCCAAACGTCTGTTGGAAAAGAGCAGGTAATTTGCTGTGCTCCAGTAATTGCACAGGCAAATTGTTGGAGCATTCGTTATCCGGATCATCCGGGTCGTTGATCCAGGGATGTTCGCCACGCAAGGCTTCGTCTTCCAGCTCGGGTTCGCCGTCGTTAATCATCTCTCCCTTCAATGGATGATTATGGGTGAGCAACTGATAGGCAATGATTGCAAAACTCCAGCAGTCTGTCAGGCTGGATAGCATGGCCTCGCCACGGACAACTTCCGGGGCACCGTAGTCTGGAGTATGCAGAGTTAAGCCTGAGTGAGATTCACAGCTGATGTTATCGCAGTCGATTAGCCAGGTTTCGGCATAGGCGGGGTCGTCAGAAACAAAAATATTGTCTGGAGATAAATCGCCGTAGAGCATGCCTCTGCCATGCAGCTGATTGAGGGTGCGTGCGAGTTGACAAAGAATACGGATACGACGGCGCAAGCCGCCCTGATCCAGATAGTTCCGGATATGAGGAGCGGGGTTCTCGTCCGTTGCGTTATCACTGGCCTGGATAAAGCTGTCGAGCAGAGACGTTAACTCTACCAGGCCATCCATCAGCTGCATGGCGTAGGCCATTCTGGGTTGTTTGATTAATACCAGTGGCCGTGCCAGTTTAAGGTCTGCGATGTCCTGACGAATTAACCACTCGATATGTGCACGCCAGCGTTGTTTGGCAGACTCATCCTTGTTGGTAAAGCCCTTGATCAGAACGTTGGGTAACTCAGTGGTATACACTACACCCTGGCCGCCTCTGGATATTTCTTTCTTCAGCGGGTATTGGGCTCCGCGAATATCTACCAGGGTGGGAAGCTTTTTCATTTTTTCGCTCATGATTTATTCAGTCCTGAATATCCCGGCAATACTTTTGTCATCCCCATGTTTAGGGGTGCTCCAAGCCTCAAGCTCTTTGGTCAGCCATCGTTTGCAGCGGCGTTTATTACTGCTTTTCAGTTGCTGGTAAATAACATCAAAAAAACCTTCCAGTTGATCCGGGATCAGGTCATCTGAAATACCATCGGTTATCAGCAGTACGCCATCCCCCGGCTGGGATAGCTGAAACTCAACTGTTGCCCAATCAGTCGCTTTGGCTTGAGCCAGTGTTTGGGTCTGGTTACCGAAGCCATCACGTGGTGGAGTAATGACCCGAAATTCACCATTGGCTTTTACCATTAAAAGACCATCACCCACTTGTGCAGCCTGGCCATCACCATTCTGCTTTACACACGCCCACAGGCATGTTGTTTCATAAGGCCGGATATTGGTGCTGAAATGATCGTGCCAGTTGTTTTGAATATTCTGATTAATGTGCGGTGTTGCGGTACTCGGCTTTTGCAGAGCCTTCCGCAAGACACATCGCACCTCCTGTGCTGCCTTTCGTGATCCAAGATGGCTTTTTTCGCGGCTACCAAGTCCATCACAAGCGGCAATGCACCAGCCTCGAAGGATGCCGTGTACCATTACGGCATCCTGATTAGGAAGGTTGTCTTGCTCGTGTGCAGGGCCGATAACCGAGCTGCCTGTCGCAGCCAGTTTCATCAGAAATCCAGCTCTTCGAATTCGTCGTCTTCATTTGTAATGGTGCTGGAAGAGGGCAGCGAGAGAGGAACAGATTGGTTCGGAGTGGTGGATTGGCTGCGGGCGGTGACGCTCATGGTGACCGCTTTAAAGAAGCGATGAATATCCCGGGCATTTTCTGCCTTGAATACTGGTGCTTCTACGTCGTTAGCAAAGTCGCTAAGAAGAGTGAAATCTGCATCCGAGCCTATACCCATGGCAAAACGCGTTGCTTTTGCAGAGCGTTCGCCATTCATCAGCAGCTCCAATCCACTTGCGAAATTGTCGGTTGGATGACCGTCAGAAACCAGGATGACTACCGGCTTATAAGCACGGGAGGGAATTTGTTCCTTATCTTCGATCATATTGGCTGCGAGCGTAAAAGCAGCGCCCATTGGCGTACCACCGTTAGCGGGCAGATCTTTCATTTGTTCAATTTTATGGGCTGCCGTCAGTGGCAGATGAACATCAGCACTACCTCCAAAGGTGATCACTGCTACCTGAAGCTCTGCGCGTAAACGACTTTCGCCTGCAAATGTGCTTACCATGTCTTTCAGAGCTTTGTTCAGAGCTTCGATTTTGCCATCGACTGACATGCTGCCACTGGTATCGGCCAGTACGATAACAGGCAGTGGGCGAGCGGATTGGGATTGGAACTGTTTGAGTGTAGTCATGGGGCTCTCCGTAATTGATATATATCCCTTAGCTTAAAGTGTGCCAGATCCCAACCCTTTGTTTAATAGGATTTTTTATATTTCTGATAGTATTGTTGATATCATTTCTTACCTTTCTGTAAATAATTTTACTCTTTGGGAGTGACCCTGCGTTCATTGCATATTCTGCAGCAGTGCTTACTTGCTACCGACACAGGCCTGGACTGCAAGTAGATTTATAAGTTGTCCGATTAGTCGACGCTTATTGAGTAACAATTTTGATTTGATACTACCGAGTACATCGTGATGCTCTGCGTCTGATGTACTGATAATCGGCAGCTCGATTTTCCTATTTTACTCCTCCACCTTTACTCATCCCTCAGCGCCTCAATCGGACTTAATTTAGCCGCCTGCCAGGCTGGTCCCATACCGGCCATTAAGCCAATCAGGGCGGAAAAAATCAGGGAAATCATCAGGTACAGCGGGCTGGGTTGTATCGGGAAATCCGGCATCAGCAGGCCGGTGATGGCGAGCAGGGCGAGGGCGCCAAACATGCCGGCGAGGGCACCGATAACCGATAATAAGACGGCTTCGCCAAGAAACAGGCTGAGCAGTTGCCGGCGGGAAATACCAATGGCGCGCAGCAGACCAATTTCCGGCGTGCGCTCGCGTACGTTGGTGGTCATGATGGTGAAGATGCCGACACCGCCGACCAGTAATGAGATAGAGCCGAGCGCGGCAACGCCCATGGTGAGTACCGACAGAATGCTGTTCAGGCTTTCCAGCATTTCGTCCTGGGTGACGATGGTAAAGTCTTCCTGGCCGTGGCGCTCAATCAGCCGTTTGCGCACAATTTCGCGCATATTTTCTGAAGTAGTGGCGGCGGAGAACACCACGTCCACTTCCATTAATCCTTCGCGGTTAAACAGTGTCAGTGCGCGGTCGGCGGGAATATAAACCATATCGTCGAGGTCAAAGCCGAGCATGCTGCCTTTGGGTTTCATCACACCAATGACGCGAAAGCGCTGACCACCAACGCGGATAAACTGCCCCAGTGCATTGCTGCCTTTAAATAATTCCTGCCAGACCTTATGGCCAAGCACGACAAAGGCGCGCGAATTACCGCCCTGGGCTTCGGGCAGAAAGCGCCCGCTGGCCAGCGGAAAATCCCAGGCCTGTACCATGCTCGGTGTGGTGCCATAAATATCGGTGTTGCGTACCCGCTCGCCAAATTCAATCGGGCCGGTGCCCTGCACGCTGGCGACCACGTGTTCGGCGTAGGGCAGGTTAATCAGGCTGCGGTAATCTTCCATGGTCAGCAGGCGTACCGAGTTGAGCACACCGCCCATACCGGCGGTGTCGTTCTTGCCCGGGCTGACGGCAATAATGCGGGTGCCAAACTGTGAGAAGTTATCCATCACATACATGCGTACGCCTTCGCCCAGCGAGGTCAGCAGGGTTACGGCGGCGATGCCGATGGCGATGCCCAGCGCGGTGAGCAGGCTTTTCAGCGGGTTATACCGCACGGAGGAAAACACCAGATGTAACCAGTCAGTGCTGTGCATTGGGCCTCCTATTTGCCGTTCTGATGTTGCAGGGCGGTAACCGGTGCCATATGAGCGGCGCGGCTGGCGGGAATCCAGGAAAACAAAAAGCCGCAGCCTACGGCAATGGCGGTGGCCGCGACGGTAGCCCATAAGGGAGCAGCAAAAGGAATTTCCGGATAACGGATGCGCACCAGCCATAACAGAATTTCGGCCAGCAGGGTGCCCAGCAGGGCGCCAAACAACGACAGCATTACCGCTTCGGTTACAAACAGCTGGCGTACTTCGCGGCTGGATGCCCCCAGCGCTTTCAGCAGGCCGATTTCGGCGGTGCGCTGCGATACGGTAATTAACGTCATGTTCATAATCAGTACGCCGGCGACAAACAGGCTGATGGCACCGATACCGGCAATGGCAAAGGTCAGCACCGAGAGAATACTGTCGAAGGCTTTCAGCAGTGAGTCGGGAGTAATCAGGGTGACGTCGAGCTGGCCGTCGTGGCGCTCGCGCATAATGTCTTCAATCTGGCGGCTTAACACGCCCATGCCCATGGCCGAGCGCACATCAATCATTACCCGGAACACGCCTTCGGTATTAAACAGCTGCATACTGCTGGCCACCGGCATGATCAGCGCTTCGCTCATATTCATGCCGAGGCCGGTGCCGGTATCGGCCAGAATACCAATCACCCGGCAGCGGTAGGTGTCGATGCCAACCCACTGGCCAAGTGCCGGTTCGGCAGCAAACAGCTCCTGTTTTAACGTGGTGCCGATAACACAGACCGGACTTGGCTGATCGAGTGGCAACTCAGGCAGAATCTGGCCGCGTGCCAGCTGAATATGGCGGATATCGAAGAAGGTGCTGTTGGTGCCCAGCACCAGGGTTTCGCGGCTGCGAGCGCCGCGCGAGATTTCTGCATTACCGACGACCAGCGGAGCAATACGCTCCACTTCGGGCAGGCGCAGCAGGCTCTGGGCATCCTGCAGGGTAATATCGCGCGTGCCTTCGCCAGTCATCGGTGGCATACCGCCGGAGGTTTCTTTGCGTCCCGGCAGCATAATCAGAATATCTTTTCCTAGTACCGAAAATTCGCCCAGCACATACTGGCGCGCGCCTTCACCGAGGCCGGTTAACAGCACTACCGCGAGCACACCAATCGACATCGCAATCAGCTGCATCAGAGTACGGAAGCGCTGGCGCAGCAGGGCGCGGATGCTGAAGCCCAGCTGGTCGCGGCTGCGGATCATGGCGCGTCGCTCTGATCGGTGCGGCTTTGAGTGCCTGAAGAGGGCGTGCAGTCATCGCTGACGATCACGCCATCCACCATACGGATACGGCGGCTGGCGCGGCGACCCAGATCGGCATCGTGAGTAACCACAACTAAGGTAATGCCGTCGGCATTCAGCTCTTCCAGCAGTTGTACGACTTCGGCACCGGACTGGCTGTCGAGGTTACCGGTTGGCTCATCGGCGAGCAGCAGGCGCGGCTTCATAATAATGGCGCGGCCAATGGCTACGCGCTGACGCTGGCCGCCGGATAACTGATTGGGTAAATGCCCGGCGCGGCTGCCAAGACCCAGACGCTCAATCACCGGTGCCAGCCGGCGTTTGCGTTCTGCCGGCGCAATACCGGCCAGAATTAACGGCAGCTCAATATTTTCGCTGGCACTTAAACGCGGAATTAAATGGTACGACTGAAAAACAAAACCGATATGGCTGCGGCGGTAAACTGCGCGTTGTTCTTCACTCATGGGCACGGTATCGGCACCGTTCAGCCAGTACTGGCCATTATCCGGTACATCGAGCAGGCCGAGCATATTCAGCAGGGTAGATTTACCGGAACCGGAAGGCCCCATTACCGATAAATATTCACCGGCCTGAATACTCAGGCCAATATTATTCAGCGCGTGTACCGGCTCATCACCAAGCAGGAAGGTTTTATTCACCCCCTGCACGCGGATGAGTGCGGTGTTGGCTGCGGCTGCAGATTTGGCCTGGCTCATGGCTGATCTGCCTGACGCTTATCGACGTCGTCGATGACCGTCACTTCGGCGCCATCGACCGCCGCCGGATTATCGAGGGATAACAACACCGGCTGGCCAGCGTCTAAGCCTTCTTTTACTTCGGTCCAGGTCCAGTTACTCAGGCCCAGGGTCAGCGCTTTTTTCTGCAGGGTTTTACCGTCAGCAGCCAGAGTCAGCACATGATTACCTTCAAGCAGCGCTTCGCTGGGAATACGCAATGCCTGTTCACTGGCGGCGGTAATTACTTCAATATCGGCGCTGTAGCCAACCAGCAACTGCACATCGTCGGGCAGGGCATTTAAGGTGACATCCACATTCACGGTACGCGCCTGCTTTTCTTTATCTTCCACGTAAGGGGCAATGCGGCTGACCTTGCCGGTAAAGGCCTGATCACGGAAAGCATCGAGCGTAACCCGTGCATCCATACCGACACGGATGACCGAGGCGTCCACTTCGTCGATCGGTGCGCGCACATACAGGCAGCGCTCGTCGATCAGATCAATGGCGGGGGGGGTGGCAACACCTGGCGGAGAAGGGGTGGCGTATTCGCCGACCTCGCCATTCACTTCGGCAACAATACCGGCGAACGGCGCGCGCAATTGTGTCTGCGCTAAGCGCGCCTGCTGCACCGCTACGCTGGCTTTGGCATTCTGCACCTGAGCTTCATTCTGCTGGCAGCTTAAGCGGGTAATTTCGGCACTGGTTTCTACCCGGTCGAGCTGTTCGGCCGAGGCCAGTTGTTTTTTGAATAATTCACGCTGGCGTTTTACTTCGCGCTCATCGGCCTGAGCCTGACGGCAGGCGGAGGCTTTATTCAGTTCGGCCATGCGCACCTGAGCGTTGCTTTGTTCGAGAGCGGCTTTTAAATCGTCGTTCCATAATTCCAGCAATAATGTACCGGATTCGACTTTATCGCCCTGATCGACATACAGATGGTTAACCTGGCCACCCAACGCCAGAGAAAGGCGGGAACGCTGGCAGGCTTTAATCGTGCCGGAGCGGGTATTAGAGACCAGAGCTTCAACCAGACCCTGGCTGGTTTTGGCCATGCGTACTTCAATCGGCTTGGCCGGTCGCAGGATAAACGCGGCGACAACAGCCACCACCACTGCGGCAGATATCAGCAGTTTTTTCACGGTATGACTTCCTGTAGTGACAGCTGAGGCCTTACCTTAGAGCTTTTTCATATGCATGCCCAGTGATATAAGTCATAGGATTATTCGTGCTGATGAAACAGAATTTCTGCAGAAAACCCCTCGGCTTTTTTAACTCTGTTCAGTTGTTGTTCAGTCCTTGCCCAGAATCACCGCACCGGAGTACCTGATGAAATTACCCTTATGGCTGCAAGCCAAAACCGAAGGCAAAGCACTGGGGTTGCCTGAATTAGTGGCCATTGCCCTGGGCGGCATGGTGGGGGGCGGTATTTTTACCATTCTCGGTATTTCCGTTGCGCTGATCGGCCCCTATACGCCGCTGGCGATTCTGGCGGGCGGTTTAATTGCGGCGTTAGCCGCATACTCGTACGTAAAACTGGGCGTGTACTATCGTGACGAAGGCGCGACCTACGGTTTTTTTAAACGCACCTTTCCCAACTCGCCACTGGCTGCCGCGCTGATTGGCTGGTACGTGATTTTCGGTTATATCAGCACCATTGCCCTCTATGCCTACACCTTTGCTTCCTATGCGTTAAGCGGCACCGGTTTTGCCGATAATAACGATCTGCGCAAAGCGGTGGCCTGTGGTGTGATCGCGTTATTTACCCTGATCAATGTCTGGAGCGTGCGCGGTATGGGTAAAATTGAAGACATTATGGTGTACAGCAAACTGATTTTATTACTGCTGATTGCCGTTATTTTACTGCTGCATCGCGAAACCAGCCTGAGCGAACTGCTTATTCATCCGGATATTGAATTTTCCTGGCTGAATATTCTTACCGTCGCAGCCGTCACTTTTGTGGCCTACGAAGGATTTCAGCTGGTGATCAACGCCGTTAAAGAAATGGAACACCCCGAGAAAAATATCCCACGCGCTATTTACAGCGCCATCGCCATTGCCATTACCCTGTACGTGGTGATTGCTGTGGCCGCCATTCTGGCCATTCCCGCCGCCGATATTATCGCCAACGAAGAATACGCACTGGCCGCCGGAGCCGGAAAAATACTCGGCCATATCGGCGCCGATATTGTAGTGCTGGGGGCGGTGCTGGCAACCAGCAGCGCCATTAACGGCACCTTATTCGGCGCCTCACGCCAGGTGGCGGTGATTGCCGGTGATGGCTTCTTCCCGAAAAGTCTGGAAAAACGCAGCAATAATATACCGGTGGCGGCCATCGCCATGATGGCGGTGTTGGCTATGGGTCTGATTTTAGCCGGCGGCTTAAAAGTCATACTCGAATTCGGCAGCGTTACCTTTTTGCTGGTGTCATTGTTAATGGCCATTGCCAACTTCCGCATCCGCAAACTGACCGATTCATCGCTGTTTATTACCCTGTTATCCATTATCGGTCTGGCCATTGGTGGCGGCCTGATTCTGCATTTTGAATACACCGACAACCCGGAGCAGCTGATCTTTATGCTGGTGCTGTACGCCATTCTGACCCTGGGCGCGCTGGTATTTGCGCGGATTAATGCGGTGCGCGGGTATAGCAGCAATCCATAGCTGCGATGCCTGTAGAACAGGGGCTTATTCGCGCTTGCTCGTTTTTCAGGCTGGTGTTAGCTTATTTGATATTCAAATCAACAGGTTGTGGAATTGATTTACAAGTTTATGTACAAGGCCTGAATGCCGACGCTAATAAATGCGCATGCACGTTAATAGATTGTTATGTTAATGGAGATCTATATTGTCTTCTGTACCCAAGAACAAGGAAGAATTGGAGCTGGCCATAAACTCAATATTTCCAAAACTAATGGCTGATTATCGCTCCATTCCAGAAAGCAAGGCGCGTAAATCCGCGGTCGAGGGAAACATTAAGGGTACGATGATTAGCGTTAGTGATACGGTTGCTTACTTGATTGGTTGGGGGAAACTGGTTCTTAAATGGCATCACCTGAAATCTGAAAATCAGCATGTGGATTTCCCTGAAACGGGTTATAAATGGAATCAACTGGGGATACTCGCTGAACATTTTCACGAAGAGTATCGTGACTGGAAATACGATGATCTGCTTGTTGAATTAGAGTCTGCGATAAATGAAATACTTTTACTTATTTCAGGTTTAACTGATCATGAGCTGTATGGTATTGCTTGGTATGAACAATGGACTCTTGGTCGCATGATTCAGTTCAATACGTCATCTCCTATGAAAAATATGCGTACAAAAGTTCGGCGTTTCAAACGAGAATTTTTATAAAAAAGCGTTCAGGACAGATTAAAAATAAATAGAATAACCATTTTAATTCACACTGAGGTTGTCCCCCGCTTTAATGGATGCAGAAAAATGAGTCCAGTGATTGAATTGTCACTTGGAAATAAAAATGAAATCTCAGTCGCTATGAAGCACAACCCCTATGAAGCACAATCCCTGTGAAACATAAGATTCGCGAGCTTTTAGCTTATATTGAACCGGGAAACGGCGAAGTGCTGATTGATCTTGTGAAGCTCACCCGTAACGGGCATTCATATTACTTTCAGGATAAGCGCTGGCTGCGGAATCTGCGCTGTATGGGCGGTGATGGCTGTACCTCTGATCAGGGCGAGACAATCAATATTGCCATACTGAACCGCAGATACAGCCCGGTATGGATTGCCGGTAAAACCATTCGGGTTACTGACAGGGCAAAAGAGCGGTATCAGGTGTGGCTTGAAGGTATGCATCGCTGCGAGTAGCAGATTTCATCTGGCTTCCATGCTCTCATCTGGCTCCCATGTTCTGCGTGGGAGTTCTTGCGGGCACAGTTGCATTCCCACGCGAAGCGTAGGAACGAGAGGGTAGATTTCATCTGGCCCCATGCTCTCATCTGGCTCCCATGCTCTGCGTGGGAGTCCTTGTGGGCACAGTTGCATTCCCACGCGGAGCGTAGAAACGAGAGGGCAGCCACAAAAAAGCCCGCATCCGCGGGCTTCTTATTAACCATGAATTACCACATCAGATCATCAGGAATCTGATACGCCGCATACGGATCGTCTTCTTCCATCTCACCGTGGCTGCTTTCGGCAATCACAATAAAATAGTTTTCGTCGCGCTGGCGGATTTTTTCAGCAATCTGCAGCGGAATCACTTCGTAGCTTTTCTGGCTGGGGTTAACAAACAGCGCAATGATGGCCAGTTGGCCACGGCTTAAGCGGTCCCAGACGGCCTGATCAACGTACAGTTGTTTCACTTTTTTACCATCAACAAACTGATATTTAATATCGGCGTATTCGCTTTTGATGGCGTTGGTCTGGATCAGCTGTTTAATTTGCGCAGCAATGGCTTTTTGCTGTGCTTCGGTTTCTTTCTGGCGGTTGAGTGCGCGGTCACGCTCGGCTTTTTCTTTGCGCACGGCTTCGGCTTTGGCCTTGGCTTCGTCAAGCTGGTTGTCTTGTCCGGTGCGTTGCAGGTGATCTTGTTTTTTCAGTTCTTTGGCGGCTTTTTTCGCTTTTTGTTTATCGATCAAGCCGGCTGCCAGCAGCTGTTCCTGTAATGACTTGGCCATAAAAAAACTCCTTAGCGTTTCCAGACACCGGCAGGAATTAAATCTGCCAGTTGGTCGATGGTGTTGTCACGTTCGGCAACGTTTTTGGCAACCACAGTAACGTGGCCGAGTTTACGCGCCGGGCGCGCTTCTTTGCCATAGGAGTGGCGGAAGGCGTTGCCGATGGTGGCGGCTTTTTCGGCCGGGGTTTCATCACTGATCACGTTGAGCATGGCAACGGCCGGGTATTTGGCCGTGGTGTCACCCAGTGCGCGACCGGCAATCGCCAGCATATGGTTGCGGAACTGGCTGGTGGTGGCACCTTCAATCGACCAGTGGCCGGAGTTGTGTACGCGCGGTGCCACTTCGTTGGCGACCAGGCCGCTTGCGGTGTCGAACAGTTCCAGGGTGATTGTGCCTACATAGTCGAGGCTGTCGGCCAGCTGGCGGATATAGCGCTCGGCTTGTTCGGCTTTTTCGGCACTGAGGTCGGCGGCAGGGAACAGCGAATAACGCAGAATGCCTTCGTGGTGTACGTTTTCGGTCATCGGCCAGATCACCATATTGCCGTTAATGTCGCGGCTGGCGATGACGGAGGTTTCGCGCTCGAAGCTGACAAAGGCTTCGGCGATCAGTTCGCGTCCGCCAATGGCGGCCCAGGCCGGTTCGGCATCGGCCGGGCTGCGCAGTACGTACTGACCTTTACCGTCGTAACCTTCGGTGGTGGTTTTCAGCACGATGGGCAGGCCCAGCTGTTCTACCGCGGCGTGCAGATCGTCGAGTGAATTAACGGCACAGAAATCGGCGGTGTCGATGCCGGCGGCACGCAGGGCAGTTTTTTCCAGCAGACGGTTCTGGAAGGTTTTCAGCGCTTTCAGGCTGGGATACAGCTTGTCAGCAACGCTTTCCAGACGGGCAACGATGTGTGCCGGGATATTTTCGGTTTCGAACGATACGCGCTCAACGCTTGCCAGAAATGCATCCAGAGCTTCGTCGCTGTGGGCACGCAGATCGTACAGCGATACTTCAATATCGCTGATGTCCTGCACACTGTCAGACAGCATCTGGCCCAGCTGGCCGTTACCTAAAATACCGATTTTCATGCTTCTTCACTCTCAGAAAAGTCGGGCCCGGCAGTACCGGGCCCGGATAGGTCGTTAACGCTTACAGTGCGGTGCGCGGATCGGGTTCGGCCAGCACGCTGTCGGTCTGTTCGGCGCGGAAGGCGTCGATTTTAGCCAGCAGGGCATTGTCGCTGGTGGCCAGAATCTGGGCAGCCAGCAGACCGGCGTTTTTCGCTCCGGCATCGCCGATGGCCAGAGTACCAACGGCAACTCCACCGGGCATCTGCACGATGGACAGCAGCGAATCCAGGCCGCTCAGGGCGCGGGATTTAACCGGCACGCCGAGTACCGGCAACGAGGTCTGTGAGGCACACATGCCCGGCAGGTGAGCCGCGCCACCGGCTCCGGCGATGATCACTTTGATACCACGGCCCTGAGCGGTTTTGGCGTAATCAAACAGCAGATCCGGCGTGCGGTGGGCAGACACCACTTTTACTTCATAAGCCACACCCAGTTTATCCAGCATATCTGCTGCGTGTTGCATGGTGGGCCAGTCGCTCTTAGAGCCCATGATGATACCAACCGCTACGGTCATCGGGTCATCCTCGTTGAATTCAGTCAGGGCAGCCAACATGGCGGCCGGTGCAGGAAAGCGGCGCATTCTATCACAAGCTTTACAGCAGGTTCAGTCTCCTGATTAAGCGGATACGGGGACAGGAAGCGGGTGCGTGCTACCGCAAGCTTTACAGCAGGTTCAGTCTCCTGATTAAGCGGATACGGGGACAGGAAGCGGGTGCGTGCTACCACAAGCTTTACAGCAGGTTCAGTCTCCTGATTAAGCGGATACGTGGGCAGGAAGCGGGTGCGTGCTACCACAAGCTTTACAGCAGGTTCAGTCTCCTGATTAAGCGGATACGGGGGCAGGAAGCGGGTGCGTGCTATCACAAGCTTTACAGCAGGTTCAGTCTCTGGATTAAGGGCTGTAGATACAGGAAAGCGGGGTCAGCGTTATCACAAGGTTTGCGGCTGGATATGTTTCTCCGTATTGGCCTGTGGGGATCTTCCATTACCGCCAAATACCATTTACTTTGTGTGGTTTTATGGTCTACAGTTGAGTGAATTGTAATCAGTATCGGATGTGCTGAACAATAGTACCAAGTATTGGGAGTTGCAAAGGATGCCAAGTCTTTATGGTCGGGTCAGACAGATGGTGACCCGCCTGAATATGAAAAACGACAGCGAGCTGTATCAGGTGTTGTTTGATACGGCTGCGGCAGGAATTGTCAGCATTAACAGCGAAGGAGAAATTCAGGCCTGCAATCCTGCGTTATGCCGCATTTTTGGCTACGACGCCGATGAGCTTCTGGGACAGGACATTGCCATGCTGATGCCCAAGCGTCATGGTCAGCGGCATCAGGGGTATATCCGCCAGTATCTGCTTGATGGCCATGCCACCGTTATGGGCCGTGGGCGGGAGCTGCCGGGGCTGCGTAAAAACGGTGACGAATTTCTGCTGCATTTATCGGTCAGTGAAATGAATTTGGGTGGTGCGCGCAGTTTTACTGCGATTGTGCACGACCTGGCGGCATCGCAGCCGGATTATCAACGTCTGCAGCAAGGCGACCATGCCTGGCTTGGCAGCGTGCTGGATCACACTCCGGCGGCGGTAACGGTTAAAGATATGCAGGGACGCTATCTGTTGCTCAATCATCGCGCTGAAAGCCTGCTGGGTATCCGTTCACGGGATGCGGCAGGCCGCAGTGACCGTGAGCTGTTTACCCCGCAATGGGCGGCGTTGCAGCAACGAACGGATGATGAAGTCAGCCATGCCGATGGCGCGCGGGTTTTTATCGAACCCTTTGTCGGCACTCAGCGTGCGGCGACAGATACAACCGACCGCGGTGGCGCAGATCATACCAGCGCTGGGGCGATCAGTTTTCTGACCAGTAAAAACGTGCTGCGTGACGGTGCAGGCGAAGCCATGGGCATTGTCGCCATCCGGCTGGACATTTCGGCACTGCCGGTGCTCAGCCATTCTGCTCCGGGCGCGGATGTACACCTGTTGAATGTGCTGCCACAGCCTCTGGCTTTGTTAACCTCGGACGGTGAAGTGCTGCAGGCTAATGATGCCTACGGCCGCCGCTTTGGTCTCAGTGCCCGCTCGGTGACGGGCTGTAATGTAAAGCTGCTGGAGTCGGAAGGCTTTGTTGAGTGGTTCCGCCATTTTCAGGTACTCGATGGGCTGCAGGAATCGCGCTGGTATGAAGACGACTGGCAACTGCAGTTACAGCTTCACCTGCAGGATGAGCAGAAACTGATATTGCTTACGGCTAATCCGCGTAGCGCCGACGCGGCATCGTCAAATACTGCTGCTGCGGTTGGCGAGTCACCCTACGGTACGCAAACCCCCACCGCCGCTGGTCAGGCCTTAACCGAGAATGCCCGCTTTATTGCCGGGCTAAGTCATGAGTTGCGCACGCCACTGAACGCGGTGATTGGTTTCAGCCAGCTGCTGAAAGCGGAGTTGCACAATGCCGATCAAAAAGAAGCGATTGAGCTGATTGAGCGGGCCGGTAAACATCTGGTGGCGCTGGTCGATCAGGTACTGGATCTGGTTAAGCTCGAAGGGCATGTTCAGGAACCGCAGAGTGAAGCGGTCGCGCTGCTGGCATTACTGGAAGAATGCCAGGAGATGGTGCGGGGCAGTGCCTTTGCCCGCGGTATCCGTATCCGCATGCACAGTGCGGTGGCCGAACCCTGGGTGTGTGCGGATCGGGTACGCTGCAAGCAGATTGTGCTCAATCTGCTCAGTAACGCCATTAAATACAACCGTGCCGATGGCCATGTGGATATCCGGATTGAAAACACCGCATCCGGTCGCCTGCGCATCAGCATCCGCGATACCGGCTGCGGTATTGCAGAAGAACGGCAGGCCGATCTTTTTACGCCGTTTCAGCGTTTGGGAGCCGAGCAAGGCAGCATTGAAGGCAGTGGCTTGGGGCTGGTAATCAGTCGGGTACTGGCCAGCCGCATGAATGGTGTACTGGATTTCAGCAGCCGTGAAGGCGAGGGCAGTTGCTTCTGGCTGGAGTTGCCGCAGGCATCACCGCTGTACTCTTTTAATGCCATACAGCCAGCCCCCGGTATGGCCAGCCCCAATACCGCAGATGAATCTGCCGCATTGATGGCCGATACCCATCGCCGTGTGCTGTATATCGAAGATAACCCGATTAACGCCCGTTTTGTCGAGTTGGGGCTGAAGCGCCGCGATAACATGGAAGTGGCCATTGCCCGTACCGGTCAGGAAGGGGTGAATATGGCCCTGCAACACACACCGGATGTGATTTTACTGGATATGCGCCTGCCCGATATTCATGGCCTGGATGTGCTGAAAAAATTACGGGCGATTCCTGAGTTACGCCATGCGCGTATTTATGGGGTCAGTGCAGATGCCTTGCCTGATCAGATCCGTCAGGCACAGGATGCGGGGGTGGATGGTTATATGACCAAGCCTTTCGATCTGCAGGCGTTGGGCGACATGATAGACAGCCCACAGCAGTAAACGGCTGTGGGCTGTTGCCTGAAACTGCCCGGCCATCCGGGCAGAAAAATCCATTCAGAGGCTGAGTTGGCCGTCATTAATGGCTTGTTCCAGCGCTGCGGTTAATGGCTGGTAAGGCTCATGTTTACCGGCCAGAACCAGCAGCGGATCGCTGACCTTAGCCAGATGAAAAGCCTCGTCTTTTAATTCCACTTTGCGGTATTTAAACGTACCGGTGACTTCTTCCTGCGGACGCAGACGCAAAAATAACGGAATGGCGTAGGCCGGTAATTTCTCGCGCAGATGGCGGGTCAGAGCGCTCCAGTCTATATCGGCACCGGCACGCAGGGTGAGTGCGGCCATACCGGCACGGCCATCGGTATGTGGCACTTCAACACCGTACACCACTGCATGTTCGATATCGGTAAATTCCATCAGGATAGATTCCACCTCGGTGGTGGCGACGTTCTCGCCTTTCCAGCGGAAGGTATCCCCCAACCGGTCGGCAAAGGCGACGTGTTTAAAGCCCTGGTTCAGTACCAGGTCGCCACTGTTAAACCAGCAATCGCCTTTTTTAAACACATCGCGGAACAGTTTTTTCTGGCTGGCGTCGGCGTCGGTGTACCCTTCGAACGGTTGCTTATCGTTGACCTCGGTAATTAACAGGCCGGTGCCGCCTTTTTTTACCGGCAGCATAAAGCCTTTTTTATCCCGCAGGGGTTCATCGTTTTCAATATCGTAGGCCACGATGTTGTATGACAGCGGGCAGATACCGGCGGTCTGATCCAGATTTAACGCATTGGTAAATACCAGGTTGCACTCACTGGCACCGTAAAATTCGTTAATGTGTTTAATATTGAAGCGTTGTTTGAATTCCATCCAGATATCGGAACGCAGACCGTTACCAATAATGACGCGGATTTTATGCTGTTGGTCTTTATCCGATGGCGCAGTATTCAGCAGATAACGGCATAATTCACCGATATAACAAAAGCCGGTGGCACCGTGTTCACGGATTTCATCCCAAAAGCGCGACACACTGAATTTACGCGAAATCGCAATACAGGCACCGGCACCGAGAACAGCGGCCAGCGATACAGTTAAAGCGTTGTTGTGATACAGCGGCAGGCTGACGTAGAGCACGTCGTCCTTGCGTAATTTCATTGATGCCAGGCCCATGCCCGCCATGGATTTAAACCAGCGGTAATGGCTCATGACCGAGGCTTTGGGCAGGCCCGTGGTACCGGAGGTGAAAATGTAATAACAGGGCTGGTGCATTTTCACCTGTTGGGTCGTCGCCGGATTATTCTTGGCTTGTGCAGCAATCACCTGTTCCAGATTCTGATAATGACCCGGACATTCGTGCTGGCTGGCCGGACCGTCTTGCCAGAAATACAGTTGCTTTTTTAATGCCGCTGGCAGCGAGTGCTCTATCGTCGCCACATTGCCCAGCATTTCTTCGCCGATAATCAATAATTTGGGGGTGACCAGATTAATGCTGTGCTCCAGCACTTCACCGCGCTGTGACGTATTAAACATACTGGCAATAGCGCCGAGTTTTACTGTAGCCAGTACCGCCAGCAGCGTTTCCGGGCGGTTTTCCAGCATCACGCCAACGGTATCGCCGTGGGCGATGCCCTGGCTGGCAAAGTAATGCGCCAGTTGGTTTACTTTTTCGTTCAGTTGGCGATAACTGATTTTCTGCTGTTGATAGCGGATAGCAATATGATCCGGCTGTTTGGCGGCGTGTTGTTCCAGTAATAAAC
This sequence comes from Thalassobium sp., assembly GCA_002733205.1. Classification (GTDB taxonomy): domain Bacteria; phylum Pseudomonadota; class Gammaproteobacteria; order Pseudomonadales; family Oceanobacteraceae; genus Venatoribacter; species Venatoribacter pacificus. The sequence continues at coordinate 121,536 of NVUW01000003.1, read as the reverse complement.
CAATGGATTGTTTCTTTTCCGGCTTAGTCGTTACCAGAGCAAGTACGCCTTTCAGGGTAACGCCGATATCCGGTAAGCCGCCGACGGCGTTACGGATAATATTCAGCAGACTGACGTTGCGTGGTTTTAAGGGCTGCTGGCTGACCGTCTGTGCAGACAGATCGGGAGACGTAATGGCTGAGCGATTCATGGAACGGACCTGTGGTGATTTCTTTTTTGTTATAAATTTCAGAATGACATAAATCCTGCAGGCCGGGCCACAGGATTTATGTCAGGTTTTATCTAGGGCACCTCTGAATAGTGTGCAAATCAGCGTAATTCGGCTGAGCTTTTACCCAATAAACGGCGGGCAATAATCAGTTGCTGAATTTGCTGCGTGCCTTCAAAAATATCGAGAATTTTTGAGTCCCGCGCCCATTTTTCCAGTAATTCATCTTCGCTGTAACCCAACGATCCGAGCAGCTCAACGCATCCCAGGGTAATGGCGTTGGCACTGCGACCGGCTTTGGCTTTTGACATCGACGCTTCTTTCGAATTGGGCATACCGTTATCCGCCATCCACGCGGCTTTTAAGGTCAGCAGACGTGCGGCTTCCCAGTCGGCTTCGTAGCGGTACAGCTGCGCTTCGATCTGGCTGCTGTTTTTAATGCTGGTGCGGTAACGGGCGCTGATACCGTATTCTTTCAGCAGCTCACGGCTGCGGTCGAGAGCGGCTTTGGCCAGACCCACGGCCATAGCGGCCACCACCGGACGGGTGTTGTCGAAGGTTTGCATGACACCGGCAAAGCCCTGATCGACATTAATTTCCGGCGACCCTAACAGGTTGGCAGCGGGAACGCGGCAATCGGTAAAAGTAATGGCGGCGGTATCGGACGCTTTAATGCCGAGTTTCTTTTCCAGACGCACCACTTCCATGCCGGGCGTGCCTTTTTCCACCACGAACGATTTAATCGCAGCGCGACCGATATTACGGTCGAGGCTGGCCCAGACCACCACGGCTTCGGCGCGCTCACCGGAGGTGACGTAAATCTTTTCGCCGTTCAGTACGTAATGATCGCCGTCTTTGACCGCGGTTGTGCGGATGGCGGCTGAGTCGGAACCACAGCCGGGCTCGGTAATGGCCATGGCGGCCCATTTGTTACCAAAGCGTGCCAGCTGCTCGTCATTGGCAACGGCGGCAATCGCGGCGTTGCCCAGGCCCTGACGGGGCAGGGTCAGCGACAGGCCAACATCGCCCCAGCACAGTTCCTGCAGGCCCAGTACGGTGGTCATGTTGGTGCTGTTAACGATGCCGTCGGCTTTTTTCTTATCTTGTTTGAGTTTGCCGGCACCGGCACCTTCACCCAGTGTGCCGTCGTTCATGCCATCCATAATGGCGGCGAGCATATCCAGCTCGACCGGGTAGGCGTGTTCGGCACGGTCGTATTTGCGCGAGATCGGGCGGAAGACATTTTCGGCTACCTGACGCGCTTGATTGACCAGCGGGCGGAATTTTTTCGGGATTTCGAGATTCATCATGTGCTGTTCTCCTTACAGGTGCAGACCGCTGTTAACACAACCCAGAATGCGCAGGTCGCGATACCAGCGTTCGCCCGGATGTTCTTTGGTAAAGCCATGGCCGCCCAGTAATTGTACGGCGTTGGTGCCGATCTCCATGGCTTTGTCAGCGCACAGAACATGGGCCAGATAGGCTTCGCGGTGGAATGGCTGACCCTGTTCAGCCAGCGCCGCCGCACGCCAGGTGAGCAGGCGCATGGATTCCAGTTCGATGGCGATGTTGGCGATCATAAAGGCCACCGACTGGCGGTGACTGATGGGTTCGCCAAAGGCTTCACGCTCGTTGCAGTAGGGAATCAGATAATCCAGCGCGGCCTGACAGGTGCCGATGGCCAGGGCGCACCAGTGCAACTGGCCAAGATCGACAAAGGCACGGTAATCGAAATCGCTGTCTTCACCACCCAGCAGGGCATCGACGTTCACTTGCACTTTATCCAGGGTCAGTGTGCCGGTGGCGGCGGCGCGCAGACCCATGGCCGGGCTGCGGGTAAAGTTCAGCCCACGGCTGTCGCCGGGCACGATAAACAGTTGCGGTTTGCCATTCAGCAGGGCAGCCACCAGATACAGATCGGCCTTACCGGCAAACGGCACCAGCGCTTTGACGCCGTTCAGCACATAACCCTGTTTATTGCTTTTGGCGCTGCACGCCAGCTTGTCGGGCGCGAACAGTGGGTGCGGTTCCTGCAGGGCAATGGCCGCGGTTACCGGTTGCTCGGCCAGCCATAGTGGCAGCCAGCGTTGCTGTTGCTGTTGTGTGCCCCAGCGCACCAGTGCGTTGGCGACCCCCACGGGGGCGAGGGCAGTATAGGCCAGGGTAAAATCGCCCCAGGCCAGTTCTTCGGCAATGATCGCGCTGGTGGTCGGGCTGTAGCTTTGTGCCGCACCGCCCATGGATTCTGGTACCGAGAACAGATTCAGACCCAGCGCCATGGCATCCTGCAGGTAAGTCTCCGGCAGCTGCAGATTTTCATCGGCGTCATGGGCCAGAGAGCGCACGATTTCTTCAGCATAAGAGCGCACACTGTCGCGGATCATCTGCTGCTCTTCGCTCAGACTGAGATCAAACAATGGCTGTTGTTTGCGTTCCGGCAGGCGTTCGCCGCGGGTGCTGTCCTGCTTTTTTTCACGCTTCTGCATCATCTCGCCGAAAAATTTAAAACCGGCGCGGGTAGAAAGGTAAGCAATACGCTCGGCGGGTTTGCGCAGGCCGTATTTTTCCGCCCAACGGCTGCCAGCAAAACGACTGGCCAGGCCAAGGCCCAGCCCCTGAATATCTTTAGCCATACAATCTGCCCCTTGGTGTTGATCGTTGTACTTATTGTGGGTGGTGTCCGGATCACTGCCTGGCAGGATAAAACACAGGCAGTGCTGGCAGGTTCGCAGTTTGGCGCCGGTGGCGCATTGGCAGAGGTGTCAGCAGGCGCTGGGCAAAGTGGTCATATTGCGGCAGCTCAGCGGATGGGGAAGTGGTTGGGTCAGTGTGCCGCCGCCCGCAGGCAGTGGCCGATGCTCTGTTTGCAGGCGTCCAGTACCACGCGGCCAATCAGTTCACCTGCGGTTGTATGTTTACCGCAAAAGGCGAGGGCTTGTTCTGGCGTAGTGTGAGGTGGACAGATCACGGCGTGGCTGTCGGTGCCGGTACCGCTGGCGGGCAGGCTGGATAACGGGCTGAGCAACTCAGCATCGCGGATGGCGGTAACCTTGGCTTCGGTCAGCTGGATCAGGGCTTCAGCCATGGCGGCTGGTGTTAGGGGGAAATGCAGCAGCAGCCAGATGTTAATGGTTCCGGCTCCGGCAAAGGCATCGGCCGGATCGCCGCTGCGGCGCAGATTGGAAAGTCCGGCGGTGACCCAGCATTCGGCGCGCAGTTGTTGCAGGCTCAGGCTGCTGTAACCCAGCGAGCGCATGGAAGCGGCGGTCATCATGCCGCAGCAGGGCGTGGGCAGCATCAGTTGTTCTGCCTGCTGCTGCAGTGTTTGTTGTGCCGGTGGCCAGGGGGGCGGCGCATGTTGATCGACGCGCAGATTGAGCAAACTGCGAATGCTGCTGAAGCCGCCGTTGAGTACGGCAGAACTCAGCACGGGCCAGGGTTCAGGCAACGTCAGTGTGATATGGCTGGCGCTGTGTTCAAAGCGGATTCCACCCTGATTATCCTGTTTAAGCAGGGACATAGGCGGACTCTATTTGGGTCATGGGGTCGGACTCGTTATGATAGGCGCAGTTTTCATTTACAGGATGCCCGCATGCTGACGTTACTGTCACCGGCCAAAACGCTGGATTTTGACACGCCACCGACCACGGCAAAAGCAACTCAGGCCGATTTTCTGCAACATTCTGCCGAGCTGGTAGATGTGCTTAAGCAATATTCGCCGGATGATATCAGCGCGCTGATGAAACTCAGCCCGGCATTATCAGAGCTGAATGTGCAACGCTACCACGATTGGCGTCTGCCGTTTAATGCCGACAATGCCAAGGCCGCGATTCTGGCCTTTAAAGGCGATGTGTATACCGGGTTGCAGGCTGATACGCTGGATGAAACCCAGCTCGATTTTGCCCAGAACCATGTACGTATTTTAAGCGGCCTGTATGGTTTGCTGCGGCCACTGGATTTAATTCAGCCTTACCGGCTGGAAATGGGCACCAAGCTCCACAATGCCCGTGGTAAGGACCTGTACAGCTTTTGGGGCAGTATCATCACCGATGCGCTTAACCGCCAGCTGGAACAACAGAACGCTGATGTGGTCGTTAATTTAGCGTCGAATGAATATTTTAAATCGGTGCAGCCGAAAAAGCTTAACGGCCGGTTGATTACACCGGTCTTTAAAGATGAAAAAAATGGCCAGTATAAAATCATCAGTTTTTACGCGAAAAAAGCCCGCGGCCTGATGACGGCTTACATTATCCGCAGACAGCTGCAAACGGCTGAAGCTCTGCAGGATTTTGATGTGGCGGGTTATCGCTTCAGCGACGAAGATTCGCGCGGCGATACCTGGGTATTTAAACGAGCAGAGAAGGATATTCCGAATGCGTAAGTTAGTAATCGCCAGCCTGTTAACTGGCACTATGGCGGCGGGTCTGAGTGGTTGTGTGCTGGCACCACAAACCATTGCCCTGAATGAAAGTGTCAGTGTGCCCGGCGGTATGCCGTCGATTCAGCGCGATGCTTTGGTGCGGGTCGTGGATGAGCGTGGACAAGGCGCCGATGTACTGGGTCACCGTGGTGGTCGTGCTCCTGAAAATTCCCCTCTGCTGTCTGATAAACCATTAACCGATGTGTTAACGGCGCGGATGCAGGACTCTCTGAAAACTTTAGGTTTCGGTGCGGCCAGTCCGGTTGATCCGGTGCGCGTACAGCTGACCGTTGAGGAATTTTCTTATCAGTGTAACGAAGGCGCGATCGTTAATGAATGCGGCATGAAAATGCGCTTTATGGTTACCGTAATGGATAATGAAAAAACCTTTACTAAACCATACAGCGCCAGTGCGACACGCTCTCTGGCCGCCTCACCGGCAATGGAATACAACCAGAAATGGGTTAACGAAGTGCTGGATAACGTCTGGGAGCGCATGTTCAGTGATGGTGAATTGCGCCAGGCGCTGAATATTCGCTGATATTAAGCGGTATAAAAACCACGCGGTGCGTGTTTTTTATACCGTAGCAGCACTGAACATTACGTTTTATTTTTCCCCTGACGCAGTTGCTTACGGTAGTTAGAACGAGCCAGAGCCTGCATATCGGTAACTTTATCGCTTTCGTCGATGATTTCCCGGCCCAGCAACGTTTCAATCGCATCTTCCAGCGCGACGACTCCGGCCGTCTGGCCGAATTCATCTGTAACCAGAAATAAATGTGCCCGTTGTTTAATAAAGGTGTCGAGTAAGCTGTGCACCGGCATTTTTTCGGATACACGATGAATCGGTTTGATCATGCTGCTGACGGGCTCATTGCCGTGTCCCTGACGTTCTGCCTGATAGAGATCGGTGCGGATAACCTTGCCGAGAATATGATCAATCTGTTTCTGATAGACCGGAATACGGCTGAACTGCTGGGTTTTCGGATTGTCCAGTGCCTCACTGATGGTCATCTCTGCGTCCAGCATATGCACAACACTGCGAGGGGTGAGAATTTGTTCTGTTTTCACTTCCCTTAACGTCAGCAGGTTGGCCAGATACTCATTTTCCTGAGAAAACAGGTTGCCGTCTTTATGCACCAGTGACGCCAGAGCGATAATTTCTTCCCGGGTGATGGCATTATTTTTGTCGGCGTTAAACAGTTTGGTCAGGCGGGTCGACAGCCACACTAAGGGATAAACCAGAAGCACTAACCCACTGATAATGTCGCAGGCTGGCAGGGCCAGTTGCCGCCAGAAGGTTGCCCCGAGCGTTTTCGGAATAATTTCAGAGAAATAGAGAATCACCAGGGTAAGAATGACCGCGATCAGTGTTTCCCATTGGGCGCCAAATATCTGCACGGCTTGTGAGCCGACGCCAGCAGCTCCCATGGTATGAGCAAAGGTGTTAAGGATAAGAATACTGGATAAAGACTCGTCAAGATTCTCCCGTACCCGGATGATACGCTGACTCTGGCGAGGTTTTTCGGCCTGAAGCTTTTGGCTGTAGCTGGGCGTGATCGACAGTAATACTGCTTCAAGGATGGAGCATAAAAATGAGACGCCAATCGCAATGGCAAGATACAGCAGCAGCAGTGTCATTCAGTCATTCCGGCCGCGATACAGACTTTTATAGTACACCGGCGGCGTTTAATTGCCATGGCCGACCGGATTCTGGTTCGGAGTAAGGAGGCCGGTTCGGGGGGGATCTCCCGGACACCGGCCAGGTTTATCATCCTTTGTCAGGCTTCGAGTACGTCGTTGATTGAAGTGGTTGGTTGTTTGGCACGACGCTTACCGATACGGCGCATCAGTGCCCGGGAAGAGCGTGCTGCGGATTTATTAATCGCGATTTCCAGTTCGCTCGCCTGACTGCGGACAACAACGTCAGGATGATCACTCAGCGACACATGAAACAGACAACTCTTGTCGATTCCCCCTTTGGGACCATTAACATCTGCAAGGCGAATGCAGACTTTCTGCACATGATGCTGCAGCCGGTCGAACGCCCGTTCGACGCGTTTACGCAGCAAACCGCGCAGTCTGTTGCTCAGGTGGATATTCCGTGTCTGGATTTCAATAACCATAATGCTTCCTCCGTTGCGTAACCTGTTTCCACAATATCGCGCCGACTTGGCCGGGCCCAGAGAAACCGGGTTAGGTTGCGCAAATATTTGCAAAGCAAAATTGACATATCCGGGATGTTGAACAACGTCTGTCGCGATGCTTTCAGGGAATAAACACTCAGCCGCTGCCATTCATGAGGCATGGAATCGCTGTTTTTTGTGCTGGGCAGGGCGGAAGGGGAGAGGATTGATGATGTCGTTTGGAGTGACCTTATGGTCACCCCAAACGGTATTGCCATATTAATCGGTAGTACCGCAGAGCGATCAGCGGGCTGCGTTGTGTCTGCGCACAACCTCAGCCCATCATTTCGCTTCGCGTTGCGCCGTCATGCTGGCTGTCTGAATGTTCATATAATCCACCAGAATGTGTCCGGCTTCGATCAGCAGGGCATCGTCTTCTTCCGGTTTTTTATCGTCTTTCTTTTCAGCCTCAGCGGCGTTATCGGTTTCTTCATCGTCAATGCTGGTTAACAACGTCATACCTTTGGCTTTGCGGCGTTCGTTTTCCAGTTTCAGACGCTTGTCGTCATTGGCTTTGCGTTCCTGTTCGCGCACTTTTTCATTCAGCGATACCTGAGTTTGCTGACGCAGTTCAGTGATTAACGCTTTTTGTTCACGCAGGAAGCGGAAGTCAGGATTGTGTTCGATACGGTTCTGATGACGCTGACGCAACGCGGGTAATGTGGCACCAATACCTTTATAGCTGCTGTATTCTGCCGGACGGATGGTGTCCCACGGCAGCGCTTCTTCCAGCGCACTTTCGCCAATTTTTTCTTTGTCGAACAGCGACGGGAACAGAATATCCGGGATAACGCCCTGATGCTGGGTGCTGTCACCGGATACCCGGTAAAACTTAGCCTGGGTGATTTTCAGCTGACCGGAACGCAGTGGGCGCAGGCTCTGTACGGTGCCTTTACCAAAGGTCTGGCCACCGACAATTAAACCGCGGCCATAATCCTGAATCGCACCGGCAAAAATTTCCGAGGCGGACGCACTGAGGCGGTTAACCAATACAGTGATCGGGCCGTCGTACAGTACCGAAGGGTCCTGGTCAGGCAGAACTTCAACGCGACCGTGGGTACTGCGTACCTGCACCACCGGGCCTTGCGGAATAAACAAACCGGTCAGGGTGATGGCTTCTTCCAGTGAGCCGCCGCCGTTATTGCGCAGGTCGATGATCAGGCCGTCGATACCTTCTTCTTTCAGTTCATTGATCAGCACGGTGACGTCACGCGTGGTGCTTTTATAATCCGGTTTGTTTTCCATGCGACCCTGAAAGTCGATGTAGAACGTTGGAATATCAATCACCCCGATTTTATGGGTAACGTCGCCATCTTTGACTTCGATAAGGTCTTTCTGGGCGGACTGTTCTTCCAGTTTGACTTCATCGCGCACAATGGAAACGATTTTGCTGTCGGTACCGCTGGAATTGGCAGGCAGAATTTCCAGACGTACGGTGGTGCTTTTCGGCCCACGGATCAGCTCAACCACTTCATCCAGACGCCAGCCGATAACATCCACGATATCGCCTTCAGCCTGACCCACACCGATGATTTTATCGGCGGGTTGCAGGTTACCGGCTTTGTCAGCAGGACCCGCAGGCACCAGACGCACCACTTTGGTGTGTTCGTCTTCGGTTTGCAGCACCGCACCAATCCCCTGTAACGACAGGCTCATATTGATGTTGAAGTTCTCTGTGTTGCGCGGTGAGAAATACTGCGTGTGCGGATCGAAGGCGCGGGTAACGGCATTCATAAAGGTCTGATAGGCGTCTTCAGGTTGTGACTGATGTACGCGGTTCAGCTGGTTCTGGTAACGCTTGCTCAATAAATCAAGAATGGCGTCTTTTTCTTTACCGGCCATTTTCAGGTTAAGAATGGAGTTTTTCAGACGCTTGCGCCACAGATCGTCGAGTTCTGCTTTGGTGGTGGCCCATGGCGCTTTTTCGCGGTCGAGGTCGAGACGCTCGTCGGTATCAAAGTGATAATTGGCGGCGTTGTTGTGCAGCTCGTTGAGCAGGAACGACAGACGCTCGGATACCCGTTGCTGGAAGCGGTTAAAAATAGTGAATGCCGGGCGCATATCGCCCCGGTTCAGTGCTTCGTCGAGGCTATAGCGGTACTGCTCGAACTCTTTGATGTCAGCGGCCAGCAGGTAGCTGCGGGTGCTGTCGATATCGTCGAACAGAATATCCAGTACCCGTGAGGACAGTTTGTCGTCCAGACGCTGATGCTCGTAATGGCCACGCAACAGATTATTCATAATCTGCTGGGTGATCATGGCGTGATCGCGGGTGGGTTCGAGGGGCTTAAAGGCCGTGCCGGGAGCAATTTCCGGGATGGTTGCCTGGCTCAGCTGAGCCGTCAGCAGCGCTGTAAAGAGCAGCGCAATGTTCAATGTGCGGAAGCAGATGGAAAGCATAGTCGTTGCCAGATTTCCTTGTTGTTATCTGTTTGTACTGTGCGCCGGGCGCCGTTATCATGCCGGCGCTCCGTCAGGGTTAGCCCTGTACGCACGTACCGTTACGGTGTTTGCCCTTATTGTTTTGCCTGACTTGCAGGCGGGCTGAACATCCGTTTGGGTGCCATTGGTGTAAACCGCAAAGAGCTGACGTTAGACGCATGGCTCATCTGCACACCCCGGCTGCTGCGGTATAGTAGACCGCATTGGAATCGCAGTTGCCAGAATAATTCCCCGGATTTTGCTGCAATAACAGCAAAACAGACGATCAGGAGGCTGTTTTGGCCAGAGTACAACTCGAATTACCCGATGAATTTACCTTCAGTACGACACTGGATGTGCGGGTAACAGAAATTAATTACGGCAATCATGTGGGCAACGACCGCATGGTGTCGCTGCTGCACGAAGCCCGTTTGCGTTTTTTGCGCGAGCACGGTTTTGGCGAATTTAATATTGGTGGCATCGGCCTGATGGTGTCGGATCTGGTGGTGTGTTTTACCGCTGAATCTTTTGTCGGTGAGGTGCTGACGTTTCACGTTGGCGTGACCGACTTCAATAAATATGGCTGCGATTTTATTTACAGCGTGGAAAATCAGGCGCAGGAAAAGCAGGTGGTGAAAGCCAAAACCGGTATCGTATTTTTTGATTATGACGAGCGTAAAATTGCCCAGGTACCACGGGTGTTTTATGAGCGTTGCGCGCCGCAGCTGTTGCCACAGGAATAATGTGTTGCGCTAACGCGACCGAACAGCAGCGTTAAGCCAATAAAAACGGGCCTCTTTACAGGCCCGTTTTCTTATCTGCTCGTGTGCACCGATGTGCTTTTTACGCCTCAGCTGCTCTGGCTTGGGTCGTCAAAGTAAGCGGTAATAAAGTCGAGGAAAGCGCGGCTTTTATTGGCCAAATAGCGGTTTTGCGGGAAGACCACTTTGATGCTGCGCACCGGAATATCCACTTCCGGAAATAATCTCACCAGTTCACCACTTTCCAGGTGCCGCTCGGCAATGTAGGTCGGCAGGGCGGTAATGCCCATGCCCGCCAGACAGGCTTCGTACACCAGATCAATATCGTTGACCGCTAATTTGCGTTCGACGCTGGAGAGGCTGAAGCCATGATCTTTTTCAAACTGACGCAGCCAGTTGATGCGGGCGTATTCGGCGTTGGCGACAATGAGAATGCGGTGGGTGTTGAGGTCTTCCAGTTTTTCCGGCGTTCCCCAGCGTTCCAGATACTCTTTAGATGCACAAATCACAATGCTTTGCTCAGCAACCGGTTTGGCGATTAAACGTGAATCTTCCAGCGAGCCAAGGCGCAGGGCAAAGTCGTAGCCTTCTTTAACAATATCCAGTGGGCGGTCAGAAATGTGCAGATCGAAGCTGATGTCGGGGTATTTCTGCGCAAAATCGGTAAACATGCGCGCCAGCTCGCGGCGGCCGAAGTTCGACATGGCGGTGATGCGCAGGCGCCCACGGGGGGTGATATCAAAGTCGGTCACCAGTTTTTCTGCTTCAGTGATCGACTCAAGGATATTTTCACAATGCTGATAGAACATCTGCCCGGCTTCGGTCGGGCTGACTGAGCGGGTGGTGCGGTTCAGCAGGCGCACACCGAGGCGTTCTTCCAGACCGCTGATCTGCTTGCTGACGGCCGATGGGGTCACGCCCAGAGAATCGGCTGCCGAAGTAAAGTTGCGCGAGCGCACGACGGCGACAAAGGTTTGTAATGAGTCGATTCGGGACATAATTAATGATTCATTCTTGGTAATCCATTAGAACGGTCATTATATTTAATTATTAGGAAATAATAAGCCTGTTTTGATCATAAATTAGACTTATATCTAAGAGAGCGACCAGTTATGCCAGTTTCATTGTTATGCTGCTCTGCTGACGCGTCGTGCTCAGATTTTGTCCGGTGCTGGTTCGCGCGGCAAGCCTGATGATGATCTGATGGAAGTCTCAGAGCGTGATTTCGGCGCATACAGGTTGAGTAAGCCGGCCAGTACAATCAACAGCGCTCCGGCCCAGGTTGTCCAGGGCGGAATTTCGTCCCAGAACCACCATCCCATCAACGCGCCATAAATGACGGCACTGTAAACATAAACACCGACCTTGCCGGTTGGTGCGATGCGGTAGGCGCGGGTCAGGGCCAGTTGGCCGCTGGTGGCGACAATGCCGAGTGCCAGTAGCCACAGCCAGGTTTGATCAGGCACCGGCTGCCAGTTGACGATCGCGCCGGGAGCCGATACCAGTGCGGCGATCAGGCCAAAATAAAACACAATGCGCTGGCTGGATTCGGTTGCCGACATACGACGGATGGTGACTTTGGCCAGTGCTGCCAGAAATGCCCCGAGCAGACCAACCAACAGGGCGGTGCTGTAGCTGTCGCCGTTACTCAACATGGCAGGATGCTCGGCGCCGGGCTGTAATATGACGCTGACTCCGGCAAAGCCAATCAATAAGGCCAGCCAGTTGTGGCGTCCGGCGGGTTCTTTCAGCCACCACAGCGCCAGCAGTGGCATAAACAGCGGTGCCGATAGTTTTACCAGAAAAGCCTCAGTTAACGGCAGATGTGCCAGCGCCCAGAAATAACAGTACATGGCGCTGACGCCGACCAGTCCGCGCAGCAGGTGCCAGTGCCAGAGCTGGGTTTTCAGCTCATTCAGTCCGGTACGCAGTAACAACGGTGCCAGTACGATGAGTCCGGCAATATTGCGGAAAAAGACAATCTGTTCGGTAGACAGCACGCCGGAAAGATCTTTGACCAGCGCGCCCATGAGTGCCAGCAGGGCTTCTCCCAGCAGCAGGAATAAGGCGCCACGGCGCAGGGCATCGGTCATTGCGGGGGCTGTCATGGTTGGTCCTACGCTTTAAAAGGTGATTCGCGCCACTATATAGATGTAGGCCCTGACACAGATGTAGGTCCTGACACAGATGAAGGCCCTGAATAGACAAAGGTACCAGAAAGTACTTTAACGAAGGCACCCGTCAATCTGTTCGCCGATTATACGCGATCAACGTGTCGTTAGCGGCGGTCTGTTGCACTGTATCAAGATGATTTCTATTAGTTTTACTAAATTTAATCTACAGGGTGTTGAAAAAAATTAATCTGGTCGCATCTAAGCGGTAATGAATCAACTCTGCTCGGGACTGCCCTGAGCGTTTATTTGGGAGATTGAATATGCGTATGGATCGGTTGACCACCAGTCTGCAGAACGCCCTGGCCGAGAGTCAGAGTTTGGCGCTGGGGCAGGATCATAATCAGATTGATACCGTTCACGTGTTACTGGCTTTGCTCGAACAACCGAGCAGCTCAGTGAAAGATGTGGTGCGCCGTTGCGGTGCCAATGTCGTCGAACTTGGCCGCGCGCTGCGGACATTGCTTAATGACCAGCCTAAAGTCAGTAGCCCGGACGGCAATATTCAGCTGGCACCGGAGCTGGGTCGTTTGCTCAATCTGGCCGACAAAGAATCACAGAAACGCGGTGACCAGTATGTGTCGAGCGAAGTGTTTTTGCTGGTGGCACTGGATGATAAAAACAGCACCGGCAAAGCTCTTGCAGCCGCCGGGCTGAATAAAGAAGGTGTGAATAAAGCCATTAATGAAATGCGCGGTGGAGAAAGCGTGAAAGACGCCAACGCTGAAGATAACCGTCAGTCGCTGGACAAATACTGTATTGATTTAACCGAGCGTGCCGAAGCGGGCAAGCTGGACCCGGTGATTGGCCGCGATGACGAAATCCGCCGTACCATCCAGGTATTGCAGCGCCGTACCAAAAATAACCCGGTGCTGATTGGTGCGCCGGGGGTCGGTAAAACGGCCGTGGTCGAAGGGCTGGCGCAGCGTATCGTGAATGGTGAAGTACCGGAAAACCTCAAGCATAAGCGCATTCTGTCGCTGGATATGGGGGCGCTGGTGGCCGGGGCGAAGTACCGCGGTGAATTTGAAGAGCGGTTAAAAGCCGTACTAAAAGACGTCACCAAGGCCGAAGGCAGCATCATTCTGTTTGTCGATGAGTTGCATACTATGGTGGGAGCGGGCAAGGGTGACGGCGCAATGGATGCCGGCAATATGCTCAAACCGGCGCTGGCCCGTGGCGAGTTGCATTGTGTCGGCGCGACCACGCTGGATGAGTACCGCGAATTTATTGAGAAAGACGCGGCACTGGAACGTCGTTTCCAGAAAGTGATGGTGGACGAACCGAGTGTGGAAGACTCCATCGCCATTCTGCGTGGTTTAAAAGAACGCTATGAAGTGCACCACGGTGTGCAGATTACCGACAGCGCGATTATCGCCGCGGCCAAACTGTCGCAGCGCTATATTCCGGATCGTCGCCTGCCGGATAAAGCCATCGATTTGGTGGATGAAGCGGCATCGGTTATCCGTATGGAAATCGACTCCAAACCACAGGAAATGGATAAGCTTGAACGGCGTCTGATCCAGCTCAAAATCGAGCGCGAAGCCCTGCGCAAAGAAAAAGACGAAGCGGCGAAAAAACGCCTCAGCGATCTCAACGAAGAGATCAATAAAGCCGGACGCGCTTACGTCGAGCTGGAAGAAGTCTGGAAGAAAGAAAAAGCCTTACTTGAAGGTGCCAGCAAATCGAAAGAACAGCTGGAACAGGCAAAAATTGAAATGGAAGCCGCACGCCGTGCCGGTGACTTGCAACGCATGTCAGAGCTGCAGTACGGCCGCATTCCGGAGCTGGAAAAGCAACTGGCGACGGCGGCCGAAGCCGAGACGTCCGGCAAGCAGGAATTTACCCTGCTGCGCAATAAAGTAACCGAAGACGAAATCGCCGAAGTGGTATCGAAGTGGACCGGTGTACCGGTAACCAAAATGCTCGAAGGTGAACGTGAAAAGCTGTTGCGCATGGAAGATGTGCTGCACCACTCGGTGGTGGGTCAGGATCAGGCGATTGCCGCCGTATCCAACGCGGTGCGCCGCTCCCGCGCGGGTCTGTCCGATCCGAACCGGCCGAATGGTTCGTTCCTGTTCCTGGGGCCAACCGGTGTGGGTAAGACCGAGCTGTGTAAAGCGCTGGCGACCTTCCTGTTTGACAGTAAAGATGCCATGGTGCGCATTGATATGTCGGAATATATGGAGAAACACTCCGTTGCCCGCTTGATTGGTGCGCCTCCGGGGTATGTTGGTTACGAAGAGGGCGGCTTGCTGACCGAAGCTGTGCGGCGTAAACCGTATTCCGTCATCCTGCTGGATGAGGTCGAAAAAGCGCACCCGGATGTGTTTAACATTCTGCTGCAGGTACTGGATGACGGTCAGTTAACCGATGGTCAGGGTCGCCGTGTCGACTTTAAAAACACCGTATTGGTGATGACGTCGAACCTGGGCTCGGATGTTATTCAGAGCATGTTTGCTGATAAACCTTATGAGCAAATGCGTGATGCGGTGATGGAGATTGTCGGCAGTCATTTCCGTCCGGAATTTATTAACCGGATTGATGAGGCGGTAGTATTCCATCCGCTGCTGAAAGATCAGATCCGCGGCATTGCTGATATTCAGCTGGATCTGCTCCGCGGTCGTCTGAAAGAACGCGATCTGGCGTTTGAGATGAGCGACGCGGCCATCAGCAAGCTGGTGGATGTGGGCTACGATCCGGTGTTTGGCGCGCGGCCATTAAAACGTGCGATTCAGCGCTGGATCGAAAACCCGCTGGCGCAGGATATTCTGTCAGGTAAATTCCTGCCGGGAACCACCATTGTCGCCGATGTCGATAATGACCAGCTGGTTTTCAAAGCGGGTTGATTTTGACGGGTTAAATCCCGCCGGTTAATTCCAGCGGGGATAGCCGCGTTATGCAAGCCGCAAAACCCCCGTTGCAGTCTCTGTAGCGGGGGTTTTGTGTATACTGCGCTCATCTTTATTTTTACCCTGCGAATGCAATTGTTACGGAGGACGGATCGTGATGTTTCGTTTATCGCAGCCGCTGAGGCTGTTATTGGCTGTTTTACCGGTCACCCTGCTGAGCGCCTGCACCACGGTGATGCCAACCAATCTGCCGCTCAGCACCATGGATCAATGCGCCGCAGAGGAAGGTGTCAGCCTGCGCTTTAATGCACTGACCATCGCCCTGGGTGAGCGTCCGCACAGCGGTTATGGTATTGATCTGGTGGGCCAGCAGCAGAGGGACGGTGAATATCAGCTGATGTTCCGCGAACGTTATCCGCAGCCCGGCATGAATTACGCTCAGGTCATTACTTCACCCTGCTTGCAGGTGATTCTGCCGGCGGGCTGGCATCATCTGACAGTAACCGATCAGCTCAGTGGCCGAGAGTGGACGTTTACTCCGCAGGAGCCCGTTAAAAAACACAACCCGCTGAACACGCAGGCGCCTGTGAAAGCCCCATGATTATTCTTGGCATTGACCCGGGATCACGCATTACCGGTTTTGGTGTGATTCGTCGTACGGGCCAGAAAATTGAGTACATCGTCAGCGGCTGTATCCGCACCGGCGAAGGGGAATTGTCCGGCCGGCTGAAAAAAATCTACGACGGCGTCAGCGAGTTAATCACAACCTACCAACCCGAACAGTTTGCTATTGAGCAGGTGTTTATGGGTAAAAACGCCGATTCTGCGTTAAAGCTCGGGCAAGCCCGTGGCGTGGCGATTGTAGCCGCGGTGCAGCAGGGATTGCCGGTGGCTGAATATGCGCCGCGTACCATTAAACAGGCGGTGGTCGGCAAGGGTGGAGCGGCGAAAGAACAGGTGCAACACATGGTGCAGTATCTGTTAAAACTGCCAGGTATTCCCCAGGCGGATGCCGCCGATGCGCTGGCTATTGCCATTTGTCATGCCCACACCAGCGCCAGCCTGATGGCTCAGGCCGGGGTGAAAGGCGTGACCCGCGGACGGATGCGCTAGCCTTCTGAGCGCTACCTTCCATTGAGCCGCCCCGGTCATACTGGTAGGCTAGGCCGCTTTCCAGTTATGCAGTCAGAACGCAATCATGATCGGACGATTACAAGGCGTTATCCTTGAAAAACAGGCACCGGAACTGCTGCTCGACGTCAATGGCGTGGGCTATGAGATTCAGGCACCGATTTCGACCTTTGCCATGCTTGGCAAAACCGGCACCCAGGCCGTGCTCTATACCCACCTGGCCATTCGTGAAGACGCCCATCAGCTGTATGGTTTCAGCGATAAAAGTCAGCGCACCTTGTTCCGAACCCTGATTAAGGTCAGCGGCGTTGGCCCGAAGCTGGCGCTGGCGATTCTGTCCGGAATGGACGTCCATGCCTTCGCCGTCTGTGTTCATAACGAAGATGTGACGGCGCTGACCAAATTACCCGGTGTCGGTAAGAAAACAGCGGAGCGGTTAATTGTTGAAATGCGTGACCGCCTGATTGAATGGCAAGCCCCGGCACCGCTATGGGCCGCCGCAGACAATGCCGAAAAAGCGTCGCAGGATAACCTGCTGCGCGAAGCCGAAGGGGCCCTGGTGGCGTTGGGTTATAAGCCGCAGGATGCCGCCAAAATGCTCAATAAAGTAAGCACCGGTGTCGACAGTGCAGAAGAAATGATCCGTCTGGCGCTGCGCAGCACGCTGGGTACTCAATAAGGTGGCCTATGATTGAAACTGACCGCTTTATCAGCCCCCAGCCGCAACCGGCGGAAGAACATCAGGACCGTGCCATCCGGCCGAAATCGCTGAGCGATTATATTGGCCAACCCCATGTGCGCGAGCAGATGGAAATTTTTATTGGCGCGGCACGGGCGCGTAACGAAGCGCTGGATCACACCCTGGTATTCGGCCCGCCGGGTCTGGGTAAAACCACGCTGGCGAATATTATTGCCGAAGAAATGGGCGTGGCGATTAAATCCACCTCCGGCCCGGTGCTGGAAAAAGCCGGTGATCTGGCCGCCTTGCTGACCAACCTGGAAGAAGGCGACGTTCTCTTTATTGATGAAATTCACCGCCTCAGTCCGGCGGTGGAAGAAGTTCTGTATCCGGCGATGGAAGATTATCAGCTGGATATTATGGTTGGCGAAGGCCCGGCGGCACGGTCGATTAAAATTGATCTGCCGGCGTTTACCCTGGTGGGCGCAACCACCCGCGCCGGTTTGCTGACCTCGCCACTGCGTGATCGTTTTGGCATTGTGCAGCGCCTTGAGTTTTATAACATCGCCGACCTGACTCATATTGTGTCGCGTTCTGGCCGCCTGATGAAACTTGAAGTTGATGCCGGTGGCGCCAAAGAAATTGCCCGCCGCGCGCGCGGAACGCCGCGTATTGCCAACCGCCTGTTACGCCGCGTACGTGATTACGCTCAGGTAAAAGGCGATGGCACCGTGGATCACGCCTGTGCCGATGCGGCGCTGAATATGCTCAATGTCGATGTGCAGGGCTTTGACCATATGGACCGTCGTTTGCTGCTGACGCTGCTGGAAAAATACGATGGCGGCCCGGCGGGCGTTGACAGCCTGGCGGCCTCCATTGGTGAAGAACGTGACACCATTGAAGATGTGCTGGAACCGTATTTAATGCAGCAGGGGTATATCACCCGTACGCCACGCGGACGCATGGCGACCAAACTGGCCTATTTGCATTTTGGTCTGGATTTACCGGCCCGTTTTAATCAGGATGCGCCGTAATATGGCATTTGCCTGGCCGCTGCGCGTTTATATCGAAGACACCGACGCCGGTGGCATTGTCTATTACGCCAATTATTTCCGCTTTCTGGAACGGGCGCGCAGCGAATGGCTGCGTACGCTGGGCTATAGCCAGGAGCAATTGCGTCATCAGGATGTGTTATTTGTGGTGCGTGAGGTGCAGGCCAAATACCTGAGCCCGGCACGTCTGGATGATGAACTTCTGGTGTCGGTGGCCGTCGAACACAGCCGCAAAGCGAGTCTGGTGCTGAGCCAGAAAGTCTGGCGCAAAAATGCAGCAGCCGGGCAGGGCGCTGAGGCGCCGCAAAAATATCTGGTAGAGGCGAGCATTACCATCGCCTGTATCACCCAGGCCGGACGTCCGCAGGGCGTACCGGCAGAAATACTCAAACGGATGACGGCCGTGGCCGCTTATCCGTCCGAACCTAATGATGAATGTCAGGAGCCGTTGTGAACGAGTCTGTTTCTATTTTTTCGCTGATTGTCCATGCAAGCTTTGTTGTGCAATTAGTGATGCTGATGTTGCTGGCCGCCTCGGTGATGAGCTGGGTAGTGATTGTGCAGCGTACCCGTTTGTTGTCCGCCAGCCGTGAGCAGTTACACGACTTTGAAGAGCGCTTCTGGTCGGGGGTGGATCTCAACGATCTGTACCGTGAGTGTCAGCAGAAAGCCGTCCCCAGTGCGGTTGAAAATGTCTTCATGGCGGGCCTGAAAGAATTCGGCAAAATGCGTCAGCAAAATACCAATGACCCGGATGCGGTGATGGCCGGTGTACAGCGTGCGATGCGTATTGCCATTACCCGCGAATCGGAACTGCTGGATACCCACCTGCCATTTCTGGCAACCGTCGGTTCGACCAGTCCGTACATTGGTTTGTTCGGAACGGTATGGGGCATCATGCACTCCTTCCAGGGCCTGGCCAGTGTTAAGCAGGCGACCATTGCGACGGTTGCACCGGGCATCTCTGAAGCGCTGGTGGCAACGGCTATGGGCCTGTTAGCGGCGATTCCGGCGGTTATTTTCTACAACCGCTTTGCCAGCCGTGTCGATCAGACCATTACCGGTATGCACACCTTTGCCGATGAATTCTCGTCATTGCTTTACCGTCAGGCGCATAAAATTCAGCAGGCGGTAAAAGCGGAAGAGAAAAAGGCGGCGGAGAAAAAATAATGGAACCAATGGCTCCTCCCGCTGCCAAGCGCCGGCCGATGGCCGAGATCAATGTGGTGCCCTACATCGATGTGATGCTGGTACTGCTGATTATTTTTATGGTGACAGCGCCCATGCTGGTGCAGAGCGTACCGGTCAATCTGCCAGACGTTGACGCTACTCCAACCGAGATTGAACCGGATGACAGCACCATTATTGTCTCGGTCAATGAGCGTGGTGTGTATTTTATTGAGCGTGACGAAGGCCAGCCGACGGCGATGACTCTGGCAGAAATTCAGGACTACGCGCAGAAAATTATCGGCGCAGTACCGGAAACCCGTTTGATGATCCGCGGTGACGAAGCCGTGCCTTATGGCAAGGTCGTGGCTCTTATGGGCAGTCTGCAGAGCGTGGGGATCAATAATGTCGGCCTGATTACCGAAGCGCCGGACCCGGAGGCTCGCCGCTGATATGAGCTGGCTGAATCCGGAACGGTACTCGCTGCCGCTTGTGATATCTGTTGTGCTGCATATTGTGGTGGCGTCGCTGTTTTTAGTTGAATGGCCGACAGAACCGCATGTCCCCGAACCCGTGCCGCCGCATGTGGTGGCAACGGTGGTGCAGGTGCAGAGCGCGGCTGAAAAACAGCGCCAGCTTGAGGCTGATAAGCAACAAAAACGCAAAGAGCTTGCTGCGCGGCGTGAAGCAGAACGCAAGAAAAAACTGGCTGAGCAAAAAAAGCGTGAAGCCGAACAAAAGAAAAAACAGGCAGCTGCGAAAAAGCGTGAACAGGAAAAAGCGTTAAAAGAAAAAGCGCTGGCGGAAAAACAAGCGAAAGACAAAGCGGCCAAAGAAAAAGCCGCCAAAGAAAAAGCGGCAGAGCAGGCAAAACAGAAAGCCGTTCAGGAGCAGAACCTGCTGGAACAGATGGCACAGGAAGAAGCCGCAGCAGAATTAAAAGAGCAGCAGGAAGCCAAAATTCAGGCCGAGCGGGCGGCTTCTCTGACACTGGAATTTACCGATCAGATAAAAGCCCGTGTTGAATCCGTTTGGCGTTATCCGCCGGCGGTAACCGCCAGCCAGGAAGTCGAAGTCAGAATTACGCTGGTACCCACCGGGCAGGTATTGCAGGTACAGATTACCAAGAGCAGCGGTAATACGGCCCTTGACCGATCGGTTGAGCAAGCCATACGCAAAGCGTCACCGTTGCCGGTGCCCAAGGATGTGCGGGTGTTTGAAGCCAACTTCCGCAGCTTTTTAATGAAATTCAGACCGGAGAATGCAACGTGGTAAAGCGTAGTTTGATTGTTCTGATGTGGTTGTTTGCCCATCTGGTTCAGGCCGAATTATTAATTGAAGTAACCCAGGGCAAACAGAGCGCGATTCCGGTGGCGGTGGTTCCTTTCAGCTGGAACGGCAGCAGTGCCTTGCCGGAAGATATCAGTGCCATTGTGACCAATGATCTGGCCAGCAGCGGCTACTTCCGCACGTTGGGAACCGCGAGCATGATCACTCAGCCGCATCAGCTCAACGACGTGATTTACGCCGACTGGTCACGCCTGAAGCAGGATTTTGTCGTCATTGGTACGGTGGAATTGCAGGCCGATGGTTACGCGGTGCAGTTTCACGTGATGGATGTACACCAGCAGGTGGAGATTCTGCGTCACCGGGTGAAAGGTAAGGCCTCGCAATTGCGCGATCTGGCCCATTACATCAGTGACTTTATCTTTAAAAAGCTGACCGGCGTACCCGGCGTGTTTTCCACCAAGCTGATTTATGTCACCACCAATCGCGAACGCAGCCGGTTTAATCTGAATTACGCCGATGCCGATGGTGCGCGTGAGCAGCTGATCTACAGTTCCAAACATCCGATTATTTCTCCGGCCTGGTCGCCGGATGCAAAAAAAGTGGCCTATGTATCGTTTGAAAATGGCCGCAGTGAAATCTTCTTTCAGGAGCTGGCAACCGGTAAGCGTGAGCGTGTCGTGGCGTTTGATGGCTCCAACAGTGCGCCGGCATTTTCACCCGATGGAACCCGTCTGGCATTTGTGTTGTCGAAGCTTGGCAATCCAGACGTCTACGTGATGGATCTTGCAAGCCGGAAAATTGAGCGCATGACCAATCACTACGCTATTGATACCGAGCCACAGTGGGATGTTGATGGGCGTCATATCTTTTTTACCTCCAGCCGCGCCGGTGGTCCTCAGGTTTATAAACTGGACACTGCGAACAAACAGGTAGAACGTGTGACCTTTGAAGGTAGTTATAATGCCCGTGCGCGGATTACTGCCGATGGCCGTAAACTGGTGTATGTCCATAAGGCCAATGACCGCTTCCATATCGCATCTCAGGATGTGAAAAGTGGATTAGTGCACATTCTTACCAGTGAGACTGAATTGGATGAGTCTCCTAGTGTTGCACCCAATGGAAGTATGGTAATTTATGCTGCGAGTGAAGCTGATCGTAGCATTCTTGCTGCTGTATCAGTGGATGGGGACGTTAAATTCCGCTTACCATCTAAATACGGTGACGTCAGGGAGCCTGCTTGGTCGCCTATTTTCCAATAATTCAAACTTACTTTCGGACTGGAAGACTGTTATGCAAACTACTGCACTGTACAAAACCTTAGGATTAGCCTTTGGCGCTATGTTGATTTCTGCTTGTGCAAGCAAGGGAGACGTAAATGATGGTGCAGGTTCTACTGTTGCACCAACAGCTACTGAACAACAGGCCGAAGACACCAATGCTGTTGAAAGCACTGGCGTAAATGGTGAAGCGCTGGAAGCAGAAGCAAACGAAGCTCAGGCTGCACTGCGTGAACAAACTGTATTCTACTTTGACTTCGATCAGAGCACTCTGAAGAGCGAAGGCAAAGCAGCTCTGATGGCTCACGCTGCATTCCTGGCGGCTAACCCAGCGGCTTCTGTTGTTCTGGAAGGTCACGCTGATGAGCGCGGTACCGTTGAATACAATCTGGCTCTGGGCGAACGTCGTTCTATGACTGTACGTCGTTTCCTGATGGCTAATGGTGCCAACGGTTCACAACTGAAAGTTGTAAGCTTCGGTGAAGAACGTCCTGTGATGATGGGGCATGACGAAGGCTCTTACAGCAAGAACCGTCGCGTTGAAGTGAAATACCAGAGCCGTTAATGAAATCTGTCGTCCTGACCTTTGCGCTGGTTGCAGTAACTGCCAGCGCCAATGCGGATGATCAGTGGGTATCTGTTGGTGCGGCCCGTCCGGTCGCACCGGCAACCCAGAATACTCCGGTTGATTCCTCCGTCCGGGCTGTCGTTAAAACCCCGGCAAATACTATCCCTTCTGCTGTACCCGTTGCTTCTTCCGGTTTGTTATCTGAAATGTCCATGCAAATGGAACAGATGCAGCAGGAAATTGCTGAGCTGCGTGGTCGCGTAGAAGAACAGGATAATCTGATTCGTCGTCTGACCCAGGAGCAGCAGGAACGTTATCTGGATCTGGACCGGCGTATGGCTGCATTACTGGCTGGCGGTGCTTCGGTTGCCTCTCCGGTTGCTGCCGTTAAAGAGTCGCCTGCTGATGCTTATAAGCATGCCATGACACTGGTGCGCGAGAAAAAATTCGCCGAAGCCAATGTCGCCTTCAACGATTTCGTGAAGAATTATCCGCAGGATCCGTTGGTGGGTAACGCCTTGTATTGGTCTGGTGAAGTGTATCTTGTGCAGAGTGATCTGGACAAAGCGCTGGCCAGTTTCCGTAAAGTGGTTACGCAATATCCTGATCACGATAAAGCCGCCGACGCTACGTATAAAGTGGCGATTACTCTGCATAAGCAGGGGGATGTTGCCCAGGCAAAAGTCTGGCTGCAGAAGGTCATTGATCTGTACACCGGTAAAGCCGATGGTACGGTCCGATTGGCCAAATCCTATTTGGCGAAGCTTTCCTGACAGGCCTTTTAAGGCCTGTTTTTCATTCTGTCTGTTCTCTTTTTTGGACGCTGAAGCCCATGGATTCTGGGCTCAGAACCTGTCTTTTGTAGCCACGTGGTGCCGCTAAGTCCCTGATAGTGAAACTTTTTTCGATAAAAGGGTTGTCAGCTCCGAAAAATTAAGTATTATATGCGCCTCTTCCGGGTCGTTAGCTCAGTTGGTAGAGCAGTTGGCTTTTAACCAATTGGTCGCTGGTTCGAATCCAGCACGACCCACCAAATTTTACGGAAGAGGTAAGTTACTGAAAAGGTTGACTTTTTTAAAGAACCCGGTAACATACGCAACAACTTAAAGGGTCGTTAGCTCAGTTGGTAGAGCAGTTGGCTTTTAACCAATTGGTCGCTGGTTCGAATCCAGCACGACCCACCAAATCTGAAAAGGGGAGAAAGTGAATAACTTTCTCCCCTTTTTATTTGCCTCCCGGAACCCCATCTGTTCTGTGCAGGGTTCTGGTCCGCAGTGTGGCGCAGCGGACAGTGTTCTGTCTGTGATAAAATTCCCACGTTGTATCTATGTCTGACAGAGAGATGTATGAACGAGACCGTACCTGGCGCACAACAAATTATCCGTGATTTCTGGTCTGCTCCTGCAGCCCCGCTAACGCCTGAGCAAAGTGCTGCGTTAAAACAGGAAATCCGTGAATTACTGATTCAGGAAGACGCGGCACTGGTTGCCCATTACTACACCGATCCTGAAATTCAGGCGCTGGCTGAAGAGACCGGTGGCTGTGTAGCTGACTCGCTGGAAATGGCGCGCTTTGGTCGCGATCATAAGGCCAGTACGCTTATTGTTGCCGGTGTGCGCTTTATGGGAGAGACCGCCAAGATTCTCAGTCCGGAGAAGCGCATTCTGATGCCAACACTGGAGGCGACCTGCTCGTTGGATATTGGTTGTCCGGTAGAAGAATTCTCCGCCTTTTGTGATCAGCATCCGCAGCGTACGGTGGTGGTGTATGCCAACACCTCCGCGGCCGTTAAAGCCCGTGCCGATTGGGTGGTAACCTCAAGCATTGCGCTGGATGTGGTTAATCATCTGAAGGCGCAGGGCGAAAAACTGATCTGGGCGCCGGATAAACACCTGGGTGGCTACGTTCAGCGTGAAACCGGTGCGGATATGATCCTGTGGGACAGTGCCTGTATTGTGCACGACGAATTTAAAGCGAAAGCACTGGAAGACCTGAAGAAGGTCCATCCGGATGCGGCTGTGTTGGTGCATCCGGAATCACCGGAATCGGTCGTGAACATGGCCGATGCGGTGGGTTCAACCAGTCAATTGATTGCGGCGGCGAAAACGTTGCCTAATCCGGTGCTGATCGTTGCGACCGACAAAGCCATTTTTTACAAAATGCAGCAGGCGGCGCCGGATAAGCTGCTGATTGAAGCACCAACCGCCGGCAACGGAGCGACCTGTCGCAGTTGTGCTCATTGCCCGTGGATGGCGATGAATGGTCTGCAGAGCATCCGCGATGTGCTGATTAAAGCCGATCAGGAAATTCTGATTGAAGAAGGTCTGCGTCAGCAGGCGGTGGTCAGCCTGCAGCGCATGCTGAATTTCAATAAAGGCTGAAACTTAATAAAGTCTTTATTGAATGAAGCTTGAGCACAGCAAATAAAAATGGGCCTTCTGGCCCATTTTTTATGTCTGTATTTCAGGTGTTATGGGTGTGATCAGGGAAGAACTGCGGCGGTATTGGCCATAACCCGCAGGCGTTGACCTAAAGCGGCTTCCTGCTGAAAGTCATGATTCTTCTTGGCCAGCTGTAAGGCCAGCTCCATTTGCCGCAGGGCTTTGGCGTGATAACCGGAATAAAACAAATATTCAGCGTTAGCGCGGTGGCCCAACAATATCATGTCGGCATCACCGGCGGCTTCGCCCAGCTGGCGCCACACCGATGGGTTGGTGCTGCGCAGTTCACTCAGTTGTTTGAGTGTCGCTACGGCGGCATTTTTCTGGCCATTCTGGCGCAGCAGTGAGGCCTTGGTGCTCAGCAGCAGATAATCCTGTGGATCAAACGGCAAGGCGTCGTTAATGGCGTTGATCGCCAGTTCGGGTTTGCCTTCGGCTTGTAATGTGCGGGCGTTCAGGGCGACGACAGCCGCATGCTCGCGCCATGGGCTGATGATTTTATTCAGGTACTCGCGGCAGGTTTTGCTGTCGTTGTTATCCAGTGCCAGTCTGGCCAGGCTGAATAAGGCGGCGGCTTGTTCTGAGCTGTTGCGGGGGGTGATCTGCAATTGGTGGCTGAAGTAATCAACGCGTTTGTCGGTATTGAGCTGGTAGCGGATCATGGCTTCATTTTGCAGTACACGGAATTCAAACGTCGCCAGGCGTGGTTTACGCGGATATTTTTGCGCACGATCGGCGGCATCGGCGACCCGGGATTCGGTTACCGGATGCGTCAGCAGGAATTCCGGTGGTCGTTCGTTGTAGCGGTTAGCCTGCAGCATCTGTTGAAACATCGATGGCATGGCGTAAGGATCAAGCCCGGCGGTTGATAGTGTGCGCATGCCAATACGGTCGGCTTCCTGCTCCCATTCCCGTGAATAGGCCAGGCGGCTTTGAATGCTGGCGGCCTGACTGGTCAGCAAGCCGGCAAAACCGGCATCGGGATTATTGGTGGCAATCAGCAGAATACTGGCCAGCAGCGTGGCAATGGCAATGGGTTCTTGTTTTTCTGCGGCTTCGATCTGGCGCGCGAAGTGGCGTTGGCTTAAGTGAGCCAATTCATGAGCCAGTACGGCAGACAGTTCGTCTTCATCACGGGTGTAGAGCAAAATGCCGAAATTAATGCCGATAATTCCGCCGGGTACGGCGAAAGCGTTCAGTTCGGCGCGGTCAACCACAACAAATTCAAATTCGGATTGCTTTACTTCGCTGTGCGGCACCAGACGGAAAATCAGGTTTTCCAGAAATTCGGTGGTCAGAGGGTCATCCAGTGTTTTGGCCTGGGCGCGCAATTGACGCAGCCACACCCGACCGAGGTCGTGTTCTTCCTGCAGTGAGACGTAACTGGAAGCGCTGTCGCCAAGGTTTGGCAAGTCTGCAGTCGCAGCCTGAGTGAGTGGTGTATTAAGGACAGCATGGCTGCTCAGCAGAAACAGCGCCAGACGTGTTAGGCGGAAATTCAAGCCCGGATTCCTGAAGTTGATTTGCGTTAGACCCGCCAGTGTGCAGGAGTTCAGCAGGTCTTATGGATTATTGTCGCCGAACTGCCATTCCCTGTGCAGGCTTTATCCGCTGACATCCGTATATAATGAGGCTTCAGTTTGGCAAAAGGCGTGCGCTGTGTCTAATTCAAACCATTATCATCAGGCTCTTGATGCTTCCGGGCTGGAATGCCCGTTGCCGTTGTTAAAAACCAAGCTGGCGCTGAAGGCGTTGGCGGTGGATGAAACGTTATGGGTTACGGCAACCGATGCCGGTTCCTGGCGTGACATCCGTAAATACATTGAAATGACCAATAATGAACTGGTCGACGCTTCTGATGTCGATGGTTGCTACCAGTTCTGGATTAAAAAAGGAGCCTGAGGGCATGTTAAAGGTATTCCGGCGCTGGATTGACCGTTATTTTTCCAACGAAGAAGCATTGTTGTTGCTGTTGCTTATTGCCGCCGTGTTATTGGTCATTATTACACTGGGCAAAGTGCTGGCACCCTTCCTGACGGCGATTGTTCTGGCTTATTTGCTGCAGGGCGCAATGAATTACTGCAAGCGCAGGGGGCTTGGCCATCTGGGGGCAACGATTCTGGTCTTTATGCTGTTTGTCAGTGTGCTGATGCTGTTGCTGCTGATTATTCTGCCGGCCACCTGGCAGCAGCTGACGCAGTTTTTTTATGAGCTGCCGCGTATGGCTAGTAAAGGGCAGGAGCTGTTGATGCTGCTGCCGGATCAGTATCCGGATCTGGTGTCGGTCGATCAGGTGAAAATCTGGACCAAGCAAATAGGTGATGAGCTGGCTTCGGTTGGTCAGTTTGCCGTGAGCTTTTCCATTTCCGGTATTACCGGGGTGATGGCGGTACTGATTTACTGCGTGCTGGTGCCGATTCTGGTTTTTTTCCTGCTCAAGGATGCCGATAAAATTCTTGCCTGGTGTACGGCTTTTTTGCCGCAGCGCCGACAGTTGTTGAATCGGGTGTGGACGGAAATGGACATACAGATTGCCAATTACATCCGCGGAAAAGTGTTGGAAATTGTAGTGGTTGGTGGTGTCACTTATGTCGCCTTCCTGATTCTTGGGGTTAATTACGCGGCCTTGCTGGCAATTGGTGTGGGGTTGTCGGTGCTGGTGCCGTATATCGGCGCGGCGGTGATCACCATTCCGATTGCTCTGGTCGGCTATGTGCAATGGGGCTGGACCAACGACTTTATCTGGCTGCTTGTGGTGTACGGTGTTATTCAGGCGCTGGATGGTAATGTGCTGGTGCCGCTGCTGTTTTCTGAGGTGGTGAACCTGCATCCGGTGGCCATTATCGTGGCGGTACTGGTGTTTGGTGGCTTGTGGGGGTTCTGGGGCGTGTTTTTTGCCATTCCTCTGGCCACCCTGTTTAAGGCGGTTTTGCAGGCCTGGCCGGATAATCGGGCCAGCGATAGTGACAGCGTCTGACTTGTCACCAATCCCTTGCATCAGTAGACTTGCGCCTTTGTTTTTCTGCGCCCGTGTTGGGCGGATATTTTGGAGTAGAGCTCAATGATTACCGGCAGTATTGTGGCTTTGGTAACCCCTATGCATGCAGATGGTGGCGTGGATTGGGAAAGTCTGGACGGACTGGTGGAGTTCCACGTCAAACAGGGCACTGATGCCATTGTCGCTGTGGGAACCACCGGCGAGTCGGCAACCCTGAGTACAGAAGAGCACTGTGCGGTGATTGATCGTATCGTAAAAGTGACCGCAGGCCGTCGTCCGATCATTGCCGGTACCGGTGCCAACTCAACTTCAGAAGCCATTGAGCTGACTCAGGAAGCGAAAAACCTGGGGGCCGATGCCTGCCTGCTGGTGACTCCGTATTACAACAAGCCGCCACAGCGTGGTTTGATCAAGCACTATGAAGCCATTGCTGCGGCCGTGGATATTCCACAGATTCTGTACAACGTACCGGGCCGTACCGCCTGTGACATGTTGCCGGAAACCATCGCGGCGCTGGCCGATGTCGAGCAGATTGTGGCTGTTAAAGAAGCGACCGGCGACCTTGAGCGTGCACGCAAAGTGATTGAGCTGGTTGGGGATCGTATGGCGGTCTATTCCGGTGACGATGCGACCGCTTTTGAGCTGATCCTGCTGGGTGGTAAGGGTAACATTTCGGTGACGGCCAACGTTGCCCCTGCGTTAATGCACCAGCTGTGCATGTTGGCACTGGATGGTCAGGCGGAGGACGCGAAAGCGCTGAACGAACGCCTGATGAACCTGCACAATGCCATGTTCTGTGAAGCCAATCCGATTCCGGTAAAATGGGCACTGTATAAAATGGGGCTGATGGGACGTGGTATCCGCCTGCCGCTGGTCGAGCTGGACGAGCGTTATAAGTCAAAAGTTGAGCTGTCTCTGGCGGCTCTCGAACTCATTTAAATCAGGCGATTGCATGCGTATTTTATTGTTGCCAGCCGTTGTTATGCTGTCCGGTTGCAGCTGGATGTTCGGTGATACCTTTCGTGACCGTGCGATGGATTACCTGGACGCAGAAGAGCAGGCGCCGACCCGGACTGAGCCGGATATCCGGCTGGTTACATCCGATGCCCATGCGATTCCTGTATTACCGGTAACGCCGGAGAAACCCTCGAGTTACGAAACGCCGCAACCGCAGCCGTATATTGCGGATGAGAACGAAACGGACAGCGTTGCTTCGCTGAGCGAATACCGCTCTGAAGCGCTTAATCCGCGTCTGGATAAAGACGGTGCCGGTACTCTGATTCTGCGCATTGACGGTGGCTTTGCCAGTGCCTGGGCCGCTGTGACAGAGGCGCTGAGCAAGTCGGCGCTGAAACTGACGGATCTTAACCGCAGTACCGGCACCTACTATCTGGAAATGCAGACCCGCAATGAAACGGAAGAGTTGGGCTGGTGGGATCGTTTCTGGGGCAATGACAACGTCGTCACTGAAACCTACCTGCTGAAGATGAGTCGTGCCCGTCAGGGTGTGTATTTATCGCTGCTGACCGATGCGGATAATCTGGCAGGAGAGTCTCTGACCGCGGATGTACTCAACGAGATTAAAGCCCAGCTGGAAAAGTGAGATACGCATCTTTGGGCAGTGGCAGTCGTGGAAATGCCACCATCGTTTTGCAGGAAGATCGTGGCGTTCTGATTGACTGCGGTTTTAACCGCAAAACTATTTTGCAGCGTTTGCAGGATGCTAATATCGATCCACGCCAGCTCGACGGTGTCTTTGTGACTCATGAGCACGGTGATCACGCCAAAGGTGTAGCCGCTCTGTGTGAAGTACTGAATATTCCTTTTTTTGCGTCGTTTGGTACGGCCAGAAAAATGCAATGGACGGATAATCCGCTCTGGCGTTGTATTCACTCAGATCAGGTGGTCAGTGTTGGCGGCCTGGCGGTGTTGCCGGTGGTTGTTCCCCATGATGCGGAAGAACCGTTGCAGTTTGTGCTGGAGAACAGCGCGGAAAAACGCCTCGGTGTTTTGTCGGATCTCGGTTCGTTAACGCCGCATATTGTGAGTGTTTACCAGCGCTGCCATGCCTTGCAGGTTGAGGCCAATCACGATCCGATGCTGCTGCAAAACGGACCTTATCCCCCCAGTTTACGGGCGCGGGTGGCGGGTAATTTTGGTCACCTGAGTAATCAGCAGTGCGCTGAGTTGATCAGCCGCGTGCGGTGGGATGGCCTGCAATATGTGACCGCAGGCCATATCAGTGAAAAAAATAACGACCGTGCTCTGGTCAGTCAGACGCTGTCGCAGGCGCTCGAATGTGCGCCGCATGAAGTCTCTTTGCTGCAGCAGGATCAGGTGTCCGCCTGGCGGCAGTTGTAGTAACCGGTTTTTAGATCACTATTTAAGATCCACAATTTAAGATCATCCTCGGAGAACCCCATGGAAAAGCGTGAATTACTCTACTCAGGTAAGGCGAAGTCTGTGTATACCACTGACGATCCGGACTACATGGTGCTGGAGTTCCGCAACGATACTTCCGCTTTCGATGGCAAGAAGGTCGAGCAGCTGGACCGCAAAGGTATGGTGAACAATAAGTTCAATGCCTACATCATGACTAAGTTGGCAGAGGCGGGCATTCCGACTCATTTCGAGCGTCTGCTGTCGGATACCGACGCTCTGGTTAAACGTCTGGATATGATCCCGCTGGAGTGTGTGGTGCGTAATATTGCCGCCGGCAGTCTGTGTCGCCGTCTGGGCGTGGAAGAGGGTATTGACCTGACACCACCAACGTTTGAGCTGTTTCTGAAAAACGATGCGTTGGGTGACCCGATGGTTAACGAATACCACGCACGCTCTTTTGGTTGGGTGGAAGATCAGCACCTGGCGCGTATGAAAGAGCTGACCTTCAAAGTGAACGATGTGCTGAAACAGATTTTCCTCGACGGTGGTTTGCTGTTGGTCGATTCCAAACTGGAATTCGGTCTGTTCAAAGGTGAAGTGGTTCTGGGTGATGAGTTTTCTCCGGACGGTTGTCGCCTGTGGGATAAAGACTCCCGTGAAAAACTGGACAAGGATCGTTTCCGTCAGGGTCTGGGTGGCGTTGTTGAAGCTTACGAAGAAGTGGGTCGTCGTATCGGCGTCACTTTCTGATGTATTGCTGATTGATTGTCAGTGCCTTCTGTCCGGCTGCGCCGGCGGAGGGCGCTTCTCTTCCTCTGCTGTCCCCTCTGCTTTATTTCTTTCCGGTTAATTTTTTATGACCAGTATTTTGCTGAATCGTGAAGTCTCTCCGGCTTCTGTCGCAAAAAATTGGCATTCGGGTCATTTGCGGGCAAACTAGTTGCACTCGACCGCACTGACGGTTGACTGGACAAATCATAAGAACGGGAATATCTCAATGAAGAAGACTGCAATCGCTGCGTTTCTGCTGGCCATGACGCCTGTAGCCGCACAAGCTGATTTACTTTTTACCGTCGGTGCTAAAGCCAGCATCTGGAATGCCGAAGCCGGTGGCCAGATTGATGAAGGCGTTTCTGTAGAAAATGATGGCCTGAATCTCGATTCTGATAATGGCCAGCAGCTGACCGTGTTTTTTGAACATCCGCTGCCATTTATTCCGAACCTGAAGCTGAAGCAGACCTCTCTGGAGCTGAAGGGTGACGGCAATATTAATGCAACGTTTGCTGATCAGACTTTCAACGAAAATGTTAACAGTACGCTGGATCTGAGCCACTCCGATCTGACTTTGTACTGGGGCCTGCCATTGCCGGTGCCTTTTGTTGACGTGAATTTCGGTCTGACCGCCCGTCAGTTTGACGGTGTAGCGGAAGTCAGTGGTAAAACAACGACCGTTAATGAAAGTGTTGATCTCGATTTCGTTATGCCACTGGTGTATGGCGAAGTAAAAATCAACAGCCCGTTTGGCCTGTATGCATCGGCTGATGTTAACTACATCGGTATGGGTGGCAATAAACTGAGCGATATCAGCTACGGTATCGGTTATGACCTGCCAATTCCTGTGGTGGATATTGGTCTGGAAGCGGGTTACCGCAGCATTAACCTGAAGGCCGATAAAGATCTGGCGGATATCGATACCGATTTTGATGTATCCGGTACCTACTTCGGTGCTTCTCTGGCACTGGGTTTCTGATAAGAAATCTTTGCTGACGCTATAAAAAAGCGGCCATTATGGCCGCTTTTTTTATGACTGATACATCAGGTTTATTCTTTTTCGCGTACGAACTCAGCCAGCACTTTGCCGCTTTTTTGGCTGGCAATCAAAACACTGATGACTTCAGCGCGCACGGCATGAGTTGGGTGTTTACGATAATCGGAATCCAGGTAGCAGCGATCTTTTAACAGGCAAAAACGCAGGCCCATTTGCAGTGTTAAATCGCGCTCAGAAGTGTATGGGTAAGCGGTTTCGGGTGTAACATTCCACGATAAATCATCAAACAGACCAGGTTCCCAATACCAGCCAGAGCCATTTGTATTGTTCTGGTTGACCAGTGAATCATAGTTTTTAAAGTTCAGCACCGCAGCAACCCAGCGTTGTCCTCTGTCACGCAGCACTTCCTGACCAATGCGGTTAATTTCGGTCTCTTCTTTTAGGGCGAATTCCAGTACAGATTTGGCCAGCTGTCCGGGCTGATACTGGGCTTTTTCATCCGGGAACAGTGGGCCGTAAACTGCGCTATTAGGCAGGTTGCGCATACCGACGATGGTGAAGCTTTGTTTGTTCTGACCGTAGTTGTATTTTGCCGGTTGCAGGTCGAAGGATACATAGTAGGTTGTATCCGATGAAAGGCTGCTTTCCGCCTCATTGCTGAATAACGTATTGATCTGTGGCTTGCTGAGCTGTGCTTTCTTGTTCCAGGCCGTGCGTGCATCGTCCAGACGTTCGCGGGTGCGTATTTCGCGTTCCTGTGCTTCTTTTTGTGCCGCCAGGGCGGCTTGCTCTGCACGCTGGGCTTCAAGTAATTGCATACGGCGCAGTTCTTCTTTGGATGGGCCGGAGCAGGCTTGTAATGTCAGTATGCAGGCCAGAATAATCAGCATCCGCATGGTATTTCCCCTTTTGTTTTTCTCGTTTCGCCCGATTATATCCTGCTTTTATCGGGATTGTGTGACAGAAAGGAAATTGTGACGCTGGTCTTAGGATCTGTTTAATTGGTGTTAGCAGACCCTCTAACCAGAGGCCGGTTTTGTCCATGTGCTGGACAGCACCTGGGTGCTATGCGAATCTTGGAAAAAATCTGCATTTGGATAATGCTGTGAAATACGTGTTTTCTTTGTTAGTCGTGTCCTTGCTGGGGTGTAGTGAAGGGTTAGGGAGTATTCCGGATTCTGAATTACGCCAGCGTCATTATCGCTGTCAGATGGCAACCGGGCAGTCATCGGCGGAAATTCAGGTATGCAAAAACATTAAGCGTGAGTGCGAGCAGCGGGCGAAAGAGGGTAATTACGCCTGTTAAGTGTGGTGTGATTCTCTCTTTGTAACGGAAAAACTTCGTATTGCTTTTGCTGTCATAGGAATTACTACAGGCTTGTAGTAGTGTACTGGCCTCTTGGATAACTCATGCAAGGAATTTTCATGAATCTGATTAAATCAGCACCTGCGGTCATTCTGGGTGCATTGTTGTTGGCCGGTTGCGGTCAGGAGGACTCTGTGAAGTTAGAAAATCATGTTGATCAGGCGAGCTACGGTGTTGGTCTGAATATTGGTCGTCAGTTGTCTCGCGAAGAAGTCGACATGAACGCAGATGCTATTGCTGCGGGTATTAAAGACGCTCTGGCAAATGCTGAGCCGCGTATTGGTGAAGATGTTATTAAAGCGGCTTTTGATAAAATCCGTGAAGAGCAAACCATGAAGCAGGAAGCTTTAAATGACGCCGCTGCGCAAGCGGGTCAGGATTTCCTGGCTGAAAATGCCAAGCGTGAAGGTGTTACGGTAACGGATTCAGGTCTGCAGTATGAGGTGATGGTTGCTGCGGCCGATGGTCAGCCAATGCCAGAAGCTTCTGATACTGTTCGTGTGCACTATCACGGTACTCTGATTGATGGCACTGTATTTGACAGTTCTGTTGAGCGTGGCGAGCCTGCACAGTTCCCGGTAACCGGTGTAATCCGTGGTTGGGTTGAAGCGCTGCAGATGATGAAAGTTGGCGATAAGTGGAAACTGTTTATCCCGGCTGAACTGGCTTACGGTGCCCGTAGCCCAAGCCCGCGCATTCCTGCAAACTCCGCTCTGGTGTTTGAAGTTGAGTTGCTGGAAATTGTTAAGTAATTAACGTCATTTCCGGGGTGTGGCAATTCTGCTGCACCCGCTCTTTTCCTGCTGTTCTGTTTGATTTTTTCTGCGCTATTTCTTTCTGTCGTACTTCTTTCTTTCTTTCTTTCTTTCTTTTGTTGCTGATGTCAGTCGCGCTGTTCGGCGAGAGGCTTGTCTTGTTTCAGGTAGCTGCCCATGTCAGCGAGTGTGCGCCTCAGACTGTTAAGTTGTCTTTCATTCATGGCGATGGTGTGTTCGCATTTTCGGCAGCAGAGACGTTTGTCTTGCAGTAGCTCGGCAGCACGTTTTGCGTTAATCGTGTTACAGGCAGGGCAGGTGACAGGATATTGGGCCGATTGGGCAGCAGGATTCACAGCGGTTTCCGCAAGTTAACATGAATAATGTCACAAGCTAGTGGAAAAGTATTAAGAAGAGAAGAGGGAAATGACAAAAATATAAATTTGGTCGGGGTAGAGAGATTCGAACTCCCGACATCCTGGTCCCAAACCAGGCGCGCTACCAGACTGCGCTATACCCCGAACATGCTGTTTGGCTCCCCGAGTTGGACTTGAACCAACGACCAATAGATTAACAGTCTACTGCTCTACCGACTGAGCTATCGGGGAACTACGTGACAGCGAGGCGCATATTACGGAGCTGGCTTGCGTTCGTCAACACCTTTTTCTCAATAAAAACAAAAAACTAGGGAAGATTTTACTCTGGCCTTGGTTTTTCGCCGCTGGCGGCCGGTCAGGGGATTCTTAAAGGGCGATAACGGACAGCGCACGGACAAAGCGGCCGAAGCACCACGGCGGAATAAGCATTTCATGTCACACTTTACCGGGCAGAGTCACTGGTGTTCGTTGGCACTTGGTGAGATGTTAGACGAATATAGAAGAATGACAGGAAAGCCCTGATTTCTTTCACAGGAGGTAGCGGATGCATATTGATGCTCCATTCGAGCTGGTTTTGTTCGGTGGTTTAGGGGATCTGGCGCAACGTAAGCTGCTGCCCGCTCTGTATTTACTGCATCGTGACGGGCGTTTGCCGGCCGGACGTATTTACTCCACCACACGGCGGGAGATAAGTCCGGAGGCGTTTACCGATAGGGTACGGACTGCGCTCAGGCAGTATGTGGCCGCGGAGTTTCTGGAAGAGAGCAGCTGGCAAAGCTTTAGCGAGCGCCTGCATTGTCTGACGGTTGATCTGAGCGATGATACACAATACGAGTTATTGGCCAGTGGCCTGATGGCGGGGGATATTAACCGGATCTTTTATCTGGCGACCGGTTCCGACCTGTATACCAACATCGCCCGCGGACTGCACAACAGCGGCCTGATTCTCAGTCAAAGTAAAATCGTACTGGAAAAACCCATCGGCCATGATTTCGCTTCTGCGCAGGCGATTAACAACGCCGTTGCCGAATATTTTTCGGAATCGCAGATTTATCGGATTGATCATTATTTAGGCAAAGAGACCGTGCAGAACCTGATGGTGTTGCGTTTTGCCAACTCGCTGTTCGAATCACAGTGGAATCAGAAATACATCGACCATATTCAGATTACGATTTCAGAATCTCTGGGCGTTGAAAAGCGCGCCGGGTTTTATGATCAGGTCGGTGCCATGCGCGATATGTTTCAGAACCATCTGCTGCAGCTGTTGTGCATTACCGCCATGGAACCACCGGCAAGGCTGGAGCCGGATTCGGTGCGGGATGAAAAAGTAAAAGTTCTGAAAGCGCTGAAATCCATTACTGCTGATACCGTCAGCGAAAATGTTGTGCGTGGTCAGTACGATGCCGGTGTCTCCGAAGGTAAGCCGGTACCGCGTTACCGTGACGAGCCCGGTGTGCAACCGAAAAGTACGACCGAAACTTTCATTGCCGTGAAGGTCGAAATTGATAACTGGCGCTGGGCTGGCGTTCCCTTTTATTTACGCACCGGCAAGCGTCTGGCCGACCGGGCCTGCGAGATTGTGGTGCACTTTAAAGCGATACCGCATTCGATTTTTCCGATGCAACATAAAAGCACCATGGCCAATAAACTGATTTTCCGCCTGCAACCGGACGAAGGCATCCGCCTGATGCTGTGTGAAAAACGGGTCGGGCCGGGCATGAATGTACGGCCGATGAATCTCAGTCTGAATCCGGCCAATCTGAAACAAACCCGGGTCCCGGAAGCCTATGAGCGTTTGTTGTTTGATGCATTAAGCGGCAATGCCACGCTGTTTTTACGCGACGACGAATTACTGGAAGCCTGGCGTTGGGTTGATCCGATTCTGCAGTGCTGGAACGATTCCGAGCAGCGCCCAGAACCCTATACTTCCGGTTCCTGGGGACCGGCGGCGGCTACGTTGCTGTTGGCGAAAGATGGCCGCCTGTGGGATGAGAACAGCTGAGGAGGACATATGCTGAGCAATATGCAGGATCTGCGCTTTAGCAGCAGTGAATCATTGGCCAGGCAGCTGGCTGAAGATTTAGCGACGCGTTTGCAGCGTTGTATTGAGCGCCGCGGCCGGGCGTGTCTGGCCGTCAGTGGTGGCAGTACACCGGTGCGTTTTTTTCAGCAGTTGGCGCAGCAAACAATTGACTGGCAGAAAGTCCTGATCACTCTGGTCGATGAACGTTGGCTGGATGAAAGTGATCCGCAGAGTAATGCCGCATTGGTGCGCGAACATTTGCTGCAACGGCACGCGCGCCAGGCGTATTTTTTGCCTTTAAAAAATAAAGCCCCCACTCCCGAGCAAGGCTTTATGGCCTGTGAAAATACCCTGCATGAACAGATTGACCAGCTCGACTATGCCGTGTTGGGCATGGGAAGTGATGGTCATACCGCCAGCTGGTTTCCACACAGTCAGGCATTGATGTCCTGTCTGGATGACAACACCGGAGCCTGGTGCTGCCCGGTAACCGATCGCAATGTCAGCCCGGCGCGCATGACGCTCAGCTGGAGCCTGCTGGCAACATGCCAACAATTATTTCTGCTGTTTGATGGCGATGATAAAAACCGTGTGTTCAGCCTTGCCTGTGATACGGCTGAAGCAGGCAATACGGCGGCGATGCCGGTGCGTAAGATCTTGTTTCAAACGCAGGTGCCGCTGAGTGTTTATCGCCGAGATGGTTTAACCGGAGTATCTGATGCACCCCATACTGCTTGATGTGACCGCACGTATCCGCCAGCGCAGCCAAGCCACACGCGCTGCTTATCTGGCTCAAATAGAGCAGGCCGTAGCGCAAGGGCCGGTCCGCGATCAGCTGAGCTGTACCAATCTGGCCCACGATTATGCTGCCTCGTCGGATAATGAAAAACTGATCCTGCGCCAGAATCACCGTGCCGCCAACATTGCCATTATCAGTGCGTACAACGATGTACTCTCGGCTCATGCGCCTTACCGTGCGTATCCTGAGCAGTTAAAGCAAGCGCTGGCGGCACATGGCCATGTCGGGCAAATGGCGGGCGGCGTGCCGGCGATGTGCGATGGTGTGACTCAGGGGCAAAGCGGGATGGAATTGTCGTTATTCAGCCGCGATGTGATTGCGCTGAGTACGGCGGTGGCGATGTCGCATCAGGTATTCGATGGCATGCTGCTGTTGGGGATCTGCGACAAAATTGTGCCGGGCTTATTAATGGCCGCGCTGCGTTTTGGCCATCTGCCGGCGATTTTTGTACCGGCGGGTCCTATGCCCAGTGGTATCAGTAACAGCGATAAGGCCAAAGTCCGTCAGGCTTATGCCGCCGGAGAGGTGGGCCGTGATGAACTGCTGAGCAGCGAAATGGCCTCATATCACAGCGCCGGTACCTGCACGTTCTATGGCACCGCCAATTCCAATCAGATGCTGATGGAAATCATGGGCCTGCAATTACCAGGATCCTCATTTATTAACCCGGATGATCCATTACGGGCACCTTTAACCCAGGCTGCGGCGCGGCGTGTCACCGACCTGACCGCCTTGGCTCCAGACTTCACCCCGCTGGGTCAGATGGTCGACGAACGCACGCTGGTGAACGCGATGGTGGGGTTGCTGGCGACCGGTGGTTCTACGAATCACAGCATTCATTTACTGGCGATCGGGCGCATGGCCGGCCTTGTGCTCGACTGGCAGGATATGGCCGATTTGTCAGACGTTGTTCCTTTACTGGCGCGGGTTTATCCCAATGGCAAAGCCGATATCAACGCGTTTCAGCGTAGTGGTGGCATGGCCTACTTAATGCGCGAGCTGGCTTCCGCCGGATTGCTGCATACCGATGTTAAAACCATTATGGGCAACGGCCTGGAGCCATATTTCAAAGAACCGTATCTGAGTTCTGAACGCACTCTGGGCTGGCGTCCGGCCGTGGCCGAGAGCCTCGATTTATCGGTATTGGCACCGGCTCATGCGCCGTTTATGCGCGAAGGCGGAATGAAGCTGCTGCAGGGCAATCTGGGCCGTGCCGTGATGAAAGTTTCGGCGGTACCGGACGACCGCTGGCAAATAGAAGCACCCGCCAGGGTCTTTACAACCCAGGAAGCCGTTTTAGTGGCGTATCAGCAAGGCGAACTGAATCGTGATGTGGTGGTGGTGCTGAAATATCAGGGGCCTAAAGCCAACGGCATGCCGGAGCTACACCAGCTGACCCCGGCGCTGACCAACCTGCAGGATGCGGGTCATCGTGTTGCTCTGGTCACCGACGGCCGTCTGTCCGGTGCATCGGGCAAAGTACCGGCGGCGATACATGTCTGTCCGGAAGCCGGTGCCGCTGGCTGGCTGGATGCGGTGCAGGATGGCGATGTTATCCGTCTCGACGGACACCATGGTGAACTGCAGGTCCTGACGGACGATTTTGTTCAGCGTCCGCGTACCGTGCCTGCCGTTCCATCCGACGTTGGCTGCGGCCGTGAGTTATTCGCCGGTTTCCGCAAATTAGTAACTCCGGCTGATCAGGGCGCGTTGTCTGTCGGCTGGGATTGAAGAAGAACACTCGTTTGAGCATTCAGGGTACGTTTAAGGAGAATCGTAATGTGGGATTTATGGTTAGACCGGGCCAAACCTCTGGTGCCCGTTATCGTGATAGATGATCCGGAAGATGCCGTGCCTCTGGCACAGGCGCTGGTGCAGGGAGGCGTTCGCCTGTTGGAAGTAACGCTGCGCACTCGCCACGGCCTGGATGCCATCACCCGGATTAAACATGAAGTTCCGGGAGCCATTGTCGGCGTAGGTACCGTGACCAGTGCAGAGCAAATGGAAGATGCACTGAACCGGGGCGCTGAGTTTGTCGTCAGCCCCGGAATTTCGCCGGAGTTACTCGAATGTGCACGACGTTGGGGCGGCCCGTATTTACCAGGGGTGGCGACACCGAGCGAAGTTCTGCAGGCACGCGCGGCCGGATTTAAATATCAGAAGTTTTTCCCCGCCGCCGCCGCCGGTGGCATTGATATGCTGAAGGCGTTTGCGGGCCCCTTTGCGGATGTGAAGTTCTGTCCGACCGGTGGTATTGGGCAAAAAAATTATCAGGATTATCTGGCCTTGAATAATGTATTTGCCGTGGGCGGCAGCTGGTTGACGCCGGCAGAAGCAATCTCGGCACGAAACTGGCAAGCAATAACGACCATGGCCATTGCCGGATAACTGAGAGCCTATGACGGAGCCAATACTGAGCGGTTTTAAACAACGCCTGGAAAACATTTATTCTGAGCGGAATGATCACGGCGAGCTGGCGCAGCATATTATGCGTTTGTGCCAGCAATTTTCTGACAGCAATATCCGGGTAGAAAAAACAGCCAGAGCGGAGCGCTGGTCAGAACAGGACGTCATCCTGATCACCTACGGCCACAGCATTCAGCAGGAAGGTGAGATTCCGCTGCAAACGCTGGGGGATTTTTTACGCGGTCATCTGCTCGATACCATCAATAATGTGCATATTTTGCCGTTTTTTCCGTACAGTTCGGATGATGGTTTTTCGGTGATTGATTACCGTCAGGTAAACCCGGACTGGGGCAACTGGGAAGATATCAGCGCGATCGCCCACGATTTTGATCTGATGATGGATCTGGTGATTAACCATTGCTCGCGGGAAAACTTATGGTTTGTCGATTACATTGGTAATCGTGAACCCTACAGTGAATATTTTATTGAAGTTGACCCGGAAACCGATGTATCGGCGGTTACCCGGCCACGCAATACGCCGCTGTTAACACCGGTGCATACTCACCGTGGGGTGCGTCATGTGTGGGCCACCTTCAGTGAAGACCAGATCGATCTGAATTTTGCCAATCCCCGTGTCCTGCTCGAATTCACTCAGATATTGCTGCTGTATGTGGAGCGCGGAGCACGCTTTATCCGCCTGGATGCCATTGCCTTTCTGTGGAAAAAAATCGGCACCCGCTGCGTGCATCTGCCGCAGACCCATGAAGTGGTCAAACTGTTGCGCGATGTACTCGATTATGCGGCTCCGGAGGTGGTGTTGATTACCGAAACCAACGTGCCGGTGGCTGAAAATCTGAGTTATTTCGGTCAGTCCGATGAAGCCCATATGGTGTATCAGTTTGGTCTGCCGCCGTTGGTATTGCATGCTCTTAATCGTGGTAATGCCAGCTTTCTGACGGATTGGGCTGATAAAATTCCGCCATTACCGGCCGGTTGCAGCTACCTGAATTTTACCGCTTCACATGATGGTATCGGTGTGCGCCCGGTGGAAGGTATTTTGCCAGAGCGCGAAGTGCAGGATCTGATTGATTCCATGCACCGCTTTGGTGGCTTTGTCAGCATGAAAGCCAATGCGGACGGCAGTCAGAGTCCGTATGAAATTAACATCAGTTTGTTTGATGCCTGCATGGGTACGCGACGCGGCAGTGATCATTTTCAGGTGCAGCGCTTTCTGTGTTCGCAGGCGATCATGCTCGCTATTCAGGGCATTCCTGCACTGTATATTCACAGCCTGGTGGCGACACCCAATGATCTTGAACATGTTGAACAAACCGGCCGCACGCGTTCGATTAACCGTAAAATCTGGAACCGTCACGAGCTGGAATGTCTGCTGAGTAATCCGGTAACGCCGCAGGCGGAAGTGTTCAGTGAGTTACGCCGCATGATTAAAATCCGTCGTCAGCAGAGCGCCTTTCATCCGGATGCACGGCAGGATATTGTGCGCATTAATTCCGATTTATTTATTGTTAAACGCACCAGTGTGGATAACAGCCAAACACTCTACGCGTTGTCTAATGTGACTGAGCGTATTCTGCAGTTGCCACTGGCCAGCCTGGGTTTTTTACCGGGTGGAATGTCCAATCTTCTGAGCCATGACGAGGCAGATAGTGCGTTAGCAGAGGTCTTAACCCTGGCGCCGTATCAGACGGTCTGGCTGACCCAGTCGTAACCGTTGCCAGCCAGGCTCCTCGCGTTTAATCACGCGCTGCTGGCCTTGTCAGCGGCTCAGGCCGCCGATCATCAGACGGATAATCTCCTGACGCCAGGGGGCTATCTGAGCATCGTTAAAGTCGTTCAGTGCCACATGCTTTACGGTTTCCATCAGCATCGCGGTCACCAAACGGGCGGCAATCGCCGTATCCATTTCGCGGCGCAAAAAATTCTTGTTGATACCGTTAAGCAGATAATAGGCGGTAAATTCGGCGAATAATTCCTGAATGCGGTTTACCGCATC
The DNA here is from genome assembly GCA_002733205.1 of Thalassobium sp. Classification (GTDB taxonomy): domain Bacteria; phylum Pseudomonadota; class Gammaproteobacteria; order Pseudomonadales; family Oceanobacteraceae; genus Venatoribacter; species Venatoribacter pacificus. The sequence continues at coordinate 80,024 of NVUW01000003.1, read as the reverse complement.
ACTGATCTCCGCATCCACGCCATAAGATTCGTAAAAAGCGATGCGTGCCAGTTGTGGCCGTTCACGAAAAATGGCAATCAGGCGGTCAGCAATGCGTTCCAGCTGTTGCTGATATTCCGTCAGCGAGTTGGTGTTGGGCGGCTCCTGCTGTACGACGGTCGCCATCTCGCTGAGCAGCAGGTTGAGAATTTCGTTAAAAATATCCCGTTTGTTTTTGTAGTAGCGATAGACCGTGCCATGGCCAATGCCCAGGCGGGTGGCGATATCGGCAATACCGCTGGCGTGAAAGCCTTTGTCGGCAAAAATATCGATGGCGGCATCGAGGATGTCCTGACGACGGCGGGCAATTTTCTCGGGTGAAGCGATATTGGCCATAACTATCCTGCTGGCCGCGCGGTGTTTAATGTCCGGGGCGTAAAACGGAAACGGACGTCATTTTTGAGGGCCGGGGGCATATTGTCAAATGCAGGGTCTTCGCCGCCTCTGATAGCCAATGGTTCTTAGATAGCAGAAACAGGGGGGTTATATTGCTGTATGACTGTTGTATAGTTTTTTAGTGCTTTGTGTTCGTAACAGGAGAAGGAATATGACCACCACAGAATTCAAGAAAGTGCTGCGCTCAGGCCAGGCTGAGGTGAACATTCTGGCCAATGAAGGGGATCTCTATCTGGTGCAGATTGAACATCTTGGGCAGCGCAGTCTGCTGATGGAGGGCGGAATGCCGATGCGTTTCCGCGGCTTGTCAGAATGCTCCGGTAAGCTGGCGAGCCTGGGGGCACGTGAGGGCTTTATGGTACAGCAGCTGCCTTACGATGAAATGATCAACAACGCCGAGCGTCCGCAGGCTGGCCGCCTGCCAATGCATTTTCACTAATTCTGAGTATCTGGTCTATGCATTGGCAGACGACAAACCATTACTGATTTTCCGTCAGTGATGGTTGTCTTCTTCGACCGCTTCATAAATACGATCAAGAATATCCGGCACGGCTGAGATCACCCGGTTCCAGCTCGGAATAAACGGTGTTTCCATCGGATTAGCGAGGAAATGTTCACCGGCAGACATAATATTTTCGGCAAATAATTCCACGGCTTTTTCTTCGGCATGACGATCGAGCGTTAAACCATTCATGCGTGCATCGTTGTAATAGGTTTCGACAAAATCCAGCGCAATGCGGAAATACGTCGCCTTAATCGAGCGGAAGGTTTCGGTGGTGAAGATTTCTCCCTGAGTGGCCAGCTTGCGGAAAATAGCTTTGCAGATGTCGGTGCTCATTTTCGATAAGCCACGGCTGGCATCTTCTTCTGACAGTGGCTGATGCTTATGGTCATACACATCGGCAATATCGACCTGACAGATACGGTTGGTTGAATAATTACGCTTCATTTCTGACAGCACGCCGATTTCCAAGCCCCAGTCGGATGGAATACGGATATCGTTCAGCACATCGGTACGCATCGAAAATTCACCCGACAGCGGATAACGGAAGCTGTCGAGATACTCCAGGTAATCAAGTGAACCATACACTTTTTTCAGTGCACGGATTAACGGCGTTACCAATAAACGGCTGACGCGGCCATTCAGTTTTTGTGTTGCCACTCGGGCATAATAGCCTTTGGCAAATTCGTAGTTAAATGCCGGATTGGCCACCGGGTAAATCAGGCGTGCCAGCATGCTGCGGTCGTAGGTAACGATATCGCAATCGTGCAATGCAACCGATTCGGCACGGCCCGACGCCAGCACATAGCCATAGCAGTACCAGACATTACGGCCTTTCCCCATTTCCTTTGGTGCCAGCCCTTCATTCTGCAGCAGTTCGTCAATTTTGCGCAGGCGCGGGCCATCGTTCCATAAAATGCGGTGATGTTGCGGCAGGCGGGAAAAAAATTCCCGTGCATGGCGGTATTCTTTTTCGTCGGCGCGATCCAGGCCAATCACAATTTCGTTCAGGTAAGGAACCTTGGCGACATCGTTAATGATGTTGTCCAGTGCCGGGCCGCTGAGTTCGGAGTAGAGAGAGGGCAGCACCAGCGACATGGGCCTGATACGTGAAAAACTGATGAGTTCTTTTTCTAATTCATCCAGCGGACGGTCAACCAGATTATGCAGAGTGGTAATAATGCCGTTCTGATAAAAATCAGCCACTATGAGCCTCCTTGAACAGGTCATCTAACAGGGAAAGTAAGGTTTCATTCCAGCCCGCCGGTCCGGCTTTGCTGGCAATCCGCAGCTGTGGGTGCTGCAGTTTGAGGGTGTTTTTTATGCCGGGAATCACAATGGCGTAGTCGGCGGCGCTGAGCATGGCGCGGTCGTTTTCGCCATCGCCGAGGGCGATCACTTTGACCGGCTGTTGCCATAACGCTTCGTAATGATGACGGCAGAATTCCAGGCCGTGGGCCTTATCGTTGGGGCCCATTACATGATGAAAACGGCCGCCACTGAGCAGACGCAGATTGTGCATGGTCAATGCCTGGCGAAACTCCTCCAATTGCTTTTCCGTACCGGTCCAGACCAGCGGTTCGGACGCGCTGCGTTGTTTTGCCAGATGCGCATCCTCTACCGATAAGCCGGTTAATGCCGCTACTTCGGTGGCGGTCATATCGTTAAAGCCGCGGAACTGAAAACCCTGCTGACGCAGACTGTGCAGCACTTTCAGTATGGCCAGATAGCTACTGTGCAGAATTTCGCTGTTGTAGCCATTACCGTTGCTTTTCGGAATAAAAATCGCGCCGCCGTTTTCGCAGACAAAGGGATCGCGGTTATCCAGCGTTTCTCTCAGAAGCAGCATTTCATCGAAGGTTTTACTGCTGTTAAACACGCAGGGAATATTCAGGGTACGGAGTTTTTTCAGGGCTTTTTCTGCGGCTTGCGCGCTGTAGCTGTGATGATCAAGCAGGCTGCCGTCGAGATCGGTCACCACGACCAGGGGCAGCTCCGGCGGAGTATTGTGTGGATGTGTGGTTGTGTTCATGGTTTATCCACCTCCTGTGTTTTGCTGTGAATGGCGGCAACCTGATGCTGCGTGTCGAGTTCCAGCACCAGATCGGCATGCTCAGGCAGCTCGCGCAGTGCATTTTCGGTCAGGCGCTGATAGTGCTGAATAAAGCGTATCAGCCCGGCCTCGCTGAGGCTGCGGTCGGTGGTTTTGTTCAGGCTGATTTTGTTCTGTGATAAGGCTTCCGATTGTTTGCGGTTGTTGTCTTCCTGCTCGCGCCGCCATTGGTGCACGGCTTTCATATCGGGCACTTTCAGCATCAGCAGGCGGTCGATCTGAGTGAACCAGTCGGCATAGCTGCCGGCCAGTTGCTGATTCACCCAGCGCCGCCATTGGCCATCCGCATCGTCGCTGCTTTCCAGGCTGTTGATCGGCGTTTGCAGGTCATCGTCGCTGACCGGTCGGCAGCCCACACACCAGCCTTCAAACAGGATCAGATCGACCGGGCCTGTTACTTTGTGCCAGTAGTTATCGGGCAGGCGATCATCCTGAATTTTGTCAAAGGCAGGAATCAGCAGCTTATCGCCTTCCGTCAGTTGGCGCAGTTGGCGGGTCAGTAGTATGCCCAGAGCCACGTCATGGGTGCCGGGTACGCCGCGAGTGCTCAGCAGCGGGTGAATATTCAGGGCCAGCTGGCTGCGTTCGGAGTGCGTCAGGTAGAGATCATCAATTGACAATACCACGGTGTTCCAATCCAGCACCTTACGGTAAACCCGTGCCAGTGCCTGGCAGAGGGTGGATTTCCCCGAACCCTGGCCGCCATGAATACCGATCATTGGCACACGGCTGGTCATTGTTGCTTTTTCAGCGGCCAGCCAGGCGGCAAGCGGTGCCCAGACATCCGGCCACTGGCTCAGCCAGGCGGCAGGAAAGTCCTGCAGCTCTGTTTCGCCAGCGCTGCGTAATTGTTCCAGCAGCTGTGGATCGCTGCTGAGTGAGTGTGGCCAGAGTGTGGGTTGAAGATTCATATCGATACCTGTTATCTGTCCCGGAAAAGATGACGCTTTAAAGCATCTCTGATTCATTCACGCGAAGCTGTGCAGAACGATTCATAGGTGCCTTAACTAATGGTAGAGCAGATACATCAATGAGACAGAGCAGACATTGTGCCAGTTGCGGGCTTCTGCTTATTTTCCCCGGCCTGTCGCAGCCGGCAGCCGTGGCTGGTACTGGTTTTTATCGCATCTGTGGCTGTGCGGCGACACGATAAGCCGCGATACAATGTGCCAGACTCTACAGAGACAGTGATGATGAATGCTTCAATTTGGTGCGCTTATCGCGGGTATTTTTTCTGTGCATCATGCTGGTGCAATAATCACTGCTGTAATAACAGGGCCGTGCGATAATCCACGGTTTTTCAACGGCTAAGGCCGTGACATCGGTGTATTCATAACCCCTTGAAAGGAGAGAACCATGCAGCTAAGAGTTGCCTATCAGGGCACCGCCGGTGCGTACTCGCACCTTGCCTGTTGTAAGGTATTTCCTGACTGGGAAGCCGTTGCCTGTGATGATTTTCAGACGGCGCTTGAATTAGTCGCTTCAGGCTTCGCTGACCGCGCCATGATTCCGCTGGAAAACTCAACCGCCGGGCGGGTTGAAGAAATTTACCGGTTGATCCCCAAAACCTCGCTGTTTGTGATTGCCGAACATTTTGAACCGGTTAATCACTGTCTGCTGGCGTTGCCGGGGGTGAATCTCAGCGATATTGAAGAAGTGGCGTCTCATCCGCAGGCGTTGGCCCAGTGTCATCAGCGCATTGTTAATCTTGGTATGAAAGCGGTTGCTGCGGTAGATACCGCCATGGAAGCGCGTAATCTGAGTCAGGGTAAAAACCGCAGTCGCGGGGCGATTGCCTCGGCGTTGGCCGCCGAGTTGTATGGCCTGAATGTGGTGCACGATAACTTTCAGGATGTGATCGGTAATACCACCCGTTTTCTGGTGTTCAGTCGTGAACAGGAACACTTACAGGCCGAGGCGGGGATGGATTACATCACCAGCATTCTGTTCTCGGTACGAAATATTCCGGCAGCGCTGTACAAGGCGCTCGGTGGCTTTGCAACCAATGGGGTGAACCTGCTGAAGTTAGAGAGCTATATGGATGGTGGCACCATGGAGGCCAGTCATTTTCACGTCGATATCCAGGGCCACCCGCAACAGCACAATATGATGCTGGCGCTGGAAGAGCTGGAGTACTTTGCCCGGGAAATGCGCATATTAGGCAGTTATCCGGCGCACGATTACCGCGTTTAAGGCGAACATTCAGACATACACTTTCAGCGGATAATCGGCCTGTAATTGCAGCACCAGAGCCTGCAGTGGCTGCAGTTGCAGTTGTCCGCGCTGAAAGACCAGTGCGCTATGCGGGTCCTGAGTATCTGCGTCTTGATGCAGGCTATTCAGCAGACAGCTGGCCAGTGCCTGCGGATGCAGACTGGTTAATTGCGGCTGTCTGGAAAAATTCAGCAGAATTAATAACCGTTCCCCGGCGCTGGCATTAATGGCGCTGCGTTCGTAGGCCAGAACATTGTCCGGTGCCTGCACTAAACGCAGATTGCCCTGGTTGAGCGCGGGCATTTTTTTCCGCAGCCAGATCAGCTTTTTATACCAGCTCAGCAGACTGTCCGGGTCGTGATGTTGATGCGCAACACTGTGCGCAGGGAGGGGCTCATCCGGCAGCCAGCTGCGGCCCTGAGTAAACGTGTTCGCCGGAGCATCCCACATCATCGGCCGGCGACAGCCATCGCGTCCGGGGTGCAGCGGCCAGTAGCGGATGCCCACCGGATCTTTAAGGTCACGGCGTTTAACGCCTTGCTCAGGCATGCCGGTTTCTTCGCCATAATATAAAAACGGTGTGCCGCGTAAGGTCAGTAATAGTGTTGCCAGTACTTTAAGACGCGCCAGTGTGTGCTTGCCGTCGCGGTAGCGGCTGGCGTGGCGGCGGAAGTCATGGTTGCTTAAGGTGTAATTGGGCCAGTTGTCATCGCCTAATACATCCACCCATTTTTTAATAATGGCGTGGAAAGCGGCCGCTTTAAACGGTGCGCGCAGAAATTCAAAATTAAAGGCCAGATGCAGCTCGTCATTCTGACCATAATAACTGGCCGGTAAATCACTGTTGCCGGCTTCGGCGAGCATAATTTCCCCCACCATCATGCGTTGCGGAAAGGTATCCACCCAGCGTCGCATGTCATGCAGCAGGCTGTGCATTTCCGGCTGATCACGGTCGAATATATGGCGCTGACGATCGTAAGGCCGCGCCAGTCTGAACCAGTCGGTTGGGTTATTACGCAACCGGGCATCTTTGTAATACAGATTCACCACATCCAGACGGAAACCATCCACTCCTTTATTCAGCCAGAATTCCATAATTTCGCGTACGGCTTGTTTAACCGCCGGATTGCGCCAGTTAAGATCCGGTTGTTGCGGCAAAAAAGAGTGGTAGTACCAGGCGTTACGCTGCGGATTAAACGTCCAGCCACGACCACCAAAGCAGCCGAGCCAGTTATTGGGAGGCTGTTCGCCCTGATGCCAGATATACCAGTCGGCTTTATCCGACCCCGGCGTGCAGCTTTGCTGAAACCAGGGGTGTTGATCCGATGTGTGGTTGACGACCAGATCAAGAATAATACGGATATTGCGCTGGTGCGCCTGCTGCAGTAATTCGTCAAATGTTTCCATGCTGCCAAATACAGGATCGATGGCGCAGTAATCGCTGATGTCGTAGCCAAAATCGTGCATCGGTGAGGGAAAAAATGGCGACAACCAGATGGCGTCGATGCCGAGAGAATCCGGGGTGCCATCGTTCAGATAATCGAGGCGCTGAATCAGACCGCGCAGATCGCCAATGCCGTCAGCGTTGCTGTCCTGAAAGCTGCGCGGATAAATCTGATAAAACACTCCCTGTTGCCACCAGTTCATACCGGCTCCTGTGATCGCTGAGGGCGCAATTATTAAGGGCGGTTTGTGACAGGGTTATGAAGCGCGTGCGTATTAACCGGTTCAACTCAAGACTGTGTTCAGGATGGTGGTGTCTGCAGCCAGCGCTGGCATAACTGCCGCAGCTGTTGCTGGCGGATGGGTTTGCTGAGGAAATCATCAAAGCCATTGTTCATGGCCTTTTCGCGGTATTCCGGTAGTGCGTGGGCGGTGATGGCAATAACAGGAACCCGTTTGCCTGAAGCAGATAACTGTTCACTTTCACGAAGTAACAGAGTGGCCGTAAAGCCATCCATTAGCGGCATTTCACAATCCATTAAAATAAGATCCGGGCGCTGCGTCTCAGACATTGCTTGCCAGGCTTCAGTGATGCTTTGACCATCATTGAACAGTTCGTATTGCAGGTCGAGGTGACGCAACATGCCGGCAATCACTTTTTGATTTACCGGGTTATCTTCAGCAACCCAGACGCGGTAGTCGCCTGATAATAAAGACGGCGCATGGTGGCTGTTACCGTACAGGGCTCCCTGGCCATTCAGGCGGCGCACAATGCTGGATGTTTTCAGTGGCCGGACAAGCTGACGCCAGGGTTCAAGACCCGGCATATTTTTATCGCACAGATAAATAATATGTTGTTCCTGCGGATTGTGCAGATGGCTGCAGGGCTGATCGCTGAACACTAAATCGGCCGTTTTTTGCTCGGTTGGCTGAAAGCCAAGCTCGCGCATAAACCGAGTGGCCAGCTCACGCTCCTCCGGGTTGCTCAACTGAATATGAACGCTGCCTGTGGTAATGGTTTCCAGATTAAGCGGATTGGAAGGCTGGCAGCCGGGCAGGGTAAGCATAAACGCGCTGCCTTCACCTGTACGGCTGCGGACGCTGATGTCTCCCCCCAGCAGAGTGGTTAATTGTTTGCAGATGCTCAGCCCAAGCCCTGTACCACCATAATGACGCGAAGTGGATATATAGGCCTGACTGAAATGCTCAAATAACCGTGACTGATACTCCTCGTTGATACCGATGCCGGTATCTTTAATACAGAGCCGCATTGTTTCAGCGGAAAAATGCAGGTCCAGAGTAATACTGCCGTTATCGGTAAATTTAACGGCATTACTGAGCAGGTTGTTGATGATCTGTCGCAGGCGTGTGGGGTCGGTGTTAATGGTCTGATACAACGGCAGATGCAAATAAGCCAGCAATGTCAGCCCTTTTTCTTGTGCCTGCCGGGTGTAAAGTGTCAGGCAATCGCTGACCAGTTCATGTAAGGCAACGTCCTGCATTTCCAGCTGCAGTTTGCCGGAATTCATTTTCGATAAATCCAGAATATCGTTCAGGATGGTCAGCAGGGATTCACCCGAGGTATTAATCGTTTCCAGATAACGCTGCTGCTGCAGATCAAGAGGGGTTTGCCCTAATAATTGCACCATGCCCAACACGCCATTCAGTGGCGTGCGGATTTCATGGCTCATCATGGCCAGAAACGCCGACTTTGCCTGATTTTCTGCCTCTGTCTGCTTACGTTGCAGTTCTGCTTCCTGCATGCGGTAACGTGAGCGCAGAGTTTCGCGCTGTGCTTCGGTCATTTGTTCCAACGTTAATTTATGTTGCTGGCGCTCTTCATAAAAACGCAGCGCAATGGCCATGCTATGAGTGCAGACTAAAAGTATTGAGCCAATGTGTGATGAGTACTCGATCCAGGGGGTGATGGGTAAAAACCCTTCCTTACTCATGCTGTGAATAATCACGCCAAGCAATAAAGTCAGCCAGCCTGCGGCATAAAATAAGCCGGATAGCGTCCGCTGGAGCGCGACGCTGATACCGATCACCAGGCTGAGAAAACCAATAAAAATGGTACTGGTCATGGTTACTTTTACGGCCAGCTGATAGTCAATAAAAAAGCTGGCTGTCAGCGTCAGTAATGGCAGGTAAAAGTCTATCTGGTTGATTCTGTGCAGACGCGGGTGATGTTGTTTCAGGCGCAGAAAACGCTGCGCAAACAACGCCGAAAAAATGCACGCTGCGGATACACAAAGAATGGTTAAACGCTCTTGCAGCCATAAACCGTCAGGCCATAAATACTCAAAACCAAACCCGCTTAACGATACATAAAACATCAGATAAGCCAGCATAAAGCAGACAAAATAAACGATGTATTTTTCGCGGGTGGTGATCGCAATAAAAAGATTGAAGACGATGATGGCTGCAATAAAGCCGATATACAGTCCCGCCCATATATAGTTATCGGTGTTTTCTGCCTCCTGCTCATCCCGGAGCCAGAAGGCAACAGGAACCTGCATCGATCCCTGACTTTGCGCACGAATATAAATATCGTAATGACCGGCGTATTTCAGATGCAAAGGAATATGAAAATTGCGGTGACGTATCGGCCGGCTGCTAAACGGCAAGGCATCGCCAAATTGCTCTTGCTGTAGGGTTCGTTGATCAAATTGAATATACAGATCAACCAGATCCAGCAGTGGAAATTCAATACTTAATCGCCACTGGTCGCTGGCTTCAGGCAGGTGGATTTGCACATGAAACCAGTAGGCGTCGGCGGATAAACCAAAATTGGGTATCGTATCAGGGTGTGGCTGCCAGTTTGGCTGAAGAGCCAGCAACTCTTGCAATGCCAGCGGATGATTGCTGGTTTCGCGCCAGTATTGTAATTCGCTGCCGAGTGTCCGGCCGGAATCCTGAGGGGTTAACGTCCAGCGATCCGTTTCTGCCGAAGACGCTGTGGGAGTGAGCAATAAACACAGCAGTAAGAGTAAAGCCCGGATCAGCCGCTCGCGGGCTGCTGCCGGAACAATACCGGAATCAGCGGCGGATGCCCTGTTGTTGGCTGCGGTAATCACCCGGTGTCAGTCCCATCCATTTTTTGAAAGCGCGGTGGAATGTGCTGGTTTCGGTATATCCCAGGTACTCGGCAATCTCACGGATGCTGGTATCCTGCTGTGCCAGTCGCAGGCTGGCTTCTTCCAGCCGGCACTCATCTTTCAGCTTCTGAAACGATGTCTGTTCATCGAATAAACGTCTTCTCAGTGTAGCACCGGAAACTCCCAGCTGAGTGGCGCTGTGCGCCAGATCCGGCAGGCAGGCGATATCATAACGGCGGAACAGCTGGCGTAACTTACCGGTCATGCTTTCGTGCGGGTTCGGCCGGGCGAGAAAATCGGCCGGGGAGTGATTCAGGAAGGCACGCAGAGAGGCCGCCGTTTGGCTGACAGGCAGGGTAAGAACGCGGCTGGGGATCAGCAGATAGGTGCTGTCTTCATTAAATTTAACCGGCGTGGCGAATAAATTCTGATACAGCACAGCATGCGCGGGTGGTGGGTAGCAGCAACCCACCGACAGCAATGGTATGCCCTGGCCCACCAACCAGCTGCTCAGGCGATGCCAGATAGCCAGCAGTGATTCGCTGAGAAAATGGTCCGGATCGCAGCTCATGTCGTGTTCTATCTGAATGCGCGACAGTTGCGGGCCATGAATTACACGGATATTAGGAGCCCCATCAAACAAGGCGTAAAAGCGCCGGGCCCGGTGCAGGGCGTGTTCCAGCGACGAACAACTGATGATGGCTTTGCACATCATAGCAAAGGTGCCGGAATGGCTGCGCACCGGTGCCAGTCCCATTAATTCGTCATCACTGTGCGCCCAGAGTACCGCCATCAGGCTGGCATAATCGTTGGCATTAATTTGCCCGTCCGGGTTATTCAGAATGGCTGGATCAAGCCCGGCGGCAGCCCACAGATGGTGTGGATTCAGTCCCAGCCCGGCAGCACCGCGCAGAGGGGCATCAATAAAAGGGCGGGGTATCCAGTGACTCGACATGCCTGAAACTCACAGTATCCGGCCGGAGTGGCCGGGTGTGATTTTGTTGTTATTGATCAGGAATAGCAAGGATGGCTGAGCATATCTGTCAGCCTCGGGAGGGTAATTTCAGTGCGCTTTGGGCTGGAAGACCGTGGTTTTGTTGCGTCCACTTTCTTTGGCATGGTACAGCGCTTTGTCTGCAGCCTGCAGCCAATCCTGCGCCGTAGTAAAGCTTTTCTGGTAGCGTGCAATACCCAGACTGGCGGTGGCGCGAATGCTTTGCTGACCGTATTTGATTTCCATCCGTTCGATCATTTTGCGCACCCGCTCGGCAAAGATAACGGCTTCATCTTCATCGGTATCCACCAGTAATGCGGCAAATACTTCGCCACCATAACGGCAAATCTGATCGGTCTGGCGCAAAGTCTGGCGCAATCCTTCGGACACCGAGCGCAGCACCTGATCACCGGCCTGATGGCCGTGATGGCCGTTAATCGAGCGGAAGTCATCCAGATCAAACATCACCAGTGTGCTGGGCAGTACCGAACGCTGACAGCGCAAAAACTCACGATCCAGCTCTTTCAGCCAGTAACCCCGGCTGGTCAGTTCGGTGAGCTGATCGGTACGGTTAAATTCACTCAGAGTCTGATTAGCCGACATCACATCTTCGCGACTGACGGCAATATCGGTGACGTCATAAATAATCACACAGATATGATCAACGCTGCGGTTAATGGATTCCAGCGGGATAATGCTGGTGTTCTGGTACATAACCGACGCGCGACCGGTAATTGGCCGGTAGTTTTTAAAGCGGAATAAATACGGGCGCTGCTCCCAGATGGTAAAGGTACGGGTTTTCAGCTGATAAACCGGTTCCGCTTTTTTCATAAACCAGTCTTTGGGAATCTCGCTGAATAAATCAAACAGATTTTCCCCTTTGGCTTTTTGCGGACTTAAGCCGCTGTGGCTTTCCATAAAACCATTCCACAGCTGGATATTGTACTGCCGGTCGAGTACCACCAGGCCAACATCAATATTCTGCAGAATATCCATCAGCCAGTGGATGTCACCAAATTCAATGTTTGAATCCGTCATACGTTAATCCAGCAGGTAATTAATTTTGTTGTTCAGTTTTCCGACCGAATCTTCGGTAAACAGCAGCAGCAGGTCGCAGTCGATATTCACATGCTCAATGGTGTAGTGAATTTCAATGGCCAGTGTTTTCGTCCATTGATGATTGCCACTTTTTAAAATGTCGTCGACTTTACAATGCTGGCCAAGTACCACCGGGTGGCCCTGATTAAAGTGAATTTCCAGTTGCTCGCCAATGCCCTGAATACAGGCGCCGATTAACAGGGAGCTGACGTCCATCAGTAATTCCAGCTCGCCATAGCGGTCGAGTTCGCCGCCGTAGTTCATCAGTGCTGCCAGATCTGAGAAGCTGGTATCGTTAAACAGCAGCAGCGCTTCACCAGCAATGCCCGAGCCAATAAAGCCCTGGCATACGGCTGACATGGCAGAATCGGTTTCTGCATCCTGAATGGCCATATGCAGGTCGCTGGATTCGATCAGGTTAACTTTAGGAATGGGCAATACCACATACACGTCGAGCAGTCGTGCCAGCCGGTCAGCGGCCTGACCCATCGCTACGTTGGTCAGTTCCTGATAGCAGTCACGCTGGTCTTCGTTCAGCGATACTTCCGTCGATGTCACTGTCATATTATGCCCCTGTCAGAATGCCGTATTCAGTCAGCACTTCGCGGGCTTTTTCGGCATCAATTGGCTTTTTAATAAAAGCCATTGCGCCGAGTTTTTTGACCCGATCCTGAGCGTCAGGCTGGATGTCGCCGGATACGACAATCACCATGGCGGGCAGGTCTTCCTTGCGGATGGTTTCGAGTACACCGTAGCCATCCAGGTTGGGCATCGTCAGGTCGAGAAAAACCACTTCGCCTTTTCCTTCGCGGATGGCCTGTACGCCTTCCACGCCATCACCGGCAAAATGAATGTCCACTTCCCATTCTTTTGGGATCGCCCGTGCCATTTGCTTACGGGCAAAACTTGAGTCGTCGCAGATCAGAACGTTGGTAGCCATAGCTGTCATCAGCAGAAAAATTGATGACTAAGTAATAGTTGCCCGCTGCTTATTGAGCAACTAATCGGAAGGAATAGAGGGAAGAAAGTGCTGTTGCAGCCTGATAGTCAGACAAAGGTATCAGGCTGCCGTAAGAACGGCCTCAGCGTTTATCGTAAACCACAACCAACTGGCGGCTCAGCGCCAGCAGCACACCGTTGGCGGTATAAATTCGCGCTTCGGTATGGCCGTAGCCATCGTGTGCCTGGCGGATATCCGCCTCGTACCAGAGCCAGTCACTGCCGCCCGGTAACTGCGGCAGTTGGCTCAGCGGTGTCACCATTTCGACGCTCCAGGTTACGCTGGCACAAGGTGCCGGACTTTTCAGCTTCTGCAGCAGTGTGGGGGGCCAGGCATCAATCAGCGCCACCAGATGCGCATTGCTCAGCGCGCGTTCACCATCGTTAAAACGCATCCAGCCCCGGATAACATTGTGTTTGCTGTTGGTGAAGGGCAGGCCGCCGTCAACGTAGGTAAAGTTAATGTGCTGGGTAAATTCCGGTGTCAGTCCTTTAATAAATGGCATGGCCTGGCCCGATCCTGGCTGGCCGCACTCAACGGCAGGAAGAGAAACCCGAATATCGGATTCCCGTTCGCGGCCAAAACAGGCATTAACCAGCGTAGTGACCTGATCCTGCTGTACGGTCTGGCCCTGATAATGAGCAATGGATTTACCGGCCCGTACGCTGTGACTGCTGAGCGTAAAAGGCTCGCCGGTATTGAGCGGGCCGCAGAAGCTGACATTCAGTGAGCGCAGAATTTGCCCGGCATCCAGTCCTTGTTCTATACGGTGCAGAATCAGTGCTGCGGAAAGGCCGCCAAAGGTGGTGCGGCCCTGTCCCCAGCTGGGGTGGATTTCCAGCGTATCCTGCTGATTAACCTGTTGCAGATAATCGTCAAAATTCATACATCAATTCCGTGGTTACTGGTCACAAATGTCTTATGGCTGAGCGCAACACCTTAGCACGGGAGGCAACGGCAATCGCAGAGGATTGAGGCATCCGCGCGCAGAATGTCAGAGTTATGAACGATTTGGTCAATCGCTATTGGCGAAGCGGTCATTGCCAAAATCCGCGTTTGCGGTATAACGGGCGCCCTTTGCGCCGGTCAGGCCATTTCCTGATAGAATTCACGGTGCCTGTCTGGCTGTCACATTCACCCTCAGTGGAGATCTTATGAGCTTATCGGTTAAAACACGGGCCGAGCGTTTTGTCGCCACCCTGCGTCATTGTCAGGTGCTGGGGCTGACGGTGGAAAGTGCACAGGATAATGTGCTGATTATGCGTTTGCCTTACAGCGAACAGATTGTGGGCAACCCGGTCACCGGCACCGTGCATGGCGGCAGTCTGACCACATTGATGGACACCGCTTGCGGCACCGCCGTTTTTTCCTCGCTGCCGGGGTTTGAGTTGTGCCCGACACTGGATCTGCGCATGGACTACATGAAAGCGGCAACGCCAAACCGCGATCTGTTTGCCGAAGCACGGGTAACGCGCGTGGCCAGTTCGGTGGTGTTTACCGAGTGCGAAGTCTTTCAGGGCGAAGAGCGCGACCTGGTCGCCAAGTGCGCGGCCACTTTTATGCGCATTGGCGAGAACATGACACCGCCGGAATTCCGAGCCCTGATTGAGCACGGCGATGATGCAACGACCACAGGAGCCGCACAATGAGTTTTGAAACCGTGCTGCAACAGGCGCAGCAGAGCGGTAATTTTCAGCCGCTGGTGGATGGTATTCCCTATGCCAATTTAATTGGCCTGAAATTTCAGCGTTTTGGTCAGGATGTGCTGTTTCATCTGCCGGCTAACGAAGACAATATCGGCAATCCGATTTTACCGGCCATTCATGGCGGCGTGATCGGCGGCTTTATGGAGCTGGCGGCGTCACTGCATCTGATGATGACCATGGATACTGCCGCTTTACCGAAAATGATCGATTTCTCCCTCGATTATCTGCGTGCCGGGCGTCATCAGGATACCTTTGCTGAATGTCAGGTCTGGCGTCAGGGCTCGCGCGTCGCCAACGTCGCCATTACCGCCTGGCAGACTGAGCGCACCAGTCCGATTGCTACGGCCCGCGCGCATTTTCTGCTGGCGCGTTAATTTCAGTTTATTTTTCTTACGGCGGCTTTTCTAACCGCCGTTGATGCCTGCCCGGCGCGGATGTTTTGCATAAATAACCCGCCGGGTGTCTTGTCCGCGTAGTCTTCTCTGCCGTACACTCTGTGCCGATTCTGTCGGGGTGCCTCAGGATGTTCAGCGTGCTGAAACATCAAAGAGGTTGAGATCGCAATGTGTTTGCGGATCCCGTTGAACCTGATCTGGTTAGTGCCAGCGTAGGGAACAGAAAAGCGGGTTTTTCGCGGCTGTCGCCGATTTCTTAAACCCCGGTCAGTCACCGTTTACGGTGTGGGCTGTCAGTATTTTGCTGCTGCCTGTGATCATCTTTTTCTTTTCTTCGCTGCCTGCCGTTATTTTTCTTCCGTCGTCTGCGACGGCTAAAAAGGTATTGAGCATGGGCAAAAACAATTCAGCGCATACATCGTTAAGCGAACAGATGCGTGTTGACGAACTCTCTCTGCAGCCATTTCCGGCTTCCGGCAAATTCTATGTGCAAGGCAGCCGTGCCGATTTAAAGGTCGCGCTGCGCGAAATTGCGCTGTCCGATACACAGCTGGCTAACGGTAAAACCGAAGCCAATGCGCCGCTGCGGGTATACGATACCTCCGGTCCTTATACCGACCCTGCAGCCAGTATTGATGTACGCAAGGGTCTGCAACCGCTGCGTCAGAACTGGATTAATGAACGGAGCGATACTGAGGAGCTTACCGGTTTCAGCTCCGAATATGCGCGTATCCGCGATATGAACCTGACGCTGGAAAAACTGCGCTTTGAACTTAAGCGCCGTCCGCGCCGGGCATTGCCCGGCAAAAATGTCACCCAGCTGCATTATGCGCGGCAGGGCATTATCACTCCGGAAATGGAATACGTGGCCATCCGCGAAAATCTGGCATTAAGCCGGGCGCAACTGGATGAGGCACAAAAAAGCCAGCATCCGGGTATGAGTTTTGGTGCGTCGATTCCGGCGGAAATTACCCCGGAATTTGTCCGTTCAGAAATTGCCCGCGGGCGGGCGGTGATTCCCAATAATATTAACCACCCGGAAACCGAGCCGATGATTATCGGCCGTAATTTCCGCACCAAGGTCAATGCCAATATCGGTAATTCGGCGGTGACGTCTTCTATTGAGGAGGAAGTGGAAAAAATGGTCTGGGCCACCCGCTGGGGCGCCGATACCGTGATGGATTTATCCACCGGCGATCATATTCACGAAACCCGCGAATGGATTATCCGTAACTCACCGGTGCCTATTGGTACTGTGCCTTTGTATCAGGCGCTGGAAAAATGCAACGGCGTGGCCGAAGACCTGACCTGGGAATTATTCCGCGATACCTTAATTGAGCAGGCCGAGCAGGGCGTGGATTATTTCACTATTCACGCCGGTGTGCGTCTGGCGCATGTGCCGCTGACCGCCAAACGGGTGACCGGTATTGTCAGCCGTGGTGGTTCGATTATGGCGAAATGGTGTCTGGCGCATCATAAAGAGAGTTTCCTGTACACCCATTTCGAAGACATCTGCGACATTATGAAAGCCTACGATGTCTGCTTCTCCCTCGGCGATGGTCTGCGCCCCGGCTCCATTGCCGATGCCAATGACGAAGCGCAGTTTGCTGAATTAAAAACCCTGGGTGAATTAACCAAAATCGCCTGGAAACACGATGTGCAGACCTTTATTGAAGGTCCGGGCCATGTGCCGATGCATTTAATTAAAGAAAATATGGAGATGCAGCTCGAACATTGTGACGAAGCGCCGTTTTATACCTTAGGACCGCTGACCACCGATATTGCACCGGGCTACGACCATATTACCTCAGGCATCGGCGCGGCATTAATTGGCTGGTATGGCTGCGCCATGCTGTGTTACGTCACGCCGAAAGAGCACTTAGGCCTGCCCAATAAAGACGATGTTAAACAGGGCTTAATTACCTACAAAATTGCTGCTCATGCCGCTGACTTAGCCAAGGGCCATCCGGGCGCGCAGCTGCACGATGATGCGATGTCGAAGGCGCGTTTTGAATTCCGCTGGCAGGATCAGTTCAACCTGGCCCTTGATCCTGATACGGCACGCAGTTACCACGACGAAACCCTGCCGAAAGAAGGCCATAAGCTGGCGCATTTCTGTTCTATGTGCGGGCCAAAATTCTGCTCGATGAAAATCTCGCAGGAAGTGCGCGATTTTGCTTCGGCTCAGGAGGCGGAGGACGCGCCGCAGTACGAAGAAGCGCAGCAGGGCATGGCTGGAAAAGCCGCAGAATTCCGCGCCAGCGGCAGTGCGCTCTATCAGGAGGCCGAAGCATGAGCGAGCAGCGTCGGGTTTGTATTGCCGGCGCGGGCCTGATGGGCAGCTTGCTGGCGTGGCGTCTGGCCCGTCAGGGCTTTCAGGTGGAGGTGTACGAAGCCGCCGCCGAAGATCAGCCCGCCAGTGCGGCGTACACCGCCGCGGCCATGGTCGCGCCTTACAGCGAGCGCTCGCTGGCGCATCCGGAAGTCTTTGCGCTGGGCCTGCAGTCGTTGCAGCTGTGGCCGCAGTTATTACCGGAGTTGCACGCCGACAGTGGCATTGCCGTGCACTATGGCCAGAGCGGCAGTCTGGTGGTGGCCCATCCGGCGGATCAGGCCGAGCTTGCGCAGTTTGCTCAGGATCTGCGTCAGGGCGGTTTATGGAATCCCGCCGATGACGGCCGTGAAAACGAAGCCGCCATTCAGCGTCTGAATCAGGCGCGGCTGCAGGACCTTGAGCCAGCGCTGAATCCGCAACTGGCCGAAGGTTTCTGGCTGCGCCATGAAGCCTGGGTTGATAACCGTGCGTTATTACCGGCTCTGCATCAGGCTGCCCGCAGTTTTGGCGCGCGCTTTTATTTTTCAACAGCGCTGAACGATTTCCCGCCTTACGCCGCCATTAAGCTTGATTGTCGTGGGTTGGGCGCCAAAGCTGCCTTGCCACAGCTGCGTGGCGTACGCGGTGAGGTGTTATGGATTGAAAGCCAGGAGGTGCAGATTTCGCGGCCGATACGGTTGCTGCATCCGCGTTATCACCTCTATCTGGTGCCGAAAGGACGACACCGTTATGTACTGGGCGCGACCGAAATCGAAAGCGAAGACCGCTCGCCGGTCAGCGTGCGCTCGGCGCTGGAAATGCTCAGTGCGCTCTATTGCCTCAGCCCGGCGCTGGCCGAAGCGCGGATTCTGAACTTCGACGTCAATTTACGCCCGGCACTGGCCGACCATCGTCCGCAGATCCTTGCTCAGGATGATGGGGTGCTCAGCATTAACGGCCTGTTCCGTCACGGTTATCTGCTGGCGCCGGCGCTGCTGCAGCGTCTGCAACAGCAGCATGGCTTAGCTCTTGGACTGGAGCCTGCGCCAACCGGGCAGTCCGCCCCTTCAAAGTCCATCCCCTCACAAGCCATCGCCTTCGGAGGTGAAGCATGCGCCTGATTATTAATGGCGAGTCGTGTGATCTGCCGGTCAGCGCAGGGCTTAGCCTGCAGCAATTGCTGCAACAGCTTGGCTATCTGCAAATACGGCCGGAGGATGCTGCTGTGAGTGGCAATTTTATTGTTGCCGTGAACCAGCAGATCGTCAGTGCGGCGATGTATGCCACCACCGACCTTAACGAAGATGACTGCATCGACATTCTCGGTGCTATCACCGGTGGCTGAGCGGGTTCTGGAGAAGGATATGAAGACAGAAAATAATGTTGCACCTGACGCTGGTGGCGACGTGTTGCAGATTGCCGGTGAAACCATCGGCAGCCGTTTGTGGCTGGGCTCTTCCCTGTACCCGTCACCACAGGTGATGGGGGATGCCATTGCCGCGGCAACCCCCGGATTTGTCACCGTATCGCTGCGCCGGCAGAGTGCCGCTCAGGTACAGGAGCAGGTGAGTGAACATGGCCACTGGCATCTGCTGCATCAGCAACTGGCCAGTACCGGGGCAAAACTGCTGCCCAATACCGCCGGTTGTCTCAGTGCCCGTGAAGCGATTCTGCTGGCGCAGATGGCGCGTGAGCTGTTCGCCACCGACTGGATCAAGCTCGAAGTTATCGGCGATGACTACAGCCTGCAGCCGCATCCGCTGCAGCTGGTGGAAGCGGCGCGCGAGCTGGTAGCGCAGGGGTTTAAGGTGCTGCCGTACTGCACCGACGATCTGGTGCTGTGCCAGACCCTGCTGGAGCTGGGTTGTGCGGCGGTGATGCCCTGGGGCGCACCGATCGGTACTGGCAAAGGGTTGATCAACCCGTATCAGCTGAAAACCCTGCGCGAACGTCTGCCACAGGCGGTATTGGTGGTGGATGCCGGATTGGGCAAACCCTCTCAGGCGATGGCGGCGCTGGAAATGGGCTTTGATGCGGTGCTGCTGAATACCGCAGTGGCGCGAGCTAATGATCCGGCCACAATGGCAGCGGCGTTTAAACAGGCGGTGGATGGCGGCCGGGCTGCCTATCGTGCTGGCCTGATGTGCGAGCGTGATCAGGCATCGCCTTCCACACCGACGCTGGGGCTGCCGTTCTGGCATCAGAGCGGAGGTGCTGTATGAGCCGTATTTCAGGCCCGGTGAGCCGGGCAAAAATCTGGAGCATTGCCGCCTCCGACTGCAGTGCCGGCGCCGGCAGTCAGGCCGATTTAACCATGGCGCGGGCGCTGGATACCGATTGTGCCACGCTGATCTGTGCCATTACTGCGCAGAACAGTCAGGGTGTGCAGGCCGTTGAAGTGCTGTCGCGGGCGATGCTGGAACAGCAATGGCAGAGCCTGAAAGCTGACGGCTGGCCGCAGGCGATTAAAATCGGCTGGTTGCCACCGGGCAATCTGCTGCTGCCCTGGTTGCTGGAAAAACTGCAGGAATACGCAGGCCCCGTGATCTGGGACCCGGTGCTGTCGGCCTCGCAGGGCGGTTTACCCCAGGCCAACTGGCCGAAAGACGCATTGCAGGCCCTGCTGCAGCGGGTTGATGTACTGACGCCGAATCTGGCAGAAGCACAGGCGCTGCTGGCGTTATTGCAGCCGCAGGATAATGAATATGGCCAGCTGCTGACTGACTGCGGCGCAGCTGGACATCCATATCCAACAGTAAATTCAACTGCAACCGCCGCCGCACTGCAGGCTTTGGGTGTTAAGCATCTGCTGATTACCGGCGGCGACAGCGCTCAGGCTGGCAGTGCGGAATCTGAAGAATGGATTCAGGATGCGTTCTTTACGGCTCCTCTGAATGCTTCTGCAGACGCTTTCGGTGATCAGCTACCCGGCCCGGATTTATTGAGGGCTTCTGTATTCCGCCACCAGCGCTTACCGCTCAAGGCGCACGGTACCGGCTGTCATCTGGCCAGTGCCATTGCCTGCGGTCTGGCGCAGGGTCATACGCTGTACGATGCCCTGACCAGAGCGGTGGCGGCGGTGCGTCTGGCAATCCGTTCGGCCAGTGAGCGCGCCAATGGTTACCACAATGCCTGGGCGCGCCCGCTGAGTGAGTCGGTGGCCGAAGATTGGCCGCAGGTGGTTCCTGCACAGGCGCAGCCAGCACCGCCGCATTTTCCGCGCTTGCAGCAGCCTCTGGGGCTTTATGGGCTGGTGGATAATCTGCCGCATCTTAAACGTTTGCTGACGCTGGGTATCGACAGTCTGCAGTGGCGGGTAAAAAATCCCGCTGATGACTACAAAGCGCAGACGGCGCAAGCCATCCGTTGTGCTGCAGAGGCCTCAGTGCCTTTGTTTATCAACGACGACTGGCAGCTGGCGCTGGAGTTGGGCGCTTTTGGTGTGCATCTGGGGCAGGAAGATCTGCTAACAGCCGATCTGCAGGCACTGGCCGAAGCGGGCATCGCGCTGGGCATCAGTACCCACAGCGACTGGGAAATTGCCCGCGCACGCGGCGTTAACCCGTCGTATATCGCCTTTGGCCCGGTGTTTACACCACTGTCGAAGGTGTTGCGCTATAACCCGCTGGGGCTTGAGCAGCTGAACATCTGGGTGACGCGTTTTGCTGAGCGTATTGAAGGGCAGCGGCTGACCTGTATTGGCGGGATTACCGCAGCCAATGTGGCTCCGGTGGTGGCAACCGGTATCGGCTCGGTTGCCATTGTCACCGAGCTGGCGAACGACGCCGGGTTGCCGCAACGTCTGGCCGATTTGCGTAAGTGCATGCCAGCGCTTGAAATGCTCTGTTGCGACCCCATTTAAACAACACTGTTTTTTATGGCGCGTTGTAAAGGAGACGAACATGACCGCAGCCAGCAAAGAAACCTTGGGTTTTAAAACCGAAGTTAAACAACTGCTGCATTTGATGATTCACTCTTTGTATTCCAACAAAGAGATTTTTCTGCGTGAGTTGATTTCCAACGCTTCAGACGCCTGCGACAAGCTGCGTTTTGAAGCTCTGCAGAACGATGCTCTGTTTGAAGGAAACGCAGAGTTGGGTGTGCACATCGATTTCGATACAGAAGCCCGTACTCTGACCATCGAAGATAATGGTATCGGTATGAACCGTGAAGAGGTGATCAATCACCTCGGCACCATTGCCAAATCCGGCACCGCAGAATTTCTCAGCAAACTGAGCGGTGATCAGAAGAAAGATTCGCAACTGATTGGCCAGTTCGGGGTTGGTTTTTATTCGGCCTTTATCGTTGCCGACAAAGTGACCGTAGAAACCCGCCGTGCCGGTGATGATGCCGCCGATGGTGTGTGCTGGGAATCGGCCGGTGAGGGTGAATTCACTCTGGAAAGCATCGACAAAGCTGAACGCGGCACCCGCATTACTCTGCATCTGAAAGAAGACGATGGTGAATTTGCTGACAGTTTCCGTCTGCGTTCGCTGATTAAAAAATATTCAGACCATATTGCTGTGCCGGTGTATCTGCCGCAGGAAGTCAGTGAAGATGACGCTGATGGTGAGAATAAACAGATTCCGGAAGCGGTTAACCAGGCCAAAGCGCTGTGGACGCGCAGCAAATCCGATCTGAGCGACGACGAATATAAAGAGTTTTACAAGCACGTTTCACACGACTGGAATGACCCGCTGCTGTGGTTGCACAACCGTGTGGAAGGCAAACTGGATTACACCAGCCTGCTGTATATTCCGGCCAAAGCGCCGTTCGATATCTGGAACCGCGAAGCGACCCGTGGTCTGAAACTGTATGTGCAGCGCGTGTTTATTATGGACGATGCTGAGCAGTTCCTGCCGTTGTACCTGCGTTTTGTCAAAGGTGTGCTGGATTCCAATGATCTGTCGCTGAACGTGTCACGCGAAATTCTGCAGAAAGACAAACAGGTCGACAGCCTGCGCAGCGCCCTGGTGAAACGTGTGCTGGACTCGCTGGATAAACTGGCGAAAAACGAGCCGGAAAAATACCAGAGCTTCTGGGACGAATTTGGTGATGTGCTGAAAGAAGGTCCGGCGGAAGATTTCGCTAACCGTGAAAAAATCGCCAAACTGTTCCGCTTTGCCACCACCAAGAGTGACAGTGCGGTACAGAATGTGGGTCTGGAAGACTACATTGCGCGCATGCGTGAAGGTCAGAAAAAGATTTACTACATCACCGGCGACAACTATGCCGCGGTATCCAGCAGCCCGCACCTGGAATATTTCCGCACCAAAGGGGTTGAAGTTCTGCTGCTGACCGATCGCGTTGACGAATGGATGGTCGGTCACCTGACGGATTTCGATGGTAAAGTCTTCCAGGATGTCACCAAAGGTGAACTGGATCTGGATGAACTGGCCGATGCGGAAGAAAAAGAACAGCAAAAAGCGCTGGAAGAAACCCATAAAGATCTGGTTGAACGCGTGCAGAAGGCGTTGGATGGTGACGTTAAAAACGTCCGTGTCAGTTCCCGTCTGACCGATTCACCGGCTTGTCTGGTGGTGGGCCAATACGATATGGGTGGCCATATGCGTCGTCTGATGGAAGCCGCAGGGCAGGCGGTTCCTGAGCCTGAAACTGCGTTGGAAATTAATCCGTCGCACCCGCTGATCCAGCGTCTTGACAGTGAGCAGGACGACAGCCGTTTTGCTGAGCTGGCGCAGGTTATTTATGCGCAGGCACAGTTGGCGGAAGGCAGCCAGTTAAAGCAGCCGGCAGAATATGTCGCCCGTCTGAACAAACTGTTGCTTGATCTGATGCGTTAACAGCGACTTTTACTGGTCATAGTGTCTGTTAATCCGTGTTAACAGGCTCTGGTTGCGGCGGCCGTGGTTTAACCACTGCCGCCGCACTGCTATTATGCCGGCAAATAAAAATCAGCTGCTGTCTGTTGCTCTCTGATTATCGGGAGAACAGTGACGGATTATCCGCTCAGCAGCCGATGTTGTGATCTGATCATTGGGGAAAAATATGAAAACGTTGCGTTTGGCCGCTCAGGGATTTCTGACTGCTGGTGCTCTGGTTTTACCGACGCTGGCGCAAGCCGGTGGCTCGCTGGATATCAGCCTGGCCGATGATGTCGCCCGCGTTGCTTACGATGCCACTCAGATGGGTTCTGGTCTGCACATTAATCTGGCTGCTCTGCATCATGAAGATGACGGTGATATGGTGTCTGCCGGTCTGCATGTGGTGGATGTACGCCCATCAAGCAGCCATCTGTATATTGGTGTTGGTGCAAAATTGTTTGCCTTCACCACCGATGATTATGATGGTGCAGCGATGGGTGTGGGTGGCTTTTTCCGCTACAGCTTTCCGGCAGCTCCGGATGTCGGACTTGCTGGCTATGCTTATTACGCACCGCCGGTGGTGTCCTTCGGCGATGCTGAAAATATGATCAACAGCGATATCCGTTTGCAGTTCAGTCTGCTGCCTACGGCGCGTATTTATGCGGGTTATCGCTATAACACCATTCGTATCGAAGATATTAATGACCGCTACAAATTGGGCGATGGTGCTCACTTCGGTCTGACCATCGATTTTTAATCGGATTCTTGTTTTTCAGCCCGGGTAGGCGCTATGTCCCAGTGGATCGGTTTTACCAATCAGAAACTCTACCAATGCCGTCTGCTGTTAGCACAGCTGGCCGAGGTACAGTCGGCGCCGCCGGTATTACAACAGGCGCTGGAAGAGAGTGCTTTGTATCAACTGCGTGACGCCTGGTTGTCTTATCTGGCTGAGCTGGGCGATATGGTGGCGTATCGCCAGCCGGTGCGTTCGTTAGCGGAGTTGCTGCAGCATGCGCCTATGACGACTGGCGAAATGCGTGAACTGCAACAGTTGGCGGATGATGGCTTTTCCTGGCTGGCGCAGATGCTGGCCGCTGCCGACGCACAGACCCGGCCAGCCGGTCTTAACCAGCCAGCACAGGTGGTACAGACAATGGATGCGCCGGTTAAAATTGCACTGGTCGCAACACCTGAGTCTCCGGTAGCCGGTTGGCTGCTCGATCTGACCCGGCTGATCGACGGCCAGCGTGCTAATCGTCAGGAAAGTTGAGGCGCGACTCTGCCTGTTTACACAGAACCGTTTACTTTTTATTACTAACGGTTCTGTGTGTCTGCCAAGCTATTGAAAAGATCCTGTGATACACTCCCGCGCCCAGTTTTGAGAGGCGGTTATGGCGCGCTTTTTTGAAATCGTAGAACTTTCCAATGGCGACATCGCCCTGCGTCGTGCCGACGATCAGGACAGCGATGCGCTGGTGTGTATTCATTTTTCCGAGGATGCCAAGGCCAGCCTGCAGGCACATCATATGGATGTTGCGCGGGTGATGCTGGAAGCGGGAGTGCGCAAAGTGGGCGAACTCTCCGGCATGGAAGTCGAACGCGAAGATTTTGATACGCCGGAATATCAGCAGCGTCTGCACTGAACGCTGTTTAATCCGGTTGGCAGACTGATGCATGTTTGTCATCCGTCTGAAGCAGACATAAAAAAGCCCTGATAATCTCAGGGCTTTTTTATGTCTGCTTCATGTTGTTAAAGGCGATATCGCTCAGGGGCGACGCTGAATCAGCACCAGATGACTGCCACTCTGGTCAGCCTGCTGGCGGATAACCTGGCGTTCGCGGCTGCTCAGTTCTCCCTGCCATTCAACAATCATATGGCTGTTGCCGGCGGCGAGTACTTTGCTGCACAGCGCCAGCTGGGTATCGTTACACAGGTCGAGATGAATCACCGGTGAATGTTGCAGGCCCATGCTTTCCAGCCAGCTCTTATTCATTGGACGATGCGGGCTGAGCCACATCAGCCAGCGTTTATGTGCGTTGCACTGTGCCAGCATCGGCAGCAGGTGCATTGGTTGAATTGCGCCCCCTTCACTGACGATAACTTCCGTCAGGCTGCCGCGCAGCGCATTGCCTGCGGTTGGCGTTAATCTGCCTGGACGCTGGCTGCTGAGTGACAAACCGGCTTCTTCCATTCCGAGTAATAACTGACGCATAACAATCACCCCGAACCTGTGAACAATTACTGTTAGCTACGGCGTACGACGCCGACGTATAAACCTTCAACGGCAAATTCCGTTTCCCGTAAATCAACTTCAATCGGCTTAAAGTCGTCATTTTCCGGGTGCAGAATCACCTGATTACGCTTCTTCTCGTAGCGCTTAACCGTGACTTCGTTATCGACGCGGGCAACGATAATTTCGCCATTACGGGCGGTTTCGGCTTTGTGTACGGCAATATAGTCGCCGTCGAGAATGCCGATGTTTTTCATGCTGTCGCCCTGAACTTCGAGCAGGAAGTCTGCAGAAGGGCGAAAGAAGCTGGGCGGAATTTCGCAATAATCGGCGATGTGTTCCTGCGCCAGAATAGGCTCACCGGCGGCTACACGACCAACAATGGGCAGCCCCGGATTGTGTTCTTCAACAATGCGCAGACCACGGGATGCGCCAGGCATGATTTCGATCGCACCTTTGCGGGCCAGTGCTTTTAAATGTTCTTCGGCGGCGTTAGGCGATTTAAAGCCCAGTTCGGCGGCGATTTCGGCGCGGGTGGGCGGAAATCCCGTATCTTCCAGAGAGGAACGGATGAAATCCAGTACCTGCTGTTGTCGTGCCGTGAGCTTGATCATGATGCTTATCCAGTCTGTTGATCCATACAGTATGGTGTAAATGTATACAGTATTTTATCCAGTGTAAACCCCTGTTCTTTGCTGTCTGTTTATTCCTCTGTTGCAGCCATATTTGATTCTGTATGCGGATGGCAGGGTGGCGGTATCAGGCTTTTAGCCTTTGGCCTTATATGGGGTTGCCTAAATCTCGTTTTAAACGTATGTTTGAAACAGTTGTTTTGTACTGTCGGCGATGGCAATAAAGCCGCGACAGCGTGATAGGGCAGATGCAGGGTTATGGCACAGAAAGATACGGTAAAAAGTATCCTGAATGCGGCAGAGGAGTTGTTTTCGGAGCGCGGCTTCGCCGAAACCTCATTGCGGAATATCACCACCAAGGCGGGTGTGAATCTGGCGGCAGTGAATTATCACTTTGGCTCAAAGAAATCGTTAATTCAGGCGGTGTTCGCGCGCTTTCTGACGCCGTTCTGTGAAGATCTTGAACAGGAACTGGATGCTGTTCAGGCGCAGTTGGATGGCCATGTGCCGCAGCTACCTGGTCTATTGATGCTGCTGTCGCAGACGGCGCTGCGTGCCGGGCATGACAGTCCGCGTCGCCTGGGTATTTTTATGCGTCTGCTGGGGCTGGCGTATACCCAGGGGCAGGGTCACTTACGGCGCTTTTTGCAGAAAGAATATGGTCCGGTGTTCAAAACCTTTATGCGCCTGGTCACGGCGGCGACGCCAGAGCTGTCGGATGAAGATCGTTTCTGGCGCATTCACTTTATGTTGGGCGCTACTGTGTTTACCTTATCCGGTGCCGATTCGCTGACGGCGATGGCCGAACACGATCTGGGTAAGGGATCGGATATTGCGCAGGTTGTTGATAAATTGATACCTTTCCTCGCATCCGGTCTTAACGCTCCGCATCAGGCTGGCTGAGCGGAGCCGGGATTCCCGTTTTCCGCTTTATTTACCAACAGGCCTTTGTTATGGCGCCAATGGCTGCGCAAACACATTCTTCGCAACCCGCTACTGAGACATCCCTGATCGAAGTGTCTATTACCGATCAGGTCTTGCGTGTTTCCAGTGCCGGTATCTGCCATCTTTATCCGGTTTCCACGGCGCTTAATGGTGCCGGCGAGCAGGAGAACTCAGGCTGCACTCCCCGAGGCTGGCATCGTATCCGTGCCTGTATTGGCGGTGCACAGCCGTTAAATACGGTATTTGTTGGCCGCCGCCCCACCGGAGAACAATATTCACCGGAGCTGGCAGCCGCACATCCGCAGCGTGACTGGATTCTCAGCCGCATTCTTTGGTTGCAGGGGCAGGAAGTGGGGGTTAATCGTCTGGGGAAAGTCGATTCGATGCGCCGCTATATCTACATACATGGCACCCCCGATTCTGAGCCGATGGGCCAGCCTTTGTCCCATGGATGTATCCGTATGCGCAATGCCGATATTGCAGAACTATTTGATCTGGTCGCTGCCGGAACGCCGGTATGGATTCAGGAACACAGCTTTTCGAGGATTCCATGCCGCAATCTGTAATGCACAACCTGAATCAACACGTGGGTGTTGTGGCCGATATTGAGGGCACAGAATTAACTGCCGCTGATCGTGAATTTCTGCAGCAGCCGGAAATTTGTGGATTAATCTTTTTTGCCCGTAATTATCAGTCGCCGCAGCAACTGAGAGCGCTGACCAGCGATATTCTCAGTCTGCGTCCCGATTTATTATTGTGCGTGGATCAGGAAGGCGGTCGTGTGCAGCGTTTCCGCGAGGGGTTTACCCGCCTGCCGCCGATGCTGGCGCTGGAAAAAGAATATCAGCACAACCGTGAACAGGCGCTGACTCTGGCCCATGAACTGGGCTGGCTGATGGCCGCCGAGCTGCGTCAGCAGGGAGTGCACCTGAGCTTTGCGCCAGTGCTGGATATTGAAACCGATGTATCACAGGTGATTGGTGACCGTGCCTTTGGTCACGATGCAGCCACCGTTATCGCACTGGCTTCCGCTTTTGTGCGCGGGATGAATGAAGCCGGCATGGCGGCGGTCGGAAAGCACTTTCCCGGCCACGGAGCCATTGCCGCCGATTCGCATCTGGCGTTGCCGGTTGATCCTCGTTCCCGCATCGAGCTGAACGATGATATCGAGCCTTTTCAGACATTAATGTCGGCGGGTTTATTAGCCGGTATTATGCCTGCGCATGTGATTTATCCGGCGGTCGACAGTGACAATACCGCCGGTTTTTCTGCGCAGTGGCTGCAAAATATTCTGCGTACCGAGCTGCAGTTTAACGGCGTGATTTTCAGTGATGATTTATCCATGGCCGGAGCGGCCAGTGTCGGTGGTTATGGTGAACGTGCCGCTTGTGCAATGAACGCCGGCGCCAATGCGTTGTTGGTCTGTAATGACCGGGCAGCCGCGACTGAAGTGGTTGCGGCGGTAGGCAAACAATTAAATACATCAGGATGGCAGCGTTTGAGTCTGGCGGCTTTGCAGGGGCCATTCAACCGCGCTGAGAATGATGAACAATTCAATCAGCGGCGTTCTCTCATACAGCAACAGCTGTTGAATCTGCTGTAAAAGAATGAATACAGGCCGTCGCCTGACGGTGGTTTGAATGATATTGGAATGTTATGAATTTTGAAAAAATAGCCATTATTGGTGGCACCGGTTTAACCCAGCTTGAAGGCCCGGAAATTACCGCCAGCCATGATATGAATACTGCGCTGGGAAAACCATCCGGTGCGGTACAGGAAGGTCGCTGGAGTGATAAGACCGTGCTGTTTTTAGCGCGTCACGGCCATCCGCATGCAGTGCCTCCACATAAAATTAATTACCGTGCGAATTTACTGGCATTGCAGGAGCAAGGAGCGCAGGCGATTATTGCGGTGAATGCCGTCGGTGGCATTCATCCGGCCATGCAATCCGGTGCGATCTCTGTTCCGCATCAGGTGGTGGATTACACCTGGGGGCGCGAGAGCACTTTTTTTGATGGAGAATTCCGCCCGCTGGATCATATTGACCTGACGTATCCGTACGATGAAAGCCTGCGTCAGGCGTTAATTTCTGCTGCTGCCGATATTACCTTGCCGGTGTGTGATTTTGGCGTGTATGCCGCCACTCAGGGACCGCGCCTGGAAACCATAGCCGAAATTAATCGTCTGGAAAAAGACGGTTGTGATCTGGTGGGGATGACCGGCATGCCAGAAGCGGCTTTGGCGCGTGAGCTGGGTATTCCCTATGCCAGCGTTTGTCTGGTGGTTAATCCGGCGGCCGGTAAAAGCGAAGGCGAAATTACCATGGATGAAATCCGCGCGGTATTAAGTGGCGGTATGAAGCAGGTACGTGATTTGCTGGCGGCGACGCTGAAGCGGATTTAAATAGTTAGTTTTTTGCTGAAGCTGACATATAAAAGCCCGGAAATTCCGGGCTTTTTGTTGTTTGTTTATTTTCTCAATACTGATTTCAGTCCGGAATGCGGTAATGACTTTGCACAAAACCATTGGCATAGCTTTTACTGTCAATCAGCTCCAGTACGATATCATTCTTTAATTCACCGAACAGCGGAATACCGCTGCCGAGCAGCAGCGGGATACGGGTCAGGGTTAACTCGTTGATTAATCCTTGCTGTAAAAAAGACTGAATTAACCGGCCACCATCGATATACAGCGATTTTTCACCTTCACTATTCAGGCGTTGCAGTAATGTGACGGGGGATTCTGCACTTAATTCGGCTTTGTTCTGCAGATTCTGTGGCAGGGCTGTCAGTGATTGGCTGAGCACAATCACGCGTGTGCCCTCATAGGGCCACTCGCCAAAGGTGAGAACTTTTTCAAAGGTATTGCGACCCATGATCAGACAGCTGGACTTGGCCATAAATTGCGCATAGCCGAAGTCTTCCCCTTCGACGGCAAAGGCCGGGTTTTCCAGCCAGTCGAGATCGCCGTTACTGCGGGCAATAAAACCATCGAGGCTGCAGGCGATAAAGGCACGGATATTCACTGCGCGGCTCATAGATCTTCTGCCCGTTCTACGGGAATAATTTTCAACACAATGCCCAGCATCGGATGGTCAATGTAGTGCAGCTCGTTACTGCGCATACGTCGGCTTTGTTGTACCTGCGCGGCGCGGATAGGGGCTGGTAAATCAATCGCCATGGACGCTTCCATGTCGGTCTGTGCCAGCAGGTCGTTGCGATAATCGGCGCGGTTGTCACTGGCAGGTAAGGTCAGGGCGCTCAGTTCAGCCGGAGCCTGCAGCTCGTACTGCTGCACCTGCAGATCGGTGTTGATGTGCAGGTAGCGGCTGCGATGCAGCTCAAAGCTGCCGGTGACCTGGATATCGAGCTTATCCTGCAGGCGTACATTGACGTTGTGACGGATAGCCTGATTTTCTTCCTGAATGGGTTCCACCCAGGCCTGATGCCAGATCACTTTCATATCGTTGCGCTTATTGATGCGTTCGGCTTCATTGGCCATTTTCAGTTCTGCCAATGGCTGCAAAGGGGCAGGCCACTCCGCTTTGGGGGCGCGGGCAAAACCAAAGCCGGCAAATAATGCATTATGCAGTTGCTGGTAGCGGACCGGACTCAGCCACCAGGTATAGTCTGGTGTCGTATCCGCTTCGGTCTGCAAATTGCCGGATTCATCATCCTCGCTGGCGCTGGTTTCAAGCACTTCAGGCCAGAGTTCCTGATCAATCAGGCTTTCGTCTTCGTAGGCGACCAGCATCATTTCCACCCGGTACCAGGGCGCGGCACTGGCGGTTAAGGGCAGGGCAAACGAGCACAGAAGCAGCAAGGCACGACAAAACAGCTGGCTCACAGATTAGGGTCCTTTTGTAATTCGGTTAATACCTGATCGATCTGATTAAAACGCTGATCGATACTGGTCATATTGAGGTTGAAACGCAAGGTATGGCCGCCTTCAAGTTTGAAGGTGCCGGATTTACTTTGCACCAGTTTTACCAGTACGAAGGGATTGATGTTGGTTTCGGCGGCAAATTCAATACGGCCACTTTGTTCGCCGGCATCCAGTTTGGCAATGCCCATGGGTGTCAGTTTCAGCTTCAGTGACGTCTGGCGGAACAGGTTTTTAACCTGATCCGGCAACAGACCAAAACGGTCGATCATTTCCACCTGCAGTTCTTTCAGTTCGTTATCGTTGGCAGCACTGGCGATGCGTTTATACAGCGTCAGGCGGCCGTTGACATCGGGCAGGTAATCTTGCGGAATTAAAGCCGGAATGTGCAGGTTAACTTCGGCACCCTGATTAAAGGAAAGGTCATCTGAGGGTGTTTTGCCGGATTTCATCGCTTTCACTGCTTGTTCGAGCATTTCCATATACAGGGTAAAGCCAATGGTTTCGATCTGGCCGCTTTGTTCTTCGCCCAGCAGTTCACCGGCGCCACGAATTTCCAGATCGTGGGTGGCGAGCATAAAACCGGCTCCCAGATCCTGAGCGTCAGAAATGGCTTCCAGACGTTTTTCGGCATCTTTGGTCAGTGATTTCTCCGGCGGCGTTAACAAATAGGCATAAGCCTGATGATGAGAACGACCGACGCGTCCGCGCAGCTGATGCAACTGCGCTAAACCGAATTTATCGGCGCGCTCAATAATAATGGTGTTGGCCGACGGAATATCGATACCGGTTTCAATAATGGTGGTACAGACCAGTACGTTAAAGCGCTTGTGATAAAAGTCGCCCATCACCCGTTCCAGTTCGCGTTCTGACATCTGTCCGTGGGCGATCACCACACGCGCTTCAGGAATGGCTTCGCTTAATTCGCGCGCGGTTTTTTCAATGCTCTTTACTTCGTTGTGCAGATAGTAGACCTGGCCACCACGCAGAATCTCCCGCAATACGGCTTCTTTAATGGTCGGTTCATCGTGTTGGCGCACAAAGGTTTTAACGCTTAAGCGTTTGGCCGGTGGTGTGGCGATGATGGATAAATCGCGGATGCTGGCCATGGCCATATTTAACGTACGCGGAATCGGCGTGGCGGTGAGGGTCAGAATATCCACCTCGGCACGCAGGGCTTTAATACGCTCTTTTTGCTGTACGCCAAAGCGGTGTTCTTCGTCGATGATCAGCAGACCCAGGTGATCAAACTTCACATCTTTCTGCAGTAATTTATGGGTGCCGACGACAATATCGGTTTTGCCATCAAGCATGCGGTCGAGGGCAGCCTGGGTTTCTTTCGCAGAATTAAATCGCGACAGCACGTCGACCTTAACCGGCCACTCAGCAAAGCGGTCAGCAAAATTCTGATAATGCTGCTGCGCCAGCAGGGTGGTGGGTACTAACACCGCCACTTGCTTCCCGCTCTGCACTGCCATAAAGGCGGCGCGCATGGCGACTTCGGTTTTACCGAAGCCGACATCACCACAGACCAGACGATCCATCGGACGTGGTGAGCACATGTCATTAATCACCGCATCAATGGCGCTCTGTTGATCCGGCGTTTCTTCAAATGGGAAACCGGCGGCAAAGCGTTCGTATTCTTCATCCGGACCGCTGAAGGCATAGCCTTTACGGGCTTCGCGGCGGGCGTAAATATCGAGTAATTCGGCTGCGGTATCGCGGATTTTTTCGGCCGCTTTGCGTTTCGCCTGAGCCCATTTATCGGTGCCGAGTTTGTTCAGCGGTGCGGCACCTTCTTCCGCGCCGCCGTAGCGGGCAATTAAGTGCAGCGCCGAAACCGGGACATACAGTTTGGCGTTTCCGGCGTATTCCAGCACCAGAAATTCGTTCACCTGGCCACCGGCTTCCAGTGTCTGCAATCCCTGATAACGACCAACGCCATGATCAAGGTGAACCACCGGTGCGCCGGGTTTGAGTTCGGACAGATCGCGGATAACCAGTTCAGAATCGGTCTTTTGTTTGGAACGACGGCGGGTCTGACGGATGCGCTGACCGAATAATTGATTTTCAGTGATGATGCTCAGCGTTTGCTGTCCATCACTGACCGTGACTCCATCGTCCAGCGGACCAATGATCAGACCAAAGGGTTCGTTGCCGCTTATAAAACCAGCCCAGTTTTCCTGATCTTTCGGGCGCAGCTGAATGCGGCCGAGCAATTCTTTTAAGGCTTCGCGGCGACCGGCGGATTCAGCACAAAACAGCACTCGCTGGCTGTTGTTGTCATTGAGCCAGGTTTGCAGGCGTTGCAGCGGTTGCTCAAGGCGGGAATCAACGCTGATGTCGGCAATGCTTCGCGCATTAAAACTCTGGCTGCCGGCGCGTTCTGGCGGTGCGTCAGCCTGCCATTGAATGCGTGGAAATTCATTCAGGCCGGAAAATAACTGTTCAGCGGATAAAAATAATTGCGTGGGTGCCAATACCGGGCGCAAGCGGTCGTAGCGGCGGCTTTCGTAACGTTGTTCGGCATCTTTACGGAATTGATTGCTGGCCTGTTCCAGCTGGGCATCGTGAATGACCAGTGTCTTGCGCGGTAAATAGTCGAGAAAGCTGGCCAGGTCTTCGCTGAAAAACAATGGCAGATAATATTCGATACCGGCGGGTGCTATGCCCTGGGATACATCGGTATACACCGGGCAGGCTTTTGGGTCGTGTTCAAAAAAATCGAACCAGCGCGCTTTAAAGGTGCGGATGGCATTGGTGTTCAGCGGGAATTCGCGCGCCGGCAAAATACGGATGGATTCAACTTTATCCAGCGTTCGTTGGGTTTCTGCATCAAAGGTGCGCAGGGTTTCGATTTCGTCATCGAACAGTTCGATACGGAAGGGGGTTTCCTGGCCCATCGGAAAGATATCGACGATGGCGCCACGCACGGCAAATTCACCGTGTTCGTAAACGGTATCGACACAATGGTAGCCCGCCGATTCCAGCTGCAGGCGGGTATTGTCGACATTAAAGGTCTGACCAATATCCAGTGCGAAACTCTGTCCCTGATAAAAACTGGCCGGTGGCAGCCGGTGCAGCAGGGTGGTGACCGGCATAATCAGCACGCCCTTAGTCAGGTCGTGCAGACGGCTCAGGGTAGCGATGCGCTGGGAAACGATGTCCTGATGCGGCGAGAACACATCGTAGGGAAGTATTTCCCAGTCAGGAAAATGCAGCACGGTGAGGTCGCTGGCAAAGAAGCGGATTTCTTCTTCCAGACGCAGGGCACTGGCCGGATCGGCACTGATGACCAGTGTCAGCCCCTGCTGTTGGCTGGCCGCACTGGCGATGGCCATGGCCTGACTGGCGCCATGCAGATTTCCCCAGAAACGTCGCTCGGCGGCTTTGGTGGGTAGTTCCGGGTGAAATGGGCTAGCCATTCAGATTCCTCAGGCAGTCAGGTAAAAATGAGCGCGCTAGTGTAACCAAAGGTCAGGGGGCTGTTAAGGAACCTCTGCATAATGGCCGCCGCCGGGAAGTGCGCACAGGTTTGTGCATTGTCTGACATACAGGCATAATATGCGCCCCGAATTTGCCCACTGATTTTTACGGAAGGTGAACCCGTGAGCCAAGACATGCGCGAAGCCTGTTTGCAGGACTGGATGGACCGTGAAGCCATCGCCGAATCTATGATTCCTTTGGTTGGTACTATGTACCGTAAGAAGAACGTTGTGACGTCCATCTATGGTCGTCCGGTTATTAATCGTTCTGTTATCGATCTGCTGAAAGCGCACCGTTTTGTGCGTCATATGGAAAAGCAGGAACTGTCTGTTCATGACACTTTCCCGGTTCTGGCTGCTCTGAGCGAACTGGATGTGGGTCGTGCTCATGTCGATATCGGTAAGTTGGCGGTTAAATACCGCACGGAAGGTAATGGTCGTGACCTGAATGCCTTCCTGACAGACGAGCTGTCTGATGTGATCGGTAAAGATCTGCCAGACGGTGAGAACCGCGATGTGGTTCTGTACGGTTTTGGCCGTATCGGTCGCCTGCTGGCCCGTATCCTGATTGAAAAATCCGGTGGTGGTCGCGGTCTGCGTCTGCGCGCTATCGTTGTCCGTCGCGGTAAAGGCGATGACCTGGTTAAGCGTGCTTCTCTGCTGCGTCGTGACTCGGTGCACGGTACTTTCCGTGGCACCCTGACCGTGGATGCAGAAAACGAAGCGCTGATCGCCAACGGCAACTTCATCAAAATCATTTACGCTGGCAACCCAGCGGAAATCGATTACACCCAATACGGTATCAAAAACGCACTGGTGATTGATAACACCGGCGTGTGGCGTGACGAAGCTGGCCTGTCCCAGCATCTGCAAGCCAAAGGTACTGCCCGTGTGCTGCTGACGGCTCCGGGTAAAGGTGATCTGAAAAACATCGTTTACGGTATCAACCACGGTGATATCGATGCGGCAGACAAAATTCTGTCTGCTGCTTCCTGTACCACCAATGCCATTACCCCGGTACTGAAAGTGATGGACGATGCTTATGGCATCAACAGCGGCCACGTTGAAACCGTTCACTCCTACACCAACGACCAGAACCTGATCGATAACTACCACAGTGGCGATCGTCGTGGTCGTTCTGCACCACTGAACATGGTGATTACCGAAACCGGCGCTGCGAAAGCCGTTGCCAAGGCGCTGCCTGCTCTGAAAGGCAAGCTGACCGGTAATGCGATCCGTGTTCCGACGCCAAATGTTTCTATGGCGATTCTGTCTCTGAACCTGAAGAAAGAAACCACGGTTGAAGAGCTGAACAACTACCTGCGTGAACAGTCTCTGCATTCTGCCGTACAGAAGCAGATCGACTGGGTTAACTCACCGGAAGTGGTTTCTACCGATTTTGTCGGTAACAGTCATGCCGGTATCGTGGATGCCAAAGCCACCATCGTTAACGGTAATCACGTTAACCTGTATGTATGGTACGACAACGAATACGGCTACAGCCGTCAGGTTGTACGTATTGCTCAGCAGGTGTGTGGTGTTGAGTATCCAACCTTCCCTAAAGTGGGCTGAGGCCCGTTCTAGCCGGATGGTGAGCGGATACGCTCTGTAAAAAAGCCGCTGCAACCGCAGCGGCTTTTTTTTATCCGGTTGTTGGCTAAGCTTTAACCAGTTTTGCTGTGAGCGTACGGATAAGCCAAAAGGGGTAGTCAATTGCCGGGATGATCGGTGGATTAATCCGTAAGCGGTCATTATACTTAGCGCGATTTTTAACTTGGAAAATGAGTCCAAGTACTTGTTTCCTGTGCGAAAAGTAATCGAACGTACCGCAACCTTGGTGAGAGAGGGGGTGTTGTGCGTCTTTTTTGCACGCCGGAAGCAATGACCTTGGAAGCAACAGTGATTAGGCGAGGCGTATGATCAATATCAGGAAGGGTCTCGACTTACCAATCACCGGAACTCCTGAACAAGCCATTTCTGCAGCCCGTGCCGTTACGCAAGTAGCGGTGCTCGGAGCAGATTATGTTGGTATGAAGCCAACGATGGCCGTCCAGGAAGGTGATCGAGTCAAGAAAGGCCAGGTGTTATTCACCGATAAAAAAACCGAAGGTGTTCAGTACACAGCTCCTGCTGCCGGTGTGGTAAAAGCCATCAACCGCGGTGAGCGTCGAGTATTCCAGTCTGTTGTTATCGATGTTGATGGCACGGATGAAGAAACCTTCCAGAGTTATGCGCCGCAGCAGTTGTCATCGCTGTCTGCTGATGATGTTCAGGCTAATCTGGTGAACTCCGGATTATGGACGGCATTGCGTACCCGTCCATTTTCCCGTGTTCCTGCACCAGGCTCACGCCCCCAGGCGATTTTCGTCAATGCTATGGATACCAATCCACTAGCGGCAAACCCTGAGCTGGTCGTCAATGAGCAGGCAGATGCCTTTAAGAATGGTCTGACCGTGCTGAAGCAACTGACCGACGGTCCGTTGTTTGTCTGTAAAGCGCCGGGAGCCAATATCCCGTCTGCAGGCGTTGAAACCACGGAAGAATTTGCTGGCCCGCACCCGGCAGGCCTGACCGGTACTCACATTCATACTCTGTTTGCAGTAAGCGCAGACCGCGTGGTGTGGAGCATTGGCTATCAGGATGTGATTGCAGTGGGGCAGCTGTTTACCAGCGGTAAACTGTATACGGATCGCGTTATCTCACTGGCCGGTCCGCAGGTTAATAAACCTCGCCTTATCCGCACTCAGATAGGTGCCAGTCTGGCGCAACTGACCGAAGGTGAACTGGCCGATGGCGAGAACCGCCTTATTTCCGGTTCTGTATTTGGTGGCCGTACCGCCACTGGCGAAAGTCAGTTCCTGGGTCGTTATCACAATCAGGTTTCTGTACTGCGTGAAGGGCGTGAACGTCCGATGCTGCATTACCTGACTCCGGGTGCTAACCGCTTCTCGGTAATGCCTATCTACCTGTCCAAACTGCTGAAGAAAACCTTTGCCTTCACTACCACGACCAATGGTTCTGAACGTGCAATGGTACCGGTGGGCGCGTATGAGAAAATCATGCCGCTGGATATCCTGCCAACTCAGCTGCTGCGTGCGCTGATCGTTGAAGATATGGATACCGCCATCAATCTGGGCGCTCTGGAACTGGATGAAGAAGACCTGGCTCTGTGCAGCTTTGTTTGCCCGGGCAAATATGAATACGGTCCGATTCTGCGTAAAAATCTCACCCGAATTCAGGCGGAGGGTTAATCATGGGCTTGCGTAGTATTCTCGACAGCCTGGCACCCAAGTTTGAAAAGGGTGGCAAGTTTGAAAAAATGTATCCGCTGTATGAAGCGGTAGACACTGGTCTTTATTCACCACCGAACGTGACCAACAACACCGCTCACGTGCGTGACGGTATCGACCTGAAGCGCATTATGATCACTGTGTGGGTGTGTACCTTCCCGGCGATGTTCTTCGGTATGTACAACATTGGTCTGCAGGCCAATGAAGCAATGACTGCCGGTGCCGGTACTGCCATTGAAGGCTGGCGCGAAGTGCTGATCGCTCTGTTGGGCGGCAGTGCTCATAACGCTGCCAGCATCTGGGACAATTTTGTCTTTGGTGCTGCGTATTTTCTTCCCGTATATGCCGTAACCTTCATTGTGGGTGGCTTCTGGGAAGTGCTGTTTGCCACTATTCGCCGCCATGAAGTGAACGAAGGTTTCTTCGTTACCTCTGTGCTGTTTGCACTGACTCTGCCGCCAAGCATTCCGCTGTGGCAGGTTGCATTGGGCATCAGTTTTGGTGTGGTAATTGGTAAGGAAATTTTCGGTGGTACCGGTAAAAACTTCCTGAACCCGGCTCTTACCGGCCGTGCTTTCCTGTTCTTTGCCTACCCGGCCAATATGTCTGGTAACGCCGTCTGGACTGCTGCCGATGGTTTCACCGGTGCTACCGC
Source organism: Thalassobium sp. (assembly GCA_002733205.1). Classification (GTDB taxonomy): domain Bacteria; phylum Pseudomonadota; class Gammaproteobacteria; order Pseudomonadales; family Oceanobacteraceae; genus Venatoribacter; species Venatoribacter pacificus. The sequence goes on along the minus strand of NVUW01000003.1, from coordinate 41,767 downwards.
GCTGAGCAATGCTGCTGAAGGTGGTGTGCAGAACATCATCGACAACGGTGTCAGCTGGATGGATGCCTTTATCGGTACGATTCAGGGCTCTATGGGCGAAACCAGCACCCTGGCGATTTTTATCGGTGGTGCGGTTCTGCTGGTGATGGGCATTGCCTCTGTGCGTATCGTGGCGGGTGTGATGATCGGTATGGTCGCCACGACGTTGCTGCTGAATGTCGTCGGTTCTGATACCAACCCAATGTTCGCCTTGCCGTGGTACTGGCACCTGGTTCTGGGTGGTTTTGCCTTCGGTATGATCTTTATGGCGACCGATCCGGTATCGGCATCGATGACCAATAAAGGTAAATGGTTCTTTGGTGCCCTGATTGGCTTTATGGTGGTGATGATTCGTGTTGTGAACCCGGCCTTCCCGGAAGGCATGATGCTGGCCATTCTGTTTGCCAACCTGTTTGCACCTCTGATTGACCACTTCGTGGTTCAGGCAAATATGAAGCGGAGGGTTGCTCGTGTCCAGTAAACAAGACAGCATTCAAAAGACTCTGTTGGTTGCGGTTCTGCTGTGTTTGGTGTGTTCGGTGATTGTGGCGGGTGCTGCGGTCGGACTGCGTCAGAAGCAGAACGAAAACAAAGCCAACGACAAAAAAGCGGCCGTATTGCAAGCCGCGGGTCTGTATCAGTCAGATATTCCAGTTGCTGAGCAGTTCAAGCAGGTGACTACCCGTATCGTGAATCTCGAAGCCGGTCGTTTTGCGACCGACGCTGAGCTGGATGAGATTCGTGCGGCCAACCTGAATCCCGACAACTTTGATCAGCGTAAGTCCTCCAAGGTGCCCGCGCTGTCACGTAAGCTGAGCGGTGCGGAAGATAAGGCGAGTATCAAGCGTCTGGAAAAGTATGCTGCGGTGTACATGATCGAGAAAAACGGCGCTATTGATACGTTGGTATTGCCGGTTCACGGTTATGGCTTGTGGTCAACGCTGTACGGTTTTATCGCTCTGGAAGGTGATATGGAAACCATCGCCGGTCTGGGCTTCTACTCCCACGCGGAAACTCCGGGTCTGGGTGGTGAAGTGGACAATCCTAAGTGGAAAGGTTTGTGGCCTGGTAAAAAATTACACAATGCCAAAGGTGACGTTGCCATTACCGTTGTAAAAGGCGCTGCCGCAGAAGGCAATCCGAATCAGGTCGATGGCCTGTCGGGCGCAACTCTGACCAGTCGTGGCGTCGATAACCTGGTGAAATTCTGGGTTGGCGATATGGCGTTCGGCAAACTGTTGACTCAACTGAAAGGACAGGGGGCTTAATATGTCTGATATGAAAAATGTCCTGCTGGACCCGCTCTTCAATAAAAACCCGATTGCTGTTCAGATCCTGGGTGTATGTTCTGCGCTGGCGGTAACCACCAGTCTGCAGGTTACGCTGGTGATGTGTATCGCACTGACGTCGGTAACGGCGTTTTCGAACTTCGGTATCGCTCTGATCCGTAACCATATTCCGAATAACATCCGGATTATCGTACAGATGATCATCATCGCGTCGTTGGTGATCGTGGTGGATCAGATTCTGAAGGCGTATGCCTATGAGATCAGCAAGCAATTGTCGGTATTCGTTGGTCTGATCATTACCAACTGTATCGTAATGGGTCGCGCTGAAGCCTTTGCCATGAAGAATGGTCCGGTACTGAGCTTCTTTGATGGCATCGGTAACGGTCTGGGTTACTCCGTCGTGCTGATCACTGTTGGCACCATTCGTGAACTCTTTGGTGCCGGTAAACTGCTGGGCTTTGAAATTCTGCCGCTGATTCAGGATGGTGGCTGGTATCAGTCAAACGGTCTGCTGCTGCTGCCACCGTCAGCGTTTTTCATTATTGGTCTGTTTATCTGGGTATTACGTACCTGGAAGAAAGATCAGGTGGAAACCGCAGAGTTTAAAATTCTGCCAAACACTGAGCATTCGGGAGGCCATTAATGGAACACTATATCAGTCTGTTCGTTAAGGCGGTCTTTGTTGAGAATATGGCGTTGGCCTTCTTCCTCGGCATGTGTACCTTCCTGGCGATTTCGAAAAAAATTCAGACCGCTATTGGTCTGGGGGTTGCGGTTATTGTGGTGCTGGCCATCACCGTACCGATCAATAATCTGATTTACGGTCTGCTGCTGAAAGAAGGCGCGCTGACCTGGATCAGCCCGGATTTCGCCACCGTTGATCTGAGCTTCTTAGGTCTGCTGACTTACATCGGCGTGATTGCGGCGATGGTGCAGATTCTGGAAATGGTACTCGATAAATACGTACCATCTCTGTACAACGCACTGGGCGTGTTCCTGCCATTGATCACAGTTAACTGTGCGATCATGGGGGCGGTTCTGTTCATGGTTGAACGTGACTACACCTTTGGTGAAAGTGCGGTATACGGTGTGGGTGCGGGTCTGGGCTGGGCTCTGGCGATCACTGCATTGGCCGGTATTCGTGAAAAACTGAAATACAGTGACGTTCCTGCAGGTCTGCAGGGATTGGGCATCACCTTCATGACGGTTGGTCTGATGTCGCTGGGTTTCATGTCATTCTCTGGCGTGTCACTGTAAGGAGTCGATATTTTGGATATTGAAATCATCCTCGGCGTTGTGATGTTTACCGTGATTGTACTGTCGCTGGTATTCATCATTCTTGGCGCCCGTGCCAAGCTGGTAAGCTCTGGTAACGTAAAAATTCTGATCAATGGCGAAAAAACCATTGAAACGGAAGCTGGCGGTAAGCTGCTGCAAACCCTGGCGGCCAATAATATTTTCCTGTCTTCTGCCTGTGGTGGTGGTGGTACCTGTGCCCAGTGTAAGTGTGTGATTAAGAGCGGTGGTGGCGAGATGCTGCCAACCGAAGAATCTCACTTCACTAAAGGTGAGGCCCGTGAAGGCTGGCGTCTGTCTTGTCAGGCACCGGTTAAACAAGACATGGTGATTGAAGTTCCGGAAGAAGTGTTCGGCGTTAAAAAGTGGGAAACCACCGTGGTTTCCAACCCTAACGTTGCAACCTTTATTAAAGAACTGACCCTGCAACTGCCTGAAGGTGAGAGCGTTGACTTCCGTGCCGGTGGTTACGTTCAGCTGGAATGCCCTCCGTATGAAATCAATTTCTCTGATTTTGATATTCAGGAAGAGTATCGCGGTGATTGGGAGCGTTTTGGCTTCTTTGACCTGAAAGCAGTGAATAAAGAAGACACCATTCGCGCTTACTCCATGGCGAACTACCCGGAAGAGCGTGGTCTGGTTAAATTTAATATCCGTATTGCGACCCCGCCTCCGGGCAGCAAGGGTATTAACCCCGGTATCATGTCGTCCTATGTGTTCAACCTGAAGCCCGGTGACAAAGTGACTGTATACGGTCCGTTTGGTGAGTTCTTCGCCAGAGACACCGATGCAGAAATGGTGTTCATTGGTGGTGGTGCCGGTATGGCGCCGATGCGTTCTCACATTTTCGACCAGCTGAAGCGTCTGAGCTCCAAGCGTAAGATCAGCTTCTGGTACGGCGCACGTTCATTGCGTGAGCTGTTTTATCAGGAAGACTATGATCAGCTGGCGGCTGAGAACGATAACTTCGAGTGGCACGTGGCGATGTCTGATCCACAGCCAGAAGATAACTGGACTGGCCTGACCGGCTTTATCCATAACGTGCTGTACGAACAGTATCTGCGTGACCATCCGGCGCCGGAAGACTGTGAGTTCTATATGTGTGGACCTCCGATCATGAACCAGTCAGTCATCAACATGCTGCTGAATCTGGGTGTTGAACCTGAGAACATCATGCTTGATGATTTCGGTGGCTAATATCATCGGAAGATAAAAACCGCGCCTGGCGCGGTTTTTTTATGGCTGTTATTCCGAAAATACTGGCACCGCATGTATTGGAACGGAGGTTTTGTTAAGTTTTCCCGACTTTCACCTGTGCCTTTAACTCCATAATCGCATCCTTGATTTTTATCGGTGATCGCCGCTTCTGTGCTGCAGAGCTGAATAACTGGCGCTTTAAGCCAAAAATATTGTGCGGAGATGATTTACCGCAATCCTTTACGTTGGCTGCGGTGCCGGAATAGCTACAATCAGGTATCATGTCACACAGATTTAACAGCCGGGCTGTATTCCGGGTGTCTGTATATCCATAAAGAAAGAGCCTTATGAGCGATACCAATAATAAAGAAGTAGCCCCGGTTAACTGGGTTCCTGCCATTATGTTCAGCGTAACAGGACTGGCAGCTCTTACTCTGGTGCCCTGGTACGGATTGACCTACGGCTACACATTGGCGGCGGTAGTGTTTTATATCCTGCTGACCTCGGTGACGGAGCTTGCCATCACTGCCGGTTATCACCGCTTGTGGTCACACAATGCCTATGAAGCCCACTGGAGCCTGCGTCTCTGGTACGCGCTCTTCGGCGCAATGGCGTTGCAGAACACGATTCTGCACTGGAGTTCCGGCCATCGGGTTCATCATCGTCATGTCGACGATGTTGATCGTGATCCGTACTCCGCTAAGCGCGGCCTGTGGTTTTCCCATATGGGCTGGATGGTGCGCCAGTATAAAAGCGGTGAAGTGAACTTCGATAACGTTAAGAATCTGATGAAAGATCCGATCGTTATGTGGCAATACAAGTATTATGTGCCCATTGCGCTCGGTATGAATATCGGTATCCCGGTTGTGCTGGGTCTGATCTTTAATGACTTCTGGGGCATGATTCTGTTGGCTGGTATTCTGCGGGTTGTTACCACACATCATTTTACGTTCTTTATTAACTCCATTGCCCACAAGTGGGGTTCACAACCCTATACCGATGAAAATACCGCACGCGACAATCATTTCTTTGCCTTTCTGACCTTTGGTGAGGGGTATCACAACTATCATCATATTTTTCAGACTGATTATCGCAACGGCATCAAATGGTGGCAGTGGGATCCGACTAAATGGCTGATTAAAAGCTGCTCTATGCTTGGGCTGGCAAAAAACCTGCGCGTGGTACCGGACTTTAAAATTCAGCGTGCCAAACTGAAAATGCAGTTTAAACGTGCGCAGGAGCGTCTGGCTAAATCGAAAAACTCCGATAAGTGGTCACATATTCTTGAGAAAGAGTATGAAGAGTTTAAGGCCATGTTGGCAGAATGGACCGAGCTTCAGTCAGAGAAGTATCAGGAAACCCGTCGCCATCTGCAGGAAAAATGGGAAAAAGCTGCTCTGCATACCCGTTACAAAGAGCTGGAATACTCATTAAAAATGCAGCAAAAGCGTCTTAAGTTGCTAACGGCGCAATTCACCACCGGTTAAGTTTCTGACGCAAACGGTAAGGCTTCTGCTGCTGTATTGTGACGAGCCCCGCAGGTTTCGGCCTGCGGGGTTTTTTATTGGCTGATGATCATTGAGAATATAATTATCAGTAATGTGAGGGAGAACGACGTGAAGCATGTGTATTTATCTGTGTTGGCGCTGGCATTAACGGCATGTGGTGGTAGTTCGTCAGGCGATACTAATGCGGATAGTGGTAATGCGGGCGGTGATCAGGGCGGCGGTGATCAGAGTGGCGGAAGCGCTCAGGTAATTGATTGCAGTGCTGATAAAAGCGAGCGCTCGTGGATGCCGGTGCCTGAATATGCCGGTAGCTACTCGGCCTACGAGGGCGATTATTCCACTCTTCCCAATGGTGGCGGACTAGACCCCGAAAATTTTGTGGGTATTGCTCAGTTGAGTATTGTGCTTATGGTGTCGAACAGTGAGGAAGGCATGATGCACCCGGGGCCACGCTGGACGAGCGTGGACGCTCAACTGACTCAATACCTGGACTACAGCCATAACGCCGAAGGCGAAACCTGGACGTTCACAAAGCATGGGGTTGACGGTGATGGCACTGAGTTTAACCAGCACGTTAACTTCAAGCTGGAGCAACCTGCCAACTGTGGTTACAACGAGTACCACTATGAAGACGATGGCAGCCTTGCCAGCGTGTTTAAATCGTCAAAATATGAATGGACGATGAAAACTTATGACGCGGGAACACAAACCGGACTGATAGAGACCGAGATTCAGCCGGATCGCAGTGGTCGCACGGTGTCGCAGGATTTTGAATCGTCTTCAGATTACCCGGTAACCATCATGAGCTGGGATAAAAATGGTGAAAATATCCTGTTGCAATACTGCAAAACAGCCGCGGGCAGTGATTGCGTCTCATCGACGGCTCCCTGAGAGTCGTTATGACGTCCTGATTTTCGTCAGGATGACTGCCTGACAGATCGGCCGATCTGTCATTGTTCAGTGTTTGGGCTTTCTGAAATACTGCGGGCATCATTTGGTAACCGCAGCAGAGAGCTTTCCATGTCTGAACAATCGCATCCGCAACATCCTCCGCGTTTTGTGTATCTGGCTGAGCAGGCGCGGGGACGTTCAAAAAAAATTGCCTGGGGTTTGCGCTTTTTGTTGGGGGTAAAACCTAATCCTCCGGCGGCGCTGACGGATGCCGTGGCCAATAGTTATCACCGCAGCGATGAACTGGGTGATGCGGTGGCCGCCGAACTGTTTGCCAACCCAGAATTACGCAGCGCGGGCATCAATCCGCAGCAACTACTCAAGCAGGCGATTCATGAGGGCAGCGCCGTTCTTGATGAGCGCACGCCTTCCCTTAAAGCTTTGTTGCAGGAAGCTGAAACACCCCCCGTATGGCTTGATAACGATAAGCTGTTGCACGCCTGCCAGGTGATACATCGCTGTGGTCGTTTTGCGATGTATGCACTGGGCGATTTTGCGTTATTGGGTGGCTATGCCAACAGTGACATCTCCAAGCCGCTGGCATTTACCGGTGCGCTGAGCGGCAACAGCTCGTTTGACCGGGTGTCGGAAACCACCTCGTTCTGGTTCGATGTCACCACGCCGGGCGGTCTGGAACGGGGCGCTGCGGGTTACAGTGCGGCGGTGCATGTGCGGGTCATGCATGCTCTGGTACGCAGACGTTTGCTGCAGCACCCGGACTGGAACAGCGCAGAGTGGGGCTTGCCTATTAATCAGGGCGATGCGCTGGCGACCAATGTGGCGTTTTCGATGATGATGATCACCGGCCTGAGCATGCTGGGTTGGCGTTTCAGTAACCGTGATGTTGAGGCCGTTTTGCACTTATGGCGCTACGTGGCATACCTGATGGGCGATGACATTGAGCTGTTACCGCAGAACCGTCAGCAGGGCATTGATTGGCTGTACATTATCGCTATCGGTAGTCGCGTTAATCCGGATGCCGACAGTCGCCAGCTGGCCGCTGCCTATCTGGAAAGTTTTCGTCAGGTGCCGGGCAGTCGGTTCCATCAGCAGTTTGTTTACTGGTTTCACCGCAGTTACGCGACCTTCTTTATTCCGGCGGATATTCGCCGCGCACTGAATTTACCGCGCACACCGGTTTTAGGCTGGTTGCCGGCGCTGCAATTCCCCCTGTTGCGCTTGGCGGATATAACCGCACGTCTGTCACCGCGATTTGATCGTTGGCTGCAACAACGTGGACGCAAAGCGCAGGCGTATATCGTTAACAGTCGTTTGCAGGGGCGCCAGGTTAGCTTTGCCGATAAAAAAACACTGACCCGCTGATATCAGCGGGTTATTTTTTACCGTATCTTCTTTTTGCCACTCTTTTATACCGTTATCAATTTTGGCGCTTTGCAGGTCAGGCTGAGGTGATGCTTTGTCACAACCTGTTCTCTGCCGGATCACGGTGTTTGGTGTGAATAGGCCGCAAAACAGGGTAGTATGCCGCCGGTTAATGCCCGAAACGCATGCCTGCACAAATGCTCAAACCAGGAGGCCCTGATGGCGAATGTAGTAATTACCGGTGCAAACCGTGGTATTGGTCTGGAACTGGCCAAGTTGTATGCCGCAAAGGGGGATTCTGTCACCGGTGTTTGTCGTGAAACCAGTGACGAGCTGGAAGATATTGCCGATCAGGTGATCAGCGGTATTGATCTCACCAATGATGAAAGCATTTTTGCAGTCACCAGTATTCTTGAGCAATTGCTGGAAGGCGAGCTGGATATTCTGATAAACAATGCCGGCTTGTTCTGCAATGAAACACTGGATGACATGAACTTTGATACGATCCAGCAGCAGCTGGATATCAACGCGATTGTGCCGCTTAAGCTGACTCTTGCACTGCTGCCATTTATGGCTGAAGGCAGCAAGATTGCTAACATCACCAGTCGTATGGGCTCCATTGCCGATAACACTTCCGGCAGCTATTACGGCTATCGTGCCTCAAAAGCGGCGCTGAATGCTTTTGGTAAATCGCTGGCGGTTGATCTGGCACCACGTGGTATTGCGGTGGCGCAACTGCATCCGGGATTTGTTCAGACCCGCATGGTTGGCTTTAATGGCGATATAACACCGGCACAGGCTGCAGAAGGTCTTGCTGCGCGTATTGCAGAACTGAATCTGGCGAACAGCGGTGGCTTCTGGCACTCCAATGGCCAGCCATTACCCTGGTAAGCCTGCCGCCCGTTAATTTGTATGTACTCTGATTTAACCCTTTCATACGGCATGAGAGGGCACACCGATAACAGGAAGATAAAATGTCAAACCGTCGTATCAGTAAGAAATTTCACAGCCGCTACCTGGCCGATTTTTTTGTCGAATGCAGCCAGGACCCGGAGTGGGAAAAGAAACTGCGTGAACTGAAAATTGAAGACAAACTGAACACCGCTGAAGCAGGCTTCCCAGCCGACTTTACTGAGTTCTTCCCGGAAACTCAGGGTCTGAATCTGCAATACTGCATTGAGCGCATCACTCTGGCCGATGTACCGCGTGCCGCTTCCTGCTGGTGGCCAACCGATGACAATACGCATTTTTATATGGCGTACCCGGCTGAGTTTCCACAAAGTTCTATTTACATGGCTATCGATTTTCCTGATGGCCATGAAAACTGCTGTAACTGATTAACTGCGGCTGTTGCGGTGACCTCTTCAGTGGCTGAGCACGCGGCACATAGCGCAGACGTTTTAAAAGAACGTCTGCGCGCGCAACGTGATCTGTTGAATGAGCTGCACTCCACCCGTCTGCACCGGGCATTAAGCTGGTTACAGGCGGCACAAGCGCAACAGGACGATGATGATCTGCGGTTTATCAGTGGCTGGATTGCTTTCAGCGCCTGTTGCTCCGTGGATGCCGGCGGTCAGCCGCTGGAAGATCAGCAGGCCGTACAGCGTTTTGTACAACAGCTGGTGAATTTTGATCAGCATAAAAAAATTTATCATTGCCTCTGGCACCAGTATTCCGGGCCGGTTAAAGCCCTGCTGAAAAATCCGTATGTATTCGCGCCGTTCTGGGTCAGCCAGCGCGCTGGTCATGACGACTGGCGTAAATCCTTTGATGAATCCTCCGTTGCCGCGCTGAATTGCTTAAGCCGCAAAAAAGTCCCGGAATTACTTACCCTGGTGCTGGATCGTTTATTCGTTCTGCATAATCAGGTGGTGCGTGGCGGTGCAACCTATAAAAGCCGGGTTAACCGTGAGCAGGTGCGTGATGGCGCTGATTTATTGCTGACGCTGGTGCCTGTATTTATCGATATTATGCTGGATGCACAGGACCAGGACTGGGGCGAATTAGCTTATCCTGTGGTTGGCTGAACAGAGTAAACCTGCACCATTTTTCTCCGTTATTCGTAAAGGACTCTATGAAAAATCCGGACGCTTTTTTTAAACTGACACTTATCTGTTTGTTGGCGCTGCTGTCGGCCTGCGCTGCTCCGATGAATCAGCATATTAGCTATGACGCAGCTGAGCAGGCGCAAGCGCCGATGGATGGTCGTCTGATCATCAAATCCGCATCGATGACCCTGGTAGTTGACGATATTGCCGCTGCATCAGCGGCTGTTAATGCGGTATTAAGCGAGGCAAGAGGCTATGTCGATTCGTCTTACGATGAAGGCGATAAAACCCGTCGTCTGTCGCTGCGTGTACCAGAGGCTCAGTTTGAGAAAACCGTTCAGCATCTGGGTACTTTGGGAGAGGTCAGCGATCAGAATATCCGCACTCAGGATGTCACCAGCGAGATTGTTGATTATGAAGCCAGACTGGCCAACCTGATTGCCCTGCGTGAACGCATGAAGGTGTTGCTGAACCGGGCCGAAAAAATCGAAGATATTTTGGTCATCGAAAAAGAAATCAGCCGCCTGCAGACCGAAATTGATACTTATGAAGGCCGCCGCAAAGTCCTGCGCCAGCAGGTCGCGTTATCTGATATCCGCGTAACGTTGGAAAAGAAAGTGACTCTGGGGCCGTTAGGTTATATCGGCTACGGTTTGTATTGGGCCGTCAGTAAATTATTTGTGATTGAATAAAAATAAGATAAACCGCTGCGGCAAGCCGCAGCGGTTTATTTATTCAGCTGACATTTTATTCAACTGACAAAGCTCACTGCATCCTGCAGTGCAGCGCGGTCGGTGCGGGTTTTATTGGCGTCGGCATTTTCATCGGCATAGCCGAACGACATACCAAACAGCACACCACGACCTTCCGGTAATTCAAGGAATTCACGCACTGGCTGCGGGAATTGCCCAAGCGCCCCCTGCATGCAGCTGTCGATGCCTCGCTCTTTCAGCAGCAAGGTCAGCGTTTGCGCGTAAATCCCCATATCCACCGCGCCCATAATGTCGAGATAGGTGTCCATGGTGAAAAAAGCCACGTGCGGTGCATCAAAAAATGCCCAGTTACGCAGCATTGCCATATTGCGCTTCATTTTGTCTTCGCGGGCAATGCCCATTGAACTGTACAGCGCATTGGCGGAGCCGAACTGGCGCTCGCGGTGAATGCCTTCGTAGGCCACTTTCCAGTTAAAGTCCGGCTCTGGTGGCTGTTGTTTCATGACGGTGCCAATCAGCAGATTTTTCAGCTGATCTTTTTTCGCGCCGGATACCACATAGGTTTGCCATGGCTGTACGTTGCAGTTAGACGGTGCGCGTTGCGCGGCGCTGAAAATCTCTTCCAGAATATGTTGTTCAACCGGGTCTTTTTTAAAGGCGCGGACAGAATAGCGGGAGTTCAGAATTTCGCTCAGGGACATCATTCAGTCTCTTATTATCAGGGAACACATCGTCACCGATGTTAGCAGTCAATGGTGTTTCCGTGCAGGGCAGATGTGCCAGAAAAGAAGTGGCAGCGGGAATAACAGCGGGGGAAAGAAGAGAAAAAGCCCGCGGCGCGGTGGCCGCAGGCTTGATACGGATACCGCCTCAGAGACTGGCTTGCAATGCCTGAACAAAACGCTGTTGCAGTGCGGCATCACGGTTGCCAGCGGCCGCCAGCCAGCGCTCTACCAGTTGTTGGCGTTCCTGTGCCGGAGTCAAACCTTTGCCTAAGCCATCGGCCAGACGCTGAACCTGCAGCGCCATGCGGCGGGATTTATCCGCCTCTATGGTTGCTACTTCGGCGAGAATTTCCATCAGGATGCATAAATCCTGAGCATTTTCATCGCTGCTCAATTCATTCTGACGTGCGTGGTTGAACTGCGCGTCGTCATATCCCTGCGGCAGGGCGGTGCTGCTGGCTTCTGCCCATTGCGCATCGTCAGCCGTCAGGTTCTGCAAGCGGCTGATCAGGCCTGCCCAGCGTGCCTGTTCGGCTTGTTTTTGCTGGTTCTGACGCAAATCCTGCAGCTGTTGCTCGTGGTCCTGCAATTGTTTACTCAGACGCTGATGGGCGCTGCGCGGTAATTCCAGTGCTGAGAATTGCTGCTTGATCGCGGCCAGTGCATCACGCAGTTGCGGCAATTGCGCTTCGCTGGCATCGGTCAGCAGTGCGCTGGCCTGCTGAACCAGAGTCTCTGCCTGGCTGACGGTCTGTTCCAGCTGGGCTTTACGCTCGGCTTTGCTTTCATCCAGACGGGCAAATACGGCATCACAGTGGGCGCGGAATTGCTTCCACAGCTTCTGATCCGGATTGCGTGGCGTGACGCCTACGGCCTTCCATTGCTGTTGCAGTTGTTTGACCTGATCAATGGCGCCGCTCAGATCGTCCTGCTCAATCAGTGCTGCGGCGCTGTCCACCAGTGCCTGTTTGGCTTGCAGGTTGCGGTCGTATTCGGCTTTCAGGTGGCCATAAATGGCATCGCATGCCTGTTGGAAAGCTTCCTGCGTGGTTTTGTGCGCGTTACGTTCCACCGGTGAATACTGGCGGAAAGTGTCGCGTGCGGCGTCCAGTGTTTTCTGTACGGTTTTCCAGTCGGCGTTGCTCCAGTCCATCGCCGCTTCGTAGCTGAGCAGCTCGGCGGTCAGTTGCTGGCGCAGTTCAATATTGCGATTACGCTGCTCGGCGATTTCAGCAAAGTAGGCGCGGCAGGGTTCAAATGCCTGGTCACCGGCGGCCTGAAAACGCTCCCACAGAGCCTGGTCGGCGGGGGCGTGACCGAGGGTTTTCCACTCTTCTTGCAGGGCGTGAATTTTGTCGGCCAGAATACCGGCGTCGATGCCGGCGTTGATCAGGGCTTCCATTGCGCTGACCAGGGCTTCTTTTTTCGGTGTGGTGGCAAAGCCTTGCCAATCACGCATTTCCTGCAGGCGGGCGCCCAGGCTGCGGTATTGGCGCTGGGCGTTCTGTGCCGCCTGGCTGTCCACCTGGCGCAGGTTTTGTTGTACCTGTTGGCTGAGACGACCAGCATCTTTTAACTGGCCGTCGTTCAGCGCCTGTTCGAGCGCACTCAGCTGCTGGTCGAGGGTATTAAGCCGCGCCTGTTGCTGTTGTTGCAGTTGCGCTAAAGCCGCTTCGGCCTGCTGTTGCTTGTGGGTGACGGCGTTCAGCCATGCCGGTGCCGGTAAGGCTTGCGGCCAGGCCAGTTGCTTCAGCCATTGCTGGGCCTGTTTGGTGATATTTTTCAGGCCATTCATATCATCGGCTAACGGTGCATCCAGCCATTTCTGCAGTTTTTCCTGCTGATTGCTGTAATGCTGATTGGCGGATTGCAGTGCCAGTAACTGTTGCAGCTGGTTTTCAAACTGGCGGGTCTGCTCAGCGGTCGGTTTGTGCTGGTGGAAAGACTGATCCCAGTCCTGTTGCAGTTGCTGTAATGCAGCGCTGATATCGGCTTGCGGATTGGCCGGCGCTTCTTCCGTCAGTTGCGCCAGGCGCTGCAGCAGTTGTTCCTGTTGTGCGGCCGCCGCATTGGCGGCGACGCGTTCTGCAGCCTGACGTTGTTCTTCTTCGGCATGTGCGCTCAGCAGGGCATTGGCCTGTGCCAGTTCGGCATTGATATTGGCTGCGGTTTCGGCCGCGGCCTGCGCCTGCAGTTCCTGCCATTGTTTATTCAGTAATTGCAGCTTGCCGTTAAATTCCGGGTGGTAGCCGACCTTGTTCAGGTATTTCGCCTGCGTCAGCAGGTTATCGATGGCAGCGGTCTGCGCCTGTTGTTCCTGCTGGGCGGCTTTATGCGCGGCCAGACGGTCTTTGCACAGACGGTAAATAGCTTTGTCTTTGCCCTGGGCATGATCCAGCAGTTGCTGCAGCAGTTCCGGGCTGTCGATGCCTTCGGCAGCGGCCAGACGCACTTTGGCGACAGCGTGGGTACGCGCCAGTTGCAGGCGTTCCTGTTCGTCGCTGATGCGGGCAATGGCTTGCAGACGCAGTTCGTTGTCGTCGGTCAGACCGGCGATCTGCACTAACAGACGCGAGTCCTTAATCTGGCTCAGGTCGTTGTTGGCAGGCAGCAGTTGGGTCAGCAGACGGCTGCGGGCAGCCTGGCGCACATCGTCGCGGGCGCTGTGCAGCAGTTGTTCCAGTGCGCTCGGCTGGTCAATGCGGGCAATGGCCAGCTGACGCAGTTCTGCCTGGGATTCGTTGTTCACGAAGGTGATCAGTTGGTCGGGCGATTTCAGATCCTGCAGCGCCTGTCGACGTACTTCGGGGTTTGCATCCTGCCACTTCTCAATCCGTACTTTGGGTTTAAAAAACTTCTTGAATAACGCCATCGGGATTCCGTCCAAACTGTCACAAAAAAAAGCGCGGTCATTGTACCCTTCGCACCTGAATAAGGAAGGGCTGTTATTGGCATTAGCAAGGTAAGGCTGACCGCCCGCCACGCAAGACGATTGAAAACAGCTGTGATAAAGTTCTGCACGACCGGTTGCCTGATATAAGGCCCGGCTGTTGGGGCCTGCTTAATCAGAGAGAACAGGCCCTGAAAGAAAGTGTTGTCGGGATTCAGGCGTATCGCGCGCAACGCTGGTTAAAACAATAAGAAAATCACCTCGGGGAATCGCATGAAATCCATCCAACTGTTGCTGATGATCAGCCTGCTGGCATTAACCGGCTGTGCATCTATGGGTATTGGCTCTCGCCCACTGTCAGAGCTGACTCAGAATTACACCAACGAGCAATCCAAATTTTTAGCGGTGGATGATCTGGTGATCCATTACCGCGATGAAGGCCAGGGCCCGGTGCTGGTGTTACTGCACGGCGTGGCGTCATCACTGCACACCTGGGATGGCTGGGTGGATGAACTGAAAGGCAGTTACCGCATTATCCGCCTGGATCTGCCGGCTCATGGTCTGACCGGTCCGGACCCGAAGATGGAGCGCTATAACATCGGCTATATGGTCGACAAGCTGGATAAATTCCTGAACAAACTGGGCGTGAACAAGATGTCTCTCGCCGGTAACTCACTGGGTGGTTATATCAGCTGGAATTATGCGCTGCACCGTCCTGACCGGGTGGAAAAACTGATTCTGCTGGACTCTGCGGGGTACCCGCAGGATATGCCGTTTATTATGGATTTTGCTTCCTGGCCGGTCATCGGCGAGATGAGCACATTAATGATGCCGCGCTTTATGGTCGGTATGAATGTTCGTGCGGCCTACGGCGATGACAGCAAGGTAGACGACAAACTGGTTCACCGTTACCACGACCTGACGCTGCGTCCGGGCAACCGTGAAGGGCTGGTGAATGTGTTCCGTACGATGAAAGAACAGAGTGATAATCCGCATCTGGGCGACCGGGTGGCGGAAATCCGTGTACCGACCCTGCTGATCTGGGGTGAGGAAGACCAATGGGTGCCGCTGGATATTATGGAGCGTTTCCGCCGTGATCTGCCCAATGTCAGCGTGATTACCTACGAAGGGGTCGGCCATATGCCGATGGAAGAACTGCCGGTGCAGACTGCCCGTGACGCGCGCAGCTTTCTGCAGACCGGCAAAATCTTTACCCTGCCGGCAGCAACCGCAAGCGGCGACTGAGGTTTCAGGCGCCTCGGGCCTGTCGACACTCAGTAAACCGGACCTGCTGAGAGCCAGTTTTTCTCAGAGCAAGGAGAGAGGAGTGATATTAGCGGGCTAAATGAATAACGAACGACGACGTTTATGGGGAAAACTGGCCTCAGCCCGAAGGGTTACGGCTAAAAAGTTCCTCATCCAGCGTTGCTGTTCGTTCGCTTAACCCGTTAGGCCACACTCTCAGCGCCTTGTTTGAGAAATTTTTAGCCAATAACAGGCCTGTTTAATGAGTGTCGACAGGCCCTAGGAAAAGAGTGTGAATACGATTGTCTGGTACGACTACGAAACCTTTGGCGCCAGTCCGGCCTGGGATCGCCCGGCACAATTTGCCGCGATCCGTACGGATGAAGACCTGAATGAAATTGAAGAACCCATCGAGCTGTTCTGTAAGCAGAGTGACGATTACCTGCCGCACCCGCAGGCGGTGCTGATTACCGGCATCGTACCGCAGGATTGTCAGAACAAAGGTCTGAGCGAAACCGATTTTATCGGCCGCATTAACGACGTATTCAGCCAGCCGGGTACCTGCAGTGCCGGCTATAACAGCATCCGTTTTGACGATGAGTTTACCCGTTACGGTCTGTACCGTAATTTTTATGACCCATACGCCCGTGAGTGGCAGGGCGGTAATTCGCGCTGGGATTTACTCGATGTGGTGCGCTGTGCCTATGCCCTGCGCCCCGAGGGTATTGTCTGGCCTGAGCACGAAGATGGCCGTAAAAGCTTTAAGCTTGAGCACCTGACTGCGGCTAATGGTCTGGATCATGGTAAGGCGCACGATGCGGTCTCCGATGTGCGTGCCACCATTGCGCTGGCGCGGCTGATTAAAGATAAGCAGCCTAAACTGTATCGTTACCTCTATGGTCTGCGACAAAAAGCCCAGGTCGGCGCGCTGGTGGATGTGCTTAACCATAAACCGCTGGTGCATATTTCCGGTATGTTTCCGGTTGAGCAGGGCTGTATGGCGGTGGTTGTACCGCTGTGCTGGCACCCGAGTAATAAAAACTCCTTTATTGCCTTCGATTTGCATCAGGACCCGACGCCGCTGTTTGAATTAAGTGCCGAAGAGATCCAGCAGCGGGTGTTTACCCGTAGCGCCGATATGCCTGAGGGTATGACCCGTCTGCCGCTGAAAGAAATTCATATCAATAAAGCGCCGGTGCTGGCGCCGGCCAATACCCTGACGCCGGATCAGGCAGCGCGCTGGAACCTGAGCGGTGAAACCTTACGCCGTCATCTGGCGCAGATTAAAAATAATGGTGATTTAACCGCCAAGCTGCATCAGGTATTCAGTGGCAGGGAGTTTGCGCCCACTACTGATGTCGACAGCCAGCTGTACGATGCGTTTTTCCCATCCGCCGATAAACAGGCGATGCAGACCGTACATGAATTATCGCCCTGGGATCTGGCCGACTGGCCGGCACCGTTTAAGGACCGCCGTGGTGAGGAAATGCTGTTCCGTTACCGTGCGCGGAATTTTCCCGACACCCTCAACGAGGCCGAACGTGAGCGCTGGGAGCAGCACCGTATGGCGCGTCTGATGCACACCGACCCGGCATCACCGGTGATGAATTACGAGCGCTTTGCCCGTGAGCTGCAGCTGGCGGCACAACAGGTAGCCGATGACCCGGTTAAACTGCAGTGGATTCAGGATCTTCAGGTGTATGCCGAATCGATTTATCCTTATGATGCATACTGACTGAGCGGTGCTTTCAGTCAATAAAAAGGCTAAAAAAAACGCTGTACTGATTTCAGTTCAGCGTTTTTTTTAGCCTTTTTATTGGCATTTATTGCCTTTTGTTGCGGCTTCCGGCATAGCACTATTGCTTAAAAATCACTGGATAAAATCAGTGTTTTCCCGCAGACAAAAAATACGTACGACCTTGGTTTAATTTTAAGACTAAGGTGGTGTGCACTGCTCTCGCTAATGCTTCCTCCATTCTTTAATGTCCGCGCTCTGATAACTCATAACAGACGCAAACAACAATAAACGAGGAAGAGAGCACTTATGCAAATGCAGCAACGTACGCCGGGAGGCGAACAACCGTACTGGCCTGCCGGACCGTTTAAGATCCGACTGCCTTTTGTTCATTACCGCTGGGAAATGGCTGAAACCATTCAGGGACTGGTAATGTTTGTGGTTGGCCTGGCCATGATTCCATTGCTGGAAAAATATCTGGGCATGCCGTATGAAGCGGCTCTGGCGTTTACCTTTATTGCGGGTCTTGGTTATATTCTGCCGGCTTTGCTGGGTGTACCTCTGGTTCCGGGCTGGATTACGCCGGCGATTCCGGTGGTTATTCTGTTTCTGAACGGCTTTGAACCTGGCCCGGATGCTATTAAAGCGTTATTTGCTTTACAGATTGAAGTGACGCTGATCTTCCTGATTCTCGGTCTGACCGGCTGGGGTTCAAAACTGGTTCAGGTGATTCCTAACTCTCTGAAATCGGGCATTATTATCGGTGCCGGTATTGCCGCCTTAATGGGCGAATTAAAAACCGGTGGCCGTGTGGACGCGACACCGATTTCGCTGATTATCGGTTCCGTTGTTTCAGCCTATGTGCTGTTTTCCCTGTCGTTTAAAAACGTCGTTGAACAGTCAGTTATTGCCCGTCGTATCGCTAACTTCGGTATGGTGCCAGGTATGATTATCGCCATGATCGTCGGCTGGATTGTCGGTGAATATCCGCTGCCGGATATCCAGTGGGGGATTACGCAACCTGATTTTGCACTGATGGCTAATTACCTGACCTTTGCTGTTGGTTTCCCGGGCTGGGATGTTTTCCTGCTGGCCATTCCAACTGCGTTAATTGCTTACGTGATTGCCTTTGGTGACATCATTGTTGGCTTTACTCTGGTTGAGCGTATCGACAAGGTCCGTACCGATGAAAAAATTGAAACCAACGTTGACCGTGTACACGTTGTTACTGCGATCCGTAATGGTATACATGCCTTCTTCGCGCCGTGGCCGGGTCTGGCTGGTCCGCTTTGGACCGCTGCACACGCAACCGTAGCTGAGCGTTATGCCATGGGCCGTAAAGCGATGGATTCTATCTACAGTGGTGGTGGTACCTTCTGGCTGACCGGTTTGCTCGCACTGTTCTGTCTGCCTCTGGTGACCATGTTTAAACCGGTACTGCCGATTGCGCTGTCACTGACACTGATCCTGACCGCTTATATCTGCATCATGGTGGGTATGGAACAACTGCGTAACCCAACCGAACGTGGTGTGGCTGGTATTGTGGCGGTAACTCTGGCGATGCCGGATCCTAAATCCACCGTGTATGCGGTTATTATCGGTCTGCTGCTGTACTTCCTGATTGAGCGCCCAAGACTGATGGGCAAACATAAAACGGAAGACGAATTTATGTTCGCCGACCCGCAGGAAAGCACCGAAAGTAAATAAGTATTTATTGATGTGCTGAAAAGCCCCGCTCATTGGAGTGGGGCTTTTTTATTTTCGCGTTACGGTTTTGGCTGATAAAGGCGGCTGATTATTTTGCCGCAGAACGGCTGATTTCAATCAGCTCCTGCTCGCCGGGAAAATCCGGTAGTAACCAGATTTTTTCAAAACAGTGGTGGGGCAGTTTCAGATGGCGGACGATGGGTAAAAAATCATCGCGGCTCCACAGTGGACTGGCGTTGCGTATAACCAGCCAGACGCGTTTGGAGTGATAACGCTTACGGGCTTTATTCAGCAGAATACGATTGAGTGCGGTATGCAGTTTACGGCCGCTTTCCAGACTGGCAAGGTCTGCCAGATAGCTCCATAAATGATCATCACCATGATAATGGTTGTGGTCCGCTTCACTGGCATGATCAGAGGAAGCGATACGCGCTTCATTCTCGCTGGCATATAAATGGGCAATTTCCAGATCCAGCGCTTCGCCCTGTAAATAACAGGAAATATCTGGCTTGGCCGGTTCGTTATGCCAGATATGACGGATTGGCTGCTGGAATTCCCGCTCATAGGCCCGCATAAACAGCTTAGCCGCATCACGTTCCAGCCGGCGTTTCTCCGTATCGGAGTGACTTAACGGTTTACCGTCCTGGGTGTGGTGAATATCTGAGGTCATATAGGCTCCGTCTGACGCCATCGCAGCAGGCCGGAAAGCGTCGCTGTTTGCACCTTTGGCCTTCGCGTATGATAAGTGCTGTTTATCTACCGCAAAGAATACTATGCCTGAGTTATCTGTTGATGTGTTGCTTTTGTTAGCGCTGGTGGCCTGTGCGGCGGGCTTTATTGATGCTATTGCTGGTGGCGGAGGATTGCTGACCATTCCGGCATTGCTGGTCGCCGGATTGAATCCGGTGCAGGCGATTGCTACCAACAAGTTACAGGCGTGCTTCGGCAGCTTTACCGCAACCCGGTTTTTTATCCGTGAAGGGTTGGTCAGTCCGTGGCAACAACGCTGGAGTGTTATCGCCACCGGGCTTGCGGCAGCGGCTGGTGCACTGGCGCTGCAATGGTTCGACAGTGCGTTACTGGTTGCGGTCATGCCTTATGCCTTAATCATAATCGCTTTGTATTTGTTGCTGGCGCGTAAAGTCGGAGAGCAGGAAACAACCGCCAGACTGACGGGGCGGCAATTTAACGCCAGTGCGGTTCCGGCGGTTGGTTTTTACGATGGCTTTTTCGGGCCGGGTACCGGCACCTTTTTTACCCTGGGGTATTGTCAGTTACGCGGTATGAACATGCTGCAGGCCACAGCTCACGCCAAACTGCTGAATTTCACCACCAATATTGTTTCGCTGTTGATCTTTATTTTATCGGGTCAGATCGCATGGGTTGTCGGTTTAAGCATGGCGCTTGGGCAGGCGCTGGGCGCACGCCTGGGAGCGGCAACGGCGGTACGGCGCGGGGTCGTGTTTGTGCGTCTGATGACCGTTGCGGTATGTATTGCTATGAGCATCAGTCTGCTACTGAAGAATTAGTTTACAGCCGCTTCTGCGCTTCAGCTCAAAATCCCAATATCGCCCTCAGTGGCGTGAATTGACATGATAATCTGCACTTCTTGCTGGATTTATCAGCAAATCAGTCAGGAAGCTGTTTCTGATAGCTGTTATCAATGGCAGCATCCGATGCTCTCACCTATAACTATATAAAAGCCCAACACTCAGTTTTCATCCGGCCGCTGTTTGGTTAAGGCTGGTGAGACAAGGAACTTCTCACAAATGTCCAATGATGCGTTCGTATTCAGTGACGATGAATGTACAACCTCCGCGCTACAAGCTCCTGCCAGCTGGAAGATCCTCAGTGTTGAGGATGACCCTGTCTATCAGGCCTCGCTGCTGCACAGTCTGAATGGTCTGATGTTCAGAGATCAGCTGGTAGAGGTATTAACCGCCAATTCAGCGGCCTCTGCGGCCGAGTTATTGAGCAGGCATGATGATATTGCCGTCATGTTGCTGGATGTGGTTATGGAGCAGGACGATGCGGGCCTGCGTCTGGTCAGTTCTGTGCGCGAAGTGTTGGGTAACTCAAGCATCCGTATCATATTACTGACCGGCCAGCCCGGCGTGGCTCCTGAGGCTGACGTCATGCGTCAGTACGATATCGACGAGTACTGGAATAAAGCGGAACTGAGCAGGGATAAGCTGCACTCTGTTATTGGCAGCCATCTGCGCACCTGGCACTACATGATGGAGTTGAATAAAGCGCAGCGTGGTTTGCAGCTGATATTGGACGCTTCCCGTAGTCTGCACAGTAAACAGGAATTGGGTCTATTGACTCAGGCAGTACTGACGAATATTGGCCGCATTATTGGTACTGGTGTGAATGGTATTGTTTGCATGGGGCATTTCCGCAATATGCAATTGAATGATGCCAGGGTGATTGCAACAACCGGTGATTACCATGACATGCTTGAGAAAAACCTTACCGATATTCCGGCTGATGAGCGAATGGCAACGTTACGATCAGCAATCGCTGCTCAATCTCATCAGTTTCATCCCGATCATTCGGTACTTTATTTTGATACCCATGCGATTGATGGGGCGGAGTATCTGGTTATGGTTGACGGTATTGTCGAGTTGACCGCCGCTCATATTAATTTACTGCGGGTATTCAGCGAAAATGTACGCAGTGGTTTTTCTAACGTAGCTTTGCTTAACCGCGTCAGTCATCTGGCCTATTTCGACGATCTTCTGAATATTCGAAACCGTAATGGTTTACTGCGTGAACTGGACTCTCTGAACGACGATGACCGGCATGAAAGTGTGTTATTGCTGGTTAAAATCAAGAGCTTTCAGGATGCTATGATCACCTTTGGTGAGCGTTATTGTGACAATTTGCTTAAAGCGACCAGTGAGGCACTAAAGCAACAGCTGCCTGGATTCAGCTGTTTTTCAACGATCAGTGCCGGAACGTTTGCGTTGGTTTTTACTCATGAGTCTCAGCCTGATGATGAATTATTGCTGCAGATTTTTGAACAATCGCTGACGCTATCCGGTGTGCAGCATCATATTCAGTTAATATTTTGCAAACTGGAGCTGAATTTACTTCAGGATGCTTCGGCTCAGGAAACACTCCATCTGGCTGAAGTCACGCTGTCAGTGGGAGAGAGTTACAACCTGAACCTGATTGGTTACACCCCGGGCTATCGAGAAAAAATAACAGCCAGACATCTGCAATTGCTGGAGTTGCAGCAGGCATTAGAGAACAACGAACTGTTTATTATGTTGCAGCCTAAAGTGGAGCTGGTCAGTAAAAAAGTGGCGGGTTTCGAAGCGTTGGTACGCTGGCGGAACAGTAATGGTGATTATATCCCACCGGATGTGTTTATCCCTCTGGCTGAAGCCTCAGGGCTGATTTGCAGCCTGGATCTTCATGTTCTTCGTCTGACCTTTGCGGCGGTTAAGCAATTAACCGATGCGGGTTTCGAGCTGCCAGTATCGTTCAATGCCAGCGTATCGGATTTAAATAACCGCGACTACACTCAGGAAATTTTTCAGGCCGTCAAAGAACATCGGGTTAATCCTTTATTGCTCGATATTGAAGTTACCGAATCTCAGGTAATGAGCGATTATCGTGGTTTTGATGCATTGCTGCGCCGGTTTATGGCATTAGGAATGTCAGTCAGTATTGACGATTTCGGCACGGGCTATTCATCGCTGTCGCATATCACCAAGCTGCCCGCAACCACATTAAAAATAGATCGCTCTTTTGTCAGTGGCATCGAAGAGTCAGAAGACGACCGGCATGCGGTGGATATGGTTGCTAAAATAGGCCAGCGCTTTGGTTATCATATTGTTGCCGAAGGTGTTGAAACCGAAGCTCAGTGCGAGTGGCTGCGCCAGGTTGGCTGTCCTGTTGGACAAGGCTATCTGTTTGCCCGGCCAATGACGGTAGACGATGTGATTGCATGGCTTCGTACCTACCCTTGAAATCTTCGGCAACGGCTTCTGGTCTGGCTGCTGTCGCGGCGGATGTTTTTCCATACTGTTCAGTGCTGGCACAGAGAAAACAGGGCGTACGGCTTCTTTTGTTATTGCTGTTTATTGCCTTTGTTTCGGCGTCCGCTGTCAGTTATTTACTGCGGCAGTCATATATTCGCGATCTTAATGCGAAGCACGATTATATTATTACCTCGGCCTCCGCATACCTTAATCGCGAGTTGGGCGATGTGCGTAATATTGTTTCATTACTGTACCACGATCGTGATATTCACCAGGGGCTGAAAGCAGAAGAACCGATCAACACTGCTCTTCTGGCGCAACGATTCTCAGGGTTTGCCCAATCGTTGGATACTATTTTGCAGATCCGGTGGCTGGATGCTCAGGGAAATGAGCGGGTTCGTGTGGACAGTAACGCCGATTCAGTACGCCAGTTGTCTCCCTCAGAATTACAGAATAAAGCCGGCCGCTATTACTTTCGCGATGCGATGCAGGTAGAGCCTCCCGCAGTGTATTTTTCTGGACTGGATCTGAATGTTGAAAATAAAACCATTGTCCGGCCGTATCAACCAACACTTCGCGCCGGTATCCGTACCGGTGTGAGTGACGGTAAACAGCCAGGTCTGTTGCTGATTAATTACGACTTTCGCCGTTTGCTGGAATCTCTGCATACCTTGTCAGTGGATCAATCAGCCTTATTTATTGCCGATGCGGATGGTTATTGGATATTGCACTCACAAACAGAGCTGGAGTGGGGGCATGACCTCGGTCATAACGATTACACCCTGCGTTTACAGGATCCAGTATTGTGGCAACGCTTAACTGAAACGCCTGTTATATCGGCAGAGATGTTTTCTGATCGGCTGGTCAGTGCACTGAAAATGAATCTGGGGCAATCATCCAATCAGGATGGCGCGACGCGGATTTATTTAATGGTACAGACCCGTGCAGAATTTATGTCAGCCATTAACTGGCAGTCGATATGGCCGGGGTTATTACTTGCTGCCGTTATCGTTCTGCTTGGTGGCCGTTTACTGCACCATGATTTATTACAGCAACATCAACGTTACCTGCTTAACCGACAATTGCAACAGGAAAAAGAAGCGCTTGAAGTCACCAATGCAAAGCTTGATATCAGTTTGCAGGAACAACGTATTCTGCAGGATGAACTCGTTGAAACCCGTAAATTATCTGCGCTTGGGATGATGGTGGCCGGTGTTGCCCATGAGCTGAATACCCCGGTAGGCGGTGCATTAATGCTGGCGTCAACACTGGAGAATCATCTGGCAGAATTAACGAAGGCTGTTGATGCCGGATTAAGTCGCCAGGCACTGACAGATTTTATCCGGCACAGTCAGGAAGGGCTTAAATTACTGGATGAAAACCTGAAGCGGGCAAAAATGCGCGTTGAAAGTTTTAAACGTCTGGCAATCGATCGCGCCAGTGACGAAATTGTCGAATTTTATTTGCATCAGGTGTGTGATGATTTATTGCGCTCTTTGCACGCCATGCTCAATCATTCCGGTGTGAACGTGGTTACCCATATTGCAGCGGATCTGAGACTTAGCGGATATCCCGGTATTATTTCGCAGATACTGCAAAACCTGATTGTAAACGCAGTGATACATGGTCTTGCAGGCATGACGGGTGGGCAGATAAAAGTGTGCGCTGAGGTTGATGAACAGAATCAGGTAATATTGCACGTAACCGATAATGGCTGTGGCGTCAGGGCGGATATTGCCGGCCGGTTGTTTGATCCGTTTGTGACCAGTGCCCGCGGTCAGGGCTCCACCGGTCTGGGCTTACATCTGGTCCATCAGTGGGTGATTCATCTGCTGCATGGCAGTATTCGTGAAGAAGAACCGACAGAAGGCGGATTATCGTTTGTGATCGTTTTTCCGCGCGAGATCAGCACGGATTAAGTCATCGTTGGTTCAGGTTCTTATCGGTCGCGTTCAATGTTGATATCAGGGTCTGTTTCATCCGTGTTAACAGGCGCATGGGGCGCTGACAGGTCTTTCTCCATCATCACCAGATTCAGATCATCCTGAATGGGTGTTCCAACGGGCAGATGTTTCGGAAAGGGTGCATGCGCTGAGGTTAACTGATAACCCCGGCGCTGATAATAGGCAATTAAATCTTCGCGTGGTGACAGTACCTGCATCTGCATGACGGTGCAGTGAAACTGGTTGCGGGCAAACGCTTCTGCCAAGGATAGTAATTGCTTACCCAACCCTTGCGCCTGATACGATGGATGTACTGCAAAGCTGCCGAATTCGCAGATACTCTGGGTATCAGGCGCTATTGATGAAAGCGCTTGTGTGCTTTTGAGAGTTAAAGAAAAGCAGGCAATGATGGCTGCATGATTCTTAATGCAGAAGAAATGCACATCCGGGCGATGGATAAAGGTGAGTAAATCGTTTGTTTGAATGCGCAGGCCAGAGACCAGACCCACTTCGGAGGTCCAGCCCTGTAATTCTGATTCAGTGCCGGCTTCGCCGCCACGGTAACAAAGATTAATCAGTTTACTGAGCGCCGGAACATCGGCATCGGTAGCTGGCTGGATAGCATTATTCATAAATGGTATTCATCGTCTGTTGTTAATAGGAACCGTTAAGAGGAACGGTTAAACAGAAATTGACCGGATTATAGCGGGTAAACATTGTATTGATACGCAGGGGAATGATGGCTGCCCTAAATAAAAACGGCTGCATCGGCAGCCGTTTTTATTGATCCGTCGTACGCCGTTATTATACCCGGCGTACTTTAATTGCCCGGCCTTTAATGCGGGTTTTCTGTAAATGGTTCAGGGCAGCTCTGGCCTGATCGCGCTGGACTGCCACATAGGCGGCATAATCCAACACCTCAATCTTACCAACGGCACTGCCGGCAATACCACCGGGGGAGGTCAGGGCACCAAGAATATCACCGGGGCGCAGTTTATCTTTACGACCCGCCGCCAGACACAGGCTGACGTTAGCCGGTTTTTCAGCCTGCAACATGACATCGCTGAGTTCACTGATTGGCAGCAGCGGAATATCGCGGCCCTGTTGTTCGGCAATGGCGGCGCGTTTGTAGTCTTCGCGTTCGGTGGCAATGGAAATCGCCAGACCTTCTTTACCGGCGCGGCCGGTACGGCCGATACGGTGTACATAGACTTCCGGGTCGCGCGGTAATTCGTAGTTAATCACCGCTGGCAGATCATCGACATCCAGACCACGGGCGGCAACATCGGTCGCCACCAGAAAGTTGGTGCTGTTCTGTTTGAACTGCACATAGACCTGATCGCGGTCACGCTGTTCCAGATCACCGTGCAGGGCGAGGGCAATAAAACCCATATCGCGCAGAATCTGGGTGACTTCTTCGGTTGCCTGTTTGGTATTACAGAACACCACGGCCTGCTGAATACCAAAATGGCTCAATACCCGCGCCAGTGCCTGTTCTTTTTCATTGCGCTCGCAGATAACCACGTGCTGCTCAATGCTGCTGCTCTGATGCACCGCTTCCACTTTTACATTCAGCGGGTTGTGCTGAAATTCGGCACTCAGCTGGCCGATGTTTTCCGGGTAGGTAGCCGAAAACAGTAACGTCTGACGGTTGGCCGGGGTGTGCGCCACAATGTGGTGAATATCGTCGGTAAAGCCCATATCGAGCATACGGTCAGCTTCATCCAGCACCAGGGTTTGCACCTGATCGATTTTCAGCGTTTCTTTGCGCAGGTGGTCTTTAATCCGCCCCGGAGTACCAACAACGATGTGCGCGCCGTGTTCCAGCGAGCCAATTTGCGGGCCAATGGACATTCCGCCGCACAGCACGACCACTTTAATATTGGCCTGAAAGCGCGCCAGCTTACGGATCTCTTCCGCGACCTGAGTGCTCAGTTCACGGGTCGGGCACAGCACCAGCGCCTGTACACCAAAAAAGCGCGGATTAATTTTGCTTAATAATGGCAAACCAAAAGCGGCGGTTTTGCCGCTGCCGGTTTTTGCCTGAGCAATAATGTCCTGCCCGGCCAGGGCGGCTGGCAGTGTCTGCTGCTGTACCGGCGTCATCTGGGTGTACCCCATGCGCTCAAGGTTTTCCAGCTGGCTGGCGGGCAGGTCTAACTGACTGAAGGCTGAAGATTCGGTGCTGTTCATTGAGGGTTTTTCCGGGTCAGGATCACACCGGTTTCGATGTGGTCGGTATAGGGGAACTGATCAAACAGGGCAAAGCCTTTGATCTCGTGGGTATTGCACAGCACCTGCAGGTTGTCGTGCAGCGTATTGGGGTTGCAGGAAATATAAATAATGTTGTCGTAGCCCTGCACCTGTTTGACCGATTCGTCGTCCAGACCGGCACGGGGTGGATCAACCAGTACAGTACGGAAATCATAGCTGCTTAAATCGACCCCGGACAAACGCTCGAAGGTACGTTCACCGCGCAGTGCCTGCACAAACTCTTCGCTGGATAAGCGCGCAATCACCACGTTGTCGAGTTGGTTGTCGGCAATATTGACCTGTGCGGCCGCGACCGATGTTTTGGATATTTCGGTTGCCAGTACGCGACGAAAGGTATCGGCCAGCGCCATGGAGAAATTACCGTTACCGCAATACAGTTCCAGCAGGTCGGATGACGGCTCGCTGTTGTTCTCGCTGTTGTTATCACTATGGTTAATCTCGGCGGCGGCAGAACGGGCCCAGCTCAGCATCTGCTGATTCATCTCGCCATTCGGCTGGGTGAAGCCGCCTTCAATCTGGCGGTAGTGCAGGGTTTTGCCGTCCACCTGCAGGGCTTCGTTGACATAATCGCGCTCTAACACCAGTTTTTGTTTACGTGAGCGGCCCACAATCGGGAAACCCAGCCGTGCCTGCAGCGCTTCCGCTTCGGCGCGCCATTCATCCCCTAATGGCTTGTGATAAATCAGCGTGATTAAGGCGTCACCGCTTAAGGTGGTTAAAAACTCAACCTGGAACAGTTTGCGGCGCAGCAATTCGTTGGGCTGAATATCATCCAGCAGGCGTACCATCAGCTCGTTAATCAGGCGCGAGGCAATAGGAAACTCGGTCACTTCATACACTTTGCTTTTATCGCCCGGCTCAAACATGGCGTAAAAACAACGGTCGCCATCGTGCCACAGGCGGAATTCTGCGCGCAGGCGGAAGTGGCTCGGGGCGCTGGCGTGTACCTGCAATGACGGCGGATTAAAGTCGGCAAACAGATCACGCAGACGCTGTGCTTTTACCTCCAGCAGTTCGGCATAACGCTCGGGGTTTACATGGTGCTGGTAGGGGTCACGCTGTTGCATAGGTCGCCTGTGTGAAATCGGGTTGTGCGGAAGTCGTGTGCATCGGGTTTGTGCGCATAGAACGGCCTGCCTGTAGTGTCTGTTCCGACGCTACCGGCAATGAAATCCCATTGCAAAAAGGCCGCGTATTATACGGATTGCACAACATTGTGCATCTTTTAGCCGTCTTCTGTCGTGCCGCAGGCCAAAGCACAGCGCTGCTGAGCGACAGTTACACCGGCCGTGCATACACTGGAAGCCACAGGAATGATTAATTGAGGAGCAAGGGTATGAACTATCGCAGCATAAACCGCGCATTTCCGCGCTTGGCAAAGACAATCTGCACGCTGCTTGGATGCAGCGTGATCGCCGGGCAGGCGTTGGCAGCGCCGGCATCGCAAACGGTGGTCTATCAGTCCGGCGGCAAGGCCTATGAGGGTTATTGGCAACCGGCCGACCATTCGGCATCTCAGGCGGCGTTGGTTTTGCTGGTACATGACTGGGATGGTTTAACCGATTACGAGCGGCAGCGGGCGCAGATGCTCAGTACCGCCGGATATAACGTTTTTGCTGTCGATCTGTTCGGCCAGGGGATCAGGCCCGAGCGCATTGAAGATCGCCGTCAACATACCGGTGAGTTGTATAAAGACCGTGCCAGGTTGCGCCGCTTAATGGAGGCCGGGCTTACAGCGGCACTGGCGCAGGTCGCGCAGCAGGGCGGAGATCCGCTTAACCGTGT
Source organism: Thalassobium sp. (assembly GCA_002733205.1). Taxonomy (GTDB): domain Bacteria; phylum Pseudomonadota; class Gammaproteobacteria; order Pseudomonadales; family Oceanobacteraceae; genus Venatoribacter; species Venatoribacter pacificus. The sequence goes on along the minus strand of NVUW01000003.1, from coordinate 13,107 downwards.
GGTGATGGGCTATTGCTTTGGCGGTGCCGCCGTACTGGAGGCGGCGCGTTCCGGTATGGCGGCCCAGGGATTTGTAACATTTCATGGCGGTCTGCAAACCCCGGAAGGTCAGTCTTACAGCGCTACCCGTGCACCATTGCTGATTCTGCATGGCAGCGCTGACAGCGCGATTCCTATGAGCCAGTTTGCTCAGTTGGCGACTGAGCTGGAAGAGGCCGGTGTCAGCCATGAAATGATCACCTACAGTGGCGCGCCCCATGCGTTTACGGTATTTGGCGGAGCCAATTATCGTGCCGAGGCCGATCAGAAATCCTGGGCCCGGTTTATGGCGTTTTTGTCGGCGGTTCAACGTCAGCCTGTATCTGACTGAGGGTGGCATTTTTGGCCTTGTGGCGGGCTTGGTTGTCAGATGTGGCACTGGGCTGCGCTGCTGTGTTGTGAGATAAAGGCGCAGGTGAAAGATTGGTTTATCCAATCAGAGCTTCGTCAACAGGATGTCATCCCGGCCAATGTGCCGCAGTGGTGATTCCGTATTGTACAAAGTGTTTACACAGAGATAAGCGGGTCAGGCCGAACAACAGCGCCGGCCAGCGATGATTTTAATAAGAAAATGGTGGCGTGAGTGCAGCAGCATCGGCCCGCGTCCGCCAGCCAGAGCAGGGTTTTTATGAGTAATGTATTGGCAGAATTGATTGAGCTGTTAAAGCTGGAAGCCATTGGCGTTAACCGCTTCCGTGGCCAGAGCCAGGATCTTGGCTTTCGTAATTTATTTGGCGGACAGGTGCTGGGGCAGAGTTTATCGGCAGCCATTCAGACGCTGACTGAGGGCGATTGGGCACCGCATTCCTTGCATGCTTACTTTCTGCGCCCCGGTACCGTGACCGACAGCGTCGAGTTTGAAGTGGAAGTGCTGCGCGACGGCCGTAGTTTTGCTACCCGTCAGGTAAAAGCCAGCCAGAACGGCAAGGCGATTCTGACCATGATGTGTTCCTTTCAGCATCCGGAAGCGGGCTTTGACCATCAGAATCCGATGCCGGACATCAAAGGCCCGGAGGGCATTCCGTCGCAGCTCGAGCTGGCGCGCATGTTCCGCGATTACTTCCCGGAGCGGGTACGCGATATTTACACCGCCGACCAGCCGATTGAAATCCGTGTGCTCGATCCGGTGAATATTTTTGCGCCACAGAAAAAAGAGCCGGTGAAATACGCCTGGATGAAGGCCGATGCGCCCATGGGCGATGACCCGCATGTACACGCCACCATGCTGGCCTATGCCTCCGACTTCAACCTGATTACCACCGCGCTGCACCCGCATGCAGTGTCGGTCTCGCAGAAAGATATGCAGGTGGCCAGCCTCGATCACAGCGTCTGGTTCCACCGTCCGCTGCGTATGGATGAGTGGCTGCTGTACGCCATCGACAGCCCCAATGCCGGTGGTGCGCGCGGCTTCTGCCGCGGTCAGCTGTTTAACCAACAGGGCGAGCTGGTGGCTTCGGTGGCGCAGGAAGGTCTGATGCGCAAGATTGATCTGAACGCCAAATCCGGCGAAGGCAAAGCATGAGCCAGATGTTGCGTTCGGCCCTGATGTTTGCCCGCCGTCCCTGGGCTAAACCGGCAACCGCGCTGGATGTGTTTCACACCCGTTTCCGCGTCCTGCCCTGGGATTGTGACCTGAATCTGCATTTAACCAACACCCGTTACCCGGCCTGGCTGGATCTGGCGCGCACCGAGTTTTTTCTGCGCCTGGGCACCGGCCCGTTGTTTGTGCGCAAGGGCTGGCGCTCGGTATTGGCCAGCCAGACTTTAACCTTCGTACGTGAGATCAAACCGCTGGCGCTGGTGGATGTGGAAAGCCGGGTGCTGCACTGGGACCGTAAGTATTTCTATATGGAGCACCGTTTTCTGGTCGATGGCCGCTTACACGCCAAAGCGCTGGCGCGCATTGCGGTGCTGAAGGGGGGGCGGGTGCGTTCATTAGCGAGCATGCTGCAGGCTGTAGCGCGTCTGAAAAATGAGCCGGATGAACTGCAGGAAGCGCCACCGGCACCGCTGGAAGTGCTGGCTAAAATCGAACTGTTGGGCGCTAAGCGGCAGGCGGAAGAAGAGCGCGGCTTGTGACGCTGCGCGGTTTATGATGCCGCGTTAAACCGTCGCTCAGGCGATAAAATCGTTCAGGCGGATACCAAAGCGGGCCGGGTCTACGGCCTGCAGAATTTCGTCCTGAGTGGTTGGTTTGCTCAGGTCGATGATCTCAACCGGCAGGTAGCGCTGACTGCTGGTGCTATAAATAACCTTTACCAGCGGCAAGCGCTGATCGCTTTCTGAGGCTTCAATCACCACCGCCAGGCGCTGGCTTTTCAGTTTGACCAGTGAACCCACCGGGTAAATACCCATCGAGCGGATAAAGCGGTGTACCAGGGTCTGGTCGAGGTGGGTGCCGCTCCATTCGAGCAGTTTTTTCAGCGCCATCGTCGGTGGCAAGCCTTTGTGGTAAACGCGGTCGGCGGTGATGGCGTCGTAGACATCGGCAATGGCGCACATCTTTCCTTCGCGGCAGATATCGCAGTCGTGCAGGCCTTCCGGGTAGCCGCTGCCATCAATGCGTTCGTGATGCTGGGCGGCGACTTTAATGGTCAGCTCGCTCACTCCCGGTGTCTTTTTTAACAGCTCGCGGCTGAACACCACATGGTTGCGCATAATGGCGAATTCATCGTCGCTCAGCTTGCCGGGTTTATGCAGCACTTCGTCGGGAATCATGACTTTACCGATATCATGCAACATGGCGCCGACGATGGTCTGGTGCATGGTCTCGCGGTCGATCTTCATGCTTTTGGCAAAAATTCCCATCAGTACCGCCAGGTTGATGGAATGCTCCAGCAGATAATTGTCTTTTTCGCGGATGCGGCCGAGGCAGGCGAGGGCGTTGTGATTACGCAGTACCGAATCGACCATACCATCGGCCAGACGGTCGAAGGCTTCTACATCGATGGCGCGTCCGAGTTTCACATCTTTCAGTACGTTGCTGACCAGACCTTTAGCCTGTGTATGAATTTTATTCGCCTTCAGCAGCTCTTCCTGCACGCCGTTGCGGGCTTTATGGTCGGGTTTCAGAGCGGCAGCTTTATCGAGTGCCGCTTGATTATTACGGTCGACCTCCGTGGCGGTCAGGGCATCGTCGCCGGCATCCAGGCCGCGAGCGGTATCAATATACACTTCGCGAATTCCGCGGCGGCGGATCTCATCGATAATGCTCTGATCTGGGATGCGGCCTTCTTTCTGGAAATTGTGGTGGGGAATCCAGTCGCAGTTCAGATCTGAGACATACATGTCTGGTTTGAGCTGGTCGACAGAGATTTTTTTGATCATGACGGTCTTTCAGAAAAGGGGCTTATCTGAGTATAGACCTTCACCGTTGGCTGCCAGTTTTATCGGCTGCAGCGGCTTAAAACAGAATTTATTCTGCGCTTTCGGGCTTGTTATCGGCGGCTGTTTCGGCTTTTTTTTGCTCTTTTTCGAGCAGCGAGCGGGCGCCGCTGAAATCAAAACCGGTGTCGTCGTTCATGGCGTCCGGGTCGGGCCGGATACCGCAACCGCTGCCTTTTACCGGCAGCAGACCGGCGGTGCCGGGGTGTTTTTTATCACTCATGTGCAGCTCCTGTTTGTCTGGTGGCCGACAGCAGTTTGCCACTGCGCAGCGGTGACATCAGCAGCAAAGGGTTGATGCGGGCGTTGTTCAGGCTGACGGTCCAGTGCAGGTGTGGGCCGGTTGCACGGCCGGTGGCTCCGACCTTACCCAAAAGCGTGCCAGCACGGATTTCTTCGCCTTCCTGAACATTAATGGCGCTCATATGGCAGACCATGGTGATCAACCCCTGGCCGTGATCGATAAATACACTGTTACCGTTGAAGAAGAAATTACCGGTCAGCACGACTTTACCATCGGCCGGCGCCAGAATGGGGGTGCCGGTGGGTGCGGCTATGTCCAGTCCGCTGTGCGGGTTACGCTGTTCGCCATTAAAAAAGCGCTTCAGGCCAAAGGCGCTGCTCATATCGCCACGAATGGGCCAGGCCATTGGTTGCCAGGGGCGGGGCGGACTGAAGCTGGTATAAACCGCCGCCATCTGGGCCTGTTCTTTGCGGATACGCGCCAGTTCTGCGGCGCTGGGGTTAACGTGTTTCTTTTTAACGGTCAGGTGCTGCTCAGGGTAAGGGTGATCATGAACTCCGAAGCGGATGTTGTTATTACCGGCTTTGATGCTCGCCTCTCCGGGCTTCTGACTGAGCGGAATACCGACCATGGCCAGCCAGGATTGTTGTTCGTCCGGGCGGATGACCATTACCGGCCGACCATTAAAACTGACCGCCGGTGGCTGGATGCCATCACCGACGGGAATCATCGTCAGACCGCCGGGAATACTCTGCTGTAACGGCAGGGGGCTTTCTGCGGGTATAGGAGTGGCACTCTGGATCGAACCGGCAGCGAACAGCGAGACAATAAACTGCATCATGCTGTGAAAGAGTTCGGCCATGCTTAATCCTCGCTGGTTTTCTTCCTGGGGGCTTTTCGTGTGCGGGTCTTTTTCACGCTGTCTGTCTGAGTTGCAGCATCGTCTGTATGTACGGCAACCACGTCTGATTCCAGCCAGCCGCTGTGCAGCCGACTGTGAATACGTGTGCCGACCGAGACGTCAGCGGTTTGCTGTACGACACGGCCATCGGCCTGCTGGGTAATAGAGTAGCCGCGGCCAAGAACGTTCAGCGGGCTCAGGCTGTTGAGCAGGTGAGCCTGAGTGGCCAACTGTTGCTGACGCTGATTCAGGCGTTGCTGAATCAGGCGGGTAAATTGTTTTTCCAGTAACGCGACCTGTTGCTGGCGTTCACGTAACAGGCGTTGCGGATGCTGATGCACCAGTGCCTGTTGCAGTTTTTGCAAGCGGTGATGACGCTGTTGCAGATTCTGTTGCTGCGCGCGCTGCAGGCGGATTTCCAGTTGATCCAGATGCTGGGCGCGGCTTTGCAGTAAGCGACCGGGAGCGCGCAGACGTTGCTGAATACGTAACAGCCGTTGCTGTTGTTGCTGTAATTGCCGTTGCATGGCGCGGTTCAGGCGCTGGCGTATTAACTGTATCTGACGCAGTTGCTGGCCTTGATCCGGACTGAGCAGTTCGGCAGCGGCGGATGGGGTTGGTGCTCTGGCATCGGCAACAAAGTCGGCGATGGTAAAGTCGACCTCATGACCGACGGCGCTGACAATCGGCAGGCGTGACTGATGAATCGCCCAGGCCACGGCTTCTTCGTTAAAGCACCATAAATCTTCGAGCGAACCACCACCGCGACCAATAATCAGAACATCGACATTGTTATCACGGTTGGCGCGCTCAATGGCCGCCACGATGTGCGCGGTGGCATCACGTCCCTGTACCGGCGTGGGATAGATATCGATTTCGATGGCTGGGCAGCGGCGGCGGAACACCGTGAGCATGTCGTGGATGGCGGCGCCGGTGGGGGAGGTGATAATACCGACCCGGCGTACCGACGGCAGCGGTTGTTTGTATTGCTCATCAAATAATCCGGCCATCGCCAGGCGGTCTTTTAACTGCTGGAAAGCCAGTAGCAATGCACCTTCACCGGCGGGCTTCATGGCATCGACAATCAGCTGATAATCGCCACGGTTTTCATACAGGCTGACCTTGGCGCGCAGCTCGACCTTGTCGCCTTCTTTCGGCATAAATTTCAGCAGGGCGGTGCGCGAGCGGAACATTGCGCAACGCACCTGAGCGCCACTGTCTTTTAAGGTGAAGTACCAGTGCCCGGAAGACGGGCGTGACAAATTAGAAATTTCTCCTTCAACACGCACGTTGGCGAAAGAAACTTCCAGTAATTGTTTGGCACGCTGGTTCAGCTGGCTGACGGTGAAAATATTGTTTGCTTGCACAAAAGTGAAAGATATCGGTTGTAAGATGTGTCGAGAGGTTGCCACGCTCAGACCGTATTGGCCAGAGATTTTCTTTTGTGTATCAAGGATGTGCGCGAGTTCACTATTGTGCTTATGTCGTTATTGATGACGTAGACAGAAGGTTTATAACGCGCTAGTGTTAACGGCTTCAGCGCAAGCTGAATCAAATTTGAAATAGGCTGACACAAGGATATAGCCCATGAAAAAGTTTATCGCAGGTGCAATTCTGGTTTCTTCTTCCACACTGGCTTTCGCTGGTAACGACCTGGCTGGTTGTGGTCTGGGTACTGCAGTTGTTTTCCCAGATGCTAACGAATGGCACGAGCACGTACTGGCTGCTACCACCAACGGTACTTCCGGTAACCAAACTTTCGGTATGACTTCCGGTACTCTGGGTTGTGAAGGCGCTAACGGCCCTCTGAAACTGGCTCAGGCATTCATGGAAGACAACATGGATCAACTGGCTCTGGACGCTGCTAAAGGTCAAGGCGAAACTCTGGCTGCTCTGGCTGAAGTGATCGGTGTTGACGCTCAGGATTCTGCTGCTTTCAACCGCACTATGCAGTCTAACTTCGACAGCATGTTCAACGCTGACGCTACTTCTGCTACTGCTTATGAAGCTATGACTTCTGCAATGGCACAAGACGCTGCTCTGCAGAAATACCTGGGTTAATTCACGGTATTGATAAAAAAGCGCGCCCCGGCGCGCTTTTTTATTGTCTGAATTTTATGCATTAAATAAAGAAGGAGAGATAACGCTATGCGCTGGTCAGGGATACTGGGGCTTTGTGGATTTTTAATGGCTGCATCGTTCGCAGCGCGTGCCGGAACAACCTCTCTGCCAGATGAGGGCACATTGCAATCATTGGCTGAAAAACCACAATGGGCGCATTTGCTGCACTATCGACTTCACCCGCTTAAAGGGCGTTATCTGAGCCAGAATGACAGTCCGGAATTCTTTTTGGCCGAACATGGAAAAGAAGATCTTACGGCTGAATTAAAAGCCGATCTTATTGCTTTTTTACAAACCAATCAGGCTGACAATGAGTCGGCGCAGTGTCAGTTTCCTGCGCGTTATCATTGGCTGAAACAACAATTACCGGACGTTGCATTTACCGATCAGCGCTGTCCGGAATTTGAAGAATGGCGCGACGAACTCGACGCTCATGCATTAACCCTTATTTTTCCAGCCTCCCATATTAACTCGCCGTCATCGATGTATGGTCACACGCTGGTGCGTATGGACCGTGCCGACGATTCGCGCAGCAAATTGCTGGCTTATAGCGTGAATTTTGCCGCCAATGCCGACCCAACCGATAACGAATTAGTATTCAGCTATAAAGGGTTAACTGGCGGTTATCCTGGTGTGGTATCGGTGATGCCGTACTATGTAAAAACCAACGAATACCAGCATATGGAATATCGTGATGTGTGGGAGTACCGGCTGAATTTTACTGAAGCCGAAGTCGCGCAGTTTGTCCGTCATGTCTGGGAAACCAAAGAAACCTATTACGATTATTTTTTCTTTGATGAAAACTGCTCATACCGTTTGCTGGCATTGCTCGATGCCAGCTCAGAACGCGCCGATTTAGCCGAGGCGTTTACATACAAAGCCGTGCCAGTCGATACCATCCGCGCGTTATGGCAAAACGACCTGGTGGAAAATACCGAGTACCGTCCGTCTGCGGCGACCGATATGGAATACAAAAGTACTCAGGCAAGTGCCGAAGTGCTGGCGGCAGCTAAAGCCCTGGTTGACCGCGATGACGATATTGAAACGCTGATCAAAGACTTAAATGCACAGGATCAGGTACGGGCGCTGGAGCTCAGCCATGCTTATGCCCGTTATCTGGCGATCAAGAAAAAACAGGCCAATCCGGTTTTGCGTAAACGCACGCTGGCGCTGTTATCGGCACGGGCAAAACGTCCGGCCGAAGCTGATTTTACCGATGCCCCCATGCCCGCTATCCGTGACGATCAGGGCCACCTGACTTCCCGCGCCGGTCTCTGGGGCGGGCAGGTGAGTGCATCTGGTGAGACTCAGGCCTATAGCGATCTGAGCTGGCGCATTGCCTATCACGATGTTCTGGATCTGCCGCAGGGCTTTGTGCCTGGCTCACAGATTCAGATGGGGCAGTGGGATCTGCGTGTCTGGGAAGACGAAGGCGTTAAACTGCAGCGCTTTAAAGTGGTGGATGTGCTGTCGCTCAGTCATCAAACCTATTTTCAGCGCCCGGTAGCCTGGGCGGTAACGGCCGGTGCCGAGCGTTTTCTGGGTGCAGAGGCCGAGCTGCATGGCTATTTAAAAGTGGCCTTTGGCCGCGCTTATCAGACGCCGCTCGGACGCTGGTATGGCCTGGCCGAAACCCAGATGCTGGCGGATAACCAGTTTGAAGACGGCTACCAGCTCAGCTTCGGCCCGCGTGTTGGCTGGTTGCTGCAGCACGAACAGGTGCAGGCGCAGCTTGAAGCCAACTGGCAACCACTGAACGTCGGCGACGATACCGTGCGCCGCCGTCTGCGCGCCGAAGCTGGCTATGCGTTGGGGCAGAATCTGCAGTTGCGGATAAAAGCCGAGCGTCAGCTGTTTTCCGCCGGCGCAGGCACGGCCGGTATCAGTGAAGTCTCTGCTGGTATGCAGTGGTATTTCTGATGGCGCGGGTGGTGCGGGTATTACGCAGACCCATCAGTCTGGCACCGGCACTGCTTATTGTGCTGATGCTGGGTGGTTGTACCGCCACCACCGGGCTGTTTTTTTATCCGCAGACGGTGTGGATTGCGACCCCCGCCGATGTGCCGCTGCCGTACGAAGACATTACCCTGACCGCCCATGACGGCACCCGCCTGCACAGTTGGTGGGTGCCGGCACAGGGGGAAGACAGCGGCATCATGGTGCTGTATCTGCACGGTAATGCCGAGAACATCAGCAGTCACAGCCGCAGCATTTATTGGTTGCCGCAACAGGGCATAAGCGTGCTGGCGCTCGATTACCGGGGGTTTGGCGCCTCCGAAGGGCAGGCGTTAATGCCCGATGTGCTGCAGGATATTGAAGCCGCCGCACAATGGCTGCGTACGCAACATCCGCAGAAACAGCTGGTAGTGTTAGGGCAGAGTATTGGTGCGGCGCTGGCCATCAATTTTGTTGCCCGTGCACAGGATGAATACCAGATTCAGGCGCTGGTGCTGGATGCCCCTTTTAGCGGCTTTGGTGCGGTGGCGCGCCATGCCATGAGCAGTAACCTGCTGGGCTGGCTGATCTGGCCATTTACCGTACTGGTGCCGGGCGACTGGGACCCGGTTGACCATGTGGCTGCAATTCATATTCCGACGCTGGTCATGCACAGCCCTGACGATGACGTGATTCCTTATCAACAGGGGCGTGAAGTTTTTGCCCGGTTGCAGCAACAACGTCAACAACAACGTCAGCAACAGCGGCTATACCAACAACAGCATCAGGAGGGAGCCGAAACGCCGCCCCTATGCTGGCTGGACAGCCGCGGACCGCACATTGCCTCCTTTGCCTTTGCCGATTTACGCGCAGCAACCTTCAGTTTCCTGCAAACTCAACGCTGTCCGGCGTTTACCGCTCCCTGAGCTTTCGTTATAATGCTGCGCCTTTCCCATACCCTCGTTCTGGAAGGCACTTTATGTTGCGAATCGCTCAGGATGCACTCACCTTTGATGACGTGCTGCTGGTTCCCGGTTATTCCGAAGTTCTGCCCAATCAGGTTACCCTGAAAACCCGCCTGACCCGTGGCATTCAGCTCAACATCCCGCTGATCTCTGCCGCCATGGATACCGTAACCGAAGCCCGTCTGGCGATTGCCATCGCACAGGAAGGTGGTTTGGGGATCGTGCATAAAAACCTCACCATCGAAGAGCAGGCCGCGGAAGTCCGCAAGGTTAAAAAATTCGAAAGCGGTGTGGTCAAAGACCCGATTACTGTCCCCAGTACCACCACCATCCGCGAACTGCTGGAGCTGACTCAGCTGCACAATATCTCCGGTATGCCGGTGGTTGATGGCGACGACCTGGTCGGTATTGTGACCAGCCGTGACGTACGTTTCGAGAAAAACCTCGACGCTACCGTTGCCAGTGTGATGACCCCTAAAGATCAGCTGGTTACCGTGCCGGAAGGCACCAGCGAGCAGGAAGTTCAGAATCTGCTGCACATTAACCGCATCGAAAAAATTCTGGTACTGAATGCCGCAGGCAAACTGGCCGGTCTGATGACGGTAAAAGACATCGATAAAGCCCGCGCTTACCCGAACGCCGCCAAAGATGACCAGGGTCGTCTGCTGGTCGGCGCAGCCGTCGGTACCGGCGCTGGCACCGACGAGCGCGTGACCGCGCTGGTTAAAGCCGGTGTTGATGTGATTGTGGTCGATACCGCCCACGGCCATACCTCCAACGCCTTTGGTACTGGTGTTATTGACCGCGTACGCTGGGTAAAAGAACACTTCCCGCAGGTGCAGGTTGTAGGCGGTAATATCGCCACCGCCGAAGCGGCGATTGCGCTGGCAGAAGCCGGTGCCGACGGTGTGAAAGTGGGTATTGGTCCGGGTTCTATCTGTACCACCCGTATTGTTGCCGGTGTCGGTGTGCCACAGATTTCCGCCGTGGCTAACGTGGCTGCAGCGATGGAAAAATACGGCATCCCGGTGATTGCCGACGGTGGTATTCGTTTTTCCGGTGATATTTCCAAAGCCATTGCCGCCGGTGCCAGCGTGATTATGGTTGGCTCCATGCTGGCCGGTACCGACGAAGCACCGGGTGAAGTGGAGCTGTTCCAGGGCCGTGCTTATAAGTCTTACCGTGGTATGGGCTCTCTGGGTGCGATGGATCAGTCGCAGGGTTCTTCCGACCGTTACTTCCAGGATAAAAAAGCCGGTGCCGATAAACTGGTACCTGAAGGTATCGAAGGCCGTATCGCCGTTAAAGGTCCGCTGACCAATATCGTGCATCAGCTGATGGGCGGCGTGCGTGCCTCCATGGGCTATACCGGTTGTGCCACCATCGATGAAATGCGTACCAAACCACAGTTTGTGCGCATTACTGCCGCAGGGATGAAAGAGTCCCACGTGCACGATGTGCAGATTACTAAAGAAGCGCCAAATTACCGCTTAGGCTAAAACCAGCGGGCTTTGATTTTTTTCGGGGGATGCACTGCATCCCCGCTTTCGTTTTACGGGAATTAGTTATGTCTCAAGACATTCATGCTCAACGTATCCTGATTCTGGATTTCGGTTCACAGTACACCCAGCTGATCGCCCGCCGCGTGCGCGAAATTGGCGTTTTTTCTGAAATCCGCGCCTGGGATATGGACGAAGCGGAAATCCGCGAATACAACCCAACCGGTATTATTCTCGCCGGTGGCCCGGAATCGGTCACCGAAGCCGGTTCTCCGCGCGCACCGGAAATTGTTTTTAATATGGGTCTGCCCATTCTGGGTATCTGCTACGGCATGCAGACCATGGCTGAACAGATGGGCGGCAAAGTAGAAAGCTCCACCATCCGTGAATTTGGTTACGCCCAGATTGCGGTGGAAGGCAGCAGCCGCCTGTTGCACGACATTAAAGATCATGTTGATGCGGCCAACGGCAAAGCCCTGCTTGATGTATGGATGAGCCACGGCGATAAAGTGGTAAAAATGCCGGAAGGCTTCGAGCTGATGGCCTCAACGCCCAGCTGCCCGATTGCCGGTATGTACCATGCCGAGAAAAACTTCTTCGGTGTGCAGTTCCACCCGGAAGTAACCCACACTCTGCAGGGTAAGCGTCTGCTCGAACATTTCGTACTGGAAATCTGCGGCTGTGAAGCCCTGTGGACGCCAGCAAAAATTATCGAAGATCAGATCGAAAAAGTCCGCGCTCAGGTGGGCACGCAGAAAGTTCTGCTGGGCCTGTCCGGTGGCGTTGATTCTTCTGTGGTTGCCGCACTGCTGCACAAAGCCATCGGCGATCAGCTGACCTGTGTATTCGTCGATAACGGCCTGCTGCGTAAAAACGAAGGCGATATGGTGATGGACATGTTCGCTAAGAACATGGGCGTTAAAGTGATCCGTGCGGATGCTGAAGCGTTGTTCCTTGGCGCATTGGCCGGCGTGGCTGAACCAGAAGCCAAACGCAAAATTATTGGCGGAAAATTCATCGAAGTATTCGATGAAGAAGCGACCAAACTGACCGACGTAAACTTCCTCGCCCAGGGTACGATTTATCCGGACGTGATTGAATCGGCGGCTTCCAAAACCGGTAAAGCCCACGTGATTAAATCCCACCATAACGTCGGCGGTCTGCCGGACGATATGAAGATGGAACTGGTTGAACCACTGCGCGAACTGTTCAAAGACGAAGTGCGCAAAATTGGTCTGGAACTGGGTCTGCCATACGATATGGTTTACCGTCATCCGTTCCCGGGTCCGGGTCTGGGTGTTCGTATTCTGGGTGAAGTGAAAAAAGAATACGCCGACATTCTGCGTGAAGCCGATGCCATCTTTATTGAAGAGCTGCATAACTTCGACTGGTACCACAAAACCTCCCAGGCCTTCGCGGTATTTATTCCGCAGAAATCCGTGGGTGTGGTAGGTGATGCCCGCCGTTACGAGTGGGTTATCGCTCTGCGAGCGGTAGAAACCATCGACTTTATGACTGCCCGTTGGGCGCACCTGCCGTATGAGCTGCTGGAAAAAGTATCGAACCGTATTATTAACGAAATCGAGCATGTTTCCCGCGTGACCTACGATGTGTCGAGCAAGCCGCCAGCGACGATAGAATGGGAGTAAACCGACAGGTTTACTCCATTCGTTGACAAAACGTCAGGACAGACGTTTTGGGCAAACTTCAGTTTGGCCGCAGGCCGAAGGGCAGGGATGCCCTGAGTCAATGGGAATAAACCGACAGGTTTACGGCTCGCTCCCACGCTCTGTGTGGTAGTGCTTGTCGCATGACGGGATAATAAAAACGGCAGCTTCGGCTGCCGTTTTTATTGGTGGCGGGAGTGACTCGCTCCCACGCTCCGGCTCGCTTCCACGCTCCGCGTGGTAGTGCCTGCTGCTTGGCGGTGGTGCTTTGAACGACTCGCTCCCACGTTCTGCGTGGTAGTGCCTGTGGCTTGGTGGTGGGAGTGGTGGTGCTCTGAGTTGTAGCCGCTGC
>NVUW01000010.1 GCA_002733205.1 Thalassobium sp. | reverse complement strand
GGCAAGGCTGTCCAGAATAGTTGGACTAGCAGAACCTGGATTTTTTCCAATAATCGCTGCGATGCACGCCCCATCAATATTAGCATCGTAACCATTCAGATATACCCGAGTATCAAATCTAAATAGGTCACCATCTATTTCCTTGAATTTAGCTACGTAGCTCATTTTTATTCCTTGGTGATGCTAACGCTGAGCGAAGCGGCGGCTGAAAGACGTCCGCCTTACGCTCCTTGTTAATGGCATAGTTGACATGAAATTCGTTATTGCCTATTTAGTCTAAAATATATTATCTGTTGCTGTTTATGACCGCTGCTAACTGATCTAAGCGATCATGATCCCTCATCAGACCAGTATAGAATATAGAAAGCCAATTATTTGGCGTATCATGATCCTTATCCATATGATTCCTGTATCTCTCAAGAGCAACTTTCAAATCAGCAGCGCTCAAATCTTGCGAGGATAGTGGGAGAACCAACTCCAGCTTATCATGGGGACGCTGACTTAAGTCGCTCCAATATTTTTCAAACCAACCTTGAGTTGAATCATTTTTAATTACTTCGTCGAGATGAAATTTTAAAATATCAAATTTAGGGTGGTTTTTATCAATAATTTCAATAGATATACTAGGTGCAGAAAACTCACCTTGAAACACAGCTTGATACAATCTGTCTGCCAGAAAATCATCGTAATATGGATGAATCACTCTTGCAGGAGGTGCTGCCCCTTTAACAGTACGCCCCCTTAACGAGTTACAATTACAAGCTGGGACAAGATTTTTTGAAAAAAATGAGTACTCTGGAAAGTCCTCTTTGGGAAGATAGTGATCCAAAGTACCATTACCGAACCCCCCACACATTAGGCAAAGTGTTGGTGATAAACCTCGACGATAATTTTTGATAAATTGAAGCCGCCCTTCCGGAGGAGAGCCATAGTGAGTTCTTAATGCCTTCTTAAGATGGTCACTAATGGTTAACGGAACGATATTCCAAGGGTTTCCACCGCTTTTACTATATTCATTATATTGACTAAGAAATCCGCTATATTCATTCATCAGGCCGGGATAACTCCCGAGACCCTCGTTATTAGCTAGAAGTGTTAGCTCTTCAATGTCGTCAATAGCAGGAGGGTCAATTCTCTTCATTATTTTCCTCCATGTTCAGCTTCCTGCGCAGGTACATAACAACGTCAGCGGACAACTCTGCTTCTAGTTCTATTAATAATTTATCTCTAGCTTCAGGATTCTCTGGGAATCGATCTAGTATATCTTCAACTAACCCATTAGTAATTTCATCTTCAAAAACGAAGTAAGAGATCGTCCCAACATCTGCACCAAATGTCTTCAGTCTAGGATTTTGAATACTTACCCGACCATCGCCGTCGTCTTTAAATACCAAAACTTGGGTTCTAGGGACCTCTCGGACGAAATAAGCAGAGTGTGTGGCAATGACGGCAACAGAGCCAGTAGATTTTAATAAACGATCAAGGATTCTAACAAACTCTGATATAAAATTTGGGTGCAGGTGTGTTTCCGGCTCATCTAGTAGAACAAGGGTTCCATTTTCAACAAATAAACAAGCTTGGACAATAAACTTAATAAATGACAGCTGTCCACTGCTGAGAGGAAAAACATCACCCTCGATGTACATCATTGGGTTAGCGTTGCTTACGACAGCACCTTGTACTTCTAATTTAGCCTGCTCTCCCCCGCGGTTTAGCTTCAACAGCGGCACGTAACGTTTACCGTTAACTCTCAAAACATGATTAGCCGCAACTGAAATATCTTTGCTCAAAGGTAAGACGACATTCTTAATATTAGAAAATAACTGAATACTATCTTCAAATAATCTCCAACGGTCATTATTGCCAATAAGTTCCTCAGACCGAGCAAGTTGAACGCAGAGATCGCAGAAGCCCCTTGAGGCCTTCGCTCTCGCACTCCTATTGAGTATCAATCGTCGATACTTAATTCTTTTATTCTGACGCTCGGGCGGGAAAGTATTGACTGTTTCTCCCGGCGTCGCAATGGCAAGCAAGCGGCTCACCATTGGCCTACCGTAGTTACGATCAGAGAAACGCTGATCTCCCTTAACCAAAGACCTCACTATTGTGTGGAGAGCTTGGCTTTTCCCTAGACCATTTCGCCCAATTAGCACGCTGATTCTTTTCGGTAGGATGCTGTTCGTATCAAAATTCAAATGTAAATTGTGATTTTCTGAAAACCCTGCAAGGTCATATGAAAGTGAAAGCTCTGTCGAGATTCTAGAAAAGCTTTCTTCCTCCAAACCATCAAGAAGCGTGTCTGCATTGTGAAACGCAAAAAAACGATCAGAGTCTCTCATGAAAGCTAAACTAAACACTTCCGTTTTCACTGCAATATCGACGAGTTTCGCCTGTTTTGGAAAACGCCGACAGGCAACCAAATCGTTTAAAGCTAGGAGAAGGCGGTTTGCATCTTCAGCTCCATGCTCATCCACAAAGTTCCGATAATCTTTCATCCCTCCTTGCAGAGTAAAAAAATCAGGTAGTTCACTCGCTTCGAGCACCTCGACTTGATTAGATAGCTGACCACTATCGTCGATATTTTCGTTACCTGACGTAAATCCGAGAAATACGCGACCTTCTATATCCCTACGCCCACCCCCAAAATAAATTAGATATCGGTAGCTACACTTAAATCTAAAATCATTCCAGCTATCGTTCACTGGCGAAAAAATTATCGCCGGGAACTTGACATCTGGGAATTTTTTAGAGTCTCCACAAAAGTAGATACTAAAATCTAAACCACCATTTCTTTCTACTCGGCTATCTTTCATTCAAACCATTCCGATATAACTTTAATATTTTGACTGAGAATTACCGCTCCTATCGACAAGCGAGGCCGAAAAATAAGTTTTAGTTCAAAGATACGCTTATCAGTTCTTCGCAAATGGACTCAAACTCGATCAGACCCAAACCCAAGATATAACTGACAGGGCCAAGGCCATTAATGCCGCCAAAACGCGCAGCTTTGTAGTGAAGGCGAGGCCGCAACGGAAAAGCTGTCGCTGTGCTTGACCTTGTTAACTTTTGAGGTATGCACGCAGCCCTTCTTCGATTATTTCTAAGTCGCCGCCGGCACTCTCGAAACCAACAAATTGCCAACCCCGCTCGGTCTGTCGGTAACCGATGGAATAGCCAGCCATGTCGTCGCCAATAAGCAACACGGCCTTCAACACTTTAGGATAGTCGTCACCAAATATCTCTTTTACGTGCACCGGCCCCGAGTACAGCATGATTCCGCTTTCCTGCTCTCCCCAACCTTTTTCTGAAAGCCATGCCAAGTACTCCTCTGGGAGCGGGCCATGCTCATCTTTGATTGCTTCAATTTGAGGATCAGACAGTTTTTCCATATCCGACTCGACCAAAAATTTAACGTTGCGATAAAAGGCGCGCGTTAGCGCGTCCAGCGGAACGTAGTGAAGCGGTTTTTCATCGCCTTGTTATGCGATTCTACTTTGATCAAGGTTGGAGGCATGGTTTTATTCACTGGTATTTATTTGAGGAAGTTCCTTTAATTCAATTATCGAATCGTGACCTATTAGTCTAGTTGATCCATCTTCTCTTTCCACCCTGTAGGACTTGGGCGTAACTTTGATACATTTAACCCTGTTCTCATACTCGATTTCATACTTGCCGGTATTGAATGCTACATAATAAAAGTTACCAACTTCCATAATTAATACCTTGAATCACATTAAATAAGCGCATAACGCCGCCTTAAGCGGTGAGTAGCTGTTGGCTAAAATGTGAAGCGAAGCGGAACCGAGCCAACTGTTACGAATCCGACTTTAAGGCTTTGTTATGTTTTCCATACTCTTGTATCGGAAGTATCTGCAATAAAAACAGGAACTTTTCGCCTATTCCCTTGCTTCTTTTGAACTTGTTCAAATTCATTGAGTAACTGTATTACTCTAGCTCTATCTGGAGCATATTCACCAATTACTATCTTTTCAGCTGGGCTTCGTAATAGTTGCTGGATTATGTGCTCATCTTTACCGCTCATAAATGAGCACCCAAAAGTAAACACACTTCCTTCTATTCTTTGGAGCCGATCAAAGCAGTAGCTCAAGTATTTGTTCCCCTGTATTACCTTTCGCTTTTGCTCACCGGCTCCTTCAGAAACAGTGATGGGGAACACTCCATTATCGATATTTCTCTCAACTACAGCTAGAATAGGATCATATTGTGAGCTTCTTACTTTTGTAGCAGAGATACCATTTCTGTTTAGGAACAGAGCACCATGAGGAAACAAAAAGTTGGATTGATCGTCGGGGCTAAAAACAAGATCGTCATGCTCAGTTGAGTTACAGAAGGAATCACTACCTATGTACGATTGTTTGTAACACCGAAGCCAATAAAGCAACAAGTCATAATTTAAAGAGTATATTTCATCGAATTGCCTCAAAAATCTACGACCACTCTCAATTTTTGCATCCATTGCAAGGTTCGCATTTGCAAAACTATTTGGATGCGAGGCTGAAACAGCGACAACCAACTGCTCTCTTAGTAAATCTACTTGTTGTTGATAGAAACGAATCTTATCCTCATGCTCACCATATTTAACAAAGACATCTATAGCGTTATTTAATTTTTGATGAGCCAACTCAAAGTCGAGATTGCACTCGTGAAGTAGAGCACATAAAGGTGAACCTTCTTCGATCTCACAAAGCTCAAGTAAGTTATTCCAACTAAAACAATTTGAACCAAAAGCTTGATCAAATGAAATACCAAAACCATTACCAATGATAATATTCTTTTTATGAGTTCTAGTCAGTTCTATTTCAAAATTTAGAATTTTAGGTTCAAACAACCGAGTCTCCTGAAAACATAACAGTTTATTCGTAGGCGTGCTCGTTTACACACCTTCATTTGATTTTAAGTTCCGAGTCTAACCGACTGTCACCGTTACGAAAAGCGCCCACAATAAGACTTTTATCAGGATAAAAACGCGCAAGCACGCTTTCGCACCACGATCATCTTTACACTTTGCGCACGATCACTTCCGACAACCTCGTAACTCATTGATTATATAACTCTTATTTTTGGCTTTGGTGTCAATTCAAGCATATACATCTTTACACTCGCGCCTACACGCGCATTGATTTTACGAAAACCCTAAATATACTGTTTTTACATACAGTATATTAAGTAAGGTATTGATATGGGTAAAAGCCCCTTCCTTAATAATGTTCGTACGTTTATGCGCCTGCGCGGAATGAGCCTCCGTACCGAGCATACTTACATTTACTGGGTCAAAGACTTCATCCGTTTTCATCGTCTCAAGCATCCGGCGACGCTGGGCGGCGATGATGTAATGGCTTACCTGAGTTATCTTGCGGCAAAGCGTAACGTCGCGATTAATACGCAAAAAATCGCACTCAATGCATTGGCATTTTTATATAACCAATTTTTGCAACAGCCATTAGGAGACCTGGATTTCACCTTTGCAACCAAGCCAAGGCGTTTACCTGAAGTGCTTAGCACACAGGAGGTTGCTGCAATTCTGCGCGAGCTTTCAGGGCGCGATAAGCTGATTTTTTCTCTTTTGTTTGGTTCTGGTCTTCGTATTACGGAATGTCTGCGCTTACGCGTGAAAGACTTTAATTTTTCTCATGGAACGTTGACGGTTCATGATGGCAAAGGCGCTAAAGACCGTGTAACCATTTTAAGTCCCTTATTACGCCCTGCCATTGAAGCAGAGATTTATAACGTACTTCGGCTGCAGAAGTCTGACAATCAACAGGGCATAGGCCCTTCAATTCCGGGTGTACTCGCCAAAAAGTATCCTTCGGCTTATCGGCAAGCTGCCTGGATGTTTTTGTTTCCATCATCCGGTTTATGTAATCACCCGATCACTGGCACTCTTTGCCGGCACCATTTGCATGACTCTGTTTCTCGGAAAGCACTTCGCCAGGCGGTTATAAAATCCGGACTTACCAATAAGCGCATTACCTGTCATACCTTCCGGCACAGTTTCGCTACCGAACTGCTTCGTACTGGTCGCGACATACGCACCGTGCAGGAATTACTGGGGCATTTTGATGTGAAAACAACCCAGATTTATACCCATGTTATTGGTCAGCATTTTGCTGGTACTGCAAGCCCTCTGGATGCCATTGCATCGTTCTGAATTCAGCCACGCTGCCGCCCTTCCTTGTTCACGCCACAACAGAACCGGCAATATTTGATTTATGTAGATCGTTCTCAGGGACTATCAGCATCCGTTCCGTTGCTCAGACGAGCGGGTAGGCTCAGCAATCCCTGCTTTTTCATTAGACTATCGGACTTTATTACCGCTCTCAACTGATAAATCACTGATCATATACATGGGTATATTTTAAACGGTCGTTCTGATTTACCCGCCACCCTCCTCTGCTCAGTGCCTTCTAAACCTGCACCAAACGGACATCTGATCGTACGTCCGCTCTCTTGAAAAATCCGGCAAACCCCGGAAAACCGGCTACACTTCGATGCAGAGTTTCAATTTTAAAGCCTGCTCGCCAGACTGCGGCAGAAGCAGGCAGTCGGTGGCTGCCAACCAGCGCGCAGCCCGCACACGGAGGTAATATCACCATGACCGATCTGATGGAAAGTACTGAGGAAATCAGTCTCCTTAACGCCGAGGTTCAGCGCCTCGAAGACGAAATTCACCGCATCGCCAATAAACTGAACAACGATGGTTTTATATCCCGGGTTCCTGCGGCGATGATTGAGAAAGAACAAAAGAAGAAAGCCAGCTTTGAGCATGATCAGGCCAGATTAAAAGAGAAAATTGCCGCCATCAGTGGCTAGCAATATCTGAGCAGGAGTTAAGCGTCGGCAGGCCCGATACTCCAGCAACCATACTCCTAGCTCACAGCCCTAACGGCTAAGCTCCAGACTTCAGACCAGAGATTCCGATCCAAAACCCAAAAGCCTGAATCCGGTGATACCGGATTCAGGCTTTTTTATTCCACAGTCCAACGTCAAGGGGCAAAGCTACCTTAAATACGACTCCAGTAAGTTAAAGCGATATTCAACTTTCCATTCTTCCGGATAATTTTCGCCCACCCAGCGGGTAACATCCAGCGGAATGCTATACGTCAGCTCAGGATCATAGCCAATGGTTGTAACCTGAAAACTTTCCACATTTTTATCCAGTAATGGGCCGCCATTCCAGCGGTCTGACGCATGGCAGTATAAAAACCAGTAATCGTCTCCCTGAGGCAAAGTCCATATCCGCGGAGCTGTCTCTGCCCGTTCTTTCAGGGTAAGTTTGAGCTCATAGTTCGTGGCATTAAGAATGTTGTAAGAGCTGCAGGCGATGGAAGTCTCTTCAGACTTATCATCAGCACCACAACCAGCTAATACAAGCGCAGCAAATATCAGAAGTTTTTTCACAGAACATCCATTTCCGGGTAAGAATCACAGAGGAACGGATGCTGCCAATATTAAATGACAGATAAATGACAAAACTAAAAATAAAAAACTCAGAGCACCTCTGAATAATTCAACGCTGAAGGATATTGCCCAGTTCTTTGCTGCCAGCCGTCACCGGATGAGCCAGCGGGGCTCCATCATGCACATACACTTTACGTGCTCCGGCACCCAACCCAAGCTCGGTGTACATGCGCCGCTCAATATCATTAATGCCGCCTTCTGTTTTTTCCATCGGCTGAATAATCAGCACGGGCGAGCGTGGCAGAACAATTTTTTCATACACACTGGCAATGCCGTAACGCAGCAACTGTTCTGCATAAGCAAAATCGGCAATTAACAACCGTGGATGATCCAGAGGGTTGATTAGTGTTATATCCTGCGTTTGCTTTTCATTTTGTTGTTCGTTGCGCTGTTCTTTTAATTGCTCCTGCTGATACAACTGCGCGGCTTTACGTCCGACAGCCATCACAATTCTTTTGCCGTTTTCGCTGCGTATCGCCAATAACGGCTGGTCGTCAAAAACCCTGGTTGATTGCGTGCAGCTTATACGGATACGGTCGTTCCACAATTGCGCATAGCAGGTTCCTGATGGTAGTGAGCGGATAAAAGCAGACAGCATGTTATTCCCTTAATCGTCAGTCATTTTGTTTACAGAAAATAATTAGCTATACGTCGTTTAGCAGTGCCAGCGTATAGTTCAGGCGCTCGTTGGCGGAATCCATTTCCAGAATTTCCTGCAGAATATCGGCATCGAAAGCAATCATACCAAACAGTTCAAAGCTGAAGGCCTGCGCGGTTTTTGTCTGCCATTCCGGTGATTCCATTAAATATTCAATACTGCGCTGTACGTCTTCATCGCCCTGCCCCAGCGCGTATAAACGGTGCAGGATTTTATCTTTTAATTGCGCGTTATCGGCGTCTTCCTGTTCGGCATCTTCAGCTTCACAGTCGGGGAAAGCTTCGCACTGGTAAATCTGATAGGGCAATAATTGTACAGCCTCACCCAGGTGGTAACGTTGCTCGATATGAACGTTCAGGTACATGCGGCCGTCGTCGCTGATTTCGACCAGTTCGCAACGTCCGGCGCTGACCACATCGTACGGACGATAGGTTGCTTGGTTGCTGTTCAGTGCTTCTTCCAGATTGTCGGTCGGTTTGCCGGGGCTGATCATCTTTTCGGTATGGCAAATGGCTACCGGCATGCCGGTATCCAGACAATGCTGGATCATCGCACGATAACGTGGCTCAAATACGTGCAGCGGAAACACGGTGCCGGGGAAGGTAACGCATCCGGGTATCGGAAAAATACAAATGTCGGTGGTGCTGCCGCTTGCGTCTGGTGTTGCATGGTCTGCGGTCATTGGCTATTCCTCGGTTTACTTTACGCCATCAGTGAGGCGATATTCTGCGCCGTAAGGTGAATAATATTCTGCCGCGCCTGCGGGCTGATCCAGGCGTTATGTGGGGTAACAATCAGATTCAGATTGCCCTGCTTAAGCGCAGATAACAGCGGATGCCCTTGCTGCGGTGGTTCAACCGGCAGAACATCCACGGCAAGCCCGCCCAGATGTCCGGCCTGCAATGCCCACAGCGCCGCCATTTCGTCGATAATACCGCCGCGCGCGCAGTTAATAACCAGGCAGCCACGCTTAAGATGATCGATGTTGTCGCGGTTGAGCAGGTGCTGAGTATGTTCATTCAGCGGGCAATGAAAACTGAGCACATCGGCTTCTTTTATCAGTTCCGCAAATGCCGGACGGCGGTCATCGTCACCGCCGGGCCGGGCGCTGAATTTTACGATCATACCCAAAGCGTCGGCCAGTTTGGCCACCGCACTGCCCAGAGCCCCCTGTCCCACAATCACCAGCGTTTTACCGGCCAGCTCGGTCGTGCGGTGATTCAGCAAACAAAAGAACGGGCTGTGCTGCCACGCCCCGGACGCCACATCGTGCTGATACAACGGCAAACGCGCGGCTAAAGCCAGCATCAGCATCAAGGTATGCTGCGCAACGGAATGCGTGCCGTAGTTGCTGACGTTGCGCACAGGGACACCCAGTGCCCGGGCAGCCGCCATATCAATATTATTAGTGCCGGTGGCCAACACCAGAATGCCCTTACGACCGTGCATGGCCCAATCCGGAATCAATACTTTATTGGTGAGAATCAGATCGGCATCGGCCAGGTGCTCTTTAAGCTGCTCCGGATGAGTGCGGGCATGAACACGCAGCTCGCTCACTGCATCGCGGATTGGGCTTAAATCGATATCAGTGCCAAGGGTATCGGCGTCCAGCAATACGGCTTTCATAACATCCTCCCGTGAGTATTGTGCGCATCGGCACGTCTTTAGCGCGGCATGCAGCGGGTATTCAGACCTGCGCATGCAATCAGCTGCGGCCAGGCAGCGCTTAATTGTATGGCGTAAAAGACATCGCTGGCTAATACACCCTGCCTGCTCCACTATGATTTAAGCGCTGACAGTTAAGTAGTCGCTTTCATATGTGGCTTTAACCAAAAGAAGGCATTGCACCAGCCAGAACAACAGTCTGTTGCGTTATGACGGGATGAATTCCGTAAGCCTGCCCGCATATAGTTATCGCGATAATCATATACCCATCGACCCACCGGAGTTACTATGTCCACCGACACTCAGATTCTGTTCAACGCCACGACCGTCGGCGATGTTACCCTGCCTAACCGTTTCATTATGGCGCCGCTTACCCGCTGCCGCGCCGTTGATCACCAGCCTAATGAGCTGATGGCCGAATACTACAGCCAGCGCGCCAGTGCCGGTCTGCTGATTACCGAGTGCACCATGGTCACACCGAACACGTCGGCTTTTGGTAACGACCCGGGCATTTACTCTGCTGCGCAGATCGAAGGCTGGAAGCTGACAACCGACGCCGTACATAAAGCCGGTGGCCGTATCTTTATGCAAATCTGGCACGCAGGCCGCGCGGCGCATCCGCTGCTGAATAACGGTACTGAAGCGGTAGCACCCAGCGCCATAGCCATTAACGATGAAGTACACACGCCAGAAGGCAAAAAACCATATACCGTGCCACACGCACTGACCACCACAGAAATTACCGCCATTGTTGAAGATTTCCGCAACGCTGCCGCCAGCGCTATTGCCGCCGGTTTTGATGGGGTGGAAATTCACGGTGCCAACGGCTATTTAATTGACCAGTTCCTGCGCGATGGCTCAAACCAGCGCACGGATGAGTACGGCGGTTCGCTGGAAAACCGAGCCCGTTTTCTGACCGAAGTACTGGAAGCCGTTACCGCCGAAATTGGCAGTGGCCGCGTGGGCCTGCGTTTGTCACCGCTGAACAGCTTTAACGATATGCGTGACAGCGATCCTCTGGCCTGGACCGAATATCTGACCAAGCATCTGAACCGCTTTAATCTGGCTTACCTGCATTTAATGCGTGCCGATTTCTTTGGCGTGCAGCAGGCCGATGTCGTGAGCGTGGCGCGTGAACATTATCAGGGCCACCTGATGCTGAACATGGGTTACAACGCCGCCGAAGCCGCTGCCGTTATTGCCGCCAAAACCGCAGATTCTGTAGCCTTTGGTACCAGCTTCCTGGCGAATCCGGATTTACCGACACGTGTAGAAACCGGTGCCGAGCTGAACACGCCGGATCAGAATACCTTCTACACCCCAGGTGCCGAAGGCTATACCGATTATCCGTTTATGACGGCCTGATCATAAAAAAATCCTGCACGGGTTTCGTCCGGTGCAGGATTTTTTTATTTCCGGAGATCTGATCAGGGACGTTCGTCGTATTGTGGAATATCGTCGTGCGCTTCATCCCATGAGGCTTTTGAGCCCATAAAAATATGCGCAACAGGCTTAATCTGCACATCCGTGTCGAGTGTGCCAATGCGCAGCCGGTAAATATCCGGCATCGACGGTCGGCGACTGTACAGCGGTGAACCGCAGTTTTTGCAAAAGGTCCGGAATACACCGGGCGTGGACTCAAACTCACCGACCAGCGCTTGCCCTTTGAGCAGACGGAATTCATCCACCTTAATAGCGGCATTAACCGCAAAAGCGGAACCGTTGGATTTACGACACTTGCCGCAGTGACAGATCATCGCCTGGCCAAGATCGCCATCGATTTCATACTGAATGCCATTACACAGGCAACTTCCGCTTAACATACTCTTCTTCCCCTCCCGTTCAGGACTTCAGCGCAGCGCTGATGGCATCGGCAACAACCGCATCCGTTACTTTCAGATCCGGTGCGAAACGGGTAAGCACAGTACCGTCTTTACCGATCAGAAATTTCTCGAAGTTCCACATAATGTCGCTGTCGTTTTCCGGCAGCAGGTTTTTATCCCCCAGCTTTTCTTTTAATGCACCACCGGCAACCGCCTCAGGCTGAGCTGCAATCAGGCGCTGATACAGAGGATGACGGCCGCTGCCGTTGACTTCGAGCTTGGCAAACAGCGGAAAGGTTACATCGTAGGTGAGGCTGCAGAACTGCTGAATTTCATCTTCGTTGCCCGGTTCCTGACCCAGAAACTGATTGCAGGGAAAGCCTAAAATTTCCAGCCCGTTGGAGGCCTCGGCTTTGTACAAAGCTTCAAGCTCGGCGTATTGCGGAGTAAGACCGCATTTGGACGCCACATTCACCAGCAGCAGCACTTTGCCACGGTAATCGTTCAGCGCCTGAGTCTCGCCCTGAATGTTTTTAACCTGAATATCGTAAATGCTCATACCTGATCTCCGCAGTGGGTTTTTCAGACCACAGGCTGACGCATTAACCCCACAGGGTCAACGACCAGAAATGGAAACAATGCTTGCAGGTAATTGCCGTCAGTCTCCCTGACGGGTGCGCTTGATAAACCGGGCATTACAGTCGGCATCAATCAGGGTAAAAATGCTGTAGTGTTTTTCACCGGTTTTGACGTAGCTGGCCACTTCTTTGCGGCGACTCGGATGGTGCACTTTCAGCACCCGGGCGGGATGAAAGATTTCTGCCACTTTGAAGTAAGCCTTGGCTTTTTCATCGCTGGCAGCCTTGGCGTCACGGTCAAGACATTCGGCATACGCCGCTGGCACCAGAAACAATAGCCCTGCCGTCAGTATTGCCAATAACCGTCTGAAAAAAGTGTCCCAATAAACGCGCATAAACCTCTCCGGATATCAGAGAAGTGTAGACCGCTCAGCCGCCCGCTGTTTGCTGATGTTGGCGATTACTGGCGGATAAATAACAGGCAAAAAAAAGCCGCAGGCATAAGCACTGCGGCGAGCTTCTCGAGCACAGAGAAATCGTTAGTCGTCGGAACCCATCACACCCAGAATCTGCAGCAGACTCAGGAACAGGTTGTAGATAGCAACGTACAGGGTAACGGTCGCAGAGATGTAGTTCGTCTCACCACCGTGAATAATGGCACTGGTCTGGTAAGCAATCAGACCGCTCATCAGCATGATGAACATGGCGGATACCGCCAGAGAGATCATTGGCAGACCCAGGAACAGGTTACCGATAGACAGAGCGAAGGCGACCAGAATACCCACCATCAGGGTTTTGCCCATACCGCTCAGGTCTTTACCGGTGCTCAGCACCCAGCCAGACATGGTTAAAAAGATCAGGCCGGTAGTACCCAGTGCCATGGCGATCATATCGGTGCCGCCCGGCAGTTTGGCGTACATAGAGACGATAGGTCCCAGGGTCAGGCCCATAAAACCGGTCAGGGCAAATACCGAAACAATACCCATTGCGCTGTTTTTGGTTTTTTCCACCAGGAACAACAAGCCAAAGTAACCCACCAGCGTCAGAATGATGCCCGGGTGTGGCCAGTTAAAAGCCATCGACATGCCAGCCACACCGGCACTGAAGATCAGTGTCATGGACAGCAGCATGTAGGTATTACGCAGAACTTTGCGGCCATCCACGGCCTGCGTTTCATACGCCTGATTCTGTTCAGCCGGAACAACCACCGGCTCAGCGGATGCAGACTTCATATTCAGATAATCGGGACGATTCATTGCCAACTCCTGTTTGTCAGAGATGCCGCCATTGTAGGCAGCGTGAATACAAAATAATATTCGAATTATCTTACGCCAACGCATCGGTTTTTACGAACATTCTATGAAACGACTCAATTACAAGCACCTGCTCTATTTTCATACGGTCGCGGCAGAAGGCAGTGTTCTTGCCGCAGCCAAACGGCTGAATGTAACGCCGCAAACCATCAGCGGACAGATGCGCCTGCTGGAAGATGACTTGGGCAATGCGTTGTTTGCCAAGGCCGGACGAGGACTGGAGCTGACCGATGCCGGACGGGTGGCGCTGGATTACACACGGGAGATGTTCCGCCTCGGCGATGAACTGCAGGAGGTAATGCATCAGGGCGCGACCGAGCGGCCGCTGGAGTTTCGTGTGGGGATTGTTGATGCCCTGCCCAAATCCATTGCGCATCGCCTGCTGGTGCCGGCTCTGAGTCTGTCTGGGCGTATGCGGATTGTCTGCCATGAGGAGCAGATGCCAACCCTGTTAGGTGAACTGGCGGTGCATCGTCTGGACCTGGTGCTGGCCGACAGCCCGATTCCTTCCGGTATGAATATCCGCTGCTTTAACCATTTGCTCGGACGCAGCACCCTGGCCTGCTTTGCCGCACCGGCCCTGTACCGGCAATACCCCGGCGAGTTTCCGGAATGCCTGCGCGATGCCCCTTTGCTACTGCCGACCGACACCGCGTCCGGGCTGCGTACCGAGTTGCTGAGCTGGCTTGACCGGCTGAGCATACCGATGCAGATAGCCGGCGAGTTTGACGATTCCGCCCTGCTGGAAGCTTTCGGTCATGAGGGTCATGGCTTTTTCTTTGCGCCAGCGGTTATCCGCGACGAAATCTGCCGTAAATATCAGGTGCAGTGCGTGGGCGAGGTGAATGATCTGGTGCAGGAGTTTTATGCGATTTCGGCTGAACGCCGCATCAGCCATAACGCGGTCAGACTGATTACCGACCGCGCCAAGGATGGATTTCTGACCAGCTGAGCAGGCCCCGGAATTACTCGACCGGGTTCCTGCATTCGTTACGCGCCGGATCGACTTTGCAACGGATCTTACGCTGTAATTTCAGCATCAACGGGTCGTACACACCTTTGTCACGCAGCGCGATGCGCAGGTCCCTCAGGTGCGCCTGCTCTCTGGCCTGTTCGTCGGCCGGAATATCAATCCAGAATGAGGCATCAATATTGGCACGCTCTTTTTCAACCCGTCTTACGTAATTGTCGAACTTAAACAGGAAATCTTCGCGCAGAATCTGCGCCAGTCCGACCGGAAAACGCTCACTGCGGCCAATCAGCTGAATCGTGGACTGTGAAAGCGGCATATTCAGAATGCCCATGCCCGGCTTCGCTTTCCCCGCCCCCGCCACATGGTAAGCCACCAACGGTGCCAGCATCGCCTCCGCCTGACCGCTGACAAACTGATCAACACTACTCAACAAACCACCCGTACGGGCCTTTGCTTTCAGCTGCTGCGCCAACGCCTGCAGTGATACATCAGTGTCGGGCACGAGCAGATCTTTACCCGCCATCTGTGAGAATTTATGCAGCGTGCGATTGCCGGAATAGGCGTAGTTCTCACCCAGAGACGCAACCCCCAGCACCACATAATCGCCTTCCTGCAGACGCCCGGCCATTTTGGGGCTGGCCACCACCTGCATCAGCATCTGCAGATGCTGCACATCGGGAATACCACCCAGGGCTTCCAGCGTTCCGGAAAAGCGGTTAAAACTGAGCGCACGACTGCCACTGATCAAAGCCGCATCACACTGTCCGGAAGTCAGGTCATTAATCAGACTGTCTTCGTCCTGATAAGCAATGAGGGTGAGATTGAGCCCGTAATGCATTGAGCGGAACTTTTGGTCATCAACCGCGGCAAACACCGGGCCAGCCTTGCCGAGCATATCCCAGACGCAGAAACTGCGATTGATTTTGCCGTTTTCTAATTGATCGGCGTACAGTTTTTTCAGCGCTCTGATGCGCTTTTCCAACGGCAGATTCTGACTCATGACCGTTGCTTCCAGCTTGTCCAGCTGCTTACTGTCATACTCTGCTGCACTGACCGTGTGCACGCCAAGTAATGCTGTTGCCAGACAGGCAACCCATAGGCTTTTGATCATCCGAATATCCTGCTGAGTTCTGTGGTGATTATGATTGTTGTTATTGTTTTTTAGCGTTGGCTGTAACGGACACCGTCAAATAAAGAGGTTATCCCTTCGGGCCTTATTGTCTTTATCATCGACGCATTAAATGAAAACAATGCCACGATAACAATGTCGTAATCTGCCTTTATAACCCTTTTTATTGCCGGAGATAACCGTTACGGATACGACAACAAAGGACAAAATACGATAAACACACGCATTAACTGCTCCCGCTTACGGTTGCGGCGACCCAGCTCCTGCTGATACAACTGCACACAGCAATGCCCGACCTGGGCAATGAATTAAAAACAGGAATGATTCATCAGTGTTCGGGTGTTCAGTAATTTACCATTCTTAACAGAACAAAAATGAGTTAGTTATTAATGTAATAAACGGCCTGAAGCCTCAGCGATAAAAATAACAAGGACCCACTCATGTCAGTCAAAACACCTCTGGAAATGCTTTATCACTGGGAAAAAACCACACCGGATGGCGTGTATCTGCGTCAGCCGATCGATGGGGTTTTTCATGATTTTACCTGGGCCCAGGTGGGCGAGCAGGTACGCAGAATCGCCAACGCATTAATTGCCCAAAACTTTGATCAGGGCTCGCACATCGCCATCCTGTCGAAGAACTGTGCTGAATGGTTTATTACCGATCTGGCCATCATGATGGCGGGCCATGTCTCTGTACCTATTTATTTTACCGCCGGCCAGGAAACCATCCGCTACGTTCTTACGCACAGTAACTGTCAGGCTATATTTATTGGCAAGCTGGACGACACCGAGCACCAGTGTGCCGCCATCGACAGCCACATTACCCGCTTCGCCATGCCTTACGGCGATATTCCTGCGCGCTTCCAATGGCAGGAACTGCTGCAACAGCCACCACTGGCCAGCTCACCGGTTCCCGCTGCCGATGACACCATGACCATCATTTATACCTCCGGCAGTACCGGTAATCCGAAAGGGGTAGTCAACACCTTTGGCGCTTACGGCTGGAGCTGTCAGGCTCTGGCTAAGGCTCTGAAAGTGAGCAATCAGGAGCGCATGCTCAGTTACCTGCCACTGGCTCATATTACCGAGCGTGTGTATGTCGAAGGGGCCAGCCTGTACAACGGTTTCAGTGTTGCCTTTGTTGAGTCCCTCGATACCTTTGCCGAAAATCTGAAAGCCGTATCGCCAACCTTATTTATCTCGGTGCCGCGCCTCTGGACACGTTTCCAGATGGGTGTACTGGCTAAAATCCCACCGAAAAAACTCAACCGCCTGCTCAGCATTCCGATTCTGAAAGGCATTGTGGCGAAAAAAATCCGCCAGCAACTGGGACTCGACAGCGCACGCCTGTTTGGTTCCGGCTCCGCACCTATTTCCCCAGCGACACTGCACTGGTATGAACGCATTGGGATTAATATCAGCGAAGGCTGGGGAATGTCTGAAAATAACGGACTGGGAACCCTGAGTTATCCCTTCCGTCGCGATAAAATCGGTTGCATCGGCCACCCCTATGATGGCGTTGATCTGCGCATTGCTGAAGACGGTGAAATTCAGCTGAAAGGCCCCTGCGTGATGAACGAATATTATCTGGAGCCGGAAAAAACCGCCGAGGCCTTTACCGCTGATGGCTACCTGCGCACCGGCGATAAAGGCACGGTCGATGCCGATGGGTATGTGCGCATCACCGGCCGCCTGAAAGAAATTTTCAAAACGGCAAAAGGTAAATACGTTGCTCCGGTGCCGATTGAATCGTTATTAATGGAAAATTCATTAATCGAACAAATCTGCGTAACGGGTTCCAACCTTAAGCAACCCATCGCTCTGGTCGTGCTGACACCGGAAGCTCAGGTACACGACGAAAGCCATTTGCGTCAGAGCCTGAAACACACCCTGGAGCACATCAATAAAAAACTGGAAAGCCACGCGCGCCTGGATGCACTGGTGGTCGTTAATGACAGCTGGAGTGTGGAAAATGGCTTGCTGACGCCGACGCTGAAAATTAAACGTCACTTAATCGAGAGTAAATACCACGACCTGATTCAGAGCGAGCACAGCCAACCGGTGGTATGGCAACACCACTGACAGCGCCACTGATAACCATCAAAACGCGGGCGTTATTCGCCCGCTAATTCTTCACAGCGCCACACGCCCTGTTCGCCAGCCAGCAACTGGCTGAGACGCGGCAGCAGATTCTGCATTTTGGCCTTTAAAGTCCACGGCGGGTTAATCACAATCATGCCGGATGACGTCATTCCCCGGCCATCGGTATCAGCACTTAAACCCAGCTCAAATAACTGAATACGGGCGATTCCTGTCGCTTTAAGCTGCTGCTCCAGTTTATTAATCCGGCTGCGTTCAACCACCGGATACCAAAGCGCATAAGTACCCGTCGCAAAGCGGCGATGAGCCTTAGCCAGTGTTTCCACGACCAGCTCATAATCGCTTTTAATTTCATACGGTGGGTCCATTAAGACAAAGCCGCGACGCTCACGCGGCGGCAAAGCCGCAATAAGGCCTTTAAAACCATCGCCCTGCTCAACCCGAATCCGGCGATCGGTCGCCATTAATTCGTCCAGCAAGCGAAAATCCTGCGGATGCAATTCAAATAATTGCGCCCGGTCCTGCTCACGCAAAAATAACTGACCCAAACGCGGCGACCCCGGATACAGCTGATCGCTCGCCAGTCCGCTCTGGTCATGAGCCGGACGACTGTCAGCCACCGCCTGCAGATAATCCTGTAATTCCGGCCAGTCACAATCCTGCAGACGGCCGATACCGGTTTCGAACTCGGCATTTTTTTCGGCTTGCGCCGATTGCAGTGAATACAGACCGGCACCTGAGTGAGTGTCGATATAGACGAAAGGTTTTTCTTTCTTCTGCAGGTATTGCAGGATTTCAACCTGAATCAGATGTTTCAGTACATCGGCAAAATTGCCGGCATGAAAAGCGTGGCGGTAACTCAGCATAAGATGTCCGCAATGGTCAGATTAAACGTGATTAAAAGATAAAAAAAACGCATCGCCAGGCGATGCGTTTTTAAGGCCGGAGGCCATCAATCAGGGACGGTCGTCCACTTCTTCCACTTCCGGCGGCATCAGATCTTCGCGGCTGATGTTCATCAGCAGCAATAAGCTGGAGGCAACGAATACCGATGAATATGTACCCACCACCACACCAATCATCAGCGCCAAGGCGAAGTTGTGAATCAGATCGCCACCGACAATCATCAGAGCAAACAACACCAATGCAGTGGTTAAGGAGGTCATGATTGTACGACCCAGAGTCTGGTTGATCGAATAGTTGATCACCTCTTCTGAATCGCCACGGCGCAGCATGCGGAAGTTTTCGCGGATATGGTCAGCGACCACGATGGTATCGTTCAGCGAGTAACCAATCACCGCCAGCAGCGCGGCCATTACCGTGAGGTCAAATTCCCACTGGAACAGTGAGAACAGGCCGATGATGATGATCACGTCGTGAAACAAGGCCACTACAGCGCCGACCGAAAATTTAAACTGGAAACGTGCGGCAACGTAAATCATCACCACAAACAGCGCCAGTAATAAGGCCAGACCACCCTGGTCACGTAATTCTTCACCGACCTGCGCACCCACAAATTCACTGCGCATCAGCGTCAGTTTGTTCTCGGCACTCTGGGTCTGCAGAACATTCAGAACTTCTGCGCCCAGATTGTCACGGAAGGCTTCTGACATACGCACTAATACATCGGTTTCTGCACCAAAATGCTGAACCGTTACGTCACGGTATCCGGCATTTTCCAGTGCCGTTGAGATACGCTCGATGGATTCCGGTGTTTCATACTGAACTTCGAGCAGCGTACCGCCGGTAAAATCCAGACCCAGATTCAGGCCACGGGTTGCGATAGCACCAATGGAGATCACAATCAGAATAATGGACAGAATGCTGGCTGCATGACGCAGACGCATAAAGTTAAAGTTGGTCGCCCCAATCATGACTGACCTCCGATAGACAGGGTTTCAATACGGCGGCCACCGTAAATCCAGTTGATGATGGCGCGGGTCAGAACAATGGCGGTAAACATCGAGGTGATAATACCGAACGACAATGTGACCGCGAATCCTTTAACCGGACCGGTACCCACCGCAAACAAAATCACCGCCACGATCAAGGTGGTCAGGTTGGCATCGAAAATGGTAACAAAGGCACGGTTATAACCTTCATGAATCGCCTGTTGCGGCGAGCGGCCATTGCCCAACTCTTCCCGTATCCTGGCAAAAATCAGGACGTTGGCATCCACCGCCATACCCACGGTTAATACGATACCGGCAATACCCGGCAGCGTTAACGTGGCACCAATCATTGACATCAAAGCAATCAGAATGACGATATTGGCCAACAGGGCAACGTTGGCAACCAGACCAAACAGTCGGTAATACACCGCCATCAGCACCAGTACCAATGCCAGACCCAGCACAACCGAGTTAATACCCATTTCGATATTTTCTTTACCCAGGCTTGGGCCAACGGTGCGCTCTTCTACGAAGTACATGGGGGCCGCCAGAGCGCCGGCACGCAGCAGCAGCGCCAGCTCAGAGGCTTCGGCTGATTCCAGACCGGTAATGCGGAAGCTGTTGCCCAGCGTGCTTTGAATGGTCGCCAGCGAGATAATGGATTTTTCCACAATCTGAATGGTTTTCGGAACTTCAACGCCATCGATTTTTTCGTAAGTCGTTTTCGGTTTGCGCTCAACAAACAGCACGGCCATACGACGCTTCACGGCTTTGCGGGTGACCTGAGTCATCATCGCGCCGCCTTTGGCATCGAGGTCAATGTTCACCTGCGGGAAACCGTTTTCATCGAAAGACGGCTGCGCATTGGTCACGCTGTCGCCGGTCGCGATGATGGCTTTTTCCAGACGTGCAGTGCGGAACTGTTCATTGCGGAAAGCGTATTCTTCGGTCTGGAAACGACTGGCACCCGGCTCAGCTTCCAGACGGAATTCGAGGTTAGCGGCCTTGCCCAGAATTTTCTTGGCTTCAGCCGTGTCCTGCACGCCTGGCAACTCAACCACGATACGGTTACGGCCCTGACGCTGAACCAGAGGCTCTGCGACACCCAGCTCGTTAACACGGTTACGCAGGGTCGTGAGGTTTTGTTTGATGGCGTAATCTTCAAACTCTTTGATTTTCGCTTCGGTGATGGTTAACACCACATCGGCGTATTCGCCTTTGTCTTCGCTTTCCTGCTGGAACTCAGGATACGTACGGGAAATAAAACTGTTGGCTTGAGTACGTACTTCAGCATCAACAAAACTGATGCGCAGAGTCTGCCCTTCGATCTGAATACGACGATATTTCAGCTGTTCTTCGCGCAGGCGATTGCGGAATTCTTCGCGATAGTTCGCCATTTTGCTTTTGACGTAGTCATCCATATCCACTTCCATCAGGAAGTGCACACCGCCGCTCAGATCCAGACCCAGTGTCATCGGACCTGCGCCCATATTCAGCAGCCAGTCGGGGGTGGTTGGGGCCAGGTTCAGCGCAACAATAAACTCATCACCCAGCAAACGCTGTACGGCGTCTTTGGCGGGTAACTGATTTTCGTTGCTGGTGAGGCGAAACAGTGCCGTACTGCCGGTCACTTCTTCACCAAAAAATTCAATATTGCGTTCCTGCATAGCAGAGCGGACTTTACTCAGTACCACTTCTGACATTTCAGCACCGGAACGCGCCGGCGTTACCTGAATAGCCGCATCGGGTGGATACAGGTTAGGTGCGGCATAAAGGCAGGCAAATATCAGCGCCAGCACAATCAGAAGGTTTTTCCACAGCGGGTATTTATTGAGCATACAACTGCCCTTATTCCTTATTCAGAAAACAAAGACGGCCTCCTTAGAGACCGTCCTGAGCCCGGAGACGGGGCTTAAGCTTTAACGTCTTTGATGGTGCCTTTTGGCAGAGCCGCCGTAATGGCTACTTTCTGCACCGGCAACTGCACGCCGTCAGCGACTTCGATTACCACAAAGTCATCGGTAACCTTGGTGATTTTACCCAGCATACCGCCGGCGGTTACCACTTCATCACCTTTGCTCAGACCACCGATCAGATTTTTGTGCTCTTTCTGACGCTTGCTCTGTGGACGCCACAGCAGGAAGTAGAAAATCAGCAGAAAACCGCCGAGGAATACCAGCTGACCGGTGATTCCCATTGGCTGTTGTGCAGCCGCGGCACCGTCGGCCATCGCCAGACCGGAGGTAGTTAAGGCCAGAGCTGCCAGAATTGCTTTCATGTAGAGAGTCTCCCAATTACTTACCGTGAGTTTGTCACGGCTGAACGACAAAATGTTTACAGACAACGCCATTAAGGCAATGTTTGTTATTTATTCCCTGGCTCCGGAGTTCTCATCCAGTGGCGGGGTCTTCATGCCCCGTTTGGCATAGAACTCATCGACAAACCCGGCAAATGTACCTTCTTCCAGTGAGCGGCGCAAACCGGCCATCAGGGTCTGGTAATAATGGAGGTTATGAATGCTATTTAAAGTGGCCCCCAGAATTTCTTTGCATTTGTCCAGATGGTGCAGATAGGCACGACTGAAATTTTTGCAGGTATAACAATCGCATTCGTCATCCACCGGGCCGTTATAGCTGCGATTCGCTGCATTACGGATCTTCAGCACGCCTTTGGAAGTAAACAGGTGCGAATTGCGCGCATTACGGGTCGGCATCACACAGTCAAACATATCCACGCCACGGCGCACGCCTTCTACCAGATCTTCAGGCTTACCCACCCCCATCAGATAACGGGGTTTATCCTGCGGCATTTTCGGCGCCACATGACGCAGCACACGCATCATATCCGGCTTCGGCTCGCCCACACTCAGACCACCAATGGCGTAGCCGTCAAAGCCGATATCCTGCAGGCCAGCCAGTGATTCATCGCGCAGCTCTTCGTACATGCCGCCCTGAATAATACCGAACAGCGCGGAAGGATTGTCGCCGTGAGCGTCTTTTGAACGCTTGGCCCAGCGCAATGACATACGCATGGAATCCGCGGCCTCCTTCTCGGTGGCCGGATACGGCGTACACTCGTCAAAGATCATCACAATGTCGGAGCCCAGATCACGCTGCACCTGCATTGAGCTTTCTGGTGTCATCATGACTTTGTCACCATTCACCGGTGAGCGGAAAGCCACCCCTTCTTCGGTGATTTTGCGCATATCACCCAGGCTGAACACCTGAAAGCCGCCGGAGTCGGTCAGGATGGGTTTGCCCCAGCCGATAAAATCGTGCAGATCACCGTGCTCTTTAATCACTTCCGTGCCCGGACGCAGCATCAGATGAAAGGTATTGCCCAGAATAATCTCGGCACCCAGCGCCTCAACCTGATCCGGGTTCAGGCCTTTCACTGAGCCATAAGTTCCCACCGGCATAAACGCCGGGGTCTGAATTTTTCCACGCGGGAAGGTAATCGTGCCGCGGCGCGCATGGCTGGAGCCATCGGTAATCTCGGAGTGCAGCTCAAACTGCATAAAACATTCACGGGTCATGGACATTATTCCGGTTGAGCGTCGTTCAGCACTGGCTGCGGACGGGATAAAAACATGGCATCGCCATAACTGTAAAAACGATAACGCTGTGCAACGGCTTCGGCATAGGCTGCCATCGTATGATCACGGCCGGCAAAAGCCGACACCAGCATAATTAAGGTTGATTCCGGCAGGTGGAAGTTGGTGATCATGGCATCCACACTGCGGAAACGGTAACCCGGGTAGATAAAGATGCGGCTTTCATCATAAAAAGGCGCGATCTCACCGCTCTGACTGGCACTCTCCAGGCTGCGTACCGATGTTGTACCCACCGCCACCACGCGTTTGCCTGCCGCACGGGTGGCTTTGACGGCATCCACCACATCCTGGCCAACTTCAATATATTCGGCGTGCATTTCGTGATCGTGGATATTATCGACTTTTACCGGCTGAAACGTACCGGCACCAACGTGCAAAGTGACATAGGCAAAGTTTACGCCCTTCTCTTTAAGTACCTGCAACAGCGGTTCATCAAAATGCAGACCGGCGGTTGGCGCTGCCACCGCACCCGGTTTAGCCGCATACACGGTCTGATAACGTTCGCGGTCTTCTTCTGCATCGTCACGCTCCATATAAGGAGGCAGAGGCATATGGCCAACGTCATCGAGGATCGTCAGCAGTGGACGTTCGTCGAGAAAGCGCAGCTGAAACAAAGCGCCTTCGCGTCCGACAACCTCCACCTCAACACCACCGAGCAGAATCCGGGTACCAGGCTTAGGTGAGCGGGATGAGCGCAGATGAGCCAGCGCCTCGTGCTCGCCGGTCACTCGTTCTATAAGAGCTTCCAACTTACCGCCGCTCAGTTTCTCGCCAAACAGACGGGCCGGAATCACCCGCGTGTTGTTAAACACCAGCAGGTCACCCGGCTCTAACATAGAAGCCAGGTCTTTAAAGGTATTATGTGCCATCTCACCGCTTGCACCATTAAGGAACAACAAGCGTGAGGCGCTGCGCTCTGCCATCGGATAACGGGCTATCAGCTCGTCTGGCAGATCAAAATAGAAATCACTGGTTTTCATATAGTCACGAAAAGAGCCGCAGTCAGCCATTATCTGGTAACAGAGACAGCCGCTTTGCAGTATTTGCTGAAAGAGCCGCAAGATTACCGGAGATACTTTGCTAAGTTAAGGAAATCATTAGAAAAAAAGTGTTGACAGTAAAAATAATCACGGTAATATGCGCGCCACTGACGAGCTACTAACGCGCCAGAGTGGCGAAATTGGTAGACGCAGGGGATTCAAAATCCCCCGCCTTTGCGGGTGTGCCGGTTCGAGTCCGGCCTCTGGTACCAAGCAAAAGATGCTGTCAGTATGAAGTGCGAGATGGTAACATGCCGCGCCTCAATGCCCAGGTGGTGAAATTGGTAGACACGCAGTGTTCAGGTCGCTGTGAGCTATGCTCGTGAGAGTTCGAGTCTCTCCCTGGGCACCATTATTTAGAAACTGATAAGTCTCAGACTTACAGACCCACGCCGAAGTGGTGAAATTGGTAGACACGCAGTGTTCAGGTCGCTGTGAGCTTTGCTCGTGAGAGTTCGAGTCTCTCCTTCGGCACCATTTTTATTCTTTCCTTAACGGAAGGTGTAAAAAGGTGAAAGAAAGTCCCTTCTTAAAAATCCCCTCTTAAAAGTCCATTTTTAAAAATTTCTGTTAAACAAAACATCTCCTTATACCCAGCAACACATACGAAGACTGAAACGCCTGTAGCTTCGCTGAGTTACCTGTTTTGTTGTCCTACCGTCTGACCTTCTTACTTATCCGAGAAAAACCGGCTAAAAACCAAGTAGAAAAGTCACGTTATACACTCTATACAGTTCCACCAATCCTCTTCTCGTCACCGTCATACGACTGATCACCGCCTAAGACCATTTACTGCTACGGCAACCCCCGATTTTGACTACGCTGAATGGAATGGACCCTCCGGAGCGCAACATGTCGAAATATGGAACCCGAATTTTCTCCGCAGCAGCAGTCAGCGGCACAGCCAGCCTGATACTGGCGCAGCTGATCAACATGCCCGACCTGATCTCACTGCGCGAAGCCGCCGCCATTGTAGCAACCACCGGCATTACCACAGCGGTTCTTTATTACATGATGATCCGCCCACAGATTTTACTCAGCCATCAGATAACCCATCGCCTGACTCATTCCGGGAGTGATTACGACCCGAAACGGCATTCCCTGCCCGCTTATCTGAAAGGTGAAATGCAGCGCCTTGAACAGCAACTGACGATTTACAGCGAACTGAGAAGCAAATTATCCGGGCACGGTGGCCGGATTGCGATTGCCGCGGCTGAAATGTCGTACGCAGCCGATCAGATGAAAGCCAAAATCCATGATGAAGTCGCCGATACCGAGCAAATCGTTGTCTCTGCCAGACAAATCCATGACACCGTGGAACACATGGTAAGCCAGACTCAGGAGGCCGCACGCGCAGCCGGAGAAGCCAAAACCATTAATTCGCACGGTAAAAAAGCCGTGGATGAAACCATCCCACAGATGGAAGGCACGCGTCAGCAGGTCAACACCAATGCTGAACTGATTGCACAACTGGAAGCAAAATCAGAAGAAATTAAAGCCGTCACCCGCGTGATCAGTGACATTGCCGAACAAACCAACCTGCTGGCGCTTAATGCCGCCATTGAAGCCGCACGGGCAGGCGAACAAGGACGCGGCTTTGCAGTTGTTGCGGATGAGGTACGTGCGCTGGCCGCCAAAACCTCCGATGCCACACAGCAAATTGGTGATACCGTTAATCAAATTAATCTGGAGATTAAAAATGCGGTCGGCAACAGCAAAGAGCTGACGGTAACGATTGACCATGGCGTACAAATGACACAAAACATCAGCACCCACCTGAACGATATTTACGACCGCTCCGAAGCGATAGAACACAGCATCAGCACCATCGCCTCCAGCGTGCAGGAAAACAGCCACAATATCAGCCATATCTCATCGATTGTTCAGGAAACCAGCAAACGTCTGCAATTAACTGAAGAAGAAATTGCCTCCATCGCCCAACGCTCACTGGCATTATCCGAAACCGCCGAAAAGATTTACGAAGCGTTTGGCGACACCGAACTCGGAGAACCGCACGACAGCGCAAAAAATGAGGCGATCGAAGCGGCCATAGCAATCGGGGCATTACTGAGTCAGGCAATTGAAAGAGGGACACTCAATGAACAGCAGGTGTTCGATACTAAATATCAGCCAATTAAAGGCACCAACCCCACCAAGTATTCCACTGAGTATGATAAGTTCAGCGATCAGAATTTCCCCTCGATTCAGGAACCGATTCTGACCCGCAACACCAGCATCGCCTATGCCGGAGCGGTTGATATCAATGGCTATTTCCCAACACACAACAAGCGTTTTTGTCAGCCACTGACGGGGGATCACGCCAAGGATTTATTACAGAATCGCACCAAGCGTATTTTCAATGACCGCACCGGGTCACGCTGCGGCTCAAATACCCGCCCCTTTTTACTGCAAACGTACAAACGCGATACCGGCGAAGTTATGCACGATTTATCGGTACCAATATACGTGAATGGCCGTCACTGGGGAGGTTTCCGTATTGGTTATCGCAGCGAATGAACCAGGCCTTCTGGTATAGAATAATCGGGTTAACGAACCACACTGGTTGATAAAACGTCTGTTGGGTAATAAATAAAAAAGGATGCCAGCGCATACTTTTTTATTTCACACCCGATAATGCGCAACCTGATTACGGCCATTGGCCTTGGCATAGTAAAGTGCCTCATCAGCACAGCGCACCCATAATTCCGGCTTGTCGTTGTATTGTGGAACATCACCATGTACGCCAACACTGACTGTAACTGCCAGGCCTTCAGCCAGGCGGCTGAAGCTCAAATTCGCAATGGTTTTACGCAGACACTCAGCCACCAGCATGGCTCCGGCAAGCTCTGTATTGGGTAAAATCAGAATAAATTCTTCACCGCCATAGCGTGCAATTAAATCCGTATTACGATGAACTGTCTGACGAATGGCCTGAGCGACAATACGCAGAATTTCATCACCAGCCTGATGGCCATGCACATCGTTTACTTTCTTAAAATAATCCACATCCAGCATCAGTACACTGAGAGGCTCACGCTCACGGATAGCACGGGCCATTTCCCGCTGCATAATCTGATCAAAAAAACGGCGATTACGGACATTGGTTAACGGGTCTGTAATGCTCATAATCTCCAATTTCCGATTCGCACTTTCCAGTTCTAATGTGCGTTCTTTAACTCTTAATTCCAGTGTTTCTGTCGCTTTACGCTGCACTTCAAGAGCACGGGACTGAGCTTCCCGCGCTTCGCGCTCATGCTCCAGCGCTTTATCCTGAGCCTGACGGGCATTACGCTCCTGCTCAAGCGCTACTTCCTGAGCAATGCGGGCAATCTTTTCATGCTCGAAAGCGGCGATCTGTGCTTCAAATCGCTCGCGTTTTTCCTGATTAAGACGATCTGCCAAGGCAAAAGAAAGCAGGATAACTTCAAGTGCAGAACCAAACTGAACAATATTTTCGGTAAACACATTACGTGGAATAATATTGAATTTATTCATTGCCAGAATAGCGCCACCAACCAGCATCGACGACCAGGCAACGGTATAATAACGAGCCGCAGAATATCCCTGACTCCAACGCCATACGCCACCATAAATTGCCAATCCGATACCAACAACCGCAGTCGCGATCAGAATCCGGATCATGGTGTGGTAAGGAATCACATTACTGAGCACGACAATCGCCAGAGACGCGACCACGATCACGCCGAACGAACGGTTAAGCCAGTTAATATCCTGCAGGTTAAGAAAGTTGCGGGTGAAAATTGCAGCAAACAGAACAACACCGCTTAAGAAAACAATAATACTCTGGTCATTCCACTCCGTTGCCGTCGGCCACAGATACTGGAAATTAATCCCCTGAAGACTGCCGAGAAAAGCCGCCATACTGCCGACATACAGTACGTAATAAAGGTAATCTTTTTCTCGTACCGCCAGAAATATAAACAGATTATACAGCACCATAATTAACATAATGCCGTAATAAAGCCCCATTCCCATTATCTGGTTCTGGTCATAAACGAAAAAATCCCGCTCCTGCCAGATACTGAGAGGAAACTGCATTGAGCTGGACGTTTCTACACGAAAAACCCATTCATCGGCATCGCCGGCAGCCAATGCAATGGGGATGACGAAATAACGATGAATAATCGGCCGCTGATAAAATGACTGCTTGTCACCCAGCTCCAGCAACTGCCACTCACCACCATTACTGCGATGGTAGACACGAACATGATCCAGAACCGAATAGGCCAGATTAAGAAAACGCTCTGCAGTCTCGCCCCCCGGATTATTCAACGCCAGACGAAACCAGAAAACAGAGTCGGTATAGCCAAACGACATTCTCTGCTGCTTATGATGCTGCCAGCGCAGTGACTCAGGGGGCGCTCCCTGCATATCGCCGGCAACATCTTCATAGTATTGCAACACCTGATCGAGATCCTGCCCCGACGTCAGCGTGCGGATATCAACCGCTTCTGCCGCACCAACAGAAGACTCTCCTGCCGGCATGGTAATGACAGCATCCGCTGCGGCAACTGTTCCGCTCAGGCAAGAAAAGAACACTAAACACACAAGAATCGCTGACGAAAGTAACCGCTCGACCATAATTCATCCATCCACCTAATGAATTCAGTCTAGCAGGCGTACTGCAAACCGATGCTTATCCGCTCCGATTAATTCCCATAAAGAAAAAGTACAAAAGTCCCATTTAAATCTGCCCGGTAGTGCACAGCACCCGCAACAACCTGAAGTTACATTTTTTCGTTACAAAACCCACTCAAGCATTCTCCGTATCATCAGAATCGATTGATCAGAGTCGCGTTTTGTTCACAGTTTTTTCACCCAATCACTGCTATAAAAGACCGATCAGGATAACAATAACGAGAATGCCCACAAGAAGGCATAATTCAACGCAGTGAGGCGAGGATGAAACACACACTCTGGTTCCTGTTACTGCTGTCTCTGGGCAGTACCCTGAGCGGCTGTAAAAGCGACTATTCCGGTAATGTTGGCGGCGCCTCTAATGGCGGTAATGGCAACTTGATTGGCAACTATAATCCCGAAGGTCAGCGTCAGTACGAGCGCCAGTGCGCCTCCTGTCATGGCGTCGATGGTAACGGAACGCCGATCGGCTCATCGTTGGTGGCCTGTGCTACCTGTTCAACCCTGAGCGTACTGGCGGATGAAATCAGCCGTACCATGCCCATCGGAAAAATAGGCAGCTGCAGTGGCAGCTGTGCCACCGATACCGCGGAATACATTCTGTACGCCTTCAATGGCTACAACCTCGCCGCCGCGACCACCACACTGGAAGGTGTTGCCAATCACGAGCTGACCGTTACCCTGCGCAGCGCCGCATTACTGCTGGCTGGCCGCCTGCCCACCGACAGCGAAATCGCCATGGTAGAAAACAATGGCGAAAGCGGTTTGAGCCTCGCCCTTAACCAGCTGATGAATGAAGAAAACTTTTATCAGTGGTTAATGGAAGCGTTTAACGAGCAACTGCTCACCGATAAATACCTCAGCAGCAATCAATATGAAGGCGGCATTAACCTGCTCGACCCGGATGATTACCCCCAGCGCAAATGGTACAACGATGCTTATCCCGCCGATGAGCAAAGCAGCATCCGTGGCTGCGTTCGCACACTCACCAATGATGCCGTTGCCCGCGAGCCACTCGAATTAGTGCGCTATGCCGCTAAAAACAGCCTGCCACATACTCTGTACATGAGCGCCGATTACATGATGGTGAACTGGTACAGCCAACAGGTGTACGAAGCCACACTGGTCGATTCAAATGCGACCTTTAACCGCCTGGCCGAGCCAGTTTGTGATGCCAACGGCGTTAAAGTTTATTACGACCCGAATGACTTCCGCCCGGCGCGGGTTACCAAAGACCTCGAATATGAAATGGGTGGCATGCCGCACGCCGGGGTACTGACCTCGCCGATGTTCTTAAACCGCTATCCAACCACCTTCACCAACCGCAACCGTCACCGCTCGCGCATTGTTTTTGACTATTTTCTGGATACCGACATTCTGAAAATTGAAGGTGATCGTCCGGG
Organism: Thalassobium sp.; assembly: GCA_002733205.1. GTDB lineage: Bacteria > Pseudomonadota > Gammaproteobacteria > Pseudomonadales > Oceanobacteraceae > Venatoribacter > Venatoribacter pacificus. The sequence goes on along the minus strand of NVUW01000010.1, from coordinate 32,591 downwards.
CGATGGCATCGGTGCAGGCACCGCCAACCCAACTCTGCTTGATCCGGCCTGTTATGCCTGCCATCAGGTGATGGACCCGGTGTCGTCGGCTTTCCAGCATTACGATGATCGCGGTCAGTACATTGTCACCGGCAGCACCTCACGCAATCGCTGGGACAGCTCCGATATCGAACCCGCCGGTCTGGCTGGCAAAACCATTCCACTGTCCGGTAACAGCGGTTATTTCCGCAATATGCTGCAGTGGCTGGGGAAAGAAATTGCCAATGATCCACGTTTTATCCGCGCCACCATGCGCACGCTGTATACCGGCATCATCGGCCAGGAGCCGCTGGAATCACCGGGCGAAAATGGCAGTGATGCCGACAAAGTCGCTTACAACAGCCAGCGCGCCGTTATCAACACCATCGGCCAGGCCATGGCGGCCGATGGCTGGAATATCAAAACCGGAGTAAAGGGCATCATCATGAGTCCTTACTACCGCGCCAAAGCACTGGACGCCGGCAAACTGGTCGCCAACGAACACATCGGCGCCACCCAGTTCCTCAGTCCGGAACAGATGCAACGCAAACTGCAGGCAACTCTGGGCTTCGGCTGGGATGAATTCCGCAATGAAAACAACCGCATCATGTACGGCGGCATGGATTCCGACAGCATCATTGAACGCATCCGTGAACCCAGCGGCCTGACCATTGCCATTCAGCAGCGTATGGCCACCGAAATGGCCTGCCGCGCCACCGCACTGGATTTCACCCGCAGTGCCGCCGAGCGCAAACTGTTCCGTTACGTTGAAACCACCACCACGCCGCTGAACAGCGAAGGTGAACTCAGCGCCTCAGCGGTCAGCATGATCAAGCACAATCTGCAGCACCTGCACTGGGTCTTGCTCGGCGAACAGCTCGATATAAACAGCAGCGAACTGCAGGCCAGCTACGACCTGTACTATCAGGTCTGGTCACAGGGCCAGGAGCTGCTGGCCAATTACCGCGACTATGACCCGCGCCCAGGCACGTCAATGGAATGGGAATGTCGCGCACGCTGGTATCGGACGGACGATGGCCGCACCAACGGCGATTTGCCGGAAGAAATGCGTATTGAACAGGATGACAACTACAGCATCCGCGCCTGGACAGCGGTCATTACCTACCTGCTGTCTGACTACCGCTTTGCTTACGAATAAGGAGCACGCCATGAAACGTCGTCACTTTTTGCAACTCATGGCCGCCACCGGCATGACCGCCCATATGCCACTGTGGACTCCTAAAGCCCATGCAGCCGCCGCCCCCGATCAGTTTCTGGTGGTCGTTAATGCCAGCGGTGGCTGGGACCCGACCTCACTGTGCGACCCCAAGGGTCTGAACAGTGCCTATGAGGCTCAGTCAGACCGTTACCTTGGCTCCACCAACTCGGTCGACCTTGATCCGGCCAAAGCCTTTGGCAATATTCGCTGGAGCGCCATCCCATCGTACGTATCCAACGATGAGGCGGTGCTGCTGCGTGTAGAAAGCCAGTTTGACCAGTTTTTCAATACTTACGGCAACCGTCTGACCGTGATTAATGGCATCGATACCGGTACCAATAATCACGATACCGGTAACCGCGTTATCTGGTCCGGCAAAGAAGAAATCGGCTACCCAAGCCTGTCCGCCTACTTTGCCGCCGCCACCGGCCCGACCCTGCCAATGGCCTTTATCAGCAATGGCGGCTACGACTTTACCGACTCACTGGTCGCCCGCGCCCGTGCCAGTAACGCGAATTTTATTAACGAACTGGCCGACCCTAACCGCTACAGCGGCGACCGCGGCTTCTTGTTCCGCACCAGCGATCGCAGCATCGACCAGTACAGTGCCGTTGTTGCAGCACAAAAAGCCCGGCTCCAGCGCCAGCAACAACAGGAAGCATTACCGTTGCGCCGCCAGCAACTGAGCCAGTTGTTCGGCGTCCGCAGCGAAGACAGCAACCTTGGCCAACTGAGCGTATCGCTGGCCGATATCAAAGCCAACGTCAGCCGTGACAGCCACTGGAACGCTAACCGCTCCAACAGCCTGAAGAGCCAGGCAGAAGTCGTGACTGCCGCCTTCCAAAGTGGTCTCGCGGCCTCAGCTAACCTGAACATTGGCGGCTTTGATACCCACGGCAACCACGATTCCAATGCCTATCCACAGCTGGGTGATCTGCTCGAAGGCATTCACTTTCTACAGGCGGCGTTGCAATACGCAGGCATTGCCAACCGCACCACCGTGGTGGTGGGTTCTGACTTTGGCCGAACGCCCTACTACAATTCCGGCAATGGTAAAGATCACTGGCCGGTCACCAGCATGATGGTGCTGCACCCGAATAGCACCGGTGGCAAGGTATTCGGTGCTTCGACCAGCGATTATCACGCCCAGCCCCTGAACCGCAGCACCGGACTGGCAGACGCTTCCGGCGATAAACTGACCCCCGCTCATGTGAATCAGGCGCTGCGTAAATTACTTGGGGTTGATCAGAGCCCGCTGAACAGCAATTATCCGTTACGCGTTAACGACTTTGATATTTTTGCCTGAACCCGGAACATTAAGGAGATAAGCCTGTGCGCTTACTGATAACCACTGCACTGTTACTGACCACCCTGCTGACTTCATCTTTGAGTCTGGCGCTGGAAACCGGCGACAAAGCCCCGGCCTTCAAGCTGCCGCTGTTAACGCAGAAAGGTCAGCTGTCACTGGCCAGCTACAAAGGCAAAGTGGTGTATGTCGATTTCTGGGCCTCCTGGTGTGGTCCGTGCCGCAAATCCCTGCCGCTGCTGAACGAACTTCGAGCCGAGCTGAAAGGTCAGGGCTTTGAAGTGCTGGCCATCAATCTGGATGAAGACGTTAAAGATGCCCGCGCCTTTCTGAAAGAGTTTCCGGTCAGCTACCCAACCCTGTACGACGGTGAAGGTAAAACCCCCACCGCCTTTGGTCTGCGCGGTATGCCAACCTCTTACCTGATTGATCGTCAGGGGCGGGTTCAGAGCGTGCATCAGGGTTTCAAACCCTCCGATATCAGCAAAATCCGCGCTGAAGTGATTCAGCAACTGAAGCAAAAATAACGGAGTATTGAGTCCATGCTCAGCCGATTACTGCTTACCGTGGCTATCCTGCTGATGATCAGCGGCTGCAGCACGGTAAAACCCTGGGAACGGGGTAACCTGGCCCAGGACATCATGGCCTGGCAGCCCGACCCGCTGAAGGCCTCGCTCGATAACCATATTCATTTTTCCAAGGAAGGATCGTCCGGTGGCGGTCAGGCAGCCGGGGGCGGATGCGGCTGTAACTAGCCCGATATGTTATGAGCAAACACACACTCAATTCTCTGGCCGCTCTGGCAGCGGCCGCGGCGACTCTGCCGGTTCAGGCGGAAAGCGCGCCAACCGAACAGGTGATGGCGTATCGTTTCAGTCAGTATCAGGAAGCCGATGCGCCGCGGGCGCGAACCTTTACTCCCACGACTGAACGCTACAGCATCGATATTCACCAGTTTCGCTATGGACGACCACTAGGTGATGACTGGTATCTGAACAGCGAGTTTCAGTACGAAACCCTGAGCGGCGCTTCTCCCATGCAGACTTACCAGAATGCCAATGGCCAGAGCGTGCTGCTGATGAGCGGTGCCAGCATTTCCGAAACCCGTTACGACCTGAAAGTTGCCCCCAAGCGATATTTCAGCGGCGCTCTGAACGGCCAGCTCGACGGCACGCTGGGAACCAATCTGGCCCTGTCGCAGGAAAACGATTACCAGTCGATTGCCCTTGGTGCCGATGGTTCGCTGGAGTTGTTTAATAAACACACCACCCTGCTCGGCTCACTGAGCCTGTCGCTCGATGAACTGTCGCCCAGTGATGCCTATATTTCAGCTGACCGTCGTCGTGCCGATGGCCGTGGTAAGCGCAGCGTCTCCATTTACGAAGGTGTATCGCAGGTTATTGATAAAAACCGCGTGGTACAGGTTGGCGTCGGCTACACCAAATTATCGGGTTATTTATCCGATCCGTATAAATTTGAAGACCGCCGTCCCAGCAGTCGCGGGCAGCTGACGCTCAGCGGTCAATATCGGCATTTTTTTCCACTGTGGGACGGTGCGGCACTGCACGCTGACTATCGCTACTACAGCGATGACTGGGGAATACGCTCGCACACCCTGACGACCCGCTGGGCACAAATGTTCAATCTGGCACCGTTTTCGTTCCGCCTCATCCCGATGTTGCGCTATTACCGCCAGACCCAGGCCGATTTTTACAGCCTCGAACAGAATCCGCCGGATGATCAGCTGAACAGCTCCGATGCGCGCTTATCGTCTTATGGTGCCTTCAGCTATGGCTTAGAAAGTCGCATTCTGTACCAGCAATGGACGCTCAGTATCGACTGGCAGCAATACCTGTCATCAGAAGATTTCGCCCTGGTACAAACCACCAATAACGAAACCCCGGCACTGGTCGATTACAGTATCCTGAGTCTTGGCATTGAATACCGCTACTGAAGCTGTAACCCTGCACCGCCATGAGTTTACCGCCATGGCGTCGCCCTGCTGCTTTCATCTGCCCGACCTGCCCGGTATTCATACACTGGCGCAGCAGATGGAAGAGGAAGTGCGCCGCATTGAGCAGAAATACAGTCGTTACCGTCACGACAGTGTGCTCTCTCGTCTCAATGCACACGCCGGGCAAACCAGCGTGATTGATGCCGAAACCGCCTGGCTGCTGAATTACGCCAAGGTGTGTTTTGAGCAGAGCGATGGCTTGTTTGATATCAGCTCCGGCATTCTGCGCAGCGTCTGGGACTTCCGCACGCCAACGCTGCCCGATACCACTGATCTGCAACGCCTGCTGCCGCGCATCGGCCTTGGCCGGCTCACCCTGAACGCTAACGAACTGTGGATGCCCGCCGATATGGAGCTGGATTTCGGCGGCATCGGCAAGGAGTACGCTGCCGATTGCGCCGCCGCCATTGCCCGTAATGCCGGAGTGCATCAGGGCATTGTTGACCTGGGCGGTGATCTGCACATTCTCGGCCCGAAAATCAGCGCACAGGGAGAAGAGCCCTGGCTTCTGGGTGTGCGCCATCCACGCAAGCCGGAACAGGCCATTGCCCAACTTCCGGTATACCGTGGCGGCATGGCCACCAGTGGCGATTACGAGCGCTACTTTGAGCTGAATGGCCGCCGTTACTGCCACCTGCTAAACCCAAAGTCTGGCTGGCCGGTCAGCCACTGGGCATCGGTGACGGTACTGGCGCCGTCCTGCCTGCTGGCCGGTACCTTATCCAGCATTGCCATGCTGCGTGAAGCCGCAGCTGTCGACTGGCTTAATGAACAAGACGTTCATGCCCTGCTGATCGACCCCGCACTGCAACTGCAGCCTCTGACACCAGCAGCCTGAGGCTCAGTACCTGCGTTCTGACATTCAACACCCATAACCTGACACCGGCGGCATTGGCCGTTACTGCCAAGGGCTGATATAAAGAGGCCCTCAATAAGAAAAACATCAGCAGGTCAGACTATGGAAACGCCAAGCGCCACTGCCGTCAGTAACCCGACAACCACAACGCCATCATCCGCCTCCGCGCCGGAGTTTGAATACCGTCAGCATGATGCCCTCGGTCTTGCCGATCTGGTTCGCCGTGGTGAAACCTCCGCCAGCGAACTGCTGGATCTGGCCATTGCCCGGGCCGAAGCGGTGAATCCCAAAATCAACGCCATCATTACTCCGCTGTACGATTACGGCCGTGCCCAGATTAATGCCGGCTTACCCGATGGTCCCTTTTCCGGTGTGCCTTTCTTACTGAAAGACCTGCTCTGCGCAGTCGAAGGAACACCGCTGAGCAACGGCAGCAATGCGTTAAAAGGCCGTATTTCACCCCGCGACAGTGAACTGGCCGCACGCTTCCGTAACAGTGGTCTGGTGTTTTTTGGCAAAACCAACACGCCGGAACTGGGACTGATGGGCGTCACCGAACCCAAAGCCTTTGGCCCGGCGCGCAATCCCTGGAATCTTAATCACACACCCGGCGGCTCCAGTGGTGGTTCTGCCGCGGCCATTGCCGCCGGTATCGTGCCGATGGCTTCTGGTGGCGATGGCGGCGGCTCTATCCGTATTCCGGCGGCCTGCTGTGGTTTATTCGGCCTGAAGCCAAGCCGTGGCCGGGTACCGACCGGTCCCTATGCGCAGGAATTCTGGGACGGTGCCGCGACTGAGCATGTACTCACCCGCAGCGTGCGTGACAGTGCCGCCATGCTGGATGTGATCGCCGGTCCCGATGGCTCCAGCCCTTACCCGCTGCGCAGCCGTAATAACTATCAGGATTCTCTCAGCCAGCCCTTGCGTAAACTGCGCATTGGCTACACCAGCACCTCCTTTATCGGCCGCCCGGTCAGTGCCGATGCCATTGCTGCGGTTGAACACAGCGTCAAATTGCTGGAGCAACTCGGCCACGAGGTTGAAGCGGTTGAGATTCGTCTGGATGGCGAAGCGCTGGCCGACAGTTACCTGACCATGTATTTCGGCCATGTTGCGGCCGACCTCGAATTTATGGCACAGCAATTAGGCAGCCGCATCAGCAATCTGGATGTGGAAGACACCACCAAGGTGCTGGGCTTTCTCGGTAAAACCATTTCCGCCGGAGATTTTGTACAGGCCAAACGCCGCTGGAATGATTTTGCCCAGACCATGCACCTGTTTCATCAGCGCTACGATTTACTGTTAACCCCAACACTGGGCTCTGAACCTGTACCCATCGGCAGCTTTGAGCCACCGGCATGGGAAGCGGTAGCTATGAAAGTGATCAATGCCTTTGGGCTGCATAAGTTACTGCTGAAAAGCGGTATGGTGAAACAGATGGCACTGGATAATCTGGAGAAACTGCCCTTTACCCAGCTCGCCAACCTGACCGGCCTGCCGGCGATGTCGGTGCCGTTATACTGGACGGCAAATAACCTGCCGCTGGGCTCGCAGTTTATTGCCCCTATGGGCGATGAGCACACTCTGCTACAACTGGCCCAACAACTGGAGCAGGCGCAGCCGTGGATGCTACGCACCCCGGATTTATAAGATGCTACGCACCCCGGATTTATAAGATGCAACGCATCCCGGATTTGTGAGGTGCAATGCATCTCAGGTTTGTAAGATGCAACACACTGCAGAAGTAGCAAATTAAAACAAAAAGGCCATCCACAATCCTGTCACAGGATTGTGGCACCCTGACCAATAACAATTAAAAGATTGCCAATATGACCATGAATACTAAAACCGTTCTGATTACCGGCTGCTCTTCTGGTATCGGCCGCGCTCTGACCGAAGAATTTCTGCGCCATGGTTATCTGGTGTATGCCGCTGCGCGTAATACCGAAAGCCTGGCCAACCTGACCAGCGAGCATTTAATTCCGCTGCAGATGGATGTCAACAACGCCGATGATATTACCCGTGTGGCAACAACCATCCGCGAGCGCTCCGGCCATCTTCATTGCCTGATTAATAATGCCGGCTATGCCGCGATGGGGCCGGTTGCGGAACTCAGCAGCGAATCATTGCAGCAACAGTTTGCCACCAATGTGTTTGCGCCGGTTGCCCTGACGAAAGCGTTACTGCCGTTATTACAGGCCGGGCAAAATGAAAAACATCCGGCTCAGGTGGTTAACATCGGGTCGGTTTCCGGCATTCTGACCACCCCGTTTTCCGGCGCTTACTGCGCCACCAAAGCCGCACTGCATGCCCTATCCGATGCTCTGCGTATGGAGCTGGCGCCCTTTAATATTCAGGTCATTACCGTTCAGCCTGGTGCAATTCAATCAAAATTCGGTGATAACTCTCTGGCCAACCTGGGTGATCTGATTCAGCCTGATTCACTCTACGCTCCGCTGAAACAACAGATTCAGGCACGGGCAACAGCGTCACAGGATAACCCAACCCCGGCGGCGGATTTTGCCCGTGAATTAATGGCACAGTTATTAAGCCAGCCCGATCCGGTGATCCGTATCGGTAATGGCAGCCGCGCACTGCCTTTTATGAAGCGCTGGATTCCACTCGCCTTGCTCGACAAAATTCTGAGCAAAAAATTCGGCCTGCTGGCGTTAAAACGCTGAGGCTGAGAACACAGCATTATCTGATGCATAAAAAAACCGCAGCCTGAGCTGCGGTTTTTTTATGGTCTTATTACGTCTTATGCAATCAGAAGTAATAATCCATGGTCAGATAGAGGGCATCGAAGTCGCCATCAACGACTTCGCCGTCTTCACCGATATCACCATCATTGGATACATATTCAACGTAGAACCAACCCGGACCATAGTTATAGCTCATACCCGGTGCCCAGCTGTCGGCAGAGCCCACGGTATTACCTTTGGTATTGGCTTCGGCATTGGTGTAATCCACATAAAACAGGTAATCACCCATGCTGTAAGTCAGCGTAACCGCTTTACGGTCGTTTTTAATTTTCGGCAAACCGTTGGTACCACCAATACCGTTCAGGTCACGCTCGGTGATCATATACTGGGCTTTAACGCCTAAGTTGTTGAACTCACCTTCGTAATACACAACGGCGGCATTATGGTCGCCAACGTACGGACGATCGGCATTGGCACCGCTCAGATCACGCAATTTACCGTTCTGGTAAGACGCACCCACTTTCTGTTTTTCGGCCAGATCGTACGCACCGTTCAGCACAAAAGTCTGCGTTTTCTGGTAAGTGGTTGTGCTGCCCCAGTGACCACCGTCATCCATGGTTTCGGTGCTGGCACCAAAGTCATCAACGTGGAAGTAAGCAACGTCATAGTTAACCGCACCCAGATCGGCACTCCACTTAACACCCACATCCATCTGGTCGGCGTAGCCGCCCAGCAATTCATCGCCAGGCCAGAAGTTAACGGTTGCCCAACCAAAAGGCACCTGAGATTTACCGATTTTCAGCTCGCCCTTGCCAAAGGTTTTACCCACCCAGGCTTTATGGAAGCCAAAATGAGCACCGGTATTGTTATTCGCCGGATCGGTGAAAGCACCGGTGCCATAACGCATTTCTGACGAGAACTGCCAGCCGGTTTTTTCATCGGTTTTATCGATATACAGAATCAGCGCTTCGAAGTTGGTATCACCATAAGACACTTCATCAACACTTTCATTTTGAGCATCAATAGCATGATTCAGCCAGAAGCCACCACTGATCGATTCCGATGCAACGGCCGGTACCGCACTTGCACTGATGGCCGCAATGGCCAGGGATAAGTGTATTTTTTTCAAAAGACTCTCTCCTTCCTTATTATGAATGAATCCCGGAAAACTCAGGGTTTTCCGTGGATATTCGCTACGATGGCAGATATAACAACCTGACTATCTGTAGCAAATAATTGCGCAAACCCCAGGGGTTCACCCGGGCCTGTCAACGCGAATTAAACAGGCCCTAGTCATCAGACATCATCTTGCCAAGCAGCGTGTGGTACAACTCCCGGTCTCCGACAACGCCCTGTACAGCCTGATCATCGCCGACCAGAACCGAGTGTCCGGTGTGATAGCGAATTTCCATCACATCGTGCATCGCGGTACGTGGTCCAACAAGGGTTGGGATCTGCTGTAAAGCGCTGATGTCATCACCACTCTGCCAACACTGTACAGCATAGACCTGATCTTTTACCTGTACCTGATTACCATCGAGGCTAAGCCAATAATCATGGCGCTTACTCAGGCAATAGCCCCGTTCCTGCTGCGACATATCCGTCAATTCACGCATTATTGACCCGGCACGCAATACGTTCAGCGGATTGGTATGGGCAACAAAATCACGGACATAATCGTTCGCCGGGTTCAGAACAATGCTTTCCGGCTTACCGTGCTGCACAATTTCACCGTCTTTCATTATGGCGATATGGCTGCCAAGCTTCAGCGCTTCGTCAAGATCGTGGCTGACAAAAATAATGGTCTTTTTCAGTTTTTCCTGCAGCTGCAATAATTCGTCCTGCAACTGAGTACGGATTAATGGGTCCAGCGCCGAAAATGGCTCATCCATTAATAAAATATCGGATTCAACCGCCAGCGCCCGTGCCAGACCGACCCGCTGCTGCATACCGCCGGATAGCTTACCTGGCTTAAGCTTGCGCCATTCAGCCAAACCAACAACCTCAAGCTGCTCGTTCACCCGGCGCTTGATTTCAGCTTTCGGCAAGCCCTGTAATTCCAGTGGCATCGCAACGTTCTGCTCCACCGTCAGCCAGGGCATTAATGCAAATTTCTGAAACACCATGGAAATCCGGCGCATACGGATATCGCGCTGGGTTTGCGCATCGGCACTGGCAAAGTCGAGCATTTCACCTTCATGCTCAATATTCACCGCACCGCGGGCAACCGGGTTCAGGCCATTAATACAACGCAACAGGCTGGATTTACCGGAACCGGACAGCCCCATCAATACGCAGATTTCACCGCGTTTTACCGTTAACGATGCATCTTTAACGGCAATCAAAGAACCGCTCTGAGCACGAACCTGTTCGCGATCCAGCCCCTGATCAAGCAACGCCAGCGCCTGTTGCGGCTGCGCGCCGAAGACCACATCAAGATGTTTAATTTCGATCATATCAGCCCACCTGCTCACGTTGTTTGCACAGGCGATCCAGTAAAATCGCCAACAGAACAATGGCCAAACCCGCTTCAAAACCACTGGCAATGTCCACGGTATTCAATGCCCGGACCACAGGCTTACCCAAACCATCAGCACCAACCAACGCCGCGATCACCACCATCGACAGTGATAACATAATGCACTGCGTCACACCGGCGGCAATATTGGCCGCCGCTGCCGGCAGCTCGATACGCCACAACAACTGTGAGCGGGTCGCACCAAACGATTGACCTGCTTCAACCATTTCTTTCGGCACCTCAGAAATACCCAGATACGTCAGACGTACCGGCGCGGCAATGGCAAAAATAATGGTGGAAATAAGACCGGGTACAACCCCCAATCCGAATAATGTCAGCGTCGGAATTAAATACACGAAGGGCGGAACGGTTTGCATCAAATCCAGCACCGGCCGTAATACGGTGTATAAGCGCGGATGATGCGCAGCATAAATACCAATCGGCAGACCTAACAAAATACAAAACAGCGTGGCATACAGAACCAACGATAAGGTCTGCATGGTTTCGACCCAGTACCCAAGATTCCAGATCAGTAATAACGAGGCAACGGCATACAGCACCAGCCCCACAGAACGGTGCAGCCAGAACGCGAACAGCGCCAGAACCACAATAAAAGCGGCCGGATGCATCCAGGTCAGAGCATCGGTACTGGAACTGATAAGCCATTCCAGTGATTCGGCCATGGCATCAAAGAAACCGGAGGTGTTGTCCACCAGCCAGTCGAAAAACAGCTCGATGTATTCACCGAGTGGAATTTTAAAACTATCCATAAGACTCACGTAGTTGAATTAGGACTCACGTAATTGAAAAATCTGTAAAAAAAGAACAGAAATTTAAGCAGGAAGTCAGAACATTCAGTGAACAGACTTCCTGTTTTATGGATACTTAACGGAAAGCAGCCTGTGCCTTGCTTAAAGCTGGCGAGCCATCGGCGGCTTTAACGTCTTTCAGCCAGACGCTCAGTACGTCGGGATTCTGTTTCAGCCATTGGGTCGCTGCGGCTTTGGGTTTTTTACCATCATCAAGGATGGCCGCCATCACCTGATTTTCCATTTCCAGGGTAAAGCTCAGATTGTTAAGGAATTTACCAATTTCCGCACACTGGCCAACATAGCCTTTACGGGTGTTGGTAAAGACCGATGCGCCACCCAGATCCGGGCCAAAGAAATCATCACCGCCTTCCAGGTAGGCCAGGTTAAAGTTACTGTTCATCGGGTGTGGTTCCCAGCCAAGAAATACAATCCACTTATCACGACGGGTTTTACGCTTAACCTGCGACAACATACCGGCTTCGCTTGATTCCACTACTTCAAAGCCTTTCAGGCCAAAAGCGTTCTGATCAATCATGTCCTGAATCAGGCGGTTACCATCGTTACCCGGCTCAATTCCGTAGATTTTCTGGTCGAATTTATCGGCAAATTTCGCGATATCCGCAAAGGTTTTTACCCCGGCATCATAGACATACTGAGGCACAGCCAGTGTGTATTTGGCACCGCTCAGATTTTTACGCACGGTATCGACTGTGCCACGTTCACGGTAGGCTTTAATATCGCCTTCCATGGTTGGCATCCAGTTGCCCAGAAACACATCAATATCGCTGTTTTCCAGCGATTTATACGTCACCGGCACCGATAACAACTGCGTATTGGTTTCATAGCCAGCGCTTTCCAGCACTACAGAAGCCAGTGCGGTGGTGGCGGTAATATCCGTCCAGCCAACATCGGAAAAGCGTACCGTATCGCACTGTTCAGCCTGAGCGGCAGAACCTGCAGCCAATACCATGGATAATAAAATCGTTCGTAAAGTCATCGTTCTCTCCTGCGTTTTTTTGCCGGATCAGGCCGGCGGATTAGTCCGTTGTTTTTCTTTCCAGTTGGCTTCCATACCAACCTCTGCGTTACTGGGAGGTAATATCTGTGAGTGGCCCGTCAGACGACTGCGGATAAAATCCGCCGCCCGCTCGGCCACCATAATTGTGGGCGCATTTAAATTGCCGTTCGGAATGGTCGGAAAAACAGAAGAATCAACCACGCGCAGCCCTTGCACACCATGAACGCGGGTTTCTGGATCAACCACGGCCAATTCATCGGTGCCCATTTTGCAGGAGCAGGACGGGTGATAAGCGCTCTCGACATTACTGCGTACAAATTCATCAATCTGTTCATCCGTTTGCACCTGTTCGCCCGGTTGAATTTCACCGTCGCGATAAGCATCAAATGCCGGCTGACCAATAATTTCACGCGTTCGCTTTACACAGTCGCGGAAGCCTTCACGGTCATCCTCATGTTGCAGATAATTAAACAGAATACGCGGTGCGCTGTGCGGATCAGCGCTGACAGCCTGAATATGGCCGCGGCTTTTCGGTTTGTTATGACCGATATGCACCTGAAAACCATGACCATCGAATGCCGTTCGGCCGTCATAACGCATTGCTGCGGGTAAAAAATGGTATTGCAGGTCCGGCCATTCAACCCCGGCTTTAGAGCGGATAAAACCACAGGATTCAAAATGATTGGTTGCCCCCAAACCTTTACGGGTAAATATCCAGCGACTGCCAATTAAAAACTTGCTCCACAACCCCAGCTTGCTGTTCAGGGTAATGGGCTGTTTGCATTTAAACTGAAAATAAAACTCCAGATGATCCTGCAGATTTTCTCCGACACCGGGTAAGTGATGGTTCACTTCAATACCGGCTTTCTCCAGTACCTCACGCGGACCAATACCGGATAACTGCAGAATATGCGGTGAACCAACGGAACCGGCCGACAAAATAACTTCTTTACGCGCACGCAGATTTTCAATCTTACCTTTACGCTCATAGCGCACACCGGTCGCACGCAATGCATCCGGCTGCTTGTCCAAAAGAACCTTATGCACCAGCGCATGGGTAATCACGGTTAAATTATTGCGTTTCATCGCCGGACGCAGATAGGCATTGGCGGTTGACCAGCGCAGGCCATTTTTAACCGTCATATGCATAGGGCCGAAACCTTCCTGCTGCTTACCGTTATAGTCGGCGGTAAAGTCATAGCCAGCCTGCTGCCCGGCTTTAATAAAAGCACCGTACAGCGGGTTCTGCATATTATTGCCGTTATTAACGCCTAACGGTCCGCTGTCGCCGCGATACTCATCACCACCAAAGGCCCAGGTTTCGGCCTTTTTAAAATAGGGTAAACAATGGGCGTAATCCCATTCTTTCGCGCCAGCTTCTGCCCACTCATCAAAATCACGGGCGTGGCCACGCACATACACCATGCCATTAATGGATGACGAGCCACCCAGCACTTTACCGCGCGGGCAATGCATGCGGCGGTTATTCAGATACGGCTCCGGCTCGGTTTCAAACTGCCAGGCGTATTTTTTGGTATTCATCGGAATGGACAATGCAGTTGGCATCTGAATAAAAATACTTTTATCCGAACCACCGGTTTCGAGCAGCAGTACCGATACCTGAGGATCTTCGCTCAGACGATTCGCCAGCACACAACCGGCAGAACCGGCACCGACAATAATGTAATCAAATTCGTTCATGGGCACTCCTCAGAATGGGCTTTCCAGTGGATTCATACCCACGTACACCGCTTTTAACTGGGTGTAGTGTTTAATGGTTTCGACGCCGTTTTCACGACCGATACCGGACAATTTATATCCACCTACGGGCATTTCCGCCGGTGAGGCACCATAGGCATTAATCCAGCAAATACCGGCCTGCATCTGGTGAATAACCCGGTGCGCACGGCGAATATCGCGGGTAAAGACACCGGCCGCCAGACCCAGACGGGTATCGTTGGCACGACGCACCACTTCGTCTTCATCGCGGAAGGTCAGCACCGACATTACCGGGCCAAAAATTTCTTCGCGCACGATGGTCATATCATCGCGGCAATCGGTAAAAATGGTGGGTGCAACAAAATAGCCGTTAGGCGCACTGTCCGGTGCCAGCGCAAAACCACCACTGGCCAGCGTCGCACCTTCGGCTTTACCTTTGTCGATATAACTCAGCACCAGTTGCTGGTGCTTGGCCGAGATTAAAGCGCCGAAATTCACGTCCGGGTCCATCGGATGACCCGCCACAATATTATTTTCGGTACGTTTCAGCAGACGCTGCATAAATTCGTCATACACTGCTTCGTGCACAAATACCCGCGTACCATTGGTGCAGATTTCGCCCTGGGTATAAAAATTCGCCAGCATGGCCGCCGATACCGCATCGTCGAGATCGGCATCGTCAAAAATAATCAGCGGCGATTTACCACCCAATTCCATGGTTACGTCTTTTAAACTGCCAGCCGCAGCAGCCATTACTTTTTTGCCGGTGCCGACTTCGCCGGTAAACGATACTTTGGCAATGCGCTCTTCTGCCGTCAGCCAGGCTCCCACTTCCGCGGCACCATGCACAACGTTAAACACACCGGCAGGCACACCGGCTTCGATAAATATTTCCGCCAGTTTTACCGCGCCGTAAGGGGTTTCTTCCGACGGTTTAAAAATCATCGCATTACCACACGCCAGCGCCGGGGCAGATTTCCAGCAGGCAATCTGCAGCGGATAATTCCACGCACCGATACCGGCGCAGATACCCAGTGGTTCGCGGCGGGTGTAATAAAAATCACCGCCTAAATCCTGCTGATTGCCTTCAATGGCTGGTGCGATACCGGCAAAAAATTCAATCGAATCAGCACCGGTAACCACATCCACTACGGAGGCTTCCTGCCAGGGTTTACCGGTATCCCGTACTTCACCGGCAGCCAGTTCATCGTTGCGCTCACGCAGCAGAGCCACCGCTTTTAATAAAATACGGCTGCGTTCCATTGCCGGGGTTGCCGACCATTGCTCAAAACCACGCTGGGCACTGGCCAGCGCAGCGGCTTTAATGCTGTCGTCGGCGACTTCCACCTGATAGGCCACTTCCGCAGTCGCCGGATTAATAACGTCGAAGGTTTCACCGCTTTGGTTAGCCATTAACTGGCCATCAATAAAATTCATCAGTCGCATGGATTCAGACCTCATCGGCGCGACCGCTGGTCGCTATCAGTGAATCAATAAAGGCTTTGCACAGACGCTCGGCTTCGTTAAAAGCCTCGTCGGTAGCGGGTGTCAGATTGAGCGTACTGCGCAACCACATGCCATCAATCATGGCGGCAGTCATCGCCGCAGCATCACGGGCCGCAGCGGGGTCAGCGATTAACTGACGGAAGGAATACAACAGATTGCTGCTCAGACGCTGGCTGTTAACCCGCTGTAAGCGGGCCAAAGCCGGGTCATGCATGGCTTTCGCCCAGAACGCCAGCCAGGTAACCGTGGCTGACGACGAGCGCTGAAAACCGGCGAAATTGGTTTCCACAATCATCATCAGACGCTCACGCGGAGACACCTGACGCGCCTGCCCTGCCTGCAACTGCAGCAACAAACCCTGCTTGAGCTGCTCCAGCAGATAACGCACGGCGGCTTCAATCACGCCCTGCTTGCCACCAAAATAATGACTGATAATGCCTGACGACATCCCGGCCAGCTTACTGATGGTGACGATGGTGGTGCCCTGAAACCCATAGAGTTCAATAGATTTCAGCGTGGCATCGATTAATTGCTGACGCCGTACACCCTCGATATTTGCTCTGTTTAAACCGTTACTCAACTGCTTTCCCGCCATTGATTGAACGTTCAATCAATACGAGTCTAAAGTTTAGTGCTCTATGGATCAACCTTAACAATCGAGCCAAACAGCAGCCGAGAGCATGCTCAAAACATCGCCAGGCCTGCCATCATGGGCACCAGAGGGCCCCGCCAGAAGGTAAAAATTAATTAGATATCAATGGAATTATTGTGCAGAACAGCG
This sequence comes from Thalassobium sp., assembly GCA_002733205.1. GTDB lineage: Bacteria > Pseudomonadota > Gammaproteobacteria > Pseudomonadales > Oceanobacteraceae > Venatoribacter > Venatoribacter pacificus. Next base: position 16,122 of record NVUW01000010.1, on the reverse strand, counting down.
GCAAAAATACTCATTTCCCGGAAAGCAGGCATAAAAAAACGCAGCCCCGGCAATGCGGCAGCTGCGTTTTTTTGACTAGGGCCTGTTAACACTAATTGAATCGGGCCTGCTGAGAGCCAGTTTTTCTCAGAACAAGGAGTGAGGAGGGATATTAACGGGTTAAATGAATGACGAACGAAGATGTTAATGGGGAAAACTGGCCTCAGCCCGAAGGGTTATGGCTAAAAATCCCTCATTCTGCGTTGCTGTTCGCTCGCTGAACCCGTTAGGCCACACTCTCAGCGCCTTGTCTGAGAAATTTTTAGCCGATAACAGGCCTGTTTAATTAGTATTAACAGGCCCTAAGAGGTAACAGTAAGGCCGCAAATGCGGCCGGCTATTACTCGGCGCGGTGTTCGCGCGCCAGATACTCGTGGGATTGCATCTCCAGCATGCGCGAGGTGGTACGCTGGAATTCAAACTCCAGCTTACCCTGGCCGTAAATCGCCGGAATCGCCGCATCGGCCGACATAATCACCTTTACGCCACGGTCGTAAAATTCGTCAATCAGGTTGATATAGCGACGCGCCAGATCGTCATTTTTAATGCCCATGACCGGCACATTCGAAATCAGGATGGCGTGGAACTGCTTACCCAGCTCAATGTAATCGTTCTGCGAACGCGGGCCATCGCACAGGGCGGTAAATTCAAACCAGGCGATGTCATCACACAGTGCCTTCGCCGGAATTTTGCGGCCAAGAATTTTAACATTACAGTCGGTTTTGACGTGACGCGGATCGGCAATCAGGCTGTCGAAGCTCTTCTGCAGACTGGCTTCTGCGCCACTGTCCAGCGGGTAATGGTACAGCTCAGCCTGCTCCAGGGTGCGCAAACGGTAGTCGACACCAGAATCAACGTTAACCACTTCGGTGTACTTGTTTAAAAGCTTAATCGCCGGAATAAAACGGTCACGCTGCAAACCGTCTTTATACAGACCGTCTGGCACAATATTGGACGTTGCCACCAGCGTTACGCCACGGTCGAATAACTCCTGCATCAGACCAGCAAGAATCATCGCATCGCCAATATCCGAGACAAAGAATTCATCGAAGCAGATCACCGCAGCTTCAGCAGCAATCCGGTCAGCAACGATATTTAACGGATTCTTTTCGCCCGCCAAAGACGTCAGATCACGATGCACACGCTGCATAAAGCGGTGAAAGTGGGTGCGCATTTTGCGTTCAAACGGCAGCGCATCGTAAAAAGTATCGACCAGATAAGTTTTACCGCGGCCAACCCCACCCCAGAAATAAATACCCTTTTCCGGCTCCGGTTTTTTCTTACTCAGCTTGCCGGCCAGCTTGCCGAACAACCCTTGCTGCGTGCGGCGATTTTCCGCAGCAACCAGATCGTCAAACAGACGTTGCAGATGCTTTACCGCCATTTCCTGCGCAGCATCATAGGAAAAGTCATCACGTTGCAGATCAGCTTGATAGAGTTCCCAGGGCGTAGACACAGACAGTCTCCCTTATATAAGTGGGATATTGGGCAGTTCCGTCCGTGCGGGCGCACATCGCGGAAGAAAATTCAGGGCGCGCAATTTAACCAAGCATGGGCAAAAGTGCAAATCCTGACCAAGGTCGGACGACAGGAATAACCTGCCAAACCGCCCTTTTCCCCTGACTCAGCCCAGCCATCTTCCCAACCCTCTCAACTCACCCCTCTCAGCCCAGCCCGACCGCCTTAAGCAACGGCGTCCAGTCTTCCTGCAAACTGGCTTTAATGTCGGTCAGGCGACCATGGAAGAAATGGCTGCCCTCACAGAACACCTGATAGTGCGGCGTTGGCACGACGCGTTCAGCCCAGTCGCTGACTTCATCGAAAGGCACCACCTCATCGGCATCGCCCATATAAATAAAGGTTTCAAACTCATAAGGCAGCTGATTGGGCGCATCGAAGTGATGCACCGCCGGTGCCAGCAGCACCAGTGCAGCAATGCCTTCCGGCGCGCGGCAGGCGCTTAAGCAGGCCATACCGGCACCGAAAGAAAACCCCGCCAGAATCACCTTTTGCCAGCCCAGTTCGTTACGCGCATAGTTCAGCGCCGCCAGCACATCATCCTGCTCGCCCACACCCTTATCGTGAACACCTTCACTGTTACCGACACCGCGAAAATTAAAGCGCAGCGTCGGCAACCCCAACCCGGCCGCCGTACGTGTTACGGTGGTCACCACCTTGTTATCCATCGTGCCGTGAAACAGCGGATGCGGATGGCACATCAATACGCCCAACTGCGTCTGCTCTGCCACCTGCCAGCGGCCATCCAGCATTCCGGCCGGGCCTGTGATACTGACTTTCTGTTCCTGCGCCATGGGCTCTTTTCCTCATCGGTCCGATAACTATCCGCAACGGCTGAAGCCTGCAATGGCAGGCACTGAGCCAGCCAAACCAAAGCATCTTCTTCACCATATACATATAGCTAAATGTTATTGAATATACCTTCTTATATATCTGGCAACTTGGTATATTTCGCGCAATTTACATTGCCCCACACCTACCTTTTGGGAGCCATCAGACCAAAATGACTGACTACAACCTGACGCACTTAAAGCAGCTGGAAGCGGAGAGTATTCATATCATCCGCGAAGTCGCCGCTGAATTCGACAATCCGGTGATGTTGTACTCCATCGGCAAAGATTCTGCCGTGATGCTGCATCTGGCCCGTAAAGCCTTTTATCCGGGCAAACCGCCATTTCCGCTGCTGCACGTGGATACCACGTGGAAATTCAAAGAAATGATTGAGTTCCGCGACAAAATGGCCAAAGAAGTGGGCATGGATCTGATCGTACACATCAATCAGGAAGGCGTAGAGCAAGGCGTTGGCCCGTTCACCCACGGCTCATCCAAGCACACCGACATAATGAAAACCCAGGGCCTGAAGCAGGCACTGGACAAGTACGGTTTTGACGCCGCCTTTGGTGGTGCGCGCCGCGACGAAGAAAAATCCCGCGCCAAAGAGCGTGTTTATTCTTTCCGTGACAGCAAGCACCGCTGGGACCCGAAAAACCAGCGTCCGGAATTGTGGAATATCTACAACGGCAAAGTAAACAAAGGCGAAAGCATCCGCGTTTTCCCACTGTCGAACTGGACCGAGCTGGATATCTGGCAATACATCTACCTCGAAAACATCAACATCGTACCGCTGTACTATTCCGCCAAGCGTCCGGTGGTTGAGCGTGACGGCATGCTGATTATGGTCGACGACGAGCGCATGCCTTTAAAAGAAGACGAAGTACCGGAAATGAAATCCGTACGCTTCCGTACCCTGGGCTGCTATCCGCTGACCGGTGCGGTCGAATCTGAGGCAGAAACCCTGCCGGAAATTATTCAGGAAATGCTGCTGACCACGACATCTGAGCGTCAGGGCCGTGCTATCGACCACGATTCATCGGGTTCGATGGAGAAGAAAAAGCAAGAGGGGTACTTCTGATATGTCACACCAATCCGATCTGATCGCTGCCGATATTCTTGAGTACCTGAAGCAGCACGAAAACAAAGAACTGCTGCGCTTTTTAACCTGCGGCAACGTTGACGATGGCAAATCGACCCTCATCGGTCGTCTGCTGTTTGATTCCAAAATGATCTACGAAGATCAACTGGCATCCGTCACCAAAGACAGCGGCAAAGTCGGCACCACCGGCGACCGCCCCGATCTCGCCTTATTGGTCGATGGCTTACAGGCAGAGCGCGAGCAAGGCATCACCATTGACGTAGCCTACCGCTATTTCAGTACCGCCAAGCGCAAATTCATCATTGCCGACACACCGGGGCACGAACAGTACACCCGCAACATGGCCACAGGTGCCTCCACCTGTGATCTGGCGATTATTCTGATCGACGCACGTTATGGCGTGCAGACCCAAACCAAGCGCCACAGCTTTATCGCCTCATTGCTGGGTATTAAGCACCTGGTCGTTGCGGTTAACAAAATGGACCTGCTCGACTTCAGCGAAGAGCGCTTTAACCAGATCCGCGAAGACTACCTCGACTTCGCCAAAAACCTGAACCTGGAACTGAGCGCCATTCACTTTGTCCCGATGTCCGCCCTCGACGGCGACAACGTGGTCGAGCGCAGCACACGCGCCGCCTGGTATACCGGTCAGACGCTGATGGAAATTCTCGAAAGCGTGGAAATTGCCAAGGACAAAAACCTGGAAAACTTCCGCTTGCCAGTACAGTACGTTAACCGTCCGAACCTCGACTTCCGTGGTTTCTGCGGCACCATCGCCTCCGGCATCGTCAAACCCGGCGATACCATCATGGCGCTGCCATCGCAGAAAACCAGCAAGGTTGAAAGCATCGTGACCTTCGACGGCAACCTCGAAGAAGCCTTCGCCGGTCAGGCCGTTACCCTGACCCTGGAAGACGAAATCGACATCAGCCGTGGCGACGTTATCGTTAAGCTCAACGACCTGCCAACCGTGGGTAAAAAACTCAACGCCGACATCGTATGGATGACCGAAAACCCACTGGTTCCGGGAAAACCCTACGACCTGAAATTTGCCTCCAGCTCAACCGCCGGTACCGTCAGCAAGATTCACCATCTGGTGGACGTCAACACGCTGGAACAGAGCCTGGCTGATCAGGTTAACCTGAACGAAATCGCCCTGGTGGAAGTCTCGCTGGATAAAGCCGTACCTTTTGACTGCTACAGCAGAATTCCGGGTACCGGCGCATTCATCATCATCGACCGCCTGAGCAACGTCACCATTGGTGCCGGCATGATCGTCGGCGCAGCCAGCGCCTCCGACGACAACACCCCGGTAACCGCTGCGGAAAAAGCCCGTCGCTTTAACCAGAAGCCAGCCATCATCGCCGTTAACGCCGTGAATGCTGAGCAAGTGGTTCAGGGCCTCGACCGCCGTCTGTTTGAAATGGGACGCGTAGCAGCCATTGCCAGCAACGAACACGCCCAGCTGTTGAAAGACGCAGGTCTGGTCGTACTGGTTGCCGGCGGTGCCGATGGCGCCGACATCAGCCTCGCCGCCGATCAGGAAAGCCTCGACTCCCTGATCGCCGACCTGCAGGAACAAGGGGTTATCTGACCCCTGCCCGCAGGCTGAAACGCTGACAAAAAAGCCCCACCGGAAACGGCGGGGCTTTTTTATCGGCTGCGGGTAGCTGCTGCCAACCTGGCCACCAGACAATATCCGCTTCACTGTAGCCATCATCGGCACACCACACTGAGCGCTACAGTCTGCTATGGCCATAGCAACACAAGGCCACAGCGCGGGCTTTCGCGCAGATTAGTAACTCTTTGAAAAATCTCAGAAAAAAATGTTTGACAGGTAAAAGAATGCTGGCATAATACGCGCCACTTGAACGGAGCAATGCGGCAAGCACTGGTAACTTCTTTCAGGTAACAATGTGGCTATGTAGCTCAGCTGGTTAGAGCACAGCATTCATAATGCTGGGGTCACTGGTTCAAGTCCAGTCATAGCTACCACGAATTATAAAGCCCGCGAAGTATGCAAATACTCGCGGGCTTTTTCGTCTTGCGCTGTTCAGAATCGCTGAAACCGATATTTTCTTTCGATATGGCTATTATCAGCAAAAAACGCCTCAATATCTCGGCGAGCCACCCCAGCAATTTGGGCTGATCTTAAATGACTTAGACAAGCCAACTCCTTGATACTTCTTTGCTCAGGAACGATAGAAAGAAGATTCAAAGATGCCAGTTTATTTAAGCCCAGAAGAGGCTCATAACTTTTGACAGTCGTCTTCTTACTGCTGGAATCCCATGACGGTAAAGTTTCCAAAGACAGTGCTTCTAAATTATCCAGAGCCTCCAATCCAGAAAGTGACATCAGCTTTGGCATATGCAGAACGCGCAGAGATTTCAGGCCCTTCAGCCCAGAAAGAATATCAAATGATTCTTCTTTAAAACCCGCGATTTCCAATTCAACCAAATTTTTGTAATGGGATATTTCTTTATTCGTTTTATATTTGCAGTGCCAGACTCTGAGGCAACGAATCTGATCAGCCACATCTGATACAGGCATAACCTTGGAAGTATCTCGTATAAATTCAAGAATCACTGATTTCCCTCTACGATAATAAACAGCAATAACTTAATGGAAAATCATTTATTAATTCTGATCCATTTTACCCTGCACCAACCGTTTATCATCGTCGCCCTCTTCCGCAACAGTTTCTATTTCCTGCACTTTATTTTCCTGACCGGCAACGTCCTGCTCAATTAACGGCTGCCACCAGTAACTGAAGCGCTGTTCGCTGCCGATAATAACGCCTTCGCCAATGGTTGGTGTAACCAGCGCAATATTGCGTTGTTCGGCCTGTTGCCGTACCTGCTCCAGCGGGTCGTACCAGGCATGAATAGACAAGTCGAAGGTGCTGTTATGGATGGGCAGCATCTGCTTGCCACGTAAATCGATATGCGCCTGTACACTTTGCTCCGGCATCATATGCACATGCGCCCAGCGCGGGTTGTAAGCACCGTTTTCGACCATGGTTAAATCGAACGGGCCATAGCGTTCGCCAATGGTTTTAAAGCCATCAAAATAGCCGCCGTCACCACTGAAAAAATAGCGTTTATCGTCGCGGATAATCACCCAGGACGCCCACAGGGTTTCATCACCATCCAGCACTCCACGACCGGAAAAATGCTGCGCCGGAGTGGCCGCAACTAAGGTGTTACCAACCTGAGTTTCCTGCCACCAGTCGTGTTCGTGAATGCGTTCTTCGTTGACGCCCCAGTCCCGCAAATATTGGCCCAGGCCCAGGGGTACATAAAAACCTTCGGCACGATCAGCCAGCGCACGAATGCTGGCTTCATCCAGATGGTCATAATGGTTATGGGAAATAATAATGCCAGTCAGTGGCGGCAATTCATCCAGGCCAATGGGCGGCTGATGAAAGCGTTTAGGGCCGGCCCATTGCACCGGGGAGGCACGTTCGGAGAATACCGGGTCCAGCAGCCAGAGTTCGCCATTAAGTGCCAGCAGTAAGGTTGAGTGGCCAATGCGGTATACGCGATGCTCACCGGCTGGTAACTGCTGCAGTTCCTCAGCATTAAAAGAGCGCACCGGAATAGCCTGCGATGGCACCGAGCGCGGATGCTTGCCGGTCGCCAGCTCCCAGAAAATACCGGCCACCTCTTTCAAGCCATGCGCAGGGCGTGGAACCGGGTTGGTAAATTGCTGTTCTGCCGTATCGTATTGCGGCGACTGTTGCAGCCGTTCTGCCTGAGCGCTTGCATTGACCCGGCTGCTGGCACAACCGCTCAACAACATCGGGATAACAACCAGTAATATCAGCACGGTGGCGGCACCCGCAGCGATGATGGGGTATTTCATTCGGCTCTCCGGCCCACTCGGGGCATTTTGACTGCGGCCAATATTAAGTAACCACTGGTTATTAATAAACCGTTTCTGCCGACTACTGTGTTCGTCGTAGCGGATTAATCGGCCACTACGGTTTCCTTTGCGTGTTGCCAGGAAAAGGCCAGCTCATCTTTCACCAACCTGGAATATAGAACAATCGGCATTCATTGCAGTCAGCGCTGCAAGCGTAAATTACAGAGCGAACAGGCTGCGAAGCAGGAAAACACCGCTGTGTTAACACTCCGTAACCAGAACGTAATTCCTTGGTAAAAGCCCCATAAAGCGCTCAGTCTGAGGTATGAAAGTGTTAACTGCTCAGCATTATTTCATTTTCTGCAGCCATACACTGTACGACTGTTTAACGTCAGAGTGTTGTGCTATGAACCATGCTTTTGCCCTTGATGAGCGCGCATCCGGTTACCATGACGACCACACAGCTCAGCCATTCCTTCGCGATGTTCTGGCCGATGCGGTGAATAATCGCCTGCTGTTTCCATCGGCTACCGATTTACGTGGATTCAGTCGTCACCAGCATAAAAACCAATTGCAGTTCAGTGTGCAGACCGCAGCCGGTGCGTTTTTTATCAAGTGTCAGGATCTGGAATATCTGCCGCACTTTGCCGCCGAACAGGAATGCCTGTTACGCATGCTGGCAACACAGACCATGGCCGCCTGTGCTCCGCTGGCTCTGGGCTCACTCAAGCGTGCGGATATGCAGCCTATGTCTTATCTTATTTTGCAGCATATTCCACTGGCGGTGCATGGTGACTGGTTCAGTGCCGGTCAGCAGCTGGCACAGATGCATCATTATACAACCGATAAAGGCTACGGTTTTGAGCGCATGACCTGGTGTGGCGAAACCGCTCAGGATAATCGCTGGAATGCCAACTGGTGCGATTTTTTTATCGGCCAGCGCCTGCAACCCTTGCTGACACAATTACTGGACCGTGGTATCCGCCTTGCCCACAGCAACCGTGCATTACAGCGGGCGAAAGAAATATTAGATAATCATCAGCCTGAGGCAGCATTACTGCACGGCGATTTGTGGTCGGGGAATATTGGTTTTAATCCGGATAAACATTTGTCGTACCCGGTATTATTCGACCCCGCCAGTTATTATGGCGATGCCGAAACGGACCTGGCCATGACCGAGTTATTTGGCCGCTTCCCGAAAAAATTCTACGACGGCTATGAAAGCGTTAATTCTTCCGCTGACAATCATGAACAACGCAAGCCGGTGTATCAGCTATACCATCTGCTCAATCATGCCTTGCTGTTTGGTGGCAGTTATATTCCTCAGGCCGAATCTTTAATGGCAAAACTCTGATGCTCAGCCAGAACGATAAAACCTGAACGTAAAAAGCCCGGAAAATCCGGGCTTTTTTGCATTCAGATAATGGCTATGGATTTAACCGCTGTTTTTTCCACTCACGGTCAGCCAGCGAATATTCGAGCCGATCGTGCAAACGGTGCTCACCACCCTGCCAGAATTCCATACGCGCAGGTTTTAACCGATAACCGCCCCAGTAATCCGGCAGTGGAACCTCCTGCCCTTCATACTGTTTGGAAACTTCGGCAAATTGGGCTTCCAGTGTAGCGCGGTCGGCCAGAGGACGACTCTGCGCAGAGGCCCAGGCACCGAGCTGGCTTTCCCGCGGGCGGGAATGAAAATACGCTTCTGCCTCGGCACGGCTGATTTTTTCGACCATTCCCTGCACCTGCACCTGACGCTCCAGATTAATCCAGAAAAAATGCAGGCTGGCACGGGCGTTTTCTGCAAAATGCTGGCCTTTATTGCTGTCGTAATTGGTGAAAAATACGAAGCCGTTTTCGTCGTAGGCTTTCAGCAGCAAAATACGCTGCCAGGGCTGGCCTGCGGCATCCACCGAAGCAACCGTCATAATGGTTGGCTCCAGCGGGTCGGTGCCGCGATATTGCTCAAACCAGGCATGAAACTGGGTCATAGGGTCCGCTGCTGCGGTTTGTTCGTCTAACCGGCCCTGAGTGTATTGCCGGCGGATATCACCTAAATTAACCATTTAACTCTCCTGCCTGTGTTCATAATATCAATCCTGAAAGTCTAACCTTTGCAACCGTTCTGAAAATTGATCTGCAGCCTCAGGGGCAATTAAAACGCGAGAAAATCCAACGCGCGCAATAACGCAAACAACAGACAAAACAGCGCGGTCTGCGCCAGCTGCCGGTTCAGTTTTATTCCGCTACGCCGCCAGATTCGCAATACCAGCCACAGCGCTGCCGGTAACGCACACCAGACAAAACTTAACGTTCCTGCTGGCAGCAACAGCAAAGGCAGCAAAATCAGAGCGGCATACAGCACACGACTTCCCTGCTCGCCCAACCATAATGCCAGGGTAGTTTTGCCGGCCAGCTTATCGCTGTCCCGGTCACGCAGATTATTAACCAACATAATCGCTGCCGTCAGTAGCCCCATCTGCACAGCGGCCAGCCAAACCTCAACGGGCAAAGACTGGCGCTGCAAATAGTAACTGCCACACACCGCCAGCAAACCGAAAAACAGAAAGACCGTGACCTCCCCCAGTCCATGGGACGCCAGAGGCAGAGGCCCGGCACTGTAAGCCAGCACGCCCAACACCGACGCCAGACCCAGCAAGGCAAAAGGCCAGCCGCCCTGCAGCACCAACCAGCCGCCGCTGACAACAGCCAGCAATAAACTCAGGATTAATCCGCCCTGCAATTCGCGCGCGCTGAGCCAACCCGACTGTGCCGCGCGCGCCGGGCCAAGGCGCACGCCGTCATCAATACCACGCTGGAAATCGAACAGATCGTTGGCAATATTAACGGCCACCTGCAAGGCCAAAGCACAGCTCAGAATCACCAATGCCAGTGACCAGGAAAAACCACCGGCCGCCGCCGCCATGCTTTGGCTGAGTAATACCGGCGCTAACGCTGCGGGCAGGGTTTTGGGTCGTGCGGCCAGCAGCCACGCCTGTTTTTTGTTCACACCTTGTCCTTATCTGAATCAGCGACGGCCGCGATTCACGCTGGTCCTGACGCTTTATTACCCGGCAACCGGTCTATCTGGCAGCCACAACGCAGCACTTTTGTTATGATGCGCGCCTGTTATTTGCCGACCGTTACAGGTGCTGTTATGTCTGATCAGAATTACCCTACCGCTCCGCTCACCCGCCGCCTTGCGGCAATGGCCTACGATGGTCTGGTTCTGATTGCGCTGTACATTCTGCTCGGCGGCCTTCTGGTAACAGCCGTGTCTAAAATCATCGGCAGTACGGAGTTTGTTCGTCTCAGCCCGGCCATGTCGATGTCGGTTATGTTTACGATCAGCTTTCTTTATTACAGCCATTCCTGGCGCCGTGGCGGTCAGACCATTGGCATGAAAGCCTGGGGCCTGAAGCTGCTGAACGATAACAACAAAAACAGCAATGGCCGCGGCATTCAGCTCAGCCAATGCATGTTACGCAGCGGCGTGGGATTTTTCTCGCTGTTGTTTGCCGGCCTTGGCTTCTGGTGGGCGTTGTTCGATAAACAGCAGCGCAGCTGGCACGATATGGCATCCCTGACGCGAATGGTTTATATCCCGAAAAACATGCAATAAACACCGTACAACGCCCGCTTTAACTGTGCCTGAGGCGGGTTTACCCCGCCTTACGCATCAGCAGCACGCCCAGTAAAAAGCAGCCGGCAATCGGAATAATGCTCGCCCAGATGGGCGCAAAGCCGAACACAATACTGGCCGGAGCCAGCAATTCTTCCGCGTATTTGTACACCAGCCCCACCAGAATGCCGGAGAAAATCCGGTAACCCGGCGTCACTGCACGCAGCGGTCCGAAAATAAAAGAAATACCCAGAATCACCAGCGCAAAAGTGCCCAGAGGCTGCGTTACCTTACGCCAGAAAGATAATAAATAGTTGTCGGCGTTCAGCCCCTGCTTGCTCAGATAACGGGTATAGCTGAACAGATTGGAGATCGACATATCCCGTGGCTGCACCATCACCACACTGAGGCTTTCCGGTGTTAATTCGGTATCCCACGAAGAAGTCGGAAAGCTGCGCACTTCGGTATGGTCACCCAACAGCAACACATCCTGCACATCTTCCATCTGCCAGTGCGAGCGCTGATAAATCGCCCGCTGCGCCGTGCGCACGCGCTGCAGTTCGCGGTCGACATCAAATTCATACAGCGTCACACCGTGCAGCACACCACCCGGCTCGACCGCGGTAAAACGCATAAAATCGTAACCTTCGCGGTGCCAGTAACCCTTGCCTTTATTCGACAACGCATCACCTTTGCCCTGCGCGACCGCTTTTTGTGACTGAGCAATACGCTCCAGCGTCGGAATGGCAAACTCAGCCAGCAGCAGACTGAAAATCATCAGTACCGCCATTGGTTTGAGTACCGAAATACTGATGCGCGCCACCGAAATACCCGCCGCCCGCATCACGGTTAATTCACTGTTGGCGGCCATGCTGCCAAGGCCCGCCAGACAGCCAATCAGACACGCCATCGGCATATATTCATAGGCACGGCGCGGCAGGCGCAGGCCCATAAATTCCAGTGCCTGCACAAACTGGTAATCGCCTTTCAGCTGGTCGAGCTCGTCTACTAAGGTAAAAATCGCATCCAGGCCAACAATCACAATAATGACCACCAGCGTGGCCATAAACACATTACGCGCAACGTAGGAATCCAGCTGATTCATTACAGGCCCTTAATCTTGCGCCGGCGTATCCACTCCGGCAGTAACAACAAACCCGCCGCAATCAGCAGATAAACAATATGCAGACTCCACAGGCCAATCGCCGGGTCCAGGGTGCGTTTTTCAATCATGCCGGTCATAGCAATCAGCAGTGAGATATACACCATAAACAACACAATGGCGGGAAACAGCCGGGCAAAACGCCCCTGACGCGGATTCACTTTCGATAACGGGAAAGCAATTAAGGTAACGATGGGCACCATTAATATTAATGAAATACGCCACTGCAGTTGCGCCTGATGCTTGGGCTCGGCCGAGCCGATCAGTTCCAGCGTTGGTACCGCTTCTTTGCGCAGCTTGCGCCGTTCTTCCGGCTCGTCGGCAATTTTTACGCCGTATAAATCAAAATCCAGCACCTGCAGCTGAGCACTGCCCGGTGTCAGGTCATAACGGCGGCCTTTATGCAATTCCAGAAAACGTGAGCCGGTTTCGTCACTCACATATTGCGTGCCGCGTTCAGCCAGAAGCAGGGTATTGCCATCAGCAATAAACACCTGATGCATCTGGGTTTTATCATTCGATAAGGTTTCGGTATAGGTAACGCGGGAGCCTTTAGCGGTACTCTGAAAACGCCCCGGTGCCAGTAATTCAAACTCGGTTAACTGCGATTGTTTTTCATACAGGCTTTCCATTTTCTGCGCCCCCCAGGGGCTCAGCACCAGGGTAAAACTGGCGACCAGCAGGGTCAGCAGCAATGCCGGAATCATGGTGTAACCGAGTAATTTTTTATCCGAAAAACCGGTGGCGGTAAGCACCGTCATCTCGCTTTCAGCGTACAGACGGCCATAGGTCAGCAGGATAGAAATAAACAGCGCCAAAGGCAGAATCATTTCCAGAAAAGACGGCAAACGCAGCAACAGGGTAAAAAATACAATATCCAGCGACACCTCACCGGCGGCGGCGGCGGCCAGTTGCTGGATCAGACGACCACTCATCAGGATCATCAGCAGCACGGTGGTCACTGCCACCAGTGAGCCGGCCAGTTCCCGGGCCAGATAACGGAAAAGAATCAAAATACTTACCTTATTGCTAACAAACGGCTGTGTTCCGCCCTTGATTTTCGTACACTTGAACGCATCTTTGAGTCAAACGGGCAGGCACTACTGCCCTTTCTTTTCCCGTCAGGAGCCATCATGCAATATCAGATTTCCACGAATTCTGCCGCCGATGTTCAAGCCAGCTGTATTGTGGTCACTCTCGACCAGTCAGGCAAGCTGTCTGACGCCGCCGCTGCCATCAATAATGCCAGTAACGGTTTTATTCAGGCCCGCATCGATGACAAAGACATCAGCGGCAAACTGGCCCAGACCCTGTTACTGCCGGCCGTTGCCGGGGTAAAGGCCAGCCGCGTATTACTGGTTGGCACCGGTAAAGACGCCCTGACCCGCAGCAGCGCGGTTAAAGTGCTGAACGCCATCGCCAGCGCATGCAGCGGTTTTTCCGGCAGCATCGCGCTGGCCCTGAATGAACTGGCGAATGATAACCTGAGCGAAGAATGGCTGGCAGAACAAAGCGCCATGGCCTTCGGCAACGCGCTGTACCGTTTTACCGAAACCAAAAGCAAGCAGGATGACGACGTTCGCCAGCCCGACAGCATCATCTGGCTGGGCAGCGATGTCAGCGCCGCGCTGAACAAAGGCGAAGCCGTCGCTCAGGGTGTGGCTTACGCCAAAACCCTCGGCAATATGCCACCGAATATCTGTACCCCAAGCTATCTGGCCGAACAGGCACAGGAACTGGCCGCCAGTGGCGCACTTGAGGTGACCATTCTGGATGAAGACCAGCTGGAAGAAATGGGTGCCGGTGCCTTTGTTTCCGTTGCCAAAGGTTCGTCTGAGCCGGGCAAAATGATCATCATGAAATACAACGGTGCCGCCGATAAAAACGCCGCGCCGCATATGATTCTGGGTAAAGGCATCACCTTTGATACCGGCGGCATCAGCCTCAAGCCGGGTCTGGGTATGGATGAAATGAAATACGATATGTGTGGTGCCGCTTCCGTACTGGGCGCTATGAAATCTTTACTGGCGTTAAAACCGGCGATTAATGTGATTGGTATGATCACCAGCGCCGAAAATATGCCTGCCGGTCATGCCAGCAAGCCCGGTGACGTCGTTGCCAGTTTGTCAGGCAAAACCATCGAAATTCTGAACACCGACGCCGAAGGCCGCCTGGTACTGTGCGATGCCCTGACCTACGGTATCGACAACTTTAAACCGGCCTCCATCGTAGATATCGCCACCCTGACCGGTGCCTGCATGGCCGCTCTGGGTCGCGTTAATTCTGGTTTATTCACCACCGACGAAGCCCTGGCCGGCGAACTGCAGAATGCCGCCAGCCACAGCGGTGACAAAGTATGGCGTCTGCCACTGGAAGACGATTATCAGGAACTGCTGGATTCCAACTTTGCCGACATCGCCAATATCGGCGGCCCGCTGGCCGGTGCCACCACCGCCGCCTGCTTCCTGGCGCGCTTTACCGAAGGCACGCCATGGGCGCACCTCGATATTGCCGGTACAGCATGGAATTCCGGTGGCAAAACCAAAGGCGCGACCGGACGTCCGGTGCCTTTATTGGTGAATTATTTGCTGGCCAAGTAAGCGGTAGCGGAGCATAAAAACCGGCCAGCCCCAGCGTTGGCCACTGCTTTCCTATAGCCTGGAGTGGCATCGTGGCACTCCAGGCTGTGCATTGTGGGAGCGGCTTTCAGCCGCGATATCTGGTTTATTTTGTGGCCGTTCGCCTCGTTGGTTCTGACCTCGTCTAAAGGTTTGATGCCGCTGCGCGGGCTGGCTTTTCTGGCTGCCGCCAGGCCCTATGACCTCTTTGAGGGGTCTTACCCCTCACGCCGGTCGGGCAAACTCCCCGCTTCGCGCTGTGCAGGACTTAACCCGCGTTGAATAATCCTGCCATCCCAGTAACACGAATAATGGCCCGTCCATGGGCCTATTCGCTCGCCCGGCATCCATGCCGGGACGTACCGGCGCAGTATCATTCAACCCGGCGCCCTGCAGGCGCACAAACCATCACGCGAAGCCATATTTCAAAGCAGGCAGTGCACTGTAGGAGCGGATCTTATCCGCGACAAACCAGCCATACACTTCTTCTCGTTCCCACGCTCCGCGTGGGAACGCAACTGCCCCGGCAACGGCTGGCGGATTGTTTAAACCGGCGTCCTGCAGGCGCACAAACTAAAGCGCGAAACCATATTTCAAAGCAGGCAGTGCACTGTGGGAGCGGATCTTATCCGCGACAAACCAGCCATACGCTTCTTCTCGTTCCCACGCTCCGCGAGGGAATGCAACTTCCCTGCAAAGGCTGGAAGATTGTTTAAACCGGCGTCCTGCAGGCGCACAAGCTAAAGCCCGAAGCCATATTTCAAAGCAGGCTGTGCACTGTGGGAGCGGATCTTATCCGCGACAGGCCAGCCATACGCTCACGCTGATAGGTAGGGTGGGCACTGCCCACCAACGCCATTGTCGCCTATTGCCACTTGTAACCAGTTTTATCAATTATTGAACCCAACCCCGAATTTCAGTACTCTCGAACCACAGCAGGGATGCCGCCATATCGTACGAACACACCGTCCGGACACACCCCCTCCCCGCTTACAATCCCGAATGATAAAACTACGCGATTCCTGCCCTGCGTATACAAGGACGGGCGGCAGCGTGTCTGGAATAAAAAGAGCAGATAAACGCTGGTTACTGTCGGAAAGTGATAGCTGCAAAGTCTAAAGAGCAGTTCAGGGTAAAAGTGCGCATGCGCGTTTACATCCTGACAAAAAAGAAAATAACGATGATTTTTACAGCCCGGACAGTGGTTTAGGCTGGGAATCTGAACAAGGGTTTAGGTGTGTTAATGATCATGCCTACTAAGAAACTGTTAGCTAGAAGAGGTAAATCGTGTCTCGAGATGTTCTGAGGGCCATTCTTCATGGGAATAACGAAGGCTTTATACGGCTTCGGAGTGATCACTCAGCT